>CAWITE010000012.1:0-196351 GCA_963838905.1 uncultured Acidobacteriota bacterium
CAGCGCCGGATGCCGAGGCCACATCGGTGGGCCAGGAGAACTTCGAGTGGGTGGTGAATGCTGTGGCGGAAATGGCTGTAAAGAAAGCGCTTAGTGAGGAGAATCCGGCACGAGAGTTGCGCTGGGCGGCGCTTCTGGCGGGCGAAGGACCGGTCGCCGTTCCTGCGGCGAAGCCTTCGGCTCGGAAACGGATTCGGGCTTAATGGAGGCCGGGCGTCCTCGCCCGGTCCGGGCGGGCGAGAGGCCCGTCCTCCATTGTCTGGTCAAGCACAAACATCGGGCTTATTCAGGGGTCGGATTGTTATACTGTCTGATCGAGTTGAGTTTCTGACGATGCGACCTACGTTCACTATCGGGATCGAAGAGGAATATCAGACCGTCGATCCGGTTACCCGCGATCTGCGCTCGCACATCCATACCGAAATGATGGAGCAGGGACGGATGCGCCTGCAGGAACGGGTGAAGGCCGAGATGCACCAGGCCGTGGTCGAGGTCGGGAACTTCGGTTTGCACCGGTATTAAAGATGCCAAGGCCGAGGTGAAAACCCTGCGCCGGGACATGATCAAACTGGCCCGGGACAATGGTCTCAGGCTGGCCTCGGCCGCGACCCATCCTTTTGCCGACTGGCGCGTGCAGGAGATCACGCCCGACGAACGCTACAAGAACATTGTCGAGGACATGCAACTGGTGGCGCGAGCCAACCTGATTTTTGGTCTGCATGTGCACATCGGAATTGAGGATCGCGAGATCGCCATCCAGTTGATGAACCATGCGCGCTATTTTCTGCCGCACATCCTGGCGCTTTCGACCAACTCGCCTTTCTGGCTGGGAATGAACACCGGGCTGAAGTCTTACCGGTGCAAGGTTTTCGACAAGTTTCCGCGGACCAACATTCCGGATTATTTCCCCAGCTGGGGGGAATACGAAAACTTTATCAAGCTGCTGATCAAGACCAATTGCATCGACAACGCGAAAAAGATCTGGTGGGACATTCGGCCGCATCCGTTCTTTAATACTTTGGAGTTCCGGATTTGCGATATTCCGATGCGGGTGGATGAAACCATTGCACTGGCTGCCCTCATCCAAGCGACCGTCGCGAAGCTCTATAAGCTGCATTCGGCGAATCAGGGCTTCCGGCTTTACCGGCGAGCGTTGGTGATGGAGAATAAGTGGCGCGCCTCGCGTTATGGCCTGGAAGGAAAGCTGGTTGATTTCGGCAAGCAGGAGGAGGTTCCGGCGCGCGAGTTGATTCTGGAGTATCTTGGAATTCGTGGACGATGTGGTGGACGAACTGGATTCGCGCGAGGAGTTGAATTACATTCACGAGATCCTGGAAATGGGAACCGGGGCCGACCGCCAATTGCGCGTGTTCGAGGAAACCGGTGATTTGAAGAAGGTAGTGGATTACATCATTGAAGAGACGGAAGTGGGATTGACCGAGTCGCCGGTCACGGCTTCCGCTAGAAAAGTAGGGTAATGAGCGTTCCTGTCAGTCAAGCCAACCGGAAGTTTAATACGATCCCCTTCGACCCTGAACTCACTCCCGGCGCCCGCAACGCGGTGAAGGTTTGTTTGCGCGTGCAGCCCGGCGAGAAAGTCACGGTCATCACCGACGAGGCCACCAAGGAAATCGCGGCCAGCATGGTCCGCGAGTTGGAAGCTGTGGGGGCTCCGTACCACGCGTGGGTGCTGGAGGACTTGGCGCCGCGACCGCTCGGCGATCTTCCGCGAGAGATCGTGGAAGATCTCGAGACCAGCCAGGTCAGCATCTTTGCAGTGCAGGCGCAGGCCAATGAATTGCATTCGCGCATGCAGATGACCGACGTGGTCAACCGGCGCAAGATTCGCCACGCTCACATGGTGAACGTCAACCGGCAGATCATGCTGGAGGGCATGCGGGCGGATTTTCTCAAGGTGGATCGCATCAGCGTCAAGGTGGTCGACATGGTGCGGCGAGCGAAGCAAGTCCGAGCCAAGACGCCGGCGGGGACCGATCTGGTTGCGGATTTGAATCCGAATTATCGCTGGGTCAAGACCAGCGGAATCATCAGCCCGGACAAATGGGGAAACCTGCCGGGCGGAGAAGTTTTCACGACTCCGGGCGAGGTCAATGGGACGTTTGTGATTGACGGCGTCGTGGGCGATTGGCTTTGCGCCAAGTTTGGGAGTTTGCGCGAGAATCCGCTGACCATTCGGGTGAAGGGAAATCGCGTGGTTGAGGCTCATTCCGCGAACCATGACCTGGAGAGTGATTTCTGGAGCTACACCCATACCGACGAGAACAGCGATCGCGTGGGCGAATTCGCGATTGGCACGAATATCGAATTGAAGGACGTGATCGGGCAGATTCTGCAGGACGAGAAATATCCCGGGGTACACATTGCCTTTGGCAATCCTTACGGGGCGCACACGGGAGCGGAGTGGTATTCGTCTACCCACATCGACGTGGTGGGGAGGAAGTTTGATATTTGGGTGGACAGTGAGCAGATTATGCGCGATGGAAAGTTCCTGCTGGAAGCGTAAGCATCGGATCATATAGTCGGGAAGCGCTCGTCCGCTCAGCGTGACAGCTCCTGAAGAAATCATGATTCCTGCCCTGCGACAGCAGTTCAACGCGAACTTCACGCCGGAGAAGTACCAGGCTTTCTTGAAGTTGATGGAAGAGCGCTGCGGTACCCCGGTCAAGTTCCAGGTTTCGGAGACGCCCTGCTTCTTTCCCAAGCCGCTGCTGGACCAGATGTCGCAGTACGGCAAGGAACTCATCCAACAGCTGGGCGGGTTGGAATACCGCAAAGCCTCGTTCGACGCGATTCCGCCCGATTTCAATGTGCCCCGTGAATCGCCCCATCCCTTGTTCATTCAGGTGGATTTTGGACTGGTGCGCGACGCCGCCGGCAAGCTGCAACCCAAGCTGGTTGAGTTGCAGGGCTTCCCTTCTCTCTACGCGTATCAAGCGATGATTTCGCAGATCTACATGGAGGTCTTCGAACTTGATGAGAACTTGCAGTATCTGCTGGGCGGGCTGGACTGGGAGGGATACAAGAAGCTGCTGCGGCGCGCCATTGTGGGCGATCAGGACCCGCAAAGCGTGATTCTGATGGAGATCGATCCCAGTCACCAAAAGACGCTGCCGGATTTTCTGCTCACGGAAAAGCTGCTTGGAATTGCAACCGTCGACATAACCGAAATCGAGAAACGAGGCAATGAGCTGTTTTACGATCGCGGAGGCCAGCGCACTCCCATTCGCCGGATTTACAACCGCGCCATCGTCGATGAGCTAGTGCGCAAGAAGCTCAAGCTTTCCTTTAACTTCACCGATGACCTGGAAGTGGAGTGGGCGGGGCATCCCAACTGGTACTTTCGCATGAGCAAGTTTTCCCTGCCTTTTCTGCGCCACGAGTGTGTACCCAAGACTTCCTTTCTCGATCGTGTGGAACCGGTGCCCCAGGATCTGGAAAACTACGTGATCAAGCCATTGTTTTCCTTCGCCGGGTTGGGCGTCATTCTTAATCCCACAAAAGAAGACCTGGCGAACATCCCCAAGGCAAAGCGTTCGCAATACATCCTGCAGGAGCGCATGCAGTTTGAGCCGGTGATTGAAACACCTCTAGGCGGGACCAAGGCGGAGATCCGTATCATGTATATCTGGCTGGACGAACTGCTGCCGGTCATGACCATCGTCCGCATGGGCCGCGGGCTGATGATGGGCGTAGACCACAATAAGAACATGCAATGGGTTGGCTCGTCGGCTGGGTTTTATAGGGATTAGGCTTCGGGCTTTCGATTCCGGGCCTTCGGACCCAGTTTCGCGCGTGCCGACGCGCCCGAGCAGCGACTCCCAATCAGGACACGCAGGACTCAATCGGAACGCCAAGTGTGTCAAACCACGCCCGTTCTGTTCGCATATGGGGTTGGGTTGCAGCCCCGTAGAGTTGGTAACCTGCTTCGCGCAACAATCTCGTGACTTCGTCCGAGTTCTCGTGAGACACCTCGCACCAGACGGTCGGTCGTACTTCTCTTAACAGGCGTGTTGCTCCCCGCAAAACATTAGCCTCGTGGGTTTCTACGTCGATCTTAAGTACGGCAGGAGGAGGAAAGTGTTCTAGAAGAAAGTCCAGCGTCAATGAAACGGTCAGTTGTTTATATCGCGAACCTTTCGCCTGAGTCGATCCAGAAGCGTGAACCAAGTGGTTTGAAGACCTTGCCCGCTCTGAGACACTTAATTCAGTTACACGGTTCGAATCTGAAACAGACGCGCACACAACCCGAACAGAAGAACATTCGCTCCGGCTAAGACCCAATTCCCGGGAGGAACGGTCGACCAGTTGTGCCAGCCAGAGATCGGGCTCGACAGACAGCACGAAGCCGGATGGACCAGAAAGGGCCGCGGCACAGAAACTGAACAATCCCACGTTAGCACCTACGTCCCAAACGGTAGTGCCCGGTCGGACAAGTTCCTCGACCATGTTGTACAGGGTTGCGTCCACCCGCCGCATCGTCAGCCAGTAGCGCAGTCCTGCCTCAGGGGTAACATAAATGGGCAAGCGACCGAACTTGGCGGGGAGTCTACGACGAAACACGACTCCCCTGCTCATGCGCTCTGCCAACCCACGAAGACTCAATTTGAGAGGATTTCCCGTTTGCCTTTGCCTCAAGACTGGTTGGATTGTACACTTGGTTTTTCCATCACAGCGTATTCCTCTCTTGATACCCCAGTCTCTTTCTTGTAGCCGGCGGGCCTTTTCCGTAGGCCCCACAGTGAAGGAAAATCCCCTCAGCGCGTATTACCGCACGTAATGGTTGACCCCAGCCCCGGGGCGGCCTAACATAGCCGCGAGCGGTCCCTCATGGTCGGCCAGACAGTCTCCCACTATCGCATTCTGGGAAAAATCGGCGGTGGAGGCATGGGCATTGTCTATGAGGCGGAAGATGTGCGCCTCGGACGCCATGTTGCCCTGAAGTTCGTTCCGGACAATCTAGTGGGCGACCGTAAGTCTCTGGACCGTTTCGAGCGCGAAGCCCGCGCCGCCTCGCGGTTGAATCACCCCAACGTTTGCACCATCCATGAAATCGACGATAACGGCGGCCATCCCTTCATCGTCATGGAAAGGCTCGAAGGCGAGAGTCTGAAGCAGCGCATTCACGGGAAACCGCTGGAGTTTGAAGAACTTCTCGATGTTGCCACACAGGTGTCGGAGGCCCTTGAAGCATTTCACGCCAAGGGAATCATTCATCGCGATATCAAGCCTGCCAATCTGTTTATTACGAACACCGGGCAGGTGAAGATTCTGGACTTTGGGTTGGCCAAACTGTCGCGCGACCAAGGCGTGGCGGCAAGCGAGGACACCCCTTATGAGGATTCGCTCACGGCCATCGGTGTAGTTCCCGGAACAGCGGTTTATATGTCGCCGGAACAGGCACGCAGCGAGGAACTCGACCCGCGGAGCGACCTATTTTCCTTTGGCGTTGTGCTCTACGAAATGGCTACCGGCAAGAAGCCGTTTCAGGGAGCGAACGTAGTGACCACGCTGGATGCGATGCTGCATCACAAGCCCGCCCCACCCCGAAGCCTGAACTCCGCTCTCCCGCCTCAGATCGAGGGCATTATCGGGAAGGCGATGGAAAAGGACCGCGACAAGCGCTATGCGAGTGCGGCGCAAATGAAAGCCGACCTGCAGCGTCTGAAGAAGCAAACAGAATCGGGGGCGGTCAAAACGAATTCGCGGGAAGCGCCGCTGCGCGTGGCCACAAATGCATTCCAGACTTCCAGTGCGTGGCAGAAATATTTGCTGCTGGGGATGGCCGGGCTTTTGATCGCGGTGCTGGCGGCCGTCGGAGCCTGGTGGCTCAAGCATCGCAGCACGGCTGCGAGCACCGGAGTTAGTGCGATTGCGGTGCTTCCCCTGCAGAACCTGAACGGCGACTTCAGCGTCGATTACCTGCGCTTCGCGTTGGCGGACGAAATTTCCAATGTGCTGACCCACAGCCGCTCGCTGGACGTTCGTCCCTCCGGAGTAACGCGGAAATATGTGAGTCCAGACATTGACCCGCAACAAGTGGGGCGCCAACTGCACGTGGGCAGCGTCCTGACCGGGCATTACCTCCGGCAGGGAGACCATCTACTAGTAACCCTGGAAGCCACGGAAACGAAAAGTAATCGGATGTTGTGGCAGACAAATTTCACAGCCTCCAGCGAGGACTTGATCGCCTTACAAGAGAAGCTTGCCAGTCAGGTCCGCCAAGGTTTATTGCCGATTCTGGGTGCGGCCGGTACTTATCTCGATACCGGCACTCGGCCGAAGAGCCAAGAAGCGTACGACCTTTACCTGCATAGCCTGGCGCTGCCTCATGACGCTGGACCGAACAAGGATGCGATCGCAGTACTGGAGCATGTTGTGGAAACCGATCCGAACTATGCTCCTGCCTGGGAGGAACTCGGCCTGCGTTCCTATTATGACGCGGACTATTCCAACGGCGGAGAAAAGATGTTCCAGCGTTCCAATCAAGCGTCGGAACGTGCAGTCGCTCTTGATCCCAACCGATTGGTGGCCGCGAGCCAGTTGATAACGAACCGCGTGGAGAGGGGTGAGTTGACCAAGGCCTACGCGGCGGCCGAAGCCCTGGTTAAGAGCCGTCCGGAAAGTGGCCAGGCTCATTTTACCCTTGCCTATGTTTTCCGTTATGCCGGGATGCAAGAGGAATCGGTGCGCGAATGTGACATCGCGCTCGAGATCTCTCCCGGAAACTACCAATGGCGCTCGTGCGCGTGGGGATTCATGGAGTTGGGCCAGACTAAGCGCGCGATGGATTTTGTTCGTCTGGATGCAGGCTCAGAATGGGCCAACTTCGCGACCCCGTTGATTCTGCTGCGCGATGGGAAACTAGCGGAAGCGCGAGACAGCGTGAAGAAGGTGTCGACGGCGGAGCATTACCATCGCGAACTGCTAGAGGCATGCCTGGGGATGCGGCCTCCGTCCGAGTTGGATAAAATCACGAATGAAGTGGAAGCCTCCGTGCTCGCAGAGCCCGATCCCGAGCGCTGGTACTACGAAGGAACCGTGATGGCATTCTGCGGAAAGCCTGACATTGCTCTTCACATGATCAAGGCCGCGGTTGACCAGAACTACTGCTCCTATTCGGCTCTGTTGTCCGACCCATTGCTGGCGAAACTGCGCAGCAGCAAGGAGTTTGATGCCGTGCTGACCGCTGCGCATGAATGCCAGGAGAGCGTTCGCAACCCGCAGGAGCAGTGAAATCAGGTAGGATGGTCAGTGGGTTGGCTACCCTTTTCTTTCCCAATCAGTCGATGATTAAGACGCTATATCAGGAAAAATATTGGCTCCCGTCTGCAAGGACAACAATCCTTTATTTATGACTGACGATGACCGTGGGGTCTGGCAGCAACGCATTCGACCCGGCTCTCCACAGGTTTTGCTTGCCCTTCTTCCGATTCTGCTGGTGACGGTCGCCGCGGTTTGGCAAACCGCGGCAAAACCAGCAAGCCCAAAAGACCCTCAGTTTGTAAATCCTTTACCTCAGGACACCGGCGCGGCCGGCTTGCAGGAAATGCTGTTGCGCCTCCGGACGACCGCGCACCTGATGCAAACTGTGGCGCATCCCGATGACGAAGACGGCGGCATGCTGACCCTCGAATCGCGCGGGAAGGGTGCGACCGTCCTGCTGCTGACCCTGAATCGCGGCGAAGGCGGACAGAACAAGGTAGGCAGTAATTTGTTCGATGTGCTCGGCGTTTTGCGGACGCTGGAACTGCTGGGAGCAGACCGCTATTACGGCGTGCAGCAGCGCTTCACGCGGGTTGCGGATTTTGGCTTTTCCAAAAATGCCGACGAAACATTCCAGAAGTGGCAGGGTCACGATATCGCGCTCGGAGATATGGTGGGGGTAATTCGCACCTTCCGGCCCGATGTTTTGGTCGCTCGCTTTTCAGGCACTGATCGTGACGGACACGGCCATCACCAGGCTTCGTCGATTCTTACTCGCGAAGCCTTTCGCGCGGCGGCGGATCCCAGTCGATTTCCGGTGCAGATCGCCGAGGGCCTGCTGCCGTGGCAGGCTAAAAAGCTTTACATCGGGAACGTATGCGGATTTGGGGCTCAAACCTGCCCGGCGGAGAACTACACGGTCCGGCTGAATGTGGGAGAACAGAATCCCAGGCTGGGAATGTCCTACATCCAATTCGCGTTAGAGGGATTGCGGCATCAGCTTTCGCAGGGAGCGGGAGGCTGGTCAGTCGACCCTGGCCCTCGTTACACCTACTACAAACTGGTCGATTCGGTTCTGCCGGCGACAACCGACAAAGACGGTCATGAGCAGGATTTCTTTGACGGGATTGACACGAGTTTTCCGGGGCTTGCTGCTCGATTGGGGGCCGAAGAGTCAAAGGTACCGTGGTTGCGATCAGAACTCGTGGACCTCGCAAATCGCGTCCAAGAGGCGGCTCAACGCAGCGAGAAAGATTCCAGCGACGCAGCCGGACCGCTGCTAGCTGCGTTGCTAAGCCTGGACTCCTTGACAGGCCGGGTGCAAAGCAGCCAGATTAGCTCGCCGCTGAAAGAGGACTTGGTAGAAATACTTCGCGAGAAGCTGGAACAGGCGCGGACAGCAATCAACCTGGCGATGGGCGTCACGGTGGAAGCGACGGTCGCTCCGCCCCAAAAGGCGGCGGGCGCACTGCCGAAGGAGGAAGAAGCATTCACTACGGCGTCTCCTGGACAGAAGTTCCTGGTGAGGGTTAAGTTTCACAACGGCTCAAAAAACAAGTTAGTTCTGAACCGAATACGGCTCGACGCTCCGCAAGGATGGGCCAAGCAGATTGATGAAGAAGCTGTTCTGGTCGTCGCTCCGGGCGAGGATCAGTATGCCAACTTCCTCGTGCAGATTCCGGTTCAAGCTGCCGACGGGCACTACTACACGCGTCCTTACTGGCATCGCGCCAACCCGGAAACCGAAAGCATCAACACCATCGACGAGGAGCGATACCTCACGCTGCCCTTCCCACCGCCCCCGTTCCACGCGACCGTCCAGTACCACACTCATCGCTCGCCGCACGACCTGACCCTGTTCGGTGGGACGCATGAATTGGGAGGAGCGAACGGACCCGAGACTGAGATCTCATCTCCGGTGGTCGCACAGTTTGTGGATGACAAAGGTGTGGAGCGAAGCCGAACCCTCGCCATCGTCCCCGCATTTTCCGTGATGCTGGAGCCCGGGCAGCAGGTGATTCCCACAGCGGGCGACGGGGAAAAACGTGTGAAAGTCGCCGTTTCGAGCAATTTGTCTGGCGGCATCAAGGGGAATCTTCATCTGGAGGTACCGGCCGGCTGGGGCGTCGAGCCGGCTAGATTGGCTATGGAGTTTCACAGGCACGGCGAGAAGCAAGAATTTGAGTTCAAAATATCTCCCACTAGTTTGAAGGAGGGACGCGCGAACATCCGTGCGGTGTTCGAGTCGGGGGGAGTGAATTACGCCGAGGGTTACAGTCTGGTCACTGGCGAGGATCTCGACAGCTTTTACTACTACCAGCCTGCGCTCCAGCGCATCAGCATCGTCGATGTGAAAGTGCCAAAGGATTTGAGCGTCGGCTACATTATGGGTGCGGGCGATGACATTCCGACCGTGCTCACGCAGATCGGAATGAAGGTTACTTTGATTCCGGCGGACAAACTCGCCAGCCAGAACCTGAGCCAGTACCATACGATTGTTCTGGGAATTCGGGCTTACGATACCCAAAAGGATCTCGCGGCCAACAACAAGAAGCTACTGGATTTTGTCTTTAGCGGCGGTACGCTCGTCGCACAATATGAAACTGGCTTCGCCGATTTCAACAAGGGGAAATTGACGCCTTACCCCGCACAACTTAGCCGAGTCCGTGTTTCGGTTGAAGAGGCTCCGGTGGACATTCTCGCGCCAGAGGATGGCATCTTTCACTACCCCAACCAGATCACGGAGCACGACTTTGATGGATGGGTGCAAGAACGCGGGTTGTATTTCATGGATCAGTGGGACAACAGCTTCAAGCCACTACTCGCGTCCCACGATCCTGGAGAGTCGCCACAGAAGGGCGGGTTGTTGCGCGCTCAGTATGGCAAGGGCACATATCTCTACACCGGATACGCGTTCTTTCGCCAGTTACCTGCGGGGGTGCCGGGTGCGATTCGCCTTTATGTCAACTTGTTGAGTGCGGGACACGAGAAAAGCAGTGGCCAGTAGCTAGCTCCCAGATTTCAGTTCTTGGTTCTCAGTGGTTCGCGCCATGCAGCCTGGATCTCAGACCGGTCAGAGTTCTCCGCAGCTGATTCGCGGGGTGGGCTTAGGAAGTGCGACTGCGCTGAACATGATTGACATGATCGGCGTAGGGCCGTTCATCACCATACCGCTGATGGTGAGCGCTATGGGTGGGCCACAGGCCATGCTCGGCTGGATTTTGGGCGCGATCTTTGCCATGTGCGATGGTCTGGTCTGGGCGGAACTGGGAGCGGCCATGCCGCACTCGGGCGGTTCCTACGGTTATTTGCGCGAGATTTACGGGTCCAAAAGCCTGGGCCGGCTGATTTCCTTTCTTTTCGTTTGGCAACTTTCCTTCAGTGCGCCGCTCTCTATTGCGTCGGGCTCGATTGGCCTTGCCGGGTACGCATCTTACTTTTGGCCGGGACTGGAAAAGCAATACATCGCACGCCATTGGAGCTTGCCTTTGCCGCTGCTCGGTCGCCTGCAGCTGTACTGGCTGGTTTCGGGAGCGACCTTCGTCGCGATCGGCATGGTTGCTCTGGCCACGGTGCTCCTGTATCGCAAGATCACGAGCATTGCATGGATTTCGAAACTTCTGTTGGCCGGCGTAATCGGAACAATGTTTTGGATTATTCTTGCGGGACTCAGCCACTTCGACGCTTCCCGAGCCTTCAGTTTTCCCCCGGGCGCGTTTACTCTGTCGCACAATTTTTTTCTGGGACTCGGCTCGGCCATGTTGGTCGCTACCTATGATTATTGGGGCTATTACAACGTCGCTTTCCTGGGCGACGAGATAAAGGAACCGGCGAAGACCATCCCACGAGCGATCCTGCTATCCATTTTTCTCGTGGCCTGTCTATACGTGGTAATGAACATCAGCATTCTGGGCGTGGTACGGTGGCAGGAAATTCAGGCGGGGCAAGACAACCACGGCTTGTATGTTGTATCGATTTTCATGCAGAAGATCTACGGGCCATGGGCCGCGAACCTGGCGACCGGACTGGTGATGTGGACAGCCTTCGCCTCGGTTTTCTCGCTGATGCTGGGATACTCGCGGGTGCCGTTCGCAGCCGCTCTTGACGGAAATTATTTCAAAGCGTTTGCCCGCCTACACGTCGAGGGACGGTTCCCCTACATATCGCTGCTCGCTCTGGCCACGGTCGCTGCGCTCTTTTGTTTTCTATCGTTGGCGGATGTCATCGCAGGGTTGGTAGTAATTCGTATCATGCTGCAATTCCTGGTGCAGGCGATCGGTTTGATTGTGTTGCGCATCCGCCGTCCCGATCTGCCGCGGCCATTTCGAATGTGGCTCTATCCGCTGCCCGCCTTCGCCGCATCCGTCGGATTTTTGTTCGTACTTATCTCGCGCACGAACTCACTCACCCAGATTCGTTACGCCGTGCTCATCCTGATCAGCGGCGTGCTCATCTATCTGGTGCGTACTTGGCGTCATAGGGAGTGGCCGTTTGAAGAGCACGTCTCAGCCGAAGGGGTTGCGACCAACTGACCATGGCAGAAGCGGTAAAAACGTCGATGCCATCGAGTCTGCCGAGGACCGCGAACGGTTCGGCCTGGGCTCCGCTGGGCGAGCCGCTCTTTCGTTCGCTCTGGGTTGCCGCGGTGATCTCGTATACCGGAACCTGGATGCAGAACGTGGGCGCCGGCTGGCTGATGACTCAGCTCACAATGTCTCCGTTGATGGTGGGCTTGGTGCAGGCGGCGACGACGCTTCCTGTTTTTCTCGTCATCTTGCCGGCGGGGGCTTTGGCAGACATGGTGGACCGGCGGCGATTGCTGCTGATCACGCAGGGTTGGATGGTAGCAGCCGCGGCGCTGCTGGGCATTTTCACACTCTTGAGAAATGTGACGCCGTGGATTCTTCTTTTGTTCACCTTCGTGCTCGGATTGGGCGCAGTGATGAACGATCCGGCGTGGCAGGCCATCACACCAGATATCGTTTCTCCCAGACAGCACGCGCCAGCGGTGGCTTTGAACTCAGTCGGGTTCAACGTGGCTCGCGCAGTGGGCCCGGCGTTAGGCGGAATCGTGATCGCGATCGCAGGATCGGGCGTGGCTTTTCTCCTGAATGCCGCTTCGTTTTTCGGAGTCATATTTTTTCTTTATCGCTGGAAGCGTCCCCACTTCGAGAATGTGGAAAAGGGCCGTGTCACCGATGCCATCCTCACCGGCCTGCGGTATGGGCGTGACGCTTCGGTCGTGCGCTGTGTCCTGATCCGCACCGGGGCGTTCAGCTTGGCCGCGAGTTCCCTTCTCGCGCTGCTCCCGATGGTTGCCCGTCCTCATGGAGCCACCGGTTACGGCCTGCTGCTCGGGTCATTCGGGCTGGGCGCGTTGGCCGGCGCGGCCGTCCTGCCTCGCCTGC
Organism: uncultured Acidobacteriota bacterium; assembly: GCA_963838905.1. Lineage (GTDB taxonomy): Bacteria > Acidobacteriota > Terriglobia > Terriglobales > Acidobacteriaceae > JABDBE01. Next base: position 12,633 of record CAWITE010000012.1, read on the forward strand.
GGAATACACTCTCGGTGGACGGAGTTGTAACGGTCGCGATTCTGGTGTTTGCGGCCATGACATTTGCCGCGGGACGAGTACAAACATTGGGCTGGCTCGAACTTGTGTTGTTCACCAGTGGAACCGCGTGGATTGGAATCCTGGCATGTCTGAATGTTGCCGCACAAACCATGTCACCTCCGTTCCTGCGTGCACGGGCGCTATCCTTGTACCTGTTGGTGCTTCAGGGAGGAATGGCAATGGGCAGCGCGCTTTGGGGCGCTCTGGCCAGCCGAGTTGGAATTCCGACCGCATTCCTCTGGTCTGCGGTCGCGCTTGTGGTTGGAGTGCTTTGTGTGCGACGCTATCCCCTGACGTCGCAGGAATTACAGTTCGCGCCGTCGGTAGTGCGCGACTGACCTAAGACCAGGTTCCACAATTCCAACCAGGAGATTTCTCATGAAGAAGATGAAGTGGCTGTTTGCCTCCGTGCTTCTGCTGGCGAGTACCGGTCTTTGCCAAGCGCAGGATGCCAAGCCAGCGGATCATCGCACTGTCGCTCAAGTGCTCGATCGCAGTGTAACCGGTGTGGAAAACGAATTTGTTCCCGCTGCCGACGCCATGCCCGAGGATAAATATTCGTTTGTGCCCACGAACGGCGAATTCAAAGGCGTGCGCAGCTTCGCGCAACAGGTGAAGCACGTAGCCGCCGTTAATTACCTCGTGGGGGCAGCCATCCTTGAGGAGAAACCGCCGGTCGATCTCGGCAGCGAAAACGGACCGGATTCGCTGAAGACCAAAGCGGATATTGTGAAATTCCTCAAGGACTCGTTCGCCTATGTCCATAAAGCTGTCGGCACGATCAACGATGGAAACCTGCTGTCCCCCATCAAAAGCCCCTTTGGCGAGGGCATGACGACACGCCTCGGCATGGCCACATTGATCGTAGGTCACTGCTTCGATCACTACGGGCAGATGGTGGAGTACCTGCGCATGAATAGCATTGTTCCTCCCGCCAGCCGTTAAATCGCGCAACCACGACCGAACCGAGAAAAGACCGGAGCGCACCCGGTCTTTTTCCCATGCTCGCCATCGGGAATTCCCAATGGCACCAAAGTGCCATTTACATGTCCAAGCTTGGGAAATACCCTCAGCTTCCCCCTTTTGCTTGGAAATTTTGCGATGCGAGCTTAACCCTTAAGAGGGAGCAGTGTGTCGCTCTGGGTGTCCGGGTGGGCCAAAAGCAAGGCTGGCCGGATTAGGGAGAAGTAGATGAAGATTAAGAGGCATCACGCGACAGATTTACGGGTTTCTGGGGCCGAACGAGAAAACGAAGTCCAACGAGAAATAGACGGTTTTCTTCGAGCCGTTAATTCTTACCCGGACCGGTTCGCCCGCGAACCTTACTTGAGTTTCCAGCAGCACTTTTCCAACGTTGTGACCGCAGAACCTCCGCCCCGCAAAGACGAAGATTCGCGTAGTTGAGGATTCGGCTCGTTCTCTCCCCGCTGTGCTCAGCGAATCCGCTGCCTCGCACCTCGCGGGGTGATCTCCGTGAGAATTAACTCCGGGTTGAGTGCATGCGCTCGCAAGTGGTCGCGCACCCGCATTCTGGTCTGATTCACGCTGGAGTTCGAGTCCAGAAAGATCACTACGGAAGGTCCAGCCCCGCTCAGAGCGCTTCCCAAGATTCCGCGAGTTCCGGTCAGCTTCCGTAACGGAGGCAGAAGAGGGCACAGGGATGCGCGGTAAGGCTGGTGGATCCGATCTTCCAATGCGGAGGGAAGCCAGTCCTTTCGCCCCTGAAGGAACGCCGCCAACAGCAGCATAGAGTTCTGGATGTTGGCCACGGCGTCAGCACGCGAATATTCAGTCGGCAACACACTGCGAGCATCCTCGGTCGAAAGGCTCTCGTCGGGCACAGCTAGTAATAATGGCCACTTCCCTTGCGGCCTTACATGTGCCATTTGCATTTCGCCGGCCGCGGAGATTTGCGCAATTGCCAAACCGCCCATCCAGCACGCCGCGGCATTGTCGGGATGATTCTCACGCAGGGCAGCTTCGTACACCATCCGACTATCGGTCCAGCGCAATCGGCCAAAGTGTACCGCCAGGGCGATTCCGGCTAGCCGCGCGGCCGCGGAGGATCCGCATCCCTTGCCGATAGGAATCTCATTCTCGATGCGGAGCGCCAGCGGTTGCACCGGCTTTCCTTCCGCCTGCAGCACCCCACGATAAGTTGTGACGATAAGATGGTTATCGATTGGGGCGCAGATTTCGCGATCGCGACCGCGTGCCGTGATAGAGAATTCGTTTGCGGCCTTTGCCCGGACTCTAAGAAACATCGCAAACGCTAACGCGGCCGCATCGAAGGCCGGACCGAGGTTCGCGGAAGTCGCCGGCAGAACAATCTCAAAGGACCGTGGTGGTTTGGTCCGCGTTTTGGCAGTGCCATCAGTCATGCGCAAAGCGAGAGGTTGCAAACAACGTCTCTACAGCTGTGGAAACGTAGCTTGCTAAGTTTCTAGCCGGTTGTCCGCTTTCCTCAAGATTCGAATGACAGCATCCCCGTCGGCATCGAGCACGATCGGTGCGCGCTGCTGAGGCTTGAGAATCCCCGTCTCTTCTTCGCTCTCAGTGCCGACGAACAAAGCACCGCGATGAAAATTCAAGGTGAATTCCGGATCTTTTAGCAGATGTCCGGTCAAGATCAATACTACGGTTTCTCGCGGCTTGACGAAGCCTTGCTTCACCAACTTCTTGAGTCCCGCAAGGGTAACGGCGGAAGCCGGTTCACAGCCAATGCCATCCGCTCCAATTTCCGCTTTGGCCAAAGCGATCTCAACTTCGCTGCCCTGTTCGACGGTGCCACCGGTCGCCTGCAATACCCGAACTGCCTTTTTCCACGATGCGGGACTTCCGATGCGAATGGCACTGGCCGCCGTTTCAGCATGCATCGGGAATCAGCGTCTTTCCGCCAGTTTCGCGCATTGTCCGCACCAATGGATTGGCTCCTGCCGCCTGAATGATAGATATTTTCGGCAAGGTCGAGATGAAACCCAGTTGCTTCATCTCGAGGAACGCCTTCCCTAGCGCCGAAGAATTTCCCAGGTTTCCCCCGGGAACAATGACGTGATCGGGTGGCTGCCAATCGAACTGTTCCATCAGTTCGACCGCCGCCGTCTTCTGTCCTTCGAGACGATAAGGATTGACCGAGTTCAGGAGATAAACCGGCATCCGCTGAACAACCTCGTTCAGCACCCGCATGCAGCCATCGAAATCGGTGTTCAACTGGCAGGTCACCGCACCATAGTCGAGCGCCTGAGAAAGTTTGCCCCACGAGACTTTGCCTTCCGGGATCAACACCAGGCTCCGCATTCCTCCACGCGCAGCATAGGCCGCCATGGAAGCGGACGTGTTTCCGGTGGAGGCGCAAGCTACCCAACGGAATCCTTCACGCCGCGCGACCGACGCGGCCATCGTCATGCCGGTGTCCTTGAACGATCCCGTGGGATTCATGCCCTGGTGCTTGGCGTAGAGTCGTTGCAATCCGGCAATGCGGGCGCAGCCAGGCATTTCATACAGCGGAGTATTTCCCTCCCGCAGGGTGATGATCTGTTGCCCGTCATAGAACCTGGGCAACAGTTCACGGAAACGCCAGACGCCGCTTTCGTCGACCGGAAGTCCGGAAGTGCGCCGCTGGCGCCAGACGGCTCGTAGCGCAGCGGCGTCCACAAGCTGCGTGTCCCAACCGGGATATACGATTTCCAGCAGATCGCCACAGGCAGCGCAGCGGAAGTTCTGCGCGGCTTTCTCGCACACGAGGTCGCAACCAATGCATCGCAGTTGCGAAGTCTGTACCGGATTGGATTCAGGTGAGGTGTGGTCGGTCATCCGGGTTGAGGCCAGCAGAACATTTCCAGCGCAATCTACTTCCCACCGCGCAAATATTTATCGGTCTTGTTAATCCAGTCGGCGCGCGGTGGGTTGAATATGTCGAGGTCCACCGTATCCGCCACGGCTTCCGCTTTGTGGGGCATATGCGGCGGTATGGTCAGCACCTCGCCCGCATTGACTAAAATCTCTTTGCCGTCGATCCAAAATTTCAAGGCCCCTTGCAGAATATAGGTAATCTGCTCGTTGTGGTGGCTGTGCTCGGGCACAATGCAGCCTTTCTTCAACAGCACGCGCGCCACCATAACGTTTTGGCCCACTATGAACTGGCGCTGCAGCAGCGGATTTAGGTCTTCAAGTTCGATCGAGTTCCACGGAATATGTTTCAACTCGACCTTCCCTGCGGTTCGCGTCGTTGCCCTTCTGGGCTTCTTGGTCTTTGGGGTTGCCTTCTTCGCTCGCGTCAGGTTCGCCATCAGTGCACCTTTCCCGCGTAGAGTCCGACTGCGTTGTCGTGCAAGTAACCGTGCGCCATTTGCATCGCATGAGTCTCACTGACTTCGCCCATGGAAATCATTTCGGCCAATGCAGCGGCCAGCGCCGTACGCGATGACTGTACTCCCAGCCAGTAGCTCTCCTCCGCACCCAGAACGTCGTTGTAAGGGAATGCGTCGGTACCGAATGTAATTTTCTCCGGGAAAGTCTCGAGCCAGAGCTTGAGCGTATTCTTAAACTCAGAGGGGTAGAGCAGAAATTCAGTCTCCGACGAATCCAGATACACGTTTTTCGGCGCAGCCAACCAGATGGCTTGACGATCATAGGGAAATCCGCCGTGAATCATCACAAACGTCACATTCGAATAGCGCGGATCGCGCAGAATGTTTTCCAAATTCATGATGTTGCTTTCGGTGAGGTTGAAGTAATCGCCGGGGCCGACAGCAGAATGAACGTGTACAGCGAGATGTAGGCGGCCAGCGTCGCGAATCAGGTATCGGAACATGTAATCCTGAAAGGTGCGGTATTCTTGGTTGCTGGGAATTCCACCCGCCACGAACCGCTCATAGATGTCCTGCGCGTCCTCACGGCTGGGATCGCTGAACTTCGTTGAGCGAAAATAGGCCACTTCAAATTTCATTGCGATCGCACTCTTCTTCTGATTGTCTTCCAGCGTACGGCTCACGAACTTCAGATACTCCACAAAATCGGAAGGCAACGTGCTCAGTCCTTCCTGTTGCAGCCAGCGATGTAGCATCTTCTCCTGCAGTGGGATGTAAACCGCCTCGTCAGCGTTGCGGGAGGTTTCCCGCTGATTGTTAAACGGCCACATGAATGCGTCCGCGAAGAATACCCACACAAATCGCTTGGGATCAAGGTAATCGGCCATCATCGCGCGGTTCGCGACGCCCTGCTCGATATTCAACTTATCGAGGATGGCGGAAAAATAGGCGTTGCCTTTTTCCTTCTTGAGTTCTGCTTTCTTTTGGATCAACCACTTGGCATGCTCAGGCGACAGATCGTCGTAGGGATATCCGAAAAGCGCTTTGGCGGCGGCAATGAGTTCGGGATTCGTGTCACGTAAACGGAGCGCGTAGGTTCCGGGCGGAGCGGCCATGGCATCAAGGTCAGGATCGTCGGAGAATCCAGGATGCGCGTGATGATCAAAGATGGCGATTTGTTCGATCTGAGGTAGCAGTCGCTGGTAGATTTGTTGCACGTCGGGACCGGGTAGTGGACGCGCCTGAGCCGCCGCCAGTGACGACACTCCATAAAACACTAACAAACACAGCAACGCCTGAACCCTTCGCCTCATGAACTCTCCGACTTGTCGTGATCGCAACCAATATCCTGACATGGCTTCGCGTTATCGCACCGCAGTTCCCTGCCAAGCGGCAGAGACTTTGAGAATGCGCTCCACTGCCTCCCGCAGTATTGCGGTCGAGGATGCAAACGAGAAGCGGATGAAATCAGCGCCAGCCAGGCCAAACGCCGCGCCGGGAATCGCCGCGACACCGGCCTCTTCGAGCATGATGCGGCAGAGCTCCTCCGCGCGCATTCCCGTCTCCGAAATATTCACCCAGGCATAGAACGCGCCTTCCGGCGGCGAGCAGCGGAATCCGGAAATGCGATTCAGGTCGCGAATGAACTGCTCGCGTCGTTTGGCAAACTCGCTCACCATGCGAGGGGTTGTGCCGTCTCGATCCTTAAGTGCCTCGATGGCTGCATGCTGACTGAACTCCGCAACGCAGGTATAGCTGTTAACCGCCAGCATCTGTAACGCTGCGGCAATGCGCGGTGGGGCAATGGCATATCCCAGCCGCCATCCCGTCATAGCAAAACTCTTGGAGAAGCCATCGAGGATCAGGGTGCGCTCTTCCATTCCCGGATAGCTCATCAGCGAGCGGTATTGCCCGCCGTAAATGACCCGGGCATAGATTTCATCGGAGAGGACGATTAGATCATGCTCCATGGCCAGCTCCGCGAGCTGTCGCTGCACGTCGTCAGTGTAAACAGTGCCGGTCGGATTGCCCGGAGAGTTTGTAATCAGAAGTTTTGTGCGCGGCGTGATCTTGGCGGCAAGTTCGTCGGGATCCGGTTGGAACCGATTTCGTTCGGAAAGCCCAAAGGGCACAGCGACGCCCCCCAGCCCGAGAGTGATGGACGAGTAGCCGGGAAAGCCCGGGTCGGGGTACAACACCTCGTCTCCGAGATCGATGAGCGCCATCATTGCCATGAAGAGGGCGATCTTGCAGCCCGGAGCGATCACGATGTTATCGGCTGAAACCGTCAGATTGCGGGTTTCATGAAGATAATTCGCGATTGCTTCTCGCAGAGTCAGGATGCCGGCAACTGCGCAATAGCGGTCCTGGCCTTCGTCGAGAGCCTGCTTAAGAGCGGCGTTCACCAATGCGGAGGGGTGGAAGTCAGGCTCGCCGAGTTCGAGATGAATGATGGAGCGGCCCTCGCGTTCCAGCTCTTTGGCGCGCGCATAAACCGACAAAGCGCCCTCACCCGTCATCACGGCCATTCGAGAAGCTAGCGGTCGCATGTTTTGCCCTTTCAGACTTCTCTTGCAAATGGAGGTCTGGCGTCCACGCCCGGCTGGCCCAGAGGCTCGTCCTCCATTTACAGCCCTTTGTAGAGGCCGCCGTCCACCAGCACGGTCTGCCCCGTCACATAGGAAGCGCGCTCGGAAGCCAGCCACACAATCGCGTCCGCAACCTCGCGGGGTTCGCCGAGACGCTTCAGCGGCGTGTCCGCACTCCATCCCTCGGAGATTTCTTTTTCACTCTTGCCCGAGGTGGCAGAGCGGGCCTTGGCCAATTCTTTCAGCCGATCGGTCGCAGTGTAGCCCGGCCCTACGTTATTTACGAGTATGCCATCTTTACCGAACTCGTTGGCCAGACTTTTCACCAGCCCAACGACCGCAGCACGCACCGCGTTGGAAAGTACAAGGTCCGGCACCGGCTGTTTGGTGGTGATGGAAGTAATGGTGATGATTCGCCCCCAATGTTTGCGTTGCATGGGAGGAATCACTTCGCGGGCGAAATAGACCGTGCTGAGAAAGTTGGCATCCACGGCCTGTCGCCATTCTTCGAGGCTGGCAGCAAGAAATCCTTTCGCCGGCGGACCGCCAGCGTTGGTGACACAAATGTCGACGCCACCAAACTTGGAAACCACTGCATCGACAAAGCGGTGTACCGCCTCTGCATCGCTTACATCCAGAGCCTGGGCAAATACTTCGGTTCTGTATTGTTGCTCGACGCGCTCTGCCGCCGCCTGCAGCGTTTGAGCATTGCGAGCACACATTGCGATCCGGCAGCCCTCGGCGGCGAAGGCCTCCGCCGTCGCGCGACCGATCCCCTGGCTCGAGGCGGCGACGATCGCCACTCGGCCTTTCAGACCTGTGTCCATGGTGTTGAGATTATAAAGTACGCTGGCCTGACTGGGCTGGTCGAGACTGTGCTATTGCTCCCTTCGCCGGTGGAAGATACCCTTGACGTATCATTGCCGCCCGGCGATTGGGCGAAATAGGCGAGGGAGTTTTCATGAAAAAACATACGCAACGGCCCGAAACCGAAGCCGTTCACGGCGGGACCAGCCTTGATAAAAAGAATGGTCCCCTTACCACTCCCATCTACCAGACTTCGACGTTCGAGGTCACGGACAACGAGCAGCAACTGCGGGCAACGCACAGCGATATGTTTTACACGCGCTACGGGAACCCGACCAACACCGTGGCTGAGTCTGCAATCGCGGAACTGGAGGGTGCCGATGCCGCCTTGCTTTTCGCCTCGGGCATGAGTGCGATTACTACTTCCATTCTGGCCCTGCTGAAGAACGGCGAGCACATCGTAGCGCAACGAGACATCTATGGCGGCGCAACGAAATTCCTCACCCAATGGCTTCCAAAACTGGGTATCGAAACTACCTTGGTCGATACCACCGAGTACGATCAGCATGCGCGCGCCATCCAACCCAATACCAAGTTGCTGTACCTCGAGTCACCGACCAATCCCACGGTGCGGATCGTTGACTTGCACAAGGCTGCCGGCTTGGCGAAAAAGCACGGTCTCATTTCTATGATCGATAGCACATTTGCCACGCCGATCAACCAGCGCCCAGTGGAATTTGGCATTGATCTGGTGATGCACTCCGGCACGAAATATTTCGGCGGGCACTCCGACCTGATTGCCGGCGTTATTGCTGGGCGTAAGGATTTGATCGAGAAGATTCACGAAACACGTACAACATTGGGTGGCGTTATGGATCCACACGCTGCCTGGTTGCTCCTTCGCGGTATCAAGACGCTGGCGGTGCGTGTTCAGCGCCAGAATGAGAACGCTCTGCGGATCGCACAATTTCTGGCTCATCACTCCAAGGTCCGGCGCGTGCACTACCCTTTTCTCGAAGGTCATCCGCAACGAGCGGTTGCCATGGAACAGCTGCGCGGAGGCGGCGGTATGCTGAGTTTCGAGGTGGATGGCACGGGAGAAGATGCTCGCCGCCTAACCGAATCGCTACGCCTGTTCACCTTGGCCCCGAGCCTAGGCGGAGTGGATTCCCTGGTTTCCATCCCGGTGCTCACTTCCCACGCCATGATTTCCGCCGAACAGCGCCAGAAGACGGGCGTGACTGAGCAGTTAATCCGGGTGTCGGTAGGAATCGAGAATGCGGACGACCTGATCGCTGACCTGGAACACGCGTTTGCAGCGATGAGCTCGTCTCGGCAGCACCGCAGGTCGGGTAGGGAGCTCAATCACTACCTCTTGATCAGCGCCCAGCCCACCCCGCGAAAAAAATCCTGGCCTCACGGGAGGCCAGGTCGGAGGAACAGCTTTGCACACTCGATCAGAAAATAAACTTCAGCGCCAGCTGCAGGATGCGTGGGTTGTGCGCTGCATTGGGCTGAAGCAGCCCGCTTCCGAAGCAGCTCGGATCGCCCGCTGAACTGTTGCTTCCGCCGTAGCAGCCTGCGGAGTTTGCCGTCGTGACTCCCGAGCCGTTCGCGTTGTCGGCAGCCGAGCCGGCGTCGCCGCCCAGCCACGCATACTCCCTATGGTTGAACACGTTGAAGGCTTCAGCTCGGAATTCGAAGTATTTACTCTCGGTAACAGCGATGTGCTTCAGCAACGCCATATCGAAGTTGGTGCGCCACGGATTGCGGAGATTGTTTCTTCCGGCATCACCGAACGTAAGCCCAGTGGGAGCTACGAAGGCCGCGGGGTTGTAGACCAAAGGTGCGTTGCCAGGCGGGAGTTTCGGTATTCCAACGCTCGGATTACCCACGACATCGGGGAACGATCCGGCGGTCGCAAACGAGTTGTTAACTCCGGCGTTGTCGGTCGGGACGCTGGCAGGTGAGCCATTGACGCTGCTGTTGCACGGGTTGCAGCCCTGGTTATAAAGACTGAAGGGCGTCCCGCTTTCAATGTCCGTAATGCCGGACCACTCCCATCCGCCCAGAAACTTGTTGGCCAGGCCTTTGGCCTTGAAGAAAGGCAGATCATACACGTAGCCAATGTTAATGATGTGCCGCTCATCGAAGTTAGAGCTGGCCCGATAGGCGTTCAGGTTGTAACTATCGACAAAGCTGCCGTCGTTCCAGTCGGAAGAATCGTCAATCGAATGGCTGTAGGTATATGCTGCGTTCAACTGCAGCCCTCCGATGCTGTGTCGCAAAGAAGCCTGCAGGGCGTTGTAGTTCGACGATCCAGTCTGATCCTTCCTGGTGATGCTTCCGATTCCCGCGAAGGGCAGGTAGGGATTGGCGTTGTTCCCGCAAGCCACAGCAAGATTATTTGCCCATCCGCTGGTCATGGTATTGCCGTTCACGGTTGCTGTCGCCTGCCCGCTGATGGGATCGATGGAAACTGAGTTGCAGTCGTTCTGACTGATGACCTGGCCCGGCGTATACGGGTTCTGGCTCGCCGGAACCGAGTGCATCTGGTTGTATTCATAGGAACGAGTCAGGTGCACTCCGCCGCTGCCCACGTAAGCCAGGGTTGCGACCGTGTTCTTTCCCAAATCGTGCTGCACATCGAGATGCCACTGCTGCATGTAAGGCCACACGGCCTTGCTCGGAATCGATACAAAAGACAGCGGAGTCGTACCGCCTCCGAGAAGAGTCGGATTGAGATTGGCGTATCCCGGCACGTTCACGACGCTAGTGGTCTGCGTGTTGATGTTGTACTGCTCGAGGGACTCGGTGTTGGACTCGTTGCCATTCGTGTGCTCGAAGAAGATGCCGTAACCGCCGCGGATAGCCCACTTTCCGTTCCCCAGAGGGTCGAACGCAAAGCCAACGCGGGGCGCGGGGTTCCACCAATGGTTGGTCATGCAGCCTTGGGGCACTCCGGGTGTAACGCCGCAATCTACCCATCCATTGTATGGGTTGCCAATGACCAGATCTGTGCTCGGATCCACGCCGCTCGCGCCAGGAACGTAGCGTGCGGGATCAAAATTCCAAGCCAGATTATTCTTCTCGGAGTAAGTTCCGAAAAAGCTCATCCGCAAACCGAGGTTCAGCGTCAGGCGCGGGCTGACGTGCCAATCATCCTGGAAATAGGGCTCAAAGATGTTGTATTGTTCGTGCATTTTGAGCGCAGCCTGTTCCTGGGTGAAGGTGTCGACATTTCCCAGGAGCATGTCGGCAAACGTATTTCCGGTGGTAACCGTACTACTAGGAGTGAACTGCAAGAAGCCGTTCACGCCATAGCTGGGCTGCGGGATTTCGTTCTTGTGGGCGTTCACAACGTAGATTCCAAACTGCAGATTATGCCCGGCGACGCTCTTGCTGACGTTGTCGCGGAAAGTGAAAGTCGGATTGGAATTCAGCGGACCGTTGGGAACGTATCCCGGATCTTCGGCAAAGTTATACTGGCCGCCTGCCAGACTAATGCCGGGCACCTTGCCGCCAAAACCGTTGTCATAGATTCCAATCGGGGGAAATCCCGGGGGACGCTGCCAAGGCCCAATCAAACTCGTGGTGATGTGGTCCGTGGTATAGCTGGCTACGAATTCATTCAACAGCGTGGGCGAAACTGTCGCCGTGACCCGCGCCACCATGCTGACGCCCGGGCCGTTGAAGTTGGTTTGAATGGTGGGAAAACTGGTTCCGCTCGTCCACAAGGGAACGGGATAGTCCTGGTCCCAGGAGTCGTGGATGTAGCGAAACGTGGCACGCACTTTGTCGTTGATGTTCTGATCGACGCGGAAGAGTTCTTCCCGCCAGTTGGTGGGAAGCGATGGGGTCGCAAACCAAGTGCTCGGACCGGAATTCGGATTCGGAATCATCGCCAGGAGCGCATTCACCGTGGTTGGATCGGAGATTGGCACCTGATTGTTGGGGAAGTAGGCTGGAGTGCCAGAACTCAGACCTTGGGCCGGGCAATTGGGATACGCCGTAGCAGTCGCCGTACTGTAAGCCGTCCCTGTCGCCGGACACACATCGCTAAAATTCCCGCCGCGCTCGGGCAGCGTGGGAACCGTGGTCACGCTGAAAAAGCCGGTTGCGGGCACAACCTCGCGACGCCACTCTTCCGACCAGAAGAAGAACGTTTTCTGCTTGCTCGTATTGTAGTGTCCGGGTATGTAGATCGGCCCCCCGATGGTAAAACCGAAGTCGTTCTTCTTGTAGGCGGGAGGAGCAGTCTGGAACTCTGGCGTGGCGTTGAAGGCGTCGTTGCGGACGAATTCGTATACGTCGCCGTGGAACTGGCTGGTGCCCGACTTGGTCTCGACCTCAACCGTGCCGGAGCCATTGCGGCCGTACTGGGCACCGTAGTTGGAAGTCAGCACCTTGAACTCCGCAATCGCGTCAATGCTGGGGTAGACGTTGAGCGTGGAATTACTGCCGTTGTCCATGGCATCGCCGCCGTCCATTTCCCAGTTGTTATATTCGGTGCGTCCGCCATTCACGCTGAAGGAAACGTTCCCTGAAACTCCTACTCCCGCTTCATCTTGCCCCGTCTGATTGCTGACTCCGGGCACCAGGGTGATGAGTTGGGTAAAATTTCGGCCGTTCAGCTCGAGTTGGCTAATCTCCTTGCCAGTAACCGTGCCCCCAAGATCAGAGGATTGAGTTTCCACCTGGGTGACAGCGGTTCCCTGAACGGTCACCTCAGTGCTGGCGGCGCCGACCTGCATCGCGACATCGACACGGGATTTCTGAGCTACACGCACGACAATGCCCGCAGCCAGAAATCTCTTGAAGCCGGAGGCGACGACGGTGAGGTTATACGACCCGATCGGCAATGCGGCAAAGAGGTAATCGCCGGTCGAGTTGCTCGTGATCGCGCGGTTGATGCCGTGCTCCACACTGGTCAGGGTCACTTGAGCGCCAGGAATGTCTGCTCCGGTGGGGTCGGTCACGGTGCCGGTAATGGACGCAGTATCCTGCGCAAAGAGCGCGACGGGAAGGCAGAATGCAAACGCAAAGACGTAAAACCACAGGAGACGGGACTTCATATGACACTCCCTGATACTTGACGCAAGTGGAACACCGAAACCTACCGCTTACCACAAATCCCTGCAACCCGATCATGAACCCGGGCAACTGCGCTCCGAGAGAAGCATCTGGCCGGGATCGCAAAGCGCCAGAAATGGCTTATTAAAACGTGTTAATACTGATGTAGCTCATCGCTCATGTCAAGCGAAAAATGCCTCGATAGCAGCTCCGTGCGGAGTTGCTCCGATAGTCAACAGTCCGATAGTCCCCGGAAGATGCTCTCCCTCGGGCGGGAGGTGTGAGAGGTTTTCGCAAAACTACTGCAGACTAGCGCCGGCTTGTTTCTCAGCCAGATCCCCGATGATCGGCAGTTTCCACATCTGGCCCTGATTGGCCTTCAGCAGAAGAACGAGCCAGATCACGAAGCCCGCCAATCCAACCAGCGGCCATATCAGAAAAGTTAGCCAACCGAGGAAAGGAATGTGAGCGATGAAGCTCAGCACAATCCACAAGGCGGTCCACGCAATGTGGAAAAAGATGCATTGGAAGGCGTGGAAGCGGATAAATCGGCTCCGGTTGTAAGGCTCCATTACGAGGAACACGATCGCGGGAATAATGGTCACGTATGCCAGCATCCCGGCTACGTTGTCGGTCAGCCCGCCCGCAGTGGCTGCGGCAGGGCGCGCCGCTGGAGTTGCCGAGCGGCTACACGCCGGACAAATCGTGGAACCATCTGGTGTTTGAGCACCACACACCGTGCAAAAAGCCATGACGTCCCCCCTCAAGCATTGGTTTTGACCCAGATCCGCAGAACGGGCGCACGTTAGCAGAAATGCATCCCCAAGGCAAACAAAATCGCGCCGGGCGCGCTGAAGCAGCCCTCTAGGCTTTTTCGGCGAGGCTTCCGATCACAGGCAGCCGGAAGCTTTGACCCTGCAGGGCCTTGACCAGCAGCACCAACCAGAGAATTCCCCAGCCCAGTACCGCCACGGCCACGGCCAGCCATGCCATCAAGTACCCCACAACCGGGACGAGAGTAAGTATGGAATACAGGATTCGCAAGGCGATTGCGATCACCATTGTAGCGACCGTCAGGAAGATGGATTGGAAGGCGTGAAATCGAATGAACCGATCCCTTTTAAAGGGCTCAAGGACCACGAAGACAACCGCGGGGATGAACGTGATGTAAGCCAACGCGGCGAGAAGATTCTCCTTGGACTGGCTAGGCACGCTCGCGGCCGTCACGGTTACGGGAGGCACGACAGGCGTGCGGGTGACGGGCGGGGTGGCTGCGGGCTTCTTTGCATCCTGACCGGGGATCCACATCCTGCGACCGCAACCGGGGCAAAAGGCAACATTCTCGGGCATTTCGGCATGACATTGTGGACATGTGATGGGCATGGTTTTCTTAGGCCAGGCGGCGCGAAGTGTTCTTCTTGCGGCAGTCCTCGCAGACTCCGTAAATCTGAAAGGTGTGGCGGGTGGTTGCGTAGTGGTATCGGTTTCCGATCTCTTGCTCCAGACGGTCAACCTCAGGCGAGAAAAATTCTACCGAACTGCCGCACCCGGTGCAGACCATGTGATGGTGGCTGCGGCGGTTGTACTGATGCTCGTAGCGGGCTATGCCATCATGAAAAGCGACTTCGCTGGCCAGGCCGCATTCCGCCAGCAGTTTCAGGGTTCGGTAAACCGTGGTGAAACCGATGCGCACATCTTTTTTTTGCACCAGCCGGTGCAGTTCGTTGGTGGAGAGGTGCTCGCGGGTTTCGAGGAAGGTTCGCAGGATGGTGTCGCGCTGCGCCGTATGTTTCAGGCCGACACGCTTGAGATGCTGATACAGAATCTGCTGCGCTTCACGAACCATCTCGGGCGAGATGCTGGGCTGGTCGTCGATGCGCTTTTGCAGCATGGAGTTTCCGCAAACCTGGGTGATCTCCTGAATAATACTGACCTTTACGAAATGAGCCAACTTTTTCGCGGGAACAGTTCAGTTCCACTGCGCGCCAGATCCTTCGTCCGGCTGACGCCGAACTCCGAATGACGCCTCTGCTTACCGTTTGTCTTGCGGCGCAGTCAAGCCCTAGAATCGAGTGTCCCTTATGGCGACCGTCATTAGTCTGGCTTATCCTCGTCCGCGTCTGCGAATTTTGCGTGTCGTTGCTTTCGTGCTGAGCCTTATATTGTTGGCCGTGCTTGGCCTCTGCGGCTGGTTTTATTCGCTGGCACGGTCGGCTTTACCGCAACTGGACGGCAGGCTTCGAGTGTTGGGCCTGACGGCGCCCGTGAAGGTTATTCGCGATGGACGTGGAGCACCCGTGATCGATGCCGCGAACCTCAATGATCTCTTTTTCGCTCAGGGTTACGTGACCGCGCAAGAGCGATTGTTCCAAATGGACGGAATGCGAAGGTTCGCGGCAGGAGAGCTATCGGAAGTTTTCGGCAGCGATTATCTGGAGCACGATCGGCAACAGAGAATCCTCGGGCTGAAAGTCGTTGCTCAAAAAACGGTGGAAACTTTGCCCACCGAGGATCGCTCCCGTTTCGAAGCTTACGCGCGCGGCGTGAATGCATACCTGGAAGCGCATCGTGATCGGTTGCCGCTAGAATTTCGCATTCTGCGATATTCGCCTCGGCCGTGGACACCGGAAGACTCGACCCTCATCGGGGTCCAAATGGTGGAGGATTTGAGCCCGAGTCCGCGCCATGCGCTGATGCGCGAGAAGATTTTGGCCAAGCTGGGCCCGGAGCTGACAGCGGATCTGTATGTGAACTCCTCCTGGCACGATCGACCGCCGACGGTATCGCGGCCCACGCTCGATCAAGAGATCAAAGGCGATGATCAGAACGATGATGAGGATGAAGACGATGATTCGGGCGCGGACAGCTCAGTTACCGGCTTGACGCCGCGACCGGATGTTCCTGCGTTGCCTTCCCTCCCAGAAATGTTGTTGGACGAGCGGGCCTTAGTTCTGGGGTCGAATAATTGGGTGGTCTCCGGGGCGCATACGGTTTCGGGCAAGCCGCTGCTGTCGAATGATATGCATCTGCACAATCAGATGCCGAACCTTTGGTATGAAGCTCATCTTCGTTGCGCATCCGTCAACTTCGATGTGGCTGGAGTTACGCTCCCGGGATATCCCTATGTGATTGTCGGGCACAACCAGCGAATCGCCTGGGGATTCACCAATCTCGGGCCGACGGTCGAGGACGTGTATCTTGAGACTTTCAACTCGGACGGTCAATATCTGACGCCGGAAGGATGGAAGCAGCCTGAGCATCGTCGCGAGGTAATTCACACGAAGGAAAAACCGGATGTAATTGTAGACGTGGTGTTGACGCGCCATGGACCAATCGTTACCGACATGGTCCCGGGCGAGGCGCGCAAACTGGCGTTGCGTTGGACTTTGTACGATGGCATGCGCAGTCCCTTCTTCGCGGTCGATTCGGCGCAGAAGTGGGAGGAGTTCAGGCGCGCTTTCTCAGAGCTTGATGCACCCGGCCAAAACGTTGTGTATGCCGACGTCGATGGCAACATCGGCTATCAAGCTACCGGAAAGATTCCTATCCGCGCCGCGGGTGATGGCAGTTTGCCGGAGAACGGCAGCGACAATGCTCATGAATGGATAGGCTACATTCCGTTCGACAAGCTGCCCAGCATATTCAATCTGCCCACCGGAATCATCGCAACGGCAAACAGCCGGATCACGCCAGATGGGTTTCGATATTCGCTCAGCACGGAATGGGAAGCTCCGTGGCGGTCAGCTCGCATTTATCGCGTGCTGGAGTCGGGCAAGAAGTTTTCTGCGGCTGACATGCTGGCGCTTGAAACCGACATTTATTCCGAGCTGGATCGCTTTTTCGGGGAGCGGTTTGTGTATGCGGTTGACCATGCAAAGAATCCCTCGATTCGGGCAAAGGCAGCGGCAGAGATCCTGCGCCAGTGGGACGGAAGGATGATTGAGAACTCGCCAGCTCCCACCATCGCCGTCGAGGCGCGCCAGGAATTAACCCGTCTATTGCTCGAACCCAAGCTGGGCGCAGCACCGAAGGATCCTCAAGAACTCGAAACGACTCTTAGTTGGAAGAGCTATCGATGGATGATGAGTTCGGTTTGGCTGGAGAACGTTGTCCAGCATCAGCCGAAACGCTGGCTGCCGGAGAGCTACGCGAACTACGACGATCTTCTAACCGCAGCGGTTGAGGCTGCCATCGATTCGAATCCGGCACACGGTTCGGATGTGCCGCAGGACCTGAACTCCTGGAAGTGGGGGAACTTTCATCCTGTCGAGATTCAACACCCCGTCTATGGCAGGATTCCCGTTTTGCGGCGCTGGACGGGACCGGGATTGCAGCCCCAATCGGGAAGCGAATACACCGTAAAGGCAGTCTCGCGCAGTCACGGACCGTCGGAACGAATGACGGTTGATCTCGCAAATCTCGATCAGTCCACTCTGAATCTGGTGACGGGCGAAGCGGGGAATCTGCTCAGCCCGTATTACTTGGACCAGTGGAACGGCTGGTACGAGGGCTTCACGTTCGCCTGGCCGTTTTCAGGACCGGCGGTGGACAAGGCGCGGGCGCATGAGTTGGTGCTGGAGCCGGAAAGGTAGAACGGTTTCAAGCTCGCGAGTCGTGCTAGTGCAAGTGAGCGGACAAGAACGAAACTGTCTGCTTCTTGGAATCCTCCACCGCGTCGCCGCTGAAGCTGTGTCCCTGATGAGGGTAAATTTTGATTTCGTACGGGACAGCTTTGTTCTTGAGCAATCTTTGCAAATCGTAGGCGTTGCTGACCGGAACAACGTCATCGTCTTCACCGTGCAGGATTAATACCGGCGGCATCGTGGTAAAACGCTCTTCGGCGAAGCCGGGCATTCCACCAAAGAACTCGACCACAGCCTTGATTTCCGGCGAACGTAACGGCGGAGGATGGCTGCGCTCCTCTTCCGCCAGAGCAAGCGCCAGATAGCCTCCCAGCGAGAAGCCGACGACCCCGATTCCCTTATTCCGGATTTCCGGTTGCGCCGCGATGTAACGAGTGGCATCGTTCAATGTCCGGATATAGGCAAGGAACATCTGTGGCTTAACCGAAGGACTCCATTGCCCGGGCCCATCGAAAAAGTGAGGAACGAAGACAGAGTAGCCGGCCGTGGTCAGGGCTTCGAGAATTCCGGTCTTCCTCCAGTCCCCTTGCGGCCCTCCTCCGCCGTGCGCCAGCAATACCGCGAGGTGAGAGCTTCCGCTTTTAGGATCGAAGCGCTCGACAGTAATGGGCTGGTGATCGCTATGAAATACGGTTGTAGTACCGACGGGGGTCTGGGCGCTTGCCGACGCCGGCAGAATGGAAAGGGCAACGAGCAGAGGGAAGCAAGTGCGCATTGGAAGTCACAGCGTGAAGCTCTCTCAATCTACCAGCTTCACGTCGAACGGCTGGCCAACGATATCAATCTGGCCATCGTTATTGTTACCGTTGCCGGGGGTCACTTGCAACTTGTCCGTCGTCGTGTCGTAGATGCCCAGTTCCGCGTTCTGGATAACATAAACCGTATCGCGGCCGGTGATTTGCTGCAGGCCGGTTACATTGCCGTTGCTTGGCGGAATCACGACGCCGCCAGTATTTGTGTTGAAGATGGATAAACAGCCGCGAACCTCGCCACCGACAATATTGATGTTGGCGCAGCCGTAGGAACCGATGAAAAGCTGCCCGTTCTGGCTTATCTGCATGCGAGCGTGGTAGCCATCGGTAATGATGGCCGAGGCAGTAACGGTCATCGAGTTGGTATCAATGGCGCTCAGCCTGCCGCATGTAGTGGCCGCCGTTACGCTGCCGGTACAAGTGTTCGTTCCGGGCGGAGTTCCCGCCACGTACAGAGTGGAACCACTCACCAAACCAAAAGTGGCAGCGCTTACCGGAATGGTGCTCGTAGCGGTAGTGGCGCCCACGTCGGCGATGCTGACTCCCGCCGCTGTCCCGCCGCATTGGGCACCGCAATTCAAGATGTAGGCCGTGGCGTTGCTGGTGAAAATACCCCACACCGGCCGATCGAAGCCGGTAATGGAACTCCGGGGATCGGTGGCGGTACCGATCAAGGGTGTCGTAATCACGGTCACCGTGTCGGAGTTGTCGCTAAACACCAGGAGGTGGTTACCGTCCGGGCTGAGCACGATAAAGTGCGCCCCAGGCACGGGGATGGTTGCGGATACGGATCCGGTTTGCAGACTCATCACCACGACGGCTCCCGGAGACTGTCCCGCGATCGGGGCTGTGGGTACGGCGGCATAGGCGGTGGTCGCGAAATTACTGACCACGAGGCTCTCGGTCAAGCCGGGCAGGGTGATGGCAGGCAAGGGCGTGGTGGATCCGGTGGGGACTGCTATGGTCTCAGTGGCGTTGTCGACGATTGCCACCGTGTTGCCATTGGGGCTGAAAACCGCGGTGTACTTCCCATTGGGGGCAAGCGTCATGAGCGAGGGCTGCAAGCTGATGCCGGTCATTGGAACGAAAAAAGTAAGAGAAAGCTTGTCTAACGTTGCATCCACAATGTTCAGCACCTGCGTATTCGTCACGGCGGTACCATTCCCTTGCGGGAAGAGGGGATTCGAAATGAAGACCCGGAATTTGATTCCGCTAGGCTTTTTTGGGGTGGTGCTGGACGAACTGGAAGAGGTGGAAGAGGTGGAAGAGCTGTTAGAACTTCCGCAGGAAATAATGGTCACACTGGCAGCTATGAGCACAACGATGCTTATTAAGATTCTCTTCAAACCTGGGACTCCGAAGAGCATGAGGGACAGAGATTTAGATGCAAGAAATCGGATTATAACAGAGCGCCTTCAGAGAATTTGGCGCAAGGGTCCGACCTGTCAGTCGCCAATATGCAAAAGCAACCGTCCTCTTGTATTCTGGGGAGAATGGCTACTGATCTACTGGCCCGGATAAAACAGTCCGCCGTCCTATGCGACGGCGCGATGGGAACCCTGCTCTATGCCAAGGGAATCTTCATCAATCGCTGCTATGACGAGTTGAACGTCTCGCAGCCTGACCTGATTCGGGGTATCCACCACGAGTATCTGCAAGCAGGTGCGGAGATTATTGAAACCAATACTTTCGGTGGAAATTCATTTCGCTTGGCACGGCACAGCATGGCTAGCCAGGTACGCGAAATCAACTTTGCGGGAGCGCGGCTGGCGCGCGAAGCAGCCAAGAGTTTCGACGTCTGGGTTGCCGGATCGGTCGGGCCACTCGGCGTGCGCATTGAACCGTTGGGTAAAACATCTTTTGAGGAAGGCCGTACCGCCTTCCGCGAGCAAATCGCGGCTCTGGTCGAAGGCGGAGTGGATCTGCTGGTGCTGGAAACATTCGGCTACCTGGAAGAACTTCATCAAGCCATACTCGCAGCGCGTGATGTCAATCCGAAGATTCCGGTGGTGGCGCACGTCACCATCGACGAGGATGGAAATTGCCTCGACGGTTCAACCCCGGAGACGTTCACTCCGCGGCTGGAAGAGTGGGGCGTGGACGTCATCGGCTGTAATTGCAGTGTGGGCCCGGTAGCGATGCTCGACGCAGTTGAGCGTATGCGAGCTGCCACTTCCCTGCCCCTGGCGGCGCAGCCCAATGCCGGTATGCCACGTTCCGTCGAGGGCCGGAACATTTATCTTTGTTCCCCGGAATACATGGCCAGTTATGCCCGCAAGTTCGTGGCTGCGGGTGTACGCATTGTGGGCGGCTGTTGCGGTACCACTCCGGACCACATCCGGGTGATGAAATCCGCTCTGCGAGTGGGAGATGCGCGGGCGAAGGTAAGCTCGGCGCCCGCTACGGGTCAGGCCAAGCCTGCCGCAACTGCCGCCGTAGCCATCGAGCAGCGATCCCGACTTGGCGCCAAGCTCGCTGCGGGAGAATTCCTGACGATGGTCGAGATCGTTCCACCCAAAGGAACGGACATTCGCAAGGAAATCGAAGGTGCGCGCTTCGTCAAGTCGGTGGGCGTGGATGGAATCAACGTCCCGGATAGTCCGCGGGCCTCGGCTCGCATGAGCAATCAGGCACTGTCGTTGCTCATCCAGCAGGAAGTGGGTATCGAGGCTATCCTCCACTACACCTGCCGCGATCGCAACGTGCTCGGCATTCAATCGGATTTGCTGGGGGCCGCGGCCACGGGCATCCGCAACCTGATCTGCATCACTGGCGATCCGCCGAAAATGGGCAGCTATCCCGACGCCACTGCTGTGTTCGACGTGGATGCCATCGGATTGGTCAACATCGTTCACAACCTGAATCGTGGCCTCGACATTGGTGGTAACCCGATCGGAGCGGGTACGAGCTTCGTGATCGGCGTCGGCGCCAACCCGGGGCTGAGCGACATGGATGAAGAGATCCGGCGCTTCGAGTACAAGGTGCAGGCGGGCGCCGAGTATGTCGTGACCCAACCCGTCTTCGATCTCCGCTTGCTGGAAAGTTTCCTGCGCCGCATCGAGCATTGCCGAATTCCAGTGGTTGCCGGAATCTGGCCGCTGGTGAGCGTGCGCAATGCGGAATTCATGAAGAACGAACTACGAGTCTCGGTCCCGGATTCCATCCTCCAGCGCATGGCAGCCGCCAAAACCCCGGAGGCCGCGCGCGCGGAAGGCGTCGCGATCGCGCGCGAGATGTTGATCGCGGTACGCGAAATGGCTCAGGGTGCGCAGATCAGCGCCCCGCTAGGTCGCTACGCCTTGGCGGTGGATGTTCTGGAAGCTTTGGGGACTTCGCGTCCCACTTCGGTGTGACCATTTGTTAAATCTTCTTTAAAGTGTGCTTTCTACTGGACACATTTCGCCCTCGAGTGGATTAAAATAGGGCCAGGAGCAGAATCCCCTTGGCAAAATTTGAAGATTGCCTCCAGCGTCTGGAGAAGATCGTTCAGGAACTTGAAAAGGGAGAAGTACCCCTGGAAAAATCTCTGACGCTTTTTGAGGAAGGCATGCAACTTTCAGCCACTTGCCGGAAAGAATTGGAGCAGGCCGAGGGCAAAGTGGAAATCCTGCTGAAGCAAAACGGGAAGCTCCAGGCTGAGTCGTTTGAGCCCTTGATCGAAAGTGTGGCCTCGAAGAGGTAAGAGGCCGATTCGGTCGCTACACCGCTCAATCAGTATTAACGTCTGTGACGCGTTCACTTCCGTGCAACGCCCAAACAGCCCGGTCGCCGTGCCTAGCGGTAGAAGCCAGAGGGAAGTAATGCAGCCTCTCAATGTGGTACTCCTCCAGAGCGATTCCAGGGTAGCGCAGTCTCTCGTTTCCGCCCTTGCCAACACTTTCAATTCGGTCCGCCAGGTCCAGTCCCTGGGGGAATTGCGCACCAGCATCGCCAAACACCGTGCGGGTATTGCAATTCTGGACATGGAGACAGCTTCGATTTCCGATGTGGAACATCTGTCGCGCGAGTTTCCGAAAGCCTGCATTGTCTGCACGCATCGATTGGCCGACGAAGACATGTGGACGGCGGCGGTGAACGCCGGCGCTGCCGACGTTTGTCCTCCATCCGATACCCGGGGCATCGTCCGCACTGCGTTGCGAAATGCCTCCATCACGAATTCCGCAGCCGCATAGAAATAAACGCTAACAATCAAGGACGCCTGTGGGCGTCCTTTTTATTTCGCAACAATGGTGGTGACCGCAAAGACCAAAGCGCACTTGCTATACTCACCGTCATGCTCAAAGACACCCTGGAGGCAGGCCGAGAGCTGACCGATGCGGCTCTGCAGCGCCTGTTGCCGCCGGCCACACAGCGTCCGGTTTCCATTCATCGCGCCATGCGCCACAGCGTTTTCGCCGGTGGCAAGCGCTTGCGTCCGATTCTGTGTATGGAAGCCGGGCGGATGGTCGCCGGTTCCCTTCCCGCTGGGATCGAAGACCTGGGCGCTGCGCTGGAGATGCTCCATACCTATTCCTTGATCCACGACGACCTTCCGGCGCTGGACAATGATGACTTACGACGCGGCCGTCCCACTTGCCACAAAGTTTTTGGCGAGGCAATCGCAATTTTGGCCGGCGACGCGCTGCAAACTCAGGCGTATGAAACACTGGCGCGGCTGCGATGTTCGGCGGAAGCCCGCGTGCGCATCATCGAAGAGATTGCTCGCGCCACTGGTACCGTGGACGGCATGATCAGCGGCCAGGTTGTTGATCTCGAAGCCGAGCACACTAAACCAGATTTGAAGATGCTGGAATACATCCATCGCTCCAAGACCGCCGCGCTGATCACGGCCAGCGTGGTCAGCGGTGGTCTTTATGCTGGAGGCGACGACGTTGCGGTCGAGAACCTAAGGACTTTCGGGAAATCGATCGGGCTGGCATTTCAGATCGTGGATGACGTACTCGACGTCACTCAGACTTCAGAGCAATTGGGAAAGACCGCTGGCAAGGACACAGCAGCGGAAAAAGCAACGTATCCCGCACTCTTCGGCGTCGACGAGTCAGTGAAGAAAGCCGATGCGCTAGTCGAAATCGCGTTAGGCTCGCTGGATAGCTTCGATGCGCGAGCGAATACGCTGAAAGCGCTGGCGCGATTCCTAGTGGAACGAAAGAAGTAGCGCCGCCGGGGCGGCGGCGCTACAAAGCAGATTTTGGTATGATGACTGCGGCGATGGAGTTCGCCACAACCGCCTGGATCAAGTAAGCTCCGGCTGATGACTCCTACAAACTTTGTAGGGAGAGCTCCATCGTGATCGATCTGCTCATCATTTCCATCGGCGCAATCGTCGGCGCAAATGCCCGTTATCTCTTAAGCCGGTTCGCAGCCAAAGAACTGGGTCCTGTTTTCCCCTACGGCACGCTATTCATCAACATCGCAGGCAGCCTGATCGTTGGTTTTTTCCTTATCTGGACCACCGAACGGGTCCTAGCCGATCCTCGCTGGCGCTTGCTGGTGGTGGTCGGCTTCTGCGGCTCGTTTACCACCTTCTCCAGCTACGCATTTGAAACAATGGCGTACTTCGAACAAGGACAGTGGCTACTGATGCTCACGAACGTACTCACCAACAACTTGCTATGCCTGGGGGGAGCGCTAGCCGGCATGGCTCTGGCCCGGGTGCTGTAAAATGCCAGACGCGATGGCTGTTCAGGTCACGATCTATCTCAACGAAGCCGACCAGTGGCATCACCGGCCGTTACATGTGGAAATCCTTAACTACCTGCGACGGGAAAACGTTTATGCCGCAACCGCAATCCACGCCGTGGCCGGGTTTCTTGGTCGACACCGGGTTCAAACCAGTCACCTGGTAGACGCCGGGGGAAAGCTCCTCGTGATCATCATCTTCGTGGATACGGATGAGCACGTGAACCGCGTTCTGCCTAGGTTGAAAGAGATGGCTGCTCATCGTCTGATGGTTCGTGAAAACGTGGCGCTGGAACAAGGAAGCCTCGACTGATATGTCAACTCTTTCCACTGACAATGCGCCGCTCGATGTCCTGGCCATCGCTGCTCATCGCGATGACGTCGAACAGACCTGCGGCGGCACGATGTTGAAAATGGCGCAGCGCGGACGGCGCACTGGCATCCTAGACCTCACTCAGGGAGAGATGGGAACGAGGGGCACCGCCGAGGACCGTGCGCAAGAAGCGGCGGAGGCGGCGAAGATACTACGCGTTTCGTGGAGGCAGGCTCTCGATATCCCGGATGGGCGGGTCGAAAACACATGGGAGAACAAGCTGAAAGTCGCGCGCGTGATCCGCGAGCAGCGGCCGCGAGTTGTAATCCTTCCCTACTGGAAAGGACGCCATCCGGACCACTACACCGCTTCGACACTGGGATACGAAGCCTGCTTTCTGGCGGGGCTCGCAAAGCTGGACATTAGTGCGGATGCGGCCGAAGCGTCCGCAGGGCTGAAGGCGGGACGCCCTCAGGACACCCGGCAGGATGCCGGCGCTACGAAGCCGCACCGGCCGTTCAAAATTATTTATGCGACGCTTTATTACGACGTGCGTCCTACGTTCGTCGTCGACATCACCGAACTGTTCGAAGCGCGCTTTCAAGCACTGATGGCGTACAAGTCGCAGTTCAGCGATCAGGAAGCGGGTAAGGATCTGTTTCCCGCTCAGGCCGAAATTCGCGCTCGCATCGAAGCTATAGCACGCTTCTATGGCCTCCTGGGAGGCGTGACCTACGCGGAACCGTTTCTCCAGAAGGAAGTGGGCTTGGTGGAAGATCTGATGACGATTCCGGTGAAGTCGATCTGACTTCGCTCTCACAACTATGTTTGGGATCTCAGTTTTCTAGATTCCGCTCCGAGGCCGTCGAAGCGTTTGGCGCTGTCCTGCTCTTTCGCCTGCCCAAACTTCCAGCACTTCAAGAATGTGTCTGCGAGCATCGAATTAGTTCGCACTGCTTCCTCGACGCGCGGAAAGAATCGCCTAAAGTAGTGCTCTAACCAATGCTCAAGCAAGCACGTTGCGATTGCGCTGCGAAGGTCCTCATCGGCGCTGTTGCCCCAATCCAGGATGAATGACCAGACGGCATCGGGTTCCTCTTGGACGAAGTCCTCGATCGCGATGATCGCCTGCCACCTCGGATCACGTCGTCCTTCGGCGCCAGCCCGCCCGGGCAGAAGGGGTTCGGCCCTTTCAATGGCTTCCCAAACATCCATAGCTGTAAGAGGTATCTTCGCTGCAAAATTGGAAGCTGCCAACTCTCGATCTACCCGCTCCGTCTGCAGATCATTTTCACTATCTAGACCGCTCTCGTCTAACGCTTGACAGCCACGGCCACGCCGTCGCGAATTGGTAGGATTGTCGTAAACAGATCTGGAGAGTTGTAGAGCAACCGGTTGAACTCAAGAATGGCTTTGGTCGAAGCATCCGGCGGCGTTTTCTGGGCGACCTTTCCGCTCCACAGGACGTTGTCCGTGACCAACAGCCCGCCTCTCCGCAGACGCGGCAAAGCCAGCCGGAATACTCGCGGATAATCTTCTTTATCGACGTCGTTGAAGATAATGTCAAACTCCTGCTTGTGTTCGGAGAGAACTTCCAGGGCATCGCCGGTGGTCATGTTGATTCGCGATGCGACGCCCGCTTTCTCGAAATATCCTCGCGCTTCATCGGCGTTCTTCCGATCTCCATCGGTGTAGAACACAAGTCCCCCTTCACCTACGGCGCGTGCCCACCAGATGGTCGAGTATCCGATGGCGGAGCCCATCTCGAAAACCGTTTTCGCACCAGTCATCAGAGCCAGTTGATGGAGGATACGGCCGACTGCCGGACCCACGATTGGGATCTTTCGCTTGGCGGCTTCCTCCTCTATCTTCGTGAGTACTTCGTCACGCGGAGGAAGCATGGAATAGAGGTAGTCTTCGACAGGCCCGGCGGTGATTCCGGACATCTGCCAGTCTGGCTTTGTTGCTTTCGACTTCGGCAATTCGCCTCCTTTTCCTGCACCACCGCGGTCGGACGGGCGGGGACGCCCGTCCTCCATAAGATCACGAAATTGTTTCGCCGGGCTTCATTTCTCTGACTTCTACTTCGGGAGCAAGCTTGTGCAACTCGCTCGGCCTTCCCGTCAGCACTGGGAATGTTCCGAAGTGCATGGGGATGACCGTTTTCGGCCGCAGCAGCTTGCAGGCGTAGGCAGCTTCGCGCGGCCCCATGGTGAAGTGATCGCCAATCGGAATCAAAGCGATCTCTGGCGCATAAAGCTCACGGATGATCTGCATATCGCCGAAGACGTTGGTGTCGCCCGCGTGATAAATCTTTACTCCATTGCCGAACTCGACGACGTACCCGCATGCTTCACCACCGTAAACAATCTCATCCCCGTCTTGAATGCCACAGGAATGGTCGGCGTGAACCATCGTCACCTTGATGTCGCCAACGGTTTGCGTGCCGCCCTTGTTCATGGATGCGGTGTGCTTCACGCCTTTTTTTTCCAGCCATCCGCACAACTCAGGAATACCGACCACCTCGGGACTGTGCTTCTTGGCGATTTCGACCGCGTCTCCGATGTGATCAAAATGGCCGTGGGTGCAGAGCAACACGTCGACTTTCTTGACGCCCTTTTCCTTCTCCGGACACATGGGGTTTCCCATGACCCAGGGATCGACTAAGACTGTCTTGCCACCAGGCGTTTCAACCCGAAAAGTTGCGTGGCCTAACCATGTGAGTTTGATTCCGTTGAGCTTCATAGTATTGGGCAACTCCAAGCATTTAGCACTTGGCCATGAGCACTTGGTCCTTCAAGCGCCTCGTCGAATCCGTCAAGAACATTCGACGGCTAAATGCTAAGTGCCAAATGCTAAATGCTAGTTTAATATAGTTCGCCGTGACCGAACTGAAGGTTCTAATCTCGCGTGAGCAAATCGCGCATCGTGTGGCCGCCATGGGCGCTGAGATCACGCGCGACTTCGCGGGGGAAGCCGTGATCCTGGTGGGCGTCCTCAAAGGCGCCACCATTTTCCTCAGCGACCTGGCACGACAAATCCAACTCGACGCTACTTTCGATTTCATTGGAGTCTCCAGCTACGGAAACCGCCCCAGCCCAGCTCATGAGTTGCGATTTGGATGGGATTCTACCGGAGAAGTGCAGCTGACCAAGGATGTGGACCAATCGATGAAAGATCGAAATGTGATCCTGGTCGAAGACATTCTGGACACCGGCCTCACGCTAAATTACCTAAAAAGGATTGTCCTGGGCCACCAGCCGAAGGCCCTCCGCATTGCCGCGTTACTGGACAAGCCATCGCGACGAAAGCAACCGATTAAGGCTGATTATGTGGGCTTCAGCATTCCCGACGAGTTCGTCGTCGGATACGGGCTGGACTACGCGGAAAAATACCGCAACTTGCCGGACATCTGCGTAGTCCCAAGAGAAGGCTGATCGCGCATTGCCCGACGGCACTGTCTCCACCTTCAAGGCAGCGGCCAGAGCGCGCAAATTGCGACTGATATCATAGGAAAGTGGAAATGGTTGCAACCAAAGCTGATTTTCAATCCAAGGTCGATCCACTTCTGCTCGAAGTGGCGGACGTGGTCAACACCACTCTCGACTTGGACACCACGCTGCGTCGCGTCGCCGAACTCGTACGCAAGGTCATCGATTACGAAATCTTCGGCATCCTGCTGCTGAACGAGAAGACCCAGGAACTATACTTCCGATTTCAGGTGGGATATGCGCGCGAAATTGCCGAGCGCATGCGCATCAAAGTCGGCGAGGGCGTCACCGGAATCGCAGCGCAACGGCGGGAAGCAATTCTGGTTGATGATGTCTCGACAGATCCCCGGTACATTTCCGCTGTCCCCAATGTGCGTTCGGAGTTGGCGGTTCCGCTGATCATCAAGAACCGGCTCATCGGAGTTATTGATATCGAGTCGCCGCAGCCCAACCACTTCACCGAAGAGCACAAGCGGTTGCTGACGCTGATCGCTTCGCGGATGGCCGTTGGCATCGAGAATGCCCGCTTGTACACGCGTACCACGCGCCAGGCGCGGACTTTGGTGTTGCTGAATGAAATCGCGCGCGAGCTGACATCCATTCTCAACGTCGACGAGTTGCTGAATCGAATCGCGGAACTGCTCAGCCGGCTGATCGATTATCAGATTTTCAGCATTCTGTTGCTCGATGCCACCGGAGAGAAACTGCAGCATCGTTTTTCGCAGCGCTTCCAGGAAAATATTCAGCTCAAACACGAAATTCCATTAGGCAGAGGCGTGGTCGGCTACGCTGCGCAACACAAAGAGGCGGTGTTGGTTCCGGATGTAAATAAGGACCCGCGGTATGTCAAAGCCAATCCGGAGACCCGCTCGGAACTGGCGGTGCCGCTCGTGTACAAGGACAAGGTGATCGGAGTGCTGGACCTTGAGCACACGCGGCGCGGCTTTTTCACGGACGATCACAAACGAACTGTGACGACTCTGGCCGCGCAAGTTGCGATTGCCATTGAAAACGCGCAACTGTACGAGCAGATTGCCCGCCAAGAAAAGCGCCTCGAACGCGACCTGGCGATGGCCCGCCAGTTGCAGTTCCGGCTTCTACCACCGACGCTGCCCAAGCTCTCGCATCTTGATATAGCCGCGAAGTTCGTTCCAGCGCGCGCGATTGGGGGCGACCTTTACGATTTCGTCAGCTATTCCATGTCGCGCACGGCCATAGTGGTTGGCGACGTCAGCGGCAAAGGTGCTCCGGCGGCGATTTACGCTGCATTGGTCAGCGGAATCTTGCGTTCCCATGCGCCCATTGAGCCCGGGCCTGCAGAAATGCTGTCCGCGGTCAACTTTTCGCTGGGCGAACGTCGTATCGACGGCCAGTTTGTGTCGCTGATCTACGCCGTATGGGACGACCGAAATCGTACTTTGCAGGTAGCCAACTCCGGATTGCCGCGCCCAATTTACTACCACGATGGGAAGATTGAGATCATCGAAGCCACCGGCTTGCCCCTGGGACTGTTCGATGAGGCTGACTATGACGAGCTCAGTTTCCGAGCCAAACCCGGAGACATGTTCGTATTCTTCAGCGATGGCATCCTGGATGCCAGCAACAAAGCGGAAGAACTCTTTGGGCGCGAGCGGGTTGGCGAGATTGTCGCGGCGAATCCCAATGCTTCGGCCGACGAGGTTGTGACGTTGCTCTTCAAAGCGGTGGCTGAACACGCGTCTGGAGAGGAAGCGTTCGACGATCAGACCGTGGTCGCGATTCGGGTCAAAGGCACTCCCGGGAAGCGCAAGTGATGCGCGCTGGAAACCGAGGCCAAGGCCGTCCGCCAGCTTTTTCCTATCGCCGTGCCCGGGACGGTGATGTTTCGGAGCGCTCTCCGGGGTCAATTCTTCATTGTGACCAAGTACCTCTCGCGGATTTGGCGGAGCACTTCGGCACGCCCTTATACGTTTACTCAGCGTCGGCAATTCGTGAGCGCATGCGCGCCTTCGAACGAGCCTTTGGCAAAGTTCCACACACCGTCTGCTACTCGGTGAAAGCGAATTCGAACCTCAGCATTCTGCGTCTCCTAGCCGGGATGGGCTGCGGCTTCGATGTAGTCTCCGGCGGAGAGCTGGAGAGAGTGTTGCGCATCAACCGGACAGCCGCGAAAAAAGTCGTCTTCTCTGGTGTCGGAAAAACTTCGGATGAGATGCAATTGGCACTGAGGGCCCAGGTCTTACTGTTCAACGTAGAAAGCGAATCGGAGTTGTCTGCGCTCGCGGAATGCGCCGCTCGAACGAAGA
Organism: uncultured Acidobacteriota bacterium; assembly: GCA_963838905.1. Lineage (GTDB taxonomy): Bacteria > Acidobacteriota > Terriglobia > Terriglobales > Acidobacteriaceae > JABDBE01. Next base: position 42,634 of record CAWITE010000012.1, read on the forward strand.
AGACAGCCCGCATTGCACTGCGCGTAAATCCCGACGTCTCCGCCGAAACCCATCCGTATATTTCCACCGGTTTGCATCAACACAAATTCGGCATACCGATTGTGCAAGCTCGCCAGTTGTACGCGCGAGCGGCGGAAAAGAAGTTTGTCGAAATTGCCGGCGTCAGCGTCCACATAGGTTCACAGATCACCGACGTGAAGCCGTTCGCAGCAACCATGGAACGGGTTGCTGAACTGACAAGGGCTCTGCGGGCGGACGGTCATACCATCAACTACGTGGATGCCGGCGGCGGTCTTGGTATCGCCTACGAGAATCACAGCCTGCCCGGCTTTGCCCAACAGGTTGCTTCCTATGCAGATGCGTTGCTGACACCGCTCAAAGGCTTGAAGGTACACCTTCTACTCGAACCTGGCCGCTCGATCGTCGGACCGGCCGGGGCGCTGATCACGCGCCTGCTATACCGGAAGACCAACGGCAACAAGAAGTTTCTGGTAGTCGATGCGGCCATGAATGATTTGTTGCGGCCTTCCCTATATCGCGCCCATCACGAAATCGTCGCCGTTCGGTTGTGCGACGCATTAGCGAAAGAAGATCCGTACGAGATCGTGGATGTCGTTGGGCCGATTTGCGAGAGCGGAGATTTCTTTGCCCGCGACCGTGAATTGCCGATCACGCACGAAGGAGATCTGCTGGCGCTGCTCGACACTGGCGCTTACGGAATGGTGCTCGCTTCCAACTACAACACTCGGCGGCGTCCCGCGGAGGTGTTAGTGGATGGAAAATCAGCCAAGGTGATCCGAAGACGCGAAACCATCGCAGACCTGGTTCGTGGTGAAACTTAGTTCGCCGTGGAATACTGCTTCTTCCGGTCCTGATCCCAGACAACTTTTCCGCCGACCATCGTCTTCAGAACCTTCACATCGCGAATCTTTGCCGGATCGATCGAGAAGATGTCGTCACTTAGCAGAACCATATCTGCCAGTTTGCCGGGCGTGATGGAACCTTTTTCCTTCTCCTGAAATTCAGCGTATGCCGAACCCATGGTGTACGCCTCGATGGCTTCCGCCACGGTGAGCTTCTGTTCGGGAAACCAACCGTGGGGATTCTTTCCATCCAGAGTTGCCCGGGTCACCGCGGCATACACCGTTAATATCGGGTTGAGCGGCGCCACATCCCAGTCGGTGCCGAAGGCCAGATGTGCGCCGTTATTCAAGAATGTGCGGAAAGCGTAGGTTCGGCTGGCGCGTTCGTGGCCGATGTAGGCCTCAGCCCAGCGCCCGTCGTCGATGGCGTGATAGGGCTGGACCGACGCAATCACGTTCAATTGCGCGAAGCGGGCGAAATCCTTCTCCGCCATATGCTGCGCGTGTTCGATACGGAGCCTGCGGTCAATTCCAGGATTAGATTTGACCAAATCCGCGTACAAATCGAGCACCGTTGAAATCGCGCGATCACCAATCGCATGGGTGCAGATTTGCAGACCGGCGGCATCCGCCTGCGTCATCCGGTTCCGCATCTGCGAAAGCGGTTGCATCTGCTTGCCAAGCAACCCTGAATTATTAGGATCGTCGCTGAACGGCTGAAAAAAATATGCTGTGCGGGAGCCCAGGGAGCCGTCTGCAAATCCCTTCAGCGCACCGGTGCGCAAAAACGAAGACCCGAAAGCGTGTCGAATTCCGACCTTAGCCAGTTCCTGCCAATCAGCGATCCCCGGGGCAACGTACACCCGCGCCGTCAGTTCCCCGGTCTGTAACAATTCGCCGTAAGCGCGAATATCGTCAAAGCTGTCATTCTCATCGTTCATGTCCTGAAAGCTGGTCACACCCACGTGGGCCGCGTGCTCTAAAGCACGCCTCATGGCGCGAAGGCGCTGCTCATGAGTCACAGGAGGAATTACCTTGTACACGAGGTCCATTGCCGCGTCCTTCAGATCACCCGTAGGATTGCCCTGCGCATCGCGGACGATCGCACCGCCAGGAGGGTCAGGAGTTTGAGACGTGACCCCCGCCAACCGCAGCGCGGCGGAGTTCGCCAGCGCCGAGTGGCCGTCGTAGCGACTGACGAACACCGGATTATTCGGGGTCACCGGGTCAATCAGCTGCCTCGTAGGCAGAGCTGACGAGCTCCATTTCGTTTCGTCCCAATCGCCTCCCTGAATCCATTCTCCTTTGGACGTTCTCTTCGCTTGTTCGCCAATTCGCCGGGCAAATTCATCCGCGCTGACAGCGTCGTTGAGTTGCACAGAGTCGAGTTGCATGCCACCGCTAACGAAGTGCACGTGCGCATCGTTAAAGCCGGGCAAAAGCAGCTTGCCGCCCGCATCGATCACTCTTGTGGCCGGGCGGCGCAAAGCTTCCACGTCGGCGTTCGAACCCACCGCAATCATGCGATCGCCTAGAACAGCTACCGCCTGGGCGGTCGGATTCGCCTTGTCCACGGTCCAAACCTTGGCATTGGTGATAATGAGATCGGCATTCGGTTTGACCTGAGCCAGCAGATTGCTTGACAGCGCAGAACTCAACAACAGGATTGCGGATTTCATTGTTATCTCTTAATTTTCGGGATTACGTGCAGAGGGAACGCGAACGCGCCAACTATCCTTCACCTCTGTCCCCACTTCAGCTTGGCACGCAGCACATCGAAGAATGTTCCTTTAATCCGCAGCAACTTGACCTGATGCTCGGACTTACGGCAAGCGACTCGGTCTCCGTCGTACATCGGCATGCCAACCTGACCGTCGATGCTCAAATAGGCCTCATCCTGGCCGGTGTTGACTACGATATCGATCTTCGATGTGTCGGGCACGACTAGAGGGCGAAGCGTCAGCGAGTGAGCTGCAACCGGCGTCACCACGAACGCATCCACCGACGGCATCAGGATTGGTCCCCCGGCCGCCAACGAGTAAGCGGTCGAGCCCGTAGGACTGGAGACGATCAGACTGTCGGCTTTGTAGACGGAAACGAACGCCCCGTCAATGTAGACGTCGCAATGGTTGAGGCGGGAAATGGTCCCCTTTCCCACAACGATATCGTTGAGCGCATCATAGCTGGCAACCAGCAAATCTTTGCGAAACACGTCGCAATGCACCATGGAGCGGGCTTCCACATTACAGCAACCTTCTTCAATGCCCTGCAGAGTTGGGTAGAGTTCTTCCAAGGGAACTTCGGTCAAGAATCCGAGAGAACCCAAATTCACACCCAGCACGGGGATTCCCACCTTGGCCATAGAGCGAGCCGCGGAAAGCAAGGTTCCGTCCCCACCGAGTACGACCACCAGGCTCATCGGTCGCGAGGCCATTTCATCGCGAGTCAGGACCTCGATACCGGCCGCGTACGGCGCAGTCTCCGCGTCCACCACCATGCGGTATTGACGCTGACGAAACCACTCAACCAGCCCGGGCACAATGCCTGCCAGTTCCGGCTTGTCCGGCTTGGAAACGATGGCTGCAGCTTTGCCGTTTGCAAATGGAGCCTTCCCAATATCCATGGTGAACTTTGAATTGTACCGAAATCGCCGGAAAAGGTTTGCCTGCAGCGCTTCGCGACGAGAGAAAAAGGTCAGAAAACGGCAAATAGCAGGAATTCCCGATTCCCTTGCGCACCTCGGATCGGAGACTCGATCACGTCAGTACGTGCGCAGCCCTGCGCCACCAGCGCGAGGCGCACCTTCTCCACTGCAGCCATCTGTGTGGCCTCGTCGCGCACGATGCCGCCCTTCCCTACTCGTTCACGGCCCGCCTCGAATTGCGGCTTCACCAGCACAATCATTTGCCGGTCCCGACGTTCCTCCGGAGAAGCGGGAAATGCCGCCGCGATGACGGCGGGGAGAACCAGGGTTGCAGAGATGAAGGAAACATCCATCGCGATAAAGTCGACCACTCCGCCGACTTGCTTGCGGGTCAGGTAGCGTGCGTTAGTCTTCTCCAATAATCGCACGCGTGAGTCCTGGCGCAAACGGAAATCAATCTGACCGTGACCGGTGTCGATGGCAATCACACTCGCCGCTCCATGTTGGAGCAAGCAATCCGTGAAGCCGCCCGTCGAGGCTCCGACGTCAAGACAGATTTTATCGGCAACCTCGATGTGCCAATGTTCAAGCGCCTTTTCGAGCTTGAGGCCGCCGCGTCCCACGTATTTCAAGTCTTCGCCGAGAAGGCGAATATCAGCCGCCGCGTCCACTCCGGTGCCGGCTTTTTCTATTTTTTGCTCAGCGACCAGAACTTTTCCTGCCAGGATCAGCGCCTGCGCCCGCTCGCGCGAACTTGCCAGTCCGCGCTCCAAAAGTAACTTGTCGAGCCTGATTTTCAATTCGTCCCCGTCGTGTTCTGACTCGCGAGCGAGCCTTTCAACTTACACTAAAGTGCCAGCAACCTTCTCAGTGCAAGGTGTAGAAGCGTCTCTCGCTGAGACAGTTAGAAAGATACTTCCCCCCTTTTCCACAACGTTTTCCACGAAAGTGTTGAAAAGTGACGGAGAATACAACGTTTAGCGACCCACCGTAAGCCCACCCGAGGGCAAGACCGTGAAGGCAGCTCGTGGCCCGAATACACTCTAAATCCAACCCTAAGAGTCATATGGCCCGATCGTGCTATACCCATCCCCCCTCGTGCCATTGCCCTCTGTTCTGAAACGTATCATCTTAGGAGTGCACGCTAGCAAAGTAAGAAGAAGCAGAAAAATGCTGGAGCAAACCACAAGACGGCAACCTGGAGCGAAAGCTAGCCCAGCTTACAATCGGGATCGCAGCCGTCTGTCCCTAGCTCTCGCTCTTCTGCTGGTTGCGCTGGTTGTTCTGGTGGTGAAGGATCGCGATTTCTGGTTCGGCGACTCTGACGCCTCGGTTGCCGAACAGACGACTCCTGAGTGGATCCCGAACAAAGTGTTTCAGACGCCAACTCCCGCAGCCCAACCGGCAGCCCCACCGAAAACGCACATTACTTCTGCCAAGACTGCCGCCGCACCCGCAACAACGGTTCGGCCCGTAATCGCAACCAACCGGACCTCCGCTCCGGCCGTAATTCCGCCGCTCGAAGTCGAAGTCATCGCTGGCGAAACGCGCAACACCGTTCAACTCGGCAGCAAGGCGCTGAAGATTGAAATGGCTCCCGCCTCAAATTCTACCGCGGCGGGTTCAACGGTCGCCGAGCGTGGTCCGGCCACGGTTGCAGCGGAGCGGGTTCAGATGTCCCTCGCGAAAGCGCAGATCCCACCGCAGGCACCTGAGTCGCCTTATCCTTTGCTCGGTCGGCAGATGAAGGTCCAAGGTTCCGTGCTGCTCCAGGCGCTGATAGGCGCTGATGGCATGATCCGCGATTTGCGCGTGCTCAATGGTCCGGCGATCCTGGCATCCGCGGCGCGAGAAGCTGCGCGCCACTGGCAATTCAAGCCTTACCTGCAGAACGGGCAGCCAGTCGAGACGCAAGCGAAAATCACCGTGAACTTCACGATTAAAGTGTTGGACAACGGAGCGCGGGATCAGACGGACACGGTTGTAGCCCTGTCGAGGGGCGGAGAATAGTTTCGCGCGACGGCTTCAAGCTTTGTATGACCTGCAAGAACTGACAAAAACCACACATCCTCCGGTCCTCGTTTTATATCCAGATCAATAGAGATTCCCTTTCTGTGTATAATGCCGAACGTTCATGGACTGGGCTCCTGCATCCGCCGTCCGCTGGTTGTTGGACTCGGAGCATGGCGCGTCGGATCGCCTGATTCCACGCTGGCTCTTTCTACGCGCGATGGGCCTTATATATTTCTCGGCCTTCTTCTCCCTGATCTTCCAGATCCGCGGGCTGATTGGCCGCGAAGGCATCTTGCCGGCAAGCGACTATCTGCAAGCAGTAGAGCATTCGTTTGGCCACGCGCGCTTTTGGTTTGCACCGACTCTGTTGTGGTTTTCGAGCGGACCGCAGATGCTGATGGTTCTCTGTTGGGCAGGCGTCGTGGCATCGCTGCTGCTCGCCTGGAATGTGTGGCCCCGCGGAACGCTGGGAATTTGTCTCGTATGTTTTCTTTCATTCGTGAGTGCCGCGGGAGATTTCTCTGGCTACCAGTCGGACGGCATGCTGCTGGAAGCCGGATTCATCGCACTTTTCTTCGCTCCGCCGGGTTTTCGCCCGGGATTGGGTGCAAAGTGGCCACCGTCTCGCGCCAGCCTGTTCCTCCTGCAGTGGGAGTGGTTCCGCATCTACTTTGAGTCGGGCATGGTTAAGATCGCAAGCGGCGAGCCGCAGTGGCGTCAAATGACCGCCATGGACGAGTATTACCAGAACGGCCCGCTACCCACCTGGGTCGGTTGGTACGTACAGCATCTTCCGCACTGGTTTCATGCTTCGACGGCATACTGCACGCTTGCGCTCGAACTGGGTTTAGTCTGGATGCTGTTTCTGCCGCGGCGCTGGCGGATCGTTTGCTTCTTCATCGCAACCGCATGGCAGATTGGCATTATCCTCACGGCCAACTATACGTTTTTGAACTACCTGGTCCTTGCGTTGGGCTTCCTGCTATTGGATGACCGCGTGCTGCTGCACTGTCTACCGCAGCGATGGAAAAAGCCCCCACTGGATCACACAGCCATGGATCGTGCCGACGTGACACGACTGGCCACAGCGAGCCCAACAGAAGCTGATTCCTCCTCCACGTGGCGAGATGTTGCCAATCAACCCACGAAAGCGAGTCGATTCGAGGATGGCGGAGAAGAAAATTGGCGGGACCTCTTCCGGCAGCAACTGGCCGTGCTGAAGCGCTCGCTGGTCGCCATTATGCTCGGTTGGGTCTTTTACGCGACCGCAGTGGAATTGCTCTGGATCGTCTTCCCCACCTTGAAACTGCCAACTACGCCGGTCGAGGCGCTGGAACCGTTTCGCATCGCCAATCGATATGGCCTTTTTGCCGTCATGACTCGCGGTCGCTACGAGATCGAGTTCCAAGGATCGCAGGACGGACAAAACTGGCAGCCATATCCGTTTCGCTATAAACCGCAAGACCCGAGCCAGCCGCCGGGCATTTACGCACCCTATCAGCCACGTTTTGACTGGAACCTGTGGTTCGCTTCTCTCGGATCCTGGCGCGAGTATCCCATCGTAATTAACACCGAGGTACGATTGCTTTCGACCGACCCTGATGTGCTTGCGCTTTTCGCGGGGAATCCTTTTCCCCAAGAGCCGCCTCGCCAGGTGCGTGCGGTTCTCTGGCAATACTGGTTCACGACCGCGACTGAAAAAAGCAAGACGGGCCTTTGGTGGCGCCGTGAGTTCCGGGGACTATACGCGCCAACGCTCACGCGCGACCCCGACGGCAGAATCCGCGCCGTCGAATTCCCTACGGTTGCTCCCCGGCAGTGACGCGCGGCTGCAAATACTTCAACCGACCTCTTGTCTCACGCGCACCCGCTTTTGCCCACGGCTCTGATCTCCGGAGGATTCGCCTTGAGTGCGGTTCAATATCCAAAGCAGGAGCAGCAGAGCAAACAGCGCCAACAGATAAAAGACAATGCCGCCATGCCGGTGGAAGTTGCCGTGCAAGAATCCGGGATCGACGTGGGTCCCGAGCATGGAGATGGTGAAGATTCGAATCCCATTCTTGAAAATCGAAAGAGGAATCGCGACCAGCACAACAGTAGCTTTCCGCCAAAAGGATCGCAGAAACAGATGTGCCAGCACCATGCTGGTGACGATCAACATAAGACTGGAGCGAAGACTGCTGCACTCCTGGGCCACTTCCAGGCTCAATCCGGGTATCGACAGCATGACGCCATCTTGAGTAACCGGAATGCCCAAGGCTGAAAACAGGAAACTGGCTGAGAGGGCGGATCCGTGTTGCCACAGAGCCACAATCTTATTCAACGCGAACTCTGGGAGTGGAACCAGCCAGAACAGAAAGCAGAGGGGAAACAGCAATGACCGAACAGTCCGGGCTCCGAAGCACCCAATGAACGCGCCCAGCCACCAAGTCACCAGCGCGAGCATGCCCCACGTCAGTTGCGGGTCGGATTGTGCCGTCAACTTGCCGACCAGTCCCATCAATACCGCTGCCACCAACAAAGCTACACTGCTGCGATTGCTCGGTTGACGATCGGCTCCGAGTGAAGGCCATTCCGTATAGATCAGGGCCGCGCTGATCGGAACAATCAGGAGAATGTGCGTATATTCATCGCGGCGGAGCGCGAGTGCGAGGGTTCCCAACAACGGACGCCATCCGACTAAGAGGGAGCCCGTAACCGCAAGACTAAACTTCAGCTTTGGTGACAATCTGCTCATCTGCGATTGGGCGACCTTCAAGAATCAATTCACGAAAGCAAAATACTCCGGCAGAGCCTGCACAATACGCTCACTTGCCTAACCGTCCCACGAGAGCAGGCATGGCGGGCGCGGCTTTCATGAAGGCCTGGCTCCTACGACGTGAAGAATGTGCATGGCTTCTCTAACCATGGTAATGCACCGGCTTGACTCATCGCCGTTCAGGGGTGTTATCGAGTTAGTGTATGGCTCGGGTTGGTAGGAAACTCGCCAGATCAGATTTCCGCCGTCATCCGAAATCAGTACGGAACCGTCCGGTGCCACTGCCACGCCCACCAATCGCCCATAGACATTCCTGCCGGCGGGATGCGGCACAAATCCGGAGAAGAAAGGTGCTGGATCTCCGGCTGGGAGGCCATTGCGGAAGGGGATAAAGACAACCTGATAACCGCTCCTGATGCGTCGGTTCCAAGAACCATGTTCCGCAATGAAAACGCCCTGGGAATACGAGGAAGGAAATTGCTGCCCTTCGTAGAATGCAAACTGCAGCGGCGCAACGTGTGCGCCGAGGAGCAAGTCAGGAATGATCGCCTTCGCGACCAAGTCCGGTCTAGGCGCCACCCGATCGTCCACGTGACTGCCAATGTAGGAATAAGGAAAACCATAAAAACCACCATCAGCCACACGGGTGAAAAAATCGGATGGAACGTCATCGCCAAGATCGTCCCTTTCATTAACTGCGGCCCACAAGTCACCGGACTCAGGGTTGAAACCGATTCCGACGGCATTTCGCAATCCGCTGGAGAACACTCGCATGTTTTTCCCATCAGGATCGGCAATTAAAATTGCAGCCCGTCGAGGATCGGACTCTATCGAGATATTGTCCTTCGATCCCACCGAAATAAATAACTTCTTGCCGTCTGGACTAAAGGCCAGCGAGCGCGTCCAATGCTGGTTGTAGCCCATGCCTGGGAGGTTGAGTATGTGTTCCGCGTCACCGAGCCGCTTCGACGTTTTGGGATCATAGCGAAAACGCAGGACTTCGTTGGTATTGGCGACGTAAACGTAGTCATCATGAAAGGCGATTCCGAAAGGCAGGTTCAAGCGGTCGGCAAATATCTCGCGCGATTGAACACTACCCCGGGTTTGCGGATCGTGCAACACAACTATTTCTCCGACTGCAGAGTCCGCCACGAACACGTCACCGTTGGAAGCGACCGCCAACCACCTGGGTTGGGTAAAGCCTCTGGCAAAAACCGAAACCTTGAATCCAGGAGGAACCTGCGGCTGAAAGTTTGCCGGCGGCGACACCACCACCGGCCAGTTCTCGATGCGGAACAACCTCGCTCGAATGCGGGTCTTCCAACCACCGACGTTCAAGTGGAGGATCACGGCCAGCACAGCGATTGCGATCAGCCCTAACGTGATGAAGCTGCGCAGCAGCGATTGATGAGAACGGAGAGAACGACTGGTGGGATTGATCAACTGTGCTCCATCGTGGAGTCTAGAATACGACCTCGGCTGGCTGTGACCTAGTTACGCCCCTTATCTTTCAGGAACGTTCCCTCCTGGAGTTCTGCGAATGCCTGCTGTAGCTGCGCCTGCGTGTTCATCACGATCGGGCCGTACCATGCGACGGGCTCTTCGAGCGGCTTTCCCGAGACCAGCAGGAACCGGATTCCGTCCTCCCCGGCTTGCACGGTAACTTCGTCGCCGCGATCAAATAGCACGAGTGAGCGGTTATCCGCTTCCACGGGAGGCGTCGTGTCCGCCCATTTTATCGCTTCGGTCGGCACCGCGAGCGGACCCGATGCGTTGCAGAACTTCCCCCCTCCACCGAAAACGTATGCGAACGCATGGCGAGTCGTTTCCACCGGCAGGGTTTTTCTCTTACCGGGAGAAACCGATACATCGAGGTAGATGGGGTCGGCGGCAATGCCGTCCACCGGGCCAGTCTTTCCCCAGAAGTTCCCGCAGACGACTCGCACGTGCGTACCATCGTCATCCTTGACCTCGGGGATATCGAGCGCTTTCACTTCCTGATAACGCGGCGTCGTCATTTTGAGCGATGATGGAAGGTTGGCCCACAACTGAAAACCGTGCATCCGGCCAGACTGGTCGCCCTTGGGCATCTCCTGATGGATGATTCCGCTGCCCGCCGTCATCCATTGCACGTCACCGGCAGCGATGGCGCCCTGGTTCCCCATGCTGTCGCCGTGCTCCACGGTTCCCGCCAAAACGTAGGTAATGGTCTCGATGCCGCGGTGAGGATGCCAGGGAAAGCCAGCGAGATAATCCTCCGGGACGTCATTGCGGAAGTCATCCAGCAAAAGGAACGGGTCGAATTCCTTCGTGTTTCCGAAGCCGAAGGCACGCCGCAGATGCACGCCTGCACCTTCGAGCGTTGGCTTCGATTGAATGAGACGCTTCACCGGTCGAATCGACATGTTGATCTCCAGTATGTAAAGTCGCCGCCTGCTCCCAACCTAGATTTTACTCGTGTCCACCTCGATCCATTTATTCATGTGTCTGTTGGAATTCTGCCCTTACAACGACAGGCAAACCCGGAACGATCACAATTGACGGCGGGCCATAAGAGGTCTCACGTGCGCTTCGGAATCATGAACCCCGCGACTACAGCGCTTGCTACAGACAGCCCTGCGCAAATCAGCATGACAATTCGGAATCCAGAGACAAACGCCTGGGCAATCAATTGACGAACGGCGGCGGTTGTGCCGGGATCGAGGCCAGTCGGTACCGGCAAACCTGCGAGTTTGATCACATCCGCTTGAACCTGCTGCAAGATCTCTGGCGGCAGAACAAGATCAGTGAGGCCTCGATTTAGTCGAGAGCCAAAAGCGTTCACCATGACAATGCTAAGGACCGCAATCGCGAGCACGCCAGCCACACGGGCCACTGCGTTATTGATGCCAGAAGCGGTTCCCACTCGGCCCTGCTCTACCGAATTCATCACAACGGTGGTGAGCGGAGCTACGGTGAGCGCCATCCCGAACCCCAAGACTAGCATGGCTGGGAAAAATGCCTTCCAGTAACTATCTCTAACGGAGGGCGCGGCGAACAAAACGAACCCTAATGCGGCGATCAGCGGGCCAACGATCAGGGGACTTCTGGCGCCGTAGTGTGCGACCAGTCCGCCAGACCAGCGGGAAAGAAAGAACATCAGCAAAATCAAGGGCAGGATGGCAGCGCCCGTAGCGGTTGCGGAGTATTGCTGGACCTGTATCAGGTTGAGCGGAAACAAGAAGAAGAAAACTCCAACCGCGGCATAGAGAAACAGTGTGAGCAAGTTCGTGCCACTAAAGCTGGAGGACGCAAACAATGACAGCGGAACCATCGGCGAAGTCACGCTAGATTCGACGAACAGAAACCCAATCAGCGAGGCGAAGCCAACGATCAGACTCCCCAGCACCAGAGGATGTGTCCAACCCAAAATCTCCGATTTGAGGAACCCGTGCACCACACCTCCTAGTCCAAGCGTGACCAAAAAAGCTCCAACCCAATCGATGCGGCCTTTAGTGGCGCTGCGGCTCTCTGGAATATGGCGAAGTGAAATGGCAATCACGGCCGCTGCAATCGGGAGATTGATGAAGAATACCCAGCGCCAGGAAGCATGCTCAACCAGCCAACCGCCAAGCACCGGCCCGACAGCGGTGGCGATCGTGGTGAAACCGGACCACGTGCCGATCGCCTTTCCGCGGCTTTCCTCGTTGAATGATGTACCGATAATGGCAAGGCTGCCCGGAACGAGCAGCGCAGCTCCCGCGCCCTGAATGCTTCGCGCCATGATCAACTGATGAATGTTTAATGCAACTCCGCAACCAGCCGAAGCCAGCGTGAAGACAGCGGTTCCGAGTATGAAGATGAGGCGGCGTCCGAAAAGATCGCCGAGAGAACCACCGACGAGAATTAAAGCTCCCAAAACCAATCCGTATGACTCGACTACCCATTGCACATCTACAACCGTTGCCCGGAGGGATGCCTGGAGCGCGGGCAGAGCGACATTTACAGCCGTGCTGTCAATGAAAGCCATGCTGGAAGCGAGAATGGTTGCAGCCAGAATCCAATGTCCGGCCTGTGCTCTACTCCGAACTCCGACACTGGCTGATCGGATTACGGCTTCATCGCAAGGTAACCTCACCGAAGTAAGGATGCATCTCGCTGACGAAAGGCTCCCGAGATGTTGAAGATCGCGAAAAAGCCTGGGGTCACCACATGACGCAAGGCATTGAGGGCGTGGATGGATCTCAGAGCGAAGATTGGACCTCTCGATTGTGAGGATCCGCCCCGGTTACAGCACGAACGTTGCAACCGGTGCTGCGACCTCCTTGTCGCTCAGGCAATCAAGGGGTTGCGAGTTCGTACCGCCGGTGATGTTGCCGGGGACGATCCAACACTCACAAACCGCCTGCCTTGGCAAACCGCTTCCACAGCAGCTAGCAGTTGGCTTCCAGCATAGGCCTTAACCACGTACCCCATTGCGCCCAGATCGAGCGCTTCTTGCACCACGTCGGCAGAGGATTCCTGGCTGAGAAAGAGTATTTTGGAACTCGGCGCACGCATGCGGATTTGTCGAGCGGCTTGGATTCCATTCAGTCTTGGAAGGCCGATGTCGAGCAAAATCAAGTCTGGCTTTAGTTCTTCGGCCTTCTGAACAGCTTCCAATCCATCGGAAGCTTGGCAAATGATTTGGAATTCCGGCGCCTTGGAGAACACTGAAAACACGAAAACCCGGAAGGGTTCGAAGTCATCGACGACGAGAATTCGAATTGCTGCCCCTGGCGGCGAGATCGCGTTTGTTTCAATCGAAGATGTCTTGGCCATTCGCCATCCTTGCGCTACGAGTTATCGGGCTTCGCAAGGAACCGTCAGTTCGTGGCGCGGCGGAAGGATGCGGAACAGCCTTCTCCGTTCTTAGTCCCTTTCGCGGTCCGGCGAAACTAGCATTTTCTTTGTTACGGCATATTTTATTGATAGGGTCGGCGCGCTTGTCAGCCGGGTCAGCGTTGGCTGGAGAATCCGGGACGCCCCTCCCGGATTCGCACTGAAAATTCGGGATCTTTGTCGGCCAGACGGGCGGCAGCATTGATGTGGATCCGCTCTTTCAAATCCTTGAGTGACAAGCCTTCCGTCACTAACTGTTGCCGCTCGTACATCATTTCGTCGGAGTGGCCATTGAGCAGAATGCGCCAATCCCAGCGCGGCCGGATACCTTCTCTTGCCGCTTCGGCAACTGCAATATTCGTAGTGCAATTGTTGGTCAGAGCGTTGTACCACTCCGGCGTGTTGTGCAGGCGGTTGATGTGGTCCAGGTATTGAAGGAACAGCCCGCGGGCTTGCCGCGGCGTGGCAACCGTGCGAAACAGGTAAACCTCCTCTCCGGTTCGGTAGTTCGTGCGCAGCCGGATCAGGTCCCGTTCATCGCTGACAATGTAGGTCAGCTCGTACTGCCGGAAGAATCCAAGAATCGCGGAATACCCCCGGCCGACGACCTTGCGAGTCTCAATTGAAATGGGAACCTGCCCTTGATCGCCAAAATCGAAGCTGACGATGGGATGCGCGATCCACGGCGAACCCCAATATGTCAGCGCGATGTCCAGGCCCTTCAAATTCGAAAGATTGAATGTCCTCGTTTCCCATTTGCAGTCATAGTCGAACTCGGCCCGATAATCGCAGTTGCGGACGTTGTGGATAGTTACACGATCGCCCGCGATCTCAGCCCAGGGTGTTTCAGCCACGTCGGCTTGCCAATTGCGTGTGCTAGAGGGCTTGAGTGACAACCACCAGGTGAGAACGAAAACCAAACCAGCGAGCGTGATAAGAAGTGCAAATCGACGGTAGAACAGCGCACCCGCGGAGATCCCCACCAGATAGATCGCGGCAGCTGGCTGGCGCAGTGGAGCCGACGGCAGATCAAAATACAGCGCGGCTGTCGCCCAGAGCGTGAGCACCACAGCAATCAGGGTCGCACCGCCTACACCGATCTTGCGCAGCCACTTTCTCCCATCCACGCTCGTCCCTCTTTGCAGACTCGCAGACCTTACAACCGGCGGACTCAGACATACGCCAAGCTACAGCACGCCTTCGCTCTGCATTTCCTTCACTACGAGCTTAACCAGTCCGTTGATTGTCTTATGGACGCTCGACGGATTGAAGGTGTCCGTGACCCCCGTCCAGACCAGATCTCCGTCGGGCGAAACCGTGCTATAGAGATTAGTCTCGATGCGCACTTTCTTTTCTTCCCGCAGATAGTCGGGCGAGTAAACCACCGGATATACGACCCGGTAGTACCCATAAAACGTGGTGTAGTAAGGAAAGGGCGAGACAGAAGGCCCTCCGGGAATATAGGTCACCTTGTTTTCTACTTTGATCAGGCGCGACACCACGACTGCGTCCATCTTGTTCTCCACAATCTGCGCCTTCAGGTAATTCAGGTCGAGTTGTGTGGACTCCGGCCTTAGCAGAATGGCATGGCCCGGAATCGCAGTCACGCCGGTTTGCGACAGCTGCCGCGCAAGTGCGTCCTCGAAGTCGGCGCGAATCTCCGTCTTGTCGCTTAGCCCCAGCGCCAGAACCCGCTGGAACTTCTTGTCCGTTACGTAGCTGGGATTCTTCCAACTCATCACCAGCTTCGGCTTGGAGAAAGCCAGAGTGACGGCCGCGACAAAGATCACGATGGTTAGCGCTTTTCGATTCAAGCAGGACCTCAATCTCATTAAACAGCGACGGATCGTGAGCTTTCGATCCGACCGGCTTACAACGTATCAGGTTTGCAAATAAGCTGCACTTGCTTGCACATCTTGCGGAGACGTTCTAGCCTGTGGCATCGTCGTACGCACTGCAACGCACGTACCGGCGCCGCCGAAGGAGTCTCACGCGGCCGTCGGGGAGAGATATCGATGAAATATCCGTGGGCAACGAAATCTAAACCGTTGCTCCTGCTAGCGATCGGCTGCCTGGTCGCGGTAGCCGCAGCCCTCGGATCTCAAGTCGCGACTACTGCCGATCCCTCGTCCGAATTCGCCGCCACGCTGCGCCAGATCGCTGCAACCGGACAGCTGTCGGATCTTCGTTGGCCTGATCTTTCTGACTATCGAACTCATGTAACCAACTTTTACGATGCGGGGGGTTACGCCCCAGCATGGTTGAATAACAATGAGCCAACTCAACAAGCGCAAACCCTGATCGACGTGCTGAAGCAGGCCGACGCCAAGGGGTTGAATGCCGAAGATTACGACGGTTCACGCTGGACGGATCGGCTGGCGCGCCTGCGTCAGTCGCAATCTCCGGCTGATCGGGGACGCTTCGATGCCGCCTTAACGGTTTGCGTAATGCGCTACGTTTCGGATTTGCATATTGGCAGAGTTAATCCCCAGCATTTCAAGTTCAATCTCGACGTCTCGGCGAAGAAATACGATCTGCCTACGTTCCTGCGGGACAAGCTGATCCACGGAGCCGACGTTCGCGTCGAATTGGAGGAAGTAGAGCCACCGTTCGCTGGTTACAGACGCACCCAAAAAGCTTTGCAACAATACATGGAATTATCGCGACAGGACAACGGAGAACAACTGCCAGTTCCTGCCAAGCCGGTCGATCCCGGTGGCACTTATGACGGAGTTCCCCGCTTGACGCGCTTGCTACGTCTGCTGGGCGACCTGCCGGACGGCGCCGTAGCCGAAAACTCAAGTATCTACAACGGCCCTCTAGTCGACGCCGTCAAACATTTTCAGGCGCGACATGGCCTTGGTCCGGATGGACGGCTTGGTACTCAGACCCTGAAACAGTTGAACATGCCTTTGAGCTTTCGGGTGGAACAGTTGCGCCTCACGCTAGAGCGCTGGCGTTGGGTGCCCTATCAATTTCCTCGGCCACCGATCGTCGTCAATATCCCCGAGTTTCGCCTGCGAACCTACAACCAGGACGGCACCATCGATCTGATGATGAACGTGATCGTGGGCAAAGCCTATCGCCACGAGACTCCGGTCTTCGAAAGAGACATGAAGTACGTGGTGTTCCGCCCGTATTGGAACGTACCGCCGAGCATCCTGCGATCAGAAATCGTGCCAGCGATTAGAAAAGACCGCGACTACATCGCTAAGAAGAATTACGAGGTGATTACACCGCAGGGCAGCGTAGTAACTTCGGGCACGATCAGCGATGACATTCTCCAGCAGCTCAGCGCGGGAAAGTTGATGGTACGGCAAACGCCGGGTCCTACCAACGCGCTGGGCCTGGTCAAGTTGATCTTCCCTAACGAGTACAACGTCTATCTGCACAGCACACCGTCCCAGCAGTTGTTTTCGCAAACGCGCCGTGACTTCAGCCACGGCTGCATCCGCGTTGAGAAACCCGCCGAGCTCGCAGCCTGGGTTTTACGCGATAAGCCAGAGTGGTCGCTGGAGCAAGTGCGTGCCGCCATGCAGACCGGCAAAGATAACATGCAGGTCAATCTCACGAATCCCGTGCCCGTGCTGATCATCTACGGAACAGCCGTGGTGGACCAGCAGAACGAGGTTCACTTCTTTGACGATATCTACGGATACGACGCCGACTTGGAGAAAGTCCTGGCGCGGGGATATCCCTATCCTGGATGAGGGAAGAAGTGTGTGGTATTGTTGCTTTAGCAGCGGCTAGCCGTCTCCCCCGGGCGGTAACCAGTATAGGGCGTCTCCCCAAGAATTCCGTCCAGCCTGGCCTCGTTTAAGCTACCATTGCTGTGGCAAATTCTGATGAAACGGGACCTCAGACCGGGCCAGCAGCGGGATGCGCCGGGCAATGACATTGCGGGCGTACGCACGCCATCAGAGGGAGCCCCTTCCTCTTCCGGCGCGAATCTGCCCTCCGATGCTCCAACCTTCGTGGATTATTCACCTGATGCGCCGACGGTGATCGACATTAGCACGGGTTCTCCGGCGACACCGGCGAACCAGAAGGCAAAGCAAAAACCCAGGCCAATCGCGCATTCGGACCCGACCACACTGCAGCCAGGGACTGTGCTTGCACAGCGGTATGAGATTGTTCAGATTCTCGGCCAGGGCGGCATGGGCGCGGTCTATAAAGCGACCGACCTAGAACTAAATCGCACCGTGGCGCTGAAAGTAATCCGACCTGATTTAGCTCGCGATAGAGCCATTGTGGATCGCTTCAAGCAGGAACTGCTGCTCGCCCACCAGGTGACGCACCGCAACGTAATCCGCATTTACGACCTGAGTGAAGCCGATGGGATGAAGTTCATCACCATGGAGTACGTCGAGGGCGACAACCTGCTGACCCTCCTCCATCAAAAGAAGAAATTCTCGCCCGAAGAGTCGGTAGAGATCATGCAGCAGGTTTGCCGGGCCTTGGAAGCGGCGCACAGCGTCGAAGTGATCCACCGCGACTTGAAACCGCAGAACATCATGCGCGACAAAGCCGGACGGATCCTGGTAATGGATTTTGGCCTGGCTCGCACCCTCGAAGGCGATGGAATGACCCAGAGCGGGGCTCTGGTCGGGACGATGGAGTACATGTCCCCTGAACAAGCGCTCGGCAAGCCTCTCGATCAACGCTCCGATATCTTTGCTCTGGGACTTATATTTTATGAAATGCTCACCGGGCAGATGCCATTCAAGGCGGACAGCACAATCGCCAGCCTGATCCGGCGCACCCAGGAACGGGTTGCGCCAGTTTCCGAACACGATGCCACTATCCCCAAGTCGCTAAGCGATATCGTCACCAAGTGCCTGGAGCGCGATGTCGAACAGCGGTACAAAACCGCCGCGGAGCTTTTGGCTGACTTGGAGACGTGGCAAGGGAAACGTGCCGGCGCTACGCTGAGCTTCGAGCCCAAGATAGGTCCGTGGGGCCGGACGATCCCGTGGCCGTCGATCACCGCGGGCATAATCATCATCGTACTTGCGATCAGCGGATACCGCTTCCGCGACAAATTGTTACAGCCCTCTCCCGCGCAAACCAGTGCGGCTCCGGCCGTGTCGCTGGCAATCCTGCCTTTTAGAAACGCTTCCGGAGACCCATCCCTAGACTGGTTGGGCTCGAGTCTAGCCGAGATGTTGAGCACGGATGTGGGACAGTCATCGCGCTTACGCGCAGTGAGCGCCGACCGTCTGCACCAGATGTTCACCGACCTGCATATTTCCCCAGGGACGGTGCTCGACCCGGCAACGATCCGCCGCGTGGCTGATTTCAGCAACTCTGACCGCGTGGTTTGGGGGCAGTATGCCAAGTTCGGGGACCAGATTCGCATTGACGCCACCCTGCAGGACATCAAGAACGATCGCGCGATTCCGCTGAAAATCGAGGTCCCCAGCGAAAAAGAAATTCCTGGCGCGGTTGACCGCCTGGCCGAGTCCATCCGTCAGAAACTTGCCCTGCCCGACAATGTGCTAAAGGAGTTGAAGGCAAGCTCGTTTCAGCCCAATCCAAGCTCGATGGAAGCTCTGCGCGATTATAACGAGGGCGTCGGCTTTCAGCGCGACGGGAAGAATCTTGAAGCCCAAAAACAATTCGAGGCGGCGACCAAGGCGGATCCCAATTTCGCGCTGGCCTTTTCCAGGCTGGCGCAGACGTACAGCAGTCTAGGCTACGACGGGAAAGCGCAGCAGTCCGCTGAAAAAGCTGTGGCTCTAAGCCAAAACCTGCCTGAGGCGGAGAAGTATTTGATCTCTGCCACTCGTTTCCAGATCACTAAGAATTTCCCTGAGGCTACCAAGGCCTACGAGAATCTCGCGAAAACCTCTCCCGACAACACTGACGTGCAGTCCGCGCTGGCTGCCCTGTACGAAGAAGCTGGAGATCTTACTAAAGCCACTCAGTACAACCAGGCGATTCTGAAGGCGAATCCCAAAGACATTACCGCGACTCTGGCGGTTGGGCGGCTTGCTATCAATGGCGGAAAGCCGCAAGCCAGCCTCGATCCCTTGAACCGGGCGCTGACACTTTCTGTTCAGCTCGATAACCGGGAGCAAAAAGCCGCCAGCCTGCACCTCATTGGCCTCGCTTATTGGCGAATGAACAAGCCGGAAGACGCCCTGCGCAATTACCAGGAGGAACTGGCGATATGGCGCGCGCTCGGCCAGAAGGGAGGCATTGCGCTCAGCCTCAATGAGACGGCAAAGGTCCAAGTGCTGTTAGGCGACAACAAAAGCGCGCTCTCCAATTTCCAGCAGGCGTTGGAGATGCGGCGCGAGATCGACGATAAGCGAGGCTTAGGCGACACGCTCGTCGACATGGGTAATTTCTATCTCGACCGCGGGGATCACGACCAAGCCTTGAAAATGTACAAAGAAGCATTGCAGATCCAGCGTGACCTCGGCGATGAAGGCATGCAGGCGATCAGCTTGAACAATATTGGAGCGGTCTATTTCGAAAAGGCGCAATACGAAGACGCGCGCGCCTACTATCAACAGGCGCTGCAACTGCGCGAAAAAGCGAAGGTGCCGCGGGACATCGTCGAAAGCGTTCATAATCTTGCCGAGACCTCGGTCAGGATGGGCCAGTACGATCTGGCGGTTTCGCAGTATATGCGCGCCCTGGACTTGTGGCGCAGCATCGACGATACCCGTGGCGCAGCCATCGAATCCTACACGCTGGGCATGATGTTCGATTACCAGGGCCGGTTCGGCGCGGCCGTAAATTCCAAACAGGACGCTTTAAAGACTTTTCAGGAACTGAAGGACAAGACTTACTGGATGGCGGAGATCGAAGGCGGCTACGGAGACGCGCTCACGCTCGCGGGTCGTGGCGACGAGGCCAGCCCCTACTTGAATGACGCGATCAGCCTCTCACGCGAATTAAAGAACCAGGGCATGGAGTCGCAGACTCTCACTTTCCAGGGCAACGTGCCCTATTTCCGCGGCGACTCCAAGTCCGCCCGCGCCCTCTATGAGCAGGCATTGCAGGCGGCAACCCGTAGCAAGGAGCCAGATCGGATCCTCACCGCCAAGGTCGCGCTGGCGAAAGTCGACGCCCAGGAAGGATCTCCTCAGCAGGCTATCAACAGCTTTCGTAAGCTGATGCAGGATGCTGATGATCAGGGTGTACCCAATATCTCAGTAGAATCCTCCATTTACATGGCCGAGGCCATGATCAGAAACCACGATAACGTGCACGCGCAGCAGGAACTCGAGCGCGCTCTGGTACGGGCAGACAAAATCGGACTAAAGCCGTTGAGCGTCAAAGCGCATTACCTGCTGGGCACTACCTTCCGCGCCTCCGGCGACCAACTCGAAGCGCAGCAGCACTACCTCACCACGGTTCAGATGCTGGACGATATGCGCAAGGAGCCGGGCAGCGAGAAAATCCTGCAGCGTGTGGACTTGAAGACGATGTACGACGACGCGACGCGCTGGACCCAGGCGTAAGGATAAGAGACTGCGGTCGTTCAGCCCGAGCCGCACGGAAGCTTGAGTTGTCTCTTTCGGCACAGTTGAAGCCACTGCCCCTTCAAATCCACCCACTTCGTTAGCGCATTTCTAACCAAAGACACTTAGCTGTTGTGTTTATGCTCCGCACAAAATTGAAGGGGTGCAGGCCGCAGCCCGCGCCCCTTTCCGATCAAAAACAGCAGATCAGTGGTATTGGAACACTGCGGGCGCCACCACCAGTCCTCCGTTGTCAAACTGTGCTACCACGCTGACTTGACAGCCCGACAGCCCTGTTATTTTCGTCAGAGTGTTCCAGACGAAACTGTACTCTCCTTTTCCGAAGTTCAGGAGACCCGAATTGAAGACGGAAGGCAGTGGGGACGACGCTGCTGCGACCGCCTGACAGGCTTTGGTCGAAGACAACGCCGTCAATGACAGATACACCCAAGGCGCGGTGCAATTGTTGCCGCTTGGGTTTTGGCACAAATGGAGGTTTGTGACCGGCTGGCCTGAACTGTTGTTGAAGTCCCAGCTAAGAGGTACCGGTAATCCCACAAAAACGGGGTTTACTTTGTCGTCAAAGACGGGAAATTCAAATCCAAAGAAAGTTGAAACCGTGGTTCCAGGAGGAACCACAGTTGCGGTGGGGTCGAACGCGGTTACGAAGCACGAGTTCCCTCTGCCACCGCCGGTTATAGGATCGGGGTTTGTTGCCGTGTACGATTCGAAGATATCGACATTGAAGCCTGGCGTGGGACACTGGCCGTTATAGCTAGACGGGTTGCCGTCATGCTGCCCCAGAAAGTGCGCACCGCCGATCCCGTTGGGGAGACTGTTCACGTCTATGTTGAAGTCGGCCGTCGCCGTGTAAATGAATTGACAGGCGTCGGTGGACGTGCAGTCCAGTTCGAGCTCGATGCAAACCGGGTTCTCGGGCGCGCTGAAATCAGCGTAGGGGACGCAGGCGAGGGTCGGGTAGGTGGTCGCGCTGAACCGTACCTGTCCAGGGCCTAGCGGCAACAGGTTCGTGTCTGACCCAAAATTTCCCGCGCCCCAATTGTCTAGCCCCAATGGGCCGGCGGGCACTGGAATTGGGGCGACGGTTATCGTGTCACCGGGGGCACTGTTCACGGGCGCGAGCTGGAGGGCGTCTGAGACGCTAGTTTCAAAGCAGTTCGTAACATTCTCATTGCTGCTGCATGCAAATGGGCCGAATGGGAATGTGGTTGTTGTGCCCGCGATCAGCAGCTTGTTCTCCCCGGCTGCCGCGACGGCAGCAGGCGTGTTCTCCAAAGAGAACCAGGTGGTCCCGCCCGGTGTCTGCCCGACGGGCGCAGCGAGTGGGACTGTGAACAAGACTTTGCCGGTCGTGAGGTCGGGGCTGATGCCAAGGTATGTGTTGTTCGGACCTTCATAGCCGGTCGGGCCGCAGTCTCCGAGTTTAAAATAGGTGCAGGCTCCATCGCCGTCGAATGCGAACAGATTGCTGGTGTAGGGGGGTTGAGAAAAGACGGGCGGTGCGCTCAGGACAATGGCACCCACGGCCACAGACGAAGTGTTCTGGATTCCGATCATCTGGTCTTCATCGCTGTCATAAGGTGGTCCGACCACCGTGATTGTAGCTGTAAGAGCGCCCGACGCACCGCTTATGGTGATCGTTACACCACAGGCAGCAGGGGCACCCGCTGCCGTGCATATGTCCGCCATCGCCGGCGCGGCGATCAGTATCAGCACAGTGCAGCAGAGCACAGCAAGAACCGCTCTCTTAACGAACAAAGCGGTGGCTGGCAGAAGATGTCCTTTGGTTTGCATAGCATCCCTCCTGGGGATTTTTCGCCTAAGATTCGAAACGAAAATCTGGGATAAGGCTCAAGAGTCTGAGATTGACGATCGTCAACAGAACTCCGATTCCTTGGGGGCAGGAACTGTGCGATCCTACCCGCTCCGGCGGCGATAGTCAATGTATATGGTGAGTTCGCACAACTTCGAGGGCTTTTTGGCTGGCCGAGTTTGGCGATCTTTTCTATGAGGTGGAACCAGCCTGCACATGACTGCAATCTTTTGCATATGTGGCGGTCTTGATGAGGCTGAATAAAGCTATTGGCGGGCCTTTGGGATCGTGGAAAAACTACTTCTCGAACGGGTATTCCTCAGGCTGCTGATCGATTGCCTGCTCACGGCCTCACGACGTTCATCGTAGGTTTAGCAGAAACCCAACCGAAGGAAGTCCAGTGCCGTGCGGCTACTTGGGCGTTCCCATGTTCTTGATGTCGTTGACAACCTTGGGGGCGACGTGGTCCAGTGCCTGCTGCACAACTTCCCCCAATGAACCTATATCTTGTGCAACCGCTGAACCGGTTGCGGCAACAGTCGCATCCGAGACGCGGTACAACTTGTATTCGACAGTCGTGTGGTATTCCGGGATGTTCGTGGTCTGTCCCGGCTTACCAGACGCCCCTCCTTCGTTATGGGCCTCCGTCACCGTAGTAAACAACACGAACGTACAATTTTTCGCCTTCGCCTCGGCCGTAACTTGATCACCGGTGGCGTCCAGTGGCACCGCCTGCACTGGAGACTTCTTCTGCTTGCTGAAGGCTTTTACCAGCCGATCGCGGCCGGCGACGCCCGTAATCCCGCTCGCAGATCCAACCACCGTAACACCCACCCGGACGGCCTGGCTATCGTCGGCAAAGCTGAACCCTGAAACCAGACACGCGATCAGAAAAAAACAACCAACTACAAGCCGAATTCTCCGCATTGTAGCGCCTCACGAAGGCAGATTTTCCTGACAAGAGAGTACAGCGAACCTGGCCATCCCACAAAACATTTTCCGCGGGTTCCTTCAGCACGAGGGTTGAGAAAAGGAATTGCCGGGAGTAAGATTCGGCTGCTCGGTGTTAGCACATTACTCGATCACGCTCACTGCATCAGGCGCTTGAGGGCGGTCCGAGCCTCGCCGACCTCGGCGAGCCGGGATTGCGAACTCTGGAAGTGAGAGAGAAACTCCTGATATTCATTAATGGCCTGATCGTGCTTGCCAGTGCGCTCGTAGAGTTGACCAAGATAGTTGTGGGAAAGGATTCCAAGCACGGGAAATCTCTGCGTCAGAGTCCCTGAGTTCGCTAGTAAACGCTCGCTTCGTAAGACTCCACGAAACTCGGCTTCGGCCGATGCATAGTCACTGGTGAGCAGATGGGCGCGCCCTCTGAGGTAAAGCAGATAGGGGTCTTGAAAATTGGGAATGCTGGCGGCACGACTCAAGGCCGTTTGCCCGTCCCCGTGGTGCACAGCCGCGCTCATATCGATGTAGGCTTGATTAATTTCTAGAGCGCGAGGCGCAATCCAGGGATGGCTCGACGCGAATCGCTGCAAACTTTGCTGCGCCGCGGATGGATTTCCCGCCATACTCTGCAGAAATGCGATTGGCCGCTGTTCATAATCATCGAGCTTCTGTTGTTGAGCGAAAGAGAGAGCGGCGGAATCCTCCCCTAGCATCACTGATAAGACCGCGAATGATCTCAGAAAAGTCTCAGCCGCCTGGCCCTGTTTCGCATTCCCCAGTTGGATGACTGCCTCCCGATAACTGGCAAGTGCGCCTTCCAGGTCGCCTCCCGTCTGCTTGAACTGTGCCTCGAAGCCCGGAACGTAAAGGCGAGAGAGAGGAGACGCTCGCTGGGCAAACTGCTGGAAGGCGGCGTTGGCCATGTCGGGTTTCTTCTGATCGGTGTAAACGATTGCCAGTTTCAGGTACTCTCCGTAGTCGCTGAAATCCGGTTTCAGTTCCAACACCTTGCGGTATGCAGCAACGGCCTCATCATCGCGGCCTGCGATGAAGAGAACGTCACCGCGTGTGTCTAGCGGATTGGGATCACCGGGACGAATCGCCATGTAGGCGTCATTGGCCGTGAGTGCGCCGTCGAAATCGCCCCCTATGGCCAGTGCATAGCACTTGAAGTTCAGAAGGTCTTCGCTTTTCGGATCCAGAGCGAGTCCCTCTTTGAATAGCTCAACCGATTGCTCCTGCTTACCGGAGCCCGAAAGGATAGTGCCGAGGAGACCGCGGTCCATGGTGCTGCGCGGGAATTCCGAGATCAACTCCTGACGGGCCGCTAACTCAGCCTCCGGATCCTGAGAGCGCCTCGCTTTAGCCACCTGCAGTGTCAACTGCTCGTATCGAGGCAGGCGCGACTGCAGTTGATCGACCTTGAGCTGAAGCTCGTTGCCGCGCCGCAGATCGCCCTGAAGGCGGTACTGATCGGCGAGACGCAGGCAAGCAACAGCAAATTGCGGATCCAAACGGACCGCCTCCTCTAGTTCGCGGATGGCGTCGGCGGTGAGATAGCGACGAGCATAATCAACGCCTAGCTGATAATGCCGGTAGGCCTCGAGGTCGGAAGTGGAAGCCTGCTCGATCTCTGGCGCTTTTTGTGGCAGGTCGGCGGCGGGTAGAAAACTGCTTGCGATTCCTTCGGTAAGCCGGTCCACCATCCCGAAAATGCTCTGGACGTCCTGTCCTTCGAGCTTCTCAGAAAATAAGATCTGCCCGGTGCTCGTGTCCTGCGCTCGCACGTCGAGGCGCAACTGTGTAGGCCCCATCTTCAATAGAGCGCCGGTAATGTAGGCATCGGCGCCCGCGTCGCGCGCGACTTGTTGCGCCTGGGCGGGGTCCATGGTTTTGCCATCCTTATTCGCGCGCTGCACTGCGCCCAGCACTCGTTCGGTGGAGAGCACATCCAGACCTTTCACCTGGGCCAGGTTCGTGGTGAGCATGTCGGTCAGACCGTTGTCGAGCCAGTTGAGAGACTGATCCTGCGAGAGGTTAGAAAAGTACAGGACGGCGATGGATTTGTGGGCCTGACTGCCGATTGGATGAGCGGTTCGGCCGCGGAAAAACCAGACTGCTGCAATCACGATAATCAACACGGCTGCGGCTGAGACAGCCAACGATATTCGTTTCCCGGCCGAGGCCGCAGTTGCTGCCTGACTGATGGGCCCGGACGCGACTTGAGTGCGTGACGAAGATGCCGCCGCGCTCGCGGGCGGATTCGCAGATTCCGATGGCGGAGGAGTGACGGTCGGCGTGGACGTTGGAGGCGGAATTTCGAAGGACGCAGTCCTTCCGGATTCAGTGTCCCGCTTCAACCTCTGAAGATCAGCCCGCATGTCGGCGGCGTGCTGATAACGCAGATTGCGGTCTTTCTCCAGTGCCTTGCTGATAATCTCTTCCAGCTTTTGGGGCAGGTCTGGATTCAGCCGCACTGGAGGCAGGGGTGCTTTGCGTAGAATGGACTCGAATATCGCCGCCGTACTGTCACCGCGAAACGGGAGCGTACCGGTGGCCATTTCGTAAAGAACAACACCAAAGGAAAACAAATCAGTGCGCGCGTCCAGGTCTTTGGCCCGCGCTTGTTCCGGCGACATGTAGGCCACCGTGCCCAGCGTGCTGCCCGGGCTGGTGAGGTGCGGTTCGCTAAATGCCGTAGCACTAGTCTCGGCCGCCTCGGTTTTGCGGGCGACGACCTTGGCCAGGCCGAAATCCAGCACCTTGGCCAAGCCGCGCCGGGTGACAAAAATGTTAGCTGGCTTGATGTCGCGGTGAATGATGCCTTCGCCGTGGGCGTTGTCGAGCGCATCCGCAACGGAAATGCCGATTTCAAGCAGTTGGTCAAGATCTAATGGCCGCCCGACGATCAGGTGTTTCAGGGTCTGGCCATCGAGGAATTCCATCACGATGAAAGGCTGATTGTCATGCTGTCCGATCTCGTAAATGGTGCAGATATTTGGATGGTTCAGCGCCGAGGCAGACTGGGCTTCCCGCTCGAACCGGTCCAGCGCCTGCCGATCCTTGGCCAAGTCTTCAGGTAGAAACTTTAGCGCGACAAAGCGGTGGAGGGTTGTATCTTCGGCCTTCCATACGACGCCCATCCCGCCACCACCGAGTTTTTCTAGGATGCGGTAGTGCGAAATGGTTCGACCGATCACTGGCAAAAAATGTTACGTTGCCGGTTCGAGCAAGTCAAATGATACGGCCAAGGAATCGTGGATGGTTTCTATTTCCACAGCCATCGCAGTCTATAAACTCTAAGGCCGACGAGCGGGAGCAGGGCCGGGAGGGAGAATTTCAGGTTCTTTCTAATACATATTGTTTTGTTTTACTTGGCTGCCTATGATACTATTGGTGATACTGAAAGGGGCAATCAGGTGAATAAAGAGGTTAATCTAACCAAGCGGATTAAAACTTCCAGCGGACTCCGCTTCTGTCCCGTCGTCCTGGCAAACAATGGTCGCGTGAAGCCTGACTACGTGACCGTCGATGGCCGCACAGAACGTCATACTGAAGGCTCCTATTATATCGAGTGGTACGAGGGCGATAAGCGCGTCCGCCAATCTGTGGGCAAAGATGCAACCTCGGCGGCTGCGCGGCGGCATCGACAGGAACAGATTCTGGCGAGCAAGGCAGCGGGGATTCGAGTGCTGGATAGTAAGAAAGGCCATGACATCCTGCTCGTCAACGCCGTAAACGATTACCTGAACGACACACGTCTCACCAAGAAGCCTAGAACCTATACGGCGTACAAGCTGGCCATGGATTATTTTCTGGAATCCTGCAGTAAGAAGCAGTACCTGGCGGAGTTGGATCGCCGTGATTTACTCCACTACGCCGCTTTCCTCCGTGATGTAAAGAGTCTGTCGCCAAGAAGTGTTCGCAATAAATTCGGCAACATCATGTCATTTCTAAAGGCCAACGGGGTTCGTGGGCTGGCTAATAAAAATGACTGGCCACGGTACACAGAAGAAGAGCCGGAGATATACGAACAGGAGGAGCTAGACCAATTCTTCGCCGCCTGCACTGCGGACGAACGTGTGCAATTTGAATTCTTTCTGATGACGGGAGAGCGCGATCAGGAAGTAATGCACTGCTCCTGGCCGGATGTCGACCTCAACCAAGGAGTCGTGCGGGTCCGAGCTAAAAAGCAGTGGGGTTTCTCGCCGAAGACCTACGAAGAGCGCGAGATCACACTGCCGCAAAGACTCGTGAAACAGTTGAAGGCGTTGAAGGCGAAGTCTAACCCGGCTTGCGAGCTGGTGTTCCCTACGTCGGGATGCCGACCGCAGCAAAACTTCCTCGATGCGTGCAAGGTGATTGCGAAGAGAGCGAAGTTAAATCCGGAAACTTTCTGGTTACACAAGTTCCGCGCCACGTTCGCGACCCGTCATCTGTGGGGCGGCGTCGATCTCCGTACTGTGCAATCTTGGCTTGGCCACAAGGATATGGTGTCCACCATGCGGTACTTAAAGCCGAATCGCAGCCAGGCCGTGAGGGATAAAGTGGATGCTACCTGGGGTTAGATCTGTGCGCTGGTCGGCATCATCATAGCCTGCACCTCAGGCGGCCAGCCGTAAAACAATTTGCCGACCAGTTCGTGCAGTCGATCCTTGCTTTCCGAATTGGGCCTGTAGTTTATCGCGGCTGAGGCTTGCCGCTTGACTCATTCCTCACGTCCCTGTACGACCGTCCTCTGTTCGGGAACGTTGCTCCTCAGTTTGCACCGGCACACGTAGTGAATGGCGAGTTGCGCTATGCTTCAGCATCTATCTAGCTTGCGTGCGTCGGTCGCCCGGCTCTCCCCGGTGTTCCATCCGTGGGTCCGCAATATGTCTAAGCAGGACAGCTGGGTTATCTACGTAGATGACATCGGTGATCCGAAATCTGTTGCTCTCGTACCTGCAAGCGAAGCCAAATACTTGGTGGGAATTTTCAGAGACAACTTCAACTCCTTCCCTGCCTTCAAGGCGCAGTCCTTGCCCCTCGGGTTTGCCAGGGAATTGCTCGATATTTGCACCGATGGTCCAATGGCTCGCCTGCTCTCTTCAGTAGCGAAGATCAAAGACGAGAAGTGTTGGTGGTCCAATGTAGACAAATTGATCCAGCACGCAGCCGTCGAGGAAAAGCACAAGCAAACTGAGAACTTCGTTCTCGATGTATGTGAAGGGAACTCGGTCATCCATACATCCATGCGGGCTCCATTGTCTGAAACGCTATTTGCCTGGGAAGCCACCAATGGATTTGGAGAATACGAAACTGACACTGCGCCCCGTCCGAACCTGCCTGTCGTCGGTTTGACCTATCTCATATCCCGCAATGTAGACATCCCGTCCCTCGAACGCTACGGGATGGAGGGACTGGCATCGTATCCTGTCCACAGGCAGACAGTACGCGAGATGGCAGCGTGTCTCGAATGGATTACCAAGGAAGAGCGTCGTCGCAAGACCTGGCAGGCCGTGCCCGGGAAAAATAAGGACTCGCGGGATCTGCTCATTATTCATGTCGCCGGTAACCCAGATGCACAGGCAAGATTAGCTGAGTTTTTCGGTGACGTTGAGCAGCCAGACCAGGATCAGGAAGCTTACTACGCTGCGTTGTGCGAATCAGTAAGCCGGTTCTTCTCGGGTCTTAAAGTCACGCATAGCACAGAGAGCGAATTGCTTGACCTGATCCTGCTCCGCAAGGTCTCTCCCGGCGTAACTCGGGTTGAAACCCACTTGCAGCCGACCGTCGAACAGCTCAAACGAGTTATTTTGGATTGGCAAACCGCTCTCGATAATGTTCCTTTCCCGATGCCTCCGACTAGATACATGGCACCGGGGCAGATCACGCGTACGCTTCGTCGTCATTGGATATGTTCCGGTAAGCGATATCTCGATACGAGATGGGAATTGTCAACTCTCTATGACATCATGTTCTCGCGCTCGTCAGCGCGGGCAATGGTGGAAGCAGCCTACCAGAGTGGGAAGGCTCTGCTGCTATCAGAATCTCGTAGCACTTACAGAACGGATCACTTAACAGCCATTGGCTTGTCGTTGTGGTATGCCGGACATCGAAAGGAGAAAATCGTGGAGAGTGTCGCGTACAGTTTAGGCCGTTTTCTGCAGATGGCAGATCTGCTGCACAAGCAATACTGCCAGCAGGCACGTCAGGGATCAACGCCTCCGCACTTGATTGGCAACGCTCACTTCGATGTATGCGGTCAATCGCCCGCGAAGGCGCTGGCGATGATGCAGAATCGCCTGAAGCTGTATCAGGGGTTTGCTCAGACTCGCGGCGATGGGCTGGCCAAGTGGGCCTTGGGGCAACTGGGTGAATTGTCTGCCGAGATTGCACTCCAACTTCCCGCCACCCTGTCAACGGAGGACAAGGCGCAGATGCTGCTTGGCTATCTTGCGCGGACCCCGAGTGGTGACACTCTGACCAGCACGTCCGCGAAAGATGAAAGCGCAAGCTCGACAATGGCATAGAGGGTTGAGCCTTTGGGTGAGTGGCTAGTGACTGTTCCGGACCACATAGGTTCGCGAAAAGAGTCACATAAGACATTGCTTTTGTTGGTGTTGTGTAGCCAGCAGTCGCACCCCGTGCGGGTGCGTGAATTGAAACCATTTACACCATGATCCAAGAGGGGCTAGTAAATCGTCGCACCCCGTGCGGGTGCGTGAATTGAAACACTCACCCTTTTTGTCTTGAACTTGTTGCTCCGTCGCACCCCGTGCGGGTGCGTGAATTGAAACAGATCACCAGACTTTGACGTGCGTTGCAGGCATCGCCGCACCCCGTGCGGGTGCGTGAATTGAAACACGATGCCGATGATCGGAGTAGGAGCAAACACGGTCGCACCCCGTGTTGGGTGCGTGAATTGAAACCAAGCAAACTACAGCGCTGCCGCAGTGATCTGGTCGCACCCCGTACGGGTGCGTGAATTGAAACACGGTGTAGGCCGGACCGGTCAAGCCAACCGTCTTGTCGCACCCCGTGCGGGTGCGTGAATTGAAACATTCTTACCTCTCTGCCCAGCGGAGGACTCGCCGGTCGCACCCCGTGCGGGTGCGTGAATTGAAACATGTCTGGCGTCATGGTCGGAATGGTCGTTGGGGTGTCGCACCCCGTACGGGTGCGTGAATTGAAACTTGTAATGGTGAAGGTGATTGCGGACCATCAGCCTAGTCGCACCCCGTGCGGGTGCGTGAATTGAAACTATAACTGGATTCAGCAAGCGGGCGGTCTGCGGGGTCGCACCCCCGTGCGGGTGCGTGAATTGAAACTATCAGGTATGCGAACCACACGACATCCCGCAGTCGCACCCCGTGCGGGTGCGTGAATTGAAACAACGAGATAGGCTGCAACAACAACAACAACAACGGTCGCACCCCCCACGCGAGTGCGTGAATTGAAGTTAATGTAACCCCCTCCGGCCATTTTAGGCCGTCGCTCGAAAGGAGAAACGATGGTTGATCCAAAGAAAGCTGCTACTGGCCTCCTCGTTATTGAGGCTGCGATGAGTAACCTTAATGGCGATCCTGATCGTGAGTCTGATCCCAGAACATTGGGAACCGGCGCTGGCGAATTCGGAATGGTGTCTGATGTCTCCATCAAGCGCAAGGTCCGAGACATGGTGCTCTACAAGGACGGTCCAATCTGGAACCAAATTTCCGGGTCTTTGGGAATTACAGCCGAAGGCTTTGACTTGCTGGAACGCCCGGACCGCAATCGGACTGAGATCGGAGCACTGACTGCCGATGAGTTCTTGTCGCGCTTCTGGGATGCTCGTGTTTTTGGCAGTAATTTTCTGGTTGAAAACATCGGCAAGAAGACTGGTAAAGGCAAGAAGGACAAAGAGGCCGAGGAGGTCGAAGGGCAGGGCACGTCTCGCACATACGCTGGTCCGGTTGCTTTCTCTTGGGGGAAGACTCTGGCTCCGATTTCGATCATTCGTGCAACCTGTACGAATATCTCTCCCGTCGAAGAGGGTAAGTCTAGAGGTATGGCACCGGAAAGCTATAGGGTGGTTGAACACGGTGTGTATGTTGTTCCGTTTACCTACTCACCCCACAATGGACGCAAGACTGGCGTGAAGGCAGTCGATCTCGAACTGATGCTGCAGTTGCTACCCCACATCGACTTGCTTTCCTCTCGCACACGCCCGCAGATAAACGTACGTCATGTCTACTATGCGCAGCACAATTCTGCCTTGGGGTCGGTCGCTCCGCACAAGATACTCGAAGCCTTGACCCCGCGCGTGAAGATCAGCGGTCCAACGATGTCGTGGGCAGATTATGAGGATGTGACACTACCCGCCATAGAAGGTGTGACCATAATCGACTATTCAGCCAACGCATATAAAGGTACGGTTGCGGCATAGGATTGTGGCAGCAGAAAAAACAAAAAGCGAGCTGTGGGCGCACAGCCCAAACAGACGCGGCATACCTCAGTCCTATAAAGACCATGTTGAGAGTGTGACCAGGCTCGCGTCCCGGTACGCCTCAGATACAAAATGCTCGCTGCCGGTTGGCAGTGTTGTTGCAGCTGCTACCGTCCATGACGTTGGTAAGCTGGTACCCGAGAACCAGCAAGTCCTGTCCGGCGAAATAGAAGCCAATAGGTTGCCCGTGCCGCACGAGGACGCGGGTGCCCTTTGGATGGCGAAGGAACGGGATCAAATTGCAGCGATGATGGTGTACTCACACCACCGTGGACTACCATCAATCCCGGAAGAGCGGATCAAGCCGCTGACTGACGCCGCAGTTGGCATGTTTCGAGATCCTCGGGTGGCCATGCGCATGGACCGTGAACTAGCGGTTTACCAGAAGATGCATGAAAAAATGGGCATTAGCGCGCATAATTCATGAAGAGTGGAGTGGAGTGTGATTGTTCGCATGAGTGATATGTAATTGCGACAACGGCGGAATTTCCTTCGATCGCGTTACTGATTTCCAAAAGAATTAGTCGGGTTCAAACGTCAATTTTGACAAGTGGTGACACACCTTCGCCAAGAGTGCAACCAGTCTGGTTTCGGATAGTAAAAAGTGGGAGATTTATCCGCTCTGCGCGCCCAAACGGCAGGCGATAAGACGGAAGGCAGGTAGAAACGGGAACGACGTGGGCAGGTGAATGACGCAGCGCCGTACCGAGACCATTACCCGAGCCCCGAGCTTGAGCAAGCGCTCGCGCAAGGTGAGGACCTGGGCCCGGGCACAGGCGGTGCCGGCCGCTCGCAAACGTAATTCCTGCATCAAGACGTAAGCCGCAGCTGTGAGCAGAACGCGAAACTGGTTGGCCCAAAAGCTGGTGCAACTGGTGCGATCAATTTCCAAGTCGTGCAACTCCTTTATCCGATTTTCAACGTCGCCACGTTGGCAGTACACCCGTTCGTAAATCCATTGCGGACTCTGTTTCATGTTGGTAATCACGAAACGGGGATTGTCTTTGGGATCTTTTTCCGGCGCCCGGACGACTTCCGCTTTGATCACCACCCGGCGTCGATGAGGCCATTTGCCAGCCGCGTAGTCAACTTCTCCGTAGATATGTTCCGTTTTTCCGCTGCTTTCTGACAGCTTACGAGCGCGACCAATTCCCGGAGCCGCGATCCGCTTCAGGACTGCGTTTTTGGCCATGGCCACCACATATTCCAGTTTGCTCTGCGCATCCAAAAACTCCAGCACCGCGGGACTGGCAAAACCACCATCCAGACGAACCCGAATGGTCACTCCAGGAAAATGACCTCGAATCATCCGGA
The DNA here is from genome assembly GCA_963838905.1 of uncultured Acidobacteriota bacterium. Classification (GTDB taxonomy): domain Bacteria; phylum Acidobacteriota; class Terriglobia; order Terriglobales; family Acidobacteriaceae; genus JABDBE01. Next base: position 75,816 of record CAWITE010000012.1, read on the forward strand.
TCAGCCGCCGCAGCAATCCTACGGCGCCCACCGCGGCGGGGGCGTTGCCAGGACGCAACACCGCCGCGCACAAATACTGTTCCGCTTCCTCATTGACTGATAAAGCCCATCACCGGTAAATAGCACCAGCTGTCGTAATGCCCGTTAAAGAAGGAGAGTTGCTGTGCGCCATGGGTGGGATCATCGGTGGGATCCAGATCGATGGTGACCCGATACACCCGGCGCCGGAGTCGCTTGCCGTGCCGCCGGATGACACTCTGGGCCAAAGTCTCGCCCATGCGATACAACTCCTTGACTCCGACCGCATTCTCGAAACGCGACACCGTCGGTTGCGAGGCCAGGTCGAGCCCTTCTATGGGATCGCGACCGAGAAGCAGCTTATGAATGGGGTCGCTGCCCAATCGGGCCGAGTCGTTGCCGTCGGGGTAGCCACAGGCAATTGAGAACACGCGCTGTGCGACTAAGTCTCGCAAGGTATGATCGACCTTGCCGGCTTGTCTTTGGTCCTGCAGACATGCCGTTAGCTCCTCCACCAATCGGTAGTGACCATCGGCGGCCTTCAGCAGCAAAGCGCCGCCATCGGAACTGCCTTCTCGCTGATCAAATTGGGCAACGACAGGCTTGCGAAAAATTTCTGGGAACAACAAACACTGTGTTGTGCTATCGTCAGACACGAAGAAGCCTCCGGAAGTGCCTCAAACAGCGTTTAGTCAACATGTTTGTAGCACAGGAGGCTTCTTTTGTCTTCAAATTCAGGAATTATCCGGGTTAGCATCTCCGCACAGCCGAGCGGGCTCAAGGATTGTCGTGGACTACCAGTACGGATAGCGTTGTCTTGTCTGGTGGACGCGGATCACAGCGATACAGCAATGCACTATGGACAGCCTAAGGTGGAGGGAAGGACTGAACCACTTTGGAAGCTTCGGCTGCAGCTACTGGACGAATATGTGCGCTCGGTCTCGAATCGCCACGTAGCGAGCCCTCGAACAATCAATCGAACTCGCTTGTATCGCGACTGTAGCTCCGCGCCTTTGCATCCCCTCGCTACACTTCCTGCACCGGTTGGTGCCGGAAAGACCCTGGCTAGTATGGCGTACTGTCTGCGGCAGGCGATCAACCATAAGATGCGACATGTCTTTGTGGTTTTACCCTTTACAGCGATCATCGATCAGAACGTGCGAGTGTTGAGGGAAGCACTAACACTGCCCGGCGAGAATGCAGAGAGCGTGGTAGCAGCGGTTCATCACAAGGCCGAGTACGAAAGCTACATTGCTCGTGCCTTGGCCAGTCAATGGGACAGTCCGGTTATCGTAACTACCTCTGTTCAGTTCTTCGAGATCCTGGCGTCGAACCGTCCCGGTGCTCTGAGGCGACTGCACGAGTTGCCGGGCTCAATGATTTACATCGACGAAGTGCATGCCTCCTTACCCACACACCTGTGGCGAGTGACCTGGAAATGGATTCAGGAACTAAGTCGAGACTGGAACTGTTGCTGGCTCTTTGGCTCCGGGTCGTTGCCTAGGCTGTGGAGCGTGCCTGGACTGGTAGATCATGAGGGCGGTTCCGTTCCCAGGATCGTCTCGACCGGACTCACTCGTGACCTGCGCCAGCAAGAAGACGAGAGGGTAACACTCAAGGTCAGTGACACGCCGCTGAACCTGGAACAGCTGGCCGCATTTGTGCTGTCGAACGCAGGGCCGAGATTGGCAGTGCTGAACACCGTCAAGAACGCTGCGGTGCTCGCGAACCATCTTCACCAGAATGGAGTAGACACGCTGCATTTGAGTACGGCGTTAACTCCGAACGACCGAACAAAAATCATTCAGAAGATTATAGACAAGCTTGAACGGGAGCCAGACGGAGATTGGGTATTGGTGGCGACATCTTGTATCGAGGCTGGCATGGACTTCTCGTTCCGCAGTGGCTTCCGCGAACACGCCAGTCTGAACAGCCTTGTGCAGACTGGTGGGCGCGTCAATCGAGATGCCACATGGAAAGCAGCTGAAGTTTGGTCCGTGCGGCTTGGCGACGACAAATTCACGCAGAATCCGGCCTTCCTGACCTCGCAACAAGTACTCGCCTCATATATCGACACTCCCACAACGTGGGGAGAGTTGCCGGACTTGTCCACCAACGCCTTGCAGCGGGAGTTCGCGATGCAGCCGAGTATAGCAGTGAACGCAAGCACGTTAGTCCAGGTCGAAAAATCAACGGACTATCCGGCTGTGGCTGGTCGATATCAAGTAATCGCAGATCAGCGGAGCACGGTCGTAATCGATCAGCAGGTCGCAGCCAGGATCAGGTCTGGAGAGCCCTTACGGTGGCAGGATGTTCAACTCCACAGCGTACAGCTCAGAGACAGGGTGATCGCAGATCTCGGGCTACAGCAGATCGTAGATGGGATCTACGACTGGCAAGACCGCACATACGACCCGGATCTTCTGGGGTATATGTTGCTGCTGTTGTGAGTGAAAGTCCGTCCCCCGATTACTAGGGTCATACGCACCCTCGTCCTCTGATCTAGACTCCACGTTACCAGGCTACGCAGCCTTCTTTTGATGAGCTTTCACCTTTGCCCAACGCGCCCGCTGGAACGCTGCGATCTTCTTACGAGCTGCAGCTGACATTGTTCGCTTAGTTGTTACCGCGACTACTTGGCCGTTCGACGACGCTCTCTTCGCCCAACGTGCTTTCTGTGCCAGGCTGATCTTTCTGCGAGCTGCTGCAGACAGAGTATGCCTGGGCTTCGTATATGAACTTCTACCGTTCAACTCTCCCAGTACTGACAAAGCCGCGTCTATATGCTTGAGCTGGGTTACAAGATTTGTTCGCTCGGCACGCAGCTCCGAAACTATCGACACTAATCCTTTCAGATTTCCCATTAATTCCCCCTCTGGGGGATATTGTACTTTCAGCCATTCTCGGATAACCGCGCCAGGCGTATGACGGAAGCCATGATTGGCGGCGAGTACGCCCGGAGAGACCTGCGGTTGACCGGCATAGGTTTCGGGCCAGAGGCAAGACGAGAAATGAAATTCGGCCCCTGATCGGTGGAATCAGCTACTCGGCGATTTTTGGCTCTACCCTGCCGACATCCGCACGGGCCGACACCGCCCGCATCCACGACACTGGGAGGCGCTGGCGCGGTTGGTTGGAGTGTCGGTCGGTGCGCCGAATGAGCCGATTCGCTTAGCATAGTATAGTAAGAGACGGCTCACTGAATTTGCCTCAAAAAGCGATAGTGTGGGAGAATGAGCGTTCTTCCCCGGAACAATCAAAGAAATCACGGACCCTCCCCTTTCGGAATCTGTTGCGGAGAACAATATGTTCTGCCCGAGAGTGTGGCTTTGGCCATCGAAACGACTCGGCGGTTCTGCCGCAAGTAGATTCACTACTAACAAGGAGGGTGTCACGAAAATTCTAGCCGTGATTTTGCTCGCTGTTGCCTGCGCTTCTGCTCAGCAACAACTCTCTGTTGGGGAAATGTATGCTGCTGATCGAACTGGGCACTGGACCGGACTTACGAAATCTTGCCCCTCGGCGCAAAAGGTTTTATTTTCCCCAACAGGTTGGAAGTTTGGAGGTTCTGCGGCAACAACACAATTAAAAGAAGGACACCCTCAGTTTCTGATTGTCGGTAGCGACGCCGTAGACTACATAGTCATAAAGCTGAAAGTTAACCAAGGCGCGAGAATGATAGGCGATTGCATGAGCCTATCCTACGTCGGCTATCGCGAGCGTCCTAAAGATTGGAAACCAATTCCGGTAAGAGCCTGGCGGCCCGAAGGAACACCACTAAACGGTAATCCGTATCCAGAATCTTTCTATACAAAAGAATTGCGTCTAGAACCGGTACAAGACTTAGAGCCGGGTGAATACATCATCTTGCCGCGAGAGGAAACTACTTCCAAGCACTGGCCGCAATGGAGAATTTGGAGTTTTGGCATTGCGCTAAACCCGGTTTCAAGCGCCTCCTCGACGCAGCCACTTCCAGCGCCGACTGGCGAACAGGAAGCGTTCGGTTTTAAGGATGACAAACTGGGAATGAGCTTCGATGACTTCAAGGCGAAACATCTCAATCCGGGTCGATGGGAAAACAAATCTACAAGAACCGTAGGTTCTACCGATATCGCTACGTCCTCGCCCGGCAAAGGCTGGGAATGGATAGCGGACATGGATTGCAAGGAACTGATTACGGGCGTCATCAACCGATGTCAGTACATGACGACCGTAGCAGGAATTCCTTCTACGCACGCGGTTGCTGTATTCGTTGAGCAAAGGCTGGCCGTTATCAGTGTGTCGTACAGCACCCACTCTCCAGTTGTGCAACAGGCGCTTGCCGACAAACTGGGACCACCCACACGTATCGCGGTTAGTGGGCACTCCAACAGGGATTTGTTTGCCTTGCGCTGGGACAATGGTGTCTCTGTGGTTGAATTTCAAGAGCATTATTGTGGCAGCGGGTTTATACATCCAAGCCAAGAGGGTTGGAGCAAGGACGTAGCCGAGGTGCTTCGGGGGAGTTACTGTGAGAACGACGACGCGGGGGACTATGCTTCCGCTTTTATTTGGTATGTGCACAAATCCTTGTCCAGCTTAGCCATGACGCGGTGGCAGGAAGCCATCGAGGAAGTTAAGAAAAAATGGCATTCGGAACCGTTTAGTCTGGACGACGAACTCGGAATGAGTCTTGACGACTTTAACGCGAAGCACCGCAATCCAGGTGCGCGTTGCAAGGAAGTGGCCAAGGACATTAGTGAATGCCACTATTTTGCGACTGTCCTTGGTATCAGCGCACACGCAACGGCGATATTTGCGGATCATAAACTAGCTGCAATTCACCTACAGTACCTTATCGAGGAGAGCCACTCGGCGATTATCTCTGGCGTGCTCGTGCCCGTTGACATGAAACAAGCCTTGATAGATAAGTTCGGACCGCCCGAAGTCATCCGGGGGTACGGGGACTCAGCCCTGACCGGCGAGGATCGCAGGGCCCTGCACTGGGACGACGGTGTCTCTGTAGTTCAGTACCAGTGGAATAATTGTGGCAGCGGAAACGAATATGAAAGGATAACCAAAATCCTTCAAGGGCGGTATTGTGAGCAAGCCGACTTGGGAGATGGGACCGTCTCCATTTGGCTTGTCCACAAAGCTTTATCGAGCGTGTTCATTACACGACGAAAAGAAGCGGAAGAAGAAGCTAAGAGGAAAGCCCGCTCGGATTTGTAAAACTATCCTGAACGCGCGTGAGATAGGTCCTTCCCTATGGAAGCCCTGGATGGTCCTAGGAATCGGACCGTGCATGTTCGGAGTCGGGCTAGGACTGTACGCGGGATGGATAGAGGTAACACTTCCTTGGACTCTGATTTCGATAATCTATCCGCCAGATTCGAACGATTCAGTAATTCTTGGTTGTCCGTTGTTGCTCAACCCTTCATGAGCGATGGACGGGACATGTTGAAAGGTTGGCCAAATTTGCGCGAGCCATCGCGCATTCCATACGTGGTACAGAAGAAAAATCCCATCAAATACTCTCGGGAGCGTGCTGAGGCTCTCCGTCGCTGTCCTCGTCGCTTCAGCTAACCCCTCGACCGGTGAAGTCATCAGTTGGGAGCATGTTTGATAGGGCGTGTTATCTGAGAATCGTGTAGGGTCGGCGTGTACGAGCAGATACAGCTTGTGTAGGTTCTGCGCATCCAGGCGGACTTTTACGTGCTTTCCTCGATAACGGTTAATCTTACGTTCTATCGCACTCTTTAGCGTCCGGATAGCGCACGATGGATCGTAGAAGCCGCCGTCCTGCTGAATACTTATCCATGATTTCTCAGGGAAGATCGAACTGACTTCCTTTGGTTCTGTAAACCAGATTGACGATATGTACTTATTTAAGACTGGGTAACGTTTGATGTCGCCTCAGCGGTCACCCAAAACCGGCCAATGAAGGTCACCTGAAAACCGGCCAACGAGAATGAGGCTCGGGGACGTTGAATGCGACGCAAGGCACGGTAGCCTTCGTCGATATGAGCAACGTCTTGAGCGAAGCGAAAAAACAACAAGTGATTGCCCTGGGACGGCTCGGATGGCCATTGCGGCGCATCGAGCAAGAGACCGGGGTGCGTCGGGAGACCGCCGGCGCCTATCTGAAAGCGGCCGGGATCGGGGTGCGTCCGCCGGGGGCATGGGGACGGCGAGCACCGGCAAAAGCGGCCAACGAGACCGAGGTGACCACCGGGTCCGACGCGGCAAAACCAGTCAACACGGTCCACCTCGACTGCAACCCCAACCCCAACCCCAACCCCAACTCCAACCCCAAAAACCCTTCGAAGGGAAGAGCAAAAGCAACAGCAAAACCGGCCAATGCCGATGAGGTGACCACCGGGTTTGGCGTGGAGTTGAGCGCCTCAGAACAGCAACCTCCCCAGCCCGTTCCGTCCCCCAGTTTGTGCGAACCGTTCCGTGATGCGATCGAACTCGGTCTGAGCCAGGGTCGCAATGCCATGGCGATCTGGCAGGACCTGGTGTCCGAGAGCGGGTTCGACGGCGGCTATCAGACCGTCAAGCGCTTCGTGCGCAAGCTTCGCGGAAACCAACCCCCGCAGCCGCGAGCCGTGATCATTACCGCACCCGGAGAAGAGTCCCAAGTCGATTACGGCACTGGACCGATGGTCCGCGATCCGCAGACCGGCAAATACCGACGCACACGATTGTTCGTGCTGACGCTCGGATGCAGTCGCAAGGCGGTACGCTTGCTCTCCATCCGCTCCAGCTCTCGCATCTGGGCCGAGCTGCACGAGAAAGCATTCCGTCGACTCGGCGGCAGTACCCGCATCGTGGTGCTCGATAATCTGAAGGAAGGTGTAGTTGTCCCCGACATCTACGATCCCACTCTGAATCCCCTCTATCGCGACGTGCTGACGCACTATGGCTGTGTCGCCCTACCGTGCCGGATCCAAGATCCAGATCGAAAAGGAAAAGTTGAGCGCGGCGTCGGACACGCCAAAAACACACCGCTCAAGGGAAAACGCTTCGAGAGCCTGGAAGAAGCGCAAGCCTATCTGGATCGTTGGGAAACCAGCTGCGCCGATACGCGCATCCACGGCACCACCAAACGGCAAGTCGCCGCCATGTTTGCCGAAGAAAAACCGTTCTTGCTCCCGCTGCCCCTGGAACCGTTCCGCTACTACCAGCACGGCCAACGGGTTGTGCATCTCGACGGTTGTGTCGAAGTCGAGGCCGCCTACTACGGCCTACCCCCGGGCTGGATCGGACGCTTGGTCCGAGTGCAGTGGGACGAACTCTATGTTCGCATCCTCGATCCCAACAACGGTCTGCTGCTGCGGGAACATGTGCGCCAGAAACGCGGCTGGTATCGCATCAAAAAAGAAGACCACCCGAAAAACAGACCGCTGCGTGTCTCTCAGTTACTGTGGCGCGCCGGCCGAGCCGGCACTCACATCGGCACACTCTGCAACCTTATTTATAACCAACTCGGCGAACCGGGTGTCCGCCGCGTCTTGGGCGTCCTCTCGCTGGCCAAAAAGTTCGGCTTGGCTGCCGTCGAGGAGGCGTGCGCGGTGGCCCTCGAAGTGGGCGTGCATGAGTACCGCTTCATTCGTCGTTATCTCGAACGTGGCCCCCAACTGAGCTTACGGCAAGTCGATCCCCTCATTCGCGAGCTGGTGCAATATCGCGATCTCATCAACCTCAGAACCCAGGAGCCAAAAGAATGAATCTCATCGAGTTGAATCGTGCTTTACGGCAATTACGGCTGGGCGGTATCGCCGCCGTGCTCGAAACTCGTCTCCACCAGGCGCAAGCCGAAGCCATGCCACCCATCGACTTCCTCTCCTGCCTGGTCTCGGACGAACTCACTCGTCGCGGCGATCGCTTGCTGGAGCGGAGGACCAAGCAGGCTGAGTTTCGCGACCCTCAGAGAACCCTCGACAACTTCGACTTCAACTTCAACAAGAAGATGAATCGCAGTCTGGTCTTCGACCTGGCCACCGGCGCCTTCATTGCTCGCCATGAGGATGCTTTGTTCTTAGGTCCGCCCGGCACCGGGAAAAGTCATCTTGCGCAAGCCATCGGCCAGGCCGCCATTCAACAGGGCTATCGTGTGCTCTATCGCGAAACCCACAAGCTGCTCGATGATCTCGCCGAGGCCACCATCGATGGAACTCGCAAGGAGCACATGGAACTGTTAGCTTCGGTTCCGCTCCTCATCATTGATGACCTAGGCATGCGTAAGCTGCCCGTCACTGCCGCCGAGGAACTGTTGGAGATCGTGATGCGACGTTATGAGCGCACCAGCACTCTGCTCACTTCAAATCGACCCGTGGAAGACTGGGGCAAGTTACTGGGAGATAGCGCCGCCGTCACCGCCATGCTCGATCGCCTTCTCCATCACGGTCATGTACTCAAATGTGGTCCTCGGAGTTGGCGTACGAAAATAGACTTGCCACCACAGGAGGCGGCAGGATAAAACAACTGAGTCCCCGGCCTCTTCCCGTTGGCCGGTTTTGCCCTGACCACCGTTGGCCGGTTTTGGGGTGACCACTGAGGGTCGCTCTCGTGCATCTCATAAACAAACCGTTCCATTGGACGCAATTCCCTCCCAAGTACCTCTGGCCTCAAGTGTGACTCCCGAAGCATTTTCCAAGCGTTGTCTACGTTTTGGGTAGCGGCATGGAACTCGTTGCAGATGCCTTGATAGTGATTTTTCCGTATCGGCTTACCCCATCTCGGCATAACGACCACTGAGCAGAAATTTCTAGGACGCGGATGTTTTTCCCATTCGATAATCTTCAGTAGGTTCTCCCTCATGCACTGACGTCCTCTCGCCGCTCTTACCTGTTTGAGGTTGAGCCAAGAAGTGAGTTCCAGGCCGATCTTGCGGCCACCCCCGCATTCACCGAGAAAATCAGGCTGATTTGTACTTGCGGCAACAAAGGTAATTCCATCTAGGAATGTTGGGAAGATTAACGCGATATATGTCATGATCGCTTCCTCTTCCGCTCGCTGGTTTTTAGGAGCCATTCTGACATTTTAACGGAATTCATCGCCCATCCTCACCACACCTCTGTCGGACAAGCCAAGGTTGCAACTCCGTCATTCGCGAAACCGAAAAGTTGCAAACTTCAACCGGACGGCTGCGTATGGGTAACCGGATGACAGGGGGTAGCATTTTCCCCTCGTGCCCCTATACCCCCTCAATTCATTGACTTGACGCTGCTTCGTTCCTAACATGGTCGCGCACACGGACAGAGCTTTGTTGTTCGATATTCCTACTCTCGGTTTGCCGTTTGAAATGTTCTAACCCCTATGAGCGGCCACTGCCAAGTGACCTACACCTAAATATAAGGAGGTCAGGGGGTAGGGCCGGGGGCCAAGCCTCGACAAAAGCGTAAAGTAGTACTCCGCCCCACAGCTCCAGACAAACATCACCTCACCGCATCGAAGTCCTGGAATTCTCAGCGCTAATTCTTCGCTCGACAACCCGCTGCGGATCGCCTGCAATCGCCTCCGGATGTTGAATTCGTTGCCGATTGTCGCGTGGTTTTCTGCCGGTTTTTCTGCGCTGCGTATCCGCTTAATGCATTCAAATTTCCGCAGACAATTCGAAAAACGTGTCAACAGAAATCTGAAACTTTATTGCCGACTGCATTGTCATGTGCTTAGCGATGTTTAGCACGTTAGCGGAAATCTGTATCTTGAAAACCGATGCTATGTTCGCCGTGCAAGCAGCAAGTTTCTAAGCAGTGCTTAGCATGAAGGACACATCATGACAAAGCGCAACTTCATCACACTCGCCGAGTATCTAAACGACAATGCTCTGCGAACCTACTGCGGTCTCAAAGACGGCAAGGTTGATGCCGATAGGCTGCGGGAACATCTAGCTAATTTCTGTCACTCACAGAATCCTACATTCAAGCGCGAACGCTGGCTGGGCTACATTGCCGGGACGAATGGCAAGAACGGCGGTGCGCGATGACAAACGAAATCCGCAGTTACGGTCCGGGCAAGTTCAACACGATTCTCGACGCATACGTCTACAGCGTCTCGCTTGATGGCGGATGCGACGAGGAGTGCGGTTCAGTCGATGAGTACGGCGCATGGTTCGGCCTCATGAAGAATGGGCGCACGATCTTCCGTGACCACGATCCGATGCTCGAATCGCTGAACGAGGCGGAGCAGGCACAGTTAACTTCGAGCGCTGGCGTGATTATCCGTGAGGATTCCCAAGGCTTCGTGACGGTGCGCTATTTCGACAACATGCAAGCGCTAGAAACCGCATGGCAGGAGATCGAGCGAGAGGTGCTGTCATGATCGACACCGAAGACATCGCGCTTATTGCCTTCTGTTACGCGATTGACTTGTTTAGCTGGCTACGCGCCATCGGATTGGGCCTTTGGCAGATTGGGGGCGAGTGATGAAGAAAATCGCGAAGGAGAATTACTTCGAGCTTGCAGTTTTTCTTATGCACTATCACAGCGGGCAATGGTCTCGCGGCTACCGCTTGCTGTGTCGACTGGGGATGTCGAATCTGTCCAGCGCGGCAGAGCAAGAAGCGACTGAGACCGAATGCTACCAGTACCTGGTGGCGAACTACGGGAGGTCGGTATGACTGACACGATGACATTCGCGGGGTTCGACTTCCCGCAGACTATTGCGATGCTGCCACGTGGACGCTAAGCAAGCGCTTGGCCGAGTTCAAGAAACACCAGCCAAGAGTATGCGGGCCATACTTTCGCGTCGAACCTGCTACCAATCCCAAGGGCATGTTTTTCTACCTCGACTCCGACTTCATGCCGGGGTTGCGCTGGGAATGGTGCGATGAGGTTAGCGGTTCGCACATTCGGCACACTGGTTGGTTCTCGGATGACTTTCAGGACCAGACCATTCGCGGGATTGTCATGCGATTACCGCATGGTCGAGGGTTTCTTGCAGGCTGGAGTATGGGCAAGGGTATGGCGTCGAATCTGGAGTATTACGTCTGGGATGACGCTGTCGATTGCGCTCGTGCGGCTGACCAGATGGCAGACCGGGCGGCAGAGGATCAGCGGGAGCATGAGGCGAGGGAACGGGAAGAGGAGGGCGCAGATGAGAACTAGCACCGATGTCTTCGTGAATGGCCGTCTCTACGACGGCTACGACTACGAGCACCAGGCTTGGGTAGTTGATGGCGTGTACGTCGCCTGTGGCCATGCGGGCGCAATGAAGTGTGGCTGCTATGGCCAATTGCACGCGGGAGAACCAACCAAGCCGAGGAGGAGCGATGGCTGAGACTTGCGGTCCTATGCTAACCACTGCTATGGTGATGACTATGGCGAAATCATTCTGTGCCGAGCATCCAGACGTTGAACCGATAACAATTCAGTATTGTCCTGCGTGCCGTGGCGGTCATGGTGGAACGATGGCGGCCAAGGGCATGACCGGCAAGGCGAGGAAGGCGCGTGCGCGTAAGGCCGCGAAGGCGCGATGGAAGAATAAACCGGCTAAATGACGGCGTTCACGAAACGCTGACAGATTCTGGCCTCGATTGGCGCGGACTTCGGGTACACATTCTCGATGGTCACGATTGGAACGATTCATGATCGAAAAAGGGGGAGCGATGAAGATTGCATTGTTGAGTCGAGTGAGCACAAGCAAACAGGACAATGAAAACCAGTTACTGCAGTTGCGCGAATTTGCCGGGAAGCAGGGCTGGGAGATTGTGGCCGAGTATGTCGATACGGTAACGGGTAGCGGGAAGAAGTCCCGCGAGCAGTTTGACCAGATGATGCGAGATGCCAGTCAGAAGCGATTTTCGCTGGTTCTATTCTGGAAGCTCGATAGGTTCAGCCGCGAGGGGGTGCGGAAGACACTGCGGCACCTACAGCAACTCGATGACTGGCGCGTGGGCTGGCGTAGTTTTCAGGAACCGTACTTCGATTCGTGCGGCGTCTTCAAAGACGTGGTAATTAGCATCGCGGCGACCCTGGCTGAATCCGAGCGTAATACGATCTCTGAGCGCACTAAAGCCGGGCTCGCTAGGACGCGAAAGGCGGGCACACGGCTAGGGCGGCGTCCGGCGCAAGTTGATATGGCATTGGTGGAGAAACGACACCTTGGCGGCGAGTCATTACGCGGCATCGCGAGATCGTTGCAGGTATCGCCTGCACTGCTAATCAAACGGCGCAAGGCGGCGAGTGCTCTGGCGAACTGATTGCGACCTGAAACAGTCAAGCCCCAGAACGGAGAGGTTGTCCGCTGGGGCTTTTTTGTGTCTCTGGCCTTTTCGCGTCATCGCCATTCCAGAAACCGCGTGGCGTTCGCCTTGTTCCACTGCGTTCGATGCACAGTGTAACTTCCGGCTGCGTTTAGAGCTGTGCGGCTCTATTGCGGGAAGCCGGAGTGCACAAGTTATCCCGCGCTAGTTCCGCGCAATCGAATGCCGAGTGCTCGGAAGATAATGTCACCGCAGTATCCCCACGCCCCTTCGCTGCCTTACTGCCTCTACAGCGTTCTTCCGGAGTGCGCCAGTGTACAGTTTATTTATCTCGGCGTCGCTGAGGTTATCCAGATCAGGTTGCTGGAGTTCAGTCTGCGAAGGCGTGACCTGGCCAAATAGAGCCGAGCGCAAGGCGTCTTTCTCCGCGACTTGGCAAGCAGCCCAGGCTTCATCTAGCAAATGCGCTGTTGGTATGCGGCCCGCGATATAGTCTTGAATGAATTGTTGTCGGGCGCGGGTCGGTGAGTAGTTGGCGCGACCATGGCTCCAGCAAAACCACACCGCCTCCTCTAGCAGCTTTTCATATTGAGGCGCGGCGACAGTGTCCAGGGCTTCCTGGAGGCTCGTGGAGTAGACCCACATTTCTGAGACTTGCTCGGGTAAACGAAGTTGCAAGTATCGACCAACGGCTCCCTCAACGTCTCCACTGGCAGCCTGCAGCGCTATAGCTCGGCTGTCGCGTTCAGTCAGCGGTCGCGGAGTATCAGGATCAACCTGAAGCTTACCGGTTCTTGATAAAGCGTTATAAGCGATCGCCAGATTCTGTCGATTGAATTCGAGATCACGGTCTTCTAGGTATCCCCGAATGGTTTCGTAATTGTCATTATCGCGATAATAGCTTGGATGACTAGCCATGAATGCCTTCGCCTCGGTATTCTCGCGTTCGTCTTGGACTCGTTCGATGAGTTGCTGATCGCCGGTTTCTTGTGCCACTCGCGCGAGCGTTTCCATGTCGGGTTGGTTGACGAATTGTTTCAGGTGGTTGGTGGAAGGTAAACCTGATACGTCTACGTTGGATAGCCCGTCTCGGTCGCACGGTTCAAACGTCTCCGTAATCGGATTGGCAAAGTCGGGCGAGCCGCTGAGGTCCAAACCGGCGAAATGGCTATCGAGAAAGCGACTTGATTCCTCTTGAATTATTCTTGCACGTGTTTCTTGGTTCATTTCAATCTCCTAATCTTTACCGCCGTTGTACTAAGATCGGCACCTTTTCCCTGCGCCTGACGTTTAGCAAGTAGCTTGGCTTCTTCGCGGTCGCTATCCCCGCGCTGACCGTGAAACGGTTGTGTGCGGCTGGCAATGTTGTCTGGGGCGACGACTTCGAAGTCCTCCGGCCTCGCCAAGTATGGGTTCTGCTGATTCTTGGTTAATTCAATCTTCTGGTCTTGCTGTGGGCTGTTCATGTGTTGTCCTCTTGGATCTGGTCTAGGAACTGCTGGGCTTGGGTCTTGTCGAGGGGCGAGTAAGTCGCGATGTGGCGGATGGTCTCGATGATTTTTGCTTTCACGAAATCGCTTTTCGTCGTGCTGTAAGCATCGATCAAGACCTGGGGATCGGCGGCATCGAATAGCCCGAGAAGGCGATTGCTAAACGCGTCGAGTAAGCGCTGCGTCGATAGATCGAATGCCTGGAAAATCTCCTGCCGATCAGAGCACGTCAGGCCGCTGTCGCGCAGGTCGCGCCGATACCAATTTTCTACGTCCGAGTCGATGTCATCCTGGGTCTGGGGCACGCTGGAATTGCGACCACGGCGGTGCGCTGATGGTGATGGCGATTGAGCTACAGGCGCGGCAAGTTCACGCCGAGCTGCTTCTCTTTCATTTACTGGCCGACGTTCATCGTCAGCAATCGCTTGGAGGATCATCTTCTGGTTTTGTGGTATCCAGCGCGGCATTTGTGGCCTTTCTAATTAACATCTCGGCGGCACGGCGCTGCGCCGCTGCGAACTTCAACTTGACCGGCGTCTCGGGATCTCGTTCTAGCCGCAGGAGGAAGTAGATCTGTGGGCGGGACATGGCTTGTAGAGCAGCCAGGCGAAGGCGCTGGGGATTACGTGGATTAGCGAGGACCTTCTTGAACGTGGCGTCGGGGGAGCTGAGACTCATAAGCGGACGGAATGCGGCGGGCAGAGGAAGGAGGGGATAAAGACGACTAACCTCACTAGAGAATATCGCGTACGTGCGCATTAATGCGGTTCCTGAGAGTTAAAGTGATGGTTTAGAGGTTGAATTGAGATAATTTGCGGCGTTGAGTGTCCGTGTGCCAGGTAATACCGGACGAATTCAAAAGGTTATGCGTCTCGTGACAAAAGAGATCGCCGGGAGTATAGTTTAGCCGCCTATCAAGGAGGCCTTATGAAACGTTCCTCCGGGCCCCGTAAGACCGCCAACCTTTCCGAGTCAACCAACCGCCAACTCAACAAGTACGCGCTCGCGGCGGGCGCTGCGGGCGTCGGTTTGCTGGCATTGGTTCCGCCAAGTGAGGCGAAGATCATCTACACACCGGCACACATCCACATCAAGGTCAATGGCGGGTTGGTGGAGTTGGACCTGAACCATGATGGAATCAACGATTTCCAGTTCTCAGACTACTTTTACCCGGGCACGCCGCGCCGTCCTCCCTCGTACGTGCCTCAGTTTTCTTCTTTGAACATTGCTCCTGACCAGCAGGCGAACCGGGTTGTCGCGGCGAGACACAACGGCAACCTGTGGTATTGCGCTGTTCCCCTGCGGAAGGGTGTCACAGTCGGACCCCACAACCATTTTCAGCCGAGGGGTTCCAATTTGCCGATGGTTGTTTATCAAAGCGGATTACCTGATAGTAACTGCAGGTGGCAGCCGACACTTCGACCCTCCGCCTACTTTGGATTGAAGTTTGCGGTCAACGGACAGATCCACTTTGGTTGGGTACGCATTAAGGCGGCGGCGACGGGCAGCGGATTTCCCGCGATTATTACTGGATACGCCTACGAGGCCATCGCGAAGAAGCCGATCATCACGGGTAAGACGACGGGCACAGATGATGTGGAAAAATATGATCCCGGCTCCGGTGCTTTCCTGACCAATCCCATTCCCGACACTCCGCAGCCCGCATCGCTCGGTATGCTTGCCCTCGGTGCCCAGGGCGTTCCGCTGTGGCGGCGGAAGGAGTGGGCTCTCGAAGGCGACTTGAAGGGAGCCTTATTATGAAACATAGGCTCGTGTTCGTCAGTCTGCTGCTTCTATCGCTGTTCCTAGTCCTGGCTCCAACCGCCATGGCCAGTACGACCTGGTATGTCGATGGCGTAAGCGGAAGCGACAGCAACAACTGCACCACACCCACCACAGCCTGCAAGACCATCGGGCATGCCATCTCGCTCGCTCACTCCGGCGATTCCATCATGGTCGCCGCTGCGACTTACAAAGAAAATCTGACCATCGGCTTGAGCTTGACCCTTATCGGTGCTGGTGCTAGCACGACAATTATCGATGGCGGATACATCACCACAGTAGTGAACATTTCGAAGGCAGACGCCGATGTTGTTCTTTCGAGGGTGACCATTCAGCACGGTTCTTCCGCGTACGGTGGTGGTATCGTCAATTATGGAATACTTACGATCAAAGCGAGCACGATCAGCGGAAATCGCGCCCCCGGAATCCATGGCGGTCTCGGCGGCGGCATCTACAACGGTGGCACGTTGACGATTAACAACAGCACCCTCAGCGGGAATGTCGAAGAGGGGAGATCTGGCGACATCGGCGGCGGCGGCGGCATCTTCAACAGGGGCACGCTGACGATCAACAACAGCACCCTCAGCGGGAATAGCGCCGGCGGCACTGGCGGGGGCATCGACAACTCTGGCACGTTGACGATCCACAACAGCACCCTCAGCGGGAATAAGGGCTCCAGCGGTGTCAACGTCATCGGCGACGGCGGCGGCATCTTCAACAGGGGCACGCTGACGATCAACAACAGCACCCTCAGCGGGAATAGCGCCGGCGGCACTGGCGGGGGCATCGACAACTCTGGCACGTTGACGATCCACAACAGCACCCTCAGCGGGAATAAGGCCTCCAGCGGTGTCGGCGGCATCAACAATCGTGTCACTGCGACCCTCCAGAACAGCATCGTCGCAAACAGCCCTGCGGGTGGAAACTGCGGCGGCACCTTAACCTCCAAGGGCTACAACCTGAGTAGCGATAGCACCTGCAACTTCAGCAATACCGGAGATTTGAATAATATCAACCCCGTGCTCGGCACGTTGGGGTACTACGGCGGACCCACACAGATTATCCCCCTACTCTCTGGAAGCCCTGCGATTGATGCTGGCAATCCCAGTGGCTGCACCGATGGCATTGGTCATCTGCTGAAGACCGATCAGCGCGGGAAGCCGCGTCCCGACAAGGAGGACACTGGCGGCTGTGACATGGGAGCGTATGAACGTCAGAGCGACTAGCTGAAAACAACGGACAATTTTCCTGCGCTGAAGGGGCGATGTGTTCAGTCCCCGCTATGCTGGGCTCACTGGCAATGGGAGCGACTGGACTCTCGATCTGGCGGCGGAAGGAATCGGCGGACGCGCTAAGCTAATCACGATCTCCGTCAGATCTCACAACCGGGAAAGTAATGTCTGCGGCAGGGTCTGCGTGAACCGAAGTGACATAGCGACACAGGACGGTTGTAGCCTCAAGCCATCTTGCGGCCACCTTAAGCAGACTAATCTGCGACTCGGTGTCCATCCCGGTAGCGGCAGCGGTGCGCAGGATACTTTCCACGGCTGCGTCGCTGGCGGAGATTTGAAGAAGGATCGACATATTAACCTTGAAGCGCGTAGACCGGGCAGCTCGTTAGGCCGGTCGCTGCCGTAAATCCCCAGCGCATCTGCGAACCGCATAGGCCACTTACGTCATAACGAGTAGCGACGATGGCGGCGGTATCGCCGGTGAACGTGGTCGTGCCGTAGAAGGTCGAGGTTGCCGGGATGCTAAACCAGCTCACGCCTTGGTCGATGGAGCACTCCAAGACCGCTGTCACGGCGCTGAGCCCGGCTTGATAGGCCGAGATCGTAAGCTGGCCACGCGGTGTCAGCGATTCACAGACGCCGAACTGCACTGGCGCATTTAACGCGACAAGAGCGCCCAGCAGCACGGGGATGCGCGGTCGGAGGAGGATGATTTGGGTATTAACTGGGCTAGACATGTGGTTTGTTTACTTTCCGGGATGGGATTAAAAGCAGGCGGGTTAACCGGTCATAGAGGATTAGGCTCGGGAGGGGTTTTGAGTGTAATGGCCTGTTTTCGTCACTACACCTGCAAGCCGCTGAATTTTCGCACCCGCACGTGGGTGCGACTACACTGGAACAAAACCAGGTTGGGAGTCGGGATGAAGTATCCTGCGGAGAGGGGCGGTTGGAGCCCGCCCCGTTTTCTCTGAATCACGTCACTTCCTCAGGTGGAAGGCGTACACTTTGGCGTTATACGAGCCCAGATAAACCACCCCGTTCACCACGACGGGCGAGGCATTCACAACGTTGCCGGTGGTGTAGCTCCACAACAGCGCTCCGGAGTTGGCGTCAAACGCGTACACTTTGCCGTCCGACGAGCCGACATAAGCCACCCCGTTTGCCACGGCGAGCGACGAGTCATAGCCCCCGTTGCCGGTGGGGTAGCTCCACAGCAGTGTGCCGGCGTTGGCGTTCAGCGCGTACACGTTGCCGTCCTGCGAGTTGACATAAACGACTCCATTCGCCACCGCGGGCGAGGAACCCACAATGTTGCCGGTCGTGTAGCTCCACAGCAGTGTGCCGGCGCTGGCGTTCAGCGCGTACACGTTGTAGTCGTGGGAGCCGACATAAACGACTCCATTCGCCACTGCGGGCCCGGACCAGTCGATCTCGGCACCGGTGGTGTAGCTCCACAGCAGGGCGCCGGTGCTGGCGCTTAGCGCGTACACGTTGTTGTCGTCGGAGCCGACATAAACCACCCCATTCGCCACGGCGGGCGAGGAACCCACCCAGCCCCCGGTGGCGTAGCTCCACTGCAGGGCGCCGGTGCTGGCGTTTAGCGCGTATACGTCGTTGTTGAACGAGCCGCCGACGTAAACCACGCCATTCGCCACGGCGGGCGAGGAACCACCGCCCCCGCCGGCGTAGCTCCATAGCAGGGCTCCGGTGCTGGCCTTCAGGGCGTACAGGTTGCCGTCGTCCGAACCGACATAAACCACTCCATTCGCCACGGCGGGCGAGGATTCCACTGCTCCGCCGGTCGTGTAGCTCCACAATTTGGCGCCGGTGCGGGCCTTCAGCGCATACACGTTGCCGTCGTCCGAACCGACATAAACCACCCCATTGACCAACGCGGGCGAGGAAGCCTCAGCGCCGCCGGTGGTGTAGCTCCACTTCCGGTGGAGGTTCCCAACATTGTTGACGTTCAGCACGTGCTCATACGGGTTCCAGCGCTTCATGTCGGGCCTGTGGAACTCGCTCCAACCGTTCCGCTGGCCCCATGCCACGGACACGAAGCACGGACATAGAATCAAAACCAAAATGCTGATACGTTTCATCACTCGCTAGCCTCCAAAAGATAAATTTGTATGACGAAACCTTTCCCTGGGAGGTGCACGTATTGATCAGACACGAACGAGCGCGTCCTGTCAGTGACAGGGGTCACATCTTGATGTGGGTGATGGCCAAGAGCCCAGCGCGAAGCCAGAGGTAACTGTTGAAACATCTCTTTAGCACAAGCTTGCGCTTTCCGTTCGCCTATCTAGGCCATTTCGGCTCGCTCCAAGCTTGCTTTCGACATTCGTGGTGATGGAACCGGAGTCACCGGTGGGATGGCTGGGAAGCGAGCAGCCGCTAGTTGTCTTATAGCTATCATGGTATAATTTGGTTTACTGCATGAAAACCGGTTTTTATATGTCGTGAGCGTAGCGAACGAGGGCGCTAGCCCGGCAGGTTTTTCCCAAGCCCTTCCGGTTTTTGCTCGGGTGGGAAGAAAGACGGGTAAAGGCTATCGCCTCCGCTACGTGGGCGCTGAAAAGATGCGCCCCCTACGCTCTGGCTCTGTCGAACTCGCTGAAGAACGCTCGTCCGACGACTTTGCTTAGAATCTGTTTCAAAGGCACACACGGGGGGTATGTATAAGTGGTCCAAGTGGTCTAAGTGCCCACCTGTACCTATACTACTATATATAACTACTTTATTATCTTAACTATACATTAGTGTGTTAAGGGTTTACTGTACCCCACTTGGACCACTTAGAGCACTTAGACCTAATGGTGCCAAGTCCCAATACCATTCGCCGCGCACGTTAGCCTTTTTAACTCCAATTCGTTCGCTCGCCGTTCTGACTGTGCTTACGATGAATCCCTGCGGCTCGGCCTCTTTGTAAACATCGCTGGCTCGACGTGGCCCTTCAGCAAGCGCCGTCTTCACCCACCTCATCGCCGCACGTATCTTACCTTCGCCGGGATCACTCTCCACCGAGAGCGTGCCATCCGCCGTCTCCTCTGTGACCCCATCCCAGGAAATTATTGGTTGCTCTACGCTCTGGCCGCTGATGGGAACCTGCCGCGTTTTAATGCGATACCGCAGCCCGCCTTTACTCTTCGAGAGATTGCCCTTAACCCGCAACATCAGCGTGACCTCGGCATCGTCGGGAGATCGCATGAAGCCCCAAGCCATCCGCTGGATACCGACCAGCGCCACGGCTCCGCCAGTCTTGTGGATCGCTGCCACGCCAAGGGATTTATTGAAGTGCCCGACCGTAATCCCTGCGCATCCTGTGTCCGCCATGACTTTCGCAAGTGGACTAAGCACGCGCCTGACTTCTTGCTCTTTATTAATCGAAGCGCCGCCCAGGTAGTTCGAGATGGGGTCGATGATAACTACCCGTGTCTCGGGATGCTGCCGGAGATGTTGGTTCAGAAGTTGCACGTCGGTATCGAGAGCAAAATCCCGTGCCGCCTGTCCGCGCTTCCCAGTCCTGAAGATCGTCGAGGTTAGGAAGTGAACTTTTTGTCGATCGGCCTCGCAAGCCATGAGCCGGGGCACGATGGTGTCTTTGGGATCATCTTCAGCAGTCAGAATTAAAACGTGACACGGCGGCGTTGAGTTCTTTCCATCGGGCCAGTCTCGGCCCGTGGTAGCACGCCCAGCAATATCCAGCGTGACTAGACTTTTTCCGAGATCAGGGTTGCCGCTAAACAGGGTTAGCTTGCCAAATGGGATTCGACCTTCCCAGAGCCATTCAATTAGTTCAGGTTGGATCTCGGAAGCAGTTACGACCAGAAGGGATTCAGTAGGTACGATTTCGTTCACGCTTGTTGTCCTCATTGCGCAGTTTGATCGTTTCGGTTTTTCTCACGACTACCGGGACGCCATCTTGGTAGTCAACTTGGACCTGGCCCCAGAAGCCGGGCGCAGCAGCTTTCCGCAGTATCTCTTCGATGTCATTCATAGGATCAACTTCCCGATCAACATTCCCCAGAGCCGCGTTTCTTCCGCTTGCCGGACGTATTTATCAACTACGTTTAACAATTTATCCCGCCTCGTCGACCCACTCGCTGAAGGTTCCGCGTGTTCACCTTCCGGATAAACTTCTAAAGAGAGCCGACATCTCCGCTTCCCTCGGCTACCGTCTCCTATATAAGGGTAGGTTACGATCCCAAATTCAGCTCATGCTGCGGTTGTTCCTGATAACAAAGGCAATATAGTTCGTTAAATTGATCGATCGAGGCGGGAGCTTTCCTAGCCGCCTTGGCGGTTCAGCCCGGCGCGGAAAGATTGGACCCTGGGACAGCCAGCTCCGAAAGTTTGTTAGAGCCGGAGCGAGCGGTATGGTAAGTGAGATCGTAACGACGCTGCATCTCGCGGATGGTTTGGCTCTCTAACGCGATCTGTGCGATTTCAATATTGCCGGGAGTTAGCAGCGACTCCCTGAACTGCGACTCGGTGTTTTGGTGAACTTGCTCTTGGAATCCCCAGCTCTTGAGGGAATCCTTACTCAGCGACTCATCGGTCAAGTCGCGGGTCCCAGCGACTCTGACATTATCTCCATCGAACCGTAATCGGTCGCGATGACCGCGATCATCCCGGCCCACGGTAATGAACCTTCCACGCGCCTTGCGCCGCTCCGGATGAAAAGTATCGCCTTCTCGCGGCTGAGGCTTAGCGGGCGTGCATTTCGAGCAGCCGTAAACATCAACGGGCCTACAGAGCACGACCTTGCCATCTGGCCGTCGAACCCACGGTTGCAGAATCGGTTCGAAGAATTGCCGTTGGCACTTCGTGCAAGTTATCCGCGCCTTGCCGCCGAACAAGTACATCCGTTGATCCATCGGCAACTGGGAGATTGGTCTTGCCTCGAACTTCCGCGCCACTTCGGCCCACGCCAGCATCTCGTCCAACGACATGCCGAATCTCTCTCGGAGCATGCCGTTGAAAATGTTGTCGAGATCGGCCATGTCATGCGACGGGCCAGTCTTGGGTTCTTCCGTCGTAGTAGGTTGCTCTTCACAACTAACAACTTCCATCTCGGTCTCCGTTTGTAAGCCAGCATGGCTGCTAACCTCGCAAAACGATTAGCGTCATGCTGACTCGGCTTACTGTGTCAACGCCATTGGGCAGCGGCAGTATGCGCCCACAACTAATTCTCCCAGGACCTTGATCCATTGGGCCATGGTTAGGAGAGGCATGTAGTCGGCGACTATCTCTTGCCATACATCGAACAACTCAGCGTTTTCATCTTCTGTTATGCTCTGGTCGGATCGATGGAAATCCTCGTGAAACTGCTCCAGGATCTCGCCAAATTCGCATACTCTGCCAGGGTTCGTTGGTTGCGTGGTGGTTGGTTGGGGAAACGGCTTCGATAGTTTTTTCATTTAACTTCTTTTCTCCTTTTGTTTGAACAGCTACCCCGTAGTTCCTCTTTTCTTTTGCGTTTACGCCGGAAGTTCAAAGTCGAAAACATCATCGACGGGCGCTGCGGAATTCGCCCAGACCAGGTTTTCACATTTTTCTCGCCACGACTTCCGTGCTAACTTTTCGACTTTCGTCCAGTCGCAGAGAGCTGTGTGATTGAATACAGCTTGAATGTACCCCTGAATCCACGACAGCTTGATCTCGCTTTCCATCGTTTCCCTCCCATTGTGCTGGTGCTAAAACCCGCGCAACCCCAAAAAGGCAGTCAAGCGGGGTATGGATGTTACCTATCACTGGGCAAAGATTTCGGGGTGTTGCTCTCGCTGCTCTTTAAGGCAGAGATGTCCGTACATCTCTTGACCAGATTCGTCGCCTTCAAGGACAGCTTGGATAAACCTCATGCGGTCCTTTAAGGCTGCTGCACTGTAATCGCAAACTGACCCAAGCGTGGCCTGGATCATTCCAGTAACGAAACCGAGTGTCCCTTCTTGGCTCATTTTCCCCATTTTGTCCTTCTGGCCTCCGTATAGTGCTACCGTCGATTCGTTCTCGATGTTCGTCTAGGTTGTAGGGCCGGGTCTCTCGCGGCTGCCGCCGATTCTCTCTCCCCCTGTTGCCATTTCCTCACGGCGTTATCAACAGCCCTTCTGTAAATACCGGCTGGCAAAAGCCGCAACTTCAGCGACCTTCGAAAGCTGGAGGGCGTGTGCGGCTCCCGCGTCATCACGTGCGAGATCTAGATTAGAAAGCTGAAGGGCCTTCGCGGCCCCTACATCGTCACGTACGAGATCTAGATTGGCGTGACGGAAATCGGACGTGTCTCCATTGAGATGAACTAGTCTGTATGCAACTGGCAATGCGTTGCCGCCGAGAAGAAAGCGCACATCTTCCGGCATCATCTCGAATATCGACCCGTCTTTCATCACTGCAAATAAGTCCATCAGCTCTTGTGACTGGCTCTGGTTGGAATTCCCGCTCGTTGATTGAATGGTGGCTGGGTTACTCTGAGATCTCGATGTTGTCACTGGTCTCCTTGGTCCAACTGAAATTAGGCCCGGCGTCGTGGGCATGATTGGCATCAATCGTGACTCATCCCGCCAAACCCTCTTACCTATGCGTGAATTTACCGATTTTCAGTCTTAAGTTATTACAACCGCACAGCGTATCCGGATCGTCGCGACTCCTTCATGAGCCGAATTATTTTTTGTTTCGTTTTCGAGACCATTTGCTGCGTTACTCGCTGAGCGCCATTAGTCAGGCGGGCGGCGATCTGTTTTTGCGTTAGACCGTCCTTCAGCAATTGCCATATTTTCTGATCCAGCTTCGGTAGTTTCGCAATCAAATCGTTGAGCTTAGGCTCGACCCCAGCAGCATGGAAGCAGGTTGGGCAACACACGGACCCTCTCGGGAGACCGTTATTTCCTGGGTAGTGGAGGCTCATATTTCTCTTTTCGCCCCTCCCCGGAAGGCTCTCACCGCAGTTGACGCATGATTGCGGAATCGTGGCGATGACCTGAAACGCGCGGACATATTCGACCGCCTGGACGCTTTGTTCGGGCGTCAGGCTGTCTCTGGCGGTCGCAGTATTGGAGGTCAATCTCTCTAGCCGGTTGTCACGACTGATGCGGTCCGATTCGACAGTCGCTGTAGCTCCGTGGTTGTACTTGCCCGCATCGAAGGCTGCCGACTCCTCGGGCAACATCGCATCGCGCCAGCTCTCGTGTGGCTTTTTCGAAGGTGGGTGCGGCCTATCTACCATAGATGACCTTTCAGTTCTTTCAGCGTGCCAGTTGTAAATCGACGTGGACTTTCGGTTCTTTCTTGAGCGACTTTATTGCGGTTGCCATTTTGTCCTCTTCTTACTTCGGCGGTTACGAGGCGTTTTAAGCCCAGGAGGCCGCAGGATGACCTAAGGGACGTAAAACCTCTCCGGATACAAACAGGTGCCTTTTCGCCCAATATCCATGCGGGTCTCAGAGGCCACTTCCTGCCGGTCAGCTATCATTTGCGCTCCTTGCGCCGAAGTCGAGCGTTGAAACTGGCTGCGCAGGCCGAACTGCAGAATTGCGACCTGCCGGTCACCGGCGCTGCCTTGCGACGGACGGCCTTGAGGCACTTCGATCCGGAGCGACACAGTTTGACTTGCGATGCCTTGCCCGGCTGCCGTAGCGCGTCGCAAACTTCATTGAGCCAGCGATCGAATCCAATTTGCTCAATGCGCTCACGGTCGCATGAGTTCTGGCCGCCTATGTCAATTCCATTGCACGCTAATCGTTCCTGCTCTAAGCCCGTCATGCCTCACCTTTCGCGGCGGCGAAAATCGTGTGCTTCGATGTTTAGCGACTCGTAGGCCATGCGTTATGCCTCCTCCCGCAACCACTTGGCGACTGAATGCGGATCAAAGCGCACGCTCGTGCCCAGGTGGAAGCTGGGGATGGTAGATTTCGCCAGCTTATAAATTTGACCGCGTGATACCTGCAGCAACTTTGCCATCTCCTTGGCCTTAATCGGGTGGTCGATGCTTTCAATTTGATCGGCGATCCCGTGAACGCGTGAAAATTCTGAACGTCGTGGCATCTTGCACTTCCTTTTGATTCTGTCCCTGGGGAGTTCGCCGATTCGTGCGTGGGAAGACCTGTGGGTCCTGTCACGTTCATGACAGGCTAATGGAAACTTACCATCGGAGCGTGACTTGTGTCAATCTAAAAGATAATATTGCTATTATACTACTTAGCTGCCAGTTTGGCACACCAGTGGTATAATGACAAAGTGGATATAATTACGGAATTTACAATATCTCCCAGGTTGCACGTCGGGGTGGGTCGGGTGAACATGGTTACGGCGGGGGGCAGACTCGCGAGCGTGATACCAATGATACTAAAATTAGCGAGAATTGGTGCTATGGGGGAGACTGTGGCGACAAAGCGCTACGATTGACAACCACCCTCGGACCAGCATGAACACTGGCGATATCGCGATAATCAATGAACACGTGGGGGGACGGGAGTTTCTGGGGGAAGAATTTCAGGTTCTCCGGCGCGAACCCGCTGATAGGTTACGTAGAACACCGCGGCAGTCCACGTAGGAAACAGATCAAGGCCAGGAATCATTTCCGCCAGAAGCGTAGGAAAGAACGCCCAGTGCCACCCCAGACATCGGATCAGAATCGCCGCCGTAGCCACGTCGAGGACCGTGTCCGCCGGCGACAGACCCCCACCGGCAAACAGCGGCAGTGCGAAGATCTGAATGGCATCCGCGGCCATAGCAACCAGCCAAGCCAAGCGGTGCTCCGGAGAGCGAATGGCCTTAAGAAAGTCAGAGCCCCACATAAACCACCTATCGATAGGATATAACGAATCTGCGATTCGAGCGATAGAATCAGCAGGGGCTGCGGCCACGGCAGCATTGGGGCGGATCTGCAATGTTCATCGGCCATTTCGCCATCGGTTTTGCTGCCAAGAAGTTCGCGCCGCGCGCTTCCCTGGCGGTACTGCTTGCGGCGCCCTTATTTTCTGACATGCTGTGGCCCGTGTTCTTACTGCTCGGCTGGGAGCGTGCGCGGATTGATCCCGACAACACACGCTTCACGCCGCTTGATCTTACGTATTACCCATGGTCACACAGCTTGCTCATGTGCATCGTGTGGGCTACCGCTTTCGCGTTGATCTACTACTGGATCGCGCGCTATCCGCCCGGCTTGGTTGCCGTTTGGATCGGCGTCGTAAGCCACTGGATCCTGGACTGGGTAACGCATCGCCCCGATATGCCGCTTTATCCAGGCGGGCCTCGCTTCGGTCTCGGACTGTGGAACTCGATCGCCGGAACCCTTGTGGTAGAGATCCTCATGTTCGCGACCGGCGTCTGGCTCTATGTACGCAGCACCCGCGCCCGCGACCGCATCGGCCATTACGGTTTTGTCGCCTATGTGGGTCTACTCCTGGTGGCGTACATTGGCGATCGCTTTAGTGGCCCACCCCCTGATTTCGCCGACATTGCCTGGACTGGCATTATCGCTATGGTAATCCTTATTCCCTGGGCATGGTGGTTCGACCGCCATCGTGTCTTGCGCACGGCAAGAGAGGTTTAGTTCTTGGTGAAGATTCAGGCGGGTTTGACCGCCGCGGAACTCGATCGCTCGGCCCGCTTGAGCTTCCAGCAGCTTCGAGCAATTGCCCAGTCTTCCTGTGCGCGTATCACCAACACGCGAACGGACGAATCCGCGGCAGCGATGTCTTGGTCTGAAGAGCAACTGAGGTTCTTTCCAGGATCGAGCTTTAGTTGTACATACCTAAACTTCTCACAGGTCGCGGCGCGCACTTGCGGAGAGTTTTCGCCTACTCCGGCGCTGAAAATGACAGCGTCGACGCCACCTAGCACCGCGATCATCGCGCCCATAGCGGATTGCAGGCGATGGATGTAAATGTCGAACGCAAGCTTGGCCGGTTCGTGACCATCCTTTACCGCAGCGAGAATTTGCCGCATATCGCCGGAGATTCCCGAGATTCCAAGCAACCCCGATTCTTTGTTCAGGATCTCGTCGAGTTGCTGGGCCGATATTCCCTTCTGCTTCATGAGGTACGTGAGAATGCCAGGGTCGACCGATCCTGAACGTGTGCCCATCATCAAACCTTCGAGGGGCGTAAAACCCATCGTCGTGTCAACGCTACGGCCGTCCCGAATGGCCGCGAGAGAGCAACCGTTCCCCAAGTGACAGCTCACGATCTTCATGGAACTCAATTCCCTGCCCAGCAATCGCGCGCCGCGGCCGGTGCAGTACTGATGATTGATGCCGTGAAATCCGTAGCGGTGAATCCCGTTCGAAAACCACTCGTACGGGCCGGGATAAACCGCGGCCGCGAGCGGCAATTTGCGATGGAATCCGGTATCGAAAACTGCAATCTGCGGCACCGGTCCGAGTAATTTTTCGACGATTTCCATCCCTTCCAATTCCGCGCGATTATGAAGTGGAGCGAAGGCGGAAACCTCGGCGATGGCCGCTTTGACTTCCGGCGTGATCACTACGGGATCTTCGTAGTGAGGGCCGCCGTGGACGACGCGGTGTCCGACAACATCAATTTCAGAAGGAGCAGAAACAGATCGAGTATCGCCGTTCCAAAGACCGTCGAGCAATTGCCTAACAGCCTCGGCGCGAGAACCGGCTTTTATGCGCTCTTTCCGGGCAGCCCCTTTCGCATTCTTGAGCGAGACTTCCGCAACCTCGCCATCCCACTCGATCTTTCCCTCCCACTGCGGAGGAGGCGGGTCGTCAGGAACGGAGTCGCCAATCTCATAGAGACAGCTCTTCTGGCTGCTGGAACCAGAATTGAGGACGAGAATCTTCATCAGTATGGCCAGGTCCAGTTTTGGATTTCCGGCATGTCGTCGCCGTGTTCGCGAGTGTATTGTTTGTGGTCGACGAGTTTGTCTCGCAGGAATTCTTTGAAGTGTGCTCCCACGCGCTGCAGTCGGGGCACCCGGTCCACCACATCACCTGCCAGATGAAAACGATCAATCTCGTTCATCACCGTCATATCAAAAGGTGTGGTGGTAGTTCCCTCCTCTTTGTATCCGCGGACGTGCATGTTGTCGTGATTACGGCGCCGGTAGGTGAGCCGATGAATCAGCCAGGGATAACCGTGATAGGCGAAAATAACGGGCTTGTCAGTACTGAACATCGAATCAAAGTCAAGGTCCGAGATTCCATGTGGGTGCTCCGAAGGAGGCTGCAGCGTCATGAGATCGACCACGTTGACGACGCGGATCTTGATGTCTGAAAAGTGCTGACGGAGCAAATCCACGGCGGCCAGGGTCTCGAGAGTTGGCACATCGCCAGCGCAGGCCATGATTGCGTCCGGCTCACTGCCCTGATCTGTACTCGCCCAGGACCAGATTCCGATTCCGTTTGTACAGTGCTCAATGGCCGCTTCCATGTTGAGCCACTGCGGCGCAGGTTGCTTTCCCGCCACAATGACGTTCACGTAGTTGCGGCTTCGCAGGCAGTGATCTCCAACCGACAACAGACAGTTTGTGTCGGGCGGCAGATATACCCGAACAATATCGGCCTTCTTGTTCACGACGTAGTCGATGAAGCCGGGGTCCTGATGGCTGAACCCGTTGTGGTCCTGACGCCAGACGTGCGAGGTGAGAAGATAATTCAACGACGAGATCGGCCGGCGCCAGGGGATGTCGCGTGAAACTTTCAACCATTTGGCATGCTGATTGAACATCGAATCCACGATGTGGATGAACGCTTCGTAACAAGAAAAAAAGCCGTGACGCCCGGTAAGCAGGTAACCTTCGAGCCAACCCTGGCACATGTGCTCGCTGAGCATTTCAACGACCCGGCCGCTAGTCGATTGGTGCTCATCCGTGGGTAAGATCGGCTCCATAAACACCTTGTCAGTGACTTCATACAACGCATCCAGCCGGTTGGAAGCGGTCTCGTCCGGACCGAACACGCGGAAGTTCTTTGATTCCAGGTTCAGCTTCATCACGTCGCGCAGGAAGGTTCCGAAAATCCTAGTGGCTTCCCCCATTTCCCTACCAGGCTCGGTTACCTTAACCGCGTAGTCGCGAAAATTGGGAAGGAGAAGACCTTTGAGCAGCAGGCCCCCGTTTGCGTGAGGATTCGCTCCCATGCGCCGGTTCCCCTTGGGCGCAAGTTCAGCTATCTCCGAAATGAACTTGCCGTCTTCATCAAAAAGTTCTTCGGGCCGGTAGCTCTTCATCCAGTCTTCCAGAATCTTGAGGTGCCCCGGTTTGGTTGCCAAGTCGGTTACCGGGACTTGGTGAGCGCGCCACGTCCCCTCGACCGGTTTGCCATCCACGAACTTTGGGCCTGTCCAACCTTTTGGACTGCGCAGGATAATCATGGGCCACACCGGGCGATGCGGCGAGCTTTGAGAGCGTGCAGTCTTTTGAATACTCTGAATTTCGGTGATCACCGCATCCAAAGTAGCCGCCATGAGTTGATGCATGCGCTCGGGTTCGTGGCCCTCCACAAAGTATGGTTTGTAACCATATCCGGTGAACAAGTGCGTGAGTTCCTCATCGCTCAGACGCCCAAGCACCGTGGGATTCGCGATCTTATAGCCATTCAAATGAAGAATGGGCAATACCGCTCCGTCCCGTGCGGGATTGAGAAACTTGTTGGAATGCCAACTGGTCGCAAGCGCGCCGGTTTCGGCCTCTCCGTCTCCGACAACGCAACAGGCCAGCAGATCAGGGTTGTCGAAGACCGCCCCATAGGCGTGCGCGATGGAGTATCCCAACTCTCCCCCCTCGTTAATCGAGCCAGGAGTCTCTGGGGCTGCGTGGCTTGGGATTCCCCCAGGAAAAGAGAATTGCTTGAACAGTCTCCGCATTCCGTCTTCGTTTTGCCGAATGTGGGGATAGAACTCCGCGTAGGTACCCTCGAGATAAGCATTGGCCACGATTCCCGGCCCGCCGTGACCCGGTCCCGTGATGTTAATCACATTCAAGTCGTATTTCTTGATGATCCGGTTGAAATGTACGTAGATGAAATTGAGCCCAGGAGTGGTGCCCCAATGACCCAGAAGGCGGGGTTTCACATGCTCAATTTTCAAGGGTTCACGAAGCAGCGGATTCTTCAAGAGATAGATTTGGCCAACCGAAAGATAGTTGGCTGCGCGCCAATAGGCGTCTATCTTTTGTACCTCATCCGGGGAAAGGGGTCGGTTCGACGTCGGCAGCTTGGTTTCCACAGGAGCTAGGGGAGACATGACAGTTCTCCTTATCGATAAGGCTAGATTCTTAGATTCCGTCTGGGGAATAAAGGTCAGATGAATTTCAGGTTAATTCGCAGCCGTAAACCGAACCTCGCACTGGATCTTAGGTTCGCGTAGAAGGTGATTGCAAGTTTGGCGTGAGTACGGTCACATCGCCGACCTTTTCTGTATGCAGCGGCTCCCGAAGATGCGTCGCGTGATCGATCATCCACAGCTCCGGAATAATTTCTCCGACCAGTTTGCCGTGACAGAAGAGTCGAACCACCGAACTCTCGGAAACCACGATCCCAACTGCGTTGGTTACAGCACTCATGTTGGCGACGGCGATATGGCGGCTGCCGAGCCCCAACGGCACGTCCGCGCTCGAAACCACCGCGTCGAGGTAACGACAGGCAGAAAGAAAGATTCCGCTGCGACTGACCACGAAGCCCCCATCGAGTTGCGCCAGCTCCTTAATCGTACCTCGGAGATTGAGATCGCTCACGTGGCGCGACAACTCCGAATGCCCGGCCAGTGGATCGAGAATCAGGGACCTCGACCTTGCCAGAACAGCCTCCTCATCTCCAAGCGTGAATAGAGTACCGATGCGTCTTCCCTCCCGGCCCTCGCGAGCGATCTCGACTGCAAGCTCGATAAGAGAGTCCAGAACCTCGGGATCGTATTCCGTTACCTGGCAAAGAATGCTCTCAAACATCAATCACCCTATTCTCATCAAAATGACAATCGGCCAAGCCTTTCTTACGAGGCGCTCACTAACTCCTTTGCCGATTCCTCTTTCTTGGCCGACAACGAAGTCAGCAGTGTTTTAAGAATCACATATAGCACGGGGATGAAGAACAAGTTCAGGACGGTGGAGAAAAGCATACCGCCAACGATGGCCGTTCCAACCGAGTGCCGTCCCAGCATGCCGGCACCGGTTGCAAAATAAAGTGGCAACACACCGAGAATAAACGCAAACGACGTCATCAGGATCGGGCGCAATCTCAATTCGGCCGCCTCAATCGCCGCGTTTGTGATCGAGCGACCCTGCGCCAGCAACTGCTCGGCAAATTCCACGATCAGAATCGAGTTTTTCGCTGACAGTCCAATCAACATCACCAGGCCGATTTGCACATAAACGTCATCTACCATTCCACGCATCGAGACGAACAGTAGTGCTCCTAAGACTGCCGTGGGCACAGCCAGCAAGATAATGAATGGCAGCGCAAAACTCTCGTATTGTGCGGAAAGCGTGAGATACACCACCAGGATACCGAGGGCAAAGATCAGTATCGCCTTGCCCGCTGCTTCAACTTCCTCGAGCGCCAACCCCGTCCACTGGAAAGACATACCTTGCAGCATGTTCTGCTTCGCCAGATCTTCCATCGCCTTCAGGCCTTGGCTCGAACTGAATCCGGGTGCAGCAGCGCCGTCAATTTCCGCAGAGCGGAACAGATCGTAGTGATTGATGACCTGCGGCCCCGAGGTCTCCTTCAACGAGACGATATTTCCGAGCGGCACCAATCCGTTGGTATCCGAGCGCACGTAATACTGCCGAAGGTCTCGCGCGTTCATGCGAAATGGCTGATCCGCCTGGACGTAGACGCGATATGACCGGTTGTTGAAGTCGAAGTCATTCACGTACTGCGAACCCATATATACGCCGAGCGCCTGCGCGACCTGATCGATCGGCACTCCAATAGCTTTTGCCTTCTCACGATCAATCTGCACCAACTGTTGAGGATCGTTCGCCGTAAAGCTCGTGAACAATCCTTGCAGGTCAGATCGCTGATGACTGTTGGCCACGATCTTGTGAGCAACGGTGTCGATGTCTTGCAGAGTGTTGCGTCCTAAGTCCTGCAGCTCGAATTGGAAGCCGCCGAAGCTTCCAATGCCTTGAATCGCCGGCGGTTCAAACGGCACCACGATCGCACCCGGAACGCCGAGGAGCTTCGGCCCCACACGAGCAACAATATCGCTCGCCGCGTGTCCTTTACCTTTCCGGTCGTCGATCGGATTCAGCGGAGCGAAGATCAGGCCATAGTTCGACGAACTCCCACCCGAAAGCGAAAAACCGGGAACCGCAAAGGTGCCGAAAACATCCGGGTCGGCTCGCAGAATCTGCTCAGCCTGCTTGGCGACGTTTGTAGTGTAGGCAAGTGAGGCTCCCTGTGGCGCCTGCACTACCACGATGAAATAATTCTGGTCCTCCTGTGGCACAAATCCTGTGGGAACATGGACGTACATGTATCCCGTAGCACCCAATCCAGCCAGGAAGAGCACGACCATGGCGTAGCGAAAGCTTAACACCTTACAAATGGCTTTGCCGTACGCGGCGGCCAAGCCTCGGATCGAGGCGTCAACGCCATGCGCGAACTTGCTGTACCCACGCGAAAGCCATCCGATTCGTGTCCATTCGAAAACCGAATACTTGTGTTCTTCGCCGCGGAGCAGGAGAGCTGCCAAAGCGGGCGAAAGGGTAAGGGCGTTGAAGAGCGAAATCGCAATCGAAAATGCGATGGTCAATGAGAACTGGCGGTATAGAATTCCCGTCGTCCCGGGAAAGAAAGAAACTGGAACAAACACGGAAATCAGCACGAGAGAGGTCGCAATTACAGCGCTCGAGACCTCTGCCATCGCCACCGATGTGGCCGTATGCGAATCGGTCTGGTCCTCGTTAATATGCCGCTGTGCATTTTCAATGACCACGATGGCGTCATCGACCACCAAGCCGGTGGCGAGAGTAATGCCGAAAAGCGTCAGCGAATTGATCGAGAAATCAAAGATCTTGATAAAGGCAAAAGTGCCAATCAGCGAGACTGGAATCGTGACCGCCGGAATAATTGTGGCGCGCCAATCGAGCAGGAATATGAAAATCACGATAATGACGATGATGATCGCCTCTTCGAGCGTAGTGACGACCTCTTTGACTGAATCACCTACCACGGTCGTCGTGTCGAAAGCGACTACATACTTAATTCCCGGCGGGAACGATTTAGACAATTCCAGTAGTGCGGCCTTGGCGGCCTTGTCCACGTCGAGTGCGTTGGCGTTCGAGAGTTGCTGCACGCCGACGCCAACCGCTTCATGTCCGCTGTACAACAGATTCGTGTCGTAGCTCTCGGCGCCGACCTCGGCCCTTCCAACGTCCTTGAGCTGAACGATCCCGTTGCGCGTGTTCTTGAGAATAATGTTCTCGAATTCCCTGGGCTCTGACAGTCGCCCCACTACACGCAGCGTGACCTGGAAGTCCTGCTTCTCATCCGCCGGCGGGCGTCCCAACTGCCCGGCGGGTATTTCGGCGTTCTGTTCCTGGAGTGCCGCGACTACGTCCGCTGCCGTCAACTGGCGCGCGGCCAGTTTCGTAGGATCGAGCCAGATGCGCATGGCATATTTGCGCTCTCCGAAGATAACGACGTCGCCTACACCCGGAATGCGTTTCAGTGCGTCCTTGACGTAAACGTCTATATAGTTGGAAATGTACTGGTTCGAAAGGCTGTTGTCGGGCGAGTAGAATCCAGCGGCAAACACAAAATTCGGGTTGGCCTTCGTAATGGTCACGCCGGTGTTCTTGATTTCCTGCGGCAGACGACCTTGCGCGGTGGCCACGCGGTTCTGGACATCGACCGCGGCAATGTTCAGATCGTATCCGGTGCGAAAGGTTACATTGATGCTGCTGGTGCCGTCGTTTGAACTGGTCGAAGTGATGTAGTGCATTCCTTCGACACCGTTGATCTGCTGCTCCAGCGGGATCGTAACCGCGGACTCCACCACCTGGGCGTTGGCGCCCACGTAATTGCTGGTGACCGTGACCTGCGGCGGCGACAAGTTTGGATACAAAGAAATAGGCAAGGTTGGAATGCACACCGCGCCTGCAAGAATAATCAGCAGGGCGCAAACTGTGGCAAAAATCGGCCGTTTGATGAAAAAGTCAACCAAGCCTGCACATCCTCTTTCTTTGTCTTTGTTGCCGGCGAGCGCCGTAACTGGATTACGTTCCTTGAATCGCGCTTGCGCTAGCTGATTGGTTGTACGGGCGCGCCGTCAATCAGGAACTGAATACCGGAGGTAATGACTTTTTCGCCAGGCTTCAAGCCGCCCGTGACGGCGTACTCGTTCCCGATCGTGTCGCCCAGCGTAACCGCGCGCTGTTTGGCGACGGTACCCTGATCCGCTTGGGTTGCGACATAAACAAACGACTGGCCACCTATGCGGGTAACCGCCAGGACCGGAACGGTGGGCGCCGGAGCGCTGCCCCATACCACCCGCGCCTTGACTAGTTGGGCATTCCGGAACTTGTCAAGCGAAGCGTGAATGGGAGCTTTCACCAGGATGCCCTGGATGGAGTCGTCCACTTGCTGCGAAATGAAATTGACCTTCGTGCTCTCAATCAACTCACCCCGGCTGGTGATGATCTCAATCGGTAGGTTCATGCGGATGTCGCCGGCTCTCTCCGTGGGAATATAAATGTAGGCTTCTAACTCTGCATTCTCGTCTACGGTAGTCAGCAAAGTCTGCTGCGACACGTAATCGCCGATGTGAACCGGGATGTCACCGACAATTCCATCGAACGGGGCAGTGAGATTGTAGTACGCAAGCTGACGCTGCTGGGTGACGCGAGCCGCGGTCGAAGATTCCCAGTCTGCCTTGGAATTCTCGTAGGCCTGTACAGCAAGTTCGTAATCCTGCTTGCTGGTCACCCCTGACTCGTACAACTGCTGCTGCCGGTCCAATTCGTGGCGATTGTAATCGAGCGTCGCCTTTTTCTGAGCCTCGGTGCTGCGCTGCTGATCAACCGTCGCCTGCTGCTTCAATGGATCGATTGTCATCAGCACTTGGCCGGTGTTCACGTGGTCGCCGGACTTCACCAAGATGTGGGTGAGCGAACCATCGACCTGTGGCTGGATGCTCGCCGAGCGGCGCGACTTTACGGTCGCCACATATTCGTCGACTTGCGGAACGGGACTGAGCTGGATAGTTTCGGTTTTGACCGGCATCGGTTGCGGAGCGGGCTGTTTCGCTTCTGTCCTGCTGCATCCGGAAGTGATCAAGACCGTGGCCGACAACAAGGAAACCAAAAAGATGATTGCGGGTCTCTTTCGGTAGGCCATCGGCTAAAACCTCAGTAGCAGGAAAGATGCTAACTGCGCACCGAAGGATTCACTATGTACCGACAGATGGCGGCGGGATCCGGTGCGGACGCATTAGTTGCCCTGAAACAGGGCGTCACGGCGGGCACCTTGTCATCGGCGGTGTCAGATGCGGGCTGAGATCCCGCCTAACAGTCAAACCCAATCTGCTATTTCGAACCGGACGATCTATGACCCATAGCGTTTTTCCGCCTCCGATCTAAGCGGCACGCGAGCTACAACTGTGGTGCCAAGGTTCGGCTGCGATTCGATTGAAATCTCGCCCTTTACCAAGTGGAGTCTCTCCCGCATGCTGACCAGGCCCAGGCCCTCACCATTCATCGCCAATTTGGATTCAAACCCAACTCCCGCATCGCTGACGGTCAGTTGAATCTCATCCGATACTCCGCGCAGGTCCACTTTGAAGCTGCGCGCACCACTATGCTTAACCCCATTTTGCAAGGCTTGCTGCAAAACCCGAAAAAGACAAAGCGAAACTTCCTGCGGCAGAGCCGGTGGAACATTGGTATGGCGAAAGTCAATCTCGACTTTTTGGTACTCCGACAGCTCTCGGCAGAAGCCCGCCATCGCCGGCATGATTCCGAGATACTCCAGCTTCGAGGAGTGAAGGCGGTGCGATATGGCCTGAATGTCCATTCCGATATCCGTGACGCTCTTCCCTGCATGCTGAATGCGGCCGCGAATTTCGTCTGGCGAATCAGGAAGGTTTTGTTTCAATAATTCCAGCTCAATGGCCAATAATGCGAGACGCTGGTTCACATCGTCGTGAAGTTCTCTCGCGATCCGGGTACGCTCCCGCTCCTGTGCTTCAATCAATTTGCGGCTCACGTTGGAAAGCGCCTCTTCCGCAAGCTTGTGGTCAGTGACATCGATACAGGAACCGATATACCCGGCAAAGGATCCATCAGCATTGAATCTCGGCACTCCCGAATCCGAAACCCAGCGGTATTCTCCATCGTGTCGCCGGAGCCGATACTGCATCTTGAATTCCTCGCGCCGATCGAATGCCATTGTATAGGTCTCCAGGCACGCGTTGAAGTCTTCAGGGTGAACCCCCTCTGCCCAACCGTTTCCAAGTTCCGCTTCGAATGTTCGTCCGGTAAACTCCAACCACGGTTGATTGAAGTAGTTGCACAGCTTGTCGGGACCGCTCATCCAGATGAGCACAGGAGCCGTGTTGGCGACCAGGCGGAAGCGCCCTTCGCTTTCTCGCAGCGCATTCTCCGCCCGCTTCCGCTCGGTAATATTGCGCGCGATCTTGGAAGCGCCGACGATCGCACCCGCAGAATCTCTTATCGGCGATATGGTCAACGAGACATCGACCCTCTTGCCTGCTTTCGAGACACGGACGGTTTCATAGTGCTCAATGCGACCGCCTGATCTCAACCGTTGCTGATTTTCGTTATCGTTATCAAGCAGTTCGTGCGGGATAAGGATTGCAATCGGCTGTCCGACCGCTTCTGCTTCGCTGTATCCGAAAATACGCTGCGCACCTGCGTTCCAACTCGTAATGATTCCCTCGAGGTTCTTGGAGATAATCGCGTCATCGGAGGATTCCACGATAGCCGCGTGCATGAATCGGGCCTCTTCCGCATGTTTACGCGCGCTGATATCCGCTACCACGCCTATCGTTCTGAGCAAGTTACCGTCGTTGTCGAAGAAAGCTCGAGCGCTCTTCTCCAACCAAACCACGCTGCCATCAGCGCGCAAGACGCGATAGCTCACCTGACAGTCGGGGTTCTGGGGCGTGAGGTGCGAGCAACTCCTGTCCACCTGTTCGCGGTCGTCTGGGTGGACCTGCTCCATCAGTTCCCTGCGAGTCGTCCGGATTGGTTCACCTTCCCCGAGAAGATCGACACACTCTGCGGACCGCAGTACGGTGTCCGAGGCAACGTCCCACTCGTAGGCGTACATTTTTCCAGCCTGAGCCGCCAGACGTAACCGCTCCTCACTTTCCCGCAAAGCTTCTTCCGCCCGCTTCCCCTCCGTAATGTCCACCGAAACACATACCAATTCGCTGGCCTGGGCGTTTCCGCCAATGACGTTGACAATGTTGCGCAGCCAAACGGTTCGGCCATCGGCGGCAATCATCCGGCACTCGAACTCGTGTTTGAGGTTTTCTTCGGTAGCTTTGGCGATGAACGCCAACACCCACTCCCGATCCTCGGGATGAACGTGATCCTTCCAAAAACCTGGCTCTTTTACCCAGCTCTCCGGGGAATAACCGAGAAGCTCTTCTGCCTGCTTGCTGGCATAAGTGATGGCCAATGTCGGAAGCTCCGCTCGCCACACGATGGCCCGAACCGTCTCAACCAGTTCCCCATAACGAGCTTCCACCTTTTTCACATCCGTGATGTCTTTGAAACAGATCACGACTCCTCCTTCGCGTGTGCGAAGAGGGGTTACGGTTGCCGCAAACCAGCGTGGTTGGGTCGGCAAGTCGTAGCGATAATCGTAGCGCAAGCGTTGAACAGAACCGTTCATCACGGTTTCAATAATGGCAAGGACTTCACGCGCCTCTGGCCACGGATGTGCGGAGCGCCGCAAGAGTTCCAGGTAGTGAGTCCCCACGCCAGCGGACCGCGAGGGGCTTCCGATTTCCTGTATATTGCGGCTCCATGCTTCGTTCACATCGATGATGATTCCCTCCTTATTTAGGACGGCGATCAGATTCTCGAGCGAAGAGAGGATGGAGCCTTTCAAAGCCAGGCTGTCGCTGAGCGCTGCTTCCGACAATCGCTGTTGCAAGTTTCCGACTCGAACGTCAGCCAACAGTTCGCGTTTCGTGAGATGTTCTTTCAGGAAGACACACGTAGCCAGAAGTACGATCGAAACCAATACGACAACCAGACGAAATGCGCGTATGCCTGTGAGTTGCTCCTGGCGGAACACTTCCCAAACGCCGATGATAGGTATGGAGACAACCGCCAGCATGGCCAATCGCGAAGTGAAGTCCGCGTGGCCCACATCCGTCTGGCTCGGCATTACCAGCGCTGGCGGCAGTTGCCGGGCCCGCAGCGGCACCCAGGCAAACCAGCAAACGGCCGCCGTCTGTGCAAGGGAGTAAATGCTCCCGTTATACGGCCGTCCGGTGTCGATGGCGAAGTTGGCAAGCGTGGAACTCAACGCGTACAGCGCAGACGCGCCGAACAATTGCAGGTAAATCGATCTCCAGGAGCCCCGCGCCTGCGCAACCGCAACACCAACCGCCGCAACTAGCGTTACATCCTCTATCGCGTAGAGGATGTCAAATCGGACGCCGTACGCATCAGAATTCCAAAGATACTGATGCGGGAAGAGTGCGTACGCATAGAGAAAAACCCAAAAGAAAAGCAGGAGAAAGAAGTTCAGGCTGCCCCGTGAGAAATTCTTGTTGGCCCGGCTCAGATGTGGCTGGATCGCCAGCGCGGCCATGAAAGGCACGACATGAAGGAACAGCGCAGGATCAGCGATCGAGCTATCGGGTACGTCCATACCCAAACCAATTACGTAGTACACGTAGAGCCACTGATCCAATGCCCACAGCCCGTAGCCACAAGCCATCAATGCCCAGAAGAAACGACTCCCGTCGGTCTGCTGTATGGCATTCCGAATCGCAAAAACGCCTCCTAAAAGGAGCACCACAAAATAGACAATCGTCCCAAACCTCGCCGTGAGGGTATTTGCGCCTAAGACGAGAGAAAGGGTGCCTTTGATGATCAGCAGCCCGATCGTCGCGGCTGGCCACAAGTACGGGCGCAAACTGGAGCCAGAGGGGTCGGACGATTTGTGGGCTCGGATGTTCATGCTCAAACGCTGTGGGACACAATAACCTGATCTCTGGTTAATGCTGTAGATACGGCGCGTGAATACAGAACATCGCGTGGGCTGATGGACAGCAGATTCATACCGACGTGATTCGGCAGGGCGCTCCCAGCTTCAATTCCTCTTGCGTTATAAGGGAAGACGGATGTCAGGCTGGTCTGGTTCCCTTTTCTTCAGTCCTCAGACCGCCCATATTCTACACGCGCTTTCGCCTAAGTGATAGTCAAGACGAGGGAGCCGCTGGTTCCACCGCTGCTGCACCCAAGATTGCCCGAGTTCCCGCTCGGAGTATTGACCTTCACGTTGGCGCTTCCTGGGGCGGACATTACGCTGGTCGTGATCGTGGCCTGTAACAGCTGACTGCTCGTAGCGAGAGTGCTTAGAGCCATTCCGTTGACGACCACGACCGAAGACGAAACAAACTGGCTACCATTCACAGTGAGCAGAAAGCCCTTTTGCACTTGCGCGAACGTAATCGTGTTCGGAGAAAGCGATGCAATGATCGGGACTGGCCGGGAACTCCCGCACAAAGGATTGAGGGCGTTGCAGCCCTGAAACACCAGCAAGGCGAGCAGTAGCGCGCTGAACGAGCGCAAAAGCGCGTTGATTTGTTTCATGAGGCATCGTACACCCCGCGTGCAGGCATTAGAATGACAAATCGAACCTCGCCACAGCACCCCTCTGGGTCAAACGAAGACCGATGCGATCGGAGCTTGAATTGTTGGTCACCACGAGACGCGACCCCAACTGGTAGCCGGCGTTAGCGCTGAGGTGCTTGGTTAGAATCCACCCAACCGTATCGACCGTCGAGATAAAGTTTCCATACCCGCCGAAGTACATCCCGTAGACGTTGCCTTCCACAAAAAGTTGCCGAGTTGGTCAGGTAAAGGCGGAATTCGGGCCCACCCACGGAGATCGGGGCGAGCAACCATGCGCTCGCCGTTTCTGACTGCCCGCCATTGACGGTTTGGGGCGTCGCACTGATCTTCGCCGAAGCATCAAAGAGGTCGACCTGCACTCCGAGTCCAAGGTGTCCACGCTTTCGCCGGATAATGTCGTATTGGTATCCGGGGCATACAGATTTGACTTTAGGCTGCTCTGGATCGTTGGACCACCGACGAAGGTTTGCCCCGGAAGTCGATCGTTCGATCGAGTACGGTTTGCCGGGTGTGTTCATTTGCGGCAACCAACCGCGACGGTCGCCTGCCATGTTGACAATCGCTGGTGGATTCTTCTGCTGGGGTGCGGTGTTTCCCATCGGGTTGCTGATCGATCGAATCGCTGCGAGCCTGATCATTCCCGGAGAACTATGGAACACGCCCAAGTTCTTCGTCGCTTTTGGAATGATTCTGGCCGTGGTGGAGGACAAGTCAAAGTCGATCTTAGGCATGCAGCACAAGGCACAAGTGCTCAACCGCCAACTGGAACGCTTCTCGGCGATCACTTCTCGGCTGTTGAGCGGCGCCAGACCGGATACCATGTGCCCCGCGATCGCTGCGGCAATCACCGAAGTCAGCAACTTCCGTGTGGCCGTGGTCCAACTCGAAGATGCAGAACACAGGCTGCGAGTGGCTGGCTTTAGTGGGCTGTCGTCAGAGTCTCTGCGGAACCTGGAGATTTATGCGCAAGACTGGACGCTCGATCACGTTAAGAACTTGTGTTCCCATGCGCAGCTCATGGGGAAGAATTTGTACTTACTGATCCCGCCTGGAGCAATCCCGTTTGCGCTCCGCGGGAACTCGAATGCGCGCTGGGAAGGCGGCGAAGAATTATTAATACCGCTTTGCTCTGGCGCAACCCTGGGGTGCATCCGATTATCTTCCCCCCGAGACCCGAATGCGATCGATGCACTTCAATTGTCGCGCATCGAAATGCTCGCAGCCGATCTCGCGGTCGCGGTCGAATTGAAGGCTTTGCACACGCAACTGGGGCGGTCGGAGAAACTGGCTGCCCTGGGCGAACTACTGGCGGGAGTCGCGCATGAGCTCAACAATCCTCTGACCGTGATCATGGGGTACGCGAACTCATGGGTGACGCGGTCGTGGCGCCTCCGGTTCGCGATCAGCTCACGAAGTTGGTAAGCGAAGCTCGTCGCATGAAACGGATTATTGGCAACCTACTCCGGTTTTCGCGCCAAGGTGCGCGCGATACACAGTCTGTGCAGCTTTCTCCGCTGGCGCAGGACGTGCTGGCTCTTCGCGAATACTACACGCGCACACGCAATGTTCGAGTCGATCTTGACATCGCACACGACTTGCCGTCTCTGGCAGTCAATGAGGACGAGCTCAAGCAGATCCTGCTGAACCTGGTCAATAATTCCAGCGATGCTCTGGAAGGAATGCCCGGCGGCAAGCAGATGAGCATTCGCGCCTACCAGAGCGGATTGCGGGCAGTGATAGAAGCGGAAGACGCGGGACCAGGTTTTGGGAATCTGAACCGGGCGCTTGATCCGTTCTATACCACGAAACTCGTCGGCAAAGGAACGGGACTGGGCCTGAGTGTCTGTTACGGGATCGTCAAGGAACGCAGCGGAGATCTCAGAATAGAAAACGTAGAGCCACACGGCGCGCGCGTAACCATCCAGTTACCTCTTGCAGAAGCGGCTGCACATCCACTCGTAGCTGCCGTAGCCCACGCCTAAGTCAATAACGAACTCAAAACCACGAACATCCCCAATCGGACGCGCAAGAGTGCTGGCTTAGACGATTCTTCCGTAGTCCGCCGGATTTACTTCCGCAGAGCGATGATCGTTTTTCTTGTTATTTCCGTGTGTTAGCATCCTGGGGACTTTAGCCGCTCGGCGCCGGATGTCGTCGACAAAAGAATGGAATTTCTCGCCCATTTTCGTAGGCTGTCCTCGGTGCAGCGGAATACGTTCATCGCCTGCTTCCTTGGCTGGTCGCTCGACGCCTTCGATTTCTTCATCCTCATTTTTTGTGTGAATGCTCTGGCCACCCAGTTTCAAACAAAAGTGTCGGCCATTACGGAGGCAATTTTTCTTACCCTCGCCATGCGACCGTTGGGTGCGTTCCTGTTCGGATTGATGGCCGACCGTTTTGGCCGCCGCCCCACGCTGATGGTGGACATCGTCGCGTATTCAGTGTTCGAGTTGGCCTCGGCCTTCGCGCCTTCGTTGAAGTTCTTTCTGGTCATGAGGGCATTGTTTGGAATCGCAATGGGGGGCGAATGGGGAGTCGGCGCGGCTTTGGCTTTCGAAACGCTGCCCGCAGAAGGACGCGGCTTCTTCTCCGGCCTATTGCAGGAAGGCTACGTCGTTGGCTACCTGATTGCGGCTTTTGTCTACAGTACTTTGTTTCCCGTCGTCGGGTGGCGCGGCATGTTCGTCATCGGAGCCCTGCCCGCATTCCTGGTAATCTACATTCGTACCAAAGTCGATGAATCGCCGGCCTGGCTGCAAGGACGCGTGTCGCGCCAAGCGGAAAGCCGTTTGGGAAAAGATATTCTTTCCCACCTTGGCGGTTTTCTTTTCCTGGTTGTCCTGATGTTCGCCTTTAACTCCTTCAGCCACGGCACGCAGGATCTCTATCCCACGTT
Organism: uncultured Acidobacteriota bacterium; assembly: GCA_963838905.1. Classification (GTDB taxonomy): domain Bacteria; phylum Acidobacteriota; class Terriglobia; order Terriglobales; family Acidobacteriaceae; genus JABDBE01. The sequence continues at coordinate 118,224 of CAWITE010000012.1, forward strand.
TCTTCAGAAGAACCATCAGTTCTCGCCGCAAATCGTGGGGTTGATTGCCATCGTCTACAACATTGGCGCGCTGCTAGGCGGGATTTTGTTCGGCACGTGGTCGGAACGAATCGGCCGCCGCCGGACGATCGTAATCGCCGCCATCCTGGCGATTCCAGTGATCCCGCTCTGGGCTTATTCCAACACCGTTCCGATGCTGGCGCTGGGTGGCTTCCTGATGCAATTCATGGTGCAAGGCGCGTGGGGCGTGATTCCGGCCCATCTGAATGAGCTTTCTCCACCCGCTGTGCGCGGCACGTTTCCCGGCTTCGCCTATCAGTTGGGCAATTTTCTCTCGTCACGCAACGCAGTGATTCAGGCCAAGCTGGTCGAACATCGCTATGGTGGCAGCTATCCCCCAGTGCTGGCGTGGACGGTCGTGATTGTCGCGTCAATGGTTGCTATCGTGACGTGGAGCGGGCGAGAGAAAAGAGGCGCCGACCTCTCGAATACGAGCTAGCAGGCCTTGGCACACTATCGGCTGAGACAAGGAAGAGGACGCCGACACATGCCCGCACCAAATTGATGTTGCGCCATGGATCAAATGGAGTAGCATTATTTAGAGGCTTTCCTGCCCAGGCAGACTCTGACGGGTGAACTGAGATGAACAAATCCTCCTTGTTAAAGGCTCTTTGCTTAGTAGTCGCCTCTATCGCAATTGTCTGTGCACCGACGCAGGCTCTCGCCCAGCATGGTGGCCACGGTGGCGGAGGAGGGTTCCACGGCGGAGGCGGTTTTCGTGCTGGTGGAGGCCACTCTACTTATGGGGGTGGACGCTACTACGGCGGCTATCACGGCGGTGGCTATGGTTGGCGCAGCGGTTATTGGGGCTACCCTCGCTACGGGTACGGATGGGGATTTGGTATTGGCTTTAGCTGGGGACCCTACTGGCCTGCTTACCGGTATGCTTACGGTTATGGTCCCTGGTGGGGCGCTCCTTACAACTATTACCCATGCGCCTATCCTTATTATCCTTCGTCCGGCTGCGCATATGCTTATCCATATCCCGACAACGGCAACGGCAGTGGTTCCGCACAAGATCCTGGAGGGAACAGTTACGGCAACGCTTCGGCTAAATTATCGAGCCTTCCCGCACCGGAGAACTCTCCTAGCGCTGCCTCTGTGATCAACGTCGCAGCTTCTACGCGGAGGGTTTCGACTTACAAGACCGATGCAGACACCGGCGCGGCGCACTACCGACTCGCCTTCACTATGGAGGAACTTCCGCCGGCTCGCAAAGAAGTGCAGAATGTGATTCTCGCTCTGCAAGCGATGCCGCCGGATGCTCGCCAGCGGCAAATCGACTCCGGTCGTTATAGGAGCTTCTCCCCTGAGGAGATCAACCTTCTGCGTTCTGGCTCACAGCTTCCAATAACCTGGTAAGAACCCATGAGGACGCTTCGAGACGGCACCCAAAAGGGTGGTTCCTCTTAAGAATATGCCAACTTACTTTTTGAAGAGATTCTCGAATGCTGTGCGGGCATCCATGGGACGGGCTGAACTTGGCGTGGAGGTTTCCTTTTCTACCCGGACGCGCATGGAATAAAACGTACATGGATTGCATTCGTCCTTGCGCGCGATCCGCTCGGGGATGGGCTGGGTGCATTCGAAGCGGCTCGAGGTATCGAAATACGTACACTGGCGGCAGGAGTGGAGTTCGAAGCCGCACTTCGGACATTTTCCGATGGGCTCAGTTATCGAAGTCAGCAGAGTGCCGCATTGCGCGCAACGTGAAACCGTGTGTGTGCCCGGCATTTGTAGTGCCCGCGGCCCAAAGGTTTCCTTCTTAACGGGCCTTTCGGTAGATTGTTTTTGCCGCTCTTCATCTCTGCCTCGGTCTTGATACCCGTGTTGGCGATACTTCTGTGACATGCGCATCCCTCTGCCGCAAGCGGCTATTGTCTCGCTTCGCCGGAAAGTCCACAAGGGCGTGGGGATGAATCTTACGATTCCGCTGGCGAACGAACTGCATTATCGCGCGGAAAAAACTGGATCCAAGGATAGTCCTGAGCGGAGTAAGGTGTATCTCAATGGGGCGGGTCACTGGCAGGCTGCTGAACCAGTGAGGGGGCTGCCAATAGCGACTGAAGGGTGTACGTGAGAGTCGTCTTTCGCTCCCCTGGGCTTGTCGGTTTTTCATTTCTCCCCACGGCTAGCGCCATGAGCCGCATTCTTACGCGCTTCGCGGCTGATAACGTGGAATGACGCTCTTAGAAGCGACAATTGAGCCGCTACCGATGTCTACCGATGTGGCGCGAATTGTATTTCGCCAATGTGGGTGCTACCATCCGATTAGCAGGAGAGAGTTGGAGGGTTCGTTTATGTCGGACAGTAACAGCAACAGTTTGCTTTGGTTCCTTGCAGGGTTAGGTATCGGCGCCACCGCCGGGGTTCTTTATGCTCCACGTTCCGGCGATGAAACCAGACAGGCGATACGCTCCCGAGCCGAAGATGGTCGCGAGTTCGTTCGTGATCGTGCCAAGCAGGCACGCGAACAAGCCGCCACTTGGGCCGATCGCGGCCGCGAGGTTCTGAATCAGCAGAAGGAGCAGTTCCGCTCGGCGTATGAAGCCGGAAGGCAGGCGTACCAGGAAGCAACGGCTGCCGAGGGTGGGGGCCCACAGAATCCCTGATTCACGAATTCTCCGCCGCGCCGTGCTTTTGCGCCGTAAAGCGGAGGAACGCTTATGGACTATCTACCTATTTTCATCGCCTGTACTGCGGCGGCCGTAGTCATCCAGGCGGGAATTCTCGTGGCCATGTACCTGGCCGTCCGGCAAAGCGCGGCGCGCATGGAAGCGCTGGCCACTGAGGTGAGGACCAAGATTCTGCCCACGGCTGAAATCGCGCACTCCATGCTGCTGGAGTTTCGCCCGCACCTCCAGACTCTGGTCACGAACGTAAGCGAGTCGAGCATCCTGGTTCGCGCGCAAATCGAGCGCCTCGATGCCACGGTCAATGACGCCATCGACCGCACGCGGCTGCAGGTAATCCGAGCTGACGAATTGCTGAATCGCACTTTGGATCGGGTCGAGAGTACGACCGATATGGTGCATAAGACGGTGGTTTCCCCGGTTCGACAGTTGTCGGGACTCGTCCAGGGAATCGCGTCCGGGCTGGAATTCCTGATCGGCGGAAGGCGCAAGCGAAATGGCGTGCCCGTGCCACAGGACGAAATGTTTATTTAGCATTGGGTGATAGAGCGAAGGCAGCGCTTTCCCGCTTGCGGGAAAGCCGCGCCCCTTTCAAGGCCGCAGCCGCCAATTTCGACGCTTTTCCGCTAGCTGTTTGGCGCTGCTTTCTTTGGCCTGGTTCGCTTACCCTACGAAGTAACGCGCAGAATCATCTGGGTTCCGCTGTCCAGCTTTACGTTGTGTTTCGGAGAACTGAGCAACGAATCCTGCGCGGCTCCTGTACTCAGCGATAAGCCGGACATACCTACCACGCCTTGGGCATTGGGCGTTAGCCGTCCATTGATAGCCGCAGTCTGGCTCGTGCTCTGGCTCGCATCCTGCGCTGCAGGGCCCGGGTTGTTCACGTTTCCTGGCATGGTACCGCCGGGGTTCGGCGTAGTTCCTCCGTAAACACCGCGTCCCGGGGACGACATCGGGGACATGCCGCCCGAGTTGGCGGGTGCGCCCACGTTGTCGTTGCCGGCCGCAGCATTTGATTCCGGTGGGCCAATTGCTTGAATGGATGCTTTGAGCCGTACTTCAGTCCCATTCTTCAGGACTATTTTGTCGAAGGCAATTCCCAGCGTGGACGCGGACTCACCTTGATGCGGTGACACCTCAGCGACGTGACCCAAAACTTTAGATCCCTTGGGCGCGAGCACTTTATTTTTGTCCGAGAGGAAATCGTCGATGGTCTTGGCCATGACCTCGTCGCCGACTTTGGCCTTCTTGGCATCGACCGACTTGGCGAGCTCAACCCGAATGATCGTTTCCGGTTCGAGGCGGAAGGCAGTGTTTTGAGACTCCGATGCGGCGCTTGGCTGGGCTGAATTTTGAGCGAGAGAAATACCCGTCAGCAAAACTGAGATCAGTGCGAAATTAAGTAGCTTTTTCATGGAGTGCATTCCTTTCCTTACTAGTCAAGAAGCACGCAGCTTGCTAAGGGTTTTCTCCGTTCTGTTTTTTTTCGAGGCGATGAAGGCTGCTTGGTATTAGATTTTCATGGAAAGAGATAGTAATGGCACGAAGTCGAGAACCGTCTGGTGCTCTCAAGCGATCCAGCCGCCTCCGACCACGACGTCCCCGTCATAGAAGACGGCGGCCTGACCCGGTGTGATGGCGCGCTGCGGCTCGTCGAACGTTACCAGCACTTCGTCGCTGTTCGCCTTTTCTAAGAGAGCCGGGGCGCCCTCGTGACGATGGCGGATCTTCACGCGGACGCGAATCGGCTCACGCAAATCGACCGCCGCGACCAGATTCACCCGGCGCGCGCGCAGGGTGCGCGAGTACAGTTCCTCCTGGTTGCCGACCACGACCTGGCGCTGGTCGCCCTTGATCTGAATGACGTACAGCGGCGAGCCGGTGGACACGCCCAAACCCTTGCGCTGGCCTACGGTAAAGTTGTGGATGCCGTTGTGCTCGCCGATCACTTCGCCGTCGGTGGTCACTAGTTCGCCCGCGGTATCGGGCAGAGCGTCGCCCCGCTCTGCCAAGTAGGCATCGAGAAACTTCTTGTAATCGCCTCCTGGGACGAAGCAGATCTCCTGGGAATCCGGCTTCGCGGCGAGAGCCAGCCCGTGATGACGCGCCAGATCGCGAACCTGCGGCTTGGTCAGTTCCCCGAGAGGAAACAGGGTGCGGCTGAGCTGATCCTGGGTCAGTCCGAACAGGAAATAGGTTTGGTCCTTGGACGAGTCCGCCGGACGCTTGAGCAGCCAGCGGCCGCGCTTCTCCTCGAACTCAACCCGAGCGTAGTGGCCTGTCGCCAGCGCGTCCGCGCCAATCTGCTGCGCCACAATCAATAACTGATCAAACTTCAAGTGGTTGTTGCACAGGCTGCAGGGGATGGGTGTTCGTCCCGACAGATATTCCTGGACGAAGGGTTGCACTACATCGCGCTCGAAGCGGTCTTCGTGATTGACGACGTAATAAGGGATGCCCAGAGTTTCGGCGACACGGCGCGCGTCGTACACATCATCGAGCGAGCAGCAGCGTCCCTGCACCGCTTCCGGCATGCCTTCGTGTCCGGCCAAGCGGCGCTGATTCCACAGCTGCATGGTCAGGCCGACGACGTCATGTCCCTCGGCGCGCAGCATGGCCGCTACGGTCGAGGAGTCGACTCCGCCCGACATGGCTACGGCGATAGTTTTGTTTTGCGGCATCAGGTTTCGGGACGAGCTGTCAGCTTTCAGCTATCAGCAAAGAACTTGTTCTGGAGGACTAAGCTGAGAGCTGATAGCTAAGAGCTGACGGCTGTTCTATTGTAAACCGGCGAGAGCTCGCGCAGGCGGGCTACGGTTTGCGGGACGAGGTCGAGTGCGAATTGAATTTCATCGGCTGTGCTTTGTTTGCCCAGGCTGAAGCGGAGGCTGGCTCGGGCTATTTCTGGCGGCAAGCCCATGGCCGTCAGCACGTGGGAGGGCTCGATGGCGCCCGATGAGCACGCGGCTCCTGTCGAAACTGCGAGGCCCTTCAAATCGAGCGCGATCACCAAGGCTTCGCCTTCGATGTAGTCGAAATGAATGTTTGTGGTATTGGGGACGCGCGGAGCGCCTTCACCGTTTACGCCCGTGGCATCCACTGCGCTGAGAATTGTCTGCTCGATGCGATCGCGCATGGCCGACATCCGCGCAAGGTCGCCTCGTTCCAATGCTTCTCTGGCCAGTTCGGCGGCCTTGCCGAGACCGATAATTCCGGGAACATTCTCGGTTCCCGCGCGCCGGGATCTCTCGTGACTTCCACCATAAAACATTGGCTGCAGGAGGGTTCCCTTGCCTACGTAGATCGCTCCGACACCCTGCGGAGCGTGCAGCTTGTGCCCGGAGATCGAGAGCAGGTCGCAGCCCAGACGTTTTACTTCGATCGGCACCTTCCCTGCCGCCTGTACCGCGTCAGTGTGAAAATAAACGTCCGCTTCAGCGGCGATCTTGCCGATCTCCTCGACCGGTTGCAGGACGCCGGTTTCGTTGTTCGCCATCATGATGGTGATGAGCCTGGTGTTCGGACGCAACCCGCGGAGAACGTCGTCGGGATCGACCAGGCCACGGCTATCCACGGGCACGTAGGTGACTTCGCATCCCATCGCTTCCAGATGCTTGCACGAGTTCAACACTGCATGATGCTCGATGGTTGAACTGATTACGTGGTCGCCGGCGCGGGTCAAGCCAGAGATGGCGAGGTTGTCGCCCTCGGTGCCGCCGCTGGTGAAGACGACTTCGGAGGGCCGGCACCCGAACAGGGCCGCAACCGATTCGCGTGCGCGCTCGACTGCCGCCCGCGTCTCCTGCCCGTGATGGTGGATGGACGACGCGTTGCCGAAGTGCTCAGTAAAGTAGGGCTGCATGGCCTCGAGAACCCCCGGCAGCACCGGAGTGGTGGCGTTGTTGTCGAGATAGACTCGGCGCATAGAATTCCTGCTTTTATTCTACGCCCGTGGCAAGGTGTGCCAAGTGCTGCCCGACGCGGGCGAGGGCGCCCGCGCCACATTTCACACTTCCGATCGGTTTTCGAAGGGCACCCAGTGTTGCGGGTAGGGTGAGCCGATGTAGTCGGCGCGGGGGCGGATCAGGCGGTTATCGTCGAGTTGTTCGATCACGTGAGCGGTCCATCCGCTGATTCGCGATACCGCGAACACCGGGGTGAAGAGGTCCACATCAATTCCCAGGGTGTGGTAGGTCGAGGCGGAATAAAAGTCGACATTGGCGTTGAGCTTCTTTTCGGCCTTCACGAATAGTTCGATGGCACGCGACATTTCGAACCATTTGGCCTGACCGTTGGACTTTCCCAAGTCCTCAGACATCTTGCGCAGGTGCGTGGCCCGGGGATCTTCGGTGTGGTAGACGCGATGCCCGAATCCGGGGACCTTCTTTTTCTGCGCCAACATTCCTTTGATGTACTCTACCGGGTCGGAACCTGAGCTGTTGATCGCCTCGAGGATGTGGAAGACGGCCTCATTGGCTCCGCCGTGCAATGGACCCTTCAGACAACCGATGGCGGAGACGATCGCCGAATGCATATCAGAAAGAGTTGCCGCGGTGACTCTCGCAGCGAAGGTCGAGGCGTTGAGCTCGTGGTCGGCATGCAGGATGAGGGCGATGTCTAAGGCGCGTTCGGCGGTGGGCGTGGGCTTGGTACCGTTCAGCATCAGAAGAAAATTCGCTGCGTGGGAAAGCGAGCGGTCGGGCTCGACCACCGGCTTCCCTTTCCGAATGCGATCGTAAGCAGCCACGATCATCGGAACCTGCGCGGTCAGACGAATCGATTTACGGAGGTTGGCTTCGTGGTCGTTATTCCGTTCATCCGCATCGTAGAACGACAGGGCAGATACCGCTGTGCGCAAGACGTCCATGGGCACAACGTGCTTCGGCGCCGATCGCAGCAAACTGATGATCGCCGGGTCCAGCTTGCGCTCCTCCGCCAGGCGGTCACGAATCTCCTTGAGCTCATTACGTGTGGGCAGTCGACCGGACCACAGGAGATAGCAGGTTTCCTCGAAAGTGGAATGATCGGCCAGTTCGTGGACATCGATGCCACGGTAAGCCAGAACGCCCTGGTCTCCATCGATGTAACAGATGCCGGAGGTGGTGGCGACAATTCCTTCCAAACCCTTGGGAACATGCGCCGCGGTCACACTGGACATACTTCCTCGCTCGAGCTGTGGGATGCGTTGTGGGCGCACGGAAGGGGGACGACGCGTGCACGTCGCAACTAACTTTTATACGCCAAAATTGTTAACTTTCCAACCGGCGGTTTCAGCCGAAGGTATTAGATCGGCGTGGGGCAGCGGTTTGGCGGCGGCCGGAGCGATCAGTACTCAGCATTCAGCACTCAGTTGTCGGGTGCGCTGGCATTTTTCAAAGGGAGGCGTCAATCTTCACGGCATTGGCTGAGTCTGATTGCTGCTTTTCTCGCAAGAGCCGCCGCTCCCACCGTTCCAAAGAGTTCACCCGAAGGTACATGGTCCTGCTGGGTGGGGTCGGGGACCGTGGATTCCCGGTTACAATCGGAGCATGCGCATGCGGTGGGGATGGCCGGCTTTGGCCACAGTGTTATTTGCTGCAGCGGCCTGGGCCGCCGACGCGCCGCAGAATCTTGCCTTGCTGCCTTGCCCCGAGGGGGCACGCGAGGCCGTGTGCAATCCATCCAAGGCGGATCTGAAGAAATCCAAAATTGCGTTTTCTAAAGCCTTGCAACTGCAAAAAGCGGAACACTTCGATGAAGCCTACGAAGAATTTGACACTGCTGCCAGGCTGGTTCCAAAGAATGTTGAATATGTAACCGCGCTGGCCCTGGTTCGGCAGCAATTAGTCTTCGATCACCTGCAGCGCGGAAACGACGATCAGACCAAAGGAAAGCTGGTGGAGGCGCAGGCGGAGTTTCGCAGCGCCGCCAACCTCGACCCAGAAAACGAATTCGCGCAGCAGCAACTTCGTGACTCGCTGGCGGAGTGGTCGCCGAAGTTGACGGGCGCGCCGCGAGTGGTAGAGGAATCGACGGAGGTGCGAGTCGTTCCCAACCCGGATTTGCATGAATTCCATTTTCGAGGGGACTCGCATGCGCTGCTGACGCAGGTGGCCGGGGCTTTCGGCGTGGCCGCTGAGTTGGACGAATCGGTCCAATCGCGCCGCGTCCATTTCGACATGGAAAGCGTCGACTTCTACACGGCCATGAGAGCGGCCTCTGAGGTAACGGGGGCTTTCTGGATTCCCTTGTCGGAAAAGCAAGTCTTTGTGGCAAAGGACAACGCTGAGAATCATCGTCAATTCGACCACATGGCGTTGCGCACGTTTTACATTCCTGGAGCGACGACGCCGGCAGACCTGAATGAGCTGTCGACTCTCCTGCGAACCATCTTCGATATCCGGTTCGTTACTTCACAGCCACAGAGCGGGAGAATTGCGGTGCGCGCGCCGGTGCTTGTGCTGGACGCGGTTACCAAGTTGTTTGAGAGCTTCGGGCTGTCGCGTCCGCAGGTCATGCTGGACATCGAGGTATTTGAGATTGACCATCAGTTAACCCGTGCCATGGGACTGCATATTCCCAACAATTTCACGCTGATCAACATTCCTGCTGGCGCGATCGCTGCCCTTACAGGCGCCCTTGGCGGATTAGGCGGACAAAACATCCAGAGTTTGATTAATCAGTTGATCTCGAGCGGAGGTATCAACCAGGCCAATTCGCAGGGTATTGCGGGGCTGATCGCGCAACTGACCGGCCAGCAAAGCTCAATTTTCAATCAGGCATTCGCCACTTTTGGCGGCGGGCTGACCCTCATGGGATTGAGTTTGGACACTCTGAGCGCCCAACTCTCACTGAACGAAAGTTTGGTAAAGACGCTGGAGCACTCGAGCCTGCGCGCGGCACAGGGAAATGAGGCAACGTTTCGCATGGGCTCGCGTTATCCCATTCTCAACGCGAGTTTTGCTCCGGTCTTTAATACGCCTGCCATTTCGCGGGTACTGCAGAACGGCAGCTTTCAGGCGCCGTTTCCCTCGTTTACCTACGAGGACCTGGGTTTGACCTTCAAAATAAAACCGGTCGTGTACACGAACTTGGACGTGGGGATGGCCTTTGAAATGGATTTCCGAACTTTGGCTGGGCAAAGTTTAAACGGTGTACCGGTGATTGCGAATCGGGAATACAAAGGCAATGTCACTCTGGTGAATGGAGAGCCCGCAGTGGTGGCTGGCTCGGTGAGCCAAAGCGAACAACGCACGCTGAATGGAATCCCCGGCCTGGGAGCCGTTCCGGGGATCAATCAAGTCATGGTGACCAACAGCAAGATGGACGAAACGGATGAACTGCTGCTTGTGATCACACCCCACGTGATTGATGCCACCAGGGGGCAGAGCGTGGAAGTGTGGCTGCCCAGGAGTGGTCAGTAATTGAAAGTCGATTCGGTCTCGATTCTCCTGCAATCCACAGAACCGCCAACCCGCCTTACTTCTTAGCCTCGGTATTGTCCTTGGCAGCAAAGTTTATGAGTTTCTGCAGCGTTTCATACGGGACGGCAGGGACTCTGCGCCCGTTGATGAACAGCGTCGGGGTACTGTTAACGTCGAGGTCTTTGCCCAAAGCCATCGACTTCTCTACTCGAGATGTGGTTTCGGGCTTGGCAGCGCAGGCTGCGATGTCGGCGCCCTTCACCCCTGCGGCATCAGCCAATGCGGTTAGCTTCTCGTCCGCATTAGCCGCTGTGATGTCGGTCTGTGCGCCGTAAACGCTTGAAATAAATTTCCAGAAAGCATCGGGTGAACTGCGGCTGACGCAGTCGGCGTAGGCAGCGGCCTTGGCGGCCCAGTCGTGCATTGGAAGCGGAAAGCTTTGGAAGATCACGCGAACATTCTTGTCCTCGGCCATGAGCTTGTCGAGGGTCGGCTGAGCGTCCTTGCAATGGGGACACTGGAGGTCGCTGAACTCCACTACGGTGACCGGGGCATTTGCGGGACCGTGCGAAGGTCCATTCGCACCTGCCGCCAGCTTTTTTTGGTCAGCTGCAAAGGGATGAGCGCCGAACGGCATGATTTCCCCATTTACGGCATGCTTGCCATCCGGAGTAACGTACAGTTTGAGCGCTTGCGTTCCCTGAGTGCCGCTGAGGACTACGTTTACTTCTGATAGTCCTTCGATTTCTGACGGCTTGATACTGACGAGCTTCCAGCTCAACGAAGGATCGTATCCGAACCATTCGTGGAGGAAAGCGTTGACCGTCTCCTCGGAAGGAATGTTTGCGCTGGTTGTAGCTTTAGCCGCCGCATGAGGCGCGGCAGCCGGCTGTTGCGCACCAGCCAGGGTTACGAGCAGGAGCAGGATAAGATAATTTATTGAACGATGCATGCGTTCCTTTCAGTTGAGTGAAGATGAGCGCCTTGCGCGGTGCTAAACGTCGGATTTGGCCGCGATCGGAAAACGGCGGCCGTAGCCAAAAGCCTTCTCTGAAATTTTCAGGCCCGGCGCCGCCTGTTGCCGTTTGTATTCGCTGCGTTCTACCATTTGGATTACGCGCCGCACCAGACTAACATCGAAGCCGCGCTGCTCCGCAATCTGATCCGCGGTATGCGACTGTTCGACGTAGTCTTCGAGGATCACGTCCAGCACTTCGTAGGGCGGGAGCGTGTCGCTGTCCATTTGACCGGGACGCAGTTCCGCGGATGGCGGCTTCTCCAAGCTAGCCTGAGGAATTACCGGGCAGCGCGAATTCACGTAGTGGCTAAGGCGATAGACCATAGTCTTGGGCACATCCGAGATCACGGCCAGTCCACCGACCATATCGCCGTAGAGGGTGCAATAGCCCACGGCCAGTTCGCTCTTGTTGCCGGTACTGAGCACGATGGCTCCGAACTTATTGGAGAGCGCCATGAGCAGAGTGCCGCGGGCTCGCGATTGGAGATTCTCTTCCGTCTCATCCTCTTTACGGCCAGCGAAGACCTTGGCCAAGGTTTTTTGGTAGATTTCAAAGAGATCGCCAATGCAGAGCAGTTCGAAGCGAATGCCAAGGTTTTCGGCAAGCGAGCGTGCGTCCTCTATCGAGCCCTTCGATGAGTACGGCCCCGGCATGCCAACTCCGATCACATTTTCAGCTCCCAGCGCATCGGTCGCTATGGCTGCGGTCAGCGCCGAATCGATCCCCCCGCTCAGGCCGACGATGACCTGGCGAAAGCCACACTTGCGGACGTAATCCCGGGTGCCCAACACCAGCGCGGCATAAACGCTCGCCTCTTCGCCTTCGATTTGACTGTGTATTTCACCGGTAAACTGATCGGAGTCGAAATAGACGATGTCTTCTTCGAAGGATTTTCCCTGGGCGATCACCTCTCCCGCGGGATTGAGCACCAGGCTGGAACCGTCGAAGACCAGGCTGTCGTTGCCTCCAACCTGATTGACCATCGCGACCGGCACGTTATAGCTGCGCGCGATGGTCGCCAGCATGTCCCGGCGCAATTCGCGCTTCGCGAGCCAGAACGGCGAGGCGGAGATGTTCAGCAGGAAGTTGCCTCCGGCGTGAACCAAAGCCTCGACGGGATCGAACGTATACAGACGTTTGTTCCAAAAGTGCTTATCGTTCCACGCATCTTCACAGATGGTGAGGGCCATCTGCTTGCCACAAAACGGAAACAGCAACTGGCTTTTTCCCGGTGCAAAGTTGCGCATCTCATCGAAGACATCGTAGGTGGGCAACAACATCTTGGACTGAAGGAAGGCCACTCTGCCGTCTTTGAGCAGCGCCGCTGAATTCATTACCGACTTGCCGCTCTCCGCGTAGGCCGGAGTCACCAGTCCGCAGATGACGGCGATGCCTCTGGTTTCGGCCGCAATGTGGTCCGCACTCTCGCGGTTGTGCTGTACGAAGGAAGCGCGCTCCACCAGGTCACGCGGCGGGTAACCGCATACGGAGAGTTCCGGGAAAAGGATCAAACCTGCGCCATCGCCCTGGGCGCGACGGGAAAATTCAATGATTTTCGCGCCGTTGCCTGCGAAATCTCCCACTGTGGGGTTGATCTGTCCCAACGCAATCTTCACTATTCCAGTGTAAAGGCAGGCGGCGTGGCAGCCAAGTCACAGGGGGATAAGGAGATTTGAAGCGTTAATGTCGATGACTCGCTGAAGGGATGGAAGCCAATTTTGGTGTATTGCTAGCCTGTAAGCCGTTAATGGTCCGGCTATGTGGAATAGTGAGGAGCCGGCGTAGTGGGGTCCGTGGGTGGAGGTGGTCCCTGAAGCACCGGCGCCCGACCGCTCGGGCCAGGCTGTTGTGTAGGCTCTTCTCCCGGACGTCGCAGGCTGGGAGCGTTGACGGGCCTTTGTTCGGCCGCCTTGGCGACGCTGGACTGCGGCTCGAGATTGACTTCTTTTGCGGTGCGAAGACTCTTGCTGCCGTCAACCTTCATGGTCTCGACGCGCACCACCTCATCGCCAACCATTCGCACGAAATCCACGTCCTGGGGCGGCTCGCCATAGATCCACTCCTCGTATTCGACGTCTCCATCCTTCTCACGAATCTTCTTGGGTGGGCGACCCTTGGAGCAAATCAACATCTCGCGGTTCATGCCGACCAAAACCTGATGGTTCTGGATGGCTTCCTTCACCTTGGGTGGAACCGTATCGAGATAAGCCTCGACGGCTGACTTGGCGTCGAAATCAAGAACGGGGCGAAGCAGGTCTTTGAACTTCTGTGGCGTCAGGTCCGGAACGTAGTGATCGAAAACCAGATCCACATAGGTGCCTCGCGGATTCGCGTTCTGGTCGTCGGACCCTGGCATTGGCGCCCCGCCTCCACCAACTTGGATATGCTGATACCACTTCTGCTTTTTGACTGGGCCACCGTTGATTTCGAAACGGATTCGGTCTTCCTTGATCACGACGGCGCTGATTCGCGCTTCGTCCCCCGGCTTCACCGAGGGACCCCACAGCGCCATCAACTGCTCCAGTTCCGCTCCGCTGGGCGAGACAACACCGTCCCTCAGCGTAAGACCTCTCTTCCCCATCGGGAAGGGCGTGCGAATGTACATCAGTTCATCGGTCAATCCGTGGATCAGATCCATCCGTGTTTGCTTCGAAAGGTGAGGAAGAGCAGAAGACGGATCCTGGTTGGAGGATTTTTCGTCGGAAGCGCCCGCAGTTACGCAGGTAGAAAGCAACAAGAGTAGGGCCGGAAAAAACTGAACCTTCACAGGGCACCCAAAGCACTAACTAATCCGATTATAGCGCTGTTTGAGGAGATCGGAAGGAGACTTTTCACGTCCTTTGCTTAGGGGAGCCTGCCCTGAGCGGGGTGAAACGGGTTCTGAGCCTCACTCGCGGCCGCACTGAGTTTACCTATTACCCCGGCATGGTCCGGGTCCCTCAGGGCAGCGCGCCCGATTTCAAAAACAAGTCGTACCGCATCACGGCGGATGTCGAGATTCCTGATGGCGGCGCAGAGGGTGTTTTGGTGACGCAGGGTGGGCGATTCAATGGCCTTGGGCTATACCCTGCTTCAGGGTAAACCTGTCTTCTACTACAACCTCGTGGGAGTCGATCGTACTTCGGTTTCAAGCTATGACAAGCTGCCCCCTGGCAAACACAGCATCGTGCTCACCTTTAAGTATGACGGCGGCGGTATCGGCAAAGGCGGCCTAGCCACCCTGAGCGTGGACGGGAAGAAAGTGGCCGAACAGAAACTTGCGCGAACTATTCCGTTCCGCGTTTCCGCCGATGAAACCCTTGACATCGGGGAAGACACCGGCACGCCGGTCAGCGAAGATTACCACGTTCCCTTCAAATTCACCGGTACCCTCAACAAGGTTGTGATCAACCTCGGTCAAGCCGCCCTCACGCCGCAGGAGCAGAAGGAACTTGACCAGCAGGAGGGCGCAAACGAACTCATCGATTAATCGCGCCTCTCTCCATCGGATGGACTTGTTTGAGTCTGCGCCGCGCGCTCGGGCACGTGTTGTGTGGGCAGATAGGGGGCGTACCTGTTGATGTAACCAGCGATTACACTCTCAGAATTGCCGTAAGGTCGCGGGGGGGACGGCGACGATCTTTTGCGCAAGACAGAGCGGCGGCAGATGATGCTCGCCCAGGTCCGGGCAGTCGGTCGTTCATCAGCCACCATGGACGCCCGTCGACTTCGCTCAGGGCAAGCTCCGGTACACAAAAGAAGAAGACCGTAGGTAGGGGTGGACGCCCGTCGAATCAACAGAAGAACCTTAAGCTTCGGCGAACAAGCGGACGCCGTCCCGCGCTACCTGCAGGGGCAAGACATGACCGCCGTTGTCCCCAATGACGGTGGCGACGCGGCTCGCGGCCCCTTTTTCCACGAGGAAAATCGCGCACCCTCCTCCTCCCGCGCCGCAGGCTTTGGCCGCCTTTCCTCCGTGCCTGGCGGCGACCGCGACCAGTTTATCGATCAGTGGGGTGGTGATGCCGGGTGCATTGGTGCGACGGAGCTTCCACTCTTCGCGCAGAAGCCGAGCCACGTCCTCCCATTCGCCGCGGGCCAGGGCGTGGTGCATGGCGCGCGCGATTTCAGAAATGCGTTCGAAGTTGCGGAACACGTGGCGATCGCCATTGATGTGAGCCTTGAAGACCTCCCAATTGTTAATCCCCGACTTTCTGGGAGCTCCGGTGTAGGCCAACACGAAGCGGGACTCGATCTCTTCCGGCATGACAGGTACGGCTTCGCGATGGATGCCATCTGCATCGAGATGAATGGCGCTCACTCCGCCATAGAGGGCCGGGTAGTAGTCCTGGCAACCGGTGGGAACAGCGATGATTTGCGCCTCGACGTTCTGCGCAATCACCCGCATTTGTTCGAGGGTGAGATTGCGCTCGGTGAAACGCGCTAGCGCTGAGGTTGCGGCGATCATCAAAGCGGAAGATCCGGAGATGCCGGCGCCGGCGGGAGACTCGGAATCGGTTTCGATCAACAATCCTTCTCTTGGGGCGAAGAATTGCAGCAGGCGCGCTGCCAGGGGAAGCCGAAAACGTCGCGCAACACGCAAGGCATCGAAGCTGGGGAAGAATTCTTCTTTTCTGGTGTCGAGCGATCGAAGATGAATGCGTTTTCCTTTAAGGGGCGTGATGCGGCAGGTGGTCTGGATGTTGAGAGCAAAATTCAAAGTCAGTGCGCCGGGATGAAACAGGTAGAGCGGCCACAGGTCGAGAGTTCCGCCCGCCAAGTCGGCCCGGCAGGGCGCCTGGGCGACAATGGTTCGGCTGCTGCTAATGTCGGGTGGTTTTGGCATGCAGTGTTTGTATCACAGAGATGGCGGCTGTCCCGAGGGCGTTTTCGCTGCATGGAAGCCGGGCGTCCTCGCCGGGCTGGACGGACGAGGACGCTCTTCCTCCATAGTTATCGCAGCGAAAGGTCTTTTGCCGCCGTCAGGACCTCAGGGATCACGCTGTCGACATCCGCTTCTGTGGTGCGGTGGTTTACGATGCAGGCCCGCAGGCAGAATTTGCCGCGCAAGGTTGCGTTGGACAGATAGACGTGGCCGCGCTGCACGACGCGCTTGAGGATGTCGGCGTTTTGGCGATTGAGTTCGTCTTCTATTAACGGGTTCACGCCGACGTGGCGAAAGCAGATTGCACTGAGTTCTACTGGCGCCATCAACTCCAGCTTTGGTTGATTCGCAATGGCGCTGGCCAGGCGTTGCGCAAGATCCAAGTCCTTTTGGATGGCCGCGCGAAATGCCTTTAGTCCGTGATAGCGAAGCGAGATCCAAAGTCTCAGGGCGCGGAAGCGGCGCGAGAGTTCCAGAGATTCTTCAAAGAAAGCGAATCCCTCAACTGGATCGTTGGTCAGCGTCTTGGCATATTCCCCTGTGAGTGCGAATGCGGCATGTGCAGCATTCACGTCGCGATACAGCAGACAGCCACAGTCCAGCGGCTGATAAAGCCATTTATGCGGATCGAGGGAAAGTGAATCGGCGAGTTCGATGCTCGCGAATTTGCCCGGCGAAGCGATCGCGGCTAGTGTACCGTAGGCACCATCGATGTGCATCCAGAGGCTGTGACGGCGGGCGATCGCCGCAATTTCCGGAAGCGGGTCGATCGCTCCCGTGTTGACCGTGCCGGCAGATGCGATTACGGCGATTGGGATCTTCCCTTCTTTTTTGTCTTGCTCGATGGCCTGCTCTAGTTCTGCTGGGATGAGGCGGAAGTCGTGGTCCGTTGGAATGAGTTTGAGGTTTTTCCTGCCAATTCCGAGGAGCGCGATGCTCTTCGGGATCGACATGTGAACTTCTTCCGAAGCGTAGACCACGACCTGGGGGGCGCTGCGAAGGCCGGTTTCATTCGCAGGGATTTTCGCTTCGCGGGCCATGGCGAGGGCCATCAGGTTGGCGGAGGAGCCTCCGCCGGTTAGGCTGCCGCGGAAGCCGGGGCAGCCGATTGCCTGCGCGAGCCAACCGACAACCGTACGCTCGATAGTGACGGCTGCGGGGCCGGAGCGCCACGCCGTGACGTTCTGATTCAAGACGCTTGCCAGCAGGTCGGCGACCGCCGCCACGGGTTCGCCGGAGCCGAGGACGTATCCGAAGAAGCGGGCGTTTTGGGCGCGAGAGTGGGTGATCACTTGTTGCAGGGGAGTGAGGGCTTCTTCGCCTATTCCCTCTTCACTGAGAGGCGTGTGGAACAAACGCTGCGACTGTTCGCCACTCGTCGAGGGAAATATTGGACGCGAGTCCAGCTCGCGAAGATAATCGGCGGTGAGCTGTGTGACCTTTTCTGCCAGGTGGCGAAACTCATCCGGCGAAATCTCCAGGGATTTCATGATAAGGGATTGTATTTCAAAGCAGTGTAGGCGCGGGCCTCCTCGCCGTGCCTGCGAATCAGAATCCTCAGGGAAACTGCTGTCGAGCTTCGCTCGACTGGACAGCCGGGGGCGGCGGTCCCCACGTGTGCTGCGTTGATATCAGGAGAGATTCAGCGCGCGTTTGATGGTGCCGCGCTCTTTCTGAATTTTTTCTTGCAGAAGAGTGATGGCGTAAATCAACTGCTCTGGTCGCGGTGGGCAGCCGGGAACATATACATCGACGGGAATGACCTGGTTCACGCTTTGCACCAGAGCGTAATTGTTGAAAACGCCGCCCGAGGTTGCGCACGCCCCCATTGAGATCACCCACTTGGGTTCGGGCATCTGCTCCCAAAGCTGACGGATGACTGGCGCCATTTTGTTGGAGACGCGGCCGGCGATGATGATGAGGTCGGATTGCCGCGGCGAGGGCCGAAACACTTCAGCGCCGAAGCGCGCAATGTCGAAGCGCGACGCGCCCATGGACATCATTTCGATCGCGCAGCACGCCAGACCGAAGGTCATCGGCCAAATGGAATTCTTGCGCATCCAGTTGACCGCATTGTCCATCGTGGTCAGCACCACCCCTTCGGGTGTGGGATTTCCGTAAGTAAGGTCTTTGACGACGCGTTTGCCGTCTTCAATCGTGACGTAGGGGCCGAAGTTGAGATCGTCGGACATTGTTTGTATTTTACCTGCCGGTGTCAGCGGTGTCCAAACGCGAGACTGGCGTAAAGCCACAGTTGCGTCAGGACCCGCATTGCTTCGAAATGCACTTGACAAAGCGAATCCATGGGGTAAGACTTGCCCCGTATTTCCCCTCGGATTTTGGGTCCCCGTCAGCGTCTTGCAATTACACCGTGAAGGCCAAGGAATGCCCGCACTCGTCACGGTGGAACCACTTGCGGGCGCCGATTTGAGGAGGTATATCGTGCGGATAAAGCTACCCAAAACGAGAGCGAGGCTGGCTGGTCCCGGCACTCGGCTCTATGCTGAACCGAAGCCCAGCCCGGATGAGACTTCTTTCCAGATAGACAACACCAGTTCCCAATATTACAACTCGCCGTACTACTCAGCGCATAAAGACCAGGTGCAAACTGTCCCGGCTCCGCAAAGCGGCGTGCCGCCCTATCTTGATCTGCAGGATTTTATCCCCAGCGAAGTTCTCGACGCCATCAATGCGACCAAGAAGATTACATTTCACGCTGTAGGCGACACGGGCGCGGCCAAGGGAGTACCCGCAACCGCCATCGCGCATGAGGGAGGAGTTGCGGACGCCATGGTAGCCGATGTGCAGTCTGGAGGCGTGAATGGCCCGGCATTCTTCTTCAACCTGGGCGACGTAATCTACAACTTCGGCGAAGCGCAATATTATTACGACCAATTCTACGAACCCTTCCGCGATTACGACCGTCCCATCTTCGCCATTCCCGGCAATCACGATGGCATGGTTTTTGGCTCGACTTCGGCTACTCCGCAAGTTCCCACGCTCGAGGCTTTCCTCAGAAATTTTTGTGCCGACGCTCCCGGACCTTCGCCAAATTCCGGCGGCCTGGTACGCACCGTCATGACGCAGCCGGGAGTTTATTTCACGCTGGACGCTCCGTACGTCTCGATCATCGGAGTCTATAGCAACGTGCTGGATTCGGGAGCGGGAGTCATTTCTTCTCAAGGTGGCAAGTTCCCTGTGGTTGGAAACGCCCAACTGGCTTTCCTGCAAAGCGAACTCAAGCGCCTGAAGGCGGACCGCCAAGCCGGGAATCGGGCCATCATTATCGCGGTTCACCATCCGCCAGCTTCGGTGGACGCCAAGCACGGCGGCTCCGTCGGCATCGAGAAAGATCTCGATAGCTGCTGTCAGGCCGCGGGGTTGTGGCCGGATGTAGTCCTTTCCGGACATGCGCACCTGTACCAGCGCTTCACTCGCGTGGTGAACGGCAAGCAGGTTCCCTATATAGTTTCCGGTTCTGGAGGTTACGCAGCCACGCCGCCGCAAGGAGCGGCTCCCAAAGCGCCGTACACGATTGGCGATACCACACTCGAGGTCGACCCTATTGTGGAATTTGGTTATCTGACAATCACAACCGATGCCAAAACGCTCTCAGTGACGTTTAAGACTGCGGCGAAGGGCGTCGTGATGGTGAGAGATTCCGTGAACCTGGACCTGACACAAGGACAGATCCTCTCTGGAAGTCACGCACCCAGTGGAGGAGGCAGCAAACCGAGACCGGTTCCTTCGAAGAAGGGAAAGAAGAAATAGGTAGAGTTACGGATTCAGCACGATTTTGCCAAACATCTGACTCGTTTCCATATACTCGTGGGCCGCCCGAGCATCTTGTAACCGGAACGTACGGTCCACGACTGGTTTCAAGCGACCGGCAAAGACGTGGTTCAGCACGTCGTGCAATTCACTCATCGTGCCCATATAAGAGCCCAGGAAATTGAGTTGGCGGGAAAACAGAAAACGTAAGTCGAATGCCGCATTGTGACCAGTAGTCGCGCCGCAGGTAACAATCGTTCCTCCTGGCTTGAGCGATTTCATACTGTCATCCCAGGTCGCGGCGCCAACGTGTTCGACCACAACGTCCACACCCTCTTTGTCGGTAATCTTCCGCACTTCCTGCGAGATCTTCTGCTTGTAATGATCAATGCCATAATCCGCGCCCAGCGTCCGGGCTTTCTCCAGCTTCTTTTCGCCGCCTGCAGTGGTGATCACGCGGGCGTGAAAAAGCTTCGCAATCTGAATCGCGGCGATGCCAACGCCAGAACCAGCGCCGAGAACCAGCACGGTCTGGCCGAGACGAATGCCTGCGCGGCCGACCAGCATGTGCCAGGCGGTGAGGAATACCAAGGGGACGCTGGCGGCATGGTTGAAATCCAGACTGTCAGGGATCGGAATCACGTTCACTGCAGGGATTTCGATCAATTCGCAGTATCCGCCATCGACTCCGTTGCCCAGCGCCGTAAACTCGCGGCACTGATTCTGAAGTCCGGCAACGCACTTGGCACAATGATTGCAGAAATGCATCGGAGCCAAGAGCACCCGCTGCCCGGGTTTGAAGCCAGTAAGATAATCGCCCACTGCCACGATCTCGCCCGCGATGTCGCTGCCCAGAATGTGCGGCAGGTTTACTCCGGGAAGTCCTTTGCGCACCCAGATATCGAGATGGTTCATGGCGCAAGCTTTGACCCGGACCAAAACCTGGTCCTTGCGGGGCTGCGGGTCGGGAACGTCCTCGTAGCGAAGAACCTCCGGACCTCCGAATTCGTGGATGCGAACGGCTTTCATGCGAGTCGGCTCCTTGCGAGTCAAACCTAACATAAATCCTAGATTCAATTCCCCGTTTTTGACGCGTATGTTGCCTCCATTGACTTGTTCCGACGACCCACGAATAATCAAGCTTGGATGGACATCTACGAGGAAATCGTTAAGCTTCGGCAGGAGGGCCGCCGTGGCGCCGTGGCCACCATCGTCAACGTGCGCGGGTCGATCCCCTCTTTCGAGACCGCGAAAATGCTGGTGCGAGACGATGGCTCCATTGCCGGCACAATCGGCGGGGGCTGTGTCGAGGCCGACGTCTGGCAAGCCGCCCGCGAGGTCATGGAGAGTGAGAAGCCGCGCAGTCTGACCTTCAATCTCAATCAGGATCCCAAGTACGATACCGGCCTCGTTTGCGGCGGAACACTAGACATTTTCATCGAGCCCGTATTACCTCCAGCGTTACTTTATATTTTCGGCGCAGGCCATGTCTCTGTTAGCCTTTACAAGGTTGCGAGAGGGGCAGGTTTTGATGTCACAGTCGTCGACGACCGGGAAGCCTATGCCAGTCGGGAACGCTTCCCCGAGGCGAAGGAAGTAATTGCGGAAGACTTCGAGCAGGCCATGATCCGGCTCACACCGAATGAGTCGTCATATATCGTGATCGTCACTCGCGGGCACCGCGACGATATGCGCGTCCTTCGCTGGGCCGTGCAATCCCAAGCGAGGTACATTGGCATGATCGGTTCCAGGCGCAAGACGATTACAATCTTCCGCGAACTGACGAAGGAAGGCATTTCCGCGCAACTTTTCGAGCGTGTCCACGCGCCCGTTGGCTTGGACATCGGCGCCATTACCCCAGAAGAGATTGCAGTAGCCATCACTGCGGAACTGATTGCCGTCCGCCGCCGCGCCGAGGGAGCCTTGCCGCACATGAGCTGGTTCAAGGGCCGTGCAAGTGAACCGGACACGGACGATGCTGCAACCGCGGCTCACGAAGAAAACGAGAGCCGTCGCTGACTTCTTGCTTCTGCTTTGGGTTGGCCTTTCAATCGCCAATCGGAAATTGACAATCGAAGTCCCTTCCTTTCTGCTATCTTCGGCTCATGCCTCGCGCGCCTGACCTCTACGCTGTGATCCTTGCCGCTGGCGAGTCCACGCGCATGGGCACGGACAAGGCGCTGCTGCCTTGGCCGCCGGCTACGCCCGGCTCTCTGGCTGCCGGCCAAACTTTTCTTTCTGCCGCCATCCAGGCTCTCTATCCTTTTAGCGACAAGGTAATTGTGGTGGTCGGCAAGAACGAGAACAACCTGGGCCCAGTGGTATATGCCAACGGGGCATCGCTAGTACGCAATCCCGACGCCGAACGGGGACAGTTCAGTTCACTTCAAGTTGGCCTGCAGGAAGTCCTGAATGACGGTCGCGACGCCGCCATGGTCACCTTAGTAGATCGGCCGCCGGCGAGGGCAGCAACATTGCAGACTCTGTGCTCCGCCTTCGCCGATGCTGGGAACGATGTGTGGGCGGTTGTCCCGGAATACAACCGAAAACATGGACACCCTTTTCTGGTGGCGAGAGAGATGATCGAAGCTTTTTTGAAGGCTCCCCCGAGTGCAAACGCACGGGACATCGAACACCAGAACCTGCGGCACATTTCTTATGTTGTCGTGGACGATCCGCTGGTCACCTTGAATGTCGACACGCCCCAGGAGTATGCGGCATTATCTCAGTAGCCCACGCATTCCTTAGACATGGACAAAACACACGTGACCCCGACGACAACGCTCAAGTCCGCTGATTTTCTTGATTCGGTTCTTCGTCTTCAACCTCAACTTGCCGTCTTCGATTGCGATGGCACGCTGTGGGCAGGCGATGCCGGCGAGCACTTTTTCGACTGGGAGCTCAGGCGAGGCCTGCTTCCCGATGACGTCGCTCGCTGGGCGCGCGCGCGTTACGCCGACTACAAAGCAGGAAAGGTCAGCGAAGACCAGATGTGCGGCGAAATGGTGACTATTCACAGCGGGCTTGCCGAGTCCGAAGTGTTAGGTGCTGCTAAACAATTCTTTGATGAGAACTTCGTGAACCAGATCTTTCCCGAGATGCGAGAACTGATTCGCCGGCTGCAGAGCTCGGGTTGCGAAGTGTGGGCCGTCTCGTCCACCAATGAGTGGGTGATTCGAGCAGCCATGAAGTATTTTGGGATCGATGAGAAAAAGATTCTAGCCGCCTCGGTAGAGATCGACGCCGGACGCGTCACCGACCACTTGATTCGCATACCGTCCGGAGAAGGCAAGCCGCGAGCGATACGCGACGTGATCGGAAAACACCCCGACGCGGCGTTCGGCAACTCCCGCTGGGATGCCGACATGCTTGCGATTGCCCGCCACGGGTTCGCCGTGAATCCGAACCCCGACCTGGAGAAGAGAGCGCGCGAAAGCGGATGGACCATTTATTGGCCCGTTTTAGAGAACCAGGTTGACCGGAAAGAAGATAACCACAAAGGACACTAAGTAACACGAAGGGATTAAGCATCGGTGGTCATCCGAGAAATCCGTGGTTAACTCTTGAATTGCTTCAGCACCGCCGCAAGCGCATCCATGGCCAGATGGCTGGCGTGCGCAGAGGCTTCTGGCAGACCGCCGACGGCCTGCACAATTTCTTCGCGTCTCAAACCGCGGGCTGCCTCCAGCGTTATGCCGCAAACCAACTCCGTAAGCGCGGACCCGCAAGCCATGGCAGGAACGCATCCTTTCGCAAGAAAGCGGATTTCGGCGATGTGACCTTTGGCAACCTTCAAGCTCAATTGTAAAATGTCGCCGCAAGCGGGATTCACCACTTGCGCGGTTGCGTCGGCGTGGGCTACTTCGCCCGGGTTGCGGGGATGCTCGAAGTGATCGAGAAGCTGCCGAGAATACATCTAAAGAATTGTAACGTGCTGCGCTGGAAATCAACGATCAGGCTATCGACCATTCATCTCCAGGATTTTCCACAACCTCCCGGGCTAAGATGCATTAGCCAGAGTCATCTCTCTTGGAAACTTATGTCGCAGTGAACATTTCGAATCGTTGCGCCTTCATCGTTCCTCTCAGAACGTTGGCCCGCCCATGAAGCGTGTCGTCGCAGCGTTAATCTTCAAGGACGGAAAAGTGTTGGTGTGCCAGCGCACCCGTCATCAGACCATGCCTTTGAAATGGGAGTTCCCAGGCGGCAAGATTGAAGAAGGAGAACAGCCACGGGCTGCGCTTCACCGCGAATTGGATGAAGAACTTGGAATCGACGCCAAGATAGGCGAAGAGGTGTCGCGCATCGTCCACGAGTATCCGGGCGGAGGTTCGGTCGAGCTGCGCTTCTTCGTTGTGCACGAATACCATGGAAAAATTGAAAACAGGATCTTTCGCGATGTTCGGTGGTCCCTGCGGTCGGAATTGCCGTCATACGATTTCCTCGAAGCAGATCTTAAGTTAGTCCGGGATCTGGCCGACGGGAAGATCGTGTAGCGCATTTACTCTTTCTTTTCGCTCCCCGTTTCTTGCGCGCGAAGGCACGCGCGAAGATACGCCTCAACTTCTCTCCTACCCGCGTGTTTTGCCCAATCGGCCGGAGTAGCATGCCAGAGGATGTCCTTCAAATCCAATCTTGCACCGCGCTCTACAAACAGGCGGACTAGTTCTTCACGGCCGGCCCCGGCAGCCTGGTGCAACAGTGTCGTATGCGAATGGCCCCCGACCGGGTTGTATCGGTTTGGATCTTCGCCCGCGTCAAGCAACAATCGAACAATCTCTACGTGACCAAATTGCGATGCCAAGGTAAGTGCCTGATGGCGGTCCTCACCGCCGGCAGTTGGAAGTAATCGGCTGGCATCCTCGATCCGTCCCAGAGCTGCTGCTACAGGCAAATCGATCCCAGCGCCGCGCCCTAACAGAGCGCTGACCGCTTCGAGCTCGCCGTGCAGGGCTGCTGCTTGTATGGCAGCGTTGGGGTTCGCTCGGCGATCACACAGGAGATCGATTAACGGACGTTGCACGCGACATTCACGCGCCACACTGCCAGTGCAAACGAGCATCAGTGTTTCGTTCAGCGCGCACTGTTCCACGCCAGCATCGAGAATGACCATGGCCACCTCAACAATGTTGTCAGGCAGCCTCCCGTAGCGAACCGGATTCTCCGCCACAAACTCCAACAGCGTCGGATTCCGAAAATAGTTCCCGCCTTCGAATACGACGTGCTGATGCACCAGATTCGGGTGCTGGTGTAGGTAGGCACGCAACCCTGCTACTTCGCCTGCATCGAGAAGATCCACGGCGCGCCGAAACATGGCGTCTTCAATGCGTTCATGGTGAGGCAAATTCAATTGGTCAGACAGCGTTGGTCTTTCGATATGCTTTTTCAGTCTCGTCCAGCTCGGAAATCCATACTCGCGAGCGATTGTGAGCTGCGCGTCACTGAGGCGCGGCTGGGCCTCGAAGATTTCAGCGTCCGTGGCCTGACGAAAGCGCGGATGAAATTCCCTGATCCGCTGCGCCACTCCTGGATTGCGGGCAGCATGTCCCTTTAGCAAGTCTTTCGCTTGATATCTCAAATGCTCGAGGTTGGGATTCGATGGGAAGCGTTTTACCGGCATGATGAACTTCCTTTCATACGCCCGAGGTCCGCATTTACGGGCAGAAAGTCAGTTCGTGAAAACGAATTGTTGCGATCAGGTGGACTTCTGTCCTTTCCGCGGACCGGATGCGCCCTTTACGCTCCGCCGATCTTATCACGACGTTAGCCGATAGGCTTTGGGTTGTTTAAACGTCCGCATGCCAGGCTGCTCAACGAAAAGCCCTGACTCTGCGTGGCAGGATCAGGGCTGGTTGGTTTGCGATTTCGTTTAGTAGCAGCCGGTGTGCGGTGTGAAGCTTTGCCGGTAGCTCAAGTTGTCGATGTCACGGAACAATGGCGTTCCTGGCGGCAGGTGTGGCTGCCTGAAGAGAGATCGAAGATGTAGTTTCGGAGCCGGGGGATCGTAGGTAGTGTTGCCGTCGTTTTTGTCCCTTCCCGTAGAGTAAGTGGAGTAGTACAGGCTGGCCATAGATCCCTTGTAATTGAGGGTCTGACCGTCCCAAATCGTGAGCAGGCCAATGGCAATGCCTGACATCAGCAACAGCATCAGCGTTGCAATCAGAGTGAATCCTCGAGTTTTTCGCGTCGGAAGCATAATCTTTTCCCTCCTTCTTCGGGGAGTCGACCCTTGCCCGGACCTTGACCTTCGATCTTCTTCCCAAGTGCTATTTCGGGATTGAGCCGTCTAGCAACGCCGCATGTTACTCTCAGAAGAAAGGGAATTTCTTCGTCAGCGGCGCACAGGCGCTAACCCGCATACAAACTCTGGTTAGGGGGGAGGGGAGAGCCGGGGAGAGCGTCAAAGCACCAAAGCTGGTGGGGGACTTGTTAGACTTACGTAACGTAACTTGGCGAGATAACTCTAGTCCTTTTGGCACTCCGCCAGCTGGGATCGCGTCTGAAGTTGCGTTGACAGATATCCTTGACGGATAGTTCTAATGGATTCATGCCGGAATCCGATAGAAGTTACACAAAAAGCGGCGGTTATTATCTGAGCTACAACTCGACTGGGGAAGCGTCGCATCTTAGAACCTAATTCGAGGTTTCTACATCTTTATACCTAGCAGTTCAGAACTCCTCATAAAAGTGGTGTTCAGAACGGGCCGCCGTCGTGGCAGGAGAGTTCATGTTGAAAAATGCAGCGGTCGTGTCTGTCGGCAAAACCCCTCCCAGTCTTACTCCTCGCGATTTAGTCCGAGCCGGGTGGCGGGTGCTCAATGGTTACACGCCGATGCTTTCCATTGAGATCACTCGTGAGTGTCCTCTGAGCTGCCCCGGCTGTTACGCCTATGGCGAAAGCCACCTGGGAGGAGAAACCACGCTGCGCGACCTTAGCGACTTTCGCGGTGATGATTTGGTCGAGAATGTCGTCAACCTGGTCCGCCGGCACCGGCCGATGCACGTTTCCCTGGTCGGAGGCGAGCCGATGATTCGTCATCGGGAACTGGATCGCATTCTCCCAGCCCTCAGCGACATGGGTGTCTTCACCATGGTCGTGACCAGCGCAGTTATTCCCATCCCGGCGCACTGGATGAAAATCCCTCGCTTGCGCGTCGCGGTTTCCGTTGACGGCCTTCCGGAGCATCACGATCCGCGCCGCAAGCCTGCAACCTACGAACGCATCCTCAAGAATGTCGCCGGACGATCGATCAACGTGCACTGGGTGATCACCCGGCCGATGCTGGAGAGGGCTTCTTATCTCGAGGAGTATGTCGCTTTCTGGAATGCGCGGCCTGAGGTCGATCATATTTGGGTGAGCCTGTACAGTCCGCAAATGAATGAGGAAAGCCCGGAGCGGTTGAGCGCGGAAGACCGCGAATTCGTGGCGCGGACGCTCCCTCCCCTGCGTCATAGCTATGCAAAGCTGCAGATGCCGGAGGGAATGGCACAGGCGTTCGTGAAGCCGCCAACATCTCCGAAGGATTGCCTGTTCTCGAAGGTGTCGATGAACTATTCCGCGGATCTGCGCACTCGCGTCGAGCCCTGTGTTTTCGGTGGAAATCCCGATTGCAGCCAGTGCGGCTGCAGCATCAGCAGCGCGCTGCACTGGGTTCGCGAGGTGAAACTGGCAGGGCCATTGAAGGTTGGTCATCTGGTGCAATCTGCATTGAGCGTAGGATCCACCATGAGCAAATTACGCACCGAATTCCGGCCGCCGAACCGCTGGCAAGCGGGAGCGCACTCCTCTGATGAGACCAGTCCACTGGTTCAGATTCAAGCTCAGGTTCCCAAGGAGATTTAGCACAGGCCTCGACACGCTGCCGGCTAAAGCATCTACACATTCCTCAGTCTTTCGACAATCGGCCGCAGAACGCCGTCCTGATTCCGTCCTCACCCCGTGATAGGTTGAGCATAACGGCCACTCTCATGAAGAATGGAGAGGCTCCTCTGCCGTACGACGGGTAGCATGGCTAGCGTGAGGGAGACTTTATGGCTCACCTGAACGCCGAATGGCAAGCGAGGCTTGTAGCTTTTGCCTGGTTGCTTGCGGCGGTGGCGGTATCGCATATTGCCCATTACGTTCTCCACGCGCTTTTTCGCCGTCTCTCGTTGCGGCGGCACAGCATTGTTGCGGAAGAGATCGTCACGCACACCCAGCAGGTCTCGCGATTGATGTTTCTTTTGATCGCGGTTTCGATGGTCCTTCCAAAATTCGATGTTCCTGACTGGCTGGCGGATCCCCTGGAGCACGGCTTCGAAATTGGTTACATCATCGTGATCGCATGGCTGGCGATCGGAGTCATCGAAGTCTTCAATGCTCTGGTAAACCACAATCTGCCGCAAGACCTCGCGGACAATGTGAGGGCGCGGCGCAGACACACCCGGACGCACCTTCTCCGGCAAATCGGGGTCGGACTCATTGCCTGTAGCGCGCTGGCCGCCGTCCTGATGACCTTCCCAAGCATCCGCAACGTCGGTGCCGGACTGTTCGCGTCGGCCGGACTTGCGGGTCTGGTGCTGGCATGGCGGCGCGCCCAACCCTCGGCGATCTGATCGCTGGCATTCAGATCGCGCTGACCGAGCCGATCCGCATCGAGGACGCGGTGGTGGTCGAAGGAGAATTAGGCCGTGTGGTGGAGGTAAATACGACCTATGTTATCGTCCACCTCAGGGACCTGAGACATCTGGTCGTTCCGCTGTCCTACTTCATCGAGAAGCCATTTCAAAACTGGACGCGCTATTCTTCCGACTTGATCGGCGTGGTTCTTCTGTACACGGATTACACGGTGCCAGTTGACAAGCTTCGGGAAGAGTACCGGCAAATTCTGGAGAGCTCGCCGCTCTGGGATCGAAAAGTGATGGCCGTGCAAGGAACCGATGCGAAGGAACGCAGCGTAGAACTGCGCTTCCTGATGAGCGCCGGCAATCCCACTACTACCTTCGACTTCCGAGTAGAGGAGTCCCGGTGAGCTGTAGGCTTCCTTTGGCTGTATCCGCCGTTTCCAGCTTCGTGCCCGCTTAAGTCCACCATGGCTCATCGGGGATCTCCCCCCTCACGGACCCCACCGTGCAGATTTCCCGCAGTGGGTTCTTCAGGCGCGACTCCCCGCCCCCGCCCGGGCCTGTGTGATCCGAGGTAGCAGCAGCGGGTACTGACGTAGGATTTCTGCAAACCTTTCCCACGTCAGCTGCTTTCCACGTGTCCGGCGGCTCAGCCATTCCCGCCAGATGCAACGGACTCTCTGATAGAACTGCCGAATAGCGCGGTAGTTCGTGCGTCGTCCGTAGTACTGGTAATGGCCGCGGAGCTTGGCGTTCAGGGTTTTCTGCTGCTCGTTCACCGCATCGTGCCGGTGCTGTTTGCACCATTCCCAGATTGCCTTCAGCCCTCTACCAAGCCGCTTGGCAATGGTCTTCACGTGCACTGTGAACCTCCCCTGTCGGCTGCGGGTGCATATGTGCACAAAGCCCAAGAAATTGAAGGTTGCAGGTTTCTTTCCCTGCTTCCTCGCGTTCTTGGCTGCATATCGCCCGAATTCAATCAGCCGCGTCTTCTCCGGGTGCAGTGTCAAACCGTATTTCTCGAATCGCTTCGGCAAGACAGCCAGCACCTTTTCTGCGTCCTCCTTGTGCTGAAAGCACAAGATGGCATCATCAGCAAAGCGGATCTCGTAGGCTTCCCCTTTTAGCCGGGGCTTCACTTCGTTCTCGAACCATTCGTCGAGAATGTAGTGCAGGAATATATTGGCCAGGAGCGGACTGATGGGTTGCCCCTGTCCTGTACCTGTTTCGCTCACGAGTAGTCTGCCGTCTTCGATGACCCCGACCTTGATCCACTTTCCGATCAGTCGGAGCACGCTGCCGTCGGTTACCCGCTTCTCTATCATCTCAACCAGAGCCGATCTCACTATCGAGTCAAAGTATGAGCGGATGTCAATCTCCAGAATCCACCCTATGGGCCGGGTACAGATCATCCGTCCCACCTCATCCAGTGCTTGGTGTTGCCCGCGTCCGGGTCGAAACCCATACGAGCAATCGAGAAAATCCTGCTCATAGATGGCGTTTAATAGGCCAACCGCCGCTTTCTGCACGATCTTATCCTCGAGGACGGGAATCGAGATCGGCCTCTGTTTCCCGTCTTCTTTGGGAATATAGACACGTCGCAGTGGTTGGGCCCGATACTTGCCTTCTTTGAGCCGCTGGTGGAGCTGTCGGATATTCTCTTCAGCGTTCGTCTCGTATTGTTGGTACGTGACGCCGTCGATCCCAGCACTGGCATCCTTTCGCAGACTCCGGAACGCCTCATACAACTTCTCGCCTGTGATCAGGTGAGCCATAGAGTAGAACTGCCGTTTCGGATCTTCCTTGGCGAGTTCAGCTATTCTGTTGATGTCTGTGAACATATCGTTTCGAGTTCAGGGCCTCGTTATGTTTCCTTTCAGCAGATTCGTGCGCTTGCTTCCCCCTTCCCTCCAGTGGGTTCCGTGGCCGCCCGTTTCCGGAGCCCTGCGGTTCCCCACCTTCGTCGGTACTATAAGGTTGTAAGACTGCTCCAGCATCCGTCCGTGCTTCCTCCGGTCGACCCTTGGTTGCACGTACCTCTCGATCCATTTCCAGAGGCGGTCCTCCTGGTATGAGAGGAGATGGAGAGCTCTCTTCGGTTCCTGGGCCATCCCTGTGGAGCATGCCTTGGGCTAGAGACCCCGGCGAGTCGGCGCGACCTCGCGTTAACGGTCGCCGCCAGATACTGCCTTCCGCTGGCGCAAACACGTCGGCCTCGCAACGATACATGATTTCGGGGCTGAATCCTCACGGCCTGCTACCTTGTTGTCTACGCTTCGCACCCACCAGTCGCCCGGTGAATGGCAAGACTCACTACTGGCCTGTCTGCTCGACTTTGGTCAGGCGGGATTTGCACCCGCTGGATGACAATAAGAGGTTTCGCTTATCTCACTAACAGTTCCTCCTCTTCCAAGCTTTTCCGAACGCGATGCGCTGTTATGTTCGCGAGGGTTGATCCAATATCTTCAGGAGCACTATCCACAGGCACTTCCGCGAATTCGTTCCGAGGTCTCGCTGGTTGATGCAAGTTCGAAAGGGATCGCGCACTCGGCTAGTCAGCGACCGGATGCGTAATCTAATGTTATGTAACTAACTGCCCTCAGCAGTCGAGCGCTGGCACTCGCTCTTGTGAGAGAGGACGAGCCTGCTATGCCGTCAACACCTGGTCGAGTAGCTGTCCCACAGCTCGTTGCGCTTCCAGGATCGAATAGCGATGGTCCATCGCGCCAGCCAGATCAGTGTTGGCAAACGCAATCCGGCCGAACGGTGCATTCCGCAAAATCTCGCGAGGGGCAGGTTGACCACCTCGGCCAAAAAAGAATCCGGGCTGCGGACTCAGATAAGCGTGGCCCCAACGGTTCAGGATAATGCCGGCGATGTCCCGCTGCGCGCTGAAACCGGCGCTCCCGAACATCTCAGTGAACTGTTCACGGATTTGTCTTTCATAGTCTCTGAAGGATGTTCCGATCAACTCCCCGCGACCCCGATTTCCCTGCTCTTCAGTTGAATACCCGGGATACGAGTACAGAATCTTCAGGCTGAGAACGATGGGCGAGTCTGGACCGATGGTGGAATCCTCTACGCCGGTCAGGGCCAGTTTGCGAACTTCCATGTAATTGCCGATCCCTTCAAACCAACGGCAACCGCTCATTCCCATCCGGTACAAGAAGCGCCAGTTTCTCACGGCAACGTTGGCCATCATGCAGGGAGAACGGTAGAACTCCGCATACGCCTTGCGGTGGGTTTCCGGAAGGTCCTTCACGATGTGTTTGGTAGTCCAACATCCGCCCGCCATCAGAGCAGAGAGGGTCTTGACTCGGTACAGCTTGCCTTCTTTCAGGTATGCGATGGTAACGGAGTTGGCTTTGCTCGCTTCCCCATCGTGCTGGACGTGAATAACAGTTGAGGATAGGCGAATTCTCGCCGTGGTTCCCGAAAGGTCAAGAGCGGAAAAGTTTACCTTATTGCCGCTAACGCCTTCCACATGATCCGGACCGTTAATAGCGCTGGGGATCAAACTTTTCAACATCAGTCTCGCAATCGTCGTGTTGCCGCCCGGAAACATCTGATCCGAGCCCCCGTTTTCCTCTGGCAACGGGTGCAGCATTTCAAACGCGTAGTCTGAATAGGCAGACAAAGCATCGGGGCCCAGACCCGAGCCTCCACCTTCCACCGGGGAAAGAAAAGTTCGAACGGTTTCGCGGCTGAGACCGAACCGCTCCATATAATGCTGTTCGAGAGTGATCGAGTCGAGGTACCGGGAAATCGCATCCCCTTCCACCTGGGGACGCTCGAACTTCGTCTTTTCCACCGGCTCGCCTTTCAACCAGCGCAGCCATTCGAGCCGAGTTTCTTTGAGAACTGGAGCGCCTTTCAGATTCTTCCCAGCAGGATCGATCAACCACATTCCCGGTGCCTGTCCGAATTTCGCGCCAAACCAGAATCCGTATTGTCCATGCTGCAAACCCGCTGCTTCATACGGAGTTTTGGAAAGGGGAAACTCTGGCTCAGGTCCAGCCCATTTCTGATACGTCAGTTGAGGGACTTTCAAACCGATGGAATCGTAGAACCCCGCGAGAAAACTATGCGGGTACTGAATCTGATAGATCGCCGAGCCTTGGTGTGCGATCAGCCGCTTGCCATCCACGAGAAACTCATTTTGCTTGGCCTCTCCACCGAAAATGGGGTGGTTCTCAAGAATCAGGCACTTCATACCCGGACCGGCTTGGCGCTGGAAGAACAGGGCAGCGGCAAGCCCGCTGATCCCGCCACCGATGATCACGCAATCATAACTCTCCCCGGTATCAACGATGTCCTTCGGAAGTGGCTCGTAGAGGCCGTCGCGGATTGCATGGCCTGCCTCGAGAACATCCAGAGTGTTGCCGTTTGAGGCGCTGTATTCGCCGACACCACCGTAGCCCGTAAATTCATCCCGTCCGCCGAGCAGTTCTGCGGGAGTGATTGGTCCGAGCAACACGGCTCCGGACGCTAATAGAGCAGAGCCGAGGAAGTCGCGTCGCGTAATTGGAGCTTCCATGCCAAGGCCCGCGTCGCGTGACAAACGGGATTTGCGATTAGGCATGGTGACCGCTCCGCTCTTCGAGGCATCATCTCACGAGCCTAAGGGGACAAAGAAGGGGTGCGGAACCACTTGGTCATTCCCTTGGTGTTAGAATTCTCACCGTGATCGCAAAATTTCTGCAAACTGCCGTTTTGACCGGAGTTGTTACACTCGCAAATGAACAGGGGATTCCACGCCCCGATGTAGCCGACAAGATTAAAGCGCCTGCCGGCGAGGAAGTTGTCTTGCAGGTTCACGCTTCGGGATCGCAGATCTACACCTGTCAGCAGGGAGCGGACGGCAAGTACGGTTGGACCCTGAAGGCTCCGGAAGCTGATCTTCACGATCAGCAAGGAGCGGTCGTCGGCCGACACTATGCTGGTCCTACCTGGAAGGACAACGATGGGAGTGAAGTCACCGGGAAAGCCGTAGCTCGGATCGATTCGCCCGATTCGGATTCGATTCCCTGGTTGCTCGTGACCGCCACTGGTCATTCCGGAAAGGGCGTCCTCAGCCGGGTCACCAGCATCCAGCGCATTCACACCCACGGCGGTCAGCCGCCACCAGCAACCACCTGCGATGCCTCAAAGCAGAACGTTGAAGTGAAGAGCAGCTACACTGCTGACTACTACTTCTACGCACCACCGAAATAATTCAGTCGTTCTTGCGACGCAAACGACCAAGGACGGAGATTCGCCTTCTTGCTATTGCAGGTTCGCGTACTCCACCTTGGCTTCCTTCAGGATGGGAATGTCGGGGTCAGCGTCTTTCCACTCGGTGAAAAAGTCCTGATAGGCAATGCGAGCCTTTGCAGAGTCGCCCGACATAGCATACCCACGCGCCAGACCGAGTTGAACCAGGGACACATACGGGGACGGCCCAAAGGCAGTCTTGTGATCAAGATACTTCTTGGAACTCTGCCACTGCCTGCGGACCTTGCTTGGTCTGAAGATAGGCCAGACCACGCAAGTTTCGCTGACGCGATCCCTCAATTCGTAGGCCTTGCGGATGTATTCTTTTCCCGCTTCCGATTCGCCCTGGTTGTTGCAAATCGTAGCCATGCGTGCGTAGACCCAGGCGAAGTTCGGATCGAGTTCGACGGCTCGACGATAAAACGGTAGCGCTGCCATTTCGCGGCCGTAATCGAACTCAGCATTCCCCAGCGCGAAGGCCTTGAGCGCATCGAGTGACGCCGTGGTTAGCTGCTCGATGGGCACGTCGAACTTTTGCACCGAGGCCAGCGACTCGCCGAGCGTGCCACGCAATTTCGAAACGGAACTTCCGAGCGTCGACAGCACTTGTTCCTTGCTCGAGGCCTCCACCTGCTGCTGAGCAAGCGAGTCGCCGCTCTGGCAATTGACGGCGGTCAACGTAATGATGTATTGCGTGCGCAGGCTAGCGATGGACCCGGAAAGCATCGCCTTGCTGCCTACGCGTAGACACAAGTCACGGGCCAAATCGGTGGTGAGGCGCTCGTCCGGGGAGCGTCCCATACAAGTGAGCGTCTTCTGGACTTGGGCTTGTGCGCGCAAGGGCGATTGGTTGAGGTCCACGGCGAGAGCTTGCTTCAACGTACCGTCGAACACTGGGTCGCCGGTGGTGTTGGAGAAGTCGGCAAGCACCACGGTGTCTTTCTCAGTCAGTTTTGCAGGACGAGTAGATCGAAAATAAAGAACTCCGCCGATCAACAGGATTACCATGCCGGCGGGGAGCAAGATTTTCCAAAGCGTCTTGCCAGGTGCAACGGTACCCACGCTCGCTGCCGACACGGATGATCCCGAGCCGGGGGCTGCTGAAACTGGAGCGGGGAATTCTCCGTTGACACCGCTGTATTTACGGCAATCCCAAACTCCCGTATGACCTAGGGTATGTCACGATGCCCCACGGTAGCTTGAATCCTTCGATTGTCCCGACCAGTTTGTATGAACTCGCATCGATCACAACTACATTGTTTGATCGTCCACAGGCCAATAAAATCCTGGAATCGTCGGGTGTAAATGTGAAATGCCAGCACCTCGTGCCGGTGGACACTTCTGCTAGGAGTTGCAGAGAATCCGCCGAAAACACTTGGAGTTTACCTGCCAGCGCGGCTGAAACCAAAATGCGCTTACCAGCGCGGTCGAACGCGACTCCGTAGGGCTTCGCTGCTGTTGGCACAGATTTGATTGCTTTGAAGTTTGGGTCCATTGTCAGTAACGTTCCCGAGCTTTCCATCGTCACCGCGTACTGTTTGCCCTGCGGAGACACTTTGACGGCGCGCGGGCGCATTCCGTAGGGTCTCAGATCGACATCTCGCAGATGCCGCCCGGTGGCTTCGTCGAATACTCCGATGGTTTCCTGCGATTCATTGGCTACCAGCATTAACTTTCCATCGCCTGAAAATTCGATGCCTTCCGTCTCCTGGCCGGCGGTGGAAGTTGGGCCCGGCACCCAGTCTCCTACGTGGAATGAGGCGATCTGAGCGGGCGGCCCGTTTTCGTCATGGCTGTCATTCTTGGCTTTCGGAGCTCCGGGAGGTCCGCCCTCCGAACTGGGTTCGAAAGTCGCGAAAAGCCGGTCGCCAGCGGGATTGATCTTGATGAACTCGGGGCTCTCGCCGATATGGATTCGTCTAAGCAAGCTCAGGTCCGGCGTACTGAAGACCGCACCATCGCTTGTGTTTTTGTTCGATGTGATGACGTATTTTCCGTCGAATGTAACCGCCAGTCCTCGTGGCGCGAGATCGCCCGGTTCGACCCGGCGGATTACCTTTAGCGTGCTTAGGTCGATCTCGCTGATCCCGCCATCCTCTTCGCTCACATAGGCAACGTTGGTCGGAACTTTCGGGGAGTCCGTCCCGAGGATTCTCCCTGCGGGGGCGATTATGATAACCGCCAACAACCAAGGGCGGATTGTCCTTGATCCCATCACGCATCCTTTCTCAATATCAACTATAAGCCAATGCTCGGCATCCGGCACTCGATGAATCGCTCCGGGTTCTAGAATGTCGTTACAACGCGAAAGGTATATTGCCGCGAGGGGCCGAGTGCGTTGCCGGAGAACAGGCCTCCGAGTCGATTACTTCGAGCGTATTGCTCAGGTTCGTAGCGTCGGCCTGCAAGCGCACCGAACGCTTTTCCCGCTGGTAGAGATCGGCGCCCACCGAAGCATTCTGCGTGAAATAAGGATGGATGCGGTCGCGAACGAAATTGAGGTGATTAATCATTACCTGACCGTATTGGAGGGCATATTGTTGAGGGGATAAATCCGGTTCAAACGGCAGTCCGCTGTTGTAATCGGCGCCCACAGCGATCCACAAGCGCGGGGGCGTTGTTACGTCAAAGGCATCGGCGAAAGATCCTGACTAATTCGGCGGGGCAGCCTGCTATTGCTATAAATGGCAGACTGCCCCGATATTGTCACATCGAACATCGTCGACGTGAGCGATCCATTCA
This sequence comes from uncultured Acidobacteriota bacterium, assembly GCA_963838905.1. Classification (GTDB taxonomy): domain Bacteria; phylum Acidobacteriota; class Terriglobia; order Terriglobales; family Acidobacteriaceae; genus JABDBE01. The sequence continues at coordinate 154,573 of CAWITE010000012.1, forward strand.
AACGCAAGCCCTCACTCTTGCTCGCCTCAATTCTTGCCGCCCAGAGTAAATGCGTACACTTTGTTATTTCCGGTTCCGATAGTGTAACCAGAACCCCAATAGACGGCGCCGTCCACGATGGATGGCCCATCGATTACGGAACCGCCGCTGGCGAAGTTCCAGAGGATTTTCCCGCTTGCCGTGTTCAGCGCGTACATCTGCCCCGACAAAGAGGGTGCATACAGGACGCCATTCGCAACACTCACCGAGCCAATATCGAAGGTGCCTTTAGTGGGGTCTGCTGTCTGCCAAAGGATCTTCCCAGTGGCGACGTCAAGTGCGCCCCACGATCCCCACGTAATCTTCCGTCCCGAAGGCACCAAGGTATATTCGATTTTGTCGGCATCCGAGATAGCGACATAAACGCTCTTATCATCGGTTGCGGTGCCCCACTCGATGCCTCCTAGGTCACTGCCCGGCCCAACCTGTGTGGCCCAAACGAGGTCGCCGCTATCGGGATTTAATGCCCAATAGATGCCGCTCTTTTGGCCAAAACCGACAATATCGCCCACCAGATTGGGCCCCGACCCTCCAAAGTCGAAATCTGGGCTGGCGGGTACTTCACAATTCTTGTTTGGAGCTTTCTTAGTTAAACAGGCGACTGTCCAAGTGTCAAACTCTCGCGCCTTTCTCGCCCACTTGATCTGCCCGGTCTTCAAATCCAATGCAAGAACGCTGTCGAAGTAATCGTCCAGAGCGGTGCAGTCATCGTTTGGAAATTTGTTTTGGCAGGCTTCCACATCTGCAGGTGCGGTGTAGTTATCACCGGTGCCGACGTAGAGCGAACCGCGCTTTTTATCAATCGCGGGTGGTTGCCAAACCACTGCGCCGCTGTATCCGCCCGGCACACCGCCGTTGTCCGGCACAGTGAAGGTCTGCCACAGCACCTTACCGGTCTTTGCATCGAGCGCCACTACGCTGCCACGAAATGTACAACAACGATATGTTTTGAATTCCGATGCAGCAAGACTCTCCTCGAACGAAGACACCCCAATGTAAACCACCCCGTCGAAGATAACCGGAGATCCCGTAATGATTGATGCCGGATGTTTCGACACCTTAGTAATCCACCGGAGCAATCCTGTTCCCTGATCTACTGCGATCACGTTCGCGCCCACCATTTTCAGATTGCCGGGGGTGAGCATGGCAGGATTGGCGCGAATCGCGCCGCCTTCGCCAGCGATGGGGTTGTCCCCGAAAATCAACTGATTATTAGCGATGTCGACGGCAGGACTAACGCGTGAGATAGATCCTTTGGCGCCATCGTAGTCCGAGATCAGGTGAGTCCAGATGAGATTGCCTGTCTCCTTGTTCACTGCGTAGAGATTGCCACCCCAATCGGGAAAGTAGACGGCGTTTTTGTAAACGGTAGGAGTAGCAGAAACATCGTTGCTAGTTGTAAACACCCACTTTTTGCTCAGGGTGTGCACGTTGGCGCGAGTGATTAAGTGCTCTGCCGGCTGGCTGCGGCTGTTGTTGAGATTCTGACCGGCTATTGGCCATTGTGCTTGGCCTTGCGCGGTCAGTGCCGAGACTAACAAAAGGACGCTGATCGATGCCGTCATGGGCAATGACACGTTGCGTGCGTTCATGGACTTCTCCTTACTCTTAAGCGGAACTAGGTTTGTAATTTAGGCTCATCCGCTGCAGGAAACCGCCCTACCTGGGCGAGCCCAGGATTTTGGTGCTTCTCTGGCGAGGATTACAGCGCAGCGCTGGCGTAAGAGTTGATCTCACAGTTCAGCGCGACTTCTTCGAACTTCGGTGCGGTCCACTCCATGATCTTTCTCCTTTCCGAGAACAGCCTTAACTGTGCATTGTTCCCGTTGAATTGAGCTGCTTTAGGCTGCATGCACGGGAGGTGCCACTGTCGAATCATCCTCCCGAAATCTTGCTTGTCAAGAAATTTCGTCTCTTAGCCAAAGCGTCTTTGTTTACATGAATCAGGGTTTACATGAATCAGGATTCTCGTTTTTGGACAAACGCCACGCCGGGGCCTGTCTCCAAGGTATATCGAAATGCTGGTCTGTCAATGGGCAACCAATTCGGAATGGGTGCCGGGTATCCATTGAATATTGTAATCACATGCTCTTTCACGGCGGAAGTTGTCAATGGATTGTCATTTTTCTGTAAACATCCAAAGCGTTAGCGCCCCCACGGCTGGTTGAGACGATTTATTCAGGACGGTTGTTTTGCGGGATTCCAAGCAGCCTTCGCTTGCGCGTGCTTACGGTGTGTTGCTGCTTCCTTGGCAATCGCTTCAGGGGTATGTCCCGCCACACGTCCGGCCCTCGCGACTTCCGCCAGACGCTTGGTTGCAATCTTAACGTCGCACTCTGTACAATTCTTTGAATCACCTTGAACCGCTTTGCCGCATCCACGGCAGAGGCGCTCTGGTTTTGGGGCTTTGACTTCCGAAAACGACGGACGACCCTTTGCGACGCGGCGATGCTGCTGAGTAAGCGGAGTTGAAAGTTTGCCCTCACTTTTTGGTGGAGATGTCGTAGCCCACAAAGTCCGCGCCACGTACTCAGCCCAGGGCGCAATAAGCTTTCCCCGAGTGGGCGCTGTCTCGGATAGCCAGGCGCAGAGATGAGTCATAAGCCTGCAATTGCCAGTCGCAGTCTCGAAGAAGTCAGCCCGGCGTAATGGCTCCGTACTCCGCCACTGATGCAACCAGTGCTCTACCTCTGGGCGTACAGGCTTCATAATGTCGCAGGCCAATGAGTCGCGGTTTGCCCGTGGAAGACGTAGAAAGCCGATTTTTGGATCAAGACCAAGAATGGAGAGGGCTAAACGCTCTTCCGACTCACAAACGGCAAAGATGAAATTCAAAAGTGCGCTTGCAGGATTCACGGCGAGCCGGGGGCCGCCCGTAAGCGGACTTGCTCGGGTGCCGAACGTGCGCCAGTGGTCGGGAACTCTGCGTAGATCAGACCTTGGCCAGAGTAGCGGAACGTCGCGCCATGCATTCCAATATGCGATTGCTGCATGTGCTTCGAGGGTACGGACGCTATCCAAATTGTCAGCGTTGTCCAGTCTCACCCGGAATCCGGTTATCGCATCCGCGGCCGCTGAGTTTTTCAATTTATCGCGAACCAGGGTTTCCTGCCCGCGCAATTTTGCCGAGATTAATTCTTTAGAGATCGCGAGCGCAGTTCCATTGCTGAGAGCGCGTGCCTGTGCAAGTCTGAGCCGGGCGTCGGACGGCGCGGTTGGCCCGGTTACGAACACAACTTTTCCGATACGATCCAGCATCACGGGAGAAGCGCCGATATCGCTTAACCACTTCAGTGCCGAGAGTGTGACGAAGCCATCATCCGAAATACAAACCAATCGACGCAGATTGTGATTCACGCGGCCAAGCCTGATCGTGCGGCGCTCGTTGCCCACGCCATCTTCGATGTCAAGATGACCGGACTGCATACGCACGCGCACGCCAAAGCCGTGGATCGCGAGCACACCCTAGGAGGTGTCCGGAGTTTCACGGCCTCTATAGCTATCCCCGTCAACGAAAGCCGCGAAGTTGGCGGTCTTGGACCATTGGATCGGTGTATTGTTGTCTAAGTTTCTATGGAGCACGGGCGTCCCGGCCCGTGTTTTCGGCAAAGCGGGACGGGCGAGACGCCCGTCGCTCCAACGAAGATCGTGCCGGTGGGTCGTGTGCGAAAAATGTGCTGCCAAGACGAACCTGAGGGGCGGAAAGGCATGCGCAGATTCCTGATCGGCTGGGGCTGCGCGCTCGTGGTGATCACTCTCAGCCTGGCGGAAACCGGCACTAATTCGCAAAAGGAAACCCTGACCTTCGGTCCTGAGAGTCGCACTTACTACCTGTTCACTCCAGGCGGACGGTCAGGGCCCGCGCCGTTGCTCCTGTTGCTTCATGGTTCAGGGCAAGACGGCAAGTCTCTCATCGACCCATGGCAGGAGCTCGCCCAGAGGGAAGGAATCATTTTGGTGGCGCCGGATTCGAGCGATCCAGCCGAGTGGGATTATCGCAAGGACACGCCGGATTTTTTGCATGCGGTGATTACAGAGGTCGAATCCAAACACGCCGTCGACCGTCGGCGGGTGTACCTGTTCGGCGATTCGGCAGGTGCTGTGTACGCGCTTTACCTCTCGATTGTGGAATCGGAGTACTTCGCAGCGACCGCGGTTCGTGACGGGTTCTTGCCGGAGAGCAATTTCAAACTCGTCGACTCCTCAGAGCGTAGAATTCCGATTTCCATCTGGGCGGGCACAGACGATGCGGCCTTTCCTCTTCCGCAAGTGAAAGGGACACGGGATGCCTTCAACGCGCGTGGTTTCGCCGTAGAACTTCACGAAATCTCGGGCCATGACCAGACCTACGATGCTATCGCTGACGAGGTGAACGAACCGGCATGGCAATTCCTGGCGACAAACAAATTGGGAAAAGATCCCGACTTCCACGCCTTAGCCCAATTGTTACGTCCCTTCTCAAAGGTCGACTCTGGGACAAAGGTCCCTTCCGACGTGGAGCTCACACCCCAGTCTTTCGACCGGTCAGTCTGGGCGAGCGCGAAGCCGTATCTGGACGATCCCTTGCCGCAATTGACTGCTGCGATTCCCGAGTTGCACGGATTGGATCCGGCTCCAGACCAGCAGCTGTTGGCGGAAATTCTCAAGAAGACTGGCGATAAGAGTCTGGACCTGCTGAGAAAAATGCCGAACGTAATTTCTCACGAGAGTGTGGTCACCAAGATCGAGCCGCGAGGTCCGACCTGGCGCCAGCAGTTCGAGTATCTGGTTTTGCGTCATGAGGGAACTTGTGAGGTCATGCTGGAAGAGTATCGAACCGATAAGGCGAAGACTGGCACCGCCCCACTATCGCAAGGTACGGCTAACGCCTGGGTGCTGTTTCATCCGGGCAACCTGTTTGAGTCGCGGTTTCGTTATCTGGGCCGCCAGCGCATGGATGGACACGCCACGATCGTTCTGGCCTTCGCGCAAATCCCCGACAAAGTGAAATTCCCTGGGGAAGTGGCCCTCCCGGGAACATCGGTTCCCGTGCTCTTCCAGGGGATCGCATGGATCGACGCGTCCGACTTCCGCATCGTTCGCTTGCGAAAGGATCTGCTGGCACCTCGCCCCGATATTTCCCTGCGAACCCTCACATCGGAAGTTCTCTTCTCTCAGGTTCGCATGCCAGAAGTGGCGGACACGCTTTGGCTTCCACAGGAAGCAACCATTACTTGGGATTTCAAGGGACAGGTGGTGCAACAACTCCACCGCTACTCTGGCTTCCATCTCTACCGGAGCAAGACGAAGATCGTGATGTGAACCCAACTTAGCAGGCAGGTCACCTCGTCACGTTTTCGGTTGCGGAACGCGCCGTATCCTCTCCTTCCCTTCACTCTAGCGTTTGGGGAAGTCGATCGGGATTTTAGGACAGCGATTGAAGGGAGCCACGGGCGGTTTCCCCCATGGAAAGAGTTCATGCTGAGCGCTGCTCTGCCCGGAGTAATTCAGGGCCAACCAACGCGGATTGTCGACAGCGCGCCACCGACAGTCAGTGGCGTCGCCGTCTCAAATCTTCTGTTTATTTATTACCGTGTACTAGTTCAGGCCATCGACCGGATAGAGGTCGAATAGGATGCGCTTGTAGTTGTACGCGTAAGCCTTGCCGTCGGCGGAGATGTGGGGCGTGCGGATGAAGTTGATCCCGGCCGGGTCGGGTGGGTTGAGTTCTTTCCAGAGCTGCCTGTGTCCCGTGTTCAGTTCGACGCGATATACCAGGGCAGGCACGGCCGGGCGATAGACATAAACGCTCTTGCCATCCCCCGGCCAGCCGAAAGCAAATTTCTGCAGGATTTAAGCCCGGCACCGGCTTGCCTTCGCCAGACTGAACCGAATAGGCGACAGAATTTCTCTCAGAATCCAAGCCCAGGAACGACTGGCCATCCGGGGAAACAAAGTGAGTGTAATTGACCACCTCGACTCCCTCCGCAGTAACGGGGCGAGGGCGGGCCTGCGGAAAATCCATCAAGTAGATGCGGCTACCATAGCCCGGTTCGTTCCCCAGGAACAGAATCTGGTGATCGTTGGCAGCCAGTTACCCCAATGATAACCGAGCGTTCCCAGATTTATGGTTTGTGCCGGTCCGGTACCCGGGGGCGAAAATATCAAATTGTGGAGGTTAAAGCCGGTGAGACCCATCACCCACTTGGAATCCGCCGACAGCGAATTTGAGTTTCCGTCGGAAGCCGCACCGCAGCAGAACCATCTCCGAAAGTTCGGGTCGCGAAGATTTCCACATTACGGACACAGAAAATTCATTAGCGTTTAACCTGACTGCCACATTTCATCGCTACAGTTTTCTGTTCAGGAGGATTTTTCCATGAAAACTAAGAGGGCTTCAGCGGCTTTTGTCGCGATTCTCTTTCTGGCTGCGGCTTCGGTACAGGCCGTGGTTGCGCAAGACTCAGGAAAACGGAACAAAATTAGCCACGTCTTGCTCGTGAGCATTGACGGCATGCATGTCGTGGACTATCTCAACTGTTCGAAGGGAGTCAAAGGAATAAACGGCGGACAACCCTACTGCACGAACCTGGCGAAACTGGGCGCAACAGCCGTGAACTATCTGGATACCAGCACGTCGCGGCCCTCCGATTCATTCCCCGGCTTGATGGCAATTGTAACCGGGGGCACACCGCGTACCTTTGGCGCGTTCTACGATGTCGCCTACGACCGGGTTCTCGCTCCTCCGTTGAAAACCACGGGCAACGGCCTCAAGGGCGGATCCTGTACTCTCAACCGGGCTAATGGCACCTCGACCGAGTATGAAGAGGGCATCGACATCAACCAACAATTCTTGAACGGCATCGATGGCATAAGTACCAGGAACGGGGATGGCGGAATCAACTCGATTGATCCGGCCAGGCTGGAGCGCGATCCGTTTAACAACTGTCTTCCGGTGTACCCGTGGAACTTCATCCGGACGAACACAATTTTCGGCGTGATTCACGCCGCTGGCGGTTACACCGCCTGGTCCGACAAGCACCCAGCTTACTCCTCGGTTTCCGGCCCCGGTGACGGCACGAACCTGGACGACTTCTATGCACCAGAAATCAATTCCATGGTGGTTGCTCTGAAGGGTGTCACGACGCCGCTTGGGCTGGCCTGCGATCCCATTCCGGACCCGACGGCCGATCTTAGCGCCTGGACCAACAGCTTTGAAAACATCCAGTGCTACGACACACTCAAGGTGAACGCCATCCTCAACGAAATCGATGGCTTCAGCCACAACCGTAAGAAGAAGGCCCAGGTGCCCACGATCTTCGGCATGAATTTCCAAGCCGTGAGCGTAGGGCAAAAGCTGATCGAAGCCAACGTAGGCAGCGGTGGTTACCTAAACGGAATGGGCACCCCGAGCGCCTTATTGCTGCAGGAGATTCAGTTTGTTGACGCGGCGATCGGAAAATGGACTGCGGAGCTCCGAAAGCAGGGTTTATCCGACTCGACGCTCGTCATCATCACTGCAAAGCACGGTCAGAGTCCAATTGATTCCCCACGCTACGTTGGCATTACCTCGTCCGGGCCAGTGACGACCTCGCCGAGCAGACTGATCGACGACTGCTTGCCGCCCTCCGAGTCAAACTCAGGTGGCCAAATCGGCCCCACAGAGGACGACGTTTCGCTTTTGTGGTTGAAACGCTCTTGCAACACGGCGACCGAGGTCGGGATTCTGGAAACCCAATCCCCGACATCGAATAACATTGCAGGCATTGGCGAAATCTTCTTCGGGCAATCGATCAATCAACTGTTTAATCCGCCAGGCATCCCGCCAAACGGCGATCCGCGAAGCCCGGACATCATTGTTACTCCCAATGTGGGCGTGACTTACTCCGGGAGCACCGCGAAGCAGGCGGAACATGGCGGCTTCTCGCATGACGACACCAACGTGATGATTCTGGTCTCGAACCCGAGTTTCGCGCCCAAGACCCTGACCACTCCGGTACAAACGGCTCAAGTTGCTCCGACAATTCTGAAGGCTCTCGGGCTCAACCCTGGGAGATTGCAGGCAGTTCAGATACAAGGCACGGAAGTGCTGCCCGGAGTCTTTTCCGGGAAGAAATAGCCTGGACAACCAGCGCGCGTTAAATTCTCGGCGGGCATCGCGCAGGTGCCCGCCTTTTTATGCGCCAACAGAGGTACTACAGGAAGCCGCACCTTGTGCGTTCTGAAATAGCGTTCCCCGGAAACCTCGCTCAGGCCCAACCAAAGTGATCACGGAGCTGCCCCAGGAGCGGACAAAGTGGCACCATTCCTAGGGAATGAGCGTATCGCCCAAACGCAACTTCTGCCTAGTGCTCCGCCATAACTGCAATCGACCGCAGCATCCTGCTGAAAATCCAGCGATGAATGAGATAAAGCGCATACCAATAAACAAGGCCTGCCAATCCGGCAAGATCGAAAATCGCAGTTTCCCTGATCACTGAGCCTTGGATATTTGGTTCCACCTCGAATTGAAGCCACGCACGGCCGGGGACTTTTCATCCTCACCTACGACGAATTTGGAGGGATTTACGACCATGTGTCGCCACAGAAAACAGTGAACCCGGATGGCATTAAGCCTAAGGATCTTTTGCCAGGTGATATTTGCAACAAGGGCGTTACTGATCACCTGTAACTTTGTGTACACCGGCTATTGGGTTCCACTTATTGTGGTGTCGCCCTATACGAAGAAGCATTAGGTTTCGCACACGGTGGACGGACACCACGGCGATTCTGAAATTGATTGAGACTCGGTTCCATCTGGCAGCGTTGACCAAGCGGGATGCGGCGCAAATGGATATGACCGAGTGCTTCGATTTCACACATCCATCGTGGCTGACTCCGCCAACGCCTCCGGTGCAGAACACGAGCGATCCGTGCGATTTGAATAAATTGCCTTGAGCGATCGCTGAGCAGCGGGTGATGGCTTGTTCAGTTAATTCCTCAAGGATTTCGATGCTAGTCTCGGCTGCGGAGCTTGGCGAGCAGTCGCAATATTTCGAAGTAAAGCCAAATGAGAGTGACCATCAAAGCGAAGCCGCCATACCATTCCATGTACTTCGGAACGCCGGCGCGGGCTCCACTCTCGATAAGATCGAAATCCAGCACCAGGTTGAGTGCGGCAACGATCACCACCACCACGCTGAAACCGATACCGATCATGCCCGAGCCGTTGATGGCTGCGAAGTGAATGCCGAAGAACCCGAGCACAAACTCGATCAGATAGAAGACAGCAATTCCGCCGGTCGCCGCCACAATCCCTATCTTGAATTTCTCGGTGGCGCGGATCATCCCGGACCGGTAGGCGAGCAGTAATGCCACCAACGTCCCAAACGTCAAGCCAACTGCCTGCATAGCAATTCCGGGAAAACGCATCTCCAACATGGCGGAGGCGCTGCCCAATACCAGACCTTCCAGCAGCGCATACATCGGCGCGGTCACCGGAGACCACGCCTTCTTGAAAATAGTTACCAGTGCGACAATGAAACCTCCAATGCCTCCGACGGCGAGAAGCGGCAGCGCAGCTTGGGGAGACCGTGTGAACAAGTTCCAACTCCAGGCAGCGGTAGCCACCACGCAGATCAACAAAATGCCAGTCTTGTTCACCGTGCCGGAGACGGTCATGCTGTCGCCGAGCACGGCACCGCCCACACGAAACGCGTCACCGGACAACGCTGGATTGGAAGTCTTTAGTAGAGCCATCGAACGTCTCCTAAAGTGATTAGTTTACAACGCATCTCATTTCCTCTCGACTTTCTGCTTAACCTCTTCCTTGGCATCTCGCGAGCGTTGTGCCACCAGGTTGCACAGTCGAAGATCTGCCGGTCGCTTTTCGCAGTACTGTCTCGTACGCACCTCGCACAACTAACAACGAACCCGGAGTCAGCGCTCTGACCGCCCTACAGAGCATCTCATAATCCCTAAAACAAATCTTGACAGGGTCCGGCGACAGAGGTGGAAAAGTGCAGATCGCCGATAGGCTGGAGGACTGGCACCATCCCGGACTGGCTTCCGACTCGACGGACGATTTGGGCCGAAAGCCGTTCCGGTTGGGAGATTGATGTGATTGAGATAGAACTGCTGTGCTGATAATTCCGATTAGCTGGTCTTGCCTCCGTCACCGTTTTTGAACATTCGTGCGTTTATTGCAAGCTACCCGTGGTTACATTAGCCGGGTTGCCGATGGCGTCTCCGGATACAAGAAGTTCAACTCTCCGGTTCTGCTGGCGCCCGGCAGAGCTATCGTTTGAAGCCACCGGCAGAGTGTTGCCGAAACCTCTGGCGCTGACCGAGTTGGTGGTTACACCTTGTTGCACGAGATAGGCGCGCACGGAATCGGCACGATTCTCGGACAGCTTCTGGTTCATGTCGTCGCCGCCGACATTATCCGTGTAGCCGCCGACTTCAATGTTGAGTCCCGGATACGCCAGCAGGATACCGGCAACCTTCGCCAGCTTCTCCCGTGCTCCTGGCTTCAAGGAATACTGTCCGGTGTCAAACAATACGTCGGACATGCTAACGATGAGCCCACGTGCGCTGTCGCGAGTCTGAAGAATGGAATTCAATTGTTCTGACAAACGTGCCCGCATGGCGGCTTTGTCGGTGTCCGCTTGCCGTGCCGCTAGGCGAGACCGGTCGGCATCGGCCTGAGCGGCGGTAACCGCTGCTGCAGATACTGCCTGATTTGCGGCCATGTCCGATTTCGCTTGCGCTGTGTCAGACTGGGCTTGCTCCTTCTGCCGGTTCGCATCGTCGGCTTGGGTTTGCGCTTGAGCCTGGGCGTCCGTTGAGGCTTGGCGTTCACTGGCTAGACGTTGGTCGTCCATCTTCGTGACTGCGATGGCGCGAGCATCTTCGGCAGTTTGAACCGTCTCTCGGGCGACTGCGATCAGCGGCTTTCTCGGAACGTTCTTTCTGGTAGCATATTCGTCCGTGTTGTTCATCAACTGAACCGCATGCTGGTAGCTGTCGCTGGCGTACTGCTCGGCGCCTTCGGATTGCGCGATACGTAACGCGTTGCGTGCCTCGAAGAATTCTAAGGGCAACTTGGCATTCAGGACCACCGGGTCGAACTTGTAGCCGGTTGGAATGTAGCCGCCTCGCTCCGTAAGCTCGTACTTTGCCTCGACCGTCTCGATGGTTCCTTTCGTGTCCTTGCGAATAACATTTTCGAGCACGACTACGTTACTGGGTTGCCGGACTGCGTAATAAGGTTCCGCGGTGACAATCAACGCGAATGCCTGCAGGTCGGTAGTGACGTGCAACTTGCTGCGGTCGTTGCCTCCGACTAAGACTTCACCCAGGTTCACGGCGCGGCCTTCGGGCGAAATCGCCCACAGGATGTAAGTCAAATATTCGTTGCCGAAAGTCGTGGGCTTCTGCAGGTTACCGAATTCGGCTTCGATCTCAAGCGCTCCACGCTTGCTGTTTACTTCGGCCTCACCGTTCGCGGATGGCATGAGCTCCGTGCCCGCGAGATCCACCTTCGTAGACCCGCTGTGATGTCTGTAGTTGACCGCGGGCGTCGTGCGGCTGATTACGACTACCCGGAACGTGGGCGTCTGCGCCATGCGCTCGACGGCGACCGCCGCTTGTGGATGGGTTTGAGCCAGTGCGCTCAGGCTCAGTGCGAGTCCCGCTGCTAACAACAGTTTCATCTTCATTTGCTCTCCTTGGCAGATGTCTGCCGGGTTACGCAATCTCGTCGTGTCCGTCGACAAAGCGTCCTATTTGTGCATCTTGCCAGTCCGTCACCCTTTTCCTATGCGAATCGCCGAAAGTGAGTGGAAGAGTCCAAATACATTCAGCAGCCACAGCACCACGGCGATGACCACCACGCCATTCAAGATTGACTTGATGGACGACTGCATCGGAATGAACCGGTTGACCAGCCACAACAGAACACCCACCACGATGAGAACTTCCAGAAGTTGAATTAACGGCATAATCTTTGACCTTTCTTACTTCGAGGGCTAACGCCTCGCATCCGCGCCAAGGTGTCGCCTGAATCCGTTCTGCAAAAGCTTTTAGGGTCGAATCGTGTTCGCCGGAGGTTCCACGGCATACACACGGATTACGAATGCCAATCGGCTGGATGTGGCCGCTTCGATGTGGATGGTTGGGACCTTACCCATAGCGGCTAAGAGTGAGAGCTAAGAATTGGCGGTCGTCGCTCTCCCGACACACTCAGGAGAATAAAGAATGACAGATGTAGACCTGCGCGTCTGAGCTAGATTGCTCACATGTGAAGAATTAGGAGTGTGAGGCCCGTGCCGCGATGGGCTCAAATCGTGGAAATCTCGGCTTATTCCTCGTGATCTAGTGGCGTACAGCCGTTGGCGGCAGCACTCGACCGTACTGGGTGCATTGATGCCCAGAAATACTCGAATTCCTGCCCACATTAGAAGCAGACGCGGTAGGTTCGTTTCTTGATCGTGAACACGCTATTCTTCTGCCCGTGATGGCACCCAAACGCCGAATGAAAGATCCAACGCAGTGGTTTCATAAGTCCTCCGCTCGTCTGCGCTCGGAACTTCCATTGGCATCCAGCCAATCGACTAAAGAGCGAACGCTACTTCGAGCCAGGGCAATCGAGCAGTCCGCAGCTCCGTAATAAATGTTGAGGCCGTCGCCATCGGAGTCCATCGTATATCCGCAGGGGAACACAACATCATCGACGTCGCCGTGACGCTCGTAGTCGGCTTCTGGCGCAAAGATCCACGAATCCCCTCGCACTAAACACTTCGCCGGATTCTCAAGGTCAAACAGCGCCAAGCCCAACCGATACAGACAGCCCGAAGGCGTGTGCCGTACTCCGTGATAGAACACGAGCCAGCCTCTGGAAGTCTCGATGGGTGGTGGCGACAAACCAATCTTGTTCGCGTCCCACCAGGCGCCGCGGCGCGCCTCCAGCATGAGCCGGTGCCTGCCCCAATAGCGCAGGTCGGGAGAGTAGGAAATCCACATATGCGACCCCAACGGCGTCATCGGACGATGAATAAGCGCCCAGCATCCATCGATTCTCCGAGGCAGCAGCGCGGAGTCTTTATCATCTGGCGGCATAATGACGCCATAGCGCTCGAAGCTGCGGAAGTCTTTGGTCAGAGCCAGGGACACTCCGGGGCCGCCGCGTGAATAGGAGGTGTAGGTGACTACGTATTGCTGCAACTCGGGCACGAAAGTGATGCGCGGATCCTCGATGCCCCAGATTTCCTCGGGATACTCCCTGGGGCTTGGCATCAAGGTCGGTTCCTTATCAATTTGCCAATCATCCACTCCATTGCGCGAACGAGCAGCGCAAAGATGGGACAAGCCCCGTCGATCCTCGACCCGGCAGAGCAGCAAGGTCGATCCATCCGCTAGCAGTGTGGCGCCCGCATTGAACACACTATTAATGGAGTATGGCCAATCCTTGGCCGTCAAGATTGGGTTGGCAGGATGCCGAAGAAGCAGTGGTTCGTGGCGAATCGTTGTGGCAACGCTCATAGGTCTTCACTCCGCGGCCCTGATCCAAGTCTAGTTGTGGAAGCACCAAATAACTCACCGCTGGTTCCGAAGCTGTCAGGTGCTGGCAGCGAGCTCATTTCGAGCAGGGCCATCAAGAACGATAGGGTGGATTCTGCTCCCTGGTTCTCGTTGGCGCGGTCGGGGTGCAGGCCGTCCCGGCAGCCGCCGGTGACGGAATCATAAAGAGGAAGTTGCAGGTCGTTATCGCCAAGGAACCAGTTGAAGGCCGACCAAGCCTGGCTGCGCCAACGGCTATCCCCGGTTACGCGGTAGGCTTGCAAGCACGCGGAAACCGCCCCACCGGCCTCGAGTGGCTGTTGATCGAAGCGCGCCTTTGCGCCACCCTTGCGATAGAAACCTTGCGATCCGATCGGTACGAAGTGGCCGTTGGTTTCGCAATGCTGCGTTTTCAGCAGCCAGTCCAGCGCTTCGAGACCGCTCGAAACCATCCGGTCATCCGCGCAAGCGGAGCCCACGAGCAACATGGCCTGGGGCAATCTCGCGTTTCCATAGGCCAGAACGTTCTCGAACCATTTCCAATCTGAGGTGCGGACCGACTCGTACATTTCCAGCAATCGCGTGCTGAGGACGGATCTTATTTTCTGTGCGTCCCGGTCTCCAGCATATGAATCGAGGTATTCCTGAATTCCGAGCAAAGCGTAGGCCCAGGCACGAGGACTGTTGAAGTCCATAACTGTCGGAAGTGACACCTCGAACAAACGCCCAGCGGCGCACTTCAGTCCTTCGTCCCCGGACCGGCCTAGAACCGTTCCAAGTCCCCACAGTGCACGCCCATGACAATCCTCGGAGCCCTCAGCTTCGTTCCACCGGCGATCATAGCCGAGAAAGTTTCTGAATCTGCCCTTCTCTGGATTGAACCCGTGCTGCAAAAACGCCAAATACCGAAAGGACGAATCGTGGGCAGGTTCACGGTCCTGCCCCTTGTCCATTTGCCCCAGCAGTACCGTGAAAACGAGTGCGCGAGCATTGTCGTCGGTGGTGTATCCCTCTGCGTAGTTGGGGATGGTGAAGATCGCGTGCTGCAGCATTCCAGTGTCATCGGTTAGCCTGTTGAAGTGCTTCAGGTTCAGTCCCGGCAGCTGATTCAATGTCTTTTGTGCAACACGGGTGGAAAACCGCACTTGTGGAGTCTCCATGCGGTCGCTACGAACGTGTATAAAACTTTCCATGTAGCCCTGCGCTACTCTTTTCCAGACCATCTCGCGCGCGAACAAGTAAGCACGCTTACGCATGGCGTGGCGTATCGCCGGGGTGTGCAAAAGCTCGACCGTCTTTCTTGCGATAGCATCAGGATCCTGGAAGGGAACAAGCGCGCCGCGGCGGTCGTCCAGCAACTCGATCGCATGCCAGTACGGGGTTGAAATGATAGCCTTGCCCGCACCTAGGGCATACGCAAGCGTCCCGGAAACTACCTGGGCTTCATGTCTGTAAGGAGTGATGTAAATGTCCGCAGCGCCAATGAACTCAACCATCTCCTCCGGGCTGACGAAGCGGTCGTGGAAGATTACATTCGCCTCCACTCCCACTTCCTTCGCCAACGCTTGCAAGTGGTTTCGGTAGCTGTCGCCCTCCCGACGGAGGACGTGAGGGTGGGTCGCGCCCGCGACCATGTATACAACATTCTTGTGTTTGGACAAAATTTGCGGCAACGCTTGAATGACGTTTTCGATTCCCTTGTTTGGCGAGAGCAGACCGAATGTAAGTAATACGGCCTTTCCTTCCACACCGAAGCGATCCTTGTAGAAATTGGGATCGAGGAATGGAAGGTCCGGAACCCCGTGAGGAACCATGTCGATCTTGCTGCCGGGCACCTTGAAGATTTCTTGCAAGAACTGGGATGAAAGCTGGCTCATGACGATGAGCCGATCCGAGAGCTCTGCGATCTCCTCCATCACTACGAGTTGGTCAGGATTCGGCTCGCGGAGGACGGTGTGCAGAGTGGTCACCACGGGCATCTTCAGGCCGCGCAATAGCTGCAAGACATGGCTTCCAGCGGGTCCGCCGAAGATTCCATACTCGTGCTGCAGGCAGACCATGTCGATATTGTTGAAGTTCAAGAACTCAGCGGCTTCCTGAAAGGATTTCAAGTCGTCCTGAGCGAGCGACCATCTCACTCTTGCCGGATAGTCATATCCTTGTTCCGTATCGTTTACGGGCAGCGCCAACAATCGAGCGGTCCCATACTCGGCGGATATGGCCGCGCACAGGTCGGTGGTAAACGTAGCAATCCCACACTGTCGGGGCAGATAATTTCCGATCACCGCGATCCGGCTGGGCAGCGATGGCTTTGATTGCGATCGCGGTCGAGCCGCTGAAACTTCTTCCCGCACCAGGGGGCGCAGGCCGACGATTTCTAACTTCTCCCTGGGGAGCACCGTGTTTGGTAGCGACATGAGCTCCTGGTTTGCCAAGAATGGCTGCAGATACACGTCAGAGTTCCCATAAACGCGACGCGTCATCCGACTTGGTCGGAGGTCATCGGTTACCGGCGCGTGGTTTGGTCCATCAGTAGAGTTCGCCTCTCTTAGTATTCAACGGAAGTGGAGTTGCGAACTGGTCAAAATTGACCACAAATGCCTCGAGTGCGGAATCCGGGCACTCTGGAGATCCGAAATGACCATCGATGCAAAAAACGATTACCGCCGTAACCACGCTGGTATTGTGACGAACACTCTTTCTTGGGGAGGAAACCCTAAACTAGAGTCAGGTGTGTTCTGGCTGACCAAGAATCTGCGGTCCAAATGGAAACTCGCTGGGGTAGGCGTTTCGGACGATACGAGGTCATCGCTGAGGTTGGCCGCGGCGCCATGGGAGTGGTGTACAAGGCTCGTGATCCCAAAATCGACCGTTTTGTTGCTGTCAAAACGATCTCGCTCTCCGGCCAGAATCCAGGGGAGGAGCGCGAATACCGGGAGCGGTTCTTTCACGAAGCTCAGGCAGCCGGTCGTTTGTTACATCCCGGCATTGTCACCATCTTCGACACCGGCGAGGACCCAGAGAGCCACATTGCCTTCATCGTTATGGAGTTCATTGCGGGCCAATCGCTGGACCGACTCCTTTCAGAAAAACCCAAGAAGCTACCGCTCGACACCGCTCTTCGGTTGTCGGAGGAACTGGCGGAAGCGCTGGATCACGCCCACGGCCAAGGCGTGGTCCATCGTGACATGAAACCTGCCAACGTCTTGGTGACGCCCGAAGGGCATGCCAAGATCGCAGATTTCGGCATTGCGAAAGTGAACCTGGTGCACCTGACGCTCCCCGGCCGGGCGCTGGGCACACCGGCCTACATGTCGCCGGAACAGTTGGAGGGTGAGCCGGTGGACAAACGCTCCGACCTATTTTCGTTGGGTACGATTCTCTACCACATGGTTACTGGCTACGGCCCTTTCCAAGGTAACAGTACTACCACCGTTTGCTTCAAGGTCGCCAACCGCGATCCCTTGCGGGCAACCGCGTTTGACCCTGACCTTCCCCCTGAACTGGATTCCGTAATCGCCCGCGCCATGGCAAAAGATCCCGCGCAACGTTATCAGCGTGGATTGGAGTTTGCTCTCGACCTGCGTGAACTTCGCGAGCGCGGCCAGACAATCTCAAAAGGTGCCAACGGTGCGTCGCGGTTCCCGGGAGCGAAAGAAGTCCTCGCTCGGTCACTCGGCGAGGTTACCACTCACGTTCCTTCAGCGAACCTTGCACTGGTTGGTTTCTTCCAAATCTTAGGACTCGCGGCGAGACAAGCAGTCACATTCGTTTGGCTACAGGTCTTGTCCTGGTGTCGGCGGCCAGCGGTACGCATAGGGCTGGTGTTCTCGATTGCGACGATCATGGTCGGCTTCTTTGCGTATCACAAAAGGCTCCCGTCGCGAAATTCCGGTCAGACCGGTCCATCGGCAATCGTCGGCGCGAGTGGGGCACCGGCCCCGGTGGTGAGTGAGCCGAATGTCATCGACCACAGCTCAGAGACATTGTCCAATTCCAAGGAAGCCTCGAAAGCCATTGCAGACACCACGCTGAGCATACGCATTGAACATCGTTTCTCAGCGGTGGAGCTTTCGCTGTGGATCGACGACAAGTTAGCTTACGATCGTCCATTGCGCGGTCAGATCAAGAAGCACTGGAATCCATTTCGTACGGATGTCCGGGAAACTCACACGGTCCAACTACCAGCAGGCACCCACCGCATCCTTGTTCGGGTGCGTTCCACCCCTGACAACTACGAACAGTCAGCGGCTATCTTGGGGAGTTTGACCAAAAACCATCCGGCAGTCTTGCAGATCAACTTTGAGCGCCAGGGAAAAGCGATGCGCCTGGCACTGCGCTAATTGTGGGAAGCTGAACTCAGGGTCAACGCCACGATCCAGATTGCAAAAGAGCGGCTCGCACCATTTGCTGCGAGCCGTCTCCTTGAAGCAGTCGGGTATTACTGCTGTTGTCGCCGTTCTTCGGGAGCAGCTTCTTTTTCTGGCTTAGGAGCATTCTCTGGACGGGCTTCAGCCCGGGGAGCAGCCTCGGGATGAGGCTGGGTTTCAGCATGGGGCGCATTCTCGGGTTTGGCCGCTGCTTCTGGATGTGGAGCATTCTCAGGACGCGAAGCAGTCTCTGCGCGAGGGGCGGCTTCCGGGTGTGGAGCGCTTTGCGGTTGAGACTTGCTTTCGGTCCGAGAGGCGTTCTCTACCGGACGCGGCGTACTCTCAGGACGCGGCACACTCGCCTTCTCCGGTGCAGCCGGTGGACGGGGCACATCGTTGCGCGCTGCTGGAGTGCTACGCTCCGCGGCGCCAGGTCGAGGAGCGTTGTTCGCCGGCTGAGCAGGTGGCGTTTCGACTGGGGGCTGAGTTGCCGCACTCTTGCCTTCAGGTTTATAAGATGCTCCTGCTTGTTTGGCTGGCACACCGGCATTAAATGCTCCCGGTTTCGGAGTAGCTGCGACTGCCGGCTTGCCCTGGTTCACAGAAACCCGTTGCTGCGGGTTCGCGCGGGCAGCCTGCGCATGTTGAGTTTGAACCGCGACCGGCGCGATATGTTTCTCGTGCGCAGCAGCCTCTTGTTGAGAGTTTGGACGGGCAGTTAGTCCACCGTTGCCGCCGTTGTAGCTGACCCGGTTCACGGTCGTATTGTTGATCACCGTGGTGTTATAGGTATTGTGAATGTTGGTCACGTTTATGTTATTCACCGCACGGTTGTAGGCGAATTGCCCATTGTCCCAGCGCCCGCCTTGGTAACCTTCACCGGTGTAGCCGTAGCCATAGTTGATTCCGCCATAGAAACCTACGTGGGGGCCCCAGTAGCCTTCATTGAAAACATACATGCCGTTGCCCCAACCCCAATAGCCCGGAGTCCAGAGAAAACCCACTTGCGGCGCCATCACCCACGTGCCTGGCACCCAGTAGTAATCGCCCTCACTGTAAGCCCAGTACCCCGGTGTCCAGATATAGCCTTGGGCGGGGAGGGGTGGCTGCTCATACACGGGCAGCGCTGGAGGGGCGACGGTAATGGATATGCCAATCTGCGCGAACGCTGCGGCCGAGACGGCCAGCATTACGAGCGCGAACAACAGCGAACGAATGGAAGAGATGAAACGCATTGTGCTTCCTTTTGCCTGGTCATTCTTGGCTTGCCCGGTGATGCTCTGCGGCTGCGGGTTGCGTGGATGGCGAGGCACGATTTCCGGACGAGACGTACTGCACACTTTTGTCTCGCTCGCAAACAGTTCTGCGATGACCTTCTCATTTCGGAGCTCTTACGTCTGATCAATAACGCTCACAGCGAATTCGCAGCGGACCGTCGAAGGAAGACGCGCAAGAATGCGGAGGCTGAAACGTGTGAAGTGATCAAAATTGAACATCTTGTTGGCGAGCGACGTTGCATGATGTAGCCATGACAGCCAAACGGAAACAAGCCCTGGCGGTTCGTTGTCCTACTTGCGGAGCTAAGCCAGGAGAAAAGTGTGAACTTAGCACTGGCCAACCCCGCACGGATCCGCATAGAGATCGGCGCTTAGCGGGTGCGGAAAACTAACTGGCCAGCCCACTGCGGCCGCCCATTCAAGTAGCCGGTAGACACCCTAGACTCTGGTTAAGTTTCCTGAATGAACGGGGGAGCGCAGAGCACGCTCAAGCTCTGGCCTGCTCGGCATCGCGCTGGGACGTGCGCCGTTCGTCGGCGCCATCGAGATAACAACTTTGTTGGATATGGCGTGAGTGCGCCAAAACGACGGCGTAGGGCACGCCCAGAAATCGTTTGGCAACGATTCTAGTGACCTCAAGGCAATTAAAATTCATCGGCTTCAGTTTTTCTAACATTCGTTTTATTGCATTCTGGATGTTCTTCGCCCCGATTGCACCAAAGAACATCACCTTTGCTTCTGCAGCCATGAAGAAGAAGTTCCATCCCGCGGCATGGATCTTGCGATCAAGAGCCAAGCCATCGAGTGCGTTCACCACGCACCAGTGGGCTGAGTAGGGCTCACTTTGCAACCCCAGAGTCTGGGTTATCAGAGCACGATCCTCGATCAGAATGGTGCCGACTTGAACAGTTGCTGTCATAGACTTCTCCAAGAATACTTAGACCGTGAGATGAAAGACGAGGCGACTACGGAGCCGCCTCAGTCTGATTGATGCACCGCCTAGGCGGCAACTGCAATGCCAGTCTTCTGAAGAGTCGAGCTGATGACATCAGACACTCGCACCCTCGGGCTGCCTCCAATACCTTGTTCAGGCTCTTGAGCACATCGGGGTATCCCGCTGTGTTGTATGCTTCCGCGTGCTCCTGTGTATCCCAAAGACTGATGGCGATGACATCCATTCCACCCAGATTGCAAAATGTGATTTCGTCTTGAAACCCCTTCTGCTTGCGCAGCATGGGGATGACTTCGTTATCAAGCGTCTAGGTGAATTCGGCCAGCGTGTTGGGCTTCAGGCGTAGAGCAATATTGCGAGCAAACATTGATCAACCTCCATAGATTGACAGGAGAGCTAAGAGGGGAAACTTCAGATGGGCTGACTTAGTTCAGGAGACCTGAAAGAGTGAGAACGCGTCCTCACTCATTTCCACCCTAGTCTCACGCTCTCGGGTTGTCAATCGCGAGACCCTCCCTGTGGTGCGATGTAGCTACATCGCTCTGAGCGATTTCCTACGCTCTCGTCATGCCAGCGCAGCCGGTTGCGTGAAAGCGGCCACTACAATCAGCAAGAACGCGACGACTATGAGCGCCGCACTTCCTAGCAGCACAATTTTGCTAAAAAGGTCAGGGTTCATTAGATCTTCCCGGAGCATTCCAGTCCTCCAGATCTGCCTGGGTTAAACCTACCTCGGGAGAGCACGTGGCCCGCCTGGTTTGACAGGTCCATGGCTCTTTGTGAGGTATCTGTAGATTCGCTCGTTTCCCATGGAAATGCTGAGCAAAATGGCTCACTTTGGAAGTTGGTCACGATTTGTGACAAACGCTCACGTTTTAGGACTACAATTAACGCTGATGAGTTCTACAACAGTAGCGAATAAGAAGAAGCGCGAGTTCGATCCCGACACTTTCCTCGCAACCATTGGCGCTGGCAGGAAGAACGTGGCTGTTGCCAAGAAACGAACTATCTTTGCCCAAGGGGATGGGGCGGACGCGGTCTTTTATATCCAATCCGGCAGGGTGAAGCTCACCGTCGTATCCCAGACCGGCCGAGAAGCCACCATAGGCATGCTGAGTGACGGAAACTTCTTTGGGGAAGGCGCGCTGGCCGGTCAGGCTCAACGCATGGGATCCGCGGCTGCAATGACGGATTGCGCGCTCCTTCGGATCGACAAGAAGGCGATGATGGAAGCACTTCATCGCGAACATGCGTTTTCCGATATGTTCGTGGCGTATTTGCTGTCGCGGAATATCCGTTACGAAGAGGATCTGGTTGATCAGTTATTTAATTCCAGTGAAAAGCGACTGGCCCGCGTCCTTCTATTGCTGGCTCATTTTGGCAAGGAAGGTGTACCCGAGACCGTGGTCCCGAAGATAAGTCAGGAAACCCTGGCTGATATGGTGGGAACCACCCGTTCACGAGTGAGTTTTTTCATGAACCGGTTCAGGAAACTGGGTTTCATTCAATACGCCGGCGGTATTGAAGGCGGATTGCAAGTCCACAGTTCGCTGCTCAACGTCGTTCTGCACGATTGAGTGCGCCCCCGGGGCCTTCTATTGCTGGCTCATTTTGGCAAGGAGGGTATTCCGGAAACCGTGGTTCCCAAGATCAGTCAGGAGACTCTGGCCGAGATGATCGGCACCACTGCTCGCGAGTCAGCTTTTTCATGAACCGGTTCAGGAAGCTAGGTTTCATCCATTACAACAGCGGATTGCAGGTCCACAGTTCGCTGCTCAACGTAGTTCTCCACGACTAGCCCTCGCATCCTTCCATTGAGACGCACGGTCTGCCTCTCGAGAGGCGGAGTTTGCTTGTCGCTGTCAGTGTCGGACGGTGGTTAGGTGAACAGGCCGGACCCCAGGGGAGGTCCGGCCTGAAACCGCGCGCGTTTGGGTACAGAAAGTAGAGCAGTCGTGAGGGTCCGAACGTCGCTACTGCCCAGTCGACACTAACCCATGACTGCTCGGTCGAACCTGCTGAATGCTACATTACCCAAAATGGGAACAAAATGGGACGACTGTTCAAAATTGCACAGACTTGAAGAATAACGGTGTCTAGACTGGCACTATCCGTGACCAGAGGCCATACTCTATGACCCCGACCCCAGCAGGCAATGTGCACAGAGTTCTGCTGGTAGATGACGATAGCGCGGTACTTGCGATGACGAGCCAAGGGCTTGAGCGCAAAGGATTTGAGGTAGTTGCTGCCTCCAGCGTGACAGAAGCTCTAAGACGAATCGCGACCGAGAGTTTTGACGTGCTCATCACGGACCTCCACATGCCTAACCCAGGCGACGGTTTTACAGTAGTCTCAGCCATGCGCCACTCCCAACCGAATGCACTGACCATGCTTGTGAGCGGCTACCCTGACGTGCAAAGCGCCATGGCAGCCATCCTCTTAGAGGCGGACGAAATCGTCGTAAAACCATTCGAGATTGGGCGGTTGATCGATCTCGTCCGAGAAAAAGTAGTACATCGCAAACCTACGAAACGGTTAGATAAGGAGAGTGTGGGCGCGATATTGCGGCGGTGCACCGCCGCGATTGTCGATGGTTGGCTGGTGCGGGCAAGACAGAGCAGTGAACTAAACCGCATTTCGCTTAGCGATGAAGAGCGCACTGGACATCTTCCAAAGCTGGTTGAAGACCTGGCCCTCCGCCTCAGCAAACCGAGGGCGACTGACAAGGACAGCGATGCCGTCTTTTCCGCCGCGGCGGTGGCCCATGGAAAGCTGCGATATCTGCAAGGCTACACTCCCGCAATGCTGGTGCACGAATCGCGAATTCTGCAGGTAACCATCTTCGGGACGTTGCAGATCAATCTGGAATCTCTGGATTTCAGCCTGGTGTTACCCGACGTCATGACGATCGCGGACGAGGTAGATGCTCAGTTGACGCAGTCAATGGACAGTTACATGCAAGCCATGCGGAACTCAGCAGCAGCCTAGCTACAGCTACTTTCGCATCCGAAGCGCACCTTTCAGGCATCCGGGAGAAGTGGGCCGCTGTGTCTTGCAACCTGTGATGGAGCCATTTATGAAAATCCTGCTATTTGCCGGCTTGCTCGTGGTAGTGCTAGGTATCGCGTCCCTGATCGTGCCCGTTCCCCAAACCGAGACACATGACATCAAAGCCGGCGATGTGAACATCGGCGTGCAAACTCATCACAGTGAGCGAGTATCACCCATCGTCAGCGTCGTGCTGATTGCCGCCGGGATCGCGCTCACCATTGCCGGTGCACGCACAGGAACGTCGAGAAGCTGACGAGGCCTGACCGGCATCGCTTTGCGACAGCGAGCAATTTGGAACAGAATCGCGTGCGGACTAAGCTACATACCTGACTATCATGGCTACCAACAACACACTACTCTGCATTCACCGGGAGCCGACCCAACTCAGTTTGTTGCAAGAAAACGGGTACGATCTGGTAACCGCGACCAACGGGCACGACGGCCTTCAGCTTTTCATGTTGCGGCCGGTGGATGCAATTGTGATCGAGTACCACCTTGGCCTCTTGGACGGGGTGGTCGTCGCAGCGGAGATCAAGCAGGTCAACTCGCAGGTCCCCATCGTGATGCTTGCTGAGCACGCGGACCTCCCGGATGATGCTTTCAAGTCCGTGGACGCGCTGGTGACCAAATCGGATGGGGCTCACTTCTTGCTGGCAACTCTTCACTTCGTGCTGAACGTGAAGCCGTCCCAGCGTCGACCAGAAAACCTACGGACTCCGACCCCGGTACACCTCCGTCGTCCCGGCAGGTCACGGGGAGGGAGCGGGCGATGGTCGGCCAACCCTCTTCAACTGGCAATTGACGAAACCGACACACCTTTTTCCCCGAGAGTGTGGAGAAGCATCAGGAATGGATCATCCAATTCTGACTGACAGCCCCACCTCCAAGGCTTTCATGAGCGGCAGACACCAAGCCGATAATCAATCGCCTTAGTTCTGAGAGGAAGCCATATCGTCACCATCCGCGACGCCAGCTGGCAACACAACGCGGACCATCAACCGTCTCCTGGGCAGAAACCGAGATCGCACCGTTGCGGGCCAGAGCCTTGCCTCGAAAGACGCCTCCGTTCAGCGTGAAGCGGGTAGGCGCCAGAATGTTCCCCACGAAAATGCTGCCCTTCCCGACCGTCGCCGAGGAACCGACCTGCCAGTACACATTGCATCCTCTTCCGACTAGGCCGGGCGTTCAGTTGTTGCCCCACTCTAAGGTTGCGCATCTACTGCCCCAACTCGGGACCACAAGAAGGACTACAATGAAGATGTGAGATATTACACTACCAAACCGATGAACGGCGGGACCACATTCACATGTACCTTCTGCGAGCATAGCGTCACCACCCTCGATTTCGACAGCACGAATGGCAACCGTCGAATCCAAGCGGCAGCAGTGATCAATCAACATGCGGCCTCATTGCATTTGCGCACGTCGGCGCCAACCAAGCTGGGCAGTCGTGGCGCCCTTTGAAATCCGCGGAATCAAACATTCATGCATAAGCCGTTGTAGTGTGACTGACATCAATCCTCTGCTCGATCACGCGAAGAGACAGAGGGTCTCAGTTACATTCCGGTTTTGGGTTCGTTGAAATCCCTAACAGTTAAGATCGACCATTTCTCAAGCCGGACGAGCGAAAGTCTCGAAACCAGTCGCGTCCAAAAGGACGACCCTCACGCTACACGGCGGCCGCTCACCAGGTTGATGACTAACACTACCAAGGCGACCACCAGCAGCAAGTGGATCAGGCCGCCAGCCACGTGGAGGCTGAAACCCAGAAGCCACAGAATCAGAAACACAACGAAAATCGTCCAAAGCATCTTTATCTCCTCGGTTCATTTGTCGAATTGCTTATCCTTGGATCCCTATCCTTGATTTGCGTCTCTTCGCGCCAGTTGAACTCCTTTGAACGACTTCCCACACTCCAAACAGAACGGCTTGGATCGTGATGTGATTAGCCCGCAAAACGGGCACATCCTCGAGGATCCGATTTCGCCACGGGATGTTTTCGTCGCAAAGAGCTTCCCAAGCGAGTCAGCGAGGAAGGTGCGCAAAGTACGAAGATGGACAAGAAAAGGATGCAAGACGGAGCCTATTCTCTCGTGTTCGGCAGGCTCACGATGACACATCCGAGGCAGCGATTCTGTGCAAGATTGCTCAACTCACACAACAGCTCTCAGTCCGCAGGGACGACAGCCGAGCCGATCTTGGGGTTGAGCTGCAAAACCAAAGTGAGCAATTCAGACCAGCTATTGTTTCGGGCATGGGCGATCATCATGTAGAGACGAGCACTTCTTCTCTCTCTTTCAGGTTCTCTGAGCTAAGTCAGCCATCTGAAGTTCTCTTCCTCTTAGGTTCGCAACTCCCAAAGGAATGAATTCATGAAAAAAACAATTTCACTGCTGATGATGAGCTTGATGGGCTTGGTCGGAACTTACGCATGGGCAGACTCGAATCGTGAAGACACGGTTGAGCGCATGCAAAAGTCGGTGGACGTTCTAAGCGAGATTATGTCAACCCCAGACAAGGGTATCCCCGAAGAAGTGTTAAGCAGCGCCAAGTGCATCCTGGTAGTGCCGAACCTGATTAAAGGCGGTTTCATTTTTGGCGCCAAGCACGGCCGTGGAGTGGCCTCGTGCCGTACCTCTAACGGCTGGAGCGCGCCCGCCTTCGTGTCCGTTGGCGGCGGTAGCTGGGGATTGCAGATCGGAGTCGAAGGCGTGGATCTGATCATGCTGGTTATGAATGAGCAGGGCTTCCAGCACCTGTTATCCAGCAAGTTCGAACTCACCGGGGAAGCATCGGGTGCGGCCGGCCCAGTGGGCCGTCATGCGTCCGCCGGAACGGACTGGAAGATGAACACGGAAGTGCTGACCTACTCGCGTTCGAAGGGTGTATTCGCCGGCTTGACGCTCGAAGGTGCAGTGGTGGAGCAGGACAACGACTCTACTCGCGCCATTTACGGCAAGCAGATTGAATTTCGAACCATCCTTTCGGGTAAAGGGCCAACTCCGAAAAGTGTGGAAGCATTCTTGAAGGCCGTCTCCGAGGCGGGCCAACAGGCGCGCATCGCGGAGGCTAAGGAAGACAAAGAAGACAAGAAATAATCAGTTGCGAGCTTGCGGGGAGCATTGTTTTCAGGCTGACCGAGACCCTGATGCGGTTTCGGTCGGCATTCCAAAGCTTCCGAAAGGTAGAGACGTATGTTAATCAATTTACGTAGGTGTCTTTGGGTGCAACTTGCCTGGCTGATTCTCTGGCCTGCTTTTTCATTGGCCCAGTCGTCCGATCTCGTGCAAAATCTGGCAGCCTGCCAGGCCGGCCGAGAGGCTTGCGATCGCTCGAAGTTGAGCCCGTCGCAAACGGCCGAAGTGGACGTGACCAATCGCGAGCGCAACGTTTCAAATTGCAGAAACGGTTTCGATTCCTGTGACCACTCGAAACTCACTCAACCGCAAGCGATTGCATTAGCCGTAGCCGATCACCAGCGTAACGTCACCGACTGCAGAGACGGCATGGCTTCTTGCGACGCTTCGCGATTGACACAATCCGAGGCTCGTGAATCCTCGGTCGCGGCTCATCAGCGCAACGTGACGGACTGCAAGGATGGGGTCGGCGACTGCGATCATTCCAAATTGAACCCGTCGGAAGTGGGAGCCGTGGATGCTGCGAGGCGTCAGCTCAACGTCTCCGATTGCAAGAATGGCACGGGACTCTGCGATCATTCCAAGCTTACTGCCTCGGAAACCAGCGAGGTGGCTGCGGCAGAACACCAGCGCAACGCACAGAACTGTAAGAATGGCTGGGACGACTGCGACCGCTCCAAGCTCACTCCGTTGGAAGCCGGTCAGACAGCCGTCGCCGACCACCAGCGCAATGTCTCCGAGTGCAGGAACGGCCAGGAAACCTGCGACTACTCCAAACTGACCCCAACGGAAACCAAGATGTTGGCCGATGTCGAACAGCAACGAAACTATACGGCCTGTCTGAAGGGCTACGGTTATTGTGATCGCTCTCGTCTCACGCCCTCAGAAGCAAAGGCGATTCCGGTCGATCAAAAACCCGTTTCCCAGTAGGACGTCGACGGAACAGCAAGTACTCGGATCTGTTAGCAAAATACACGTAGCACAAAAGGGGAAAAACGATGACGACAAATCAGAAAAACCAATGTGCGCATCGACCCTGCCGGTGCCTGGTGCAAAGTGGCGACAAATTCTGCGGTCAAGCCTGTAAGGAAGCAGGATCCAAAGAGGTGGAGATTGCGTGTCAGTGCGATCATGGATCTTGTCCGCTCACCGTATGAAGAACAGTAAGCGCCCTGAGATGTGGCGATTGATCTCAGATTGGCCCCGGGAGACTCGCAACATGAATACACGCTGAATTATGGTTTTGCTGTCGGTGCTCGCGTGCGTCGCTGCGCAACCGCATGGCACGATCGTAATTGCGAGCCAGAAATACGCACCTGTAGCCCGCCGTCACGCAGCAATATGGAATCTTCCCCCGGCAGTCGAACTGAAATACATCCAGCACCCATCCGGAGATCATGCGGCCGCGGTGCAGGCCGCGTCCGCTGGTCCAACCGATCTCGCGCCCGAGCTGCCTTCGAAGGGAACTAATTGGCACGACCGCCAATCGCCCCCGTACCCATCCAGACCACCAGCACCCACTTGCCGTCTGGCGAGACCTGTGAACGATGAACCATGCTGGCTTCTCTCGGCGGCAGCCAAACATCTGGTTCGGCGTTGCGATTCTCCATCGACGTAACAATCGCCATGTGCCGGCCCTGCCTGATTTCGGAAAAAAGCAGGTGCTGCGGATCGATCCAGGTCAGACCGGAAGCGTTCGGCAACATCAGACGTGGCGCCCCCTCACGTCGGCACGATCCAGGTATCCCAATGTCCCGGCACGGTGTAAGCAATCTGCGAGCCGTCGGGAGAGAACACCGGGCTCATCTTCATGGTGTCGGCATGGGTAGGCTGTACCGGCGCTCCCTCAGGAAGCAGCTTGAGATAAATCTCCCCCTTGGAAACAAACTGATCGGGACCGCGAATGAACGCGAGCATCCGGCCGTCCGGCGAAAGCGCCGGTGCGGTTGCTGAGTCAATAAGATTTGTCAACCGACCCATTCGGGGGACGAACCGCCGGAATTCTGTAACCGGTAAAACACCAGGCCTGCGTCGAGAAGTGCCACAGCCACACACACACGACTCCTGCGACAATCCAGTGTGAGTTCGAGCGCGGCTGGGTTACTTCTGTGCCGCCGGTGGAAACTCCTGGGTCCGACAAAGCCTCCAGGGCGAATGCCAGGTCTGAAGCCGAAGTCATCAGCTGGCTGAGACGATCCCTGGATGTAGTTAAAGACCCGGACTTAGCCGCGAAGCCCGCAGACCTAAGACGCAGAGTCCACATCGCCGACAGAGACGCAACGGTTGACGGCATGTATCTCCGCATCCTCGTTCATGACAATGAGCACATGGGGCAACTCATCGCGTACGCACGTATGACCGGCGTGGTGTCGCCGTGGGCGAAGGAGTGAAAACGTAATCGAGCAATCGGAACCCACACCCGTTCGCAAGTCAGTGCTATTTCGGCTAGAGAATGACGCCCAGCGCGTCGGCATGTGTTGGCTTAATCGACCTCATGTCTGTTCTTCGTCAAATCTGGTTGATTTTTCTCAAACTAGCCAAGGGCGCTTCGCCCTTGATATCCCGTTGAATTCCAACGGATGCAGCAACTTGACGTTACAACGAGAACAAAATTCTCGTTGTAACGTGCATAATCGACTAAAGCACCGAGCTTCGATTTAGTTCCCCACCCGCTTGTCGAAGATCGACAATGCTGGTATGGTTTCGCGGTTCGCTCCGTAAGCCTTTCTGGGCCTAGCTATGTCCCAGTAAGGAAAGCGGATTCGGGCCGCGGGAGTTGTCTGGCAATCCACCTTGGGCAGCCCATCCGTACTTCAAGTGGAAAGAGATTAACTGCTTGTCCGGCACTGAGCCAAAAGGAGATCGGACCGACGCGGCGGTATTGTTGGCGATCCGCTCGGGCGACGAGAATGGGATGGCGGCTTTGTACGACCGGTACTCGGCTGTCGTCTACTCGGTCGCTCTGCGTGTGCTCGGCGACACCGGGGCGGCTGAAGACGTGTTGCAAGAAGTGTTCATGCAGTTGTGGCGCAATCCGGGGTTATTCGATTCGAGCCGTGGAAGCCTGGGGCCGTGGCTGGCGGTGATTGCGCGGCATCGGGCGATTGATGGGCTGCGCAAGCGGCGTCCGGAAACGGATATCGCGGATGTGGTGGTTTCCGTGGAACCCGATATGGCGGGGGACGCCGAGCGGGCGCGGGCGATGGAGAAAGTGCGGGGTACGCTGGGCTCGATGCCTTCGACGCAGCGGCAGGCGCTGGAGATGGCTTACTTCGAGGGTCTCTCGCACAGCGAGATTTCAGAAAAGACCGGAGAGCCGTTGGGAACAATCAAGACTCGCATTCGATCGGGATTGCTGGCCTTGCGCAAGGCCTTTGCGACATGAGCGTGCACGAACAATTCGCGGAGGATCTCGCGTTGTACGCCTTAGGGGCGTTGCAAGGTGAGGAGCGCGTGTCGCTGGAGAAGCATTTAGACGGGTGCGCCGGTTGCCATCGCGAACTCGAGCAGTTGCGCGGGGACATGGCGTTGATGGCTTTGTCGACGGCTGGGCCGGTGCCACCGCGGCGGGCGCGTCAGCGGTTGATCGAGGCCGTGGCACGCGAACCGCGACGGTCGGCGACTCCTGCAACGCGAGGTTGGTGGACTCTTGTGCCCTGGGTTGCGGCGGCGGCGTTGGCTGTGGGTTTGGTCGCTCTGGGGTTGCAGAACTCGGATCTGCAGCGACGGATTGCTGGCCTGCAGGATCAGTCGGCCCAGCAACTGGCAGAACTGCAGCGGGCTCGCGAAGTCGTCTCGACTCTTACCGCGACGGATGCGATGCGAGTGACGCTGGTCGCGGCTAAGACTCCGCCACAGCCGCAGGGCAAGGCAATTTATGTTCGCGACCGGTCGAGTCTGATTTTCCTGGCCAGCAATCTCCAGCCGTTGCCCCCGCAGAAGGCTTACGAATTGTGGCTGATCCCAACTAGCGGCGCTCCGATTCCCGCGGGAGTATTCAAGCCCGATGCGCATGGCAGTGCGACCGTGATCAATCCGCCGCTTCCCGCGGGAGTGCAGGCCAAGGCTTTCGCGATTACCGTGGAAGCGGAGAGTGGTTCGTCGGCGCCAACGCTGCCTATTGTGATGTTTGGGGCCGGGGAGTAAATTGTCGGGTCTAGGTTCGGAGGTATAGGGGCTAAACAGATATCGGAAAAATTTCGCTTTTGGGTGGCGCAGCCCTTGCAGCGCTGCGGTCAACGCTCTCGAATCGGCGAAGGCTTTAGCCGCTGAGGTAACCGAACCGAGTTTTTCAGCAAAGTGTCAGCCCAAATCCCCGTAGTGGCCTTTTATGCGCGCCTGAAAGGCCTGCTCCACCCAAGAGCAATGCTGCTTCGGTGAGTTCGGAGTTGCGGTATACTTGCCCGCCCGTTGCGGAGGCAATTGAGTGGCGGTAGCTCCACATACTTCAGGTACGCTCGCTTCACCAGCGTTCACGCCGGTAGCTTCAACGCAGCTTGCGAATCACACTCGCCGTTGGGGTTCAGCGACCGGGTGTTCGGCTTGGGCGCGGGCATTTTTTTCGTCAGCTATGTGGCGTTGCAGATTCCCGGGGCTCTCCTGATCGAACGCTGGAGCGCGCGGCGTTGCATCACTTCGATCTTGATCACGTGGGGATCGTTGACCGTGCTGACCGGACTGGTACATACCGCGAGCCAACTCTATGGGGCACGACTGCTGCTGGGTGCGGCGGAGGCCGCTTTTTTCCCGGCGTCGTTGTGTACCTGAGTCACTGGTTCATTCGCGAAGATCGCGCCAAGGCTGGCAGTAATTTCATGGCGGCGATTCCATTGTCGTTCATCGTGGGGTCGCCGCTTGCTGGGTGGATTCTCGGGCATCCGTGGTTTGGAGTTGACGGTGGCGTTGGCTTTTTGTTCTGGAGGGAATGCCCGCGATTCTTCTCGGTACGGTTGCGTTCTTCTATCTGACCGATTGGCCTCGGGATGCGGCGTGGCTCGCTCCGGAGCAGCGGCGGTGGATTGAACGAAAACTGGAAGAGGAAAAGCCTGTCAACCCAAGGAAGATCACGGCGTGGCAGGCGCTGCGCTCGGGTCCGGTGTTGTTGCTGGCCTCAGTTGCATTTTTCGAATATTTCGTTTCTTACTCAGTTTTTTTCTGGTTCCCAACTATTCTTAAACGCGTGTCCGGATTTTCGGATGTGCGGGTGGGCCTGTTGGGCACGCTGCCGTATGTGGCCGGGCTGATCGCGATGCTGATCAACGGATGGCATTCGGACAAGACGCAGGAACGACGTTGGCACTCTGCGATTCCGCAGCTCATCGCAGCGGTCGCGCTCTTGGGCCTCATCACACTGCCGGCCTCAACGCAAATGTCGGTCACACTTTTTACCCTGCTGTTGTGCGTGTCAGGGTTTCTGCCGGTATTCTGGACCATGCCAAGCGAAATTCTGAGCGAATCAGCGGCGGCAGCGGGCGTGGGAATGATTAACGCCGTCGGGAGCGTGGCGGGCTTTGCTGGTCCTTTTGCCTTCGGTTACCTGAACAGTCGGATGGGATCGTATTCGTATGGATTGGGGCTGATGATGGTTTGCGCGGTTGCAGGTGGGTTGCTGGTGCTGCGGGTTCCAGCGCGGGTCTCAACGCAACTTTCTGGCTCGTGAAGGCACAATGACATACTCCAGCATCAACGTTTTTCTCATGGTAAGAGCCGACACACGTCCAACTCGGCGGGTCAGCCCCGGTGGTGCCTCGGGCCGGGAGCAGCCTACTTGTGCTTACCCTTATAGATACTCTTGCTGATTCGATTCTGCTGCCGATTGATTCCATTGTGTTCCGCCTTGGTGAGATGACCGTTGTGCGCCGCCATGTCCTTTTTCTCGCGGCTTTGCACGTTGGCTTCGCGCTTCTCTAAATTGCTGGTCTGTTTCGGGCTCAGGGAGCCGTTCTTGACGCCATTGGCGATGCGATTCTGCTGGTTCGTTTCACGGCCGTTTACCTGTGATTCACGCGGGGATGGCCAGGATCGACGACGCCCGGTCCGGCGCCCGAAGTGGAAATTGTGGTTTGGGCGCTCGCGGAACCGGTGAACATCAGTCCCCCGACAGCCAGGATCAAAAGCAAGGTTGAGATTTGGTTGATCATATCGCCGTAAACCACTGGGGAAAAGAGTAGTTCGCTGCTTTTTGATTCGGTCAGTTACCAAGGTGATGTGCGGTTGGTTACGGCTGAAGTCGATGTTTTCCCGCTAGTTTCTCTTCCGTCCAGTTCTTAGACAACTACCCTCTACAGGATTTTGGATTCGTTTGTCAGTTAATTTTCACAATACCTTGACACCTTCGTGTCAAGTTTGTCGCTTCTATAGAGGAGACTCGAAGAATCGGTTGCCACGAGGAGGCATTGATGGATACGAACTACTTAGTCTTATGCGGGATGGTCTGGGCACAGTTCGGCCAGGAATCCGCCGGGCGTGAACTGATTCGGGCGCTGGCCTCGTCGGACGACACCATTCGCGTGCTGGCGCGAACCATGCTGGAGCAAGCCGGCGGGGGCTCAAAGGAGTTGATTGGACAAGCTTTGGCGGAAGATGAGATATCCGAGAGTATGGCGAGCTTGTGCGCGTTTGAACTAGGTCAGGGGTCGAAGCTCAAAGTTTGGGATGAGCGTGTGCGGTACGCCGCAGCGTCGGCGTAAGAGTTGAAGATCAGATGTCAGTTCTTCGTTCTCAGTTCTCTGTTACGCTTCTTCGCTCTCGGTCAACTTTGAGATCACGTTGAAATCTTCGAGCGTGGTCATGTCGCCCTTCACGTCCCCGCTGGTAGCCAGTTCGCGGAGGAGGCGGCGCATGATTTTGCCGCTACGCGTCTTGGGCAGCATATCGGTGAAGCGGATGTCGTCAGGCTTGGCCATCGCTCCGATTTCTTTGGCTACCCAGCGCCGTAGTTCTTCCTTCAACTCGGGAGTGGGCGCGCGGCCTTGCTGGAGTGTGACGAACGCCGAGATGGCCTGGCCTTTGAGGTCATCCGGACGGCCCACGACCGCAGCTTCCGCCACTGCCTCATGCGCGACCAGCGCGGATTCTACTTCCATCGTACTCAGGCGGTGTCCGGAGACGTTGATGACGTCATCGACGCGGCCCATGATCCAGAAATAGCCGTCTTTGTCCTTTCGTGCGCCGTCGCCGGTGAAGTACGCGCCCGGAATTTGCGACCAGTATTGCTTTACGTAGCGATCGGGATCTCCATAGATCGTGCGCAACATGCCCGGCCAGGGCTGACGAATAATCAGAAATCCTCCCGAGCCATCGGGTACGGGCTTGCCGTTCATATCCACAACCTCGGGCACGATTCCGGGGAATGGGCGCGTGGCAGAACCGGGCTTGGCTCCGACTGCGCCAGGGATGGGCGTGATCATGATGTGACCGGTTTCAGTTTGCCACCAGGTGTCGACGATCGGACACTTTTCGTGACCGATGACTTCGCGATACCACATCCAAGCCTCGGGATTGATCGGCTCTCCGACCGTGCCTAGGAGGCGCAGGCTGTCGAGCTTGTGCTTTCTCGGCCACTGTTCTCCCCATTTGATAAAGGTGCGAATCGCAGTCGGCGCCGTATAGAGAATGTTGACCTGGTGGCGATCGATGATGCTCCAGAAGCGATCGGGCTCCGGGCAGTTGGGCGCGCCTTCGTACATGAGAGTTGTGGCGCCGTTCTGCAGCGGTCCGTAGACGATGTAGCTGTGGCCGGTGACCCATCCGATGTCGGCCGTGCACCAGTAGGTGTCTTCTTCCTTGAGATCGAATACCCACTTCGTCGTGATGTAGGTCCCGACGGAATAGCCGCCGGTGGTGTGTACGACGCCCTTGGGCTTTCCGGTCGTGCCTGAAGTGTAAAGAATGTAGAGGGGGTGCTCGGCGTCCAGCGGTTCGGCTGGACACTCGTCGGAGACCGAAGCCATCAGCTCGTGCCACCAGTGATCGCGCCCGGCTTGCAAATGTATGGGCGAACTCGTGCGCTGGTAGACGACGACGTGCTTTACCGAGGGACAGGACTTCAAAGCTGCTTCGACAGCTGGGAATAATTTGACTTCAGCGCCTCGGCGATAGGAGCCGTCCTGCGTGATCACGGCTACAGCCTGCGAGTCATGGATGCGGTCGACCAGGGCGTTCGCCGCAAATCCGCCGAAGACCACGGTATGCGGCGTTCCGATGCGGGCGCAGGCCAGCATCGCGATTGGGAGCTCTGGAGTCATGCCCATGTAGATGGCGACGCGGTCACCCTTCTTGACTCCGAGCGACTTCAAGGCATTGGCGAACTTCTGTACTTCGCGATGCAGTTGCTGATAGGTCAGCGTTCGCACTTCGCCGGGCTCGCTCTCCCAGATGAGCGCTGCCTTGTTCTTGCGCCAGCTCTTAACGTGACGGTCGAGACAGTTGTAGGACAAATTAATCTGGCCGCCGACAAACCACTTCGCCCAGGGGTGATTCCATTCCAAAACCTTGTCCCACCTCTTGAACCAATGCAATTCTTCTGCAATACCTGCCCAGAACTTTTCCGGATGTTCCACCGACTCGCGATAAATGCGCTCATACTCTTCCAGACTCCCGATGTGTGCTCGCGCGCGGAAGTGCTCCGGAGGTTCAAATCTGCGCTGTTCCTGCAGGACGGAATCGATGTTGCTATCGGAAGCGGGGATAGAGACTTTCTCTGCCATACTTGTTCCTCGGGAGGCTGTGGACTTCGCAATGCTGAGCCGCACCGCATTCTACAGCGGAGAGGGAGTTCTTGTCAGTGCCGTGGGAATATGCGCTGATTCTGAGCCTATCCTGAATTTTCTAGAATGTTCCGCCGTCGACGGTCGACAAATCCTGCGGGTTGCGGAAATTAGGCAGGGTATTCGACGCTGGGAAAGCCACGTATGCGATCCATACGATAAGAGTCAGGCTGTACGCGACAGTGTTAAGCAACTCCGCGACGTAATTGATTGCGCCCCCGTAGTAAAACATAAGGGCGAAAAGTTCGACTCCTGCAAACCAGCCGTAACCTAGCGCAATACCTATGCTTTGCTTTCGCCAAGATACCCCCAGGTAGCTGGAGAACAGTAAAAGAAAAAGGATCAGCGCGCATTGGATGAAACGCACGCAGCGCTCTGTACCGATTAATCCGTCCCTTAGGAGAGTATCCGACCCACTGGAAGAGGAAGCTTAAGATCACAAACATCAACAAAGGCGTCATGAGTGCCCCCCACCTGAACAGCACCGTCCCCATGTCTTTCAGGGCAGGAAAAAGCCGAAACACATCCGAGAAAACCTCATGGATGACCTTAAATCCGAAAACCCAGCACGCAATGGCACTGATCCAATAAGCGAAAAAATAATCCGCGGAACTGCGAGAGAGATAGAGCGGAAACAAGATCGCAAACCCAACTACTTGAAACAGAATGTAAGCGAAAAAGATCGGAAACTGCCGGTGAAGCTTGCGCCGATACATGATTCCAGCTAAGGGGATTTCTATGACCGGATGGAAAATCCAGAGCGCTTCGACAACATGGACACTAGCTTGCATCGAGTCCACCTCCGTTGCGGCCGCCTCCCGAATTTAGCAGTTCTTGGACAGACGGCCAATGCAATTAACCGTGCTGACGGTTGCCCACCCGTCGCTCACAAGTGGGTAAGGTCAACCATCTCCGCTTCGATTCAGGTCAAGAAACTTGCGGCGATCCTTTTCAGGCGGGATCGGGCAAGAATCGTACTTCCCGAAGATGCGGTACCGATTCCGCGCGACGAGGTTGTAGCCCCAGGTTCGCAACCACGAAGGAAACAGGCGCAGAGCCACGCCCAGAGCAGCCCAACCTCCGCCCAATTCCCGCAAGACCGTAATGGCAGCGTCGGACCGCGACGTAATCCGCTCTTCCCGCAAGCCGCGATCGATTACCACGTACATTGTGTCGAGGTCGTCGGGGGCAGCGCCGTGCCCCCGCAGGACCTGGGCGGCAAAATCACTCTGCAAAGAGGCGAAACGGAAGCGGTCCTGCGAATCGTGCTTCAGCACGAACTGAATCAGCCGGTTGCAGAGGCCGCAGACGCCATCGTAGAGAATGATCGGATTGGGGCAGGAGACGGGCATTTGCGCTGCTCTCCATGCTACGCCATCGACCCGGGGCTCTGAGAAAACTGCCCAGCCGGAATGGCTTGAATCACCATGGACTGGGTTGCTTTGTAGGGGTCCTTCGACTCCGCAAATCGGTTCGCCTCTGCGAACCGACTGGCTACGCTAAGGATGACAAAGGTCCGCGACCGTTGCCCGGTTTGCGTTTCATCTCGGGCACGTGGTCTTCGACTTTACCTTTCTCAAGCAGGTAGACGCCCGGACCCTGTTGGCCTCGGACCGTGCGACAGAATTCCGTGACGAAGAATTCGGCTTGCAGCGCCGCGGTGAAAGCCCAGCGCGTTTGCAGCCGCCATTCCCTTGCCAGGCCCGGGTCTTTCCCTTCGACACACCCAATGTCGCTCGGAATCTCAATCGCAATTCTTTGTCGGCTGAGGGCGGCACCAAGGTCGGTGCGGGCCGGCTTTCCATCACCGTTGAACTGGATTAATGGAGTCAGGGTTGAAAGCGCATCGAGCACCTCGGCGCGGTTGTCTTTTCCCTGCAGCCGTTCTTGTACCCGGCGGCTGGCCAGTGGCCACGTGACCCAGAGGCGGTCGGTACTGTTGCGATGCAGAACGCTGGAAGTTCCCGGTCCATAGAAATCGACTTTGTAGCTTTCCGCTACTACTCCGAGCTTGGAGAAATTGAGGTGTGCATTCCTGCTCTGCAAGGGATCGAAGGTCCAGGTCATTTCATGAATGCGAACCTGGTTGGTCTCACCATCGTCGATGCGCAACGCCAGCACCCGCTCACGCTGTGCCAGTTTTAGCTTGTAGCCCAGGCACGAATTGCGATATGGCTCGCGTACCGCCAGCATATGGGAGTGCACGATCAGCCGACCGCGCTCCGTACCCAGAAAGCCGAAGGCAAAGCCAACCAGTTTCGTGTCATCGAACGCGCCCACCCATATGCCTCCAGCTTCCCTGGTTGCGATGGCCAAAGTCAGCGGCGTGGTGTCGAGTTCGGAAAGACCCCAGACTTCCCTCTCGACCTCTTCGATCTGCTTCAGGTCTTCAAAGCTGCGCAGGTCGCGAATCGTGAACGCCGGTTTGGATTTCGTCTCAGCCATGGGGAAGCGGGGTAAAGTCGCAACAATATACGCGAGAAGGCGACCTCACGCCAGCCCGAGCAATTTGAGTAATTTGAGTCCACGATAAATGCTCCGATCAACGTCGCCCGAGTAAAGAATGGGTCAATGAAGGTAATTTTTTGTAAAGGACCGAAGTGCTTCTTTCGTTTGAGGATAGAATTGATTCAGCACGAATAAAAACCGGCAACGTGCCTTTTATCAGGGGGTGCAATATTCCGCAACCGCAGTTGGAATTTGAACGTCAAACCCTTGGGCATTGAGCCATGCACGACTACAATTATGCTGAATTCATCATTCTTTCCTTCGGAAAGAGGTCCGCGAATGACACCGGCTTCCCACAGGTCGCAGGGTGGACGACAGGGAAAAGTCTTTGCCTTCCTGCGACCTTCGATCGAACCACTCCGGCGTCTCCTCCCGGTGCTAGCGAATTCCTGGCTGGGACTCATTCTGTTGTTGAGCGTGTCTCTGTCAGGCTGTGGAGGCAGCGACCCTAAACCCGGTTCGGCCCGCGCGAACGTGGCGCAAGTGGTGCCGGTGTCGGTAGCTACAGCTGAGCGCCGTGACATGCCCTATTACCTCACCGGCCTCGGGTCGGTCAATGCCTACTATACCGTCAGCGTGAAGAGCCGGGTCGACGGTGAACTGATGCAGGTAAACTTTAAAGAGGGGCAGAACGTTCGAAAAGGTGATCTGCTGGCCGTTATCGATCCCCGCCCCTACCAGGTTGCGCTGGATCAGGCCCAAGCCACTCTGTTCAAGGATCAGGCTACGCTTCGCGATGCCAAGCTGAACTACGAGCGCTTCAAGGGATTGCTCGGAAGTTCCGGCGCCATGTCCCAGCAGCAGGTGGATACGCAACAGGCCTTGGTTGACCAGTTGGAGGGAACGGTCCGAAACGATCAAGCCACCATTGACAGTGCCAAGCTGAATCTCATCTATTGCCACATCGCTTCGCCGGTAGACGGGCGGATTGGCCTCAGGCTGGTAGATCCGGGGAACATTGTGCATGCCGCCGACACCACTGCCCTGTTCGTGATTACGCAGCTTCAGCCCATCGCCGTCCTTTTCACCCTGCCGGAAGACAGCCTTCCGTCCGTAGCACAGAGAATGGCGAAGGGAACGCTCGAGGTCGATGCCTATAGCCGGGATAATCAAACGAAACTTGCCAGCGGAAAGCTGTTGACCATCGACAATCAGATCGATCAGACCACCGGGACTGGGAAGCTCAAAGCTGTATACGAAAACAAAGACAACGCGCTTTGGCCAAACCAGTTCGTG
The DNA here is from genome assembly GCA_963838905.1 of uncultured Acidobacteriota bacterium. Classification (GTDB taxonomy): domain Bacteria; phylum Acidobacteriota; class Terriglobia; order Terriglobales; family Acidobacteriaceae; genus JABDBE01. The sequence continues at coordinate 193,429 of CAWITE010000012.1, forward strand.
AATGTTCGCTTGTTGCTGGAACTTCGAAAGGATAGCACCACGATCCCGGCAGCGGCCATTCAAAGGGGTCCGCAAGGGACGTATGTGTTCGGGGTGAAATCGGACAAAACAGTAGAAGTGCGCCCGGTGACGGTTTCCTTTACCCAGGACAACGTTTCGGTTATCGCCAACGGAATTTCTCCGGGCGATGTGGTTGTGACCGACGGGCAGGACAAGTTGCAACAGGGTAGCAAGATAGAAATTCGCACAGGGGCTCCAACTGGGAACCGACAGCAACAAGCCGGGGGCAGCCCAGGTTCGGGAAGTCCGGTGGCAACTCCTTCCTCGAGTCCTCAGCGTTCAGGAACGCAATGAATCCGTCGCGTCTGTTCATCCTCCGACCCGTAGCCACCGCACTCCTGATGGTGGCCATCATGCTGATCGGCATCGTGGCCTACCGGCAGCTTCCGGTGTCAGCGCTGCCGGAGGTGGACTATCCGACGATTCAGGTGATGACCTTCTATCCGGGCGCCGACCCTGATGTGATGGCATCCTCGGTTACGGCGCCGCTGGAACGGCAGTTTGGTCAGGTCCCCGGCCTGAGCCAAATGACCTCGACCAGTTCGTTTGGCAGTTCGGTCATCACGCTACAGTTCAACCTGGATCAAAATATTGATGTCGAGGAGCAGCAGGTCCAGGCCGCGATCAACGCCGCGCAAACCTACCTGCCAACCGACCTGCCGAATCCGCCGATTTATAGCAAAGTAAATCCCGCGGACTCCCCGATTCTTACTCTGGCGCTCACCTCCAAGACGCTGCCGCTTTCGCAGGTCGAGGATCTGGCGGACACGGCCATGGCCCAAAAGATTTCGCAAGTCACAGGCGTGGGCCTGGTTTCGATCAGCGGCGGGCAGAAGCCGGCGGTGCGAATTCAGGCTAATCCCACCGCTCTGGCGTCTTATGGCTTGAGCCTGGAAGATGTGAGAACCGCGCTGGCCGCTGCCAACGTTGATCAGGCTAAGGGAACGCTCAACGGCCCGCGCCAATCTTTTACCATCCAGGCCAACGATCAACTCCTCTCGGGCGACCAGTATCGGCCTATCGTTATCGCTTATCGAAACGGCTCAGCGGTGCGCCTCTCTGATGTGGCGACGGTGACTGACGGAATCGAAAACGTGATGCAGGCCGCCTGGATGAATCTAGATCCCGCGGTCATCGTTAACATTCAACGCCAGCCCGGCGCAAATATTATCGGTGTGGTCGACCGGATCAAGAAGTTGCTGCCGCAACTTCAGGCCGGCTTACCGGCTGCGGTGAACGTCCAGATCTTGACCGACCGCACAGTCACCATCCGGGCTTCGGTAAAGGATGTCCAGTTCGAACTCATGCTTACCATCGCGTTGGTCGTGATGGTGATATTTCTGTTTCTCCGCAATCTCTCGGCGACGGTAATTCCCAGCATAGCTGTGCCGCTCTCTATCGTGGGCACGTTCGGGGTGATGTACCTGCTCGGCTACAGCCTGAACAACCTCACGCTCATGGCTCTGACCATCTCCACCGGATTCGTGGTGGACGACGCCATTGTCATGATCGAGAACATCGACCGTTATTTGGAAGAAGGCGATTCCCCGCTGGACGCCGCGCTGAAAGGCGCCGGACAGATCGGATTTACGATTGTCTCCCTGACGGTTTCGCTGATCGCCGTGCTCATTCCACTCCTGTTCATGGGCGATATCGTGGGCCGCCTGTTCCGCGAATTCGCGGTCACGCTGGCCGTGACTATTCTCGTCTCCGCGGCAGTCTCGCTGAGCTTGACCCCGATGATGTGCGCCAAGCTGCTCAAGCACCGGGACCCTGCGAACCGGAGCCGCTTCTATAACCTCTCGGAGAATTTTTACAACCGGGTGATTGCGTTCTACGGCCGCACCCTGAAAGTCGTGCTTCGCCATCAGACCATCACCTTGCTGGTCACGGTGGGAACCCTCGTCCTGACATTGTTCCTGTATGTAATCGTGCCCAAAGGATTCTTCCCGGTTCAGGATACGGGCGTGATCCTGGCCATTTCCGATGCTCCCCAGAACATTTCGTTTAAAGCTCTGGCAGACCGCCAACAGGCGCTCGCCCGCGTCATTCTTAAAGATCCGGACGTGGAGAGTTTGTCCTCGTTCATCGGCGTGGACGGCACCAATCTTACGCCCAACAGCGGCCGCATTCAGATCAACCTCAAACCTCGCGACGAGCGCACCGCAAGTGCGTCGGACATAATCCGCAGGTTGCAGCCGCAGGTGGCCGAGGTCGAAGGAATCACGCTTTTCATGCAGCCGGTGCAAGACCTGACGGTGGAAGACCGGGTAAGCCGCACCCAGTTCCAATACACGATGGAAGACGCGGATGCCAAAGAGTTGGCACGGTTGTCATCGCAGTTGGTGGACAAGCTGCGTACTCTACCCCAACTCCGCGATGTGGCCAGCGATCAGCAGGCCGGAGGCCTTCAGGCGGATGTCATGATTGATCGCGACACCGCATCCCGGCTGGGTATTTTCCCGCAGCAGATCGACAATACGCTGTACGACGCATTCGGGCAGCGTCAGGTATCGACCATATTTACCCAGTTGAACCAGTATCACGTGATTTTGGAAGTGGACCCGCAGTTTCAGCAGAACCCCGGATCATTCAAAGATTTGTACGTGAAATCAACGAGTGGACCTCAAGTGCCGCTTTCTACTTTTACCCAGGTCCACACTTCGAACACATCCCTGGCGGTCAATCACCAGGGTCAATTTCCGGTCGTAACTCTCTCGTTTAATCTTGCGCCGGGAATGTCCCTGGGAGACGCGACCAAGGCCATTCAGCAGGCGGAAGCGGAGATCGGGATTCCGCCGAGCGTTCATACTGCCTTCCAGGGCACCGCGGCCGCATTTCAGAATTCGCTTTCCACCGAGCC
>CAWITE010000013.1:0-231389 GCA_963838905.1 uncultured Acidobacteriota bacterium
TGAGGAGAAGCGACTCCGCAACGATGGAACGGACGCCGCCAGGACCGAGCAACCGAGCCAGGACGGCAATGAAATAGATGAAAAGAACGGCCATCGCGCTGGGAGAAGTATGGAAGCGGAGGAACCAGAGATGAAGTAGGCGAAACCGCTTAATGAAATCCAACGGGTGCAAGTCCCGCCCGGTCAAAGCTAGCGAGCAGGCCGGTAGCGAGTGTTGCCATTCGTCGGGCGACTGGCGGGTGTGAAGCGTACACAGCAAGGAAACAGGCCGTGAAGGTTCAGCTCCGAAATCCTTTATCGTTGCGATGCCGACGCCGTTGGTCGAGCGGAAGGCAGCATCCGGGTGCGACCGAAATCGCGATGGGCGACCCGGGATCGCCGGAGTCCCTAGCTCAGGGCATGTTCCCAAAAGGATTTCCCATAAACCCAGGAGAGCTCCCCATCTCCTCCCACACCGAGAGGAATGCCTCTCACATCGGGAGGTACGGGACCCCAAGGGACGACCGGAGGGGTCGCGGAGAGATGGCGAGCAGTCTTACGACCCCATAGTACCAGCGAAGGGGGAGACCCGCAGGGCTTCCGAAAGGAGCGGCCACGGTATCCACTGGAGGGAAGGGGGGAACAAGGTGACGTATTTGTCGAAGGAAACATAAGCGAGACGCAGAACTCGAGGAACTATGTCCACACAAATCGACAGACTAACTGAACTAGCCAAGGAGGATACCAAGCGACAATTCTACTCGATCGCTCACATGATCACGCCCGAAGCGTTGTATGCGGCATTCCGAGGACTACGAAAGAAAGCCAGTGCGGGAGTGGACGGCGTCAGGTACGAGGAGTATGAGAAGGACGCCGCGAGGAATATCCAAACTCTCCACGAGAGGCTCAAGAATGGCAAGTATCAGGCCCAACCTTTGCGCAGAGTCTATATTCCTAAGGAAAACGGGAAGCAGAGACCAATCTCGATTCCCGCCCTGGAGGATAAGATCGTGCAGAAGGCGGTGGTTGAAATACTGAATGCTATTTATGAGCAGGATTTTCTCGATTGCTCGTACGGGTTCCGACCCGGAAGAGGGCAGCACCAGGCGCTGGACGAAGTGGGACGAGTCATTTGCACGCGGCCCACGGGATGGGTCCTTGAAATCGATGTCACCGCGTACTTCGATACCATCGTGCGGGAGCACCTCATGGAAATGATCGAGAAGCGAGTTCGCGATGGAAGCGTGCTTCGTTTGATACGGAAGTGGATACAGGTAGGCGTCATTGACGAGGGCAGGTTGCTCGTGAGCGAAACAGGAACGGGACAAGGGCAGACGATCAGTCCGCTCTTGGCCAACATTTACCTGCACTTTGTGCTCGATGAGTGGTTCGAGAACGAGGTGAAGCCCCGACTAAAGGGGGCAGCCTACGAGATCCGCTTCGCCGATGATGCCGTGCTGTGCTTCCAGGACAAAGAGGACGCAGAAAAGGTGATGGAGGTCTTACCGAAGCGATTCGCGAAATACGGTTTGACGATCCACCCGGAAAAGACGCGACTACTGGAGTTCGGACGGTATGCCGAGGAAAATGCGAAGAGGCAGGGAAAGAAACCTGCTACCTTCGATTTCCTCGGCTTTAGTGTGCTGCAGAAGCATACGGACAAGGAGTTCATTATGAACTAATCAACCGTGTGAATAAGCTGCGCGATAGATGAGGGAAGGGCCCCTCGAGATCGGCTTTCAGGAGCAGGTCTCAAACTGCCTCCAAGCTGCTGCGGTAAAGAGCTGTGGTGGTGAGCGTTGGAGGAAAAGCGCGGGAACAAACTCGTGCAGGTGAGCGTCCGAGAGACGAACGAAAGTGAACCCTTCGAAGACGCGTCGTTAAGAAATCAAGTGTCGTCGAAACCAGGAGCGTATGGTCCACCTGGGACAAGTCCGCGGGGTGCCTGATGACCGAGTGGACGGCGACCGGCGTAGAGGGGGCGTGAAGCGGACGCAGGCTATGAACCAGTCGCTCTGATGCGAAGGGAGAAGCCCAAGCGGCCAAAACCGCGAGGCGAGCGTACCGATGCGGAGCACTGGGACGGACCGACTCGTAGGAGCGAAGAAGGCTCGTAATGGGGCTGGAGCAAAGGGGTCGGGTCAAGTGGTCGCATGACCGAAGCAACTGGAAACAGGAGGACCTCGATGCGTGCGACAGACAAGCCGTTCAACATCGATAAGAAGCTGGTGTATAAAGCGTACAAAGCGGTCCAATCCAATGGAGGAGCGGCCGGGGTGGATGGGCAGACGATCGAGCAGTTCGAGGCCGACTTGAAGAGTAATCTCTACAAGATCTGGAACCGGATGAGCTCGGGAACCTACTTTCCTCCGCCGGTGCGCGCCGTCTCCATTCCCAAAAAGTCTGGAGGACAAAGGATTTTAGGTGTGCCCACCGTAGCCGATCGCGTGGCACAGATGGTGGTTAAACAAGTCATTGAGCCGATTCTGGATCCGGTGTTTCTGGCAGACTCCTATGGCTACAGACCGAGAAAATCGGCACTCGATGCTGTAGGGGTTACGCGAGAGCGGTGCTGGAAGTACGACTGGGTGCTAGAGTTTGACATCCAAGGCCTGTTCGACAACATTGACCATGAGCTCTTACTACGAGCCATTCGGAAACATGTGACGTGTAAATGGGCGCTGCTGTACATCGAAAGATGGCTGAAAGCGCCCATGGTGCAGGAAGATGGAACCACAATTGAGCGAGATCGCGGCACCCCTCAGGGGGGTGTGGTTAGCCCAATTTTGGCGAACGTTTTTCTCCACTACGCGTTCGATCTCTGGATGGCGCGGACACACCCGGACCTCCCGTGGTGTCGGTATGCGGACGACGGACTGGTGCACTGCCGTAACGAGCAAGAAGCACAGGCGCTCAAGTCTGAGCTTCAAACTCGCCTGGCGGAGTGCCACCTGGAGATGCATCCGACGAAAACCAAAATCGTCTACTGCAAGGACAAGAAGCGCAAAGGCATGTACCCGAACGTCCAATTTGACTTCCTTGGGTACTGCTTTCGGCCTCGTCTGGTGCGACGTTTCCGGGATAACTCGCTATTCTGCGGATTTAATCCCGCAGTTAGCTCCTCGGCAATGAAAGCCATGCGGTCGACGATTCGGGAATTGAAACTTCGCCATCAAACACAGCTGTCTTTGCAGGCCATTGCCCGGCAGCTCAATCCACTCCTGCGGGGTTGGATCGAGTACTACGGGCGATACGCCCCATCGGCGCTGTACCCCTTACTGCGACACGTCAATCAGACGCTCGTAGCCTGGGCGATGCGAAAGTTCAAGCGCTTTAAAGGCCATAAGGTCCGGGCGAGCCAGTTTCTACAACGGCTTGCCGCGGAACGAAGGGCTCTCTTCGTACACTGGGATATCGGAATGACCGGAGTGTTTGCTTGATGGGAGCCGGATGCGCCGAGAGGTTCATGTCCGGTTCTGCGAGAGGCTCACGGTGAGATTCCGTGGGCCTACTCTCCCCCACGTCTGTGCCCGCAGCCGGAGAGGGAAATTCACAGTGCATGTGAGAACGATGAAGAAGCGGTTCCGACGGAGCCTGAAGGCGATAGCTGAATGGTGCCAGGAGAACCGCCACCTGCCTGTGGGTGAGCAGCAGAAAACCCTCAACGCCAAACTCCGGGGCCACTACCAGTATTACGGGCGACCGACGAACTACCAGAGTATCTGGCGGTTCTCACAGGAGGTCCGACATATCTGGCGAAAGTGGCTCAGCCGGCGCACTCGCGGAAAGGAGATGACCGTGGAGACATTTGTTGGGCTCCTACGAGCACATCCCTTGTTGCCGCCGCGTATCCTACACTCATGGCATGGTGCGGGGAGACACACTTGAGGAACCCGCTGCGGTAATCCCGCACGGTGGGGTCTGTGAGGGGGGAGAGCGTCGGTGCGGCCAAGGTCGACCTAAACGGGCACGAAGCTGGAAACGGCGGATACAGCCAAGGAACACCTAAAGCCCGTCGCGCTTTCCTCTACTCGGAGACTGCGCATCGAAGAATGGTAGCAGGACGGGGAATCCTCAGGAATCTTGGGAGGAATAACAATTCGCCAGCCACAACTGTGTTTGCCAGCGGCAGGTGGGCAGGTCGCCGGTTACAGATAAGCCCGAATCGGGCTTCGCGAACTTATAACGGAAGAGTTCGCTTTGGCAGGGGTGGAACTGGATCGTGACGATAACGCACGTTCCAGTAAGTCCAGGAGCGGCGATCAAAGATTCCTGCGGGCGGGTCGTTCAGCACAGCCTCGAAATCATCCTCAGAAAAATATCGCAGAGTTGTGGTGATATCGCTGAGCGTGCCGTAGGTCATCACATGGGCGAGAAATAGCTTCACATCTTTCAGTGCGTCGTCAGGCGCCTTGAACCACACCACTCGTTTGGCCACTGTTTGCAGTTCGGGGTGATTCATTTCGGAACGTCTCTGCGTTGGGTCACGCCGATTCTTGCTTGCATCAACGGAATTTGGTTCAAGTTTACTTGGCCTGCCAGAGCCCGAAGCTTCGTCTGTGTCGCAGGACTGAGGTTGGGTAAGTCCCCATCGCCGAAATATGTAAGTGCTTTCAGGCTGAGAGCTCCATTGAACTCCTTCCCGTAGGCGGCAGCGGCAGCTCCAAGGGCTTCGCCCAAACTGATTCCTGCACCGACAATCGCCGCAAGATCCTCGTAGTCCCTCGCCTGTGCTCGCTGTTGAATCGTGGCAAGCTTAGTAGCCGCGACATCGAGCATGGATGCCACTTGGATTTCGTTATCTGGTGTTACATCTGGGTCTTGGACGCGGTTCAGGTTAAGCCCGCCGAAGAAGGAAATCTTCACAGGCCCGTCCCGATGCACGATCACGGTCAGGGTATTGGCCTCGGACTGGCTCACTTCGGCACCCTGCATGTATTGAACCCGCTTGCGCAGAGAGTCGGGGGCAAACGAGACGTTTGAAAAGAAGTCAAAGTCTTCGGATTGCCGATGCCCCAAGCGCAAGGCTAGTGCTGTTCCTCCGTAGAGAACAAATTCTTCCGGCGTTTGCCTGAGTTCGTCCCATAGTCGCCGCTGCGCCCGTGGAAGAATCTCCAGTTTTGGGGTGAACATTCTGCCTCTCGCTTTAGTATTTCAAAGTCGCCGAAGTGTTCCAACCATTAGAAGCGCACAATATCGCCTTCTGCTGTGGTAAACGACATTGGCTCTTTGGCGCTCATGTTATCACTGGCCAGGAACTCCCTCATTGTGCAATCAGTTGGTTGCGCGCAAGTCCTTTTTCTGCAACGCACACAATATAATCCCACTCTCTCCGGTAGCCCCTCAGTTTCAGCACTGCAAATTGATCCGCAACCATCCGCCGACCGTGGATGCACAGAATGAAACTGTAATCGCCATCTGGTGGGGCTCCATCATCCCGGTTGCTTTGATCTCGGAAGAGAGGCCGCTGGGAGGAAATCTGGGTCCAAGCCAGGGTCCAATAAGCTGTGCCACAGAGCGCTCTAACGTACTTCAACCGGGCAGTGAGTGCTGTTAAAGTTCAATCGATTACGGCCAAAGGCCCCTTTGACACGGTAGAGGTCAGGAGTCACAGGTTCCCCCGTGCGTACCATTTCTTTTCGATGGTTCAGCAGCAGTCAATGTGGATTCCCGTATTCTGCAAAGGCATACCTTGGGCGACAGCAGCGACTGCGTGTGCAGGGAATGCGCCGAGCATCGACCGCTGAGCCTAACTTTCCGGCAGAATTGGACGTACGCCTCAATGATCAACAAAGACAACAAGGCGATTTTTATCACTGGGAGTTCCTCAGGGTTGGGTCGAGGTACTGCGAAACCGTTTGCATCGAAGGGCTGGAAAGTCATCGCCTCCATGCGCGAGCCAAAGAAGGAAAAAGAATTAGGTAACATTGCTGGCGTTACATTGACGGCGCTGGATGTCACTGATCCTCGTGAAATCGAGAGCGTGGCGGAACAACTTATGGCGTCAGGCGGCGTCGATGTGGTGTTCAACAATGCTGGCTACGGTCTCGCGGGTCCGCTTGAGGGGCTTACGAACGACCAAATTCTCCGCATGGTCAACACCAACATGTTGGCGGTGATCCGCACAACAAAGGCTTTTAGCCCACATTTCAAAGAGAAGAGAGCCGGATTGTTCATCAATAGGACGTCGATTGGGGACTCCTGACGGTTTCTTTCAACTCCATCTATCACGCGACGAAATGGGCGCTGGAAGGTTGGGGCGAAAGCATGGCCTTTGAATTGAATCAATTCGGAATCGGGCTTAACACCGTAGAATGGGGTGGGATGAAAACCGATTTCTTTTCTTCACCCGATCCTTCGATACTGGGCGGCATCCAGCTTATGACGCACTCGTGAACAAGGTCATGGGAATCGTCACCGATCGCAAGCAGATGGCGATCTACTCTTCCCCTGAACAGATCGCCGAGGTAGTGTACGAAGCTGCCACGGACGGAAAAGATCAATTCCGCTATATTGCTGGCGCAGACGCAAAAGCGATATATGCAATGCGCTCGCAGCTTGGGGAAGAAGCGTTCCGCAAGGCGATGGCTCAGCAGTTTTTTGGCGATGCACCAAAATCGGTATAGCTCTCGAACTGACTCTTTAAGCAGCCTTCTCTACTGGAAGCCCAGCTTCCATCCAACCCTGTTTGCTTTCGGGATAGTGCGCCACGTTTTTGTAACCCATCGCCGCCAATTCACGGGCGGCGTATTCGCTGGCATGTCAATGCGTGTTCGTACAGTAGGTGATGATCTCGGCGTCTTTGTTGGGCAACAACTGCGGTGCGACTTCCTTGATTCGTTCGGGAGGAATGTTCAAGGCTCCGGGGATATGCGCTTCGCGGTAGCGTTCTGGCGCGAGGGTCTCCACGACCGTGACGCCTTCCTTGCGGTCGAGCTTGGCTTTCAGGTCTTTTGTAGAGATTGTGCTTTCCATTCTGATCTCCTTGCCGATGCCGCTTTCGATGCACGAAACTATCGACTCGATTCGTCGCATACAATATCGCGCCTGATGTAGCAACTCCGGCTTCGACTACTATGCCGCCTCCGCGCCCACGCTGCAATGTGCGCCCTCGGAATCGACGAACTGCGCCAGCACCCCGCCGAAATCCTGCTTCTTTGGCGGCATGCTGAACAGAACACCCTTGGCGCTCATGTCCCGGTAGAAAGCTTCTACGTCGGCGACAGTGAACCCCAATTCGACCTTTCCAGCCGGGTTCTTGTCGGAAGCCGGGTGCAGCGCGAGAGTGGTTTCGCCCGTCACGAACTCGCTCCAACCCGGAGATTCGAACTTAAGTTGGAGACCGAGCACATCACGGTAGAACTTCACCGCCTTGTCCATGTCGGCGACGAACTTGATCACGTATCTAAACTGTGTTCCTTCCATTTGACCCCTCCACTGAACCGCTGAGTTCCAATTATCCCAACAGATGTGGACGGCATCAAATCGCCTCACGCAACACGACCGCTCGATTCAGCGACGGCCACTCGGCTTTCCATCCAAGTTAAAAATGAGGTTTCAATCATTTCGCGAGGTGGAACTAATTATGCAGCGGGCATTCGAACTGGATATTCCGCAAACGCTGGAGGACATTTGTGATCCGACGCGATTGGCTCTAATCGTTTACGACATGCAAATCGGGATCGTGAAGCAGATCGAGAATGGTCAGGAGATCACGGACAAAGTCCTTCAGGTTCTCGATGCGGCACGCAAAGCGGGCGTTCGCATCTTTTTCACGCGCCATATGTCGTTGCCGAAGGAACTGATGGGAGTATCTCAGTTCCGCATGGCGATGGCTTGGCAGCGCGTGAAATCGCCAAACGAGGTCAAGCCTTGGTTCTTGCGGGACGCGCCGGGATTCCATCTGATCCCGGAGATCAATCCACTGCCAAGCGAAGCCATCTTCGACAAGATCACTATGTCGGCGTTCGAAGGTACGCCGCTTAACATCGCGTTGCGGGATTGCGGCATCGACGCCTTTGGCATTGTCGGCATCGCCATGGAAATCGGAATTGAACCTACGGTGCGGCAGGGCTCCGATCTTGGCTACATCACGATGGTTGTTAAAGACGCCTGCGGTTTCGGTCATCGCGAAGCGGCAGAGCGTTCAATTGCGAGCCTCGAATTCGCGGGCGACGCTTTGCTTACAAACGTCGAAACAATCTGCGCCCAGTTTCGGCGCATAGAATCCCAACAGGCGGTGGTCAGGGCGTGATCGATGGGGGTGCGTCCCGGCGTGCTCGATTACAGGTGTACCTGCGGTACCTACCTGAGCGTCGCACGAAAGCACCGCGAACGAATTTCTGCCGTTCATCGGGAACATGCGGCGATATTAGTCAGTGCTCTCTGCTTCCATCCGAGAGCGATGCCAGTCGCCTTTCGAGAGTGGGCGCTGCATCCACGACGGGACCGTCTGCGAAGACAGGCGAAGAATTGCCCCATTGCGCTTGCTTTCCATAGAGCACAGCCAAGTCCCAAAGTATGCCTTTGCGCTGGCAGCAGCTAGGCTCCAAGGAAAGCTGGTGGTGCAACTCTCCTGCAACGAGATGGTCATTGTCCCAGTACTGGATGGCCCGTGGGTCTGAAATTCGAGATTGAACCATCCCACTGGGTCGCGACCAATCTGTCGGCAGGATTGGCTCCCACACCACGAGGACGCGGATCGGCAGTGAATGTGTCTGGTTCAGCAAGTTTTCGATTGCGGACGCCCCCCGCAAGCACGTCGGTCAAGTTGGCGACAGCAACAGCACCAACCGGGCTTCGTCGCCTGCGCCATCGAAATCATGCTTAAAGAGGTCGAGGTTGTTTTGCGTCAGTGATCTGAGCCGGGGTTGACCGGGTGGCGTTCCCTTCGATAGCCAGAGATACCAGACGATCAAGACTGTAGCAACCATCCCGACCAGCCAAGACGCGTATTTGATTCTTCGTGCTGGCATGTCTTACCCAGCAAGCAGGCTTGCCATGACCTGTGGAAAGAGAATCACAAGAAGGACGATTAGGGCAGCGCCCCAGAACAGGACGATGCTCAACGGGCTTCGCTTATGGCATTGATTGTGCCGAACGTACAACTGAATGAAGCCGATGCCGAGGAGGATGGCTGCACTGACGAGCAACCAAGGACGTAATGACTGCAAGCGGACGCTCGCTCCCGCCAGCCCCAGCGCTCCCAGAAAAGTGATGGGTAAGCAGCAAGACAGGGTCGATAGCACAGCGATCATTGCGGCTACAGGCGTTGCTCGTTCTGCTACTCGCATGCAAATTTTCACTTCCTCCGCTTCGCGCCTGAAATCGCTACCCGCAACACCTCCTCTGACGGAATGCCACTCCGATTTTCATACAGGCGACACGCCAAGCTGGGTGCGCTCGTACGATGTAGTTCGACGTCCTCACCGTTGACGCGAACGGTGGGAGAACCGGGGAATAATAGAGCCTTCGCTTCAACTTCGGTGGTCACAGGTATCCCCTCAATTCCAGCTTTCACCGCTTCGGATGCCAAGACCGCTTGAAGTCTTTCGAACGTAGGTTGGTAGTTCGGGCAGCCGGGGACGTACAGAATCTCAACCCTCATTGACTCACCCCTGCTACCTCTTCGAGCACCGGGCAAGCGCAGGCTACGTGCCGCCGCCGATGGTTCAACTCGCGGTTACACTTTCGCAAATCCATTTCTAGCTCCGACTCTAGATGCCGTAGCTCTCGCAGCTTCGCTCGCACATCGGTCAGTTTTGCCTTCAGCAACTCTAGCACCGACTCGCAGGAGTCCACCTTCTGCTCACGAAGCTGGATCAATTCCCCGACCTCGTGCAATGAGAAGCCGAGTCCCTGCATTTGCTGGATGAAGTGAAGTCGCTCGATGGTGCCCTCCCCGTAAAGTCGGAACCGACCTGCGCTGCGAACCGCCTTGGGCAAGAGCTTACGCTTCTCGTAGAATCGGATCGCGTCTACGGTTAGGGAAGTGCGTTTCGCGACCTCGCCGATTTGCATCACCGTGCTCTCAGTTTGGTGATTAGTCGCCATGACCAAATCATACAATCTGGAGTGCAGTCCAGAGTCAAGAGCAATGGGTCGGATGCAAGGGGTCTTTGACCGCAAAACGCAGGCGTGTAGTGCCATAATGCTGGGGATGGCTTCGGTGTTGCAAATAGCCTCTCCAGACGCAGCCCGGCGAATCCAACGGGTTCAAACCGTCACAATCGCATGCGGGAGCTGGTCTCGCGTTCTGCTGTTAAGGATAGTGCTTGCGGTGTTCGCTTTGCCAAGCCACGCCCAATCAAAACCGCTGCAAGAACCGAATCAAACCTCAGCCATCGATCAGATGTTCAGCCAAGAGTTTGCTAAGGACAGAGCGGGGGCAGTCACGGTGGGGCTGCTCAAAGAGGGGCAACTTGTGTGGACAGAGAGCTATGGCGTCCTTGACCAACGGCACAAGCTCCCCGCCACAGAGTCCACTGTCTATGGGATCGCTTCGGTGACGAAAATGTTCGCGGGGATCATGCTTCACCAACTTGTAGAGAGAGGCAAAGTTCACTTCACGGATACTGTCGAGAAGTATTTTCCTGAGGTCAATCTGATCCCGAAGAAGTATTCATGGTCGCCACCCATTACGCTCGTTCAAGTCGCGACCATGAGCGCGGGGCTGCAAGCCACGTCCTCTACGGTGGGAGACCCTTACGCCACTGGCTCACCATCCGATTGGCAGAAGCAGTGGATATCTGCGCTTCCGCACATAGAGTATGTGTACGAGCCGGGCATTCGAAGGCTCTACTCCAACATTAGCTACTCCATTCTTGCTGCGGCACTTGAACCGGCAGCGGGCAAGCCCTATATCGATTACGTGCAGGAAGAGATTCTCATACCGCTTGGCATGACGAGTACGAGCTTTTTCGTGACGCCCGGTCTCGCTCCGCGCATCGCCAAAGGCTACTACCTTGGGGAAGAGAAGATTGACCCCGATTTTCCGCAGCAACAAAATGGGCATGAGGGGTACTGGACGCCCGCAGGCGGACTCCTTTCGACTGTGCCCGATCTAGCCAAGCTCATGCGATTCCAACTCGGCTACGGTCCCAATTTTGTTCTAAGTCCGGAGTCGTTGAAATCCGCTTTTTCTGGGATAGTCGCCTCCGATGCTGACTTGCTATACGGCGACGGTATTGGGTTCAGTGCCGTGAGAAACGGAGACGGATACCTTGTTGCCCTCGGGCATGGCGGGTTGAAGCGCGGCTACGTGGCCTCGTATGAGTTTGACCGATCTACCAAGACTGGAGTGATTGTGCTCAGCAGCACCAGTGGTGGAAGCGCGAGACTACAAGCCGCTTGTTCGCAGCGTACTTTCCATGCTGAACCCCAACAGCCGTGGCGGGACGGGCGAACCGCTTCAGGAAGCTCATTGAATTTGGCGAACGCACCTGCAGGATGACGGACAAGTACCTCAAAGAACGCCTCGCCCGCTACCGCCAGATCAAGCTCAGAGTGATCGGGAGAAAATCTGGGAAGACGATCTCGATTCCGGTCTGGTTCGTGCTGGAAGGCGAAAAGCTCTTTCTGCTGCCAGTGCAGGGCTCAGAGACGCAGTGGTACAGGAACGTTCTCAAGAACCCATCGATTCGGATTGACGCCCGAGGGGTGGACGCAGAGTTCCGAGCCTCTCCCGTGACGGGTGCGAACACTGTAAAATCCGTGATTGAGAAGTTTCGAGAGAAGTACGGAGCGAAAGACGTGAAGCGATATTATTCGAAATTCGATGTGGCGGTTGTGGTTAAAACTGGTGCAATCAACGGCTTGTTAGAGCCAAATCGAGCTACAGACCGAGAGGCGCATCCGGTTCGGATTTCCTGAAGACGAGCCACGCCAGCAACCCGATATACATCAGCGAACCGCCAAAAGCTGTTACAAGCACCAGCGTGTGCGCCGACCAGATGCTTGTCACGAACCGCCTGCCGAAGACAGACGCGAGGTAAGCCAGGAAAGCAAAGCGGCACGCCCGCCCCACGCCGAAAGACAGCACAAACGCAATGAAGGGATAGCGCGTCACACCAGCACCAATTACAAAATCGGAAGTCGGAAATGACGGCGGAAGGAGTGCGGCGAGCGATAGAGAAAGGCCTCCAAAACGATGTAAGAATGCCGTCACTCTGCCGAATACGGCTCCCTTAATATATTGACGTCCCTCTTGAAGACGTATCAAGCAGCCCTACAAGCTAATCCCGACAACGCAGACGTGCGACTAAAAGAGCAACTCGTTAGATTCGACCTATTAAGCACACGCGATACTTTCCAAGCGTGCCTGAGCATGCACATCTGGAAATTGGTGACCAGCGCAAAGAAAGTGAGAGATTGGATTGCGTCGCAACCGGAACCGACACCGAAAGAGGATGCATGAGGCGTACTGTGGGCGCGTAGAAGTGTCATGACGGTGGTCACAAAGGCTTCCTGCACCTCTGAAACGCGCAAGCCGACCCAAATCCCCTCCGGGCAGGCAAATCCCAGCAGAATCGCCCAGCTAATGACGTCACCCAAGGCAGACCGTTCGTGGGAAAATGAATCCCCACACATGAATGCCGCGATCCCAGAACACAGACCCGCGACCGAGGAAATCTCCGGGCTGATCGAGCGCGTCACCTTCCACAACGATGAAAGCGGCTTCTGCGTCCTGCGGGTGAAAGCACGCGGGCAGCGGGAGGAGACGACGGTCGTCGGGTCGTTGCCTTCGGTGGCTGCCGGGGAATGGCTGAGCGCGGAGGGCTGGTGGGTCAGGGATAAGGAACACGGGCTGCAATTCAAAGCCATCGTCATGAAGACGGTGCCGCCGACCACCGCCGAGGGGATCGAGCGCTACCTCGGAAGCGGGTTGGTTAAGGGCATCGGACCGATCCTCGCCAAGAAGCTGGTCGGGCAGTTCGGAGCCGAGGTTCTCGCCGTGATCGAGAACCGGGCCGCAGAACTGCAAACGGTCGATGGCATCGGTCCCAAGCGCCGGGAGCGGATCGCGCACGCATGGCAGGAAGCAAAACAAGTACGGGAAATCATGCTGTTCCTGCACAGCCACGGCGTCAGCACCAGCCGGGCAGTGCGAATCTTCAAGACCTATGGTGAGCAGGCAATCGAGAAGGTGCAGAGCAATCCGTACATGCTGGCGAAAGACATCTACGGGATCGGTTTCGCGACCGCCGACCAGATCGCGCAGAAAGTTGGGATTCCGAGAGACTCGCTCAACCGGGCTAGGGCGGGCATCGACCACGTCCTGCTGGAGGCGACTTCGGACGGACACTGTGCGTTGCCTCTGGAGAAGCTCAAGCTCGCGGCGGTGAAGCTGCTGGAGGTGCCGGAAGGGACAGTCGAGCAGGCGTTATCGCAGATGCTAACGGGCGGCTTTCTGCTGCTGGAGGAGATTAACGGCGAGCCCCTGATCTTCTTGCCGCACCTCAGGAGGGCAGAAGAGGGCATCGCGGCAAGGATCAAGAGCCTAGCGGAAGCGGAGGCGATCTATCCGCCGATTGATTTCGAGAAGGCGGTCGCGTGGTGCGAGGGGCGGACACGGAAAACTCTCGCTCCCAGCCAGCGCGAGGCGCTGAAGACGGTTCTCGGGAACCGGGTCGTAGTCATTACCGGAGGACCGGGCGTCGGAAAAACCACGCTGGTGAACTCGATCCTGATGATCCTGCGTGCCAAGGGCGTGAAGTGCCTGTTGTGTGCTCCTACTGGACGGGCGGCGAAGCGGCTCACGGAGACCACGGGCTTGGAAGCGAAGACGATTCATCGCCTGCTGGAGATTGATCCCGCAACCGGGCGGTTCAGCAGAAACGAGTCGAACACGCTCGCCTGCGGACTTTTGATCGTGGACGAAACCTCGATGGTGGACGTGCCGCTGACGCACTCGCTGATGCGGGCTCTTCCGAACCGCGCCGGGTTAGTTCTGGTGGGCGACATAGACCAGCTTCCGTCCGTGGGACCGGGCACGGTGCTTGGCGATTTGATCGAAAGCGGTGTCGTACCAGTTGTGCGTCTCACCGAAGTATTCAGGCAGGCTGCGGACAGCCACATCATCAGCAACGCGCACCGCATCCGCCGAGGGCAGATGCCCGATATGCGGGGAGCAGAGCCGAGTTCCGATTTCCATTTCGTCGAGCGGGATGAACCGGAGATCGCGGCCACGCTGCTCAAGCTCGTGCAGGAGAGGATTCCGGAACGGTTCCGTCTCGACCCGATCCGCGACGTGCAGGTTCTTTGTCCGATGAATCGGGGATCGCTCGGCGTGCGCGAACTGAACACAGCCTTGCAGAAGGTGTTGAACCCAGCCCGACCCGGTCAGCCCGCCGTGGAGCGGTTCGGATGGCGATTCCGGATCGGCGACAAGGTCATCCAGACGGAGAACGACTACGACAAGGACGTGTTCAACGGCGACGTGGGGATCATCGAGCGAATTGATGCCGTCGAGCAACAGGTCGCCGTGCAATTCGACGAGCGGCTGGTCAAGTACGACTTCGGGGAATTGGACGAGATTTCGCTGGCTTACGCGATCACGATTCACAAGTCGCAGGGATCGGAGTTCCCGGCAGTGGTGATTCCGCTCGCCACGCAGCACTACATGCTGCTCCAACGCAACCTGATCTACACGGGGATCACGCGGGGCAAGCGGCTGCTCGTCCTGATCGGGCAGAAGAAGGCGCTGGGAATTGCGGTCCGCAACGACCGACCGCAGAGGCGGTATTCGGGTCTGCTGGCAAGTCTGAAGGGCAAGAAGGGCACAGAAGGAAGTGCCGTCGAATCGAAAACTGCCAGCCAATCGAGGGTGGTATCGTAAACGGTTATTGATGATGCTTGGAGACTCCCAGTGAGAACCTTCACCCAAAACGAGCCGCTAACCGACGCTGAACTTGACCGCCTCGGAGACTTTCTCAAAAGCTGCAAGGGCGGCAAGGCGATGAACGTCGAGGGCGCTCGACGGGTTCTGCGCCGCCCTGATTGCGGGACCGGAGACCGTGATGCCGAGCGAATACTACCGGGAGGTCTTCGGCGGCGAGATGTCGGACGCCTGCGAGTTCGGCAGCTTCGTCGAGGCGAACGAAATCTTGGGGATGATGATGCGGCACTGGAACGACAACGCCGGGACGCTGAATAAGGATGAGGTGTACGTGTAAGGGAACCGCTTGTTGTTTTCTGTCGTGCTCTTTGGGAATATATCGGCAAGCCAGGGTTGGACTTTAGGACAGACCAAAAGAGGAAATCAGCGAGGTTCTCCCGCAGGTAAAACCCGATAGGCGTACCACTCGGCGCCAACTGGAGAAGAGACGTTTCTGGTTCCAGAATGAGAATCGGCGGCGTGCTTGAATGCACCTGAGGCTTCCTGATTCGCTACTTCTCGCGGGCGGCAGCTTCCACATTTTTCAAGATGCTATCCAGGTCGGCACGCGAGAAGTAACGTCCGTCCAATACCACGGCCGAAATTTTCTGCGTGTTGCGGATGTCGTCGAGGGGGTTGGCGTCGAGCAGGACGAGGTCAGCCAGTTTGCCCGTTTCCACCGTACCTGAATCGTTCGTTCGGCCCAGAAACTTCGCGGGATTCAGCGTGGCAGTTTGCAGGGCCTCCATGGGAGTCAGTCCCGCTTTCACGAACAACTCCAATTCCTGATGCAGGCTGAATCCCGGAATTACGTAGACGCCTGCAGCGGTATCCGTGCCCGCCATCAGTGGAACACCGGCTCGATGCATGGCCAGCGTCATGTCCAGTTCTTTAGCGACGAACTGGCGGCGGTACGCGACCGGATCCGTGTCCAGTTCTTTCAGAATGCTCTCGGTGAACCTCTTATACGTTTTGTTGCGCCAGCTCGCGGCTGCGTAGTTGGCTCCGGGACTTTGGCTGAGGTCGAGGTCGTCGATCAGCCACTGGCCCCGTTCCCAGGTAAGAGTCGGCACCTGCCATGTGCCGTTTTTCGCAAGCAGCGCAATCAGCGCCGCACACTTCGGTTCGCTGTAGGTTTCAAGCACGCGGCGCGGGCCTTTGGGTCCTTTCAGTAACTCGTCCTCTATGGTGGAGCAGCCTTCGAAGATTCCGGTGAAGTGCTCGATACTTTTCTGTCCGGCATTGCTCGCCTCGGAGGCGCGGATGGCATCCGGAACGTGCCCCACAAAAGTCATGCCCTGCTTTTTCGATTCCTCGGCGACGGCGAAGTAGGCATCGCGCGGAATGTAGGACTGCACCTTGATGAAGTCGGCGCCGCCCTGCTTCAAGTCGTCCACCGCCTTACGGCCTTCCGCGGCGGTGGCAACGGGGACGGAAGCCGGAAAATGTGGCGGCGCGCCGTCGATCATCGGCCCGGAAACGACCATGCGCGGTCCCAGAATCGTCCCAGCATCGATCTGTTTACGCCACTCGAGCAGTTGATGCAGATCGCCACCCATGTCGCGAACTCCGATGATTCCGTTGGCGATGAAAAGCGGCAGAATGAACTGCTCGCCTCCGGGCAGCCAGTCGCCGAAATTGGTGTGAACGTGCATATCCCAGAGTCCAGGGATGAGAAACTTGCCACGTCCGTCGACGACTCGCGCATCTTTGGGTATCTTGCGAGATGTTCTTTCGATATCAGCGATGCGACCACCGCGAACTGTGACCGTCATGTCTGGTTTAGGTGCAGCGTTCGCGACATCGATCAAGGTCACGTGCGTGATTACCAGCGTCTTGCCGGCGCGCGCCGACTGCGCAGCAGTGAGTGGCATGAAGACGGTCAACACCACAAACAGCGAAATATATCTCATCGTCACTTCGATTTTAGGCGTGGCCACCATTCCTCATTTAGGAGTTGCGGCTTTTCCGGGTTTCTTACCCACAGCCTTGGGTACATCCGCAGTCTTCTTTCTTGTTGACCGCAGTCGCCAATTGCGATAACCTTAACCAGAGTACATTATCTGCAAGATAATGTCCGATCTTTGACAATCTGAGCCCAGGTAATGGTGCGCCTTCTGCGTACCATGGCTCCATTTCGAGTTTCAAAACGTACCGGAGTCGCCGAGCATCGACTCCGTAACTACCGCGTTGTCTATATTTTGCGTGTAACTCCCTAACCTAAGACTCAAAGATCTAGCATATAGTCAAAGATTTTGCAGACAAAGGGGGAGGGGGGGCCGAATACTAAACAGTAACTCAGTTCCAACGTGGGAATTCGGAACGTGCTCCCTCCTGCCGTTCCCAATTAATCCTTCACTGCGAAGACTAGAAAATAATCCATCCCATCGCCCTTCACAAAGTCATATTGTGACTGCAACACGTAACCAGCTTCGGAAGCTTCTTTGATCACGATATCCGGAGCCACGCCATGGTTTTCTCCGTTGCCGTTGCGGTCGATGATTCCAACCTTGGCGCCGGGACGAAGAGCGGCGCGCAGATTTTGCAGTAAGGTGACGGGTTTATCAACTTCGTGGTAGGTCTTCAGCAGTAGGACGGAGTCGATCTGGTTCGCGGGCAGTTGCGGGTCATCGCTTTTGCTCAGAACGGTCTTCACGTTATGGAGGCCTTCTTTCAGAGTTCGTTTGTCGATGTAACGGGTAGCCTCAGGATTGATGTCGACCGCGTACACGCTGCCGGTGTCAGTCACCCTCCGCGCGGCGCGCACCGTGAACCAGCCGGAGCCGGCGCCGATGTCGGCTACAGTTTTGCCGGGGGTGATCTCGAGGACGTCCATGACACGATTGATCTGAAGCCGCTCATCTCGCCCAGGCGAATCAAAAATCGAGAGATCGCCGGTGTAAGGCTTACTCGTCTTTCGAGGCGCAGTTTGCTGAGCGGCGGATGTAGGAGCGCTTTGCGCTTGAGTGCAAACCGGCGTCAGGAAGAGAACAAGCAACGCAAGCACAACGCAGTGCTTGAACATAAGTTTAGTCTCCAGACAATTCTTCTTTCAGGATAGACTGAAAAAGATTGGATTTGGTGAGCACGGGCACTGCATTCGAGCCGCGCCGTTTGGGTTGGAGAGGCGGATAGACTTCTGCTACTCTGCTAGCACTTCTTAAAACAAGGAAATCTTCAAAAGATGCGATACCCCGAGCTGTTCACTGTCACGACCACGTTGCTATTCTATTTCGTCCTCCCGCTTTCGGCAGCCGACAAAAGCAAAACCAACGCAAACTCTTCCGACGCCAACAAGCCCTCTTACGAATTGCCACAGCCAGCCAAAGAAAACCTCGATTACAACATGTATCAGCAGATCCGGATCGAAGGTTTGACCCACTCGCATGTGATGGAATACGCCTCCGCGCTGATGGATGGGATTGGTCCGCGGCTGACCGGATCGCCGAATCTGAAGCGAGCCAACGAATGGACGCGCGATCAGCTCGCCGCCATGGGTTGCAGCAACGCGCACCTCGAAGATTGGGGCGAATTCGGGATGGGCTGGCAGCAGCTCAATACCTGGACGCGCATGGCTTCACCTGATACCGCAGTGTTCATCACCCAGGCCGCACCCTGGTCGCCCTCGAGCAATGGGACTATAAGCGGGCCAGCAGTATGGATGGACGTCAAGAAGGAAGAGGACCTCGATAAATACAAAGGAAAGATTGCTGGCAAAGTGGTTCTGCTGGGCGAAATGCGCGAAGTCAAGCCGGTGGACAAGCCGCTCTTTGAGCGCATGGACGATAAGGACCTGGCCAAGATTGTGGAATATCCACTCACTCCAGAGCCTGGATATTTTACTCCGGAGCTCATGAAAAGACTTGAGCTGCGGCAAAAGATTTCGAAGTTTCTGGCCGAGGAGCATGCGTTGGCAGTGGTTCTCCCGAGCCGCGACGGCAGGAATAGCGGTGGCTCTGGCGGAACGATCTTTGTTGACAGCAGCGGCGGCCTGGGATGGTTCAGCTATCAGCGCGAGCACATTCAGCCGGTTCCGGTTGTAATCGCGGCAATCGAAAACTACGGGCGCGTCTACCGGCTGCTTAAAGCCAACGTCCCAGTCACCATTGAGGTGAACGTCGATGTAAAGTTCACCGGCGATCACGAACACGGCTTCGACACCATCGCCGAGATCCCGGGGACTGATCCGAAGTTGAAGGACGAAGTTGTCATGGTCGGTGGGCATCTGGATTCATGGGCGGCTGCGACCGGCGCGACCGACAATGGAGCGGGAACCGTGGTTGCGATGGAAGTTATGCGCATTCTCAACGCGCTCCAGGTAAAGCCGCGTCGTACGATTCGCATCGGGCTGTGGACTGGGGAAGAGCAGGGCCTGTTTGGCTCGATCGGCTACGTGAAGCAGCATTTTGGGTTTGTACCGCTCTCCACCGCGCCGGACCAAGTCAAATTGCCGGAATGGCTCCGTAAGCCAGCGGGACCGCTTGTACTGAAGCCCGATCAGCAAAAGATCTCCGGGTATTTCAACGTGGACAACGGCAGCGGCAAGATCCTTGGAGTTTATTTGCAGGAGAATATTGCCGAAGCCCCAATCTTTGCCCAATGGATCGAACCATTGAAGGACCTGGGAGTGACGGCGATTAGCGTGCGCAATACCGAAGGCACCGATCACGAGTCGTTCGATGCAGTCGGCATCCCGGGCTTCCAGTTTATTCAGGATAAGCTCGACTACTCCACGCGGACGCACCACTCGAACATGGATACCTACGAGCGGCTGCAGCCGGGCGATCTGGCGCAGGCGGCTACCGTTGAGGCGATCTTCGTTTATAACGCTGCAATGCGCGACCAGATGCTGCCCCGCAAGCCGCTGCCCCATCCGGAACTCGAAGACCAGCGCAAGGCACCGCTTAAAAGGTTGATGCCTGGTGCGGTGGAAGTGGAAGAGAAAGACGCAAAAGAAAACAAGTAATGGTGCCTAGACTAGACCAATCTCACGATTATCTGTATTTATGAACTGTCATCCCTCGCTTTGCTCGGGATGACAAAATTGTTTGATTCTACTTCTCGGCCCCAAACATTTTGGAATGAAATTCCATGACCTCGCCGATGTGTGCGCCAAAGTATGACGCGCTGTGATTGCCGGGATAGAGATGGAATTCGTGCTTGATGTGCTCTTTCTGAAGTTGCTCGTCGAGGGTCGCAGCTCCAACCTCAAATCCATATTCGTCATCCCGTCCGCAGTTGAAATAGATGGCTAGCGTGCTGATCGCAGTTTTATTTTTCCTGGCCAATGAAAAGGGATCGTTTTCCTTCCAGTGGGGAACGTTGATGGGATTACCAAAAACAGATCCCAGCAGCCTGCCCAACGGAGTACCGGAGCGTAGCGCGGCGTTGAGTTCTCGCGGAGATTCGGTCATGAGAGCTGCGCTTTGCGCGCTCACGGCTGAGAACATATGGGGATTGGCAAATGCGAAACGCAGCGCTCCGTAGCCTCCCATGGAAATACCGGTAATCGCTCTTGCCTTACGCTCCCTCCGAATGCGATAGTGGGTTTCAATGTAGGGGATGAATTCTTGCAGGAAGAAATCGCTGTATCGGATTTTCCCGTCGGCGGAGTTTACGTAGAAGCTGGCCTTCGCCTCCGGCGTGACGATCAGGAAATCCCCGATCTTGTGCTGCTGACGCAGGTCTTCGATCAGGTTCCATCCCGCGGTTTTGAACAGGGTCTGTTCATTCTCACCGAGGCCGTGCAGGAAATAGAGCACCGGGTAACGCTTTGCGGGCGCAGAATCGTAAGCAGGCGGCAAGAGCACACAGTAGTGGACTGTTTCTCCGAGGATGTGACTCTTGAGGGCGTTGCAATCGATACGGCTTTGTGCCGATGCAGAGATTGTGAGCCACAAAAAGAAAGGAAGAAATCGCAGCGGCCGACGCATGAGACTCAGTTTACTCGTAGCGCAGGGCCTGCACGGGATCAAGTCGTGCCGCACGGCTGGCGGGATACAAACCGGACAGCAGGCTTACCACTATCGCGAAGGCAATTGCACCAAGCACCAACCACCAGGGTACAAACCAAATCTGTTCCGGCGGGAAATGTTGGCGTTTCAAATAAACGTTCGTGCCCAGATTGATGACCCGTCCAATGGCCCACCCCAACGCGACTCCCACGAACCCGCCGAAAATACCCATCACGCCAGCTTCGGCAAAGAACAATCCTTTCACATCGCCGTCACTGGCGCCGATGGCCTTCATAATCCCGATTTCGCGGCGGCGCTCGAGGATTGCCATCACCAGCGTATTGATGATTCCAATGGAAGCAACCGCCAGGGCCAGGCTGCCGAAGATTCCGAGAAACAGATCGAGCACAGCGAAGAACTGCCGCAGGCTGCGGGTCGCGTCGACGATCGAAAAAGTATTGAAGCCCATCTTCTTGATTGCGTCTTCGACCGCTTGAACCTGGGTAGGGCTTTTGACGTGCACCTCGACGGTTGTATATGCAGGTGTACCGTTCGCCATGTTGGTTGTGTCGCGCAAGTCGGAAGGCTGCATCACGTGCAAGTTTTGCGCGAGTTTCAGTGGGAGGAAGATGCGCGCTCTGGCCTGGCCGCGCATGCTGTCGGGATCAAGATCGGAGACGCCGACGATCTTCAAAGTCGCTTCGCGCGAGACTACCGAGTAGCCTGTGCCCGCGGGATTGTTCCCTCCACCTGAATTGGCCGATGAAGCGTCTTCTTTGCCGGCTATATCTGTCGCGGGTGTCGCGGTTCGTTCGGCATACTTCATCGTCAGTTGCTTGCCGAGCAGGGGCTTTGCCAGTTCGGTGACGCTCTCTTCTTCACTGCCTGCTTTCGGCGTCTTCCCCAGCAGTTGCGCGGCGAAAGATTTCTGCAGGATGACTTCGGCCGCCGTGTCAGACGAAAAGAAACTTCCCTGCATGCCGTCGAACGCGTCGTTATTCTTGGCTGAAAAAGGAAGGCCCGCCATCATGGTCAAGTACGGCTTGTCTTCATAGCGAAGTTCAGTGACAAAGCGAATGTCAGGATAGGCCTCGACCACATTGGGGAGTTGCGCAATCTGTTGCCGCGCGGACTCGTTGAGTGCGGGACTTTCGGCTGGCGCAGGGCCGTTCTCTTCCTGCTCGCGGTTGAAACCACGCAAGTCGCGCCGCGAGGTGACGACCACGGTGTCAAACAACCCGGATTTTTGCAACCGCCTTCCGGCTAACTGCTGTAGTCCGATGCCCAACGAAAGCATGGCGACCAGCGAAGCCACTCCGACGGAGATGCCAACGGTGGTAAGCGAATTGCGCAGGATGGATTCGCGCAGGTTCCGCACCGCCAGTTCGGCCATGTCGTAGGTTTTCACAGCCCGCCTCCGTGTATTTGCCCGCTGGTGGAGGAGACTACATTGGATTGATCGCCCACTAATTTGCCGTCGGCGAGAAAAATCATGCGACTGGCGTAGCGCTCGGCTAGAGTGCGTTCGTGCGTAACCATAATGATCGTCATGCCCAGCGTTTCATTGAACTCTCGCATGAAGTTCATGATTTCCTTGCCCGTCTGGCTGTCGAGATTACCGGTGGGCTCATCCGCCAACAAGAACTGCGGCTGATTGATCAGTGCTCGAGCGAGCGAAGCTCTCTGTTGCTCACCGCCAGAGAGTTCCGTGGGACGATGTCGCAACCTGGCACTTAGTCCGACTCGGCCCAATGCTTTCCGGGCCAATCCCTCGCGCTTGTCCCGATCCACTTCCGCAAAGCGTAGCGGCAACTCTACGTTTTCGAGCAGGGTCATGCTGGGGATAAGGTTGAAAGACTGGAACACCATCCCCACCGTGTGCAAACGATACTTGGCTAGCTCCTCGCGTGAGAGCTTTGCCAAATCGCTTTTGTGCACGACCACGGTTCCGGAGGTTGGGCGATCAAGGCCAGCGACCAGGTTCAGCAACGACGATTTGCCGGAACCCGAAGTGCCGAGCAACGCGACAAACTCCCCGGGAGCAACCTGGACTGAGATGCCATCGACGGCACGGATCAAAGCGTCGCCCATCCGGTAATGGCGGCACAGATTCTCCGTGCGGATTGCGATTGAGTTTTTTAAGCTGGATTCGCCGGGAGGCATGGGCTACCGGGATTCTCCTCTTACCAGACGCAAGGTGTCAGCGAGGTCGGGATCGCCGTTCCGGTCCGGTTTGGATGATTCATCTCCCACCGCGACTGGAACCGCATCACCCTCGCCGGGAGCCAGGAATAGATTGGTTTCGACGCCATGCTGCCTGGTGTAGAGATCGTAATAGCGACCGTGAAGAGCATACAGTTCTTCGTGGGTGCCGCGTTCGACAATTCGTCCTTGTTCGACGACGAGAATCTGATCGGCGCGGCGGATGGTGGAAAGCCGGTGCGCGATGACGAAGGTGGTTCGTCCTTGCATCAGGTAGGAGAGACCTTGCTGGATCAATTGCTCCGATTCGGAGTCGAGACTCGAAGTTGCCTCATCAAGAATGAGGATGCGCGGCTCTGCCAGAATGGCGCGGGCAATCGAAATCCGCTGGCGCTGTCCTCCGGAGAGCTTCACCCCGCGCTCGCCGACCACGGTATCGTACTTGTCCGCAAAGCTCTCGGCGAACTCATCCACACGCGCGATGCGGCATGCTCGCAGAATATCTTCTTCGCTGGCATGGGGACGGGAGAAGGCAACATTCTCACGGATGGTGCCGTCAAATAAAAACGACTCCTGCAAGACCACACCCAGACGCGTGCGATAAGAATCCAGCCGCACTGTGCTCAGGTCAACGCCGTCGACCAAAACCTTGCCAAGCGTAGGCACGTTGAAAGCCGTAATCAGTCCGATGGTGGTCGACTTGCCGGAACCGGATGGCCCAACCAGCGCGGTGACCGTCCCAGGTGCGGCGTGAAAGGAGACGTCGTTGAGGACCATGCGACTACCGTCGTAGCTGAAGCTGACGTTGTCGAAGTCAATGTTGCCGCGAATTTCGTTCAAAACTACCGTGCGCTTAGGATCGTGATCTTCCCGCCGCTCGCTCAAGATTTCATGCGTGCGTTCCAGTCCGGCCAATGCCTCGGTGAGTTGAGTGCCGATCTGAACGATCTGCATGATGGGTGCGACGAGGAAACCAAGGAAAAGCGTATAGGTGAAGAAACCGCCCATGGTCAACATGCCGGCTGCGATCTGTCGCGCACCGACGTACATAATCACCGCTCCCACCACACCAAGCAGCAGACTGGCAGAGAGACTCATGACCGAAGTGGCGGTCAGAGTTCGCAGCACATTGTCAAGAAGACGTTGCACACCGCGTGCGAAAACATTCTCCTCGCGCTCTTCGGCGTGATAACCCTTGACCACCCGAACCCCTCCAAGAGATTCCGCCAGCCGACCGGTCACTTCAGCATTAATTTTGCTGCGCTCGCGAAAGATGGGGCGGATAGTCCCAAAAGCTTTGTACAGCGCCAGAGCAAAGAGCAGCAGGAATCCGAACGCAACGGCGGTCATGAGGGCGCTGATGCGGAACAGCACGATCAGCGCGATTCCCGCAGTCATCAAGCCTCCGACCAGATCGACCAATCCAGTACCGATCAGGTTGCGAACGCCCTCGACATCGCTCATGATGCGCGAGACCAGCACACCGCTTTTGGTCGAGTCGTGGAAAGAGACTGGCAGCCAACCGATATGCGCTTGAACTTTTTGACGGAGCTCGGTGATCAGCCGCTGCGCGGCCTTCGAGAGCAATTGGGTCAACGAAAACGATGTGATTCCCTGAATTACGGTAGCGGCTAAGACGCCGAGCACCAGCGGCTTGAGCAGTTGCGCGTTGTGTTTAATGATGACGCTGTCGATCAGGTATTTGGTGGAATAGGGAAGTACGAGACCCGAAACCCGATTGATCACCATCAGCAAAAAGCCGAAGGCAAGCACTGCACGGCGCGGTCGAATCAGTTCCCAGACTTGGGGAAGAACGGCGATGAGCCTTTCTCGGGCGGGGCGCTTGGGCCGGGGTGGTTTACGATCAGAATCCACTGTCTGTATTAGACACTATTTGGCGGGGATGCGGTTCATTTTGTCGAACCGTCAAGGGAAGGGGGCGATGTGATAACATCGCGCCTTTAAAAGACAATTCTATGGCCAACGTAGAGCGAGGCAGTTGCCGTTTCAAAGCGATCCAGGGGGCGGATGGCAAGTTCGTCATCCGGATGGAGATGTTTCACCAAACCGTGCCATTGTTGGCGGACGCGACCGTTGATTTCGAATTGCTGAACGGAACGACACAGGATCAGGCGAGAAAGCTGGCCGAGTCCGTGAATGATCGGGTGACTGGTATTTTGATAACCAAGCCGTGATGCTAACTAGCCAGTTTACGAGCGAACTAATTTCCGAGTCGAAAGAGAACCTCAACATTTAGCATCTTGGAAATCGGTTTGCCGTTTTCCAGCGGTGGACGGAATAACCACTCCTGGACGATTTCGACTGCCTTCTGGTCCAACCCCATTCCCAGCCCTCGTTCCACTTTTATATTGCGGCCGATTCCGTCGGTGCCGACGTTCACTGACAGGACTATCGTGCCTTGGACAGCGGCTTTTCGAGCTTCAACCGTGTACTCAGGGTCGGGTGCGAACAGAACACTGGCATTGTGTTTGCCTTGAATCCCGGACCACGTCGGACCGCAGTCGGGGATCGCATGTGAAGGTAGGTCGAAGGTAACAAGCTTGCTAGGATCAGAGGATACGTTTTCGATCCTCACGTAATGTCCGACGTCATCTGCGGGTCAAGACGTTCAGCCAAAGCCCTGTCCAATTCAATACTCGAACCTTTGCCCCGCACCGCAGCTTGGTGACAGCGCGAACTTCGCAGAAATCTTCAAATGCGAGGGCGAAGGGACGGTCCCTCCGACGGGAACAGTCGATGAATCCGCCTCGCTGCTCTGAGCTGCGGCGGGGAGAAGCGCCAGAAAAAGCAGCGGGATGATCAATCCTTTCAGGCGCTGGAGCTCCTCAAAACTGCGAAATGAGTTTAAACTATCAGCTAGGATTCTCACTGAGAATGTTTTCCCAACCCACCATTCCCGAGTCCTCCGAACCGAAGAAGTCGGAATTGACCAAACCTTCCGACGGCCCCGAACTGGATCTTTTGCTGCCTGAAGCCTGGAACCGCCCTCTACCCATGCGGTTGCTCGACCACGTGCGCGACACTTTGTCGCCGGAGAAGCTGCCTCCACTGCGCCTCACATCACGCCCCGTCGATGTCGGCATGCTGGCGGGCGACATCTTGAGTTTGCCTTGGTATCGCACGGTGTTCACGAACCTCGGTGACGTGATCTCGCCGGAGACGCTGCCACCTTTGCAACTGGAGTCACGCCCCGTCGACGTGGGCGAGTTGATCGCCGATCAGATGAGTCATATGTGGTGGACTTCGCTGCTGCGAAGCCTCGCCGATGCGGCTGCTCCTGAGCGCCTTCCTGCATTGCAATTGACGTCGGCCCCGATGGATGACCCCAGCCTGACTCAAGGTGCAATGCAACTGCCACGCTGGTCCTCTGTGATTAGCACGCCCAAGGTGTTTTATCCCGACAAGCCAAAGGCGGCCTTCGTGCCGGCTCCTCGAGTCGCTGCGCCGCTGCCCAAGCCAGACCCAGCTGAAGTCGAATTCGTGCACGTCCTCGAAGCCGATTTAAAAAGGGATTTGCGGCGCTCTATTTTCCGCCAACGCTTATGGGTTTCCCTCGCGGTTCTAGAGATGCTGGCCTTGATTGGCACTTCTCTCTGGTGGAAGTGAATACTTGGAGTCTGCCTATCACTCCGATCTTCTCCGCCCACTTCTACAACATTGCGCGATTATAGTAAGCTTCTGCTTTTGCCTCGTTATATTTCACACAAGAGATGGGAGAGTTCATGAGCGCCGATTCCCGCGACCGCGGGCTGGGGATGAACCGGAAGATCACGCGGCGTGACTTCCTGGATGGAGTTGCGCTCGCCGTCGGCGGGTCAGTTCTGGCCTCGACCGCTCCGTGGCTGCACGGTCTAGGCTCGACTGATTTGGCTTTTTCTCCCGAGAAGGATCCGAATTACTATCCTCCAGCCTTGATGGGAATGCGCGGGAACCATGAAGGGACCTACAGCTCCGCGCATAGCCTACGGGACGGCGAGTTCTGGGAGTCCGCGGGCCCACCCGAGAGCACCGGGGAAAAGTACGATCTCGTGGTTGTGGGCGGAGGAATCAGCGGGCTGGCGGCTGCTTACTTCTATCGAAAACAGGCAGGGGCGAGTGCGCGCATTCTCATCCTGGACAACCACGACGATTTCGGCGGACACGCCAAGCGCAATGAGTTTCGCGCCGCGAACCGGTTGTTATTGAGCTATGGCGGCACGCAATCGATCGAGAGCCCGGCACGATATAGCAAAGTGGCCAAGGCTCTTATCGCCGACCTCGGTATCGACACCCAGCGCTTTTACAAAGCTTACAATCAAAAGCTCTACGCGAAGCTGAACACCGCGTGCTTCTTCGATCGCGAGACCTTTGGCGAGGATCGCCTGGTATTGGGCATGGGGTCGACGCCTTGGACGGAGTTCCTGGGCAAAGCCCCGCTCTCAGCGCCGGTTCGTCGCGACGTCGCGCGCGTTTACGCGGAGAAGGTCGATTACCTTCCGGGCTTGTCGAAGCAAGAGAAGTACGCTCGGCTGGCCAAGATCAGCTACGCTGACTATCTCACCAAAGTTTGCAAGCTCGATCCCGAGGCGCTGCCTTTTTTCCAAACTTATCCCCATGATTTGTTCGGCGTTGGCATCGATGCTGTGCCCGCGCTCGCGTGTTTCGAGAACGGCGACGACTACCACTCGTTCACCTACCCGGGCTTTGACGGCTTGAACCTGGGCGAAGTGGAAAAAGAAGAGCCCTACATTTTCCATTTTCCCGACGGCAACGCGTCGATCGCGCGCTTGCTGGTTCGGTCATTGATTCCCGGCGCAATTCCCGGCAAGACCATGGACGATGTCGTCTTAGCTCGCGCCGACTACAGCCGCCTCGACGATTCCCAGGCTTCCGTCCGCATTCGTTTGAACTCCACCGTCGTGCAAGTCCGCCACCAGGGATCTATAGCCTCGGCAAAGGATGTCGGAGTCTCGTACATGCGCGGCGGAAAGCTGCAAAGCGTGCAGGCAAGCGCGTGCGTTCTGGCCTGCTACAACATGATGATTCCGTATCTGTGTCCCGAGCTCCCCCAAAAACAGCAAGAGGCACTTCACTCCCTGGTGAAAGTTCCGCTGGTGTACACACACGTAGCCATTCGTAACTGGACTACGTTTCAGAGCCTGGGCATTCATCAGATTGTTGCGCCCGGCGGTTACCATACTTATACCGCGCTCGATTTTCCCGTCAGCCTGGGCCAATATGAATTTCCCGGCAAGCCCGATGAGCCCATGGTTTTGTTCATGCTGCGGACGCCCTGCAAACCGGGGCTGCCGCAGCGCGATCAATTTCGAGCCGGCCGCGCAGAGCTCATGCGAACGCCGTTTTCGACTTTTGAGCGGAATGTCAGAGACCAACTGGCAAGAATGCTGGGCCCGGCAGGCTTGGACCCAGCGCGTGACGTTGCCGGCATCACCGTAAATCGATGGGCTCACGGCTATGCTTACAGCCCGAATTCTTTGTTCGATCCCGACTGGCCCGAGGGGGAACAACCCTGGGTGGTGGGACGAAAGCCATTCGGCAGAATTACGATCGCGAACTCTGATGCGGGCGCGAGCGCCTTTACGGATGTGGCGATCGATCAGGCCTATCGCGCGGTCGGAGAATTGGCGAACCGGAGCTGAATAGTAAGCGTTGACGTGACCCTACTTCTCCAGCGGTGGCGGCGGCGGTGCTTTCTGTCCGCTGCTCGCTTCGACCAGTTTCTGCACAGATGGCACGACCATGAGCAACAGTTGCGCTTTCGGCTTCTGCGCCTGCTCCAAGAAGGCGAACTGTTGGGTCGCCCATGCATCGGGTGCGCGTTCTCCGCGGTCCAGGTAGTCCAGCGCCTGCAGACCGGTTGTAGCCACGGCGGTAAGATCCTGCGACAGTGGAACGATCTCCGTGAGCAGAAACGACTGGTTCTCAAGCGGCTGCAGATTACTCTGGTTGTCCCGCCAACGGATCAGCGACGCTCTGACTTCTTGCTTGGCCTCGGAATCAGCGTGGCCCCCAATCAGCGCGTCGACCAGGTTCCCGAATCGTCGAGCCGTCATGCTCTCAGGACGAGTCGCATCTATGACGCGATTCAGCGGCGACAAATTCGTCGCCTCGACAACGGCGAGCTCTTCGCGGTTGTAGTCTTTCACCGGCTCGACGACGTCTGTAAATGTACGCAGAGCCGAAATATCATTTGTGCCCGCGATGCGGCGTAGCATGGGCCCATAGCTGGAGTTATGCGTGAGCCCGAGCCAATCCAGCCATCGACTGACATTCTCTAAACGTTGATACATGGAATTGACGTCGGTCACATCCTGCGGCGACCACAACCGCTCCGCGATGGCCGCGGTTCGAGGCCAGATGCGCGAATCAATATTCTCGGGCGACACATACTCCGACCACATACAGGCCTCGCCGCCCAGGATGAGTTTCTTTTCGTCTGGACTCAGGTTTGCTGCCGCGTCACTCATAGGATCAACCGCGTAGTGCCTCGAAGCCGGCCACATCAGATCGACGTAATATCCAAAGGAGAGAATGCCACGATATCCCTGCTTGGCCGCGGCCGCCAGCGAATCCTGCCCACGCCACGATTGCACAACGATGTCTTTAGGCAAGTCCGGCCGAAGGATCTCATCCCATCCCACCATCGTCTTTCCATGTTTGCTCACGATTTTTTGCACTCGGGTGTTGAAGTACGCTTGCAGATCTTGATTGGTCTTGAGCCCGTGAGCGTGCATGAACGCCTGAATGTTTGGATTCGCGTCCCACTGTTTCCCGTTGACCTCGTCGCCGCCAATATGGAAGTACTGATCCGGGAAGAGTTTCGCCATCTCCCCGATGAACCCGTCGAGAACCTTATAGGTTCGCTCTTGCGTCGGATCCATGGCCGGATCGAAGACGCCCCATTTGCGTTCGATCTGATACGGCCCGGGACCGCTGGCCAGTTCGGGATAGCCGACAAACCACGCTGTGCTGTGCCCGGGCATATCGAACTCCGGGACCACGCGAATGCCGCGGTCCCACGCATAGGCGATCAGATCGCGCACTTCGTCTTGCGTATAGTAGAGGCCGTCAGAGCCCATCTCCTGCAGCTTGGGGAATTTCTTGCTCTCGATGCGGAAGCCCTGATTTTCCGACAGGTGCCAGTGGAATACGTTCAGCTTGACCGCCGCCATGCCATCCAGATTGCGCTTCAGAACATCCAGCGGGATGAAGTGGCGGCCCACGTCGATCATTAATCCGCGCCATAGAAAGCGTGGCTGGTCCTGAATCGCAATGGCCGGTACGGCGAAGCCATCGGAAGTGGTTTGCACCAACTGCAGAAAGGTCCCTAGCCCGCGCATGATTCCGAGCGTCGTCGCTGCATCGAGCTTGGCGCCTGCAGGGCTGATCTCAAGCGAGTACGATTCATCCTCACCGAGTTCTTGTACAGCTTTACTTGCGTGTTCACTATGAACGACCAGCTTGGGTTGGGTTGCATCCGTCACCTTCATGTCGAACGGTGGCATGCCAGTCTGGCGTCGAAGGCTATCCAGAAAGCGTTCGATCGCGTGCTGCAGTTGCAGATCAGTGTGGCCGCTGATTCCGACCGTGAACGAAGCATCAATTACAAGCTGACCAGTTTTGAGTTGTATATTGGCCGGCATCGGCATGAGACTTAGTGGCCGTGGCTCAGCTGCGGAGCAAGACACAAACACCGAACACAGCATCAGAATTACAAGAATAGCCCGCACAAAGCATTCTCCTGGCTTCGCATGTGGAAGGGGCAGAATAGTGGAATCCCAAGCAGTCCGCAAATCACGAGTAAAACCTGGCGGAGAATCTTCGCTGAAGAAGGAAAGTTGTACAGTGGTAAGACTGAAAACCCATAGCGGGGAACCGCTCCTATCCTTTTCCCGCAGCCTGAGCGCATTGGAGCAGATTTATATCCCAGATGAAAGGCTCTGAAGAAAGGCTCTCGACGCCGATTTCACCTTGTCTTCGCGTGCCTTGCTTGCCCACCCACACGACTCGAAACTGAGCCTGATCCTCCTCATGCTGCAGGTGGAGGATCGCGCCGGCCCTGACCGGACGGATCATTCCCTGCAACACCGCTCCGCGATCACTGATGTTTCTGACCTGAGCATGCAGCGTGAAGGGCATGGACCTGGCATCGACACCCCAGATGCGCACCGTCAGGAATGCGGCGACACGTCGATTGCGACGACGATCCATAGGACCCGTTTGAATCCGACTCCTGAGAAGGTACGGCATATTCATAGTTATCGAAACTTACTGCGGTCACCCGAAAACGGGTACCGAAAGTCACCCACGGCTGGCCTAAGATGAAGATCGAGGCGGGCTTTTGACAGAATCAATCCATGTCGGGCATCGAGCAAGCGCCGGGGCCGCGCGGATCGCCGCAACTCCCGCATGCTCCCACCGAAGGGGATGCGCCCGCGGAACCTTTGGTCGACATCGCAAAAACCGAAAGTTGTTGTGCCAGTTTCTCGCTCTGGCATTTGGGGCATTCGGCTTTCCTGCCGCCGTAGATCAGCGCTTCAAATGGATGATCGCATTCCTGGCAAACGTACTCGAAGATGGGCATGGACAACTCCTGGCGGTTTTACAGACCTTATCCATTTAAAATCAAAGTGTGGGAACTACGCAAACGGTAGCCCGACAATTTGTGGCACGGCGCGGACTGCGTGGCGGACATCGCCAAACCTTGGCTAGTTTCTTTCTCCGACGACGTCTCAGCGTCCCCCCAGGCGAAAAGCGATTAATCGAGGTTGAACCTGGCGTTCAGGTGCTTTGCCACTGCCATTGGCAGACAGACCGGGAAAGCGCCCTGACTGTGATTATTGTACATGGCCTCGAGGGTTCGAGTGAATCCCAGTACATGCTGGGCATTGCGGCGAAGGGCATGGCCGCGGGCATGAACGTGGTGCGCATGAACCAGCGCAATTGCGGCGGCACAGACGCGTTGTCGCCTACTCTGTATCACTCGGGGCGCTCCCAGGATATTGCTGCCGTCGCTAAGAATCTGCAGCTCCAGGACCGGATTTCCCGGTTCGCTCTCGCTGGATTCTCCATGGGCGGCAATCTCGTGCTCAAGCTCGCAGGAGAATGGGGAAAGGAAGGGCCACCCCAGTTCCGCACAGTTGCGGCGGTCTGCCCGTCCATGAACCTCGCGGCCTCGGCTGACGCCCTGCATGTGCCCGCCAATCGCCTCTACGAGTATTACTTCATGTGGCAACTTCGCCGTCGTCTAAGAATGAAAGCGCGTTTGTTTCCTAGAGTATTCGATACCTCCCGTATGCGGGGTGCGACCAGCCTTCGTGATTTCGACGACAAGGTCACGGCTCACTACTGCGGCTTTGACGGCGCATCGGATTATTACGAACGCTCGGCCGCCGCCAACGTCGTGGACCGCATCGCCGTGCCGACGTTGATCCTGCACGCGGCCAACGATCCTTTCATCCGCATTCTTCCGGAAACGCGGCGGAAGATTCTTTCCAACCCTCATATCACTTTTGTCGAAACCGAGGACGGCGGCCACTGCTCATTCCTCGCCCAACCTGATGGCGACGACGGCCGCTGGGCGGAGCGGCAAGTAGTGGAATTCTTCCGTGCATTCTGAGCACGTGGGGACAGCCGCCCTCGGCTGTCCGTCGAGCGCAAGCTCGACTTCTCTCCTATAATCACTCTCGCATGAAACTCAGCGCGAAAATCACAGCAATAGCAATTGTTCTTCTCGCGTTCACGCTGACCCTCCGGGCCGAGCCCGTATCACAACTGAAGGCCACAAATTACGTGAACGACTTTGCCGGCGTTCTCAACCCGAACACCTTCGCGCAACTCAATAGCATCTGCCAGCAAATCGACGAGAAGGCGCACGCGCAGATCGCTGTCGTCACCATCAAGTCCCTGGACGGATCCGACATCGAAAGTTATGCGGTCGCTCTGTTCAAGCAATGGGGTATCGGCAGCAAAGCTACCGACCACGGCGTGCTGATCCTGTTGGCCACCCAGGATCGCCGCTACCGAATTGAAGTTGGCTACGGGCTTGAACCGATTTTGCCCGACGGCAAAGTCGGTGCCTTCGGACGCGAAGTTGTTCCACTGCTCCAGCAGAATGACTACAACGGCGCCGTGGCGCTCTTGACTATGCGGGTTGCGGATGTGATCGCGCAGGACGCGGGCATTCAGTTGACTGGCTCCCGTCCGGCCACTCCGACGGAGAGGGAAGAACCGAACAAGGGACTGTCTGTTGTTGGAATCATTGTTCTCATTGTTATTTTTCTGATTTTGGTATCCACGCCTTTTGGGCGGTTGCTCCTCTTCGGCATGTTATTAGGGGGTCGCGGCGGAGGCGGAGGATACGGTGGTGGAGGAGGTTTCGGTGGCGGGGGCGGCGGGTTCGGAGGCTTCGGTGGTGGTAGTTCGGGCGGTGGCGGAGCGAGTGGCAGCTGGTAAGTTGAAGCGGAAGGGGCACTATGGTTGCGGAAAAACAAATCAACGAATTCATCAGCCGGTTGCGTACGGCGTCCGGAGAGAATCTCCTGAGCGTGATCCTTTACGGGTCTGCTGCGGACGGAGAATTTCATCCTGACTTCTCCAATGTCAACCTGCTCTGCGTATTGCGCGAGACCACTTTCGCAATCCTCGCCGCCATGGCGCCAGCGGTTGAGTGGTGGACCCGCCAAAAGCATCATGCGCCGCTCGTCCTCACTCGCGAGGAGCTGGAGCGTTCCACCGATGTTTTCTCGATCGAGTTTCTCGACATGAAACAACGCCATCGCGTGCTGTTCGGCGAAGATGTCCTCGATGGGCTACAAATTCCCATGCATTTGCATCGCGCCCAACTGGAGTACGAGCTGCGCGAGAAACTGATCCTTTTGCGCGAACGCCTTCTGCTGGTCAAGGGCGACAAAAAGCAGTTATGGGACCTGATGCTGAGTTCGTTATCAACCTTTACGACTCTTTTTCGTCACGGGTTGATTGCGCTCGGCGAGACGCCTCCCAAAGCGAAGCGAGGTGTGGTCAAGGCGCTGGCCGCGCGAACTCCGTTCGATGCTTCCGCTTTCCTGCAACTGCTCGACATTCGCGAGCACAAAGCAGAGACTAAGCAGTTCGACGTAAGCGATGTTTTTGCCCGCTACCTGGCTGCGGTGCAGCAGGTAACCGCCGCGGTGGATAAAATGCTAGACTCCCCGGGACCACGCGGCGTGTGAGTTTGATAGCTTTCTTACAGGAGAATAACGATGAAAACAGGGTTGATTGTGATTGTTGTCTTGGTGTTGATCGCGCTGGTCGTGTTCGGGCAGTACGTAGGCGTCCGCAATACGCTGGTGACCAAGAATGAAGCGCTCAAGGCCGCGTGGTCGCAGGTCGACATCGTGCTGCAACGGCGCGCCGATCTGATTCCTAACCTTGTCGAGACCGTAAAGGGCATTGCGGGTCAGGAACAAAAAGTGTTCGGCGATATCGCGGCCGCCCGTTCCAGGCTGCTCTCGGCCAACGCTCCCGCGGACAAGATCGCCGCCAATCAACAACTGGACGGCGCAATCGGCCGCCTGCTGGCGGTGGTCGAGAACTATCCGCAATTGAAATCGAATGAGAACTTTTTGCGCCTGCAAGATGAGTTGGCGGGCACGGAAAACCGTATTGCGGTTGAGCGCAAGCGTTACAACGATGCACTGCAGGACTACAACACCTATGTGCAGCACTTCCCCAACAACATTTACGCTGGCTGGGCTGGGTTCAAACGCAACGACGCGTATTTTGCCGCTTCGGAGGAATCGCGCCAGGTTCCGAAGGTGAATTTCTCGACACCGAGCGCAACACCGCAGGCGACTCCCGAGCCTGCGCCAGCGAAATAGCGTGCAAGCCGACTTCGCCGTCGAACTCAGCGCCGACGATGAAACCCTCGAAGTGCCTTGGGCTGCCGAGGAGGGCGGCCCACGTTATTATGATCTGAAGCGCCATCCCGAGCTTTTGTCCAATCTAGAAGAGGTCGTGCGAGCGCCTGAGCTGGGCGAGTTCCTTTCCAAGGTCAATTCGCCCCGCAGCCCGCTTGAGACCGCGAAATGTGACGTCTGGTCCAGCACAGAAATTAATCCCGAAGAGGAGATCTTCGAAGCGACCCACAAGTTTGGCTCTTATGTCGATCTCTTTTTTTCTGATGCGCCGTCCCGATTTTCGTTCCCCCAGCACGAGCAACTCGCGAAGCGGCTTTCGAACCTTTTGCAGCGAGCCCCCGAAATGGCGGCTGCCGCCGAGTTTTTGATCCGCCGCTGTTACTACTACGGGCAAGAAGAAGTACCCGGACAAGAAGAAATTCGTGATGGCTTCTACATCACGCTTTACCTCTTCGGATTGGGCAAGGATGAACTTCGTTCGCGCCAAAATTGGGCAATCGGATTAAAGCTGATAGGCAATGCGATTCGGCAGATGTCGGCGGGTTGAAATTAGCTGGCCTTGGCAGGCCGGCAGAACCATGCCGAACGCCTCCGCACCCCTCCCTTTGAGGCGGGTGCGCAGCACCGACAACAGAACCATCGAAAGGAAAATCGCGAGCAATCCGAGAGAAGCCGTACGAATGTCGACGGCTCGCTTCGGCAAAATAGAAAGCCGGCCGTAAACGAATTCAATGTGCACCCAATAAACGAGCAGCGAGGTCTGCCCGAGTTGTATCAAGGGGCTGAAACCCCACTGCCCCGCTCCCCATCTGCACCATAAATAAGCTAGCGCCAGAATTGCCAAGAGCATTCCTACGCGAATCAGAAAGAAGTTCGGACTGGTGTGCCAGAAATCATCAGTTGCATAAAGTTGCTGCCGCCGCGCATCCAGCCAGCGCGCCAGGTAAATCAACCCGACTCCGCCCACCCCCGCAAGTGCAAGGGTCGCAGCGCCCCATTTCCGCGCAACCTCGCTCAACAGAAAAAATCCCACCGCAAGACCGATGAACGCAAACGCAGTCCACGGGAAAATCGGAAACAGCCAAGCCTGTGGCTCCCCGAGGTTGTGTACGCCATCGATATAAGACTCAAGCGGCCATGGTAGCCAGCGCGGACGCCAACTCGTCCATATCAACGGCGACAAAAGGGAGATGCTCATCCCGACAGCGGCTGCCGTCATCTCCAAGCCAGAACCGCATGTGCGATCCGGAATTGAATCGTAAGACAATCCAGCAGACCACTCCCATCAACATCATCGAAAGGCCAATCGTGTTGAGAATATCGACGCGTAACAAGTCACTGCACGGCGCCCAGCCCCAGGCAATCAGATATTCCTGCAATCGAAACAAAATTCCCAGTCCGAAAATCTCCGCTCCACGGCGAATTGTGGCTCGCGCAATCTGACCGGTGGGCACGCATTTTTGTCGCAATTTGTCGGTCACGAGGGCGAACGATATTCCCGCGAGAAAGAGAAACAGCGGCGCGGGCAGAGTCCCGCCCAGCTGAGACCACATAAAGAAGGTACTCTTGCGCGCATTACCTCCTAACCACGAGTCGTAGCAATGCGTCTGGAACATTAGCACGCAGGCCAAACCGCGCATCCAGTCAATGTACGCAAGCCGGGATTGAGAGGACGGATTCATGGCTAGCTACGAGGCACGGGGGCAGTATACAAAACAACGCCGCCATGACTCGCGGCGGGTCGATGGAGGTCTCGCATTCTGTGTCTGGCACTACGCGCGACATCCTTCACCCGGCTGACGCCGGGCTCAGGATGACGGCTTTCGAAAAGATTGTATTCGTTCAAGAAGTCTCTAAGTTCCTGACTTTCAGCGCAACTCATAGAAGCGCAATGCCCGGGAACTTTTGCCGTGGTTCAGGGTTTATATACATCGGATAGGCGCTTCAGACGAAACTAAGATGCCTGAAGGCCTCCCGATCTCGATCTTTACGGAGATCACAGATCGGAGAAGGGGGTCAACAATGCGTTATCTAAAGTATCTGGCTTTGCTGAGCATCTTCGTGCTGCCGGCGGCTTACTCGCAAGCGCAGGTCGCGGTGGGAATTCGAGTCGGCCCGGGTTATGTCGGAACTGCGCCCGCATGCGCTTATGGTTACTACGCATATTATCCATACGCCTGTGCGCCCTATGGATACTACGGACCGCAATGGTTCGCGGGCGGCGTATTTATTGGCGCGGGCCCGTGGTATCACGGCTATTACAGGCCTGGCTATGGCTACTGGGGACGCGGCGGATATGGTTACTACGGCCACGGATATGGCTACTATGGTCGAGGATATTACAGGCCCGGGGCGTATGCGTACCGGGGTGGCGGGGTTGGTTATAGCCACGGCTATGCGCGCGGCGCAGTGGGAGGCTTTCATGGTGGTGGCGGGCGCCGGTGAGCGACCGCAGTACTGAGCTGAAAAGGCTGACGGCTGTGGCTGCCAGCCTTTTGTTTGTTGGCCGAGAGTTTGTTGAATCCTCTGTAAATCTTGCTGCGGATGGCGCGGTGTTATCCTAAATTAGGCCGAATCCCACAGCGAGGCTGTAAGCTTTCATGTCCAGTCCTGACAGTCCTGAATCCCAACCTCTGAACGAGCCTGAGGAGTCGTTCCAAGACATTCTCACCCAATTCGAGCAGAGCAAATCGCGCAGGCCCGAGGAAACCGGAAAAGGGCGCGAAGGCACGGTGATTGCCGTCACTGTCGATTCGGTCCTCGTCGACATCGGTTTCAAGACCGAAGGAATCCTGCCGCTGTCAGCGTTCCAAAGTGCGCGTGAAGCAGTGAAGGCCGGCGACAAACTTGTGGTCTCAATCAAAGGTCGTGATCCTGAAGGCTATTACGAACTCACTCTGGGCAAGAGCGAGCGGCCCAAGGATTGGGCGGCCCTGCAGAAGGCATTTACCGAGA
Source organism: uncultured Acidobacteriota bacterium (assembly GCA_963838905.1). Taxonomy (GTDB): domain Bacteria; phylum Acidobacteriota; class Terriglobia; order Terriglobales; family Acidobacteriaceae; genus JABDBE01. The sequence goes on from CAWITE010000013.1 coordinate 37,887, forward strand.
AGACGACGATTGTGGGCACGGTAACGAGCGTAGTGAAAGGTGGCCTGAGCGTGGACGTGGGAGTGCGGGCTTTCATGCCTAACTCACGCAGCGGTGCGCGCGACGCCGCCGAGATAGCTAAGTTGGTGGAACAGGAGATCCGCTGCCGGATTACCAAGCTCGACGAGGCAGAGGAAGACGTCGTCGTGGACCGACGCATCGTTCTCGAAGAAGAAGAGCGCGCGGCGAAAGGACGCCGTTACTCGGAGGTCCAGGAGGGCGCCATCGTGCACGGCACGGTTCGCAGTCTGACCGATTACGGTGCCTTCATCGACATCGGCGGAGTGGACGCGCTGCTCCATGTCAGTGACATCTCACGAAGCCGCATCAGTAAGCCTGCGGACATACTCTCAGTAGGGCAAGAGGTCGATGTCAAGATTCTGAAAATTGATTCCGAGAGGCACCGTATTTCTGTCGGCATGAAGCAGCTTGAGCCCGATCCGTGGGATTCGGTGGCAACAAAATTCAGGCCGGGCGAGCGTGCTCGGGGCACGGTAACCCGTGTGCTCGATTTCGGCGCATTTGTGGAACTCGAGCCCGGGATCGAAGGGTTGATCCACATTTCGGAAATGTCGTGGGCAAAGAAGGTGAGGACACCCGGCGACGTGGTTAAGCCGGGCGATACCGTCGAGACTGTGATTCTTGGCGTGAACGTGGGGGAGCGCCGCATATCTTTGGGCTTGAAGCAGGCGCTCGGGGACCCATGGGCAGATGCGGCGCAGAAATTTGCCGTGGGGTCGTTGATCGAAGGGCCGGTCACGAGCCTGACCAAGTTCGGCGCTTTCGTGCAGCTTTCCGAAGGCATCGAAGGCATGATTCATATCAGTGATATGAGCGCCGAGAAGCGCATTAATCACCCGCAGGACATGCTGAAGGTTGGGCAATCGGTGAAGGCGCAGGTGCTCGAAGTCGATAGCGAAAAGCGGCGGCTGAAACTGGGGATTAAGCAACTTGTTCCGACGAGCATCGAGGAGTACATCGCCGAACGCAAGGTAGGCAATGTGGTCTCAGGCCGCGTGGTGGAGATTTCGGGCGAGCAGGCACGCGTTGAACTGGGCGAGGGCATCCATGGCACTTGCCGAATCGCCGCAGAGCGCGCGGCGAAGGAAAAGACGCCAGCTGAATTGAAGGCGGATTTAGGATCGCTAAGCTCCATGCTGAAGGCGCACTGGAAAGGCGGTGCTTCGGCTGGAGAATCCAAACCGGAAGCTGTCTGTGCGGGACAGATTCGCAGCTTTAGGATCGCGAAGCTGGATCCGGCTGCGAAGAAAATTGAATTGGGGTTAGCCTGAGGCCGTCAGTTCCTCGTGAATGGATTCCCGCTGCCCTTCCCAAATCCGCCAACCGATCGCCTGCCAGTTAAGGTTGCCTTCAGCTATCCGGCGTTAGCATGGGTGGTCTTCAGAACCGATTCTTCAACTACGAGGATACAAACATGAGGCATTCGCGTTCGACTTGGCTCCGCTTGGGATTATTCATCTCTCTGCTGGCAACACTTTCCACTGCGGTCGATCCGGGCTATCACGTCATCAAGACCTACACGCTGGGCGGGGAGGGCGGCTGGGATTATCTGACCCTCGACAGCTCCTCGCGGCGTCTCTACATCTCGCGGGCCACGCACGTCATCGTGATCGATGCGGATTCCGGCAAGCCCGTCGGCGATATTCCGGACACTCCCGGCGTTCACGGCATTGCGCTGGCTCCTGAACTCGGACGCGGCTTTGTCAGCAATGGCCGTGAAGGCACGGTCACGATTTTCGACATCCAGACGCTGAAGCTGATCTCGAAGGTCAAGGTTGGCGACAATCCCGACGCGATTCTTTATGATCCCGCCACCGAACGAGTCTTCACCTTCAACGGACGGAGCCAGGACTCGACCGCGATCGACGCGGCTAAAGGTACGGTGTTAGGTACGATCAAGCTGCAGGGCAAGCCGGAATTTGCCGTCAGCGACGGCAAGGGAGAGATTTTTGTCAACATCGAAGACAAGAGCCAACTGGATGCGATCGATCCCGCAAAGCTGGAAGTAAAATCGCGCTGGCCGCTGGCGCCGTGCCAGGAACCCAGTGGCCTTTCCATGGACCGCAAGAATCGGCGCCTGTTCGCCGGCTGCGACAACAAGATGATGGCCGTGGTCGACGCGGACAGCGGGAAAGTGATTGCCACCCCCGCAATCGGCGAGGGAGTGGATGCCACCGCGTTTGACGAAGGCGCCAGCCTCGCCTTCGCGTCCTGCGGAGAAGGCGTACTGACTGTGGTGCGAGAAGAGTCGCCCAGCAAGTTCACCGTCGCGGAAAATGTGAAGACTCAGGAAGGCGCCCGCACCCTTGCTCTCGACGAGAAGACTCATCAGGTTTTCGTGGTGACGGCGAAATTCGGTCCGCCGCCCGCGCCGACCCCGGAAAACCCGCATCCCCGGCACGCGATTCTGCCCGACAGTTTTGTGGTCCTGGTCCTGGGCAAATAACTACGGTTTCCCGGAACCAGGCAGGGAACGAAGAACCAGATCGATAAAAAAGATAGGCCGAATAGATTATTTGGATTGAGGAGAAGTTGAGTGGCGGCGCACTTCCTGTAAACTATGCCAACCCCCGGCGGGACTAGACCCCGGGGTTATCTTTCATGAGCGGCAGCGACACAGAAAAATTTCACCGTGCGACAATCACCAAGCGTGTGGACATCGCCCCCGAGCTGTGGATGATCCGCATCCAGCCCAACGGCGAGTTCAAGTTCGCTCCCGGCCAATATGCAACCCTGGGCCTCGAGGGTCCAAATAAGCGCACGGAGCGGCCGTATTCCATCGTGTCTGCGCCTCACGAGAACGAACTCGAGTTCTTTTTCGAACTCGTGCCCCCCGGCGATCTAACGCCCCTGCTATACAAGCTGCAGCCCGGCGATGAAGTGCTCATGCGAAAGGTTCCTAAAGGGCGCTTCATGCTCGATACCCAGAGCGGCCGCACCCATCACCTTTTAGTGTGTACGGTAACCGGCGTCGCTCCCTTCGTCAGCTACGTCCGCACTCTTTATCGAGGCTGGAAAGAAGGTAAGTTCGCGGGGGAGCACAAACTGTTCTTGCTAAATGGGGCAAGCCGCTCGGGGGAGTTCGGATATCTGGAAGAGTTGCAGAAGTTCGCGCAGGAAGCGCCATGGTTTAAGTATGTGCCCACAGTCAGTCGTCCCTGGGACGATGAAAAATGGACGGGCGAGACCGGACGCGTCGATGACATTCTGCGCAAGTACACCGACATCTGGGGTCTGGGGCCGAATGCGGTCGCGTATTTGTGCGGGCATCCGGCGATGGTCGAAAACAGCAAGGGAATCCTGAAGCGTATCGGTTTCACCAAAGAGGGTTTGAAAGAAGAGATTTATTGGGTTCCATCAAAGGGGAAGCATGCCACTTCTCCGGCTTAGCTTTTGAAACCGAACTAAACACCCACACTCAAACTCCGGCGTTCAAGCAGAAGGACGTCCCTCCAAATGCCGCCTCGCTGACCCAATTTCCTGCGTAATCCGACTTCGCGGAATCCGCAGGACTTATGTAACGCAATGCTCGCAGCATTCTCTGGAAAGATTCCGGCTTGCAGCGTCCACATCCCACACCGCTCCGATTGTGTGACCAGCGATTGCAGCAACATCTTTCCGACTCCACGACCTCGCGTTTCGGCAGCCGCGTAAACCGAAACCTCAGCCACACCGGCATAGACGCGTCGATTGGAGATTGGACTGAGCGCTGCCCAACCGAGAATCCTTTCGCCGGCCTGCGCAACCAAGCGGCAGTCTTGAAGATGGCCCTGATCCCACTTCGCCCACTCCGGAATTTCCGTTTCGAATGTGGCGTTACCTGTAGCGATGCCTTCGCAATAGATGTTGCGGACCGCAGGCCAGTCGTCACTTCGCATGGCTCTGACGTCGAAGTCCATATTTCGATTTGACCCTGACTTGCTGACAAAAGTCGAGTCGAAGCAGGAAAACTCTCTGGCTATTCGCTTTCGGCTGGGGCGAAAAATACGAGCACCGTTAACTCCTCGGTGATCTCGTAGAAGCGGTGCTCCACTCCAGCCGCAACAAAGATAACGCTGCCTTCGGTTACTGCCTGATTTTCAGAGCCGGCTCGCATGCGGCCTCTGCCGCGAACTACGTAGTACATTTCGTCTTCTTTGTGTGGCGATTGAGGATCGGTGCTTCCAGTGGACAACACGTAAGCTCCGGCACTCATCGCCGGGACACGCAAAAACTCCAAGTAAGGTTTCCCGGATTGCTGGCGCTGTTTGCCTACATCGGCGATGTTAAAGAAACTTGCCAATTGCATGATGGCCGCCTCCAATTTTGAGCAGGCGCTAAACGCCTAAGAAAGCACCCGCCAGCAGCACAATCAGAAACTTTCACGCATCGGACCGCTCAGAGCCACGGACTCGGGCCAACAGCATAGCATCCTGGCGAGGGAACCGGTCCTACATGAAAGAGTGTATTGTGTTATTGTTGCACGCAAGTCAGACTCTATTCAGCGCCACGATCCGATGGGCGGTGAATTTGGATCGTACGCTTGGTTTGCGCCTGGTTTGATAGATGTCGTCAAATCGGGCCGGGTAGAACGAGATATTTCCGGCCGATGCTCTGCGTGTGGTGTGGTTCTGATCGCCCGGCTTGACAACCAGGAGAGTTCTAACCTGGAGGCGCTAAGAAGTAAGCTCGAAAAATTGCTCGCTCGTAACCTAACCGAAACAGCGTGCGGCAAGGGTCAAGACCCTCTACGGAACCGCGCAAGCTCCACGCGGCAGTCGAAATTTTTACCGGAGGTATCACATTTTTCCCCAGTTGTCCGTTCAGTCTGCAGACTTCCCCTCCTGCTGAGCTCTTTGATTCAATAATTTACGTACTCTGGCACGCCTGCTGCTCTACCTACATCGAAGTAGTGAGAAGTATTTAAGTTTAAGGAGGCTATCGTGAAAAAAGTACTCCGAAGAGTTACTCAATTACTGTGGATGCTGCTGGTGGTTTCTCCATTCTTCCTCGGCTCTGTATTCCTAACCCCGGCCGCATATGCCGAAAACCAAGTGATGGGTGAGATTCAGTTTGAAGGAAAATCCCATGTCGAAAAGACATCCGGAGTTTGGGTTGACGGACAGTACGTGGGCTATCTGAAAGAACTCAAGGGGTCGAAGAAAGTTCTGCTTTTGCCGGGCGAACACGTAATTACCGTGCGTCAGGACGGCTATCAGGACTTCACGCAGCGAGTTATGGTTGAGCCTGGACAAAAGCAGGTGGTTAGCGTGATTATGCAGAAAGCGCCAACTGGACCGATCCCTCAAGTGACCGCCGAAGTCAAATTAGCGGTCAACCCGTCACGGGCTGCGGTTTTCCTGGATGGACTGTTCGTGGGACACGTAGGGGAGTTCGAGGGCGCAGGTCGCGGGATGCTGGTGGGGCCGGGACCGCACCGGATAAGGATCGCGCTTCCGGGCTATCAAACTTTCGAGACGGACATTAATCCAACTGCCAACCAGAAGGTTCAAATTAAGACTGAACTGGCCAAGAGCGATGCGCCTCCGGCAGGGCCGCTGGTCAACACGGAAACAGGTGAGGCCACACCGCCGGCTCGAGACGCGACTGTGGCTCGGCAGCATTGAAGTACAGACCGGGCAGTGCGATGCGGATATAATTGCAACGCATGCCCATTGCCTCTGGCACGAAGCTTGGACCGTACGAGATCCAGTCGGAACTGGGTGCTGGCGGGATGGGCGAAGTCTATCGGGCGCGCGACACTCGTCTCGATCGGCAAGTTGCGGTCAAAGTTCTTGCCGGTCATCTTTCCTCTTCTCCGGAACTAAAGCAGCGGATGGAGCGCGAGGCGCGCGCCATCTCTTCTTTGAATCATCCCCATATTTGCCAACTCTATGACATTGGTTCGCAGGATGGAACCGATTACCTGGTGATGGAGTTGCTCGAGGGGGAGACGGTTGCTGAAAGAATCCGCAAGGGCGCTCTGCCTTTGAATGAAGTGCTGAAAGTTGGCGCCGAAGTGGCCGATGCTCTGCAGGTCGCACATCGCGCCGGCATTGTGCATCGCGACCTGAAGCCGGCAAACATCATGCTGACGAAGTCGGGCGCGAAGCTGATGGACTTTGGCTTAGCAAAGCCGTTCGGCATGACAGCTACGACATCTGGCGCGGCGCCTTCGTTCACCGCTGCGGCGACTTTGACCGGACTAAGTCCGGCAAGCCCATTAACCACTGCGGGCAGCATTGTCGGCACGATTCAGTACATGTCGCCCGAGCAGATCGAAGGAAAAGAGGCGGACGCGCGCAGCGATATCTTCGCGCTGGGCGCAGTGCTCTACGAGATGGTCACGGGAAAACGGGCCTTTGAGGGTAAGAGCCAGATCTCGGTGGCCTCGTCGATTTTAGAGAAAGATCCGGAACCGATCAGCGCGGCCAAACCGACGATCCCATCGGCGTTCGAGCATGTGGTGAAAACCTGCCTGCAAAAGAATCCGGAGGAGCGTTTTCAAACCGCGCACGATGTGAGGCTGGAGCTGAGATGGATTGCCGAAGACCGTCCGTCGATGTCTGTGCCGCCTTTGCCGCCACGCGCTCGCCATCCCGGCGAGCGTTTCGCCTGGGTAGCGGTTCTGCTGGTTGCGATTGTCGCCGGCGTAATTTCGGGATTTTTCATCAGCCGTCCCAGTCCCGCTCGGGTAATCCGCACCGTCATAGCACCCCCTGAGGGCACCTCGTTTCGGCTGACTGGCGACCTGGCCGGCCCCCCGGTGCTGTCGCCCGATGGAGCCTACGTGGCGTTTTCGGCTGCGGGTTCCGACGGCAAAGTCGTGTTATGGGTTCGTCCCACGGACAAGCTTGAAGCGCACGCCATGGCCGGCACGGACGACGTGATATTTCCTTTCTGGTCGCCGGACAGCAAGTCGCTCGGCTTCTTCGCCGATGGAAAGCTCAAAACCATCGATCTCAACGGGGGCTCTCCTCAGTCAATCTGTGACGCACCGCAGGGCCGCGGAGGTTCTTGGGGACCGAACGGTGTGGTCCTCATGACCGCTGACACACAAGCGCCGATCGTGCGCGTCAACGTCAACGGCGGAGCGCCGATCGCGGTTACAGAACTTGATCGCACCCGGCACACGTCCCATCGCTGGCCCTTCTTTCTTCCTGATGGCAAGCACTTTCTTTATCTCGCCATCAATCACGATTCCGCCCAGTCCGAGAAAGACGAGGTGTACTTCGCCTCGCTCGATGGCACGGAGAACCGCCCCTTGCTCCGTTCCCTATCAAGCGCCATCTACTCGAGCGGCCTTGTGTTGTTCGCTCGGGGCAGCCAGTTAATGGCGCAGAAATTCGATCCGGCATCGGGAAAGCTGAGTGGAGAAGCACAGGTGTTGGCCAATGGGGTGGCCAACGACCTGAGCACGTGGCACATCGATGCCTCCGCCTCCGGCACGGGACTGCTGGTGATGGGCAGCGGCGGAACACCCGATTGGCAACTCGTCTGGGTTGATCGCACCGGAAAACGAATCGGCGTGGTAGCCGACAAACTTTCGAACCTGCAATTTGCCCGTTTGTCCGCTCAGGGGGACAAGGTCGCCCTTGTGGTCGATACTGGGGCGAACGACATTTGGGTACTCGATCTGGCCCGCGGGATTCGCACCCGGCTTACTTTCGGTCCGGTTACAAACGACTTTCCAGTCTGGTCACCGGACGGCAAGTGGATCGCCTACGGCTCCCAGTCGAACGGAAAAAATCATCTCTACCGCAAGCTCTCCGACGGCAGCGGTGCCGAGGAACTTTTGCTCGATGATGAGCAGACCCTGATTCCGGGCGATTGGTCAAGTGACAGCAAATACCTGCTTTATTCGCGTGGGCCGTTTTTCAGCAATGGTGCGGAGATTTGGGCGTTACCTTTGGAAGGTGATCGCAAGCCTTTCCTGATTGTGCCCCACAGCGCCAGTTCATACGCGGGCGCTGGGCGGCTGTCGCCTGACGGGCGCTGGCTCGCCTACTCCTCCAACGAGTCCGGTCAAACGGAGGTGTATGTCATACCCTTCCGCGGCGGACAGGGGAAATGGCAAGTCTCGCAGAGCGGCGGTGATCGGCCGTTGTGGGGGAAGGATGGCAAGAGCCTCTATTACGCCGATCTCAACTTTACGGTTTTCGCAGTGCCCGTGAAGCAATTGAATGACACGCTGCAATTCGGGAGTGCGGAGCAAATCGTCTCGAACCTTGCCAGCCAAATCTTCTTCTACGATGTCTCGCCTGATGGCAAGAAGATACTTCTCAACGTAATCTCCCAGCAGGTAAACCAATCGATTACCGTAGTCACAAACTGGACCGGCGAACTCAAGAAGTGACGCTGGCAGCTGGGGTTGTAAGATGAGTGGAGCCAGATGGTAAATGCTGACTTTGTCACTGCCAGGCTTTGCCGCGGAGGTCGTAAACTCGGGGCTTGCGACTTCTGAAGCTACTGAGCATCTAATGGAAGTGTTAAGATTTAGTAGGCCCATCGGAAGTCCATTATTGTTATGGATGGATGGGCTTTTATACTGTTTCGCTGAGCGCACATGCAAAGCAGGCGCGCCAGTGGAGGGAATCATGGCAGGCAATGGAATACTTGAAGTAACAGACTCGAATTTCGATCAGGATGTTCTCAAATCAGAGACTCCAGTCCTGGTCGACTTCTGGGCCGTTTGGTGCGGGCCTTGCAAAGCTATTGCTCCTATCGTGGAGCAGTTGGCGCAGGACTACCAAGGCAAACTCAAGGTCGGCAAAATGGATGTTGACCACAACAGCGCTACGCCCATGCGTTATGGTGTGCGGGGCATCCCCACCCTGCTGGTGTTCAAGGGTGGAGAAGTGAAGGAACAGATCGTCGGTTATGTTCCGAAGGAAACGATTCAAAAGGCCATTGACAAGCATTTGGGGTAAAAGGCCGTTCGTCGTTGGCTAGAACGTTTAATTAACGCCCGGCTCCGGGCGTTTTCTATGTCGCCAACCCCGAACAAATTCCTAAGGCTATGCTGGGTGGTGCTAAGTGCCGAATTCAGTACTTTCTCAGCACCCCAATCACTCGTCCTTGGACCTCGACAGACGATGCCGGCACGATGATTGGCTGCATGTTGGCATTTGACGGCTGGAGCCGAATGTTGTCGCCTTCGCGATGGAAACGCTTGAGCGTGGCATCCGATCCCCCGACGAGCGCGACCACAATATCCCCGTTGTGCGCGGTCTTTGCTTTTTCGACCAGCACGTAGTCACCGCTCATGATGTGTTCGTCCTGCATGGAATCGCCTCGCACTTCGAGGACGAACACTTCTTTCGAGCGGACGAAGTCGGCCAGAGAAATGGTTTCCGGGTTTTCGACAGCCTCGATGGGCTGACCGGCTGCGATTCGCCCCAGGAGCGGTAGCACCATCGTAGTATTCACCGACATGGCCTGCTTCAGGCGGCCTTTGGGCGGGAGCAAATCAATGGAGCGACTACGGTTGTAGTCGCGCGTCAGCAGGGCTTTCTTCTCGAGATTGGAGATGTGCTTGTGCACCGTGGCCAGCGAACTCAGTCCGAGGCCTTCTCCAATTTCTTCGAACGAAGGAGAATAGCCGTGCTTCTGCACGAACTCGGAAATGAAGTCGTACACTTGCCGTTGTCTTCTCGTGATCGCCATGACGCCATTGTAAGCGAACGAAAGGCGAAGTCAAGAACTTTGCAGTTTCGCCACCGAGGCACAGAGTCACAGAGGGGGCGAAGGCATGAGGCAGAATCAGGTGAAATCCTAGAAAGACCTTAGTTGAAAAGTTTGTCCGAATGTTCTCTGTGGTGAAAAGGATTTTTACGCCGTAACTTTTGCACGTATGTCGTGATCCAATAACTGAATTCATAAGGAGAATGTCATGGCGGAAAAAATTACGAAGTCTGAAGAAGATTGGAAAAAGCAGCTATCACCTGAGCAGTACGTTGTCACTCGCAAGGCGGGGACCGAGCCGGCATTTACCGGCAAATATTGGAAGACGAAGGAACCCGGTACTTACGCGTGCGTTTGCTGCGGGCAGCCGCTGTTCAGTTCGGATACGAAGTTCGATTCAGGCACCGGCTGGCCGAGCTTCTTTAAGCCGATCGATCAAACCGCGATCGCGGAAGAGACCGACAACGCTTACGGCATGGTGCGAACCGAGGCCCGCTGCGCCAGTTGCAACGCACATCTGGGGCACGTTTTTCCCGATGGCCCGGCTCCAACCGGTTTGCGCTACTGCATGAACTCGGCCGCGCTTGATCTGAAGCAGGACGAAACCGGAAAGAAATAACAGAAGTATTTAAAGGATAAGAATGACGCGGGCACTGCGGATCTGATCCTCAGTGCCCTTGGTTTTTCCGGCGTGCTCAGTTCGATTCGTTGTACATGACCTTGCTGCCGTGGGCCTGGGCCCCCGATGTCCCTGCTCCGGCTGCGGCCGCCGCTGCCTTTGGGGGCTCGGCAGATTTCACAGCTTCGACGGACTTCGACTGCGCTTTCTCGTTCTGGTGCTGTTCGGCGCGAACCTCAACGGCACCCTTCAGTACCGCTCCGTCTTCCACGCAGATGCGTGGGGTTACTACGTCGCCGGTAAGTGAGCCTTCGCTGCGGATGTCCAAACGATCCGTGCAATGGATGTTGCCGGTCACCGCGCCCATAATGACCACTTCCTTGGCGCTGATATTGGCAACAACGACGCCGCTACGACCGATAGTTACGCGGCTGTCGGCAAAATTGACGGTGCCCTCAATGCGGCCGTCGACATAGAGCGATTCGGCGCCGCTGACCTCGCCCTTGATGACCACCGAGCGTCCGATCGTGGCTTGTTCCATCGAGGAACTTGCGTTTTTGGGTGGTGTAAACGGGTTCGGGCTCGGGGAATATTTAGGTGCGTTGGCTGAATTCTGCGTTGGCTGCAACATTGATTTGGGCCTTCCTTGGTTCCGTGCGGCTTACTTCGAGCGCAGCCGCATGCGGCGCGTGTGAGATGGTGGCCATGGGCCAAATTCACTATCGCACGGGCTTTGGTAATAGAGGAGGTTACGGAAGAACACGACCGCGCGGAGCAAGGAAGTACTTAAGGAGCGACGTGACTGCCCTGGGGAAAGTTCGGTTTTGTCGTCCCAGGCTTCCCGTTCTTACTTGGGTGCAGAGGTCAGACTCTTTCCGGCTTGCAGAAACGAATCTACGTTCGTCTTGTCGATCAGGCCGGAACCAGTATCCACGAAGCTGGGGACAGGCGCATAAGTATCCTTTGACCAGTCTCTGTCCAGCGCCGGCTTGTGATGATAAAGGTTGTCCAGCATCTGCATGCCGACATAGGCCATGGTGTATGGCTTCTGCGCGATGGTGGCGGCGATTCCGCCCTTCTTGATCCAGTCGAGCGTTTCTGGGTCGGTGTCCATTGCTATGACAACTTTGTCGGTCACGTGGTAGCTGTTGAGCACACCGGCGACCTCTTTACCCGATTGCGCTTCGAGGCAGACAAAAGCGTCAACCTTGTCCTTTTCTTTGCCGATGATTTGTGTGGTGGTGTCGAAAGCAATGCGAGGATCGCCCTGGATATCGACCACCCGCGTGATCTTGATGTTGGGCGAGCGCTCGAGAGCGTCCTTGTAGCCGCGTTGACGATCCTGCATATTGGGCTGGGCGGGCATGCTGAAAATAACGACGTTGCCTTTGCCCTTAAGTTCCTGCGCCAGACGTCGTCCGCCAATGAGGCCACCCTGGTAGTTGTTCGTGCCAATGAAAAAGAGCCGCTTGCTGGCGGGGGCGTCCGAGTCGATCGTGAGAACGGGGATACCCGCTGCAACGGCCTTATCAATGCCGTCTTTGAGCAAGGCAGGATCCGTAACGGCCAACAGGATGCCCGTGGCTTTCTTTTGCACCGCCTGATCCAGAGCTTCTCGCTCGGCCTTGGGGTCGTACGTCTGGGGGCCCGTGAAACTATTGCGAACCTTCCATGCGTCCGCCGCTTTGGAAAAGCCAGCGCCGGCAGCCTGCCAATAAGGAACCTGCAGGTTGGCGGCTACGAAAACATAATATTCGTCGGACTCGTGCGCAGAACCACAGCTGAGAAAAGGTAGCAGCAGAACGGCAGTGCAACCGCAAAGGAAAAGCTCACGTGAGCGGGGCATCGGATCCTCCTTCAAACGAACGTGAGATCAGCAGAAATGCCAGAATCCCGAGGAGAACTTCAGCGACTGGATTGTAAACGAGGGGTCAAGCAAAGGCCAGACCCGGTCAATCGGGGCAGAGCATCCTTGTAGCGCCGGCATCCTGCCGGCTGTCGCGAGGGCATCTTGCCCTCGCCGGTGGGGGCGGGACGCCCCCACGACAGCCGCCGGGACCCCGCCGCTACGACGGTGTCACAAGCGGGTCTGCCGCTAGGCTTCCAGTGACTGGGCCAACTCTTCCCACTCCATCATGTGGTTTTGCAATTCCGCGCGATGGCCGGCTAATTCTTGCGTACGTCGGGCAGTTTCCTCGGCGCTGACGAAGGTTTGTAGCGCAGCTTCGCACTCGTCGATCGCGGTCTCCGCCATGTACACCTCCAGACGAGTGCCCTCACCTGAACATTTCTCCGCGTAGCCAATAATTACATCCACAAACGCCGAGATGAACTAGCAGAAATGACAGGTCGGTCGCTGAACAAAAGCCCGTGTGCTATCCGGAATCTCCTCTTTGACTTCAAACACGGCGATGAATGATACACCCATCTCGCCTGTTCTCGACATTGTGAACGATTTTCATCTGGAGACCCTCCTAAGGTCTGCGATCAACACCATCACTGGCGAAATTGCGCAATTTTCTCCTGCGGAGATCGAAAAGCGCATCACACTTAAGGCTGGCTCAGATAGAGCATGTCCACCCACTCCAAGGCCGAGTTAGAGTTCTCGGACGATTACCAAACCATCACCTTCAAGGGTCAACCGCTCTACCACCTCACACCACAGCAGGCAGCAATCGTGAAACTCCTGCACCAGAGTCGTTACTACGAGGCGAGCACGCAGACAATCAGAAAGCAGATGAAGTGCGGCCCAATACACAATTCTCTTAAAACGGGCGATGGTCCCAAAATTTGGAAGAATGTCATCCTTAACCGCCCCCAGAGGCTTCTACCGTCTGAACCTCACACCCAAGAACGACTAGGGCGGCGTGGTGGCTGTTCTCTCAGCGCTGAAATTCGGACCCGCGGCTATTCCCCACTGTTTCAGCAGCCGTTCTGGAATGTAGCAACGGTCTTTGTTGCGATGGCACCACTGCTTTAACTTTTCCGAAGTTGCACAAAGTCTGCTCGTTCAATCCGAGCTTCTTGGAAAAGTGAAGGCTTCGTGGGGAAGCCGCGAAGCGGCAAGAATGCAGCCCACGGCGCAAGCCGCGGGTGGGCAAAGAACGAAGAAGAAGCCCCGGCACGGGGGGAAAGACGCTCAGATTTTTCTCGCCAATCCGGATATAGAGTCTTCAGCGTCAACGTATCGAATGTCGCACCCGTCACACAATATATCGCCGGACAGGAAGAACATCACAAAAAGCAATCGTTTCAGGAGAAAATCTTGGCGTTTCTCAAGAAGAATAAAGTGGTCTACGATGAGAGATATATCTGGGACTAGTTTCTTTCGTCCCGTTTTGAGTTTGTGAACCAATCTTCGCCCCTGGGGCTCGGTGTTTTCCCAGTTTCTACCCACGGCTTGCGCCGCCGGCTGCATTCTTGCGCCGCTTCGCGGCTGACTTCGCAGGCTCTGTGCCAGGCTCGAAGCACCGTAGTGTCGCAGTAGGGTTATCAAGCCTTGTCTCCAATGAACGGCTCTCTCAACCGACCGACGCTAGTGTTCGATGGAGCATGTTCGTTCTGTCGAGTGTGGATCGAGCACTGGCAGCGGCTTACCGGTGACCGGGTACTGCACACGTCTTATCAGGAAATCGGCAGCCGCTTTCCTGATCTTCCCCGAAAAGATTTTGCCTCAGCTGTAACGCTCTTCCTGCCCGGCGGGGAAGTGCGGAGCGGGGCGTACGCGGTGTTCAGCCTGTTCGCCCTCTTGCCCGGAAAGAGCTGGATGCTTTGGCTGTATCTGCATATTCCGGGCTTTGCGCTGATTGCAGAACTGGCTTACAGAGTGGTTGCACGGCATCGCTCTTTCTGCTATTGGGCGACGCGCCAGCTTTGGGGAATCCCGATTGAGGTGGAAACCTTTGGCATCGCGAGCTGGCTTTTTCTAAGGACGCTGGGAGTGGTCTACCTGCTTGCGTTCGCGTCTTTCGCGATGCAGGCTCAGGGGCTCATCGGTTCCCATGGAATATCGCCGGTCACGGAATTTCTGCAGTCGCTGCGGGAGTACTACGGGACGGTGTATTGGCAGGTGCCAACCGTGTTTTGGTTGAACGCGGGCGACGGCACGATCAAAGCGGTTTGCATCGCCGGAATCTGTTTGTCGGTTCTGCTTTTTCTTGGCGTACGCTGGCCCATCCTCCGAGTTGCTTTGTTTGTTCTCTATCTTTCGCTGGTGACAGCAGGCCAGGAATTCATGGGCTACCAGTGGGATGCTCTGCTGCTGGAGGCTGGCTTTCTGGCGATTGTGCTGGGTTCTTCTCCAATTGTGGTTTGGCTTTATCGCTGGCTGCTGTTCCGCTTGGTGTTTCTCTCTGGCGCCGTGAAACTGGCTAGCGGAGATCCCTCGTGGCGCCACTTCACCGCGCTGCCGGTGCATTATGAAACCCAGCCCTTGCCCACGCCACTGGCTTGGTACATGTATCAATTGCCGGCGTGGTTCCAACGCGGCTCTGTGGGATTTGTGTTTTTCGTGGAGCTCATTGTTCCTTTTCTTATCTTCGCGCCTCGCCGGATCCGGTTCCTGGCCGCTCGTGCGATCGTTGTTCTACAGGTTCTCATTCTTCTGACGGGAAACTACGCATTCTTTAATCTACTCACGATTTCCTTTTGTTTGTTCTTGATCGACGATGCGTTTTTCCAGCGCGTATTGCCGAAGATGGTGAGCCGACTGTCCTCGGCAACGGCCTACGAAAAATCACGTGTCTGGTCCAGGGCTGTCTGCGGGGCGTTCGCCGCTCTGGCGTTGTTTGTCGGCGGCTTTCAAGTGGCGCGCACCTTTGGCGTGCGTTGGTCCCTGGCAGACGCGGCCATTCGAAGCGTGTCACCATTTCAGATCATCAACGGCTACGGACTGTTTGCGGTCATGACCATAACCCGCCCTGAAATCGTCATCGAAGGATCGAATGATGGTGTGACTTGGCTTGCGTATGAATTCAAATACAAGCCCGGAGACCTTACCCGCCGACCCGCTTGGGTCGCGCCGCACCAGCCTCGCCTGGACTGGCAGATGTGGTTCGCAGCCCTGGGCGACTACCAGAGCGATCCCTGGATCATTCGTTTCATGGCACGACTTCTGCAAGGTTCTCCTGAAGTCTTGCGGCTGCTTGGCCGCAATCCGTTTCCTGAAGGACCACCTCACTACGTTCGCGCCATGCTTTACCGGTACCGTTTTACCAGTCCAGCAGAGAGGCGAAGCACGGGAGCTTGGTGGAGCCGGGAGTTGAAGGGAGTATATGTGCCGGCTGTATCTCTGAGGAATTAGTTGGCTTCTTGAAAACGCGGCCCATGGTCGAAGCGGTAAGCAACTCCCCCTATTGGAAGGAAAAGTCCAAGTCGGCTGGCGTTGGCGATGGGGATGATGCGAGCGAGATTCCAGCGTGCTCAGGTAAAAAGGATCATACCGGCGCTGCCAACGATAGAAAGTCTGGCGGCTGGTGGTGCTATCTGTAGTTGCTCCCTGGCATTGCGTCAGCTTAGCGCTCTTTCAGTGTCGCGCCAGCAGGACGATTTATAGCGGAACATCCATACGCGCGCTAGTGCGCGGGCGGTTGTATTCGACAAACGCGGCGAGGCGGCGAAGCTGAAGGCAGTTGAACTCGTGCGGATACCCATCGGCCATTAGCCGACCTCTCTGAGAATGGACTGGAGCTCGCTTTCATGAGACGAAGGTCGAAGCCGGCTGGGTCCATGTGGCGCCATGATTCGCCAGCCATGCGCCGTGATCGCCGGGCATAAGCGACCTGGGAGCGACGACAGCCCCAAGAAATTCGGATTGATTCTATGTGGAGAACCCGGGAGCAAGCTGTGCCCGGCAGTTGTAAATCGGCGCTTCGCCGGGCGAAATCGCCGATGTGAACTGGCGACGCTCATTTTACGGCAAGGCGAGGTTCAGTTGGAATGTTGAAAACTGCCTACAACAGAGCACCTTCGTCTCTGAGCGCGTGAACAGCCCCCGAAAACAACCGTGCAAATCTTTGTTCTCCAGACAGATATAGAATTCCTAGATTTTTTAGATATCTTTTAGACCCTTCTCAAGACGCTTTCCTGTGTTCTGAAATATCGTGCCCCTTGTCGCGACGCGGAAACGCGACGACGGAATGCGCTTCGCAAGAGTCGGTTTGCGATGTATTACTCATAATCGGGGATTGATTGAATGACGCAGGTGAGGAAAACAATTCTGGGTGGCAAGTGCTCTATGCTGCTTGCATTTGCCTTGGCTATCCTGGCCATCACAGCACAACCCATGATGGGGGCAGACCAAGGAGATCTTCAATGACGACGACGGCACGTGAGGCATTCGAGATAGGCACGGAAACCTTCAACGCCCACGATATCGACGGGTTTGCGGAAGTGCTCGCGGATGACGTCGTCTTTGAGGCGCCAGGTGGATTGCGCGGAGATGGGAAGGCAGCCTCCATCGAGTTCTACAGCAGCTGGTTCGGCGCCTTCCCCGACGCGCGCGTCGACGTGCGTTGTCTTCACATCGTTGACGACGTTGCCATCGAGGAGGGCACGTTCACGGGCACGCACTGCGGTGTGCTGAAAGGCCCGATGGGCGACGTTCCGCCGACCGGTCGCCCGGTCAGAATCGCTTACATCCAGGTGCTCCGCTTCCGGGACGGCAAGCATGTCTCGTTCAACTTGATGTTCGATCGGCTCTCGATGCTCGAGCAGCTCGGCCTCATCCCTGCGCCATCACCCTCCGTCGGGTGAGCAAAGGTCCATGAGTGAGAGGGGATTTTTCGCCAACTGTCAAACAGGCGGTTCCCTCAGGTAAAATCGCACGAAAAGATCATGCAGACTGCTCCTTGTGAAGCGTTGCCTGCGAACACAATCCTGGATAAAACCCCCTCTCAAAAACGGAGCGACACAAAATGCGCGCTACTTCGAGTGAAGTTTATAAACGGATTGACAATACGGTGTACAACGAGCAGGGCGATACCTGGTGGGATGAAAACCAGTTTCTGCATCTGCTCAAGTCGTCGGTTAATCCCGTGCGCGTCGGTTATTTTCGAAGACTTCTCGATGAAGTACTCAAGTTCAATTACCGCGGCATGCAAGCACTGGATGTAGGTTGTGGCGGCGGCATCCTTGCGGAAGAGTTTGCCAGCATAGGTTTTCGCGTGACCGGCATTGATCCCTCAGAACGATCGCTGGCCACCGCCAAACAACATGCGCAATTCATGGGCTTGTCCATTCAATACCAGCAGGGAACCGGAGAATCCATCCCGTTTGCCGACAACACTTTCCCCGCTGTGTACTGTTGCGACGTTTTGGAGCACGTCCGCGACTTGCCAAAAGTGATCGGCGAAATCTATCGAGTGACGAAGCCGGGCGGCATATTCCTTTTCGACACGCTGAATCGCACCTTCATCAGTAAGCTGGTAGCGATCAAGATCTGGCAGGAATGGAAGAGCACGGCTTTCATGCCGCCTCGGCTTCACGAGTGGAGAATGTTTATTCGGCCGGAAGAGTTGAAAGGATTGCTTGTGCAGGCGGGATTTGAGTTCAAAGAGTTTCGTGGCACGTCGCCAAATGTGAGCATCGCGAAAATGATCAGCCTGCTGCGAAAAAGAGCCAACGCGGAGATCGGCTATAAGGAACTGGGCCAAAGGTTTAAGCTCGTAGAAAGCAAAGACTTGAAAATTCTTTACATGGGATACGCGGTCAAGCCAGTGCCGTAATTCGTTGTTCAACGGGAATGAAGTACCACTGCTCTCCCTCGACTTCGCCGATACCTTGGTGACTCTTTGACAGCAGCCGCAAAGCCGAGGGAGGTCGTCAGGGCCGATACCTAAAGTTACGTCTTGCTCGCAGCCCGGGCACACGTGAAGCGTACTCGGAATATCGCTGACGAGTCTCATCCCTTCCGTTTAATTATCGGTTCTCAAGCGAACGACCGGTGGAAGATAAAGATCAATGGGCCGAACGCCTTTGAGCGATCGTACACGCTCGAAGGTACTGAGGGCGAGCACCGGCCGGAGGTGATTCGGGTTAGATGGGTATCTGCTTGACTCAGCCAACCGCTACAGATTGTGGTTTCACTTTAACCTTCGCTCCGGGGTGAAGGATCCGATCCAAGGGCACGGGTCAACTGCCAACGTTTGCTGCACGAGGCGCAAGCAGAGCTTGCCGCGGCTTTTTGATCTCCGCCGATTAAATCGGAACGTAAACTCGTCCAGGTAGTAATCGAGATGCTTATGACTGACCGCCCCCTGGTGGGTTCCCATCAGCCACCGTTTGAGGAGCGCGATCAACAGATGGACTCGCGGCATTAATTCCGACGGAGTCTTCTTTTTGTCGCGCAGGAAAGTCACCTCGTGCTCGTAGCCTGTCTTTCTCCAAGGGTACATAGCCCAGCCACCCGTCGGTGTGGATGACGCTACCCGGGGCGACTGAGTCCCGCACGAAAGGCACCAGGCTTTTCGCCGAAGCATCTGGAATCTGGCGCATACGAATCCGGCCGATCCCAGGTCCATCCTCCTGGGCTGCAACAACGATCAGTGCTTTGTTCAAGTTGAGCCGACCTGGTAGTCCCTCCTCCAAACCGCCCAGATAGCATTCGTCCCTTCCATGGAGAACTTCGGCGACTGGATTGTAAACGAGGGGGTCAAGCAAAGGCCAGACCCGGTCAGCCGGGGCAGAGCATCCTAGTAGCGCCGGCATCCTGCCCTCACCGGTGGGGGCGCGGGACGCCCCACGACAGCCGCCGGGACGGCGCCGCTACGACGGTGTCACAAGCGGGTCTGCCGCTAGGCTTCCAGTGACTGGGCCAACTCTTCCCACTCCATCATGTGGTTTTGCAATTCCGCGCGATGGCCGGCTAATTCTTGCGTACGTCGGGCAGTTTCCTCGGCGCTGACGAAGGTTTGTAGCGCAGCTTCGCACTCGTCGATCGCGGTCTCCGCGCGGGAAATCTCGCCTTCGAGTTCTTTGACTCGTTCCTCCATCTGCTTGCGCTTGATCGGATTCAGGCGCTTGGATTTGCCGTCGTCAGAGATGGCCTCGGTCTTATTGCCGTTTACCGGTTGCACAATGATCGCCGAGCGGCTGACGGTTTCCTGCAGCTTTTCCGCGCCGCCTTCTTTCCTCCAGCGATAGTCTTCGTAATTTCCGGGATAGACTTCGACTTTTCCATCGCCTACTTCAAAAACTCGTGTCGCCAGTTTGTCGATGAAATAACGATCGTGCGAAACGAAGACCACCGTGCCGGTGTAATCCATCAGCGCCTTGAGCAGAACGTCCTTGGCGCGCATATCGAGATGGTTGGTAGGTTCATCGAGCAAGAGAAAATTTGCGGGATGCAGAAGCATACGCAGCAGGGCATAGCGGTTGCGTTCGCCGCCCGAGAGCACGCCGATGCGTTTGAAGACGTCGTCCGCTGAGAACAGAAAACAGCCCAGCAGACTTCGCAGTTCGGTCTGGGTGGAACGCGGCGAGAGCTCGCCAATATCGTCCAAGATGCGCGCGTCCGGATTGAGTTCCTTGTATTGGTCCTGGGCGAAGTAGTCTGGCAGCACGTTGTGACCCAGGCGGAATTGGCCGCTGGTTAGAGGTTCTGTTTCTGCCAGCAGCTTGATCAGTGTGGATTTTCCTGCGCCGTTTACTCCCACCAGCGCGATGCGGTCGCCGCGCTCGATCATGAAGCTGACATTGCGAAATACTTCCTTCTCACCATACGATTTCGCCACTCCGATGAACTCGGCCACGATCCGGCCGCTCGGTTTCGGCTGCTGAAAAGAAAAATGGATTACCTTTTCTTCCTCGGGCAGTTCGATACGCTCGATCTTTTCCAGTTCCTTGATGCGGCTCTGCACCTGCTTGGCTTTCGTTGCCTGGTAGCGGAAGCGATTGATGAATACTTCCAACTGCTCGATGCGATCCCGCTGATTGCGATACGCCGCCTCGAGTTGTTCCATGCGCTGCGTCTTCGACGCCAGATATTTCTCGTAGTTGCCCGGATAAAGATGGATGCGCTTGTTCCAAATCTCGGCAATTTTGTTGACGGTGACGTCGAGAAAATAGCGGTCGTGCGAAATCAGCACAAACGCGTTGGGATAGTGGGTCAGGTACTCTTCCAGCCAGTTACGAGCTTCGAGATCAAGATGGTTAGTGGGCTCGTCCAGCAGCAACAGGTTCGGCTCCTGCAGCAGCAGCTTCGCTAATGCAATGCGCATCTGCCAGCCGCCGGAAAATTCTTCGGTCCGTCGATGCCAATCTTCCTTGCGGAAACCAAGGCCCATGAGCACGCTTCCGACTTGGGCCTCGATAGCGTACCCATCGCGAGTGCGGAATTCGTGCTCGATGCGCTGATACCGCTCCGCGACTTGCGCATACTCGGGAGAAGACTGGTCGAGTTCCGGCATGCGAGCGGTCAGGTCTTCCATCTCCTGTTCCATTTCTCGCAGCTCGGAAAAAACCGCCATGCATTCGGCGAACACGGTTCGTCCAGAGAGCGTGAGCCCGTCTTGCGGCAGGTAGCCGGCGCTGATGCCTTTCGCTGTGCTGAAGGAACCGTAATCGAGCGTTTCCATCCCGGCGAAAATCTTCATCAGCGTGGATTTTCCGGTGCCGTTCGCGCCCACCAGGCCGATGCGGTCCCGGGGAGTAATCATCCAGTCGGCTCCCTCGAAGAGGAGTTTGTGCCCGTAACGTTTTCCGGCAGAGGACAACTGAATCATGGTGTCAATTCAATGGTCTCATGAGAAGGGTGGTTTGAAAAAGAAGAGAAGACCTTGTTTGGTAATACGGGGGGAATTCTGATTGAAATTACTGCACATCCCTCGTGTACCTTTGTGTCCTTTGTGGTTCTAGCATTTGCACTTCATGAACCACAAAGGACACAAAGGTACACAAAGGGACGGAAGGGGCAAAGAGGATCGGTTAAATTACGAAGTTCGATTGCCTATTGAGCAGTCGCGGCCTTCGCGGTGCCGAGGTGCTCGATGGCCCGGTCGATCACCGCCTGCATCTCTCTCGCGTACTTTACTTCGCGGCCTTTAGCCAGAATCTTTCTGGCGTCGTCGGGACTGAACCAGGTTGGGTTCCGATCGGGCTCGTGGGAGCCATTGATCAAGTCCACTTCCATCAGGAAAGCCTTGATCACAAATTCGCGCACTCCCGGAGGTTTCCAGAAGACGCCCTTGGAATGTAAATAGAGATGAAAATGCCGTGGCTCGATGTGGCCGCGAACTCCAGCTTCTTCCCACGCTTCGCGCCCGGCCGCCTGGCTGTGCGACATCGCTGGCTCAGGAGCGCCTTTCGGAAACGTCCACTTGCCACCGCCGTTGGTATTTACCAGCAGAAACTCGATCGAATCCCCTTGCCACCGGTAGCACACGGCGGCTACCTGCAGCGGAAGAGCGAATCGTGAAAGTCGGGGCGATGCCACCTGCCACTCCTCAATCGAATGTCCGGCTTTTCCCATGATAGTTGGAGAATATTGCAGGAATGTTAAATTGCATCAAAAAAGGTGCACCGGTAAGGGTTACTGAAGTACCCATAAAGGAACGGGGTCGGCTTCAGAGCCCGCGGCCATAGACCGGGATGACCGCTCCATTCACGTCTTTGCCGGCGTCGTTGGCCAGCCACACAATCAGGGACGCGACCGAGGCGGGCTGCACCCATTTCGAGGTGTCCGCGCCCGGCATGGCTTGGCGGTTGGCAGGAGTGTCCATGGTTCCGGGGAGAATTACGTTGGCGGTGATTGCGAGGTCCTTATTTTCAGCGGCGACAGTTCGGAGGAGCGAAACCAGAGCCGCTTTGGAAGCGCTGTAGGCGCCGACTCCCGGCCCAGGATCTTCGGCCGCCCGACTGCCAATCGCAACGATGCGGCCGGTGCCAGCGCGTCGCATGAGCGGGATCACTGCTCCCAAAACGTAAAACGCGCTGTTGAGGTTGAGGTCGAGCATGCGTTGAAAAGTCGCGGTATCGGTTTCGGCAATCGTTTTGCCGCCGGCAAATCCGCCCACCAGATGAGCCAGAATATCGATCCGGCCGAATCGGGCGACGATTCCATCCACCGTGCTCTTCGCCATCTCCGCACTGGAAAGATCCGCGGAAAGAGCGACGAAAGAAGGCGTATCAGAGCTCGACGGCTGAGCGGTTCTGGAGACGCCGATTACGGTTGCTCCGCTTTCCAGCAGAGCCTGGGTGACGTGAGTTCCAAGACCTCCATCCGCCCCGGTGACCAGCGCAATCTTGCCTTGAAGAGATTTGTCCATAATTGTCAGAATCGAGATCGTCAGAGTCGTTAAACGTTTACCGGCGCTCGTTCCAATGCGTGCATGGTTGTCAGAATGGTGGAGATCACACTCTCATTGCCGACAGCTGTATTGATCATCATGTGATAGAGACAACGCGTCGGCCAGTCGGCATCGAAGTAGCGCTTCACAAATGTGATTCGATCGCGGTCGATCGTGTCCAGCAATTCTCTTGCTTCTCTCTCGCTCTTACCCAGCCTCAGCAACCGGCTGAGCTTCTGCGCGTACGGCGCATAAAGAAAAACGTGAAAGGCGTCTGCACGCTGGCGCAGAAAGTATGGCGCACCCCGGCCTACGATGACGCAATCGCCGGCCTCAGCGACTTTCTCCATGACCTGTTCCCCCACGGCCACAAAGCGGTCGGTGTCAAATGGCTCTGTGCCGGGTAACGGCATGCTGCCCTCCTGACTGCCGCGCAAAAAGACCTTGACCAGCCGCTGAAACGTGCTGTCCACCCGTTCCTCACAACGCTCGACGGTCGAACACTCCACCTTGGCGACACTGGCGATCTCTTCAGTCAACGCATGGTCCCAGACCTTCCAGCCGAGCCGCTTGGCGAGCTCGCAGGCAATCTCGCCACCTCCACTTCCGTATTCGCGTTCGACCGTGATGATGCGGTACATTCACTCTCCCTGCCAAATTTTCATTTTACCCAGACTTTAGGCTCAACCGACATTCCCGGACGAAGAACGTGTTCTCGGGTCTCGCCGGGATCAAAGGTGATCTTCACCGGGATGCGCTGCACCACCTTGACGTAATTGCCAGTCGCATTCTCGGGCGGCAGCAAGCTGGTGATGGCGCCGCTCGCTCCGGCAATACTCTGCACGTGCCCTTTGTAATCCTTGCCATTCGTGTCCACGCGGATTGTCGCCCTTTGGCCGACCTGCATGCCCTTGAGCTGGGTCTCCTTGAAGTTCGCTGTCACCCAGATATCGTCGAGGTTGATCACCTTCATCAACTCCTGGCCGATGGAGACGTTCTGTCCGACTTCCACGGTGCGGTTGGTTACAACTCCGTTCACCGGAGCAGCAATAACCGTGTATTGCAGATTCAATTCGGCCTGCTCTAGGGCGGCTCGTTTTTGGTCAGCCTGCGCTTGGGCGGATTGCGCACGCGATCGGTAGGTTTCGACTTGCTGCGGACCGGTGGCGGCTGCGCGCAGATTCGCTTGCGCCTGCAGCAACCTACTTTGCGCCTGCCGCACCTGGTTGTCGGCAGCCGACGCTGACGCTCGAGCTGCATCCACTGAGGCGGTGCCCGCATGGGCCGCGGCCACGGCCTGGTCATATTGCTGCTCTGAAATTTCCTGCTTATCGACTAATTGCTTGTAGCGCACCAGATCGTTCTGCGCCTTCACATTGTTGGCTTCGGCCTCGGCCAATTGCGCTTTGGCTGCCGAAAACTGTTGGCGGGCGGCAGCGATTCCGGCGTTTGCATTCTCCACATCCGCTTGTGCGCTCGAGGTCTGGCTATTCGTATTGACTGAAGTGATGGGCACATTGACCCGCGCAGCCTCCGCCAGAGCCACGGCGTCGGCGTAATCTGCCTTGGCTCGATCGACCGCCACCTGATAGTCCTTGGGATCAATCTCGATCAGAGGAGTTCCCATGGGCACGTACTGGTTATCATCCACCAGAAGCTTTAAGACGTGGCCGGAGACGCGGGCGCTGATCGAGTTCAGATGGCCGTCGATCTGCGCGTCATCCGTATCTTCATAGCTATCGAAGTAGCGCCACAAAAAGAAGCCCGCCACGAGCAGTACGATGATTCCTACGATAAGGAACACGCGGAATCGGGGATTCCCTGCTCGAAAGCTCTTCCAGCGGAGATCTCTGTCCGACGCGGGCAATGGAGCTGGCTGATTTGCAGGCCGCTGGGCTTGAGGCTGATTTTCTCGCACCGCCGTGTCTGTATTTTCCGCCATGATTTTTTACTTGTCCTTACTCTGATTCTGGAGGTATTGCTTGACACCCTCTTCGGCAACGCCGATCGCCTTCGCGAGGGATATCTTGGCTAAGTTATGGGCGTAGAGGCTGGAGATGTAGCTTTCGTTCGCTGACACCAGAGACTCTTGCGCCTGAACTACTTCCAGGTTGTCCGTGACCCCGGCGGCAAAGCGGTCCTGCGCCTGCTGCAACGTCTGGCCGGCAAGATCAACCGAACTGCGAGCCACCTCCACCTGGTCCGCCGCGGAGGTGAGATCCAGACGAGCGCTGCGGACCTCATAATCGATCTGGCCGCGCAGGTTCTCTAATTGCTGGCGGCTTTGTCGCAGCGAGGCTTCCGCCTCCAAAACATCTGAATGAATTCTTCCGCCTGCAAAGATTGGGATGTTCAATGTGGCTCCAACTTCAAACACGCCGTGCGAGCTGCCCGGGCGGATCCCCGCCACGCCGTAATTCCCAGCCATATCAAGCGACGGATAGTGTTGCGCTGTCGCCGCCCGGCGAAATTCTTCCGCGGACCGCACTTGCTGTGCCGCAGCCAGGTAGTCCGGTCGCGATGCGTATGCGCGCTGCAGATCCTCCTCTAGTGGCGCAGTCGCTAACGGCTCATAAGGGGCTGCGGTCGCCAGACTAAACTCCTGTCCCGGCGGTAAACCAATTACGCGCCCCAGCGTCAGTTTCTGTTTCGCATAGTCATTGCGGGTAGAGATCAACTGCTGTTGCCGGCTCTGCAGTTCGACGTGCGCGCGAAGCGTATCGATTGCCGGATTCACCCCGGCCTTCTGCTGGTCCACCGCTTTGTCGTACAGCGCCTGCGCCGTTTGCAGGTCGGCCCGCGCCGTCTCCACTCGAGCTGCTCCGGCTATCGCTATAAGATATGCGTTCCCCACCGCCAGCACCACTACGTCGCGAGCGTTTTTCAAAGAGTATTGCGCGGCCTTCACATTGTACGAAGCGCCGCGATTGCGCTCGATGGCATGATAGTCGAACAGCGACTGCGTCAGGTAGGCGCCAGCTTGAAAAACTCCGACAGGGCCGATAACGGTAGGTATCCCCGGGATATTGAAGCGGAATCCTAGAGCTGCCAGATCGAGCTGTTCGGCACTTTCGCTGACGTCGGCGCTCACGTGGGGAAGCAGTTCGCTGAGTTCCTTCCACTTCTCTCCCCGAGCGGTCAGAGTGGTGTCACTCTGAAGCAGGAGGCCGAGATTGTTCCTCAATCCACGGTCGAGCGCATCCTTGAACGTAAGGGGTAAAACTCCGGGAGTCGCTTTGCCTTCAGGAACGCTGCCGTAAAACGGCGTTTGGCCTAGGGCACCAGCAGGGTTGTTGGACTGGTCGGAACTGCTGGGTGAGCTACTGCTGTACGAAGACGAGGTGGACGGTGCAGGTGGTGCGAGCGTCGGAGCCTGGGCCGACGCCGGCTGGCAAAGAAAAACAAAGTTAGCGACAACAGATAGAATCCCCGCACAAGCAAGACTTATCCTCTCGTGCCGCAATTGTTTCCTCCGGCTCAGGTCGTTCATAGATGATAAGCAGGGGCATGAGCAGCCCAACAATAATGTTATGTTGAATCAGGCTGCCGCAGTATAGATGCAAACCATTGTAATTGCGTGGCATCGCAATGGTGCGATTGCTTCTTCATTTTAGCGAAAGAGTGAGTAGAATAGAGAGAACCTAGCCCGTAGTGGCCAATGTTCTCGCAACTCCATCCCGCCGCTCCGAAACGCCAAGCCGCGTCGCTAAGCATTTCATTGGCGATCCATTTGCTTTTCCTCGGTTGGCTTCTGCACAGCCCGGCGCCGATCTTCGTGGCTCCGTTGTCGGTGGCGAAAGGCGAATCCGGCATTTCGCTGACTCGCATTTATTTCGGGGGCGACTCCGGAGTTACGCAGGAGCAGCCGAAGCCGCTTACCTTGCAGCGACCTCCGAAGATCGCAAGCCCGCACCGTCTGGAGCCGCCTGCGGCCAAACGAGAAGCGGGTAATGAGATTGCTACCGCCCGGCCGGGAGGACCCGCAGCGGGTTCTCTCTACGGATCGCTCTCGTACGGAACCTTCACCGGCCCTGAAATTCGACCAGCGTTGCCGATCGTTTCTCCTGATCCGGCATTTGGATCGGACGCGGCCGGGATCGAAGGAGATGTTATCGTCGAAATCACGATCGACGAAACCGGCGCTATTGTGCAGAAGATCGTGCTTCAAAGCCTTGGCCCTGCCGTCGACCAGAAGGTGCTCGCGGCGCTAGAGAACTGGCGGTTCACTCCCGCGTCCAAGAACGGCGTGCCGATTCCATCCAAGCAGGACGTCTACTATCATTTCCCGCGCTGACCGAGTGGACGATTGCGTCGACAGGACGACATGAATGGCTATAAGACACGCCTTCTAATGCTTCGCTGGTTATTGGTCGTACTTTTAATTTCTGCTGTTGGCCTGCACGCGGAAACGCTTTTGCGCGCAAGAAATGACTTCGAACTCGATCCAGCGAACACCCGGATCGAGTTCACATTGGCAGCCACTCTCCATGCCGTGCACGGAACTTTCGCGCTTAAGAGTGCGACAATTCATTTCAATCCATCCAATGGCGCGGCCGGCGGCCCGGTAGTCGTGGATGCTACCAGCGGAGACACCGAAAATACGGGTCGCGACCACAAAATGCACCAGGAAATCCTGGAAAGCCAGCGCTACCCCGAGATTACTTTCACGCCCCAGAATGTCCGGCAAGGTCGAACCTGAGGGAGACTCGAAGGTGCAGGTTGTTGGCATTGTCAGATTGCCTGGAAGCGACCACGTAATGACTCGGACTCCTCCCGTGCAAACGAAAGGAAACAGTCTTAGCGTGCGGACCCACATCGTCATTCCATGCGTCGAATGGGGGCTGAAGAACGCAAGCACGTTCCTGCTTCACGTCGGCAACAAGGTGGAGGTCGACGTCACCGCGGTGGGCCGGGTTCTAGAGCGGGAGAGACATCCCTGAGCTTGTCGGTCGTTGCTTTTGTACGTACAGAAAAAACGCTCTCTTCCGCGCCAAATCCAGAAAACAAAGGGTCGGAATTTTTCTTGCCTTCTAGATCTATCTATGGTTCTAGAGCACTTACAGGCAAAATGTTGAGAACATGGAAGTTGCGATGTGAGTCCGCCCGCCTTTCGTTCCGTTTTGGAACTACCGCGTGGACCCTGGACCGAGGGCGAAGTTTTGCGCCTTCACCATGGTTGTTGGGTTGTCAATAGATCTAAATTATCTTATAGATAACCAATATGCTTTCGTGTTATCATATACAGGAGTGTGAGGTCAAGGAAGAAAGCGGGCGGGCAGGGGCTCAGTTCCCAATTGGGAATGCCTCACGGCTTGCAATTGCAGGTTTCCGAGGCCTGCTTTTGCTGTATCATTTGCTAAACAATTTACTGAAAAACTCGATTCGGTTACCTCCGCGACTAAAGCCTTCGCGGATTCGAGAGCATTTACCGCAGCGCTGGAAGCGCTGCGCCACCCAACGCGGAGTTTTTCAGCAATCTGTCAAGCCGCTAGCCAGACAACCCGGGGTGCCAGTTGAAGATCGAACACCGTATGCGTGATATTTTGCGGGTTTTCGTGTTGACGTCCGTCTGCAGCGGCTGGGTCTGGGCTCAAACCCTTGCTACCAGACCGGCAGAACCTGTTCCGCCGTCTTTCGTTCCGTTACCAGCGCCCGCCTTGCCCGAACTGTCCAGTTCCATTCCCTTGACAGTGCCCGCGGGTACGCCGCTGAAAGTGGTGCTGGATCAAGAAATCCGCATTCAGAAGGTTGGGCAGGCAGTTCATGGAAAGGTGGTTGAGCCGGTTTACTCCTTCGACAAAATCGTAGTTCCCGCGGGTAGTGAGGTTACCGGCAAGATCTCCAGCATCGACGAGGTCCCGAAGATGAAGCGCACCGTGGCGGCCATGAATGCGAACTTCTCTCCTGACCGGCAAGTGCACATTGAGTTTGACGAACTGGTGATGGCGGATGGCCGCCACGTCCCCTTGCACACGGTTGTCTCTCCCGCGTCCCAGGGAGTTCTGCAGTTCGTCCCGGCGAGTGCCAAGGAGAATACGGGCGCAGCCGCTGAAGCCAAGCATGCGGCCTCGCGCAAGATCAGCGAGGCTCGGCAGGAAGCCAAGCGAGAATGGAATAACGCCATGCAGCAATTGCATGAGCCGGGAAAGATGCACCGTCTGGAAAGACTCGGCGTGGCCCAGCTTCCATATCATCCCCAGTACATGGACGCGGGGACAAGCTTCAACGCGGATCTGCAGACGCCGCTCGATTTCGGAGTGGAACCGCTAAGAACGGAGTCGCTCTCCTCGATTGGAAATCCTCCTCCGTCGGGCAGCCTCGTTCATGCCCTGCTGGTCACGCCGCTGGATTCCGCGACCGCTAAAAAGGGTGAGTCAGTCGAGGCCGTTATCAGCCAGCCCCTCGTCGTTTCCAATCAGTTATTGCTTCCCCAGGGCAGCCACATTAAAGGCTCGGTGCTGGAAGTGCGCCCAGCCCGCAGGCTGAATCGCAACGGACAGCTTCGGGTCGTGTTCCACCAGGTCGTTCCTCCCGATGGAATTGAACAGAGAATAGAGGCCAGCCTGGAAGGGGTTGAGGTTGCCAAAGGCGAACATCTCACTCTCGATGCCGAGGGTGGCGCGCAGGTTACTACTCCCAGGACGCGATACTTGACCACGGGCATTGCCGTGGCCCTGGCCGCTTCTTCCATGTCTTCGGATCACGACGCTCGCTTCCACGGTGGAGATGGTGGCGGTGACCCCGGTGCGGGAGCCGCCAACGGCGCTTCCGGATTTCGTTTCCTGGGCACGATCGTTGGAGCGCTCGCCCATTCGCGAGTCGTGGCCTCAGGCTTCGGTTTCTACGGCGCCGCGATGTCAGTGTACTCACACTTCCTCGCTCGAGGGCGAGACGTGGTCTATCCCAAAGACATGTCTATGCTCATCGGGCTGGGCACACGCGAGACCCGACCCACGGTGCCGTCACCGTCCAGCCCGCTCGATCCACATCATGCCAATCCGTAGCAAGTGAACGAACGTCAAGAACGCGTCCGCATCCTCCCATGCGTTGCCGTGATGAAACTTATTGTCTGGTCCGAACCTTACGTTCAGAGGAGCGAAGGGCATTGCGATTCTGGCGGCAACACTACTTGAGAATTAGCGCGCTCCTCGTCGCCGGATTGTGTGCTGCAATGAACGTGCCCCAAACGGCAAGTTCGCCTGTATCGGCCCCGACCAAAGAACATTCTTTTGGACTTCGGCTGACTATCGAGGGTGTGCCGAACGCCGGCCAGGTGACTGCTAACCTATATCGCGGCGGGCAGCCAACCACACAAGGATTCGAAGCACTGGCAAGTCTGGGGATTAACATCGTTGTGGATCTGCGAGGCTCACGCGAAGGCGAGAGTGAGCGAGTTGCGAAGCTTGGGATGCGATATGTCGCGATTCCGTGGCACTGTCCGTTCCCCAAGGATGAAACGTTCGCCCGGTTCCTCATCCTGCTTCGGCAAAACCCCGGCAAAAAGGTTTTTGTCCACTGTCGTCTTGGCGACGATCGTACAGGAATGATGGTCGCCGCATATCGTATGGCCGAACAGAACTGGACCGCGGCGGAGGCGAAGAAAGAGATGGAAGCATTCGGCTTTTCTATGCCCCACCATTTGATTTGTCCCAGCTTAACGTCTTATCAGGAAAGCTTCCCTCAGCGGTTCAAATCTGATCCTGCATTTGACGGTCTCCGCGCTCCCGCGGCATCTCCCGCCCAGTAGCCGGTTTTTCATCGGCTGCTCAAAAATAATCCGCAGGCAGCGGTCGAGGTGACAAGACAACATCTTTGCCGAACTGTGGAAATCTTCGTAACCTGCTGATTATTCCAGTGCCCGGCCACCTTTCGCGTGTGACCTCCTGCCCAAGATCCCGTGACCACTTACGCTGAACTCGTCAGGGTTCCGGTTCGACAATCTGCTTGAAAGCGCGTCCGTTCTCTTACGAGAGCGCAAACGTCAGAAGCAAAGCAAGAAGGGATCGAACCCACGGAACATTCATTCCACGTCCGCGTGTGAAACGCACATGGCGAAACTAGGAGTCCTAATTTTATGCTGCATTCAAAATCGGAACTGGCTGTGCTCGCAAACGGTCTCTACGGAACCCGCATCCCAAGCCCTCGCCAGCACCCGGTCATCGCGCTCGTCGCCCAGGGCCTAAAAAATAGCGAAGTTGCCGAAGTGATCGGCACTACGGAGTATGTGGTGAAAAACCACTTGCGCATCATCTTCGACAAACTTGGATTCTGGAATCGGATTGAGCTGGCGCTCTGGTACGAAGCCCGCAGGCACGAAGGCCTCGCCTACGAGGAGCCCGATCGAATCCTGGTCTAGAAATTTGACGAGCAGTCCGACTTACTGGTCGCGGTGAACTGTCTCCATCGAGAAGGCCGGCAGACAGACGGCGATATATTCCGCGCCACCCTCAACCGGGGTGGAATACTGGATCCACTCGCCGGCATGTGCGATGACCGCCTGGCCTGAGGTTACGTCCATCTCACCGGTCCTGTGGCGCACCCGCACCATGCCTTTCAGCACCAGGGTAAACTCGTCGAAGTCGGGGGTCTGTCCCGGTTCTTCCCAGCCTTGCGGGCTGCGCATGTGGGCGACGCTTACGCGGGCCGTCTTGGAGTTAATGCGTCCGATGTATTCATCGATCAGCTTGGGTTTGGTTCCCGCGGCGGAAATGCGGGTGGGTTGCGCTACCAGAGTGGGCATGAGTCGTCCTTTAAGAAGACTACTGTAGCAAGAGTGGGCGCAACTTCGGAAGTCAGACATTAATCGGGAATGCATCGATTGTCTGCGCGCGCTCTGTGGCGCTTCTCGTCTCTGCGTTTTAAGGTTTTTGCGGGCTCCGGCAACTACAAAATCTTAAAACGTAGAGGTCGCTGAGAATGGCCGCAGAGGACGCGGAGAGACTCTGCGGGTTAAGTTCCGCCTGCCGAGAGGGCGCGGGTCTTTTCGGCGTGGGACGCGGCCAAAACGTTGAGGGCCGGAATCGACACGGGCGCTACAGTTGAGCGCTCTACCGGCATAGTGCCGTTTCGAATGGCTTCTGCGAGCATCTCCAGGGCCGTTCCGCCATTTGGTGGGACAAAGATTGTGGCCGTCAGAAGACCGCGTTTCACCCAGATTTGTCCACTGTTGGGGAGACCGTCGCAGCCAATGTAGGGCAACTTCAGCCAGCGCTCGCGTGCCTGCAAATTCAATTCTTCCTGGAATGCCTTCCTGGCGCCGAGTGCCATAGAATCGTCCTGGGCGGCGATCAGGTCGAGATGAGTCTGTTGGGAAGTGGACAATCGCAACCATGAGCTTACGGTCCGTTGCGCGCTGGCTTCGGTCCATTGCGCCTTCATGAGCTTGACCTGCACCTCGGCCGGCTTGGTCTCGTACATGCCAAAGGTCCGCTGCTTGGCCGCCAGGCTTTCCGAGGGGCCCTGGATATATAGCACGGCTCCGCCGTGGGGCAGAATGGCGCCAAATTGGCGGCCCTGGATGCGCCCGATTTCTTCGTGGTCCGAAGTGATGCAAAAAGCCGGAATTCGATAAGCCTTGCGCAGCTCTGCGATGTATTCCACATCGCGATTCAGGACGACCCACCCGATTCCAGCAATGGCGGCGGCACGCGCCACTTGCGGCAGCGCGGTTCCTCCCACTGGCTCAAAGATGATTCCGTCGGGAAGCGCGTCATTGCGCGACTGAATAATCTTCAGAAGTTGCTGGCTCTGGGTGACCGAGTCATTGTCGGAGTTGATGACCCGGAGCTCTACTCCCAGGCTCTTGGCCACGGTTTCCGCGGCCGTCGCCTGCTCGATCTGATAGTCGTTGTCGTTATTGGTAAGGCAGAGAACGAACTTCAATTTCTTCATGGAAACGCCTGACACTGAATCATATCTTGCCACCAGCGGCAGGTCATGGTGACTAAAGTCACCGGTCGCATGAGTGCTAGAATTCCCCGTATTCTGGAGAAACCGTTTATGTGCAAGGTATTAATCGTCCTCGCGATGGCAGCGTTGTGCACCAGCCCGGGGTGGACGCAAGCCAAACTTTCCGTGCATTGGGAAGAACTGACCGCTGCCGAGTTCCGGTCGGCAATCGAACAATCCAAGGCCACTTGCCTTTTGCCTTTCGGGATTCTGGAAAAGCATGGCCCCCATTTGCCGCTCGGGACTGATTTGCTGAAGGTCCGATATGAGGTCCTTCATGCGGCCGAACAGGAGTACGCGGTGGTGTTTCCCGAATACTACTTCGGGCAAATTCTGGAAGCGCGGCATGAGCCGGGCACCGTTGCGTACAGTTCGCATCTGCAACTTGAGTTGTTACAAGAAACGACCGACGAGATGGCGCGCAACGGCTGCAAGAAGGTCATCATCGTGAATGGACACGGCGGTAATGAGAATCTGCTGCCCTTCTTCGCCCAATCGCAACTGGAGAAGCCGCACGACTATGTGGTTTATGTAATGGGATTGGTGGCGCCGCCGCCAGGCGGCCCTGCGAAGAAGACATCAATGGATATGCACGCGGGCGAATCTGAAACATCGAAGATGATAATTTCGAATCCGAATCTGGTGCACCTCGACCGGGCTAATCAAGAGTCGGGAGCCGATCAGGCTCGGCAGAACCTGCCTGATACTCTTTACACCGGCATCTGGTGGTATGCGCGCTTTCCCAATCACTATTCGGGCGATGGTTCGACTGCAACCCGCGAGCGCGGCGAGTATGAAATGAAAGCCTGGCAGGACTCAATCGTCACCGCGATTCGTGCTGTCAAGGCGGATCAGGAGAGCTTGGATCTGCAGAACGAATTCTTTGAGAAGGCCAAGCATCCTTTGGATACGCAGCCTTAGCCAGCGGGACGTCGATTCTTTTCGCGGCTGCAGAGACTTTTGATATAGTGCCGAACACTCTTCATACGAGTCATTAGGTCAAGCTTCGATGGGTCGCATCTTTGTGGTTTTTATTCGCCGGTTGCGGCTACCATTCCTGCTCTTCACAGGATTCGGCCTTTTGTGTGTGCGGCGTCTACATGAGGCTGGAGGGGTTGCGCTGGCAGGATGCTTTGTTCTGGATCTTGAATCCGCACACGATCGATTACCAAACCGTGCACAATTCCACCAAGTTTTTTGCCCTGTTCGTCTTTATGGGAGTTTTTGCCTTTTAGGTATGGATTGCGGAGCGGGTAGCGGTCACGAGAAAGTGAAAGCTCACTGCATGATTTGCGGATATGGCCAGGTCGGTCGCACAGTAGTGGATCAGTTGAACAAGCTGCAGATTCCCTTTGTCCTCATCGAAACCAACGAGGGGCTCTACCGTGAGCTCTTGAAAGATGGAGTCATGGTCATTCAGGGAGTTGCGAAACGGCACGACGTCCTGCAATCCGCGGGAATTGACCGCGCGTGGGGAATCTGCATCGTGATAGACAACGATGCCGACAATTTGTACATCACAGTCACGGCCAGGGCGCTGAATCCAAACGTGAAAATCATTACCCGGACAGGACAGCAGGGTTACCCTAACGCGATCCGCAACTCGGGGGCCGATGAAGTCATCATTCCGGAGTATGAAGACGGTTTGATGACTGGAAGAATGATTCAGAAATATTACCCGGTGAAGACCAACCTGCAATGAATTCGCCGCGAGGATCTGCCGGTTCACAGACAGAGGGGTAGGGTAGTTGTTGTCATCCCGAACGAGGTGAGGGATCGGGGTTCTTGATGTGGCTGGCGAGACCCGGATTCCTCGTCGCTTCGCTCCTCGCAATGACAGGAGGATGAGTCTGTGCGGAGCTTCGGTTCGTGCGGACGAGTGACTCGGGCATCAGCACGAGCAGCCTGCTAAGATAACGGTTCGTATGGCATCGACACTACCCAACACCGTTGTCCGACAAGAAGAAATCACGGCGCCATCACCCTCGGCTGCGTCGCGATTGATGTCGCTGGATCTGTTTCGCGGGGCAACCATTGCCGGGATGATTGTGGTCAACAATGCGGGGGACGAGCCCAGCTCTTATTGGCCGCTCAAGCATGCCGAGTGGAACGGCTGGACGCCGACGGATTTAGTGTTCCCGTTCTTTCTCTTTATCGTCGGAGTGGCGATGGCGTTCTCCTTCAGCTCGCGGCTGAAACGCGGCGAGTCGCGATCGGCGCTTCTGCGGCACGTGCTTTGGCGCGGCCTGGCGCTGTTTGCCCTGGGACTGTTTCTGAACGGCTTCCCCAACCGCTACCATCTGGATTCGTGGCGTGTCTATGGCGTGCTGCAGCGGATCGCCGTCTGCTATGTGATTTCGGCGATTCTCGCCCTGTGGACCGACTGGCGTGGCTGGATCGTAACCATCGTTGGCTGTCTGGTGGGCTACTGGGTTTTGATGCGTTTCGTTCCAGTTCCAGGATTCGGCGTGCCCACTCACGATATCCCGCTGCTCGATCCCGACCGCAACCTCGCGGCCTGGCTCGACCGGCAGCTCCTGGCCGGACACTTATATGAGGGCACTCGCGATCCTGAAGGAGTATTGAGCACGATCCCTGCCGTAGCCACCAGTCTGCTGGGGATGCTCACGGGGCAGTGGCTTCGCTCCCCGCGTTCGGCGCAGAGCAAGGCGTTGGGCATGGCGGTATTTGGATTGATCGGCGTAGTAGCGGGCAAGATTCTCAACCTCGGGTTTCCCATCAACAAGAAACTTTGGACCAGTTCCTATGTGATCTTCACCGCCGGACTGGCTCTCCTCTGCCTCTCGCTGTGTTATTGGATCGTGGATGTGAAACGATGGCGCGGGTTCTGGACAAAACCGTTCCTGGTGTTCGGAATGAACGCAATTGCCGCTTACGTGTTTGCCGAGTTGATGTCGCACTTGCTGGATCACATGCACACCAGTGCAGGGATGGCCTGGCAGGACTTCATTTACGAACGCATATTCGTGCCGCTAGCCAGCCCGGCGAATGCTTCATTGCTGTATGCGCTTAGCTACGTGCTGGTTTGCTGGGCGGCGATGTGGCTACTTTATCGCAAAGACATCTTCCTGAAGATCTGATGATAATGTTGAATCGTTAGCACTGAACAACCAGCCAATCCCGGCTTTCCCAAGCCTGGGTATTGCAGGATCCAACCCTTTTTCTTGCGTCGAGGAGATCGAGTGATCGGATATAAGCGTGGGGCCGGGATGCAATGCCTGAGATTGACGATAGCCATCTTCTGGCTGGCGTGCGCCAGCAGCGTCGCGCAACAAAGCCAATCCGGGGCGCCGCCCGATGCGCCTTCTGCCAGCGCACAATCGCAGACCGCGCCGCAGGGGACGAACCCACTTCAGAGCAGCATGTCCTTCTTGGAGCGCAAGTCGCTGTTCTTCCCTA
Organism: uncultured Acidobacteriota bacterium; assembly: GCA_963838905.1. Classification (GTDB taxonomy): domain Bacteria; phylum Acidobacteriota; class Terriglobia; order Terriglobales; family Acidobacteriaceae; genus JABDBE01. Next base: position 73,881 of record CAWITE010000013.1, read on the forward strand.
ACCTCGCCACGAATTCGGGGCCGTTGAGTCCTTGGCAGAAGTTCAAGCTCGGGGCGAATAACGAGCATATCCCTTGCCACAATCCTTGCTGCTCTGGGCGGCGCCGCCTACGGACAGGCAATCAATAGCCCTAAGGGGTATGGGCAGGGCGGCGAAGGATATGCCAAGCGCTTTGGAGCTGACATGGCCCGTTCCGCTTCCGCCAATCTGTTCGGGACATTTCTGATTGCATCGGTGTTGCACGAAGATCCGCGCTTTTATGTGAAGAAGCACTACACCTTCAAGCAGTCGCTGAAGTATGCCGCGGAACGGATCGTGGTTACGCGCAGCGACTCGGGGGAACGCGTGGTGAACTTTGCTGACACGCTGGGTCCTCTGGCGGGCGAAGCGTTGGCCGACACCTACTATCCTGAAGGAAATCGGGGAGTCAGCAGCACCTTTATCCGCTATGGGTCCGACCTGGGTTGGAAGTTCGGTGGGAACCTGTTGCGCCAGTACTGGCCAAGAATTAATAGGAAGGTGCGGCTGGCTCCCGAGCCGACACCAACGACGAATAAGCCCTGAACTGCAGGCGATGAATGATTCCGCACAGCACAGTTGCTCTTCGATTCGAATCCGCGCTCTCCTGATCTTCGGTGTTATCTTTTTTCCATACACATACTTTTATGGAGGAGCGGGCTGGAATCAGAACTCCCGCTTCGACCTGGTGCGGGCCATCGTGGAGCAGGGGACGTTGCGCATCGATGCCTACGATGAGAACACCGGCGACAAGGCTTTCGCGAACGGCCATTACTATTCGGACAAGGCTCCCGGACTCGCGCTGCTGGCGGTACCGATCGCAGTTGGGACAAGACCTTTGTTGCGAGCCGCGGGAGTGAATCCCGACTCGCCTCGCGGCTTGGTGGACCTCGCCTACTGGGCCACTGTGTTTGCGGTTGCTCTGCCCATGGCGGCGGCGTGTGCCTGCCTGTTCTGGATTGCGCTGCAGCTCGGAAGCAGTCGGAGCGGCTCGGCATTTGCCGCGCTCGCGCTGGGGCTGGGAACTCCCCTGTGGGCATACGCGACGCTGTTCTGGGGACACGCGCTGTCGGCAGCGTGTTTGGTGTTCGCCTTCGCTTGCGCTCTGAAGTTGCGCGGCGGTGTGAGCTCTGCGCGGGATGTGTGTTGGGGGTTGGCTCTTGGTCTGACTGCCGGGTGGGCCACTGTTACAGAATACCCTTCAGCGCCAGCCGCAGCGATGGTCGCTGCTCTGGCGCTTGCTCTGGTTTGGAAGGATGGGGCACTTCGACGCTGGCGCGTCGTTCTGGTCATCGGCGCGGGAGCGTCGCCTTGCTTCGTTGCACTCATGGCTTATCAGCACGCCGCGTTCGGTTCCGTGTTCCATCCCAGCTATGCATATTATCCGCAAGGAGCTTTTTCTTGGATGACCCATGGCTACCTGGGTCTGACCTATCCCAGAATTGATGTCGCATTGAAGCTGCTGTTTGGTTGCCGGCGTGGACTGCTGTTTACCGGGCCGGTCGTCCTGGCCGCGCCTTTCGGTTTATGGCTGCTTTGGAAGCAGACTGCGACGCATGCCGCGGCAGTTACAGCGGCTTCCATCGCTACCTACTATTTTCTCTTTCATGCTTCGTTTTCTTCATGGCCGGCCGGCTGGTCGTACGGTCCACGATACATGGCGCCGGGGTTGCCGTTGCTGTGCCTGGGGCTGGCGCCGCTTTGGGATTACGCGCGCCCGGCCTGGAGGATCGTGCTCGGGACACTGGCCGCTGCCGGGGTCGGGCTTACGCTCATGGCGGTTTCGGTCGCGGCGCAACCTCCTGACGAGTTTCATTGCCCGCTGCGCCAGTTCTATTGGCCGTCGTTTTGGGCAGGAAGATTTTCCTTGAATCTGGGGACCGTGCTCGTACCCGCAGAACAGGGAACGAACCAGGTGCACGGCGCCTTCAACCTGGGCGAACTCGGCGGCCTGCACGGCTTGGCCAGTCTGCTTCCGCTGTTGGCCGTTTGGGGTCTCGTGGCTGTGCTTTGGGTCTGGATCCACCGAGCTGAGGGGTAGCGCAGTCCTGACTGAGCTTTGCAGACATCGTGACAAACCCACCAAGTTCCTTTCATTCCAAGCGAAGTCGAGGAATCTGCTGGTCGGCTGGCTAGAACGGGAAAGCAGGTTTCTCGACTCCGCAGCATCATTCGCATTTGCGGACGACCCTGCTGCGCTCGATATGACAACCCCAGGAGCCGGGGCCGAAGCATCCCCAAAATCAATCGTTTGGCGGGTAACCTAGGTAACTTTCGGCAGGCCGAAACAGCGTGATACGCTCGTCCGATAAGAAGCAACAAATCAACAGTTTCCGGGGGACAAATGCTTCGCCGCTGGTGCCTCTACCTGCTGCTATTTTCGTCCTTGGCTGCGTTGGCTGACACCAAATCCAATCCTGCACAGCCCAGACAGAAGAATGTGCCCCCAAAGCTACCGGTCACTACCTCCTCAGCCCAGGCACGCGCTAGCTTCGAGAAGGCGATGCGGGAGTTCGAAGAGTATCGCATCGCGGAAACCCTGCAGGATCTGCGGGCGGCGACCAAGGTGGACCCGAATTTTGCGCAGGCGTTCATCCTGATTTCGCGCATGAGCCAGGATCCGGCGGAACAGGCGGCCACGCGTAAGCAGGCCAAGCGATTGGCGGTCAAGGTGAGTTCCGGCGAACAGTTGCTGATCCGCTGGCTGGGGGACGCGCAGGAGAACAATTATCTAGCTGCGATTGCAGCCATGAACGATCTGTTGGCGAAATATCCGCGCGACCAGCGGCTGGCATATCTGGCGGGCGACTGGCTGATGCAACAGTTTCGGTACGAACAGGCCGTTGCGGTGTTGGAGCGTGGGCTGGCACTGAACCCGGATTATGCTGCGGCGCTGAATGACGTGGCCTACGGCTACGCGGACATGGGCAACTTCGAAAAGGCTTTCGCGGCGATGGATCGTTATGTGGCGCTCGAGCCCGACCAGCCCAACCCGCATGATTCCTATGGCGAGATTCTGCGAATGGCGGGCAAACTCGATGCGGCGCTCGAGCAGTACCGGATGAGCATCCGAATCGATCCGACTTTTGGTTCCGAAGTCGGCGTCGCCGATACTTATGCGGTGATGGGTAAGGAACTGGAGGCCCGCGAGGAGTATGACCGGGCTATTGTGTTTGCTCCGAGCAACGCCGAAAAGGTGCAACGGGAATTGCAATCGGCTGTGACCTGGATTCGCGAGAACAATCGCAAGCAGGCGGAGAGGGCGCTGAGCGATGTGGCCAGGCATGCACATTCCGCTGGGCTGGCACGTCTCGAGGCCGAGGCCCACAGGATTCTGGGCATGTACGAGACTGATCCAAAGACAGCGCTGAAACATTTGCAGGCTGCGCAGGACGTCCTGCAGGAAGAGCATGAGATTTCCGCCAGCGACCGGGATGAGGAGTTGGCACGAATCCTGCGAACCCGAGCTACCCGTTTGGCTGAGTTGCCGGACATGGACTGGGCGTGGAAGACGGTCAAGCAACTCGAAACCATGGCAGGAACGAGCCGCAGCCAAGTCATCCAACTTTGTTATCACGGGGCAGCCGGAGCGTTGCTGGTAGCGCAGGGTAAGTTCGCGGATGCGATTCCTCATCTGCAAGAGGGCACCGCGGACCCGGAGTCCATGCGGCTTTTGTGGCACTCCTACACAAGCACGGGAGCCACATCGGAAGCGCAGGCGATCGCATCGAAGCTGGCTGCTCTGAATCTGCCCACGGTGGAGCAGGCGCTGGTAGTGCCACAATTCCGGGTGAGCCTGGTCAGCCAAGTGGGGCAGCCGTAAGGCGAACACAATCCCAGCCATGCCACGCATCCCGATCTTCAGCTTCGGACAAGCAGAACAGGAAGCGGCACTTCCTCGCCTGACTGGCTACACTCCGTCACTTTCTCTTGAAGGGCTGCAACTCGGCGTCGATAACCTGCGGCACGACGTTCATCTAAGTCTCAAGTTTGTGACGCAGACCCGCTCGCTGATCTCGCGTCTGATCGTACGTCATGGTGATGTCGAGGGATTGCTGGCGGCGGAAGCGCCACAGCCGCGGCAGGGCGGACACTTCATCGGATCAAACGCTGGCCCTAAAAGCAACGCCAAGCCGGTCGGCTCCGAGTTGAAGCCTCTGCTGGCGGAAGTACATTCCGCCGCGCTGAATCGCGCCAAGGCCGAAGGAAATCCATCGCTGGATGTTCTGGCCCGGGTGGCGATCATCAAGTTTTTGCGGATTGAACTGGGATTGCAGTTCGCCCAGATTCTCGAACGCTGCCGCATGACGCTGAAGAGCTACGAAAATATGCGGGTGCAGAAAGCGCTGGAATATCGCGAGCGAGTCGCAGCTTTCCAGGTGGCGAAAAAAGTCATTCTGCGCAAGACCGGGCAGGAACTGTTTCGGACCCTGCGCGAAATCGAAAAGGAAACTCTGGCACGCACCCGGCGATCGTTGTTCGGAAGCAGCCACGACGAGCAATATAAGTTGTTCCTCAACCCGTTGATTTTCACCGCTGACGGCTGCGACGCTTATGTTAACGCTGAGCAATATGTGATGTTGGGCAACTTCGACCGTGATCCCGACCGCTTCACCAACGTTCGCCGAATCGCCTACGAGTTCCTGCAATCGCTGAATCTGGGGCTCGAGGCCGATCCTGAGCGCGCCATCAATGCCTGGCTGAATGTGCCGGAGAATGCGCAAGAATTGATTGGTTCCGGCACCCCGGACGACTCCTCGCCCGAAGAGAGAGCTCAAAAAACACGGTTGGCAGCATGGTTGGGCTTGCTCGATCGCGAGAAGCTGATGGAATACGTGGTGGCCTCCTATGAAGCGGTGCCGCTGCTGGCGGAGTACTCGCCGCGCATCAACGCGCAGCAATTGAAGAATGCGCTGATCTCGCGCGAAGAACGCACTCGGGTAGAAAAATTGATTGTGGAGCAAGGCAAAGTTTCGCGGGACAGCCTGCAAGCCGCGGTGCAGCGGGTAGCAAGTTGCAAGGGCGCGGAGCGGGGCAAAGTCGCAGCCCGATTTCTCCGCGATTTCATGCGCTACCACCGCGACCTGAGGAATCTGGAGGCGCTGAGGTCGGCGATGGATAACGTCAATCTCATCGCCAACGACAAAATGCGGCAGCTGTCTTCCATGAATGGCACGCTCTACGAGTTCCCGCTGCCCGAGGAGGAGAAGCCGTCGGAAGAAAAAGTGCTGCGCCACGTGATTATCAAGGCCGATGTCCGCGACTCGTCCCGGCTCACGCGCTCGCTGCTCGAGCGCGGAATGAATCCGGCGTCCTATTTCAGTTTGAATTTCTACGATCCGGTCAACAAGCTGCTATCGAAGTACGGCGCCAGCAAGGTGTTTCTCGAAGGCGATGCGATCATTCTGGCCATCCTCGAGCGCGAGGGCGAGCCGGGGCTGGCGGTGTGCCGCGCCTCGGTGCTGGCGCGCGAGATTATCGAGATCGTGCGGGGTTACAACCAGTTACTGGAGCGCGCCGGACTTCCGGGCATCGAGCTGGGCGTCGGCATTTCCTATCAGGATTCTGCTCCCATGTATCTGATGGATGGCGAGCAGCGCATCATGATTTCGGACGCGCTGAACGAGAGTGACCGGCTCTCCTCGTGCAGCAAGCGAGTGCGGAAATCGATGAAGGCGATGGAGACTCCGTTCAACGTGTACGCATTTCAGACTGTGAGCGATGCCGACGTCGAAGACGGTCCCGACGACTTCATTCTGAAATACAACCTGAATGGGATTCGCATCAGCGAGGCCGCGTTCCAGAGGCTCAAGCAGGAGATCTCGCTCGAACTTTCTCCGCTCGATTTAGCCAAGGCGTGGGAAGGAGAAGAGTTTCATCTGTGGAGCGGGCTGGTCCCAGTTGGCAACGACATCTTCCGCAACATCATCGTGCGCGGAAGCCGCATGCCCCAGATCGATCCTCACAACTTCTCAGTCCAGCTCTGGACCGAGCGCTGGTACTACGAAGTTTGCTCCAACCCCGCAATCGACGCCAAGCTCGAAGGTAATGCCACTGCAGGGAAGTGAGCCAGTGTGGCGCGGGCGCCCCCGCCCGCGTTCTGGCGACAAATCACGTACCCCGGACGCCTCGTCCGGGCGCTTCGTCGGCCCCAGAGTCTCCAGCTTCTCACCGATCTTGTTTTGTTGGGTCGAACGTGTGGCGGGAGCGAAACCGATTTTCGTGACAGTGGAGCGACATTGAGTTCGTGGCTCGCTGCCCACAGCTGTACAGATGTGGCCAGCTACGTCTCTATCGGTGGGGGGAGGCGTCCGGGGCTACCTGGATTGTCTCGGAACGCGGGCGAGGGCGCCCGCGCCACCCGAGCTGTTATTTCTTCAGAGAGGCGCTCTTCGTGTTGGTGACGCAGGACGACGGCGTGTCGCTGCACTTGCGGAATGCGGGTACGACCAGTGCTTGTTCCAGCGTCGGATCGTTCAGGTTGGTCAGGGTCTCGTTGGTGCGCTTCGCTCCAGCGCTATATCCGATCTTCTGATATGCGGCAGCGAGAAGCTTCAACGAAAGTGGATTGTTGGTGTCTTCTTCCAAATGCGAGATGGCCTGGTCGTACTTGTGTTCGGAGAACAAAACTGCTCCGGCGGCTCCGTGGTAGGCAAGCTCGCTCAGCTTGTCGTTGGAGCTTTCTGACATCGCAGCCAGCCGCTCCAGGTTGGATTTCGCTATTTCCTTGTTGCCCATCCTCAGAGCGACTTCCACACGCGCCCTCAGGATTTGTGCAAGCTCCTGCGTAATCGCGATCTTCAAGGCGTTCTTGCCATCCTGCGTGGCCGCTTCGGCTTTGCCTAAATAGACCAGCGCCTCCTTCGGATTCTGCTGGCACATGGCCATTTGCCGGTAAGTGTCGGCTTCGGCCTGGCTGTTCTGCTTGGAGTGTGCATAGTCGGCAATTCCCTGGAACGCATGCTCGGTCCCGTCGTAATCGCCCTCGCGGACGAAAGTGGCTGCTTCTCTCGTCTTCCACAGAATTTGTTGCAGCTCGGGCAAGGAAAACTTCTGGAACCCGATTTCGTATTCTTTGCGGGCGCGAACCTGATCTCCCATCAGCGAGTAAGTGTCCGCAATTCCGAATTGTGAGGAATAGAACTGAGGATTGATTGCCAGCGATGCCCGGTAGTGCTCGATGGACTGATTGAAGCGCCCCGCCAGACGCAGAATCTCGGCATAAGAATCCTGCGGATTGGAATCGTTGGGCAGCGCCGCAACGTATTTATCCATCATCGCGAAGGCCTTGTCGAACTGTCGGGTGTAGGCGTAGTTGTAACCGATGTTGTTCATCAGGCCGGGAGAGTCCGTGATTCCCGAGTACTCATATACGGCGATCACGCGCTCGTACTGGGCTTGCGACTGCAGCCACCACGTGGTCATCCAAACCACCCACTTATCGTGGGGGTATTGGTTGAGCACGTCGTTCATTTTGGTGATGGCGGAAATCAGCTTGTGGTCAGCGGCATCCTGGTACCACTCGATCACCAGTTGCTCGGAGGTTGTGGCGTGACTTCTGGTGGCAAACGCCTTCTCCTGTTCGCCGACCTGCTCGGCCGAATCAAGGCTGATCTGCGCCAGAAACTCGTGGCCCATCGCGAAATCGGGGTCAACCTGAACGGCTTTGCGCAGAATTTCGATCGACTGTTCCTGTTCCACCTTATCGAGGTACAGGCTCAACGCTTCTTCGACCAGACGGCGAGCCTCGGGAGACTTGGTGGTCAGCGGCAAGGCGGCGGCGATCGTGTTGTTTGCCTGCGGAGCCCTTGACTGCGCCAGGCCGGCAACAGCGGCGAACACCAGACCAATGCAGATGGTGATGCTGAAGATCGTTGCTCCGAAGATCGATGCTTTGCGGATCATATTAGCTTTCCCCAGCTAGTTTCCCCTCAATAAATAGCCCTGCTCGACCGGCAATTTGCCGTCGATCTTCAACACATTCACGTCTTGGGTCAGTGAATACAGGTCCACGACGCCGATGGCTCCCGGCGAGGTCGAGACAAAGCGGAGGACAGCGTCATCGCTGTCAGCAACCATAATCGCGTCGCGATGAGCCAAAACGAACGCATGCGCCTGCTCGGGCGTCATGTTCAGCAACTTGCGGAGGACTAACTGCATGTCTGCGGAAGAAGGATCGCGCATGACTACCGTGATGGCCTTGCCATCCGGCCAACTCCGGGTACGCGCATTGAAGATTTTCACCAACTCGGAAGCCGTCAGGTTCGAGGTGGTGTTGGCCTTGTCGGCAACGATCGCGAATTGCTTTGCTTGAACGGCGCACGGCAGGATCGCGACCCACATCAACAGCATTAGAACTAGTCGCCGGCTTATCACAATGGTGCGATTGTAGCCCGCCTTCAGTTACCGGGAAAAGGTAACCGAGGTAACGGCCCAGTTCTGTTTTGGAAGTTGAGTTACTGGCCCGCGCGCAGCGGCGAGATCAGCAAACGAGTAGTCGATTTCTTCTTGGCGTCGGACTTGTCGGGCTGATAAAGCAGATCGAGAGAACCTTCCGCTGTGGGAGAAGCTTCCGCCAGCGTGGCTGCCAGGCTGCGGAACGAGCGTCCCACATCCGCGCTTTCATGGAGCGCCACGGGAGCACCCTTGTCGATGGCGGGCGCGATCGCTTGATGGTTGTTGGGGATTTTCCAAAGCAGTTTGCAGCCGGTCGCGGCCTCGACGTCTTCGTCGCCGAAACCGGGGATTTTCTTGTAGCGGTTCAGCACCAGACGGACCCGGTCGCGTCCTCCGCCTTCTTCTAGGAAAGACCGCAAGCGGCCTGCGCTCCAGAGAGACACCACATCGGACTGTGCCACGAGCAAAACCGCGTTGGACAAATCACAAAGCAGGCGCGCCGTCTGATCCGTGCGATTGGAACAATCAACCACAACGTAACGAAATTGCGAAACCAGCAAATCAAAAAGGCGGGCCAGTTCGGCAGCGGTCGGTGTCGCATGTTGAGGTTCCTGCGGACCCGCCAGCAGTTGCAGGCCATTCTTGCAGGTAGTCATCAAGCCTTGCAGCAACGAAGTATCCATGCGATGCAGGTTCTGCAGGGCATCGGTGAGGCCAAACGTAGGGCGGACGTTGAGATGCAGCGCAGCGTGCCCCAAAAGTGCAAAATCGACGAGAAGGACCCCGCCATGCAATTCCTGAAGTGCGACGGCGGTGTTGACCGCGACGGTGGTCGCTCCAGCTCCCCCCTTGGCGTTAGCGACGACGAAGACGCGGGCGCGGCCTGAGGAGGTGCGGGCACGTCCACGTGAAGTGGCGAAGCGGGTGAAGGCATCGACCATGCTCTCGGGAGTAGCGTTGCGCTCCATATATTCACGAGCCCCGGCGCGCATGGCGGAAACAATCGTACCGGGATCGGTCATCGGGCCAACCGCGAAGATGACAATCTCGCTGGTGTTGGAGTGGATCAATTCAATGGCGTGCATCGCCCGCTGAATATTCTGCGGATCAATGTCGACCAATACGACGTCGGCGTGAACATCCTGAATCTGGCGGAGGATTGCGTCGGTCGGGCTGGCGGGAAACCCAACATGCCCAAAGACATTGCGGCCCATCTGGGTGCTCTCCAGTCGTTGCTGGAGGACCATGAGCCGTTCTTTGTCCTCGGTAAGGAGGGTGACCGCTATGCCATGCATGGCTGGAACCTCAATTATGTACCCGGCAGGTGCATGTTAAGAAGAGATCCGAACTCCGCCAAGTGACTATCGTAACGGAGCATCGCACAGAAGTTCCCTTCAGAATGCCACGCCAATTCCCCAAGAGCTCTAAGGACTACACAGCGGCGAAAAACCGCGGAGTGGAGGAGTGTCCCCGAGTATTCTACGCAAAACATGGTCGAATGCAAAGCAAGTACCCGAGCAAATCCGGTGCGGCGCAAGCCTTGCGGAGGATCAGGGTTGCGAAACCCGCAATGAAACCGTAGGTACGGCCGTGCCGGCTTTCTCTTTTTCTTGAAGATGCTGGTGCAGAGCCCCTATCCTGTCGACGCCCTGGGCGTACTCGGAGGACCGGTCGGCGGTTTCCGGCAGGAACTCATATCCGTCGAGATGAACCGCAACCACGGACCTGCCACCCACGGCGGACGAAAGCACACGCAGCACTCGGCCACGGCAGCGAACACGCATGTTCTCGGCAAGAGTGATTTCAGACGGCATGACTAGGGTGAGTTCGATGGCGTCCGCTTCGCACAGCGGCAAGTCGGTGTGGAAAAGCGCTCCCCGCGCACATAGGTTCTGCGTGAAGCCGCATCGTTCGTGATTCCCGCTGGAAAGACGCACAGAGACGGAAAGATGGAAGTCAAAACGTTGCGCGGCCCGGCGTTCGATTTGAACATGATCGGTGCTCATACGTTCTCCACAAACCTGAACCACGGCGTGCCTCTATACTGGAAGGGAGCCTGGTTGAGGGCGCTCCGACTTTACCGCTTCTTGCGGCGTCTGGAAAGCCCTAAATTGGACAATAACGGGATCAAGAGGTATACCGACGTGTGACGGTTCGGGATTGAATCGAGACATGGAGCATCCTCATCCTAATCCTAAGAACAAGTAGAAAGATTCGGCTTGAGCAATCCACCAACCACAGCAAGAACTGAAGGCCAAACCCTGAACGGCGCAGCGTCACGAGGAACGGGGATGCCCAGTACCTTGCGTGCGTTGCGCCATCGCAACTTCCAGCTTTTCTTCAGCGGGCAGCTCATTTCGCTGATTGGGACGTGGATGCAGACTACAGCCCAGGCGTGGCTGGTGTATCGCATCACCGGATCCTCGTTGAAGCTGGGCGCTGTAGGTTTCGCCAGTCAATTCCCTGTATTTCTGGTCGCTCCGCTGGGCGGCATCGTAGCCGACAGATTCAACCGCCGGCGAGTAGTCATCGGAACCCAGATCGCGTCGATGGTCCTGGCTCTGGTGCTTGCGCTCCTCACGCTCACTGGAAGGGTGCACGTGTGGCACATCTTCGTCCTAGCTGCGTTGCTGGGCGTGGTGAACGCCTTCGATATTCCCGGACGTCAGGCTTTTCTGGTCGACATGGTAGGCAAGGAAGACCTGATGAATGCCATAGCGTTGAACTCGTCGATGTTCAACGGGGCACGCATTATCGGGCCTGCGATTGCTGGCATTCTCGTGGCGAAGATTGGCGAAGGCTGGTGCTTTTTCGCCAATGGTGTCAGCTACGTGGCCGTGATCATCGGGCTGCTGATGATGCGAGTGGAACGCCCGGCTCGTCGCGCATCCGCCGCTTCGCCCTGGACGCATCTCCTCGAAGGCTTCCGCTTCGTCCGCTACACGGCGCCGATTCGGGCCATCCTGCTTTTGTTGGGTCTCGTCAGCTTGGTGGGGATGCCCTACACCATCCTCATGCCAATCTTCGCGGACAAGATTCTGTACGGCGGAGCCCGTGGGTTAGGAATCCTGATGGGCGCGACGGGTGTAGGAGCCCTTTTCGGCGCGCTCACTTTAGCTTCACGCAGCGGAGTGCATGGGCTGGGAAGGTGGGTGGCATTCTCCTGCGGTGGTTTCGGGGTCAGCCTGATCCTGTTTTCCTGGTCGCGGAACTTCTGGATCTCGGCGGCGCTGTTGCTGCCCGTAGGTTTCAGCATGATGCTTCAGATGTCGTCGTCGAATACGCTGATCCAGGCCATGGTGCCGGATCATCTGCGCGGGCGGGTGATGGCGGTGTATTCCATGATGTTTATGGGCATGGCTCCATTCGGAGCCCTGCTCGGAGGAGCGTTGGCGGACCGTTTGGGCGCGCCCGTTACGGTCACAATGGGAGCAGTTGCCAGTATCGGAGGCGCGACATTGTTTGGATTGCAGTTGCCCAAGATCAGAGTGGAAGCCCGCCAGTTGATCGTTGCCCAGGGCTTGACCGCGGGTGCCCCGCCCGAAGAAATGACTGCCAGAGTTGTGGAAGACTAGAAGCTTCAGCGAAGCCCGTTCCTCCCCTTCTTCTTTTGTCAGCAAGCTCTGGACATCAGGAAGCTGATGGAGAGCGGCTGCAAGCCGAAGCGCTCGAGGTTCCGGGCGGAGGCACCGATTCCCGCAGTGCTTGAGAAGACAAAGCGGCACTCAGCCCTGAGAGCCCACTGCAACCTGAAGTTCAACAAAGCGGTCTGTACTCCGTTGCGTCGATGCACAAATCGGCAACTGGTCGTGCGCAGATGAGCCGTGTCTCCGTTGATGTGCAGAACTCCTCCACCCGCTACTTCCCCGTTTCGTCGTGCCAAGAACGGTTGCGCCCCATCAGCAAATCCGAAGCAGTAGAAAGTGTCGAGCAGCCATGGTTGCAGCCTGGAATCGTCTACTGACCCGTCCGACTCTTCGAAACCTGCGGCCACGGTGCGTACCCACGCCTCAGCGTCGTCAATGGTTGCGGGTGTTACTTCAATGTTGTCGGGAACAGGCTTGGCAGTGATGTCTGAGAGCGGCCTCCACCAATTCTCCATTGGCTTTCCGGCCTTGTACCCGCGGCTTGCCAGCAAGGAATTGACTCCGCTGTGGGTTCGGCCGGAGATTGTGATGCGAACTGGTGACTTTCGAGAACTGTAAAAAGCTTCGATAGCCTCGATCTCTGCTGCATCGGAAGGGTTGGAGGTTCCAACTCCGACGGCGCACGTCAGCGGCACATCCGCGCCGTTATAGGCGACACAGGCGCCCGCCAGATCAGTCAGGCACGCTCCGACTTCGGGTCTGCGGATGCCCATCGCGGCCGTCGCGGCCCTCAACATTGTGATCGATGCATCCTGAACCTTCTCCAGCAGCATGTCGCTGTCGAAGGTTAGGGAACTCGCGGAGCCAACTGGGGAATATCTCACTTTAGCATCGAGCATAACTACGACTTTCCCGAGCTCAGTCTAGATTCTGTCTAAACGATCCGCTCCTTCGAAATCTTTTCCTCGCGATAGATGCTCAATTTTGTTCTCCGGCCGCTACGCTGCTACCCCACATTGCGCTGCTACCCCACATTGCGCTGCTACCCCACATCGCGCTGCTACCCCACATTGCGCTGCTGCCCCACATCGCGCTGCTGCCCCACATCGCACTGCTGCCCCACATCGCGCTACTGCCCCACATCGCGGACGAGCCCCACATGGCAGAAGTTGCGCCAGTGAACTGATTTGCGCCCCAAACCGCCGAACTGCCCCACATCGCGGATTTGCCCCAGACCGACGACGGGTCAGAGCTTAGATAAACATCGCCCGTACTCGGGTCGTAGTTTGCGATAGGAGACATCGCGGTCCCATTTGCCACGTCGGTGCTGGCCAATGCAGCCGCAATGTCCAGATACCCGGCGCCAACTGTGAACACGTCATATTGGTCCGTGTACGTGTTTCCGGTGGTGGGATCGTACACACTGCTCGTCTGCGGAAATGTCTTGTAAGCCGTCTTCATCAGGCGCGCCTTCACCTGGTCAGGCGTAAGACGCGGTTGCGCTTGCAGCAGATCGGCAACCGCTCCGCTCACCACGCCAGTGGCCATGCTGGTTCCGCTCAGTTCGAAGTAGTATGCCGATGGCGAGGAACTGCCTCCGTACTGGTAGAAACTGTACGGAACCAGGTTGCTGGTTTCGGTGGTGTACAGCGTGGTCCCCGGAGTTTCCGTTGAGACCAGTAAATTGCCGGGAGCGACGAAGTCGGGTTTAACGACGCGATCAAGCGCCGTCGGCCCCTTGGAGCTGTAACTCGCAATCAGATCATCCGTGCGTTGCGGCGTACCCATCGGCTTCATCGCGCCGACCGTAATCACATACGGATCGTTGCCTGGAGCGGTAACTGTCCCGTATCCGGAAGTGGGCAGGTAGCGTCCGTTATTTCCCGCCGCCACCACAACCACGATTCCATTTTGCCAGGCCTTTTCGACCGCCTGGCACAACGGATCCAGCTTGTAGCTCTCATACACCGCCCGCCCGAGCGACAGGTTCATCACGCGGATGTTGTACTTTGATTTGAGCGAGATCGCCTGGTTGATCGCAGCAATCACTTCGCTGTCGGTTGCTTCGCCGTTGGCATCGAGCACTCGCAGATTTACGATCTTGGCGCCCGGCGCAATTCCCTTGAATGTTTGCGAGAAGGCAAGTCCGGTCGAAGCCAGGCCATCTCCTGCGATCAGGCCCGCAATGTGCGTTCCGTGGCCGTACTGGTCGCTCGTATTCGATGTTCCGGACACGAAGGACTGGTTGTAGACAACTCGCGAGAAGGGAAGAATGCCGGTGTAAAAGTCCGGGTGATTGTTCACGCCGCTGTCGATCAAAGCCACGCCGATGCCAGTGCCAATGTAATTCGATTGCCACGCCACTTCTGCGTTTACTGCCGAAGGTGCGTTATCGAGCGTTGCCAATGGCCGGTCCGAGCTGATGTACACGACGTTCGACTGGTTCGACAGATTCACGATACCGGTACCGTCCACCAGGGCGACAACGCCATTGATGAGAGGCAACTGGCCCACGATGTTCAAAACGTCGTTCACGAGGCAACCCACCAGGCCGAGCTGCCCACTGCAACTAGTCTGGGCTCCGGGCTGGGTTCCGGGTGCATATTGGACGATCACCTGAACCGGTTGGCTGGAGTTATACCCACGCAGTTCGGGCGAAATCTTGGAGTCATCGGCGTAGCCGAATGTGACCGTCACCAGCAAACAAAACAGAACGAACTTCTTCATAAACTTGGGTCCTTTAGCCGGGCACGGATGCCCAGCAAAGCATGCGGGAGAGGTCGCAGCACTAGATGGCAATTGACTAGCCGGATTGTGGGGTCGCGTACGCTTGGAGAATCAACAAGTTAGGAAGGCCGTTTCACGCCCCAAAAGGTCAATTTGGCTCCGCTCAAGGAAAGGCGGGGGACAAATTGTCCCCGAATCAACGATGCGGCGCCGTTACGTACGTAACCTTTCGGTGGTCGGGTTTCCCGGACAAAATGATGCCGTAAACTTCATTGCAAACTCGTTGAGGCTTACGAGCGCCTTAGGGGGGTAAGAATCTCGTCTGCCGTGTGCTACCGAGGCTGCCCGAATTCATTACGGACTTCGAGACCATCGTGACTTACCGCGGGCTTGGCTTCCGGATTCACACCGGCGAAGAAACAGGCCGGCGGATGTTTTATTACAACCAGTATGAGTACCTGCAGGAGGATGTATTTCTCGATTTGCTTCGACCGAATGCTCTGGTCTTTGATGTGGGTGCAAATATGGGCTTGTTTTCGTTTTTGGCCGCATCCCGAGGCGCACGGGTCATTTCTTTCGAACCGTCACGATTGCTCGTAAGCAGGCTTCAGGAAAATGTTGAGCTTAACGAAGTGGCGAACATCCGCTTGATCGCTGAGGCTGTATCGGACCGATCTGGCTCTATTTCTTTCTACGAGACGCGCTTTGAAAACTGTGGCGTAGGTCGCGTCTTTCGAATTTGGTCATAGCCACAACGCATCGCCCAGCTACACGGTTCCCACCAATACACTCGACTTCTACGTTTCCAGCCTCGGAATGCCGTCTCTGATCAAGGTGGATATTGAAGGCGCCGAATGGCTGGCCTTGAATGGAGCTTCGGAAACACTGGAAAGATCGGATGCACCGGACTTCCTGATCGAATTCCACCCGGAAGAGATACAGGCTCTCTCCGGTTCGATGGAGTGTTGCCTGCACAAACTGACAGGTTGCGGTTTCCAACGGTATCGTCTGAGTGACCCAGAAGTTGGTAGCCACACGTGGTTCGTGTTTTCAAAGCGTTCGCTGCACTCCGCGAGGCTTGTTCTTGATTGCTAGTGGGCGGCGCTAGTTGGGGGCTCATGCCGGATGTTGTTGCAAGAACCGCATTTTCGCGCGTTGAGGTTATGAGCGATATCGTCTGTGGGTTGCAATGGTTAGTGGAGCGCGACACCACGCCTTACATGCGGACCCGCGACAGTATCCACAGAAAGAACAGTCCGTTCTACGGCCCCGAACGTTTTGCCTATCTTCCGGAAAGCAACCGCTACCGCTGTCCCGCCGGGCAGCCACTCAACTACGGCGGCCGCAACATGAGCAACCGCACCTATGCCTATATCGGGACCCGCAAACGTTGTGGCGCGTGCTCGCAAAAAGCGCAATGCACCGCGCGGCACGTGTTAGAGACCCAGAGGATCAAGTGCAAACGGTAAGCCTTGAGCAATTGAGGCAGCGCAAGATACGGGTCGCCGGGTGACCTCTGACTCTTAATGTTCACGTTGCCCACTGCAACTTCTACCAGTTCCCATCACACCACGCGTCCTATAGGTTTCAGTCTCCACGCTTGGGACCCGCTTTCTTGAAGTCTTTAGGATAGATGAACAACGCATCCGGACCGACGGCGGCACGCACTCCGGGCGCGACACAGAACTGCGTGGCATTAGCAAAGGAGCACAGAACATGACACGCCAAGTGCAGGAGGCGGCCAAGTACAACGTGCTTCCGCTGAACAACGATACATTTGTACGGGCGCTCGCGCCGCGGCCGAGTGCGACGGCAGGCAAGACCGTATTCACCTACTCGGGTGTGAACTCCAGCATCAATTCGAGTAACGCACCGAACATCCTTGGCAGGTCGTACAGGATTACCGCCGAGGTCGATGTGCCACAGGGCGGCGGCGACGGCATGCTCGTGACCATGGGCGGGCGCTGGGGTGGCTATGGGCTCTATCTGCTCAAAGGCCAGCCGGGGTTCGACTACAACATGCTCGTCCTCGCTCAGAACCGCTTGAAGGACCGGATACGCTCACGGCGGGCGAGCATACGATCGTGTTCGACTACACGTATGACGGCCGGCATCGCCAAGGGCGGCACCGGTGTGCTAAAGGTAGACGGCAAGGTCTTCGCCACACAGAAGCAGCCAAACTCGATCGCTTTTTTGCAGGTGGCTGACGAGACCTTCGACGTCGGCGTCGACACTCGCACGGGTGTGAACGACAAGGACTATCAGGTGCCGTTCCCCTTCAACGGCACGATCAACAAGGTGACGTTCAATCTCGGGCCGATGCAGTTAGCGGGAAATGGACAAGGAGAAGGCAGCGAAGGCAATCGCCATAGCCAGCGACTCGGCTGACGGGCGAACGCGAACCCCAAAACAAGCGCGAAGAACAGGTTCAGCTTGGTAAGGGTACATCGGCCGCAAATTTCTTGCACGGAGGAGATACCGATATGTCGAAGGTTCGACCAACCATTGGAACCGATGGACTTGCGCTCCCGGTCCTCCCGCCAGAACGCGACGCGCGGGTTTGGGCGCGGCTGGTGCGGGTGATGTTCTACATTCCTGGTTTCATGGCCTTGCTGCTACTCAAGGCCGGCGAACCCACGAGTTTTGGCATCACCGTGGAGCTGCTGATGCTGTCCAGCGCGGCAGCCATCGTCGGCGGGCTGTACATCGGCGCGCAATCGTCGGACGCGGGCGCCGATCGTTCGTCCAAGACCGGTACCTGGAGCGGCGCGCTGGTGCTCGAGTTGCTCGCCGTGGTGCCTTTGTTGTGTGCGATGCCGTCGCTGTTCCATGAACTGGCCCACAGTAGGCTGCTGCATGCATTGGATCCCGGCGCGGTCGACGTTTCGCTAGGTGCGTCCGAGCTGATGCCGATGGTAGCGATTCTGCCGTTCATGCTCTATCAACTCGCTGGCTTCGGGACTCTGAATTTTGTCGTGCCGAAGCCCGTGAACTGGGTCATCAATATCGGCATTCTCGGCTTCATCACGGCCAGCTATGTCGCCAACCGCGAGGGCGAGTACTTCTGGGAAAGAAGATTTGCCGGGATTCTGGTTGTTGCGATGGCGATTACCGTGTTCTACGGCGTGCTGAAACTCAGGCAGATGCAGACGATATACGACGCCCATTGCCCGCCGAAGGCTCCGAAGTAACGCTTCTAGGCGCTCAGGGCAGGGGCCATCCTTTAGTCTGACGATCTCGGAGTCGAACTTTCATCGATCCCTTTTCGCAGCGCTGCTTACTTGCATCGAAACCAAGCGGGCCACCAGTACCGCCAAATAAAGCTGCCCCGCCACTGCCTCTCCTGAGCCGAGAGTATGCGCCACCGGGTGGACCGGGAGGATTCCCTGATAGCCCACGGTCGTCAGCATCCCAAAACTATAGTTGACCCAAGTGCTCACGGCCGAAACATCGCTCCCCGCAGAGTTGAAGGCACCGGTATCCAACAATGCTGCAATGTGATAAGCATGTGCCCAGGCATAACCCAGGCACAGATAGGCCGCAATTGCTCCTTGGACGCGCATCGCGGTGACCGGCCCCGAGCGGAACACCTGCCAAAGCAATACGGTTGTAATCATAAGGATAGCCGCCAGCCCCGTCGATGCTTGCCAGAATAAGAGGGTGTTTGTTGGGTTCCACAGCGTCGCCCACCGCACGATAATCGCCACGACAGACACCAGCGATGTCAGGACGAACAGGGTTCGGTTCTCCCAGGCGATCCCAGACCCAGCGACCAAAACGACGGAAAACGCGATGTCTGCGTAGACAATTTTCTTCTCCAAACCTACCGAAGGGATCACAAACCCCACGATGACGAGAAGGAACAAGAACAAGGAGAGGTTGGCCTGCGATTGCCAGCTGTGAGTCAGGAGATCACGGGTCTTTGCGTGCATGAGCAACTCCTTGCGTTCCACGCAAGGCATGTTAAAGCAAGTTGTGGGATTGTTGTCGCAAAATCGATTGCACTCCCTCGAAAGTCGCGGGTAACCTGTTTGGAATCAATGAACCGTAGCAAGGACTTTCATCTCTATGGGTGGGTCACAGGCCCATGGCAACTCCGTCGAAAGTCGCGGGGTAATTCGTTTGGAATCAATGAATCTTAGCGACGCGCTTTCATCCCTATGGGTGGGCCGCAGGCCCATGGCAAACTCATTAACCGAGTTGTGAGCGCGAAAGCTTGCTTTTGGTAGTATTCATCGCTCGATTGGGGAAAGGCCGCGAGCGACCAGAACCGGGGCATTGTGCCAGAAGATTCTGCAAAGCTTGGCGGGCTGGGGCGAAACTCGCGTCCAGTTGCAAAAGCGCTGCCCGAAGGCTGAACTTGCATCCTGGGTTTGGCCCGCGTTCTCTAACGGCAGGCCGAGGCGCAGATAGCCGGGGGCTGCGGGCCGGGATTGAATCACACCAGAAAGCCGTCGAATCATCTGGCGAACGGTTCCAGGAGCGCAGTGCAAGGTCCGAGTTCTGACGGGCAGCTGCGTCATTCCCCAGTTGACGATAAATGACCCCGGGATTGGCATCTGTATGGGCTACCTAGAAGCTTGGGGCTCGGGGGATCCAGGTTGGAATTTCGACTGAAAGCAGAGCCTGCTTACTGTTTGTCGATCTTGCTGGCGACTTTAACTCCGCTCAGGCCGCTGACGTATTTCGAGATGCCGCGGTAGAGGGATTCGGCAATCTTCTGGCGATATTCGGGAGTTGCCAGGCGGCGTTCGTCGCCGGGATTGCTGACGAAGGAGATTTCGGCCAGGATCGAGGGCATATTGGCGCCGATGAGAACGATGAACGGCGCCTTCTTCACACCCCGGTCGCGCACGCCGGGATTCTTTGCTGCGAGACCGCTGTGCAGCGAGCTCTGCACGTCGGAGGCGAACTCTTGTGATTCGTCGATCTTTTCTTTCAACGCGATTTTCTTCACCAGATCCTGTAGTTCGTGAATTGATTCTTCCGAGACCGCGTTTTCGCGGGCAGCGACTTCAAGGGCGTCGGGAGACGAGGTGAAATTCAAGTAGTAGGTTTCGACGCCGCGGGCATCCGGGTCGTGGCTGGAGTTGGCGTGGACGGAAACGAAAAGGTCGGCGCCTTCCTGATTGGCGATGGCGGTTCGAGTCTCGAGCGGAATGAAGGTATCGTCCTGGCGGGTATAAATCACTTCGGCGCCCAGGCGGGTTTGCAGAAGCGTGCCGAGGCGGCGGCTTACGTCGAGAACCAGATTTTTTTCTTCGAGGCCATTGGGGCCGATCGTGCCAGTGTCGTGGCCTCCGTGGCCGGGATCGATAACGATTTTTCCGATCTTCAGGCCCAGCGCGCGGGTTAGAGAACGCTCTCCGCTGGCTGTGGGTTGGGCTTCGCGGACGTCGGGATCGGCGGTTGGCGTCTTGCGCTTCTTTCTTGCTGTGTTGGTCTTGGTGTCAGAGGTTGAAGGCGAGCTCGGAATTGTGCTGGCCGGCTTGGTCTTTTCAAGGTCGAGCTTTACTGGGTCAGACTTTTCTGGGTCAGGCTTCTCTGGGTTGACGTCGGGAGAGTCGAGCCGGGCGATGGTGTTTTTGTCTTTTGCTGCGGAGTCTTTTACTGCGGGTACTGCGGACTCTTTTACTGGAGGCTGATCATCGTCCGCGTCAACGATGGTCTTTTTCACGCCATTGCTGACCACCACGGTGTTGCGGCGGACCGTGTTCTCAGCAGCCGCCTTTGCGGCCGGAGAAGGTTCATCAGGGTTGTCCACCGAATCCTGTACGGGCCTGTCTGCGGGAGTTTTTTCATCGGTAATCTCGGCGGACGACGCGGCCTGCTTCAAAAGTGCTCTCGCCGCCCGCTGGTCGTGCGCGATCTGGTCGTGAGTGTCCTGATTGTCCTTGCTGCGAATATCAGTGCTACGGATATCAGTGTTACGAATATCAATGATGAGGCGTGGGGGGTTTGAAAGCAGGGAAGCTTCAAACTTGGAGACTTGGTCCAGATCGAGCACCACCCGCGTCCGTCCGGTTTTGAACTGCGCCATGCGGATATCTTTTAGCAGGCCATCGCTCACGTCGAAGGTCTTGCCTGACAGCTTGGGATCGAGCTTCGTGTTAATCAGATCGAAGAAAATCCGATCGGGATTATCGATTCGTTGCGACTGATATGTGACGCCCTGCTCGAGATCGATGGCAACGCGCGTGTAGTCTGGCGTGGACCAGTGGCGGATTCCGAGGACTCGCGCGGGCTTGCCGTTCTCGGCTTCGGCGGCCGCGCGGTTTTCCTGGCTGGCATTGTCTTTGGTCGAGTCTGAAGGTACGGCCGCATTCAGGGACGCGTCGTTGTCCTTGTCGGGGTATTTGTCGGGATCGGATCTGGGCCTGGACGCTTTGGAGTCCTTGATCGCGGCCTTGCTCGCATCCTTTGATTTCAGAATGACGGGCTGCTGTGCGGATTCGGCCAGGGCATGGCGTGCTGCGTCAGCGAACTGGTTGCGGGGATAGCGGCGCAGGAATTCCTCGAAGGTGGCGTCGGCTCGAGTCTTGTCGTGAAGGTCGTCCTTATAGATTTCGCCTATCCGGAACAGAGCGTCGAAGCGGAACTTGCTGCCGGGATACTCGCGGCGAAGGAATTCGTACTGCTGGACAGCCGAGCGCAAGACGTCTGGGTCATTGAAGCGTCGGCCCATTTCCTCGGTCATCTGGGCAGCGGCAACCACGCTAGGATCGGCTCGGCCGGAGGTCGGTGCTCCGAGGTACACGCGACGATAGGCATCGATCACGTGTTCATAGTCGTTGCGGGTGCGGCTCTCGAGAAGGCGACCCTCTAGAGCCTCTTGCATCTGTTCGGCGGCGGCAAATTGGGAATCAGCCCAGGTTGCGGATTTGTGCACGCGGGCATGGGCAGACATTGCAGGCAGCAGCAGCGTGAACACAGCCACGCTCCAGCGCAGCGCGCGTTGAATTCGAGGATTCTTCAATTGAACTGCCCGTAATCGCGTTTACAAAAACTCAAATAGCTGGTGAATCTTGCCTCAGGTGCTAAAGCCCGCGCCTTTGTTGACCCAGTGGCCCGGGCTATGCCGTGCCATCCCCAAGGTTCACTCGTCCTAAGACTCACTCGGTGTTGCTGATGTGGAGCACGCCTCTGGCGTCCCGCTCTACATGAATCGGATCATGCATGGGGCTGTCCAGGAAGTGGGAGCCCGGATCCGATCCCCCGTAGTACAGTTGTGTGATCCGCTTGACGTAGTTGCGAGTCTCGGCAAAATGCGGGACTCCGGCGCTCCGTGCCACGGCTCCCTGACCTGCGTTATAGGCGGCCAAGGTCAGCTTCACGTCGCCTCCGTAGTTCTCCATGAGCTGCTTCAGATGACGAACCCCGGCGTCCACGTTTTGTTGCGGATCAAAGGGATTTGCCACATTTAGCTGCCGTGCGGTCTGCGGCATCAGTTGCATCAGCCCCATTGCACCCTTGCGGGAGACGGCATTGGGGTTGAAGTTCGACTCCACCTTGATGACGGCACGCACCAGGTTGGGATCGACATTATGGCGCGAGGCCGCCTGGTCAATTGCGGCATCGATGTCCTGCGGAGAGAATGACTTGCCACGAACAAAGCTTTGCGATGTGCTTTCGCCAGGTTGTTCGCCGAGGTAATGGTTCACCTCCGCCGCCGCCGAGCGGGCTGCCCGGATGTTGGCGGAAGGAACTGGCTTCCAGCGGTGTTCCGTAGGACTCCAGAATGCCAGCGAATTTCGCCGGACTGGCGCCTCGGAACGCTTGCTCGAAACTACCGGAAAGGATTCGTTGACGTAGACTTTCCGGCCGTTGTCGTCGGTGCTGGTGATTGCGGCGGTAGTACCGGCTTCTGCGCGCAGGGGTGGCGTAGCTAAAGAAAGGAAGGTCGCGATTACGGGACTAGCCATCAGGGCGAGTTGCAGGTTTTTTCGCATAGCCGGGTGCCAACGTCACGCAGACGGCTGACCGTCAACGCGACGAACTCCGACGCGGACAAAAAGATCCGCGTCTGCCCACCCGGAACCTGACGGAGAATCCTAAAACCAGAGTGCGATAATTATAGGTGCGTACGGGGTGGGGGGCAACTTACCAAAGGGTTATTGAACCACGCTGGTAATATTTGCAAATACTTGAAAACATTAGTGTTGTTACAGAGTAACAGGCCGTATGGAGGGCCGGCATCCCCGCCCATCTGTTATTTTCTCATAGGTTCCTTGCGAACCGTGAGTTATGACGGGCGGGGACGCTCGTCCTCCACAAAGTTTGCTTCATATAGTATGCCTGTGATTCCTCATGAGTGAACTGCAAATTGCTTCCCGCCAGACGCCGGACTCCTTGATGCTGTTCGGCTTCTGGTATCGTGCGCTGCCCAGTGCGCAGATTTCCGGGAACCGTCTGCATAAGGCTATGTTGCTGGAGATGCCTCTGGTCATCGGGCGCGATCGCCAGGGAAAGCCGTTTGCCTTACGAGACGCCTGCCCGCATCGGGGGATGCCGCTTTCGTGCGGGTGGTTCGACGGTCAGAGTTTGGAGTGCAGCTACCACGGATGGAAGTTTGATGCTCACACTGGCCAGTGCCAAGTCATTCCTTCGCTGACTTCCGATCAGGAATTGAAAGTGGACCGGATCTATGCGGGGAGTTACGCGTGTGAGGAGGACGACGACTACGTTTGGGTATTTATTCCCGAGCCGCCTCCGCCCGGAGCCGGTTTTACTAAGGTGGCGGAGCCGTCGGCACCCGCTCCGCGGGTTCCAACTTTTGGCGGAAAGTACAAGATCGCGCACCTGACCGCTAAGTTGCCATGCAACGTGGACCACGGCATCATCGGGCTCATGGACCCGGCGCACGGACCGTTTGTGCACCAAGCATGGTGGTGGCGCAGCCGGCACAGCATTCACGAGAAGCAAAAGAATTTCGAGCCGATCCCCATGGGCTTCCGCATGAGCGCGCACACGCCCAGCTCGAACAGCGCGCCTTACAAGCTGCTGCGGCTTTACGCGGACGCGGATTCGATCACGACCACCATCGATTTTGTTCTGCCTAACCTGCGCCTCGAAACCATCCGGGCAGGGAAGTATTGGTTTTCCAGCCTGACCACCGTGACGCCCATCACGCGCAGCCATTGCCGTATTGATGTGGTGGCTTGCTGGAACATTTTCCGATGGGCGCCGTTTGGACCGGCGTTGCTGAAATTTGTCTTTGCGAAGTTTGTCGAACAGGACCGCCAGACGATGGAGAATCAGTCGGAGGGCTTGAAGCACAATCCGCATCTAATGCTGATCGACGATGCGGACCGGCCGGCGAAGTGGTATTTCCAGTTGAAGGCGGCGTATCTGGAGGCGTGCCGAAGCGGTGGGGAGATGAAGCATCCCATGGCGGGACCGGTTACGTTGAAGTGGAGAAGTTAGCCTTCGGCGGTGCGAGCTTGGCATCGAAGCGAGAGCGGTAGATCTAAGACCAGAAGGAGAGGATTCGATCAAGAGATGAAAGAACGACAAGTTGAAATTTCCATGCGCAAGGGAAGTTCGGAGAGTTTTCTATATTGCCCAGAGGGTGATGGGCGCTGGCCCGGCATTCTTTACCTGACCGACATCGGCGGTATTCGCGCTGCGAATCGGGAGGCTGCGGGCCGACTCGCGAACCAGGGTTACGCGGTTCTGATGCCTAACGTTTTTTATCGTACCGGCCGAACGCCGCTGGAACCGCCGCTCCGATCGCTGAGCGGGGAGGCGGCGAAGGAGCGCTTAGCAGAGCTTTCACAACCGCTGACGCCCGAAGCGATGGAAGAAGACGTGGCAGCTTACATCGGTTTTCTCGCATCCCAGGATTGCGTTCGCCCAGGCGCGATGGGCGTGGTGGGATATTGTTTTACCGGAAAAATGGCTTTGCACAGTGCGGCAGCGCTGCCCGATAAAATTGCCGCAGTCGCTTCCTTTCATGGCGGAGGACTTTATACCGACGCGCCGACCAGTCCGCACCTGACGTCGCCTCGCATCAAAGCGCGCTTGTACTTCGCGCATGCCACGAATGATCGCAGCATGCCGGAAGATGCGATCGGGAAGCTTGACCGCGCGCTGGAAGCCTGGGGCGGAAAGTATGAGAGCGAAGTTTACAAGGATGCGTATCACAGTTGGACGTCCCCGGACAGCCCCGTCTACAACGCGGCGCAGGCCGAGCGGGCTTTTCACAAGCTGACGGAGCTGTTCGGTGAAACCTTGGGCAAGCGCGAGGGTCGGGCTGAGGTGGCTTAGCGAAGGCTGCGGTTGGTGCTGAGGTTTCGCTGGCTACGCGGAGTTTTCACCCCGGGGTGGTCGGTGAATCGTCTTGCACCAGCCAGTCCATCGCCTCTTCGCGGGTCTTGAACGTGGGCAAGTCTCGCTGGGAGAAAACCTTGATGTGTTCGTAGAACACACGCGGCAGATTTTCCGTTCCCACCCACGCTGACTTTTTGAGATGAGGTCGATCGAAAACCGCACTCTCTTTCATGCTGGTGAAGGCTTCGCGATCGAACTCGGCTCCGGTGAAATCGGCGAGTAGCAGGACGGAGCCGCGCGGCTCGGGTTTGACGTAGAGGGGAACCATGCGTGAAAGCTTCAGCAGCTCCGTGGCCGAGCAGTGGGACGCATCGACCAGCAGGATTGCTTTACCCTTGTGCGTGATGAGCCGTATGCGGTCTTCCATTGGAGACTCCGAGCGCGGTCGCTCAGGAACGGAACCTTACTCAATAAGGTCTCGCCACTTTATATACTTCAGCGAGGGCTGAGTCCAGCCGTGCGGATTCTTGCGGCTCGAATCCGCTCAGAGAAGAACGGTTACCAGATGATCTTGAGCCCCTCGTACAACCCAAACTTCTCATCTGGGGTGATCACAGGAATCTTCTCTGACAGGGCTTGAGCAATGATTTGGCGATCAAAGGGATCGCCATGATGGTGCGGCAACCCGAACAACTGAAAAACATGCTCGGCAGTGTAGGGCAGGATTCGGAGGTCCAAATCCTGGACCGCCTGGCGGACTGACGCTGCCGAGAGCCTCAGCTTGCCCAGTGCTGCCTTGATTGCAATTTCCGCCAGAGAGATTGTGCTTAGCTCAAGAACGTTTTGGCCATTTTGCAGAGCTGCAGCCCCGCGTCGGCTGAGCCGTTCGGGCGATTCCACGGCGTGGATCAGGACGGCTGTGTCCAGAAGCAGTCGCACCTCAGCGACGCCCCGACAGGAAGTCTTCAACATCTTCGTCCGTCATGGGCTTCCACCAGTTTGGGTCGAGGACTTGAATCTTGCCTTTCAGCGTTCCCAGCGTACGTTTTTTGCGGGTAGGCTTTTTCGTGCGCACGATTTCCACTACCGGTACACCCCGGCGGCAGATAATCACCGGCTCCCCATCCTCGACCGCTCTGATCAGCTCGGGCAGCTTATTCTTGGCGTCGGCTACGCTGACTTGCATGCAACCAGAATAGCTATCTAAGATAGCTATGTCAAGAATCGTGTAGGGCGGACACTGCTATCCGCCGCCGAATGTGGGTGCACTCTTCCTGGATGAACGGTAACGGCCGATGCGGACTTTAAAGCAGGTCAACTTCAAAAGCGGCGGATAGAGTGCCCACCCTACACCAGCATTGACTCTACCACCCCGTACGCATCGGCCAAGGCCGCATCCAGCGCGGAAGGATCCTTGCCTCCAGCTTCGGCTAGATCGGGGCGGCCGCCGCCTTTGCCGCCAACTCTTTGCGCTACCGGGCCGATGACTTTGCCGGCCTGGATTTTCTGCGTGAGGTCCTTGGTGACGCCCACGATCAGCGCGACGTTGCCATTTGTGGCCGAGCCCAACACCACCACACCCGAGCCCAGTTTGTCGCGCAGTTGGTCGACCAGCGTCCGCATCTGGGCACGTTCGAGGTTGTCCACGCGGTGGGCCAGAACTTTGACGCCGTGGATATCTTTGATCTTGTCTGTGACCGACGCTACGGTCGAGGACGCTGACTTCATGCGGGCCTGATCGAGTTCGCGCTGCAGGCGTTTGATCTCGGAGTCTTTCTTGTCGAGTTCGAGTTTCAATGCGTCGGCCGGAGAAACGGCGTCCGAATGCGTGGCCAGGCTCGCGACTACGCTTTCCAGTTTGTGATCTTTTTGGAAGTGGTGGAGCGATCCTTCTCCGGTGACGGCCTCTATGCGGCGCACACCGGAGGATACGCTGCCTTCTTTCAGAACTTTAATCAGGCCGATTTCTCCGCTCGCGTTGGTGTGTGTGCCGCCACAGAGTTCGGTCGAAAAATTGCCGATCTTGATGACCCGGACCCGGTCGCCGTATTTCTCTCCGAACAGGGCCATGGCTTTGTACTCGTTGATGGCAACATCGATGGGCACGTTCTCAATGACTTCGATCTTCTGGTTGCGCAGAACTTCTTTGTTGATGAGGTCTTCGATGTCTTGCAGTTCTTCGTCAGCAACGCCGGTGAAGTGCGAAAAATCAAAGCGCAGATGGTCGGGAGCGACTAGCGATCCCGCCTGCTTTACATGTTTGCCCAGAACTTCGCGCAGCCCGGCTTGCAGCAGGTGCGTGGCCGTGTGGTTGCGCATGGTGGACTCACGGATTTCCGCGTTGACGACAGCATCCACTTTGTCGCCAATGCGGATTCGCTGCTTCGCGATGACTTGGTGCGCGCGGACGCCTTGAATTGGGGAGTAGCAGCCTTTGACTTCAGCGACGATGGTGTTGTGATCGTCGCTGTAGAGCCATCCGCGGTCGCCGACTTGGCCGCCGGATTCGGCATAGAACGGCGTGTGGTCGAGGATGATTTCGCCTTCGTCTCCCGGCTTGAGTTGTTGCGCACCTTGGCCATTGTTGATGATGGCGAGGACTTCGCAGTTGTCGGAGCGGGTTTGGCGGTAGCCTTCGAACTCTGATTTCGGGAGTTGCTGGTATGCAGGATTCGCGGTCTGCTTGGCTGCGCCTTTCCAAGAGGCCCGAGCACGTGCTTGTTCCTCGGCACGGGCCTGCTCGAAACCAGCTGCGTCGAAAGCAACCCCCGCGTCGCGACACACATCTTCAATAAAGTCTCTTGGCAGTCCGTAGGTTTGAAAAATGTCGAAAGCCTCTCGGCCTGAAAGCGATCGAGGAATCTCTTCAGCGACACGCCAATCTTTCACGAAGAGCTCGGCCCGCTCTTTACCAAAGAATCTCTCGACCGCCCGAAATAAAATCCCGAAATTGTTATTAGAGTTTATTGCTTGCTTGAACGCTTCCATTACATGCGTTTTGTGTTCAGGCTTCGCTTCATCCAGTTCATCCAAAAGACTCGAGATGCGATCCATTCGGGGCCGGTCCAACGTCTGCTCAAGGTAAAGATTCCCGATACTGATCGTGTGAGCGAAACGAGTCTCCTCCTCGTATATTAATTTGCTGACACGCTCGATGGTTTCATCGAGTTCGGGGTACGCATCAACCATCAAATCCCGAACCGCGTGAGCCATTTTGTACATAAATGGAGCGGTCTGGCCGAGGAGTCGACCATGGCGAATACCCCGACGCAAAATCTTCCGCAACACATATCCGCGGCCTTCATTCGAGGGCAGGACCCCATCTGAGATCAAAAACGTCGCAGCGCGGGAATGATCTGCAATCACACGCAGAGAGGCCGCTGATTTTGCCTTAGCTTCCTTCTCCAGTTCCTTCGTGAGCGACGTGCCCGTCAATTCCGCAGCTCGCCGAATCAGTGGCGTGAATAGATCTGTGTCGTAGTTCGAAATCACTCCCTGCAGCACTGCGGTCACACGCTCCAGTCCCATGCCAGTGTCGATCGACGGCTTGGGCAGCGGATTCAGTTTGCCGCTGGCGTCGCGGTCGAATTGCATGAAGACGAGGTTCCAGATTTCGACGTAGCGGCCGCAGTCGCATCCGAACGCACAATCCGTGTGGCCTTGGTCGGACGCTGCCGGGCCCATGTCGTAGTGGATCTCGCTGCAGGGGCCGCAGGGGCCGGTGTCGCCCATCTGCCAGAAATTGTCTTTTGCGCCAAACTCGAAGATGCGATCTTTTGCCACGCCCTGCGCAACCCACAGATCGTACGCTTCGGCATCGCGAGGCACACCGTTCTCACCTTTGAAGATCGTTACGAAGAGTTTGTCTTTTTCTATGGCAAACCATGAAGGCGAAGTAATCAGTTCCCAGGCGTACGCGATGGCGTCTTTCTTGAAATAGTCGCCGAAGGAAAAATTGCCCAGCATCTCGAAGAACGTGTGATGACGGTTGGTAAAGCCTACGTTTTCGAGGTCGTTATGTTTGCCGCCGGCGCGCACGCATTTTTGCGAGGTCGTGGCGCGTTTATAGTCTCGCGTTTCGAGGCCTAGGAAGACGTCCTTGAACTGGTTCATGCCCGCGTTGGTGAAGAGCAGCGTGGGATCGTTGGCCGGAACCAGCGAGGAGGAGTGGACCTCTTTATGTCCGTGCTGGACGAAATAGTCCAGAAATTTGCGCCGAATTTGGGAGCCGGTCAGCATGAAAATGTGGCGTAATCGCGTCATTTTGATTCTAGCATCCAGTCCAATTGCGAGTGGGCGGCGGAAGGTGAAGTGCGGCGGGACAGCACCAAGGCGCGTTCAATATATTTTTCTGATAACTGGACGTTTTTGCTATAGTTCCCCACTGTCATGGCGCGCTCGGCTGCGAACGAAGTGAATCATCCTGCCTCGGCCGTATCTACGTCCCTCACTCGAAATCAGATTCGCGGCTTCTGGGCGTCGTGGGGTGGGTGGACGCTGGACGGAATGGACTCCTTTGTTTATGCGCTCGTCCTTGTGCCCTCGCTGCGCGAACTGCTGCCGCGCTCGGGCATTCCAGCGAGCAAGGGCAACGTCGGACTATACGGAGGGTTGCTGTTTGCCCTCTTTCTCATTGGCTGGGGACTTGCTTTCCTTTGGGGACCGATTGGAGACAAGTTTGGCCGCGTGCGCACCCTCATGCTGACCATCCTGTGGTATTCGGCATTCACTTTTCTGAGTGCCTTCGTTACTGGTGTGTGGCAACTGGCGATTCTTCGCCTGCTCGCGGGCATAGGCATTGGCGGAGAATGGGCCATGGGCGGGACGTTTGTGGCGGAGGAGTGGCCGGAGGATCGACGCCGCGTGGGCGCCGGTTTGATGCACACCGGATATTACGTCGGGATTTTTCTGGCTGCTCTGGCGAACTACGGCGTTGGCAGCCGCTTTGGCTGGCGGGCCATGTTTATTGTGGGAGGGCTGCCGGCACTGCTTCTGGCTTGGGTCCGGCACGGAGTTAAAGAGCCTGCCGCCTGGACTAAGAAAGAAAAGGTTGTCCGTGCGTGGGCGGTTTGGCGTCCTCTGGCGACGCTGTTCTCGTCGCCGTGGCGTCTCCGCACCATAGTCAATTCTTTGCTCATGCTGGCTTCCATCTGTGGCCTGTGGGCTGGAACCGTATATGTTCCGGCTGCGATCACGTCGGTTGCCGAAGCTGGTGGACGCGGCGGTGCGCAAGCTACGCAGCTCGCCTCCTGGGGAATCATGCTGGTCTCGTTTGCTACGATTCTCGGCTGCCTGGCAATGCCGTGGCTTGCCGAAAGGTTGGGGCGACGCGGGGCGCTGGCGGTTTTTTTTACTTTGATGATGGTGTTCGTTGCGCTCACGTTCGGCAAAGTTTTCTATCTTGGAGCGGCTGCGCTTCCATGGTTTTTCCTTTGTCTCTTCTTTCTGGGATTGGGCGGTGCCAACTTTTCCGTCTATACCCTCTGGCTGCCCGAGCAATACCCCACGGAATGCCGGGCCAGCGCTTTTGCTTTTTCTACTTCTTTCGCCCGATTTGGCGGTGCTGGAATCACCTTTCTGGTGGGAGCGGGCGTCCGGCATTTCGGCTCGCTAGGAACTCCGGTCGCGATGACTTCGATTGCTTTTGCGCTGGGACTGCTTCTGATCCCATTCGGCGAGGAAACACGCGGCAAGCACTTACCAGCCTAGTTCGACAGCATGTAACAAGGGCATGCCGCGAGACGGCGATTGGGCGTCCCTGACGATTTGTCTACACCAATGTGAACGAAGTGGCGCAAGGCAGCGGCGAGATAACGAGCAACTTTGCGGGTGTGGCGGGGGCAGCCCAGCGCACAACGCGCGGAGCCACCGATACTCAGAAAGCATCGCAGCAACAGGCGGAGATGTCTACCCAACTCCGCAGCTTGGTGGGCCAGTTCAAGATCAAACGCTGATGGATCCGGCACGGCAACGGCGGTGGGTGCGAATCCGGCCGCCAAGGGCATGGCAACTCACGCATCTGCGTGACGGGTGTGCGACCACGCGTCGCAACCTGTCTAAAAGTAAAGAGGCTCTCCTCGAGAAGAGAGCCTCTGTTTGATTGTCTTACGGTTAAGACTTTCCGCTACGCCACTACTCGTGCTTTGGCCGGCGCACCCGCAGTTGCCGAGGTCCCCGAAGCCGCGCGCTCCGACTCTTTGACGGCGCGATGTGCCAGAGGCTTTAGCCACAGCAAGGCCATGAACGCAGCAATCAGATCGCATACGATCATCGCCCAGAAGACCTTTGACCAGGAGCCAGTCTTGGCAAACAACCAAGCGGCACCGGGCCCGGCAAAACCAGCAGCCACCCCCTTGGCGGTGTAGACGATTCCATAGTTGGTGGTAGCCCATTTGTTTCCGTAAAGATCACCGGTGATGGAAGGGAACAAGGAGAAAATATTGCCCCACGCGAAGAAGCACAGACCTGATAACGCCACGAACCAAACCGGATGGCTGATCAACTGGAGCAGGGCAAATACTGCGGCTGCTTCCAGAATGAATGAGGCGAAGATGGCGTTTTCTCGGCCGATATGATCCGATACCCATCCCCAGAAGGGACGCGTCAAGCCGTTCAGGATCCTGTCGACGGTGATGGCCATCACCAATGCCGTCATACCCCACATCACAACCACCTTATCCACGTGGTACGAGGAAGCCATGGGGTTGAGTTGCGCGGTAACCACCAAACCACCGAAGGCCAGCATGGTCATCATCAGGTAGATGATGTAGAAAGACGGTTGGCGCAGCATCTGCAACGGCGTCATGTCGACGGACGAAGTGTTCACCTTGGCTTTGATCTTCGCTTCTTTCTCTTTCCAGTTCGGTGGGGTCCATCCAACTGGTGGTCTGGCGAGGAAGAGGGAAGAGGCCAGCACAACCACTCCCTGGATTATTCCCCAGACAATGAACGTGTGCTGATAGTCCGTGGCTTTCAGCATGGCGGCAATGGGAGCGATCGTGGTTGCCGTGCCTATGCCGAAAGCTCCAGCGGTCAGGCCGACGCATAGACCGCGATAGTCGGGGAACCATTTCAGCGCGTTGCCAATGGCGCCCCCATAGACGATTCCAGCGCCGATACCGCCCACACCGTACCAAAAGTAAAGACCGTTTATGGTCTCGGCGTACCCCGATCCAACCCAGCCGAGTCCGACCATGATGGAGCCAAGGCCCAACATGAGTCGCGGGCCGATTTTATCTACCAAGTATCCTTCGAAAGGTACGAGCCAAGTTTCAAGCGCCACGAATAAAGTAAAGGTCCACTGGACCGCGACCAGCGAGACGTGCAGATGGGCCTGGATCGGTTTGGTGAAGAGAGTCCAGGCGTACTGCAGATTCGCGATGGCCATCATCGCGACAATGCCAGCCGTTAACTGGATCCAACGATTGGGAATACGAGAAGGGTGAATCAGAGAGTCTGCAGATGCAGCCATAGACCTACCTCCGCGACGGCGCGCTAGACTTTAACAGCATTCCGCTAAAACGGCTAGCCCAATTCGTGCCTGCGACCCGATCGGCAGCATCATGGGTGCCGACTAACTTTCCCTACAAAACACTGTGGTTCAAAGAGCGCTGTGGTAAACTGGTCCGCTGATCGAACCACTTTGCGGCAGCGAATTTATCATCGTCACTTCGGAATGTCAAGCTTTGTAAATTTTCGCTCCGACGAGGCCTTTATTTCGATCTGCCGATGACAAATGCCACATGGCGGAGCTGGGTGCCGAACGGTCCAGAGCGGTCGCTGCCCGGCAAATAGTGCGAGAGTGGACTTATGGACGAAAGCCTGCGAGCGCAGATCGAAACCTACCTGTCCCACCTCGATGGCCTGATCCGGCGGGGATATCAGCTTCGTGATATGTTGGCCACTGATCCCTCCGACAAATCGGCAATCGCGGCCACCCGCGCCTGGCAGGAAGACTGCGGGGTCACGATCAATCAATTGTCAGGAGGCAGCAAGGCCCACTGGCTTGCCCGGTCGTTCAGCGAAGCCTTCCTAATGCGATCGGAGGCCGGGAGTGCGGTTGAAGGGGCGTCACCGGTCGATATCGTCAAGCGTCTCCTCGACGTCCTCGAGCAAGCGGTTGCCTCGCTCTCGGAAAAGGACGAGGGTCCGGTAATTTCCGCTTCGTCGGAGGCGCCAGCTCCTCACCGCTTCGACTTCGTGCGCAACCCCACGCTCCGGCCCGTGGTCGAGCAAGCCTACTCCGATAGCCGGCGCGCCTTCGAGCAAGGCGACTACGATCTGGCGCTGCGCACTTCTTGCGGAATCCTCGAGGCCATCGTAACCGACGCCCTGGAACATAAGGGGATAAGTGCGTTGGCTGTTGCCGACGGTCCCACAGAGAGGGTTGCCGATTGGTCGTTTGAGACACGGCTTGCCGTCGCGGAGAGCAAGGGAATCATTCGCGGCGGGTGCGCTCGCCTGCCAGCAATCGCACGGACGTATCGGGATGACGGCGAGAACGACACGACGGCGGTTTCCGAGCGGGATGCACGACTGGCCGGGCAAGTACTTCGCGTCGTGATGAGAGATCTTGACCCCGGCCGTTAAAACCCCACTATCAATCTTCCAGATCCTGCCGGAACACTGGTTGCGACGGGTCGAGGCTGCCGTCGATCACGGCCACGAGGAGGTTTCCGTAAGCGTCCGTCGCCTCTGGCAGTGTCGCGTAGCCGCGTTCGCGCTGTAACGCTCCGGTGTCCGAGTAGATGAGCGTAAAATATCGGCCCGATGAATACTGAAGTTCGAGCAGCTTGTTCGGCATCTCTGGATCACCTTCCTGTCCCAACAAATCCATCAGCGCCACGGTCCACTGCCTACCCTTGGGGTCGGTGACGACCTCGCGCTCAACGTACTGCCACTCGTCCATGCTCCACAAGGGCATATTGTTCGAATCTTTATATCGTCATTTCAGCAATCGGTCGAGCGCGTTTGAGACCTGTGAGCCGGTGAACGGTTTCGGGACCAGCAAGACTCTTCGGGCCTTTCGGGAACGCAGGCTCGCGTCAGCCTCCTCCGGGGTGTCACTGATGATGACAATGGGGAGGTCGGCGTGGTCCGGGTGGTGACGCACACTGTCAAACAGCGCCGCGCTCATCTCGAAGACCGAACAGTCGAGCACCAGAGCATCAGAGCGTTGCTCGTGAATCAGTTCGTTGACGCTCTCGGTATATCCCGCGGCGAAGACCTCGTAGCCGCGGTCCCGCAGCGCAAACGTCAGGAGTTCGGCAATCTCCGGCGTGTCGTCAATGAGCAGGATGCGGCGCAACCGTACCCTAATTCTTGGCGGCTCCGGCAACCGGCTGCCGCGGCTTCTTGCCTTCAGCGGGCTCCAGGTCCATGACCCACACTCGTCCGCCGGCTGTGTAGTAAGCGCGGCGATCGTTTTCGATCATGGCGCCCCAGGCCTCCAGCGTACGCATCGCGAAGGTACGTCCCTCGAAGTTCTTACGAGCGTGGTCCAGCACTTCATTGGTGTGCCAGTTGTCGGTAAGGATCGCGTCGCCCGGGTGCACGCGCAGAACGGTGAAAAAGCGGTTGAACGCCGCTTCCGGCCGTACGTCGCGCGTAGACCCGCGCTTCTTGCCTTCGGTGACGATATAACTTTCCTGTCCCTCTGGCTCAACTTCCGGCTCGGACTCGACAGGATGAAAGGGAGCACTAGTTTTCGTGTTCATAAAGTTTGCGCCACCGCCTCGGCTTCTGCTCGCCGCCGCCATATTGGTCAGGTTTTTCGCGTCTGCCGCATGAATCAAGGCCTCGGGCAGCTGGACACCCATCATTCGCCATTGCTCATTGGCAAACTTCTGCAGGGTGGCGATGTGCTCGGCGTGGAGATGGCCGAAGCGTCCTTGCAATTTCAAATACTCCGACACCGGCCGCATGTTTTGCGGGCGGAAGCTGTAATCGAACGCGCGCTTCTCGGGGTTCCACTCCCAGATGGGATAGAGCCCGCATTCGACAACCAACCGGCCCAGATCGATCGAGCGTGGTGTCTCATACACGAAACCCTTCTGGCAAGGGGTATAGACCATCAGATAAGCGGCGCCCTTGTGGTTGAGTCCCTTGCGCACTTTGTTCATCAAGTCGATAGGGTAGCCCACGCTTGCGGTTGCCACGTAACAGTGGGGATGGCCGGCTGCCATCATCCGAGCAAGGTCCTTGGGAAACAGCTTCTTGCCCTCCGGAACCAGCGGACCGGGCGGGGAAAAGGTCGTCATGCCGCCGTAGGGTGTGCGCGACGACGCCTGTATGCCGGTGTTTGCGTATTGCTCGTTGTCGTAGCAGATAATCAGGCAGTCGTGATTGCGATAGAGCGCGCCTGAAATCGAAGCAAGACCGATGTCGGATGCGCTGCCGTCGCCCGCTTCGCAGATAATATTTGGAAACTTGCCCTTCCACTTGCCCTTGCGGATCATGGCTTCATAGGCGGCGGCGACGCCGGCGGTGAAGCTGCCCGCGCTGCCAATCTGAGTGTGCGCCCACGGCACGTTGTAGGGCGTGCACAAATACGAGCTGTTCGCGACGTACATGCAGCCGGTCGGTCCGACCAGGATTGTGTTGTCGCCTGACGCTTTGCTGGTCATCCGGTACTGGATGGAAGGTCCGCAGCCTGCACAGGTGCGATGCCCGGGGACGAACGGCTCACTCGATGGCAGCTCAGGATTATAGAAACGCGCCCCCTGATTTGGGCTGCCGAGAATCGGCAGTATCTGGCGTTCAACTTCAATTGCTGGCATATTGCTTCTCCCATGGCAGAGTTCAAACTCTGCGTGAAAACTTGATGTAGAGCGGACGCTTTTGAGGTCGCCGCAAGAAACTCTCCTACTCTTCGAATCCAACCCAGTGCGTGCGCTTTTCGATTTTCCCGCGTTTCTGCGCATCCATCATTTTCTGGGTCATCCAGTAGAATTCTTTCAGCACGATGGCCTCGCCACCCATACCAGCCATGAACGAGATCACCAGGGGGCGATTTTGGCTCTCGTACAGGGCCGCGGCCGCTTCGCCATAGAGAACACCGCCGCTGCTCACGCTGCCCAGAGCCATATTGGTTTCGATCACGCCGACTACTTTGAACTTGCTGAGGACCTCTTTCACGCGGTCGGTCGGGTAGGGCCGGATAGTTCGCAGCCGCACAAGACCGACCTTCAGGCCTTTCTCGCGCATGTGCTGAATCGCGAAGCGCGCCGTGACCGCGTGCGCGCCCTGCATAAAAAAGACCACCTCGGCGTCGTCGGTCATGAACTCTTCGATCCAGGGATCGTATCGTCGGCCGAAAATCTGCGCGAACTCCTCGTGCGCCTGCTCAATTACCGCCATCGAGTCTTCCATGGCGCGAGCACGCTCTAACTGAAGCGGCGGACCCTGCTCGGGCATGATCTGGGGACCATGCGACACTGGATGCCGCGGATCGAGGGGGTAAGGATGCTTGTAGGGCGGCAGGAATTCCTTCACCTGCCCCGGGTCGGGCAAATCGACATCACCGGTGATATGAGAGACGAAGAAACCATCCTGGCAGACCATTTGCGGCAAGAGCACGCGCGGGTCTTCGCCGATTCGATAGGCGATCAGGTGATTGTCGAATGCTTCCTGGGCATCGCACGACCAGCCCATGAGCCACCCCATGTCGCGCGTGGACAGGGCATCAGTGTGCTCGGAACCGAAGTCGCCGGGTGGATCGAGGGTGCGGTCGGCGATCATCATCTGCACCGGCATACGACTGCCAGAGATCGGCGAATATAACTCGTATGCGAACTGCACGCCGACGCCGGAGCTACCGGTAAAAACACGCGCGCCGCTCGACGCAGCGCCGTGCGCGATACTCAATTGCGAGTGCTCGCTATCGGCCACGATGTACTCGGCGTCGAGCTCTCCGTTGGCCACCATTTGGGCGAGCGCCATCATCGTCGCTGTGTAAGGACGAATCGGGTAGGCCGCAATCACATCAACATCGGCATACTTGGCGGCCTGCGCCGACGCGACGCAGCCATTGATCCGAACCGTTTTCGTTTTTCTTTCAGTCATCGTTGCCATGTCTTACTCCGATTCTAAATGTTCTTTGCTGGCCGGTCCCCGAGATTCTTCAACTCGACCGCCTGCCGTCCGTGAAGTCCAGGCGAAATTGCGAATGCAGTATCCATTCGCACGACGCCGGTATCAAAGTCGAGTTCGGGCACGCCTTCAAGGCAGCCTGTCGGGCACTCTTCGATACACACTCGGCAACCTTTGCAGTAGTCGACCAGGATCTTATACAAACCGTTCGAACGCTCCGGACGCGCAATGCAGGGTTCCGGACAAACCAGATAACAATTGTCACAGGCGTTACAGGTGCCGCAACTGAAACAGCGACTGGCCTCTTCGACCGCCTGCTCTTCCGACAGGGAAAGAATCACTTCGTCCTGCGTTTTACGCCGGCTTGTCGGCGGCAGCAGAGTCTGCTGCACGCGCGGGAAATGAGGGAAGTACGTCATGTTCATGCGGTTCAAATCGACGATAACGTCAATAGGAATCGTTCGCGGCTGCAACGGCTCCCCGCGCAGCACCTTGTCCAGATTGAAGGCGACGCGCTTGCCGTCGCCAACCGCATTGACCACCATCAGTGGCTGACCCGATCCCAACTGCACGATGTCGCCGGCCGCAAAAAAGTTCGTGCCGCCCAGGCGTCCGAAGCGGTCGATCTTGATGGTTCCGCGCTCGTTCTTGAACTCCTGCGGCAACCAGGCGAGCGAAGGGTGCTGTCCTACGGCAATAATTACGTTGTCGCAGGCGAACCGCTCTGCCGCAGCTTCTCGATCCACCGTGATCGGCGAAGCGTTGATGGCGCCGGAGAAGCGTGCCGGATGCAATTGCAAGGCCTCGACCTTGCCGTTGCCGAGCACTGCGGTGACGGCGCGCCCATGGAACAGTTCCACCCCTTCTTCGAGCATGTCGTGCAGATCTTCCGGCACAGCGGGCATCTCCTTGGGATTGGCCTCCACGGTAATCATGGTCACTTCCGCGGCGCCTTGTCGCAGAGCTTCGCGGGCACAGTCGATCGCGGTGTTTCCGCCGCCGATGACAACGACGCGGGCGCCCAGCTTCACCTTCGACGTACCCATGCCGATGTCGCGAAGGAACGGAAGCCCGTAAAGTACGCCGTCTTTGTTCTCGCCCTCGGCGCGTACACTGTTGGGCTCGGTGAGGCCGACGGCCAGCACACAGGCGTCATAATTTTTTTTCAAGTCGTCCCAGCTAACATCCTTGCCGACTTCGACGTTGGTCTTGATCGTGATCCCGAGCTCGACCAGGCGCTCGATTTCACGATCAAGCACGTCGGCGGGAAGAACCCAGTCCGGAATGCCGCCGCGATTCAGGCCACCAGCTTTCGGTGATTTCTCAAGGATCGTTACCTTGTAGCCGAGACGGGCAAGTTGGTAAGCCGCGCTGTGGCCGGCAGGACCCGAGCCGACGACCGCGACTTTCTTGCCGTTGGGCTTCCCGGCCTTGACCACGTCGTGGGCCAGCGCCTGTCCGAGATCGCCCAGAAAACGTTCGACCGCGCGAATCGAGATGGCTTCATCGTACTGTCCACGGTTGCAGGCTTGCTCGCACGGGTGATAGCAGACCCGACCGGTGACCGACGGAAAGGGCATGTCTTCCTTGATGAGGGCATAGGCATCCAGATACTTGCCGCGCTTCACCAGGTCGAGATAGCCCTGGATCTTTTCGTTGGTCCCGCAAGCGTTGTTGCAGGGTGGCAACTTGTCCCGGTACACCGGCCGGATCGAACGCCAGTTGCCGGTGGGGAATAAGTCCTGTCCCTTTTCCTGCGAGGGCGCGGGTGTGATGCCTGCGAACGGGACGGTAAGCCAATCGGGGATGCGTGTGCCTTTGGTCGACATGTAAATCCTTCCTAGACCGCCACTGGATGCAGCGGCATGATGTGCAATGCTTCGAGCGCCGCATGGAAAGCGTGTTTGTTCGAAATCATGGGCTCAATCGTCTCCATCTTGACCATGCCGGTGGACTTGACTACCGCTGCAATCAGCGGAGCGGCGATATCGGGGGCGATGGACTTGTTTCGCTCAGCGGCGCCCTCGGTCGAAAGACGGTCGAGGCCGAGCTCGCCCAGCCGGTAATAGAGCCATTTGTGGTCCGCCAGATGAGCCGCATCCACACACACGAGTTGAGCCAGGCGCTCTGCACCCGGCACGAAACGAATCATGTAATCTGGCGTATAGTGCGTGTTGATCACGAGCGTGCCGCCAGCAGGCATGCCGCGCATGTAGTCCCAGCCCTTGACCATCGTTCCCTCGACCAGCACGACGATGTTGGGGTGCTCGTTTTCGTAGGTGAGTTCGTTCTCGAGAATGCTGTCGCTCACGCGGCAATACTTGCGGGTGGGGGCGTTGGTGCGGTCGGGATTGTCGACGTAGTTCTCCATCGCCTGCGCGTACTTGCCCTCGATGCGGGCGGAAGCGGAGATGGAATTGACAATGTCGCGACCTTCCTTGTCCATAATGATGCCGCGCGTCCAAACGGTAAGTTCGGTGTAACTCATGATCAAACCTCGTTCATCACTTCGTAGATGCGTCGGGGCACAGATCCTCGGCGCCATTGCTTAGCGGGTTCGCGGTGTTCGATTGCCTGGGACTTCCACGATCGGACTCAAGAACCGCCAGGAAATCCTTCCGCAAGACGACAAAAGGAGCGACGCGACTGCCATCCTGAAATTCCGCGATCGCCGTTAACGCTGCTTTCTTGCACAGGCTTTCAATATCAGCACTGGTGAAACCTTCCATGCGACCAGCAAACTTATCAAAATCGACATCCGCTGCCAGCGGCACGCGCCGGCAGCAAAGCCGCATGATGGCGGCGCGCTCTGCGACGTCCGGCTTGGCGAACGGGAGTATATAGTCGAAGCGCCCGCTCCGCAAGAGCGCCGGCTCGATCCGCTCAGGACGATTGGTCGCCGCGAGCAGGATCACTCCTTTGACATCGCGCAAGTTGTCGATCTCTCGTAGAAGTTGGCTGAGAATCCTCTGATAGACATCGCTACCGAATCGATCGGCGCCGAACTTCGGAGCGACCGCATCAATCGTGTCAAAGAACAGGATGCAGGGAGCCGCCCGTCGTGCCTTTTTGAAAACCTCGCGTAGCGCCCTCTCGGATTCGCCCAACCACTTCGAGTACAGTTGCGGGCCATCAATCGCGATCAGTGGGATTTGCATTTCACCCGAAAGCGCCCGTGCCATAGCGGTCTTTCCGGTGCCCGAAGGTCCGGTCAGCAGGATCCCCCGCGGCGGAGCGAGTCCAACCTGCTCATAAATCTCGTCGCGCATGTGCGAGTGCTCGATTACGCCGTGGAGCAAGCGCTTTACCTCGTGCAGACCTCCGAGGGATGCAAACGTCGAAGCACTCTTCTCAATGAAGAATTCGCGCGTCGCGCTGGGTTCAACTTCCTTCAAACCGGCGAGAAAGTCGTCGCGCGTAACCTGCAGCGCCCCAAGTTCAGTCGAAGTGGCGCCGTCGGTTTCGAGCGGGACGGTTAAGAGAAACCTGCGCA
This sequence comes from uncultured Acidobacteriota bacterium, assembly GCA_963838905.1. Taxonomy (GTDB): domain Bacteria; phylum Acidobacteriota; class Terriglobia; order Terriglobales; family Acidobacteriaceae; genus JABDBE01. Next base: position 114,462 of record CAWITE010000013.1, read on the forward strand.
AGGCAATCATGCCCACTTCCTGTCCCAGGGCTTCGAGGTCGGCTCCTACGAATCCGTGCGAATGCTCGGCGATCTCCTGAAGGTCGACGTCAGGCGCAAGTGGCATCGCGCGCGTGTGGATCCTGAGGATTTGCAACCGTGCTTGCGTGTTGGGAACGCCGATTTCGATTTCGCGATCGAATCGACCCGGACGCCGCAGTGCCGGATCAAGGACCTCGGGAATATTGGTCGCACCGATGACGATGACCTGGCCGCGCGCCACAAAACCATCCATCAAGCTGAGAAGCTGCGCCACCACGCGCTTTTCGACCTCGCCGACCACCTCGGTGCGCTTGGGAGCAACGGCGTCGATCTCGTCGATGAAGAGGATCGCGGGCGCGTGGCGCGCTGCTTCTTCGAAGAGCTCGCGGAGCTTGGCTTCGCTCTCGCCGTAGAATTTCCGCATGATCTCAGGGCCGTTGAGGTGAATGAAGTGCACGCGGCTTTCGGCCGCCACGGCGCGCGCAAGCAGGGTTTTGCCCGTGCCTGGCGGACCATACAACAACACGCCCTTGGGCGCGAGAATACCGAGCCGCTCGAAGATGCGTGAGTACTTCAGCGGCAGCTCAACCATTTCGCGCACCCGCGCGACTTCACGCTCCAGCCCGCCGATATCTTCGTAGGAAACCGCTGGCGCGCGGGCCGCCGTCTGCTCGCCCTCCACCACCCGAATGTCGGTACGCTTCCCGATGACCACCGCTCCCGAGGGAATGGTGCGCACAACCTGGAAGTTCACCGCCTTTGCGAAAGTCGGCACTCGTACTACGCAGCCCGCGATGACCGGGACGCCCTCCAGATCCTCGAGCATCCGGTCGGGTGCGATGGTCGCTGGCGCTGCCCCCACCCATAACGGCGACAAGCGAACGGAAACGGCCTGCTGCCGCTCAATTGGTGTTACCGTCACTTGCTCCTGCAATCCGGCGCTGCAATTGCTGCGACAGGTGCCATCGATCTGGATTATCCCTTCGTGCGCTTTGTCGGAAAGCTCGGCGCGCGCCACGGCAACCGCGCCGCCGGTGATCTTCAGCACGTCACCCGCTCGCCCACCCATGCGCAGCAGGTCGGCTGGGGCCAGGCGCGCAATCGCATGGCCGACGTCCTCGACACGCGCCTCCGCCAAGCGCAGCGTGAGGGTGGTCGCGGGAGACGACGGCGCGTTTTCCGGGATGGTGCGATTTGCAACCGGTTCCTGGCGCGGGATTCCATCGAAGAGCTTCATCTTCGCCTTCTCCGTGTCGTCCGGCTCGTGCGGGGCGATATCCGCGCGGTTCACGTCATTTCGCAGGTTCGTCAAACCGATCGTCCCCAGATTGGTGAGTTTCTACGGCCCGCCCTTAGCGCTTGACAGAGGTAACTGCTGGGCTCAACACGACGCCATTTGCTTCCCCACGCATTGCAGATCGCGAATAGCCAACCCTTACGAAAATCCCTTCAATCAAAAATGATCGAGTACGATTTCTTCGACATCTTCAATGTGTCGCCGCATCGCCGACTTGGCGCCTTCCGCGTCGTGGCGCTTGATCGCAGCCAGAATTCGCCGGTGCCCAGCCAGCGATTTTTGTGGGCGACCTTCCACCTGCAAAGAGCGTTCCCGCGTGTCACGCAGCAAGTCCATGATAATGTCCAGCACTTTCAGCACGACGCTGTTGCCCGAAGCCAGCGCAACGCTGTAGTGGAATTCCGCGTCCTCCGCAACCGCGGGCTCTCCCTGGCTCTGTTTTGTTTCTTGGCGCTGCAGAATCTCTTCCATCTCGGAAATTTCGTCGGCGGAAGCGTGCGTGGCGGCTCGGGCGGCCAGCGGGGGTTCGAGCATCTTACGAAAATCCAGAAGCTCGCTCACCATTTCCTTCCGGCGCTTCAGCGCGCTGGCAAAAGGATTAGCCAGGGGTTCCGCCGCGGTTTCGCGAACGATGGTTCCGGCGCCCTGACGCGGCTCAACCAAGCCCCTGAGCTCAAGGCCCCGAATTGCGTCCCGAATGGAACTGCGGCTCACTTTGAGCATTTCTGCGAGTTCACGCTCAGAGGGCAGCTTGTCGCCAGGTTGTAATTTTTTCAGAATCAGACGTTCGATCTGCTGCGCGACTTCTTCATAGACCTTGTTTTTTCTAACTACTTCAAAGTCGGATTTGACCGAGGTTAGCAATCTGGGCTCCAAGTGGTCCGATAAGTGGACCAGCGAACGGAGTATACGCCCGCCATTAAGATCCTAGCAAGTATTTTTCTTGGCTGGATGAAGAAAGTCGATAGAAGCTTGCCCGACTGAGATACCGGGGCGGTTGAGGGCCGCTCATTTTGGTCGCTGCTCAGCTGCAGATTCCGCTAATAGTCTAGTGCAGGTGTAGACCGTTCGCGTGTAGGGCATAGGGAGACCCACGCGCTCGCCCAGTTCCACGACTGCGCCTACCAATGCTTCCAGTTCCATCGGCCGGCCGGCTTCGAGATCTTGCAGCATCGAAGTTTTGTGCTTTCCAACTTTTTCCGCGCCGGCAATTCGTTGATCGATGGAAACGGGCAACTCCATCCCCAACTTGCAAGAGACCGCCTCCACTTCCTGCATGATATTTCGGATCATGGAACAAATTCCCGGATCGCGAACCATCTGCACCACTGTGGCTCGCGTCAGTGCGCTGACCGGATTCAAGGAAGCATTGCCCAGTACCTTGACCCAAATCTCGTGTCGGATACGAGCGGTGACCGGGCAGCGCAGGCCGGAGGCGATTAGCGCATCCGCAATTTTCCGGGAGCGATCGGAGCGCGTTCCGTCCGGCTCACCGAGAGAAATGCGGTTTCCCTCGATGTGCTGAATCACTCCGGGTGCGGTAATCTCGGTCGAGAAGTAAACGATGGAACCGACAACCCGACGCGATTCGATGGCTGCAGAAATGACGCCTCCGGGATCAACGCGCTCAAGATGCATTCCTTCCCATTCGCCACCGAAGCCCTGAAAGTACCACCATGGAATTCCATTCTGCGTGCTGACGACCGTGGTGTCTGGCCCCAATACCGGCTTCAACTGAGGGGCAAGTTGCGGTAGGCCGTGCGCCTTTACGCCAAGAAAGACAACCTCTACAGGGCCCACTTCTTCGAGGGAACTGGCAATTGTGGGCCGTGCCACAAAGCCTCCCTCGGTGGTTTTCACCTGCACGCCGTGTTCCCGCATGGCGTGCAGGTGGGGACCGCGAGCGAAGAGGGTGACGTCGAATCCAGCCTGTGCCATGCGGGCGCCGATATAAGCACCGATTGCCCCAGCCCCCGCGATCAGGAATTTCATGGTGACTCATCCACGCTGGTCATCCACGTTGATCCTCCGTGAGAGCGGCAGCGACTGCGCGGCGGCGAATTTTTCCGGTCGCGGTGGTCGGAATACTCTCTACCAAGTAAATCTTGGTTGGGCATTTGTACTCTACCAGCGACTCACGGCAATGCTTGATGAGTACTGACTCGGTGGCTGCGCTGGGCTCGTGCAGGACCACGGCTGCCGCCACTTCTTCGCCCAGCGTGGGATGCGCGCAGCCGAATGTCACTGCTGCCGAGACCGCGGGATGCCTTAGCAAAATCTCATCCACTTCGTGAGGAGCGATATTCTCGCCCCCACGGATGATGATGTCTTTAATCCGTCCGGTCAAGTGCAGATAGCAGTCGCTGTCCAGCAATCCTTCATCGCCAGTACGAAACCATCCATTCACAAAAGCACGAGCGTTGGCTTCTGGGTTGTTCTCATATCCACGAAATACGTTGGCTCCCTGAATGGCGACTTCGCCGCGCTGATTGGTGCCGAGGTGATTGCCCTCCTTGTCCATGATGCTGATGCGCAGCCCGGTGCCCACGCCGACAGAACCTGCCTTCCGATGCCGCGGGGGCAAAGGATTCGAGGTCATCTGGTGGGCAGCTTCAGTCATTCCGTAGGCTTCGACGAAGGGCACGCCAAAAAGATTCTCAATTTTGTTAATGAGCTGGGACGACAGTGGCGCGCTGCAGGACCGGATGAAACGCAGAGTTTCCGCTTCTGCCGGCTTTTGGTGAGCCCGGGCCAGCAGAATCTGGTGCATCGTGGGTACTCCCGAATACCAGGTCACACGATGTTCTCGAACCGTGCGCCAGAAAGAAAGCGCGTTGAATTTGCTAGGAATAACTACGGTTCCACCGGACAGCAGAGTCGCCATGACCGAGCCAATCAACCCGTGGATGTGGAACAGTGGCATGATGCACAGCGAAACATCTTCCTCGGACAGTGCGTATGTGTTCGCGATATTCGCCGACGAGACCGCGAGATTGAAATGCCGCAAGGGCACGCGCTTGGGTCGCCCCGTACTTCCACTGGTGTGCAGGACCAGGGCAATGTCGTCAGCCGTGGGCTCGGTTGCCGAGCCTCCGGTGGGGGCATTTGCCAGGCTAACGTTGCCCTGCTCGCTCATCTCCACCGAGAACACCGGGATCTTGCGGTCCGCGGCTGCGGCGCGGACAAATTCCGCGCCCACCGGGGGACAAAGCAAAATGCGGGCGCCGGTGTCACCGAGAAAAAAATGAAACTCCTCGTAGGGATAGGCCGGGTTCAAAGGGGCCGCGGTTCCGGCGATAGAGGCAGCGAGAAAGCTCACGAGCGCAGGCAATCCATTCGGCAACGCGATCGCTACACTATCGCCACGGCGGATGCCGACCGAGGCCAGAGCATTCGCCATGGTCCAGACCTGCCGCCGTAGCGAATCGTAAGTGAGACGGATTCCAAGCTCTGGAACGACAACTGCGGTGTGGCTGTCTGCAAAATGTAAGACATCAAGCAGTGTGTCGACCGACTTTAGATTCATTCGTTGCCTCTGGCGCGAGTCCTTGGATGATCAGCCGATTTCGTCCGTTGTTCGTGAAACGAGAGGAATGCAGCCGCACGCTGTTTTCAGGAGTAGCCCTCGGCCTGCAGCGCTTTGCTAAATTCATTCAGAAAGAGCTGCACGTTCTCCTCGGTTGCCAAGGGGCCCATCACGCCTATGCGGAAGACTTTGCCGGCAAGCGGACCGAAACCGCCGGCGATTTCAATGCCGCCTTCGTCCAAGAGGCGCTTTCGCACTTTCCCCTCGTCAACACCTTTTGCAACGCACACCGTATTCAGGGTCGGAATCCGGTGCCCTTCCGGAACGTGCAAGCTCAGGCCCAGGGCCTCGATGCCCTTGACGAAAGACCGATGGCAACGGCGATGCCGCTCCCAACGCTTCTCGATACCTTCCTCCGCGATCACCAGCAGAGCCTCGCGGAGAGCGTAAAACATGGAAATTGGCGCGGTGTGATGGTAGCGGTGCGAGACGGTCGAGTAGTCATGAATCAGCTTGAGGTCAAGATACCAACTGCGTACTGGAGTACTGCGCTCCCGCAGGAACTCCATAGCTCTCGGCGACATGGCCATGGGAGACAAGCCGGGCGGACAGCTCAGCCCTTTTTGGGTACAACTGTAAGCGACGTCGATACCCGTCCCGTCGAAATCGATCTGCATTCCACCGAGCGAGGTCACGCAGTCCGCAATCACCAGCGCGCCGATATCGTGAGCGGCGGCACAGATCGCCTGCCCTGGCTGCAGCGCTCCAGTCGATGTCTCAGCATGAACATAAGCGACAACTCTGGGCTTTTCCCGGCGGGTGAACTCCGCTGCTTCATCATCCGTGAAAGTTGCGCCCCAGGGTTTCTCAAAGCGTACGACATTCGCGCCCTGGCGCTTGGCCATCTCCGTCAAACGATCGGAGAAATATCCATTGGCGAAAACCGCCAACCTGGTTTCAGGTTCGACGAAGTTAGCAACGGCAGCTTCCATGCCCGCACTGCCGGTTCCCGAAATCACCAGCGTTGCGCCATCGTTGGTGCCGTAGGCCATTTTCAGCAATTGCTGAACGTCGCCCATCACCTGGATGAAGTATGGGTCGAGGTGCCCGACGATCGGTTTCGACAATGCTTCATACACCCGCGGATGAACCATGCTCGGCCCCGGTCCGAACAAATAACGCCGAGGCGGTTGCAACGGAGGAAGCAATTTAAATGCGGGAGGCTGCTGTTCTATAGCACTCATAGCCCTCGTTTCTATTCAGGAATCGCTAGATATTTCGTAGGGCGGACGATCTCGAAAATCCCACCCGAAATATGACGTTCAAGATGTGACGCAGTCTGATAGTGGGCACTGATCAGGCACATGCCGTCAAGCTGATTCGATTGATCTATTCGATCAGTCTTTTTTATCAGCAATTCGATTCTTCCAACCACGGGCATCGGTTCGGGTTATATCGGCGAATGGTGACCCTGCACAATCATCGCCTCCGCGATGCGGCGTGCCTCGGGGAGTGTCTCAGCCGAAGCCTTGGAATCAATCTCCGCCGGTAAGTCACGCTGAATTTTCGACAGCTCTTCGTCAAAAATACGAGTCATCATTTCGCGAGTATGCTCAACCGGCTTGCCATCTTCGCCCTGCACTTTCACCTTGTGGCGCACCCGCTGGGCAATCATCAAGCGATAGATGCGATCGGTCGCCAGATCCTCCATGAAGCCATCGAGCAGGCTGGCACCCTTCCCGTTGAGCACCCCGTTACGATAGCGAATCGCGGTACGCGCAGCCGCTCGGCTTCCTGCAAGCGTGGTCTCGCCAACGCCCTTCGGGACGGGCCGCAGGTCTGGATGAGGGCTGGCCAACTTGGGCCGGTTTGCAATCTGATTGGGATACGGGAACTGGGCGACTGCGATCTCGTTCTGATCGGGGTGGCCAGTCCACGCTCCGTCCATCAGGCACTTGGCTTCGTTCTTCTTGTCTTCCTCGAGGACTTTCAGAGCGCGCTCATTTAATTCCGCATCGGAGCGGCTGGGAAAGAGCGCGGTCATGCCGCCGATGGCATGAGCTCCGTGCTTGTGGCAGATCTCCGGCATCAGTGTGCGGAAGTTCTGGAAGAATGCCACGTCGTGTGGAATGGTATTGCGGTCAGGCAAAATCCAATTGGGATCCTCGGACATGAAATCGATCAGCGAGGCCATGTAATCCCAGCGCCCCAGGTTCAACCCGAGGCAGTGCTCACGGAGATTGAACAGAAATTCCTCCATCTGATAGGCCAGTGGGTGCGCCTCTACCAGCGCCATGCACTTTATGTAGTCCTTCGACAAGCCCTTGTGTTTGGCTAGAGCCTGGAACAGGTCGCGCCACCAGAACGCTTCCTCGGCAGACTCGCTCTTGGGAATGTAAACCGAGAAATTGTGCGGCAACCAGGCGGGATCGATCTGATACCAGATTAGCGCCAGATCGAACAGGGAAGCGGACATGATTTCGTTCTTGAGAATTCCACCCTGGCGGATGTGCAGCCCACGAGGCCGGACCCAGGTGACGGTTTTCGAACGCTGAACTGTAACTTTTTTGTTCCGCTTCTTGTCCTCGTAGCTGAGTTCGTACTTGTAGGCGGCGATCGTGTTCTGGATCGCCAGCATGATGTGCTCCCAAGTGTTCGCCGTGGAATCTTCCACGTCGAGCATGACTGCGGGAGATCCGGAGTTCAGCAATTTCACCGTTAACTCGGCGTCGTCGGCAGGGCCGGTCATCTGATTGCGCTGATCCGCGCACCAGTCAGGTAGCTCGATTCGCCAGTCGGATTTCGTGGCCTCGGAGGACGGCAAATAGTTTGGCGGCTGTCCGCCATGCGAACGCTGCAGCACTTCTGCGCGTTTTGCGACTAGTTTCTGTTGCCAAGGGGTGAATTGTTTGTGAAGCGGCAACAGGAAATCGAAGAATCCCTTAGGGAGATCTTTTTGCGGATTCAAGTCTGCGGGTGCGTAGTTCATGGCACGAGAGGCGGAGCCAGCGGCCATTGGATGAACTCCTTCTGATTTTCGCTGTCTGGGGACGAAGCCTTCTTACCGGTGACCGAACCCGGCCATTCGAGAAGCACCCGGAACCCTTCGAAGGTCACTCCAGGAGAGCTATTTAGTTTACTCGACTGTCCAAATCCTGAACATAACCTTTAACCATCAATCGCGGACCCGGGGGAGAATCAAGAATGACAATAGAAAGTGATGACATGAACTGTTAAGTGTGATGCTGATCACCAAAAAATGCGCCTGCGTTTTCGTAACGCGGGCAACGTTTGTCTTGCATCGTTCGATAGACGCGAACGGTGTTCGGAGTTTTGTATGGTGCCACTCGCAAACGGGCAAGTTCCAAGACTGGCGATCGGAGACTGATTACGTTTACTCCTTGTTCATCCCCTTTCTGTTCCAAAGTTGTTATCGCGGTTAATCTCATCCAGCAGTGTGCGAAAAGATTCCTTGACTTGCAATCTAAGAGTGTGGTAAACAGGCGCCCCAGCGGATTGGTCCGCTTTTCATACAAGTTATCGATTTTTCGAATGGGCGGTTTAGTGATTTGTGGCCCCGAGGCAACCCGCGTGTGAGGCTGCACGCTCGTTCCGGGCCCAGGCCGGTTGGTTGCCAAATCATGGTCGGAGAGGAAAACATGCGCTCGCTAACAACTCTTTTCGTGCTTCTGGTCGTTTTCATGGCACCAGGTTCGCTTGCCCACGCTCAAGGCACGGAACCCGCGAGCAAGACCAACGGATCGACCTCCGCGAGCGCCAGTAAGGCAGAGGTCAACGAGTTGCGCAGTGAAGTCGCCGCGCAGCGCAAGACCATCGAGGAACTAAAGGCGATGGTTCAGCAACTGGTGGACGGCAAGGCCAAGGCCGCCGACGGCGGTTCGGCCAGCATAAAACCTGTGGCGGCGACGGATTCGCCTGAGACCGGAACGCAACCGGCAAATGGCGCTCCGAACGAGGCGCATCTGGTCAACACGGTTCTGGTCCAGCCCGAGCCCGGTGTAGAGAGCGCCATGATCAATCAGGCACAACCGGCGGCTGCGCCCAAAAAAGATTTGCCTCTCACGGCGGGATGGAACGGGGAGCATTTCTACATCAAGAGTCCTGATGGACAGTTCAGCATCAGCCCCTACGGATACGTGGACACCGACTATCGCGCCTACAAGGGCGACGGCGCCCCTTCAGATACATTCCTCGTACGCCGTGCCCGCTTTGGTTTCCAGGGTATCTACGGCTCGCACTTCGACTACGCGATCTTGACCGACGCTAACTCGACTACGGGCGCAATTGTTCGTGACGTCTATCTCAACGTGAGGATCAGGCCAGAGTTTCAGTTCCAGGCGGGACAGTTCAAAGAGCCCTTTGCCCAGGAAACCGGAATTGGCGCCACTAACCTGGATTTCGTTGAACGAGGCTTGCAGGCGCTGCTATACCCCTCGGTGGTTACCGCGTTTCGCAGTCCTGGCATCACGCTCCACGGGGACATTGACGGCGGCGTTATGCAGTACTGGGCGGGTGCTTTCAACGGAAGGGGGGGCGTCACCGCGAACATCACGAACCAGCCAGAGTTTGTGGGGAGACTGCGCTTCTATCCCTGGCGCAAGACCAAGAACGAATGGCTGAGACAGCTTGCCTTTGGCGGATCGACGAGTTACGGCCGTTCGCGAGGGTTGTCTAATGACGTGAGCTTCAGTGGGTTGCTCCCCGACGGCACCTATACGTTCTTTCCTCAGCTAAGGATCAATGGCCCAATTCAGCGGTATGAGGGTGAATTTACCTACATCAAGTCAGGCTTCGCTCTTCGCGGGGAGTACGTGCAGGCGCAAGAACAGCGCGACGGTGTGGGCTCCGAGCAAGTCGGGGGCCTGGGCTTTCTGACTCTGCCCGGAATCGGCGCCAAGGCCTGGAACCTCAGCACCACCTATCTGCTGACCGGCGAAAAGCGACCTGAGAACGGCACCCCGCGCGTGAAGCACCCGCTGTTTGGTCCTGATACTCCTGGTGGAACAGGACGAGGGTGGGGAGCTTGGGAACTGGCCGCGCGCTATTCCGGCATTCAAGCCAACGCGCCCGCCCAAAGCTTCTACAATTACTACACTCCGGGCTTCGTACCCCAGTACAACTATCACACCTACCAATGGACATTTGGCATCAACTGGTACCTGAACTACTGGATTAAGTACCAGTTCAACGTCAACGTCGATCAGCTGAAACAGCCTAGCGTCACCGGGCAAATACCGCAGAATTTCTTCGCCTTGACCCAGGAGTTGCAGTTCCGCTTCTGAGGAATGGTTTGGACATGAACGTACGGATAGAGTGTTGGGTTGTAGGCCAGGGCCGGTTGCAGCCTGCTCTGAAAGGAAAATTGCAGGAGGAGATTCGATGAGATCGAGAATTCTGCTTACTGTTCTTCTCACCGCATTGTTTGTCATTGCGAGCGGCTGTGGCGGTGTGAATGGCTGTCCCGTGTGCGGCACGACCAAGGCGGACGGTTACGCCGACATCGTGAACATCACCGTGCCGGAACACAATCCCACCGGCGAGCCCGGCGGTCCTTTCAACTCCTTCGACATAAGCTGGATTAATTCGACGACCCACTTGGATTACGTTTCGGACCGCATTGGTCTGGCCGTGGTGGTTGTGGATACGATCAACAACGTCGCGGTCAATGCGATCCAGGGAGTGAACGCCGTGACCGCTGCGGGGAACCAGGCCAGTCTGTGCGATCCCAGCATACCCCCGATCGCTGACGTGGTTGGAAATTTCATCCGCTTCGGATGCCGGAACGCGCCCTTTCACCTGATCTCGGGTTTTGGCGCGAATGGCAAGTTCGGCGGATTCCCCGGGGCCCAGTGCTGCGCTTCGCGGTCTAACGGCGTGAACCCGATGTCGGGGCCCGACGGCGAAGAAGTAACCCCAGACGGGAAGACGTTATTTACCGCGGTCGGCGCTGCTACGGTCGTAGTCTTTGATCTCAGCACGATGAACCTGACCACGAATCCGCCGACCCCACCCAACGTGTTAGCCACCATACCGACTGGCACATCTGCCGACTACGACGGTCCGCTGGGGATCGCTCCCTGTGTCGCTTCTTGGAATGGAGAAGCCGGTTCTGCTGCCACTTGCGGAGACGACCGCGCCGACGAAATGGCATATGATCCGGTGCACCAGGTTCTCGCGGTGATTAACGGCGATCCAGGGCTACCATTTGTCACGTTCATCGACGTGTCGCATGTCGTGAATAAGACTGGCACACTGGCGCAGCAGCACTGCCTTCCTCTGGACCCGACGCTCGCTTACGGTCCCTGGGCAGCGGGGTTCAGTCCTGCCGACTACGGCGTTAGCTACCCTTTCCAAGGATCAGGCACCGCCATCCCGCAACCATCGCCGATACTGGATCCGGGGGTGGCTGGCACTTCGTTTAATCCGCCCAGCTGCATCCTTGGGCAGATTTACTACGACGGCGCAGGGGGCGGGGCATCTGGAGGAGTTGGGCTCAGCACGACCGTTCCGGTCGACACCGTGGGAGCCACGTTCCCCTGCCCGGATCCTTCCAACCCCCACGTGTTCAGCGGCGTTTCCGGCGGAGCGGCCAATGCCGCGTTAGGGCTCCCGGGCCTCGCGGGAGTCAGGCCGAGCGGTGCCACTTACACGATCCCGTGCCATCACGGGCCAATCGTCGATCAGACTACGGGAGCGTTTTGCAATCAGTCCACGCCAGGGAGTACGTGCGCCGGCGCTATAGCGCCGGCTGGGCTGGGCGGAATGGTTTGGAATCCGAATACCGGTCACCTGCTCCAAGCAAACGAAAATTCCATTGGCATCACCAACATTGGAAGTATCGATGAGATCGATCCTCGGCTCGGAAACCCCAATGGCCCGGTTGTGATCAATAGTTTCGTGATGCCCAACTGCATGCCGACCAGCCTTGCTCAGGGGCCGGGTAACAACTTCCTCGTAGGTTGCGCGGACCACGACGGCGAAGCGTTCCCTCCCAACGAGTATGTGATTGATGGAAGTGCAGGCACAATCCTCGCCACTATCACGAACGTTGGCGGGGTTGACGAAGTCTGGTACAACCCGGGCGACAATCGGTATTACTTAGCAGCGAGAGATATGCCTAATGGCCCGGTCATGGGCGTGATCGACGCGGCCACGAACCTCTGGCTTGAAAATGTTGTCACCAACGCAAACTCGCATAGCATCGCGGTTGACTCCAGTAATAACCACGCGTTTGTGCCTTTGCAGGCGGGCGGAATCTGTACTTCGCAAAGCAGCAATGGTTGCATTGGCGTTTACGCACAGCAGTGAGCGGAGAAGGGCAGCGGTCCGTCGCGGAACCCGAGATCACCAACGTTCGATCGAGGGTTCCGCAGTCAGGGCAAGGTTCAATTCAGCCCAGGATCGACGAACGCCTGTGGTATAGTTTGACGCAGTAAGCTCAAACCTGAAGTTGGTGTGACTTATGCAGAGTATTCGAAGAGCCGTCCTACCAGGTGGAATTACCCTTCTTGCCGTTTTCGTAGTTCTTGTCGCGTTGTCGTCGGCTAAAGATGAACCTCCAAAGAAGCCAACGGATCTCCCCGCGACGGTGATTGCGCACCTTCCTCTTCCTCAGGCGACAGGAACTCAGATGTTGCTGCAGAGGGAGGACGGAAAGAATTACCTTTACGTTCAGCAAGCTTCAAAACAGGGCTTCATGATTGTGGACGTAACCAAGCCAGACAGGCCGAGCCTGCTGAAACGAACCGCCGAGGGGAGCCTGGCGACATCGGGCAACCTGGAGATGGTCAGCCCTGACGTTGGCATCGCTGAGACGCCGGACAAAAAGCTCACCACTCTCACCAGCAGCAACCATCCCACGGAGACGGTGCGCGTGCTGGATTTAAGCGACCCGCACAACCCCAAAACCCTTCAGGAATTTAATGGTGTCACCAGTCTTCTTCCCGACGGTGGGCACGGCTTGATTTATCTGACCAACAATGAAGGGTTGTGGATCCTTCGCTACACCCGCCCGGCATTACTCGAGCCCGCTAAGAAAAAGAGGCCATGCGACTCCGAATCGGAGATCGAAGCCATGCCTCCGGAGTGTGACTAAGCTCATTTTTACTTGTCGGCGACCTGGTGTACGGTGCATTCCTGTGAAATGGTCTTGATCGAGGTGATGGTTATGGTCACCGGCGACGCAGATCCCGTTTTGTTCAGTGCGTCGGAGCTGGTGCTCATCGATGGCGCCTCAGTCCCAGTGACTTCCACACTTTGGCCTAGGTAGTGGCGGAGCTTCGTCTTGCCGGTAGCCTGAAGCTCGTAGGTGATGGCTGGATCCTGCTTCGTCAGGATGTAGTCGCCGTTAAATCTGCCGACGCAGCCCTGGACAGTTACTTGTCCCTTGGCATCTTTCGATTTGGGCTGGCTCGTGGCGCTCGGATTGCTTTCTTGCGCCAGGAGAAGGCTGCTCAGAAGCAGCAAAACGGCCAAGATATTTTTCATGGAAATATCTCCTCTCGCAGCATGGGATGGCACCATTATTGCATGGGTTGGCCCCACAATTTTTGAAGCGAACGAAGAGCTACTTGATGTGAGTTTCCTGGTAGTGAAGTTCTTTCCATTGCCCGCCGCGCTTTACCCACAGCTCGGTAATGTACACTCTCGAAAAACGCACGACCGATCTGGGCGGGAACTGCAAGGTAACCTCGTAGATCACGAAGGCGGCATCCGGGCCGAGCGGAATCAGTTTGAAGCCCCAGAACGTATAGTTCGAAACATTCCCGTTGGCCAGTTCGTTAAGGGCTTGGATCTTGGTGCGCTCACCTTGATTATCGACTTCGACGCCTTGAAAGTCATCTGCCAACAATTCGCCGTATGCCTTCTTATCTCTGTTCTTGAGGGCCTCCCATTCCGCTTTGACTTTCGCCTGGAACATATCGTTCAGACCCGAGTCGGTGGAGACACTACCGAACGGCTGACCTTCGCCGGGCTTCACCGGCGCTGGGGGTTGTTGCCCTAAAGCCAGAGTCGTCAACCCGGCCAGGCAAGCGAGGATGAAGTAATCGCGCATAATTCCTCCAATGAGAAACGCAGCATCTTATCAGATTCCGGGCGGGCAAACGGTTGCTGTTAGGATACTCAGCGTCCCGACGCCCGCACCACAAATCGCTTGCTGCAGGCGTGAGTTCCTGCGAAGAGCGCTACGGAAGGCGAGATCGAACCTATGTTGCAGACTGACGCAGAAACTTTGGCGCGGGAACTGCTGTCCGCGTATGAGACAGGGCGGACGGTGGCAGTACTTCCCTCCGAGCGCCCCGGTTTCGATCTCGAGATTGCTTATGAGGTTGAGGCAGCACTCAAGCAGTTCCGCGAAGCAGGTGGACACAAAGCAGTCGGCCGCAAGGTGGGCTATGCCAATAAGGCCATGTGGCGTGTGCTCAAACTAGAGACCCTGGTCTGGGCCCACATGTACGAAGACACGATATATCACAGCGACAACAACTCCGCCGCGCTGGCGCTCCCGAATCGCCGTTCGCTCAAGGTAGAACCCGAGATCGTTTTCGGCTTGAGACGGGCGCTCAAGGCTGAAGGACTCGATGCCACCGCGGCGCTTGAAGCCACGGAATGGCTGGCAATCGGTTTCGAAATCATTGATTGCCCTTTTCCGGAATGGAAGTTTCAGCCAAGTGATTTCGTCGCGTCTTTTGGGCTTCATGCTGCACTTGTGATTGGAGAGCAGGTGCAGATGAAGCCTGACTTGATTGCCACGCTCGTAGACCAGTTACCGCGATTCAAGGTGCGCATGTCGAAAAACGGAGAGTTTGTGGAGGAAGGATCGGGCAGAAACTGCTTGAGGAGCCCCGCCTTATGCTTAGCTGAACTCGGCGCAGCTGTCGTGCGTCGCTTCCCATCCGAACCACTGCGTGCCGGGGAAATCGTCAGCTCGGGAACGCTCACAGCCGGACATCTGACCGACAGTGGCGATCTCTGGAAGGTTGAGGTCGAAGGGCTCGCGTTGCCGCCGCTGACACTGCGCCTTGAATGAAACGGCACAACCCTTCGGTCGGGTGCCCTTCGCTCAGGAAGGGCACCTTTCCCGCGAAATGACGTCCGTTGCCAGCCTTACGTGAGTTACTTCACAGCGTCTGCGGTTTTGTCGGCGGCTTTTTCGGTTCCTTTAGCGGTATCCTTCGCGGCCGTTTTGGTGGCGTGTCCTGTCTTTGTTGCTGCGGTCTTGGTCGCATCTCCGGTTTTGTCGGCTGCCTTTTCTGTGCCTTTCGCTGTGTCCTTGGCCGCTACCTTGGTGGTGTGACCCGTGTCTTTGGCCGCGACCTTGGTGTCGTGCCCCACGTCCTTCGCGCCCTTATCGACGTCATGCACGACATCCTGCGCGAACACGAGCGTTCCCGAGCTGAGCACAGCCGCAGCAAGAATTGCTGCCAATTTGGATTTCATATGGCCTCCCTATGGTTTGATGGAAATGGTCTGGAAAGTATGAAGCATTCGACAGGAAAAATGCAACATTGATCCGGCGACCCGGTATTTGCCCGGTCCCGAGTCGTCACTCAAGTTCTCCTTCCAGCGCGCTCAGCGTCTCGTCATCCACTTCCCACTTTTTGAGGATGGCAAAGATCGTCCTTGATGCGAATCCAGCGCGCGTGAGCTGGCGGAAGATCCGCGCCGTGTGCTTCTGATCTTTCGGTTTCAGCAGACGCTTGCGCTTCAAGTATTCGCGCGCCTGTTTCTCATCACTCACTTCATCGTAGACGGCGTGCACCGCTTTTTCGATGACCTCGCCGTGGACTCCCTTGGCCTTCAGGTCGGTGATCACGCGCCGCCGGCCAAGTTTTTCATTGTCGCGGCGGAAGGAAGAATACGCAGCCGCATATTGGGCATCGTTGAGGTAACCGCGATCTTTCAGGCGGCGGATAACGAGTTCCATCAGCGTCTGTCCGTATTCCGTGTCGGCTTCGACGCGAGGCCGTAGCAGACGCTTCAACTCCGCCACTGAACGCATGCGTCGGGCAAGCGCTCCGACGGCGTACTCGTAGAGTTCGTTTTCGGACTCGGTCTTTTTCGGGCGGCCAAAGGCCATGGCTAATAACAAGTTACCTTGCCCGCCGCGTTCCTGGCGAGAAAGTTGGAGCAAAGACACGTTACAACTTTTTACCTTCTTTGTGGTGACATCGGGAACTTCCCGGCGTCTATTTGCGTAGATATTCAAAGAATGAGGAAGTGAGTCATGCTTACCATCGATGTGGAAAAAACGGGCGATGTAGCGGTTGTGAGATGCGTTGGGCGGATCGTTCGCGGCGCTGGAGTACGCACGCTTAAGAACGCGGTTCTTTCGGAGAAAAACGTCCGTATTGTGGTGATTGATTTGTCCGACGTTGAAACCCTGGATGCCGGTGGCTTGACTGCCCTGCTTTCTTTGCAGCAGTGGGCTTGGAACTGCAATGTTCAACTCAAGCTGGTGAATCCGTCGCATTTTGTCAACGAGGTGCTGACGCGCACTGGATTGAATCGTGTGTTTGAGATCTCAAAATTCGAGCACGCGCTTTTCGTTCTAAGCGCTCGGGACTGTCACCATGCAAAATATGCAGCGGCTTAGCTGCAACGCTCTTCACCGGGCCGGAACCTTCCCGTCGTTCGACTGTGGGGTTGACAGGCGAGGTTAGGTTCTGGCCCCCTCCGAAATGAAGAAAGGGCGCGCTCGGGCGCGCCCTGAAGTGTTTCAGGAGGATAAATCAGCGGCCACCGAAGCCGGTTTGTTGCATAGCGTTCTTGGAGATGTCGCTGGTAGAAGAGATGCCCTGCATACGCAGCTTGAAGTCGTCTGCGTTGGAGGCGCTCTCCAGTGCGGTTTCGTAGTTGATCAGGCCGGCCTGAAACAAATCCCACAAAGATTGATCGAAGGTCTGCATGCCGTATTGCGAGGTTCCAGCGGAAATGGCATCGCGAACCGCGCGCGTTTTTTCCGGCACCAGAATGCATTCCCGGATGTAAGCGGTATTGATCATGACTTCGACAGCGGGCACGCGGCCGTCGCCATCGCAACGTCGAACCAGACGCTGGCTGATTACAGCGCGTAAAACAGCCGCAAGCTGTAAGCGAATCTGCTTCTGCTCCGGCGGCGGAAAGACCGCGATAATACGGTTGATCGTTTCCACTGCGTCCAGCGTGTGCAATGTAGAGAAAACCATGTGGCCGGTTTCGGCGGCGTGCAGCGCAGTGCCAATAGTTTCGACGTCGCGCATTTCGCCGACCAGAATGACGTCGGGATCCTGACGGAGCGAAGCGCGCAGCGCTGCCGAGAACGTGGGCGTATCTACTTCGATCTCGCGCTGGTTTACGTAGCCCTTCTTGTCGCGATGCAGGAATTCGATGGGGTCCTCGATGGTGATGATGTGTTCGGCGCGAGTGGAGTTAATACGGTCTACCATAGCCGCCAGGGTGGTTGACTTACCAGAGCCGGTGACGCCGGTGACGAGGATCAGGCCGCGTGGCATGTCGCAGACCTGCTCCACGATCTTGGGTAGGTACAGTTCATCGAGCGCGCGGATCTTGGTTGGAATCACGCGCAGCACCAGTCCCACGTTGCCGCGCTGCTGAAAAACGTTCACACGGAAGCGGCCCAGTCCGGCTACGCCGTAGGCCATGTCGATTTCCGTGCTCTCCTTGAATTTCTGCTTTTGCCTCGCCGACATCATACTGAAGGCCATGGTGAGCATATCTTCCGCGCTGATACGCGGCTGGTCGGTGAGCGGGGTAAGTTCTCCATCAATCCGCAGGTGAGGATAATTGCCGACCTTCAGGTGCAAGTCGGAGGCGCGTCGCTCCATGGCGATACGAAGTAGATCATCAATATTCATTCGGATAAGTCCCCAGGGATCAATTCGTATGATGAACCGAAATGTCGTCTAACCCAAGATGACCTAAGTAACGAAGAAATGCGCGTTTGGGCAGTGGCTGGGTGCGCGAGTCTGGGACGAACATGGAGCAGCCACAGGCGCTCCTCGCGGCAACAGGGCGATCCTCGGACCGGAAGCGGGAGCAGTGTCTCAATTTTCAGCGAGTTGAGGATTCCTCAGAAACGATCGGCTATTTCTGCGTGCTCTGCGGTTGTTCTCGGCGTTTAAAGGTTTTGATGGGCGGCAGCAAATACAAAGTCTTAAATCGTGGGGCCGCGGAGAATTACCCGCAGAAGGCCGCAGAGAAGTCCGGAACAAAACCGAGGCCCACCACCACACCCAGGATGGGATTGACTTAGTCCACAGACTTAGTCTATTTTAAAAATACTATGGAAGTGAATATTCACGAGGCGAAAACCCACCTCTCGCGCCTTCTGCAACGTGTGGCGGCAGGAGAGGAAGTCACGATCGCCCGTGCGGGCGTTCCCGTGGCCAAGCTGATAGCGGCCGGCCCACGAAGCAAGTCGCGTCCCATGGGCATGGATGAGGGCAAGATCTGGATCGCGGAAGATTTCGATGCTCCGGATCCGGCGCTGGAGTCCCTTTTCTATGACGCGCCCGTGACAAGCACTCCGGCTCGCAAGCGAAGGAAGAAGCGGTGACGTACCTGCTTGATACTGGCATCTGGCTTTGGAGCGTTGGCGAGCCGTCGCGAATCTCGCGCAAGGCGCGCGAGCTAATGGCCGATTCGCGGAACGACGTGTTTTTGTCCGCAGTCACTTCCTGGGAAGTTGCCATTAAGGCGGCGTCGGGCAAGCTGCGCCTTCCGGAACCGCCGGATTTGTATGTTCCACGGCGCATGGCAGCTCAGGGCCTTCGTCCGCTTGCTGTGTCTCACGAGCATGCGTTGGCGGTCTTCACGCTGCCTGCCCATCACCGTGATCCGTTTGACCGCCTGCTGATCGCACAAGCAAAAGTGGAGGAAATGACCCTCATTAGTGGCGACCGCATCTTCGACCGATATCCGGTACAGCTGCTCTGGGCTGGGCAATGAAAAAGCCGCCCCACAGGGCGGCTTCCAAGTTGCTTCAAAGAATGATTAAGCAGCGGTTTCCTCCGAAGCTCCCTGCCACGGCTCATCGTAGCTGCCACCGTAAATCGACGGACACTTTGAGCCCATCGGACGGAGATAGGTGGCGAGTGCTCCACGGTGGTGGATGCTGTGATTGTTGAGGAACCCGAGATAAGAAACCGCCGGAAGATTGAAGACGCCCATAAAATCGATTGGGGTGGCAAGCTGTTCCGGGGTCAGGGCGCTCACTCTGGCTGCGGCGCGCTTGAAATTCTGGTCATACCAATCGACCAGTTCGGCCACGGTCTTGGGCTTGTCTTTTTCCTCAGGCGTTTCCATGGTGAACTTAAGGTCGGCGATTGCATCGAGGAATTGGACATCGCTGTTGGCCAGGTGCCACGCCAGCTCCCACGCTGTGCGCGCATTGGGATCGGGCTTGTACTGAGCTTTGGCATCGGGAATGGCGGCGATCACTTTCTTAGTGATTTCAAGTTCCCGAGTGACGCCGTCGAGCATGACTTCGCGAAAACCAGCTGCCATCTCGGGTGTGAGACCTTGCTGTGCAGTTGCCATGAGTTTCTCCTTGAGGGTGTTATGTTTGGTTGGACCGAAAAATCAAAGGGGCGCTGAGTTAGGCGCCCCTTCAAGAACCTCTTAAGAGCTGCCTACACACTCACTGGTTGCTTGCTGCCCACCGGCACCGGCGTTAGCCAACCGAAGCGGTCGGCCTTTTCTCCGTGGACAATGCCATAAAATTCCTTCTGAATGGCTTTGGTCACGGTGCCGGCCACGCCTTTGCCCACGCTGATCTTGTCTACCGACCGAATCGGCGTGATCTCAGCGGCTGTGCCGGTCAGGAAGGCTTCCTCTGCGATGTAAAGGAGTTCGCGGGGTATTCCTTGCTCGACCACTGAGATCCCCAATTCGCGAGCGATTTGCAAAACTGAATCACGCGTAATTCCGGGCAGCACAGAGTTGCCCAGCGGCGCTGTCTGTAGAACGCCGTTGCGCACGACAAAAACGTTCTCGCCCGAGCCCTCGCTGACGTATCCATTGGCGTCAAGCGCTATGCCCTCGACGTAACCGTTGATGATGGCTTCCATCTTGATCAGCTGCGAGTTCATGTAATTCGCACCTGACTTAGCCATGGCGGGCAGCGTGTTGGGTGCGATGCGAGTCCAGGACGAGACGCACACGTCCACGCCTTGCTCGGCGTCGCTACCGAGATATTTTCCCCACGGATAATTACAGATAAAAACTTCGGTCGGCGAATTGAACGGATTGACCCCCGCCTCGCCGTAACCGCGGAGAATGATGGGGCGCATGTAGCACGGCCACACGCCATTGTTCTTCACCAGTTCGACCATCCCGGAGATCAGTTCGTCACGAGTGAAATCGACGTCGATCCGATAGATCTTGGCCGAATCCAGCAGCCGTTGAGTGTGTTCCTGCGCACGGAAAATAGCGGGACCGCTAGGCGGGACGTAACATCGGATTCCCTCAAATACCGACGAACCGTAGTTGACCACGTGGGACATCACGTGGATCTGCGCATCATCCCAGGGAATGAGCTTGCCGTTGTGCCAGATTTTCTCCGTCTTCTGAATCGCCATGAGCACTCCTAAAGATTTGATTCACGCGTACAGCAGGGAGTTTCGTCGGTTAGATGCCAAAATTCCTTCCGTGGGCGGACCCGCCTGTTGGCAGTCATGACAGGCAGCACGGTACACGCGGGAGGCAGGGTGAAGCAACCTACAGCGAATTATAACCCAGACCAAAAGGGGGTCACGACGTTTTTCCCCCAGAGCATCGGGAATGGCTAAACGCGGCAATGCTAAGCCACACGAAACAGGGGTAGTAAGTCTTGTAACTTGGACTCTGAGGGAAACGGCCTAGGATCGGAACTTCCGAGCGGCGATGGAGAATGCTCGTTGACTGTCGGCTGCGGCGGCAGGATAATGTCTCGCCCGCAGAGGCGGACCTTGTGAAGCGTTTTCCCCAGTCCCGTGGGACACCTTCTAACCTTTCCGACTTCAATCCATCAGCAGCTCAACATGTATGCGGTGATGGCAAGCGCAGCCGGGGTAGGGATGCTCGCATTATCTCATCCAGCCGAGGCGAAATCGTATACACGCTAGCCCGCACGCTGATCGACAGCGGTCAAACCGTCCCACTCGATCTGAACCACGATGGAAAGGCCGATTTCAGTTTCCAGAATTACTCCAACACCTTTGAAGGCAGTGAGCAGGGATTCTTAACCGTAATCACTGCCCAAGCTAAGAACGCGGTCGACGGAGAAGCCGTATACGACCGCGCGTTAGCCCTCAAGGCTGGGACTCGGGTTGGACCAAAGGCGCGATTCATTTCTCTGCACTCCATTTCCATGGTCTCCGCTGACGCGGCCGAGAGATGCTTCGGAAATTGGAGCAACGTGAAGAATCGGTATCTCGGTCTGCGGTTTGTCGCTAAACAACAAACTCATTTCGGCTGGGCGAGGCTGAGCGTTCGTTGCAACTCGGCGAACAACAAAATCAGTGCCGTTCTCACCGGCTACGCATACCAGACAATCCCGAACAAGCCGATCGTCACGGGGAAGACAAACGGGCCGGATGATGTGAGCGATGTCGGACGAGCGGATCCGGCCGCCCTCAACTTATCAGATCCTGAACCGCCTACGCTGGGTTTGCTGGCGCTGGGAGCGCCCGCACTGTCCGTCTGGCGGCGTGCGGAGCCGGCGGCTGCGATGTTGTGAGGCTGTCTTGCGGGGAGGATTTGTGAAACATTCTCGCCGGTCTTCTAGAATGCTGTCTAGCCTTTCCGATTCAGTCCATCTCCGGCTCAACATGTATGCGCTTGCTGCAAGCGCCGCCGGAGTCGGAGCACTGGCCCTGCCGCGACCGTCCGAAGCGGAGATCGTCTACACGCCGGCACAGGTGACGATTAGGATTAATAAAACGATTCCTCTCGATCTGAACCACGATGGGAAAACCGATTGCCGTCTGCCAAACGTCTGGGGCACCGGCGTGGGGGCCGTGAACGCCCTCCCCGCCCAACAGTCGAACGGGGTCGGGGGATTTGGAACGTCTCTTTTCCGCC
Organism: uncultured Acidobacteriota bacterium; assembly: GCA_963838905.1. Classification (GTDB taxonomy): domain Bacteria; phylum Acidobacteriota; class Terriglobia; order Terriglobales; family Acidobacteriaceae; genus JABDBE01. The sequence goes on from CAWITE010000013.1 coordinate 136,391, forward strand.
GTCCCTACGCCTACGCGCTCAGGGCTGGTAATCGGGTTGGACCCAGCGCGCAATTCGATTTCGGAAAGTATATTTACGTGCTCGACGCAAATGCCACCCAGGGATGCCACGGTTCTTGGAATGACGTGAAGAATCGGTATCTCGGGCTCAGGTTTAACATCAAGCAGAAAACCCACTACGGCTGGGCAAGGTTGAACATCAGCTGCAACCCAAAGAACCGCAGGATCACAGCTCTGCTCCCTGGCTACGCCTACGAGACCATCCCGAACAAGCCCATCGTTACCGGCAAGACAAAAGGGCCGGATGACTTGGGCAACGTCGCACAACCAAGTCCACCGGCTCTCCGCGCACCCACACATCACCCGGCCAGTCTGGGTTTGTTAGCGATGGGAGCGCGTGCACTGTCGATCTGGAGGCTGGAGGAGTCTGCAGGGTTTCCGTAATAGACGGCGAGGAAGGCCCTGGAACGGAAGCTCAATTTAGCGCTTTCCCGTCAGGCCAGCCTCAACAACGCCCGGTAGCTCGTCTCCCTTAAAATACTGCCCTTTAGCTGCCCGCATCTCGGGCATCGCGGCGTAAGGCTTGCTGTAGTCGTTGGCAGCATTCCAGAAGAGAAAGCCGATTCCGCCGGTGTCTTTTGCAGTCTGCACCTGGACCTCGATGTACTTCGGCGAGTAGGTCTTAGTGCGCCAGCGGAAGGCCTGCAGCCACGGACGTATAACCACATCGCTGCCCTTGGTAATGAGCTCGAACCGCTTCATGGATTCGCCGATAAAGTGCTCAGGCGCGTCACCCGGATGCGCGATCCCGTCCATGCCGAAGAAGTGCGATGGATAGATCATCGGTGAAAGTACATCGCAATACTTTGCCATCTGTACAATGTCCTGCCCGGTATGCCCCAAATCGACAGGCCGTTGCCAGGCCATAATGCCAAACACATCCAGCGAAAGCAGCACGCCGGTGGGATGCAATTCGGCATAGGCATGTTTCAGGAAGTCAGCGATCACATCGGAACGATGCCAGGCGGGATGCTCCGTCTGGAATACGAAGCTCGCGTCTTTCTGATCCCCCTCAGCCGGGAAACGCACATAATCGAATTGTACTTCGTCCACTCCCGACTCCGCAGCCTTCTTTGCCAGGGCAATATCGTATTCCTGAACCTTAGGTTGCGAGGGATCGGTCCATACCAGTTTCCCGTTCTCGCGCCAAGGTTGGCCGGTTTTGTGGGACTTCACCGCCAGCTCGGGATGCGTAACTACCAATCGCTCGTCGCGGAAGATCGCCACTCGCGCAATCGCATGCATACCCTGCGAGTGCAGGAAATGGGTGAACTTAGGAAGGTCATGAATCGCGATATGGTGCCCTCCGGCAAACGGATGATCAAAGGGAATATTGACGCTGCCGTCGCTATCTTTGACGTCGAAAACCACCGCATTCCCGCCCAACTCGCGCCAGCGCCGAATGATGCGGAGGCCGCGATCACTGGCCGCCATCACTCCGGTTAAATACACGGCACGCACTTCAAAATCGCGCGGCACAGCGATGGTTTTTTCCACCATCGGCGCGGGCAGAATCTCCGGCACAATTAACTCCTGGCCGGACTTCAGATACGTCCCTTGCGGATCCCCATTTGCCTTGCGGATGGCATCGGCCAATTCGCTCGAAGTCAGGTAGGATGTTTGCGACAGAAAGCGATGGGCAACCAAGGGCACCGTGTCTCCGCGCTTCGTCACATACATAGCGCTACCTGGCGGGGCAATGCTGGTGACCAGGGCCGGTGGTTCCCCCGGCTTGGCTGCACGCGGCACCGGGTTCGAGGTCCGCACGAGTTCAGGGCTCTGCCCGGACTGGGCGGCAGCTGCCGGTAGTTCGAACGCCAGTCTCCATGAAACGAATCCCAGAGCCAGACAAGACAAAACTATGATCAGAATTGAGCTAGAGCGGCGCAAGTTTTTCTCCGTGAAAACGCGTGTGGCGCTTTCTCCGGATGCTAGCGGGCAGCCAATTCCTGTGCTAGTTACGTCGGGCCAAGGCCGCAGAGGTAGATTCTGAGGCGCTCCCCCTACCAGGGAACTTCCTGTGTGCGAAAAGTATTTCCCTTTACATGATCTCCCCGTGCCACGTAGGCGGTCCTATGGACAGAAATGAGCATCTAACTAGCGAAGGAATAAGCCATTGACAGTCTCCCTGGGATGGCGAGTCATTTGCACTAGGGGACGTTGCGGTGAGTGGGGGGTATCGACAAACAGCCCAGAGAGTGACAGAATTTGTCGCTCCCGAAGCAGGCAGAGCGACGCACTCTCCCAGGATCAACGGAAAGCCAGGAAAGGGAAATGCCCGGAATGAAAAACGTCCTTAACACAGTGCTTGATCCCACTCGCCGTAGTAGCGATGCCAGAGATTTTGACAACACCTTGCGGCGGAAAATTGTCGGCCAGGACGCTGCGCTTGAAAAAGTGGTCGAAATCTACCAGATGTTTCTGGCGGGATTGAATCCTCCGGGACGTCCGGTTGGAAATCTCCTGTTTCTGGGTCCCACGGGCTCGGGAAAAACCCGAGTTGTCGAGGCCATGTCCGAAACCTTGTTTGGCGACGCACGAGCCTGCATCAAGATTGATTGCGCGGAATTCCAGCACTCCCATGAGATCGCCAAGCTGATCGGTTCCCCCCCGGATACCTGGGTCACCGCGAGACTCATCCGCTCCTCACCCAGGAAGCGCTCAACCAGTGGCACACGGAGAAGCTCAAGCTGTCGATCCTGCTGTTCGACGAAATCGAGAAAGCCTCCGATGCGCTCTGGCAGTTGCTGCTGGGCATTCTGGACAAGGCAACCTTGACCCTGGGCGACAATCGCCGTGTCGATCTCTCGCAATGCATCATTATTCTGACCTCGAACCTGGGGACCAGCGAGATGAGCAACCTCGTCGACGGCGGTATGGGTTTCAACCATAAGCCGAAGCTGGTGGACTCAAGCCTGGACGACAAAATTGATCGCACCGCGCTCGAAGCCGCTCGGCGCAAGTTCACGCCCGAGTTCATGAACCGCATCGACAAGGTGGTGGTTTTCAAAACTCTCCGGCCGGAACACCTCGAGCAAATCCTCGACATTGAGCTGGGCATGGTGCAGCAGCGTATTCTGATGGCCTCGGCCGCAAACCAGTTTGTGTTCAACTGCACTCCGAAGGTGAAGAGTTTCCTGCTGCACGAGGGCACGGATCCGAAATACGGAGCGCGGCACTTGAAGCGGGCGATTGAACGTCATCTGGTGTTCCCCTTGGCCAATCTGGTGGCCACCGGTCAGGTCAGACTAGGAGACTTCATTCGCGTCGACATGGCTGCCGAAGGTGCGCTGACGTTTGTGAAAGAAGCGGAAGGCGCCATGGTGCCCATGCTCATGGAGCGTTACGGCGCAGCCGCAGGAATGCCTCCCATGGCGGCACGCACCGCGCGCACGATTGGACGCCGCGAATTCGGAGCCACGCCAACTGCTGACACAAAGTAGTTTTGCTGTAGTCCGGACAAGAAAAGAGCGCCGCTAACCCGCGGCGCTTTTTTCTCTGCGCAATTTTATTGAGTGAACGATCGTGCGTGGGTCAGTTCCGGCCGATCGGAATGCGCTCCGTTGTCACAGTTCTTCAGTAGCTGCGCGTAGTAAGCTTTAGCCTTTTCAGACTGGTGCGAAAGTTCGGCTGCCCGGCCAGCTCCGGCCAGCCCGTTAAACCGATTGGGATCGGTCTTCATGGATTTCTCATATTCGGCCAGCGCTTGTGCTGGCCGTCCCATTTGCAGCAGCATGTCGGCGAGCATTTCGCGCGCGGGTAGTTCGACTTCGCCTTTGCCTTCGGCATCCTGTTTGTCCGCGACGGCGCGCAACAGCTTCAACGCATCCTCGTTTCTCTGCTGGGCAAAGGCCAACCAGGCGTGCGTTTCGTCGTGGTTCGTGCTCATGCGGTCGGCGCGATAAGGATGTTTACCTTTCCGGGTCGCCGCGAGCATCGCATCGAATTGATTCACCGCGTCCTGGGCCGCAACCGCGTTACGCACGTGCCCAGCGCCAACGGCCCGCGCCCAATAAGTGATCTGCTGGTTTTCCGGTTCGGCTCCCGATGACGGTTGCAGCGCCAAGGCCTCTTTCCACTGGTGCCTTTCGACCGCATACATTGCGGGGAAATGCGCGCGCATCTGGTTGAGATAACCGTCCAGGCCTTTGTCCATATCTTGCTCGCGCACGTTTCCCAACCCATTGGCCATCGCTTTAGCCTTGCTGTCTTCGCCAATTTGCAAATAGGCGTACTCGAGAAAATCCATCGCATGGACCTGATGTTCCGCCCCAAAATGAATCGCCGATGGTTGCTGAGTCGCCGCTATGGTTGCCAGGTTCGATTGAATGTCTTCTGGCCAAAGCCCCAACCGGGCAAAAATGTGCGACGGCATATGCAGAGCATGCGGAGACGCCGGAGCAATTTGCGCGTAACGGCGGGCTGCTGGCAAACCGAGTTGCGCCAGCCGCGGATCATCCGCTGCGTGAATCAAGTAGTGTGCGACGCCGGGATCGTCCGGGTCGATGGCAAACAACGGATTCAGGATGGTGATCGCCTTCCTGGCATTATCCAACGCGGTGTTTGCGTCGGGCGCCCAGGTCAGCAATGACAGCGCGTAGAACACTGCAGCCTCGTGGTCCTGAGGATAGCGCTGGTAGACCTTCTGCATGGCCTGCGAATACGCCATGCTGCGTTGCTCGTGATCAAGTTTGTCGTAGTCGTGATAAAAAATGGCCAGCGCGTCGATGTAATCCCGCTCCCGCCGGGTCTTTGCGCCAATCGCTTGCCCCTTCCGCAAAAGATCCTGGCCATTGCTCAAATCGGATTCGTCCGGGCGGCCCCACAACTGGCGAAACAGGCTCATCCCCTGGCCCCAGTAGGCAATCGCGCATTGCGGGTCCTGATCGGCAACCTGCTGAAACTGTTTGTAGGCTTCGTCAAACCAGAACGAGTGCAGCAACGCTACGCCACGTTCAAAAGGCTTCTGAACCGCACTGGCGCACGAAGTAGGAAACGAAACTGTACCCAGTTTCTCTTCCGCGTGCGCATGGAGGTGACTTTCGTCGGCCCACACGGCGCTCCCGCAGATCGACGCTAAACTGAGCGTCACGGACAACCAAGCCTTGCTCATTCTGCCCTCAACCAAGACCATATCAAAGTCTCCACAAAAAGAAGGATCGCTGGCGGTTGACCTTAGTGTCTTTCGAATGTCGAGTACGTCTAAACACTCACTCCCTGTTCATTGGGACGAACGATGGGCGGGTAGTGTTTGACCGGGCATTTGCAGCCAGCGCGGGCGGGTTTTGTGGAAAAAATCGTCAAACAAGGCGGCCTCTTATTCGCGATTGCGATCGTGGCTTTAGGCGTTGAACACCATCGTCTGTGTGCGGTTTAGGGTCTTCAATAACACGATCTACTCCGGCCGCGAAGTCGTGTCTGTCATTCCGTGGGTTCCGGCATACCAGTGGCTGGGATACCTCACAGGCCTGGTCCTCATCGCAGCGGGTCTGTGCATCGCGGCCAACGTCAAAGCACGTCCTCCGGCGGCGATCCTGTTGGGAATTCTGTTTCTGCTCTGCGTGCTGCTGCGAATCAACTCGATATGGACCGTTCGAACTGGTTCCTTCGAGTTGTTGGCAATTGGCGGCGCGGCGTTGACCTTAGCCGGAACTTTCCCAGTCGAGGAAAGATACTCTCAGCTATAGACCAGCGCTCCGGATTGGCTGATCAAGTCCGGTCGTTTTATCTTTGCAATTGCATTAGTTGTTTTTGGCCTTGATCATTTTCTCTTTCTCCGCTTCGTCGCCTCGCTCGTGCCCCCTTTGGATTCCCTGGCACTTGTTCTGGGCGTTTTTCTTCGGCTGCGCTTTCATGGCTGCCGGCGTGAGCATCGCTAAAAAATGGATGGGGCAGTGGGGAGCGACCCTGATCGGGACGATGTTTTTGCTATGGTTTTTCGTTCTGCACATACCGAGGGTATTTGGGCTGGCAGGAATTGCGGGTGCGCCGCACAATCCAAATGAATGGTCCAGCGCATTTATCGCCTTGGCGATGTGGGGAGGATCCTGGATTTGCGCTCGGGCGTTGTCTTCACAGAGGCCGCAAGCCATTAGACAGGTTTAAGATCACAGCTGGCGGCGGTTGGGACCTGTTTCCGATGGAATGCTAGTCGACTCGAAGCTTTCTCCCTATCCACCTTGCTTCAATTCCAGCAGCACCTGCCGCGCGATCTCTTTCAGCGTTTCAAACACGCCGTTCCCTTGGAAGGCGATCGCTTCCGTCACCGGTTCGTCCTTCCGGCGCAACTCTTTGGCCAGAGCATCCACTGGCAGGACGTTGGGTAGATCGCGTTTGTTCAACTGCAGCACGTAAGGAATCTTCTTGAAGTCGTAGCCATGTTCTTTGAGGTTGTCCATCAGATTGTCCAGCGCCTCAACGTTGGCGTCCATACGCTCTTGCTGAGAATCGGCGACAAAGACAATGCCGTCCACTCCACGCAGGATCAACTTGCGGCTGGCGTCGTAGAAGACCTGCCCGGGAACGGTATACAGGTGAATACGGGTTTTGAACCCGCGCACCGATCCCAGATCCAGAGGCAGGAAGTCGAAGAACAAGGTTCGATCCGTCTCCGTAGCCAGCGAGATCATCTTCCCCTTCTGCTGTTCAGCAGTTTTCTGGAAGATGTACTGCAGATTCGTGGTTTTTCCACCCAGCCCAGCGCCGTAGTACACGATCTTACAATTAATCTCGCGGGCTGCAAAGTTGATGAAACTCAAAGACTTTCCTCAAGACACGCGGCAGGCGCCAAAAGTCCAAAGCGCCTCCACCTGTAGTTTTGGCTTGGTACTGCTGGTTTTATACCACAGAGCGGGACTCTACCGGCAGGTTACCCTGGTTACTAGCGTGACCCTTAGGTATGGAGAGGATGAGACTGGCCGCTCTCAACGGCTCACTGGCAAAGGATAATATCCGGCCTTTGCAAAGACCAGCACGCAGGGACGCAGGTCGGATGACTTACAGCCCGGACGACCAACCTTGACTTCGATCTCCCGATAGGTACTGCTGGGAGTGGCTGCGCTGGCGTAGCCTAGGGTGTACTGATTGCGGGCATCGCCAATGGCACGCTGATAAGCGTTTTCAATCGCATCCTTGGAATACTCGCTAAGAATCTCGCCGCCGGTTGCGCTCGCGTACTTGGGCAAAATGTTGCCATAGGCCTGCCCAGGGATATGCAACTTTTCCACCTGCTTGTACCCCGGTATGGCTGAGCCGCCCACACCGATGCCGTACACCAAAATCCCATTCGAAAGCAGTACCTTCAATACATCACCATAGCTGGCATTGCTACGGTATTCGCGGCCGTCACCGATGACGAATATGATCTTACGGCGTCCCTTCTGACGCGTGCCGAGATCCATTGCCGCAGTCAAAATGGCGTCGTTGAGTACGCGAGCCTGCTTTGCAGGCGAAATTGCGGGGGGTGCGCTGCGCTCGACTGGAATGTTATTGATCGTTGGTCCTTCGGGGCCCAAAGGTCCGCCCAGCACAGGGACTCCGTTATTCTCGCCATGGTAGGTTTTCATCTGGTTCAACACTGCGTCCAATCTCTTGCCCACGGCGCCGAAGTCGGCCATTCTCCCGACCGTCGTGCTGTAGCTGTAAATCGCTACCTCATCGAACTGGCTGAACGCTCCCTCCAAAGCCCCAAAGGTTTGATTGACCTTCTGTACGTTTACGTCGGGCATACCCAAATCAAAGATTACTGCGGCCGAGATCGCCAGGGGATCGCTGGTAAAGAAGTTCAGGACACGCTTGTTGCCGTCCTCATACACGGAGAAATCCTTCGGCAGTAATCCGTTGACCAGACGCCCGGAGTCGTCCGTTACTCTCACCGGCACGATTACTTCATTGACGTTCACCGAAAGCTTGTACAGTTCGGCCTGTGGGCTCCCCTCGTCGGGCGGCACGCTGCCCTCGGGAACCGTTTTTACTTCAAGTGGATGCGGAGGCGGGTTCGACGCGTCCTCTGCGGGGGCTGGAGCCGGTTTGGTGGACGACGGCGGCATTTCGTTTCCCGAAGGCGGTTGCTCTGGCGCGGGCGCCTCGCTCGGAGGCTGGCCTTGGGGTTCGACTGGTGGAGTGCTAGGAAATGGCTGGGGAGGCCGGCTGGCCGAAGGCGCGTCGGGAATTTCCTGCTTAGGCGGCGTCGGCTGTTGAGCCGCCGCGATCCCTAATGTGAAGAAAAATAAGAAGGTTGCCATCGCTGCTGCCCACCGCATACTCGTCATTCGAAGCACTGTGGAAACCCTCCGCCTCACGGCAAACTGGCCACTAATTCGGATGCCAAGACTCGTCAATTGGTGCATCTAACGCTAAAAGGATAGACTAACAAAAATATCGAGAGAATACTTTCATGCCCAAAGTCTGCTCACTACCGGTCTTGCGTGCCCTGCTACTCGTGTTTTTGTTCGCGGGTTCTTCAGCCGCCAGCGCCCAGCAATCGGCTTCTTCGCCCGATAATAGGCCCGACCAGAACCGGCAGGATCAAGACCAGGACCAGTCGGCTGCGACGCTGAAGGTCAACGTCAATGTTGTCCAGCTCTTCTTCAATGTCAAGGACAAAAGAGGAGCACTGATTCCCAACCTCACTAAGAATGATTTCCAGATCCTGGAAGATGGCAAGCCGCAAACCATCAAGTATTTTGCTGCCGAGTCGAACCTCCCGCTTACGCTCGGGATTTTGATTGATTCCAGTGGCAGCCAAGCCCGCGTGCTCGACATGGAAAAGCAAGTGGGTGGCGAGTTTCTTAATCAGATTCTACGTGAGAAAGACCTAGCCTTCGTTATCGACTTCGATGTGAACGTTGAACTATTGCAGGATTTCACCAGTTCCACTCGTTTGCTGAAGGCCGCTTTAAACAGCGCCCGCATCAACACCGCTGGTGGAAGCGGCACCGGCATTCCGGGTCTTGGTGGAGGTACGGTTCCTACGCAGGGCGCTCCCCGGGGCACATTGCTTTATGACGCCGTGTACCTGGCATCGCACGATGAATTAGCCCAGCAAGTCGGTCGCAAGGCCATGATCCTGCTGACTGATGGCCAGGACGAAGGCAGCCAGCTCAAGATCAAAGATGCCATTGAAGCCGCCCAGAAGTCCGACAGTATCGTCTACGTATTGCTTTGTGCGGACCGCGGTTTTTACGGCGGTTTCGGCGGCTACTCTGGTGAAGGTGAGATGAAGAAGCTGACGCAGGAAACCGGAGGCCGCGTAATTGAAGTCGGAAATAAATATGAAAAGCTGAAAGAGGGCTTCGACCAGATCGCCAACGAACTGCGCAGCCAATACAACATCGGCTACACACCCACGAATGCGGCTCTCGACGGCACTTTCCGCAAAGTGGAAATCCATGCCACCAACAGAGACTACAAAATCCAATCCCGCGCGGGATACTACGCTATTCCCAAACGCGACTGACCGCACTGAAGCTAAGCGCAGAAGTTACGTGCGAGCTTTTTTTACTTGCAGCTGTTTCGGAGGAGCTTTTCACACTAGACGTTGAGGGCGACGCTCGCGATTCTAACGGGCATGTTCATTCTGTTAACCGCCAACGCGTTCGCAAGCCAATTCACCATGTTGCACAATTTCCTGGCAAAGCCAGCGGAATATCCCAACTCCGGGCTGATCATTGGCCCTGATGGAGGCTTCTACGGAACCGCCGGGATCTCGGGCGGAAGTCAGTGTCCCAAGCCGTGCGGCGCGGTTTCGAGATCAAGCAGACATCCACCGGTTGGCAATATCAGGTGATCCACAATTTTAACGGTCCGAAGCACGACGGTGAATTGCCGTTCGGCCCATTACTGTTCGACAGTGTCGGCAATCTGTCTGGCACAACTTCTTCCGACAACTCTACCTGCTTTACCCAGCGACTGACTGCGGCACAGTTTCAAGCTGTCTCGTACGTCAAACGGCTGGGCGGAGACAGTCCTGTACAGGTTCAAAGGCGGCGGCGATGGAGCGTTCCCCGAGGGAAATCTGGTCCTGGACTCGGCTGGCAACCTTTATGGCGACACACAAGGCGGGGGCAAGGGCAATCTCTGCAGCCAAGTGTGCGGCGTAGTGTATGAGTTGTCCCCGGGCGACAGCGGTTGGACGGAGACCGTCCTTCACACGTTCACTGGGGGCAGCGATGGTTGGTGGCCAAGGGGGTTGACCCCGGATACCAGCGGAAATTTTCTGGGTGTCGCGGAATCCGGCGGCACAGTCAACAGCACCTGTGGTGGAGGCTGCGGAAGCCAATTTAGACTCACGCCAGGGGTCGGTGGTTGGAGTCTAAGCGTAATTTACAGTTTCAGCGGCGGCAGTGACGGAGCGTTTCCTAACTCCCCGTTGGTCTTTGATAGGCAGGGCAATCGGTTTGGAACCACGCTTCTCGGCGGCTCGGTGCAGTGCCCTAATGACTGCGGCACGGTTTTCGAACTCAGCCCGAATGGAAGTGGGTGGATCTTCAGCGATGTGTACAGCTTTTCAGGGCCTGATGGTGCGGAGCCCCAGGGGATCCTGTTCGATTCCGCCGGAAATGTGTTCGGGGCAGTCGATGGCGGCAAAACGAGTTGCGGTGGCGGCGTTTTGTTTAAGCTGGTTCCCGGTTCTGGCAATTGGACCGAAACCGTGCTCTACACATTCAACGAAACGACCGACGGAGAATTTCCCAATCCCGTGATACTGGATGGCGCAGGCCATCTGTTCGGTACGGCGGTCGTCGGCGGCTCCCACAATTTCGATTTTAAACTTACACTGTAGCTTTTGGGGTGCCCCATTCCTCCTGCGAAAGGTGGGATAGGTGGCAGAGGCCGGTGTCAGGTTCCGGCCTCTGACCATCGCGCCAGCGGCTTAGCAACTTATCATCCTGTCCTTCACCCTGATCACGAACTTCAGTCCCGACCAGACCTCATTCAGCGCGCACACCTTCACATCCACCAGTCCCGCCTCCAACCCAATTCTTCGCACTTCATTCTCGTTAAGATCGGTAGCCACGCCGGAGGCCTTCTTCGGCCAACTGATCCACAACGTCCCCGCGGGTGCCAGTTGCTTTGCGTGGCTTCGAAAGCGCTTCTTCAGCTCTCCCGCGGTCTTTACGAAGATCATCGCGAAATCAACCGGCTCGCCCTTGGCGACGCTACAACTGGCCAGAACACTCTTCAACTCGCCCTGAACATCCGGCGGCACATCGCGCAAGGCTACGCGGAACTGTGGTTTGATGCCGAGCTTTTGGGGCAAGGGAGTGCCAGAGCATCCGGCCATGCGATGACCTATTGCGATGGCGCGTAATACCCGTGTCGGCTGCGTACACGCAGGCCTTTTTGACCCACGGGCTGGATGTCGACGCTGCGATAGCGTCCATCGGCGATGAAGTCGGCAGGTTTATACGCTATCGCATACTGGCTGCGCAGTTCTTCCTGAATCGCAGCGAATGCGTTAGCCACCTCGTTGATCTGGAAGGGAACGTAGGCGCGTCCGCCGGTTGCGTCGGCAATGCGTTCCAGTACTTTATCGCCGTGATGGCCCGCGCCGCTTAGGTTCGTGCTGATGGTGTAGACAATCACGTCGGCCCGTTGTGCCATCTCGATGGCTTCCTCGCGCGTCACATGGCTTTGGTTGTCGTCACCATCGCTCAGCAGAATGATCGCCCGGCGCACCGGTCCGTTGTGTTGCACCTTCATGAGTTTGTCACGGCAAGCAAAATATAGCGCGTCGTACATCGCGGTGCCGCCGCCCGGGCGCAGCGAGCGCACTCCGATCGAGAGTTTTTCCGTGTTGTCGGTGAAATCTTGTGTGACTTCCGGAGTCACATCGAAGCCGATGACGAAAGCCTCGTCGTACCTGGGACGTATCGTCTGATTCAGAAATTCCGTGGCCGCTTCCTGCTCGAACTTGAAACGGTCGCGCACAGAATTGCTGGCGTCGACCAGCAGTCCAACTTCCAGAGGTAGATTGGTCTCGGCGTGAAAGCTGCGGATATCCGGTGCCGGCTTATTGTCGTCGACTACCTTGAAATCTTCTTTTTTCAAATCTCTGACGTAGCGACCGTGTTTATCGGTAACTGTGAAAACGACGTTCACTTCGTTTACGGTGTGGCGAATCGTCGTGAGCGAGTCATCGTCCGATGAGTTGCCTCCGGCAGGTAAGGTGGAGGTCGAAGGTGTCCCCGCTTTGGGCGGTTGATTCTGTGCAGCATCACCCGCAGGTTGCTGGGCAGGCGGGACCGCGGCAGGTTTGGTGGGGTCGGCTGGTACTTGCGATTGCTGAGCCGCCTGTTGCGGTGGCGGAGCGGTCTGTTGCGTAGCCGGAGGAGCAGCCTTCTGCGACCGGCTCGGTAGGGAAGCGGAGGGTGCCGAAGGCAGTTCTGCTTGCCCCGCGTCCTGCGCCTCCAGCACGAGCAGGCCAAAGCTACCCAGAAATAAAACGCCGAGAAATAGACTGGCGGTGCGGAACTTCATGAGTTTCCCCAATTATAGCTGCAAATCAAAGACTCAAGCCGCTGCCGGATTTCGCACCAACGTACATTGGCCCCCTACGCGCCGCCGTCGGATTGCCACCACGACGTCTATTTCCCCCCGACCTTGCCCCGAATAACCACGACCGACGCCGCCGGTAAATCGTACAGGGCATCCTTCCCGCCAGTTTGCCGGGAGTGCATGACGGGTCCGTCCGGATCCGCCGTGCCCTTCGTGGTTGCTACCACGGGCTGCTCCCCTGCGTGTTCCGAATGCGCCATAAAGCGGGTCTCTGCCGGATGCCATTGATATTGATTTTTTCCAAAGGTCGAGATCTCAACCGGACCGGACAAAAAGCTTGCGCTCTGCGAGGTTTGATCCTGAAATAGGATTCGCACGCGGTGCGCATTTTGCTGATCACGATTAACGGCCATGACCGACCATTGTCCGTCCGGACGTTGCACCGCGTAAGCCGTTACCAGCGCATGACCCGCACCATCATCGACGTCACCTTTCGCGGGAAACACCCGGTGTTCCCCCGAGCCTGGCTGCACCCATTCGAGATTGATCAGCTGCGAGACAAAGAATTGAGACAGAGGCTGTTGAATCTGGTAGTTGATATCAACCGTAAACATGCCAAACGTTCCTGGCGAATCGTTGCAGCCGTGTTCCATCTGCAGCGGCAAATAGTGGAAGTAATAAACCCCGTTCCCGCCCGAGTTCAAGAAGGATCCGATGTAGTCGGCCAGCCACACTCCCGCGAACATGTCCATGTAGGTTTCACTCGCGGCGGACGAAAGGTTAGACTCGGTGATGAACACCGGAAGATTCGCCGGCACACCGTCTTCCCGCCAGACCTGCATAATGCGGTTCACCAGGTCGGGCTCGTCATAAAGGGTGCCCCACGGGGTTTTACAACCGTCATAAGGATAGTGCTCGAAGGAGAAGAATGCGAGATCATTCATCCGCCCGTGTTGTCTGAGGTAATCTAGAAATCGCCCCAACCACGAGACTTTGCCGTTGGCATCGGGCCACACTTCAATATCCTTATTCACTCCCTGGAAGGATGGCCCACCTAGCTTTAGACCAGGGTCGACACGGTGCAAAGCCGTAGCCCATTGCAGGTAGAGCGCACCATAGTCCTCCGGCACCATGAATTGCCCGTCCGACTCTTCGCCCATTTCAACGTACGAAATTGGATAGTTACGTTTCTTGAGGTATTCGATCTCTGCAACGGCGTTCTCAGGAGTGTCATACAGAAGCGCGACGGGCATCATCGCTGGCAAGCCCCGCGTGACTCCACTGGTAAAGAAGATGTCGAATCCCACCTGTGCCTGCAACGTGGTCAGCAGATCAGAAGGCTCATGCCACGGATCCACCGAAGAACAGTAAGTAGCTGTCTGTTCCTGATCGGGCGTGTGCCGGAGAATGTCGTGGAAGGCTCCATCAGCCGTCGTCGTTCCGAGATAGAGTTCGCTGATCGCGTAGCCCACACAGTTTCTCGGGTCGGCGATTTTTGGATCGGCTGATTGTTGAGAATCGCAGGTGTTCGACGACTCGGTCATCAGCATTCGCACGAAATGGATGGGCATTGGGCTGTCGGACAATCGGATAGTTTCAATGCCGCCTTTCCCATTCGTAATCGTGCCATGCGGAAACGTCTCCCACACGCCTTTGGTTTGAGCCTTGATGGGATCGTCGCCTGTCCAATACTGCACCACGTAGTGAGTCGCGTATGGATTCGCCCATGCGATGCGAATACTGTCCACCATCTGATTTTGCGTCAGGTCGAGAATCACCCACTGGGGATGAAGGGAATCACTCTCTCCGGTGAAGCGTTGAGTGAGGTACGGACTGCTTTTCCAATACGTATTCAAATCGCCATCCGTAAGCCGCGAAAAACCTGCGTTCCCGGTTCCGTCGTTGCGAGTGGTCCCGCGGTGAGGCAGCGAATATCCGTAGGAGTAACGAATGATCTCGGTTGGCGTGGCCGAACCTGTGAAGTAACCCTTTCCACGTTGATCGCTCCACGTTCCTTGCGGATTCCAGTGCCACGCCTCCATCGCTAGCTCAGTATTCTGGCGATAGGTCACGGGCTGCCAGCCCGAAGCAAACACCTTGTCCAGAGTAGGCTGAAGCAAATCATGATCGATTGCTGCTGCCGGAATGCGATCCACCCCCGCGCCGAGGGCCTCATTCGGCACGAACCGGTTCGTCGAGTGTGCGGGCGTTATGTCGACTTGGATCGTCTGTGCTGCACACATGGCAAAAAGGAAGAGGCATTGCACCAGCAACGCGACAAGCGGTATCCGATTCCTCAAGACTTGCTCCTTAAACGTTTCAGTAAAGGCGTGGCTGCTGATTGTAAATGAAATCCAACGAGGGGGATGCTCAATCGGACATCTTGTGCTGCGCGGAGGTCAGGAACGTTGGTAATTTGCTCACAACCGCTTTAGCTCACTACGCTCGAGGTTGATCTACTCGACGAGGGATTCATGCGATCAAAACGATGGTTGCACATCTGTCTGGCAGTGATTTTCTCCCTGTCGGGCAGGGCGCTGGCGGACAAGCACGGTCATGGCAAACACGACAACGACGATGACCAAGGAAGACAGTATTACAGCCAACACGACCGCAACGAGATACGCGGCTGGTATCACGGCCAGGATGATGATCGTTTGCCACCCGGGCTTGCGAAGAAAGATCAATTACCCCCCGGCCTTGAAAAGCAACTACGAGTACGTGGAACTCTACCCCCAGGATTCGGCAAGAAGATGATGCCGTGTCCGGAGGAATTGGCGCGGCGTCTGCCGCCGCCTCCCGAGGGTTACCAGAACTTTGTCATTGGCGGCCACGTCGCACTCGTGAATCCGCACTCCTATTTGGTGCTGGATATCTTTCACTTGGAACTATAGAGAAATTGCCGGGACGGTGGATTCTGTCCTGCGATTTAGCTCGCCTCGATTTTGTTTATAAAGCCTTGCAACTCTTCCGGCAACGGCCGCTCAAATGACAATGCCACGCCGCTCCGAGGATGCTGCAACTGCAACGCAGCCGCATGCAGGAAATTTCTCGGTAGAGAAATGCTAGCGTGGTTTCTTGTGCTCATCTCGCGTGGCGCCCCGTACAGCGTATCGCCCACGACGGGATGCCGCAGCGAAGCCAGATGCACCCGGATCTGGTGAGTCCGCCCGGTATCGATGCCCAGTTCCAGCAGCGTGAACTTTCCATACTTCGAATCAATCCGCTTTTGCACCGTGTAGTGCGTGATCGCTTCTCTCCCGCCGGAACGCTTGGTAGTCATGCGGGTCCGCCGCACCCGGTCGCGGCTGATGCTGCTGCTGATCGTTCCCCGATCCTGCTTGACCCATCCGTGCACCAACGCGATATAAGTTTTCTTGACTACGCGCCGTGCGAACTGCGCCGCCAGCTTGCGATGGGCCTCGTCATTTTTCGCAATCACGATCAGCCCGCTTGTGGCCTTGTCCAGACGGTGCACAATTCCTGGCCGCAACTCTCCCCCGACACCCGAGAGCTCCCCGAACCGGTGCAGCAACGCATTCACCAGCGTGCCCCGATTGCGCTCGTCCTCGGTGGCACCCGCTCCAGCATGCACCATCATCCCAGCCGCCTTGTTCACCACCGCCAAATCGTCGTCCTCGTAAACGATGTCCAGCGGGATTTCCTCAGCCACAGCCCGCAGCGGAGTAGATTTCACCTCACCGAGAATCGCAATTCGCTCTCCACCTCGCAAGCGCAGCGAAGCTTTCGCCGGACCATCGTTGACCAGCACTTTCTCTTCGTTGATCAATTGTTGGACGCGAGCCCGGCTGGTGTCGACAATCTGGCTGACCAGGAATTGATCCAGCCGCTTGCCGGCATCCTCGACCGTCGCAACCAGAATTTTAGGGAAAGTGTCCACGCGCAGCGGAAGTAGTGCACGCCAAGAATACCGCGACTATCAGCACTGCGGGCACAAAGATGCGAAAGCCAAATTCTCTGTGTCTCTGTGGTGAAGAGGTTTACCGTGCCGCTTGTGCGGGCAAGGCCTTAAACCCCGGCCGCAGCCACCAGATCAGTCCGCCCAATACGACCAATCCAATTGAGATCAACTGGGTTCCAGTCATGATCCCGCCAAACACGGATCCCCGTCCCGGATCGTCGCGCAGGAACTCAAGGAAATAGCGCGCCACGCCATAAAGGAAGAAATAAGCTGCAAGCACTTGCCCATCGAACTTCTTCCGCTTCAGAAGCCACATCAAAATAAAGAAATTCGCCAGTTCGACCGCCGCCTCGAAAAGCTGCGTCGGCTCCAGCGAAACTCCGAGCGGCGTGCCCACCCAAGCCTGCGCTACGGGACTGGTAAACGTCACGCCCCAGAAGTGATTGGTCGGTTTGCCATAGCAGCAGCCCGCAGCAAAACAACCCACTCGTCCGAGCGCGTGGCCAACGGCCAATCCCGGCGCGAAAGCATCACAAGTGGCCAGCGCGGGCATGCGACGCTTCCGGACATACCAGGCCGCCGCCAAAAAACCGCCGATCAGCCCGCCAGAAAAGACCCCACCAGCCTGCAGCGTGGCAAAGCTAAAAATCTCTCCCACATGAGCGCTGTAGTAGGTCCAGTCGTTGACGATGTAAAGAATCTTCGCGCCCAGAATTCCGCACAGCACTACCAGAATTCCCAGATTCCACGCGTCGTCCCCATTGATCCCCTGCTTCTCGGAGTTGCGCACGCTAATCCACAATCCGATCAGAACGCCCAGTGAGACCAGCAGTCCGTAGGTGGGCAAACTGAAATTGCCAATATGAAAGAGTCGAGGGAACACTGTTTTTTAGATGCAGAGCACTAGGAATTAGTAGCCGCTAGTGTAGCAGGGAAGTGAACACGAGCAGAAGAAGCAAGCCGACCCACCTAGCCGTGTGGTAGGCCGAGAATGAACCCGTCGGTAGACGATGGGAACCCGCCGCGACCCTTTAGGCATCTCCGCATGGCGGAGCATCGCACACCGGATCTAATTTTACGAGTCAGGCCCCCGTTCATTCGGTGTTGGTTCAAAAATCGGTTACCACCATCACCAACTTCGCAGGTCGGCTTTCATTCCGCATCCTAGGCAAATCCCGCCCGCTTCGCAAGGGGGACTGCACAAATAGTTGGCACTCGATTTGCCAGCAACTTTCGTAAGGAGGATAAAACGGGAACCACGTGGGGACAGTTGCCTCGTCTGCCCATCGAGCGAAGCTCGAATAGCAAAGGGCTAGCCAGCTCGGCGCTTCTCCTCCAGAACTTCATCCAAGGCATCCGCCAAATGATGCGCTCGCTTCAAATAGTCCACCGCTCCAACATCCTGGTTCCGCTTCAATAAATGATATTCATCGGCGATATTGAGCGCAGCCAGCACCGCCAGGCGCGCCGTGTCCACGGTGTGGGTCTGCTCCGCTACCGCCCGCATTTTGGCGTCCACGTAATCGGCCAGCTTCAAGATGTACTCCGCATCCGACCCGCGAAGATTGTAAGCCTGATCGAAGATCTCCACGCGCACGCTGTTATCGCCAGCGTTCTTCGCCCCAGGCTGCTTGATGACGCTCGCCATAAGTTATTCCGTTCCTGTGAACCCGCACGCCGAACCCTCAGCCAGAGCGCCGGTCAGCTCGCAGCCTGCTCTTCCGCCAGAGAGTCGATCTGGTGCAACATTTTCTCCACCCGGCCGCGAATCTCCTCGCGCTCCCGCCGTAGCTGCACCATTTCGCGGCGAAGGCCTTCGACTTCTTCTTCGCGTTCCTCTAGTTGCTCACGCAGTCGCTGCGCATCGCGTTCCGATGCCGCTCGGGCCTCCCGCGCTGCCTTGTACATCTCAATTGTGCGATAGACTTTCTGTTCGAGCGCGTGAAAATCGTCAGACGGAACCTGCGCGGATACTTCTTCAGACATTCTCACCACCATGATTGCACTTATTCCCCACAAAGATTTTGATCTTTAGCGCAGTATACCGCACAACCCTGTGAATGGATCAGATAGATGAAGCCGCCATTGCTCACGGGGGAACAGCCGCCCCCCGGCTATTCAAGACGAGCGAAGCTCGGCTAGGTCGGGCGCAATTTCCTCAACCGTCGCCCAGCCTCATCGAGCGTTGCATCCCGCTTGCAGAACGCAAATCTCACCTGCTTGGCCCCGTCCCGCGGATCATTGTAGAAACTCGATCCCGGAACCGCCGCCACGCCAATCTCCTTCACCAGATATTTCGTGAACGCGACATCATCCGCGAACCCAAACAGCGTGATGTCCGTCATCACGTAGTACGCCCCACGCGGACGAAAACATCGGAATCCCGCCTCCGCCAAAGCCGGTATCAGCCGATCCCGCCGCGCTTCGTATCCAGTAGCCAGGTTTTCATAATAGGCACGCGGCAGCCCCAGAGCCGCCGCTCCCGCTTCCTGCAAAGGAGCCGGAGCGCCCACGGTAAGAAAATCATGGACTTTCCGAATCGCATTTGTGATCGCCGCCGCTCCGACTGCCCACCCCACGCGCCATCCGGTCACGCTGTAACTCTTCGACAAACCATTAATCGTTACCGTCCGCTCGCTCATACCTTCGAGGCTCGCCATCGAAATGTGCTGCTTGCCGTCGTAAAGAATGTGTTCGTAAATCTCATCCGTGATGGCCAGAACGTTGAACTCCACACACAGGTCGCGAATCAGTTCCAGTTCGCCGCGTGTGAATACCTTGCCGGTAGGGTTGTTGGGCGTATTAAGGATGATGGCTTTGGTCTGATGATGAAAAGCCGCGCGCAACTCGCGCTCATCGAACGTCCACTCGCCATCCGCCGTAGTGGGCGGACGGAGTTTCACGAAGACCGGATTCGCTCCGGACAGCACCGAATCTGGCCCGTAATTCTCGTAGAACGGTTCGAAGATCACCACTTCGTCGCCCTTATTGCAAACCGCCAGCAGCGTCGAAATCATCGCTTCGGTCGAGCCGCAACACACGGTGATCTGCGTCTCCGGATCAACCGCGATTCCTTGCCATTCCTGCATCTGCAGCGCAATCGCATTCCGCAGATTCTTCGCGCCCCAGGTAATCGCATACTGATTGACGTCTGCCGCAACTGCTTCCTGTGCGGCTCGCTTGATGTCGGCTGGAGCAGAAAAATCCGGGAAGCCCTGCGCCAGGTTGACTGCCCCATGCAGCATGGCCTGCCGCGTCATCTCGCGAATGACGGACTCAGTAAAAAGCTCAACTTTGTCGCTAAGAAAGTGCTTCGGTTGGATGACCACATCAGCCATAATTCGGTCAGACTAGCACAGGAAGGACGGGAATTCACTAGTTCGGCAAGAAGCCCGTAGGGACGGACGCCCTCGTTCGTCCAGCCGAGCAAAATCGGCCAGAAGCAGCATAAATTGATTACCACGCCCGCAGCGTCCCGCCCAAACCCTCGAGAGCCTTAATGATCTTTTCTGACCAACGTCCCACTTCATCCTCGCGTAAAGTCCGCTCGCCGGACTGAAACGTACCTCGAAGCAGCAAAGAATAGTTGCCCGCTGGAATGGAACCGCCACGGAAAATCTCGACCGGAACGAAACTTCGCAGCTCAGTCAAAACCAATCCCGCCACCGCCTTCTCAATCGTGGCGAACTCAACCGCATCGTCAAAGATAAAAGAAAAATCGCGCTCCACCTCCGGATATCGTGGCAACGCTTCATAGCGCACGGCACGCAGCCCGCGCTTGAGTAGTCGATCCGCATAAATCTCTGTGACAAAAACATCCTGCTTGAGCTTGCGCCTGGTCGCGATCTCCGGATGAATCTGCCCAAACTGAGCCACGACCTCGCCATCCATCACCGCGCACGCCGAACGCCCAGGATGGTAATAGTCCGCGGCATCCGCCTTGTATTCAAGCCCAACATGCCGGAAGGCGCCCAACAAAGGTTCCACATCACCCTTGAGATCAAAAAAAGAAATCGGCCTCGCCACCTGATGGACGCTCGTATTCAAAGCGCTACCGGTTGCGCCCATACAGATGCGCTTGAATTCCGCCGTCTTCTCACCTGCAGCTTCGAAAACATTCCCTGCCTCGAACAAGCGAACCTTGTTGCTGCCCCGGTTCAGGTTGTATGCCAGCATGTTCAACATCCCCGGCACCATCGAAGTGCGCATCACCGAAGCTTCCTCGCTCAGCGGGTTCGCCAGTTCGATTACCGGCACCGACGAAAATTGTTCCGCATCCTGGTGCGAGATAAAGGTCAGCGAAATCGCTTCGTCATAACCCAAAGCCAGCAGGGAATTCCGCAGCTTCTTTTCTTTCTCCGCATCCGGTAGTTCGACGACCGCGCCAACATACGCCGGCAGCGTGTTGGTGAACTTGTCGTACCCGTGCAGGCGAGCGATCTCTTCGATCACGTCGATTTCGCGCTCCACATCCAGCCGCCAGCTTGGAACCTGTACCGTGAACTCAAGGTCTTCCCCAGGTTCGGGGATCAACTCGAAACCCAGCCGCCGGAGAATGCGCAATATCTCCGCCGCCTCCAGTTTTTCCCCGAGAATGCGCCGCACCTCGGAAAGGTGTAACGCCAAGGGAGCTTGGTCGAGCCGCCGTGCGACCACATCGACCAGGCCACCAACGAGTTCACCACCACCCGACTGCAAAATCAGTTCGGCCACTCGATCACACGAAAGTACGGTGGACTCATAATCAGCGCCACGCTCGAAGCGATGGGACGCATCCGTGTGCAACCCGTGCCGTCGCGACATCTTGCGAACCGTGACTGGATCCCACCAGGCCGATTCAATCAGAATGTTGCGCGTCTTCTCGGTAATCATGGTGTCGAAGCCGCCCATGGTTCCGGCCAATCCGACCGGCTTCCTGGCGTCGGCGACGACGAGATCCTCGGAAGTCAACTTGCGCTCGATGCCATCCAGTGTCTTGAGCGTTTCGCCGTCCCGTGCACGCCGAACCACGATCTTGCCGCCTTCGAGCAAATCCAGATCGAAGACGTGCGTCGGCTTGCCCATCTCCCACAGCGTGTAGTTCGTGGCGTCGACGGCATTGTTGATCGGTCGCTGATCCAGCAGCGCGAGCCGCCGTGCAATCTTTTCAGGCGAAGGTCTAATGGTGACATTTCGAATCGCACGCCCAGTGAACCGCGCACAACCCTGCTCATCCTGAATGTCGATGGAAAATGGAGGTCGGGCGTCCCCGCCCGTCCGGATGGGAGCCGGCAATTGCGGCTCAATCGCCTTTAACGACAAATCGTAAATCGCCGAACACTCCCGCGCGACCCCATAATGGTTCATAGCGTCAGGACGGTTGGTAGTGATGTCCATCTCGAAGATCGTCCCATCACCCTCGCCGTTGAGTGACTCGACCGCGATCCCAGCCAATGTCAAATCATCAGCAAGCTGATGGTAGTTGACGTCGAGGTCAACGAAATCGCGCAGCCATTGAGGAGAAATTTTCATAAATCAGCTAATTGTTTTCTTACCTGAAGTCATTGTCTCGCCGGGAGAAAAATGCTCGCGCCGGCCTCGATCCGTAACTGCGCCATCATTCTTCCAGATCAGTGCTGCCTCCTTCGCTGCGATGTGGATGAACGAATTCCAATCTTTCACGAAAAAGCTACGCACAAAGGCATGGGCAGGAAGCGAGTTCAAAAGCTTCTTATCAATGACATTTGTCATGTCGCACCCGTCGACGATCAGCTCGGGATTGTCCTGAAACGGATAACTGGCGTCGGGTGGTTCGATAGCCAAAACAATGATCCGGAAATCTCTAACTGCCCTTCCTTGTATGCCTCTCTTCGTTCCGGCGGGTCATCCATGTCACCGACCCACACAGCCAAGTCAATGGTCGCTCGTAGATGCTCATCGTCAACCGTGATCTTGCGCACCTCGCCATCGTGCAGTCCGTTCAGCAACGACTGCTCGATTTCGAGAAGCGTCCTGACTTCTGCCCTCCTTTGTGTACCTTCGTGGTTAGTGCTCTTGATCTTCTAGACAAACTGCTCCAGGAACCTGACATCCCCGTTGAAGAACAACTGAATATCGTCCACGCCATACTTCAGAATCGCAATTCGCTCCACGCCCATGCCGAAGGCGAAGCCGCTGACTTGCTTCGGATCGTAATCTACGAACCCATAAACATTCGGATCCACCATGCCGCAGCCCAGCAGTTCAATCCAGCCGCTAGCCTTGCAGTTCCGGCAAGGGCCGCCATCACGATATCCCCGCCCTCCGCAAAAAATGCAACTGATCTGCACATCCGCGCTGGGCTCGGTGAAAGGGAAAAATGACGGATAAAACCGAGTCTTCACACTTGATCCAAACATCTCCTTCACCGCGTGATCGAGCGTCCCCTTCAAATCACAAAACGTGATGTTCGTATCCACCGCCAGCCCCTCGATCTGATGAAAGATCGGAGAATGGGTAGCGTCCGGCGCATCGTTGCGATGCACCTTCCCCGGACAAACCACGCGCAAGGGCGGCTTCATCTTTTCCATAGTGCGAATCTGCACCGGAGAAGTGTGCGTGCGCAGCAGCAACCGCTCCCGCAGCGGCTTCGATTCCTGATTGGCGATAAACAGCGTATCCTGCGTATCCCGCGCGGGATGGTTGGGAGGAAAATTCAGCGCCTCGAAGTTGTAATAATCGGTCTCAATTTCGGGACCCTCCTCCACCGAGTACCCAAGATTGCGAAAGACTCGGACCATCTCGTTCATGGTCTTGATGACTGGATGCTCCGCTCCGAGCGGACGGCGAATCCCGGGGAGGGTGATGTCAATGCGTTCAGATTCGACTGATCGCGCCTTCCTTTGATCGCTAACCGACAACTCCGCGCCAATGACACGAGCCTCGATCTGAAGTCGCAGCTCGTTGACATGTGCTCCGACATCCCTCTTCGCCTCCTTGGGTGCAGCCCTGAGCCATTGTTCATTGATCTGAGTTAGGATTCCGGCCTTTCTCCCGAGCCATCGATCGCGCAACGCCTTGGAGTCTGTCTCCGTCTGAACGACGTCGGCCTCTGCTTGGCAGGCACGAATGCAATCATTCACTGCCTTCACCAAGGTTGTGTCGGAGAAATCCTTCAACTTGGGAAGGGCGTACGCCGATTTTTTCTTCGGAGTCATAATTAAAACCAGGCTATCGCGGGCCGCAGGCCGTGAGCCACTCGGCGAACAGCAGATTCCTCGCGGGCTTACGCCCGCTCGGAATGACAATTCTGAATTGGTTAAATGCTGAATGCTAAGTGCTGACTCCGACTACGCCGCCCCGCCGAGAGCGCCCTTCGCCTGCTCGGCGAGGCTCTTAAACGCGGCAGCGTCCTTCACCGCCAGGTCTGCGAGAATCTTGCGATCCAATTCCACCCCAGCTTTCTTCAGGCCGTGGATGAAAGTGTTGTAGCTCATCCCGTTCAGTTTGGCGGCGGCCCCGATACGCACGATCCACAGCGATCGGAATTGACGCTTGCGCTGTTTGCGTCCGCTGTACGCGAACTTCAGGCCGCGCTCGACGGCCTCTTTGGCCGACCGGTACAGCTTGGATTTTGTGAGGAAGTAACCGCTGGCGCGGTCTAATATCTTCTTGCGCTTGGCGCGCCGTTTGGTTCCACGTTTTACACGAGGCATTGATCTGCTCCTTTTCTATTTCAATTTACGGCGGCTGGAGGTAGGAGACCGAAGCAGTCTTTATCACCTCTTCACACGCCGGGAGCCGCGGAATCAAAAATTCGCAGCCCACAAAAAGCGGGCGAGTCACCCGCAACCACACTAAATCAGCCCGCGCCAGCTTACGCTAGTACGGAATCATCCGCTTGATTTTGGGGGTGTCCGCGTCGCTGACCAGTACGGCGTGGCCCAGCTTCTTTTTGCGCTTATGAGACTTGGAGGTCAGCATATGGCGCAAATGCGAATGCCCGCGCTTTACCTTTCCGGTTGCAGTTTTCTTGAAGCGCTTGGCGGCGCCTTTATGGGTTTTCAACTTTGGCATAAGTCCTCAGAATCGGCAGTTAGCATTCAGCATTCAGCCAAAAATGCTTAAGGGCCGAATGCTAAGTGCTGAATGCTTGTTTTCTCTACGCCTGTCCCGCGCTTTTCTGGGCTGGCGGCGCTGCGTGCGGCTTTTGGCCTGTATCCTTTTTCGGCGCCAGGATCGCGTGCAGCGTGTTGCCCTCTTGGCGGGGACGGAATTCTACTATGCTTTGGCCCTCGACGTCTTTGATCAGACGTTCGAGGATCTGGCGTCCCAGGTTAGTGCGGGTCATCTCGCGTCCGCGGAAAAAAATTGTAGCCTTGACCTTGTCGCCTTCATCCAGGAAGCGCAGCACGTGATTCTTCTTGGTCTCGTAGTCGTGGTCGTCCACGTTGATGCGAAACTTGACTTCCTTGACCGTGATCGTCTTCTGGTGCTTCTTGGCCTCGCGTTCTTTTTTCTCCTGCTGGTAGAGAAATTTCCCGTAGTCCATAATGCGGCACACGGGTGGGGTTGCAGTGGGCGAGATCTCAACCAAGTCCAGGTTTTTTTCGCGGGCCAGTTTGAGCGCTTCGTACGGGGGCATTACACCAATCTGTTCACCTTCGTCCCCTATTACTCGGATTTCACGCGCTCGAATACGGTCGTTCGTGCGGATAAAACGTTTATCGATACAATCCTCCGTCGGCTATAGGAGCAACCAAGATGAAAGATTATAACATGCCGGATTGCACGCTCATCGCGCGTACTGGCTCCGGCAGGAATGCACGCCGAATGAATTCTCATCCGGCATGCGTTCCAGCCAAGATTTACAACCAGCGTACAACTGTAAGTCTTCGTTTAGTTTCAGAGGCCGCCAGCGTGCATCCGTAGGCGTGCCGTATTAATCGGTGTCTGGCGGCTCCGGCGGACCAGGAAAGCTCACAAAGTAATTCGGATCCAACGGCGCTGGAATGGTGGTAAAGGTTGTCGGCGTCAGATTGAAATTGAAAAAACTGCGCAGATCATTCTTGGCGCGGGCGTCGGCAAAATTTAGCGCGCCTTCACCTCCGGGCAGGTTGAATATGCCTTCGATAGCCCGCAGGACGCTGCCGAAGTCGTTGATCTCGTTATCGATGTAACCAGTCTGCGGCGAGTAGGCGTAGACCACGATCAGCGGCACTCGAAAACCCAACTGATAGCTGTACTGGTCTTGATACTTGTGGGTATCTTTCAGGATGACAGGTGCCACGTGGTCGAACCAGCCTCCCCAGTCATCCCACGTAATGAAGATGGCGGTGTCCTGCCAGTAGCCGATGTTGTTGTCGCAAGTCGTGCTGTTGCCGATCGCGCTAACAATCGCTGCTACCCAAGCCGGTCCTTGCCCCGAATTAATGGGTGGTCGGAATACTTCCCATCGGGAATCACCCAACTCACAGCAGCAAGCTCGCAGTTCCTGATGTCGCCTAACACGTCCGGCGGATTTAAATCCACGTAGCCGTTAGCCATCCCCTTGTCCCAATATTTCCCAGTGCACTGCAGAAGTCCGTTCGAATCCTTTTCGGGAATGCAGATACTGGATAACGAATTCGGCGCTGTCCAAATAGAACCGGCAAGATTTGCGCCGCCGTTCGAAGTACCCGTTGTAATCGCATAGTACGTCCAGGAAAAGTTGGGATACAGCAGGTCCGACAGAGCTTCGTGAGTGGCGCAGGGGGCAGCCAGGTCATCCTTGGTTTCGCTGCCGTAGGGAGGCTGCGCCGGCATCGGAATGATGGGACGCACCAGTTGGACCTCAATACTGGGAAGAGCAGCGCATCCCACGTTAGTACCGGGACCATTCTCCGAGATGAACACACCCAGCGCGTCATCGCTCGCACTGGGCGCAGATGTTCCTCCAAAAAGAAACTGATGGGCGGGATAGCTTGGTCCCTGGTTGGTTTGGAACATCCGATTTGCCCACCCGTATCGTGTCGCCAAGGTGAGGTAGGGATCGAGCAGTCCACCTTTGCTGCCGTCGGTATTGGTGACCGGCGAATTGTAGACGTACATGAACTGGGAACTGCCGGGAACCGCGCATCCGAATACGTCTGGAGCACATAAGGGTGGGACCGGAACCCCGGGACTGCTTGCTACTCCACGGTTGGCATATTCAAAGTTGAAACCGCTGATGGTGCCGTTCAGGTTTGGTCCGCCGTAGCTGTGATCCAAGTCGAACGGAGTGGCCAGCCCGACCGGCTGCAAGGGCTGTCTTTTTTGCGTCGCGTCTACATAAGTTGAGCTGACGTTGTACTGGTTCGAAGCATTTCCGCAGCCAGCCCCGAAACTACACAAGCCTTGAAAAAGATTATCGGGCGTGCGGTTTTCCTGAACAATCACGACTACATGCTTGATCGGGTTCTCAGGCGGATATTGAGCGTGGGCCAGCGTGCCAAGGCAAACAGTGAGCAATGCAATCCACGAAGCGAGTCGCACGATGTCCTCCGGGGCAAAACTGTGGAGCGAAGACACTGTGGCTGGAGTGAAGTTGCTCCGGGTTTTGTGAATTGTCACCAGATCTGTACGCGGTCTGGTGGTGCGAGGTAGAGCTTGTCTCCGGGTTGGACGTTGAATGCCGGATACCAGGCGTCGACGTTGCGGACCCCGTCTGCGCGGTACTCGGAGGGGGAGTGCGGGTCGGTCATCACTTGCTGGCGGAGCGCGGCTTCACGCTGTTTCGATCCCCAGTTCTGTCCGAAGGCGATGAAGAACTGCTGGTCGCCGGAGAATCCGTCCTGGGTGGGGGCGGACTTGCCAGCGAGCGAGGCGTGGTAGGCATCGAACGATGCGGAGATACCGGCGTTGTCGGCAATGTTTTCCGCAAGCGTCTGCTTGCCGTTCACTGAAAGGTCGGGAAAAGGTTTGTAGCAGTCGTACTGCGCGGCGAGTCTGGCGGTGGCGGCTTTGAAATGGGCGAAGTCGGAGGGCGTCCACCAATCGCGTACTCGGCCTTTGGAGTCAAAGGCGCTGCCTTCGGTGTCGAATGTATGACTGATTTCGTGCCCGATCACGGAGCCGATAGCGCCATAGTTCGCGGCGGCGGGAGCGAGTGGATCGAAGAACGGTGGTTGCAGGATGGCGGCGGGAAAGCTAAGCGCGTTTTGCAGCGGCAGGTTGACGGCATTCACGGTCTGGGGCTCCATCGTCCATTCCTTGCGATCAATGGGATGTCCGAGACGGGCGACATCGTGGTGGTAATCGAACAGGCGCCCGCGCCAGAGATTGCCGAAGATGTCATCCGCCTTGACATCGTAGGCGGAGTAGTCGCGCCAGGTGTCGGGGTAACCGATTCCCACATAGAGAGTGGTGAGTTTGGTCTGGGCTTCGGCTTTGGTGGCGGGATTCATCCAATCGAGGGCGTCGATGCGCTTGCGGAATGCCGCGATGATGTTTGCGACCATGGCTTCCGCCTGGGCTTTGGCCTCAGGGGAGAAGTAACGCTGGGCGTAGATTTGTCCGACGGCGTCGCCGAGAAGTCCGTTGACGGTCGCGACGCCGCGCTGCCAGCGTGGACGCTGTTCTGTTGTGCCGGTGAGTGCCTTGCCGAAGAAGGCGAAGCGTTCGTCAGCCAGGGCTCTGGGCAGCACGGCGGCGTAGGCCTCGATGAAGTGGAACGACAGCCAGTCTTTCCAGGTTTCGAGATCGGTGGAGGCGACGAGAGCGGATTCGCCGGCGAAGGCTGTAGGCTGCCAGACGATGAAGCTGGATTGATTGCTGAGGCCGGCGGCGCGAAAGTATTCTGCCCAATCCAGGCCGGGGGCTTTGGTGGAAAAGTCGGCTTGCTTCCAGGGGTTGTTGGCTTTCTGGATGTCCTCGTTCTCGGCCAGTGTCAGATGTCTTTCCGCGATGGCATGTTCGAGATCGACAATACGCTGGGCGCGGGCGTCGGTGTCGGTGAATCCCGCGAGCTTGAGCATGGTTGCGATGTGCGCCAAGTACTTGGTGCGAATGTCGCGCATCCGCGTGGTGTCGCCGAGGTAGTACTCGCGGTCAGGCAGTTGCAGTCCGCCTTGCAGCAGGTAGGCGGCATAGTGCTCAGAGTCGTTGAATCCGGGCGCGACCCACAGTCCGAAAAGATTTGCGGTGTGGAAGTTGGTGTTGTTGAGCGCATCGACATCCGCTCGCAGGCTCTCCCCAAGCGCCCGCGCCAGTTCGCGCTTATCGTGGATGGCGGCAATGGCTTCGAGGTGCGGGCGAAGCGGGTCGAGACCTTTGGCTTCGATGGCCGCCTCGTTCATATAAGAG
Organism: uncultured Acidobacteriota bacterium; assembly: GCA_963838905.1. GTDB lineage: Bacteria > Acidobacteriota > Terriglobia > Terriglobales > Acidobacteriaceae > JABDBE01. The sequence goes on from CAWITE010000013.1 coordinate 165,149, forward strand.
CGGTAGAGGTCGGCAATTTTACGGGTGTTCGAACCGGCGGGCGCGTTGGACTTTACGGCTTCTTCGATCAGGCCGACGGTGCGCTTATTGCTTAGGTCGTCGAGAGTCGAGAAGACGCCAATCCGGCTGCGGTCGGGCGGAATTTCGGTGCGCTTGATCCAGCCACCGTTAGCATATTCGTAGAAATTGTCACCGGGCTTGACCGAGGGGTCCATGTTCTCGATGGCGATGCCATGGGTGTCGGGTTTGGAGGCGTCCTGCGACGGAGCGGCGAGTGCAGATAGAGCTAAAAGCGCGCATGCGGCTGCGCAGGCGAAGATCGGGTACGGAAAGCAAGAAGGTCTCATAAGATTGCGCTCCAGGGAAGCTGGGGGTCGAACGCAGCTAATCAGGATTAGACGTCGGCCAAGCAAAAAGATTAGCACGACTACAGAATTTGCCGGCAGGGTCGCGTGGCATCGGAAAGAATTTAGAGAGCCAGCGAAGTACGACCAAACCAGCAAGATTTAGTCCCCAGCGAGCGCTTCAGCGCCCTTCGTAATCTTTCCCAGAACCGCATAAGCGATAGAGGATGAGAAGTTCATCAGTGGACTGCAATCTTGTCCACGAAATCCGCGCGGAAAAAGTTTCTGGAGGCTGGGATGGTGAATCTAGGCCAGTAGAAACGACAGGCGATCCTCATGAAGTGTCGATCATCGCGGTTCTCGGTACGAGACCGGAAGCCATCAAGTTGGCGCTCGTGATTCACCCCTTGCGCCAGCGATCGCAAGAATTCGAGACGGCGGTGGTTCACACCGGTCAGCATCGCACCATGCTCGACCATGCCTTGCAATTTTTCAAGATCAAGCCCGACTTTGATCTGGACGTGATGCGTCCGAACCAGACGCTCAACTCCCTGACTGGGCGCGTTCTAGACACGGTCGAGAACGCGTGTCACCGTTTCGAGCCCAACATGGTGCTGGTGCAGGCGATACCACCACAGCTTTTGCCTCGGCCCTGGCGGCTTACTACTGCAAGATTGCCGTGGGTCACATCGAGGCTGGGCTGCAGAGCCATGACCTTTACAACCCGTTCCCCGAAGAAGCCAACCGGCGGCTGGCCTCGGTGCTGGCCGAGATTCACTTTGCCCCCACGGCATTGTCCCGGGACAACCTGCTGGCCGAAGGCGTGGCCGCGGAAAAGATCGTGGTTACGGGAAATACAGTAATTGATACCTTGCGCGCCTCGAGCGTACTGCCGCATTCCTGGGAAAAACACTTCCTTGGCCGGCATCCCGGACGACAATTCCCGCCTTGGTGCTGGTCACATCCCACCGTCGGGAATCCTGGGGTGCGGACTAGGAACATATGTGCATGGCGCTTAAGGATCTGGTCCAGCAGTATCCCGACATTCGTATCGTCTACCCGGTGCATATGAATCCCAATGCGCGCACCACGGTGAATACGCTGCTGCAGAACACGGACAGAATTCATCTGACCGCTCGACTACATCACGTTCGTCAGCCTGCTGCGGCGTTGTTTTCTGGTGTGCGGGCTGAAATCGGTCTGGCCGAACATCATCTCACGGGCTTCATCCGCTTCGACGTTCCCTACCTCCACATGGAGCCGGTGTTACCCAGCACAGAGGCCTGGTGGCTAACTAACTATTGCCGCCACGTTAGCGCTGTTTGCCGCCAGCTTTCTTCTGCCCGGCAGGTTGATCCCCATCATCTATTTGCTACGCGGAATCTTGCTGGTTCCGGCTACCGCGCTATTGTATTTTGACCTTCTGCCGGCGCGTTTTCCTCATACCCCCGACAGCTACATGCAAGGTCTCGTCACGGCCGGAATAGCTTTGATCTCAACCGTCCCCTTGTTATTCGGATTGGCCGACTACATCTTCGATTTCGGCTTGTGGAAGAAGGCCTTACTCAACGGCCATGACCATGGCTCACCTGGCATTATTCCTTCCCCTCCAAGTTCTTCTGCAAGCTCTGTTTTTGCAAAAAACCGTTCTGTTCATGCCCGTGCTCTACATTCCCGCTGACGGGGCTCTGGCGCCTCAGAACAAGAGGAAAATCATGTGGGCACTCTCACCGCTAATAATGCGCCAGCTTCGACTTGCTCGACCCGCGCACTTGCCCACTGATTCGTTTCGTGCTGTCCCTGTAGCCGGAGTTTCAGATAATTGTCGGTCAGTGCTTCCGTGGACTTGCCATCGAACACATTCAAAGTGATCGCTTCCACCGTCCTTCCAACAAAAGTCTGCATGAAGGCCAGGTTTTTCTCCGCGGCCAGGTCGCGCAGAATCCGGTTGCGTTCGCGTGCGACTCGCACCGGAACTTGATCTCGCATGGCCGCTGCCGGAGTTCCCGGACGCGGGGAATAGGTGAAAACGTGCAAGTAAGTGAAAGGCAGTTCTTCGATCAGCCGCTGGGTTTGTTCAAAATCAGCTTCGCTTTCTCCGGGGAATCCCACCATCACGTCGGCCCCGATGGCAGCCGTAGGCATTGCCGCACGAATCTTCTCGAGCTTTTCGCGATAGTGTAAGGGACGATACTTTCGGTGCATGGCTCGCAGCACTCGGTCGCTGCCCGATTGCATCGGAACATGAGCATGCTTGGCGATGCGCGGAGAACTGGCCATCATGCCAATCAGTTCATCGCTCCAATCCATAGGCTCAACCGAGGAGATGCGCAGCTTTTCCAAAACCGTCTGATCCAGAATCCCATGAACCACGTTTTCGAATCGCAACGGCTGGTCGAAATCCCGCCCCCAGCGGCCTAGGTTGATTCCGGAAATCACGACCTCGCGATAGCCCGAATGGACCAGAGAATTCACCTCGTTAAGGATTCGATTCAACGGCAAAGACCGGCTCAGCCCGCGCACGTATGGAATCACACAGAACGAGCAGCGGTTGTCACAGCCGTCCTGTACCTTGAGATTGGGACGAGTGCGGTCGTTCAGTCCTGGCCCAGCGGCGTCGAAGACTGGAGCGCCCAGCAATTCGGTGTGAGCGAAGATGTCAGAGACGAAAATCTGATTTTGCGATGCTTGCCCCAAACTTGACAGAGGGACAAAGGCAGTTTGTTCAGCAGTGCTCGAGGCCTGATCGCCTGAACGGGAAGCGACAACGATTTCCGCGAGTTGATGTTTGTGCGAATTGCCAATCACGCGGCTAACCCCCGGAAGCGAAGCGACTTCTTCCGGCGAGCGCTGCGCGTAACAACCCGTCACCACAATTTGGCAGTCCGGATTGTCACGACGGATGCGGCGGATGGCCGCGCGGGCATCCTGATCAGCCGAAGCCGTGACCGTGCACGTGTTCAACACTACGATTTCCGATCGCGTAGGTGCGTCGGCCCGCGCTAAGCCGAGCTCCTCGAACTGGCGCGCGATAGCAGCACCATCGGCTTGCGTAGCCCGGCATCCAAAGTTCTCTACGTAGAAACTTGTCACGGTTCCTCTTGTCCGATGTGCGAGTGGAGGGATTCGCCGTCCCCGCTTCTATAGTAACCCGGCCCCAGCGGAACGTTCACTCGTAACCGAAAAGCGCTGGGGGTGACCTTTGCCAGCAAAGGCTGCAGCTGCATGGAATAGAGAAATTAAGATATTCTCAATTGGTTTGAGGAGGTCTTCAAAAAGTGAAATGTGCGCAACTGGCACCTGCAGTTCTTACGTTGACAATGCTCTCGCAATCTTTCGTGGTGGCACAAGATACGGCGCAACCATCTACGCCAGCTAAGCCACCAAATACTCCGACGGAGCCTTCAGGGCAAGCCGGTCGAGCAGTGCCGCCGTCGCAGTCGAAGGGTGAAGTTCGTGAGAACCAGTCTCCTGAAAGCCAGCCGATGGACGCCATGCCGCGCAAGTATGTCGAAATGTGGAACACTGGCGATCTGCATCCGATCGCTACCATGTTCACGCATCCGGTCTTCATAACTTTTCATGGGCAAAAGAAGTTTCTCGACACTGGCACGCTAGCAAAAGTGATTATGTCGTGGCGCAAGTCGATGCCGGATCTTAATTTCAAGGTTGAAGATACGATCGTGCAGGGAGATCGCGTGGCCATGCGGTTGACGTTCACCGGGTCTTATAAGGAGCGTTTGTTTGCCGACACTGCCGCTCCTGAGGCCATGCCGAGAAAAATCCACGCGCTTGAAATACTCATGTTTCAGATCCGAGACGGCAAGATCGCAGAGATCTGGGACGACTACGATGAACTCGCCATGCGTCTTCAGATGGGCGCCGTTTGGCGTTCGAATCAGGAGTTGGCGGCATGTTCCTGCAAGCCGGATCCGGAATCGACGCCGGTTCCGTCTCCCGCGCCACAACCTTGAACTGTTCATTCTTGATTCCGCATTCGACATGCGGAACGGCAGCGCTAATCGATTCGCCAGGAAGGTTTCTGCAGAAAAAATAGGGGCACGGCCGGATGGCCATGCCCCAATTTCCTTGTCCGTCTACAACTGCTGTTAGAACGGGCGCGGAGGAAACGACCCAACCGAAAACACGTAGCTGCCGCTGGAGCCGGCGTACGGTGAACTTGTTGATTCGGTCAAGGTGCAGCCAGACGCACTGTATTTCACATTGACCCGGCCAACTCCCGAGCCTGTTCCAAAGCCCAGTTCAGCAAGATACACTGCCAAGCCAGGACCAGACTGGGTGTTTTCCGTGGTAAGGCCTCCAACATAAAACCAGGTGTTGTTAAAGTTGTTCAACGCCGAGGACATGCAAGACTTGGTCGTGGAAACCACACCCGTAGTCTTGGTGAAATGCGCGGCGGTGATTGTGCCACCCTGGTTGTTGCTGATGTAGAGCAGCGACTCGTCAGGGCTAAGCGTGATGAAGTTGGAATTGAAGCCACTCTGGATAGGACCGTAGACCTTGGTCTTTCCAGTCTTCAGGGTGGAGATCAGGCCAACCTCGACTACGGCGCCGGAAGTGGTCGTGGTCGGAATGTCACCGAAGATCGCATATTTGCCATCCGCAGTAATGTCCACGCTACCCGGGTAATCGCCTTGCGCGAAACCAGTCGTGTTCACTGCTTTTCCAATCGGCTTCGGCACGCCCGCAGAAATGTTGAACGACTGGATCGAGCCGTCATCGTACCCTACGACCATAGTCTTAGCATCGGGAGTAATGCCCATGCCAGTCGGTTGCCCGATGCCGAAACTGCCCTGGCCTAAGCCATGTGCGGGAACCGATTTCACATACTTCAGTTTGCAACCCGGCTGTTCTTTGTAGGTCGCGATGCTGCCGGTGCCGTCTCCGCTCGAAGCGCCACCGAAGCCTGCATAGACCCACTCTTTGGTTGAAACCACGGTAATGCCGCCCGCGCTGCCGTGATCGTTCGCGCCGGCATTGTAGGGTCCATTGTTTTTCAACGTTACTTCATTGATCGCCGAAACGTTGTTCGACGTGGCGTTAGAGACATACACGCAGGGTTGCGTCTTGCTGTGGGAGACGTTAATCCTGGCGTCTGCGAAGAACCCTCCGCCCAATCCCGTACCGCCGGTGGCTACGGTCTTTTTCAGCGTCAGTTTTCCACCGCACCTACGGTGTAGAACGTGGCGGTGTTGGCGCTTGGAATGTCATCATTGGTTACAACATATTTGGTTGCCGCAAATGTGCTAGCCGCACACAGCGCGACCAAGGCCAACGTCAAAATCAACTTCATGGAACCACTCATTTAGTTTCTCCTCGTTTGTTTTGGGATCTGTTTTTTTCTTGCTGTTCACTCGGCATGCAAAACTTAATGGGAGCGCAAGGTATCACGCAGCGGACCGCTGATTCAACGAAATTCTTGATTTATCTGTCACAAACTGCGTAATAAAAAAAATTTCACGAAGATCGTGCAAGTATTTGCAGCATGAACGCAATGTTGTGCTCTTTTTAGTCGGCCGCGCATCGCCGCCTCCCGCCAAAACCAAAACAAGAGATCCACCTTAAGTGCGTACGTGATCGCTGCAGAACCGTCGGAATAAAATTGTCATCGATCGTGCACCGATTGTTACGGTCGGGTATTTTCCGTCCGAGTACTCTGAGGTTGGTACATATTCATCTTTGCTGCCCGGTCGTGTTCTATACTTGGCTGCAGCGAGCTGAAGCGGATTTCCACCCAGGCGGTTCTTTCGCTTCGATGCGTGGCCGTACAACCTGTGGCTTCGAAAGCTTTGTGCGAGGTGCTCCAATGAAGCGGCGAATCCTGCTGGTCGATGACGACGTTGCGGTTCTACTTACCTTGAAGGCGGTGCTCGAACTGCACCAGTTCTCGGTCGACACAGCGAGCTCGGCGGCAGAAGCGATCGAGAAATTGACGTCGGGCGTCTACCAGATGGTTATCACCGATGCGCGCATGGAGAACGAGAATGCCGGCTTCGAGGTAATTCGAGCAGCGCGACGTCAAGCCTACAATCCTGCTACCGCGTTGCTCACCGCTTACCCTCCGGAAAACGCCGATTGGAAGGGGGACGGAGCACAGTCATTGCTGGTGAAGCCTGTAGGGACCCAAGATCTGCTCCGTCAAATCGAGGCTCTCTTGATACAGCGTGAAGACGCAGTGCGCGAGAATGCGCCGCAAGCAGGCGAAAGGCCCCTCTTACCGCCCACTCCTCCTCTGGGCGGACAGACTACTGGTTTGAATCGGGAAGGCCGGAGGAAGATCAGCTAGCCCGACGGCTCGGCACCTGTCGCGGCAGTCTTCCGGTTGCCCCGAGTGGCGCGGCTTTCGAATCAAGCCGACGCCGCTGGCCTTCTCTGCTGGAAACACTCCCGGCACAACACGGGACGTCCCTGCGTTGGCCTGAACGGCACCGTAGTCTCTTTACCGCACTGCGAACATACGGCGCGGGTCTCGGTTCTTGACGAACCGTGATGCCCCGTATTTGCGACACCCAGCACCGCAACCCGCTTCGCTTTGCAGCTCTTGCAACGTTTGGGTTCGTTCCTGAATTGCTTGTCGTGGAAAAACAACTGCTCCCCGGACGTAAATACGAATTCCGCCCCGCAGTCAACGCACTTCAACATCTTGTCCTGGAATTCCATTGAGGATGCTCCTTCGGCCCATTCCCGCCCCCACTCGCCCGCCAGATGAGAAAACCCAACCTCTCACCGGCGCACGAATGCGCAGGATTTTCGATTCATCCCCCTCAGTTGAACTACCCCTGGATTCGGCCCGCCATGCCCTGAACGGACATGGATTACTGCCGTGCAAAAACTGCGGATACCCCGTGGTTACGCATATCCCAGACCCGGGAATGCGCTGATAAAGGGAAGAGGGCCGCCACCCGGGGAGGAGCGGCCCTGTATCGATTAGTCTTGCTCTTTCCGAGCTTTTTTCCGACTGCGTTTGCGCGCCAATGCTTCCTTCACGCGCTTCTTCTCGCCCGGCTTCAGATAAAAGGAGTGGCGCTTAACCTCCTTGATTATGTCCTCCTGTTGCACTTTGCGCTTGAAACGGCGCAGTGCATTCTCAAGGGACTCGCCCTCTTGCAGTCTGACTTCTGCCAATGGAACTACACCCCCAAACTCGTCCAATGGGACTGCATAGTTATTGCAAGGTTCTGCGCACAAGTCAAGTTCTATGTTCGATGTGGTCTGTCCACCCGTCGCATTTCAACCAGCCTATCGCAAATCTAAGCCTCCGAGTGATTGAGCCAATAGTTCAAGCCGTCATCCCGAAGGTCCGTGCACTCACCAGCGGGGCGAGGGATCTCGCGCGTCGTATTTCGACCTAACCACAGTCGCGATTTCCTGGGAGGTCGCCGTCATAAGTCCTGTGATAGTAATGTTTTACGTACCTGGTGCCCCACGTCTCGCGGTTTTCGAGACCCTGACGTCACTTCCGGGCTTGAAGCCTGAGCAGCTGATTCCGTTAAGCTTGATCCAAGGTACCGGAACTGCTGTTACGCATACGTTACTCGTTTTTCGCGACATAATTCGAGTGGGAGATTCAGATGCCTGCTCGAAGAGAATATCGCTCGGGTTCGTTGTGGCTCAGAGGCGACCGGTTTTACTTGAGGTACAGAGTCGCCGGGAAACAGAAAGCAGTTTTCCTCGTGAAGAGGGATGACGAGCACCACTCAAAAACCTGCTCCGCGGTCAGGAAACTGGCCAAGGACAAGATGGCGGAGTTGGGCGTTGAAAGAACTGAAGGTGACCAGAAGCTTTCGGACTTTCTGGAAGAGCACTTACCTTCCACATGTTAAGCAGAACCTTGCCAGGTCGACCCTCGTTTCCTATGAGGACATGTGGGCTCGACGGATTGAACCTCGATTCGGCAAGCTGATCCTTACAGAAGTGAAGTCTTCGCAGATCACGGAGTTCTTGTCCGGCTTGTCAAACCTGAATCGGAACTCGGTGAATCATGTCCGGTCTCTGCTCAGCGGTATCTTTTCCCATGCGGCGGCCCTGGGCAAGGTTCCGTCCAATCCAGTCCGTGAGGCTCGTGTTCTGAGCAAACCGAAGCCAAATCAGGAGACCAAGGAGTACACCTTGGAGCACTTGGAGAACATCGTGAGTGCTCTGGTCGAGAATCCGAAAGCCCAACTCGTAGTTGCTCTGTGTGGATTTCTCGGCTTGCGTCCAAGTGAAGTGAATGCGCTGGACTGGAGCGATGTAGATTTTCAATCATGCCAACTCCATCTTAGGAGAGCATGGGTCGCTGGCGAAGTTTCAGGAATGAAAACTGCCAGCTCTGTGGCGTCCATTCCAATGATTGAACCCGTTCTGAGTCTGATGAAAGTTCAGCATGTAGCGTGTGGATCGCCTCAAGATGGCTGGGTCTTCCCGTCTCGGAATGGCAAGGCTCCGTTCTCCATCAAGGACTTCGTGAAAAAGCAGATCATTCCGACCCTCAAAAAGAAAGAAGTGGCATGGCATGGGCTTTACGCTGGAAGGAGAGGAGCTGCTTCGATCCTCACTGAGCTCACAGGCTCTCCAATCTCAGCCAGTCAGCTGCTCAGGCACGCGAACATCTCGACGACCATGACTCGCTACATCAAGGCCGACCGCTCGGCACTCGCCAAAGGGATGCTGCTGCTTGAGGAGAAGGCTGCGAAGTAACAACCTGTTGACATACGTAGTAGAATTGCTGTTCCTTCCCCTAGGACCCCACAAATTAGCTTCGTCTGGAATCGGGAGGCGAAATGCGTCCAATCTTCCTATGATGGAGAGAGCAGTAAAAATCAACCGATAATGAAACCCCTAGTCATCGCGGGCGTTTATCGTCACCCATTGAAGACCGCGGGGTATATGTTCGCCTGCTTCAGTGTTATTTTCACGCTCGTCAAAGCCATTACTCATTTTGTACCAAGTATTAAGATTGAAGGAACCTCGAAATTAGCTCTTGCTGTGGCTGTCAGTGTTGTCTACGGACTCTGGAAAGTGTGGAAGCCTTCGCGAGTCGAGATTCCCATCGCCAACTGTCACACCGTTATCGAGGTTATTTTCGGAGACCTCTTCGAGCAAGCCGGAATTCGGGTGATTGCGGTGAGTGAGTTCTTCGACAGCAAACTTGGCAAGCCTGTGTCCGAAAACTAAACGTTATCCGATTGGTACGACAGCTTTAATCGCCGTCAACCAAGACAAATACGTGGTATTCGCATTCGCAAAAGCTGACCCAGATACCTGCAAGGCCGATTCAGACGTAACTATGATGTGGAAGGCGTTGCATAAGCTATGGCAGCGTTTACGGAATGAGTCTGGTGGTTACCCCGTGAATTTGGCGCTTGTCGGCAGCGGCTTATCCGGTCTTGGCTTGCCAACCCGCGACCTTCTAAATCTTATTATTCTTTCAGCCATCACCGAGACGAAGGCGAAGGAAGTGACGCAAAGGATCCGGATTGTGTTGCATCGAGACCGGTTCGATGATCTTGACCTTAGGGAGGTTAAACAATATTGGAGGGAGTGCTATTAATAATGGCCTACCGCAACGGCACCTACGTAGCGTTTCACGCAGCGGGCAGCAATCAGCCGGGAAAATCGGACATCGACTACTACAATTTAATGAAAGCGTGGACCGCAAAAACCGACGACGACTTTACCATGATCAACAGTCATGAGAAAGCATCTTCGGTACGTGACTCTAGCTTGCGAGCCACTTTACGCAAGTCGCTCCTTGAACGGCTGAGGAACTCGAAGAACATGGTTCTAGTTGTCGGCGAGACGACTCGACTAGACACGGATTGGGTGCCATTTGAAATTGAACAGGCAGTAGATACTTACGGCCTACCTATTATTGCCGCGTACACTGTTTGGGATAAACCGATTCGAAAACCAGAGGCTTTGTTACAGTATTGGCCGAATGCACTCGCAGTACGGATCATCAGGGGAACGGCAAATGTCATCCATATTCCATTTGAGAAAGAGGCATTGAAGGATGCAATTGCTCAGTTTTCCCACAATAATCCTCCGAAGTTCGGGTTTTACAGCGATGCTGCATACAAAACTTTTGGAATAGAGGGTTGAAAACGAACTGAGCGGACAAACTTTGCGGAGTCTTCGAATAGCCTCGAAAACAACCCCTACTGGGGAACTGCGCCAGCTATGGGCCTTGTTCTGTTGAAACCCTCGGTTACGTGGGTCGCGTCGAAGGTAACTTGGCGGATCTTGGGACTTGCGGCACAGTGGGCGGAATGGCACAACCTAAGATCACCACCTTGCAAGTCCAAAACCACCTTGTGACCTTCACCGATGTGGTAGAAGTCTGGGCTGAGACCGCAACCGACAAAGAAAAAGTCGAGTTCTTTGTACTCGTCACAGGTGACATGATGCAGGCTCTTGGCGATTGGGATGACAGGACCGAGACCTTCAAGAAGCAAGCCGCGAAGGCCGGGTCGTAGGTCTCGATGCCCAGGAAGAAAGAACCTCTGTCACTGCCAGCATCGATCTTCTCTACCAACACGAAGAAGTTACGTTTCTTGCGTCGAAGGTAATTTGGCGGATTTTGGGACTTGCGGCGATGATGGTCGAATGGACACAGAAGGGTTCAGCGAGTGGCTTGGCAGGACTGACCTCGGACCCCACGCGCAGAGGAACGCCATCGCATACTGCCGTGAGATCGAGCCACTGATCGGAGACCTGGACAAGGTGGTCTGCGACTCGAACAGGATGGAAGATGCCCTCGACTGGCTGAAAGACCATGCGGACGAGTATGTCCTTAAGGGACGACTGAAGCAGGCGGGGGCAGTGAGCAGGCGATGGGCTCTGCGGAAGTACAAAGCGTTTTTTCACTCTCCGAAAGCTATGTCTGCGAAGGCCGGCAGCTAACTCTTAGGCTCTTCTTTGTCCTCATCACTGGCACGCCTTTCGGGGTCGTGCAGCCTCACGAAAAGGCGCGGGTGCGTAACTAGCAGCTCGTCGAAATACTCTATCCAGCTGTCCACATCGTCGTCGTCGAATTTCTTCTCTGGCACACCAAGCCCGCACTCATGGCAGTACGGCGAAACCGGAAGCTTTGGCTGCCCACAGACCAGACACCTGACTTATGCACAGAATTCGACCTTGTGGGGGATTGTCTGCTGAACTTTGGCCGCCCTCGTTTCTTGCCAGATCGGGTTCGGGACCTCGACTGAGGATCTTCCGCTCTAAGCTTCAATGCTGCGCTGGCTGTTGTCGTTGTAAGTGTCTGTTTCTTCTGGGTTGGTCGTGCATAGGATTCTATGCAGAGAGTCAGCCGGAAAGCGGAGTCGCGAGCACCGGCAAGAAGCCAGCCGGCCCGTTCGTGATCTCCCGCAGTCGTTTCATCAAGCGCTGAAACAATCCGCGCTCCGCATACTGATCGCTGTAGCTGATGCCCACCCGCCCGGAGTGCTTCCAGATCTTGGCGGCCACAAACAGAAAACGCAAACGCGCCGTAGCCAACCGGGTATGCTCCAGGTTGTCCACGGCCACTCCCTCTTCCCGCTGGAACAGCAGCAGCCAGCAATTCAGGTTGTAGGCCAGCATCACCAGTTGAAAATGTACGCAGTTGGTGGCCCAGCGTCGGGAAGGATGCGCCGCCAATCCGGCATCGTTATTGGCTTCCTTGATCAGATTCTCCGCTCCCGCTCGCTGACTATAGAACCAAACCAGCAGATCGATGGCCCGGTCCATGTCGGTCACAAACACCCGGTAGGTATACTCCGGGGTGTCGAAGAGTTGATACTGCTCGCGCTCGGAAGGGCTCTTCTCCTCCTCCTTCTTCTTGTAGCGCAAGGCGACAAAGCGGTAGGCCTGACCCCAACCCTCCGGCGGATAGCGGAATTCGCACTGCTGGTCGGCGTCCGTCTTGGGCGAGGGCTTCCAATCGGCGGTTTGCAGTCGTTCCAGCAGACGCGAGGTCTTGCGCGCTACCATGATGAATCGCACCTTGGCTTTTTGGTAGGCTTCGACCGCCTCCCAACAATAGAAACCGGAATCGGCCCGGGCGAAAATCTTCTGGACACCCTTGGGCAAGGCCGCGATCACACTGCGGAGATGGCGCGCGATCTGTTTCCCATCGGGCCGATCGCCATTGCGCAGTTCTCCTCCCACGTACTCGTGCGTTTCCGCTATAAAAGTGAGGATGGGCTGATAGCTTTTTTTGCCTTTGTTTTTCGGGTTATACCCCTTGCGGGCCCCCATCTGCCGGCCATAGAGCGTGTGCACGGTGGTATCGGTGTCCAGCGTGATCGACGTCAGCCCTACGTGGGCTGCGGCCCACACCCGTTCGCGCAGAATGCGCTGCAGTTGCAACAGTTGTCCGGCCAGGTTCAGATTCAGCGAGGCCAGAAACCGCCAGAACACGCTCTGCCCTGGTAGCCGGCTCACCTTCAGGATCCCGGTCAGCATCGGGTCCTGAGCCACAAAACGAAGGTGGTTGAGGCGAGCGAACCCCACGTAAATAGCCAACACCATCCCCAGTACGAATTGATAGATGGTCATGACGCGCGGGATGCGCCTTACCGTCAGGGTTTCGTTGACCAGCTTCTGAAAGCCCAGCCTCTCTAACATCGTGGCTACCGGAAACAGACCACCGTAGGGAGTGAGATTTTTCCCCTGAAAGTCAAAGTGGGTGGAAGCCGCAATTTTATTGGGCTCCGCGATAGCGGCTGAGGACCCTTGATTCAGGCGAGGTTTGTCGCTATGCTTCTTCTTGTCTATCACCATTTGGGTGACTCCTGGAAATCAGCTCGCGAAGGCTCAACTTCGCGGCTTGTCTGTTTTACTACAGGATTTCCAGGGGTCCCAAAGGGTTCACCCCTTCAGCTCTTCCCCAATGGTTCAAATGCTGTGCATAGGTGCGGAGACATAGCCCTGCTTTGCGACGCTCTTCTCGAAGGTCGGTGACGTGCCTCCTCAGATCCTCGCGGCAGACACCGCACCGGATGAATCCGCCTGCCTTATCTTCCTCGCTCAGTTGATTCTTCCCGCAGGCCGCGCAGAGGCCGCGCTTTAGCAGCTTATCAACGGTCACATTCTTATAGGCCGTCACGCATTCGAGTGTACTTCCCTAATCTGTAGGTAATGAGATGGCGAAGGTCCCTGAACCTAAGTAAAACAATAGATGCGCGCAGCAGTATGGAGGCCTCCAGCAAATACAAACTTGGAGGGTTAAACGAAATGGAAACCGTACCTATGGATCAAAACCAAGAAACCGGGGAACCTGGTGTAAACACACCAGATTTAGCTCCGGAGACTGACGCAGAAAGGAAGGGGGTGGAGTGCTTCGTCGCACTTGAGGGGGCGGAACTCACGTTCCGCCCAGGGATAGAGTTCGGCGAAGCGATGATCGCACTCCGCAAGGAAATCAAGGCCACCAGCGGCAGGAACTGGATGCTGCGCCTCAAGCAGCTCGGCATCACGTACGAGAAGGCCCGCTACTGGATCGCTGTGGTCGAGGGCAGGCCCACTCAGCGAGGCAAGCCGAAGGCCAATGCGCAGGCGCAGGCCAGTGCACTGGCGCAGGAACCCGACTCGCAGTGGAGAGCGACGGTGGCAAGGCTCAGGGAGGCGATAGATGAGATAGACCTACTAAGGCGCGGCGGCGAGGCAGTGGGAGACGACTCCGAACTCAAAGAGGCCGCCAGAGACCTGGCGGAAATCCTGGGGTACAAACTGATGGACAAAGGAGAGAATAATGAGGCGCATCTACTACAACGAGTACGACCGGAGTGCGGCGGCGTGGCTGAGAGAGCTGATGAGGAAAGGGCTGATAGCGCCGGGGGTGGTCGATGAGCGGGGCATCGAGGAGGTGTCGCCAAACGACCTTCGCGGATTCGACCAGTGCCACTTCTTCGCGTTGTAGCGTGATTTCAATAGTTCCTTCCGGTTTGCCCGTCGCCCAGACGCGATCCCGAGATGCGCGATCGGCCGAGTGCGAAGGATCCACTCCCTCTGATAGGCAGCCTCTTAAAGAAAAAGTGGTTGCCCCCCAGATTTCACCGATTTGACAGCCTGGGTTCCTTTCACTAAGCTTTCGACTCTCAGCTAAAGTCCGGGGCGACTCTCAATTAGATAGAGGAGAAAAATTGAAAAGAATACTCACGATCCTCGCGCTAATCTGCGGGCTTTTTGTGCTTACCGCAACCGCGCAAAACGCTGCGCCTCAATCGGACGATTCGTTCGCTATTATAAGTACGGGCAGGAGTTCAAAGGTAAGATTGGCAGGACCTACGCCGAATCGCAGGAGTGGTACCCGGAAGTAAAGAAACCGAAGCCTGGCACGCCCAATGTGCTTATCATTCTGTTGGATGACGTGGGCTTTTCTCAGTTGGGTAGTTATGGCGGGCTGATTCAAACACCCAACTTGGACGCACTAGCGGCCGACGGCCTGCGCTACAACAACTTCCACACCACGGCGCTGTGTTCGCCCTCGCGGGCCAGCCTGATGGCGTCCAGAAATCCCCATCGCATCGGCCTGGGCTCCCATGCGCTCACGGCGATGGGCTTCCCTGGTTACAACGGCACGCCACCCGAGAGCGCGAAATCCATTGCGAAGGATTTCCAAATTGCCGGCTTTGAAACCGTTGCCCTGGGCAAATGGGACCACACTCCTTTGCCTGTAGCTTCGCAAAGCGGCCCGTTTGCTCACTGGGCGAGCGGCGAGGGCTATGACCATTTCTACGGCTTCATGGCGGCGGATGCGGACGATTACCGATCGCTGGTTTGGAACGATCACCACCCTACGGAGAATTGGGTTGGCAAACCGGGCTATCATCTGACCGCCGATCTTGCCGACCGTGCCATAGTCAGCGTCACCTCTCACGTCTCCATTTATCCCGACCGGCCTTTCTTCTTGTTCTGGGCGCCGAGCGCCATGCACTCGCCGCATCAGGTCCCGCAGAGCTACATCGACATGTACAAAGGCAAGTTCGACATGGGTTGGGACAAGGCGCGGGAAATAATTTTCGCGAAGCAAATGGAATTGAAGCTTCTGCCCGCCGGCACCAAGCTTTCCAATGGCATTCCGGAGATTCCTCGTTGGGATAGCCTGAGTGCCGAACAGAAAAAACTCTACACGCGCCAGATGGAAGTCTTCGCCGGCATGATGACGCAAACCGACGAGCAGATCGGCCGCATCATTGCCGCTTTGAAGCGCACCGGGCAATACGACAACACATTGATTATGGTCACATCCGACAATGGCACCAGTGGCGAAGGCGGTTTGAACGGAACATTTAATGAGTCGCGGGTGATCAATGCCCAGCAGACAACGCTTGAAGAAAACATGAAGCACTACGATGATTGGGGCGGTCCCAATACTTACCCGCACTATCACGCGGGCTGGGCCATGGCCGGGAACACGCCTTTCAAGTACTGCAAGCAGATCGTGCACAATGGTGGCGTTGCCGATCCCCTAATCATCACCTGGCCCAAGGGCATCAAGGCTAAAGGAGAGGTCAGAAATCAGTACAGCTTCATCACCGATATCATGGCCACGGCGCTGGAAGTAACCGGCACTCCATTCTTGGTGGAGATCGATGGCGTCAAGCAGTTGCCTATTGACGGGAAAAGTCTGGCCTTCTCATTCGATAATGCCACTGCGCCATCAACGCGCACCGAGCAGTATTACGAGCAACTGGGTAACCGCGCCATGTACAAGGATGGCTGGAAGGCTGTGACGATTCATGGCAACCGCATGCCTTGGATAGTTGGAGGCACCTTTCCCTTCGATAAGGATGTGTGGGAGCTATACAACCTTAACGAAGACTTTTCCGAAACGAACAATCTCGCGGACAAAAATCCCGAAAAGCTGGCGGAGCTGCAGAAAACCTGGGACGAACAAGCCTGGAAGAACAACGTCTATCCGCTTTACGATGACGTAGCCAATAGACTGGCCAAGCAGTTCAGCCGCGCTTTTGGCGACCGGAAAGAGTTCGTATACTACTGGCCGGGCGCACAGAGGATTCCCGAAGCGGCTTCTGCGCCGATCAAGAACACTTCGCACACCATCGAGACCACGCTTGACCTAAAAGGCAATGAAGAAGGGGTGATCGTGGCCTGTGGTGGCGTGAATGGCGGATATACCCTCTTCATCGCTGACCGTAAACTGCATTACGAGTACAACGACCTCAACGTACACCGTTACGCGATCGTCTCCCCCATCTTGCCCACCGGCAAGGTTGATCTGAAATTCAACTTCATCAAGACCGGAATGTTGAAGGGTACTGGAGAGCTGTACGTAAACGGCAAGAAAGTGGCGGAAGGAACTCTGGATCACACCGTTCCAGGAAGCTTCTCGCTCAGCGAAACTTTTGATATCGGTGTGGACAACGGAACACCTGTTTCGAACAACTACAAACAGAAAGAGCACTTCCCCTTCACCGGTCAGATTGACAAAGTGACCATTACTCTAAACGCGCCTGACACGGATAAGCTCCAAGAGGAAGAAGAAGTGGAGATAGTCGACTAGATACTCAGGTCGAGCCTCTGCGCCCGCCGTCGCAAGGCGGCGGGTAGCAGGCACATTGGGGAAGTCGAAAGGAAATACACACCTCTCGCCAGTTCTTAGGAGCAGCCACCCTCGGCATTTCGCTCCGTGCCACCACGCGATAAACCCTTGGATTGTCAGCTAACTGGAAGTTATCGGGGAACCGCCCCCGGCAGACAGTCGTCAACTGGCGAAGTATCGCCACAGCACTCGCAACCCCGGATACCGGCACATCACTGGGCGACCGGGTCGGCAAACCGAGGCGTTTGCAATCTACCAAGGAAGCGCAATCACTTTACGGGCCACCGCTGATCGATCTTCGCCATGATCTGCTCGGCCCACTGAATGGCGTCCGCGATTGCGCTGACGGTCGCCGGAACTCTGGTCCCTGCCTCGTACTGCGAGAGCTTCCTGGCCGCGAGGATCGCTGCGATTACAAGATTAGGGGGCGATTGCGGGACCTTATGCTGCGGGACACAAGAGAGCTAAGGGAATCGGATAAATAGCCTCAGAACCGCTCAATGAGCGTAATCGGGATTTTACGATAGTTGGCCCGAAGGGATCCGTGCTGGCTCTCGCGAGTTCTACGCCGCCCGTGCTACGGATTTCTTGGCGTTTGAGGCTGCCTGTAGCTTTACTGTAAGCTGCAACAGTTTCTGGCTTTCAATCTTCCGCTCGGACCTCAGCAGTCGACTTTGTTCTTCGTGCGGGGCTGTCGCTAGCGATTCGGAATGATTCATAATGCCGCCAGTCTAGCCCTTCGTGTCCCTATGTGCAATCCCGTCGAGGCCGAGATGTGCCTGCGAGAGAAGTTCCAATGGCATGAATGTAAGGTTGGCCTCAAGACGAAATCGCCCCAGCCTATTTAATCGAGACGCAGCACATACGGTAAGATAGCACCTTGAGAGTACGGGCTCCGATCCATGATCGGCCAGACCATCTCGCACTACCGCATCATCGAAAAGCTCGGGAGCGGAGGGATGGGTGTTGTTTACAAGGCCCAAGACACTCGACTCGACCGCTTTGTAGCTCTCAAGTTCCTGCCCGAAGACTTGGCCAAAGATCCTCAAGCACTGGAGCGATTCCGCCGTGAAGCCAAGGCAGCTTCTGCATTAAATCATCCCAATATCTGCACGATTTACGACATTGGCGAGCACGAGCGCCAATCATTCATTGTGATGGAGTTCCTAGATGGGATGTTGCTACGCAAGTGCATTGCCAGGCATCCCTTGGAGCCCGCCATCACGGTCTCACTGGCGATTGAGATAGCCGACGCCTTGGATGCGGTACACGCAGTAGGGATTGTTCATCGCGATATTAAACCCTCCAATCTCTTTGTGACGCAGCGCGGGCATGTCAAGATACTCGACTTCGGCCTGGCAAAAATGACGACACCAGGCGACTTGCAAGGTGCTGACATGGTTCACGAGGCCAGCACCATAACAGCCGAAGATCTCACCGCCACGGGCACCACACCGGGTACCATTGCCTTCATGTCTCCAGAGCAGGTACACGGAGAGGAACTGGACTCTCGCACCGACTTGTTCTCCTTTGGAGTCGTGATCTACGAAATGGCCACGGGGCGTTTGCCGTTTGAACGTAAGACCGTCGGCGCGACCTTCGCAGCCATCCTGCATGAATCCCCCGAACCCGCAAAACACTTGAATTCCCGAGTACCTGCAAGACTCGACGAGATTATTTTCAAGGCGTTGCAAAAGGACCGGCAATTGCGCTATCAGCACGCCTCGGAGATTCGTCATGACCTGCAAGAGTTGAGAGGAGCGACCAAAGCGCCGGCGACGCCATTTGCAGACCTCAAGCGCATCGCAACACCAGCACCCGAAACGGCTGTTCCCGGAAGGAGTCGATGGAAGATCGCGCTCCCGATTGGCCTCATCCTCCTCACTTTGCTGGGAGCGATCATCCTTGGTCTGTCGCACCGACGTACGTCTCAAGCGTCCAAGCTCAACGAAAGGGACGCGGTTGTGCTCGCCGACGTCGCGAACTCCACGGGCGAGCCTGTATTCGATAACACTCTGAAGCAGGCACTTTCCATCTCTCTGCGCCAATCGCCATTTCTCAATATCCTTTCGGACAGCAAAGTTGCCACGACCCTAACCTTGATGACTCGTCCGCCCAACACTCAAATCACGAGTGAGGTGGCGCGTGAGATCTGCCAACGTACCCGCAGCAAGGCCTATATCGGAGGGACCATTTCCGCGATCGGTAAAGAGTATGTCCTGGGGCTGCGGGCTGCGTCCTGCGAAACCGGCGATCTGCTCGCTGAGGAACAGGCAACGGCTGATCGCAAAGAAGAGGTGCTCAGCGCATTGGGAAAGGCAGCCGCGAAGTTGCGCGAAAAACTTGGCGAGTCACTGGCCTCGGTTACGAAATATAACCAACCCCTGGAAGAGGCGACGACCTCATCTCTGGAAGCTCTGCAGCAGTACAGCGAGCAGCGAAGGGCACAGCGGGAACAGGGGGACGCTGCGGCGATTCCCTACGGGAAAAGAGCTATCGAGCTGGACCCGAACTTCGCGCTGGCCTACGCTTCGCTGGGCGCTAATTACGGCAATCTGAGTCAGCTGAGCCTGGCAAGGGAGAATTTGCAGAAAGCCTACGAATTACGGGACCGCGTGACCCAGCAGGAGCGCTTCCTCATTGAGTCTCTCTATTATAGTGGTGTAACCGGCGAAATCGATAAGGCGATTCAGGCCTATACCGAATGGGCACGTACTTATTCGGCGGATTACGTTCCCCATGACAACTTGGGAGTCAGTTACAGCATCCTTGGTCAATACGAGAAGGCGGCCGAAGAAACCAACGCAAGCCTCCGCCTTGAACCCGACGACGCGATTGCCTACGGAAATCTTGCCGACGATTATCTCGCTCTCGATCGGATCAAAGACGCCAAAGGTGCCCTGGACGAGGCAGCCAAGCGCAACTTGGATTCTCCGGACCTTCGCCTGCATCGATATCACTCAGCGTTTCTAGAAGGTGATCCGTCCGCCATGCAGGAGCAGTCCTTGTGGGCGACGGGAAAACCCGAGGAAGATGGACAGCTATCCGATGAGTCTGACACGGAAGCCTACTACGGGCGCCTGCGGAAAGCGCGTGAGCTTACGCGCAAGGCGGTGGAATCGGCTAAACGAAACGGAAGCACCGACACTGCGGCACTTTGGCAGGTCAACGAGGCCTTGCGGGAAGCTGAGTTTGGCAACACCGCCCTCGCTCGCAAGGCTGTTGCCGCTGCGATGTCTTTGAGCTCCAGGCCCGACATCGAGCTGTTAGGGGCGCTAGCCCTGGCACGCAGCGGCGACACCGTACAGTCCTCGGCTCTGGCCGACAAAGTCGCTGCGGAATTCGACCGCGACACGATGATACAAGCTTACTGGCTGCCAACCATCCGCGCGGCCATTGCCATCGATCGCGGCGATAGCCAAAAAGCAATGGAACTGCTTACTATGGCTTCCGAATACGAACTTGGGGAGCCCTTACAAACGCCGTCTCACGGAACCCTGTACCCGGTGTATGTCCGCGGCGAAGCGTATCTACGCGCGGGCGACGGTGTGCAGGCTGCCACTGAATTCCAGAAGATGATCGACCATCGTGGTATCGTGTCGAACTTTCCGCTGGGTGCACTCGCACATCTGCAATTAGGTCGCGCCTATAAGCTGGCTGGTGATGTCGGGAAGGCCCGTGAAGCTTACGCAGCGTTCCTTGTGGCTTGGCTGAACGCTGATCCCGATATCCCCGTACTCAAGCGGGCGAAAGCGGAATACGCGAAGCTGCAATAGCTAAAAAGTCCTGCCTCGTCTCTCGCCGTTTGCCGATGGCTGACGTAATCAGGCCATTTCACTCAAAACCCCGCTACCGAGGTGGGAGTGGGGAACTAACTCGTCTCTTCTCTCTGACCCCCAATCTGCACTGACGCCTAATCTTACGGGCCCTAGACTGGGACCGTTGGCCCAAGGTCCCGCTACTCATCTTGTTACTCGTTCTGGGCCAAACGTAGCCAAGAGACCTAACTCGTGGCTACGAGGACCGCTCAAAATAAAGGGTTTGACGGCCGGCAAACCAGGGCAATCAGATTTCGAGACGTGGGTGCTCCCGCATAGCCGAAACAGGTGGGCCGCCCTCTACCCGTTCCTCTCAGCTCGCCCGCACGCCCGTAGAAGCGGGCGCGTACTTGCTTGATCATTTTCGGCTTGACCTCGGGTAGTGCCCGAGGTTCGACTCTATAACTGCGCTGCGTTATTTTCCCGGCGCGATGTGCCCTCATGGCCGCCACACTGCCCGTCAGTTCTTCAAACAGCTAATAGCGTATGAAATCAAGATTCTCCTCAGCAGGCCCACCCGGGGCTTGACAAGTTTCGGCAAAACCCCGTTCTTGGATTCTTCCTCTACTACACGCTGCGAAAGAAAACCCCATCCCTCCCTGGTTCAGGAGGGATGGCGATGGAACATTCAAAACATTCAACGATGAACTTACCATGCAGAGCCATGCTTACTGGGCCAACTTGCGCTCGCTCTTGATGGAGAGGAGCTTCGCCGGTCCATATTCGTGGCCGCCACCGCCGGTTGGGTAGGCGCAAAGCCCGCCGTACCAAACCGGAATGGTGTTGGAGCTGGTATTCTGCAGAAGGCACTCCCAGTCCACTGACGGATTCCCTGGGTTGGGTCCATCGAAGTCGACAAGGATACTGAACTCGCTTCCGCCCAGCGACGGCTCGCCGCAGGCTCCGCTGACCACTTCGCCACCGGAGCTGCAGAGGACATCGACCTGATAGGCGGTATTTCCCTGGGCACCGAATTCGTTCACATAGAAAGCGCCCAAAGCGACTCCCGTGCCCGGAGGGCCTTGCGGACCCTGAGGACCCTGAGCGCCCTGAGGACCCTGAGCACCCTGAGCACCTTGAGGACCCTGCGGTCCTTGTGGGCCGACGGTTCCCAGCGTGACGTCGAAAGAGCCCGTCAGACCGTCGGACTGGTTCTTTACTGTGAGCAGGTAAGCGCCGGCTGCCAGGTTGGTCGGGATGTCCGCGACCACATTGGTGGGGGTGTGGGTTACAACGGTCAGGGCGTGGCCGTCGAGAGTGACGTACGGATCGGCATTGCCGAAATGCGAGCCGGCAATGGTGAGTTGGTTGGTTTGGAAATTAGCGTCGGTGCTGACAATCGTCGGCCTCTGGGCGGTCGGCGCCTCTTGAGCGATCGAGTTGGAAGGCGTCATCACTGCGAAGCATGAGAGCGCGAGCGCCAACGACAAAACAGCAGTTTGGCGGTATTCATGTGAGTTTCTCCATCTATGAGTTTTAGAATTGTGAGCGCCCGCCGCAGAAATCCCCCATCCCCCCGCGAGCGAGGTTCCAGCCTACTATCAAGAGCGACATATTCTGTCCTATTCCCTCATAGCCGCCAGATTTTCTTCTGGGATGGTGGCCGAGCGATCGTTGTAAAGTTGTAGCGATGGCGCTTGAATCAATTAATAGCAACTGGCTCGTCGAACTTAACACCGAGATCGTTGCCTGCACCCGTTGTCCGCGCCTCGTGGAGTATCGCGAAAGGATTGCTCGCGAGAGGCGTCGCGCCTATCGCGATTGCGAGTACTGGGGCAAGCCTGTACCCGGGTTCGGCGATCCCGATGCGCGCGTCCTTGTCCTGGGCTTGGCTCCCGGAGCGCACGGATCCAACCGCACCGGCCGGCCCTTCACCGGAGATGCGTCGGGCAAATTCATGTTCCCGGTTTTGTTTGAAACCGGCTTTGCCAACCAGCCCAACGCGACCGATCGCGAGGATGGCCTTAAGCTGAAAGGCCTCTACATCACGGCAGCGGTACGCTGCGCTCCGCCCGATAACAAGCCGCTTCCGCAGGAGCTGTCGAGCTGCGCTCCATATCTGGATCGCGAAATGGAGGGCCTCAAGAATGTGAGGGTCATGGTCGCGCTTGGCCGGATTGGCTTCGATGCCTATCTCAACTACCTCAAACGGCAAGGCCATCTCACGAGCCGGAAAGACTACATTTTCAAGCACGGGGCCAAGTACAAAATGGCGGACGGAAAGACCTTACTGGCCTCCTACCATCCCTCAAATCAGAACACCCAAACCGGAAAGCTGACTCGCCAGATGTTCGTGGGAATCTTTAAAGAGGCGGCAAGAATTGCCGTTGAGTAAAGAGAGGCGGCGCCGCCGGGGCCGGAAAGCTCACCCTCCCCAATGTAGGGGAAATACCAAAAAAGGGCGCGATCTGGGGTGGCGGCTGCCGATGTTCTTGCGAGGAAGCACGGGCGAGGACGCTCGCGTCCTACATAAAATCTAGAATCCTACGAAGACTGGCTCCGGCTCCAAAAGGATGCCCCATATTTCTTCCACGCGCTGCTGAATATCCTCCTTGAAAGCCACAATATCCGCCGCTGTCGCGTTCCCGCGATTCACGATCGCCAGCGCGTGCTTGCGGGAAATGCCGACGGGGCCGCTGCCGTATCCTCGGCTGAAACCGGAGTGCTCAACCAGCCAGGCGGCTGAAACTTTCTTTTGCGCGTCGAGGGCCGGATAACTGGGAATTTGCAGATTCTTGGCGTCGGCTCGCGCGGTTAGCGCTTGATATTGGTCCGCCGAAAGAATTGGATTCTTGAAGAAAGATCCGGCGCTACGGCAGTCATCGTCGCCGGCGGTAATAAGCATGCCTTTCCCGGCTCTGATTTTTCTTACCGCGTCTCGAACGTTGGCCAGGGCCGGCTTCTTACTCCATCCCGCAAAGTATTTCTTGAGGTCAGCATACGCGATGTGCGCATCGGCGCCATGGTTCAACGAATAATTCACCTGCAAGATGATGTATCGTCCCCGCTCGGTAGTGTTGAAGATGCTGGTGCGATAGCTGAAGCCACACTCCTGGTTGCTGAGTTCGTGTACTTCGCCATCTCGAAGATCCAGCGCAACCACCGACTCAATCGTATTCGCAACCTCCTGCCCGTAAGCCCCAATGTTCTGCACCGGGGAAGCTCCAACCGAGCCGGGGATGCCGCTCAGGCACTCGATGCCGGCAATATCGTGAGCCACAACCATGCCCACGAATTTATCCCAGTCTTCGCCCGCGCCAGCTTCGAATATGACTTCGTTGTGACCGTGTCGATGATTGATCCCGGTGATTCCGACCTTGAGCACGAGGCCGGGCCAGCCGGCGTCAGAGATGACCAGGTTGCTGCCTCCGCCGAGAATAAACAACGGAAAATTAGCGGATTTCGAGAATTCGACCGCCTGGGAAACTTCGGCAGGGTTCGTGGCCTCAATGAAATAGCGGGCGGACGCCACCGACTTTGAGAGTGGTGAGCGGGGCCAGCGCAACGTTTTCAGTGATGACCATCGCCGGTTACCTTCCACTATATACGAATAAAAAAAAGGTTTAGGCCGGCAGTATTACGTTCGTGCGGCGGATGCAGAGGCTCTATCTCGGCAGTGGGAGGAGTCTTCTGTTAGGCTATTACAAACCTCTCAAGGAGAAAAAATGTACCCAGAGATTATGGTTATTCCTATGCGTGAAGAGCTAACCCGCGTGGGAGTTCAAGAACTGCGAAGTGCTGAAGAAGTGGATCGTGCCATTGCCAGCCAAGCTGGGACGACTATGGTAGTGGTGAATTCCATCTGCGGATGCGCCGCCGGCCGCATGCGTCCTGCTGTCCGGATTGCGTTGCAGAATTCTGCGCGCCCCGAGAAGATGTTCTCCGTGTTCGCTGGACAAGACAAAGAAGCCACCGACCGGGCTCGCAGCTACTTTACGGGATATCCTCCGTCGTCGCCCTCGATCGCGTTGCTTCGCGACGGAAAGCTGATTCATATGATCCAGCGTAGCGATATTGAACATCGGGAAGCAGTGGATATCGCGGCCGAGCTGACGAAAGCGTTCGACAAATTCTGCGCGGTTCCTGCGGGCAAATAGTTCAGAAGTGTTCTTTTAATGCTGCGAAGGTCTCGACGATTAGCAGCCGAGTCGGCGGCTGAGCCGGCGCGACTTCTTCGTGCTCAAGAATCCAGGTGCTGCCGTGGGGGACGAAGACGGCGTTGAGTCCGGCTGCCAGGGCTGGATTAACGTCGGACTTGGGGCTGTTTCCTACCATCCATGTGGAATCGCTGGGCAGATCGTACTTCGATACGATCGTACGATAAGTGGACACGTCCTTCTCGGCGACAATCTCTACCACGGAAAAATAATCCTTCAGGCCAGATCGCTCGACCTTGCCGGACTGTTCGGTGATCGCGCCCTTGGTCAGCAGCATCAGATGATGGCGTTCGGACAAGTACTGAAGCGTCTCCGGAACACCATGCAGAATCTCGACCGGATGCTCGGCGATGGTGTGGGCGAATCCGCTGATCGTTTCATGCAGCGCGGGCGTGAGTGGTTCGACTGCCAGCCGTTCGAAGGTTTGCACCAGCGCGTGACTGAAGCTGTGCAGCCCGTAGCCGTGGCTGACAATGCAGTCGCGCTCAACGTCGTTAAGGACCTCCCGCACCTGTTCAGGCGAGTACTCGCGATGATTCAGAAACGAAATGAAATTCGCAATCGCGCGCTCGAAATAAATGTTGTTTTCCCAAAGCGTGTCATCGGCATCGATGAGCAACGTCTGCTGACCGGAATTAGATTTCTGGGACATGACTCAACATGATAGCGATGTTAGTGTTGTTCCGCGAGATGTAAAACGATTAACTACGCGATGCTCTGTTAAAATAAATGCATCCATGTTCACAACACTCGGGGCCTGGGTTTCACTGCTGTTCGCTCTACTTGTTCTTCCCGCTACTATTTCAGCCCAGAAAGGCCATCTCCCGATGACGGCTCCCGCTGCTAAAGGATCACTGTCCGCCAGCGCGCAAGTTGTTCCTGACCTCGATCAGCGGCTCGCCAGGTTCCGCCGCGTAGAAATGCCGTTTCACCCCGCCGCTCTGACCGATCGCGAGGTGAAGCTGGTAAAGAAGTTGGTGGACGCTTCGCGTTGTCTCGAGGAGATCTACTGGCGACAGATCGATCCTGACGGATTGACGCTGTACGAGTCGCTCGCGGCAAGCAAGAATCCGCAGGATGAAGCGCTGCGCCGCTACCTCTGGATCAACGCATCGCGATTCGATCTTCTCGACGATAACAAACCTTTCGTTGGCACGACTCCGGCGCCACCTGGACGAGGATTTTATCCACAAAATCTGACACGTGAACAGATCGAGCAGTACGTGAAAGCTCATCCGGAAAAGAAGGAAGAGATTTACAGTTCGTTCACCGTGGTGCGCTGGAACGGTGATCAGCTTCAAGGGCTACCGTACCACATCGCCTACCGTTCATTTCTCGAACCTGCGGCGAAGGACCTGCGTGAGGCAGCCGACTTGAGCGATGATCCGGCTTTCGCGAATTTCCTCCGTCTGCGCGCCGACGCGCTACTGACCGACGATTATTTCAAGAGCAACCTGGCCTGGCTGGATTTGAAGAATCCCAAGTTTGATGTGGCGTTTGCTCCTGACGAGACCTATGACGACGGCCTGCTGGGAGTTAAAGCAACTTACGGCGCAGCGGTGATGATTCGCAACGGGGAAGAGAGTGCCAAACTCGAAATGTTCCGAAAGTATGTGGCGGATATTCAGGATGCGCTTCCACTCGCGCCCGAGGATCGGCCTTCCAAGCATGGCCTGGAGACTCCGATGGAAGTGATGGACACTCCATTCCGGGCAGGCGATCTGACACATGGTTATCAAGCGGTCGCGGACAATCTGCCCAACGATCCGCGCGTGCATGAGCAGAAGGGAAGCAAGAAGCTCTTCTTCAAGAACTTCATGGATGCGCGTGTGAATTACGTGGTTCTGCCGGTGGCACAGAATGTCATGTTGCCGTCGCAGGCGGCTCAGGCATCCGGCGAAGGTTACCTTCTGGGCACGATCATGCATGAGATGGCGCACGGTCTGGGACCGGCGTTCGCACGTACACCAGCGGGCAAGGTGGACATTCGCGAATCCATCGGACCAATCTTCAGCGCTCTTGAGGAAGCCAAGGCGGACGTGGTTGGGATGTTTGGGTTGAAATGGTTAGTCGACCACGACGTTCTGCCCAAGGACAAGCTGGAGGAATATTACGCGTCTTATGTCGCGGGTATTTTTCGCACGGTGCGCTTTGGCGTCGCCGAGGCTCACGGACAGGCGGAAATGATGGAATTCAACTACCTCGTCGAGCATGGGGCAATCGCTCGCGAAACCTCGAGCCGATACACGATCGACTATGGGCGGATGCCGGGCGCCATAAGAGATCTGGCGAAAGAGTTGTTGCAGATGGAAGCGACCGGTGACCGGGCGCGTGCCGAGAACTGGTTCCAGAAATATGGGGCGATGCCGGGGGAGTTGCGGTCTTCGCTGAAGTCGGCAGTCGATGTGCCGGTGGATATTGATCCGGTGTTTTCGTTTAAGGAAAGCTTCTAGCTTCTGGCTCTTAGCTTTTGGCTTGAGCTGTCACTCGCGTAGTGCAATCCACTGACTCTGGAATAGTTTGGCTGGGAGGCAGCATGAAGGGAAAACCGTGGCCGCGGATTGCCGTGGTCGGTGCGGGTGCTGTGGGAAGTTATTTCGGTGGAATGCTGGCACGCGCTGGGGCTCCGGTTAAGCTTATTGCGCGCGCGGCCCATGTCGAAGCAATCAATCGTGACGGGCTTCTTATCGACAGCATTAATTTCAAGGAACGGATTTCGGTTTCCGCGTCGACCGAGTTAAAGGATGTGCGCGATGCGCGGCTTGTCCTTTTCTCGGTGAAGACCGTGGATACGGAAGACGCTGCGAAATTGCTGGCGGAACATCTCGCACCCGACACCATCGTGGTTTCTCTGCAGAATGGCGTGGACAATGCCGAGCGAATCGATTTCGCGGCGGGTATCCAAGTAATTCCAGCGGTGGTTTATATCGCGGTTGCGATGACCGGAGTGGGGCAGGTCAAGCACTCGGGCCGCGGCGATCTCATCGTTGGCAATTCATCGGGACATCTATCGGGAAATCCCTTGCCGAAGGATGATGCAAGTCGATCGGAGCTCGATGAGGTAGCGGCGACGTTCACGAGGGCTGGCATTCCTTGTCGCATTTCAAAAAACATTGCGGTCGATCTATGGGAAAAACTCATCATGAATTGTGCCTACAACGCGATATCAGCGCTGGCGCGCATGAAGTATGGGCGCATCGCCAGCGATGCCGGCTCGATTGACGTCATCAAGCGTGTAGTCGTTGAGGCTGTAGCGGTGGGCAAGGCTGCTGGAGTTCCTTTGTCCGCGGATACGATGATCGCGGCTGCCCTGAAGCTCGGCAGCGAGGCGATGCCGGAAGCCCTGTCTTCAACTGCGCAAGATATTGCTCGCGGAAAGCCGACCGAAATTGATTCCCTGAACGGCTTTCTGGTTCGAAGGGGAGCTGAGATGGGCGTCCCCACGCCGGTCAATCAGACCCTCTACAGTCTGGTGAAGTTGTTGGAACGAGCGTCTTCGGTTGGATAGTGGTTCGGATCGCTAATAGCGAGCATGTCCTCTCGCCGTCGAGCGCGCCACATGATCATGCACGCAGACCAACCGTCCCTGAGCGGATGGCGTGGCACGGCTGAAGCCGTGCCCTTCCCTTGGCGACACTCTGAGCTTACGCGGCGAAATCCACTCGGGATTCCTGCGGGATGATTCCCGCCGCGTGGCCCATGTCAAGCAGACGGCGCACGGCTTCCCGGCCATCGGGGCCGTAGTCGAGAGTGCGCTCGTTCACGTACATGCCGACGAATTTGTCCGCGAGTTGGGAGTCGAGGTCGCGGGCGAACTGCATGGCATAAGCCAGCGCCTCTTCGCGGTGATCGAGCGCGTACTGAATGCTCTCGCGTAAGGCAGTAGCGACGCTGGACATCAGTTCTGGTCCGAGACTGCGGCGAATAGCATTCCCGCCCAAGGGCAATGGTAACCCCGTGACTTTCTGCCACCACTTGCCTAGATCGACGATGCGATGGAGGCCGGACTTATCGTAAGTCAACTGGCCTTCGTGAATAATGAGACCGGCTTCCTGCTTGCCCCCGAGCACTTGCGGAATGATCTGGTCGAAGGGGACGACGTCGGTTTCGATTCCGGGGGCGAAGAGTTTGAGCACCAAGTACGCCGTGGTTAACGTTCCCGGAACCGCGATGCGCTTGTGCTTGATGTCGCTCACCGAGTATGCGCGCGGGGCTACGATCATCGGGCCGTAGCCTTCGCCCACGCTGCCGCCGCTGGGGAGCAGGGCGTAGTGATCTTGAATGTAAGGATAGGCGTGAAAGGAAATCGCGGTGACATCGTAGACGCCTTCCATCGCCTTGCGATTCAGGGTTTCGATGTCGCAAAGCGTGTGGGTAAAGCGCAGGCCGGGGACGCGAACCTTGTTGGTGGCCAGCCCGTAAAACATGAAGGCATCGTCGGAGTCGGGACTGTGGGCGACGGTGATTTCGCGTTTGCCTTCGGTGATCGGAGTAGGCGAGTGTTCGGAAGTGACGCTGATTGGAGTCATGATTGAACCTTGGGGAAACGCTGCCAGCCGCTGGCCAGAGCGGCGGCGGACATAATCTTGATGACCTCAGCCAAGATGAACCAGTAAAGGCCGAAGCGAATTGCTTGTGCGAAAGAATGAGTGAGGATGGCTAACCAGGAGAGGCCACCGGCAAACAGATAAATCTCGGCCAGAACACAGGCCAGGATCGCGCGCGCGAAACCCTTTTTCTTTGCTTCGGACTTTCCTTCGAAAACCCAACCGGCTATGCCGGCGACGAAAGGATAGGCCAGCAGAAAGCCGCCGGTGGGACCTAGTAGTTGAGCCACGCCACCGGGGCCTGTCGGACTGAAGACCGGCATGCCCATGAGGCCTTCCGCGAGGTAAAGAAAGAGTGCAGCGAAGGCGCGACGGGGGCCGAGCGCAAGTCCCACGAGCAGAACGCCGAAGTTCTGCAGGGTCAAAGGAACGGGAGTGAAGGGTAAAGGTACCGAGATGCGGGCGCACAGAGCCACAAACAGGCTGGCGGCAATCGCGATTGCGACCTGGCTTGCGGCGTCGAGAACGCGATCTTGAGTTCCGATGGTTGCAGTTGCTGGTTTGGCCATGGCTGCGGTTCTCCGATCTGCTGCCAGAGGAAAGCTCGTGCTAGAGGCTATCCACTTCACGGTGGACGCCACTTTTTCTTAACTCGGCCGTAATCTTCATGTGGCGTCGCACACGAAGATAAGCCGCTATGCCCGCCCACAGCACGGCTCCGCCGCTGCAGGCGAGAATCAGAAATAACCACATCATCCGCACAATACCCTAGGATATCAAAATGGAGGGGCGTGTGCCGATATCATCTGGCAGCCATGGCGTGTTCCACTTCGTCGGCGGTGTGGGGCAGTGCCGCGGTCAGTTCGACCAGCTTGCCGCTGGCGTCGACGTAATACATGTCTTCGATTCGCACGCCCAGCTTTTCTTCTGGAATATAAATGCCGGGTTCGATGGTGAAGACCATGCCCGGCGCAAGCGGAACGTCGTAGTCGCCGGAGTCGTGGACATCCAGGCCGACGTAGTGGCCGAGGCCGTGGATGAAATACTTCCCTAGAGGTTCGCCATGCAGGTCTTTGCCATGCGTATTGATGTAGTCGTATGCCACGTTGTGGATGGAGTTGGGCTGATCGCGGCGCAGATGAGACTTCCCCGATTGGAATGCGGCTATGGCTGCGCGCTGCGCTCCCAGGACAATGTCGTAAATCTCCCGCTGACGCGCGGTGAACTTTCCGGTAGCCGGCAGGGTGCGAGTGATGTCGGACGCGTAGAGGGAGTATTCGCCGGCGGCATCGATCACGACGACGTCGCCTGACTGAATCACTCCCGAATCGTCGGAATAGTGGAGCACGGTCGAGTTAAATCCTGAACCGACGATAGGAATATAGGCCGGACGTTCGCAGCCGCGCTTACCCCATTCGTACTGCATCAGGGCGGAGATCTCGCGCTCGCTAATGCCCGGTTTCATGGTATGCATGGCTGCCAGATGCGCCGCGATTGAGGCGTTAACAGCTTTGCGGATGAGATCCATCTCTCCCGCATCCTTGTATGTTCGTAGCGAAGCCAGCAGCGGGCGAACATCCTGCTGAGCGAGTCCCAAAGGAAATGCGTTGGCACGGCTCAACCATTCCATTGGCGTTTTAGAGTTCGATTTCTCGCTGGGCGCAGGGACATCGGTGTAAACGGTGGCCCTGGGTTGGGGAAGGATGCGGACCAGTTCGTCGCGCATGCTGTCGAGCACTTCGACGTGGTCGAATCCAGTGATGCTGGCGGCCTGAGGATTCTCCGGGCCGAGCTTGGGTCCAGTCCATTTTTCTTCTGCATAGTTGTGCGCGGGAAGGAAGAGAACCTCCGTATAGGAACGCGCGGGGTCTTGGCCTTTGGCTTCCATTGCCGGCGCAATGAGCAGTGCTGCCCCGGGTTGGGTCCAACCGGAAAGATAAAAGAAGTCGCTGTCGGGACGATACCCATAGACTGCGTTCGGCCCCTCAGCTTCCGTGGGAGCGAACAGTAAGACAACGCCTCCGTTGGTCTTGCTGGCCAGGGCCTGACGCCGGGCGCGGTAGTCAGCATTGGGCTGGCGATCGAGGGCCGACCCGAGTTGCGTGAGAAATAAAATCTCGAGAATAATTGTGAAGACGAAGATCTTGCGCATTCAGGTTCCTTGAAGCCTTCGAATTGATTTCAAACGCCGACCGGAAACGGTTTGGTATGGGTCTCCGCACTCAGCGAGATGCCCGCAAATCGGCCCTGCAGCAGAGACATTAATCCCGTGTACCAATAGCCCAGCACGAACAAAATCAGAAACGGCACCGTGATGTAGTTTTCGTTGTCTATTGCGTAGTAGACGGTGATGGCAAAATAGCAGCCGATCAGCAATTCTACCCATGGCACCCAGCCAAGACCGCGGCGATAGTTGTTGGCGCCTACTTTGTCCTTTTTGGATTCGACGTGATATTTCGGAGTGCGGGTGAACTCGGATTGCTTTCCCAGCAGCGCTTCCAGCACAGCTCGGGTGTTGGTGACGGTGAGGCCGATTCCTAGAGCCATCAGAAAGGGAAGATAAAGCAGGGCGCGAAACCACTTGCCGGGGAACAACTCTCGCTGCGAGACCAGATAAAAACTCGAGATCGAAAAGGTCGACGCCATGAATAGCGGCAAGTCGATATACATCATTTGAAACCAGCCCTGGTAGAAGCGAATGATCATGGCGGGCAGCAGCAATACCGAGAGCACAATCATCAGCGGATAGCTGAGATTTGCGGTCAGGTGATACCAGGCTTCGAGCTTCACGTGGAATCTCTGATCGCTCTTAAGCACCTGGGGCAGAATCTTTTTGCTGGTCTGGATCAGCCCTTTGGCCCAGCGAGCTTGCTGCGTCTTGAAGGCGGTCATTTCCACCGGTAGTTCTGCCGGGCATTCCACATCCTGCAGATAAATAAATTTCCAGCCTTTGAGTTGGGCTCGGTACGAGAGATCGGTGTCCTCGGTGAGGGTGTCGTGCTGCCAGCCGCCGGCGTCCTCAATCGCGCTCCGCCGCCAGACACCGGCAGTTCCATTGAAGTTAAAAAAAACGTTGCTGCGCGCCCGGCCGGAGTGCTCGAGCACGAAATGCCCGTCCAGCAAAATGGCTTCTACCTCAGTCAGAAACGAATAATTACGATTAATGTGGGTCCAACGGGTTTGCACCATTGCGATCTTGGGATCGGTGAAGTGGTGAATGGTGCGGAACAGGAAATCTTCTGGCGGAACGAAATCGGCGTCGAAGATCGCGATGAACTCGCCTTTGGCCGTCTTCAGACCTTCCGACAGCGCCCCTGCTTTGAATCCCTCGCGGTTGGATCGATGATGGTAGCTGACCGGGAATCCCTTGGCGGCATAGTGATTGACCAGCCCGCGTGCCACGGCGACGGTCTCATCCGTCGAATCGTCGAGCACCTGAATGTCGAGTTTCTCCAGGGGATAGTGAAGGCGGCAAATGGCGTCCAGCAGTCGTTCGACCACGAATTGCTCATTGAAGATGGGCAGCTGAATCGTGACTCGCGGCACCTCCGGAAAATGTGCAGACGGTTCAGTAGTACGGTTCTTTTTGTTCTTGTAATAAAGATAAACCAGGACGTAGCGATGTGCGCCATACGAAGCCAGCAGGATGAGCACGATGAAATAAGGGATCAGCAACGCCGTATCAAAAGCGTTAGCGTGATAAAGACCCTGGAAAGTCTTATCGAGAAAATGCTGGCGGATGTACTGCCCAATCCCCTTCGGGGCGACGAAGACGGCTGACAGTTGACAGGGAAAGAGCATGCAGTTCGAGTCGGAGTTCTTCAGTGGCTCACAGCGAGCCTATCTGAAACCTCCATTGTACCTGAAGCATCGTGTGCTTCAGATGGACCCAAAGCGAGACGAGTTGTACCTGGCAGCTTACGGTTGATCGTCGGTGGAGGGAATGATTTTCAGCTGAACGGTCTTTTGTTCTCCCTCTTTTATCTCTACGCGTTGCCCACGGCCTTCGTACGATTTGAGGAAGTCTGGTTCATGGTAGTCGTCTTCCAAATCTTCGAACGCCAGCACCGTGTAGTGACCAGGATTCAGCCCATGGATCGTAAAGTGCCCACGCTGGTCAGTACTATCTTCCTTGTAGAGATCACGACGCTTGCGGCGAGCAGCTTCGGGAATCGCTACAACGTCGGCGTCAACCACAGGCTGATCTTTGTCGTTCAGCACCGCACCCTCCACTGTTGCTCCCTTTGCGCTGACCACAATGTCCAGAGAATAACTCGCACCCCCGGTCGCGAAGCCCGTGTCGGAAACGTCCTTGCTCCCGAGGTTCACTGATTTCACAAAATAATCTCGCAGTGCTGGCGCTCGAGGCCGGGCAGCCAAGTGATAAGACCCGGCGGGCACATTCTTGAGTTCAAAGGATCCGTCCCCTTTGACCTCGTCATCGTGCGACCGACCGTAATACGACCTGCCGGTCGAATCTGAATCTTCGTCCAAATCCAGATCGACGATCATTTGCGACCAGTCTATTGTTTGACCGGAATCCATCCGGAACAGACCGTGAACATTGCCACTGGGGGCGGGCGCAACGCGTAAGCCTCCACGTTGGTATTCGTGATCTCGACAGTTTGCCCGGTATGAATCTCCTGAGGAAACCTACCGTCACCACCCACTGCCAACGACAATGTGTACGATCCAGGGAGCACGCCACGAATCTCAAACTTGCCATCTTTGTCGATCTTCGCGTCTGGGGTGCACGCGTAGACGTCGCTGTCGGTCTTCGAGTTTGCCTGGATCTCGATATCCGAGCCGACGGCGATCGGCAGACCGGAAACCGTGCCGCGAATGCGGAATGACGGGCTGGCCACTAAAGAGAAATTCGCCGGCACCTGATCGCCGGCATGGAGCTCGATAGCTGCCGCCTGACTCTTGTACATGGTGCCAGGGTGTAGGTGGGCGCGTACACGGTTTCGGGTTTGGAATCAGTATTTTCATTTCCCGCAGATGCCATTGCGGGCGCCCACCAAACATGCGCAAAAACCAGATAGCGGCCCGGAGGCAAGCCGGAAATCCGAGATTCGCCCAAGTCGTTGGTTTCGTAGCCGTAAAACTGCGAGCTTATTTGGAAGGAACCTGAATGTTGGCGAAAGACCTGAACACTAGCTTTGAGAATAGGATCACCCTCATCGTCCATGATCTTGCCGGTGATCACCGCTCCCGGCCGCATCCGAAACACCAGGTCTTTCAATTCCTGGCCCGGCTTCAGAGTAAGGGTTTCATCGCGGTAACGCCTTCCGTGTTTTTCGGCCTCCAAGAATCCATTGCGTTCGATGTGCACGTTGTAGTGGCCGGGCTTTACATCTTCGATCTTGAAGTGGCCTTCCGCGTCGCTCAGCGCAGCGTAAGAATTTTCTTCGTGATCGGAAAAGATTAGGATGGCGACCTTCGTCAACGGCTGCCCGCCCGGTTGCAGAACAATCTGGCCTAGGATCGTACAGTTCTCGGATTCTTTGGGGGGCAGGGTTGTAGAGGTTGCGCCGCCACGGTGGCAAGCAGGGCGCAATACGCAAACGTGAAAGGAAACTTCATCCTCAACCCCAGCAAGCCAAGGATTTAGGAGGAATTGTACTCTGTTCCAACTTTCAGTTGAGGAAATATGTCCGGTAGAGCGTGTCGCGCTGGACTGGCTTGAACCCGGCGTCGCGAATGATTCGCCGCAACTCTTCTTCGGTCGTGCAGTTGGTCACGCCCGCTGCCCGCACCACGTTCTCTTCGAGCATCACCGAGCCCACGTCGTTACCGCCGAACTGCAGGCCGAGTTGGCAGACTTTTAGTCCCTGCGTCACCCAACTGGATTGCACATTGAGGAAGTTCGAAAGATAGAGCCGGGAAATCGCCAGCACTTTCAGGTACTCAACCGCCGTGGCTTCGTCCCAGTGGCGCCCTCCCAGAGCGGTGTTCGTCGGCTGAAAGCTCCATGGGATAAACGCCGTGAACCCGCCGGTCTCTTCCTGCAACTCGTAGAGCCGTTGGAAATGGTTCACGCGGTTTTCATAGTTTTCGCCCACGCCGAACATCATGGTTGCGGTCGTTCTCATCCCCAGTTGGTGCGCGGTACGATGCACGTTGAGCCAATCGTCAGTCAGGCACTTGAGGCGTGCGATCTTATAGCGGACTTCGTCGTCGAGAATCTCTGCGCCACCGCCGGGAATCGAATCCAAACCCGCATCTCTGAGCCGCACAATGGTGTCGTGGATGCTCAGTTCGCTGTATTCAGCGATTGCAATGATCTCCGAAGCGGAGTAGCAATGCAGATGAATCTTGGGGAACCGCTGCCTGATCCCGCGCAGCATCTGCTCATGCCAGTCAATTTTCAGGTCGGGGTGCAGGCCACCCTGCATCAGCACTCCCGTCCCACCCAGCTCGACAGTCTCGCGAATCTTTTCGTAAATGGTTTCGAAGTCGAGGAGGTATCCCTCCTTTGCCTTGGGCCCTTTTAGCGGACGGTAGAAAGCACAGAAGGTGCAGTACTCGGTGCAAAAATTGGTGTAATTAATATTGCGATCAATGATGTAAGTCGCCACGCCCTCGGGATGGAGCTTGCGGCGCAGGGCATTCGCCTCCATGCCGATACCAATCAAGTCATCGGAACGAAACAGATCGAGAGCTCGCTGCTTGGTCAGGGTCATGGGCAATCAAGAACGCAATGACAATTGTAGCGGAGCCGCCGCGCTTGTTCCAAATCACGCCGACTGGTTCGCGGGATGGCCGCATTCCTTTGTGTACCTTCGTGTCTTCTCTGGTTGATGCCTTTAAGAACCTTAACCACAAAGGACACGAAGCTACACAAAGGAAGCGAAAGAGAGCAATTCTGAGGGGCAGTTGAAATCCTCATCTGTAGCGCAGGTACTGGATCAGCGAAAGGATTCCGCCGATGACGGCCAATCCGATCAGTAAGGCCAGAGTCGGTTTGTAATAGCGAGAAAAGAAGCGCAGGATGTGGTTCCCATAGTGGAATCCGAGCCATGCGGCTACGCTATAGCGAACTCCGCGACCGAGAGCAAGTGCCCCCAGGAATTTCTTTCGGGAGTACTGCAAGGCGCCGGCCGCCAGCAGGAAAGGCACAAAAGGAAACGGCGGAGGCAGCAAGGCAGGAATGGCGATCGCGCCAAATCCCCATCGTTCGAATCTCTTATAAACTTTAGCGGCTCTTCTTTTCGAGAGCCTACGTTCCATCGCTTCCTTCCCGCCCTTTCGAGCCAGACTGTAAGTGAGGTAGCCGCCGAGCAAAGCGCCAACGGTTGCCATCAATGCGTAATAGGGCCACGGTTCACGATGGCGGGCAGCCAGCCAGATGGTCAGCACGTCCATGCTGCCGGTCAGCGGAATGATGGAGTTGTCCGCGACTCCCAATATAACCAACCCCACCCCACCGAGTCGCCGGAGTCGTACCCAGGTGGAGACTGCGAGCAACAACTGGAGATGAGGCAGCATTCGATTGATGTGGAGGTAGTTTACAGTGCTGAGTTGTAAGGTAGAAAAATAAGACTAAATCACTGCTGCTTTCGCCACATCGAGAAAACATAGGGGCGGTAAGGACAGCAGCGCGCCGCATTCGCGAGCAAATTGACAGAAGAGCTGCATGCCATCAAGGCAGGCCGGGTCGAGAGAGTAATGAATGTTTTCGGTAAGATAGCTTTTGATTCCGCCTTCATCCAGGCCCAAGCGTGACGACCACTCGCGAGCTATGCGATCCAGGTTCTCCGGCTGTAGGCCGTGATCGCGCGATTCCTGGAAAACTGTGGCCAGATCCAAGTCGCGAGGCGCATCCGCCAGAGCCGCCTGCCGTACTGCCCAAAAGGCAAACACAAACGGCTTGCCCGTGAGGCGGATCCATTCCTCGGCGAGATCATAAGTAAGATATCGCGAGCGATCGATCTGCAGTGCGGGATCTCCAATCACCAGGCCGGCATCGTGCATCTTCAGCATCTGTTCGATGTCCGGAGCCATCGGAGTAAATGTTCTGCTGCCGCCCCACCACTTCGCAAAAAGAACCTTAATCAGCGCAACTGAAGTCATGGAGGATGTATCCAATGCGATGGTCTGAATCGTCTCCAGCGGAACTTTGCTTACCAGCAGGATGGAACGAACTGCCCGCCGCGATGCGATGGCCACGCCCGGAAGAATTGCCAGATCGGGGATGCTGGCGTAGGCCGCAACTGGGATGATGCCAATATCCGCCGACCCCTCGCGCAAACTGGTGGCACATTGGGAGGGAATGGTGTAGGAGATGTCGAAAGCCGAGCGAGCATCGGTGTTTCCGTGCTCAAAATCCCACATCAGGGGCGCAGTATTAAGGTAGGAAATGGCGGAAATCCGAAGGCGTTTCATCACGGGAACATGTTGATTCTAACAAACCCCGATGTTCATCTTACCTTGACACTGCTTTCCGGAAGTGTATAGATGCCCGAGAGAGCCCGGAGGTCGCAGTGTCCGAAGCCGTTGCCTCAAATTGCAAACCCAGCGAAAGGTCCGTGCAATGGGCTGCGTTGGCCCTTACCCCGGTCTCGGACCTACCAAAGCTCGCCGGGTCATCGAATTTTTCGGCAGCGTGCAAGGGTTGTTCCGAGCTTCCCTTACTGAATTAGAATCAGCCGGCCTTCGCGCGGTTTCAGCGCAATCCCTCGGCACGGGACGCTCCATGGAAATGGCGCAGGATGAACTGGGAAAAGCCGCTGCCGCCGACGCGCGAATCGTCGCTCTGGATGATCCCGGATACCCGACGCAATTGAAGCAGATCTACGATCCTCCACTGATTCTTTACGTGCGCGGGAATGAAACCGCGATCTCGCAGCCGGGGATTGCGCTGGTTGGCACGCGACATCCCACGCCATACGGATCAGGTATGGCGGAGCGGTTGACCTGCGATCTCGCGGCGCGTGGACTGGTAATTTTCAGCGGCATGGCACGAGACATCGATGCTGGTGGCAACCTGGGAGGATTGGGAGGAACTCCCGACAGATGTGCGGCTTACGCTCCAGCCCGAGGGCGGGAATGAATCGCAGGTGGGGCAAACTGCATCTCTATTCGGGGAAGCCGAGCTGTCGCCCCACGAAAAAAAGATTTCCGCGCTCCTCAAGGCGGATGAATCCACCCACATCGATGAAATTGTGGAAAGGCTGGAGCCGGCGCTGTCGTCCTCCGAGATATTCGCCGCTTTGTTTGAATTGGAGTTGGCGGGAAGGTGAAGCAGTTGCCAGGGAAGAATTTTATGAAAACTTTCTGATCCGTAACTTGTTGATTTCTTCTGGTTCGTGCTAGTTTCACAAAATGCGCAATAATCTACTGAGGACACATTGACCAAAGGCTTAGTTATCGTCGAGTCGCCTGCCAAGGCGAAGACCATCCAGAAATA
The DNA here is from genome assembly GCA_963838905.1 of uncultured Acidobacteriota bacterium. Classification (GTDB taxonomy): domain Bacteria; phylum Acidobacteriota; class Terriglobia; order Terriglobales; family Acidobacteriaceae; genus JABDBE01. The sequence goes on from CAWITE010000013.1 coordinate 203,976, forward strand.
TCTGGGCAAGGGCTTCACCGTCGAGGCGTCGCTCGGCCACGTGAAGGATCTACCCAAGAGCACTCTCGGAGTCGACGTCGAGAATGACTTCGAGACCGAATACGTCGTGATTCCGGGTAAAGAGAAAGTCGTCGCCAAGCTGAAGAAGCTGGCACTAGGGATGGATACCATCTATCTTGCGCCTGATCCGGATCGCGAAGGAGAAGCAATCGCCGCCCACTTGGCGGAAGAATTGGGCGACCAATCCAACGGCAAGAAGAAAAAGAAAAAAAAGAAGGCCGATGAACCTGAGCGCATCCGCCGCGTCACCTTTAATGAGATCACTCAGCGCGCTGTTCGAGAGGCTTTCGAGCATCCGCGTGACATCGACCAGAATCTCGTGGATGCGCAACAGGCTCGGCGTGTCCTCGATCGGCTTGTGGGCTATCAAGTCTCGCCGCTGCTCTGGGACAAAGTTCGGCGTGGTCTGTCCGCCGGCCGGGTGCAGACGGTTGCATTACGTCTCATCGTTGAGCGTGAACGCGAAATCAAGGCGTTCGAGAAGAAAGAATATTGGACGATTGACGCGAATCTTTCCAAGCCTCCGGCATTCGACGCACGTTTCTTAGGTAAAGGCGAAGAGAAGATCGAAGTCACCAACGGTGAAGACGCGGAAAAGATTCGCGCTGCGCTGGAAAATGCCGACTGGGTGGTCCGCACTGTCGATCGCAAGGAGCGCCGGCGCAACGCGACTCCACCGTTCACCACCAGCAAACTACAGCAGGATTCCTCCCGCAAGCTTCGCTTCAGCGTGAAGCGAACTATGATGATCGCTCAGCGCCTTTATGAAGGTGTGGAACTGGGCGAGGAAGGTTTAGTCGGCCTCATTACTTATATGCGTACCGACTCCGTGCGTGTTTCGAATGAAGCGCTGAGCGAGGTGCGCGAATACATCAAGTCACAGTATGGCAGTCAATATCTACCGGAAGCGGCCAATGTCTACAAAGAGAAGAAGGCGGCGCAGGCTGCTCACGAAGCCATACGGCCGACGTCGGTCCTCCGCCATCCCGATCAGATCAAGCAGTATTTGAAAGAAGACGAATACAAAGTTTACAAGCTGATCTGGCAGCGTTTCGTGGCGTCGCAAATTATGCCGGCGATGTTCGACCAGACGACGGTGGATATCGACGCAAAATCGGGCGCGGATACGTTCTGGTTCCGCGTCACGGGTTCGGTGCTCAAGTTCGACGGCTTCCTCAGGGTCTACGAAGAGTCCAAGGAAGGCAAGGACGAAGAAGACGAAGAACTAAAGCACAAGCTGCCGCCGCTGGATCCCGGTCAGGTTCTTACACTGAAAGCACTGAAACCGGAGCAACACTTCACCGAGCCTCCACCGCGCTACAACGAAGCCTCGCTGGTAAAGGAACTGGAAGAGCGCGGCATCGGACGGCCTTCAACGTACTCGGCTATTCTCAGCACCATTCAAGAGCGGCAGTATGTACAAAAGCTCGGCGGCAAGTTTACGCCCACGGAAATCGGCCTGGTAGTGACCGACCTACTGGTCGAGAACTTCCCCGATATCTTCGATGTCCAGTACACCGCGCGTCTCGAAGAAGAACTGGACGAGATCGAGGAAGGCAAGGAAACCTGGACTGATGCGCTGGGCGGTTTCTACAAGAAGTTCGAGAAAGACCTCCGTTATGCCTCCAAGCACATGGAGAACATCAAGCGGATGGAGAAGCCCACGGATGAGAAGTGCGAGCGCTGTGGTTCGCCGCTGGTCATCAAGTGGGGCAAGCACGGTTCGTTCTACGCGTGCAGTTCTTACGATAAAGAAGATCCCAATAGTTGCACCTTCACCAAGGAAAATCCGATCAACCTGCCGGATCTCGACTCTGCCGACCTGCAGGAGACTACCCAGGAAGAGTACTGCGAGAACTGTGGCCGGGTGATGGTTCTGAAGCGCGGACGCTTCGGCCAGTTCATGGCGTGTACGGGATATCCCGATTGCAAGACCACGCGCCGTCTCGATCAGGGCAAGAAGGTTCCCGACATTCCGCTGGACGAGCTGTGCCCCAAGTGCGGCAGGAATATGATGATCCGCCATGGCAGGTACGGCGAGTTCACCACCTGCAGCGGATATCCCGAGTGCAAATACGTGAAGCAGAACTTTATCGGAGTGAAGTGCCCGCTCTGCAAAGAGGGCGAGTTGGTCGAGAAGCGGGCCCGCAAGGGGAATACATTCTACGGCTGCGGAAACTATCCCGAGTGCAAGTTTACCTCTGCCCACAAGCCGACTGCGGAGAAGTGTCCCAGTTGCGGGAGTGAATATTTGGTGGAGAAGTTCTTGAAGTCGGGTCCGGTCATTGCTTGCCCGAACAAAGAATGCGAGTATGAACGAGTGGTGCCGGTAGAGGCCGCAGCCGTCGGCAGTGATTGAGCAGTTGGCTCTAATAAACTGCACCGTTTCGTGGATTTACGCATCCCCTAAGATGGGAAAACGATCCAGTTTTCCCGTCACACAATCCTAAATTCGCTTGGAGGTTTTTCATGTCTAAGAAGCCCACTTCTGCCGATGCGCAACTGATTCTGCAACTCTACGATCTTCGTCGCGAACCCGAGATGCGAAAGGCACGCAACTGGTGGCTGGTAACTTTCTGGCCCGAAAGCGCCGAAGATTTCATGAAGATCGGCGCCGCGATGGGGACGCAAGAAAATAACTGGTTGCGCCAGGCGGCGGGATACTGGAGTATGGCTGCTACGCTTGCCCTTGCCGGCACAGTAAATCTGGAACTCTTCCTCGATCCCAGTTTTAGTGGCGAGATGTTCTTCATCTTTGCCAAGGTAAAGCCATTTCTCGGCGACCTGCGCACGAAGATGAAGAACCCGCGAATGTTCGCAAACATCGAAAAACTGATTAACAGCACGAAGCAGGGGCGGGAGTGGTTGAAGTACGTGGAGGGCCAGGTGGCCGCACGTCGCGAGGCGATGGCAAAAGCAGCCAAGGCCAGCTAAGAAGTGCCTTCGCGTGGTTGGAGCTTGGTGTCATCCCGAGCAAAGCGAGGGATCTGGGTTTCTTCGCGACAAAGAGTAAACCCAAATTCCTCGTCGCTTCGCTCCTAGGAATGACAGAAGCGAGGTCGACTTTTCTACGAAATATATTCCCGGATGTACTCCTCCTTCGACTGCGCCAATTCGTGCGCATCACCATCGAATATAACCTTACCGTCGCGGAGAATAAGGAATGCCATAGGCACTTCGCCGCGGGCTCCCGGTGGCAAGGGTCGCATCTCGTTTGCGTTGCGATCGAAGTAGTGAGTGGCCATGATGAAGGCATCTTGCAGGCGATGCGTAACCAGTAGAGAGCTGGTTTTGTACACGTCGCGCTGTTTCACGATCAATTGGACAATGGTTGTGGAAGTGACGGGATCAAGGCCGCCGGTCGGAGAATCATAAAGCAGAATCTCGGGCTGGGTAATAATGGCGCGCGCAATGGCAACGCGCCGACGCATACCTCCTGAGAGTTCTGCGGGAAACTTGTCCACCGTATCTTCCAACTCAACGAACCTCAAGGCTTCCCGCACCCGCTTTTCAACTTCCTCATCGGATACATCCCCCTCTTCTAGCAGCCGGAAGGCGACGTTTTCCCGGACCGTGAGCGAATCGAAAAGCGCGCTCTCCTGGAAGACCATGCCAAGTTTTCGCCGCAAGTCGAACAACGCGTCTTCGGGCATCTGGGTCACATCCTCGCCCAGAACATAAATGTGTCCGGCATCCGGTTTCAGTAATCCGAGCGCCAGCTTGAGGATCGTGCTCTTTCCGGAACCGGCTACGCCGAAGATTGCTTTGGTTTCCCCTTTTGCCAGTCGGAATGAGATTCCTTCAAGCACCGGCTTCTCGTCAAACGCGATGGACACGCTGTCGAATACAACGATATCGGTCGCCGCATCCGGTTCCGATGGTAAGGGCTGTTCGATCGCAGTAGGAGGCGCGGCCATGATTCAGCGGTAACCGAAAATCGCCATCAATAACTTGGTCACGAAGAAGTCCACCAGGAGGATAAAGACCGAAGACGCAACCACAGCCTGAGTGGTTGCCCTGCCCACACCCTGGGTCCCGCCGCGTGCGGAAATTCCATAATAGCAACCCACGGTGGAGATAATAAACCCGAACAGCAGCGGCTTCACCAGACCCATAAAAACGTCTTGAAATGTCAGGATCTGCCAAGCCGTGCTCCAGTACTCGTGCCAGTCCATCCCGAGCAACACGCGGGCAACGGCGCCGCCTCCGAACAGTCCCAAAAGGTCAGAGATGATGGTCAGGAAAAAGAGCATGAAGACAGTGGAGACCACGCGCGGGGTTATCAGTTTTTTGGCCGGGTCGGTGCCCAGCGCACGCATGGCATCGATTTGCTCAGTCACGACCATCGAGCCCAGTTCGCTCGCCATGCCGGAAGAGTTTCTCCCGGCTACCATCAGCCCGGTTAACACCGGACCCAGCTCCCGAACCATGCCAACCGAAACCAATTGACCAAGCAGAGAAAGCGAGCCAAATCGCGCCAGCGTAGTGGAGCTGTTCAAAGCCAGAACTGCCCCGGTGAAAAAACCGGTGAGCACCACGATGGGCAGAGATCCCACGCCGATAAGGTCCGCCTGCTGCAACATGTCGGCAAAATAGCGCGGATAGCGGAACAAGTTGGCGATGGATCGTCCCGCGAGCAGGGAATAATCCTGCACGGTCTGGACGGTATCTCTGACGAATTCCGTGGGAGAGATCAGTTCCATGCGATTCGGGAATCGTGTGGCCGCGTCTCCGAACTATAGCAGAGGCCAAGAAAGCTTTCAGCCTTCAGCCGTCGGCTTTCAGCGAAAAATGCCTTCGGCAAAGTCGTCAGGTTCGGTTCGAAGGCTCATACTTGAAAGGGAAGTCAAGAGCCACAAACCGATAGCTGACAGCCTATTCTTTAGCTTTCTTCTTGATGTCGATGTTCAGGCGTTTGATTTTTTGATTCAAGGTGGAAAGAGGGATGTGAAAACGCTCCGCCGCGTCGGTCTGATTCCAGTTGCACTTTTCTAGCATCTCGACGATGATCTGCCGCTCACAATCTTCGATGATGTCAAAAAGTGACGCGTCCGTCCGGCGTTCCAGTGCGGAAAATGCGGTGGATCGACCCGCGATCTGGTCGGGAAGCAGTTCCGGGCCGACCTCCACGCCTGCGGAGAGCACCACGGCGCGCTCGATTACATTTTCGAGTTCGCGCACATTGCCCGGCCAGGAATAGGTCAGCAACGGACGCAAAGCTTCCGGGGTGATGCGTCGTGTCGGACGCTCATTTTCCTCGGAATATCGATTGAGGAAAAACGTCGCTAGGAGCGGAATGTCCTCTTTACGCTGCCGCAGCGGCGGAAGGTCGATAGTAATTACGTTCAGCCGATAAAACAGATCCTCGCGAAACTTGCCTTCGCGAACCTGCTGCTTCAGATCTACATTGGTTGCAGCGATGATGCGCACGTCCACCTGAAGTTCGTGTACTCCGCCCAAATGCATGAACTTCTTGTCCTGCAGCACGCGCAGAATCTTGCTTTGCGTGTCCAGGCTCATAGTGCCGATTTCGTCCAGGAAGAGCGTGCCCCGGTCAGCAATTTCAAACAGGCCTTTTTTCGAAGCGACTGCGCTGGTGAACGCCCCTTTCACATGCCCGAACAGAATGGATTCCAGCAGGTCAGGCGGCATCGAGCCCGTATTGACCGGAACAAAAGGACGCTCGCGGCGGGGCGAGTTCAGGTGGATCGCCTTGGCGATGAGTTCCTTGCCAGTTCCGCTTTCGCCCTGCAGTAGCACCGTTGAGCGACTAGGCGCGACTTGCGCCACCAGGTCGAAAATCTTCAGCATGGGCTCGCTCTTGCCCACAATGTTTTCGAAGTTATAACGCTGCTTCAGCGCGCGTTTGAGTTGAACGTTTTCTTCTTCGGCGCGATGGCGAGCCACCGCGGCCCGCACATCCGCAAGCAACTTTTCGTTATCCCACGGCTTCTGGACAAAATTGGCCGCGCCTGCCTGCATGGCCTTCACCGCATTTTCAACTGTCCCGTAAGCGGTGACCATGATGATGGAGAGCCCTGGATCCTGAAGATGAATCTCGGCCAACAGATCCATGCCATTGCGATCCGGCAGCGCTAGGTCGAGCAGCACCAGATCGAAGCTCCGTTCGCCAATGCGCGCCAGACCCTCTTCTCCGCTCGACGCGGATTCCACTCCGTAGCCTTCCAACTCCAGCAGCGTTTCCAGCGATTCGCGGATCGCCGCCTCATCGTCAATGATCAACACTGACCCAGCCGCCGGCACCGATCTTTCCCCCGAATTGTGCCGCACGATCACCGCCGCTTCAGACATTGACAGCCTTCCTGGTCAAAGGGAAATCGAGATAGAAGGTAGTGCCTTCGCCGTGCCGGCTCTCCACTCGAATCTTCCCCGCGTGCTCCTGAATGATGCCGTAGGTTACGGACAAGCCGAGGCCCGTACCTCGCGGCTGGCCTTCACGAGGAGCGGTCTTGGTAGTAAAGAACGGGTCGTAAATTCGGTGAATGTGCTCCTGTGCAATGCCGGTACCCGTATCCGACACCATCACACTGACGCTTTCGCCATTCATGGTTGCAATGCGCAGCGTCCCGCCATTGCTCATTGCGTCTTTGGCATTCAGGAACAGGTTCAGGAACACCTGCTGCAGCCGCCCCGCATTCCCGTTGATCAGCGGGATCTGAGGGCTGCGCTCATCCTGTACTTTGATCCGAGTGACCTTGAACTGATGCTCCAGGAGCGCCAGCGTATCCGAGATGATCTTGTTCACATCAATTGCCGTGAATTCGGTGCCGCTGGTGCGGGAAAAATTAAGCAGGTTGTTGACGATCTCCGAGGCCCGGAAAGTCTGACGCGTGATCTTTTCCAGAAGCGCACCCTTTTGCGGATCACCCTGCACTTGCTTTGACAACATCTGCGCGTAGGAGGAAATGACCGCCAGCGGCGTATTCACTTCGTGCGCAACCCCCGCAGCCAGCAGCCCGATCGACGAAAGTTTGTCTGCCTGCGAAAGCTGCGCTTCCAGTTCAATTCGCTCGGTGATGTCATCCATGATGATGAGCCGGCCAATCACGCTGAAGTCCTTCGTGACCAAAGGAGCGATTGCCACATTCACTACCCGGCTCTCTCCGGTCGGCGTTCCCAGGCGGAACTTGTACAAGTTGTGGATACCGGGATTCTGCCGTACCCGGTAAAACTCTTCCACGAATGCAGCTGGGAAAACTTCTCCCAGAGGCCGCGTTAGCGCCTGCCATCGGGGCAGCGCATACATGACTTCCATCTGTGAGTTCCAGGACTCGATACGGTCCGCGAGATCCACCGCGAGCACGCCCACATTGATCGACTCCACAATGTTTTCGTTGAAGTCTTTCAGACGTTCGTATTCGGCAACTTTCTGCTGCAGCGAGGCGTACAGACGCGCGTTCTGTATAGCAATTGCCAAATAGCCTGCCAGCGTCTCCAGCAGTTCCACATCTTCGCTGGTCAGGAAATCCCCTTCCACGGTCTTGCCCAGGCCAAGCACCGCGATGATGTGTTTTTGGGCGCGGCAGGGAATGTAATAATTCAGATCCAGCTTGGCAATAGCCTGCTGCGCATTCAAGGTTTCCCGCGGAACCTGGTGCGTGTTGTCGAAGAACAAATGTCCGACCACATCCTCTGGCCGCGGCGTGCCCAGAAAACTCAAATCCAGCCCCGCAGTCTGCGTCATGCCGAAAGACTTGGCGATCACGAACTGCTCAGAAGTCTCCCCGTCGGATAGGAAAACTGCCATCCGGTCGACCAGCAGCGTCCGCGACAGGCGGTCCACGACCGCGCTCAGCATCTTGTCCAGATCGGTTTCCGAACTCAGCTCGCGTCCAAATTCGATCAACGTTTTCCGGTAGTCGTAGCCCGTGCGATAGAAGAACTGGTCAATGCGCTCCTGAATCCACTTCCGCACCGGATCAAACAACAGCGCCGTGGCCACGATCGCAAGCACCAGCCCGATCGGTCCTGAGCTGGGTATCTGCAAGTGAACCAATTCGGCGACGCCCGCCACCACGGCAAAATATGCGCCCGCGATGGCTCCCGCTGCCAGCGTGTACACCATGCCGCGCTTGAAGATCAGGTCAACGTCCATCAACCGGTAGCGGAAGATGGCGTAACCGAAAGTAAGGGGCAGGATGCCCAGCGACAACACCGAAACCTTCATCGCCGTCGTGGGCAGCGCCCCCGTCAGGTAAGGGATCACATAGAACAGCGTGAAGGGCGTGATCGCGAGAATCGTTCCCCGGGTCACCCACTTCAACTGTTGCCGCAGGATCGGCGTACCTGCCTGGCGGTAGTTGTACACCAGCACTCCCGCCGCGGCGACGAAGTACACCGCCTGGCAACCCATCTCCAACCGGTCCAGGTTCCAGCGCAGCATTTCGCTGGCTTTGAGGAACGACACCGCCAGAACGTGAACACTCAACAGCAACAGACCCGGAACATAAATCCCGAAGATTACCCACCGGTGCCTGCGGACGAACCAATGCCGCTCCGGAAACGTCAAGACGAAATGCAGAAACAGGGCGGCCTGGAGCAGTCCAGCCACGACATTGCCCCAGTAAATGGTCCAGTCAAATCCGTTGAATTTTCCCGTGTAATGGAACGAGTAGAAAATGAATGAAACCAGGCAAAAGGTATAAAAGTGAGTCGAGCCCGGCGCGGTCCAGCGTCGCAGCAACACATACAGCCCAATGCCAAGATAGATCAGCCCAATCAGGCGCAGCCAGTTGTACGGGGACCGCTCCGCCGGAACCGGAATCAGCACCACATCCACCGGGACCGATTGCCGTATCAGGGAATAGGTAGCCTTCGACCAGGCGCCTACGCGATAAAGTTCGCGAGTTCGAGCGGCTGTATTATTTACCGGGTGCTGGCCAATCGCGGTGAGCTGATCGCCAACCTTGATCCCCGCGCGTGTTCCCGGCCCGGCAGCCTCGACTCGGTCAGCGGTAAGCCGCCCGTGGTGCTCGACCCACCAAACTCCGTCCTCAGGAACCTGAAATTGGCGCTCGGTTTGAAGGTTATAACCGGCGTAAACCACGGCAGCTGCCGTCAGCAAGGCCAGCAGGATGGCTGTAAATCGGATTTGAAAATCCCTGTTCATGCGCCGCACAGGCTCCGCCGCCCGCAGGGACAAACTACCTTGCTGTTCCTTCTGCACTTTCACTGCCATCAGCGGGGACATGCGATGCCCTCTAAAACGCCTCGTTACAACAGTTTCCAATATTATAGAGGGCCGGCCATAAAGGGCGTATGCTTTTTGGAATAGTCCATGTGGTATTTTGTAACCCAATGACCGCCATGTCGTTAGGAAAGAGGATTCCTGTCATCTGGAGGAAGCGGAGTCCTTTGCCCGCGAAGGGCTCCCAACGAAGGATCACTGCACTGCTTCTCACAAGCAGACGAAGCCATCTGATTCAAGGCAAACCCCCAGCCCGTGTAGCGCGGACACTCCTGTCCGCGTGCCGTGGCCGTATCGCTGTGGTGCGGAAAACCGCCTGAGTGAAGCAAAGCTGTTGGGCGGCGCGGCTCTTGGTGGCGCAGCGCTCCCAGCGCTGCGGTAACCGTCCCAACTGAATAAGGGGTCTTACGCCTGCCCTAAGCAAACATGTGCTTTTCTGCAGCTCTTCGACCGTGCCGGCAACTTTGGGAGCAAACATATTTTGGGTACATACCGGCTACCCTAATGGTTAATGTGCCATCTAATTGTTTACCATAAAGTAAACAATCTCGCGGTCGAAGCGTGCACGCATTGTGGCATCGACTATACCCTTGCTAGTCGTTGACTCGGCGCTCATCAATCCTACGGCTCCAACCAACGCACCCAAGGAAAAGTCAGAATGGTATACTCCTCGACGGCTTAGAGAAGGAATTCGATGAGACTCACTGCAATTGTGCTATCCGTGACTTTGCTTCTTACCTGCGCAACCGCCCAGACTTTCAAAGTGTTCTTCACCTTCAACTTCACAGACGGGAGCGCTCCCAACGGAGATCTCATCCGTGACTCCGCGGGCAATCTCTATGGCACGACCCAATTCGGCGGCTCGTCCAATCGAGGACTGGTGTTCAAACTGGATTCCACTGGCCACCAAACCATCCTCTACACCTTCACGGGCGCATCCGACGGCGGCACTCCCATTGGCCGCTTACTTCGCGACAGCGCAGGCAATCTCTACGGAATTACATCGCTCGGCGGCGATCCCACGTGCGCTTGTGGAACCGTATTCAAACTGGCGAAAAATGGATCGTTGAAAGTGCTGCATAAATTCAAGGGTGGTAAGGACGGCGCCCAGAACCAGGGACAACCGGAGCTTGGGCTGGTGATGGTCAACGGTGACCTCTATGGCTCCGCCAGCTTCGGCGGCGTCTCTGGCTGTGATGGCAACCTGGGCTGCGGAGTACTCTTCAAAGTCACCCAATCCGGCAAGGAGACAGTACTGCACCGCTTTACCGGCCAAGCGGACGGAGCCTTCCCCCAGGATTTGACCAGCGACCAGGCAGGCAACATTTATGGCGCCACTGGCGGAAGCTACACGCAAGGGCAACGCGGGAACCCTGTTCAAACTGGATACAACCGGCAAGCTGACGACACTCTATACGTTCCCCGGCGGCGCCGCTGGTAATTCCCCTCGCTGGCACCTGCTGCGAAGCGCAACTGGCGTGTTTCAGCGGCGTGACCCAGTTCGGCGGCGACACCACAAACTGCGCTATCTCGTCGGCCGGATGCGGCGTTGTCTTCACCGTAAACGCTTCCGCCAAAGAGCGCGTCCTGCACACCTTCGGCAAGCAGGCCAGTGGTGGAGAAGAGCCTTCCGGCGGACTTCTCGATGTGTCCGGCAACTACTACGGCGTAACCGTCTACGGTGGAACCGTGAACTCAGCTTGTACTTTTGGTTGCGGCGTGGTCTATCGACTCAGCAGCAGCGGCAAATATTCCGTGCTCTACCGTTTTACCGGAGGAACGGATGGTGGACTCCCGAGCGGTAGCTTGACCGAAGACGCCTCCGGCAACCTCTACGGCGCCACCGACGTAGGCGGCAGCGGGAATAACGGCGTGATCTACGAAATCACACCGTGATTCGTCGCTTCACACTCCCGTCGTTTCGTTGTCGTCCGGTAAAATCATAGATTCCCTATGACGACCACCGAAGAGATAATCCAGCGCGAAAAGCAGTTTCTGCTCCAAACCTACAGCCGCTACCCCCTGGTCATCGAGCGTGGCAAGGGCGTCTTCCTCTTCGACCTGGACGGCAAGAAGTACCTCGACTTTGTCGCCGGCCTGGGAGTAAATGCGCTCGGCCACGCTCATCCCCGAATCGTAAAGACCATCCGCGAGCAGGCAGCCCGCGCCATTCACCTGTCGAACCTCTACTACAACGAATATCAGGGACGCCTCGCCGAAAAACTCTGCACCCTCTCCGGCTTGCAACGCGCCTTCTTTTCGAATAGCGGTACCGAAGCCATCGAAGGCTCGATCAAACTAGCTCGTCTGGCCGGACACCGCGTCGGGGGCACCACCAAAAGCCAACTGATCGCGCTCGAAGGCTCCTATCACGGCCGCAGCTTCGGATCGATGTCCGTCACCGGGCAGGACAAGTACCGCAAAGGTTTCGAACCGCTGCTCGAGGACGTGAAATTTGTCCCGCGCAACGATGCCGAAGCCCTCCGTGCCGCGGTGAACGACAACACGTGCGCGATTGTCCTTGAACCGATCTTCGGCGAAGGCGGAATCCACGAGTGTTCTGTTGAATTCCTGAAAGAGTGCCGCACCCTTTCCGACCGCTACCACGCCGCGCTGATTTTCGATGAGATCCAATGCGGTCTCGGCCGCACCGGAACCATCTTCGCTTTCCAGACTTTCGGCGTCACTCCGGACATCGTCGCCATCGCCAAGCCCATCGCCGCAGGCATCCCGCTCGGAGCCTTTCTGGTCAAAGAAGAGTTCGCATCGGCGATCTCCCCCGGGCAACATGGAACTACTTTCGGCGGAGGTCCACTGGCGTGCCGGGTCGCCCTCGAGTATCTGTCGATCGTGGAAGAAGACAACTTGCTGCAGAACGTTACCCAAGTCGGCGCATATTTAGAGCAACAACTAAAAGCACTGACGGAACGCTATGAAGCGGCCCGCGAAGTTCGCGGCCGCGGCCTGATTCAGGGCTTGCAGCTCAACATCCCGGCCCGCCCCATCGTAGAACAAGCACTCGGCGAGGGCGTTCTCTTCAACAGCACCCAGGACACTGTCCTCCGCTTCCTACCCCCATTCCTGCTGCAGGAAAAACACGTAGACAAAGGCATGCGAGTCCTCAAGAAACTGCTGGGAAAGAAACGCAGCAAGTCGTTGCAGGCAGCCTGAAGACCTTATTCTTGCCGCAGCGCCACAAACGGATCGATCAGCGTCACCCGGTGCGCCGGCATGAAACAGGAGACAGCTGCCGCACCCACGAACAGCAATGACACTACCAAAAAGGTAAAACCGTCTGTCGGACTCGTAGCGTACAGCAAGGATGCAAGCAGCCGCCCGAACACGCCGGCCCCTACCAAGCCGACAACCGTCCCCGCCACCGCGATTACCAACCCTTGCCGAACGACCATGTAAATCACCGACTCCCTCGACTGTCCCAGAGCCATGCGGATTCCCAGTTCGCGAGTTCTCTGGCTGACCGACAGCGCCATAATTCCCGCAATGCCACTGACACTAATCACCAGTGCCAGCGCCGCGAGGATGCTCAACAGAATCGTGGTGACCCGAGGCGACGCCATGGACTCCGTTCGCAGGTGCTGCAGGGTTTCCGCCTGATCTACCGCGATCTGTGAATCGAGATCGTGGAGCGTCTTGCGGATCAACCCAATCATGCCAACCGGGTCGACTGCCGTACGTACCACGAGTCCACCGCGGAATCCACCTTGCTTGACCGGTATGTAGAGTTCGTCGCCAATGGGACGATCTAACCCATACTCCTTGGCATCTCCCACCACGCCCACAATCGTGATCCAGGTTTTTCCCTGATCAAAGCTGACCCGCCGACCGATAGGATCTTCCGCCGCCCATCGATCGCGAGCCATGGTCTGATTAATAACGCCCACGAGCACTGCCTCCGCATCATCACGCTCGGTTATAGTTCTCCCTCGCAGCAATGGCTGCCTTATGGTTTCAAAATACCCAGGGCTCACCACCGTCTCATCCGTCAACGACGGCAACTCGCCCTTCGAAACCGTCCGTCCCTCAATTTGAAATTTAAGCTGATCCGGACCCAGCGCTATAGCTTGTTCGCTCATCGGAAAGGTCGAAGTCAGCGCCGCAGAGTCGACGCCAGGGGTGCTCCGAATACTCCGCAGCACGTTGTCCGCGAGTGCGAGCATTTGTTTGGGCTGCTGGTCTGTGGGATAGCGATTGTAGTTCGGAGAAAGGTTAAGAGTAAGCACTCGATCGGGACTGAACCCTGGATCCACGTTGGCCAGCTTGATAAAGCTTCGAATCATAAGACCAGCGCCGATCAGCAATATAAAGGAGACGGCGACTTGCACCAGCACCAGGCTCGCTCGCAGTCGTTGACGTCCCATGCTGGTGGTGCTTTGTCCGCTGCCTTGCTTCAGCGCATCGGAAACCTGCCGGCTGGAAGACAGCGCAGGCAAAAAGCCAAACAGCATTCCAGAAACAAGGGAGACACTCAGCGTAAACAACAAGACCACGGGATCAACCCGCACTTCGTTCGCACGCGTAGTGAATCTGGCGGCGAATCTCACCAACAGCGCGAGTGTCGGATATGTAAGCGCAAGTCCCAGAGCGCCGCCTGTCAATGACAGCAGAGTTGTCTCCGTCAGCAATTGGCGCACCAGCCTGGACCTGCTGGCGCCTAAAGCGCCGCGTACCGCCAGTTCGCGTTCCCGCGTCAACAGCCGCGCGAGTAGAAGGTTAGCGACATTGGCGCAGGCGATGAGCAGAACGAAACCGGCCGCGCCCAGCAGGACCAGCAAAGTGGATCGCGCGCGCCGCGTCAGATCCTGTTTGAGTGGCGCCGCCGCCAGCGCGTAGCCGTCTTCCTTAGAGTAGAACTCAGGATTGTGCTGTGCGATCTGGCTGGCCACAGTGTTCAGGTCAGCCTGTGCCGTCGTGAGTGGAACCCCCGATTTCATACGGGCAAACACAGTCATCATGTGCATGCTTCGATCGCCGATTACCTTTGCGGAAGAGCGCGCAGGGCACGCCGAGATCGGCACATAGATGTCGTTCTCTTCGGGATATTGCGGGATGGGAGCCAGCACGCCGATCACGGTATGTGTCCGGTCATTCATGTGAAAGACCTTGCCAACAATATTCGGATCACCCCCTTGGCGTCGCCAGTAGTTGTAACTCAGCACGATGACGGCATCCGCGTTCGGGGAGTCGTCGCCAGCCACAAACGTTCTCCCCAGCAGCGGCCGGACTCGCAAAACATCAAAGAAATTCGCAGACACAACTCCCGACTTAACCCGCTCCGCGGAATCGTTCCCTAGCAGCAGAAAATCCATGCTGTGATACTCGACGACTGCATCCAGCGTGTGATTGTTCTCGCGATAGTCGGCGATCTCGGGAGCTGAGAAAAGAACGTTCGAAACATGAGCCTGAGTCGCCTGTTGATGCAGCACCACGAGTCGCCCACCATCTTGATAAGGCAGCGGACGCAGCAGGACTCCGTAGACTGCGCTAAAAATGGCAGTGTTCACACCTATGCCCAACGCCAGTGTCACAATCACCATCGCAGAGAAACCCGGATTCTTGCGCAGGCTGCGAAAGCCGAAGCACAGGTCCTGCATCAAGGTTTCGAGCACCGGCAGGCCCCGGCGGTCGCGGTAGTCTTCCTTCGTCGACTCGATCCCGCCGAGTTTGATGACCGCGTGGCGGCGCGCTTCCTCCGGACTCATCCCGGATCGCAGGTTGTCTTCGATGTGCATCTGCAGATGGCTCTCGATTTCCGCTGCTAACTCCGCGTCGCGCCGCTCCTTGTGGAATAATCCACCCAAACGCAAAAACCACGCCCGTATCTCTCTCATAACAGTTTCTCCTCGGGCGCCAGGAACCGCGCCAGAATTTCGGTGGTCTGCCCCCACTCCCGCGCTTCCTTGCCCAGTTGCTTTCGCCCCGCCCGCGTCAACCGATAAAACTTGGCTTTGCGATTGTTGTCCGACACGCCCCACCCGGAGGCGATGTAACCCTCCTGCTCTAACCGCAGGAGCGAGGGATACAAGGTCCCGTAGTTGACCGACAGCAGATCGCCGCTGGTCTGCTCGATGCGCCGCGCAATCCCATACCCATGCAACGGCCCCATCGTCTCAAGCGTCTTCAGCACCATCAGAGCCAACGTTCCCTGCCAGACTTCCGATTTCTCGCTCACCGGCCTCTCCTATGTGTTCCCCATATGAGAATGCCACACCTCCTATGGTAAGGCAATAGGAGAATGGTGCCGCCGACTCTTGAAGGTTGAGACAAAAAAGGGAGAGCCGAAGCTCTCCCTGCACAGAAGCGACAAGAGGCGATACTCTTACATAGAGCGATACACGCCGGTAAAAAGTTGTCTGACTACAAACAGAAAGTCGCGGTGAACGGCGCGTTGCCAGCCGACATCAAAGCGCAGCACAAATTCGCCGTCGAAGAACGCTGGATCACGCTCAACGGTGCCCGCATGCGCTATCTGTACGCCGGCTCCGGCCCGGCATTACTGCTCGTCCACGGCTTGCTGGGATATTCGTTCTCCTGGCGATTTACCATTCCCACCCTGGCGCAGCACGCCTCTGTGTATGCCGTCGATCTGCTGGGAACCGGTTTCTCCGATCGTCCGCCAGACCTGGACTGCTCGTTCCGAGCGAGTGCCCAGCGCTTACTCCGTTTTATGGATGCAACTGATATTGCCAGTTGCGATCTTCTCGGGACATCGCACGGCGGGGCGCTGGCCATGTTGCTGGCCGCGCTGGCGCCAGAGCGCATTCGACGCTTGATTCTGGTGGATCCGGTGAATCCCTGGTCGGCCCACGGAAAGCATTTGAGCGTTCTTCTCGGCAACCCTCTCGTGACGCCGCTCTTTCTGACTCTCGCGCCTCGGGTGCGAATCCTGGATGAGTTCTATCATCGCCGGATGTTCGGCGACTCGCGACGCATTCCGTTGGATAGCCTCGAGGGGTATCGAAAGCCCATGCGCATTCCAGGGTCTTACGAGTATGGATTAGCCGTGCTGCGCTCGTGGAACCGCGATCTACGAGAGCTAGAATCGGTCTTGCCACGCATCGCGCATATCCCAACTCTGCTGATCTGGGGAAGCTCTGATACCGCGGTAGATCCCGCGTCAGCCCAGCAGTTGCAGCAGCGGTCCCGCGATTGCCGCCTGATCATGCTCGAGGGTGTGGGACATCTTCCGTACGAAGAAGTACCCGAAGAATTCAATCGCGCCGTGACCGCGTTCCTGTCCGCAAACTCTCATTGATGCTTCATCCAGTGGATGCTAACCTCGAAACCAGAGCGCGCCAAAAACACTCGAAGATGAAGCCGATCAACCCTCCGCCGCTGTCCGCTATTCACCGATTCTCTCGCTTCCTGCATCTCGACATTCCTGAAGTGTGGGTGCGCTTCCTGCTGGCGATTGTGGGCTTGACTCTGGCCTTCGGCGCTGCGCTTTTCTCCACGGTGTCGAGAGAGTCGGGAAACCTCTGGGCAACTCTGGTGCTGGCCTCCGCTGCCCTGGTGCTGGCCGTGATCGTGGGCTTGGCCACGGTGCCGTATCTCGCTCGACGTGTCGCGGGCACTCGCATTCGCGATGCTTTCGACTTCGACGTTACGCGGGTTGGAATCGTGTACGTGGCCATCGTGCTGGTCATCGGAATCGCCGCTCTGAACACCGGCAACAACTTGCTCTACATCGTATTGGCGGCGATGCTGGCCGCGATTCTGGTTTCCGGTTTCGCGTCGGCCATCGTGTTACGCGATCTGGAACTCGATGTCCGCTTGCCGGAGCATGTTTTCGCGGGCCGGCCGGCACTGGGCAGAATCGTCCTGCGGAACCCGCGGCGCTGGTTGCCCTCGTTTTCGGTGAATGTGGTATCTGCGAAAAAAGACGGCGTGGCCAAACAATGGGAGTGGATGCCGACAACGTTTGCGGTTCTGCCGGGACGTCCTAGGGAAAAGCAGTGGATGCGGTTCCGGGATTACAAACTGCGGCGAGTTTCGAAGACCGAGGCTCCGCCGGGCATTTTTGAAGGGGCGGCATACTTTCCCTATCTTGCCGCTGGCAGCGAACTGAAAGCCGACCTCGAACTTCGTTTCGATCGCCGAGGATGTTATCAGCAGAAAGGGTTTGGCTTGGCGACGCGGTTTCCTTTCGCATTTCTGACCAAGACCCGCCACCTGTCCCTGGCGCGTGAAATCATTGTCTATCCACGAGTGGAGCCCGCCGACGAATTTTTCGAAGTTCTGCCCATGATCACGGGCGAGTTCGAAACATTCGTGCGCGGACGCGGCGATGACCTGTATCTGATTCGCGAGTACATGCCGGAAGATTCGGCTCGCCATGTGGACTGGAAGGCGACGGCCAAATCGGGCTCGCTCAAAGTGCGCGAGTTCAGCCGGGAGGACGAGCGCAAACTCCGAATCGTATTCGATAATCCCGCGAGCGGAGTGATTTCAGAGAAGGCGTATGAAGACGCGGTCGCGCTGGCAGCATCGCTGAGTTGGCACTTCGCGGCCCAGAACACGGAGATCTCCTTCGTCTCCCAAGGCTACAGCGGGGAGCCTGATATTTACCGGTTTCTCACGCATCTCGCGATCGCGCAGCCGCAGCCATCGCCATCCGTCATCGAGAGTCTCCGGCCTTCCGATGACTACAACATTATTCTTACGACGCGAGCTCGCGGCAGCCTTCCCACCCCGCTCTGGGCATGCTCCTACTTTGTTTTCGTTGCAAGCACTTGAGCCGCTGGCTTCGTCCGAACGGGCTTGTGGTTGTCCACAAAGCGGACCAATTTGGGCCTAAGGGATTGTCCCGCGTTTGCATACGTGATTCTTCCTCTTTTCATTGGCCGCGTTTCGTCATATACTCGCGCCCGCGTTGCTTTCGGAGGTGAACTTCCGAGGGGGATAAATCAATGCATGTTTTCGATTTAATTAGTGCGCAGCTTACGCATCAGGCGGATGCCAATGAGACCGTGCTCGACGTGGCGCGAGCCATGGTGGAGCGCAACATCGGCGCCGTGCCCGTTCTTCGCGACGGCTTCCTGGTCGGCATCTTTTCCGAGCGCGACCTGATGAAACGCGTGGTGGCCGAAGGTCGCGACGCTCGAACCACTCTGGTCTGTGATGTCATGACCGACGACCCACTCACCGTGGGTCCGCACGAGAGCCTCGAGACCTGCATGGTTATCATGCGGCGGCACGGTTTCCGACATCTGCCGGTATGCGAGGGCAGGGAACTCCGAGGGATCGTTTCCCTGCGCGACATCCTGCTCCATGACCTCAACGAAAAGGATCATGAGGTTCGGATGATGAGGGCGTACATCCAGGCGTCTCCAGAAATATAGGATGGATTGCAGGCCAGCCCTGGCTTGTCGAAAGCGTCGCCGTCCTCCTGCAGCAGGATCAGTCTACCTGCTGGCTTGCACAGTCAAGAAAACCACGCCTCCCGCCGGTCCGTTAATCAAGGCCTTCCTCCCGCTGCCCGACAGTCAGTACCGCGCTCTGCTCGGATAGCACAAAATACGACATCGTTTGATGTTACAATTAGTGCCTGGAGGTTTCATGAGAACGACCGTTGCACTTGATGACGATCTCGTACGCATTGCCCAGGAGTTTACTGGGGTAGTCGAGAAAGCGGCGTTGCTTCGTGAAGCTCTCAAAGCCCTCATCGAGCGGGAAAGCGCTCGCAGATTGGCGTCCCTTGGAGGCACAATGCCTGAGCTGAAGAATATTCCCCGCCGCAGGCTGGGCAGAACAAAGGCACGTCCGAATTGATTCTCGCCGATACGTCCATCTGGATTGATCACCTCCGTTCGGGAAATAAAGAAATGCGCAAGCATCTTGACCAAGGGCACATTGTGATCCACCCATTCATCATTGCGGAGCTTGCCCTGGGTTCCCTGAAGGAGCGCACCAAGACCCTTGCACTGCTGGATCTTTTGCCACAGGTGAGAGTGGCGCAAGTGAGCGAAGTGCGCCTGACGATTGAGGCTCGTGGTTTGTACAGCCTGGGCATCGGTCTAACCGATGCACATCTGATCGCCTCTGTCTTTATCAATCCGTCCACACTTCTGTGGACGAGAGATAAGCGACTCCGTAAGTCCGCCGAAGCTCTCGACATTCACGTCAGCTGGCCTTAAGAAACAGGGAATAGCCGGGGCACGGGAACTTCTCACACAGCCGCGATGCTGCCTAGCCGAGTCATTAAATGGGGCTCTCTAGTTTGATGATTGAAAAACTCTTAGGGTCTGGCGAAGTCTTGCATCTGGGAGCGTGTTCGTTCGATGACGATCTCGACTCTTCGCTTTCGCGGAAGCCTGCGAAGGCGCGAGGCGTTTCTGGCACCTCTGCTAACATTTCCTCATGGCAACGGCGAAGCAAAATCGGCGGCGCAGCGGCGGAGCCTCGCACCCACCCGTCCGTAAAACGCCAGCCTCAAAGGCTCGGACTCGACAAAAGCTCTACGCCAGCCTCGAAAAGACACGGCCCGGCTCTGCAGAATCCAAGCGCATTTCCCGGGAAATCGTTGACGCGATGGGTTAGCTCATGGTGGTCGTTAAGATCAGGCCACCCAGGGACACCCGGTGCCGTGCCTATCGCAACCATTTGCGCGATCGCATTGACCAGCGACAATTCCTCGCGCCCATTGCCATCGAGTTGGACGAGTGGCTCAAGAGTAATCCGAAGGCGCCCACCTAGAAGAAGCCCCAGAAGGCTCGCACAAATTTTTCCACTCCTTCACCATTTGCGGTGAAGGCGAATGCATTAAGACCCTCTTCACGATCTACGCTCCAGGCAAACCCAGATGGGGAAGTGTCGATTTGGACAATGGGGAAGCAACCCCGGAGCTAAGTAAACCCGCACGCAGCGGTCGCGGCGACGCAATCCTCCACTGGTCCATCAGCGTTGCACAGCGGTGCGAGATAGATGCCATGCCGCAAAGCAATGGTCTCAATCTCCGCGACACGCTGCGTAGTGATGAAGCCTCTTCCCCGAGAGAAAGGTTCGAACCGCCCCTCCAGAGCGAGAGCCATGCCTTCGAGCAGGCATCCGTGGACAACGTCGGGGAAGGGATGCCGGTTCAGAATTCCATGAAAATCCGGCGCGAAGCTCAACCCGCCAGTGATCTGTCCCAGACCTCCGAAGAAGACTTTGGCGCCAGGCATCTGGGCGTTTGGGGACAAGTTCTTCGGGTAGCCCGCATCGCAAACGATTGCGTCGGACGCGATGCGGCCCAACAGAAGCGAAGGAGACGACAGACTCGCCGCGCAGATCACGACGTCGGCCTCTGCGGAGAATCGCTGAGTGTCCGTTGCAATCTCCACCTGAACTCCGTCCGCTTGCAACTCCGCTGCGAGCCCGCGTAGTCGCTCCACGTTGCGCGCGCTGAGCAGCACGCGTCTCACGAGAGGCCCTAAACAGCGCGCGCAACCGGAGCCTACATCTCCGGTTGCTCCAACGATGAGCAGCGTTGATCGGCGGAGGTTCCGACCCTCCAGCGCGCACATCTTCTTGATGCCCTGAACGATGAAACCAACGGTCAAGGTGTTGCCTGTCGTGAAGACGGTATCCTGTCTTTCCGGGAGCTGATCGAAGTTGCCCTCGATCAGAATGGAGCTGAATCCCCCGAGACTCACGATCTTCGCTCCTGCCTTGATCGCGCACGCCGCCGCGGCTCGAACCCGAGCGATGTTCTCGTGCACGTAAGCGGCTTCCAGACGGTCGGGAGGAATGAAGGAATCGATATAGAGGCCGCGGGCTTTCGCACCGCCGATCGTCGTATTGCCGATCTTCGTATTAAAGACCGAGCCCACCTCGACATGACAGACCGCTCTGGGCGGAATCCACGGAAGGATATCCCTGATCTCATCGTCCGGCAGACGCGTACGCTCCGGTCCGCGCAGGACAGCGAGTACGTCCGCAGCCGCTCGCCAACTCTCCTGATGCCCGATCAGAGCGAAATCGATGTCCATAGCCTACGTCCATGATGAAACCCAGCCGCTCAAAACCAGCGCGCCCGATTTTGGGTGGCGCAGCGCTTCCATCGGCTGCGGAAGAACTCCCAGCGCTGGAGTTTTGCAGGGCACGGCTTCCCAGCGGTGCCGTAAAGTCTTTGAAAGCGATGTTCGGCGTAGCTTGAAGCCGCACCCTTTCAACGCCCAGTCGTCGATCTTGAGGTTCTTCCGCAAGCTGTTCCAGCGCCGCGTTCAATGCTCTCGAATCAGCGAAAGCTTCATTAGCCGAGGTAACCGAAAAGACATACCCGATTCACAACGTGCTTGCACCACCAGCTGCCAGCCTACACCGGCAACTGAGCCACCCATGCGAGTGTTACCTCCCCAGGAATCTCCAGCATGTCGAGCGTCTTCAGATACTGTTGCAGCGAGGCTCCGCGAAGCTCGGCCGCGCTCAAGCTGACATCAAACAGTGATGGCTTCACACAGCTCGCGTGACACACTTCGCAGTGTCCGTCCTTGCATTCCTTCGCCAGCATCTTCGCGAGGGTGGTCATCACGTCAAGATGCAGCCGGTAGACCTTGTCGTCGAAGCGCTGCGCGTCCAACGCTCGCTCGGCTCGGAGAATCGCCATGGCATGATCAACGTGATCTTCTTCCGCGGCTGCGATGGATGCAAACGTCGTGCCAAGGCTGCCCGGCGCCACCTTCCCGACGCGTGCATAGCTGGCGACGGCGAATGATTCGAGCATGATCTCCTGGACGATCAGGCAGCCAATAAAATCGCGCTCGGTGATGCAGCCCAGGAATGCTTCGCGCAGCCGCTTCCAATGCTTGGCGTCGACGTTATTGGATACGTCCACGCCAATCTTGCGGCCCTCGGCGGCAAACCGCGCCGCATGTCCCCGCTCGATCTGCGCGTGCTCCAACGCATCGGCGACGTCTGCGGGATCGTCACAGATCTCCGATAAAGAGGTGTAGTTCATGGCGGCGATCAGTTCGCCGGTCATCGCTTGCGCGAGGATGTCCTGCCAGATCGGCGCGGTAGGTGAAGTACATTCAACGGTTGAGCAGTTAAGACCAACAAGTGTTTCCATGTGTCCTCCTGAATATCGACTTATAGCGCGGCCGCAAGCCGCGCCCTTTCAAAACTTGAGCCAGGCCCGTGAATCGCCACGCCCTCATCTGTAGTAGCCCTGCTTCGTCCGTACCAGCAGCCGGCCTTCGCGCTTTTGGGTTTCTGCTCTGATCCGGAGTTTGATTTCACAGAACTTGCCTTTCGGCTGTTTGACCGAAGGATAGTAGCCAAGCGTGTAGCGGCTGCGAATCTCGTCGATCAGTTGCGCCAGCTTCGTGCTGACCTCGTCTTTGCTGGATTTCATGACGTCGCCGCCGGTGCGTTCCGCGTATTGGTAAACATCGCCCGGAGGGTTGTGTTTGCGCATGGCAGCGAACGTCGGATTTTTGCTGAAGGTCACCATGGCGAAGTCGGAAAAGGCGCTGCGCTCGAGCAGAGCAGAAATCACCGTTCCGGTTTCAAATGCCGCGCGGAACGCGTCTTTCTCGCCGTGCTCGCGGTCAGAAGGGATGTTGGGCACGTTGTCCGTGAGCCATATGATGGTTCTTCTGCTCCGGGGATTTTTCGCTTTACCCAATTGCTCCGACGCCTGGAAAATCGCTTCATTGAAAAAAGCGGCCTCGCTACTTTCCATCGTGCTGGCTTTTTCGATGGCTGCGACCGCCTGCTGGCGGTCGGTGGTGAAATCCTGCAACAGTTGCGCCGACGCCGCGTAGACCATAACCGCGACTTCATCTTCGGGCTTGAGGTGCTGTAACGCCTCGAGCGCTCCGGCGGCCAGGGGCTTGAGCACCGGTTGAACAGTGGCCGTAAGATCAAACAGCAGCACCACGGAGAGCGGAAGCTGGCCCTGGCTCAGCTCGGCTATCGATTGTTGTACTCCGTCTTCGTAAAGCTGGAAATCCTCTTTGCTCAGCGAGCCCACGGGGCGGCCGGTCTTTTTCTGCTGCACCTGCACGTCAACCTGGACCAGTTCCACGTTGACGCGAATGACCTGGTCGTCGGGAGCGCTTTGTTGTTCCTGCGCCTCGCCGCATCGAGCAAATTGCAGAAACACGGCGAAAAGAAACACACGAACCAAGACTCGCATAGCTGTGCTCATACTCTTTACGTCCTTAGCGAGCCATTCAATCGACGGCGCGCTGCGATCGCCAATTCGCCTGCTCTGTCCAGTGTTGAGCGTTCACGCCCATCACGAGCAACCACAGGAACACCGACGCGTCCCCGAGGAGGCCAGTGGCCAGATTGTAGGGGGACAGGTGGTTTACGAGCGGGTTTGACAGATAAGTCAGCCAACCCAAACCGGCAAACGCCATCAGCGCGCCCAGAATTCGAGGCAGAAAAGTCGACTTGAAGATCAGGTAGCCGATCAGGATGCAATAGAATCCGTGAAATACCAGGGCGATGTTTAGGCCCTGAGGCTGCAATTGAAGAGTCTCAAAGGTGAGTCCCATGAAGGCGAAGAGCACCGCGAGCAACGAGACACTCGGGCTCACCGGCTCAAGGATGTCATAAAAGAGCACGGTCATGACGGCCATGCCCGCGACCGCGATGAGGCCGGCTGCGATACTCAACCTGCCACGAAGGAGGGACTCGCCGGATGCCGCCGTCAGCAGGCTGAAGAAATAGAGGGCGCCAGCAATCTTTGCTCTGAAAGCCGGGGCTCTGAAATCCGGCGCCTTGAAACCCGAAGCCTCTGCAATCCCTTGCGTCATTAGTGCTCGGCTCATAAAGCTTTCCTCCTTATGCGACCGATCGAATTTAGCGTTCACGCGAAGCAGATCGGTTCACCATATTCACGCCGTGGCAGAAACTCACCGGGCGTTGAGTTTCTGAAGCATCTCGACCGCGCCGCTGTTCTTTGGGTTTAGCTGGAGCGATCTTTGATAGTTGGCGATGGCCAGCGGTTTGTTGCCGTCGTCCATGTAAGCCTCCCCGAGGCTGTCGTAAACATTGCTGGATTGCGGATACGCTTCGACGTTGAGCTGGAGAATGCCGACGGCTTCCTTGAACTTTTTGGCGCGAATGAACTCGTAGCCCAAATTGTTGAGTTCGTCTTCATCGAAGTTGTAGGTGGCGGAGTCGTCGGCCTTGAGGTCATGGTATTGCTTAACGGCCGCGTCGATGCCGCCGGACGCGATGGTGGCTGAGAGAGTTTCGGCAATGGATTTGCGGGGGTCATACGCGGCTTTGACCTGAGGCACCCACGCGGCCATGGTGACCGCAAAAATTCCGGCGCCCATCGCGACGGTCAGACTACAAAAAGCATGCCTGCCGTCGCCATGCGCCGCAGCGCGCCGGGGCGGTCCTGCGCCCGGAGATAGATTTCAAGAACGGCGAGGGGCAGCAGGTATTGGGCGAAAGACATGAAAGTGAGGAACGGTCCCCGAAACGTAGTCGGGTCGAAACCGAAAGGGCCTTTAAAGACGAGAAACGACAAGAAGAATCCTGATCCGGAAGAACCAGGACGCACTTACCACCAGGAAGAAGCGAAGAGCCCAGCGGCGATGAGTTTTGAAATCGCGAGCCAGCGCATAGCGCAGCGCCATGGCGCCGCAAAGCCAGATCAGGACGGCGTTCAGAGTAGAACCCAGGTGTACGAGACAGATCGCCAACGCTTCCCCGGATCCAAGTCATATAAAGACCGGCCATGCTGAGCGTGACAGCGGTCAGCATGTAGATACGCCCGTTCCAGCGATGAAAGACGGGAAAGCGGTTGCGGACTTGCGGAACCAACTGAACCGCTCCGGCGAGCATGATGATGACGGCCGAAGCAACATGCATGACGACGGCGAGATTGCCCATGGATACGCCGGGGACGTAACCGTGCGTAGAAGTTCCATCCGTGGTAATCCCCTCGCACCGCCGTAAGACCGTAGAAAGACGCTACGGCAAACGCGAACACCAATTGGCCGACGACGGTCACCACAAACCAAAACCGCGCGGCTGCTTTCAAGGCGGTGTCGGCGACGGAATTCAGCTCTAACCGGTTGGTCATTACAGCGTGTGCTCATACTCGTTTTCTCCTTACGCGCGAAACGTCATTACGAATCCAGTCGGCTGAGCCGCACCGCAGCCGCTACGCGCCCTTCTGCGAACTGAGCTGCTCTATCTCGTCGTCCTACGTTCACTCCCGTCAAAAGGATCCACAGGCAGACCGCTCCTTCCCCTAGGAGGCCGAAGGCCAGATTGTAGGGAGACAGATGGTTGGCGACCGGCGGCGACAAAAAGGGTGAGCCACCCTAACCCACGCCAACACCAATGAGCCCGCCCAGGATTCGAGGCAGGAAATGCTCGAGCGAAAACCGAAGCAGCCGATCAGAATGCAAAAGAACCCGTTAAACACAACGGCGATGTTCGCGCCCCAAGGCTGCAACCGAAGCACCTCAAAAGCGAGTCCCACGAGGTTGAAAGACGCCGCAAGCAACGAGAGTCTCCTATTGAGCGGGCTCAAGATGTCACAGAACAGCAGCGTCACGGCGATCATGGCCAAGACCACGATGAGGCCTCCCGCGACACTCAACCTGCCGTGAACGAAGAATCTCGGCGAAGATGCCGCCGTCAGGACGGTGAGTAAATAAAAAGGACGCCGGCAATCTGTGTTCTGAAATCCGAAGCCTTGAAACGCGGCGACGTTTCTGCCATCCGTTCCGTCATTACAGCGGTGCGTCATAATCTTTCCTCCTAGTGCGACTCACTAAATCAGCGCACACGCGAATGACAGCGGTTCCCGATAACGTCGCAACCGGACCGCCGCGGCGAAGAATACGCGGCGAAGATCAGCCCGAACCACAGACTCGGGCTGCTCAGGAACCTTCCTGGAGCGAGTTGTTCCAGCGGAATAAAATGCGCATCGATCGGGACGCCATTCTTGTCCTTCAGGTCGAAAGCGCCGGCGGCGAATGGAAGAGCGGTCTGCAGGCGTGGAGCCCAAATACGAAGTGTGGAAGGCAATGTCTCAGAGCGGCAATCGCAAGCGGCGGCAACACGGCCCAGAGAAATGTCGCGCGCCGCGCCCAGCCCGAGATCAACAGCATCCAGCATATAGAGGGGTGCGTGCCAGAGCGCCAGCACGATAGGCCGTAGAGCAGCACCAATTCCATCTCGAACAAGGGCGTAGCCCCATGGTCGCAGGTACTTCGCCGCTCCCAGCAGTGCGGCGGCATGCTCAGCAGTCGCATGATCAGTTGCAGGGGAACGGTGACGGCGAAGACGATCATCGGCAGAACCACGAGAGGGATGACGGCCTTCGAGAGCACGGTCGTAAGATCGGAAACCGGCAGCGACTTCCAGAACAGGATGCTGCGATCGCGGCGTTCGCCGTGCAGCGCGTCGAGCGAGTAGAAGATCCCGACCAGGAACCCGATCAGCGGTGAGCAGCATCCCCGCGGGGCGTAAGGCATGGCGAGCGGATGACGATCTGGTGTCCAGGTTGAGGTCCGTCAGCGCGCGCATGCTCCGCGCAGCCCAAATAGGCCGATCAGAAAGCCGAGCAGAGTAGACAGCGCCCACCGTCAGAGGCGCAACGTAGATCGAACGGTTCTCCCACAACTCCCGCCGCACCGACCAGTACAGTGGCCGAGTCGGCGCCAGGGCCACGGGCGCGACTGCCTGCGGGTCGAGCGGAGAATCGGGTCCGTCGTTTGATTGCATATTCATCGAACTGCCCCCTTATGCGGGCGTTTGACCAGCTGCATGCGAATCAGATCGGTCCCATCCGCGACGCAACCGGACCGCTGCCGCAAGAAATGCCGCGGCGACGACCAGCCCGATCCACAGACCCGGGCTGCTCAGGAATCTTCCCGGAGTAAGGTGCGTCATTGGATCGATCGGGAAGCTATCTGCCGCGGTGATGGCCTCCGGGCCGCCCTCGAAGCGGTATCCCAGCATGGCGGCGAAGTGCCAGGTGTTGAAAGCGATCTTCTCCACGACGCCGATCGCGAGCCATGGGCAAAACGGCCCATAGAAATGCCGCCCGCCGTGCCCAGCCCGAGACCAACAGCAGCCAACCGTAGATTGGCGCGTACCAAAGCACATGCACAGTCACCAGGTGGTAGAGCAGCATCAGCC
Source organism: uncultured Acidobacteriota bacterium (assembly GCA_963838905.1). Classification (GTDB taxonomy): domain Bacteria; phylum Acidobacteriota; class Terriglobia; order Terriglobales; family Acidobacteriaceae; genus JABDBE01. The sequence continues at coordinate 231,361 of CAWITE010000013.1, forward strand.
ACATCTGAAACACCATTGTCCACAGCGTG
>CAWITE010000014.1:0-195594 GCA_963838905.1 uncultured Acidobacteriota bacterium
CGTTGAAAGCATCCATGCGGAATTGGATCGTCACCCGTTGCGGTCCGCGATAGCTGAAGACACCGATGTTCCCCAGATGCCCCACTCCTGGGTCGCCGAAGGGACCCCCTATGCTAGTGACGATATCGGGTACCGGGGTAAAGAAGGGCACCACGTGGGTAACAGGATTGAAGGAACCCGCGCCAGTGTGGAAGGATCCGGTTCCCTTGTTGGGACGGCAAATTGACACATCCTCCTCGGTGCCGCATTCATTGAAGCTTGACGTCCAAGGCAAGCCACTGCCCCAAGTGGTCGTCCCGCTGATCTGCCAGCCTCCGATGACCAGGTTCTCAGCCCGTCCCGCTCCCCTTCCGAAAGGCTGGCCTCGACCGAAGGGCAGCGCATATACCACGTTGTTTACCCACACTTGGTTGCGGACCTGGTCGTCGGGACCATAGGCGATTCCCGGTGAAATTGCGTAGTAGTTGTTGTCGTACTTGTAGGCGTGAGCAAAGGTGTAGTGAGAGAGAAATTGAAGGCCGTGAGAAAACCGCTTCTCAACCTTAACCTGCAAGGCGTTATAGTTGCTGCTAGAGTCGCTCCCCAGATAGTTTCCCTGATCGGTGGAGCAGCACATCAACGTCGTGCCTGTGTCAATGTAGCCTGGGTAGCTGAACTTGTTATAGAGCGGTCGGCGCTGTACCTGGGGAACGGTCGGGTAGCCGACTATTGACGGAGGATTCGCGTTGTAAGTTGGGCCGTCACCGGGAAACACATGCGTGCCTTTGTTGCCGATGTAGCCGACTTCCAGCGTCATCGTATTAGTGAGCTGATGTTGAATCGTGGCGTTCCAAGCATCGAGTTCAGGGAGGCGTTGGAAAGTCGGACGGATGTGCGGCTGTACGCAGAGCTGCGTGTTTTGGCCTCCAACGATGACCGGGTTTTGGTAACAGTTCGGCCCCGCCACGGGAAATGCTCCGTTTGCTGGGATAGCTGGAAAAACGAAAATCGGTGGCCCCTGTGCGAGTGTGAACGCGGGGAAATTTTGGCTGGGACCCACGGCTAGTTGAGCCGCAAGCACCGGCAGGGCTTGGGTAGCCGTGTGCCCGAAATTAGAGCCAAAAACGCCCATGTCATAACTGCGGCCGTAACCCATACGGAGGACAGTTTTTTCCCGCAATTGATAAGCGAAGCCGACACGTGGCGCGAAGTAATGCCAGTCGTTGGCAATGTTGCCATTAAGTCCGTATGGTCCGTAACCGGCAACGCGGTCGATGCCTTGCACAATGTTGGCAAATCCGCCATTTCCCTTGCCGTTCACATACTCGGGGAAATATACTTCCCAGCGCAGGCCGTAGTTTAAAGTCAGCTTCGAAGTTAACCGCCACGTATCTTGGCCGTAGTAGAACATCCGCCATTGTCGTTCTGCCGCAGTGAGGCTGGTGCTCACATACCGGCTCACTTGTGTAACATCGCCTAACATGAAGGTTGCCCAATCAGACCGCCGGTGCCGGCGTTCGACGTGGTGCGGTAGTCGAAAGTGTAATCGCCCGTCCGACCGGCATCACTTGGCACCCTTAGGTTCATCGCGAAGCGAACGTCGGCGCCAAACTTGAACTGGTGGTTCCCGTGTATCTTTGTCCAATTGGTCACCCACTGGAATTGCTGTTCACTCTCGTTCAGGGGGCAATTGCAGCGCCCTACTCCTAGTCCATCACCCCAACTCACGGTCGCAACGCCAAAATTACCGGTGTTGGCCGAAGAACTCGATGGCGTTTGGTTCAGCAGAAAGCCCCCGAGACCCGATGTGAAGTCAGCTTGGGGGCCGGTCAGGTTAGCGTTAGGAATGCCAAAGCCGGTCATAGGAGTGGTGCCAGCGTCAGGCTTTCGCCGTTCTCAATGCCAATCGCACTTACTATCTGACGCGCTCCCAGCCTCCATTTCTCAGCTCGATGGTCATGGCAGTCCATGAGGCACAAAAAGCGGCCGGGCAAGACGACGGCGCTTGGCTCGAGACGGCCTACTTGTATGTGAAACGGGATCACGGCATGTGGACGCAAGATCCACATCTGGCCGGCAGCACGGGTCTTTCCCGTTATTACGATTTCGGCGAGGGACCTGCGATGGAGGCTTTGCAGGACGAAAACGAAATCTATCGGCAGGTAGCCGCTTATTTTCTTTTTCATCCCACAATTCCCGCTTACCAAGGCGAGGCTGTTGACGCTTCCGGCGGGAGAGCATCAGGCTCGGCTAACGCGGTGCGAGTCTGCGGCGCGGCGCAATTGCACTCATCGTGCGAGCCTGAGCACCTCATCAAGCTGAAGCCGGACTACTATAAGGGTGACCGATCAATGCGCGAGTCAGGATTCGATGTTTCATTCCGCTTCGGGGCCGTACGGCGCTGCCACTCACCATTACGCTCCCGTTTGCTTAAACAGTCTTCTCTTCAAGACGGAGCGAGACTTGGAAGAGATGAGCCGGTTGCTGGGCAAGAGCTCCGACGCGGTTCAATGGCAAAGATTGGCGGAGGCACGCAAGCGCTCGGTGCAAAAATACTTACGGGACCAGAAGCAGGGGCTTTTTTTCGATTACGACTTCGAGAATGGGGCAGAAATCGAGCTATCGTTACGCGACTACCTTCTACCCACTGTGGGCTGGACTGGCGACCGATGAGCAAGCGCGTGCCGTCTTGAAAAACTTGAGTACATTTGAAAGAGCTGGCGGCATCGCCACGAGCGTGGAGGAGACGCAAGGCCAGTGGGACTATCCTTTTGGCTGGGCGCCGATCCAACTCCTGGCAGTGGAAGGTATGCGCCGCTATGGGCACAACGCGGAGGCGAACCGAGTCTCGACTGAGTTTCTTTCTACGGTGCTGGAAAATTTCGCGCGCGATCGGACGATTCGCGAGAAATACAACGTTGTGAGTCGGTCGTCGGAAACCCACGTCAAGGCGGGATATACCGCAAACGTAGTTGGATTTGGTTGGACCAACGCCGCTTTTGTTGAGCTGCTGCGTTTGCTGCCACCCGAGAAAGTCAATCGCATGGCGGACGCAATTCAACCGGCGACGGCGTCTCAGTAGTCAAGCCTACTTCCCATAGGGAGCGTCGATGAAGGCAACTTCTCCTGCAGTGTTTCTGCTGTTGTTCTTGAGCTTCACGATTCCGCAGTCGCGTGGCCAGGCGATCGATCGACCTGCAGTCTTGGCGAACTTTCCATTTGAAAACAGCGTGCCGCTCAAGATTGTGCGGGAAGCGGTGCCAGCGAAACCGTTTAGCGTCATTGGACCGCGAGGGGCAATCCTGGGCAGGCAGGACGGTTCTTTCGAGGCATGGATCTTCCCATGGAAGATTCTTAGCAACCTTCGTATCAGCGCGGAGATGCGGGACTACCCCGTGCCCATTGATGTGAACGAGCAGGCGGCGGTGATCGAGGTGCGGCCCGATCACACGACCATCACCTTCTCGCACGCGAATTTTACCCTGCGGGAAGTTCTTTTTGCGCCACGCAACGCACCCAACGGAGCAGGGGCTTTGGCATTCTTTCAGGTTGAGGCCCTGCGGCCGGTCACGTTTACTTTCGAATTCACTCCCGAGATGAAACGCATGTGGCCAGCTTTGTCCGACGATCGCCCGTCTCCTGAATGGGTGAAAACGGCTGCCGGCGGATTTTATGTGCTGCACTTGAATTTTCCTGATCATGTGGCTGCGGTCGAAATGCCCGGCGCTGAACCCGGTATCCTAGCTCCGTACCAGGAGCGTCCGAAGGCGTATCCGCTGCAACTTGTTCTGCATTTCGACCCTGCTCACGATGGCAACAAACTGTTTCCATTACTGTTGGCGACAGCGGATTCAGTCGAAGACTCAAATACGACGGTTCTGGCACGGAATCTGGACGAGATCGAGCGAGTATTTCAATCTTTATACGAGGAGACCGGAGCCTATTACAAGAAGTTTTTGTCGGAGCATCTGATCCTGGAGACTCCCGATAAGCAATTCGACGATGCATTTGCCTGGGCGGAGGTATCCATCGATCAACTCAAGGTGCAGACGGCGACACCTCCCAAGGAAACGGCGCTGGTGGCTGGATTCTACGGCTCAGGCGATTCTGCGCGACCGGGATTTGGCTGGTACTTCGGGCGAGACGCGCTGTGGACTCTATACGCGGTAAATTCATATGGCGACTTTCAGCTATCGCGCGACCAATTCGAGTTTCTGCTGCGCCGCCAGAGTCCTGAGGGAAAGATCATGCACGAATGGGCTCAGACCGCCAGCCTTGTGGACTGGAAGAGTCTTCCGTATCCATATGCTTCATCGGATGCAACGCCGCTGTTGCTCATGGCGGCCAACGACTATCTTCAGATCAGCGGGGACGTAGCATTTCTTAAGACGCACTGGGATTCGCTCCAAAAGGCTTGGGACTTCGAGCGCTCGCACGACTCCGACGGGGACGGAATTTACGAAAATACTGAGGGATCGGGGTGGGTCGAATCCTGGTTTCACCAAATGCCGCATCAAGAGATCTATCTGGCTGCTCTCGATCAGCAAGCCAGTACAGCTTTCTCCAACATCGCCAAGGTGACCGGCCAATCGCAATTGGCCGAAGATGCGAAGAAGCGCGCAGGGCATATCGCGCAGCAGTTGGAAAAAGAGTATTTCCTGCCCGAGGCCGATTTTTACGCGTTCAGCCGAAATGCTGATGGAACACTGGACACGAGCCCTACGATTTATCCTGCGGTGGCGGCCTGGGATGGCACCTTCAATTTGTCGCGCTCCGGCGGAATGCTAACGCGATGGGCATCGCAAGAGTTCTCTACCGATTGGGGCACGCGTGATTTGAGCCCCAGCGTGAGCTTCTACGATCCCATCAGCTATCACCAAGGGAGTGTGTGGCCGCTCTTCACCGGATGGATTTCGCTTTCCGAGTATCGCAATGGTCGTAGCCTAGCCGGGTACGCTCACCTCATGCAAAATGCAGACCTTACTTGGGTACAGGACTTGGGCGCAGTCACAGAGTTGCTCTCCGGCGAGTTCTTTCGATGGTTTGGTCGCAGCACCTCGCATCAGCTTTGGTCTTCAGCGATGGTGATCACGCCAACCGTGCGGGGCATGTTCGGATTGGAATGGAGTGCCGGCGAGAATAAGCTTACGGTTACTCCGCGATTGCCTGCGCAGTGGGATGAGGCGAAGATTATGGGAGTGCCTGTGGGCCAGTCGCGTATCGGTGTCGAAGCGCAGCGCAATGGATCGACCCTCTCAATACGCATCCGCGGTGAAGGATCGAAAAACATTAAGCTGCAATCGCGCGCGGCTGGAGCAAAAATAGAGAATGGAGAGTTGCGGATCCCGCTACCTGCTGTGGAGTTGGGTATCGCACACGGCTTGCCTGAAGCAGGAGCAGTTACTTCGCAAATGAAGGTTCTCAATCAGCAAGAGTCTCCACGCTCTTTGCGGCTGCGATTGTCCGCTCCCGCAAATAGCTATCAAACTCTGTTTCTTCGCGTGAACGACCCAAGTATTCACCTGCGAACCGAGGGAGCAGAGGTATCCGCTAATTCTGCTCAACTCCGCGTGCAGTTTCCCTCGGGCGTGGGATATGTCGAACAAGCGGTGTCCCTTTCGTGGTGATATCACAGCGAATACTGGTTGCCCCTGTAGTTCGCCAAGGCGCGGACCTTGTCGTTGGTGATGGCGGGCTGTAAGGTGGTGGCTGTGGGTATCTAAACAGGGGAGAATCACTTTAACCAGATGCTGTATCAGGCATTATCGTCCTTGTAGCGGAAATTGGCTTTTGAAATATCGACTCTGGTATAGCGTGACGTGCTGCCCCGGGGAAAGACCCATGTTTCAAAGGATCAGGCGAATCATTGGCGTGATCGCTTGGAGCAGAGAGCAAAATCTGCGCAAAGACCGCTAATCGTCTCAGCGGTTAATGTTGGGAGATCAGTTTGACATGCATGTCAAGGAATCCGAAAACGTCTCCCTCCCATTCTGAGATATCGGTGTAACAATGTTGTGCCCATCATCCGCTGTCCAGCCAAATGGCGGGTATACTTTCAGACTGCACGGCCTACCCGCTTTCGCCAGTTCTTCCGCCAGGGCGGAACCGGGTGCCGTGGAGTAGTCATTAGCCGCATGGATCAGCATGATGGGGACGCTCCCTGCAGACGAACGGAACCGGCTTGTCAGCGAACTACAAGCGGAGCTCCAAGCCAAGAAAAGTACTCGAAAACTACACCATTACGGAGGCGTTCTGTGATTGGCTCGGCGTCATTCGCGTTGATCTGCTCACCAATGAATCCGAAAATGTGGATCCTGGCGCGCACATCACCCTTTCCGGAATTGACGGCCTCTACTGGAACAAGGGCGAATTTCTGGGCGTGCAGTATGGCACGGGCGCGTATCGCGTGATGCGATGGCAGCTTTCACCAGATGGCCGCAAAGTTACCGCCAGCGAGATTCTCGAACATCGGACTGACCTGGCGAGCAATCCGACGACTGGCGCGCTGCTCGGCGACAATTTTTACTTCATCGCCAATACGGGAATCTACAACCCTTGAGGACGACAAGATCGTCGATCCGGCAAGGCTGGAGCCGGTGCATATCGCGGTTGTCGCTCTGAAATAGAATTTGCACTCAAACCATCGAAATCCAGTAGACCAGGCTTTTTCAGCAGTTCTGAGGAATGAAATAGTTGGCGACTGTGCCACTTACAAAATAACGCTGACTAGCTGCGTTAGGCCAAAACAGCCTAGGTTGCAGCGCCTGCACCCACAGTTGACAAGATATCTCTACATGCTCGCGACCCGGTCAATGAGTTTAACGGCGATTTACGTCAACCGCCCGCTCTGGCTTTATGAGTCTGCTCCTTTAGAATAGGACGCGGTAAGTAATCGCGGTTAAGGAGTCATCAATGAAACGAGAGTGGAAGCATGCTGTCTGTCTGGGGTTTCTAAACCTTATTTTGGTGCCATCGTTGTTTCATTTGCAGGCCCAGGATAAATCCCGGAACAATGGAGAAAAAGAAGCGGCGCCAATGAAGCTAAAAGTGGGCGACGCCGCTCCAGATTTCAGCCTTCTTGCCTTCGATGGTAAGGAGTTAACGAAAGTATCGTTGCAGGATTATCGGGGGAAGAAGAACGTCGCCCTGGCGTTCTTCGTCTTCGCCTTCACCGGTGGTTGAACCCGTGAAATGAAAGCTCTCCAGCAGAATCTCAGCAAGCTGGAGAGTGCCGACACCCAGGTTCTGGGTGTGAGCATGGACAGTCCCTTCTCAAACTTTGCCTTCGCTCAGCAGAACGGAATCACCTTCCCCATCCTTGGCGACTGGGGAGGCCCGGTGACCAGCCGGTATGGATTGAGTCAGAAATTTGAAATCCAAGGCGTTCCAATGGAAACCGCAAGGCGCGCTACCTTCCTCATCGACAAGTCAGGGAAAATCATCAACGAGCAAGTGGATGATGCGGCCGTGGATCCGACGAAAACCGTGGAGGCCTGCGAGCGGCAGAAACTAAAGAACTGAGGAAGCGGGACTGGCTGATCGCGACGCGATTCCGACGGGGATGTGCTTGATAACTTCCATTCTACGGCACAAGCTTGTAGCAGGGCAGTTATTTCGCCAACAAACGCGCGGACAGGGGCGGCGCGTGAGGGGCCCATTTTGACGAAAACGGCCGCGGAAATCTTTTGCGCGGCCGTTCTGTTTCACCTCCGAACAGGTGATGGGGGGCTACCGGTGGAATCGTGCTGATATGAGTAAGGGTGCGCCGCAGTCGGCCTTGCCAGAATTCGCTCCCTTCCGTGCATCGGGTTTGTCCCCAACGATCACGTTCGGAACGCTATCGCCGTTCTGGGTGTCGAGTTCGAACTCCGCGTTCTTCTGGTCGTCGTCATTGTTGCCGAGTTTCACGGCGGCGAGCGGAATGCTGCCATTCGCGGTCGCCAGGCAAAACGAAATTTCGGTGCTTCCTGGAAGGTTGATGTTGTCCAGTTCACCGCGCATCCGCTTTCTTCGGCCCCCGTCGTCACGATCTCCATTCTCCCGCCGAAAGTCACCTCGCAGTTCTGCCTCGATACCTCTGATGACTCGTTGCGCCCTCGCCTGCAACCGGGTCCCCTGATCGGAGGTGCTGCGCTTAACGCCAGGCCGCTTACTCCCTACCCGCTTAGCCCAAGCCAACCATAAATTACAACTAACCAACAGGACTGACTAGAAAGGACCTTAACCACTATGTCGAGCACAATCATCGACCCCGTTGCGTCTAGCAGCCGGCGTTCGTTTATTAGGAAAGGTGTAGTCGCGGGTGCCGTCAGTGCGGGCCTTGCAATACGTCCCGACAGCGCACGCGTTTTCGCGAAAGACGATGGTTCCCGAGAGGATGACGGAAACCTGTCCAAAGGAGACGCAGCCTTGCTGCGGTTTGCTGCCGCAGCGGAAATCCTGGAGACAGACTTCTGGCTGCAATACAACGAACTGGGAGGAGTGCGGGACAAGGAGGTAAACGCAACTGCGCGACCGCCACGCATCAGCTCCGCTTTCGGAAAGTTCACGGTGACATCGTCAAAGCAAAAGACATTCGCTAAACCCGCTTGCTCCGAGCGTAGGGCCGTCCGGGCGCGTGCGAGCAATTCCCTTGGGCTGAATGGCTTGGTCACGTAATCGCGCGGGCACCTATCTCGAGAAGCACGATTTTGTCTGCAACATCTGCCGTTGCGCTCAGCACAATGACAGCCAGGCTCGGAGCAACTCGTGTGATTTGCTGGCAAACTCCTCGCCCGGAGATGTCCGCCAAACGCAGATCGAGGACGATCGCTGGGGGCCTCCTCTTGTGAAAGAGCTCCAGACCGGAAGTTCCATCCTTTGCCAGGTCCACATCGTAAGCTTCGGATTCAAAGAGCCGTTTCAAAGCCCTCTGCGTTGCGCTGTCATCCTCAATCGCCAAGATCCGGTGCGCTTCCGCCCTCGCATGGTCGGGTACGGAGCTGTCTGAAATCATTGACCTGGGCTAGGGCCGACTTCGAAGCATGCTGCAGATATCTAAACTGCCCCGGCAACCACAGGAGATCTAATTGTGACATAACAATGACAAACCGTTAACAGCCTGATGACACCTGTCGATGGAACTTGAATTATAAAAGCTGTAAAACTTTACAAATGTGGCTGGCGATCACACTTCGGAGCCGTGGCATCGCAGACACCCAGCAGCGAAAGAAGAAGCTCTATCCAGAAGGTCCGGCCGCAGCTGCTGAGATGGCAACAGTTTTGGTCGTTAATCGCGATATCGCTACTCGGAAAAGACTAATCGAACTCTTGATGGCGGGAGGTTATGATGTCTGGGCCGTGGCCGCCGGAGTAGCCGAAATCGACGGCCTTGGTCCCGACTTGCCCAGTGCTGTTCTGCTAAGTCTTCAGTCGGACGCCACCTCTGCCCAGACTCTCTGCATGGCGATAAGGCAATCCGCCCCTGCCGTACCTGTAATTGTTCTCGGGCCGGATATTGATGTTCAGACCAAGGTCACACTGTTCGAACTGGGAGCGGATGACTACATGGTACAACCCTTCGATTCATTGGAAATGCTGGCCAGACTTCGCGCGGTCATCCGCCGCTCCCGGTGGATGTCGGAGGCCTTGATCACGCATGCATCGTGCCTGGTTCCCAGTAGAAAAACCGGGCCGCGCAATGTGCACAGCAGAAGTATGGTCCAACCCGTCGACTTGTTATCAGGCAGGTATGCACCATGGATACGCGGGACCCGCTGAGGATTGATTGTCCCCGCTGCGGGGCTAAGCCGGGACAATTGTGCAAGTCAAAGACCGGCCCTCGAATATGCCACAAAGAACGCCGCAGACAGCCGAGCAAGTCAAGGAAACGTCGAAGCTCGCACTGAGGTCGACCTTATCCCGAAGGCAAATATTGTGCTTTTTTCGTGACACCCAAAGCTCAGGGGCGGTCAGGGGTTGCTGGTGAGCCGTCAGCGAGTGACGAGCGTTCCTTTTTCCCGAAGAGCAACGAGGACCTTGGCAATCACTTCCTCTGCAGATCGAAAGTGACCGGACTTCAGCTCGTCGTTGACGATCCGTTCCTGCTCGGGAGTCAGATTGATATTCATGCGCGAAAACTCTTGTTGCCGACGATCAAATCATAGCAGTTTTCCTGGCTATCAACGTGCCTCAGCCGCAGACCCTAGGAACTGGCGTACGCACGTTGGGTTGTTTCCACGCCAGTCTAAGCAATAAACCCAAAGGTTGAAAACGAGTACACGCTAGTACACAATTGTCGATGCCCAACGCTCCCGACCACGTTTTTCGGCACTTTTTAGAGACCGTCCGTGCCTTAGTTATCTTACGGTTAACGAAGCCCGCTCCTCTCATAACCCAAAGGTCGGTGGTTCAAATCCACCCCCCGCCCAAAATTTCTTTCCTTTCAGCAAGTTCCGCGAACCCTGCAACCATCCGAATTTGTGGTTTTCGTTGTTAACAGATATCGAGACTTCGTCTCCTACTTCGAGTTCCCATCGATGCACCTGGGAGATAATTTCCGGTTATCCGAAATTAACCGGCCAAATGTAATGGATCGCGCTCGTGCGACACCGCCACCCGATGCGTTCTGGAGAAAGAGAAGTAGTATGCTCTGCCAGTCGGATTTTCCACTTCAGACAGAGAAGCCGGTTCCGGGACAATACGGGTGGAGAGGCCAGTTTTCGAGGCCAGTCGAACTCGGAGGGCAGAGACCTTCGGCTCCAGAACGAGATGCTGACGTGGAAAACGAAGCCAGTTGGAATTCCCGACAGAGAGCGCATGATCATCACAGAAATCTGGCCAGATCGTCACCGAAGCGCGCAAAGTTCATACATCCTATGAATGGGCGAGATTGGCCGTTTATGCCGAACAATTCGCCGACAAACTGTCAGAATAAGCTTCGTTCGGACACTGCTTCGAGGTGCAGTAGATATACGACAACCGCGCGCTGTGGACCCATGAACCACTTACGTTACATTTTCCCCAGTAAGCAATCTGCTGAATTCATTTCTGTATCCAAACTTTGCTTCCGGCATCAAAAGTGGTTACAGCACGATATCGCCCAATAGGCAAGGAGTGATAAGAATGAATTCCAAGCAAGTGGTTCTCGTCACCGGCTCCAGCACTGGCTTCGGTAGACTGTTCACGGAAACCCTGGCGCGTAAAGGGCACACTGTTTTCGCCACGATGCGTGATCCCGGAGGTCGGAACGCCAAAAATGCCGCCGAAATGCGCACGCTTGCGCAAAAGGAGTCACTGCCAATCCACGTCCTTGAATTAGACGTGACCGACGATGCCTCGGTGGGGCGGGCTGTGGATGCCGCGGTCGCCAAAGCAGGACGCATCGATGTGGCTATCAACAACGCTGGCTATTACCTGGGGGGGCTGGCCGAAGCGGTTACCACCGAACAAGCCGAGCGCCTGATGGACACAAATTTTCTTGGCCCGGTGCGCGTAAATCGCGCGGTACTTCCGCACATGCGGCGCCAACGCAGCGGCCTGCTCATGCACATCAGCAGCGGCGCCGGCCGCGTGGTTCTTCCTTCCGCGGGGTTCTATTGCGCCAGTAAATTTGCACTCGAGGCGCTGGCCGAGTCGTACAGCTACGAACTTGCCGCGCAAGGAATTGAATCTGTGATCGTCGAACCCGGGGCTTATGAGACTGCTGTCTTCGGCAACAGCGTAACGGCTGCCGATGAGGCTCGGACCAATACGTATGGCGCTGCCAAGGAGTTTCCGGCGAAGTTAAACGGGGCACTTTTATCCACGGTCGGCAACGCTCAAGAAGTCGCGGACGCCGTTCTGCGGATTATTGAAACTCCCGCGGGAGAGAAGCTGCTGAGGTATCGGATTAGCGCCGCAAGCTTCGGTGTTGACGAGATCAACGCCCTCTCAAGACAAGTGCAAGCCAGCCTGCTGGAAGCCTTCGGTATCGCTGCCGACACCAAATTCCTCAAAGGTGAAGCCGTCGGATCCGTCTAGCTCTCTCTTGACCTCCTCCAAACCGCCGCAAAAACATCTCTAGAACTCCACCTTAGTTCTGAATCCGAAAACAACCGCGCGCTGCACGCCCCCTCCAACGTTCGCGTAGTACTGGATCACGGGCTGCAGAAGCAGCATTGGTAACGGGTCCAGAAGCGTGTTGAACTCAACGCCCTGCTCCGTCCTCCAAGCAGCTATTCCGGGAGGGAGGAACTGCGGGCTCAAAACGGTTTCGCACATAACCCAGGGACATGGTGTTGTGAATGTGCAAAGGCAGAGGCTCGTTGAATCGCGTCCCCGCCGTGAGCTGCGTGTTGTTGCGATTGATGTCCGCCGGGCTCCAGTCGTACGCGAGCGTCGCGTCCAAACCTTTTGCTTCTTTCCGGTCTACGCGCCAAAGAGCCTGGCTCGCCATCCAATACAAAAGGTAGTTGCCTGACCGCGGTGTCGGACTCGTCGGTGACGTGAACTTTGCGGGATTGTAGGAGGCGCCGAACTGATAGAGCCCGGAATATCCCTTGCGGCTCTCGACGCTGTCGAAAGCTCGCACGGACGACGCTTTCTTGCCTGGAGTAAACCCAATCTCCGAAACACTCACTGGAGTTCCATTGAACGTCGGTATCAGGCCGGTTGGATTTTGCGAAAAGGGAGCGCGTACTCCCGCCAGCACCATCGATTTCACATAGAAGTTATGAATCGGGACGACGCGGACTTCCACGGCGGGCGTTGAGGGAGGATCGAAGACCTCGTAATCGGTGAATAAATTGCCCAACGCGTAGCCCATCGGCTCAAAGATGAAGGACGCGGCGTAGTGCTGGGCTCCGTAGAAATCTTGACCCGCAAACTGGCCCACGCGGACAGTGATTCGTTCATCCAGCCATCGCTTCTCAATCCACCATGAATCCAGGCGGCATGTGTTTGCGCTGGACATCCCGCTGGGGCTGGTCAGGAGCCCTAGATATGTTCCGAGATTGCCTCCGCCCTGCCAGAGCGCTGTTGCATGGAAATACAACCCCTGCTGACCGATCAGCTTCCCGAAATCGATATCCACCGTTCCGCGGAAGCGATTCCAACTCGCGAATCGCTCCGGCTGCACGCTCTTGATGTTCCAGAGTGAATCGCTAACGTATTGAAAATCGAAACTCACTCCCCGCTCCAGCAGGCGGGTCCGCTCGCCGCCCCATTCCCCAAAGAGGTGCCCGTGCGGGCCCTGACCCGTCTCGTGACTGTCTGGCCCGCTCAGAGTTTCCCCTTGTGCAGCCTGGGAATAAGCGCGGGCCGGAAAGAGGCACACCGCGGCCCACACTAGACACGCGAGTTTGCCGGTGAACCTTTGCATAGTTCGTATCGGTCCGTTTTTTCAGGCCGCAGTGCTCCGGGTGTGGCCTGCAGTCAAACTGATCAGCGCGTCTCAGCTGGGTGGCGCGTCTCCTCGTAATGTTCCGTCTTCGTCAAGACTGCACCTCGTGCAGTACGAGTAGGATCAGGAGCAACGCGGCTCCGAGCATCCCGGGCGTTTTAAAATGCATGACCATCGCCGCTCCGGTCCCGGCGCCCAGGACAAAGGCAATCCAAATTCCGCAGAGAAGGCTTATTTTTGGATCGTGAGCACTTACGGGCGGAGGAACCACTTGAGAAGCGTATTGTTCAGCTTCTGTAGAGATTAGACTCGTAATCATCCCTGTCAGATATGTTGTGTGAACGCTGATGCCGCCGGCACGACGAAATGCTCCGTTTTGTAGCCCCAGTGCTAGAGAGACAAAGATCACAAACATTTCGACCCCGTGGGCCATACGCGATGCCAACGCCAAAGAAGCAGCCACTATTAGGATCACTTCCATTCCCATGATCGTGGGAAGGAACGGCCACGATGACCACGCCTTGAGTGGACGCACGATAAGCGCAATCACGAAAATCCCCATCAAGAAAGTGACAATGGCCGAGAGATGCCCAAGGGCAGCCCGCCAGTCGTGAGCCGCTACCGCAATTGCGGCTAGCACCAAATTGCCGGTGACGTGTCCCGTGAACGTCTTTGCGAGAACGAAACTGGCCGCGTCGCCATATAGACGCTCGGAGAGCGCCCGTTGCGGATCGCCCGTCCCCTTACTGTACCCAGACGGACTTCAGTAGCGGTGACCGCTCCACTCCTAATCCGGAGACGACTGCGTCTTCAAGCATTCTCCGTGGATGGAGGAGCATAAGAAAACGGTAAACGATCGGATAGTCGACTCCGACAATGTGCTGTTACTTGGTCCGCTAAGTTCGGATCGGGGCATCACTATCTTGCCGGCTGTCGATCTCATCATCGATGCAGACGGGGCTCAAGGTATCGTGGTGGCGGAAATCTTTGCGATAAAAGCGAACAGCGTTGAAGCCTTTGCTAACGCAGCGGAGCCGACGTTTCTCGGCTATCGGGCCGCCGGCGTGCGTGAAGCTGGCGTCCTGGTCACACTTGACGTGCTCAATAACTATCCCCAGTTGCCCTTCCGAACCGACGGCCCTTACTTGGTTTGGCTCGGCATTCTCAAGGACAACCAGATATTAGAAAACGACTTCAACCCGCTGGCCGAGCGCTCTCGACAGTCGCTTTCCGCGACCGGCTTGATCAGAGGGACACCAGAGTTGGTCGTTCTCGATCCGACCCACCGCTCGCGTTTGCGCTGGTTGCCCTGACGGCCGACATGCCCGGAGCAAAATATCAATCTTCGACGAAAGACTTTAGCCTGGACAGCGCCAGATCCCATTGCTCGGAGACGAGGTCCAGGTATTCCCTGATTTCCTCAACCGGCTTCGGATCGAATTTGAACCGGCTCTCCCGACCCGCATGGACATTGTGCACAAGTCCTGCGTTCTCCAACACTCGAAGATGCTTGGTGATCGCCTGCCGGGTCAGCCTCGAACCTTTCGTCAGCTGAGAGATCGAGTAAGGCTGCCCGCCGCAGAGCTTCGCCACCAGCGATAGCCGCGTTTCGTCGCCCAGCGCGGCAAATACGGGTGCACGAGGCTGCCGCCTGGCGGCCACGCGGCTACGACGTTGGTGCGACATGGTTTTCGATGTTCTTTATCTGCTCTGTCCAACCACCGTCATTCCTGCGGAATGCTTCCAGGCGGCGGTCGCTGGGGATCTTGTCGAAGCCGGACTCGGTGAGCTGGAGAAGTGTGCCTTTCAAAGTCTTCTCCAGTCTGAATTCGACGAGCGTGGGCGTCTCTTTCGAGTAGTCTATCTTGGAGTCGACAGCATAAGGATGCCAGGTAAAGGAAAACAGCCGTTCCGGCTCCATCTTCTGCACTACGGCCTCCCATTTGACGTGTTCATAGCCAGGATACGTAATCTGGCCGCGCACGATCTGACCCGGCACGAACGGACCGTCCAGTTTCACACGAAACCACTGGCCAAACTCACGGTAGTCCGTCAATGCACGCCAGACGCGCGAAACCGGGACTTTGAGTTCAATGCGCTTCTCAATCTGGTTGTTCACTTAATGCAACCTCCAGGTTGCATATTAGCTGAAGCGCGGCACAAACTGCAACCTCCTGGTTGCATTTTTGTTTTGGTTGTGCGTTGCGTAGATTGTCCTTAAACCAGCGGAGACTGCAGTGATAAAGTGAATGAGGCGCGAGTTCAGAGCACTTGCAGGCATGACCAGACTACTGACATTCTCCGCTATTATTTTGACCCCTGTGCCTAAGCGGATGTAGCGGAGCGCGGAAGGAGACGAACGTGGAAGGCACGGCCGAGGCAGGGCAGGCAATCAGCGCTCTTCGAAGCGCATATGCCGCATTCAACCGTGGGGATATGGAGGCGGCGGTCGCTCCGCTCGATGCGGAGATCGAGTGGACCGAACCGGCGGAATTTCCCGGCGGTGGCACGTACCACGGGCGTGAGGCCGCGAAGCGCTATTTGACCCAGTCACGAGCCGCGTGGGCAGGGGTTAACAGTGAACCGGAAAGGTTTATCACCGCCGGCAAACGCATCGTCGTATTTGTTCACGCGAGAGTTCGAGCGAAGGGCAGCAACCAATGGCAAGATGTGCGCCTTGCCGACGTCTGGACATTTCATGACGGCCAGGCGATTCAGATGCGTGCTTTCGCCGACCGGCAAGAGGCATTGCGTTGGGTCGGAGTGAACGTCCCCGGCGCTACACCCTGACGGCGGACGCTCGTCATTTTGCCGGAATGCTGACTTATGAGCCGAGCCATCGCTGCGGGTTGCCGATTGCCTCGGCCAAGTCTCGCAGAAACTCCGCAGCGCGTGCGCCATCTACCACACGGTGATCGCTTGAGAGCGTCAAAGTCATCATGGGACGGATCCCGGGATGACCGTCGACGGGCACGACCCGGTCGGCAATGCGTCCGACAGCAAGAATCGCGGCCTGAGGTGGAATAATGATGGCGGTGAATGCGTCCACTCCAAACATTCCCAGATTGCTGATGGTAAAAGTGCCACCCGCGATATCGGCTGGACGCAACTTGCCGCCGCGTGCGCGTTCCGTGAGATCGCGTCGCCGCGCAGCGATCTCGCTCAACTTAGACCTGCCGGCGTTGTGAATCACCGGCGCGACTACGCCGTCGTCTACCGCCATCGCCAAACCTATATTGATCTCGGCATTGGTGTGAACGCCTTCGCCAGCCCAGCTTGCATTCATGCCAGGGTGCTTCAGGAGGACGCGCGCAACCAGGGCAGCCAGCAGGTCGGTGTGCGTAAGTTTCAGTCCGCGCGATTGTTCAATCTCTGGCGCCAGTTTTTGCCGCGCCTCGTTCAAAGCGCCGGCGTCCACATCGCGGACGACGAAGAAATGGGGGACTGTCGTCCAGCTCTGAGTTGTGCGTTCCGCCATCAGCCGGGAGATCGGGCTGCCACTTTCAACTGCGGCGGGCGATGATCCGGCTTTGGATTCTGCGGCAGCGAGAATATCGGACGCGAGAATTTCTCCGCCGGGACCCGATCCTCGAACATCAGCCAGATTGACGCCACGCTCGCTTGCGAGTCGTCGCGCTTTGGGGGAAATCCTAACGGCTTGGGTCGCAGGTTGCGCATCGTGATTTACAGATGCTGGAGGTGAACCCGCCGAAGGCGCGATGACGGTTGTTTTTCTTCCCGACGTGGTGGCGACTTCATCCGTCGGGGGAACTTCTCCCGGACGCACGATCCAGGCGATAGTTCGGCCTACAGGCACTTCCGCTCCGGGTTGAACTTTCACTCCGGCAAGGACGCCGTCGCCGGGCGATTCGATCTCCATGACTGCCTTGTCGGTTTCGATTTCGAGAAGCGCCTCGCCCTTGGAAACGGAGTCACCCTCTTTTTTCAGCCACGAAATGAGCTTGCCAGTTTCCTGGGCCATTTCGAGCGCGGGCATCACCACACTGATAGCCATAATTTGCTTGTAGAGACGAGGCTTGCCCCGTCTCAGTCCCCTGCGCCCACCCTTTCCCGCTTGGAGCTGGCCTCGATCATCTCGCGCACGCGAGAGCTCGGTTTGGATTCGGTCTCGCGGATTGCGGGCAGCGGACCATCCACCGTGAAGTAATGTCTGCCGGCAACCAGAAGCTCTTCGGCCGGGAAGCGCGTAATGACCTCATGGCCGGTTTCAGTGACCACGATTTCTTCTTCGATGCGAGCGGCACTCCAGCCATCGGTCGATGGCCAGAAAGTTTCGAGCGCGAAGACCATGCCCGGCTTGATTTCGCAGGAATGCTCCAGCGATACCAGACGGCTGATTACCGGCTTCTCCCAGATGGCGAGTCCAATGCCGTGACCATATTGCAACGCGAAGGCGGCTTCCTCGTTCGCGAAGCCGAACTCCTGCGCCTTCGGCCACACGGACGCGATCTCGGCGGTCGTGCGCCCCGGGCGTACGAGTTCAATCGCAGCGTCAAGGTATTCCCGGCATCGCTTGTACGCGTCGTTCATTGCGTGCGAGGCATAGCCGATCGTGAAGCATCGGTAGTAGCAGGTACGGTATCCCATGTAGGAGTGGAGAATGTCGTAGTAAACGGGATCTCCCGGTCGAAGTACGCGATCGGAGAAAACGTGGGGATGCGGATTGCAGCGCTCTCCTGAAATTGCATTCACGGCCTCCACATATTCTGAGCCGAGATCGTAGAGCACCTTGCTCACCAGACCCACGGCTTGGTTTTCGCTCATGCCGGGCTTCATCGCGCGATAGAGTTCATCGTACGCAGCATCGACCATCATGGCGGAGTGATTTAGCAAACTGATTTCGTCGCGCGTTTTAATGAGGCGCGCTTCCGACATGAGGGCCTGTCCATCGACAACTTTGATTCCTTCCTTCTGCAAAGCAAAGAGAACGGGCAATTCGATGATGTCGATGCCAACCGGCTCTTTGTGCAGGCCGCGCATTTCGAGTTCGATGCGGATCTTCTCGGCTACATCTTCCGCACGCCCCATCTCTGGCGTCATCGCGCCGCGCAATACCGATATACCCGCTCGCGACCGCTCGCCCAGCCAGGGACAATGCAATTGGTGGTGCTTCGCTGCGGATCCGAAGTCCCACAGAATCGGTTCGTCGTTTTGCGGAAGGAGGGTGAAGCGATTTGCCTTGTCCTGAGCCCAAGTACCGATGTGAGTCGCTGTAAGGTACCGGACGTTATTCATGTCAAAACACAACAGAGAGCCCATCTCAGACTTGCCGAGAAGTTCCTTGGCGCGCGCCAGGCGTTCGCGGCGCAGGCGATCGAAGTCAACCCGGTTTTCCCAATCCACCGCCATTGTTCCGTATGTGGGCAGAGCCATCAGAGTTCTCCTTTGCCGGTTGAGCGTGTTCTCAGGATCGGCCGCAGAGCTTGCGGGCCGCATCAAACACGGTCTGCTCGGTCGGCACGGTTACATCTTCCAAAGGTGGCGAAAATGGAATCGGAACATGCATCGCGCCCATGCGCTTGACGGGAGCGTCCATATCGTAGAATGCGCCCGTGGCGATCACGGAAGCAAGTTCGGCGGTCACGCCATAGCGTTCGTAACCTTCGTCGAGGACGATTGCCCGCGATGTTTTCTTCGCCGATTCAATCAAAGTTTTTTCATCCAGCGGCCACATGGTTCGCGGATCGACCACTTCGGCGCTGATTCCGATTTCCTCGAGCAGCGTGGCCGCGCCCAACGCCACTTGCACCATGCTGCTGGTCGCGACCAGGGTGATGTCCTCGCCGACGCGCTTCACATCCGCAACGCCGAGCGGGACGATGTAATCGTCCCCGGGCACGAAGCCTTTGAGCTTGTACATCATTTTGTCTTCGAAGAAGACAACCGGATTCTCGTCACGAATCGCGGCCTTCAAGAGTCCCTTGGCGTCATATGGCGTCGAAGGTAAAACCACTTTCAAACCCGGAACGTGGCAGAACCAGGCATGCAGCGACTGCGAGTGTTGCGCCGCAGAGCGGCGAGTCGCGCCCATCGTGGTGCGCATCACCATCGGTACTCGCCACTTTCCGCCTGACATGTAATGGACCTTGGCGGCCTGGTTAACCATCTGGTCCATCGTTAAGGTGATGAAGTCGCCGAACATGATGTCGACTACCGGACGCATTCCAGTCATGGCTGCGCCCACGGCAAGCCCGGTGAATCCGGCTTCGGAAATCGGCGTATCCAGCACGCGGTCTTTGCCGAATTCCTCGAGGAGGCCGGAGAGAACTTTGAAAGGCGTACCCGCCTCGGCGACATCCTCGCCCATAATGCAGACGGTTTCATCGCGGCGCATCTCTTCGGCGAGGGCCTCGCGAATGGCCTGCGCGAATGTCAGCTCGCGATCGGCGGCTTCAGGCATAGACGTCCTCGTCCACTTCATCGACGGACGGATACGGCGCTGCGACTGCGAACTCCACTGCTTTTTTCATTTCCGATTCAAGTTCCGCTTGCGTCCGCTCCAGCGCAGCCGCATCGGCGAGCTTCTCTGCAACCAGCCACTTGCCAAAATTCGCGATCGGATCCCGCTCGGTCTTCCAGGTCTGTTCTTCCTGCTTGGAGCGGTAATATTCGCGGTTGATGTCGCCCACGTGATGTCCGTGATAGCGATAGGTGTTGCCGAGCAGAAATGCGGGACCTTCACCGCGGCGGGCGCGATCCACCAACCGCTGTGCGGTGCCGTGAACCGCGCGCACGTCCTGACCATCGACGCTGGCTGCCTCGAGGCCGAAGGCAGTTGCTCGCGTCAGAATGTCTCCGGCTGTGGTTTCCGAGTAATGCGTATATTCCGTGTAGAGATTGTTCTCGCAGACGTAGATCACGGGAAGCTTGAAAAGCTGTGCGAGGTTCATCACTTCGTAGAGCACACCCTGGCCGAGAGCGCCCTCGCCGAAAAAACATACTGCCACCCGGCCATTGCGGAGACGTCGGGCCGAAAACGCCGCTCCTGTCGCAATGCCGGCGCTGCCGCACACGATCGCGTTGGCTCCAAGGTTGCCGGTCGCCGGGTCTGCAATGTGCATGGAACCGCCCTTACCCTTGCAGTACCCGGCCTTCTTACCCAGCAGTTCGGCGAACATTTTATCGGGGGAGGCACCTTTCGCCAAACAATGTCCGTGACCGCGATGCGTGCTGGTGATGTAGTCGGTGCGCTCAAGCGCTTCACATACGCCTACGGCGACCGCCTCTTCACCGATGTACAGATGCGCCAGACCGGGCATCAATGCCCGGGTGTAAAGTTCGTTGACCTGGGCTTCGAATTGCCGGATGGCAACCATCTGGCGGTACATCCGGAGCCACAAATCGACTTTTTCCAAAGCTTCTCTTGGCTGTGTGGCAGTCGTCATTGTTGCACACCCGACATGCGCGCCAGAACGTCAAACATGACGGCAAAGTCCAACTTTTCCCAGCCCATACCGCGCGCGGCGGTCAGGAACTCATTGCTGATGGCGGTGGTGGGCACCGGAACATTCAGTTTTCGGCCCAACTCCATGGCGAGGAGCATGTCTTTCTGCATCATGTTGACATCGAACCAGGCTTCTTCCGGTTGCTGCAAAACAAATGGACCGCGGTACTGAATCATGGGCGACGCAATCGCGCTGTGAACCAGAACGTCGACCGCCACTTCTCGCGGGATGCCGCTCTTTTCTGCCAGCAGCACACCTTCGGAAAAAGCCAGCATCTGTACCGCCAGGCTCAGATTCACGGCAATCTTCATAGACAACGCAACGCCGTTGTCGCCGACGTAAGTCACTTTCGGCCCAATGTCCAGAAGCAACGGCTTCAGGCGCTCAAAAGTTTCCTTGCGGCCACCAACCATCACCGAGAGCTTGCCCTGCTGGAGGGTAATGACGCTGCCCGACACCGGGGCATCGATCATGTCGGCGCCCGTCTCGCGAACTTTCGCCGCCAGCGCCCGGCTCACTTCGGGGCTGACGGTGCTCATGTCAATGTGGAACTTGCCAGCGCCGAGGCGAGCGAGCAATCCATCGGGGCCGTCCGTAACCGCTGTAAGCGCTGCGGCGTTCGTCACCATTGTGAAGGTCACGTCCGACGCTGCCGCGACAGCTTTGGGAGACTCCGCAAACTTCATGCCCTTGTCGATCAACCACTGCGCCTTGGAGCGCGTCCGGTTGTAGCCGGTCACGGCGTGCCCTTTTTCGAGCAGGCGGGCGACCATGTTTCCGCCCATCACGCCGAGACCGATGAATCCAAGCTTGGCCATTCCACAATTCCCTTTCCAATTCGACTTAAGCCGCGAACTACTTCTTGCTGATCCTACTTTTTGACGATCGACGACGAATCCGCAAGCACCTGGTTGAGATGAGCGCGCATCGCTTCTCGCGCGGCCGCCGGGTCGCGCTTCTCGATAGTTGCCAGGATGCGCTTGTGGTGGAACTGTCCTCGCTCCGGTCCTCCATCCACATCGAAAATGCGACTGCGCTGCTCGCGCAATAAACCGACAATCGAATCCAGAAGCGAAAGGATCAGAGGGTTCCCGGCTGCTTCCGCCAGCGCCAGATGGAAGTCGAGATCCGCTTCCACGTAAGCGTCCGGGTCGTGCAGATTGCGATCCATGACGGCAACCGCTTCGCGCATGGTGCTCAGCAGTTGTTCCTCAATCCGGGCAGCCGCCAAGCCGGCAATCTCTGGCTCAAGCACCAGGCGCAACTCAGCCAGGTTCGCCGACCCTTCCTGCTGGTTGATGCGGATCATCAGATCCAGCGACTGGCGAATCGCCTGGGAAGTCCCATTGGTCACGAAGGTACCGCGACCGGAATAGGCTTCGACTAAGCCCTTCTCCCGCAGGGTCTTCACCGCCTCGCGCACGGCTGTGCGGCTCACTCCGAAGCGCTGAGCAAGGTCGCGCTCCGCCGGCAACTGATCCCCGGGCTTAAGCTGTCCCTTCAAGATGGACGCTTCCACCTGTTGGACAATTTGCTCATAGAGGCGAGAGGTCTTTACCGTCCGGTAGATCGGCTTAGCCTCTCGCGAGCCCACCCCTTCGTCTGTCATGAGATCCCCAATCGGCTTCGCCTGATAGATCATAACGGTATGGTGGTATGACCACTATACCATATCGACACAAGAGTTCCCCCATTCTCTTCTGACTACTGGATCCAAACCGTCTTGATGTTCACGAATTCGCGAATCCCCTGCACCGCGAGTTCTCGCCCGTGGCCCGAATACTTCACGCCGCCAAAAGGCAATCGCGGATCGGAAGCCACCATCTTGTTCAGGAAGACCATACCGGCGTCGAGGTCGTTGATGAACCTTTCGGTTTCCGCAGGATCGTTGGTCCAGGCGCTGGCGCCCAGCCCGAAGCGGCTGTCGTTGGCGATCTGGATAGCCTCGTCGATATCCTTCACCCGAAAGACCGACGCCACCGGACCAAAGAATTCTTCCTTGTAAGCCGGGGATTCTTTCGGGATATCGCTCAGCACCGTGGGCGCATAAAAATTACCGGGTAGCTTCAAGGCATAGCCACCGGTCAACACCCGCGCACCGGCAGCCACGGTTTTTTTCACATCGGCATCGAGAGAAGTAACCGCGTCCGCGCTGGCCAGGGGGCCGAGCTGGGTGCTCTCCTCGAAGGGATCGCCTACGCGCAGATCGTGCATGCGTTTGACGAACTTGCGCTCGAACTCATCGGCAATCTTTTCCGCCACGATGAAACGCTTGGCCGCGATGCACGACTGCCCGTTGTTCTGAATCCGCGCGTCGACTGCGGTTGTGACCGCCGCATCCAGATCGGCGCTAGGCATCACGATGAAAGGATCGCTGCCTCCCAGCTCGAGCACGACCTTCTTGATTCGCTTGGCTGCGGAAACTCCAACTTGAATCCCCGCCTGCTCGCTGCCAGTCAAAGTTGCGGCGACCACACGAGGATCGTTCAGGATGCCGTCGACCGGCCCCGCGCCGATCAGCAATGTCTGGAATACTCCTTCGGCAAAGCCGGCGCGGCGAAGAATGTCCTCTATCTTCAGCGCGCACTGGGGGACGTTTGAGGCATGTTTCAGCAGTCCGACGTTGCCCGCCATCAGCGCGGGAGCGGCAAAACGGAACACCTGCCAGAAGGGAAAATTCCACGGCATTACAGCCAGGATGGGACCTATCGGGAGATAGCGGATGAAGCTGCGCTTCGCCCCTGTTTCCACGATTTCGTCTGCCAAGAACTTCTCGGCGTTCTCCGCGTAATAGCGGCACCCGCCTGCACACTTCATCGCTTCGGCCACGGCGGCCTTCAGAGGCTTGCCCATTTCAAGCGTCATCAAATGGGCACACTCGTCTTTTTCCTTTTCCAAAATCTCGGCGGTGCGCATCATCTTGCTGGCGCGTTCCGCGAATGGAGTCCGCCGATGCTTTCGGAATGCAGCAGCCGCCAGCTGCAGCTTCTGCTCAATTTGGGCCGCGGCCAGAGGCTCGAAAGTCTTTAGAACTTCCCCGGTCGCGGGATTGATCGTCGCGATTGCCATGTTTATTCCGCCCCTCCGCTTGGTAGGCTACGCCTCAGCCCTGTTTCGACTCAAGCGGCGGGCCCAGGCAGCGGTCTTGTGGTCGAACCACAATACTACTTGACGGGTAGGCCGCGTCAAGGCTATACCTTCAAATCGCCGGAAGTTTTTCAATTTCCAGATCGAAAGCGGTCGCCGAATGTGCGATCGAAGCTCTTCCATCCTTATTTAGGATTTTGGAGGTCGTAATGCATTCTCCGTCGAATGGCATTCGGTTCCTAGGCATCGTCAGCCTGCTCCTCGCCGTTTCCGTTCCCGCGTTTTCGCAAACCGTCACTGGCCGCCTTCTGGGGACTGTCAGCGACCAGTCTGGCGCTGCTGTGGCTGGCGCCACTGTGGTTCTCAGCGATGTTCAGCGCGGCGCTAGTCGAACCGTAGTCACGGATGAATCCGGAAACTACGTCGCTCCCGAACTGCAGCCCGGCACCTACAGAGTTCGAGCGGAAGCAAAAGGCTTCAAAACTGTGGAGCGCGTCAACATCCCGGTCGAAGTCGGGACGGACTTGCGGGTGGACATTTCGCTTCCGGCGGGATCGCTCTCCGAGACGGTGGTGGTCACGGACGAGGTTCCCCTCATCGACACGACCTCGTCAACTTTAGGCGGCACACTGAGCAACGCGCAAATCAATGATTTGCCACTCAACGGCCGAAACTACGAGAACCTGCTGCAACTGCGTCCCGGTGTGATGCGCTATCCCGGCGGCGGATTCTCGACGACGAGCACCAACGGACTGCGCGCGGAGGACAACGCCTACTTCGTTGAGGGACTGTTCAACAGCGAGCCCTTCTCTGGTCAGGCCATTATTAACGGAGCCGGGATTGCTGGCGATTCGGCGACCATTCTGCCGATCGACTCGATTCAGGAATTCAACGTGGAAGAGAACGCACCGGCCGAATTCGGATGGAAGCCGGGAGCGGTGGTTAACGTCGGTCTCAAGTCCGGTACAAACCAGCTTCACGGCACCGCCTTCGCATTTGGCCGCACCGATGCGCTAGACGCCCGCAATTATTTCAATATGGCGCCCAACCCCAAGCTGGCAACGACGCTGGAACAATACGGCGGTAGTGTCGGCGGCGCGATTGTCAAAGACAAAGTCTTCTTCTTCGGAGCCTTCGAAGGCCAGATGTATGACGTTGGAAATTCGTTTGGAGGCATCACGAGCCCGTCGATGGTCTCCATGCCCACGGCAGGCAACTGCCTTTTCCTCACCAGCGGCGACTGCGCGAACAGCATCCCGAATGCAGTGGATGATCTCCTGGCAGGAGGAGTCAAGATCAGTCCCGCCAGCTTGCAGGTCGCAGGGTGCGCGCTCTCGGGCATAACCGTTACATGCAACGGAACCGGATTCCCCACCAACAATAATCCAAACATCAATATTCCAAACGGATTCCCCAACACAGTCTCGATTTACAACGCGGTGGGCAAAGTGGATGTTAATCTCAACCCAAAAAACCGCATCAGCGGCATGTACTTCTTCGGGAACAACACGGGAACCGTCGAAGACTTTCCCGAACTGCAATCGAAGTGGCGCTCCGACATCCACACACGAGCCCAGGTGGCCGGCGGAAACTGGGTGACGAATCCCAATGTTCGTTGGGTGAATGAAGTACGCGTTGGATATAACCGGCTCTACCAGCCAACCTTGCCGGGCGACCTTGCTACGCCGGCGTCGGCTTATGGTCTCGATACTGGCGTCTCAGGTCCAAACACAGGAGGATTGCCCCGCATCGGGTTCGGGGGCTATTTCTTTCCGGGTCTCGGCGGATTCAAGTGGCCAAAGTTTCAGGGGCCGGACAGCATCACCCAATTCCTTGATCACATTTCCTACACCAAGGGAAATCACTCGCTCAAGTTCGGCGGCGAAGTCCATCGGGATAATGTAACTGGCGGCGCCTGGGGAAATGCCCGTGGTAGCATCACGTTCTTGGGCGCCAACACACCCGATCCTAAGAACCCGGCGAATTTCCTCAACACTACGACCTTGGAAGATTTCTTTTCGGGCGCACCATTCAAAGCGTCCGTGCTTACCGGAAACCCTACATTTCAACTCCACAATTGGGCTTACGCCGCCTTTATTCAGGACGATTGGCGGGTTACCAGAAACGTGACTCTCAATTTTGGGCTGCGCTATGAATTCAGCGGAGTCCCCAAAGAAGCCAACAACCTGCTCGGCAACTTCGATCCCACTCTCGGCCTGGTGCAGGTCGGAAAACAGATCAGTTCTCCCTACAACTCAGACCACAAGAACTTCGCTCCGCGTGCCGGGTTTGCCTGGGACACCAACGGTAAGGGAACGACGGTGATTCGTGCCGGCGGCGGGCTGGTTTACGAAACCATCAATTGGGAGTCGTTCCTTGCGTTCAACAACAGCTTCGGCCTTTCGAGCGTGCCTACTGGTGCGATTATCGATGCTGCCGGAGATACAGCCGGAGGAACGATCAACACCGGCAACCTGACGCCCCCTCTTAGTTTTCCGTGGGACAACGGTCCGATTTACGGCAACCTCAACCAAAAAATTAACTGCTTCAACAGTCCGTGCGCCATCATGAGTGTCGACCGTAACCTGACTACTCCTTACGTGTGGAATTGGACCCTCAGTGTGCAGCATGCGTTTACTCCGACGCTCTCGCTCGAGGTGGCTTATGTCGGCAACGACGGTGGCAATTTAATGGGAACTCGCGACATTAATCAGCCGCCAGTGGGCTCGGGGTGGCCAGCGAGCAGCATCGCTGGTTGCGTCGCTGCCGGTTATGTCGGCTGCGCCTCTGACAGCACGGGAGGCGAAGAGGCAAACCGACCGTACGCTACAAAGTTCCCATACCTTAGCAACATCTTCCAGATGGGCAACGTTTACCGGTCCAATTACAACGGCCTGCAAATCACTCTGAATGCCAGAAATTTCCATGGCTTGAGCATGGTGGCCGGCTACACCTACTCGCATGCTCTCGACGACGTGGCTGCAAACTGGGATTTTGGTTACGGATCGGGACTGCCGCAGAACTCCTCTAACCTCGCAGGCGAATATGGGAACAGCGACTTCGATATTCGTCATCGCTTCACGGTTTCGCTCACCTATGCGATTCCCGGCAAGAAGGGCTACGCGCAGGCCCTGGAGGGTTGGGAGATCAACTCCATTATCAATCTGCAAACTCCGCAGCACTGGGGTCCGATGGACGAGGGAACGGATGCCGCCGGAGTGGGTCCGCTACCCGTCAGCCCTCCAGCGAATAGCCCCATCCGCTGGAATTTCTTTGGCAACCCGAATGATTTCAAGTCGGGGCCGACACCGATTCCCTTTTTCGCTGGCAACCACAGTCAGACAAATCCCACCAACAATGCGACCTGCAACGCGAAAGCTCTGGCTCTTGATGGAGGGAATACTGCCGGGCCCGCGACCACGGCGCTGAACCTGTTTGGCTGCTATGCCAAGGGCGACTCGGTCATGATTCCTCCGGCGCTCGGGCAATTTGGCAACATGAGCCGTAACATGTTTCCCGATTCTGGTTTCCGGAATGTTGATTTCTCGATCGCGAAGAACTGGCAGCTTGGGGAGCGGCTTCGCGCCCAGTTCCGGGCGGAGTTCTTCAACATTTTCAACCATCCGAACTTTGCCAATCCCTACGGCGGACAGAATGGTTTCGGTCTCAATGATCCTTCCGCCGCTAACTTCGGTTGCGGCTGCGCCACTCCGGATGTGGCCGCTGCCAACCCGGTCATCGGCTCCGGTGGCAATCGCGCAGTTCAATTGGGATTGAAGTTTCTGTTCTGAGGACGAAGTTTTCGTAAATCGGGGCCGGACGTCAACCCGGCCCCATCTCTTTTCAGTGGAAAGGAACCATCCTGTGTCAACACCGTTAGGGCGTCACAATCGACAACCCGCGAGACTTATTTTCTTAGCGACCTCATTTGCCACACTACTGGCCCTCAGCATTCCTTTGTTCTCCGAGCAACGCTCCGATCGGACTATCGACGAAATCAAGGCCGAAGCCATCCATCGCGCCGAAGTGGGGCAGTACCCGCTGATCGGACTCGATCCAGCCGACGTCAAGGAAGCCTTCAATTCGATCCATACTCGAGATAAAGACGAGTGGGCCGCAGCTTTTATGGGAGTGGCGGATCGCTACATGAACGAGGCCAAGGCGTTGGAGAAAACCGATCCAGGAAAGGCGAATGCGGACTACATCCGGGCGTGGAGGCTTTATTCTTTCGGACGCTGGCCTATCCCGGCTTCGCCGGGTAAACAGCGATCGTACGAGAAAGCGATCGAAGCTTTCCTGGCCCACGCGCGCTTCTGGGATCCGCCGCTCGAGATTGTAAGAATCCCGTTCGAGGGCAAAGAGATCATCGGCTACCTCCGCCTGCCGAAGAATACAAACGGACCCGTGCCACTGGTGCTCGCGGTGAATGGACTGGACAGCCGCAAGGAAGATCTATCAGAGAGCTTCAGCGCAATCCTGCCTTTTGGCGTCGGCTTTCTGGCCGTCGACGGGCCGGGAACGGGGCAGTGTCCGATTAAAGTCAGTGAAACTTCTGACCGCATGTTCTCGCGCATTCTCGATTACATCGCAACTCGGCCTGAGATCGACAAGAACCGGGTGACCATGCACGGCGTGAGTTGGGGCGCGTACTGGGCGACGAAGATGGCCATCGTGGAACACGCCCGCTTGCGGGGAGCGAGCGCCCAGTCACCGCCCGTCGATACTTTCTTTCAAAAGGAATTTCTGATGAATTCCTTGATCGGCAATCGCGAATATCTCTTCGATCAGATCCCAGCATTGATGGCGATTTTCGACAACGTGACAACCATTGATCAAATGGCGGAAGTCTTGCCGAAGATGTCGCTGGTCAAACAAGGCCTGCTGGGCAAGCCCATAGCGCCCATGCTCATTCTTGCTGGTGTCCTGGATACGCAGGTGCCGATCTCGGATATTTACCTGCTGCTGGACAAAGGCGATGTACCGAAGACGGCGTGGATCAATCCCCAAGGTGGTCATCTTGGAAGGCAGGTAAAAGTGTGGCCTGATCCCCGCATCTTCAAAGAGGTAATCATTCCGTGGCAGGTGCGCACGCTTCAATCTGAACTGGCGAAATAGAAACATTCGCGGTGCAATTCTTCTTAGCAACGGCAGACCAAGCACAGGGACAAACGAAAAAGATGGCAAGACTTCCACCCGTGCAGACGGAACTTATAAACGACACGGCATCCAGCAAGCCGCCGTTCTACCGCGTCCTATGGGTTCAGGTTTTGGTTGCCATGGCTCTGGCCGTCGTGCTCGGCTACGTGGACCCGGTTCGTGCGGTTGCCATGAAGCCGCTGGGCGACGCGTTCATCCGCCTGATTACGATGATCATCACGCTGATCATCTTCTGCACGGTGGTCACCGGAATCGCCGGCATGGAGAGCTTGAAAAAGGTTGGACGCATCGGTGGCATGGCGCTCGTTTACTTCGAAGTTGTTTCCACGGTTGCTCTCCTCATCGGACTGCTGGTTGGCAATGTGGTAAAGCCAGGCAGCGGCTTTAACGCAAACGTCGCCACTCTGGATGCCAGATCAGTCGCCGATTACGCTGGCCAGGCCAAAACGCAAAGCGTCACCGAATTCCTGATGCACATCATTCCGACGACGGTGGTCGACGCCTTCGCCAAGGGAGATATCCTCGAAGTGGTTTTCGTTGCTCTGCTGTTTGGCTTTGCGTTGTCAGGCGTGGGTGCGCGAGCCAAACCGTTGGTCGACCTGGTCAATTCCTTTACCCAGGTCATATTCGAAGTAACGAGACTGTTGATGAAATTCGCGCCAGTGGGTGCGTTCGGCGCAATGGCGTACACGGTCGGCAGGTTCGGGCTCGCGTCCCTGGGTCCGCTCGCGAAGCTGATCGGAACTTTCTGGCTCACCTCGGTGCTTTTTGTCGTGATCGTGCTCGGGACCGTGGCTTGGGCCGCGAGCTTCAACATTTTTCGTTTTCTGGCATACATCAGGGAAGAGATCCTGCTGGTGCTGGCGGTAAGTTCCTCCGAGGTCGCCATCCCCACTCTGATGGCAAAGCTTGAAAGGCTCGGTTGCTCCAAGTCTTTGGTTGGCCTGGTGGTCCCGACGGGATTCACTTTCAACACAGACGGAACCAGCCTGTACATGACCATGGCCGCTTTATTTGTGGCCCAGGCCACCAATACGCACTTGAGTCTGACTCAACAACTCACCATTCTCGCTGTCGCAGTTCTTACTTCCAAGGGCGCCAGCGGCGTGCAGGGCGCATCTTTTATTGCGCTCGTGGCCACGCTTTCGGTGATCCCAACCATTCCCGTTGCCGGCATGGCACTGATTCTCGGAATTGACCGTTTTCTGAGCATGTTCCGAGCCCTGGTCAATATGATTGGAAATGGGGTAGCGACGCTAGTCCTGGCACGATGGGAGGGAGAATTGGACGGCGAAACCCTGAGGCAACACTTGGCCCGACCTGCTTAGTCCGACCTGCTTAGATCTACTTCGTGTCGCTTATTGATTCTTGCACTTCTTGTGACGAGATTGAACTCACCGGAGTTCTAAACCCACGCGGAGCCGGGTCGACCCTCAAACCCTTTTCAACGAATGTCTTGCGAGCGTACTCTCAGGCAATGCGCATTCTCATCATTGAAGATGAACGGCGCCTCGCGGATAACATCGGGCGCAGTATGCGCGAGGGTGCGGGGTACGCCGTCGATCTTGCGTTTGACGGTGAGGAAGGTCTGTATATGGCGGAGTCGAACCCGTATGATCTCGTGCTGCTTGACCTGATGCTGCCCCGAATCGATGGCAAGACCGTGTTGGAGCGTATGCGGAGTGCGGGAATTACAACGCCGGTCCTGGTGCTGACGGCCAGAGACGAGAAGGAGTCCATTGTGGCGGTCCTGAACTCCGGCGCCGATGATTACGTGACGAAGCCGTTTGATCTCGGCGAACTGGTTGCGCGCTCCAAAGCGCTAATTCGCCGCGGCAAAGGCCACGGCGCCCCCGTCTTGAAGGTAAAAGATCTGGAAATAAATACGGCAGATCGCACGGTGCGACGCAATGGCAAGCTCATTGTGCTCTCGGGGATGGAATATCGCGTTCTTGAATATCTGGCGCATCGCTCGGGCGCGATCATTTCCAAGACGGAATTACTCGAGCACCTTTACGACTTTAACTGGGAGCGCTTCAGCAACGTGATTGAGGTGTATATTTCCGGACTGCGCCGCAAACTGGACGACCGCGACGGCGACCTGATACAAACCTCGCGCGGCCAGGGATACATGCTACGGAACTAAAATGCCGAAACTCTCCATCCGGCGCCGGCTGATTGCATCGGTTTTTGCGACTCAACTTATCCTGACCGTTGCGCTGGTCGCACTGGCTACGTACTTTACACGCGGACAACTGAGGGCGGCTTTCGACGCCGCGCTTCACGGCCGAGCCATGAGTGTTGCGGCGCTAATCCGGTATTCCGAAGAAGGCAATCATGAACTGATCTTCGATAGAGACCTCTCGCCGCCGTCCCTGGACCGGCACCATCCCGATTTCTATCAGATCGTCGATGAGAGTGGCCATGTGATCGGAGCATCCTCGAACTGGCCAGGAAATCTTCCCGGCCCTTCAAAGCCAGGCCGGCAATACTGGGATGTCACTGTCGACGGAGTTCATTACCGGACGGTTCGCCTGAACCGTCTTCCGGTGCTGGATCGAGAAGGGCCGGACACGAAGTCCAATGCAACCATCACAGTGATCTACGCGGCACCAACTGACGAGTTCCGCGAAGACCTGTGGCACGCCGCGATCCTGACCCTGGCCGGCAGCCTGCTTTTGCTCGCGATTGCCACGGTGGTGGTGGCGTGGGCGATACGCCAAGGGCTTTCCCCGCTGGCGACTCTGGCGGTCAGCGCTGGAAAGGTGTCGGCCTCGGACTGGAATCTCAACCTTTCGGAAGACGCGACCGCGACTGAAGAATTGGCTCCGTTGACCGGTGCGATGGAAACGATGCTTGCGACGTTGTACCGTGCCTTCAGTTCGCAGCAGGAATTTCTGGCAAACGCAGCCCACGAATTGAAGACACCGGTCGCGATTCTGAAATCCACCCTGCAATCCATGGTGCAAGTGCCGCGAACTGTAGATGAATACCGGGCGCGTATCGAGATCGCGCTCGAAGATGTTGCCCGTATCGAGAAGCTCATTCATTCCATGCTGCGTCTGGCCCGTGCGGAACAGTCGGCCGCGGGCCACCACCGGCAGGATCTCATCCCCGTCGATCTGGCGGTCTCCTGTGAGCAGAGCGCCGATCGCCTCGGAGCCTTCGCTGCCGCCGGTGGTGTAAGGATCGAGGTTCAGACAGAAACCCATCCAACCATCAAAGCCGATCCTGAAGACCTGGAGCTCATCTGGAACAATCTGCTGGAGAATGCGATCCGGTACAGCCCGAAAAGTTCGCGAGTCTTGGTGACGGTTTCAGAGCAAGACCACAACGTGCAAGTTACAGTGCAAGACTGGGGATCCGGGATCGCCGAGAGCGAACTCGCACACATCTTTGACCGCTTTCACCGGGCGGATGCGTCGCGCACCCGCGAGACAGGGGGCTATGGGCTGGGTCTGGCGGTCACAAAGGCGATGGTCAACGCTTACGGAGGTACGATTGTCGTTGACAGCCGCCTTGGTGAAGGGACGGTCATGACGGTCCGTTTGCCTTTCAAATCCTGATTTCAGCTTCGCTTCACCTTCTTTTTGGCATATTTTATATGGCGACCAAGAGGTGACGCGTGTTCCGATACATTCTGACGCTGATGGTGATTGCGTGTATGGACGTCTGGGCTCAGACAAACGTGACCGTAGCCCAGGGTCCTACTCCCGCACGTGATCAGACGCTGACCATAAGCCTCGCCGATGCAATCCAAAGAGCAAAGGTCAATGCTCCGCAGTTTCACGCGGCGCTGACCGAGGCCGGGCTGGCGCGTGAAGACCGTGTTCAAGCCCGAGCGGCGCTTCTGCCGGATGTCGGCTACACCACCGGCGCAATTTATACAGAACCGAACGGAACGTTGTCCGGCAGGTTTATCTCGGCGAACGCGGTGCACGAATACATCAGCCAGGGCGCCGTGCACGAAGGAATCGGACTGTCGTCGATTGCGGACTATCGCCGTGCTCGCGCCGTTGAAGCTTTAGCGAATGCGAAGGCTGAGATTGCGACCCGCGGATTGGTAGTAACGGTAGTTCAAAGCTTCTATGGCGCGATCGCTGCGAAGCGAAAAATCACCAATGCGCAGCAAGCTGCGGATGAGGCACAACACTTTCTGAAGATCAGCGAACAATTGGAACACGGCGGTGAAGTGGCGCATTCCGACGTGGTGAAAGCACAACTGGAGGCGAACGACCGCAACCGCGATTTACAGGAAAGTACGCTGACCGAGGAAAAAGCACGTCTCGCGTTGGCGGTGCTGATCTTCCCGAACTTCACTCGCGACTATCAGGTTTTGGACGATCTCAGTGTTGCGCCATCTCTGCCCGAGCTTAACGAGGCACAGGATCTGGCCTCACGAAACAATCTGGAGCTAAAGGCCGCGGTGGCAGCAATGCGCGCCTCGGAGCAGGAAGTGACTTCGGCCATCGGCGAACATCTGCCGTCGCTTTCCATCAACTACTTTTACGGCATCGACGCAGCCCAATATGCGACTAAAACAGATGGCATTAACAATCTGGGCTACCAGGTCTCCGCAACCCTGAATCTGCCGATCTGGAACTGGGGTGCAACTCAAAGCCGAGTGAAGCAGGCGCAACTGCGTCGCGATCAGTCAAAACTGGAACTCAGCGCAGCGCAGCGTCAGGCCATCGCAGATTTGCAGACTCTATATTCCGAAGCACAGCTGGCGAGAAACCAACTCAATCTGCTGCATCAATCCGTGGATCTGGCGCAGGAAAGCTTGCGGTTAACCGCCATTCGCTACCAGGGCGGAGAGGCTACGATACTCGAGGCGGTCGATGCCCAGAATGTGCTCACGCAGGCTCGCAACAATTTCGACGATGGGCAGGTGAGATATCACGTGGCGATTGCCAACCTCCAAACTCTTACCGGGAGCTTTTAAGCTCATGCCGATTGTTCGCTTTAACAAAAAATTCATCGCTTTGTGGCTGGCGAGTCTGGTTGGCCTCACCGCCTGTTCGAAGCAGGCTCCCGAGGAGCAACCGCTGGTATCGGTGCAGACCGCCGTGGCGCAGCAGGGCCCGATCCAAGAGACTATTCGTGCCGAAGCGGTTTTGTATCCCAAGAACCAGGCCGCGATTACTCCGAAGATCGTCTCTCCCGTGCGCCGTTTTTACGTGAATCGCGGTTCTCGTGTGCATAGCGGGCAGTTGCTTGCCGAGCTTGAGAATCGGGACATCGCCGCCGCCGTCGCGGATAATGAAGGCGTTTTGCAACAAGCCCAGGCAGCTTACGAAACCACCACCGGAGCTAGTCTGCCCGAAGACCTGAAAAAAGCAGAATTGGATGTGAGCTCTGCGCGCGAAGCTCTGGACGCAGAGCAGAAACTATACGACAGCCGGCAGTACCTCTACAAAGAAGGCGCTTTGCCAAGAAAGGAACTCGATCAGGCCGGAGTATCTTTGGTACAAGCGAAAGCCCAGTTCCAGATCGCAGAACAGCACCTTTCCGCGTTACAGTCTATTGGCAAACCACAAACAACAAAGTCGGCGGCGGGACAGTTGACTTCTGCGCGCGGCAAGTATGAAGGTGCCGCGGCGCAATTGGGCTACACGGAAATTCGCAGCCCCATCGACGGATTCGTGACGGAACGGCCCGGATATACTGGCGAAACTCCACCCCCGGGAATTCCTATCCTGACCGTCATGGATACTTCGTCCGTGATTGCCAAGGTACACATTCCGCAAGAGCAAGCGGCGCTTCTCAAAGTCGGCGATGCGGCGACAATCTCGGGACGTGACACTCCCGCGAAAGAAGGAAAGCTGACGCTCGTCAGTCCTGCCGTTGATCCCAATAGCACGACGGTCGAGGTGTGGGTTGAAACGGAAAACGCAAAAGGCGCGCTTCGGCCGGGTTCGACGGTTCAAGTTCAAATTGTCGCGAGGCAAGTGCCAGACGCGATCACGATTCCTGCCGCTGCTCTGTTGCAGAATCCTGAAGGTGGTACGAGCGTGATGGTGGTCGGCACAGACCAGCATGCACACCAAACGGAAGTAGAGGTTGGAATCCGCAACCCAGACCTGGTGCAGATCATCAAGGGTTTGACCGCGGGCCAGACTGTAGTTACGACCGGCGCTTACGGCCTGCCCGACAACACCCGAGTGAAACCAATCCAGCCGGAAAAGCCGGACAGCTCACCTGCCGAACCATCAAAACCAGCTGCGGAGAAGGACTGACGCATGCGCACGTCGGCATTCCTTGAGCGTCTGCGCACGAGCGGCCCGGGCGCCGAGGGTTACTGGTTTACCCGGTTCGCGAAGCCGCTGATATTTCTGACCATTGTTCTGGCCTTAGCGGGAATCTATCTCGCTTTTACGATTTCGATCTCGGTGTTTCCGACCACGGACTTCCCCCGCGTAGTGATCGGCGTAGACAACGGCGTGATGCCCATCGATCAGATGACGGTGACCATCACGCGTCCGATCGAGGAATCGGTGAACAGCGTGCCGGGGCTGATTTCGGTCCGATCGATTACGAGCCGGGGTGCGGCTGAAATCGATCTCTTTTTTGATTGGCACGTGGACATGGTTCTGACCTTGCAGCAGGTAGACGCCGCTTTGGCACGGGTACGATCGGAATTGCCGGCCACGGTCGTCATCAGCACACATCGGCTGACGTTCGCATCCTTTCCGATTATCGGTTACAGCCTGACCTCGGATTCGGTGCCGCAAACGCAGCTCTGGGAAACGGCGGTCTACGATCTGAAACCACGGCTCAACCGGCTGAACGGCGTAGCAGCGGTGGTCGTGCAGGGTGGCGAGCAGCCTGAGTTTCACATCACGCCGAGCCCAGCCAAGCTGCTTGCCAGCAATGTCACGGTAACAGACATACTCGATTCAGTCCGGCGAACCAATCTCATCGATTCTCCCGGACTCCTGGACCAGAACCATCAGGTTTACCTGACACTTGTAAGCGGGCAAGTGACCAGCCCCGAGCAACTCGGGCAAGTGGTCGTAAAGACGACACTAGCAGGCGTTCCGGTCAAGATCGGTGACGTGGCGCTGGTCGAGCGAAGCGTAAAACCGCTTCATACCGCGGTCACGGCAAATGGCAAGCCCGCTGTGCTGCTCAACATCACACGTCAGCCCGACAGTAATACGGTGGACGTGGCCAACTTAGTTCATGACGAGGTTGCCAGTCTCCAGCGGTCGCTGCCGCCAGGGGTACATCTCCAGCCGTTTTACGATCAGTCGGAAATTGTGACCGAGTCAATCAAGAGCGTGCGGGATGCGATCCTCATCGGTCTGGTGCTGGCTTCGCTCATCATGGTGCTATTTCTCCGCGATTGGGGGGCTTCGATCGTTGCCGCTCTCGTGATCCCGGCTACCGTGCTCATCACGTTTATTGTTCTCAAGCTTCTTGGCCAGAGCTTTAATCTGATGACCCTGGGCGGATTGGCCGCGGCGGTTGGGCTCGTCATCGACGACGCAATTGTTGTCGTCGAAAATGTCGCTCTCCATCGCAACGCAGGTCAAGACCGGCTGGAAGCGATCCGCAGCGCCCTGTCAGAGATTTCTGTTCCTCTGGTTGGTTCAACCATCACGCCCATTGTGGTCTTTCTTCCGCTGATCGCGATCACCGGTGTCACCGGTATTTTCTTTCGCGCTCTCGCCATCACGGTTTCGGTGTCGTTGCTTACGTCGCTTGTCCTGGCCCTGTCCTGGACCCCAACCTTGAGCCAATACTTCATCGGCCTCGATCAAACCGAGGAACCGTCTGAGCATCCAGCGACCAAAGAGCAACTGCTTGCGGCGGAAGAAGCCACGCTGACCGGTCGATTCCGCCGCATTGTTGAGTTTTATGAGAAGTGTCTCCGCTTCGCTCTCGAGCGTCCGAGGTGGATCGCAATCTTTAGCGTCGTTCTGATCGTCACCTCCGTCGTCTGCTACGGTGTCATGGGAAACGATCTTCTGCCGGAAATGGATGAGGGTGGATTCATCCTCGACTATCTAACTCCGGCCGGCACTTCGCTTGCCGAGACCCAGCGAGTAGTCGGACACATCGAGAAGATGATTCTTGAAGTGCCAGAGGTTCAGGGCGAATCTCGGCGCACCGGTCTTGAGCTCGGCCTGGCCGCGGTCACCGAAGTGAATCGCGGGGACATTGCGGTGAAACTCAAAAAGGACCCTAGTCGTGGAACGGATGAGGTCATCGCCGAACTCCGAGCCCGCATCGCCAAGGAAGAACCTGGCATCGATGTGGAATTCGTGCAGGTTTTGCAGGACATGATCGGGGATTTGTCGAACGAACCGGAAGACGTCTTCATCAAACTGTATTCCAATGATGGCGCGCTTCTGCGAACGTGGGCGCCACAAATCGCCGACGCGATCGGTAAGATCGATGGAGTCGTCGATCTTCGCAACGGAATCGACAACACGATCAGCGGGCCGGCTACACTTTTTACCGTCGATCCGACGCTCACTGCCAGGGCGGGCTTTACCCCTGAGGAGGTCTCGACGGATTCGCAGGCCCTGCTTGAGGGCATGCCGGCCGAGAGTCCGGTGGTTGCCAATGATCGCACTTACGTGGTCCGGGTTCGTTTCCCCGATCTCAATCGGTCTTCGCTGGACGCAATGAAGAATACGCTTCTGGTCAGCGGAAGCGGCCGCACCGCCACCTTGGGTTCCCTGGCGGCGGTAACAGAACTTCCCGGCCAGACTGAGGTTCGCCGGGAGAACCTGCAACGCGTGGTCTCGGTCACGGCTCGTCTGGAAGGGCGAGACCTTGGAAGCGCCATGACAGCCGTCCGGAAAGCCGTTTCTGCCTTGAAGATTCCACCGTCGATCCGTCTTCAGTACGGCGGGAAATATGAAGAACAACAGAAGGCGTTTCACGACCTGATGCTGGTTCTGGTGCTCGCAATCGTGCTCGTATTTATCGTGCTGCTGTTCGAGTTCCGCACAATCGCGGCGCCGCTCGCGATTCTCGCGTCGGCGGTGCTCTCCACGTCGGGAGTGTTGCTGGCATTGCTGGTGACGCGCACCACTTTCAACATCGCGTCGTTCATGGGATTAATCATGGTCATTGGCATCGTAGCCAAGAACGGAATCCTCTTGCTTGACGCCGAACAAAAGTTCCGGGCCGACGGCATGTCGTCGCGCGACGCCATGATTCAAGCCGGCCGCCGACGCCTGCGTCCGATCATGATGACCGCTCTCGCCGCTGCTGCCGGCATGCTGCCCCTCGCTCTTGCCATCGGGGCAGGGTCGCAGATGCTTCAGCCACTCGCCATCGCCGTGATCGGAGGTATCACAATCTCGATTTTGCTGTCGCTGGTCATCACGCCCACCGTTCACTATTACCTCAGCCATGCCGAAAGCCCGGCAGATTCGTAGGGTCGCTTAGTTTCACTCGCCCCGTGTAGATTGCCATTCCAACTACGGCATCGATCCGCAGAGCATCCAGTTGATCGATCTGTTCAGAGCTTGCAATGCCACCAGCCACAATCAACTGCTTCATGGTTGCAGCCCGCAATTGGCTCACGGCGTCGAGAGGAATGCCCTGCATCAGACCCTCGGTATCGATGTGCGTGTACAGAAATGCACCGCACCAGCGTTCCAGGGCTGCAATCATTTCGAGAGGTGTGATGGCGGTGAGTTGACGCCATCCTCGGATGGCAACCCTTCCCTGCCTGGAATCGATAGCAAACACCAACTTTTCCGGTCCGACAGTGCGTGCAACCTCTTCTGCGAAC
The DNA here is from genome assembly GCA_963838905.1 of uncultured Acidobacteriota bacterium. Taxonomy (GTDB): domain Bacteria; phylum Acidobacteriota; class Terriglobia; order Terriglobales; family Acidobacteriaceae; genus JABDBE01. Next base: position 38,807 of record CAWITE010000014.1, read on the forward strand.
ACAGTGTCGGGCCGACCATCGCGGATAAGCGATGATCCGAGGATCACGCGCTGTGCACCGGTCGCCAGCATTTTCTCCGCTGTTTCGATGGAGCGGATTCCGCCGCCTACTTGACACGGAAGACGGCGGGCAAACTCGCAGACCAGATCCCGGTTGTGACCCGTACCGATGGCAGCGTCCAAATCAATAAGTTGAACCAGTGGGAATGTTGAGAAGCGCTCGATCCACTCTTCGAAGTCGTCGAACTCAAGCGCTTTGCGTTCTCCCTGAACAAGCTGAACGATCTTTCCGCCCATGAGGTCGATCGAAGGTATCAACATGGCCATCGAACCGGAATGCCCGCGCTCTGCAGTTCTTGTTTGAGATCGCCAATACGGTGCAGGCCAAAGTGAAAGATGGAAGCGGCAAGCGCTGCGTCTGCTCTGCCGCGCTCGAAGACGTCAACAAAACTCTGCGTGTCCCCACCACCTCCCGAGGCGATGACGGGGATGTTCAACCCCTCGGAACAGGCACGGGTCAAGTCGCAATCGAAGCCTGCGCCCGTGCCGTCGCAATCCATGGAAGTGAGTAAGATCTCGCCAGCACCCCGCTCCTCCGCCTCCCGAGCCCAGCCCACGGCGTCGCGACCGGTCGGATTTCTGCCTCCGCTGACGTAAGCCTCGAATCGCGCTTCTCCGTTAACCCGCTTGGCGTCAATTGCGACGATGATGGCCTGTGAACCATAGCGATCCGCGATACGGGTGATCAAAGACGGATCCGCGAGGGCCGCGGAATTAATGCTGATCTTGTCGGCGCCCGCTTCGAAGACTGCGATCGCGTCGTCCAGCGAGCGGATGCCACCGCCGACGGTGAAAGGAATAAACAACTGTCGCGCGGCCCTGCGAACCGTATCGACCAGAGTCGTCCGCTTCTCATGGGTTGCGGAAATGTCGAGTAGCACCACCTCGTCGGCGCCTGCCTTGCTGTGAGCCGCAGCCAACTCCGCTGGATCGCCGGCGTCGCGCAACTGTTTGAACTGCACGCCCTTTACCACGCGCCCAGCATTGACGTCCAAGCAGGCGATGATTCGTTTGGTCAGCATGACAGGCAGCAAAAGTTTTCGAGAAGCTTCAGGCCAAGCGCTCCAGATTTTTCCGGATGAAATTGCACCCCGAACAGATTGTCTCGCTCGACGGCGGCGGAGAACTCTCCGCCATACTCGCATCGTGCCACGGTTTGCTTGACGACCGGCGCGGAGTACGAGTGTGTGAAGTACACAAAAGAACCAGAGCGGATTCCGCGAAGCAATCGTGACTCATCGTGACAAGTCAGGGAATTCCAACCGACATGCGGTGACTTGACGCTCTCCGTGAAGCGTCCGCATGCTCCCGGGAACAATCCCAGGCCCGGGATTCCCGGCGCTTCCGCACTGCATTCAAACATCCACTGCATTCCAACGCAGACGCCGAGGAAGAGCACGCCCTGATTAATCCTGTGCAGAATGGCAGTTCGCAGCCCGGCTTGTTCCAGGATGGCGGTGGACGAAAAGTGGCCGACACCAGGGAGGATGATTTTGTCAGCTTGCGCCACGACTCCCGGGTCGTCAGTAACAATTGCGTCCGCCCGCAGATGATCCAGCGCCTTTTTTACGGAGGTAAGATTCCCGGCACGATAGTCAACTACGGCGATCATCAGAGCAATCCTTTCGTGCTGGGGAGTAATCGTGCCATGCGGTGATCGCGCCAGCAGGCAGCGCGCAGGGCACGGCCAAATGCTTTGAACAGCGATTCGATCTTGTGATGGCTGGAGCGGCCATAGAGCACGCGAGCATGCACGCTGGCACGAGCGCCCCGCGCAAAGCCGTCGAAGAAATCGTGCACCAGCTCCGCTTGCAGATCGCCCACCAGGCGGGCGCGAACCTTGGTATCCACCGTAGCGGATGTCCGTCCGCAAAAATCCACGGCTGCGAGGCCAAGCGTTTCGTCCATTGGCATTACGAAATAGCCGGCGCGCAGAATGCCGCGCTTGGCGCCAAGAACAGTGTCAAAGAGCTGTCCCAGCACGATGCCGACATCTTCCACTGTGTGGTGCTGATCAACCTCAAGGTCGCCCTTGGCCTTGAGCTGAAGATCGAAGCCGCCGTGGTGGGCGAACAGTTCCAACATGTGATCGAAGAAACGGATTCCAGTCGAAATCTTGTACCGTCCGCGGCCTTCAATCACCAGCACAGCACGGATGTCAGTTTCCTTGGTGGTGCGTTGGATCGTGGCCCGCCTCATTTCGCAGTCCCCTCCTTCGCTCCGATTTCCACCAGCGTCTCCCGGAGCGCGCAGAGCAATCTTGCCGACTGCTCATTGGTTCCGAGCGTGATGCGAACGCAGCCTTCACAACCGTAGTCGCACGATCGGTCCCGCACCAGGATGCCGCGTGCGCGCATCGACTGGATGAACGGCGTCTTCAATGGACCGAAACTCGCCAACACGAAATTAGCCTCACTCGGCCAGTACCGAATTCCCCACCGCGCGAACTCCTGCTGGAGTTCTTTGCGTCCCTGGCGAACCTGGCTGACGTACTGGACAATGTAGTCCTGGTCAGCCAGGGCCGCGGGTAAGCATGCTAGCGCCACGCCATTCACGTTGTAAGGGGAGCTGATCTTATTCACCATCGAGATGTGCGCCGCATTCCCGGCGAGCACGCCAACCCGCAGTCCTGCGAGTCCGTACGCTTTCGAAAACGTTCTGGCCACGAACAGGTTCGGCAAGTTTCGCCATTGGCCTACCAGCGTTTTCCCGTAAAACTCGAAATACGCTTCATCCACCAGGATCGCCACCTGTGGGACGCGGCTCGCGATTTCGAGGAGGCTCGCCGCTTCAGCCACACTGCCCGTTGGATTGTTGGGATTGGCGACCGCGATCAGACGGGTGCGCGGCGTGACTTGCGAAAGCACATCAGAAGTTGGGAAGCGGAAGTCTACGCCCGCCGGTACCGAGATGACCCGCGCGCCGGTCGCCGCAGCTGAAATCTCGTACATGGCAAACGTTGGCACTACGATCAGGGCTTCATCGCCAGCCTGCAGAAACGTCGCGCAGAGCAGGTGTATGGCTTCATCCACGCCGTTGTTGAGCAACAACTCGTTGGGGGTGATGCCAAGAAAATCGGCGGCGGCGGCTTCGATGGGCGCGCGCTCCGGATAGCACGCGATCTGTTCCGCTGTGATTTTCCGTAATCGTACGAGTACCTGCGGCGAGCAGCCCAGGGTATTTTCGTTGAAGTCCAAACGGAGACCATCGCGTCCGCCGAGAGGCGGCTGATAGGTGGGCAGATTTCGGACCGATTCGCGTGCTTCAATCATGATCGAACCTCGCGCGGATCGATTCCCCATGCGCCCGCAATCCTTCCGTATTTGCCAAGGACTCGATGACCGGGGCGATCCGCTTCAGACCGGGCCGCGAAAGCCGCTGAACGCTGATGACCTTTACGTAATCGAGAACGCTGAGCCCGCCTCGGAAGCGGGCAGCGCCGCCGGTGGGGAGAACGTGATTCGCGCCCGAAGAATAATCGCCCGCCGCTTGGGGTGAATAGTCGCCAACGAAAATCGACCCTGCATTTCGCACAAGCGCAACGTCTGCCGAGTCAACCGTGAGATGTTCCGCCGCCACTTCGTTGGCCCACTCCAGACTTTGCTGGCGCGAGGCGGAAACGAGAATGATGCCGCGCCGACGCAACGACTGGCGCGCAACTGGATTGCGACGGCTGCGCTTTTCCGCGGCACGCGCTACCCGACGAGCCAGTTCTTCACGAGTTGTGATAAAAGCTGCCAGCGCTTCCGGATCGTGCTCTGCCTGCGCAACCAGGTCCGCGGCGATAAACTCCGGTGTCCCAGCATCGCTCACGATAACGATCTCGGTCGGACCAGCGAGGAAATCGATCGCGCAGTCAAAAGACACGAGCTTCTTCGCGGCGGTCACATACAGGTTTCCCGGGCCGACGATCTTGTCCACGCGCGGTAAGCTTTGCGTTCCGTAAGCCAGTGCAGCGATCACCTGTGCACCACCGACGCGATAGACTTCGCGAACTCCGAGCATTCCAGCAGCAGCGAGCACTTCTGGCCGCGGCTGAGGGGAGACAACACGGATGTTCTCCACGCCCGCCACCAACGCGGGGATAACCGTCATCAGCAATGTAGAGACCAACGGGTAACGTCCGCCGGGAACGTAGCAGCCGACTGAATCCAAGGGCCGCACGATTTGTCCGACGGTTATCCCGTTGCGGGTACGGGTCCACTCCATCGGCTTTTGCCATTCGCAAAAGCGGCGGATGTTCGCCGCTGCCGTACGCAAGGAAGCTTTCAGTTTCGGAGCTGCGGACTTCCATGCCGCCTTGATCTCCTCTTCCGCCACTCGAAGCGGTTCCCGCGGCGGAAGGCCATCCCATTGTTCGGCATACTTGCGCACGGCGCGGTCGCCCCGCCTTCGGACATCGGCGACAATACGCCGCACGCCCGGTTCGACTTCCGCGTATCGCGATCCACGGGCTGCCATCCTGCGCACGCTCGCCGCGGCCGCGGCTCCCGACAGAATGCGCATCACAGCACCACTTTGTTCAGCGGGTACTCGACGATCCCTTGTCCATTGGCTTCTTTTAAACGAGGGATGACCTGCCAGGCCGTAGATTCTTCGATCACGGTGTTCACGGCTACCCAGTCTCCGTCACTGAGGGTAGAGATCGTGGGATTCTTGAGGGCAGGCAGAAGTGCGAGTACCGCCGCCAGATCGTGTTTGCGGACGTTCAGCATCAGACCGACGCGATTTTGGGCATCCATTGCTCCGCGCACCATGAGCACCACATTTTCAATCTTGCGGCGCTTCGAAGACTCACACCAAGCTTTCTTGTTAGCGATAATTTGCGTGTTGGATTCGAGCACCGTGTCAATGATGCGTAAGTGATTAGCTCTCAAAGAGCTGCCGGTCTCGGTGACTTCCACGATGGCATCAGCGAGCGTCGGAGGTTTGACTTCAGTGGCTCCCCAGGAGAACTCAACCTGCACAGCAACATTCCTATCTTCGAAATACTTTCGAGTAACACCGACTAGCTCAGTTGCGATGATACGGTTGCCCAGGTCTTCTGCGCGCTTATACGGCGAATCCTCGGGAACCGCCAGCACCCACCGCACTTTGCCCCGGCTTTGCTTGGCGTAAAGGAGGTCAGAAACGGCCACGACTTCGAGCCCACTTTCGACCACCCAGTCAAGACCCGTCAGCCCTGCATCGAGAACGCCATGTTCGACATAGCGGGCCATCTCCTGAGCGCGAATCAGCATGCAGTCGACTTCCGGGTCCGCCGTGGTTGCGAAATACGAGCGGCCATTCGTGAAGATCGGTAGGCCCGCGCGAGAGAATAGCTGCAGGGTCGCTTCCTGCAGACTACCCTTCGGAATGCCCAGACGGATCTTCATGTTCGCACCGCCCGCGTGTCGTTGCTCTTTTCCTTTGCTTCGCTCCAAAAAAATGCCTTTGTGAAGCAAGAGCGTGTGCCCTCGTGACAAACCAACCCCGCTCCCTCGACCTCGACCTGCAACAGAAGCGTGTCGCGATCGCAATCGATGGTCGCGGAAACTAGCTTGAGGCGGTTTCCAGACGTCTCTCCCTTGGTCCAAAGCTGGTTGCGAGTGCGGCTGAAGAACGTCACGTAGCCGCTACTGAGCGTGTGCGCGCAGGCTTCGCGATTCATAAAGCCGAGCATCAGCACTTCGCCGGACGCCGCATCCTGCACGATGGCCGGCGCCAAGCCCTGCATCTTGTCAAAATTTATTCCCCGGTTCATGGATGTTGTCCTTTGCACAAACAAAAAGCCCGCTGAGCGTAAATCGCATCAGCGGGCTTCGAATCTCTTTGGGTGTTACGCTAGCTCAGCCAAACACCCCCGCCAATGCGCTCTGCGCATGATGGTGGTGATGAAGATGAGCAGGACTGGTCACGAAATTAAGATAACCAAGAGATTAAACATTGTCAAAACAAATTCGCCGGCGAGGATGCACGCAGTGAATCGGGCTCTTACCGCGGGCCCCAATGCTGCGATTCCATGGCGGATTCGACGCTGTAGAATTCGTCACTTTTGGGCTACGGAGAATCAATTCTGGTAAGTTAAAGAGAAAACGCGGTCTGCTCGGGCTGTAGAAAGGCCACCCTCATGACAATACCTCTCCTGTGCTTCCTTCTTGGCTGCGTAGCGGGATTACGCTCGCTGACAGCTCCGGCTGTGGTCTGCTGGGCTGCTCATTTTGGCTGGCTGCACTTGACAGGAAGCAAGTTGGCGTTCATGGGCCATCCGGGAACAGTGGCTTTTTTCACGCTGCTGGCTGTTGTCGAACTGATTGCAGATAAGCTGCCAAAAACTCCGCCGCGTACCACGCCTCCCGGGCTGATCGCGCGCATTGTTTTCGGCGGCCTATGCGGCGTAGCACTCGCGATAAGCGCTGGAGGAAGTCTGATCGTTGCCGCGATCGCCGGTCTTATCGGTGCCCTCTTCGGGACGTTTGGCGGTTACAACCTCCGCCACGCCCTGGTCGTGCGGACGCATTTGCCCGACCTCGCCGTGGCATTGGTTGAAGACGTAATCGCGATCGCGGGCGGTTTTCTGATCGTCTCTCACCTGTAACAGGGTTCTCTTAGACTGCCGGATCCACCTGAACTACCGTATGTAAGGAGCATCATGGCGGAAATCACACACTACGACGCGATCATTCTTGGTTCGGGACAGGCTGGGAATCCCCTGGCGGTCGCACTATCAGCGAAAGGCAAACGCACAGCGATGATTGAGCGTGCTGCAGTAGGTGGGACGTGCGTCAACTACGGCTGCACACCGACCAAGACAATGGTTGCCAGCGCCGAGGTTGCCTACCTGGCCCGCCGCGCATCCGATTATGGCATCACGGTCGGTCAAGTCTCCGTGGATATGCTCGCGGTCCGCGAAAGAAAGCGTGGCATCGTAAAGACCTGGCGCGAAGGAAGCGAAAAGCGTCTGAAGCAGGCACAACGGGTTGATCTGATTTATGGAGAAGGCTCGTTTGCCGGGCCGAAGCAGCTGCGAGTCCGTTTGAATGACGGTGGAGAACGCATGATGACAGCCCCTCTGATCGTCATTGACACCGGACTGAGGGCGAGCGCCCCGCTGATCGAGGGACTTGAGAGCGTGCCCTATCTGGACAACATGAGCATCATGGAGATCAGCGAATTACCTGCGCATCTGCTGGTGCTCGGAGGCGGCTACGTTGGACTTGAGTTCGCGCAAATGTTCCGGCGCTTCGGCAGTCGAGTGACGGTGATCCAACCCGGAGAGCAGTTGCTGTCAATGGAGGACCGCGATATCGCAGACGAGATTGCTGCCATTCTCAGAGAAGACGGAATCGAGATCCTGCTTGAAGCCAAAACTGAGTCGTCCGCATCTCTCAAGCAAGGCGTACGCCTGGCCGTCAAGGTGAAAGGCGCGACCAGGAATCTGGAGGGAACGCACTTGCTGGTCGCGACGGGTCGCCGGCCAAATACCGAGCAGCTGAATCTTGATGCGGCCGGCGTTGCCACCAACGATCGCGGGTATATCCGGGTGAACGATAAACTGGAGACGACCGCTCCTGGCGTCTATGCAGTAGGAGATGTGAATGGCGGCCCGGCCTTCACTCACATTTCATATGACGATTATCGCGTCTTGAAAACCAATCTTCTGGAAGGCGGAAATCGCAGCGTTGCCGGACGCCTAGTCCCTTCCTGTGTGTTTATTGATCCGCAACTGGGGCGTATTGGCCTGAGTGAAAAAGAAGCAAGAGCACGGGGAAGAAAGGTACGCGTAGCGAAACTGCCGATGTCCTCGGTTGCGCGGGCAATGGAGACCGGACGATCGCGCGGTTTTATGAAAGCGATAGTCGATCCGCAAACCGATGAGATTCTCGGGGCTGCGATCCTAGGCGAGGATGGCGGCGAGGTAATGTCGATGATCCAGCTGGCGATGATGGGCAAGCTGAAATACACCGTACTGCACGATGCCATTTTTGCGCACCCAACGCTGGCCGAGTCTTTGAACAACCTTTTCAACAACTTTCAAGACCAGTAATCACGGATGCTCTCCCATGAACCTGTTGACTGGAAAGGACGATCGCGGATGAAGCTGGCATCACTGAATACCGGACTTCCCCGCAAAGTTGCGTGGCGAGGAATCAACGTGACGACGGGCATTTTCAAGCAGCCGGTCGAAGGCCGTGTGGCTTTACGCAAGCTCAATTTGGATGGCGATCGTCAGGCAGACCTCACCGTTCATGGCGGCGAATATAAGGCCGTTTACTGCTATCCCCTGGCTCACTACGATTACTGGAAAAGAGAGTTGCCTGGGCAGAAGCTGCCGATGGGCGCGTTTGGAGAAAATTTCACTGTTCATGGCCTTCTGGAGGACTCAGTCCATGTTGGTGATCAGTTCTCTGTCGGCACTGCGGAAGTGGTCGCGACCCAGCCTCGCCTCCCTTGCTACAAGCTTGGTGTGAGATTTCAGTCCGACGACATGGTAAAGCGATTCCTAGCGAGCGGACGAACCGGGTTTTATTTCGCGGTCACCCGCGAAGGAGACGTTGGCGCCGGGGATGAGATCAAGGCGCTTGCTCGGGACGCAAACGCAGTTCCGGTCGCGGAAATCACCCGACTGTATATCGCGAAAACGTACGGTGATGCTGATGTGACCTCCATCCGCCGCGCTTTACAAGTTGCAGCATTGCCTGAGAGTTGGAAGGGCCATCTCCGAGAAAGGCTGGAGCGGATGAGTGACTGAAACCGTGTCCAGATCGTGGGCAGCCAAACCGTAGGCTACGCTTTCTACCTTACGCTTCGTGCGCCGCGCGTGAGCCTCTCGACCGCTTCGGCTCGTGGCGCACGCTGCGGCCTTCCACCAGATGCACCAACTCTTCGCCTAGGTTCTTGGTGTGATCTCCAGCGCGTTCGAAGGCTTGCGCCATCAACAGCAGATTTGTGCTGTAGTCGCGGGGCCGGTCTTTGCTTTTACTTTCGAGGTGGCGCTGAAAGACTGCCCGGCAAACTTGGTCAATCTGGGAGTCCGTTTTCAATATCCAATTTGCCGACTCCAGATCGCGGCTTACAAATCCCTTGTGCACCACCTCCAGCATTCTTTCCAGGATGTCGGCCATCGCGATTAAGTCCCTGCGGTCGTCGCGCAGGATTTTGGGAGTCAGGCGTTGCAGGCGTTGGGTCACCGACCAAGTCAGATCTCCGATGCGTTCCAGATCAATAATGAATTTCAGGCAAGCGAGCAGTTCGCGTGCTTCGACTTCGGTGACTTGCGTGATCGCATGCGTGATGCCGTCGTCGATTTTGCGTTCGGCACGATCCAGTTCCTTCTCGCAGTCCTGCACGGCGATGAAAGCCATGTTGGACGAATTCTCAAGAAAGTCTCGCAGATTAAACGCCGCATCCTTGGCGACGAGACAGGCCTGCTCCACCAATCCGGTCATTTCCTTTGTGGACTCGAGCTCTTGAACGGTTTTTCGTCTCATGGCTGTTTCATGGATCGGTCTTGGGAACGGTTAATGATATCGTTGATATCGTTGGAATGTGAAAGTTGTTGGTCTGAGGAACATTAAAAGTTCGTGACAGGGTCGGCATAGATTGAACCCGCGTCCCTGCGCGCATTAGGGGACCAACGAATTCCCTCCTGAGTTGCACCAGCCACGATGCAAGTTGCCGTTTCAGATTCCCTTAGAGACTTGTTTCCACTTGCCAACACAACCCCAACTTCGGATAATAAAAGCTGAACGTTCCCTATTCACCGTGTACCGATACAGTCGAGCAGATTTGCTTCGGATTCTTCGGCTTACGGCGCGTCAGTTGGCGGGTTGGGAAAAAGCCGACCTGGTAGCCGTCGCCGAAAGCTATTCCTTTTTTGACCTCCTGCAAATCAAGAAAATTCGCGACTTGTGCGCTCATAAAGTGCGTCCTGCGGTGATCCGGCGGTCGCTCGATGCCATGCAGAAGCAGGCTGCGGGAATGGAGAATCCATTGGTCGAGGCGAGCGTTTTCAGCGCCGGGCATCGCGTTGCTTTCCGCCATCAGGGCCGATTGGTCGAACCGATCGCCGGCCAGTTCATGTTCGATTTCTCCGCCCGAGACAATGTTGTTACCAGTACCACAACCCCGCTGGTTAAGCCCGGGCCGATTCCCGCGGATGTCGCTGGGCTTTTCGCCCAAGGCATTGCACTTGAAGAGGATCCCAACACGCAGGCTCAGGCGATTGCGGCTTACGAACGGGTGCTGGAACTCGATCCCGAGCACGCGGCCGCGCACATCAACCTGGGCACGTTGCACTACAACCGGCAGGATTACACCCTGTCCGAGAAGCACTACCGCGCCGCGATTGAAATTGATCCACGCTACGCCTTGGCTTATTTCGACCTGGGCAATGTGTTGGATGAAACCGGACGCGTCGCCGCGGCCATCCAGGCCTACAACACCGCGCTGCAACTCGCGCCCACCTACGGCGACGCTCATTACAATTTGGCGCTGGCTTATGAGAAGGTCAGGGAACCCCGCAAAGCTTTGAAGCACTGGCGGGCTTACGTAAAGTTAGACACCAGTGGCCCTTGGGCAGTACACGCGCGCAATCAGATCCAGCGCATTCTGCAAGCCGATGGCCTCAAACTGGTGTACAAGCAAAGGTAATCCTCGAGGACACCACTCTTAAAGCCTCATTTGTAGCGCCGGCATCTTGCCGGCTGTCGCGAGGGCATCCTGCCCTCGCTGGTGGGGGCGGGAACGCCTCCCAGGACAGCCGCCGGGACGGACCGGGACGGCGGCGCTATAAAATTCCCCACCCCAAAGATGCTAAAATTCTCGGTTCGTCATACTCACCTGAAGGTGCTCGCATGCCCGACGTTCTGCAAATCCCCGCGCCCACGCCTCTAACCAGCTTCACCGAGGACGAGATCCTCTTCCGCGACAACATCCGGCAGTTCGCCGAAGAGAAAGTTCGCCCGCTGGTGAAGGAGATGGACGACAAGGGCGTCTTCGACAAAGACCTTATTCACCAGTTCTTCCAGCTCGGACTCATGGGAATCGAGGTGCCTGAACAATACGGTGGCGCCGGGGGCAGGTTCTTTGAAGCGATTCTCGCGGTGGAGGAACTTTCCCGCGTCGACGCCTCGGCAGGCGTAATCGTGGACGTACAAAACACCCTGGTCAACAACGCTTTGTTGCGCTGGACCACTGAGGACCAAAAAAAGCGCTACCTGCCGCGAATGGTTGCGGACCTGTGTGGCGCGTACGCCTTGAGCGAGGCCGGTTCGGGTTCGGACGCGTTTGCGCTGCAGACTAAAGCCGAGCTTAAGGGAAGCGATTACGTCCTCAATGGACGCAAGTTGTGGATCACCAATGGCAAAGAGGCCGGCGTCTTTATTCTGTTTGCCACCGTCGATCCGGCGGCGGGATACAAGGGCATCACTGCCTTCATCATCGAGAAAGAGTTTCCCGGATTCACTGTCGGCAAGAAGGAAGACAAGCTGGGCATCCGCGCTTCCTCAACATGCGAGTTGATTCTGGAGGATTGCCGCGTCCCCAAGTCGAACGTCCTCGGCGAAGTCGGCAAGGGATACAAGATCGCTATTGAAACCCTGAACGAAGGCCGCATCGGCATCGGCGCTCAGATGGCTGGCGTCGCTCGCGGCGCCTGGGAATATGCCGCGAAATATGCGCAAGAACGCAAGCAGTTCGGCAAATCAATTGCCGACTTTCAGGGTATCCAATTCCAGATTGCGCAGATGGCCACCGAGATCGAAGCCGCCCGGCTTATGGTGTACAACGCTGCTCGCATGAAAGATGCCAGCATTCCGTTTGTCAAAGAAGCCGCCATGACCAAGCTGTTCTGCTCCCAGGTCGCCGAACGCGTGACCTCGCTGGCCATTGAGATTTATGGTGGCTACGGATTCACCAAAGACTATCCGGTCGAAAAATACTGGCGTGATTCGAAGATCGGCAAGATCTACGAAGGCACCTCGAACATGCAACTGGCCACGATCGCCAAGCTGGTAATGAACGGGAAGTAGGGCTTGGCTCGGCGAAGTCAGCCCTCGCCCACACCATACTCCGACAATAGAAAATCCATCTCTGCTCCGACTCCATACCCAAGATTGTGGCTGACGAGCCGCACGCGATTAAGGCGCGCCACAAACCCATCCCGCGAGGAGGGTGGTAGGGTGTTTGCCAGCTCCGCGGCTTGCTCAAACATCCGCACGAGGGCACCGAAGTCCCTCATCTTGCATCCCGAACTCATCGCAAAAATCAGTCGCCACGTCGCAGTAAAAAACCATCCACTCGGTCAATCCTTCTGGCTGATCAACCGCTTTCTTGTAGTCAGAAATGGCCTTCGTTGCCTTGGAAACCGAGATGTCTTCCCTTCCGAATACGTCGGGATAGAGCCACTGCTCGATCGTTCTCTTGTAGGGCAGGAGGACATCTTCGGTAAGGCCAAAACGCGCATGAAGAAATGTCCGGGTGTCCGCCTGAGCAGTGTAGAGATTCTGAACTAACCCCAGCAATCCTGCGCGGTCGAAGCTGTCGAGCTTGGCCTTGACATCTGTCCACGTGGGATGAGACTTGCGATTCCTCTTCGCCATATGCCTCTCCGATGAGTGGAACCGAAGAATGCAAGCCCATTTAGGTTCCTAGTTCTCTTGCCCCGGGGTTTCGCAAAGAACGCCTGGTCCCGGTCGGCAAGCCTTACGCCGGGCCTTCGACAAACTGCAAAATCCATGACGGTTTTTCCCCTCCCTTTGCGCAATGCGTAGTGGAGGCTGGTTACGAATCCAACCGGCCAGCCTCCGGGCGCTGGGCGAAGTTGGAGCGCAATAAAGCTTTACGCGCCACTTTCACCAAAAGGAGAACGTTCCATGAAGTCAATTCGATCGCTTTTTCGCAGTCTTGGTTTCTTGACGATCCTGTTGGCACTCGCTGCCTTTGGTGCGGCGCAGGTTTCCCAACCACAAATGGCCGCGCCCGCTTCCATGCCCGCCCAGAACTCGTTCTGCGGCAACCAGCCCTTCTGCCACGAGGCCAACGACTTCGCCGCGACTATCACCGACTTTCGTACCAGCACGTCAGGCTACTACAAGGTCATCGACGTCATCGTGCGCTTCCAGAGCAAGACCAATCGCCCGCTCATTCTCGCCTACGTGGCCGGCTCAGGCACCGCCTTAGACGATCGCGGCAACCGCTACGGCGTTGGCGGCGGCAACGCTCTACGCGGCATCGGTCAATCCTATGGCGGCAACAACTTTGATCCCAAGTTCAGCATCCCGCCCGGAGGCTTCGGCGACGCCCAGTTCGAGCTGATCTGGGCCCCCGGTCAGACCGTTTATGGTTTGACCTTTGAGCTCAATTTGACCATCGACGAAATCAATACCGTCGAGGGCAACCAGCACACCCTCGGCGGAGAATTCCCGCTACACTACCGAGGGCTGAGCAACGGCGTAGTCGTAAGCTCACAAGGTCAGTCGTCTGCCGACCAGGGACAAGGCACGGCATCCTCAGCCTCCAGCTTGCCTCCATGCGGCACAACCGCAACTTCGCTGGCAGGCACGGCGAACTCAGCTGGCGTCCAAGTCCCGCCCGGCGCCAACAATGCTGCCTCAAACGCCAGTGCCACGTTCTCCAGTCTCGGATCGCTCTTTGGAAAGAAGAAAACCGCGACCACGACCCCGGCAGCTGCTCCAACCACTACCAGCGCCGCTCCTTGCGCACCGGCGACGACCAGCGATGGCAGCGCCGCAAGCACTCTCCTGTCTCCCGTCAACGGATCAACCCAGTCGGCCACCGAAGTAACTTCTTCCACGACTGGAACGATGTACTCAACCACCAACGCTGGCGCACCAACTCCAGGCACCACCGCGGCGCCCGCGCCCGTCGTCAAAGCAGTGGCGGTTAAGTCCACTCAGCCCGCTGGCGTGGTCAAGACATCAGCACCGCCAGCCACAGTCAAGACAGCAGCTGCACCACCACCCGCCGCGGCGGTCAAGAAACCTGTACCCCCGCCGCCCCCTGCGAAAAAGCCGGCGACAACCAATTAACTGCAATCACTCCGCAGCAACTTTTGTCAGAGGATTAAGAAAAAGCAAGACGCGAATGCAAGGACGGTTCAATGAACCGTCCTTGCATTTGCGAAGCTGACAATCGATGCGCCGCACTCCTACTCGACCGTGATGTTCACCGCCTTGGACGGGATACCATTCGCCACTACCACCAGCGAACTTGCTCCGGTCTCCATCCCCGCAGCCACATCGAAGTTGGTCGAAACCGTGGCCTTGCCGGTCGCGACCCCCATGCTGCTGTGGTCGTGCGTCTTGGCATAGAAAACGTGACCGGTGGATTGATTCGTGATCCGCACCAGGGGATAGTTGGTCGCGGTGCCAAATTCGTCTCCGAACGCAGCCGCTTGCGATAAGCCGTTGAACTGCTGGCCGGAGATTTTGTAAGTCGAGCCGCGCTTGACGGTAGCTGGGAAAGCGGTGATCTTCGGTGCCCACGAGCTCTTATAAGTTCCGGTGGAAGTATAGGCCGCGTTGCCGGCAACGAGCACTTCGCCGGTGGGCATTACGATCAAACTACCGAAACCCACCGTTGTCGGGGTCAGTTTCGATCCATCGAACTCATACATCGTCCCGGAATTACCCAATACCAGCACCCGGCCGTTGGGTAGAAGCGCAGCAAACGAATCTCCCGCTGCGTCACCGTTCGGGAAGTCAGGGCCGGCCGTCCATTTATCCGTACCAGATTTTGCCGGGTTATAGATCGCCGTGTGCCCGCTGGAGGCATTCAGGTGCAGGGCTCCAGTGGCGAAAACGGTGCCGTCCGGGCGCAGGATACCCGGTCCTACTTCTCCCGGGGGACAATATAGGTGATTGTTTCCATAGTGAAGGCAGCCCTCCTGGGGAGGTCCCTGCAAATTCGCCATGGTGTTGCCAGCACTCTTCCATGTCTGTAAAGACGGATCGTAGAGCTCCGAGTTGGGATTGTTTTTTACGTCATAGGTTAAGATGGTGCCGCCGGGCATGAGAGTCCAGCCCTCCTCGGCGTTGAAGTCGCTTTTGCCCGTCGATCCGACGGCTGTCCACTTAAGTGTGGCAGGATCTAATACTGCCATATTCTTATTCGTCTTTCGGCCCAACAAGAACATGCCATTCGGCAGCACAGCCGACGGCGAATCTCCAATGTCATACCATCCCTTCGGTGGCGCTACCATCGTCCACTTATTCGTCTTAGGATCGTAAATCGCACTTTGGTTGGTAAGCGTGAAATCACCGCCGCAGTTGCTGTATTCTCCTCCAACCAATAGAAACCGGCCGTCGGCCAGGACCGCCCCGGAAGCGGCATAGGGAGCATAGTTCGAAGGCAGACTGGCGGCTTGCTTCCACGTTCCCTTCACGTAACTCCCGGATTGGTCGGGCGTGAGCCTCCACCAATCCCTGCAGCCCTGGCCTTGAACCATCACCGTACCATCGGTCAAAAGATATTCCACGAAGGCTCCGTCGGGTGCTGGGTGAACCAGTTGTGTCAGTTTCTGCGCCAGCGAGACGCCCGATAGCACAAACAGAAGTGTGGTTACCGCGAGAACAAGTTTCTTTGCCAAGAGTAGGTCCCCTTATTTGAAAGCGACAATGCCGAGTGGTGAAGCGTAGGCCCGCCATGCTAGCACAGTCGCGCCCACTGCTGGCGAGCAAAATGCGGGGGAGGCCCCAACAAAAACGAAAACTAGACGCCGCGTAATTGTTTTTGGTGAACATTACTGCCGAGGAAGTTTGAAGCGCAAGAAGAACTGGGAGAAGCTGTGCTGTAATTTTCCGCTATGCCGCAAACTTTTTCACGAGCGGAGCCGGTCGAAGCATCAAGTGCGAAGATCTAACCCCGCTCCAGCGCCGCCTCAAAGGCGTCCAGGGAGAGCGAGCGCAAAAGGTTGCGCCGCATCCCGCGCTCGACCTCAGCCAGGCGGTCGGAGGCGAGCGCGATCCAGGCGAAGTCCGAAGACTCAGCCAGGCTTCTCAACTCCGACTGAATGTCAGTGTTGCGAATGAGCTCTGGAGTCCCCGAGTTCAAGAAGGTCAAGTCCTGCAGCACCGAATAGATTGCCCGCAGCAGCCGTTCCGTTTTATCGCGACCCTCCGCTCCGGCTCGATAGGTTTCCGTAATCTTGAACAGCTCACTATGATCGCTGGCGCGCAAAGCCGAACTAAGGATCACGAGCGCATGCGCGCGGGCCGCCGTATAAGCAGCGAGATCGAAGCTGCGAGCGCGGCCCACAGCACCTTCTGACAGCCGTGCCAGCAACGCTCGCTGTTTCGGATTCCAGTCGGGACGATGCGCTGCCAGATACTGTTCGATTTCGGCGGGGGGCAACGCACCCAGCGTGACCACCATCGAACGCGATCGGATCGTCGGCAACAGCTCGCCCGCATTCTCCGTCAACAGAAAGATGGTGGCGAACTCGGGAGGTTCTTCGAGCACTTTCAGCAAAGAGTTGGCCGCCTCTTTGATGAAAGCCGAGTCAGTAAAAATGTAAACCCGCTCCCTGGCTTCGCCCGGCCGGTAGTAAATGGTTTCAATAACCCGCCGCACTTGATCGACTTTGATCATCATCTGCGGCGGATCAGGCGGAATCACCAGCACATCGGGATGAGTCTGGACGAAAAGGCGCGTCTCTTTCTTGTCGGTTTCGCGCAGACCCTCGCGTGCTTCGACGGCCTCGGCAAACCGAGCCTCAAGATTCTCGGCCTGCGCGATACGAACGCAATTGGAGCACTCCCCACAAAAATCGGGCAGGTGATTCGTGACGATCGGAGCCAGGCAATTCATGGCTTTGGCAAGCATCAAAGCCAAAGTGTATTTGCCGGAGCCCGCGGGGCCAGCCAGGATCACAGCCTGGGGAAGCCGGCCACGCGCCAACATGTCGCGCATTTGGAGGACAGCTTCCGAATTGCCGTAAAAGTCAGAAAAAGGCATAAGAGCAGCCATCAGCATTCAGCCAGATCAGAATAGCGCTCGCGGGATGGAACTGTCCTCTCATGATGCACTTGATACTTACCCCCTGCGTGCACCGGGCAACCGGGTTCGAGGCTGATTGCTGAATGCTGATTGCTGATTGCTTGCAGCCGCTGCCAGCTTCAATTTCCGCCGCACGACCTCCACAATCTTTCGGTGCGTCTCTGAGGGAGTCCCGCGAGCGTCCACCAAAACCACGCGTTGCGGTTCACGCGCCGCGATGGCGAGATACGCACTTCGCACCCGTCCAAAGAACGCGCGACTCTCCTGCTCGAATCGGTTCTCATCATTCTTCCCCCGGTTATTCTTGCCGGCTTGAGTCTTGTTGCGGCGCCGGGCGCGATCCACACTCATGGCCACGTCGGAATCCATCAGGATTGTGAGTTCAGGCCGCAGACTGCCGCACAGGATTCGATGCAGCGCCAGCACAACTTCGCTGCCCAGTTTGCGACCGCCACCCTGATAAGCCTCAGTCGAATCAGTAAAGCGATCGCAAAGCACGATTCGACCCTCCGCCAGCGCGGGCTGGACGATTTGTGCGATGTGCTGCGCCCGCGCAGCGAACATCAGCGCCAACTCAGCGAGTGGAGCAAGGGATGAAGTATTCGTATCCAGCAACAGCTGACGAATTTTTTCTCCCGTGGCCGTGCCACCCGGTTCCCGGGTGGCCACAACAGGCAAGCCCTGCGCAGTCAATACTGCGGCCAGCTTCGCCATTTGAGTGCTCTTGCCGCATCCGTCGAGCCCTTCGAAGGTAATGAATCTGCCGCGCTGAGAATGGGAGGGCACGCAGAGCATCATAGCAAAGCAGCTTTTGGCTGTGATCCGAGGACACGGCTGGGGACTCAGGATATTCGACAAGTACGCGCACTGAGGGCAACATTTCCAGCGGCCGTCTACGCGATTTCGGCTGCCGGTGACGTGCTCGCAAAATTGTGCTCACGGCTCCGACTGGCACGGGATTGCCGCTTTCCTCCGCAGTTGCGACAGTACCGCCGATTTCGAAGAATCGCGTTTGGAACAACAATCCAGTTCTGACTGTAAATGCCCTGGTTGCGGCTGTTATCGGGCAAGGAGGGCCGAAAGGCTCGATTCTGACCACATTTCGATGGCAACCAGGTTTGGTAGTGGCGCAGTTGTGAATCCTTCCACGCATTTCCATTCGATCTAATTTGTGGGAAACTGAGAAACATGGAGTCTGGCCGAGTCAAGCTTAATCTTCGGGTGGTCAAATGG
The DNA here is from genome assembly GCA_963838905.1 of uncultured Acidobacteriota bacterium. Classification (GTDB taxonomy): domain Bacteria; phylum Acidobacteriota; class Terriglobia; order Terriglobales; family Acidobacteriaceae; genus JABDBE01. The sequence goes on from CAWITE010000014.1 coordinate 57,097, forward strand.
CTTGCTCAGGTACCCGCAACTGGAGTTTGCAGCCTTTGCAATCGTCAGTTCAAGGCTCCCATGACCGCCATGAAGAGGGTTGCGGACGCGCAAGAGAGTCTTAGGGTCCAATTTGCAGGCCACAAATGCAACGCTGAAGACTCCGACCAAGCCGCTGTGGACGCAGGCACAGAAGCTACCAGGGAGTGAGAAATAACATCACGAATTCCGCCTGCAGTGCGTTGTCACGTTTCGTGCGTCCTCCCACTTAGGTGTAGGATTTTGCGGTAGGGGTGCTGCATGGCTCGCCGCAAAGAAACGACCATCGAGCGCATCTACCGCGAAGTCACTGGCAACAAAATGCCCGCTGCTGTGAAACGCGTTCTTCTACCCAAGCGAAAGGTCAAGCGGCATTAGTACTCTGTTCCGTGGAGGAACTGGGAATGCCAAGCGACGAGTGGATTAAAACACTTGAAGATGGCGGAAGAGTGAAATTCACGTACCAGGATCTGCCGGGCGAGGTGGCGTTCATCACCGCTCAGGTCGAAGGCAACAAGGTCGTCTATTCAATCGTATTGACCAGTGCAAAAAACCCGCTCAGTCGTGAAGAAGTTGAAGGTCATTTCGAGGGCGAGCTTCTAAAAAAGTAGCAACCCAGCCAGGACAGTACCCTAAAGGTACGGGTTCGTCGATCCAAACTGCACCACTGCGACGTTTGACAATCGTGGGGCACAAGCCTAGCATTGTGATTGAGCAAGCTACCTCTTCTTACTCTTTCAGGTCCCCTGAACTAAGTCAGCCCATCTGAAGTTTTTCCTCTTAGCTTCCCTCTGAAGGAGGAATTGCGTTATGACAATATTGACCCGTTGGGACCCTGCCCGCGAGTACTCGACCCTGCAAGACCGCATGAACCGACTTTTCCGTGAGTCGTACAGCCCCGAAGGTCCAGAGGAGGCCTTGACGACCACGGGTTTTGCACCACCGGTGGACATCTACGAAGACGAGCACACCATTACTCTGAAGCTGGAAGTCCCGGGCATCGATGAAAAAGACATTGATGTCCGCATCGAGAACAACACCCTCACCGTTCATGGCGAGCGCAAAATCGAGAAGGAAGAGAAAGAGGAGAACTTCCGTCGCGTCGAGCGGCAATACGGAAGCTTTACCCGCTCCTTCACCCTGCCCAGCTCCGTGGACCCGGGGCAAGTGAGCGCCGACTATGCCAAGGGTGTTCTGAACATCAAGCTCGCCAAGAAGGCCGAAGCCAAGCCCAAGCAGATCAAGGTTAATGTTGGCGGCGAGAAGATCCTCGAAGCCAAGCCTGTCGCCAAGGCCGCGTAGAACCAACAGGCGTGAGAGAAATGGGAGGCGGCTTACGTCGCCTCCCGCTCATCCTATGTTTCGACTGCTACTTTGTTTAGGAGAGATTATGAACACTGGCAGAGTTTGGCCGCACTTCTACAAGGCTGCGCTCTTTGAGTTGGACGCCAACAAAGTTTCAGACCGAATTGCTGAAGCCGAAACGGCACTTGTGACACGTGCGCGCGAACTGTTTCACTCAGCAGGCGACAATATCGAAGAAGAGCAGGCTGTAGATGACGGCACGTATGCCTTGCACGCCCTTCGGAGCGCGTTGAAGTGCAGGCCAACGCGAAAAGCAGGACCGGGCCGCTTGAAATCAACTGGAGGTCAGGCTGATGATGGATGCGAATTACATTTCCGAACGTCTCGGCAGCATGAGACAAGAAATAAGCGATCTGAGAGTCACGACCGCTCGCTATTGGAGCAAGGACCAGCACACCGCGCTGGAGAAATCTGCTTTCGCCCTACGAAAGGGACGTTTGCTAGAGATCAAACGGGAAGTGTCGGACATGATGAAACGCTGTGCTTGAATCCCGGTTAATTTCCGGGGTTATAACGCCAGATCAATCATGCGGGTATCGAAGGTCTGAAAGGTGAAGAATTGTCACCCGCTCGAATACCCTGAAGGAAGGAGCCACTATGGTTCGTGACCCCCGGAAAACATGGCAGTACTTCGCTCAGGCCGTCATTCAGGAAGACGACCCGGAAAAGCTCACCTACCTGATGAAACAACTTTACCGCGTCCTGAAAGATAATGGGGAACGGCCCACTCGAACCATCTAAGGGGAAAGAGTGTGGCGGGAAAAGTAGGGACGTAGCTCATCCTTCTCCCAATTGACGTGACTCCGACACTGGACCAACTACCGGAGCCATCTTCAGGATGTTTCAACCGAGGTTCGTTCGTGAGTTGTTGAATGCTCGTTCGCCGAAGGTGGAGTTCGCTGAAAATACTGCTTTGATTCCTTTTGCAACCGCCACAACCAATAATCACAAAGGACAACACACGAAACGAACCCGGCCGTATGGCAGCGTGGGCGTGACGACACTCACACTCGACTGTTATAGTCATTGGTTCTTCGGGTGTTTCGTTGACCTTTCTGTGGAGGAGCTGCATGACTTCTCGTCATCTATGGTTGTGGATAATTGTGGTTTGCGCGGCCGTACTGCCAGTTGGAGCGCAAAAAAACAAAGCAACACCGAAACCGTCGGCGCCTACGATCACCCTCGCCGTCGATGCCAGCGACGCTCCCCGCAAAATCTTTCACGCCCAGCTGATGATCCCAGCCACGCCGGGTACGCTCACGCTCTACTATCCCAAATGGATTCCTGGCGAGCACGGACCCACCGGACCGATCCAGGATTTGGCGGGGCTGAAGTTCACCGCCAATGGACAAACCTTGAAATGGCGGCGCGACCTGCTCGACGGATGGACCCTGCACGTCGAAATCCCGGCAGGAGTCTCCACCGTGAACGCATCGTTAGACTTCATTTCACCCACGGGTCAGGATGAGGGCATCTTCACGGGCGGGGAGTCCGCCACCGACAAAATGACGGTGTTGAGCTGGAACACGGTGCTGCTATATCCCGCGGGATGGGCGGCCAATGATCTGACCTATCAGGCCAGCCTGCGCTTGCCCGAGGGCTGGAAATTTGGCACGCCGCTGCCCGTCGCTTCGCAGTTTGGAGCCGTACTCAACTTCAATCCGGTATCACTGACCATCCTGGTAGATTCTCCCGTGATCGCCGGTGAATACCTGCGCGTAGTGCCGTTGAACGAGAACCCACGTCAGGAGATGGACATTGCCGCCGACAGCGCCGGCGATTTGGCTGCTCCCCAAGACGTGCTCGACCACTACAAAGTTCTGACCGAGCAAGCGCTCAAGCTTTTTGGGGCGCAGCACTTTCGCGACTACCACTTTCTTTATAGCCTGAGCAATCATGTGGCGCACTTCGGGCTGGAGCATCATGAATCAAACGACAGCCGTAGCACCGAGCGCTCTCTGGTTGACGCCGATCCCCGGCTTTTGGCTTCCGGACTGCTGTCTCACGAATATGTTCACTCCTGGAACGGAAAGTACCGTCGTCCTGCGGACTTGACTACGCCAGACTACGAGAAACCCATGCAGGACGATCTCCTGTGGGTGTACGAAGGGTTAACTTCGTATTTGGGCGACACTCTGAGTGCTCGCAGCGGCATTCGTACGCCGGATCAGTTCCGCGACAATCTGGCCCTGATGTCGGCCCGCCTGGATCACGTTCCGGGCCGCACCTGGCGCAATCTGCAGGATACGGCGGATGGAGTACCCTCCATGCAGGGTGCCCCACCCCAATGGGAGTCCTGGCGAAGAACGGTAGATTATTACGAGGAAGATGTTTTGAACTGGCTGTGGGTGGACACGATTATTCGTGAGCAAACCCATGACCAGAAGTCGATGGATGACTTCTGCCATCTCTTTCACGGCGGACAAAGCGGTCCCCCGGAAGTAAACACCTACACCTTCGATGACGTAGTCGCGACCCTGAATCAGGTGACTCCCTACGACTGGCGAGGGTTCTGGACGGAACGGCTGACCAACCACGGCCCCGGCGCACCGCTTACGGGCATCGAGCAGAGTGGCTGGAAATTGGTTTATGACGAGACCCCTTCGGAACTGGTAAAGGCGCGCAAGCGCGAGCTTAAGGAGATCAATGCTGAATACTCCGTTGGCCTGCTTCTGGACGAAAGCGGGAATATTGTCGACACCGTCGAAGGCATGCTCGCGGCCACGGCCGGTATCGGGCCCGGGATGAAAATTGTGGCAGTAAATGGACAACGCTTCACCGCAGACCGATTGAGTGACGCGCTCAAAGCCGGAAAGAACAGCTCCGACCCGCTCGAGTTGCTGGTCGAGAACACGGATTATTACGAGACTTACAAGCTCGACTACCACGGCGGGGAAAAATATCCGCACTTGGTGCGGGAGGAATCCAAGCCAGACGTGCTAACCGAGATAATTACGGCGCGGTAACTTGAAAACGGTCCGCGCCTTATCCGATCTCTGGACCGCCTGTATAATTAGAGGTAGTTCTCCATCCCAGCATCCATCTGGAAGGTGATTCCTTGAATACTCCGATGTCTCCTCGTCCCGGTCAAGCGCCACAAGGCCCGCAGCCTCTTCCCGGCGTCGAAACGATTATCGCTGTAGGTTCCGGCAAGGGCGGAGTGGGAAAGACTACGTTGGCCGTGAATTTGGCGCTCGCCCTGTCCAAACTGGGCCATAAAGTTGGCCTGCTCGATGCTGACGTGTACGGGCCCAACGTTCCGCTCATGCTCGGTACCAGCGTTCAACCCAAGGTGCTGGGAGACAATCGCATCGAACCGATCGAGGCTCACGGACTCAAAGTGATCTCGGTGGGTCTCCTGAATCCCGGAGACAAGCCGCTGATCTGGCGCGGGCCGATGCTGCATTCCATCATCAAACAGTTTCTGGGCTCGGTAGTGTGGGGACAACTCGACTATCTCGTCGTGGATCTCCCCCCCGGCACAGGGGACGTCTCGCTCTCGCTCATTCAGACCGTGCCGCTCACCGGCGCGATCGTGGTTTCCACTCCCTCGGACGTTTCTTTACAGGATGCTCGCAAGGCGATCGAAATGTTTCGCCAGATGAAAGTAGATCTCGTAGGCATGGTCGAGAACATGAGCTATTTTGTGTGCCCGCACTGCAATCACGAGATCGATATTTTTTCTCGCGGCGGCGCGGAGAAAACGGCCAAGCAGTTCGACGTTGCCTTCCTGGGAAACGTCCAACTCGATCCCGATATCCGCAAGTCCGGGGACAGTGGCAAGCCCACGGTTCTCGAAGGCGAGAATTCTCCGCATGCCAAGTCGCTCTACGACTTTGCTCGCAAGGTCATTACACGCGTGGATGAGATCAAGTCCAGCGCGGGCGAGAGCGTGATTCAAATTCAATAGCGCCCGACTGTAGAGACGTTGCTCGCAACGTCTTGGCTTCGGTGAAGACCCCGGACACCGCCGTGGCCCGAGATGGAGGGAAGGAACGAGATGGTCAACGAACAAGATGGCCATGCCGGTGGATGAGGCACAGAAATCTCCGTGCTGTTTACCAAAGCTGGTCTCGACTCCGACATTCCTGAGTTTCAGGGGCATGAAATCAAGCCTCCCTCATTGGAAGAGTAGTAACTCTGGACACGAACGGGCTTTCAGCGCTTCACCATTCTGGCAACGCGCAATGCACTTCGATGACGTTTCAGTGCGCTCGTTAACCCCGGGGTTGTCTGAGCTTCCGAGCCTTTATTTCTCCGAAACGTGCCAATTGGAATAGCGGATCGGGCTGTTTAAATTCCATTACCCACTCTGCCAGCATCTCGCCCACTGCTGGCCCATGTTTGAAGCCGTGACCTGATCCGCCTCCGACCAGCCAAACATTCTCCGCTGCCGGATGCCGGTCGATGATCAGATGATTGTCGGGACTGTTTTCGTATTGGCACACGCGGGTCTCGACCAAGGGCGCGTCTTTCATGGCAGGAAATCGGAAGGCCAGGTAATCGCGCGCTCGATTGAGTCCTTCCTGGTCTACCGTTCGTTCGCCCAAAGTCGGATCGAACTCTGGTCCTCGCGTGTCATCGGCGACCTTGAAACCGCTTCCATCCGCTGCGGGAACCCCATAGATGAAGCGATCGCGATGATCGGCCCAGACCGGCAGCTTTGTCTCTGAGAAACGATCATCTCCGGCGGGGGTGCCGAAGAAAAATACATCCTGCTTGGTTGGGCGAATGCGGTTGCCAATTGTCTGGGGAAAAAGTTTGCCCAGCCACGGGCCACAGGTGAAAACATACTGGATTGCCGACAGCCTCGAGCCATCCGAGAGTTTCAGGCCATCACGAAGGCCCGTTTCAAGGTCATGGGGCAAGACGGCTATCTGTTTGTACTCGCCGCCTTCTGCCATAAAGCCTTCCAGCACTGCCTGGCACGCAGCCCGCGCCATTAAGAACCCGCCCTCGGGCTCGTGGATCGCCCAGCGCACGTCTTCAACACTGATCTGGGGCCAGCGTTTCCCGACTTCCCTTCCGGACAGTTCTTCGTAAGCGATGCCGGCCTCGCGCAGCATCGGCAACGAAGAGCGCTCGAACTCGTCGTTGCTCGACGCTACCATCCACAAGACGCCGGTGCGATGTAGAAGTTGGCGGCGCCAGCGGGTCTCGTGCTCCGTCCACAGGCGTAAGGCGCGAGCGGCCATTTTCGTGTAGGGCTGACTCGGTCCGTAGGTGCCGCGGATGATGCGGGTTTCGCCGCCGGAGGAGGATCGCGAGTTGCCTGGGCCCCAGGCGTCCAGCAGGGTTACACGTGCGCCGCGGCGCAGCAGATGCAAGGCAGTCCATCCGCCGAAGGCGCCGGCTCCGATTACCGCGATGTGGGATTTTGGGTGCATGTTGATGATGCTCAAGGATAGCGTCCTAAGTCACAAGGTCGTGGATTCATTTGGAGGCCTGGATAAGGTCGCGTCCCTCGGGGGCTAAAGCCCATGTTGGGTAGCTTTTGGGCACGGCTGAAAGCCGCGCCCTTTCAAAGCCGTGTCTATTCGCGAATTCTTGACTCAGCACAATAGAAACCATCACATCAGTGAACCGAGGGCGTCGAACGGCGCCCCCTCGGGGGCGCGGGGAGATATCGTGCCTGTTCTTTCGCCCTTTCAGGGCTGTGTCACTTCCTCTTTTCACCCACGGCTTGCGCCGTGGGCTGCATTCTTACGCCGCTACGCGGCTGCTGCGGTCGATCCCGCTCCACTTTTCCGTGGACATAAAACACAGCCCGGAGCACACTTGCGTTCACCGAGAACTGCATATATAGAACCGCCACTAAGGAGGCTTATGGCGAATGCATTTGGCACAGATATTTTGATTCAGGCTGATGATCCCATGAAGGCGGCTGACTTCTATGTCAAAGAACTCGGCTTTGAGATAACGGATGAGAAACCAAACATGGTCAGCCTCCACGGAAAGAACATCAATTTCTTTATAGAGCGAGGGCCTGCTCTTGGACCGGTTCTGGAAGTTACGGTCAAGAGCGTTAAGGACGCCAGGGCGAAACTCACGAAGAAGGGTTGCCAGGTCGTTAAGGACGAGCCCGATTTTCCACGATGTTACGTCAAAGATCCGAATGGGCTGATCTACAACCTGACGGAGTGACCGACGTTGGTGGCTTTTGCATTCTCGCGGCCCACTTCCGCAAAGAACGAACACGGAAGAATGGGGCACCCAGTTTCATGTCTGATTTAAAGCTTGAAGGGAACGGGTCGCCTAGCGAAGTGGCCGTCGAAAAAACTCGATTCCAGTACCTCAGCGGCCAAAGCCCTCACTAATTCGAGAGCATTTACGGTAGCGCTGAAAGCGCTGCCCCACCCAAAACCAGAGTTTTTCAGCACGCGCGGAGTCGGGCCCTCCCGAATTCGGTGCGTCTCGAGAGTTCGAGCGGCTAACAGGTGCTTGACAGAGGCTCGCTGGGCTTCCTAGAATTCAAACTGGCCATTTTGCATCCTGCGGTGTAACTGTTGCATCTACATAACTTAGCTACAAGTAGCGTAGAAGCCGGCTGGCCCCGTCGGTTCAATGTGATACAAGGGAGTGTATGCCTCCGGGACCACCCATAGGCGAGCGCGAACGCGAAATCCTGACCGCGATTGTGGAGACCTTTATTGCCACAGGCGAACCGGTGGGATCGCGCACCCTGGCGCGCGCCAACCGGGAAGGATTGAGCCCGGCGACCATCCGCAATGTGATGTCGGATCTGGCGGACTCGGGCTACCTGGAGCAGCCTCACACTTCGGCGGGCCGTGTGCCCAGCACCGATGCCTATCGTTATTACGTCGAGCAGCTTACCGGAAAGGCACGGCTGTCGAATGACGATGAGAATATTATTCAGGAGTCGTTTCATGGCGTTTCTGACGTGCAGGAGTTCATGGAGCGCACCTCGCACGTGCTCTCGCTCATTTCGCGCAATGTCGGAGTCGCGGTAGCGATTGGCGGACCGAAGAACGCGCTGGAGCACGTTTATTTTTCCCGGCTGGGCGATCAGAAAGTGCTGGCCGTGGTGGTGACGCGGTCGGGGGTGGTGCGAGACCGGGTTTTGCGTCTCGACATCTCGCAAACTGATTTGGACGGGGCGGCTCGCTTCATCAACGAGAGCTTTCGCGGCTGGACCATGGAAGCGATGCGGAGCGAGTTGGCTCGACGGCTGGAGCAAGAGCGCAGCGAATACGACCGCTTGATGACTTCGGTCGAGCAACTCTATAAGCAAGGTGCGCTGACGGCGGACGATAACGCACAGACGGTTTATGTTGAAGGCGCAGCCAATCTGGTTGCAGGAGAGCAGGATCGACAACGCTTGCAGGAATTGTTGAAGACTCTGGAGGAGAAACAGAAAATTGTCGGGCTGCTGGGTGCGTATTTGGACGCCAAGCAGGAAGCAGTCCGCGTAGTGATAGGACTCGACCAGACGCTGCCCTCCATGCGCAATTTCGTATTAATTGGTGCTCCCGCCCGCGTAGGGGGTGAAGTCATGGGATCGCTTGCGGTGATTGGACCGACGCGCATTGACTATGAGCACACCATGACCGCGGTCTCTTATATTGCTCGTCTGTTTGACAAGATCCTCAACGAATCTGAGTAAGCGAACCCGAGCAGAGATTTTTATGGCGAGAACAAACGGAAAGTCGGAAGTAGATCCCCAGGAACTTGATGCGACGCACGAATTGCCCGCATCAGACAGTGCCGAGGGCGAAGAATCAAATGAGTCTTCGTCCTCCCGCGCGTCGGCTGAGGGCGGCGAATTACAGAAGCTTAGAGTGGAACGCGACACTCTGATCGATCGTCTGGCGCGTCTTCAGGCTGAGTTCGAGAATGCCCGCAAGCGCACGGCCCGCGAACAGCAGGACTTTCGCGAGTACGCCGTATCGGACGCGGTCAAGGCGTTGCTGCCCACGCTCGACAGCTTTGAACGAGCGCTGCAGACCGGTGCGATGGAGAAATCCGAGTTCCGGGGTGGAGTTGAACTCATCTACAAACAATTGCAGGACGCGCTGCAAAAATTGGGTTTGCGCGCCATCCCTACGAAAGGCGAGCCTTTCGACCCCCACCTTCATGAGGCTATCGAGATGGTGGATACCACCGATGCCGCCGATCATCAGATACTGGAGGAATTGCAGCGGGGCTACAAGTTGAAGGACCGCCTGTTGCGTCCCTCGATGGTCAGAGTTGCGCGCAACCCGAAACACTAACCATCAAGAAAATCGAAAGGACTTGGAACCATTCTGGCCAGCAACGTAAAACGCGACTACTACGAAGTGCTTGGGATTGCCCGCGAAGCTAACGAACAGGAAATTAAGAGCGCCTATCGCAAGCTGGCGCTGCAGTTTCATCCTGACCGCAATCCGAATAATCCCGACGCGGAAGAGAAATTCAAGGAATGCAGCGAAGCTTACGCGATCCTGTCGGACGCAGACAAGCGAGCCGCATACGACCGCTTCGGGCATGCTGCCGTGAGCGGCGGAGGATCGGGCGGGTTCGACCCCACGGTCTTTCAGGATGTCAGCGAAATCTTCGGGGACTTCTTCGGCTTCGGAGATCTTTTTGGCAGCGGTTCTCGACGGGGCAGCCGTGCCCAGCGTGGCCCTGATCTGCGTGAAGATGTCACGCTGGAATTTGAAGAGGCGGTTTTCGGGACGGAAACTAGCGTTACCGTGCGCCGCCACGAGACTTGTGAAGACTGCCGCGGGTCTGGTGCGGCTCCGGGCAAAACGCCCGTTTCCTGTCGATCCTGTGGAGGGCGTGGCCAGGTTCGCTATCAACAAGGATTCTTCAGCATGGCCCGCACTTGTCCCACTTGTCAGGGTGCCGGCAGCGTGATCACCGATCCATGCCTGAAGTGCAAGGGCCAAGGCCGGGTGCTGCGGCAGAAGACGGTGGACGCAAAGGTTCCGGCGGGCGTGGAGGACGGAACGCGTATTCGTTTTTCCGGACTGGGCGAGGCCGGCGCCCATGGTGGACCGGCGGGCGACCTCTATGTTGTCTTGCATGTCAAAGAGCATCCATTTTTCGAGCGCGAGGGCAATGATCTGCACTGCGTGATTCCTATTTCATTTGGGCAAGCGGCATTAGGCACTGAAATTCGAGTGCCGACACTTGAAGGCGAACACACCCTAAAAGTGCCGGACGGGACGCAGTCCGGCACGACGATGCGCATCCGGGGCAAAGGCGTGCCGGTGCTGAACGGCCACGGAAAGGGAGACCTGTTCGTCGAGGTTCGCGTACAGACTCCCGGCAAGCTCAACAAGCGTCAACGCGAGTTGTTGCAGGAGCTGGAAGGTACGACGCGTGTGGAAAATAAGCCCCAACGCAGAACCTTGTTCGGTAAGGTGAAAGACATTTTCGGATAGGTCTAGGCGCCAGGGAACAATTTTGACTTTCCTCCCTCCGCGATTTCCTTTGTGTACCTTCGTATTCTCTGTGGTTTAAGCTCTTGATCCATGACCCGCCGACGCTGGATCGCCGATGAAGTCTCTGGTACCCGCGCGGTCCTGGTTGGCACCCACGCTGAACATTTATCACGCGTGCTTCGGGCTCGCGTGGGTCAGGAATTCGACATCACTACGGGAGAGGCAGTTCGCCGCGGACGTATCACTGCTATCGCGCAAGACCGAGTCGAATTTGAACTGGGGGATGAGATTCCCGCTCCGGTTGCGAGTCAGGTGACGGTTGTGCTGTCCATTTTCAAGTTCGACCGCATGGAGTGGGCGATCGAGAAATGTACGGAACTCGGAGCGAAACGCATTGTTCCAGCGATTGCCCAGCGAACTGAAGCTCATCTTGCGGATGCGGCAGCCAAACGCGTCGACCGCTGGCGACGGATTGCCAGACAGGCTGCGGAACAGTCACGTCGAGTATCACCGCCGGATATTTCGGAGCCGCTGAAGCTCAAGGATGTCGTGGCCCTGTCAGGAAACTTGCGGATTGTACTTTCCGAAGCGGAGACAGGGGCAATGTTGAAAGACGTCCTCCAGACGCATCCCAACCACGGTGACGTTGTTCTCGCCCTCGGCCCCGAGGGAGGCTGGACGGATGACGAATTGAAATCGTTTCAGGAGGCAGGCTGGATTTCAGCATCGCTTGGCAATACGATTCTCCGTGCCGAGACCGCGGCAATTGCCAGCCTAGCTGTGGTTCTTGCAGAGCTGCGTGCCTAGAAGGTGTGGCAAACACCGCAGAATCTGTCACAAAATATCCTCAACCATCTCTGATATGCTCCTGCCCAGTGGCTGTTGCGAAACCCATTCCGGCTGCGCGAGCTTTTGAGCCTGACGAGCGCCAGCGTGAAGCCATCGAACACGTACGTGGGCCACTGCTCGTAGTGGCGGGTGCGGGCACGGGGAAAACCACTGTCCTCACGCGGCGCATTGCGCGCTTGATTCGCGACGGACACGCTCGCCCGGACGAAATTCTGGCGGTCACTTACACCAAAAATGCGGTTCAGGAGATGCGCGAACGGGTGCGCGACGAACTGCGCGGTACAAATGTCTCCGGTTTGCAGATTGCGACGTTTCATGAATATTGCAATGACCTCCTGGGCCGGTGTGGCAAACAGTTCGGCGTCCTCGATGACCAGGATCTGTGGATCTATTTGCGGAAGCGCATCCGCGAGTTGCACCTGAACTACTTCGTGCGCGCGGCCAATGTCAGCCAGTTTCTCCACGACCTCCTGAGTTTCATGCGGCGCTGCCAGGATGATCTGGTCGACCCTGAGAAATATGCTGCCTATGTGCGTCAACTTGAGCGGGGCGAGGTCGCCATTCCGCGGGTGAGCAAATCGAAAGATGCCGATGCTTTGTCGGACGAAGAGGTCATTGGACGCTGCCAGGAAATCGCCAGCGTGTTCGCGACGGTCGAGCGCATGCTGCACGAAGACAACCTCGGCACATTTGGCCACATGATCACTCACGCGCATGCATTGCTCGAGGGGAACGCCGACGTTCTGGCTGGCGAACGTCGGCGCACCCGGTTTATCCTGGCGGACGAATTCCAGGACGTGAACTTTGCTCAAGTGAAGATTCTCGACAAATTAGCCGGAGAAGAGCGCAATGTCTTCGCCGTGGGAGATCCGGACCAGGCTATCTATCGCTTCCGCGGCGCATCGAGTGCCGCATTCGGACTTTTTCAGGAACATTTCCCGGAGGCGAAGATGGTCGTTCTGGAGAAAAACCGGCGTTCTACGACGACGATCTTGAAATCCGCCTTTGCGCTGGTTTCCAAGAACCCGGACGTTTTTCCTCCCGGCCAGGGCCCAGCATCGAGATACCACCGCTCCCCGCTGATTTCTGCCCGCGAAGAAGAAGCATCTCGCGATGGTAGATTCTTGCCGAGTCCCCCGGTGGACGCAGTTGTGCTGGCAGCGAAGGAATTCGAATGCTCTGATCTGGTAGCCGCCATCCGGGATCGGCAACGCAAATCACGCTGCAAGTGGAGCGACTTCGCCATCCTGTACCGCCAACATTTCCATCGCGAACCGATTGTGGCGGAAATGGCTGAGCAGGGCATCCCATTCGCTATCGAAAACATGGATGTCGTGGATACGCCCGAGGCCCGCGACCTGTTTGCCTGTCTGGGGGCGGTCGTCTCAGTGAACGACAGCGCTTCTCTCTTTCGAGTTGCGTCCTTTTCTCAGTTCGCCATCGATCCGGAGAAGCTGCGTGCCGGGATAAAGGCAATTCCAAGAGATGAAAGAAGATCTGGCGTGGCCTCGGTCTTAGCCAAGATCGAAAATGGTGCCGCCGTGCTGAACGCCTTGCAGCAGGTCCGGGACGAGGTTTCCCGGGCGGCCGACACGAGCAGCGGGGTTTTGAACATTATCATTCGTCACTTCGGGTTGAGCCGCACCTCGCCCGCGATCGCCGCTGTTCTTGGGTTCGTCAAGCGATGGGAAGAGAAGCCGGAGGCAATCACGAAAACCGGCGACATCGGCGAGTTCATTGACTACCTCCAGTATTTCCGCACCGCCGGAGGCGTGATCCCGATTTCCACGGGCGCTGAGAACGCCGTCCGACTGATGACAGCCCACGTCGCCAAAGGCCTTGAGTTCAATCACGTCTTCATCATTCGGGCAAATTCCAATTCGTTTCCGTCGTCTTACAAGGAACCTCTCGTCGATTTTCCTCGGGAACTGCAGGGCAGCAGTTCGATAGCTTATTTCGACGACAAGGAAATATGCCGGCAGGAGGAACGACGGCTGTTCTATGTTGCCATGACGCGAGCGCGAGACTCGCTCACCATCTACGCTCGACAAGGGCGAGGCAAAGATCCCACCCCGGATGGTTTTCTGCGCGATCTGCTAAAGGATCCCAGCCTGAGGCCATGGCTCCGCCAGCGTCACGCGCTCGAGTTCCAGACCGACTTGTTCGCGGAGGCCGCCCCCGCACTACCCGGATCGCCCGTGACCGAGTGGCTCAAGTTGCCGCCAGCGCTTGATCTCGGTTCCAGGCTTAGCGCCAGCGCCTTGCAGACCTACGAAATCTGTCCGCTGCAATTCAAGCTGGAGCGCGAGTGGAGAATTCCCGACGATGTTCCGGCAGCAATGGAGTATGGCGCCACGATTCACCGCGTTCTGCTGGCTTATTACGCCTCGATTCGCCTCGGACGAACCATCGAGGACGACCAACTGATCGAACTTTTCCGAACCGACCTCCGGGCCGCGGGTATTGAAGAGAAATATCAGCGCGAACTCTACGAGCAGAAGGGGATTGAGCAGCTGCGCGAGTTCCTGGCCATCTGCAAGCGTGCTCCCCTGCCACAAGTGCTGCATACCGAGGAGTGGTTCGAAATGCAGATCGGACAGGCCAAGGTCGTCGGTCGCATCGACCGGATTGATCAAGTGAAAAACGGCCGTGTCGTGATCACCGATTACAAGACGGGCAGACCCAAGTCGCAGGAGGATGCCGACAAGAGCCTCCAACTCTCCATCTACGCTTTGGCCGCGCGCGAAAAGTGGGGCTACAACGCCGATCAGATAGTCTTCTACAACCTCGAGGAAAACAGTGCGGTAGTTACGCGCCGCAGCGAGGCCCAACTGCAGGACTGTAAGCGCGAAGTGGAAGATGTGGCGCGAAAGATTGCTGCGGAGAAGTTTGATGCCAAGCCCGGTTTCTATTGCACGTTTTGCGCTTACCGCAGCCTCTGCCCCGCCACCGAGAAGCGTCTCTACACAATTTCCGTCGACAAGAATTCAAGCAGCAGGAACTAGCCGGGCAAAAACTTTGGGGACGCTTTTCAGCGTCCCCTCGGTTTTACTTTGGTTGAAGGCTCTTAGTGTTTCTTCTTTGCGGCCTTCTTTGCTTTCTTCTTGGTTGCCATTTGATCTATTCTCCCTTTCCATTTTTCATGGACTTGAAATGCAACGGTCGTTTGTTGCAACTCATTGATGTATAGAGTCTATAAAAAGTGAAGTCAAGAAAAAAATGATGTTGGACGAGCATGCGACCCATGCCCAAAGTCACTCGAGCGCGACTCAAGTAGACAATTTCTTTGGCGGAGACGTGTCGATCGCGTCCGGCGGCGAGAATTCTCGCGTCATCTTCGACGGAATTCTGCTCCTACTCGGTTCCGTCCGAGGGTCTCTTTCCAAAAACAATTTCCCGAGCGATCAAGGTGCGCTCCAACTACAATCATCCTTTTTTGCCGTGACGCATCTATAATTGAGAGACACGAAATTATCGCAGGAGCATATAAATGGCTGCTTTCGACGATGTCGTCATCATTTCCGGCTGTCGCACTCCGGTAGGAAAATTTCAGGGAAGTCTCTCAGAATTGAGCGCGACCCAATTGGGAGCAATTGTGGTTCGTGAAGCGGTGAAGCGCGCGAACCTCGATCCCAAGCAGGTCGACGAATGCATCATGGGAAACGTAGTCTCTGCCGGGCTGGGTCAGAACCCTGCGCGGCAGGCGGCAATCTTCGGTGGTCTCGCTCCCGAGGTAGGTGCCATGACCGTAAACAAAGTCTGTGGCTCCGGACTCAAAGCGGTCGCACTCGCGGCGCAAGCGATACAGACCGAGAACAGTTCCGTCGTGGTCGCCGGCGGAATGGAATCGATGACCAACGCTCCCTATCTGCTGCCGCAGGCGCGAAAAGGATACCGCTTGGGAAACGCGCAGATCGTTGACTCAATGGTGAACGATGGGCTCTGGGACATTTACAACAACTACCACATGGGCATTACCGGCGAGAACGTCGCGGAAAAGTATGGCATCACCCGCCAGGAGCAGGACGAGTTCGCAGTGAGCTCTCACCGCAAGGCCGTCGCCGCCATCAAAGAATGCCGCTTCAAATCGCAGATCGTTCCGGTTGAGTTGTCGCCGAGGAAAAAGGGCGAAGCACCAGTCATCTTCGATAAAGACGAGTCTCCCCGCGAAGATACAACGATCGAAGTGCTGCGCTCCCTAAAACCGGCATTCAAGAAAGACGGCACGGTCACCGCAGGCAACGCTCCCGGGGTGAACGATGGCGCTGCCGCTGTCGTGGTCACCAGCGCCAAGCGAGCGAAAGAACTCGGCGCTAAGCCCATGGTCCGAATCGTGGCACAAGCGACCAGCGGAGTCGAACCCAAATGGGTGATGATGGCTCCTGTGGGCGCAGTCCGCACGATTTGGGAAAAGACCGGGTGGAAGAATGAAGAGGTGGACCTGTACGAACTGAACGAGGCATTTTCAGTGCAGGCTCTCGGCGTGATGCGCGAACTTGGGCTCGATCCCAACAAAGTAAACCTGAACGGGGGCGCCGTCGCCATCGGACATCCCATCGGCGCCAGCGGAGCGCGCGTGCTGGTCACGCTTATCTATGAAATGATCCGCCGCGACGTGCACCGCGGCATCGCGGCGCTTTGTCTGGGCGGCGGCAATGCGGTGGCAATGGCCGTCGAACGATAATTGCCACGATCACATATTCTTCATCCCGGGTGAGAAGGGCGGAAAGCCATGGCCCCATCGAAGAAGAGCACACCTGCCTCCACCAACGTGGATCTGTACGACAAGCTTATCTCTACCAATCCGAAGATCGAACGCAAAGGCGCGGCTAATCCATACACCTCTCTGAATGGCAACATGTTTACTCTTCTGCATCAATTCTCGTTGGCCATCCAGCTTCCGGAAGATAAGCGTGAGGAGTTTCTGAGGAAGTACAACACTACGCTGTTTAAGGCGTATGGCACGGTAATGAAAGAATATGTGGCGGTCCCGGATGCGTTGCTAAAGAAGACGAAAGAACTCCAGACGTACCTCGAATTCAGCTATGAATATGCGAAGGCATTAAAACCCAAGCCCACGAAGAAGAAGTCTTGACCGACACGAGAGAATCGGATTACCCACTGCCACTGATTTGCGAATGAGTTCGCTAGTCACCCGACGCCGAGCCTGCGGCCACCGGTAGCGTAACCGTGAACACCGCCCCGCCGCCCGGCCCGGAAGTAGCCTCGATGTTTCCATTGTGTTCTCGCAAAATGGCTTTGGAGATGCTTAGGCCGAGCCCGGTGCCGCGGCCTGGGCGCTTGGTGGTGTAAAAGGGGTCGAAAATATTGGGCAGAATATCAGGTGAGATGCCGGGCCCATCGTCCTGAAAAATGACGGAGACCGATTTCTCCTGCTTCTCTATGCGGATGCGCAAAGTGCCGCGATCGCGAACTTCCCGCATCGCCTGCTCCGAGTTCAAGATCAGATTCAGAAACACCTGCATCAACTGGTGCGCGTCTCCGCTCACCGCCGGAACCGAGGTCTCCTTAAGAAAATCGACCGTGATGTTGCTCTTGCGCAAGGAGTAGGCGTGCAAGTGCAAAGTCCGCTGTACCAGTTCGCCCAAGTCGATCGGAGTCTTGCCCGGGGCGGGAGGCCGGGAGAAATACATCAGGTTTTGAACAATTTCCGCCGCACGGCGCGCCTGTTGCTGCAAAACCACCATTTGTTTGCGAACAGACTCGGGTGCTTCGCCCTCCTGCAATAATTCGGACATCCCCAGAATGCTGGTAAGCGGATTATTCAGTTCATGGGCAAATCCGCCGATCATCTGCCCCATGGCGGCGAGCCGTTCACTCTGAATAATCTGCTGCTCAAGTTTCTTCTCCACCGTTATGTCGCGAACAGAGACGATCGCACCGCTCAGCTTGTTCTCCGCATCGAACAGCGGACTAGCCGAAGCTCGCATGGTGCGCCAGCTTCCGTCGCGGTGACGCGCGCTATAGTCACACGACCCGAACATCTTTCGGCCGGTAATCAGGTCGCGATACAACGCGAACAGCTCGGGGGAATAATCCTGTTCCTCCTCAACTCTCTTTCCCATCAAGTCTTCTGGCTTGTAACCCCGCAGATCGTGGATCCGTGAACTCACGAAACTGTAGCGTCCGTTCAGATCGATTACGAGGATCAGATCGGGAAAGCTCTCCAAAAGGTAACGGTGGAATTCTTCTTGACGGCGAAATGCCTTCTCCATCTCCCGGCGCTCAGTTACATCCACGAGCGTGCCCTGGTAGCGCACGATCTTGCCGCCGGCATCCCATACCGCGCGCGAGGTGTCAAGGAAGACGCCGAGGGTCCCGTTCTTACGACGCAACATGATTTCCCGCGTACGCACTCCGCCCCGGTCGTCTGCGGTCCGCCCGAGCACCGGATTTTGATTGGGATCGGAGTTCAATGCTCTGGGATCGAGCGAGAGAAGGCTCTCCTTGCTTTCGTACCCGAGAACCTGCACCAGAGCGGCGTTGCCATCGAGTAACCTGCCTTCCGGCGTGCTGAAATAGACTCCTTCCTGAAGAGTTTCAAAAAGCTCAGTAAAGCGCCGTTCCTTCTCGCGTTCTTCCGTGACGTCACGGGCGAGAGCACTTACGCCCACTACTTCGTCGCCTTTCACAATTGCATTGAGGGCGCAATCAAAGTAGAGCGTTCGGGCGGCGTTCGCCTTCAGCCGCACACAAACCATCCCGGACCAGCGGCGTTTTTCGAGAAAGCGGGCCAAAGCCCTATTCACTTCTGCACGCTTCGGTTCGTCCAAGAACTCCTCTACTCGATGACCCACTACGTCGGAGTAGGGAATCCCGAGCAACTCGGTCACGCGCCGGTTTACGGTCTTTATTTTCCCCTCGAGAGAAGCGGCGAAGGCAACGTCGTCGAACGAATCGATGAGATCTTTGAAACTTCTCTGCGAGCGCGCAATGAGCTCTCCAAGTTGATCGAGTTGCTCATCCGTGGGTGCAGTTGCGCGCTCCTGCAGGCCGCGAACCAGGTTTTGTAGTTCCGTAACTCGCTTCCTGCGCCCGTAGGCGAAACCCGCAAATGCTATGGCAATGCAGAGCAAGCCAAGGGAGAGCAGACCAAGATGATAGGGGAGGTTTTGCAGACGCTCCCACGACTCCGCGGCCAATCCTGTGGCCAGCAGGACCACGAACAGAAGCGCAATGCGCCACAGCAAGGCCTCTTCCTGCTCCAGGTTGGTTGACGTGCCGGCCGGATGCGTCGGCTGTTTCTCTGCTTCCGACATAAGAACTAATCCACAACTGCCAGCATGCTCACAGGTTGACGAGCCCCTGGTCCAGGCGAGCTCGATTTAGGCGAGCTGGGTCTAGGCGAATCCTAGTCCACGCGGCGCAGGCAAACAACCGAAAGTGTGTTGGGTAAGTTGGTTCACAGACGAAACGTTCGGTCGCTGTTCATTTGTCACAACCTCACTGTGACATCAGTCACAACCGATTCGAGACCGCACGACGTGAGGTGAAGCTTGGCTGACTTGTCGCTGGCCGTTCCCTCGTCACGATGAGTCTGAACAAATCTGTTTGCCTGAAGCGCAGATCCAGGTTTCATACGCCCGATGCTCTATAAAACGCTGAGTGCCGCGGTTTACGGCATCGGTGCCAGCATTATCGAGGTCGAGGTCGACGTGTCTGGAATTAAGACAATGGAAGACCACTTCATACCGTCGGTCTGGCCGATGCCGTCCGTGAGAGTAGGGATCGCGTACGCGCGGCGCTCAAGAACTGCGGCTACGACATCCCTCCCACCCACATCACGATCAACCTTGCTCCGGCGGATATTCACAAAGAGGGTTCCGGCTTCGACTTGCCTATGGCCCTCGGAATCCTGGGCGCGTATGGGGGTCTGAATAAGAAGGAGGTGCCGGGATTGCATTCTCGTAGGGGAACTGTCTTTGGATGGCGGGGTTCGCGGAGTTCGTGGAGCGCTACCTATCGCGATCGAGGCGCGGGGGAGAAAGATTTCGCGCCTGGTTGTGTCTGAGCTAAACGCAAAAGAAGCGGCCATGCTCGGAGGAGTGGAAATCTATCCAGTGAAATCGCTGCTCGACGTGATTCGCTTCGTGAACACGGGCAACGGAATCCTGCCACTCAAAGTGGACAGCGAAAGCCTGCTCAGCGAAGCCCAGCAATTTCTAGTGGACTTCAAGGACGTGCGTGGCCAGCACTCGGCCAAGCGCGCGCTGGAGGTTGCCGGCGCCGGAGGTCACAACATCTTGATGATCGGCCCTCCAGGCTCGGGCAAAACCATGCTGGCCAAGCGCATGCCCACGATCCTGCCCCCTTCACGACGAAGAGGCCCTCGAGACCGCCAAGATTCACAGTGTTGCCGGCGTGCTCGATGCTAGCGGCCCGGACATCGCCATCAACCTCGGTTTCAGCAAGTCTCCCTCCTGCGGAACAGTCTAGCCGAGTTTTCTTTGCGACGCGTCGTCGAATCGATTGGCGTCGCGCGCACCGCCCGATCGGGATGATCCACTCAAGCTTCTTTTGGTTGAGTAGATTTTTCGCGGGGAACCTGGCGGTTCTCGCCGGTATCCGATTGGCTACCGCATGCCGCTGTGTAAACCATGTCGACACCGTCGTCCAAAACTCATCTTGTTGCAAACGGAGCAGAATGGTCCAGCAAAGAAGTCCGGCTCGACTTGGCACCACGCTTGCCTTAACAAATGCGTCACAGCAAGTATTCAGCGGAGGCGTTGAAGACTTCGAGAGACAAAATTCAGTTTGGGTTCCATACAAGGAGCCCCAAGGGAGGACGTCATGAAACGCAACCTTATCACGATCCTGTCGCTGGTGGTCGCTGTTGCTCAACGTCACCTGTGCTTACGCCCTTCCTCTAGTGGTTCTCTTTTACAGGGGTGATTTGGCCGCAGACCACATGAAAGCGAACCTGCTTCGATGTTAATGCGGAGGTCCGTTTGCAAGCCCGGGGCACGGCGATGTCGAGACTCTCGGAAGATAAAGCAGGAGGTGGTTTGTGGCAAAAGTCATCGAGTTTTACATACCCAACAACTTCCGCAAACAGGCAAAGCGGACCCCCGTGGAACAACGCGGGCAAGTAATCGAGTTCGACTCATTGAAGAAGAAATCGGCTTAAGCACAATGTGTTTCAAAAACAAAATCTTTTGGAGAAGAGCTGATTTTCAGCCGCGCACTATTGTCCAAAAACGACAACGCACGCACCATGGCCGGTTCGTTAGAGGAATACAAAAAAAGGAGACTCGATATGAAGATATTTTAAAATCTTACCAAGCGAAACCCTCTGTTTTCAGCGACCCAACCTTCCCCTCCGCAGACCGTAAAGAACAAGATTTCAACTTCCAGGAGACACGCTATGAGGTTTTTCGCATCCGCTGCTTTCACTCGCCCTCACTCTAACCTTTGCCACCCCCACCTTCGCCGCTGTCAGGCACACTGGGAAGGCCATTACGAATGTAACCGTAGTTACTGAGACCAATCTATTAACCACGAACTCTACCTCATTCGTGAATTTGCCTGGCGGCGCCGTAACGATCGTGGTTCCGGCGGGCCATTCTCAGCTAGTACAGGCGACGTTCAGCTCTGAATCCTACTGCTTCTGGTACGATGGTGCAGCTTACCAGTATTGCTTAATGCAAATCCTTGCTGACGGAATCGAAATGTTACCCGCCTCTGGTGGAGGCTTTGTCTTTGACACTAATGGACAAACCGACGACGGTTGGGAGGCGCATGCCATGGCTCGCACCATCGTGCTGGGGCCAGGAACTCACATCATCCGGGTTCAGTGGGCCGTTTCGGATCCAGGCCTGAACTTAGCATTGAATAACTGGACTCTGACAGTTACACAATACGCCAACGGGAAGTAGAAGTTTGTGTCCGAATACGGGCGCGTGGCGCTGGGCCTCGCGCCCATCCAACTCTAAAGGGTGCCTCCTCGATAAGAGAGAAGGCACCATACAAGTTCGGCGGTGTGCGATGATGGCCAAGAGCTACCAAGCAGAGGATGCCCGTTAATTCGTAGAAAGTAGCGACTCTCAACCGTCATAGGCTACGCAACCTTCACTTCCTCGGCAACAGCCTTCTTCGAAACCGTGTTCGCAAGCGAAGTCAACAGCGACGGAATCTCCCGGTAGCCCGCACCTTGCGGAACTGGCGCTCGGCCACCAGCAAACCAGAGCCGACCCAGCGCTCGATGTGATCGCCGGCACGCCATCGTTTTGCGTTGCGGCAAACCGTCTCCACGATGGAGAAGGCCGACTCGATCACGTTCGTGCTGGCTAGCGTGCGACGCAACTGGACCGGAACCCGCAGACGATGCACCGTGAGCGTTTCTTCCATGCCTTCCTCCAGGCTGCGGGCGGCGCTCGGATTCAGTTCCATCAGCTCCCGATGCAATCGTTCCAGCGCACGTTTGGCGTCGGCGTATTCGGTCATGGCGTAGGCATTCTGTAGTTTCTTCTTGAAGTATAGGAAAATCAAAATCTCGTGTTCGGCGTGTACGAGGCATTGTGGCAGGCCGAGTTGGCGTCGTCTGTTGGAAGAAGCAAATCAGATCGTTTCGCGCGCGCGAACTTGTGGCTGTGTGGGGTTAAACGAGGGCAGCACGCGGAGGGTGATGTCT
The DNA here is from genome assembly GCA_963838905.1 of uncultured Acidobacteriota bacterium. Taxonomy (GTDB): domain Bacteria; phylum Acidobacteriota; class Terriglobia; order Terriglobales; family Acidobacteriaceae; genus JABDBE01. The sequence goes on from CAWITE010000014.1 coordinate 79,369, forward strand.
CCCCATCGAGGAATTACGGCGGTAAGGTGATGGCATTTTCCCTAAGTTCTGATTAGTGAGGCGCCTTCGGCGCTAGTCGTCGCGCCCATTTCATTCTTTTGCCGCTGTGGTCGAGGAGCGGATCACGTCCGAAGTCTCGCTTTATGGAATCCGCCCAAGGGCGAGGTTTGGGGCGTGGCCTTCGCTCCTGCCCCAGAATGGCAAAGATGGCTGCCGAGGTTTGCCGGAGCGCGCGCGGAGCAAACAGCCCAAAGCTCCGAACAGCGTGCTGATAGCGTTCCGGAATGTGCTGGGGCCCAAAGGTCAACGAACTCTTCCAGCGAGTATTGCATCTCGATACGGCGACGCAGCTTTTTGTCTTTGGTCCAAAATGTGACGCTTCGTTCCGCGATGCAGGTGATGCGACGCTGCGCAATGGGAGGCCGCCTTACATAGCAACCGGCGTATTGCAGGAAATGCCATTTGTTCTCGAACAATTGGACATTGACACTCCACCAGCATTTCGCCAGATGAGTGAGCAGGCCTTCCATCTGGTCAACGGTCAACTCCGTCCCAAGCTGACCCGCCCGCAGCGCTGCGCGGAGAAGCGCGATCACGGCCTTCCGCCAATACTTCATCCGTAGGTCGCGATCGTAGTAGAAGCGAGAAACCCAGATGTGGGAGGACCCCCGTAAACCACCCCCCGGTAACCATGGTGTGTACATGGGAGTTGAACTTTAACTCCCCGTTGAAGGTGTGAAGAATGGCAATGACGCCAACACGCAAACCATATTTCGCACTCATCCGTGCCTGTATGACTTCCGCGGCTAGAGCTGACAGAGCCTTAGCCAAGGGGCGGGTTGTCACGGAAAAGAGGCCAAAGTACATCCGGCATTGAGAACGTGATCCCGTATAGAGCGTGTTTGGCAGTGCGGCCCGTTGATGGTAGGTGAGTATGAACTGTAGGGGTTCGTCCTCACCGTCTATTGCAGAGCTCAAATGGGACCGCGTCACATTCGTGCCTTCTGCGAGCTCTCCGCCGACTGCGAAAAACTGTTAGAAATGCGCAATGGCACAGCAGGGCCTGACTGCCCGAGCTCATGACCGTATCCTGAAGGTCGCAAGGACAATCGCCGACTTGGAAGGAGGAAAATCGATTCGAGCCCAAGCACATCGCCGAGGCCATCCAGTACCGCACCCTCGATCGCACGTTTTGGGCTTAAGACAAAAGAATGGAGGACGGTCATCCACGCCCGTCTAGCTTCGAAACACAATCCGGCCCACCGGAGCGGTGACGCTAAGCCATTTAATATCAGCATATTGAAGTCGACTATTGGAGCCGTCTACGTGAAACTCCAGCCATCGAACGGACATTTTGTGTGACCAGTGGAATGGTATTGCAAGAAACACTTGACGTCTCGTTCATTCTAACGTAGGGTGTATGGTTCCGAAGACTTAGGCGTTCAGTTTGTCTGACGAATCTCCGCTGGCAACCGGACATAATCCTAAAACCGAGAAACTTTCGGGCCAGACGGAGCATCTATACGAGTAACCAGAGAATTCCCGTAAAACCCATCTGAATTGAGTAAGTTAGACACTCTGGTCAGGTTTCCTCTGACACGAAAGAAGGGCGTGCGGGCAGTTTGCTCGGATTAGGAGAGTGACTTATTATGCGGTCTGATCGCGTTTTTGATGCTTTACATACTTTGCGGAATCGTTATATGCTTTGCCAGCTTGCGTCGAAGGCGACCCGTAAGTTTCACAAGCCCAACACCAGAATCCAGGAAACGATGAACGAAGTCCTGGATAAGATTGCAAGCTCGGAACGGCAGACGGTTCTGTCGGAACCGGAAAACTTCGCTGAGGCACAACGGCGGGCTGCATAACCAGCCCCGCCGCCTGCCCCGTGATTGGCCAAGTCTTTCCTGAGTAACCCCCCTTTGAAAATATCCCTTCGCAGGTGAACTGAATAATGACCATCGCAGAACTGAAAGAAAAAAATATTACAGAGCTGACCAAGATCGCCCGATCCTTGGATCTGCCCGGCGCCAGCGGACTGCGCAAGCAAGACCTGATCTTCAAAATTCTTCAGGCGCAAAGCGAAAAAGAAGGCCACATCTTTGCCGAAGGCGTGCTCGAAATCCTGCCCGACGGCTACGGATTCCTGCGCTCCCCCGACTACAACTATTTACCCGGTCCCGACGACATCTACGTTTCGCCGTCGCAAATCCGAAAGTTCGACCTCAAGACCGGTGACACCATCAGCGGACAGGTTCGTCCTCCGCACGAGGGCGAGAAGTATTTCGCGCTGGTAAAGATTGAAGCCGTCAACTTTGAATCGCCGGACGAGGCGCGCAACAAGATTCTGTTCGACAACCTGACGCCGCTCTATCCGCAGGAACGTATAAAGCTAGAAACGACCCGCGAGAACGTGAGCGCCCGCGTCATGGATCTGCTAACGCCTCTCGGCAAGGGGCAGCGTGGCCTGATCGTTTCGCCACCCCGCGCCGGCAAGACCATGCTGCTGCAGAATGTTGCTAACTCCATCACGACGAACCATCCGGAAGTCGTGCTGATGGTGCTGCTGATCGATGAGCGTCCCGAAGAAGTGACGGACATGCAGCGCTCGGTCAAGGGCGAAGTCATTTCCTCGACCTTCGACGAACCCGCGGCCAGGCACGTGCAAGTGGCGGAAATGGTGATCGAGAAAGCCAAGCGCCTGGTTGAACACAAGCGTGACGTAGTGATTCTGCTTGACTCCATCACGCGTCTCGCCCGTGCCTACAACACCATCGTCCCGCCCAGCGGCAAAGTGCTTTCAGGCGGCGTCGACTCGAACGCCCTGCAACGCCCGAAGCGCTTCTTCGGTGCGGCTCGCAACATTGAAGAAGGCGGATCGCTGACAATTATCGCCACGGCCCTGATCGACACCGGCTCCCGAATGGACGACGTGATCTTCGAAGAATTCAAAGGCACCGGCAATTCCGAAATCATCCTCGACCGCAAACTGGTCGACAAGCGCACCTTCCCGGCCATCGACATCCAGCGCTCAGGCACACGTAAGGAAGAGTTGCTGATCCCGAAAGAAGACTTAACCCGCATCTGGGTGCTTCGCCGCGTGTTGAATCCGCTGTCGCCGGTGGAAGCCATGGAACTTCTGATCGACAAGTTGAACAAAGCCAAATCAAACGGCGAGTTCCTGGCGAACATGAGCTCGCTCTAAACCGTGTTTGTGTGGCGCGGGCGCCCTCGCCCGCCTGTTCGAGCGGAGCTAAACAGATCGCAGTACAATACGATCCATAAAGCACTACACGCTTCCCATAATCATTGAACGCGACGCAGACGGATTTTTGGTTTCCTGTTCTGCTCTGCAATGGTGCTATACGCAGGCGCCAGCTACGACGAAGCGATCGCAAATATTAAAGACGCCATCCGGTTGCGCCTTGAAGATCACCAAGCGGACCACGAAGAACTCACGGAAGAGAAATCTGTGAGTCTTTCCATAGTCGAAGTTTCAGTCTGATGCCGGAACTACCGCGGGTTATGGCTCGATAGATTACGGCTGTCTTGGAAAAAGCAGGATTCTTCCTTGCACGTCAGAGGGGAAGCCATATGATTTACAGAATGCCTCTGGGAGACGAGTGACCGTGCCTTTTCCCGCCCAGAAGATCCTGCACCCCAAGCTTCTGAGGAGGGCGCCTGACGCGCCTATTGGGTTGTCGCTCGTGGGAGAAACTCGCGTTGAGCACAGGGACTCTGGCATGCTGGATAGGCAGGATTCGGCAAATAGAACCGTGGACAGAATGGTGCTTCAATGCCCGATGAGGAGCGCGGTTCCGGTTTAGGTGATCGCTCGCATGGTGGCGAGTTACCGAAGTGTGGCGGGCTCGACCCCGTTGAGGAGAATTACGAACCCATCGCAACCGGGCCGAATGCATTCTCCGCGACGCGGACATCAAGGCTGAACGTTTGATAGAGCTTCTCTGAACCTGAAACCAAATCTCCGCAGTCCCGCTTTCCCAGTTCTCTAGAACTCGTATAATTTCCTCATTCCAACGTTGACGAGGTGATTGTGCGATTCAAACACTTCGCGCTGGCGGTTCTTCTCCTGCCCATGACGCCTGCATTCACGGTCCGGTCGTTCGCTCAGAATCCTGTCCCGATACCGCATCTAGGCCCCAACCCTGGCCTCGCTCCCGACGCGAACGAGGACGAGAACCGCGCCAAGATCGAGAAAGACATGGCCAAAAAGGCGAACCGCGAGCGCCAGGCTCAACTGCAGCGTGATACCGACAACTTGGTCAAACTCGCCAATGAATTGAAACAATACGTAGACAAATCAAATGAAAACACTCTGTCACTGGACGTTGTCAAAAAGGCTGAAGAGATCGAAAAGCTCGCTCGCAGCGTAAAAGACAAGATGAAAGCGAATTAGCTTCTATGCATCCGCGACGCTCACCTTTATACCAATCGTCTTGGATCCATTGACTCGCCGACCGGGGTAGCGTAACATCCGCCCGGTCAATCACACATTGTTTCAGCTGAAGTATCGGCAGGCTTCTTGTCCGGCCAGTAAGAATCGGAGGAAGACAACCGTGGGAGCTCCGTTATCCTGATGATCACCGCACCAGGGCAGAATGCCACACCAAAAATCACCCCATCTCACATCTCCATTCGCTGGCTTCGCATCATTCCCGTCGCTCTTGTTATGTATACGATCGCGTTTATCGATCGAACCAACATATCTCTGGCTCTGCCGTGGATCAGTAAGGACCTCCATTTAGATCCGCCGCAAGCAGGCACGGTCGCGGGCATTTTCTTCTGGGGCTATCTTGTATTGCAGATTCCCGGCGGGCATCTGGCCAAACATTGGAGCGCCAAGAAATTCATCAGTATTCTCCTGGTAGCGTGGGCCATCTTTGCCGTGGGCTGCGGCATGGCTCGTACGTATCACGAACTTTTGTTAATGCGGCTGCTTCTGGGAGTGGCCGAGAGCGGAGTTTATCCCGCCACGTTGATATTGCTCTCTCACTGGTTTACCCGTTCCGAACGGGCCCGTGCCAACGCCCTGTGGCTGCTGTGCTTGCCCGGAGCTCTCATCGTCTCCTCGCCTGCCTCAGGATGGATTTTGGACCATTGGAGTTGGCGTGTGATGCTGGTCGCCGAAGGTTCGTTACCGTTCTTGTGGCTTGCCATCTGGCTTGCATTCATTCAGGATCACCCACGGGACGCGACTTGGCTGCCCGAAGCCGAACGCGGCCCCCTGGTGGAAATCTTGCGCCAGGAATCTTTTGCTCTGGAAGGGTCAGAAACAGTGCCCTACCTTCGCGCGCTCTTTCGGCCGCAAGTGTTTCTGTTGGCAGCGGTCTATTTTTGTTTTGTAAGCGGACAGATGGGACTGCTGTTTTGGCTGCCTAGCGCGATGGGAACGTTCAGGAGACTCAGTAGTCTTTCAACCGGAATTCTCTACACGATTCCATTCATCGCAGGCGCAGTCTCCCTGCTGATCATCTCCCGCCATTCGGACAGAGTGCATGAGCGCCGTCTTCACGCCGCCGGAGCCATGTTGTTCGGAGGTTGCTGCATCCTGCTCGCCGTTGCTACGATTCCGCATTCACTCTCAATCGCTTTCGCGCTCATCGTCCTAAGCGGCGTGGGCGCTTACGGCCCGATGGGCGCCTTCTGGGCCATACCGACCGAGACTCTGCCGCCGGCAATCGTCGGTTCGGCGATGGGCTTTGTCAACGCCATCGGCAATCTGGGAGCCTACTTCGCCCCCCTCATCGTCGGATATCTCAACAAGAGAACCGGGACTTTCCTGGCGGGCTTTACATACCTGGGCGCGATCACGTTGGTTGGGGCTGGTCTGTCCGCGATGTTGAAGACTGCCCCAGAAGATGGATCGTGAAGATCTACGGTAGTCCTCTTAACGCGCACGACGGCCGGAGGTTTGCGACTAAAGATTTCGCAGGCCCTAATCTTCTAAGATCTCGAGGCGCACTTTCGCGAGAGAGATTGAGAGAATGCACGGTCGCGTGAACGCCGACGCGATTACTGCTGATCCGCAGCTTTGCAGTGCTTCGAGATCGTGCGAACGTCCGTCTGCACGTCTGCCACTTCCAACGGCACGCCATCGATTCCGTGTGCTGTGTCGCTGGGGTTGCTGCCTGATTTCGATGGGTTCACGCCAGTCTTGATTAGTCCAGACCGTAATCGCCCTTTCACTTCAACTTCATGGCGGAGTTGACCATCGAGCTTGTTACCGACTCCCTTTAACACATACACCAGGCCAGTCTTGTCCTCGACCATGATGTAGTTTCCACGTTGACCCTCAAGGCATCCGCGCACGGTGCTAACACTGGCTGCTGGCGTGCTGTTACTTCCGGTCGTCGCGGGCGCGGCAGACGATTCTTGTGCGACTGCTCCTAGCCCAACGATTAGAAATCCGACGACAGCGATTAGACTCTCGGTGCGATTCATGCGTCCTCCTCGACAAGCAATTTCTAACTTCTGTTGACGGAGCAAAACATCTTTTCTCACCTTCCCGCCCTCTGCCCGACTTCACCGCATTCATGAGATTCGAACCCTCCCCTAGCATTCGCGGGCAGTTCGCGAGTGCAGTTTCCGCACTCCTCACCTTCCAGGCTGATAGTACAGGGTCAATATGAATATCGCTCCAACCACCGCAGCGATAGCGAAAGAAAGAACCAGCCATTGCCGCGTGCTGAGCGACGCCTTTCTCTTGAGCCGCCTCCGCGTGGTTGACCATGCGATGTTCTTCCTCCTGCCCGCGACAAATACTCTCCGAAGAAACAACCCAATCATCCTCAGATTCCCGTAGTCTCGTAGGTCAGAACTGCCAGGCTCAGTCGGTAGTCATAACCGGCCTGGGCGTAACTGATTTGGGCCTGCGTCTGCTGAAGCTGCGCTTGACTCAATTCAACGATCGAGCCGAGCCCCAGATTGTATCGAGACTGAGCCAGACTCAGCGCCAAATTGGCCTGCTGTAACAATTGCTGCGTAACCGCCAGCCGCTGATAGGCCGTATTCGCGTTCAACCAGCTAGTGCGAACGTCGCGCGAGATCAGGTTCCGCATGTCGCGCAGCCGTTCTTGTGTCGCTTGTGCTCTGAGATTCGCCTCACGGGCTCTCGCGGTATACAGGAACCCATTGAAGAGCGGGATATCGATGTTTGCCCCAACCGCGCCGTACGTATTGCTTAGAGCGCCAGGATTTGGAGCAACTGCCGGATTTCCCACGGGCGTGTCTCCAACTGCCCCCATGGCGCGAATGCTGGGTAAGAGCAAATCTCGTTCCGCGGTTTGGAATTTCTCAGCCGACTGATATTGAAATTGGAGCGATAGGATTTCGGGTCGCGACGAAAAAGCCTGGGAAATCAAATCATCTACATTGCCCGGCGGCGGTGTCAGCGGACTCGTTTCGGCGACAAGTTGGAAGTTTTCCAAGCTCGGAAAGCCAAGTACCATGGACAGCGTGGCGAAAGCCGCGTTTTCGTTATTTTGTGCATCCAGCAGCAGAAGTTTCGCTTGCGCCAGGTTGACGCTCGCAAAACTGAAATCCAGTTCGGATTTCAGCTTGCTCTTGAAAAGCGCTTCCACTTGATTGGCAACAGTCTGGCGTTCATTCACGGTCTGCTGCGCGACCGTTAGCACTGCCGTCGCTTGCAGCGCATTGTAGAAAGCTTTGTTTACCGCCAGTAGAATTTGCTCCTTTGTGGCAACCGCATTCTGATTTTCGGCCTTGGCAGCATAGTTGGCGCTCGAAACCAGATTTGTGGTGCGCCCAAAGTCCGTAATCAGTTGGGTAACCATGACTCCGGCCGCAGCGCGCTCGTAGAGGATCGGGTTGTTCAGTGCGCCTGCCGTAAGACGGCTGCCCGACTGCGCATCTACTCCAGTAATGTCAGCCGTGGCCGTGGGCCAAAGGCTCGACTTCACTTCCCGCGTGAATTGCTGGGAAGCAAGGGCGATCAGGCGGCCGACCGAGATTTGCGGGTTGTTCTTGATCGCAAGCTCTTCCGCCTGCTTCAAGGTCAGCGACCCTGGCGTGCCCGTCGTCTGGGGAACGGAGGACAGCTGCGGATTCCCCGGCGGGTTCGGCATATTCTGGGCCGGAGGAGTTTGTGGCACCGGTGCCGGAGGCAGGCCCTGTCCGGTTTGCACATTCGCGGACGTCTGCGCAAAAACAAACATTGGAAATGTCAGCAACAACAAGGTCGGGAACTGGAAGAACGGGACGATGTGCTTGTGTCTTGGCTTCATGGATTAACCTCTTTCGAAGCATTTATCGAAATCCTTTCGCCATCGTTATGCGCGCGCAACCGAAGGAGAGGGTTCGTACGCTGCTTCATCCCGGAGCCGCACGAAATCGTCGTTCATCCCACCCTGAGAGCCTCCAAGCCCAACCGTTGCGACTATCGAGTCTGACCGCAGTCCGAACTACGGCGAACAATGCCCATCCTCATATCCGGATCATTCGGCAAATCGAAATACATGACGTGTTTAGTCAAGTGCACCAGGATCGGCTGATTGGGAGTAAATTCTGACGGCAAGTAGTTAAACGGCGTTTCATAACGGCCAACATAAGTTTTGCAATCGACCCGCACAGAAACCTGGTAAGCGTAGTACCGCGAGGTCAGTGGCGCATCGGAAGGATTGCTGCCACCGATCACGTAGTCCGGAAAATAGACTTTCTGCTTCTGCACCTCAATCACAGTTCCCTGCACAAACGGATTCGCCTTGCTTCGAACCGGAGAGCCGTTCAGCATTGGCACAATCACCAACACTGCGATGCCGATACCGATATTTTTCCTCATGATCTTCTCCATCAAAGCGCCTGCCAAAATCACAGGGCGCGACGCAGGCTGATTCGAACCGCCGATTCCGGCCAATGTTTCGCGGCGGAATCGGTTCAGTGGTTCCTTTCGAAGGAAATTCAGCAGGAAGGAGGAGGTCGGCTATAGAGGAAATCTGTTGCATAAAGTTGAGGCACGGCAGAGACGGCTGGCAATCCGGCGACGTGAACCCCCGCGGGTTCAAATAAAACAAACGTCGCAGCAGGAGCAGACCAATGCAGACCGTCCTTCAGCAGATGCTGCCGTTTGGCATCGAGAGACTGCGACGTAACGATTTTGGTCGCAGTTTCCCGGCGCACTACGATGCTGTACCTGGTTGCAACGCTGATCGCAAGAGAAAGCACGGCGCCAAGAACCAGCGCTCTTCGCCAGAAAGAATGCTGAGAAACGCATCGCCTGTCATTCCGAGGAGCGAAAGCGACGAGGAATCCAGGTGTTCGCCGCCCACGAGAAGAACCCGGATCCCTCGCTTCGCTCGGGATGACAAGTGGGATGTCAGCGATCTGAGAACGTCGTCCCCTCACTCCGCAGGCTCCCCGGGCAAGCCTTCTGCGGCTTGCTCTTTGCGTCGGCCGTAAACCAGCAAGTACGCAGCGGGCACAATGAAGATGGTTAAAAGAACCGACGAAGTCAGCCCTCCAATGATCGCGCGCGCCATGGGCGTGTACTGCTCTGCCCCAGTCCCCAGTTTCAGCGCCATCGGAATCATCCCAATAATGGTCGCAAGCGACGTCATCAAAATAGGCCGCAGACGTACCCGGCACGCGGTAATGACCGCATCGGCTGGCGACAAACCTTGCCGCTCCAGATTGTGAGCGAAGTCAACAATCAGAATGCTGTTGGAGTCCGCGATGCCCACCAGCATCAGCACGCCCATCAGCGACATCACATTCAGCGTGCTGTGGGTCAGCGGAAGAATCAAAAGCACACCGACAAATCCCATCGGGATCGCCAACATGATCAGGAACGGATCGATGAAAGATTTAAATTGCGCCGTGAGAATCAGAAACAACAGCAAAAAAGAGATCAGAAATCCAAGCGCAAAGCTCTTGAACGACGCCTCCATGCCTTGCACCATTCCGCGCAGATTCACTCGTACGTTGCCGGGAATGTTGGTTTTCGCCAGAATATCGCGTATCGAACTGGTGACGCGGCCCAGATCCTCTCCCGTCGGCGTCACATAGACGTCCATGGCTCGCTGAATTTGATAGTGGTCGACCTCGGTCGGCGTTTGAACCTGTCTCACGCTCACAACATTGTTGAGCACCGTAATCGGCCTGCCCTGTCCGCCGCAGGCCCACGCAGGTTGCGTGCCTCCGGAGCCGCCAGCGCCACTCAGCCCACAGCTGATTCCCGCTCCGTTGGCCGGATCTCGTAAGGGAATCTGCCCGAAGTCAGCCATATCGTGAATGGCGGACTGACCTTTTTCGAAAAACTGCACCGTCAGGTAATAATCGTTGCCGCTCTCGCGATCCACCCAGTAATTGGGGGCAATCATGTAATTGGAATTGAGCGCGGTGATAACGTTGTCCACCACGTCTTTCTGCGTAAGGCCCAACTCTCCCGCATGCACACGGTCAACATCGAGGCGCAGTGTCGGGTAATTCATATCCTGCGGGATATAAACCTGCCCCACCCCGTGGACCTGCCGAATTTGCGTGGCCAGGTTCTGCGCGATGCCATAAATCTGCGTTAAATCCGGGCTGCTCACTTGCACGTCAATCGGCGCGGGCATGCCGGCGTTTAGAATGGCATCCACCATCGAGCCACTGGAAAAGAATGTCCGAATGTCCGGAAAATGTTTCGCCATGCTGCTTTGAACCCGGTCCATGTAGTCGAAGCTGCTCAGGTGGTGCGGTTCGTTCAACTGCACCTGGACCGTCGCGGTATAAGGACCGGCGTTGGTGGTGTACAGCGCAGAGAAATCCGGAACCACCCCAATATTGGAAACGATCAACTTAAGGTCCTTCGCTTCCACCGTATGGCGGATCAAATCTTCCACCTTGGCAATGTATTGATCCGTCACTTCGATGCGGGTCCCGGTCGGAACTTTCAGGTTGATCGTGAACTGCCCTGCGTCCGTCTTCGGGAACAACGCCAACCCGAGCAGTGGATAAATCGTCAAACTGACCAGAAACAGGCCACTCAACGCCAACACCGTCAAACCCGGACGCACGAGCGCACGCCTCACCCAGTACTCGTAATAATCCAGAACCTTGTTGAACATCCGGTTGAAGCGGGCATTGAACCTATCCATCCACGACTGGCTCACCGCCTTTTCTGGCTCAATCTCGTATCCCTGGTGCTGATGCTCGGCCGCGTGCGTCACGGCCTTCAAGAACCGTGAGCAGAACAAAGGAATGACGGTCATTGCCACGACAAATGACGCCAGCAGCGAGAGACAGAATGCCAGAGCTAAAGCAGAAAACAGAAACTTGGACACGCCATAGAGAAAAATCACCGGAAAGAAATCAACCACATCCACCAGGGTCGCAGCGAGCACTGCCAGGTTCACTTCCGCGCCCCCAACTTCGGCCGCAACCATCGGAACGGCGCCCATTTCCAGATGGCGGTAAATGTTTTCCAGCGAAATGACCGAGTTATCGATCACGCGTGAAAAAGCCAGCGCCATCCCGCCAAGAATCATCGTGTTTACCGTGCCGCCCATCAAAGCCAGCACCACAAACGCCGCCAGCGCAGATAGCGGGATGGAGAGCAGCACGGCCGATGTGGCCCGGAAGCTTCCCAGAAAAATGAGGATCATCAGACTGGTAAGAATGAGTCCCAGAAATCCCTCATGCAATACGGTTTTGATCGCTTCCTTCACATACACAGACTGGTCAAACACAATGCTGGTAACCATCTGCTTGGGAATGTCGTACAGATGCTTGGTCAGTTCGCGAAGCCCGTCCACCACGGCTATAGTGTTGGTATCACCACCCTGCTTCATCACCGGGATGTAAACCGACTTCTGCCCGTCAATACGAACTATGTTGGTTTGAATCTGGTGGGAATCTTCCGCCTTGCCGACATCGTTCACCGTAACCCAGGAGTGTCCCTTCACCTTGAGCGGAAGCTTGCCCAACTGGTCCATGTTGTCGACCAGGCTGTTGGAGTAAACGAAGTAATCGTAGGGACCCATCTTGACGTCGCCCGCCGGCAGGATGAGGTTTGCGTCATTGACCGCTCCCACCACGTCCATGGGGCTCAATTGACGAGACAGTAACTTGTACGGATCGACATAGACCATGATCTGACGGTACGTTCCGCCGAACACACCGGGAATCTCCGCGCCCGGCACAACCGCGATCTGGTTGCGGATCTGAAACTGCCCGTAATCGTGAAGCTGAGTCTCGTTGAGGCCTTCTCCCTTAACCGTCACCAGCGCGACCGGCAAGCTGGAAGCGTCAAATTTCAGCACTACTGGCGGCAAAGTTCCTGGTGGCAGCCGCTTCAAGTCCGCCATAGCCAAATTTGACAACTCGGTCACATCCGCATCCGGGCTCGTCCCTGGCTGGAAATACACCCGGATAATGCTCACGCCCAGAAGCGACCGTGACTCCATGTGATCGACACCGGCGGCCAGCGTAAAGAAACGCTCCAGAGGATCGGTAATGTCGGTCTCAATGTCCTCCGGCGGCATGCCCGAATAGAAAGTTGCGACCACCACTTCCGGCAGATTGATGGGCGGAAATAAATCCACCGGCATTCGCGCAATACTGGTCACGCCAATCACCAGGAGTACCAGGCAGATCACGATGATGAAGTACGGATTGCGAATTGAAAATCCCGGCATAAACGTTATCCAATCGTGCTGCTACTGGGCATTCTGTTCCTGGTACTGCATCACGGACATGGCTTGCGGGTGAACCTTCTGACCCGGCTTCAGGCCGCTGCGGTCGCTGACCACCACCTGCTCTCCTTCGCTTAATCCAGAAAGGACTTCCGCATCACTGGTGGTCTGCAGACCGAGTTCCACCGTGCGCTCCTCCACTTCTCCATCACGATTCACCACAAAGACAGATGTTTTATTGCCCTGATGACTTACGGCTTGCAACGGCACCGTGGGAACGTTTGCTTTTTCGTCAAGCCCAACTTCGGCTTCAGCGTAGAGGCCAGGCATCAGTACGCGCTCTGGATTCGGAACATCTACTTCGGTGTGCATGGTGCGAGTGTCAGCTCTCACATCCACCGAGAAGCGCGCGACTTTGCCAGGAAAGGTCCGGTTCAGGGAAGGCACGCGAACATTCACCGGATCCCCGATGCGAATGTACCGAACGTATGACTCCGGAATAGGAATGACCAGGCGAAACAAATCGTCCTGAGACAGCCGTACGATCGGCATCGCCTGCGTACTCGAACTGGTTCCTGCCTGAACCAGCGTGCCCAGATTCGCGTAGCGTTCGGTCACCACTCCGGCGAAGGGGGCCGTAATCCTCGAATAATCGAATAGGGTCTCGTCGTGAACGAGTTTCGCTTTGGCCGCTGCCATCTGGCTCTGAGCCGCTTCGAGCGCCGCTTTTCCCGCGTCCACTTGAGACGCGGCGGCAAGATCTTTGCCCTGGGCATCGTCGACTTCCTGCTGCGCCACGATGCCAGGCTGCGTCTCGAAGACCCCATTCAGTCGTGTGTACTGAAGGTGCAGGGCGTTGTATTGCGCATCGTAGCGTTTCAGTTCGTGATCTGCGCGGCTCACTTGATCGATCGCGTTCTTGATCTCCGCCTGATCCTGCTGTATCTGCGCCTGCAACTCCGGAATCTCCAAGGTAGCCATCGTCTGGCCCGCCTTTACATGTGTCCCGTAGTCGACGTCCAGTTTCTGCACGTAGCCGGCTTCCTTCGCATAGACATCGATTTCTTGAAAGGGCACTAATTCGGAAGACAAAGTAATTTGCCGGCTCACCGTTTTCTTCACGACGCTGGTCACTCCTACCGTGACCGCCTGCTCCGCACTTGCCTTCACATTGCGTGCGCCACTGCACGAAGACAGGCCAAGCGCCAGCAAGGCGGCAAACCCCACAGCCAATTTAGGCGCGCGTATCGCGGCCCGTGCTGCCATTCCCCGATGAAGTTTCATACCCAATAAGAATCTCCTTAACTCAATCTCTTGAGTACCTGACGTAACTTCTCCACTGAAAATTCCTGCGAGCGGCAAAAGTCGATGACCCTTTGCTCCTCCTGCCGCAATCTCGCCGCAACCGCTGGAATCTCCGCGGCGATCTCTTTGGGAACGGTCAAGAGCCCATGCCGATCCCCATGCAAAAGATCGCCCGGTTTCACTTCCAGCCCACCCACTTTGACCGTGGAGCCAAAATCGAAGATATGGGCATAGGCATGTGACACCGCTACATTCCCGGCAAAAAGATGTAATCCCAAATCCTTCACGCGCAGCAGGTCTCTCACTGCACCGTCGGTCACATACCCGACGCAGCCGAGCGCCCTCAGGATCGCAGCTTGCATGTCTCCGAGAAAAGCTCCCACGCCCGGTGGTTTGTCCAGATCCTCCAACACCACAATTCGCGGCGGAGGCACTTGGAGAATGCTGTTCCACCAGTCGGTGCGATCCACATAAATTCGCCCCGCAATGGGAGGCTCACCGCTACGCAGTCGTGCGGTGGCCGCATACCCGACCATGGGAGGGAAATCCTCGAACATGCAGCGAATGCGAGCGTCCGCAAAGCCGGCGTTGCGCAGCCTTACCTCAAACCTCTCGATCGCATTCGAAACCGTGCAGGAGTCTAAACGCCGCAGAGCGTCCAGATCGTCTACGCGACTAGCAGGCTCAAGAGCCATGCGAATCCTTTCCTCAACTTTCGATTGACCTATCGCTCGGGGTCAATCGCACCGCGAAAAAATGTCATAGCAGCCAATGTTGCTCATCGCCGAATGTAAACGGCTTAGATGAGTACGGGATTATGTGCGCGAAAAGAAATTAAACAAGGAAATCAGACGATGGAGGGGGCCTGTTGTACAGGCTGTCGCTGAAAACGTGCTTCGGCAGTGGAGGTCCGGCAAGCGCCAGAGCGGCTTCAATCGGCGCTGGTTCGATGATACTGAAATCGGCAGCCGGCGCTACCCACCGAATCGCATCTCGATTAAGGTGCTGCCGTTTGGGTTCGACCGATCGGCGGTCAACAGTCCTTACGGTGTGAGACGGAGAATCGGAGGTAGCCCAAAAACGAGTCGCGAGACTGAAGGTCAGCGAGCAAATGGCAATGACGATCAGCGCACCACGCCATCCCCGCTTACTAACGCTACGATGCCTCAGCAATTGCATCTCGCAGCCACCAGTAGGTCCTTCACGAATTATACATCTTCGGGCTAATTGATGCGGACGTCACTTCAGTAATCAACTTCCCCCAAGTTGGATACCAAACGTAGAATGTTGGTTGCACGACTTTGGCTGTATGACTATTGTGGCCCCGCCAACTCAGCATGCGGGAAACCCTGGCTTTTGGGTGGAGAAGCGCCCCAGCGTGGAATTAAGGGCTCCCTTTCCAATAAGGTTTCAGAGGTTCCGAAAGAGCTCGCGATTTGTATCAGGGCATGCTTTCAGGCATGGCGTATTCCAAAGCTGCGAGGCCCGCACAATCGCAAAAACCAATTAGTCCCCGGCAGCGTGAGCCTTCGCCGCCGACCTCTCCGTGCCAATTCGCATCCCGTAGAACGAGCGATAGACGAAGAAGAACGAGATCAGGAAGAACACACCCGCCAGCAGATTCGTAAGCGCGGCATTGGTTTCCGTCAACTTCACCGCTAACTCTACAGCCAGCAACCCGAACAGAGTGGTGAACTTGATCACCGGGTTCAAAGCCACCGACGACGTATCCTTGAACGGGTCGCCCACCGTGTCGCCGACCACCGTGGCATCGTGCAGGGGCGTGCCTTTCTGTTTGTACTCGACCTCCACGATCTTCTTGGCGTTGTCCCAGGCCCCACCCGCATTCGCCATAAAAATCGCCTGATATAAGCCGAATATCGCGATCGAGATCAGATATCCGATAAACAAGAACGGCTCGATAAAAGCGAATGTCAGCGTAGCGAAGAACACCGCGATGAAGATGTTCAGCATTCCCTTCTGTGCATACTTCGTGCAAATCTCCACGACCTTCTTGCTGTCGGCCACCGAAGCCTTCATGACCCCTTCCAGCTTGATGTTCGCCTTGATGAACTCCACCGCGCGGTAGGCTCCAGTGCTCACCGCCTGGGTCGAAGCGCCAGTAAACCAATAGATGATCGCCCCTCCACTGATGAGACCCAGCAAAAAAGGCGCATGCAGCAATGACAATTTCTCGACGTTCTGCGTCAACCCATTGGTCAGCGCCATAATGATGGAGAAAGTCATCGTGGTCGCGCCCACCACAGCCGTCCCGATGAGCACGGGTTTCGCGGTCGCCTTAAAGGTATTGCCCGCGCCATCATTCTCTTCCAACATGTGCTTGGCCCGCTCAAAGTTCACATTGAAGTTGTAATCCTTCTTCAGTTCGCCAGCGATGTTGGGTACCTGTTCGATCAACGACAACTCATACACAGACTGCGCGTTGTCCGTCACCGGACCATAAGAGTCCACCGCAATCGTAACGGGCCCCATCCCCAGGAACCCAAATGCTACTAACCCAAACGCAAACACCGGAGCCGCGATCATGGTCGCCGCCCCCGCCAATCCCATCGTGCTCATGTAATACCCAACCGACATCAAAAACACCATCGACAATCCCAAATAATAGCCGCTGAAATTTCCCGCCACAAACCCCGCTAAAATTCCTAACGACGCCCCGCCTTCCTCAGCCGAGGCTACAATCTCCCTGACATGCCGCGACTCGGTCGAGGTAAACACCTTCACTAACTCAGGAATCAAAGCCCCCGCCAGCGTCCCGCAAGAAATAATCGTGGCCAGCTTCCACCATTGCGTAGTATCGCCGCCAATATCGGGAACAATAACCGCCGAAACTATGTAGGTCAAAACGATCGAAACCACCGAAGTCACCCACACCAGCGACGTCAGCGGAGTCTCGAAGTTCATCACATCCGCATCTGCAAAGCGCGCCCGAGCCACGGCGCTATTCAGGAAGTACGCGCCCGCGCTCGAAACCAGCATCATGATGCGCATCACAAAAATCCAGACCAGTAACTGCACCTGCACCGTCGGATTCTTTACACCTAAAAGAATAAAAGTAATCAGTGCCACTCCGGTCACGCCATAAGTCTCAAATCCATCCGCCGATGGTCCAACCGAGTCTCCCGCGTTGTCCCCGGTGCAATCCGCAATCACGCCCGGGTTGCGTGCGTCATCTTCTTTGATCTTAAAAACGATCTTCATCAGATCCGACCCAATGTCCGCAATCTTGGTGAAGATCCCGCCCGCAATCCTAAGCGCCGCCGCCCCCAGCGATTCCCCAATCGCGAACCCGATAAAACACGGCCCCGCGTAATCCCCCGGAATGAAAAGCAAAATGAAAAGCATGATCAACAACTCCACGCTGATCAGCATCATTCCGATACTCATCCCGGCCTGCAGCGGAATGCTGTAAATCGGATAAGGTTTCCCCCGCAAGCCAGCAAACGCGGTCCGCGAGTTGGCAAATGTATTCACCCGAATGCCAAACCAGGCCACTCCAAAACTACCCGCAATTCCCACCAGACTAAACACCAGAATAATCGGCAGCGTGGTCATCACCGGCTTTCCCGGCACCGGCGAAAGCACGCCGAAATACAGAACAATCACGACTGCAATGAATACCCAAAGCAGCAACAAAAACTTGCCTTGCGTAATCAGGTAAGTCTTACAAGTCTCATAAATCAGCTCAGAAATTTCCAGCATCGCTCGATGTACCGGCAAATTCTTGAGCCGCATATAAATCGCCATCCCAAATCCCAGCCCAGCAATGCAGAACACGATCCCGATCATCAGCAGCTTGTGCCCATCAATGCCCAGAAACGAAACCGAAGAAAGGTCAGGCAGTTTCAATCCAGCTTCGCCGCCCACCTCCGAAGCCGGCTGGGCCAAAGCCGCGGACGCCGCCACAGCCACAAAAGCCGCCACAAAAGCCGCCCGCCCGCGGGCGAAGCATCCTCGGGACACAAGATCAGCGAGCCAGGTGCGCATAGGAAACCCTCCACTCATTGAGAACTATATTAAGGATGACTACGGGTTCAGGTCCTCGAACCGGCGCGCCACCCCGCTCTCGTAAAGAGCGCGGGAGCGCATGGCCGGAGTTCCGAACACGCTTCCACTGCAAGACTTGAACAGGGATGCTGAGTTTGGCCGCGTCGGATGTTCATCGTGCCCCGGGCAGGAAAGGCTACGTTCCCGAGCCCACAGCACAAGACCAAGTTTTATAACATGTTAGACGAGTCAGGGTCAATCCAAACGTAACCGGACCCGCCACTGGAACTCGCTTCCCGAACACCCCAAACGCCCCGAGCACTTGATAGCTGCTATTCCAACCCGATCCAATGTTATTCGAGAACGTGCCCTGCGTACCCGCAAAGTTATTGTTCCAGACGTCATAAGTATCCTGAGATTTCTTCTGCGGGCTCAGCACCACCCAATACAATTTGCCCTTCTTCACCGGAATCCCCTTGGAGTATTTCGCGGTCTGCAGCGTGCAACAGCTCCCAAACGTCGGCAGGTTGGAAAAATGCCAGGTATGAAGCGATTTTCCCGGGATCCCTTGTTGTCCTCGTTCAAACTGACCACCAGCGTATTCGTGCCCTGCACATACGTCGCGCCTACCTGAATCTCCGTCACCGTATGATCGGCCTTGGGCCGGAATCCGCACCCCATCCACTGCGGCCACGGCTGCCCCCCATCCGGCCCCAGAATCCCAACGCCAGCGATCGAGTTGTACACGTTGCTGCCCTTACCAAGGTTGCTGTAAATCTTGACCAGCTTCGACGACGCCGTCGTCGCAGGCACAAAAGGCTCCGACGGAGTCCGCATCAAAATCGTGTTTCGACCACCATTGATCGTGACAACCCCACCGCTAGCCTGACCCCAAACACCTCCAGCAAGCGCCAGAACCCCAACCCAACCCCCAGCCCGAATATCCTCTTCTTCCTCATCTCTCCCCCAAACTCCCCAGATTAAACGCACGCAATTCTACCCCGAAAACGAACTAGTATGTCGTTTCACTAAAACATATACAAACTATCCGGTGGTCAGGGCCTCGAACTTCTTCCACCGATGAACGACGGGAGCGGCATTGATTTCCGCAATGCCCTGAAGGATGCGGGTTTGGAGTTCCTCCCAGGATTGCACCCGGATATGTCGGAGAAAGGTCCTGGCCATCTTTCCAAATAAGGTCTCGACGATATTGAGCCATGACCCGTGCTTGGGAGTTAGCACGTATTGGAAGCGATTGGGCCGTGATGCTAGAAATGCCTGGGTTTCTCTCGAGATGTGCGCGGAGTGATTGTCCATGATCAGGCGTAGGACCGACTCCGCGGGATAGTGGGCGTCGAGATCCTTGAGCAGGGCGACGAACTCCCGACTACGATGCCGACGCTCGACCCGGGCGGTTACGTGCCCGTTGTGCAGGTCCAGTGCAGCCAGAATCGAACACGTGCCGAGGCGTTTGTACTCGTGGTCGCGGCCGAGGCCGGAATGCTTGCCTGGCACCGGCGGCAAATCCGGGGCGGTGTTCGCAACCGCCTGTAGACCGGGCTTCTCATCGACAGAAACCGTTATGACCATGGGGATCATTCCGCCGCCATTCTGGTTTTGCAGCGCAACCTCCTGATAAACCAGCAGAACCTCTCGCATTTTGGTTTCGAATTCGGGATCGCGCCGTTCCAGGTAGTATTTCACCCTCTCCGGATGCAGCGGTTGTTCGGCGAGAATTCGGTGTACCGTCGCTTTTGCGGCGCGGGCAAGCGATGCATATCCCGCCTTGCGGGCGTGCTCCCGCACATGCCGGGCGAGCGCGCTCCGCGTCCAAACCTCCGCCGCATAGCCGAGATCTTTAGGCTTGGAACAGGCCAGATGAATCACCCAAGCCTTGGCCTCCTCCGTGATTAGGGGTTCCTTGGGTCGGTGGTAGGCGTCCTTTAGTGCCGCGTCGGAACCCATCGCAAGCGCCTTGCGAATCCATTTATCGACGCTCTTACGGGTCATGCCCACCGCCCTTGCAATCTGGCTAACGTTCTCGCCGGAATGGTACCGCAGCACGATACGCGCTCGCTGCGTCTCTCGCCAAGGTGCCGTACGCGAATCCCGCAAACTACTGAGGTGCTCGACCTCCTCCGCGCTGAGTTTCAAGCGCGGCCGTTTTGAGATGCCCGCCACAGGAGCACTGTAGCATTAAGTATTCCTATGTGTATATATTTAATTGAAACGATATACTAGTCATCCAAGAACTAAGCCGTCATCCCGAGGAAGCGGAGCCCTACGCTCGCGCAGGGCTCCCAACGAAGGATCTCTGCACTTTGAACTGCCTACCCGTCACTCCCCCATCACCCGCCAAGCCTCCTGATAACCCTCCCACCGCGCGCATTTGCATTCAATGTCCGGATAGAACCGCAGCTTCTTCGCCAGAGCCGCGATCGGTCGCACATAGCAAGCGTCAACCGGCCCGATTCGCACCACCAGAACATCGATGTCATCAGCCGTATACTCGCTCTTGCCTCTCCCATAAACTCCATAAATCGACTGCACTTCGTATCCCCGCGAATGCAAAACCTCGGTCGACTTAAGCTGCACCCGCCACAACCGCCCTCCGGAATCCAGAATAAAATCGTAGCGGTCGCTGTCTCCCCAAGGCCTGGCCACGCGAAAACCCATGTTCTGCGCCTTCAACAGAAATGCGGCCTCCGCCAATTCCCATCTACGTTTCGGATTCCGACGTGGCTTCGGCACCGCATCCTCCCGCAACCCCGTCAACTCCGCCAACACAATCGACACTGCCATAAAAGATCCCCACTCCCCACCGTTTGTCATTCCGAGACAGCTTTAGCCGTCGAGGAATCTACTTCTTCCCGCCCAATCAAGCCATTTCGAACGCTAATCAAAGACAAAACCAGTCACCCGTTGACCCAGCATCGATAGCTATGTAACACAAAAACTATTCTCTTATAGTTATAGTCTAACGCAAACCGCGAAGAATCCAACAGGAAAAACCCGCCGTCACGGCCCCAAATCCCACCCGGAACGCTCCAACTACTACCTCCAATCTCGAAGAAGTCCTTGACAACCCACTTCCCCCGCGATATCTTCCTCGCACTTGGGGTGCGCGCGTGTTAAATCGTAGTAAGTGGGCGTTTCTCCTTCTCCTGGCCACCGCGGTCACTTTTGTTTCCGTCATGCCCATGGCGGATCTGCCCGAAACTGCATTCAACGAAATTGACACTCCGGTCAACCAGACCACCCCGGTTGCTCCATGGGTGAAATTTGTGCCTCCCGTAGAAGTTCGATTCATTCTTCGCAGATCGTTCGACCATACCCGTGACGGAATTCGCACTTCGGTCGAATCGGTCTCACTCGCGCCGCACTGGCGTGTGAACCCATTGCGCGAACTCCTCTGTATATTCTTGATCTGAGAGACACCCGAATTCCAGGTAAGCGATCACGGAAGGCTACCGCGCATTCGTCCGCACGGGCGACGCCGCTAGCCGACTGATCCAACTTGACCAAGTTTCCGGATGTCTCCGACTAGCAAGTGGAACCCGCAGCAATGAGGGGGGTGGGTTCTTCGTTTTTGCACATTGCGAGACGCCGGATCGTGCGGCCCGCGCCTTCCACGGGGGTGATGGCGCGGGCCGTTGACGAAAGCGGAGTCGGGATCACGTGGGGACAGCCGCCCCCGGCGTTCACCGAGCGAAACTCGGCGGCGCCGTCGGTTAAAAACAAGCAATCCACCTCCGGCGCTATTAAGCCAACATCAGCCGCAATCCAGCCTCGGAAGGGCGGCATAACTTAGCCCGGGGCGTAAGCCTTGGGTAAGCCCAAAACCAGATGCAGGCCCCGCAGGGAATCACTATCTCATTCCACGCGCCAAAACTCACGGTAAAATTCCCACGAAAATCCCTACCCATGTCATCCTGAGCCTTCACGGCCGGACGGCCGCCAGTATTTCAGCAGAAACTCGTGGCAAGCATGCGAATCTGATCAGAAGTGGTTCGGCGAGCTATAACCGACCCTTTCGTTGGAGCCTTCGTGCCCGCGTTTGAGCATGGTTCCGGTCTTGGCGGCCAGGTTTTTGGTGGCAGTCCGCTAGTTCGAAGTGACGGACTCGATCCCGCTGCAGAGAGTGCTCACGCCATCCCCAACCGGGCCGAGCCACGTCCACTTCAATCAATAGGAGCAGTATGTGGCGAAAGCAGAAAACCATCCCTAGCCAAAGAAGAGAGCCAAGAAGAGCGCGAAATGGTGGATGTGACCGAAGGACTGAGCCCGATGAACCTGAATGCGGCAGGCATTGCTGTCGGTAGTGCCAAGCATTATGTGGCCGTCCCCATCGGGCGCGATCCACATCCGGTGCAGAAGTTCGGCTCCTTCACCGCGGAGCTGTATCGCATGGTGAAGTGGCTGCTGGATTGGGGCGTGAAGTCGGTGGGGATGCCAGCCAGCGGCGTCTACTGGATCGGACTCTACCCGATTCTGGAAGAACACGGTCTCGAGGTCAGGGTAACCAACGCGCGTTATACCCAGAGGTTGCCCGGGTGCAAGAGTGACGTCCAGGAATGTCAAGGGCTGCAGAAGCTGCACCCCTTCGGCCTACTCCCCCGTTGCTTTCGCCCGACCGAGGTGCTGCGCTCCTACCTGCGGCAACGCGAGAACCTGGTGGCTGGCATAGGCATGTGCATGCAACCCATCCCGAAAGCTCTGCCGGAGATGAATCGGCAGCGGACCAACGTCCTCCCCGACATCCGCGGCAAGAGCTGCATGGCGATCTTGCGCGCGATCGTAGCCGGCGAGCGTGATGTGTGCTTCCCGTGTCCAGTCCACTCGCCAACCAGTGGCGCAAAGTTGGGAAGGCAATTGGCGGACGGAATGGCGGTTCGTGGTGCAACAGAATCTCTGCCGCTAGGACGTCTACCGCGAGCCAGTCGTGGCCTGCGACCGCAAGATCGAAGCCCACCGACAGACCATCGACCACAAAATAGACCCTGCCCTGCCTGCGCTGCCCCCACCCCGCCGCTCGGGAATGCAGCCCAACCGCAAACCCATTCCCCCATTCGACGTTCGCACCCCGCTCTCTCAGATCCCCGGGGGAGATCTGACGCCGATCGACGGCCTGGGCGTGCAGAGACCGCCGAGGTGCTGCGGTCGGAAGTGGGCGCCGACATGAGCAAGGGGAAAACGGAAACATTTTGCTTCCTGGTGGGGCTCAGTCCCGACAATCAGATCCCCGGTGGCAAGGTGATCAAGCGTGGCACCAAGCAGGGAGTCAACCCAGCCGCTACCGCAGTGCGACTAGCCGCACAATCCTTGTTCCGAAGTAAGAGCGCTCTAGGAGCCAAATTCCATCGCCTGCGGACACGGCTGGGCGCACCCCAAGCAACCACCGCCATGGCCAATCCCTTGGCCAAACTCATTGAATCGCATGCTGAAGTTCGGTCCCGAGTATGTGGACAAGGGAATGGAGTTTTACGAGAAAAAATACCACGACCTGTATTTGCGACATCTCAAAAAACGGGCCGCCAAGCAGGCTTTCCAACTTATTCCAGTAGGGGGAGTTGTCGCTTGAGTTTCTGCAGAGCGCGCCAAACAGCCCCATTCGGGGCTACTTCCACTAGACAGAAACTTAATATGGGCCATCCACACTGAGGCGAGAGCAACGGTTCAAAGCATTAAGCCACTACAATTAGAACGACGCTGCTCGGCAGTGATGGCCGTCTTTTCCTTGGTGCTTCTATGCCCGTTGTAGAGAGCGTGGCTCCGGATCCTTGGCGATTGCAACCATGGTGGCGTGGCGTGCCTTGGCATGAGTTGTCGAAAGGCAACGCGCTCGACCCCGCTAGGGAGATTGTAAGCTCTCGCCCCCGGGCCGACAGCGTTAATCCCTAAATGGCAGAGGTAGTCATGAAGCAAACGAAAAGCTCACCTTGTGCACGAGCCATTCAGGTTGGTGGGCGCCAACTTAGCCGGAAAGAACGGCGTGAGTTGGCACGACAGATTCAGTCCGATCAAATAACACTGCAGATCGTCCACTCGAATGCCGCTGGCATTGACGTGGGCAAGAATACACACTATGTAGCCGTACCCCCCGATCGCGATGCAGAGCCGGTTCGGTACTTCGACAGTTGCACGGATGGCCTGCAGCCAATGGTGGCCTGGCTGAAAAAGTGTGGGATTACGAGCGTGGCTCTACAGTCTACCGGAGTTTACTGGATCGCCTTGTATGATCGGTTGCAGGAGGCCGACTTCGAGGTGTACCTGGTGAATGCCCGGTACACAAAGAGCCTACCCGGGCGGAAGAGCGATGTGCAGGAGAGTCAGTGGCTGATGAAGCTGCATACGTATGGCTTGTTGCCCAACTCCTTCCGTCCGCCGCAAGAGATTCGTTGGTTGCGGAGCTATTGGCGGCAGCGGCAGAATCACGTGGGCTCGGCGGCTCGTTGCATCCATCGGATGGATAAGGTTCTGACCGAGATGAAGGTACGCTTGAGCCGTGCGGTCACGGATCTGAGTGGGGCTACGGGCCTGGCCATCATTCAGGCCATCGTCGACGGAGAACGGGATCCCCACGAGCTAGCTGCCTATCGTGATCCGCGGGTGAAGGCGACGCAGGAGGAGATTGCCCGCCAGCGGCACGGCAATTGGCAAGCGGACGGAGTATTTCGCTGGAAGCAAGAGCTGCAGGCCTATCGCTTTTGTCAAACCCGGATTGCGGAATGCGAGCAGGAGCTGGCGAAGCTGCTTCGGGCCTTTCCCGATCGTAGCGCTGGCGTTGCGCTTGCCGAAGAGACACGCCAGGGCCGACGCAAGCAAAAGCGGGGGAATTCTCCGCAATTCGATCTGCGGCAGTTGCTATACCTGATGAGCGGCGTGGACCTAGCCCGGATCGACGGCATTGATGTGATTACGGCGATGACGGTGGTAGCCGAAGCGGGCTACGACATGAGCCCCTGGCCAACGGCAGACCATTTTGTTTCCTGGCTGCGGCTTGCGCCGGACAACCGCATCAGTGGCGATAAAGTTATCGGCAAAGGCAGAACTCCTACGCAAAATCGTCTGACTCAGGCTTTAAAAATGGCCGCCAGCTCCTTGAAGGCAAGCAAGACATACTTGGGAGCGCAACTCCGACGGCTCCGGGCAAGGCGAGGCCCGGCCGTCGCCGTCAAGGCAATGGCCGCCAAACTAGCACGTTTGGTGTACAACATGTTGCGCCACGGCATGGAGTACGTAGATCGAGGGATTGAATTCTACGAACAACAACAGCGAGAGCGGCGCCTCCATGCTCTCGCCAAGAACGCCGCGCAGCTCGGGTTCCAACTAGTCCCGGCGGCTTCCTAGCTGGGACTCACAACACGGCCTGTACCGCGAAAAGTTTCTAGGGAGGAAGTGGACTCGCTCGCGCGCGAGCGACTCCCCAACGAAGGATCTCCGCCCTTTTTGCCCGCACGATCAGAAGCCCGTACACACCGGCGATTAACGAGCAACGACCAACGACGTCACCCCCAACTGCCAAAATAAAAACGAATAAACATCCGTCAACTCTTCAATCTGCTTGGTAATCGGCTTCCCTACCCCATGCCCAGCCTTAGGCTCAGTCCGCAACAATATCGGACGCTCCCGGCTCTGCCCATTCGCCGCTTCAGCCTGCATCAAGGCCGCCATTTTCTTGGCATGCATTGGGTCGACGCGAGTATCACTGTCGGCGGTCATGAACAACACCGCCGGATATTCTACTTCCGCCTTCACATGCTGATAGGGCGAGTAAGCATAGATAAAATCAAACTGCTTGGGATCATCCGCCGATCCGTACTCGGGAATCCAAAGCTTGGCAATCTGAAAATGCTGGTAGCGCAGCATATCGAGCAACGGCACAGCGCAGACCACAGCCCGGAACAGATCGGGACGCTGCGTGAGCGCCACCCCCACCAGCAATCCCCCATTCGATCCGCCACGAATCGCCAGATGCTCTTTATCCGTGTACTTCTGCGCAATCAGATACTCCGCCGCCGCAATGAAATCATCAAAAACGTTCTGCTTCTTCTCCAGCATGCCGGCCCGATGCCAATCCTGCCCAAACTCAGCCCCGCCGCGCAAGTTGGCCACGGCGAAAACGCCGCCATGCTCGAGCCACAAATAGCGATCGCCCACAAAGCTCGGAGTCAGGCTGATATTGAATCCTCCATATCCCGTGAGCACAGTTGGATTCTTGCCGTCCAGCACCAAACCCTTCTTATAGAAGACGAACATGGGGACCTTGGTTCCGTCCTTCGATGAAAACCAAACCTGCTTGACTTCGTAAGCCGAGGGATCAATCGAAGGCGTGGCCACTCGCGCCCACAGCTCCGGCGCCTCGCCCTCCTCGAAGTTAATGCTGTAAATGCTGGGCGGAACCGTGAACGACTGAAACCCAAAGAAAGCTTCGTTGCTATTCCACTGACCACCGATCTCGGTGATCGAACCCAGCCCCGGCAGCTTCGCGTCCGACAACAGATGCCCATCAGTTCTGAATATCTTCAGCAGTGACGTTGCGTTTTTCTCGTACAGGCCAACCAAGTTTGCGTGAACGATGACCACGTTCTTTAGCACCGCGTCTGATTCCGGAATGATCTCGCTCCAGCCCTCGCGCCCCGGCTGTTGCGCGTCAACCCGGAAAACGTGATAGTGGGGCGCATCCTCGTTAGTTAAAACGTAAAGCTCCCCCTTCAGAATTTCTCCGCTGTAACTGAAATCCTTTCCGCTGGTGACTTCAACCGGCGGCGTCCCCACCTTCAGGTCCTGCAGAAACATTTCAGTTTTGGTGTAGCCCTCGAATACGGTGAACAGCAACCAGCGATCGTCATCGTCTGCCAGCTGCGCCACCGGCACATCCTGCGCTTTAAGACGATCGCCAAAAATCAGCGGGTCTTTCCCCGGATCACTGCCCAGCGCGTGATAGAAAATCTTGACGTGATAAACCTCCTCGCCCGCAGGCACATCGCCCTTTCTCGGAGTGCGTCCATAGTAAAAACCCGAGTTGTCCTTTTTCCAGGCGACGTTTGCGTGCCGCGTCCGATCAATGGTGTCGGGCAGCACTCTTCCGCTCAAGGTCTCAACGATCCGCAGAGTGCTCTCTTCCGACCCTCCGGCTGAAGTGCCATAAGCCACATACTTGCCGTCGTCCGACGGAGCCCACCAGTCCAGCGCAACCGTGCCATCCGCCGACATCTGATTTACATCCACCAGCGCCCGGTCTTTCCCGTGGATGCCTTCCCGCACCAGTAGGACAGCCTGATTCTGCGTTCCCTCGCGCCGTACATAAAAATAAAACTTCCCTCCAACTTGTGGCGTCCCGATGCTCCCGATGGAAAGCAGTTCGGTCAGCTCCAGATTGATCCGGTTGCGTCCCGGCAAGGGGTCCAGAATGCCGCGAGTGTAAGCCAACTCCCCGCGAACAAATTCCTGCGTCTCCGCACTCTCCGCATCCTCCAACCACCGATAAGAATCAGCGACGCGATGCCCGTTCAAGGTTTCTTCGACAACCTCCACGCGAGCCTTTGGAGGCGCCGCCGGCGTACTCGAAGCTCCATCCACGGCCAACACCACGCCAGCAAACAAAAAGAACCCAAGCAAAGAAAAAATCCACAACAAAACACGACCTCCTGCCATGAACACCTCTCACTGGCGAATGCAAGCGGGAGCCAAATCAAACTCCCACCGTAACCAGTATAAAGATTTTCTGAAATGCGAAAGGACCCTGAAAGCCCAGCAAATGATATTATTGATAAAGACAAAAAAGGGCCCGCCCTTCGGGCGCGCCCCAAAACACTCCTCAGTAGCTCAATGGCAGAGCATCCGGCTGTTAACCGGAGGGTTGTAGGTTCGAGTCCTACCTGAGGAGCCATTCTTTCAATGGCTTAGCTTTCTTTGCGCTCTGTCTGCGCTCTGTTCATCTGGAAAGCAAGCTGAGCCACTTTGCTGCTCGCGGTAGTCATCTCATCCGTTACAACGTCGCCATAAATGTTGAATGTGGTTCTGATGTCCGCGTGGCGCATCATCTTTTGCTGTACGGCCACGGGAGTGCCCACGGCGTCAAGCCACGAGCGGTAGGTGTGTCGGAATGCGTGTGTCCCAAGGTGTCCGATTTTTGCCAGTTCTGCAGCTCGCACAAGCTCACGCCACACTCCCGTGTAGGAGTATGGCAGCCTGCCGTGTTTGAGCGGGCTTGCAAAAACCCAGTCCTCGCCTCCCGAAAAATCCGAAAGCTGTTTACAAGACTTGAGACGGTCCAGCAATTCGCTCGCAAGGTTGAATGTTTTTGCTGAGCCTTCCGTTTTCACATCGTCAACCACACGCTCAACGATGCCACGCCGAATGCTCAACCGTGAGCCGAGCCAATCCACGTCAGACCATTGAAGCGCAAGGGCCTCACTGATGCGAAGGCCCAAGCAGACACAGAGAAGAGCCATTGTTGCGAACGGCTCATGCAGCTCTTTCAACAGAGCATGAAACTGCTCCGTTGTCAGGCTCCGTGCCTTGCGGACCTTTCGTGTTGCGCCTTTGTTCTTGACTAATGAGATTGGATTGCGGCTCATCTCCAGAAGACCGGCCCACATCGCAAACTCCACAAGCGTGTGCATCAGTGACCGCACGTGCGTTTTGGACTTGGGTGCTAAAGGTAGCTCCCGGAGCCACAATTCAACCGGGCGGGGCTGCACGTCACGGATAGGCGTGTCTCCCCATTGCGGCAGGATGTGATTTTTGAGGAAAGAGCGATACACCCGCCCCGTGGACAGGCGTGAGGGCATTCTCTCCGGTTCATATCGTGCAATCACTTCCCGCACCGTGCTCCCGATTGTGTTCTTGGTTTGAGTCGTCCGAACTCTTAGCCGCTCAACTTCCTTCCACACGGCGGCTTTGGTCGGAAACTCTTGTTTGCTGCCGATGAGTTTTGACCGGCGAGTTGCGCCGTCATACCAAAGATAGTTCCAGGTCTTGCGCGCTTGTCGTAGCGCACAGACCCGCTTGCGTGTCGCTTGACTCTCATTGTTGCCTCCCGTCAGCAGAGTCAACGGATGACAACGACAGCATATCATCGAGGTCTTTCTGCCGAAACCTCCAAACGTGCCTGATGATTCCGGACAATTTGTAGGCTTTTAGCTTGCCTTGCCGTGCCCACTCAAGCAGTGCGCGCCGGTTTATCTTGAGGTATCGGGCAGCCTCATCGCTTGTGAGCCATTCATTCACGGTGTGTGCTCCGTTCTTGGGCTGCCGCCGCTCCCCCCGAGAAGTCGGGTGCTCAATGCCCACGTAGCAGGCCACTGCGTCGGCAGACACGAAGGGTTCGAAAGTGTTTCTTGGAGTCGGCACTGCGGATGAATTCGTTTCAGACTTCGTGAGGGCGCTGTTCATTATCTTGCTCCATTTCGCCTGGCACAATTCGCGCACCATCCGTTGTGTTCGTGGACTTTCTGCTTGAGGAGAGTCCGCATCGCTGCCGTGGAGCGTATCTCTCGGTACCGCAAGCGTGACTCGGATCTTCGACCCGCCGGATCGGCGAGGCGAATTCACGCTGCCTCCAAAGCTGCTCTCAGCGGCAGCAGAAAAATGAGTTATGGATGGGACATCGTTCATTCTTGCGAAGGCTCATCGTGACTTCCCTTTGTACTCATTGCGATTGAGCTGGGCTGATTTTTGCGCGCCGCCCAAAATTTTTCTGTGGAAATCTCCTGATGGACAAGAGAGAATCTACGGTATGCGCGCCTGGGAAGAGGAATACTACGGAGGCTTTCCGTACCGAAGTCGATTTCGAACAAGTGCTCTATCGCCTGGCGCTGCACGCTCAAAGTTTGTTCACCGCCGCGGCATGCTTGGGGCGCGACCAATTGGTCTTGCCTGGTGGAGATAGCGCCGCCGACCTGGCCAGCGCCACGTTGCTGAAACTCCTCGATCCCCTCGACACCTCCGTCACTTGGTCTCCGACCAAAGGACCACCGACTACCGCTGGGGTTCTGGCATATTTGCGCGAGGTACTCAGACGAGACTTCCTCGATTTCGTTCGATCGAAGCGCGCGACCACGAGCGTTTACCCGGATGACGAGAGAGCAGATGGTCAGGATCTATCGGGATCCACCATCGATCAACGGGTCGCCAGCTATGGGAACCCCGAAGACGAACATCTCCAGAGCGAGCGGTTGGTCTGGCTCGTCGAGCAGTTCAAAGATGACCCCGAGCTCCTCGAGATCCTTAGGTTGCAGCTAGAGCCGGCGGGCTACAATGCCTTTTCGAGCCCAGAACTGGCCAAGAGGCTGAGCACAACCGTGGTTGAAATCGAGAACCGGAGGAGACGAGTCATACGCAGATTGAGAAAGTTAGCCGACGCTCGTCTAATCGAAGAGGCAGAACATGTCTAAGCCTAACAACGATCCAGTCGCCGAAGACATCCTGCGCCTCGCGGATTCTCTCGCGGACGACAACGCCACGAACGACGATGAACTGCGCCGTCAACTACAGGAATCGGGTATCGATCCGGATAGGCTGAGGGCACGTTTTCATCGCTCCGCCACCCGAATCGCGAAACGGGAACAAGTGGCACGCCGATCTGTGCCTCTCGTTCTCCACCAAGCGATCGAAGCGACGCGACCTGCAGACAGCCCCGAAGACCAAGCTGCAGACCAGTCCGACACCGCTCTCAGGATTGCCGATCATTGGCTCGACCGGCTGTTGTCGCCTCTCCGATTTCCGTCCAATCTCGAAACCGCCCGCGCCTACCGCAAGAACAGCCAGCTTGCGAAATCCGATCAGCAGGAACTCGACCAACTGGAATCCGAGCTTAAGGAGAGAGTAAGTGAGACGCGACCAAGTCCGGACTTGGACTTGGTGACTCTGGTGGGCGAGGCGTTCCTCCGTCGCTTCGGCCTCGATAGCCGCGAACGGCTGGCAGAAATCGCTGAAGAAATTGGCATCGAGGTCCTTTATCGACCAGCGGAAAGCTTTGACGGCGCTCTCTTACGCATCCGCGACGCCCAGCGCGGATATATTGTCATCAACTCCCGGATTCGCGAGGAGTCCCGCAAACGCTTCACCCTGGCCCACGAAATCGGACACCTCGTTCTACCAGGCCAGCAGGAAGTCTCCGCCCCTTGCAAGCAGCAAAGGATAGAAAACTGGGACGCGGATCTCTATCGCCCCGAACTCGAAGCCAACCGCTTCGCCGCGGAGATTCTGATGCCTCGGGGACTCATGGCCGAGTTTGTTGAGTCAGAGCCTTCGCTGGAGTCGATTCGCTCGATCGCAAAGCTTTGCGGCACGTCCTTGACGGCTTCCGCCGTACGGCTGATTACGCTCACTCCGCATCGCGCTGCCGTGGTGTGGTCCCAGGACCAAAAGATCCTATGGTCGAAGCTATCCGAGGGATTTGTGCGTTGGATACGGAAAGGTGAAGTGAGGGAGAACAGCTTTGCCGCCCAGTGCTATCGGAAGCAAAGCGTGCCCGACCAACTGGCACCGGTTCCCGCTTCGGCATGGCTGCATGAAAAAGGCTTGCGAGAAGGAGCCCAGATCTGGGAACAATCGGTGGGATTAAAGAGATATGGTGCGGTGTTGTCATTGCTAGTGATAATCGAAGCGGTGGAGAAGGGGAAGTAAGGGAGACGGCCGACCTTCGTGAGATTGTGGCTAGGACAATTCAATTGGCCTGACCGCTTTTTGAAGTCTACGTGACGTTGTGCGGCATTCGCTCCCGCTCGAAAGCCAATGTCGAGTAGAGTCGCTCTGATGGGAACGAACCGAACGGACACAGCGACGGCGCCAGTTTCTGCGGCACGACGCGAAGCTGTTGACAGAGCACGGCAAAGTTGGATTCGTAAACTCATCGATCTTTCCCGTCGTAACAATCTTCTGTACTGCCGCCCACTTAAGACCAGCACACTGGATCTGACATCAGCGGAATCGTCGGGGATGGCTACACTGTTATCCGGTGTCGAGCCTGTCTCCATTGAGTGGATTGCGTCCGACGGGCACTCCGCACCGATTCTGAAATCATGGCTGAAATGATTTCAGTGCTCGGATTCAGCCGGCGTGGGGCGCGGATCGAAACTGCGATTAAGAGCGCGCTTCAGGCTTACGGAGCTGTCCAATCGCCGCCGTCAACATCGTCACTGCTGTAGTGGCGTTTACTGTCCGCGCCATGCTTCGCCTGGAGTACGCGGCACGACCCGAAGGGTTGAGGGGTCATATAAATTGCAAAATCACCGCGTAATCATTGATGATTTTGGTTGGCGTCCCCGACGGGATTTGAACCCGTGTTACCGCCGTGAAAGCGGGATGGCTAAACGGAACTTCAACAAACTGCAGGAACACGGACGCACTGGATGGCGTTCAA
Source organism: uncultured Acidobacteriota bacterium (assembly GCA_963838905.1). GTDB lineage: Bacteria > Acidobacteriota > Terriglobia > Terriglobales > Acidobacteriaceae > JABDBE01. Next base: position 111,700 of record CAWITE010000014.1, read on the forward strand.
GGAACAGGAAGAAACACCTTATTGTGTCCCCGATGTGTCCCCGACCTCACCGTGCCGGGGCGGAAACGGGCGCGAGCGGGCACTCCGGTGAACTCAGCACGGGAGCGTCTGCTCGTATCGCATCGAGTACCGAATTATGGCTGTCCGTCTGGACCGAATCACGGTCGGCCTCTTCCTGCACCCCATCTAAATGGGACCCAGCATGCTGCGCGCAATCTGGCCGCTTGCCGAGCCGCTCCTCATCGATAAACTTTGTGTCCTGACTGCCCTCAGAATGAAGCCACCACCGCGGGACCAGGCAGTGCTTTGGCAATGTTCAGAACGCGTCTGGGGTCACCGAATAACGTGATCGGAGTCACTGTAGAGAGCCGCAGGAGCGCTTACAACAGGATCAGGCAGTTCTCCACGCTCCTGCCCGGAGGTGTCTTATGCAGGCCCTTCAGACCAACACACGTATTTCGCTCCGGAATATTCTAGTAGCTACCGATTTCTCAAAGCCTTCCAAGGCTGCTTTGCCCTACGCGATCGGCTTAGCGCAGCAATACGGCGCCAAAATTTTTGTCGCACACGCCCTGAGCCCTGAGCCGCACTTGACTGTACCGCTGGAACCGATGCCCGTCAGCGATGACCTGGTGTGGCTGGATGCCAAGCGCAACCTCGCTAAATTTGTCCCTGGAGACTCTCCGGGGAACCCGCCTTGCGAAGTCATTTTGCGGCGCGGGGGTTTCTGGGACGTAATCTCAAACGTCATTCAAGAGAACAAGATTGACCTTGTGGTTTCAGGAACGCACGGGCGACAAGGGCTAAGAAAGCTGGTACTTGGATCCGATACAGAGAAAATTTACAGGAGGGCGACGTGTCCCGTCCTGAGTGTCGGTCCAAGAGTCCTTCCGATAAAGAACGCGGGTTGGAAACTGAAACAGATCTTATTTCCTACTGACGGTTCGGAAACCTCTCTAAAGGCTTTGCCGTATGCCCTGTCCTTTGCCGAAGAGAATCAGGCCAACCTGATTCTTGTTCAGTTCATTCCTCTTACTCCTCCGGAATACCGAGAGTCTTTCGAAGCGAGCGTGCAGGAAAAACTGCGCGGTCTGGTGCCATCGGAGGCAGACGCCTGGTGCAAGCTGGAGTTTATGGTGCGCTTTGAGTTCCCGGCGGAAGGAACCATGCGCCTGGCAGCGGAACGGCAGGCAAATCTGATCGTCATGGGAGTAAAACGATCGGCTGAGGCCGCAGTGTCCGCCCACTTGCCCTGGAGGATCGCCTCCCAAGTGATTGCTGCAGCCTCGTGCCCGGTATTAACAGTGCGCGGTAGCTAGAGCATGGAGGCTCTTGTTGCAGAAAATCTGTTTTGGAGGTGATGTATGATTGCCATCGCTATCTTCTGTTTGTTGTCCGCAATACTTCTCGTCGCAATGACTCTCCACGCGGAGTTATCCCAAGAAGAAATGGCTAAGGCCAAGGGAAAGTTCGCAACTCGCGTGGACGTTCTGTGCGGTTTTGAGGTTGAGTCGCGAAGATGAGCCTGTACTCCAGAGCGCTGAGTGAAATTGGCTCCTTATCCTCTTCTCTTGCTTATTACAGAGATCAACTGGACCAATCATGAACCTGAAGAATCATCCCGACGGCAAGTTGCCGCAGATTTCACGAATCCTTGTAGCCTCAGACTTTTCGGATCAGGCCGGCAGAGCTTTGCAATGGGCCCGATCCATCGCCGAAGCATTCGGCGCGAAGCTGGTTCTGCTGCATGTCGTCGACATCTTTAGCATTGCCGAGGCAGGTTGCGTCATGGCTGGCAACGACCCGCTTCCTCTGTTACGAGAGCAAGCCCAAAAATGCATGGGTGCGCTAAAACAGCTGGTGCCGGATGCCGAGACGTTGATTCGCGAAGCTTCACCGCGTCCGGCGATTGTGGACGCAGCGCTTGAACTGAACTGCCAATTAATCATCATGGGAACCCATGGACGCTCGGGACTCGCGCATTTACTATTGGGAAGCATTGCGGAGTACGTCGTCAGGAACAGTAAAGTACCCGTACTGACCGTCCGTGCGCTCTAGGACCGTTCGAACGTAGTGAACTGAGCCGCCGATCCCGGAGGAGAATCTCATCGCTGTGTTCACCGGGTGGAGAACATGACATCTGGCGCGTTGTCTATGAGGGAGCGACCGTTCCACTCGGCGAAGCCGAACACGGCCGGTGTGCCGACCTCGTACGGTAGGTGCTGAACCTTGTTGCGGGTTGTTGAGTTGGAACGCTCGCGCAGTCTCAAAGTCGCGCCACTGGATTCCGCCCGGGTTCCACACGGATCGTGCAAGTCATTGGGAACCAAGGTACAGCGCGGTTTGTTAAGAGGCCCAAACTGGATCCCGCCTCTGTTCAGTCGGCTTCGCCACGCCGCCGGGTTGCAGACGATCCTTCAGTAACTGTTCCCCGCGCGCGAACAGCTCCTCCTTGGAAATCTTTCCGGCATCGACATCGGCCAAGATCGATCTTTGCGCCGCGTAGTCTTTGTTTACGATGCCCGCTTTGCTCTGCAGCATCCGCCACGCTTTACGACGCTCGACACAGAACAGTACGAGCTGCCGCGAGATTGCCCGGTACTCAACGTCTCCTTTCGCGCCCGGGACCTTGATGTAGACGCCGAAGTCGGGAACGTAGGTGCGGTGTTCGGGAAGTAGGTAGCGGCGATACACCACATCCTGCTGTGTGATGCGTACGAGCATGTTCTCCAGCGAGATCAGTTTTTCCGCCTGGTCCTTTTTAATCTTCTTGAAGTGATTGCGGAATCTGGCCTCGGTAAGGCACCAGTGGGCGACGGTGTAGCGCGAAACCTCCTCCGTACCCTTCGCCTTCGACTCGTACCAATCCTTATCAGGCGAGGGATTGCCCTTGAGATCGAGCGTTTCCGCATAGGTTTCGCTGAGCCGCGGATTGAACACGAACTCCGGGGCGCCCCGTGAGTCGCGCACGCGCTGCGCCTGACTGAGCGCCATGTCGTCGCCCACGCCGTGCTCCGGCTGGCAGGTCGTGAAGCACTGCAAGAAAGCCGTCCCGCGATACTCGATGCCATCGAGAATCGCCCGCAACAACTTGGGTGGGTTCGCGAGCGAGACCTGCGCGACGAATGGGGATCCATGCCCCGCCAGGAACGTCTCGGCGACTGTCTTCTTTTCGGTGGTCTTTCCCTCGGTCGCCGCTCCGAAGACATTCATGTCATTGCCACCTGGCATGGGTGTCGAATCGGAGTTTTGTCCTCCGGTGTTGGAGTAAAGCTGGGTGTCGAGCATGACGACCTTCACGTTGGGGCGATTCTGGAGAATCACCTTCGACGTGTTTTGGTAGCCGATGTCGCCCATGCCTCCATCTCCACCGACCGCCCATACCTTGGGCAGCTCAAGGATTTCGCGATCGGTCATGAGCGTATCGCTAAAATGCGCATAGCTGTAGTACTCCTTCGGCGTGATGACACCCTTTTCACGACCGAGCAGCGCATCGGCAAGCCGCTCGGGGATGACAGAGCGACGGCCGTGATCGACGATGAAGCTCTCGCCCAGCAGCCAGCCGACGGTGACGCCATCTTGCAAAAGCGAGTTCATCCAGGGATAAGGATGTGGGTTGTTCGGTGGAGTCGAGCCGTAGACCGTGTTGCAGCCTGTATGCGCGGTCATCGCCATAACGCACATGCCGTTCGGAAGCCGACCGTCAATCGCCTGGAGATATTTGTGGTTGAAGGCCTCCTGCCGCATGACGCTGGTGAGGGCGTCCACGATTGCCTGGTCGGAGATGGGGCCGTTTTGAACCATTCGCGCCTTGGTGTCACGGTCGTCTTCGCCCCCGAGTCCCATGATCAAATGCGCCACGGCTTGCCGCAGCAGGTCGTACTCTTCCGAGTTTCTCTGTTTGAGCGCAGCCAGCTTCGCGACTCCCGTCTTGTCGAGTTCTTCCGCTTTCGCTTGTAGCCGGTCGGCTTTAGCGTGGTAGAGCGGCCTCATGTAGGCTTCGGTGGTGGCAGAGATGGCGCGCAGCACGCTCTTCTCGCCGCAGCCGGCGCAGGCGCCATCGCCGCAGACCATGGCGTCATAGTTGTGCCGGAGCATCAGCAGGTTGCGCAGCGTAGCGGTCTTGGAATCCTGCGGCCGCTCATCGGTGTAGAGGCCCAGGTATTTCTGCGGCGTATCCGGCAGAAGATTCACGAAGCCGGTGCCCGTCTCGTGGTCGGCGTTGACCTCCTCGGTTTCCTCGACCATCTTCAGGGCCTCGTGCTCGCCGCATGCGGTCACGCAGGCAGCGCAGCCTTTACATAAGTCGGAGACGAAGATCGAGAAGATCCCGCCGGCGCCGGGCTTCTTTCGCTCCGGCGTCGCGAAGATGGCATTCACCCTCTGGTAGGCCATGGGCACTTTGTCGATGATGGCGAAGAGCTGGCGCTTGGCTTCTTCCGAGAACCCATCCACCTCGGCCGTAATCTGGCGGAGGATTTGAGGCAGAGGCGTTCTTGAATTTTTGGCCACCGCATCGGACATCATCTGACGCGTGCGTTTCGCGATCTCGGGGAGGGATTGCAACATCTTCCCGCGCTCGCCCGGATCGGTAACGTAGCGCGTGATCGCGGTGTGCAGAATCGTCTCTACGTCTTGCGCACAGTTGGGCAGGGCGGTATCGGGGCAGGCCACGATGCACTCCATGCACTGAGTGCAGTTTTCCGGGATGAAGAGTGGCGTGACCAGGCGCGCGACATACTTCGACGCCGTATCGCCGCTGGCACAGGCCATAACGCCTACCGAAGCCAGCGCAGACGACGGCTGGTTGTATCCGCAGCCAGAGCGGAACTCGGCATCGAAGGTCGCGATCCGAGTGAACGGAGTGCGCTCTGCCTGGTCGGCGGGCGCAGGAAAGGAACGGCATCCGTTGCCGTTATCTTCGCTGTTGTCACCAATAGCCGTTGGCTCAAGTGCCACACCGCGCATCGAGGAGCGATCTTTGGCTTCGAGCTTGCCCACGCGGATCTCATGGACGCGTTCGAAGCCCTGCGTCATCACTTCCATATTCGACTTGACGACGGCTTCACCGAGCTGACCAAACTTTTTCACGTATTGCTTCTGAACCACGTTGCGGAACTGCTCCTGGGTTATGCCGAATTCGCCAAGCAGCGGCGAGACGGCGAAAAATGCGCCCAGGAAAGAGTTCCCCTGCATACGAAGTTGAAGGTCAACGCGGTCGGTGGCCTTGCGCGCGATTTGGAAACCCGGCAAGGTGAACACGCGAATGTTTTTCTCGATGACCTGCTTGCGGGCCCATAGAGGTAACCGCTCCCAGGCCGCTTCGCCCGTCTCGTCGGACTCCCACACCAGGCTGCCGCCGTCGGCCATGCCGGCCAGCGGATTGGTGTGGGTGAATGCCTTCGGGTCGCAACAAAGCACGACGGTCACGTGACGAAGATCGCAATTGACGCGGATTCTTTCCGGGGCCGCTACCAGGAAGTATGCGGTGGGAGCGCCTTTCTTCTCGGAGCCGTATTTGGGATTCGCGCTGACGTGAATGATCTCTTTGGGATTGCCCAGTTCGTCGACAACCTTGTCGCGCTCGTAGAGCAAGTCGTTCAAATCGCCCAGGATGGCGCCCAGGTTTTTGCCCGTCGTGATTGCGCCCCAGCCGCCAATGGAGTGGAAGCGAACGGCGACCGCGCCTTCGGGCAGAAGCGACGGCGTCTCGTCGGACTTTACCTCGTAGGGATGATCGACTCCGAGCACCATAAACGAAGTTCCGTCGGAGGCACGCTTGCCGTCGGTGCGAGCGCGAGCGCCAGTGGCAAACTCGTACGCGCCGAAAACCTGTTCGGGCCGGAAGTCCCGCGAGCCCAGGCCATAGATGCCGGAGAAGAGCCGGGGCATCTGCTCGGCGGTGATGGCAGGCAGCCCGCTGGTCGCAGGACGATCACCGGTTTGCAATGCCTTATTGAGCGCCGTCCGGATGTCGCGGCCCATCGGGTTGTCGCCAGCCATCGCCTCGTCGGTGCGCTCCAGTACGATGACATTTTTCTTTCCGGCCAGCGCGTTGATGACCGCGGCTTCGGGGAAGGGGCGAATCACGTTGAGGTGGATGGAGCCAACCTTCGCGCCTCTGCGTTGGCGAAGATAATCCATAGCGGCTTCGATGTTCTCCGCCGACGAGCCCAGCGACACGAACACAGTGTCCGCGTCGTCAGTCTTATAGGCGCTGAGCATGCCGTAGTAGCGCCCGGTCAGCTTTCCGAAATCGGTGTAGGCCTCTTCGAGGAACCGCGCGATCGGTTCGGTGAAGTTGTTGCGGCGCGCGGCGACGCCCTGCATGTAGTTCTCTTGATTCTGCACCGGCCCGAGCAGCACAGGATTGGTGAGATCAATCATGCACGGTACCCGACGACGCTTCGGACCGAACAGGATGCGCTGGCTCTCAGTAGGACAGTCGATGATGTCGTCCGGAGCACCGAGGAACAGGCGGATGAGTTCCGACTCGTGCTTATAGAACGTTCGCTCCAGATGGGAAGTAAGAAAGCCATCCTGGCAGTTCATGCCGGGCGTCAGGCTAAGTTCGGTCACGCGCCGCAGGATGAGCGCCTGGTCGGCGGTTTGCTGAGCGTCTTTGCCGAACAGAATGATCCATCCGGTGTCGAGCGCGCCGTAGACGTCGTCGTGGCCGCAGTGCACGTTGAGCGCGTGCTTGGTCAACGCCCAAGCGACAACCTCCAGCACCATCGTCGAGCACTTGCCCGGCGCGTGATAATACTGCTCGACGCCATACAGGATTCCCTGGCCGGAGGTGAAATTCACTACCCGTTTGCCACACACGGAGTGCGCGATGGCTCCGCCCTGGGCCGCGTGTTCACCCTCGGCTTCGACAGCCAGGGTGTTGCCGCCGAAAACATTCAGGCGGCCTTCGGCATAGGACAGTTGATAGAGTTCACCTAATTCAGTGGAAGGAGTGATGGGGTAGAAAACGCCGGCATCGGCAATGCGTGTTTCCGTATGGTAGGAGACGAGCTGATTACCGTTTGCGGTGACTCGAATGCCAGGGTAGCGAGGTGGGGTGGTCATAATTTCCTCCGCTAGCGAATACTTCGCGGTGAGCTGTCATTTGAAAATCCTTCACGGCAGATATTCCAGCCGTAAGCGTCGAACACAACTATTTTCACCGTTGCGGCACACGTTTGTCTGTGATCTGTGGCACGTCGGGAACTGCGGTCGCATTCGGGCGGATGATTAGCCTTCGGGATCTTACCAAGTTTCCGGTCCGTTTCCCTGCCGAGCCAGGCTTGGGCACGCTCCCTCTGGTTACACCGGCCAGTTCGTTTTGAGCGTCTCCCTCGTCGGACGAATAGAGAAATTCTTCGATTTCATCGATTCGTTCGCTGGCGTCGAGGTAACCAATTGCAATGAGGTCTCGTGTGTAATTGGGGGTGAACAGCAGATAACTCATCAGATCCGCACAGGAAGCCGCGTCTCGTCCCAAACTGGATAGAAAGTAATGGATCAGAGAGGGCAGGTCGTTCTGGTGCTGTTCCGCCAAATCCGATAGGTTGACCGAAGGCGTGATGACAAAGCTCCCCAATGGCCGCATCTTTTGACCTCCTTCAACCCCAATCTGACTGATGTGGCCATCGTTGAGCAACTGATTCAACCGTTCGAGGTGCTCGATGTCAGTTGCGAGATGATCCAGAAACATAACGTTGAAAAGAACGCCCATTACTTGCGCGATTGAAGGGTTTCTCTCATCCGTGGTTTCCTCTTTACTTTCTTTATTTCCGCAGCGGACACCGATCGCAAAAACCTTCTTCGCCCCCAGGCGGATCACCGGGCTGAGAGGCTGTTGAAGGCGGGCACAACCATCGCCGAAGAAGGCGGACCCACGCGGGGTTTTGAGTTTTACCGGCTGGAAAACAAAAGGAATAGCCGAGGACGCGCAGACGTGGTCGACCGTGATCTTCGTCGCAACCGTCACCAGCCGGATCCGGTTCCACATTGGATGGCCCTTCCTGCCCTGAATGAAGAGATAGCTTTTCCCCGAGTTGTAGTTGGTCGCGGAAATCGCAAGAGCGTTGAGGTCCCCCCGCTTGATGTTTTCCTGGATCCGGTCGCAGTCAAGGTGCCTACTGAGAAAAGTTCTTAAGGGAGTGGCATCTAATAACGATCGGGCATTGCCTCCCCCCAGAATCGCCCCAAAGGAGAGATCGAGTATCCAGGTTATGGAATTTTGCGCCTGAGCCAAGAGACCACAGTGAAAGATGTCGGAAGGGTTGAGAGTCGCCCAAGCTTCTGCAATACGCTGGGTTACCGAAGCAAAATCGCCGCAACCTGTGGCCAGAGCGGCGCCATTAATTGCTCCCGCGGAAGCGCCTCCTATGATCGGAAAAGGATTACCCTGTGTTCGGGCGCGTTTCAGCTCGCCAACGCGCTTGAGAACACCGGCTTGATAAGCGCCGCGAGCGCCGCCGCCCGTCATGACCAGACCGACCGCGTTTTGCATCGTCTTCCCTCGCTGGGCCCGCTTTGGGAACATCCAGTTTAGTCACAGCTTCCCGTGCAGCCGCACTCAGTCACAGGGACTCCACTGCCTGGCTTCGTAACGATAGTCACGCAACCAAGTCCGTGGAATGCTGCGATTACAGGCGTCTTCCCAACCTCCATGGTTCTGCATATAGACCTGCTCCCATCGGCGATTCATTTGCCCGCCAATGCTATTCAACCTCACGGGGCTCGCTCTTGGCTGTGACGAGACTCACAACGCTTTGTTAGCGGCGGACGCTATGGAGTTTCAATCAACTTTGCTTTGGAAGTTATTGAAAAGCAGAGTGTTTGCGGTGCGATCTTCAAATCGAAGTTCATCGATCCAACCATGAAGCCCCGGCTCAAGATCGCCTCATCGTAACCCGAGACGGACCGTTCTGTAAGACTGACTCCCACAGGACTCAGGGTGCAATATTAAGGATGTGAGGAAGCCGAGTCAACGAGGGGCAACGCCAAAGGAGTACGGGAAGGTGCGAAGCGCCGACGAGTCGCCGGTTGTCGGACGGGGAGGAGCATTCCCCGAGTTCCCAAGTTCCCGTTTGGCAACGATTCGCCAACAACCTCGTTTGTGGGTTAGTGAAAGAAAGGCTTCCCGAGAAGAGCTATCAGTGGTTGGATGGCTGATACCCGCGGCCTCGAAGGGCGCGCCCGGCAGTGATGCTGGTGAGTTTCACTCCCCTAGCGAGGAACGGATTTTCACGGAGATCAACAGTGACGGACGAAATTAACGACCCTCAAGAACGTAGGTACTAATTTGGAAATTGCTGGGAGTCGATGCTAGCATCGTTCAGTCTTCGATTCCGCCGGGCCAAGCATCCATCGTCTTCCTTACCTGAAGACCGATTGTAAAGGTAGCTTTGAAGTCGCGAACAACAGCCTGGCGAAAGCCGTGCTCCGCCTGGAGCAGCGGGGCAGACCGGCCGAAACACTAGAGACGAGTAGCGGGGCTGTATCGGAAATGGTCGGCCGCTAGTCTCGTGTCCCGGAAATACGCGGCACCAGTACGCGCCTTCGCATATGCAAAGCGTAAGGGTTGGGTGCTGCAAACACAATGCATAGATCCTTCGCTTCGCGAAGGATGACAACGTGTGCTGTGAACATTCGGGGCGCCACACCTCGGGTCATTCGGGAGATTGCGCCATCGCCAGGCGCTCGGCGACGATCGCGTAAGCCGATGGATTAAATGCCATTCCAATGTGCGTGCCGGGGACTTCAAAGTCGACTCCGGGATTCCGGGTCCGGCAATAGCGCCAGTCGACGATGCCGTCATCGCGCGTGTAAATCGCGGTCTCGACCATCGAGTCCGGAATATCACGCCTCAATGAATCAACAAAGTTGCAGGTGCAGCGCCCGGTGTAGCAGTCGGGCAACACTCCTCGGCCATGCTCCTGCAGGATGTGCTGGCGAATGGCTTCGGCGGCGTGGAGAATAGTGCGGCTGGTAGCGGTGCCGCGAATGGGTGCGGCCAGCGTGATGACCGACGCGACATCGCGTGGCCGCTGGCCCGCCACCGAGCGCGCGATCACTCCTCCGAGGCTGTGACCGATCAAGTGAATTCTGCGCCCGGTCTCGGCCAGGGCTCTTTCTATGGTGTCGTTCAAATGACGCTGGACCAGTAGATTCGGGCACTCGGCATTGATGCCGATACCGGAAAAATACGGCCGGTATCCGATGCGACCCAGCCAGGCGTGGAGTTCCATTAAGTAAAGATCGGTACCAAGAAAACCGGGGATGATGACCACGGCGGAGTCATCCCCGCGTGGTACGCCGAAGCCGTAATAGACGGGAGTCGCGTGCAGCAGGAGAATCTCAGCCGCAAACAGCGCTTCGGTCCATGGTGAGATGTCGGCCTGTAAATCGGCTCTGTGAATGTGCTTCCGACCCCCCGCCTTCGACGAACCTGTTGCCTTTTTCTGTTTGCGGCGCAATTTCATCCTGAGTGTGTCAAGCATTTACGCACATTACGCTAGCGTGCGTGGCGGGGGGAGAAGCTTACCCACAGGATTATACCCTAGGGATTACAGCCTTCCTTAGTGTTTCCGGGTTGAGCTTCGCTTACCGCGCACGGGCTTTTCGAGCCGCGCCTCCAGTTCTGCTACTCGCTTTCGCAAGGCATCGAGTTCCGGCTCGGCCTGGGCTGGCGGCTGAGACGGCGTCGGGGCGCCTATTAGTTGCTTCATCATGTCCACCGGCGACAGAATGGCGGACTGGACCTCGCCGAGTCGGCTCTGCACCGCATCCTGCACCTTCTGATACGTGTCAAAGGCGGATTTCAGGTACCACATGACGAACTCTTGCCGCACCTCGTCGGAGGCGACGATCAGTTGGCGCAGCAGTTCGAGTGGCAGGCCAGTTGGCTTTTCCTTGGCATCCTCGGTGATGATTTGTGTCAGGCTGACGCGGGTCAGGTCCTGGCCGGTCTTCGCGTCGACCACCTGGACATCCCTGCCTTTCCGAATGAAACCCGCGATATCGTCGAGATTGACGTATTTGCTGTTCGAGGAATCATACAACCTGCGATTCCCATATTTCTTGATAACGACCGGAGCCGGCTTCATTTCTTGATCCTGTCTATGCTGCTATGCACACGATACAAATATATCTTGACACAAATGCCTTATGATCGTATAGTTTATTTGATGCTGCAATGCAGCAAACATGGGGGTGCAAAATGGCAACAACCGTAAAGTCCGAAACCCACCGAACTCATCCTGGGGAGTCATCCTTTGTTTCTCTTCTTTCAGGCTGGGCGCAACAGGGAGTCCAGAGCTTTTTTGCTACGCAGCGGATCCTGTTCGATCTCGCGATGCGTCAGAATGCAAGCTTAATGCACTCTCTGCGGCAACAATTGACCGACCCCACGCATTCCCCCACCGCCATTCTGGGCGAAGTGACTGCCGAAGGTATGTCGAATTTCATTGAAGGGCAAAAAGTTCTTCTCGAACTGGGGCAAAAGCAGAACGAAATCCTGATGAGCGGCGTGAAGGAACGCGTCGGAGAATGGCCTGCAGCGCAGGCGGTTACCGACCTGCTGCGGCGCAGCGTGGAGACTTTCCTCCATATGCAACAGGAGTTCCTGAAGATTGCCGGCAAGCAAACTCATACCTGGATAGAGGCTGCCAAGGCCGGGAAACCCTACCAGAGCGAGCATGTAGTGGAACTGGCCCGCGAGGCGATGGAAAACTTTGTGAAAGCGCAGAAGCACTTCATGGACGTCATCGCCGAGGAGACGGCCAAAGCCACCGGCGGCAAGCACACCAATGGGGTCAAGAAGATCAAGAAGACTGAGTTGTCCCAACTGGCGCGCGAAGCCACAGAGTCGTTCATCGAGGCGCAACGAAAGCTGGTGGATGTAGCCGGCCGGCAGATGAACGCCGGGGTGAAAACAGCAGGCAAGACTCTGGAACTCTTGCGGCCATTTCCCTTTCTGCCGTTGGCAGAGTTGACGCGGGAAGGCGTGAAAAGCTACGTCGACGCGCAGAAGGAGTTGATGGATGTCATGGTAAAGAATAATGGCGCTCACAAACCCGCGCACAAGACAGAACATCGCGCGAAGCGGTCGCCAAAGAAAGCGAGTGCGGCAGCCGCCTGACGGGAATGACGTAGAGCTTCATCCTGAGCGGAGTATGGCCCGCACGAAGCGCGGGCCATACAAAGTCGAGGGACCCCTGCACGGCCGAGTGCTCCGGACCGCCTGAGGGTGTTCTGGGAACAAGCTTGCCTCGCGCGTGTCAAACAGCACGTGAGAATCTCCAGCGAGGCTGGCTTTAGGTTCGCACCCATGGGTCCTTCGACTCCGCTGAGGATGAGAAGTCAGCTTCAATTGACCATCCAGGCTGAGTATTGCGCTGGCGGGTTCCTGCTAACGGATACTTATCATCCATCGGGAGGCCCAGATGAAAATTCCACTCACTCCCATCCGTTTCCTGCGCTACGCGCGTGAACAGTTTCCGGACAAGGTCGGAGTCGTGTGCGGCGAGCAGCGATTCACGTATGCTCAATTCGCCGAGCGTGCAGCGCGCCTGGCTGGCGCCCTCGTCGCCGCAGGGGCAAAGTCTGGCGATCGCGTCGCTTTTCTCAGCACCAACTGTCATCGGCTGCTCGAGGCCTATTACGGTGTCCTGGAAGCCGGTTGCATTTTGGTGCCTTTAAACATTCGCTTGGGCCCGCAGGAACTTGCTTTCGTTTTGAATGATGCGGAGGCAAGATTCTTGTTCGTCGAATCGGCCTTCTTGCCGCTGGTAGAGTCATTCCGGACGACCGTGTGTTCGATCGAGACCTCTTTCGTTCTGGATGGTCAATCGCAAGCGAATTGGCTGGCGGGGAACTACGATGACGTTTTGTCAGCCTCTCCTCCGTTCCAGTGTGACTTTACGCAAGTGGAAGAGGATTCGGTTGCCGAACTCTTCTATACCAGCGGCAGCGGCGACCGTCCGAAAGGCGTGATGCTCACGCATCGCAACGTGTATCTGCACGCCTTATCAGTGATCGCCGCAGGTCAGACCTCCGCCAGCACGCTCGGGGAAATGTCATGCAAATCGGTGTTGCTGCACACTATTCCGCTCTTTCACGCGAACGGCTGGGGGATCGCCCACATCATCACGCTGGTCGGGGGCACGCATGTGATGATCCACCAGTTCAATCCGGTGGAGGTTTTTCGCCTGATTGAGCGGGAGCGCGTAAGCAGTTGCGCCGTGGTACCCACCATGGCGACAGCCATGGTGAACTCTCCCGCGAGAACAAAATACGATTTGAGCAGCCTGCAGATCATCAACATTGGCGGAGCGGCCTCATCTCCCACTCTGGTGGAAGAAGTTGAGGAGAAGCTGGGCTGCACCTGCATTTCCGGGTACGGATTGACTGAGACTTGTCCTACGCTTGCCAAATCGCCAATGAAATCAGATCTCCCATGCGATGGAGAACGAAGGTATGCTCGCCAGGCGATGACCGGGTTCGCAATTCCCGGCGTGGAGCTTCGAGTGATCGGCCCAAGCGGGCAGGATGTACCGCACGATGGCACCGTGATGGGCGAAATCGTGGCGCGAGGCGACGTCGTAATGGACGGCTATTGGCGTCAAGAGGAGGCCACGGCGGCCGCGATGGAGGGTGGCTGGTTTCACACCGGCGATGTCGCCATCGTGGATCGATACAACTACCTTCAAATTGTTGACCGCAAGAAAGAGATCATCGTGAGCGGAGGCGAGAATATATCTTCCCTGGAGGTGGAAAAGGTGTTGCTCGCCCACCCGGATGTGTACGAGGCGGTCGTGATTCCGGTTCCTCACGAGAAGTGGGGCGAAGTACCGAAGGCGCTCGTGACCTTGAGGCCGGGATCACAGGCCAAGGAACACGATCTTTTGGAGTTCTGTCGCTCACGGCTTTCACATTATAAGTGTCCGCGCTCGCTCGAGTTTCTCGAAAGCATGCCCAAGACTGGATCCGGCAAGGTTTTGAAACGAGAGCTGCGGGAAAAGTATGGTACGGCTTTGAAAAGCACTGTTCCTTAACCTTCCCCGTGAGATTGTCTGAGGCGGCTGTCTCCAAGGCTAAGCGAAGCTGTCTGGCTGACTGACTGCGCCAATGTGCGCCTGGTCATCGATAAACAGGCGGCCCGCGTTAAGCGCTTTGCGGTCAATTTCTAGCAGATCGAGTTTTTTTACCTTGTCTTCGAGCACGCTCAAAGCAGTTCCGGGAGCCAGGCACTCGGTCTCTTCCAGCATCGCGCCCATCAATACTATGTTGGCTGCCTTCGTCGAACCGAGTTTGTCGGCGATCTCGGCAGCCGGAATCGTGACCATCTGCACTCCCGGCGCAGCAAAATCGGCTGGAAGGCTGGCGCCGCTGTAGAGGATGAGTCCGCCGCTCGCTACCTCGTGTGCAAACTTCCGCAGCGAGAACTCATTCATGGCCACGAGCACATCGGGGCGCGAGACCAAGGGCGACCCGATCCGTTCTTTCGACAAGCACACATGGCAGTGCGCGCTGCCCGAACGCATCTCCGGACCATACGACGGCAGCCAACTCACTTCCAGTGCTTCGCGCATGCCCATTTCGATGAGCAGTTGCCCCAACAGCAGCACGCCCTGTCCTCCAAAGCCTACGATTTTGATCTTAACGTCTTTGAAGTGATGGGCATGTTTCGGTTTGGAAGCATCGTGCGCTCCCTCTTTCGGAGTGATCTCCAGCACATCCGATACTGTTCGTTGCGGAGGCTCATTGCCCGCAGGAATTTCCGGCCGGCGGTCGCGGAAAACATTCAGCGGAAAGGTTGGCGTCATCTTCTCCAGAACCCAGCGCCGCGCTTCCACCGGCTCTTTGCCCCAAATTGTTGGACACGGCGACAAGATTTCGACGAACGAGAAGCCCGCGCCATCCAGCTGGATCTCGAGCGCTTTGCGGATCGCCCGCCGCGCTTTCATGATGTTCTTGTTGTCCGAAAGAGCGACGCGTTCGATGTATGCCGGCGCTTCCAGCGTGGCGAGAAGTTCCGCCATGTGCAACGGGAAGCCTTCATTCGCCGGCCGCCGGCCCCAGGGAGAAGTAGTGCTCTTCTGCCCGACCAGGGTGGTGGGTGCCATCTGTCCGCCAGTCATGCCGTAGATTCCGTTGTTCACGAAAAACACGGTGATCTTCTCCCCTCGGTTGGCGGCATGCACGATCTCGGCAGTGCCGATTGCTGCCAAGTCGCCGTCTCCCTGATAGGAAATGACGATCGTATCCGGGCAGGATCGTTGATTCCCGTGGCCGAAGCCGGCGCGCGACCGTGCGCAACCTGCACGTTGCCTACATCAATAGTAGTAGGCAAACACCGAGCAGCCCACCGGACTCACGAAGATGGTCTTGTCCTGCAGCCCCAGTTCCTGCAACGCTTCGGCAATCAGCTTGTGTGCCACTCCGTGTCCGCAGCCGGGACAGTAGTGGGTCTGGTGCTTAAGCTCTGATTTGCGCTCGTACAGGTCATAGAACAGCGGCGACTTGGAGTGAACCTCTTCGTATCCGTTGTTGTTAACTCCGGACTTAACTTCGGGATCCACCGCGCTGATCACGCTCTCGTTTGCCATTGTCGTTGTCCTTTTCACACCGCTACGGCCATGCGCTCCAACACTTGTTGCTCCAGCTCCGCGACCGAGGGTACGTTGCCTCCTACCCGTCCGTAGAACTCCACCGGCACCTTGCCGTTCAGCGCGAGGCGCACATCTTCCACCATTTGTCCGTTGCTCAATTCGACGACCAGGACCTTTTTCAGCTTGGAGGCCGCTTTCGCCAGCGCCTTCGAAGGATAGGGCCACAGAGTGATTGGGCGGAACAGCCCTGCTTTCACGCCTTCCTTGCGTAGCGCTTCCACTGTCGAAAGCAATACTCGGGACAGGATGCCGTACCCAACCAGCAGCACGTCGGCGTCCTCGGTGTGGCAGAGCTCGCAGCGCGGCTCGGCTTCTTGCGCGCGGATGTACTTGGCTTCCATTTTGCACTGGTGATCTTCTAGTTCATCGGTTTCGAGATAAATGGAAGTGACCAGGTTGGCCCGCGTTTCCGGCGTACCCTTTACTGCCCACAATTTTTCGGGCGGCTGAATCTCACGATATTCAAGATCCAATGGTTCCATCATCTGCCCGACGAAACCGTCAGTCAGCACCACGGCCGGATTGCGGTATTTGTCGGCGAGATCGAATGCCAGCATGGTGAACTGCGGCCATCTCCTGCACCGATGCGGGAGCTAGCACGATATTGCGGTAGTTGCCATGGCCGCCGCCCTTCACCATGGCGAAATAGTCACTTTGTTCCGGCGCGATATTGCCCAGTCCCGGTCCGCCGCGCATTACATCCACGATCACGCACGGCAGTTCCGCGCCCGCCAGATAGGACATGCCTTCCTGCATCAGGCTGAGGCCGGGTCCAGAGGATCCAGTCATGACGCGGACTCCAGCCGCCGCCGCGCCATACACCATGTTGATGGCGGCGACTTCGCTCTCCGCTTGCAGAAAGGTTCCGCCGATCTGCGGGAAGTAGAGCGCGGCAGCCTCGGCGATTTCGCTGGCTGGAGTGATCGGATATCCGTAGTACGCGCGGCACCCGGCGAGGATCGCGCCCTTCACCACCGCCACGTTTCCTTTACAGAGCTGCCGCATGTTCACCTCCTTGTGCCGCCGCAAACGCCTTTCCTTTAGCCTTTATGCGGTAGACCGTAATCGCACCTGGCTCCGGGCAGCAGTAAAAACAGATTCCACAACCGGTGCAGTCCGCGCCCGTGTAGCGTGCCGGGTGAACCCCGTAAGAACTCAACTCCGGCGCCAGTTCCAAACACTTGGGCGGACAAGACTCCACGCATAGCCCGCATCCCTTGCATTCCTCGACATCGACCGTGACCTTACCGCGCGCTTGGCCTGCCATCTTTCACCTTGTTGCCGCCGTCTCCGCAGCTAAGGGCCGCTGCAGCCACCTGGTTTTCTCGCAAAATTGATAAAGTTCTTCCCGAAATTTGGGATGTGCAATGTCGATGAGCGCCTGCGCCCGCTCCCGGATGGTCTTGCCGTGCAGATACGCTACGCCGTATTCGGTCACGACATAACGGACCAGCCCGCGCGAAGTAACTACTCCCGCGCCGGGGCTCAGCATCGGTACAATCCGCGAGATCGTGCCATCCTTTGCGGTAGACGAAATCGCGATGATCGATTTGCCACCCTTGGAGCGCGAAGCGCCGCGCAGGAAGTCCACTTGTCCGCCAATGCCGCTATAGAACTGGTTTCCGATCGAATCGGAGCACACCTGACCAGTCAAATCGATCTGCAGGGCGGAGTTGATGGCCACCATGTTGTCGTTGCGGGCGATTAGTCCGGGGTCGTTGGTATAGGCCGTGGGACGGAACTCGAAGATTGGATTGTTGTCTACGAAATCGAACAACGTTTTCGTGCCAATGGCAAATCCCAAAATGATTTTCCGCGGCTTGAAGTTCTTTCGCGCTCCGGTGATCACGCCGGCTTCGATCAAAGGAATCACGCCGTTGGAAACCAGTTCGCTGTGAACGGCGAGATCCTTGCGATCCATGAGAAACGGCAGCACGGCATCCGGGATTCCGCCGATGCCAGTCTGCAGCACGGCCCCGTCCTCAATCAAATCTGCGACCTTGCGGGCGATGGCCTTATGCATGTCGGTGGCTGGCGGTTGCTTCATGGCGCACAGAGGCCGGGAGGAATCCACGATGGCATCAAGTGCAGTCACATGGATGAAGCTGTCTCCGAAGGTGCGCGGCATCTGATCGTTGATCTGCGCAATCACGTAGCGGGCACATTTGGCTGCAGTGAGCGACGTATCCACACCCACACCGAAGCTGCAGAAGCCGTGGGAGTCGGGAGGGGAGAGTTCCAGCAGGGCCACATCGATCGGCATGGCGCCGCTCTCGAAGAGTGCTTCAATCTCACTCAGGTAGATTGGCGTGTAGTCGGCGCGGCCTTCGTTGATGGCCTCGCGCACATTGCCGCCGATAAACATTGCGTTATGCCGGAAATGCCCTGCCATCTCTGGAGCCACGTAAGGGGCCGCTCCCATGGTCATCATGTGAACGATTTCCACGTCCTGCACAAAGGGAGCGCGGCGCATCAGCGCCTCTACCAGAGTCTCAGGTTCGGCGCATCCTGGCTGAATGTAGACACGCATTCCCGACTTCACACAACGCAGCGCCTCCTCTGCGGTCCGCAACTTGTTCTTGTACTCAAGTTCCCAGGACATTCTTCCTCCCCTAGACAACGGCGCTCACCTTCCGCACCGGCTCAGCCACACACGACCGCTCATAACCGACTGCCGCGTAATAGATGGCGCGGTCAAAAAACTGATCCAACAACTCCTCCACTTCAAGTTCGCCGGAGATTTCGGCGGGCCGGTCCAGAACCGCCTCTTGCTTCAGGAAATCCCAAAGGTTTTTCTTGGTCAGGATGATCGCCCAGATGAGCTGACTTAGCAGCACGCCCTGCTGGGCGCGCCTGGCGCCAATCTCCAGGTAGCGTCTTTCAATATCCAACTCGCTCTTGCCCAGAAGCCAGTCGGCGAGGTGCCGATAGATTTCGTGTACCCGTTGCCTGAGTTCCTCGGGTGGGACGTTGTGGTAGCCGGGGAGCAAGGGGGAGTTCTGCGTCTCTTCAAGGAGCCCTGCCGCCAGGGCATCAGAGTGGGTCTCAACCAACCGGAGAAGCCTGTATGCTAGCATCATCGCCGCCCATCCTTAACTACTGCAATCTTCGACCTTTAGCCCTTGGTCCAACCATGACAGGGAGCACAGCTGACTGTGATATCGGTCACACAAGCTAAGGAAGCCTCGTTGCTTCCGAGCGCTCTTTGCGTCACTCCTTCGGACTCCTATTCCAGGTGGAGCGCTGTGGGTTCCAGCTATGAATTTCCTTTTCAAAGTCCCCTGGCTGCCTTTGGGAACACGCTGCCGCTGGCTCCTTTGACGAGTCTGTGGCGTTTGTGTGTTCGGCTAAACACTTCTCGAGCTTTTCGCGGACACTGCTGTCGTTCAGCAGGCCCATGAGTTCGGCCCGGTGCATCGGGTCGAGTCCCTGGAGCAGCGGACACCTTAGAAGATCTTGGTCATTCATTGACTTACTCCAGCGCGAGATTGCTGTTACCACGACCGCCGCGCATCCGATCTGTGATTAGAAAGCTTTTCTACCCCTGAGGCGGTGACCTTAAGCACGAGTCATGGTGAGGCGCGTCACACCAAGCTCTTACCAATCGCCAGAGGTGGTCAGATACTCATGGATCGACTTCGCAGCGCGCCGTCCAGCGCCCATGGCCAGAATCACCGTCGCACTTCCGGTAACGATGTCACCGCCCGCGAAAACGCCTCTTCGCGACGTGCGCTGGGTCATCACGTCAGCTTCGATGTAATTCCGCTTGTTCGTGTTCAGACCCGGTGTGGTGCTCTGGATCAGCGGATTCGCCCCAGTGCCAATCGCGATGACCGCAACCGACAAAGGCAGGTCGAACTCCGAGCCCTGGACCGGCACCGGGCGCCTGCGTCCGGACGCGTCCGCTTCGCCCAGTTCCATGCGCATGCAGCGCACCGCGTTCAGCCAGCCCTTGCCGTCCGACAGGAACTCGATGGGATTGGTCAGTACTCGAAACTCGATGCCTTCCTGTTGGGCATGCTTTACTTCTTCCGCACGTGCCGGCATCTCAGCCTCGCTGCGGCGATAAATCACGTAAGCCTTGCTCGCGCCCAGACGCAAAGCTGAGCGGATGGCATCCAGCGCCGTGTTGCCGCCGCCAATCACGGCTACATCCTTGCCGCGCATATCAACCATGGGCTCGTCATACTTGGGGAACTCGTAAGCGTGCATCAGGTTGATGCGAGTCAAGAACTCGTTGGCCGAGTAGACGCCGTTCAGATGTTCGCCCGGGATATTCATAAACTGAGGCAATCCCGCGCCCGTTCCAATGAACACCGCGTCGTAACCATCTTCTTCCATCAACTCGTCGAGAGTCACGGTCTTTCCGACCACAACGTCGGTTTCAAATTCCACGCCCATGGCCCGCATGTAGTCAATCTGCTCGCGGATGATCTGCTTGGGCAGCCTGAACTCGGGGATGCCATACACCAGCACCCCGCCCAACTCGTGCAGCGCCTCGAATACGTGGACTTGGTGTCCCTTCTGGACGAGATCGCCCGCCGCTGTCAGGCCGGAGGGGCCGCTGCCCACGATGGCGACCTTCTTTCCGGTCGGCGCCGCCTTGGGCAGGTTGCGAATATCCACGTGGCGCTGCTCATAGTCAGCGACGAAGCGCTCCAGATATCCAATCCCCAGCGGCTGAACCTTCTTGCCCATCAAACAACCGCCTTCGCAGTGGTCCTCCTGCGGGCACACACGCCCGGTGATGGCCGGCAGCACGTTATCTTCGCGGATCTTGGCAGCCGCGCCCATGAAGTCGCCCGCCACGATCAACTGCACGAAGTCTTTCACCTTGACGCCCACCGGACACTCGGTCGTGCATACTGGCTTGGCACACTCCAGGCAGCGCAGCGCTTCCTGCCGCGCCAGTTCCTCGGAATAGCCCAGGTTCACTTCGGTGAAATTAGTGGCACGCACCAGCGGAGGCTGCTCCAGCATGTGCTGCCGGGGCACCTTCATCCGCGCCTTCAGTGGAAGAGGATTCAACGAGGGCTGCTTACTGGGTTGCGTCACCGACCGCCTCCTTGCACCGCGCAGGCACCGTTCTGTTCGGTATGAACGGTCTCGAGCTGCGCCTCGCTCTCGCGCTTGAATTCTTCCATCGACTTCTGCTCCGCCACCCGGTACATCGAATTGCGCTGCACCAACACGGCGAAATCCACGTGGTGCGCATCGAACTCGGGGCCGTCCACGCAGGCAAATTCGCTCTTTCCGTCGACCAGTACGCGGCAGCCGCCACACATGCCGGTGCCGTCGATCATGATCGGGTTCAGGCTGACGATGGTACGGATGCGCTCTTTCCGCGTCATCTCCGCCACCGCTTTCATCATTGGGATGGGACCGACGGCCAGCACCAGGTCGATCCGCGTGCCGTTCTCGATTAACTGCCGAAGCTTGTCCGTGACGAAGCCTTTATCAGCATAGCTTCCGTCATCGGTCGTGATCATCAGCGCGTCGCTGACCTCGCGCAGTTCCCGCTCCAGAATGACCAGCTCTTTATTCCGAGCGCCGACGATTGAGATCACGCGATTGCCAGCGCGCTTCAGCGCCACCGCCGTCGGATACGCCATCGCTGTGCCCACGCCGCCGCCCATCACCACCACGGTGCCGAACTTCTCGATCTCCGACGGTTTCCCCAGCGGCCCAACCACATTCAGGATGTGATCGCCAGTATTCAGCGAATTGAGCAGGTGGGTAGTTTTGCCCACCGACTGCACCACAATGCGAATCGTGCCGCGCTCGGGATCGGAGTGCTCGATGGTGATCGGAATGCGTTCGCCCTGCTCGTACAGCCTTAGGATTACGAATTGCCCCGGTTTTTGCTTGTGTGCAATGCGTGGCGCCTCGATGACGAACCGCTTGATGCCCGGCGCCAGGAACTCAGCGTGCAGGATCTTGAACATGTGTCCCCATGGCTTGACTTACAGGATATTGTCCGGAATGCGAAGCCAAGTGGCTGTGACATGAGTCACTCGTGAGCGCGAGCGAGATCACGCGTCGCACCTCGGCAACAAGCTGAAGCGTCTGCTGCAGTTTGCAGAGCTAGCTCGGGAATGCATACCTTCGCCGCCGGTGCTCCTCACAGCGCCCGGTGATCGTCATCACCGCGCGATGGGCGTAAGAGGGCCACACTTAACTTAGAAGTTCGAGTTCTGAATGTTTAGCAAGAGGTAGCTCATGAAAACCTCGCGCATCATCATTCTGATTCTTGCGGCTGTTGCGCTGGTCCTGACAATAGCCCCGGCTGCTGCGGGGCAGAAGTCCGAAACAGGCGTTGCGGTTCCGAAGTATGATCGGGCGGCCGAAGCCACGTTCAAAGCAACGGTGGAAGAGGTAAGAGACCGTCAGTGCCCGGTGAGCGGTGGTATGGGCTCGCACCTGATCTTGAGATTGTCTGCCAGCAAGACGATTGAGGTCCACCTTGCAAACACGAAGTTCGTAAGAACCTATGATCTTGTCTTCGACAAGGGCGACGTAGTCGAGGTGGTTGGCATGAAGGTCCAGTTTGAAGGTGTGGAAACGATCTTTGCCCGGGAAGTCACCCGGGGCAGTGAAACCTTCGTCTTCCGCGATAAAGACGGCACGCCAATCTGGTAGCGGCCTGCGGCGCGGCGCTCTGGAGGGTATGGTCGGCGTTCGCGCCAGCAAGCATCGTGGAGGTATTCTTCCGAGGAACACTTGATCCTCTGAAGTTCAATCTTGCGACGGCGAACGTAACACACACAAAGACCGGGCCAAAATTATCCAGCAAATTGTCCAGCAAAACCCCTTTTACGAGATCCTGAGAATACCAGCAACCGCTTCCCGATATCGAGATGAGTTAATGCGGCGGGCTGGGCCGGGCAAAGTGGGACCGGGCAAAGCAGTGGCAAAACCAGCGGAGGCTGTCGCGTGAAACGTCCAGGATAAGTGTGCGTTCTGCTAGTGCTAATGCAGACGGCAGTTGCGGAGGTGGTAACTCGAACTACGGACGTCCGCGGACTTTCTGCACGTTGGGCAGACTACTACGCAAGGATTTATCAAGTTCCCGTGGACCTTGTCGATGCCATCATTGATGAGGAGTCAGGTTGGAACCCCTATGCGATCTCCTACAAGGGCGCCGTCGGGTTGATGCAACTGGTGCCACAGACAGCCGTGCGCTTTGGGGTTCGGAATCGATTTCATCTGGACGAGAACATCCGGGGCGGTGTGGCCTACCTAGCCTGGTTGAACCAGAAACTCAATTAACACCTAGGGAAACAGGCCACCTGCCAGCAGAGCGGCACACGACGGACTCAGGAGTTCAGCATGTTCTCCAAGGCAGGCTTATTGCAAATGATCAGGGTGGAACCCTTCAATTGCAACAACTGCTTATTCTTGAAATCAGAGAACAGGCGGCTGACCGTCTCGCGCGTAGTGCCAATCATTTCCGCGATTTCTTCATGAGTCAGCGTCAATGTGAGATGCGCAGGCTCGTTCGCGTTCCCCGCATTGGGCGACCAGGAGAGCAGCAGCTTTGCGAACTTCTCTGAGGGTGAACTCGTAAGTCCGAGCGTGCGGATCTCTTCGTATGCCGCGTAGTAGTTGCGGCTGAGTTGCTCCGCAACTCGCAGTGCCACCTCTCCATGTTCGCGCAGGAATTACAGTAGCGCGTCGCGGGCGATGAAATTGGCTTGGTCTGGCTCCATCTTCTCGGCTGTTACCTCATAAGGCCGATTGGAAATGGTCGCGTTTAGACTCAAGGCATCCCCAGCCTCCGAAATCTTGGTGATGACGGTTTTGCCATCGCTCGAAGAACTGAAGAATTTTGGCCTTTCCCGCACAGAGCATAAACACCCCACGCGGCTGCTGGCCCACTACCAGCCCCTCCCGACCTCGTCTGTCGGTGACTTTTATCACGAATGCGCGGTCAATTTCCCGTCGGCTCTGGATCTCAGTCCAGTGCGCGCGGATGCTTTGTTTGCGTTACCCGACCTGCATCGTCTTTGTCGAGAGTTGCGAGTGGCTCCCGCAGGGTTCGTGCACATTCCGATCGGAGGAGGACAGAATCCGCACGCTCTCCACATTTATTTCACGCTGAGCGCATATTTCACGCTGAGCGCAGCATCGCTTCCCCATGCACGATTTCTAACTTGTTGATCACCGACTCAAGAAGCTTTTCTTTGTTCTTCAAGACAGACTTGAACTCGTGGTGATCCGTCCGGGCAATCTCTTTGAACAACTCGCGATAGTGTTCCTTGAGGATTTCCAGCAACACTTTCCGTTCTGCAAAAGTTAGCGTCAGTTCCACACGTTCCTCCCACACGACCGTCCAAAAGAGTGGGCGCCCCTTGGGCATTCCTGGGCTGTCGGGAAGATACGGCGGCGCCAAACGCGACCATTGTGGCCAGACATAGTGCAAACAGAAAAGTCGGGAGACGCATAAAACACCCCCTTCTGCTGCTCGCGTGCATCTCTTCACTATCCTTTATCAGTTCTGAGGTGCGCGCGAAAGTACAAGGCGCACAGTCGCTTGTGACGCCTTGGCGAGTGCCCGTCCGCAACTGTTTTCAAGTCAGGCAGCCCTCCCCCTGCTGGTCGGATCCGCACGAGTCACCGTCGCACCTGGCCCGGGTCCTCAGCGCTTCGTGGCCACGAACAGCAGCACAATCAGCATCGCTAGGACGAAGCTTGCGATCAGCGAGAATGCCGAATGAAACGGATGGCTGGAAAAGCCGCCATCATGGGTGCGGAAATGCATCAGCGTTTTCATAACCTCCCTCCGCAACGTGAGTGCACTAGCAGCTGTCTTAATTCTATTTAGCACTGTTTCTGCCAGGTTGTCAGTGACAACCAGCACTGGCACGGTACGGAGCCCTGGCGCCCCTCCTGCAGGCCCGCTACTCGCCTTGCATGGCCCGCGCAGTGATGCCCCTCACACGCAACGTTTCCGTTCCGCGGAGACCAAAACAGGTTTGCTGCTTTCAGGACCTGTCCTGCAGGTTAGCTTTTCTTCCCGGTCACTGCGAAAAACGCAGCGGCTTCCTGTTCAACGTTCTTACTCCCGCAGTGCGGGCAGGCGAGCTTTTCTTTGTCATGCTCCTTAAGGGTGAGAACTGTCTCGAAGGGCTTGTTGCAGTCGTGGCAGATGTAGTCGTATACGGGCATGGGGTCACCTCGCATGACTCTCTGCGATTGTAGCGCGATTCGGGACGAAAGAATGTTTTGTCCACGGAATGAACAAGCATCTGTGACCAATGTCGCAGACTCCACTTTGGTGCGGCGATAGAATCTGCCCCAGCAGCCTTTGCAGGAGGTTCCCATGACAACAACTACCAGGACAAGCTCCCAGCGCCGAACGCCCAGGTTTGCCCCGAAGCCAAAATCCCGTCTTGCGGACGCAACCTCAGCCATTCGCAAGATCGGCGATACCTGGGCACACAATTGGAATGCGGGTGATGTAGACAAGGTAGTAGCGGTCTACGATCCTGACGCCGTATACCTGCCGCCGCACCACGAAGCCGTGCACGGACGTGACGCCATTCGAGAATACCTGCGGGGACCGTGCAGCCACGGCCAGACCGGCCTGGCATTCGACGTAACCTACATCAAGCAGAGCGGCAGCGTGGCGTGGGACGTCGGTACGTACCGCATGAACGTGCCGCAAGACGACGGCACAACGAGAGAGGACCACGGCAAATATCTCACCCTGTGGAAGCGTGCCGGCGCGAGCTGGCTGATTACGGCCGATGCCTGGTCGAGCGATCTACCGGTTGTAAAGTAGGATTCCACAGGCATTTGTTCGCATCTTCATTGAGCCAAACCAGGTCCGCAGACGGCGCACACATGACCGATTGGAATCGTGTTGCCCAAGCAGATTTCACGCCAGCGAAAATCGTACAGTGCGTCGATGATCTCGAAATCGGCACCGACCACCTCAAGACTTCAGAGACCAATTTCGAGCTACGTTTAGTGGAATCTGTTAAGGGCAGACTGGAACAGACCCATAGCCCTTTCACTCAGGTCGGTTGACGACTCGACAGTTCTGGAGAAGTGCTCCAGAACCTGCTGGATGTGCACGTCTACCTGTCTGAGCACAGCAGGTGCTACGGCGCAGCCGTCGGTTTCGTAGGTGAGGAGGGGCATGCCTTGTTGAAGGCTAAGCGGCTTCAGGATCGCTTCTGAGATCCGAAATGGAAGGCAGTTGAATGGACCGATCAGGACGACGCCGTCGTATCCTTCGTGTTCCGCATCCAGGCCCTTGCCCACTGTGGGCGTGATTTCCCCGAAGATCCTAGGGGAAATGTGTTCCGAGCTCTTCTCAAACAGGGCAGCAACATCGTTTGGTCTGGGGACCAGCAGTCCGCTCTCGGCGAACAGACCCCGATAATATTCCTCGGTTTTTCGTCCCGACTGATAAGTCCACCACTGTTGCAGATACTGTTGTCCATCGGGATCGAATACCCTGGTGCAAGCCTTGGCTAAGGCGAGGCCTCCCGGCCTCATGCCCCAGTCGTTGGCCGTTTGCCGCATTCCATCATAGGCAACATAAAGAAAGAGGTCAGTCAGATCGACGGGTTTGAGGATGATTCCGCGTGCCGCGTAGAGGTCACGGACGCCGTCCATGAAGAACGGGCTGAAACGGGTGAAGAAGTCTCCCGTTACAACGACCCGCGGGCAGTTCATCGGGTCTTGCATCCGTGGCAACACCGTCAAGTGCTCCACTAGGGCAGGCAGCCCTGAGTTGAACTCGTCGAGTGTTCTAGCCCCAGCCGTGAATCGTTGCCACTCCTGTTGCAGTTGATCAATGCTGCCCGGGGCACCAACTGCGCGAAGAACATAGTCGATCTCGACGAGAATATCTGCGATGAGAATTGCTGGCGACAAATGCTTTACCAGAACGGCTGGGTCGAATCCCAAATAATCGTTTTCCCGCTCGGGACTGAGTATGAACACGTCGCCCAGTTGGTGCTCGACAATAAACCGTTCGAAATAGCCTATGTAGGATTCGCTCACGCAAGGAGCGCCACCGCGGACATATAGAAACCTACGATCTCGCCGGACTGACGATTTTGATGGATTTTGAGCAGTTGCCCGATGCACAGGGGTAGCGGGAGACACTCGCGGCCGGACGTAGACTGCAAGCCAAGGTCGAGTTGAGTCCGATCCATAGGAACCACTTTGCCTGGGTGCAAGCCTAGCCAGCCGACGGCCATGGCCATCGATTGCGCGTGATACTGGGAGAAGTTTAGAAAATAGAGTTTCACCCGTGGGTCGGTAAGCGGCACTCGCTCGCCATTTGAACAGATGACGCCACCGCCCTTGGCCAACCGACAGGGGGTGAACGACTTGGCGAGGCCAGTCTGCGCGGCGTGGTAGTTCTGCACGATATCGAGAAAAGCTTCGAGGCGCGTTTGCACGCCAGCGTCGGCGGTGTGGGCATCAATTTCGAGTATCAGATATGGTTTGGATCCGAGCTCAGATGCGAGCATGGAATGGGTGAATGCATCGATCGTACAGCTGAAGTTGCTCACACTTAGGAGGAAAAGATTAGGGTGCTGTTCGGCGAGGGCTACTGCGTTCAAGATCTGATTTGCGAAGTGCCAAACGGTGGGGCCTGCTCCGACTGGCGCCAGACAATCTGCAGGAATCACCGGCACTCCCATGCTTGAGAGTTTCTTGCCCACCGATTGCGAAGCCTCGGGTGCATAGGCGTTGTAGCTGTGGCCTGCCAATAAGATCGCAGGTTTGCCTGCCGCCAACGCTTCGGCTAGAGTCCTCCGGCCCAGTTCCATCAGAGCGCACTCGGCTTCCGTCTGGTCACGTACGGCCAGCGCCCAAGCCTCGTCGGCCAACTCGCGAGAGACTCCCAACTCGTCCACTGCCATGTCTGTCATGGCCGTGCTGGCTTCGTATCCGTTGGTGAAGTCCAGCACCGGCGAAAAGAAGCGAGTATCAGGAAATGCCTTGGCTACGAAATAAGGGCCCGCTTGTGTGATTGGGCAGAGGTAGGAATCTTTGCAAGAGCTGCGCTGAGGCATGCGCACGACATTCGGCAAGAAGACCAGACCGACGCCGCGCTGCGCCAGGTCCAATGCTGCGCCATGTGCGATCTGTGCCGGCAGGCAAAAGCCAGAATGCGACCTCAGATCGCCCCGCGGGTCCACGGCGGACAACACGACCTCCATCCCCAAAACAGAGAAGAAGGTCGAATAGAGCGGGAATAGTGAGTGCGTCGTCAACGCCCGAGGAATGCCGATGCGTGTCTCGCGGACCGGCGCCTTTGCATGATCGAGGTAGCCGAAGGACTCCTCAAGAAACGACTTTGCAGTTTCGTACGCTGGCCCAACGCCCCAATGAGGGTGTTCCCTCGGTTCGTGCCTCACACCTGCATCGATATGCTTGCTGACGCCAAAAAGTATCGCGGCCCGTTGTTCGACCAGGTCGGGCGCGGGCGCGATCCGCGACTTTCTCTTCCACACGTTTTCGAATAGGCTGCAGCGGCCGCCGAATGGAAACCGCCGGCCATCTACTTCGAACCGGTCAATGTCACAGTACAGTTTGCACGCCCGACACGTGAATCGACCTACGAGTTTCATATCGGCTGACGCAAGTGTTTGCAGATCGGTGGCTCCAGCCTCCACGCCCTGCGATCGTTCGAGCCCGAGCAGTCCCACCCCAAGAGCTCCGAGTAATTCGGGGTTCGGGGGGATCACGACTGGGCATCCGACGCTATGGGCGAACGCATACCCGACCGCCCCGTTCAGAGCCACCCCTCCTTGCAGGAGTACTTTCTTGCCAACCGGGCGTTGCCCTTTTACTTTTGTGAGGTAGTTTTCGGCGATTGAATACACCAGCCCGGCGAGAATGTTATCGTGCCCCTGGCCCTGCTGTTGGGCGATCCGAATGTCGGAATTAATGAACGCCGTGCAAGTCGTTTTGAATTTAACCGGCGACGAAGCAGACAACGCGACGTCTGCGATCTCCAACACACTGATTCCGAGATCACCCTGAGCGCTCTCCTCAAGAAAAGAACCCGTGCCGGCCGAGCAAGCGTTGTTCATCGCGTAGTCGATCGGTACGCCATTTCGCAGGTAGATGTACTTATAATAGCGTCCTGGCCTCCCAACTCAAAAATCGTGTCTACATCGGGCGCAAAGTGCGTCGCGCCGGCGGCATGGGCAGAAATCTCGTTGTACACGTGCTTGGTGCCCAGGCAGGCTCCGACCAGTTCTCGGGCCGAGCCCGTTGTGCTCGCGAGACCCACGGGACGATTGCCAACTTGATTAATCAGTGCGCCCAGGGACTCACGAAACGCTGCCACAGGATCACCATGAGTTCGCGTGTAATGCGAGGCCACAATGCCGCGCGTCGCAGGATCAAGTAGGACCGTCTTTGTAGTCGTCGATCCTGCATCCACTCCTAAAACCAGCGGACCGTCCGGCGGTAGCTGCCGTTGCGGAGCGCCAATAACCTGCACCCGTTCCTTGTAACGATGAAGCGGCGGGAGCTTATCGAAGACTGGCGGATGTGAAATCTTTGGGGATCTGTGCAACGGCCTGTCACGTGTGAGCAAAGCAGTGCCCCACGCTTCGAACCAGGGACTTTCTGGCAACACGACCAACTCAGTGCCGGGAAGCTTCCCTTGCAGCGCCTCCAGCAGGGCGGCATTGCGGGTCACGCCGCCGATCAGCAACACACGCCGCAGCGAACGTTGTCCCTTCTCCAAGAGTGCCACCAGTTTATTTGCCATGCTGTCGTGGAGCGTGTGCAAGATGTCCACAGGGTTGGCCTCGTGGCGATTGAGCTTGTGCGTGACATCAGATTTGCAGTGCACCGAGCAGCGCGAGGCCAACGGTACAATCTTCCCCGTGAACGAAAGCTGGATCGCCTCATCCATGTCGAGTCCCATCCGGCCGATCAGTTGCGTGAAGAACTCGCCGCTGCCCGCCGCGCACTTATTGTGGGACAAAACGTTGGTGATTCTTTCGTCCACGAGCATATAGACGAGAAACGATTCGCCGCCTAAAGAAGCCACAGCGTCAAATTCGCCTTCCACCTCTCGCAACGCACGTTGAATAGCGGCAAGCTCAGAGATGTGACCTAGATGACCGGATACGCCAAAAAATTCCGCGCCGGCAAACTCTGGCATCGCGAGCAGCCCCTCGAGCACTTCTAAGGGGCGCCCCTGATGGGCCACCACTTTGACATTTCTGGCGTCGTCAGCTCGGACCGCGACCACTTTTACCGTCAGTGCGCCGATATTGACGCCTACGCAGGACATCGCAGCTTTCTTGCTGCAGAAGGTACTGAAGAGTGTTACCGGGTGTCTTCCGCGCTGGCGCCTGCTTGGACCGCAGAGGTGGAGCGCTGACTTTCGGAAGACGCCCGGTCTAATTCTTTATTTACACCCTATTGCCTGAACCTGGCAGTGATGTAGATCACGCACTTCTCAGCGCGATTGCAGACTGCTCCGCCATCACCGCGCTCCGTGCTCACCGTCACGGTTTCTTGCGGTGAAAGATGCAACAATCAAGTAGCGCAGAACTAAGGGTTTGGTATGTCCAGCGCGCCCAGTCCGGATAATTCCACCTTCATCGAAGAAACAACGGTCCAGCCACTCGACGCGACACTTCACGGAGAGACCACCAGGGAAATCGAGGCGTTCTTGCATTCTAGAATCGCGGGGCAGGACGCGGCGGTGGACGCGGTCCTTGAGCTCTACCAGATTTTTCTTGTGGGCATGTCTCCGCCGGATCGGCCGGTAGGAAACCTGTTGTTTCTCGGGCCGACCGGATCCGGCAAGACTTATGTGATTGAGGTGCTCGCTGAAGCGCTCTTTGGAAATCCCCACGCCTTCATCAGAGTGGACTGCGCAGAGTTTCAGGAACATCACGAAATCGCCAAGTTGATCGGCTCGCCACCCGGCTATATCGGACACATGCATACGCGGCCGATACTCACCCAGGTAGCCTTGACTCGATGGCACACGGAGAAACTCAAACTCACGCTTCTGCTGTTCGATGAAGTCGAAAAGGCGTCGGAGTCGCTCTGGCAGCTCATGCTCGGAATCCTGGACAAGGCCAGTCTGTCGCTCGGCGACAATACGCACGTGGACCTTTCCCAGTGCCTCATTTTCTTGACCTCCGAACGTGGGGGCATCAGAAATGAGCCGGCTCGCCGAGGGTGGTCTCGGATTCGCCATACAGGCGCCCATCGAAGACACGAACCTCGACGACAAAATCAAGCGTACTGCAACCGAGGCGGCGCGGAGAAAGTTTTCCCCTGAGTTTATGAACCGGCTGGACAAAGTCGTCGTTTTCAAAACGCTTCGCCCGGACCAGCTTGAGCACATTCTCGAGTTGGAACTCGCGAAAGTGCTGCGGCGCATTGCGGGCGCCGTCGGCCAGAGTCATTTCACATTCCTCTGCACCCCGGAGATCAAGCAATGGCTGCTGCTGGAAGGCACAGATCCCAAGTATGGAGCGCGGCATTTGAAGCGCGTGGTTGAGAAAAACATTGTTTACGGGTTGGCGAACCTGGTTGCCACCGGCCAGGTCAAGGGCAGCCTAGCTCTCGATTCGAGCATATACACACCAGAGAGAATCTTCACTTTTCACCGGCTCGAATTGTATAACCGCATTCCCCGGCGGGATTGAATTTACCCACGGCACTGATACGTGCTTGTTAAGTTCGTATTCGGAACCTGGCCCGAGGTAGGTGAAACTCTCAAATACAAAAGGAACGCCTTATGATTGCAAGACCGAGTCGCGATCGGTCCCCCTGCAGATGCAAATGCGCGTCGGTCGTATTGCCGCTGTTTCCGAGCAGTGCGAGCACATCTCCTCGACGAACCCGATCGTGCAGCCGCACCTTGATGGTTCCATTTTGAAGGTGCGCATACGTGACGTAATGCAAGGGATGCTCTGTGTTGGACCTGAGACGGAAGGTCAACTAAAATTGAAAACCGAAGAGCGCGGATTGGGCTATTCTCTCGGTATAAGCGCTTTGCGCCATCGTAAGGTAGGCGCCATCCACCTGAGTTCGCGAAGCTCGATCAATCCTGGCGTGTTCTTCTGACCAGAAGAAGAGGGAATTCCTTCAATAATCGTTGATTATGTTCGCGCCTTTGAAAGTCTTCCAATCGACATCCGGCTCAAAAAGCAATGGTTCGGCGTCTTTTTCCCTTACCTGGGAATTCAATTCGCTGTCCACGGAGATGTGAAGTACCCTTCCGCAATGGGCGCACTCGGATTCGAGTTCAATGGAAAGCTTTTTTCCTCTGAGGCGCCCTTGCACGAAGGGCGTAGCGAAAGCATCTTCTGCTCAAGCGCCATACGCGCGTTCTCCAGTGCTGAACTTCAAGCGATGAGGCGTGGGCTCGGTAGTGACCGGAAATGCCCAACTGATTTCTCCAGCCTCATTCCGAACCAAGAAAAAGAGATGGCGTTCGAGGTCTTCCACAATCGCATGAACCCTTGCGGTGGGTAGTCCCAGCGTGGCTGCGAGCCGGTCAACCTTTATCGGCCTCCCATTTTCATAGGGCAGTTCGCGAACAGCAAAGTTGCGAACAAGGTGATGTTCGGGTGTCATGAATGCAAGCCTTGCCGCGAAGGATTCGGGGACTTTCGCCATCGCGGCCTTGAGGCCGGTGTCAGGCACTCGGTTTATGGTTTCTCGGCTGCCGACTAAGAGCGTGTTGGGGTCCGATTTTTCTACAATCATTGGCACGGTCCCTTTCTGGGACAGGTTTCGATCGCCTCCTGACAATGTACGCCTTCTTGGCGGTCGCTTTGCCCCGGCGCTTGCACTTCCGCATTCTCCGAGGCATCCAGAGCCGCTCGAACATACGTCACTTCCAACCGCAACAGAAAACGCATTTCTGTATTTCGCATTCAGAGCGTGAGTTTAGCGCGGTTCAAGACGGCCGGCAACTGTTTCGACTTACAGCAGTCGAGAATTTAAACAAAAAGCGGTGCCTTCGATGAAACCAAGAGACTGTGTCCGTAGTACTGAATACCGCGAGATAATCTCGGGATGCCTAAGTACAACATCTTTGATCGGGTGTAGGTTTGGATGGAAGACGACCGAACGCGGGGAGATTCCACAACACGCAACATAAAATGGCGGAGCGCAGGGAAAAGTTAGTCGCCAATCTCTGCTATATCCGGACCAAAATTATCGGAGTCTTTTTGAACGTTCTGCCGCGTTTGCACTGCTGCTGCAATCTCGTACTCGGCTGTCTCTAGCCACTTGGCTGCGTAATATTCTGTTTGGGCTTTGAGAGCTTGCGGCAGTAGGAACGTTTCCACCTCGTTCAACCTAGACATCGCTTGCTGAAGTTTCCATTTTGAATACGGCGCTCCATTTTCTGTCAGCTGGCTATCGAGCGCGGATACCTCCGCTCTTTCCGCCTTGACCTTGGATTCTATTTGTCGGATGTGCGCTGAATCAATCTTCATCTCGCCATTGTAAGCCGCTGACAAGATCAACCTCCTATTTGAATTTCCTGCCACAACGCTAGCAATTCGTTCACGTGACAACTTTCTAGCCGATTCTTGCCGGCTTTAGCTCAGAACACTCTGGACAACGACACTTGAAATCTTTGTCAGAAGGACTTGCTAGGTGACCACATTTCGCGCAGATGAACCTTCCGTCTAGATGGGCGACCATCGGCCTGAACTCCTCGCCAAAGACGCAATACGGGCAGCGAACGACCATCAGGGTGTCCGTCGCGGTGCCCATCTCTAGGCGACTCCTGATGAGATTTTCGAGGCTAGGAATACCAGCAGATCACGGACGCTGATCCCGGAGTCGAGCAACGAGATCATCTCCTCGGGAGTGACACCGACTTGCTGCCCGAACCGCACAAGTTTATCGGCGGCTTGTTCCAAGAGGAATGTGTCTCTTTCGTCAATCTCCTCCGGATGGCTGACCTGTGTGATCGGGGCTAACGATTGCGACGGTTTCATGAAGCCCATCCTCGGTTCCCTAGTGTAGCAACACTGTCTCAGGAACTGAGAACGTGCGCAGTGATGAGCGTCACATGCCAGCATCAATCCCCTGCAGGACTCAGAGTTCATCGGATATGCCGAATTTCGTGCCGCTCGGGAATCAGGGAGCCGATCAACAACAGCACGATGATCAGGATTGCAAGTTCCGTACCGACCTCCCTTCCGAGTGCCCCCCTTCTTTCCTCCGGGCAAAATTGACGCTTCTCAGGAGCCTGTCTTTGTGTCGCGAGATGATGGCGAAATCCTCGGGATTGCGGCGGGCGCGGTCTGGGAGCAAAACAGTAACGACGGTTCCATCTTGTCCGAGACGCAGCGCCATTGATTCCGAGCATCGGCTGCACAGCCAGAAGTATTCCACTCGGGTGTGGCTGCTGGCATAAGCGTTGACGGAGGAGGCCAATTTGGGGTCGGTTTCCAGCCGAAAAAGTCTTCCTTCTTGGAGATATCGGAACGAAGCGGAACATGACGGGTTGGCACATGTCGCCACCATACAGAACCCATCACACTTCTATATCTATATTTTTGCTTCGCGGCGACCGTAGCTCAGTGACCTGTGGCACGCTTCAGTGTGACGGTCAAATCTCCTGTTCCCACAACACGATCGGATAAGAAGAAACACAGTGCGACCACGATCGTTGCTTGATGAACGTCCAGCCCAATATACTTTTCACTGTTCACGAGGGTGCTCCTTTCGTAGGTGGTGATCTGAACGCTCACAACCTACTCCAAAAGGGCGCCCTTTTATAATGCGATTGCGACAGTTACCCGTCAAGCGGACCTTGGCCTTGTAGTGCTTAGGGCTAAGTCGTCGGGTGCTTGTCCTGATTATCCTCGGTCAAAACGAAGCCCGTCACTCCGTTACTGACAAAATGTCTGCCCTCGTTGCTGGTATCTATCGGGGTTGTGGTTCGTTGCCAGTTTCTACAAAGTTGGATTCTTCTTTTGTTTTTCCTTCTTGCTCTTTTAGCCAACCTTTAAGTTGGACACCATGAACAAGACCATCCACATCCGGAAAGCCCGCCATTAGAAGGTCATCTTGCCACGTCAGGCTGTACTCGGCTTCAACCTTTTTCAGTTCAGAAATAACTTCTGCTTGCCAGATAGGGCTATCTACTGTGCGAGGGCACGTGAGGCTCCGTTCGTCGAAGCGACCCTGTGCAATGCCGCAAATAAAAGCGTTCTTGATTGCTTCTAATTCGTGCGCTGTATTCTTTGCCATTCTTGTTGCCTTGGGTTATATCGAACCTGACTTTGCTGACCAGAAGTGATTTCAGTTTTCAGTTGCCGATTGAAACTGAAAACGCAGCGGATGCCGGTATCCCCAACCTGCGGGAAGCTCATATAACTTTCCACGCGTTTCAAATTGCCTTTACGTGGGCACAGAAGCCCCCGTACAAGGTCAATTAACTACGCGGCGGTCCCAGGGAGCGCACGACGCCGCTGAATCTCTGTGTAGAACTGCCAGAATTTCTGCACTTCAGCGTCGTTCAGCACTTCTCCACGAGCGTACGCCAGCACGCGAGCCATTTCCTGCTCGAGCTCCTCGTCTGTGTAAGCCTCTAGGTCTGTCGGTGGGTTTGTCATTTTCTCCCTCCTAGAAGGCGTGCAAGTCGTAAAATCAAAACGTAGCAATTGCGACATTTCAACCGCTATGCGGAGGCGAATCACGAGGGGGCTCCGGTTTGGAGGCCCGACCTCCCCCCGGAGGGAACCTCCGCTGCACCGTCTAACGGCACCGGAGTCCCGTTCAATTATCGCTGTTAGATGAGGGGTTTGACGGTGATATCCCTCACCCATATTTGTGAGAATTGTGGGCTGCGGCAACGAAGCCAAGGCGGGTGGAGACTGACAATGGCCAAAGCATACAGGCCGGAAGTCGCTACCGTTGCAATCCCCACGATGACCGCTCGGTTGTCGTTTAGTTCGAGTTCCGACCCGACGTGCGGATTCTGGAGCTTGGGAAACTCGGCATCGCGCACCGCGATGAATCCATTCTCCGCATAAATGTTTTCGATCTTTCCCTCAATCAGCGCCGGTCTGCCAAGCAGGCTGGTGTCGTCCAATCCGACAACGGTGACGGATTGATAAGTTCCGTCGGAAAGTTTGACCAGAGCTCCTCCCGAATACAGGGGAACGGCATACTTCACTCCTTGCATGCTTCGAACTGCGTCCAAGACGTAGTCGGGCATGCCGACCGAATTGGAGACCGTCTGCACGGCAGGATCCATGACCCACATCGTGGAGCCGATATTGATTATGGTTGAGGAGGCGTGATTCAACACTCCGACGAACATCGATGTGATGAACATGATCAGGAACACGGCAAAGGTGATGCCGAGCAGCAGCGCGGTAAACTTCGCCATGTCATTTACCAGCAACTTATAGGCGAGCTTCAGGATCCCCTTCACGGTAAATTCCTTCCTTAAGCAGCTACGTGCACGCCGGTGACCCTATTTTCGGTATCTGCGCCTTCAGGTCTTTTTTCATAGCTGATTCAACGGGTTCAATGGGATGGCACTTGCGGTAACCATAGGTCCGTCTTCGCGTCTCTCGCTACCGGACTGGCGTTCTTTCGTCATTGTGACGATGGGCTTTGCCGGCCTGCTGTTCAGCGCGTCGCGCGGTTGGCGCAAGTCTAAGCACAGCAAAGGTTTCATTTTTTCGAGTGCATGGGGATTTGGCTTCTGAACTGCACCTATCGAAGGTGAAGCCCTAATAAGGAGGGTTTATGGAAGGGGTAATAAGGACGCTGGATGTCCTCTTCGGTTGTCATCACGGCAATTTGAGCCGCGTCTTCACACTCGATGGCAGGAGTTATCGCGTGTGTTGCAGCTGCGGTGCAAAGTTCGATTACTCGCTGGAGAACATGCGCACTGAGCGTCGCCCACCCCGGCGTCTGATGTTCAGATGGCTGCGGATTGCGTGAAACGGGAGGTCTGTTTATGAGCACACATTCGGTTCTGGACGAACTGGAGCAACAGAAAGGTGTGCGGCAGTCGGTGGAGGAACCGCTTGCGGCGACCAAGATAATGCCCTCGGTTGCTCCCATGCGGTACAAGGCGTTGTTTGAAGATAGCCTGCTTGAGACCGGGAGTAGACACCGTCGCCGGCGGACGTGGCCGACGATTCTTTCCTTTATTCTGCAATGTTTCCTGGTATCGGTTCTTGTCCTCCTGCCACTTTGGTATACCGACGTACTGCCCCGGCAGCAACTGGTGACATTTCTGGTTGCTCCACCTCCGCCACCTCCCCCACCCCCGCCAGCACCGGCTGTCGCGAAAATAATCAAGGTAGCAAGCGACCTGCTCAATGGACAACTACGAACACCGAGCAGCATTCCGTCGAAAGTTGAAATGTTGAAGGAAGCAGAAGCACCTCCCGCCGACGTGACAGGCGGGGTGCTCGGCGGAGTGCCCGGTGGGATTCCGGGCGGCCAGTTAGGCGGAGTGATTGGCGGAATCATCAGCTCCACCTCCAACCCGGCTGCAGTGCCCAAACTTTTCAAACCTGCACCGACGGCCCAACGGGTGCGGGTATCCCAAGGCGTCACGCAAGGAATGCTCACATACAAAATGCAACCCGAATATCCGCCTATAGCACGGCAAGCGCGAATTCAGGGAGTTGTGGTTCTGAGAGCGATTATCGACAAGGATGGCAATATTCAGAACCTGGAACTCGTGAGTGGCCATCCGATGCTGGCCCCAGCTGCGATCGATGCGGTCAAGCAATGGCGTTACAAACCATATCTGCTGAACGGACTGCCGGTCGAGGTGGAGACCATTGTCACGGTTACATTCCAGTTGCAGCAATGAGAATCGAAGGGAGTCGTGTCATGTTACGAATCACGATGGAAGAAAAGGGAGACTTCACCAGATTCCGCCTCGAAGGCAAGCTGACGAGCTATTGGGTGAAGGAACTCGAACGATGCTGGATCTGCGCCAAGAACAACGTGCCGGAGGCGCGGTTCGAGATTGATTTGAGCGGCGTGAGTTTCATGGACGAGAAGGGCAAAGCTCTACTCGAAAGCATGGTCTCAGAGGGCGCCGAGTTACTGGCGGATAGTCCGATGATGAGATCGATGGCGCACAGCGTTGTGCAACATGTAAGGATGCAGCACGCGAACACGTAGATGGAGAATTAGGGAGGTTTACCATGATCAGCACAGAAACGATCGGCACAGGGACAACAACGGGCACTCATATCTCGTTCAAAACCATTCTCTGCGCAACCGACTTTTCGACGGTTGCAAATAAGGCGCTCGCGTATGCTGCGGCTATTGCGAGAACTCATAATGCCAAGCTGCACATTGTTCATGTCCTTCGAGCGGAAGCGCCGATGCCAATTCCTCTCGAGCCTTTGCCGGCCAGTTTGGACCAGGACCGCGTGGAAGCAGAACGGAAGATGCGGTTCCTCAAGGAAGAGAAGTGCCTGCTCGGTTTGCCGCATGAAGACATCGTGGAGCGGGGACCTATACAAGAGGTCACTTCGGACTTTATTCGCCGGAACAGAATCGACCTGCTCGTGCTCGGTACCCACGGAAGACGCGGATTGAACAAATTCCTCTTGGGCTCCGTTGCGGAGGAGTTGTTCCGGGTTGCTACTTGCCCGGTGTTGACTGTGGGTGCACAGGTTCCGGAACCCCATGAGGATGAGCTAACAATTCGCACCGTTTTATTCCTCACCGATTTTAAGCAACCGTCCCTAAGCGCCTTGCCCTACGCGATCTCGATTGCCAATGAAAATGCCGGGCGCCTTATTCTGATGCATGTTGTCACGCCCAAACCTGTTCCCGCGCATCCTTCGTGGCAGGGTGTCATCACGATTTGCAAGAAGCGCCAAATAGAAAGTTTGGAGGCAACGCGCCGGCTAGTTGCGCTGATTCCAGAGAACGCGAGTATGACCTCCGACGTGCAATATCTGGTTTCATTTGGTCTCGTGCCCAACGAAATTGAAGATGCCATGGCCAAATGTCGACCAGACCTGGTTGTCATGGGAGTGAAAAAGCTGGCTGCGCCTCGGGCCTCGGCGCACTTGCGTTGGTCAACTGCGCATCACGTCGTCTGCGGAGCACATTGTCCGGTTCTGACGATAAGACGTTGATCGACTCATCCCGCGAAGGCGAGAAGAGAAAGATGCAATACACAAAACAGACACTCTTCCGTCATTGTGGCGAGATGACCAGATAAGCAAAGGAAGCAGTGCCTGGTGAAGGGAGGCATATGCTACAACTCACTAATCCCACTCGAGTCTCTTTGAAGAATATTCTGGTCGCTACTGACTTTTCTCGGGCTGCGCTCTCTGCACTCACTTGTGTGCTGCCGGTCGCGATACACTTCAATTCCGTGGTTCATATTGCGCACGTAACCGATCCTCCTGAGATTGATATCGCATCGCCAGCCGCAAACTCGACGATATGCCAACAGGCTTACAATAATGCCCAACTACAACTTGAACGACTGGACACCATAGTTGAAACTGTTCCGCACCGGACATGGCTAAGGGAAGGACAAGTTTCGAAGATTGTCGAGGACCTTGTCCAGTCACAGCACATTGACCTCGTAGTTGTGGGCGCCACCGGGAAATCACGGATCAAAAAATTCTTTCTGGGATCAGTGGCTGAGGAGATTGTTCGCAAGGTCACGTGTCCCGTCCTGACGGTAGGACCGCATGCATCTCCCCCCGGCTGTGGTGGGCCCTTAGCCCAACTACTCTATGTCACCAGGTTATGGGAGGAGTCGCACTATGGTCTGCAATATGCGATCGGGCTAACGATTCAATGCAAGTCTCGGCTTCTGCTTTTGCACATTGTCGAACAGGAGCCCAAGCGCTTCCGCTCCTCTGCCAAATCCGCCGTTCCTGTGCTTTGGACAGGCCATTGATCCAAGCCACCATCTGTTGCGTTCTTCACCAGAACGATTCGCGCGTTCAATAACGCTTTGAAATCCGGGGGGCAAGAATGTGGAGCAGACGGCGGCCCTCTTCGCAGTTGTTCGAAGCATACTTGCAGAAGATGGCTTTCTCGACGAAGGCCTCAAACCTCAACCGAGACGAGCTCTTCGTCCCGTGATTCCGGACGACTTTCCGACATTCGCTCTTTGCCGGCTAGACCTGATGGCGTCGGAGGGCGCTCTTGCATATTTCGCAGAAGAAAAATAAACGGCAGCATTACAAGAAACAGAACGCCCATCACCCAAAATGCTTCGACGAACGAAAGCATTGAAGCTTGACGTTGCAGCATGCCGTAGAGGGCACCAAACGCCTTGCGAGAAGCCGTGTAGCTGTCTGCGCCGTGCGCCTGAAACCAAGCCTGCATCCCCTGCAGCGTCTCTCTTGTCTTCGGATCGCCTGTCGTAATGTTCGCGACCAATCGGTTCTGATGCATCTGGGTCCGCCGCGCGAGAAAAGTTGTCATAATGGCGATCCCACAGCTGCCTCCGATGTTCCGCATCAGGTTGAACAGGCTGGTCGCATTTCCCATCTTTTCCTTTGCGATCCCCGACATGCTAAGCGTCATGAGGGGGATGAACAGAAAGCTTAAAGCCACGCCCTGGAAGACCTGCGGCCACAGGATGTCCAGGTAGCCGGCATTCAGGTTTAGGCCTGAAAGGTCAAACATCGTCAGCGAGCCCAATACGAGGCCGAAGGCAAGGAGTTTGCGAGGATCAGTCTTGCTGGTCAAGTAACCCGCCAACGGCGTGGTTGCTAGGGACCCGATTCCTCGAGGCGAAAGCGCCAGTCCCGCATTATAGGCCGGGGTATCCCAGCAAGGTCTGCAGATAGATCGGCAGCAGTACCAGACTGGCATAAAGAACAAAACCCAGCATACTGATGAGAAATACTCCAGCAGCGAAGGATCGATCAGCGAGGGCCCGCAAATCAACTACCGGCTTGCGTGCGCTCAGTTCGCGAACTACCAATGAGACTAGCCCCACAACACAAAGAGTGGCGAAAAAACGGATGTAGTGGGACGAAAACCAATCCTTGCGCTGTCCCGTGTCCAAAACGATCTGCAGCGCACCAACACCGAGCGCGAGGAAGCCGATTCCCCACAGGTCAATGCGACCTCGCGTCCGCTGGATGTAAGGCGGGTCGTAGACAAATCGATTAACCATGAATAGAGACAGGAAACCCACTGGAAGATTGAGATAGAAAATCCATCGCCAACTGTAGTTATCTGTAATCCAACCGCCCAGTGTAGGCCCGAGAATCGGCGCCAACAGAATGCCGATACCGAAGGCTGCCATAGCTTGGCCGTGCTTCCGTTGCGGGAAAGTTTCCAGAAGGATTGCCTGCGCCAGCGGCTGCAGTCCTCCGCCGGTGAGCCCCTGGAGGACGCGGAAGAAGATCAGTGCCGAGAGGTTTGTGGCCAACCCGCAGAACAAAGACGTGACGGTGAATCCTGCGACGCAAATCATTAGCAGTTTTTTGCGGCCGACGTAATTCGCCAACCAGCCAGACATGGGCAAGATAATGGCGTTAGATACTAGGTACGACGTGACCACCCAAGTGCCTTCTTCGATCGTGGCTGCGAGATTTCCGGCGATGTGAGGGATGGAGACATTGACAACTGTGGTGTCCAAGATCTCCATGAAGGTCGCCAGCATCACGGAAAATGTAACAACCCACGGATTAACCAGCCGAAGATCCTCGTGGTCCACGCTACTGACTCCGATCCCTGGAAACCTTGTGGAGCAATTCTCGCTGTCATCAGCGGTACTCGCTTGCACGAGGGCTACTTGACAGCAGAGTTTGCCGATTTTTCCATATTCATTGATGACTGCTGGGCACAGAGATTGCCGTGACGTAGGTCACGTGAAGTAGTGAGCAGGTGCACTCTTAAGGGCGCTCAGGTCTCTCCTTCTCTCCAGAGACCATCACCACGACGGAGATAAGCCTATAGCCGTATGAGGGCTTTAGGGTTTTTGTGCGGCCTGCAATGGGATTAGGTGTCTGCGACACGCTGTCTCGGGATTAGCGAGCGAAGTCAGAACCAAAGCAAGGGAACAAGACCGAGTGCAGCAAGAGCAGTCAAAAGAGAGAGGCTCTCAGTGCCGGTCTTTCGATCCGCCAAGCTACATGCGTAAATCCCCTTTATGAGGTTGTTACTGGCCGCAGCAATCAGAACTGCCGCGCCCGCGACCTTCAGAGGAGCGAGCGAGCCCGCAGCTTGGGTCATGCCCATAATAAAAGGATCTACGTCGGTGACACCCATGATCGCGGCAAGTATGTTGACTCCTGCTCTTCCGAGGTGGGTGACCGCCAACTGGGTGGCCACTAGCATTGCTAAGAACAAAAGCGCGAAGAGAGAGGCGGCAAGCAGTTCGAGTGGATTGTTCGGCTCAAACTCCCGCTTTACCGCGTCCACTGTTACATCCGGTCGGCCCGACCAAGCCCATCCGACAGTGATCGCAAGACCCGAAAGTACAAGAAAGGGCAGCACCAGCAGGGACATGAGGTGACGATTGAAAAGAGCCAGAAGGACAATTAGACGGAGGTACATGACACCTGATGCGATCAAGATCCCTCCTGCGAAAATGTGCGGGTGGCCCTCTTGAGCCGCTCTTCGTGAAATAACCACGGTGGTCAAAGTTGACGAGTATGCCCCACCCAGGAAAGCTGCAAGCGCTATGCCACCCTGACCCTTGGTGACCTTCTGAAGGATGTAACTGCCATAATGTCGCCGGTTGTACGGCTTTCTGCACAGTCCTCAGCACCAGCCGCACCGAAAACGGGAACCGCTTTCGCGTAGGATCACGCACGACCTTCGGTGCGGAAAGCTGGTATTTCTTCCCGCGAGTCTTAAGTTCGCAGCCGCCTGCCGCGAGCACGTTCTTCACCCATTCCGATTGGCTGCTGTAGTTGAGCGCAATAATGAAGCCGTTCGATGCTCGAAAAACGTTTACCGGAGTTCGGTAGATTTTGCCCGATTTTCGACCCACGTGAGTGAGAATGCCGAAACCCGGAAACCAGCCTGCGAACTCCTTGCTGATGGACAAAGCTGTACAGGTCGGTGACTTCTGCCAGATTGGTGATCAACTTGGAACGGTCGAGGATATCGGGCTCCGTTCTCTGAAGCTGCGTACCCTCGACCAGAATCTATCGGTAGTTCCTAACGGATCGCTTGCACAAATGCAATTCCAAAACATGGCGCGTCGCAGCAAATTGCTAATCAACCAGACTTTCTCGCTGCGAATTGAAACGCAAAGCGAACAATTACGGTTCGTCCTGCACCGCGTG
Organism: uncultured Acidobacteriota bacterium; assembly: GCA_963838905.1. Taxonomy (GTDB): domain Bacteria; phylum Acidobacteriota; class Terriglobia; order Terriglobales; family Acidobacteriaceae; genus JABDBE01. The sequence continues at coordinate 154,619 of CAWITE010000014.1, forward strand.
CAGAGCATGCTGGACCAACATCCTGCAATCGAATCCGGGAGCTGTAGAGTTCGGGTCATGAGTTTTGTCGGTGCCGCTTACCAAATGGAGCTGTTCGCCTATGGCAAGACGGGCGATTGGGCACAATTCACCGCGATTCGCCAGGACGTGATATTGAAAATAGCGGAAATCGTCGAAGCTTCTGGTACGCGGTTTGCGGCACCGACACAACTGGCGTACCTGTCGAAAGACAAAGGCGTCGATGCAGAGAAGGCAACCGATCTTGTGCGTCGTGTCACCGACCCCCGGCCCAGCGATGTGTTCAGATTCCCAGGCGAAGCCCGAACCGGTACGGAATAATCGCCGACCGCGAAATATCGAAGCCTCAAGTGAAAGCAGCCCAGAACCCGGCGGCCAGTCTCGTCAGCTTCCCCTTCCAGAACACCGCCTTCGGCGTCCGGCAAACGAAACACGTACGGCGACCTGATTCGAGGCGGTAGACTGCGCTCACGGTGTTCGAGATTGATACGTTGCTCGGGCTTTCCGGTTTTAGCAGGAGCTAATGCCGCCTCTGTCGGCCAGACCAACCCCAAAGTAGCCCTCCCTCGCTAGGCGGGTAACGTCTCACGATGCCTAGGAGTTGAAAAACAGCGTGAAAAGAGCAGCCAACATGAACATCCGAACCTTTATTCTGAGTTCCACCCTTCTCGTCGGTGCGCCTCTCTTCGCGCGAGAAAACACCGATGTGCTGGTCATGAAGAACGGTGACCGCATGACCTGCCAAGGTAAAGGACTCGACGCCGGAGTGCTGTACGTCAGTTTCGACTACATGGATGGCACAACCTCGGTTCAATGGTCGAAGGTGGCCCGGCTGGAAAGCAAGAGACAACCGTCGGGTATCGAACACAAGAAATCGCTCTGCTGCGTCTCTCCAAACGCTGCGCTGAGTCACGCCAAATTCAAACGCAGCTTGTCCCCGGAAACACGCAACCTGACATTTATAAAGAAGCACCAGGTTGCGGATGATCCCTCAATCAACGAAATACGTTGGGGAGAAACTACTGATTTATCGTGGTAAGCAGCACCCAAGGTTGCAGTTCTAGCCATAACACAACCCTGGGGTGATAACGTTAATCACGGAAAATACGAGGCTTTTCGGGGGGTATGTTGCGTTCAACAGAAACCACTGCACAAAACTCTTGAGGGTGTTACAGGACCCGATCAAACCAGCTTCCTTTAAAATCCTGCTTGAGCAAATAAGAGAGGCCAGCGTGATCGCTGGCTCCGAGAGAGCGATAGGTGATTCACTTTTGCATACTATCCTTCGCCATCTTGAGCCCCACGACATGAACCTCGTTCTTGTCCGCATCCACCTGGGCTTGCAGAGTGACGTGGTGCCCTTCATGACCTTTTACCGCATCTGGGTTGCTTATCGTCCAACTCTTGCTGTCCCTGTCGCTCACGAACATCGTGCCGTCAGCGCTTATTTTCCCCGTGATGCTGACAGTTTTCACTGTTGTGCCGGATTTGCTGTTGTCAGGCGGCTGCGCTCCGTATTGAGCAACGGCGACTGCGGACATCAGCAGCGCCAGCGCGAATGAAATGATCATCAGCTTTTTCATCTTGTTCTCCTTTTGCACAACTACTCCTTGGATGTATCAATCTAATCGCGGCGGACGTGCTCCAGGTGAAGCGGCCGGGAGAAACCGGCAAAGCAAAATCTCGGGGGTAAAACACTTAAGCCTTGAATCGCACCCACTCTGCGCTATCTTGGCTAAGCCTCACCGTTTGTATCGGCGTTCCTGCCAAGCTTCTCTTCTGTAGACCATCCATTAATCGCTCATCTTCCGCGATCCGCTGTGGGCTTCTTTGTCTTCCGCCACTCTGGATTTCAAGTAGCCTTTGCATCAACTCAGTGAAGTCTTCCATCACTTCCTCCAAGGCCGGCAAGGCTGGTAGGCAGAGATGATAGGTGACAGCCAAGGCAGAAACTGGTCAAAAGTGAACAGTTGTTGGGGAGCCTGTCAAAGGCATAATTCCGCTTATCGTTTGCTCTGGCTTCGTTCCACGGCCTCGGCTGCGGAAAGTTTCCGATCCCGGTGTGGCTCGGTGCGCCGGGCACCCGTGTGCAGTTCACAAGCTTCCTTGATCGCTGCGCCACAAGTAGGACAAGGCACGGAGAATATCTGTTTCAGCGTTAGTTCCTTGCTTTTCACTACCACATCATAATGCAACATTCCAAAGCTGAAAAAATGCTCAATACTGCTCATTTTCAATACCTAGCAAGCGGCAGGTTTCATTGGGGTTCCCCGGGCGGTTTTTGACAATTGTGAGCAAGAGTGAACATCTTTGGCGGCGCACCGTTTTGATAAAATCTCTAAGGGTGTAGCTCCTCCCAAGGAGAAGCCATTAATGGCACCAACCGTGCCGGCAAAGAAAGAGCGCGACTTTGACCCAAAGAAATTCCTTGCCACTATCGGCGAGGGCAGAAAGGTCGTGGTCTTTCCAAAAAAGCAAACAATCTTCGCGCAGGGGGATGCGGCTGACGCCGTCTACTACATCCAGGAAGGCAAGGTCAGACTCACCGTCGTATCCAAGATTGGCAAGGAAGCAACCCTGGGCATATTAAGTGAGGGAGAGTTTTTCGGAGAAGGTGGCCTGGCCGGACAGCCTTTACGCATGGGCTCTGCGACCGCAATGACCGACTGCGAACTTCTGCGCATTGACAAGAAGGCAATGATGCTGGCCCTTCACCGGGAACACACATTTTCGGATCTGTTCGTAGCGTATCTGCTGGCCCGGAATATCCGATACGAAGAGGACTTGGTTGACCAACTCTTCAATTCGAGCGAAAAGAGACTGGCCCGCATTCTGCTCCTGCTTGCTCATTTCGGCAAGGAAGGCGTACCCGAGCCTGTAATCCCCAAGATCAGCCAGAAGACCCTTGCAGAGATGATAGGCACGACCCGGTCGCGGGTCAGTTTTTTCATGAATCGGTTCAGAGAGCTAGGTTTTCTTGACTATGATGGCGGCAGCGGGCTGCAAGTTCATAGTTCACTTCTAAATGTCGTTCTGCACGACTAGCCTCCGCGGCGAAATCCCAAACAAAAACCTCAAGACAGCGATGAGCTAATCAGGCACTTGCTGGATCCAATCCGGAGAGCGGCACCATTTTCGTCGCAACCAGCACCTCCAACAAAGTGGCGGTATTGCGAACGCTTCCCGAGATGGTGATGAGTGCTTCCGAGACGAGGGGATGTTGCCCCGCCAGCGAGTCAAGACGGTCACTCACGTCGTAGAGTTGCCGAACTTCGTTCAGGATCGCATTCGAATGCATGGGGTACACGACTTTCCTGAGAGCCTAAGAAGAAAAAACTTCAGATGGGCTGACTTAGTTCAGGGAACCTGAAAGAGTAAGAAGAGGTAGCTTGCTCAATTGCAATGCTAGGCTCGTGCCCTGCGATTGTCAAACATCTGGGGTGGCGCAGGTTCCACTGTATTAAGAGGCAGTACGCGAAGCGGAGGGAAACCTTGACGAGTGGCGATACACGGCGAAGCCGAGGAGGAAAATCTTTGACAAGAGCCGGATGGAGCCCCGCGCGAAGGCTCGAGACTTTGAGAAGTTCGCCAGATCACGTCTTTGCTTTGTGGAACACGTAAAAGAACACGGTCACGCTGAAGCAGGCAAACGCATAAATGAACGAAGAGAACAGCATTGTCACAGGAATCAGGCCCCGCAGGACATTGAGGAGGTTGAAGACGAAATCCCAGACTAAAAGGGCCGTTATCAGAATCGTCCCGATCAGCGCCAGCAATGCCGCATTTTTAAGTGTCATGGCGGGCATCACCGTCCGAAAAGTAGATGTGGCGCAGTGGGTGAATGATGTAGCTTTCCTGTATATGGATACACGGCTGCGCCACCAGAGGAACAAAACGACCGTGGGTCGATGGTTCCTTCACATCTCCGGACAAGTTACAACGGCGGAATACCTGGTGGCTGCTCAAAATTGCTCAGGTCTCGGAATATAATTTGCATGTACTTAGTTCGAAAGCCCGGAATACAATTCGTGCCACCGCGCCTGCAGGATGCGAATGCAGAGCGAAGCCTTTCAGAGCATATTCCCGCAGTTCGGCGAGCTGCATTTCGGATCTTGATGGGGGTTTGCTGGATTGGAGTCGTACGTTCAGCTGGACTGAGCGGTACGTCTGGTGCGGCGCTGTTTCCCGGATATCACAATCCCCGCAAACATCGCGATTCCGGAGAGCATCAGGTAAGACAACGGAGTCTCACCTTCGGGCACCGATATATAGTTAAAATCACCTTGGTTTTTCCGATTGCGGATCCCTCCACCTACTTCAAACTGATTGGTAATAGTATTGAACAGCATGGAGTACACGATCCTGTCCCCATCGACTTTCGTCTTCCATGTGTATTCCCGCCAACCCTGTCCCTCGTAAGTTCCATGCCCCGCGTGACGGTCGCTTACATTAATCTTGCCAAAGACACTGCTCACGATAGAGACGGAAATATTGGAAAACTGATCGGTCTTACTATTGAACGAGAACGATCCTGATACCGTGCCGCCCTTAGAGACGCCCGTGAGAGCCGCATTCTTGAATTGGTCGATGGAGCTAGCTGACGCCGTCAGCGACATGGTCAACAGGAACAACCCGCAAACGCCAGCTAGGTTACCGTATCGTCTCATGACACTTCTCCCTATCATTCCTCACAAGTGCTCGCGCGAGTTATGATGCAACTCCACGTAAACTTGAGAGCCGCGCGAACCATGCTTGTTCCTGCACGTCCCGTTCCGCAGGCAGCCTCACCTGATACTTGATATAAAATATTATAAGTATATAATAATAAATAAGTTAGTGTGCGCTTAATATGCACAGCTCCTTTGGCGGTTGATTAGCAGAAGGGCAAACCTTTTGCACAAATGGTCACCATCGTGTGAGTCCCCGCCAAGGATTTTGTCAGGGTTTCGGCTTGCGACTTGTCGTTGTCACTGGCGACTTGTCCGCCGAGGGTCACGATGCCCTTGTCCCGATCCTGACTGACGGAGACATTTTTGAAGCCCCGGGAGAGTAGGCCCACGGAATCTCACCGTGAGCCTCTCGCAGAACCGGACATGAACCTCTCGGCGCATCCGGCTCCCATCAAGCAAACACTCCGGTCATTCCGATATCCCAGTGTACGAAGAGAGCCCTTCGTTCCGCGGCAAGCCGTTGTAGAAACTGGCTCGCCCGGACCTTATGGCCTTTAAAGCGCTTGAACTTTCGCATCGCCCAGGCTACGAGCGTCTGATTGACGTGTCGCAGTAAGGGGTACAGCGCCGATGGGGCGTATCGCCCGTAGTACTCGATCCAACCCCGCAGGAGTGGATTGAGCTGCCGGGCAATGGCCTGCAAAGACAGCTGTGTTTGATGGCGAAGTTTCAATTCCCGAATCGTCGACCGCATGGCTTTCATTGCCGAGGAGCTAACTGCGGGATTAAATCCGCAGAATAGCGAGTTATCCCGGAAACGTCGCACCAGACGAGGCCGAAAGCAGTACCCAAGGAAGTCAAATTGGACGTTCGGGTACATGCCTTTGCGCTTCTTGTCCTTGCAGTAGACGATTTTGGTTTTCGTCGGATGCATCTCCAGGTGGCACTCCGCCAGGCGAGTTTGAAGCTCAGACTTGAGCGCCTGTGCTTCTTGCTCGTTACGGCAGTGCACCAGTCCGTCGTCCGCATACCGACACCACGGGAGGTCCGGGTGTGTCCGCGCCATCCAGAGATCGAACGCGTAGTGGAGAAAAACGTTCGCCAAAATTGGGCTAACCACACCCCCCTGAGGGGTGCCGCGATCTCGCTCAATTGTGGTTCCATCTTCCTGCACCATGGGCGCTTTCAGCCATCTTTCGATGTACAGCAGCGCCCATTTACACGTCACATGTTTCCGAATGGCTCGTAGTAAGAGCTCATGGTCAATGTTGTCGAACAGGCCTTGGATGTCAAACTCTAGCACCCCAGTCGTACTTCCAGCACCGCTCTCGCGTAACCCCTACAGCATCGAGTGCCGATTTTCTCGGTCTGTAGCCATAGGAGTCTGCCAGAAACACCGGATCCAGAATCGGCTCAATGACTTGTTTAACCACCATCTGTGCCACGCGATCAGCTACGGTGGGCACACCTAAAATCCTTTGTCCTCCAGACTTTTTGGGAATGGAGACGGCGCGCACCGGCGGAGGAAAGTAGGTTCCCGAGCTCATCCGGTTCCAGATCTTGTAGAGATTACTCTTCAAGTCGGCCTCGAACTGCTCGATCGTCTGCCCATCCACCCCGGCCGCTCCTCCATTGGATTGGACCGCTTTGTACGCTTTATACACCAGCTTCTTATCGATGTTGAACGGCTTGTCTGTCGCACGCATCGAGGTCCTCCTGTTTCCAGTTGCTTCGGTCATGCGACCACTTGACCCGACCCCTTTGCTCCAGCCCCATTACGAGCCTTCTTCGCTCCTACGAGTCGGTCCGTCCCAGTGCTCCGCATCGGTACGCTCGCCTCGCGGTTTTGGCCGCTTGGGCTTCTCCCTTCGCATCAGAGCGACTGGTTCCTGCAGTTCCGCGCGATAGCCTGCGTCCGCTTCACGCCCCCTCTACGCCGGTCGCCGTCCACTCGGTCATCAGGCACCCCGCGGACTTGTCCCAGGTGGACCATACGCTCCTGGTTTCGACGACACTTGATTTCTTAACGACGCGTCTTCGAAGGGTTCACTTTCGTTCGTCTCTCGGACGCTCACCTGCACGAGTTTGTTCCCGCGCTTTTCCTCCAACGCTCACCACCACAGCTCTTTACCGCAGCAGCTTGGAGGCAGTTTGAGACCTGCTCCTGAAAGCCGATCTCGAGGGGCCCTTCCCTCATCTATCGCGCAGCTTTTTCACACGGTTGATTAGTTCATAATGAACTCCTTGTCCGTATGCTTCTGCAGCACACTATGGTCAAAAAAGTCGTTCGCAGACTGCACTACTCGGAAGAGTATTGTTATGGGTTCAGGGTCGGTCTTGATTGGAAGCCGCTCACAAGCCGCGACCAGTATTCAAGCTGTGCGCCCAGACTCAATATCCCAAACAGGGACCACCACCTGCTTATGCCGCCTTACGTTCATAGTATTTCAGCAGGCCGCCCAGCCGTTCCCGACAGCGCACCTGTTCTTGTTTTCCTGGGACTGCTGCAGTCCGCAAGGGGAACAGCAGGAGGTTGTCTTTGCCTTGGTGATTTCGTTCCTCATGATAGTGGGCCTCGTAGTGGCGTAGCACTCGGCGCAGAGAACCCTCTCCCAACAGGATCAGCTTCGACAAACATTCTTCCTTGACCGACCTGACCCAGCGTTCCGCATAGGCGTTCAGATTCGGACTTCTGGCCGGCAAGCCAATTGGTTCAATGCCTCCCTCCCGGATCCTCGGCTTGCAACTGCCGCTCGATCTGCTTGCGCTCACGTCGGCTCAACATCTCTCCCCGCTGCAAGCGTTCAAAGGTTGACCGGTTGCGCTTGGCCATGACAAATTCACCGCATTTCCTTGAATTGCCAGGCTCGGCTCGGTTGGCGATACGTACACAATCTCTCTGACGGGGTCGAGCTTGACCTTTTTCAGGTCAACTCGCCACCAAGCAATTCTTCGCAGCAACCGAAGTCACACTCAGCATCGGGCGCTTTGGCACCAAACTAACGACGACCATAACTTGCCAAGCCTAGCTCTACAACTCTCTGCCCGGCTGGCTGCTCAAAGCAAGTTTGTCATCGCAGTTCACCTCGACATCGTCGAGGTTCAGAACTCAGCAGAAGTTCCTGGTCTACGGTTCCGGTGATGTAGGCCAGCATGCGAGCCCAAAGCATCTCCGAGCCTCCCTCAAATGATCGTCGATCCGTCGAACCGGGATTGTACATGCTCTTGAAATGTCAGAAAGCCGCTGTGCGAAGAAAATTACGAGACCGGAACCCAGACCTTTTCAGTGTTTGAGATTCTTGACCATACGGTATCCCGTTCATCAGGATCGCCGACCATGTCGACGTAAATTTTCACCTCAAGGAGAAGCGAGTCAGCGGGCCTCCGCTAGTGTAGTGTCGCATAAATAGCTGGTGTTATTAATGAAAATGGAATAGCCTAGGGTGCATGCCGCGCCAAGCTCAGCCCATTGCCCTGAGGCAGGCAGATCGACTGGAATTGCAGCGTTGGGTTGCAGCGCATGGCACGCCGCAACAAGTGGCGCAGCGCTGTCAAATCATCCTGTCGGCGGCCGAAGGCCAACCGGACAAAACGATTGCTGCAGGCTTGCAGATCAACTTTAAAACCGTGGCATTGTGGCGGGCCCGTTTTCGTAGCCAAGGCACCGATTGTTTGTGGGAGGTGGCAGCGGGACGGGGACGTAAGCCGCACTATTCGGACGAAAAGATCAAAGCTATTATTAACGCCACCCTACAAACTCGCCCCGCAGGAGCCACGCACTGGAGTTGCCGAACCTTGGCCGAGCAACAAGGCGTCAGCAAGGACACGATTAATCGGGTGTGGCAGAGTCATCAGCTCAAACCCCACCTTCAGAAAACTTTCAAACTATCTCGGGATGCGAAGTTTTTGGAGAAACTGACCGATGTAGTGGGGCTGTACCTTAATCCGCCCGAAAAGGCCCTGGTGTTGTGCGTGGATGAAAAGAGCCAGATTCAAGCTCTGGATCGAACCCAGCCAGGATTGCCGCTAAAAAAAGGCCGCTGCGGAACGATGACCCATGATTACAAACGCAATGGGACTACGACGCTATTTGCCGCGTTGGAAGTGGCCCAAGGCAAAGTGGTCGGCCAGTGCTTCGCCCGGCATCGCAATCGGGAGTTTTTGAAATTTCTGCGACGTTTGGATCAAGAGTTTCCCGGCGATATACCGCTGCATCTGGTGATGGACAATTACGGTACTCACAAACATCCCAAGGTTCAGGCCTGGTTGAAGCAGCATCCGCGTTTCCTACCTCATTATGTTCCGACCAGCTCCAGTTGGTTAAATCTGGTGGAGCGGTGGTTTAGCGAACTGACGAGCAAGCGCATACGACGTGGAACGTTTCTCAATGTGCCTGAACTCATCACGGCTATTGAAGAGTTTATGGATACCTGGAATCGGAATCCAAAACCATTTCTCTGGACAGCTACCGTGGATTCGATCGTGGAGAAACTGCAACGGTGCCGGCAAACCCTCGAAAACATCCAGCCGGGATGCACCCTGCCGCGTTCACGAAAAAGGAGGAGAAAATAACTCCAGTCGTTTAGGCGACACTACACTAGCATTTAAGCAATAGGCAGTCCCAACCATGGGCCCCCATCGCGGCCGGTTCAGCTCAACCACGTGCCGTGCGGTTGTGAACTCACTAATGATTTTCCTGTTTCGCGACCGTTGTCGAAAAATCGCCGTTAGACGCATCCTCTACCCGTCGGTCTCTGACCGCGATAACGTCAGAACGAGTAACGCACGGATTCCGTGACCGTATTCGCATGAAAATAGCGAGGCGCTGTGGGCCCGACAAACGAACCCTCATTGTACTGGTAATAATTCCAGCCGCTGTTCCAAGCCAGCCCATGAGTCAAATCGACGCTGAAGTTGGCTACAGGCTGGTAGTAGAGGTACTGCAGGGAGCCGAGCGGTTGGAGGATGTTGAACTGCGGCGTTGTGCCGTCGACGCTGGTGATGCTACCGCCAAGGTTCAGGGTCAGCCGCTTAATGGGTTTGAAGCGGACAGTGAACATCCCGAAATTTGTGTGGTTAGTGTAGTACGAGTTGGCCAGCAGCGGATTCGACGGATCATTCGCGGCGCAGGACGCGGCGTTATTGACGAATGGGAGGCTAACACCGGGCGGCGGTGTGTCATTGAAACAGATCAGGGCGTTCTGCATGACGTCGTTGTAGTTGTAGGCCAGATCGAGGGCAAAGCGGTCGTTGGGTGCGAGCGAAGCGGTGAGTCCGTAGTTGCGGTTATGGCCCTGGTAATTGGTTGAAGAGTCGCCGTTCGACTGCTGGAAGACGTTGATCGATCCGCCGAGCACTGCCCACGGGCGCGGAGTGTATCCGGCCTGGAAGCGATATTGGGATTGCTTGCGAGGCGAGATTCTCACGATCACGTTGTCGAAGCTGGTGTACTCCTGATTGAAGTTCAGCCTCAGAGCGTGGATGGGGCGCGCCCAGAAACCGAAGAGTTCGGTGTAACCGTGGATGGCGAAATAGTCTTCATCTCCGGGTAAGAAGTCGTTGAAGTGTTTGAAGACCTGATCGCTGTAGCGGAAGCCGAGGTTGGCTCCGACTTTTTTCGAAATGTCCCACGCGACCTGGGTCTGATTCGTTATCCAACTCTGGTTGAAAGAGGCCTGGGTCAAGGTGTTGGTGGCCTCTGGGGCGGTCGCGCTGAGAGGGGTCAGCAGGTTGCACGTGGCGGTGCAAATGCTGTCGGTCTCAGTGAAGTTGCCGTTCTCAGGGATGCGGAAAGCCCAATAATAAAACTTTTCGATGATGCGGATATGTTTGGTTACGTGGACGGTGCCTTCGAGATTGAGCACGTTGGAAATCTGGCGGGCAGATCCTGTGCCAGTGGTGGTGAAGGCGCGAACGTCGCCACGGGTTTCCAGACCGTTGAAGGACTCGTCCAATGGCGTGTTCATGTCGGCCGAGCTGTAAGTGAACGATCCGACCACTTCCACGCGCTGGAAGTAGTTGCTTCGCAGGCTGAGGCGCTCCATCGGGGTTGAGGTACGAATGCGCTGGTTGCGGAAGTAGCTGAAGTAACCGTTGCAATCCAGATTCGTCAGTGTTCCCGAGGAACTGATCAGACTGGTTGAGGGTGGCGTCACGGCGCAGGGCGACTTGTTCGCGGTGTCGATGGGCAGGCCCAGTTCGACTGTGCCTCCGCCGGGTAGAAAGGCCATGGCGAATGAAGAGAGTTGAGGGTCGGTGTCTCCTCTGTAGTAGTAGAGGAATTGATCGTAGCTGAGGACGGTTCGGGGTGCGACCTTCCAGTCGGCTCCAAAACGGTAGGCATTCATGGTGGTGTTCCACGGTTGGAGCAGCAGTGCGTCCGTTCCAGTGTGGATGCTGGTGTAGGAAGGTCCGGTCATGTTGTTGTGCGAATAGCCGAAGCGGAAGCTCACCACAGATTGCGGCAGCAGGGTGAGATCGATGTCCGTCATGCGGCGCGTCGTGTCGAAGGCGTGCGCGGAATTGAGCACTGGAATCGAAGGACTGGAGGTTGGAGGATTGAGCGGATTGACCAGCAGATCGTAGTCAAAGAAATTCTGATCGCGACGGAAACTCGCCAGAAAGTTGTACCACTTGTTTTTCTCTACCCGAGCTCGCAAGACGTTGTTGGGATCGCCGCCCCATCCGAAGCTGTTGACGGAAAGATTGTCGAAGAGCAGGCCCTGATGATCCTGGGATTGCATGGAAAAGGTCTCGTCGAGAAACCGCGGGCCAGTCTGGAGGTTGACCAGGGTGTCGTACATGTCGTCGCTGCCGGTAACGTTGGTGTAGCGATAACCAACTTCAGCGGACGAATGAATCACGTAACCTCCGGCCGTGACACCTTCTTGTTGGGCCGGTTGGTTCTGGGTGGTGCTCGAGGATTGCGCAAACACGGATTGCGGTGAGTACACGATCGTGGCTGAAACGAGTAGGGCAAGGGCGAGGCCCGTATTCCTTGATCTTCGGTTCAGAGTGGAATTAGTCGCAGAAGAGTTAATGAGTGTCGGCGGGCCGAGTGTTCTTGGCGAGGTCATGAGTCTCCCTCACTTGAAAAAGACATCGCTGAAGTTGGAGCCGTGAATTGCCACGTGGCACATAGTGCAAGCCTGATACTTCGCGGACTGATTGTGTGCTGGCCCGGCGGGTCCCTGCGTGGGGAACGTGTGGCACTGCAGGCAAAGCATATTCACCAGGCTCACCCTGAGAAATCGGGGATTGGTTGAGCCGTGGGGCGTGTGGCAACTGACGCAGCCCTCGGTCTTGACTGGCACATGCTCATAGACGAAAGGCCCTTGCTTGTCGACATGGCACTTGTAACAGATGGCATCTCCGTTGGGCATGGTCCTTAACTGCCGCACGGTTGCGGTCCCGTGAGGATTGTGGCAGTCGTTGCATTGCAACAGACCCTCGTTCACGCGGTGGTGATAGGGTTTGGCGAAGTCTGCCTTAGCTGAGGTGTGGCAGCCGTAGCACAACTGAGGCTGGTTCTGAATCAGTAGGTAGGGTTTTTCTTTGGCGTGATGAGGAGAGTGGCAGTCGAGACAGCCGACGTTACTGCTGGCGTGGGCGGATTCGGTGAAATGGGCCTGCTCATGTGCTTCGCCGTGGCAACTCAAGCAGCGAGAACTGATCTCCTGCCGCGACTGCCCCGTGAACACGAATATCTTGGTTTTGTCGCCGCCACCTTCCACGTGGTCTGCACCGGGACCGTGGCAGGCTTCGCAGCCTTGCTTTGACGGACCAGCTTCCTTATCAAGGGTGGTCTTCCAGTGGGGCGATTTCTCCCAGCCGTTGTAAATCTCTTCGTGGCAGCTCTTGCAGGTTTCGGCGCCAACGTACTTCGAGGCCTCCGACGAAGGGGCACTTGCCCCGGGGTTGGCGGCGGATTGGGCGCTCTTGTCAGCCTGAGGTTTTGTCTGGCCAGTAGCGAGGACAACTAGAAGGAATATGAATGGGATTGAGAACAAAATAACGGGAGAGTGATGCGAATTCGCAGGAGCTAGCGCCTCCTTGACAGCCCGTGCTTTGTCATGACTGTGTAACAAGCCGAACTTTGCGGCGTCAGAGTTTGAAGTCTCCTGCTTCATCGCTAACCTGAGATTCCTGCTTGCCCGGTTTCTGAAACAACCCCGGGTCTGGTCGGATGTCTGTCACAACTAGGTAAACCCCTAAAGTACCTAATCCTCCCTTCCAGCAGTTCACTTGTTGTCCCACGCGGTTGGTCCTCCGACAATACTACACCGTCGCGCGAGGTGGCGGCGGCGTGCAATTGCGGCACGCTGGTGCCCGCACGCTGAATCGCTGATGGGCGTCACTAAACATTCCCAGGAGCCTTCCGAGGGGAGTGAAGCGGATTCTGCCATAAACGACGGTACCTCGCGACTCGACTCGAACGGCTCGTGTTATTCAGCAGGAATATTCTTGCGGCTGAGGATATTTGAAATCTGACACGGCGGAAACTAGGGATTTCCCTAGTCGACACTTCGCCGAGCCCCATACCCCCTTAACTACGAATGTGCCGTTTCAACCCCCGCGGATTCTGTGAGTGCCACGAGTGGAAAGACCGATATGAGAGTCTGTCGGGTGTGATCCTGGTCGCGACCGCTCTGATCGCTGCGATGCGTCAAGAAGCACCCACTGGGCAAAAATTCATCTGCCGCTAATCTAAAATGCAAGCTTTAACGCTAACTGCGCGACGCGCGCGTTTACAGCGGTGTTACTGATCACACCGAACATAGGGGATGTGAAATTGCTGTCGGGATTCCCAAATTGCGGATGATTCAACGCGTTGTAAAACTCCGCACGAAATTGAAGGTTAGTCTGCTCACGAGGCCAGTTAAAGACCACACTTTTTGATAAGGCGAGATCCAGGTTCGCTTGTCCGGGGCCGTCTACGATTCCTGTCGCGCTGTCCCCAAACGCTGTTCCGATGCCGTCCGCGCCGATTACCGGCTGAGCTGTAAAACAGGACGCATTGAAATAGCCGTTTAGTTTGGACTCGACCGCCCCTCTTTTTACCAACCGGTTCTTCGAGCACACGCCGCTTAGCTTAGCGCGATCTTGACTAATTCCGAAAACGTTGGTGGGATTTGTTTCGGCGATCGTCAGAGCGTTGCCGGACTGGATGGTTGCGATTGCATCCAAAGACCAGTCGCCCAGGACTGCCCGTGGCACGCCTCGAGACGGGCCTGGAAGGTTCCACGTAGTGCTGAAAATGAATCGATGAGTGCGGTCGAAACTGGCCCGTCCCCATCGCTGTGCCGGAGAGTTTTGGTCCCCTAGTGTAAGGGCGTTTCCTGACGATGCTGAGTTAATGTTGGCGCCATCGGTGTCCAAGATCTTGGAAAAAGTGTAGGAGGCCAGGAATTGACTGTCTTCTTCAGGACATAGTCGAAGAACCCTTCGGTGGTGTCGCCGCAAGTCCATTCCGCGCGGAGCCTTGTCTGCTTCTCCACTTTTCTCAGGGTGGAAAGCAGCGTGCGGTTCAGTTCCTTCGCGCTGGTTCCTTCCATCTCGGCTTCGACGAGGAACTCGTCACTCTCCTTGCTGATTGATCCTTTGGCGGCGAGTTGGTCAAGGGCATGCCGGATCGTCCGGGCATCCGGAGCGGTTGATCCGTGCTGTGAGTTTGAAGTCCATCCTGCGGTCGATACCTGATCCGAGATTGTAGCTGCTTTGTTCCCTATCCCGCCCTCATTGCGTTCGCGAAAGCTGAAAGCACACAGTCTGAAACCGAATCTGTAGAGGTGTCGCCGTGACCTCAGAACAGATTCGTCAACTTGCGGCAAACTAAAACATCGCTCAGCCTGGGCCGAATGCAAGCGACAGCCTCAAGACCCAATGGCTGAGCTTGCAGATGCTCATCGAATGCGCCGCGCAGCTCAGTGACCTCAACGCTGTTCTCTCGAAAGGAAATTCAATGCGAATCTCTCTGTTATAAACGCCGAAAAGATGTCATCTCGGCAGGGGCCCCCCGAGAAAGATCCGTCCATCCATGTGAAACCGCGGCGAAGAAGTTCTTACAACTCTGCCAGCGTCCGATGGACGAGAGACACCGCGATCGCTCCCTCGCCCACCGCGAATGCAACGCGCTTGACGCTATTTGCGCGCACATCGCCCACCGCAAAAACGCCCGGCAAGCTGGTTTCGAGCATCTGCGGGCGGCGATCGAGCATCCATCCGATTTCTTTCGCCACGGGATCGAGGTCACGTCCGGTGAGAATGAATCCTTTGTCATCGAGCGCCAGGCATCCTCGCAGCCAGTCGGTGCGCGGCGATGCTCCGGCCATCGTGAACACGTGGCCGATCGGATGGGACTCGGTTGCCCCGGAGTTTTTGTCGCGCCAGGTCACACGTTCCAACTGAGTGTCGCCCTCGAGCGCGACGATGTCCGTGCAGTAACGTAAGTCGATCTTGGGATTCTCTTCGATCCGTTGAATCAAGTAGCGCGACATCGTGTCCGACAAGCGATTCGACCGCACCAGCATGTGCACCTTACTTGCAGTCTGGGACAAGAACACCGCGGCCTGTCCCGCCGAATTACCGCCGCCGATGACGATGACTTCTTCATTGCCACACAGTTGAGATTCAAGGAAGGTCGCCCCGTAATACACGCCCCGGCCTTCGAAGTGCGCGAGGTTCTCGATGCGTGGCTTGTTGTACTGCGCTCCGCTGGCGATGCTGGAGATCCCGTCCCGGTAGAGACCCTTCGTAACTTCGTTGACATTCCACACTGTGCGATTGGAGGCGCAAGGCTCGAATCTGGCGTCATAGCCGGAGGTTGCAAAGACGTACTTGTTATCAAATGCCAGGATTTTACATTTTTCCTCAGATACTATTTTGTTGTGGGGAGGACACATCCGAACACGCCTGCCGTCACTCGCGACGATAGCGTGATCCGGACTCAGTCTAAACACGATGATCGTCCCGGTTTGTTGCTGAGAAATTGCGATCTGCGAGAAGACGGCAATAGTAAGGCCGATACGAAAACACTGAGCATAAGGCTTCATACTCGTGAGTCCCGCAGAGGCAAGTCTACTGCACGATCCACTGCACAAACTATCCCGTCTGCGATGAAAAGGCCCACCAGCTCCGCCGGTGGGCCACTCCTTATTTCTCATTTGTGCGGTGTTGTCCCCGGTTGCTGTGCTTGCGGGCATGGGAATGCGTCAACCATGGCCTGAGCTTCAGAACAGAACGCTGAAAACCGGTATTCATCAAGCTGCTGAAGATAGCTTCCAAGTGGCTGACTTCTGGCCAGCGTCGTGAAGGTTATCCTGGGGGCATAACTTCGAGTTAGCCGACAAACCATCCTGAATCGTTGCATCCGCGTGTAAGGAGCAGCGGACTATAATTGCCGTCAAAAGAGAATTCCGGTAGCGGCGTTCCTTGGCGGGGAGGATTCGAGGACCAGGCTGAAATGAGATGAAGAAGATCGGGTTTGTGGCAGCAATGACGCTAGTCGGACTGGCAATTTTGTCCACTCGTTACTATATGGTGGACTTGCCGGTATGGCATTTTCTTGGCGGCGGCAAAGGACCCGACCCTAGGGCCTTGCACCTGCAGGGGGAATTCGTGGAGAGCAATCTGGGCGCGGCGGAAGGCCCGGCCAGATCACTTACCGTGCGCATGATTGCACAGCAATTTGTTTTCGTGCCTCAGTGCATCGTGGTCCCTGCGGGTGTTCCCATCAGGTTTCGAATTACCAGCGCCGATGTCGTGCACATGCTGAGCTTCCTGGGTACGAACTACGGCCTCAAAGCTTTGCCTGGGGCTGTCACCGAAGCAACCTTTACTTTCGCTAAGGCAGGCGAATTCAAGATCCCTTGCCACGAGTTCTGCGGAGCCGGCCATTATGCGATGAGAGGCCAGTTGGATGTGGTCCCGCGAGATCAGTTTGCCTCCTTGCTTCCCGGCGAAAGGCGGACTTGTGAGCTACGCTAGTCAGGCTCCGCCCCTGCGAATAGGGGCGCGATGGCTTGGAACCCTGGTGGTGCTTTTTGCGATTACTGTCCTATTGTTGGGAAGGGGTTCTTCCGCGCAGTCGGAGAATTCTGAGCCTCCGGTTCGCGTACCTTCGAACGTTGCCTGGACAGAAGAAACCCTTACGATTGTTTCTAGTGGTGATGCCTTTCGCGGACTGCTCCTTGCCCGGCGCTGCAATCATTGTCATGGCGAAGAAGGATTCAGCTCCGTTCCCGCCTTTCCCAACCTGGCGGGCGAGGACCGGTTGTCGTTCTGGAAACAGATGCAGGATTTTCGATCCGGGAAGCGTACTTCACCGGTGATGCAGGGCATCGCCGAAGGATTTTCGGCGCGCGCCTCGGCCGATTTGGCCGCGTATTACGCGATGCTGCCTACCGCGAGTGATCCGCAAGACACCCGAGCGTTTCCGCAGGCCATGCAGGACCCCTCTCGTGCTTCGATGGCCATCCACCTCATTATTTTCGGAGACGGCCAGCGTGGCATACCACCCTGCCAGTCGTGCCACGGTCCGGTGAGTTATGTGAAAGGAGCGCCACCACTCGCTACCCAAAACGGTAACTACCTGGAACAGCAGCTCGAACACTTTTCGAATGGGTATCGAACCAACGATATTAACGTTGGGATGCGTAGCATCGCGAGACAGTTAACTGCGGAGGAGAAGACGGCAGTTTCGGAATACTACGGTGCCGGACTGGGGCCGGGAGTGAACTCAAGGTAGCAGAGGCTTCGGAAACTCGCCGACAGTGAATCTTAACAGGATTCACCAAGCACTTGGTCAACTCGCTTGCCGAACTTGAAAACCATACTTCACACTCACCCGCGCCTGTAGAACTCCCGCGGCTGGTCTGTGACTTCTCCTCTCGTGAGGTGATCTCAAGCGTTTACTGGGGTCAGTTGATAGCCGAGGTCTTTGGCCGTGGCTGCTAAACGTCCGATGCGCTGCTGGCGATAGCGGTTTTCGTAGGCTTCGGCTCCTTCGTCCACATAGGGCTGGCCCCATCGCAGCGGTCGGTAAATCAGAGTGGCCACTTCCGCGCGGTGGCGAACACCGCAACATCTCCGCCGAGCCGTCGTGCGATTCGACGATAGTACGCGCCCAGCGCTGTCCGGCTGTGGCGGAGGGAGAGCGCTGCCATGCGCAAAGCAGTCGCGACACGGGAACTCGAGCTGCTCCGTTTTTTCTTCTTAACCGGCTTGCCCCCGCGGATGGCGACATGGGGCGCCAAGGTGACATGCCGGACGAACTGCTTCTCCCCTGGAAAGCGGCTCAAATCGGGACCGTATTCGCTCAGCACCACTTCTACCGTTTCCACCCCGATGGCATCGATGTGGGTTGCATCGACGCCGCTCATCCGCTATAAGGCCTGCCGCATCGGCTCCTGTCCGCGCTTCTTGATCATCTTTGCCTTGTTCGTGTTCTTCCGGCTGATCCGTTTCCGCTGCTCCGGACACTCACAGAAGGACCGCTTGCCGGATGTGATCCCGCAAAAATTCGAATACGAGATCGAACTGAAACCGGACGGCCCCGTGACCGTGACCGGAATGGATCCGAAGCAGTTGCGTGGGGTCTTCCCGTTTCACTCACTGAAACTCCCACTCCGAGTAGCCCACGCAAGCTGCGAAGCGTCAGTCTGGTGTGATAAAAACGTGATGGTTCCATGTTCAGAACGGGTCAGAGTCGATCAAAAGGAGATCTTACAAGTTTACCGCGCAAGTTAGCCGCGAGTGTCCGGGTTCAGCAGGGGGATCGGTTGCTAGTCGGCAGTCAGCCTAAAAAGCAATCGCGGCGTCCTCAAACCGAATCCGGTATACGGAACGGTGTTTTACTTCACACCGCAACCGGATTTTCCACCAAAACCCTCGGCTCAAGTTCAACGGTGCAGGAAAGAGAACGTGCCACCAGACATACGCTTTCTGCCTTGTACAGAAGGCGCTGGGTGCGCTCGCGTTCTTGTTCTGCGAAGATGATCGCTACCGGCTTCAAGTTGATTCTTGTAAAGCGCAGAACGCCACGGTCTTTTTCGATCACACCGTAAATTGCGACTTCGATTCCCTGGAATTCCAATTTCGACGCGGTCGCTACCCCTCGGAATGTCGCGACAAAACAGCTGGCGACAGCAGCCAACAAAAAGTGTTCTGGCGTCCAGAAACCCGGCTCTCCACCGAACTCAGGTGGAACGGAAAAATTGATAAAGCGGGGCGCGCCGTGCGCCAATTCGACGAAACCGTGATCGTTTTGATGCCACTGCGCGCTAGCGTGATAGTTGTATTGCATTTCCATGTTCGTCTCCCTTTTTGCCAGCCTAACAATTGCTGAGCGCGGAAGATGTGAAGGCCGTCACGTGGTTCGGTGATCTGGTACGGCCCCAAAATACTGTTGCGCCAAAATGAGTGCTGAGCCGTCAGTGAAATGGAGTAGCATTAATGGACTAGCATTATTAGAGGGAATTTGCTCAGGCAGACCCGGCGGAGTGAACGGAAATGACGAGAACCAGCTTGTTAAAACTTCTTTGCGCAGTAGTCGCTTCGGCCGCGATCGTCTGTTCCCCGACGCCCGTTTTTGCCCAGCATGGTGGCCACGGTGGCGGAGGAGGGTTTCATGGCGGAGGGGGTGGAAGCCACTCTGCTTATGGTGGCGGATACCGCTGATAGAATACACCGCGCGGCAAAGAGGCGGTAGATCACCACGCCAGCAGTGTTGACTATCCTGACTTTCTCCATTCGATAGGAGGCAGCGTCCTAAGAACCAACTGCGCGATTCTCTCCGCTCTGCGCTTGCCATCCTCCAGATCGTTAGCCCACTCGCGGGCAATCCACGCTTTCGCATCGATGTCGAACACCGCGCCGACCTCACCAACTTCGGTCATCGACGAGAAAAGCCGAAGATGACGATCACCCGATTTCGCTTCGGCCCGATTCTTCTTAGCCAGCTGGATTATGTAATGCCTGGCCGCGAATCGTGCTGCAGGAGGTCAAGCCGCATAAGTGACGAAATCATTACGCTCGAGATAAGGGCTCTAGCACTCCTCGCGGTAAGACAGCTTAGACCACGGGATATTTTCGTAAAGAATTGCCGGACCGGCAATCGTCTTCAAATCGGCCGTCCTTCTGCTGGCGTCGACATTAACCACCACTAGCCTGTTATCGTTATCCTCTAGAAGGACAAGATCATTCGGCCTGGGAGCGTAACTCTGGGGGTTGGTCATCACACCTCCTTCTCGGGCCGGGTGTCGTACGCCCTCCGCTATGCCATGATCAGGGACTCCAAGGCAGCGCGGTTGGGGACGACAAGCGTAGAGCCGTTCTGCTGGATGAGACGTTGCTTTCTGAAATCCACGAAAAGTCGGGTGACGGTCTCGCGCGACGCGCCGATCATCTGCCCGATCTCTTCGTGAGTCGATGCCAGCTTCATTTGGGTGGGGTTTGTGCCTGCAGTGTTCTGGTCGAGCCATCCCACCAGTAGTCGAGCCAGCCGTTCGCTGGCGGAGTCGGAAAGTATCAGGTCACGGATTTCTCGGCACCTGCAAGCGTAGTCCTGGCTGATTTGCTGGGTCACCCACAGGGCAAGCTCGCCGTGCAGGCGCATGAGGCGTAGCAAATCGCATTGTCGCAGGAAGCTGATTTCGCATGGCTCCTGGGTCTCGGCCGTAGCTTCATACGGGCGTCCGGAAACCGCAGCGGCAACGCCCAATGGGGCACCGGGTTCGACAATTCGCAGAATCAGCGTCCTGCCTTCGCTGCCACAAATGGAGAGCTTTACCCGACCGCGACGCACAACGAATACTCCCCGCGGAGCCTGCCCTTCGGAGAACAAAACTGCTCCGGTGGGATGGGTGGTGGTAATGGCCTCTTGCTCCAAGGTATCGGCTACGGCGGGCGGAAAATCGCGAAAGGTTTTGACTGCTGGCGGCAGTTTCTGCGCATTATTGATGATACGTGTGGCCATATGTTGCCTCCGCTCCCAGTTTCCTTGGCAAGTCCATAGCCACCATCTCGGCGGGCAAGATTTCAGTGAAAGTCGTCTAACAGAAACAAAAAGGTGATTTGATCTGATGCCGCTGAGATGCTGCTACCCCACCTCTCCCAACGGAGTTGCGCATGGAAGTGCGCACTTTTACCTCTGCGTGATCCCCGTCACCGGTCAGTTGGTTACATAGGAGTGGTTAGTTGTGGCTTGCCATCTTGCGCAGCGCTGCAGCGTTGCGAATCGCGAGAGTAGAGCCCTTCAACTCCACGATCTGACGTTTCTTCATCTCAAGCAGCCGGGTAACCGTTTCTCGTGAGGTGCCAATCATATTCGCAATTTCCTCGTGAGTGTGTCGAAGCTTCAACCGGGTTTCCGGTTTGACGGCATCGCCGTTCTTGGAACTCCACTCCAGAAGCAAGTTAGCCAGTTTCTCATGGGCGGAGTGTGATAATCCCAGCGAGCGCACCTCATGGCAAGCATCGTGATACTTTTCGCTGAGCTGCTCCGCCACTTTGAAGCAGGCCTGTACATCCTCTTTGAGGAAGCGAAGAAAGTCATCGCGCTTTACGAAATTGACCAGGCAGGGATCGATCGCCTCCGCCGTCACTTCGTAGGGTTTGCCGGAGATCGTGGCACTCAGTCCCAACACCTCCCCGTGTTCGGCAAGTTCCACAATCATCCTTCTGCCGCCAGGGGAATTAATGGAAAGCCTTACAGGGCCTTTGCAGAGTACAAAGATGCCACGCGGCAGCTGTCCTTCGACAAACAGCACTGCCCCCTGGGGATACGCGGTCGCGTACTTGATGTTTTCAAAGGTCTGCAGTGCGGTAGCAGGCAGATCACAGAAGATGCGATCAGCGAGGAGCTTGCAGGTAAGACAGCTTTCTACAATCTCCATTCCATATGGCGAGAGCATGCGCTACCTCCTGCGACACCTTCCCATGACGCCTTCAGCCAGGCTGACTCGGCTGGTCGCATCTTGCGCAGTCCACACAAGCTGAGCGGGTCTCGGCTAAGCTCAGCGTCCGCTCGGATTAAACCGAAACACTACGCTGCTGCAAGGCGGTCCAAGAAAATACTCGATGACTCTTCCACGTTGTCCTCGTCGTCAATCGGCACACAAACTAGACCGAGACAGGCTGCACACTTTGAGCCATCCGCAAAAACATTTTCTTCGTCGCATTGCGAGCATCTGCCGTAACCGAAGATATCCATGACCAACTCCTGGTTCAGGATCGGTTCCGAAATCGGAGCCGTCCCAAAGACTCCCGGCTTGACTTGTCCTGAACAGTCGCCACACGATTCCTGCCTTGTTGCCCGCAGGAGTCCCACTACTGTGGCAGCTGAGATAACTGAGATAAGCGGCAGGTAATCAGATTGAGCAAGTCTGCCACACTCATCCCAGAATTGAGCATCTCGATCATTTCTTCGATGCTGAAGCCCGCTTGTTCACCTGCTCTGGCAAGCTTCCCTACAGTTCTTAAGTAGCGGGCTTGCTCCAGCCCCTTCGAACACTCACAAAATGATGCCATAGTCCGAAGCTCGCGCCTTCACTAGGGGGAGCTTACGGGCCGTCGGTGCGAAAGTATGTGATCGGTGTCACACGTCTTTCGGCGTACTTTCAAAGGTTCAGCTTTGGAGGACTCTTGCACCGGGCACCACCGCACCCATCAAGTATCTTGCCATCCACATGGATGAGCCGGCCCGGCAACGCGCACGCGAGTTGGTCAACACGCCAGAGTTTGCGAATTCGAGCGAGAAAGAAAGAAGGTGGAAGCACACCGGGCCACCCCGGCCAAACAACCGGCAAAGATGATCGTCCGAAAGGATGGAACTGGAATCAACTATCGTCCAAGTAAAGGCTACCAGCGGACACAGGCAAGCACCTAGGCCGTCCTGATCACTCTTGCACGGCGAAGTGTTCTCGGCACCATCGTTGATCCACCGAAGGATGTCCACGAGTCCGCTCGGTCACTGAACGCGCCTGACGCCAGCCCGCAGACGTACTGCCAGTCCGAAATCGAAAAGGTCTTTTTCCGCTCCGGGTTTCAGTTGGGCGGACGACCCGCGGGGGCGTGAATCAGGCAGCGCCCAGCCGAGCGCAATCATCGCTAGCACCGGGTAGGGATCGAACATCCGCGTGTCCGCGACTGGCTCCAGTGGATCTGCCGAGCCCGCCGAATCGAGTCAGGAACGGCCAGACCGGTGCCTCCGTGCCGAACATCTCCGCCTGGTGGTATCGGCCGGCACTTGTTTGGCTTCTAAGACGTGACTGTGTTCATCACCAAGAGCTTCGCTCAGGACCCGACTAAGCGAGCGTTAGCTTGCCAGTTCTGCTGTTAGCTGTCCACAAAAGTATCAGGCTGAGTCCCACGCACGGTTGGTCACGCATTCCTAGGCGTGAAGTTTTGCCGCCGCTACCAACGCCTGTCCCAGGCTCAAACCGCCATCCCCCGAAGGCAATTCTTTCTGTGTGAACACCTCAAATCCAGCTTCGAACAGCCGTGCTTCGAGTCGTTGCGATAAGTAGATATTGTGAAAGGTCCCGCCACTCAGGCACACGCGGTGGAGAGCAGTTTTCCTTCGTAGGAGCGTTGCTTGCTGGACGAAACCCTCAACCAACCCGTTGTGAAAACGCCGGCTAATCGCGGCGACAGGAAGATTCCGGCCGAGATCATCGAGCAGCGCCTCAAATAAGGACCGCGTGCCGATGATCCAGCTATCACCATCCGGCACTAGTTCCAGGGGATATCCAGTTTCGTCCTCCGATGCCGAGGTGGTCATTTCCAGTTCAATCGCTGCTTGGGCTTCGTAATTGACCTGTTGTCGAATTCCAACTAGTGCTGCAACCCCGTCGAACAGACGCCCACAACTTGAAGTCAGCGGCGAATTCAGCTTGTGCTCGGTCATTCGCAACAGTATCTCGGTCTTCGGCAGGTCCAGCTGTCTCACAAACGGAATCGACAAACCCAGAAACTCTCTACCGAAGTAATGAGCGAGATAGCTCACCGCCATGCGCCACGGCTCGCGGATCGCCGCTGCTCCCCCAGGCATGGGGACATATTCAAAATGAGCAGCGCGTTCGAAGTCTGTATACCCGGCGGTGAGCACTTCTCCGCCCCAGATGTGTCCGTCAGTACCGTAGCCGGTTCCGTCTAACGCAAAGCCGATCACGCGGCCTTCAAGGTGATTTTCCGCCATACAACTTGCAATGTGTGCGTGGTGGTGTTGCACGCCAAGCAACTGCGCTCCACACTGTTGCAGCGCCCATTTGGTGGAGAAATAGTCGGGGTGGAGGTCGTAAGCGATGATCTCTGGCCGGATTTCCAAGATTCTTTTCAGATGCTCGATGGCTTGATTGAAGAAGGCGTAACTTTCGCCGTTTTCCAAATCTCCGACATGCTGGCTCAAGAAAGCGTGCTTTCCTTTGGTGAGGCAAATGGTGTTTTTCAGTTCGCCTCCCACGGCCAGCACAGAAGGCTGCTCGTCCTTCAAGAAAACCGGCACCGGAACAAAGCCGCGTGAGCGCCGCAAGTGCCGCGTGACGCCACCCGCAACTCGCACCACGGAATCATCGCAGCGCAGCAAGATGTCCCGGTTGTGAACCAAGAAGTAGTCGGCGAGGCCGCTTAAGCGCGTGACCGCCTCACAGTTATCAATCGCGATCGGCTCCTCGCTCAGGTTGCCACTGGTCATCACCAAAGTTTTGAACCCTCCCTCCGCGAGCAGCATGTAGTGAAGCGGCGTGTACGGGAGGAAAAGTCCCAGGTAGCGGTTGAACGGCGCAACTTCGTCCGGAATCATGCTGGGTAGTTTTTTCGAAAGGAGAACAATAGGCCGCTGGATCGACTGCAAAACAGTCGACGCCGCAACGTCCAATTCGCAGATTTCCTCAGCAGCCTGCAAATCCGGAACCATCACCGCGAACGGCTTCTCAACCCGGCGCTTCCGCTGACGGAGCAGAGCCACCGCCGCGGGATTCGTTGCATCGACGGCCAAGTGGAAACCGCCCAGACCTTTTACTGCAACGACTAGTCCAGCGTGCAGGCCGGAGACCGCTTCGGCGATTGGATCGCGGGATTCGATCCGTTTTCCAGACTTATCCCAGA
Organism: uncultured Acidobacteriota bacterium; assembly: GCA_963838905.1. Classification (GTDB taxonomy): domain Bacteria; phylum Acidobacteriota; class Terriglobia; order Terriglobales; family Acidobacteriaceae; genus JABDBE01. The sequence continues at coordinate 179,410 of CAWITE010000014.1, forward strand.
GTTCCACCCGAGGCCCGCACTCCCCGCAGGCGTTGGGCTGAGCGTGAAAGCGGCGATCCAGCGGATTCTCGTATTCCGCAAGACATGGCTGGCACATGGGAAACATCGCCATCGACGTGCTCGGCCGGTCATAAGGAATATCGCGAATTATGGTGAAGCGTGGCCCACAGTTGGTGCAATTAATGAATGGATAGCGATAGCGCCGGTCCTTCGGGTCGAACAGTTCGCGCAGGCAGTCCGGACAGATCGCGACGTCCGGCGAAATCAGCGTGCGAACCTGTTCTCCCTCGTGGCTATGAACTATTCGAAAGTCCTGATCGCGATTACACGGTACGTCTTGGACGGCCAAGCTCGTGATCCGCGCCAGGGGCGGCGCTTCGGCTGGTAAGTGCCCAACGAAGCTCTGAACCGTTTCTGCTGGCCCCTGTATTTCGATAGTTACTCCGGCGGACGTGTTGCGAATTGTGCCGCTAAGTTGCCGACCGGTGGCGAGACGATAGACATACGGCCGGAATCCAACTCCCTGCACAATGCCTGAAACTTCGATCTGGCGCCGCACATCCATATTTCATCAGCTCGCAGTTTCCTGCAGCAGCGGTTCATGTGCTCTGCGTCGCCGCTCCAACCACTTCATCCATTCCTGCAAACCGTTGCCGGTCAGGCAGGACAATTTCACAATCTCCATCCCCGGATGGACCTTGCGGGCATTATCCGCCGCCGCGTCGATGTCAAACGGGACGTAGGGAAGTAGATCAATCTTGTTCAGCACGAGCAAGTCGGACTTGAAGAATATGGAAGGGTATTTCAGGGGCTTGTCTTCGCCCTCGGCGACGCTCAACACCACGACCTTGGCTGCTTCGCCAAGGTCATAACTGGTTGGGCAAACCAGATTGCCGACATTCTCAATCAGCAGCAGATCCAGGTCTTCGAGACACCAGTCGGCCAAGTGCCGCTCGATCATGCGAGCATCCAGGTGGCAAGTACCGCCGGTCGTGATTTGCTTTACAGGGAAATGAAATCGCTTCAGCCGGTTCGCATCGTTTTCGGTCTGAATATCACCCGTCAGCACGGCCACGCGATCGTGGCGCGGAAGGGTTTCCAGGGTGCGCTCCAGAAGACTGGTTTTGCCGGAACCGGGCGAACTGATCAGGTTCAGGCTCAGAATGCCGTGCTCCTGAAACCGGGCACGCAGTTCAGCCGCGATGCGGTCGTTCTCACTGAGTACTTTTCGCTCCAGCCGTACTCGCTCCATATTCTTCCACCTCCAGATAGGCCAACTCCAACTCATCTCCACTGATGCATGTGGATTCCAAGCTTGTGCATTGCGGACAGCGAGAGTCGTAGTCGCGCACGACGAAGTCACGTCCGCAGACCTGACAACGATGGCGGCGGGGACAGACCTCGATCCCCAGCTCAAGCGACTCCAGATCGGTCTCGAGAGTGATCGCTTCAAAGCAGAAGCGCAATGCTTCCTGATCGATGGCTGCCATTTCGCCAATCCGTACACCGACTTTGCACGGATATGTTCCAGGATGGCGGCCCATCTCAGTTCTGACTGCTTCCAGCACCGAGTTCGCGATTCCCATCTCGTGCATATTTCCTTAGCAGATGCGGGGCAGTTGATCGCCGGCGAGCATGTCCACGATTCGCCTCGTACCCAGCGTCGTTCGCATGGTTACCAGGCCCGGGTTTTCCTTCTTTACTATGCCAATGATCCGTGCCTCCGATCCCAGGGGATGACGCCGCATCGCCTGCAGCATTGCTTGGGCGGCTTCGGACGCGACGATTGCGATCAGCTTACCTTCGTTGGCGACATACAAAGGATCGAGCCCCAGCAATTCGCAGGCACCGCGAACTTCTTCGCACACGGGTATTGTGCGTTCTTCCAGCTCGATCCCGACACGCGACTGGTGCGCGATTTCGTTCAGCGTGCTGGAGACGCCGCCTCGCGTTGGGTCGCGCATGCAGCGAATCTCGCGAGTTACGGTGAGCATGTCGGACACCAGTGTGTGCAAGGCGGCACTGTCGCTTTGGATCTGAGTCTCGAATTCCAGCCCCTCGCGTTGCGCTAGGATCGCGATGCCGTGATCGCCGATCGAACCGCTCAGCAGCACCTTGTCTCCGGGACGGGCACGGTCGGCGGAGAGATCGACTCCTTCTGGCACAAGACCAATTCCCGTCGTATTGATGAACAACCCATCGCCTTTGCCCTTCTCGACAACCTTGGTATCGCCAGTGACGACCTGCACGCCCGCTTCCACTGCCGCCTGGCGCAGTGAATTCACCACGCGCCGGAGTTCGTCCATCGAGAAGCCTTCTTCGATGATGAAAGCGGCGCTCAGAAATAGCGGGGTTGCGCCGCCCATCGCCAAATCGTTTACCGTGCCGTGAACCGCGAGGGAGCCGATGTCGCCGCCCGGAAAGAACAGCGGCTTCACTACGAAGGAATCGGTGGTGATGGCTAGGCGCTGGCCGTTCACGTTCACAATTGCCTGGTCATCCAGGCGGGCCAGCACCGGATTCCGCAGCGCGGGCAGGAAAACGTCGCGAATTAACTCCGCGCTCAGCTTGCCACCGCTGCCGTGCCCCAACAGAATTGTGTCTTTGGCCGGGAGCGGCAGCGGGCAACTGAGCTCGACGATAGTTTTCGTTGACACACACTCTCCTAACTCGCGACCTTATGGCGCCGATAGTGATAGTAGGCCGCGCATGCCCCTTCCGTGGAAACCATGGGCGCTCCCAATGGATTTTCCGGCGTACAGCGCATGCCAAAAGCGGGACAATCCGTCGGCTTCTTCAATCCCTGCAAAACCTGGGCGCTGATGCACTCAGCGGGCTCGTCCACCGAGAGTTCGCCCAATTCAAAAACTCGGTCGGCGTCATAGGCGGCGTATTCCTCGCGTAGACGCAAACCACTCCGCGGGATCGGGCCGATGCCACGCCACTTCTGGTCCGCGACTTCGAACACCTCGGCCATGATCTGCTGTGCCAGCAGGTTCCCCTGGTAGCTCACCGATCTGACGTACTGGTTTTCCAGCTTCGCCTCTCCAGCCTCGAGTTGCCGGACCAGCATGAGAACTGCCTCCAGAATATCTACGGGTTCGAATCCGCCGACCACAATTGGTACGCGAAAATCACGGACTAGATCCTCATACTCCTTGCACCCCATGATGGTGCAGACATGCCCAGGTGCAATAAAGGCCTGCACCCGGTTGGTGTGAGAAACCATCAAAGCGCGAATCGCCGGCGGGACCAGCACGTGCGAAGCCAGCATGAAGAAGTTGCAGAGACCCTCGCGTTTCGCCTGCCACGCAGCCATCGCATTCGCGGGAGCCGTGGTTTCGAAGCCAATCGCAAGAAACACGACTTTACGAGCCGGATTCGAACGGGCGATCTTCACCGCCTCACTCGAGGCATAAGCGATGCGAACGTCTGCGCCTTGTGCCTTGGCGCGAAACAGGTCAGAACAAGATCCAGGCACCCGCAGCATGTCTCCGTAAGAAACCAGAATCACGTCGGGGCGCAGCGATAGCTCGATGGCTTTGTCAACGGTTTCCAGCGGCGTCACGCAGACGGGGCAGCCTGGGCCATGCACCAGTTCGATCCCGCGCGGCAGCAGTTCATCGATTCCGTAGCGCATGATGGTGTGAGTTTGGCCGCCGCAGATCTCCATCAGCACCCAGGGCCGGGTTGTACGTTGAACGATCTCAGTTGCAAGGGCCCGAACGATGCGCTCGTCGCGGTACTCATCGAGGTATTTCATGTTGCCGCTCTGTCCTGCTTTGCGCGCTCGAGCTGAACCGAAAAAACGGACGAAACCTATCGGCAAATTCTAACCACTGGCCAACACAGTATCCGTGATGAGCGTCACGTCGCGGTGTGACGGGCGAACCCCTCGGGTTTGAGGCAACCGGTTCGAAAAGGAACGGGGGCAGGTTAGGAATCTTACGAATCGGTTGACGCCAGTTCTGCCTCCAGCATTCCCATCTCTTCGAGGAGCTTGTAAGTGCGGTCGGCTTCGACCCGATCGACGCAGCTTATGGCGAAGCCAACATGGACCATTACGAAGTCACCCAGGCCAGCCTCGGGGACAAAGTCCAAGGAAACCTGACGCACAATCCCGCCAAACTGCACGCGGGCGGCGCGCATCGTGCCGAGTTCTTGAATTTCAAGAATCTTTCCCGGTATCGCGAGGCACACGGCAGCTCTCCTCGGCTGCCAGTAGACCATTGCTTTGTCACGGGAGTCTGTGACGAGCGACACACGTCAGAGTGATGCCTGAGAATGTGTTCTGCGGCACACTTCTGCAACGGCAGCGTCTGCGAGGGCAGGCAGGATAGCCGCAACCGCCGGCGACAACTCTGTGCCCCATTCGGTGCTTGCTGGTTGCACGCCCAGCAGCACTACCTCGGGAGTTCGACTTGCCAGAACCCGGAGCGCTACCAGCAGATCTGCAACGCCCAATTGGTGCACGCTTCCTTTGCCAGGCAAGGTTTGCAGTTCCTCGCTGGACATCCGAACCAGCGTCCCGGGAGGTTGCCCGATATCCACCGCGTCCAGCACCAACAGGTAGGAACAGTCCCAAATGTAGGTAAGCAATTCCAGGCCCAGCGTACCGCCCTCAATCAGGGTGACGTCCTCAGGCACGCGTGAATCGTGCCTCAGTCTCTCGATGGCCTGCGGGCCGATACCGTCGTCAGAGTGCAGGGTATTGCCCAGGCCGAGCACAATGTGGGTCGCTGGCGTCAGCATTTCACTCCGCCTTACTCAATACTGGATCTTCTTCTTCCAGTTCGGCCTTTGGAACGAACTTGTAGCCGGTGAAGATGCTCTCGATCAGTCCATTCCGTTCTTCCCAGGACACGAGCACGGCGCTGTAAACATGGTGAATCACGAATGCGAAGAACGCAAACATGATGCAGAAGTGAGCCAGCCGGACGTGCTGGATGTCGATCACGCGCGGCACCCAGGAGAATAGCCAGCCCAGTGCCCACTTCCCACGTACCTCCGTGTACAAGGTTAGGCCGGTGATGATCTCAATGAGCATCAAGGTGAACATCAACAGATAGGTCATGGCAGCCAGCGCATTGTGTCCGACGTGGTGCGAAAGCTCTTTGCGCAGGAAACTGTAGTAGGCCACCATGCCGCCCATCCCTCGCCACTGCCGGCGGCGGATCGGAATGAATGCCCGCCAGTTCGCCCAGTTGTTCCCGTTGAAGAACCAGTACAGCCGCAGCAGAAACGCACTGATGAACCCAAAACCTGCGACCACGTGAATGAACCGCATCGTCGCCATCAGGAAGGTTGTGGTGCTCTTAGCGACAATAAATGGATTGTGAATGTAGTATCCGGTGAAGGAGAGCACAACGACCAGCAGGAATATGAACCAGTGCGAGACCCGTACTGGCTGTTCCCACACATAGACCCGCACCGTAGGAAACGCCGGTTCCGGCCGGTGGGCTTCACCCCACCCGTACTTCCTCAGCTCAGCCATTGCGGCCTCCTTTCAGGTCGCCTTGTGCACGGTGTAGCTCCGCTCATGGCCGTCGACCACATGCACGGCACAAGCCAGGCAGGGATCGAAGGAGTGAATGGTGCGCAGAATCTCCAAAGGGCGCTCCGGGTCGGCGATTGGGGTCTTCAACAGGGACGCCTCATAGGCGCCCCGTTGGCCTTTCCCGTCTCGCGGTCCCGCATTCCACGTTGTGGGCACCACCGCTTGGTAGTTTTTGATCTTCTTGTCTTCAATTTGAACCCAATGCGCCAGCGAGCCGCGCGGCGCCTCATGGAAACCCCAGCCTTGCGCCTCTCTCGGCCACGTATCCGGGTCCCATTTCTCACCGTTGTGCACCCGTAGATCGCCACGCCCGAGCTTGTCCCCCAATTCGTTGACCCATTTGCTGACCTGTCGCGCCATGAGTTGAGTTTCGATGGCACGTGCAGCAATACGTCCCAAGGTGGAGAAAAGTGCGCTCGGCTGTGCGTTCAGCTTGCCCAAGACCCCGTTCACTAGGTCCTTCACTTCCTGGTGCCCCGAAGCATAAGCCACCAGCATACGGGAGAGTGGCCCGACTTCCATCGGATGATCCTGGTAGCGTGGCGACTTGAGCCAGGAATACTTTTGGTCGGTCTGCAAATGTTCAAAGGGTGGTTTCGGTCCCGTGTACTTTGGGTTGGTCTCCCCCTGATAGGGATGCTTTCCGTTCTGATCTCCGTCCGAATACTCGTACCAGGAATGAGTCACGTACTCCGCCACGTTGCTCGGATCAACGGGGTACACTTTGGACAGATCGCGGTTGAAGATGGCGCCGCGCGGTAGGAAGAAGCGAGAAGAATCCTTGACGCCTGCCTGAGGATAATCGCCGTAGGAGAGAAAATTCCCCAGTCCTTCGCCTCGTCCGAACCAGTCGGCATAAAACCCGGCGACCGCGAGGACGTCCGGAACGTACACCTGATCGACAAAGGCTTGCGCCTTGCTGGCCAGCTCGGCGAGAAAAGTGATTCGTTCGGGATTGATGGTCGCCTGTGGCTCGTTGGGATCCATCGCAGTTGACATGCCGCCCACGAGATAAGTCTGGAGGTGCGGATTCTTCCCGCCGAGCACGGCATGGATGCGGATGTAGTCCCTCTGAAATTCCAGCGCTTCCACGTAGTGAGCCACTGCCAGCAGATTCGCCTCGGGCGGCAGGTGGTATGCGGGATGGCCCCAATACCCGCTGCTGAACAAGCTCAACTGCTTGCTCTCGACGAGTGCCTTCACCCGGTCCTGGATTGCCTTGAAGTAGGTGCGGCTGGATTTCGGCCAGGGCGAAATAGACTCGGCCAGTTGCGAAGTTTTCCCCGGATCAGCCTTGAGCGCCAGGGTCACATCCACCCAATCCAGCGCATGCAGGTGATAGAAGTGGATCACGTGGTCCTGCACGTATTGGCTGGCGCCGATGATATTGCGGATCAAGCTGGCATTCTCCGGGACCTCGATGCCAAGCGCATCCTCGACGGCGCGCACGGAAGTTAAGGCATGGACCGTGGTACACACGCCGCAAATGCGTTGCGCCCAAACCCATGCTTCGCGCGGATCGCGGCCGCGCAGGATCAGTTCGATGCCACGGAACATGGTTCCTGAACTCCAGGCATCGGACACCGCACCACTATTGACTTCTGCCTCAATGCGCAGATGGCCTTCAATACGGGTCACCGGGTCCACTACGATGCGCGCCATAGACTCCTCCTATGCTTTCCTCGGCGGCTCATTGCCCGCCGACGGTGGTGCTGCTGCGGGCATGGGCCGCATGCGGTCACGAACCGCGCTAGCGATCCCATGGACCACGGTTGCGCCCGCCACTGCGGCAGTGATTCCCAGACCGATCTCGCCGGCGGTCACGTCTGCGCCGAAGCCCGGAACCTGCGGCAGCCGCTCGTAGAACGGTGAACGAGTGTCCCAGAAGCGGTGAGAGGCGCACCCCAGGCAGCCGTGACCGGCCTTTATCGGCCAACTCGTGCCATCGTTCCAACGTACCGAGGGACAATTGAAGGTCGCCTGCGGGCCCTTGCAGCCCATTTTGTATAAGCACCAGCCCTTGCGATGGCCTTCGTCGCCCCACTCCTGAACGTAACGGCCAGCGTCGTAGTGGGCGCGCCGCTCGCATTGGTCATGGATAATGCGCCCATACGCGAACAGAGGCCGGTTGTACTGGTCGGTTGCGGGCAACTGGCCAAACGTCAGGTAATGGACCAGCACGGCGGCAGTGTTTGCCGGATTCTGCGGGCAGCCACCTAGATTGATCACTGTGGCCTCCGGCACGGCTTCTGAGATTCCCACGGCGCCGGTGGGATTGGGGTGCGCCGCCACCAGGCCTCCATCCCACGCGCATGCTCCGGCGCCAATCGTGGCAGCAGCGTTCGGACAGACGTGGCGTGCGATATCGAGTGCAGTCCGGCCACCCACTGTGCAATACACACCGCCGTCCGCGAGGGGGACTGCTCCCTCGACCACCGCAATGAACTTGCCTTTTTCCTCGCGCACGACGCGCTCCAGCGCAGCCTCTGCCTGGTGGCCGGCGCCGGCCATCACCAACTCGTGGTATTCCCAGGAAAATAGATCTAGTACCACTTCCAGCACGGTGGGGTGGCTGGAACGGAGGATAGACTCGGAGTTCCCAGCACAGTCCTGAAATTGCAACCAGACCAGCACGGGCTTCCGGGCTTTCTCCAGCGCAGCGGCCACTTGGGCGACGTAGCGCGGAGGCAGCGCCAGAGTGGCTGTCATCAGGCTGCAGAACTTCAGAAAACGGCGGCGATTGATGCCTTTCTGTTGCAGGGCGCCAGACAACGAGTGATTCGACGGGAGCATGGGCTCACCTCTCGGTCATCTTTATTCTGCCAGGGAGCAAGTCGGCACTGGTCACCGGAAATCGGGGCTGGAGCTCTTTTCCCTGGGCACAATTCGGGCCACCGTAACATCCGCCCCCCCGGCAACGCAGTGACTTCAATCACCCTTTAATGTGACGCCACGAGCATTCGACTGCCAGAGTGCCTCCGACTTAGACGCAATCGGTACGACGCGAGCAGGAAACTTCCGGATCGTTTTGCAGGTTCCATGTGACCAAGCGCATTGAGACGCGCACTTCGCTCAAGCGGGCGTATAGTGAGCGACGCAGAGATCAGCAATTTGGGGGGGCGTGTGTCGTCAATCAAGCCGCTGCGCGGCCCTGGAGGCTCGCTTGGGAATCCTCTTCTCGAAGCCGCAGCATTAACAAGCCATCCTGTTGGCGCTGATGAGCTTTCCTCAAGACGACAGCGCAAGCGGGCAAAGGCCGAGACTTCCGTCGGGCCAGGCTGTCACCGGCACCAAAGCAAGGCCGTTCAAGTGGGGCAGGGTTTTGGAGAAATCTTCGCGTCCAAGCGACCACTTCCTTGTTCCCTTTCCGCGTACTTCCGTGGCGGGACCATGGAAAATGTAGAATGACGGAGTAGATGGAGTCCGCAGCACGGCGGCACGGTTACGCGTGCGAGTTCGTCAGGAAAGCAGCCATGGAAACGCTTGAGCGCATCATCGTCGAACACCTCTTCTTCACCGGTCTCGAGTCGAATTATCCCAACCTGCTGACAGGGTGCGCCTCAAACGCGCGGTTCGATCAGGGCACCTACATCTTCAAGGAGGGCGAGGAAGCCAACGAGTTCTATCTGATCCGCGCGGGCAAAGTGGCAGTGGAGATCTTCGCGCCCCTCTGCAACCGTTGACATAAAACACCTCCAAACGCCCAGACTCAACCTACTACCGGACCCGGAAAGACGAGGTGACCGAGCTTACGGCTGAGTGTGATCTTCGTCACCACGATGTGCTGCGGGCAGAGGTAGAGTAAGGCCATCAACGACTTGGACATTAGCCCTTGCCGTTAGGAGGGCATTATGAAAACCGCAGAATGCGAAGAAGTCTTATACGCCGGGAGCACCTACGTATGGTGCAAGGGAGTATCCAGCAAACTCGGTCGGCACCCAATCTTTGTTTCGAGCCCTGTGCGATTCACACCGACTCTAAATGGGCGTTCCACCGAGTTGACGTGTCGCGATGCCACGTGTTCGTTATGCGGGAAAGCGACGAGTTATGAGGAGAGAGAAATTGGTTTCCAGGACGGAAACCTGCTTTGCACCTGGCATACACGCAGCAGTGACAACTAGTAGGGAATAATAATAATAAGGAGTCCGCCATGAAAGCGAAATATTATGCACGCCTTGCCGGTGGATTGCTGACTGGAGGCGCAGCGATTGCCGCCGCCTCATACGCGACCTACGCCGGCATTACCTGGTACCGCTACGGACGTACGAAGCATCAGGTGAGCGGAGAAGAATCCGATTCGCTCCTTGATCTGTATATGCCAGAGTACGAAGTAGCGGATCGCCATCACATACGCGTCGCCGCTCCAGCAGAAAGCACGTTCGCCGCTGCATGCGAGATGAATATGTCTCAGCCGGCGATTGTCCGAGCTATTTTCAGAACGAGAGAGGTGGCTCTCGGCTGCCCGGCAGCAATACCCAAATGGAAGTTCTCGACCTGCTCGCGGACAAGCAATCAACAATCGGAAACAACACAGCAAAAGGAATTCTTGGCCGAGATGAAGGCGCTGGGTTGGGGCGAGCTGGCGGAAATTCCTGGCCGCGAGATCGTACTTGGCGCAGTGACGCAGCCCTGGATAGCTAACCCCTTGTTCCGTGCGGTGCGTCCTGAAGAGTTTGCGGCATTCCAAGAACCCGGATACGTAAAGATTGTATTTACGCTGCGCGCCGATCCGGTCGGCGTTTCGGAATCGGTCGTCCGCACAGAAACGAGGGTGGCGACCACTGATCCGGTTGCGCGAGCAAAGTTCCGCCGTTACTGGGCGCTGGTCTCGCCGGGGGTGATCTTAATTCGCAGGAGCCTGCTGCGAAGTGTGAAAGCCGACGCGGAACGCCGGAGACGTGAATGGAAAACCGAGTATGAGACGGCCGAATTTGGGCAGTACGCCGGATGACGATTCTGGCTTTAATTGCCGTAATTTCCGCCCGGAACCGTTATTCACATGCCCGGAATCTTTATTCACATCCGCCGGAATATGCACGCCGTTCTAGGGGAGGAGATCTCTGCTCGAATCGCACTGCCATTTCGTTGGACTTCCGCCGCCCGAGTGAGATAAGAACTTTGCTCTGAGCGTGTCTGCCGTTTTATATCCCGTCTTATGCTCGGTCACCGCTTCGGGGCTTTCCGGCGCCCAGCGGCACTCGGTCTTCTGCTCGGCATTGCGCGCCCCTTTGGGGTGTCGGTTCCTCCCAAAACAAGCTTGCAAAGTGCAGCAAAGAACGCTCTGCAAACTTCTTTTGGGTCCCTCCCAGAAAGCAGGCCTCCGGCACTTGGGAGCCGGGCCCACTCGCCAGCTCCGCTCAACGTGACCCGAGCAACAACGGCGAATTCAAAAAACGGAGACACTCTCATGCCAATCGGAACTCGAGTGCCGACATGCGCACTCGCTCTGGGTAGCCGCGGCTGCGCGGTTGCGGATGCTTGGGGTGCACTCGCCCTTTCCATCAGAAGGGCCGGCTCGATTGTCGTCACTGAGCCAATCCAACTCCAGTCCGATTTCACGCGTTTACGCGCCCTCCCACCAAACACACTGACGAGCTCTTACTACTTCCGACATTCCAACAAACATGCCCAGACAAACCAAATTCTCTGGGTCACAGGTTCAGCGGTACAGCCTTCGGCCGGTCTTCCTTCCTCACATTCGTTTCACGGCGAAGTCTCGAGCTCCGGTCGGCTCCTCCTGTCAATCCCGCTTGTGCAGCTCTGCGCGGCGCATACCCCAAAACCGCGCCGTGCTCGCTTCCGCGCCCCTCCGGGCTCCGCTCCGCTCCGGAGATTGACAGCGCCTCCCTGCGCTCATTCCCTCGCCAATTATGAAACGAATGTTTTTTTATTGGCCTGCAAAGGCCCAATTTCAGCTACGGGAGGCACATCCAAAATGACAAAACGTCTGCTGCAGCCTCGAAGTCTCACCGTCCAGGAATTTCATAAGTTTCTCGCGCACCTCGAGGAAGCGGTTCGAACGATCGCGCTGATCTGCGTCTGCTTTGGACTGCGGATTAGCGAATGCTTGGCGCTAAAGTGGTCGGACATCGACTGGTTGAATGCCAAGCTGCATGTACAACGCAGCATTGTTCGGCAGCGGGTGGGGGATGTTAAGACCGTCTATTCCAGCAAGACAATGTGCATCGATTAAATGATCGAGTTGCTGAAGGTGCGGAAGCAAACAACACCTTTTCCCGACGGCGGAGACTGGATTTTTGCAAGCCCGGTGAAACTCGGTCGCTTGCCGGTCTCTTATCCGTGGGTGTGGTTGCAGTTCCAGAGGGCTGCCAAGGCTGCGGCACTCGACAGACTGGGCACGCACTCCCTTCGCCACAGCTATCGTTCCTGGCTGGACGCAGTGGGAACCGCCATTGCCGTTCAGCAGAAGCTGATGCGGCACTCGGATATTCGAACCACCCTCAACATCTACGGCGACGCGGTTACGAACGAAATGGCCGAGGCGCACGCCAAGATCGTGCGCTTAGCGCTGCCCCGAGCCTCGTGATTTGAGGTGATTTGTAGTGATGTAAGTGCTTTAGAATCTGGCGGAGAGAGTGGGATTCGAAAACACCCTGAAACAGCAACGAAAGACTTACTAGCGCACGGATGACGATTCTAACGCATTGTAAGTTCATGAAAAACCAAATGGCAGGTTTCAGCCGGTTTCAGCAGGTTTCAGTTCAGGACTTTCCTTCTCGAACTCCTCTAAATATCGCACGCAAAATGGACACACCCGCAACTGGGGGGCTGGCATTTGTTCCGAAATCGTAAAACTGTTAAAGAGGGTGTTGAGATGAAATCTGCGCAGGTGAAAATAATGTTGCTGTTGAGCCCTCCCCTTTCAAGTTGAGGGGTTCGCTTTACAACGCGGGGCCCCAGGAGCCTTGCTTTGGCCCTTCCCTTGAAACCTGGCAGGGAACTGGGGCCCTCCCCCACAGCCGCCCACTACACCCCAAAAGTGTAGGGTGTATGTTCCTCGAATCCCTCTGGTCTGGCTTTTTCTTGATCTGAAATTACCCAAAAATAAAACGGGCGTCCGACTCTTTCGACTCATTGGTCGGGTAGGACAGTGGCGCGTAGCGGGCTTCGAATGATGCCGACGTTTCCACCGTCCCCCCTATCATTCCGTACGGTGGGTTTTCCCCAGTACGGCTGAAAGGCTGGCCTGTCAGACAGCGCCTTCGCGCTCGTCCCGCTGGTTAAGCCTGCACCCGGCATGCTCAGCGGTCCGCTTGCTTCGCCTCTGTCCTTCGTGCATCGCGCCTGCTCCTTGAACTCCCGCTCAGAGTCGGGAAAGGAGGGGCTAACGACACACCACCATGCGAAGAGTTCCCTCTTCTACCCCAGTGGCCCTCGCTCCGGTCTGGGTTATGTTGTCCCAGTCCATCAACACTTATTCGGCCACATCCGTCCCACTCTCGGGCACAACGCAGTTTCGCCGCAGGGCGGTTTATATGCGATGCCTTCGCTGTGCGGGTGCGCCTAGGCGACCCGGGAGCGGTTCCGTGCTTTCGCTGACCATTCTGTCTCGACATGTCGCCCTCTACGACTCCGGGAAGTTCAACGGCTGCATATACCCAGTTCCTTCGCCGTCGACGTTGGCCTTCGTCAAGGCGTGAGCGACTCGGCACTTCCATCATTTCCCACAATCCGCTTCCCGTGGGGGGCTATTTCGGAGCTTAACTACGGTTCACTTGCGTTACGACCTGACGAGTTGTTTGCCCCCCAGGCGGATCCGACCAAGCATCTCTGCTCGGCCAACGGGGGCTTTTACTTCCGGGCTTCCGGTGAATTGGTCTCCCGTTCCACCGCCGGATATTGCTACCGTGGCAACTGGGCAAGTTCCACGGGCGGGTCTTGCACCCGCTAGAATGGCAGCTAGCATCGCTGCACCACGCCCGGGCAGCCCTCCCCCAGAACTGCTCGACTAGGAAAGCAAATCTTTCCCCAAATTTTGTGAATGACCCGTCCGGGCTAGACGGAACCCACCAACGTGCAGCGATTCACTCCCTGAATACGACCGCCTACTTTTTTCCATTTTGATTTTCCTGTCCGGTGTTTTTCTGTAGCGCCTCAAGGCCGCGAAGACCGAAGCCCAGAGTCCCTGAGAAGTTCTGCGTTGTTGAAATCGCTTGCGATGGTGGCGGGCCAGCAGGCGGTACAGGCGAGTAGGACCTGCCCCAAGTCAAGCAAAGAAGTTCTCCATCCGTTGATGCAAGAGTGGGCTCTTTGCTGAACAGAGTAAAGGCAATGAAGAAATGCGCTCGCTGCGAGACGGCTAAGTCCCCGTTCCCGACAGAGCCACTTTCTGCGGGCTGCCACCGCCGTCGTCGCTGACTGAGACGTCTGCCGTCCGCTTGCCCTTCACCAGCGGCAGCTTAAACGTAACCTTGATGAAGCAGCTCGCCCCAGAAGCCACCTGGCCGCCACAGTTGTTGGTCTGCTTAAAGTCCCTAGGATCGGCCCCGGTGATGGAAATGTCGCTGATGTTCACTGCAGCGTCGCCCTTGTTCGTCAGCGTAATTTTCCTTGGTAGGCTCTTGGTTCCGACCGGCTGGCCACCGAAGTTCAGCCTTGCGGGAATGAGTTGCACAAACGTACCAGTACCACTCAGCGGCACCTGTTGCTGCCAGGTGCGTTGTCCTTGACAATGACCGAGCCATTTTGGTCCCCCCTTGTCGGTGGGCCGAAACCTGACATTGAACGTACAACTGGCTTGCGGGTCGAGGCTGGCGGGACAGTTGTTGGTCTGTTTGAATTGGCTCGTCGACTTGATGTTCGCGGTCAGCAGAGTGCCATTTCCGGTGTTTGTCAGCGTTAGGCCGTTGGGTACGGGTAGGGCAGATGTATCGCGACCTGTACGAAATCTACCACCAAGACGTGACCAGACTATGGCCAAACCTTGCCCGGTCTGTAGACAGCAACTAACCAAGCCGCGGCCCACTGATACCGTGCATTGCGCCTGCGGCAAGCACGTGTGGCAGGGCGAACGCTGCCATGTCATCGCCAACCGTTCTTTGCCTTGCATCTCCTACGGAACGGGCCGCCTGATCGTAGGCAAATCTTTTCCCAGATGAACTTTCCTAATGCAGAGTGACTTGTAGAACGCAGGATGGTTCGGTGGGAGCACCTTGAACCTTGAACCTTAGACCTCAACTTGGATACCAACCTGTGACGTGCGCTTGAGAGCGGAGCCGAAGCGAGTCAAGACACGCGCAGACTCTTGAGCGAGGCGCGAGCCGCTCCTCGGCCTCGGCTAATGTCAGGCACAATAACCAACTCAAGAACCGTGACACCCGAGAGTGCAACGTTGTATTGCTCGTTCTCACCTGTTGTCTCAGGGGGACTGAAATTCCACTGCTGGCGCACGATTTCTCGAAACGAGCGTCCGCTATCCGGAGACCATCGCAAGACGAACTCTTGAGTGCGCTCCGTCTCGGTTTCTTCGAAGACGAGCGCAATGCGTCTGAGTCTTTGCGGCTCGTCGAAGATTAGCCGGAGGTTTGGGTGCCAGACTCGGCGGCACGCCAGCCCCGCATTTCTCCTGAGATCAGCGCAGACTCGACCGGATGTTCCTTCTCTTCCGATGTGACCTCGACCACGGCCGCCCTGTCGAGTTCCATCCAGCCTTCGTCGAGAGGCGGAACATCGAGCGGAGTCGGAGTGATCAGGTGCTTGCGCATACAGCTAGTTTACCTGCGGTACTATCACGACTCTGCTGTTTCGTAGTCAGATTTAAATTGGAGATTTTGCGAGTAGTCGCTCAAGTGTTTGGTGATCGGCTGTGAGATATTTCTCTTCGGGGCTGTCCAAAACCTTTTCAAAGGTGTCGCAACCAGTCGTCGTGCTTGACCATTCATCTTCCTCGTTGAGCCGACTGATGGTCAAGAGCCAGTGGGCTGTGATGGTTTGGCTTGGTGCTTTGCCCTTTGCCCAACCACACCAAGTGCAAACCGAATAGTGACCGTAGCCCGGACTGGGATGTTCAATTTGGAACTGCACCGCAAAGCCCAACATTTGCTTTCCACTTTCTACGGGACTCGTTCTCCCGGTCAGAATCCGGACACTCGGATCACGGCCAACCATCGAGCGAAATTTCCCTGATAGGGCTCCGTCCTCATCCTCGTCCAGTAACAGAATGGACCTTCGTTCATTCATCCACACGCCTGTAAGCGCCATGTCAGACCTCGCAGTCACCTACCCGCAGGGGGAGATGATAACACCAGTACAAGGGTTCAATGCGCGATGCGGATCGAAACGTAATTCTGTAGGGCAGCCACAACGAGCAAAGTGGGGGACTGTTCGCAGAGTGCGGAGCGAGTCTTTGAGATGCAGGTGCTGGTAACTTATTTCTTACTGTTGACCGTGACGTAGCTCACGTCCCTCCGCTAATCGTTGTGGCACCATTACAGCTAGGCTTTGAGGTAAAGAAAGCTTCGGGGTGTCGTGATGGAGAATCCGAGGCAACTGACCAAGCGAGCGCCTAGCTCGGAAAGGTGCCGGATGGCATACGATTTTAACAACGACTTAACTGTGATTCTCCGTCGATGTGATCTGCTCATCGACCTTTTACGCAGCGAACAGAT
>CAWITE010000015.1:0-286597 GCA_963838905.1 uncultured Acidobacteriota bacterium
ACACTGAAGCGCAGCTCCACCCAAAACCTGAGTCTCCACATCCGGCTGGAGCTACTAAAACTAAAAAGAGCAACGAGCGATGCTCGCGCCTACACGACGATCAACACCCTCGGGTTGAGTACATGCGTCCTCTGAGTTCCCGTCTGGCTGACGGTAGTAGGTCAGGCACCCTTATTCAGGGTGCTGGGCGGGCTTTGGTGATAGGCGCGTGAACCGCAGCGGCTTTTCGAAGCCTTTGCAGTAAATCAATAAATAAGGATCTTTCCACTCGAAGCGCTCGGCTGCCTGGAGCGCGGCCAGATATTTCATCTCCTGGTTCATCACGGCCTCTGGGCAGGCCATCCGGGTTGAGGCCAGAGGACCCAATTTGATCGTATTCCCGCTGATCTCTCCGGGACCAAAGAAGCGATTGCACGATCCGTTCCCTGCGATCTTCCCGGCTTCGGGGAAGGTGAGCGTCGCTTGAATACCGTCCATCACTACGCTGCCAGCGAGATCTTCGAGTAGCCACTCGCTGCCTATGAGGTTGAAGGGGACCGTCTGCGCGGATTTCGGTTGCCCTGTGGCCTTGGCTTCCCTTATTGAGGAAGCGACAAGAACTGTCCGCTCCCCCGCCTCCACTCCTTGCCGATGGGATAACGTACCAACAACCTGAACGCGCTGGTTCTCCAGTTTTTCAAGTTTGCTGGTTTTGTGATAATCTAGCTCGATAGAATTGACCTGCTTGCCGTCGACGGTTATCTCGGACTCCAGTTGAATAACCCAGCCAGTCGTTTCTCCCCCGATCGCCACTGCGCGCCTGAGCTTACCCGTTACGGTCAGTTTTTGTTCTGATGTCTGAGCCTGCAGGGAAATGCACAAGAGCGTCAGAATCAGGCCGGCAGTTAGTCGCGCGATGCGCATCACGGCTCCCCGTGTGTCACGGTCTGAGTGATTTTACCTGAAAGGGGAACACCGAGCCGAGCTTCGCTCGTGGACAGCCGTGGCGGCTGTCCCCACGCATCTCATACGGCCTTGGCCGGGTGGGGAGCCCGGCCCTTGGTTGTCTGCGTTATTTGAGGATGATCTCTTGCAGGAGCTCGGAGCTGACTACTTCGCGGATTTCGGCTCGCTTGTCGGCCAACTGCTGGGCCGGTTGTTTTCCGCCGAGGATCTTGTCGCGAATCATTTCTCCTTTCGCAGCCAAACCGTCCATGGCAGCGTGATTCTTGTATTCGACCGCGAGGCAGACGTCCCAATCTTCGGGATTGTTCTTGGTCTCTTTGAGGAACAATTTGTAATCCATGATCGTTCCATCCTTTTTTTGTGCGTCGAGGATGGGCTTGGAGGATTGGCGGAGGCTGGTTAGATAGGCGTCCATCTGAGTGGGCTTTACCCGGACCAGAGAGACGCGCCAGACTGGGCCTTCGGTGTAATGTTCTTGCGCAAGAACGGCAGGGGCCAGCAATAACAGGAACGCAGCGAGACGGTAGATCGTTTTCATGGATCTCCTTAGAGTTGATTTGTTGGGGGAAACGGCGAGAGCATCATACACGTTGCGGAGTATTTTGTGTGTGAGATAAAGGAAAAGCTGCGGAGATTTCGGCGGGACGGGTCGAAGACCCGTCCCCACACGAGCTTGCTGAAAGCTAACCGCTGAGTGCTGTTCTATGGGGCTTCGATCAGTTCCATTTTTCCGTCGCGGGTGCGGTGAAGGACCATGACTTTGCCTTTGGGATCGCGGAAGACGAAGACGTCGCGATCGCGGAAGTGGGCTTCCTTGATGGCTTCTTCGAGGGTCATGGGGCGGAGTGCGACGGCGTCCTCGGAGCGAACCAGGTGAACTTCGGTGGTGCGGGCGACGGCGGGAAACTTGTGTACGACCACGTCCACCGAGGTTTGTTCGGAGAGGCCGACGGCAATTCCCACCGCCTCCTGGGTGCCCTCACCATTCCATTTTCTGACAACTGGGGCTCTGGAACTCTGGCTCTTCGGGTTCGGACTCTTATGGTTGTGGCGTTTCTTGGTGCGCCAGCGAGTCTTGTATTTGACTGCTTGTTTCTCGAGATGATCGAGGGCTTCGCTGATGGCGGAGGGCATGTCGCCGGCCTGAGCTAGTCCGACGAGAGGTCCGTTACGGGGGCTGATGGTGATCTCGGCCTTGTGGCGATGCTTCTCGACGGCGAGAACGACCTTGGTCTCAAATTTGTTGCCTAGAATTTTGCGGATTTTGACGAGTCCGGATTCAACGTCCTTGCGAATGGCGGGAGTGACTTCGTAATGCCTGCCGGTGTATTCCACGTTCATGAGCGCCCCCTCATAGAAATTTTGCGTTCGCATTACTTGGGCAGTACATTTGGAGCTGGTGAGAAAGCTTGCGCCGCTTCGCGGCTGCTGCGTACGGTCTTCATGGACATTTCTTTTACTTCTTTACTCTGCGCTGGTGGGTGCTCGGGATGCGCATATCTTCCCGGTATTTCGCGACCGTGCGCCGAGTGACCTGGATGCCCTGCGATTGCAGGATGCGAGTGATCTGCTCGTCGGTGAGCGGCCTGGCGGGATCCTCTTCCTCGATGAGTTTCTTGACGCGGCGTTTCAGGATGAGCAGCGAAGTGTTGCCGCCCTGGGGACCGTTCACGCTTTCGCTGAAGAAGTAACGCAGTTCAAACACGCCCTGGGGAGTGTGGGCATATTTGCTAGCCACGGCACGGCTGACGGTGGAAGGATGCACGCCGATTTCTTCGGCCACCTCCTTGATCATCATGGGTTTTAACTGGTCGATGCCTTTTTCGAGGAAGTCCTGTTGCCGGGCCAGGATGCTGTAGCAGACTTTGACGATGGTCTGCTTGCGCTGCTCGATGTTCTTGATGAGCTGGATGGCGCTCTTGTAGCGCTCTTTGACGTAGTTGCGCGTGTCTTTGTCGTTCGTGTCTTTGGTGAGGAGGCGTTTGTAGGCCGGGTTGAGGCGAAGCTGGGGAACATCTTCGTCGTTCATGACGACCAGCCATTCGTCTCCGTGCTTCACGAAGGCTACGTCGGGTTCAATGAGGCGCGGCTGGGTTTTGTTGTAGCGCAGGCCCGGGCGCGGGTCGAGGGTGCGAATGTAGTCGAGCGCCTGCTGCACGGCTTCTACCGGGCGACTCAGAGCGCGGCCAATTTCCTTGTATTGCTTGTTTTGCACGGCTCGCAGATGCTGATCGACGATTGCGATCGCGTCGGTAAGGGTTTGGCTGATGGCTTCTCCATTGCCGTTCTTGTGCAGCTTGTGTTGCTGTTGGTGATAGCGGAGTTGATAGAGCAGGCACTCGCGGAGGTCGCGGCATGCCACTCCTGACGGATCGAGTTGTCGTACGACTTCAATGGCTTCGTGGAGATCGGAGAGATTGAAGCTGGCGGGGAATGTGGGATGCGGGACTGGGGCTGGCTTGGCGGCGGCTGGTTCCGGCGCGGTTGCAGCGGAGGCGCCGGTGATGTCTACGCCATGCGATGGTTCACTCCAAGCTGCGGCCTCGGGGAAATCGCTGGCGAGATCAGTCGAAAGAGAGTCGGTCGAAATGGATTTTGGCGAAGCGAGTTCGGACGAATCCAATTCTAAGGAAGCCTCGGCCGCGGCTTCCTCGGACGAGCTTAGTTCGGATGGACTGGGCTCGGAAGAACTAATCCCGATAGCTGCAGCTTCTTTGAAAACGTTCTTGACGACGGCGGCATCGGATTCGGGCGGCGCAGGCGGCGCGACTCCCAGCAACTCTTCGTCGCTGGCAATCAGGTATCCATCCTCATTGAGATTTCCGATGATGCGTTCAACCGCCTCCTGCACTTCGGGACGCATGGAAATGGAACCGAGTTGCCAGACCAGATGGTCAGTCAGGCTGCCGGGTTTCGAAAGGAAATTCTCGAACGAAGGGCGCTCGATGTCCTCCATTTCACGGGAGCTGCGATAGCCCGGGTCGAGGTAGTCCTGGAAGAAAGAGCCGAAGTCGATTTCTTCGAAGGGATCTTTCTTTTCGGCGTCAGCGGCGGCGGTCGGGCTTTCTTCGATGGGAGCGCGGTCGCGGTCCTCTTCCCGGCGATTCACGTCGTCGATGAGCGGAACCGATTCTTCCAGTTCTTCGAGAACCGGGTTCTCGACCATCTCGGCCGTGATCATGTCCCGCAGCTCAAGCTTGTTGAGCGCGAGAACGCTGACCATCTGGACAAGGCCCGGGGTCAGGATCTGTCTCTGGGAGACCTTGAGGCTTAGTTTGTGTTGCAGCAGGACCATAAAAAGTCAGTCGTTGGTCGTTCGTCTTTGGTCTTTGGCCATTAGTCGCGTGCCGCCAACGACCGACGCCTAACGACCAACGACGTTTTTCTCACACTAGCGAAAAGCTTTGGCCCAGGTAGACTCGTCTTACTTCGGGATCGCCGCCTAACTGCTCTGGCGTGCCTTGGCGGAAAATCCGGCCTTCGTTAATTATGTAGGCGCGGTCGGTGACCGATAGCGTTTCGCGCACGTTGTGATCGGTGATCAGGACGCCGATGCCGCTGGCTTTCAGATCACTGATAATTTTCTGCAGGTCGAGCACGGCGATGGGATCAATTCCCGAGAAGGGCTCGTCCAGCAGAATGAATGTCGGGCTAATGCAAAGTGCCCGGGCTATTTCTACGCGGCGGCGTTCTCCTCCGGACAGGGCGTACCCTCGATTTTGCCGGATGTGCTCCAACCCCAACTGATCGATGAGCTTTTCCATCTTCTCCCGGCGTTCATGCCAGGAGATGGACTGCGCTTCAAGGACCGCCAGGATGTTCTCCTCGACGGTGAGCTTACGAAACACAGAAGCCTCTTGCGGGAGGTAGCTGATGCCGTACTGGCGTGCCCTGAGATACATGGGAACGTCGGTAATGTCGTCGTCGTCAATTAAGACTCGGCCCGTGTCCGGGGGGATGAGGCCTACGATCGCGTAGAAGGTTGTGGTCTTGCCGGCGCCGTTAGGTCCAAGTAAACCAACGACTTCGCCCTGCTCGACGCGCAGGCTGACCCCGTTTACAACCCGGCGACTACGATAGGATTTGCCGATTTCGTCGGTGGCTAGTGTACGCATTTATCGTGCCACTCGCGTTTGGGTGACGGTGGGGGATGAATTATTACCTTCAACCAGCACCCTATCATCGTGCCTAAAGAAAGTCAACGAAACGCCCGTAATCTTGCCATGTTCGGCATCAAAAATGCTCGGCGGTCCGCCGGTCAGGACGAATTTGTCGTCCGCAGCGGTGTAAGTAAGGAGATCGCCGGTGGCGCGGCGGTCGGGCTGAGTGATCACGACTTGTTCCTGGGCAACGATCTTTTCGAGTTTTCCGGCTCCGGAAAGCGAATGGTTGGTACCACCGCGGGCTTCGAGAAATGCGTCCATCTTTTTGGCGGTGATGGTGACGTCGGCTTCTTTGGCCGTGACATCGCCGTCGAAGTGCGCCTTGCGTTCGTTGTCGGCGTAGGTGAGGCGAGTGGAGGTGATGGCAATCGGGGTTGACGGTTCAGACGTGCCTTCTGACTTCTCGCCCTGAACCAAGACAGTCGAGACGGTTCGAGACGTGGCCGACCCGAGGGCGACCATGGAGCGGCGGTCGCGGTTGAATTCAATCGACTGGGCCTCTACTGCGTTCGCGTCCTGCCAGAGCCGGGCCTCTCCGGTGTAGAGGGCGATGGCTGAAGTGCCGTGGACGCTCATTGATCGAGCGGTCACGTGGATGGGGTTGGACGAAGATAGAAGCGCGCCACCCGGCTGCGGCTTCAGATCGCTGTAGGTCGTCTTGACGTCGCCTTCAGCGAAGGCGTCTCCGGTGGCGCGATTCAGGCGCATGGAGTTCGCCGTTGTGGTCATTCCACCATCGGTCACGCGAGGAGAGCCGGTGAGGACTAAGACTTGATCGGCTGGGGTGTAGCGGGCGCGGTCGCCCCAGGCTTGGCGCTCTCCGTCGACGTAAGTGACGCGTCCCTGCTGCACGATGGATTGGATGCCGCTGCCGGGCTGGAAGGTGGCGTCGACGACGCGACTGGTGCTGACGCGGTCAGGCTCCCCGGGATTCTGGCTGACGATGCGTGCGTCGGGCTCGCCGTGAACGGAAGTGAACTGCCCGGAACTGTCAAAGTGAGCGTCAAACTTCGCCGCCGTGACTAGCGTTTGCTGTCCGCTGCCGGCGGCGGGGCGAATGGTGATCTGGGTGGCACCCGAGGTTTCGGCTCGGTCGAGATGGCTTCCCTCAGCGGCATGGGAATCGTTAGCCATAAAAAAGTCCATGCCTTGCGCGGTTAACTCCAGATCCTGCGCGCCCGATGGGGTGGTCACGGGATTCTGATGCTGCAGCAACTTCACGTGGTCTTCGGCGTGGACTTTGTTCAGAAAATTCTTGCTGGCGAATTCGAGGACGATACGACCCGCTTTGCCTTGCATGGGCCACTCTTTTGGCGTTTCGTCCGCGAGCTTCGCTGTGGCGCTCGGATTGGACTGGCGGGGACGCCCGTCCTCCATCGAATCTGGTGGCGAGTTGCCTGCGATCTGGGTTTGGACATCTCCAGAAAAAATAGCGGTTCGCAGAGTGTCGTGCTGTTTGGCCATCATCAGCTCGAGTTGCTCGGATCGTGCTTCGGCGGGCTGCGAGCCCTCGGCTCTTACCAGCACGTTGCCACGGGCCAGAACACGGTCCACAGTGTTGTCTGAGCGCAGAAAAAGTGTGGCCTCGTCGGCGTCGCATTGCCGCGCGCCACTCTGCACGTGGGGATGATCGAGTACGACATGGTGTGGATCCTTGGTAATGGTTCCCCGTACCGCGGTTATAGTTGCGGCGGTCGCACCGCTGAACGCGAGATTCACCTGTGACTGCAAGGTCAGTACGTTCGCCTTTGCCGCATAATTTACGCCCACGGCAGATCCGCTGCCTTGCGGCAGATCAAAGTCGACTCTCTCCTTGGTGTGGGCGTCGCCCGTGTTCTGGTTGAAGATCAGGCCGCTGGTCTTGAGGTGGATGGGATTTTTCAGGTCCGTGGGAGGGGACTGGTCGGGATTCAGCAGGCCTTCCGGATTTGACTGCAGATCAATTTGGACGTCGCCTTTGGCGATAACGTTTCCAGTCTGCTGGTCGTATTCGAAGTCGGCGCCACGGATCTGATCGAACCGGCTGGAGTCGCTTCCATAAAGCGTGATTTGCACATCATGCAGTTCGGCGTGTCCGCCTTGCTTGAACTGGACGGCCTTGCTGGCCTGGATGGTAAATAGGGTGCGTCCCTGCTCCGACTTCGAGACGGTGAAGCCGGTTGCGCTTTGCTTGATTTCGAGGCCGATTTTCGCTGGAACCTGTTGCAGGGCGTTCTGGATGCGATGACGCGCGTAGAAATATGTCCCCGCGACGAGCAATAGGGCTGCAATCGTGGCGCCAGCAAACCAGCGGCGCAGGCGGGATAGATTAGAGGGCATCTGGAGATTAGTGTACTTCAGGGTCGGCTTCGGGCTTCGGGCTTGTGGCTTCCGGGTAAAGCCAGTTGTCAGTTCGTCGTTCTCGGTTCTCAGATGGGTTTTCTGTGCACTGCATGTTCGTTCGGGTGTAAGATACGCGACCAGAATTAGAGTTGTCGGGCCGACCCTGGGCACTCGATAAGGAGGATCCGATGAGCCCCCGCATTTCTTATAGCGCTGCACAGGATGATTTGTTCAATCCCGGACGTCGGGACGGTTTCTTTTCTCCGGCACCGCAATCTGAAGCGGCTTTATGCGCGGAGATGGCAAGGTTAGCCTACTGCAGGAAAGAACCTGACTTTGGTTTCGACCAAGGGCGAATCCAGAAAATTTTAAAGGTCGTCGGATTCAAATGCCAATTCTTCGAGAGCCAGAACAGGCCACAAGGCAAAGGAGTTCATTGCTTTCTGGCGGTCGGGGATGACGCAGGGGAGAACGGCAAGCTGGCCGTGGTCTCGTTCCGGGGAACGGATGTTGAGGACACGAGCAATCTGGTCTTCGACGTTGATCTTGAGCTGGAGAAGTGGCCGGGCCCGGCCAAGGTACACCGAGGTTTTGCCAAAGCGCTCGAAGAGGTCCGGCCCGATCTTACTCTGGCACTCGAAAGCATTGGACCGTGTCGCTCGCTTTATACGGGCCACAGTTTAGGCGCCGCCATGGCGACCTTGATGGCCGGCTTGCGACGGCCCAATGCTCTCTATACTTTCGGCAGTCCGCTCGTCGGCGACGTCGATTTTGTCGCTGCGCTGCAGAACCTGAAGAGCTTTCGCTATGTGGACTGCTGCGATCTGGTGGCGCGAGTACCGCCGGAGGGGTTGGGCTATCGGCATCTCGGCGTACCGTATTACATCAAACGCAATCGCAAGGTGACCATCAATCCGAGTGAACGGTCGATTTTCTGGGACCACGTCTCGGCTGTCGCGGTGTATGTGGTGCGATACGCTTTCGGGAAGAACAACGAAAGAGTGCGAGAGCTGGCCGACCACGCTCCGATCAATTATGTTTGGCCGGTGAAGGGGCAGGCGTAAAGGCTGGCTTCGGGCTTCGGGAGTCGAGCTTCAGGCCTTAGGCTATCACCATATTTTGTCATCCTGAGCGGAGCAGCTGCTTCGCGCAGCGGAGCAGTTGCGGAGTCGAAGGATCCCTACTTGCTCAATGCGGTCGTGCTGCGGCGAGGCGTTCTGGTTTGCTCGCACAGGAGCACGTCTGCGCTGAAATGCCTTGCAGCATTTGAATCACAATCGCCTTCGCAGGGGTCCTTCGACTACGTTGCGGTTGCTTTGCGACCGCAACTTCGCTCAGGATGACATCAGTTTGGGTGCACGATGCGCAACTCCGTTCACGCTGGTCGCTTGGTGGGTGAACCTGGAACTCCCGAAGTCGCGGAGGGAGAGTTCCAGTCCTCCGAATTCGGGGTGGTCGTTGTGATCTAGGGTGAAGGCAATATCCAACTCATCGCCGGGAAGCAGTTCTGCTTGCTGGATGCGCTCGGCCATGCGCCATCCGAGGGCATCGTGGATGATTGATTTTCGCCAGCCACGATCGGAACTCTGAGCGTGAACTCGGGGCAGTACGCCTGCTCCGCCGAGGTCTTCGTTTTGCGACGACAGTTTCAGCTTCACGTGTTTTTCTTTGATCACTCGAGGCATCGCCATCACGCGCAGGTTGCGGGCGGCAAAAACTGGTTCGGGATTGCCCATGCCGAAGGGTTCGAGTCGTCGCAAGGCTTGAAACAGGTCGTGGGTGATTTGATCGAATGGAAGTTCGGCATCGAGATCGAGTACGGGTTCGAAATCAGCGAGCGTCAGGCGGGCGCGGGCATATGCGTCGAGATGGGTGCACAGCTCGGGCAGATTCGCGGCTGGCATGGAGAAGCCGACGGCGTGCGCGTGCCCGCCGAAGCGGGTGAATAGCGAGGGGCGGGATTCGAGCGCATTCAACAGGTGAAATGCACGAATAGAGCGGCCGGAGCCGTAGGCCTGGTCGCCGTCGCGGGAAACCACGAGCGTAGGGCGGCAATAACGCTCGACCACGCGAGTCGCGGTGATGCCGATGACGCCGCGATGCCATCCGTCACCGTCGATGACCAGGCAGAAGGCATCAAGGAGCGCGGGCTCCTGCTCGAGTCGCAAGTGAATTGCGTCCAGAATTCTGCGTTCTTCCGCTTGACGGTCGGCGTTGAGCTGGTCGAGTTTGCTGGCGATTTCGCGGGCCCGGACCGCGTCTTTCACGCTGAAGAGTTCGATCACGTCGCGGGCAACATCCATGCGGCCGGCGGCGTTGATGCGCGGCGCGATGCGGAACCCAACTTCGCCCGACGTAAGTGGCCGGCCGCCGACTTGCGCGACTTCGAGCAACGCCTTGAGCCCGGGATTTACGGCGGAGCGCAAAGCTTCGAGACCCAGCTTGGCGAATACGCGGTTCTCTCCGGTCAAGGGTACGGCGTCGGCG
Source organism: uncultured Acidobacteriota bacterium (assembly GCA_963838905.1). Taxonomy (GTDB): domain Bacteria; phylum Acidobacteriota; class Terriglobia; order Terriglobales; family Acidobacteriaceae; genus JABDBE01. The sequence goes on from CAWITE010000015.1 coordinate 9,918, forward strand.
ATGGTAGCGATGGCGACTACTTTCATGAACGACTTCAAGAGCGGGACTTGATCTCTATGCGTGAGGCGGCGCTCCATGAGAGCTTGCGCCAATTTGAATGCAACGCCCGCACCACAAAGCGCTTTGCACGGATATTCGCAACCTGGCTGATTTGGATTCAGCACAGCCAGCGCGGTCGGCGTGCCGTCCTGGCCCGGGAGATGGTGATCGGTGACAATGAGGTCCACGCCGAGGCGATCCGCAGTCTCGGCGGCGGCGAAGGCACGAATGCCGGTGTCCACGCTGATGATGAGATGAATGCCTGCGGCGGCGGCGCGTTCGATTACGTCTCCACGAAGATCGTAGCCTTCTTTGATTCGATGAGGAACGTGAAAGTCGGCAGAACCGCCGCATAGTTCGATCGCGGTTTTGAGGATGACGATCGCGGTTGTGCCGTCCACGTCGTAGTCGCCGTAGATCAGGATGCCTTCCTTGCGTTCGATAGCGGCGTCGAGACGATCGACGGCGGCTTTCATGCCAGACATTAAATAAGGTGAGTGCAGATGGGCGAGAGATGGACTGAGGAAGCGTTCCGCAGTTTCGGCGTCGTCGATTCCACGCATGACGAGAAGACGAGCGAGAGTCGCGGCGAGTTGTGTCGTTTTGAGGCCGAGGGCGCCGTTCGAAAATAAAGCTGCGGCCAGACGTTCGGTCTGGGCGAGATCGGCGGTCTTTGGAAGCCATTTCATTCCGTGATTCAGATTCTGCGGGAAGTATCATTCTACTCGCAGCGGAGTCTTGGTAGCGCCGCCGTTCCGGCGGCGGACCCGCCCCGAGCGAAGCCGAGGGGATGGCGGCGCTACAAAAAGCCGCCGAGCTTTGCTCGACGAGCCGGGTCGAAGGCCCGTCCCTACACTCATGAGTCCGTCCTGCATTTAATAGGGCTTGTCGTCGTCCTGGTCGGGTTCGTCGATGGAGAGACCGGCGAAATCGTCAGCCATTTCTAGAATGTTCTGGTAGCGCTCGTACCAGGGCGTCGACGCTTCGTAGACCATCATTACACCCTGTTGAGGGAAGCCGAGTTGAACGAAGCCGGTCTTGCCGACGTAGGTGCGCAGCCAGCGGGCCTCCTCGATGTCCTCATCGCTGCTGAACTCCGCCGTGCTCAGGCGCTGGATCATGGCATCGAGTTCGTCGCGGTCCAACCGCCACGAGTCCATCGTGAGGAATGGGGCTGCCGCAGCTTTGGCCAGCTCGACGAAATCTTTCCAGCTGTCGGGGTTGTCTTGCGACTTCCAGGTAACGCTCTGCACTTGTTCGTAGTCGACGAAGCCGGGAAAACGGCGCATGCCATGGCCTTCGATGAAGGCGACCATGTCGTCTTTAAGGCTGCTGAGATCGTCGGAGACAGAAGGCATATGGGGCTCTGGATAATTGCATTGTATGCCTGAATGCGGGGGAGAGGGCAAATGGGGATCGGTCGTTCGTCGTTCGCAAATGCGATTGGTCGATGTTCGTTGGTGGTTGGTCAGCAGGGGAACGACCAAGGACCAACGGCCAATGACGATCTTCACTATGCTACACTGTTTGTTTCACGACGAACCCCCGATCCGCACCATGCTTCTTTCCAAAGAATATGTGGGCTATTTGGCCCGCGAAGTCACGAAAAAACTGATTGCAGGCAAGTTCATCGAGACCAAAGCTGCGGCCGCAGTCACGGAGAAGGTGCATGCGGCGATACTCGATGAATTCTCGCTCGAGGATCGAATCAATGACGAGGTCCGCGTGATTCTGGAGGCCTATTCGGCCGAGATGCAGAAGACGGGAGCCAACTATCAGGAAATGTTCCGCAAAGTGAAGAACGAACTGGTGCGTAAGTACAAGGCGGTGCTGTGAGAGTAAGCCGTGACAAAGTGAATAAAGTGGCGCACGTGGTCACGGACGCATTGGCCGAGACCGATGATTTGGACTTTATCGAGGACCGGAATACAATCCGGCTGGAAGTGCGCAAGGTTCTGGAAGACCTGCTGAATCAGGAAGAGAAAATCGATCAGGCAGCGCGCCACAAGATCGAGAATCAGAAGCGGACCATCCTCGAGGGCAGTCAGGAATGGGATATTCTTTATCGTAAGTACTACAACGAAGAAGTGAAGAAGCTGGGAATATAAGGTCGCGGGAATCCCGTTCTCAGCGGGTCGCGAATTTCCACACTGCCACAACCACAAAAGTGACTGGCCCGACCACTTACGCCCAGCCCCGTCCTTTTTGGATCCTTTCCTGATCGATCATTGAACACCTCGCAAACCTGTTCTAACTATGCCACGAACGTGGAGGCAAAGCGAGAACTCTTCTGTTCATCGCAGGCCATCTGTGCCGAAGGTGGTCCTGCCAGTTCACAAAAAGTGGCGATTTTGGTGCCTTGTAGCAGTAAGATTGTCACGGTTGCCGGTGATAACGATCACGGCAGAAAGCAAGGCGTGGGCTTTTAATAGAGCGTTGGCCAGTTTCATGAGTGCGCCACGTTCAAAGAAGCAAATCGTAAATTCTGAGAGCATTTCTCAAATTGGAGGAAAATCCCATGAGTGTAATGACGCCGCCCGGGATTAAAAATCCGGGCGATTACATTGAAGACGTGATGTCTACAGTAAAAGCGAAAAACGCGGCGGAACCTGAATTTCACCAGGCAGTTCAGGAAGTGTTCGATTCTCTAAGGCTGGTGCTGCAGAAGCATCCGGAATATAGATCGTCGAAGATTCTTGAGCGCATCACTGAACCCGAGCGCGTAATTATGTTCCGCGTGCCTTGGTTTGACGATCGCGGCGAAACTCAAGTGAACCGCGGCTTCCGCATCGAGATGAACGGCGCCATCGGTCCTTATAAAGGCGGGCTGCGTTTTCATCCCTCGGTCAACCTCGGCATTTTGAAGTTCCTGGCGTTTGAGCAGGTGTTCAAGAACTCGCTGACCACGCTCCCCATGGGCGGCGGCAAAGGCGGATCGGATTTCGATCCCAAGGGCAAGAGTGACAACGAAGTCATGCGCTTCTGCCAGAGCTTCATGACCGAACTGTCGCGGCACATTGGCCCGGACACCGACGTTCCGGCGGGCGACATTGGAGTTGGCGGACGGGAGATCGGTTTCATGTTTGGCCAATACAAGCGTCTGCGCAACGAGTTCACCGGCGTGCTAACCGGCAAGGGCCTGAGTTGGGGCGGTTCGCTGATTCGTCCCGAAGCCACGGGCTACGGCTGCGTGTACTTCGCGGAGGAGATGCTGAAGTCGCGTAAGGATTCGTTTGAAGGCAAGCTCTGCCTGGTCTCGGGCAGCGGCAATGTTTCACAATATACGGTTGAGAAGCTGCTTGATCTGGGAGCGAAGCCGCTCACGTTCTCCGATTCCGACGGCGTCATTTACGATCCGGATGGGATCGATCGCGAGAAACTGGCTTGGGTCATGGATCTAAAGAACGTTCGCCGGGGGCGCATCCGCGAATACGGCGAGAAGTTCAAGAAGGCGATCTTCATGCCTACCGACATCAAGCTGGAGCACAATCCGCTGTGGAACATCAAGGCGGCCTGCGCGTTCCCGAGCGCCACACAGAATGAGATCAGAGCGAAAGACGCCGCGAACCTCATCAACAACGGTTGCAAGCTGGTGGCCGAGGGCGCGAACATGCCCTGCACGCTCGAAGCAACCAAGATGTTCCTGGAAGCCAAGGTTCTCTACGGGCCGGCCAAGGCCGCGAATGCCGGCGGCGTTGCGACCTCCGGCCTCGAGATGGCCCAGAACAGCGCGCGGCTGAGCTGGACCCGCGAGGAAGTGGACGACCGGCTGCACAAAATCATGATCGCCATTCACAAGAATTGCTTCGAAACGGCCGAGAAATACGGCACGCCGGGCAATCTGGTGAACGGCGCCAACATCGGCGGCTTCCTGAAGGTCGCCAATGCCATGCTGGATCAGGGTTTGGTGTAGCGATCGTGTGGCGGGGGCGCCCTCGCCCGCGTCTCTGTAGCGAGGTTGCTCGCAACGGCTCGCGTGCCTATGATGCGGGGTGGAAGGGGTTCCACCCCCCGCAAGTTTTTGGCTTCAAAACGCCGGGAACATTGGGCTGATGCATTCTGCACGTTTCGAAAATGCGAACAAGTTGCACAATGCTGGACGCATAGAGGATGCTGCACGTGAGTTTCACGCTCTGACCGATGAAACGGACGATCCAGATGAAAAAGCGGCGATTTTTGCAAACGAGCACAAGTGTTACTGCCAACTTGGTTGGTTGGATAAAGCGAATGCACTCATGCGTCAAATTCGCTCGCTACCTCATCAGGACAAGTTCGTTCGGATGATTGTGGACTTCGCAGACGCTTGCCTGATGGCTCAGATGGCCAAACTTGACGAGGGGGCGCTGAAATTCGAACAAATATTAGATTCGAATCGAGAGCTGCTGACGAGCTCTGATAACCGTAATTTGTACGAGGACATTCAGGAAAGACGCGCTTTCTTACTGGCTGGTCTTGGTAGATACACTGAGGTGCTGCCAATCCTGGAGGAAGCAGTTTCATTTACAAACGGCGAGTCGGATCCAAAGCTCGTCCACTTCTACCTGGGCGTTTGCTACGATGCCGCTTCAGAGTCGAGTTTGGCAAAGGAAGAATTCTTGCGCGCTGTGGACCTTGGACTAGACGCTCAGTTCGAGGCCTCTGCGAGATACCGAGTAGCAACGCTTTACTTCACCAGTGGAGCGTTCGGGCAGGCGAAACTCCATCTGGAATGTGCGCTTGCACTGCCCGAAGGAGTGGCTGAGATGCAGCTCCGTAAATATATTTACCAAGGACTATCACGTACCTGTCACTACTTGGGCGAATTCCAATGAGGAGCAGAAGTATCTGAAATTGGCGCACTCTCTCTGATCGCCGGGACAACTGTTGGAGACAGCTACCTGGAAACGCAGGCTATCAGATGGCTTCGAGCCCTTGAAATGACTGCAGCCCACACCCCCGATCCCATCGTCGACCCCGAGCGTCTCTTCGAGGGCTTTGAAAACCTGATGCCCTTTCGGGTGCAGGATATCCTGCTAGTGTCCAGCCTTTACGACTCTTTCATTCTTCGCGAGGACGGGCGGCTGAATGAGTTGCTGATCGGGGAATCTCTCGAACTCGAGCAGCAGCAGATTCCCGGCATCACCCATGTTTCATCCGGCGCGGAAGCACTGAAGCTGGCGCGATCTCAGCCACGATTCAATCTGATCGTCACCAACCTCGAAGTCGAGGACATGGACGCGGCGCAGTTGGCGCGCGAGGTCAAAGCGACAGGGCTCGACGTGCCCGTGGTGGTGCTGGCCTACGACTATCGCGAGATCAAGAAGTTCGTGGCCCGCAACCCGGTCACCGACTTGCAGCAGATATTCCTGTGGCAGGGCAATGTCCGCATTCTGATTTCGATCGTCAAGTACATTGAAGACAAGCGCAACGTTGACCATGACACTCGCGCCATCGGCGTACCTGTCATTCTGGTGGTCGAAGACAATATTCGCTATTATTCCTCGTTTCTCCCCACGATTTATACCGAGCTGATCACGCAGTCCCGCCGCCTGCTCAGCGAAGGATTGAATGTCGCCCACAAGCTGGTGCGAATGCGGGCTCGGCCCAAGATTCTGCTGGCGACGAATTACGAAGATGCGGCACGGCAGGTAATGAAGTATCGCGAGTATCTGCTGGGCGTGGTGTCGGATGTGGAGTTTCCCCGCGCTGGCGAGTTGAGTCCCGACTCCGGATTCGAATTGGCCCGAATGGTTCGTGAAGAAGTACCGGATGCTCCCATCGTCCTGCAAACGAGCCGAACCGAATTCCGGGCGCGCGCGCATGCTGAGGGATACTCGTTCCTGCGGAAACACTCGCCCACACTCTTGCGCGATCTGCGGCGTTTCCTCACCGAGCAGTTCGGCTTCGGCGACTTCGCGTTCCGTCTGCCCGATAGCAGCGAAGTAGCGCGGGCGAGGGATTTGAACGAACTTGAGGCCCGGCTTCACGAAGTTCCGGCAGAGAGCATCGCGTACCACAGCGAGAGGAACCATTTCTCACGCTGGTTGTGGGCGCGGACCGAGTTTGCGCTGGCGCAGAAACTTCGGCCGCGGAAAGTTTCCGATTTCGCGACGCTGGAGAATTTGCGCCGCGATTTGATTGAATCGATTGCCGAGTATCGCAATGAGCAGAGCCAGGTTCTCATCGGGGATTTCAACGCGTCGACATTCAAGTCCACCGAGGGCTTCTTTCTGCGAATTGGCGGTGGCTCGCTCGGCGGAAAGGCGCGGGGGCTGGCTTTCATCCGGCACCTGCTGCACAAATATCAGACCGCGCGCCGCTTCGCCGATGTCCACATCGCCGTGCCGCCTAGCGTAGTGCTGGCGACGAATATGTTTGACCGCTTTGTCAGCGAGAACAATCTGCTCGACTTCGCCATCAACAGCAACGACGATGCTGAAATTCTGCGCCGATTCCTTGAGGCGTCTCTTCCCGCTTCGCTGCGTGACGATCTGCTAGCGTGTCTGGCCGAGGTGCATTATCCGCTGGCGGTGCGTTCTTCCAGCTTGCTCGAGGATTCGCAATACCAGCCCTTTACCGGCGTGTACGAAACTTTCATGCTGGCCAATCAGCATCCCGATTTGTCGGTGCGTCTGGAGCAGTTGATGGAGGCGATCAAGCGCGTCTATGCTTCGACCTTCAGCCAGCATGCCAAGGGATATGTGCGGGCTACGCCGTACCGGCTGGAAGAAGAGAAGATGGCGGTCATCGTGCAACAGGTCGTGGGCACGATTCATGGTTCGCATGATGGACAGCGGTTCTATCCGGATTTCTCAGGCGTGGTGCGATCGCACAACTTCTATCCGGTACCGCCCATGAGTTATGAAGACGGAATCGCCGCCGTGGCATTGGGCCTGGGGCGGGCGGTTGTGGATGGTGGAAAATGCTTGACCTTCTGTCCGCGTTATCCCCGAAATCTTTTGCAGTTTTCCTCGGTGGAAGATATCTTGGCGAACTCGCAGCGGGAGTTCTGGGCACTTGAGCTTGATCACATCGAGCGCCGTGCTGATCCCGTGTCTGATCCGCTGCTTGAGCTCAAAGAATCTCGCTTCGGTCTGGACGTGGCGGAGAGCGACGGAACCTTGAACAACCTGGGATCGACCTACTCAGTCGACAACAACGTCATTTATGACGGGCTGAGCCGGCCTGGTACCCGCGTCGTGAGCTTCGCTCCGATTCTGAAGCATGGAGTGTTTCCGCTGGCCCTGATTCTTGAGCTGCTCACGAGAATTGGCGACGACGCCTTCGGCCGGCCGGTGGAAGTGGAGTTCGCAGTGCGCCTGCCGCAGACACCACGGGAGACGGCCGAGTTTGGATTTCTGCAAATACGTCCGCTGGTACTTTCTCGGGAAGGCGAAGAATTGCGGATGGAAGATGTGAATCCGGCGCGGCTGGTCTGTCACAGCTCCAAGGTGCTGGGCAATGGACGCGTCCGGGACCTGCGCGACGTCGTGGTGGTCGACTTTCACCGCTTCGAGCGGGCTCGAAGTCAGGAAGTGGCCGAAGGGGTGGCCCACCTGAATGCCAAACTGAGTGAAAGCGGAACTCCATACCTGTTGATTGGCGTCGGTCGCTGGGGATCGAATGATCCCTGGCTCGGAATCCCTGTCGAGTGGGACGAGATTTCAGGAGCGCGCGTGATCGTGGAGGCAGGGTTTCGAGACTTTCGCGTGACCCCATCGCAAGGCAGCCACTTCTTCCAGAACCTCACAGCGTTTCAGGTGGGATACTTCACCGTCAATCCAGATGCAGGAGAGGGTTTTGTGGACTGGGAGTGGCTTGGCGCCATGACGGCGGTTGAGGAGCAGGGATGTGTGCGGCACTTGCAATTTGACGCGCCGCTGGTCGTCGTGATGAATGGGAAGACCAGCCTGGGAATGGTGTTCAAGCCGGAAGGGCCATAGCAAACCGCATCCTTTGTGTACCTTTGTGTCCTTTGTGGTTTGATGAAGTGCAAATGCCAGAACCACAAAGGACACAAAGTCCCTGCGAATTCATGGGTTCTTTGTCAGGGGCTCCGCTCAGTTTGCATGCGTCGAGCATTCCAGTTGACATTTCGCTTTTTGTTCGCTTATGATTCAGCTGGCCGTTCAGCTTTAAGAAAAGTCATTCACGGAGGAACGAAATGTCACTCAGTCAATCTCTTCTCCCCGAGTTCGATCAGGAAATGGCCAATACTCGCAAAACTCTGGAACGGGTTCCGGACGAAAAGTTTTCCTGGAAGCCGCACGAGAAATCCGGCGCCATGGGTTGGCTGGCCGGCCATCTCGCCAACATTCCGCAGTGGGCGGTTGAGACCATCACTAAGGATGGCTTCGACATGAATCCTGGGGGCAAAGGATTTCAGCCGCCGCCGGTGCCCAAATCGCGCAAGGAGCTGTTGGAGTTGTTTGATAAGAACGTGGCTGCGGCGCGCACAGCTCTCGCCGGAGCGAGGGATTCGGACCTGGGCAAGAACTGGTCATTTCTTAACAACGGTGTGGCCGTCTTTTCCATGCCGCGAATGGCTTGTCTGCGCACTTGGGTGATGAATCACAACATTCATCATCGGGCGCAACTGGGCGTTTACCTGCGGTTGAATAACATCGCGGTGCCTGCGATTTATGGGCCGTCGGCGGATGAGTCTGGGATGTAGAAACGGAGCAGCTGGTGCGGAAAAACTCGGCTTGGTGAGTTTTTCCGCAGGCTGTCGGGGGAGAATTAGTAGCGGCCTTCCCTGATCCAGAGGCGAACTTGCTCCTCGACCGAGAAACCCGCCGTGGTATTGCGGGCGAACCTTGATGCCAAGGCTAAGGCGTGGGCTTCGAGCGGTATCGCGAAGGGCGCATTGGTTTTGAGGAAACCACGAACAAAAAGGTCGGAATAACGTTTCAGTCCGAGGATGCGAAACTGGACCGCATGTACGAGCCCGTCAAACAGGGCGCGATCCGCGATTCTCTCGTTGACCACCACCACGTCCAGAAACGTCAGAGAAGCCATTTGCTGGAAGCTGGGCAGGTTGGTAACGCCGAGATCTTGCGCCTGCGAGTAGAACGGCGGGTCCGAAATGCGCTCGCCAATGAGTTCCACGATTCTGATCCGGTTGAGAAAGGCCGTGGAAAAGAACGGCTCCATCGTAGCTTTGCAATTTGCGCTGAGCGGTGCGGCGACGGCAAAGTAACGGTCGCGCTGTTCGCGCAGATACGAGCAAATGCAAGTGCTGAAATCGCGAACCTGGTCTTCGGTCAACGGAGGGGCGCTAACCTCACGTGGTTCACCGGCAGAAGGAATTTGTCGTTCGATGGAAGCGTAAAACTCGTTCAAAGCAGCTGCTGACTCGATGGCTTTGCGCAACAGATCGCCTTCGGCGAAGCGGGCAAGATCTTCAATGGAGAAGCGGAGGCGAAGCTGGTGGGTTGCGCACTCCGCGCTCAGGAGTTCCAGGCGCGCATGCCGCAGCTCCGAGTTCATTTGAACCACGGCTACGCGGTCATCCGGATTTTCCCAGGAAAACATCTAAGGGACTCCTGAATTTAGCTATACAAAACCGGGAAAAGGGCCTATATTCATTACGTATACAGCGTTACGTTAACGATGTCAACATAAATTATTCAATCGTTTTATGTAGGTTCAGAGGACAGAAATGCCAAGGCTGCCCGATCCTGATCTGCAAGAACGTATTTTGGACGCTGCCCAGAAGCTCTGGAAAAAGGGAGCGGAAAAGACTCTCACTATGCGCGCGGTAGCCGAGGCTGCGGGCACCAACACTCCTGCCGTCTATCGCCGCTTTCGGAACCGCGAGGATATCCTGCGCGCCATGCTGCACCGGATCCAGCAGGATGTCGTCGATGCGCTCCAGCCCTGCTCATGTCCCGAGGAAGCATGCGAGCGATACCTTGAGTTTGCGGTGAGCCATGCTCACGAGTACGAACTCTTCTACACCCACGCCTACGAACTCTCGCACCCGGCCCGGTCGGATCATGCTTCTCCGCTCCGGGAGCACCGGCCGACCATGCAATTCATGGAGACCAAACTGGCCGAGCGGCTGGGAGGGATGGCGGCGGACCACACCCGCCTGTCGCTGGCCTTGTGGACGATGGCGCACGGAACGGCCATGCTGCTGATTTCGAGAGCCATCCCGGCGGCGCACGTGGCGGAGCTGCGTTCCGTCTTTACGGCCGCGGTGGAGACCCTGATCAATAACTCATCCGGCTTTTCGGCCCAGAATTGAGCGAAGGTAGTCGCGATTGACCGCGCGCGGAGCCCTAGACTGCACAATTATTGGTGCAGCATATTGGTGAAAACGTCTTGGCTGTGTCCAGCTTTCGCCTTCGTGCCCGTTTAGACGTCTCCATACCTTCCGCCTTCCTCAGCCAGCGAGGCTACGAACCCCGCTTCTTGGATATGGCGCCCTTCATTTGAGCGCCCGAGGGACTTCCACCCTCCTGAACAGCGCGCTGCTCAGCGCACACTTCCGGTTTACCGCCTTACGTCCGATTACAAACATCACAGTGTAAACTTCCGGCAACGGTCGCTCGTTCTGTTGAAGCGAGTAACGCAGGCAATCGCTCTTAGGCTCGTCCGAGATTGGCGGCGTCTGTGTTCTCAAACAGTGCAAACAGTGACGGAGAGAAAATGGAAAAGACAATCCTGTCCGTGGTCGTGTGCTTGATGTTATGCGCCTCGGTATTTCCGCAGGAGCAGCCGCGGGAATTGAGGGCCGGTGGCCACTTGCTTGGCGAGACCGCCGGGCAGTTTTTCTCCGAAGGATTTGTAGGGGATATGCTACGCGCGTGCCAGGGAAGAGACTGGAAAAGTGTGAACCAGTTGTCCAAGAACGTGGGCAATGCGTCTAAAACGAACGCAAAGGATTATTGCGCGAAAGAGAAGCTCGCCAAACAGCAAGCAACGAGCGGGACACGTCTGGAATACGATGGCCGCGGTGACGAGGAGACGATGAGGGCAGACACGTTCACCTTCGACGGCGGCCATTTGGTTAGGATAGACATGGTCTATGTTGCCCCGAGAGCGAACATTGAAGGATATCGGCCCAAGTCCTTTGCCGAGCTCTTCGCCGGATTGCGGGAAGCCTACGGACCGCCGTCGAAAAGCTACAGCGAACCCGTGCTAAACGCTTATGGGGTAAAGTACGACGCGCACCGCGCGGTGTGGATGGGCAGCCAGGACGTAATCAGCATCATCGAGCAGCCGGGTGAGGGCGGCCGGACGGAAATAATCGCGGAAACACTTGCAGAATACAATCGCGCAGCACAAGCGCCAAAGACCGCGAATCCTCTGCAATAACCAAGATCTTCCCAGGTTACCGGCGAGCCGAGGATAGTCATGGTCTCGGGGCCCCAGCGAAGAAACTCTTGGAGCCAATCGGCATTCCGGGTTTCATGGCCACCGCGCCAGAGACATTGCGGACTGCCTGATTGCTTCCCGCTAAATTGGCGATGAGGGATTGGAAGCGCCAGCAGGTGTGCAAAAAGGCAAATAGCACAATTACGAGGGTCCATGCTCTCGCGTAGAGCGCAGTACTACGCGTGTCTATTGTCCATTTGCCGCGACGGATCACGAATTACCGCTCATGTCGGTGAACAATTCCGAGAACCATTCCAACTACTGTTCCCATCGTTCCGATAAGCAGATAACGAAGGTATTCCCTGAAACAAGTGAGAGCATCCATCCTAGGATCAGGCCAGCGGTCACCCCAACAAGGGTATAGTCCCGGAATTTCCTCACTGCACTCCGACCATACAATATTCCTTCCGTAGCTTTGTAGATCGCGCGCTTCGCTGCAAGACTTGCGTAACTGTCCTATAGGGCCTGTGTGGCCCGCGAAACTTCATGAAAATCGCTCAACGTCAGACAAGTCAGGGCTAGTGACGCTAACTCCTTTGATTTCAGCACGACTTAATTTGCGACAGGGTTTTTCGAGCCTGTTGAAAATACTCACTACTATTCGTTTTTCTTTGGCCGTCCTACCGCGTTGGCCGGACAATCTGGCCGAGGTACTGCATGGCGCGGTCAGTACATGAGTCCAAGCTGGCCTCCGTGTCGATCACCAGTTTGGGGTCCTCAATCGGCTCCCAGGCTTTTTGGACTTGGTGATATAGGTGTGGCGTCCGATTCGTGGCTGGGTGGATCCGCTCCTCAGCCGCCTTTTCTAGGCGTGCGAGTGCGGTTTGCTCCGAGCAGACGCACTCCAATATGGCCCATTGTGCCTCCAATTGCGAGCAGAACTCAAGCACCCGCTCACGCTGGTAGCTCCGTGAAAATGTCCGGCCATCCAAAAGAACGTACAAGGAGAAGTTCTTTCCGAGCAGATACCCAGTCGTCTGCAGCATAATCTCCTGACAAAAATCGTCTTGCACCCGCGAATATTCGACGTGTGGAGGCGTGAAGAGCGCCGATCGAATCATGTCTTTATCGAGCAATGCGCAGGGAAGCCGCTGCGCAAGCGAGCACGCGACCGTGCTCTTGCCCGTACCCGGGAGGCCCGCCATGATCACAACCATCGGTAATTCCGAGCTAGAGTGCACGACCACTCGAAAGTCTCCGCCAGATTCTGCGATCGGAATACGAGCGATCCAGGAACGATGATGTCCGGCCCCTGCCCGTTGATGCTAACATGCGCAGATCGATTGGCGCCCAGCACCGGCAGTAGCTACTTCGGGTTGGTGACGGCGGAGGGCTTGAGATGACCTCGGGGCGGGCGCCATGGACTCCTCTAAAAGCCCCACCCTCTCAAAGAACGCGAGAAGGGTGGGGCACCCGCGTTTTGTGTGGTGAAAGCGTGAGCACGACCGGCTGAGCCATCGTTACGGGCAGGTAAACTGACGTGCCCAGTCCATTTCGCTCAGGGTTAGTCGACGAAAGAAATCGTGATGTTAGACAGAACCCTAGCTATTTCTTCACGACCACTGCTATGCAGTTAATTTCCACTAGCGAATTTCCGGGTAGCGCAGCGACCGCGACCGTGGTGCGGGCCGGACCGCCGTTCGGGAAGTAGGTTTTGAACACCTTGTTCATTCCGTCGTAGTACTTGATGTCGGCGAGAAACACGCTGAGCTGAAGAATGCTGTCCACGGTGCCGCCACCGGTTTCGACGAGTTTTTTCACATTGTCCATCACGATGGTGGTGTGATGTCCAATTTCGAATTGCTCGGCGGGACCGGCATCGTGCGCCCCTTGCCCGGCCACGTAGATCAGGCCATTGTGAACCACGATTGGCGTGATCATCTGTTTGCCATCGGCGGGCTTGCCGTCGTCGCCGAGCTTGCGGATGCTGTCATCCGCCATGGCTTCGGCGCTGCCCGCCAGCGCCGCTCCGGTAAGTCCGACAGTGGAAAGCGCTGCGGCCAGCCGCCCAGCAAAATTCCTACGAGTAAATGTTCCGAAATTCATGGTCCCTCCTGTGTGAAGTTGTTGAGTCTAAGCCAGTGCCGACATCCTGGTCAATGAGCGTGAACGCGACGTCAACAACAATCCGCAGAACGACCACGTGCATCCTTGACGAGCGAAGGCGCGCGTTAACAATCAGCAACGTGTTCAGGATCAATCCCGAACATTGCCTTGCCTGTGTAATGCGACGGATATTAGACGATTCTCGATCCAAACCGAAGCGGCGCGCTCCTACTGAATGGGCGGTACGAAAACCTAGCTGCCTCGCAGGTCTCGAAAAGCGCGAGGCCTGGGGCACCCGATTGGGGAACTTGAATGTGTTACCTCAGCGGCTAACGCCTCTATTGATTCTAGAGCCCGAGTTTTCGCCCTAATAGAGACAGTCTCCGAAAAAACGAGCCGCCCTTGAGGGATGGCTCACAACATTAGTTGGTCACGGTGAAGTTGGTTGCGCTGGTCGCTGTCCCTCCTGGAGTTGTGACAGTGATCTTTCCGGTTTTCGCGCCGGTCGGGACTAGCGCACCCACATGCGAGTCATCAATCACCTCGAAGCTGGTGGCCGCGACGCCGCCAAAGGTCACTTTGCTCGTGCCGGTAAAGGTGGTGCCGGTGATGTTTACCGATGTTCCGACCGAACCGCTGGTTGGACTGAAGGTCTGAATGAACGGCTCGACCGCGAAAGCCTGGGTGCTGGTGACGGCGACGCCGACCGTCGTGACGGTGATCTTCTGGCCTGTCTTGGCGACGGGGGGCACGGTGGCCGTGACCTCAGTGTCGGAGACGACCTTGAAGGTGGCTGTTTTGCTGCCAATGACTACTTGCGTAGTCTGCGAGAGGCTGACTCCGGTGATGGTCACAGTGCTACTCACTTTGCCGGCTCCGGGTTTGAAGTTGGTGAGCTGGGGAGCGACCCGGAAAATCTGGCTGCTGTTGTAACTCGCGGTAAACGTGGTTACGGTTACGGTGCCAGTGAGTGCACCGGTCGGTAATCACGGCAGTGATGTAAGTGTCGGAGACGTTGTTAAAGGTTGCGGCAACGCCGTCAAAAGAAACGCCAGTTGTGCCGGTTAAACCCTGGCCGAGGATATCGATGGTCTTGCCGACCTTGCCGTAGGTGGGGAGAAGTTCCACAAATGGCTTAAGGCCGACGGACACATCAAAGACGGTCCCCAGGTTGTCTTCCCGCCGGCGCTGGTGACACCGTAGAATGGCCCGCCGGTGTACGGAAAAAGTCCGTAGGGGCCGTTGCCGTCAGTGTCGACAAACTGGTGGATCACGGTGTACTTGCCTGACGGGGTGATTTTGAAGACGCCGCCGCAGCAGTTGCCATCGCGATAGTTGGTAAAGGCTGCCCCGTAGAAGTTGCCGTCGGTGGCCTGCACCAGTCCTGCAAAGGGGACGGCATTGTCGTTGGCGCCGCTAAAGTTGGCCAGCGTGGTCAACTTGCCAGCGGAGTGAGTTTGAAGACGGTGCCATTGTTGGAGTCGTCGCCGTCGGTTGTGCCGTAGAAGTTCCCGTCGGTGCCTTGGACCAGAGATCCGTAAGGATTGATCCCGTCAGTGCAGCCCGTCAGAAAACAAAAAGTGTAGAGCACAGTCAGCTTTCCGGCGGGAGTGAGCTTGAAAACCGTGCCCGCACCGGTTGTGCCTCCCTGGTCGGCGGTGCCGTAGAAATTCCCGTCGGTGCCCTGGATCAATGCCCCGAATGGATAGGCGCCGTCATCGCAGTTGGTTTGCGCGCAAAAGTTATAGACCGTGGTCAGCTTTCCGCCGGCAGTCATCTTGAAGACGGTTCCAGCGCCGTGGCAACCGCCGCAACCGTATTTCCCGCCGTGGACTGTGGTCCCGTAGAAGTTGCCGTCGGTGCCCTGGATTAGCGCCGTCTCCGGGCTGATGCCGTCGATACAGCCTGAGACAGAGCAAAAACTATAGAGCGTCGTCAGCTTGCCTGCAGGCGTGATTTCAAAAACTGAACCAAAGCCGTTTGCACCGCCGGCCAAGGTGGTTCACAGGAGGTTGCCGTTGATTAGCAGAAGCAGCGATGCGGTTGGGTAGGCTCCATCGGTGCAGTTGGTTTTGGAGCAAAAACTGTAGAGCGTAGTCAGGGCGCCGCCGGGGTCGTTTTGAAGACCACACCACAACCCACCTGGGCCGAATTGCAGGGTGAGTTGGCGCCGCCGTATTCGGTTGTTCCATAGAGATTGCCGTCCAGACCTTGGACAACAGACATTAAATTAGGGTTGCGACCATTGGCGCCGTCGAAGCTGACAAGGCTTTTGAACTTCGTGGCCGCTGGCGAGGCGATCGCGGTCGCGACGCAGAGTACAAAGATGGCGGCCGCGGGTCTGAGCCGAGTACGTTGGCTGCTTTTTCGACGTCGTGGTTGAAGGAAAGCAGATAGCTGAAAAGTTGCGGACTTCAAGATTTGGGAACGGAATGCGTCTTTCATTTAATTCTCCTGGGTCGGGTTGGTGATAGTGACAGCAGGCCCGCCATTGCGCTGGGATGCGGATGGCTTGGCCGGATTGCCTCCAGTACACATTGCGTAAGCACACACCAAAAAACTGTCATGCGGCGGGAAAATAGTCGAGGGGAGTGGATGAGATTTTGCTCCGGCGCGGGGAAAGCTGGTCTGGAGGCCAATTTTGCTGTTACTCGATCTTGGCTGCGCTTCCGATGGGTCTCCCAGGTTTCGCAAATCGCGAAAGCTGGGGCACCTGCGGCGGAGTGCACTGCCCGGCTCGACGGCCCGGACGAGGCGTCCGGACTACGTGGGTATTGCGAGGCATGGAATCGGGGATTTCATAACAGATCCGTTCTAATTCAGTCTTGATCGAAGGCGGCTGCGCTGATAGCATTCCACTTCCAGGAAAGCTGCGTGCTTCCCCGCCCCTCCCCCAGGGTGCTTTTCCCGCAGCCAGCCTTCACTACGCATTGCGCAAAAGCGCCGGAAAAAGTGTCATGCCGTTTCGACATAATCGAGTGGCGAGCCAATTTCAGCCGGACGAACGGGGGAAAACGCCAGCGGAACGGCGCACCCTGGATCAGATGTTCAGCGTGACCTATGAAGAGCTGCGGCGCCTGGCATCGAGCGTGAAGCGCAGCGATCCCGGGGCCACGCTCAGCCCGACCACCATGGTCAACGAGGCTTGGGTGAAGCTGGCCAAATCCCCACGCTTCGCTTCAACCTCGCGCCTGCATTTCAAGCGGATCGCCGCTCGTGCCATGCGTCAGGTTCTGGTCGAGGCGGCGCGGCGGAGGAATGCATCGAAGCGCGGCGGAGGCGAGGGTGTGGTGGTGATCACCTTCGACGAGTCGCAGACGCCGAGGGCGTCGTGTGGACAGGATCTGCTGGCGCTTGATAGCGCGCTCGAAGAGCTGGCGCGCATTGAGCCGCGTCAGGCAATGATGGTCGAAAGCCGGTTCTTCGGGGGGCTGGACATCACCGAAACCGCTGCGTTGCTCGAAGTGTCCGAAGCCACAATATTGCGCGATTGGCGCGCAGCCAAAGCATGGCTGGCCCATGAGCTTCGGCGAGCGAGCTGACTTGCCAAGCCCCAGGCTAACTGTAGAAACGTAGCAAGCTACGTTTCTACAGACGCAGGGTAGCAGGGAGCGAAGATGGACAGCGCGCGCTGGGAGCGAATCCAGATCCTCTTTCACGAGGCGGCGGACCTTGCCGAGCCCGAGCAGCGAGCTTTTCTGAAGACCGCATGCAGCGACGACGGGCTCATGGCGGACGTGCTCGCTTTGCTCGAAGAAGATGCCCGAGGCACGTCTCTGCTTGATCGCGATCTGGCGCACGTCGCGCATGACGTGCTCGACGAAGCTGCTCCCGTTTCACTTCTCTTCAAGGAATTCGGCCCCTACCGCATCAAGGAAGCGCTCGGTGAAGGCGGGATGGGCGTGGTCTATCTTGCAGAACGCATCGACCTCGGCAGCCTGGTCGCGATCAAGCTGCTCCGCGATGCGTGGCTGTCTCCGGCTCGGCGCGAACGCTTCACCAGCGAGCAGCGCACGCTGGCGCAACTAAATCATCCGTCCATAGCGCGACTCTACGATGCTGACACCCTCGACGACGGGACTCCGTGGTTTGTCATGGAGTACGTCGATGGTGTACCGCTAACGGATTACAGCAGCCAGCAAGCGTGCTCCATCGGGGAGCGGCTGCAACTGTTTCGTGCGGTGTGCGAAGCCGTGCAATACGCGCATCAACACGCGGTGATCCATCGCGATTTGAAACCGTCGAACATTCTGGTAAAGGCCGACGGAACCGTCCGGCTGCTCGACTTCGGTATCGCCAAGCAACTTGAGAGCCTGGAAACGCCCACGAACCGCGATCAGACCAGAAACGATCAAACCATGACGGGGCTGCGGTTGATGACTCCGGCCTATGCGGCGCCGGAGCAGGTCCGCGGTGATCGCGTGGGCATTCACACCGACGTATACTCTCTCGGCGTCATTCTGTACGAACTGCTCGCGGGAGAGCTTCCCTTCGACTTGTCGAAACTGACTCCCGGAGAAGCCGAGGCCGTGATCGTGGGGCAGGATCCGGAGAAGCCGTCGGTGGTAGCGAGGAGGATGGCCGAACTGCCAAGGGCAATCCAGAACATTCCCTACGCCAGCAAAACCGCCTGGTCCGACCTGGACGTCCTTTGCCTCACCGCAATGCATAAGGATACGCGGCGGAGATACCAGTCGGTCGAAGCGCTGATCCGCGACGTCGATCACTACTTGAAGGGCGAGCCTTTGGAGGCGCGGCCTGACACTTTTCGCTACCGGCTGGGCAAGTTCGTCCGGCGCAACCGGCGCGCGGCTTCCGCGGCGGCACTTGTGTTCACGATCGTCGTCGGTCTGGTGGTGTTCTTTACGGTGCGCTTAGCGAAGGCCCGGAACGCCGCTTTGGATGAAGCGGCGCGCACGCAACGCATTCAGCGTTTCATGATGAACCTGTTTCAAGGCGGCGATGAGTCAGTCGGCCCTGGGGATAGCATGCGCGTCGTCACACTGCTCGACCGCGGCGTGCACGAGGCCCAGAGTCTCAACAGCGATCCCAAGGTACAAGCAGAGCTCTACCAAACGCTCGGAACCATCTACGATCAGTTGGGCAAGTTCGATCAAGCGGACTCGCTGCTGCACTCCGCCCTTGAACGGCGCAAGGCGCTCTTCGGCGCGGACAGCACCGAAGTGGCGGAAAGCCTGATAGCGCTCGGCCAACTGCGTTCCGATCAGGCACAATATGAGGAGGCCGAACAATTCATCCGCCAGGGTCTCGAGATGAGCAAGTGGCACCTGCCGCCCACGCACCCACGCGTAGGGAGAGCTTTGTACGTCCTCGGAGAGGTGTTGGTGAATGAGGGCAAGTACGACCAGGGCATTCAGGTGCTCGACGATGCGGTGCGAATTCAGTCCGCAGCCGGCGGAGTAACCGCCGACCTTGCTGAGAGCCTGACTGAGTTGGCCAACGCCCAGTTCTACGCAGGTCATCTGGACATTTCGAACTCGCTGAACCTGCGCGTCGTTGCCATGGATCGCCAGCTTTATGGCGAACGCCATCCGAATGTTGCCGAAGACCTGATCAACCTGGGCGCGATCCAGAGCGAGTGGGGCCATTACGCCGAGACCGAACGCTACTATCGTCAGGCCTTGGACATTATCCAAGGCTTTTATGGCAAGGACCACCCCGAGACGGCCTCGGTCATGACGGTCCTCGGCCGGTCGCTGAATAATCAAGGACGATTCGACGATTCGGCTAACATGCTGCGAGAGGCGCTCGGCATTCAAGAGCGCGTTTATGGGCCAGTGCATCCCCGCGTCGCGTCGGCACTGGGCGAATTGGGCAAGGTGGCAGTGAAACAAGGTAAGCTGGACGAGGCGGAGGCAGATTTCCGCCGCCAGGCCGACATCTACAGCGAAGTGTACAAAGGGAAGCACTATTACATTGGTTCGGCGCTGGCCAATCTGGGAGGCGTCTACATGGAGCGCAAGCAGTACGCCCGCGCGTAGCGATCTTTCCGGGATGCGCTCCAGATCTATGCTGAGACGCTTCCGCCAGACCATCTGAATGTGGCGATTGCGCGCATCAAGCTGGGACGCGCGCTCATTCCGCAGCATCGCTATGCGGATGCCGAGGTTGAGAGCCTGGCTGGCTACGGGATTCTGATGAAGCAGACCAATCCCCCAGCCAACTGGCTGCAAAATTCGCGTAAAGACCTGGTCGAGGAATACGGCGCGCTACATGAGCCCGAGAAGGCGGCGAAGTTTCAAGCCGAGCTGGCCGACGCGGACAGCAAGGCCCTCGCCGCCAGTAATAAATGAAATTCCCGCCGCCCCGAAACGTTGCAAGCAACGTTTCTACAGAATCACATTTCCTGTAGAAACGTAGCTTTGCTACGTCTCGCGATAGCGCTGATAACACGATTTTTGGAATAAGGTGCGCCCATTGAACCAGATCAGCCAGATCATGACGCTGGTAAAGCATGCAGCTCGCGACGCAGGATTTGAGCTAGCCGGCATCGCCCCAGTTCGCGACTTCGCCGAGCTGAAACATTTTCCGGAATGGATCGAAGCCGGACACGCCGGTGAGATGAAATACATGGAGTCCCGCGACGAAGCTGGACAGCTCAAGCGCGCTTCGCTTCGGTCGACCGCGCCGTGGGCGCGGAGCGTAATCGTCTGCGCGATTAACTACAACACAGCCTATCCGTACTCCACGCAGATCGACGATCCGGAACGCGGATGGATTTCGCGCTACGCCTGGAGTCGCGAAGACTACCACGAGGCAGTGCTGCGCCGGCTGCGCACGGTGGAAAACTCGTTGCGAGATGCAGTCGGCGAGCGCGGGCACGATACCCTCGCGACAGCCGACAAGATGCCGGCGCTACAAACTCGTTGCTACGTGGACACCGGGCCGTTGCTCGAACGCGTCTACGCCAAATACGCCGGCGTCGGATGGATCGGAAAGAACACCTGCATCCTGAATCAGAAGCTGGGTTCGTGGTTGTTCCTGGGCGTGATTCTGACTTCGCTTGAACTTGAACCTGATCTGCCGGCACCGGATCGCTGCGGCACTTGCACCCGCTGCATCGATGCCTGTCCCACGGACGCGTTCATCGCACCGTACCAACTCGATTCCAACAAATGCATCTCCTATCTGACGATCGAGAAGCGCGGCGCAATCCCCGAAGAAATGCGTCAAGGCATGGGCCGTCACGTCTTCGGATGCGACATTTGCCAGGACGTCTGTCCCTGGAACCGCAAAGCGCCATCGACCACCGCAGCTGAGTTTCAACCTCGAGAAGGACTAGTGAATCCGGCGCTGGAGTGGATCGCCGAATTGAGCGCGGAAGAATTCCGAGAGAAGTCTCGCGGCTCTCCTATTCGCCGCACCAAACGTACAGGATTGCGGCGCAATGCGATGATCGCCATGGGCAATAGCGGGGACCCGCGTTTGATTCCCGCTCTGGAAAAACTGGCAGCGGACGACGATCCTGTGGTGGCGGAGAGTGCGCGCTGGGGTCTTGGACAGCTACGCACGCCTGCGGCTCCGAAGCTTGAATCATCCGTACAAAAATCCTAAACCGCAGAGGACCCGAGGTTTGCGCGGCACTCACGAGACATCCCTGACTGCGCAGAACTGCAATTCTTTGCACAATTGACCGGCAGCTAATGTGAATGGCTCACCCGTGGTGGCGAACGGAGTGGTTTATGCTGGCTCGGACGACGACAGCGTGTACGCGCTGAACGCCCGCACTGAAGCCAAGCTGGAAGACGGAAAAATCTACGCCGTCGGCCCCTCCCGACCCAAAACGGGAGCGCATTGGCTCTGTCGAGTGCTAAGTCCTTATTCCGGAATATTTTGCGTATAAGTCATTATTCCTCAAAAGATTTTGATGGTAGTCCAGCCTTAACCCCATGATTCCAAAAAACAGGGGGATGGTAGACCTAGGATTACTTGATAGTAAACAGCAAGCGAACCGACCTGCGCCTTCGGTCCACGGTGAGTCCCACGCCTCCGCAGCGTGGTAGCATTTCTTATCTCGGAAGCTCCCGACGGCTCATGATGTCTCGCATCCATTCCCTTACATCCCGACTCATCTTTTTTATTAGTTTCGCTCTTTTACTCTTGTGTGCTCCGCTTGCGCCAGCGCGCTCCGATCAACCGCACTGGATCCGCGTTAACTCCAGTCACTTTTCCGTTGTCACCGACGCGGACGAGAGCAAGGGACATGACGTGGCCGCGCGATTCGAGCAGATGCGTCTGGTCTTCGGCCAACTGCTGGCGAGAACTCGCATCAACATGTCGGAGCCGATCGACATCATCGCCCTGCGAAGCGATGACGAATACAGCAAGGTCGTGCCCAATCGCCAAGGGCCGGCGATTGCGATAGGCTTCTTCATTCCTGGCTCGGACCGCGATTACTTCGTCCTGAATCTTTCAAAGGAAGAGAGCTGGCGAGCGGTATCCCACGAATTCGCTCTCGTGTTTCTGAACTACAACTATCCGCCCACACAGCCGTGGTTCGACGAAGGCTTCGCGGAATACTTTTCCAGCCTGCGCTTCGACAACAAGCAGGCGCAAATCGGCGGAGACCCGGAATCGTTCACTGAGATCCTTAACTCGACGCCATGGCTTTCGATCCCAGATCTATTCGCTACACACCGCGACGCCAGTCAGGAAAGCTCGCACCACACCTTGTTCTACGCGCAATCGTGGATCGTGATGCACTACCTGTTGCGCCAGGACAAGCTCTCGGAGACTGGGACGTATTTCGACCTGTTCGAGAACCAGAAGCTCTCGGTCGAGGAAGCGATTCAGAAGGCGTACGGCATGAGCTCAGCCCAGTTGACGCAGGCGGTTCAGGATCACTTCCATTCGCTGGGCCAGCCCTCAAAGCCGCCAGAGAAGGGTAAACAGTCGCTCGCTGCAGGAAGCCAGACGCTGGAGGTAACCCCGTCAGACCAGATCGGCAGCAGCAATCAGGAGCTTCCCGAGGCCGAAGGGCAATCGCTGGTCGCGGAAATGAGCGTTCGTCTACCCGAGCACCGTGAACCAGCTGTGCAGCAACTGGAGTCGATTACAGCCCAGCCAAAGATGGACAACGTGGTCGCGCGTCGAGCGTTGGCTTGGGCGCACATGGAGAAGAAGGAATTCGACCGCGCGGTCGAGGAGCTGAGCAAAGCCGGAGACCTGAACCCGAAGGATCCGTGGCTGCATTACTATCTGGCGCTGGTAAGGTACCACCTGGCGCAAACCGGACAAGCCCCGGGCGGCCTTCCGAATATGATGCAGGACCTTCGGTCGGTTCTCGACTGGGATCCCGAATTCGCCCAAGCTCGCAGCATGCTGGCCATGGCTCAACTGGAGGGCGGGGGGGTTCACGCCGCCATGGATTCCATGCGAGTCGCCCTGACACTCAGCCCTCGCAATCAAACTTATCTTCTGAACATGGCGCAAATCTACATGGCGGGAAAAAGCTGGGAGGCGGCTACCGCATTGCTCGAGCGGCTCAAGAGCAGTCCGGATCCGCAGGTTGCGAAATCTGCTGGCGAGCAGCTGGCGGGTTTGCCCATGCTGAAGAAGTATGGGACGCTCGCGCAGCCACAGCAGACGGCATCGGCGGCCTCGCCATCCCCGTCATCATCGTCCTCGCCATCGTCGTCTTCGGCGTCGCCTTCGTCATCCGCGCACTCTGCGACCGTGCCTTCCACAACCGCGCCTTCGGCAACGACGCCTTCCGCAAGTTCAAAGAAAGCAGCAGAACCGCAGCCAAAAACAGAGCAGCAAAGTCCTGAATCTGATGAAGTCACCGTCGATCGAGCGGACCAACCTCCGACTCCAGCGCAGCCCGACAAACGTGCGATCCAATTTCTGAAAGGAAAATTGGTTGCCGTCGATTGTTCCCAGGCTCCTTCGGCGATCCTGACCGTGTCCGCTGGAGCGAAGGTGCTCAAGCTCCGAACCCAGGATTACAAATCGCTAACGCTCATCGGTGCGGACGATTTCTCCTGCGATTGGAAGGGTCGCTCAGTAGCCGTCAACTACAGAGCGGGAGGAAAAGCTGACGGCGAGCTGGTTTCGGTGGAAGTGCAATAGCAGTTCACCCGCTGCATCCGAATGGATGATTAAGTTTCGTAAGATCCAAATTCACAAGGCCCAACACCCGTTAGATCCGGATTCGTAAAATCCAGGATTTGCGAGAACCTAAGCTCGCGGAGGCTCAGCCGCATGACGAAAAAGTCGGACCAACCACAAACCTTCATCCACCGTCATTCTCTCGGCGTTGCCGCGGTCGTGATCCTTATTCTGTGGATTGTTCTTTACATCTTTTCCGATCCGAGCACGCACGTCGGATCATTCTTCGGAAACGCGATTGCCGATTGGTCGGGCGTCGTAGTCACCGTGCTGGCAACCAAATACATGTACGAGAAAGGATCGGCGGAAAGCCGGCGCCCAGCGGACACTGGATTGAGTCCCGTTCTCAAATGGCTCCGCGATCATTCGCTGACCATCTTTCTCGTGATTACAGGTATTGGGTGGGTCGCGCTGTACGCTTATATGAACTCCGAAGCCAAGTGGGGCCAGGTAGTGGGGAATATCGTTTCTGAATGGACACAGATCTTCGGGATGGTGCTGTTGACGAAACGATTGATAGAACCTCATTCCAAGGAAAGTGCCAAAACAAGCTGAAATCGAGAGCAGAGTAATTTCCCATTTGTATTTGCGCGAGGATTCGCGTCGTGTATATACACATTTGCCATTACGCAGAGTGCCGTGGAATTTACCTGGGACGAACAAAAGAACCGGGCCAACAGGCAGAAACACGGCATCAGCTTCGAGACTGCGATGCTGGTCTTTGACGATCCTTATCACCTGAAGTCGTAAGACCGGGAAGTCGATGGCGAGCCGCGTTGGCAAACGATTGGAATGGTAAACGGAATTCAGATGATACTCGTCGCTCACACTGTAGATGAGGATGACGACTTGGTTCGAATTCTTTCAGCACGAAAGGCAACTCCCCGCGAGCGGAACATCTATGGGCAAGGCACCTAAGAATAGAAAGACTAAACGAGTGTCAGGACAGGCTCTCAGTCGGAGGCAGAAGAAAGAACTGGCGGCCCTAGCTGCGCTACCCGACCAGCAAATCAATACCTCCGATATCCGGGAGCTTCCGCCCGGAGCGTGGAAGGATGCGGTCCGAGGCAGGTTCTATCGTCCGCTGAAGCAGGCCATCTCTATGCGGCTTGACGCCGATGTAGTCGCATGGCTGAAACAGCGCGGCAAAGGCTATCAAACGCGGGCGAACAGTATCTTGAGAGAACGAATGTTGGCCGATACGAAGCGGGCCTGAACCCCGGTCAATTCGTTTGGAATCACAGAATCGATTCTCCGGTGAAACCACAAACCCTCCCAGGGGATTCTGAGAGGGTTTGGGAATTCCGGACTCTTAGTTTGTACTTTGGGTTCAGGCGCGGACGACGTTACCCGCCTGGAACCCCTTGGGGCCCTTTAGCAGATCGAACTCCACGGTTTCGCCCTCGTTCAGCGTACGGTACCCGTTCTCCTGGATGGCGGAGAAATGAACGAAGACATCTTCCCCTGTGGACCGCTGAATAAAACCATATCCTTTAGCCCCGTTGAACCACTTTACTGTACCCTTCTCTCTCACAATGAACTCCTTTCGCCTCTGCTGAGATTAGAAATCCACATTCTTCGCGAAGCGCACGCGTACCTGACCTCCTCAAAGCCTGTGGACGATTTTGGTTTTGCCTTGCAATGCGATCGGGAACCTGGTTCAACAAGAAAGGCTCCTGAGTTTCGCGCCGTAGTGGAGATAACGGCACGAAGCTGCGGAGCCTGTCGTGGTGGCGCGAGTTTCGACTACAATATGCAAAACATCAACCTAAACTAACGAACGTCGCTGCCGGTATTCCGGCAACGGCAGGAATAATATTCAGGAATTTTCTTTCTGGCAAGAGAAGAATTAACAATAAAGCGAAACCGATTGAAACGGCTAAACATGACCCATGGTTTTCTTGAGCCACGCCGTGAGGGCGTTAGCACTGGCCGAACAGTTCGTTCGGGTCATTTAGTATGTCTCTATCCCTTTGATAATATTGGACAAACTTTGATCGAGCATCCCCCGCCCTCGACCCCGGTCTCAGCGGTTGCGACGGTCTCTAACGTTTCGGTTAAGGGCTCTAGCTCGCGAACTAGCCTCTTATCTTCTAACTTGAAATATGTCTTCCGCACCGACGTCCACACCTTTGCGTTTTCGGTTGCGGCGGATGCGATCCTTTCATTCTTTCCTTTCGTCCTACTTTTGCTGACTCTGATTCGGCGAGTGTTCCGCTCACCCGCCAATGTATGACGTCGTCGTGCAATTGCTGCGCGACTACTTGCCGGCTGGACAGGATTTTGTGATTCGCAACTTGAATGCGCTCGTCAATGCGCGTCATCGGGCGCAGATGTTCTCGCTCCTAAGTCTCCTGATTTCGTGGCCTGAGGCCACTCAGGATGACTTCCAATAAGATCTAGGGTGCCACCAGCATCACTTCTTTGTCCACTGATCCACCCACTCGTTCACCGTCTTGTACCAGAGCTGGCTGTTCTGCGGCTTGAGCACCCAGTGTCCCTCATCCGGGAAGTACAGCATCTTCGACGGCACATTCAGGCGCTGCAAAGTGGTGAAGAGCTGGAATCCCTCTGACACATCCAACCGGTAATCCAGCTGGCCGTGGATAACAAGCGTGGGAGTCTTGAAATTCAGCGCCGACAAGTGCGGCGACCATTTTCGATAGAGTTCACGGTTGTTGTAGAGCGGCCCTTTGAGCTCCCACTCCTCGAACCAAAGCTCCTCGGTAGTACCCCAGTCGGATTCGTTGTTGAACGTCCCATCGTGCGAGACGATACATTTAAACCTCTGCGAATGGCCGAGAATCCAGTTGGCCATGTAGCCGCCGAAGCTAGCGCCCAAAGCGCATTCGCGGTCCTTATCGATGAACGGATAAGTTCGCTCGGCATCATCCAGGCCTTTCATTAGATCTTCAAATGGTGCCCCACCCCAATCGCCGTTGACCGCGTCGATGAACTTCTGCCCGTAGCCCGTCGATCCATGGAAATTAATCATCACCACCACATACCCGTTGGCCGCGAACAGTTCCGGATTCCAGCGATAACTCCAGTCGTCTCCCCACGCTCCCTGCGGCCCACCATGAATGAGGAACTTGACCGGATATTTCTTGTTGGCATCGAAGTTCGGCGGCTTGATAAAGAAGGCCTCAACTTTATCGTTTGCCGCGCCCGTGAACCAGAAAGATTCAAGCGGAGACATTGCCACTCGAGCGAGCACGGAATGATTGAGATCGGTAAGTTGCACTTCACTTTTCTCCACGCTCGCAGTCTTGCATCCCTCGGGCTTAATCTTCCCACTCGAGTCCGTGCACACCTCCTGAGATTCGAACACGGTCGGAGCAGAAGCCGAAGCAGCAGCCGCGCCAGGCTGCGCCAACGTGGCCCGAAAAATTTCGTTGGGGGACCTGACCGACATGCGCGTAAATAAAAGAGTCTTACCGTCGTGGGTCACAGCAAGATCGTCGTCGTGGCCCGGCACAATCATCTTGACATTGTTTTTCGTAAGATGGGCGGTCGTATCATTACCTGCGTCACCGCCGATGACAGCGGTGTCCAGCGCGATGGAATAGACCGGCGAATCGCCCTTATCCTCTGCGACGAAGTAGATTTTGGACGAATCGGGATCCCACGTGTAAGTTCCCACCCAACGGTCGAAGCTCTCGGTCAGATTTCTGATGTGTCCGCTGCGCCGGTTGTACAGCATCAACCGGAAGCGATCGCTCTCGTATCCCGGCCGAACCTGCGCGCGATACGCAATGTACTTCCCGTCCGGCGAATAAAGCGGCGACGAATCGCTGGCGGGATTGTCCGTGATTTTCTTCGCCGCTCCACCATTTACCGAAACGATAAACAAATCGTTGTTGGTGCTGAGGGCCTCGACTTCATCGTGATTCGAGGTGTAGCAAATCTCCTGCCCATCGGGCGAGAAAGCATAGTCGTCTTGCCCGCCTAAACTAAATGGCGGCACATCATGGTCGCCGGGAGTCAGATCGCGGCTCGCGCCCCCCTCAGCCGCAATGATCAGAAGATGATTGCGCTTCCCATCCTTATACGCGTTCCAGTGGCGATAAAGCAGATGCGTGAATATCAGAGCCTTGACCTTCGACTTCTCCGCTTCCTCCACTTTTTTCGCATTGCAAGCTTCGTCGGGGCACTCGGGGTAGACATTCGAAATAAAAAGAATGTTCTTCCCATCCGGCGACCAGATGGGGCCATCGGCTTCGGTGGCAATCGAAGTCAGCTTGTGCGTCGCTGTCACGGTCCCCTTGGTGTCATCAAAATCCGCAATCCAGATCTGCGACCCACTTTCTTTCGATGACAAAAACAGAAAGCGCTTGCCGTCAGGCGCCCACCGCGGACGATCCGCTTCCTGAACATGAATGATCTCGCGTGCTTCGCCTCCAGCCGTCGGCACCACCCACACATGCGGCGTCTTCGTGTTCGCTTCCAGGCTAACGTCGACCGCACTGAATAACACCCATTTCCCATCGGGCGAGACAATGGGTTCGTTGACGCGCTTGAGCGCCATCATGTCTTCAAACGTAAACGGATGCTTACTCTGAGCTGAAGCAGAAACAACCAATGATGCAAACACGATCAAGCCGAACAAACAGCGCATGAGCTGCCTCCGTGGGGAACGGGGTCAGTGTAAATCATGCGGCCTTCACGCGGTCGTAACGGACTTTGTTCAGATCAACGGTCGTTCTTACCGGAGGTCCTCCCGAAGCCCCCGCGCTTTCAGCGGGCGAGCGATCTCGCGCGGAGCATTCAGCGGGGCGCAACCCGCTCCACACACTCCAGAATTTCTGCTTCACTAAGCGTATGGTCAGACGCCTTAGCGCGCTGGTAGATGCTCTCCACCACGTCGTCCGACGCCGGAATCCCGCGTCGTTCCAGCCAGAACAACACGTTTGACTTCCCGCTCATGGGGCCAACATCAATCACCTGTTCCAGCCCGAACACATGCGATGGCACTCCCGAGTAGACAGTATTCGCCAGTTCAATGTCATTCTTCTTGTAAGCCTTGATCACGGCGGCGGCATGCACACCGGTGGCAGTGCGAAACGCATCTTCCCCAACCACCGGATAATTCGCCGGAATCTGCACCCCTGTAGCCCGCGACACCGCCACGCAATATTCTTTCAACTTGGTCAGATCCTGATCCGCCCACGGCGGAATGCCCATGAGCTTGAGGTTCATCAGCATCAAGTCCATCTGCGTATTGCCGACCCGTTCTCCAATTCCCAGGGCCGTTGCATGCACACACTCGGCGCCCGCGAACAATGCCGCCATGGAATTGGCGATGGCGAAACCACGGTCACTATGTCCGTGCCAATCCACGCGAACCTTCTCGCCCAAAGGCTTCACGACTTCCTTGATCACGAACTGCACCAGCGCGAATGTGCCCATCGGCGTAGCGTGTCCGGCGGTGTCACAAATAACGATGGCGCGCGCCCCACAATTAATCGCCGTCGAGTACAACCGTTTCACCATCTCCGGATCGCACCGCGTCGTGTCCTCGGTCACGTACATGACGTCGAGACCGAGCGACACCGCATACTTCACCGCGCTCTCCGTCGTCTCGAGCAGAAAGTCATCGGTCCAGTTTTCCGTGAAACGACGAATGGGACTCGATCCAATGAATGTCGCGGCTTCGATCTTTAGACCGGTACCCTGCACGATCTCCGCGATCGGACGGATGTCGTTCGGGTGGGTCCGGCAGGCGCAGTTGGCGCGAATCTTCATTCTCTGGTCGACAATCTCGCGCGCCAAAGCCTCCACATGCTCGACCGCACGCGGCCCCGCTCCAGGCAGCCCAAGATCGAGCGAGTTGATGCCCAGAGTTTCCATCAGATGGAGTATCTGAATTTTCTCCTGGATGGAGGGATCACGCACCGAAGGCGACTGCAAACCGTCGCGCAGAGTTTCATCGTTAAGCAAAACATGCCCCACCGGCCGCAACGACGCGGGATGAATCCGGTTCCAATCGTAAATGAGTTCAGAAGATTGCATGCCTGCGTAGAGCCGAAACCACTAACCACAAAGGACACGAAGTACCACAAAGAAAACTCGTTCAACCTGCACCGACAGAGGACTCGCCTTCCTTTGTTTACCTTCGTGTCCTCTGTGGTTACTGCTCGTGACTGTCCCTACTTAGTTTTCGACGGCACCGTCAGCCCGAAAATCGAAATCTGCCCTGGCCCCGCCACATTCAAACCACCCGACTCCTCAGGATTAGGCAAGTAAAGCGTCTTGCAATGTTCGCAGCGATAGACTTCGGCATCGCGCCCCCACGCCTTCTCCACATCCCCGCAAGCCCGCTCGAGCCCATCGGTCGTGTAGAACCAGCGTTTTAGGTGCCCGCCGCAGAACTTGCCTTTCTCATTCTTCTCATTGCAAGCCCGCTGTCCCGGCTTCTTGATTTTGACCTTGTGCTTGGGGAGTTGCGGAGGAGTTTGTGTCCCGGAGGTTACGGTTGTCGCCAAAAGGTTCACCCTGGTTCAAGCGGCCCATGCCGCCGGATTCGGCTACGAACCCTCTATTCTACTCGAAGCGATTTGCGGGGTGCACAGATTTGCTGATTACCCGTATTCGTTAGTTTGGCGATTGCTTGCAACCCGGGAGCGAAAGCCCATCGGCACAATCATGCGCGCAACTTCAGCAAGAGGCCGGCGATGATCAGCGGCGCATCAGCCATGATTGCGAAAAACAAGGCCATGACAAACCGGCCTCCGCCCCGCAGACTTCCCGGAGGCGCGTTTGAGCGCTTGCAGACAACAGTGTGCGCCCATTCGTCCCCGTGCCGTTGTTCCTGCGACGCCTTCTGCATTGCGGAATAACCGACCAATCCAAAGAAAAGTGCATCCAGGAGATCACCCATCGATCGCACCACTGCTCTTTTTAGGCGGCAGGGAGAACCATCTTCCTGCACCACAACCATGCAAAGGACAAGCTTGCCCAGCGTGCTTCCGTGAAGGCCCTCGCAACTGGTGTGATAAACGAGCGATCCAAGTATCGCCAAGAGGAACGACGCGAAGGTGGTTTGCTGCAGTTTCAAGACAAGCAGTCGGTCCGGATGGCCACCCGCGGCGATCATTTGCACTATAGTAAACAGAAACCCGGCACAGAACCCACCAAAATGTGTACGAGCAGATCGATGACAGGTGCCGCCGCCCGCGGCCAAAAACCAACTCCTTCAATTGTCCCGGCTTCTGTGCCGTAGGCTCTAAGTGCGGAAAGCTGGAAACCGACTACTCCCGCTTGTGGGTGAGGCTCGGAGGTGGACATGGTCTTCCCCTCACAGTGAATTCTCCGCCCGTCGCCCCCTCGACGCGAGTTGAGTGACAGAAACGATACACTGCGCGTCAAGCTCTGCCGACTCTCGCCTCGATTTCATGATTTTGGGATGAGAACTGACGATTACGTTGATTACCTTATAGATAACAAATGGCGCTTTGCCCATCCAACCTAGGCAACCCCGCGTTGAATGGGAACGACCAGAACGTCCGGCTAGAGCCGCCCTTTTCGCCCATACGCTCCCGCCGAGCGTACTGCACCTCGCAGTTTTTGGCCAAGCCCGCGAGCGAACATGAGATCGAGAAATCCGTCCATCTGTCGCATGAACCCTTGGCCGTATCCGTACCACCAGACCTTCTTCATTCCGGGCAGACGGTCGGAGTCCACGTGCTTGATGCGCACCATTTCTTCCATGCCGAAGCGCCCGTGGGTGCGCCCCATGCCGCTAGCCTTCACGCCACCGTGGGGAGCCTCGCTGATGCCGAAGCAGGCAACCGCGTCGTTCACCATGACCGTCCCCGCATGGATGCGCCGCGCCAATGACTCTCCGCGGGCACGATCACGCGTCCAAACACTGGCAGCGAGACCAAAGTCAGAATCGTTGGCCAAACGGATGGCCTCTTCGTCGCTGTCGAACGGCATGACTGGAAGAACGGGACCAAACGTCTCCTCGCACATGATATGCATGGCATGGGTGACGTCAGCCAGCACGGTCGGAGCGTAAAAATTCGATCCCAGCTGTGCGAGCCGTGAACCTCCGGTCAGCACGCGCGCGCCGTGCCTGCGCGCTTCTTCAACCTGCGCCTCGACATTCCGCGTTTGGCGCTCGTGGATCAGCGGCCCAACGTCGGTCTGCGGATGAGTCCCGTTGCCGACACGCAGTTGTTTGGTTTTTCGCACGCAAGCTTCAAGAAATTTTTCATACAAACTGCGATGCACGTAACAACGCTCGACCGAAAGGCAAGCCTGCCCGCAATTCACGAATGCGCCCCAAATCGCGCCACTGGATGCAACGTCCACATCCGCATCATCGAGCACGAGCATGGGATCTTTTCCGCCTAGCTCGAGCACGACTGGAAGCAAGCGCGCCGCCGCAGCCTGCGCAATACGCTTGCCCGTAGCAACGCTTCCGGTAAAGATCAGCTTATCGATTTCCGCGTCCAACAACGCCGAGCCCGTGGAACCATCGCCAACGATGACTTGAAATACATCCTTCGGCACAGCGGCCTGATGCAGCAATGAAGCCAATTCCACTGCGGTCAGGGAAGTGAGTTCTGATGGCTTCAGCACCACCGCATTTCCGCTGACCAGTGCGGACAACGATTCCGTGGCAGGAATGGAGAACGGATAATTCCACGGCGAGACAATCCCGATCACTCCATGCGGCTCGCGCAGAATGCGCCCCGTCTTGGTCTTCATGGCTAGATTGCCGTGCGGAACCGGCTGTTCCCGCAAGAACGCAAAGGCATTTTCGACGCAGAAGCGCGTAGCATCCAACACGACCAGAACTTCCGTAAGCAGCGCTTCTACCATCGGCTTGCCGGCCTCGCGAGTAATCAGAGCGGCGACTTCTGATTTCCTCTCGTGGAGCACCCGTTGAAATTCGCGAAGGATCGCGACTCGTCCGCGCACTCCCAATTCCTTCCACGCGGGCTGAGCGGCGCGAGCCCGAGCCACTGCAGCCTGAATCTCCCGCTCAGAGGCACACTCAAATTCGCGCAGTGTCTCCCCGGTCGCGGGATTCACAGAGACCACTTTGCGAGCCGCGATTTGAAGATCGGTAACCATATCCTGTGAAAAGTTTACGCGGGCGAGGGCGCCCGTGCCACACAAGTACCTAATATTCGACACTCACCAGATACAGCCCACCCGCAGGCGCAGTTGCTCCCGCAGTTGATCGATTTCGCGCTTCCAGAATCGTGGCCACATCCTCCGGCTTCAAGGTGCCTTTTCCAACCAGTATGAACGTCCCCACGAGGTTCCTTACCATGTGGTGCAAGAACCCGCTGCCACGGACCACATACAGCAGTTCCTCTCCTGTGCGCTCCCAGGTTGAGGCGAAGATCCGCCGCAAGTTTGTGCGTGGATCAGAAATTTCATCCTCGCGACCGCGTTCTGAATCTACCGCTGCAAAGGAAGTGAAATCATGTTCGCCGATCACGAAGGCAGCCGCTCGTCGTATGGCATCTTCGTCGAGCGGATAGGGATAGTGCCACACGTAGCGGGCCAGAAAAGGCGGACAGACGGCGCCGCGACGAATGCGGTAATGATAGGTTTTCCCGTGGGCAGACTTGCGGGCGTGGAACTCAAGCGGCGCCTCGGCGG
This sequence comes from uncultured Acidobacteriota bacterium, assembly GCA_963838905.1. Classification (GTDB taxonomy): domain Bacteria; phylum Acidobacteriota; class Terriglobia; order Terriglobales; family Acidobacteriaceae; genus JABDBE01. Next base: position 43,116 of record CAWITE010000015.1, read on the forward strand.
CCTCGAGCACGCGAATGGAACGCGGCAGCATATCATTCAGCGCTTTCACCAGATTCTGCGGCGGTATGGGCGACTCCATGGCAAACGTGGCTACTTGGGCGAGGGCGTGAACCCCAGCGTCGGTGCGTCCGGAACCTTGAGGCAAAACTTTTTCGCCGGTCACTCGTCCAATAGCCGAGGCCAGAGTGCCCTGGATTGTGGCGGCGTCCGGCTGAACCTGCCATCCGGAAAATTCCGAGCCGTCATACGCCAGAACGATTTTGAAATTGCGCATGAGGATTGCCTGGAGTTTTTCTCCTCAATTCGACATCGAAACGGCTTGCAAGTCTTTGCAAATTTGATGCAATCGGTTGGACCGGAGCTGAATCAAGTGTCGCGTCAGCTATACTATTGCATTCCACGTGGCGGTCTACGACGAAACGCGGCGCCTTGCCCGGACAATACAAAAATGAAACCCGGGAGGGCTGTTTTGCGTAATAACTCTTGTCCTAGAGAGGCCTTTGTCGTCATCACGAGCAGTTCTAATGCATGGAGATAAGCGAATGTCTTTGTCTGCTTTGAATTCTGCCTGTCGTCTGGTCGTTGCAATGATGCTCGCCGGCGTGCTAGCTGTTAGCGGTTGGGCACAAGATTCAGTCCAGTCCGCGCCACCGGCTTCGTCCGCGACGCCTCAATCCACGCCGGTACAGGCCCCGCAGCCGCAGCAGTTCCATCTGGAAAATTTTGACAAGCCACAAGGGTACTTTCCAAACCCAATCGCTCCTTACAAGCCGCGATACCTGCCGCCACCCAACCTGAACAATACGCCGCGAATTGAGCAGCTTATGCAAAACGGCAAGCTCATGCTCTCGATCGATGATGCGGTCGCGCTGGCCCTGGAAAACAATCTAGACATCGGGATTGCGCGCTACAACCTGAACATCGCCGATACGGATGTCCTGCGGGCCAAGGCGGGCGCGGCCATTCTGGGCGTGTTTGCGGGGACGGTGCAGAACACACCGGGCGGAGGCGTTGGCGGTCTGGGCGTGCAGGCCGGATCGGGCGCCGGCGCGGGCGGCACCACTGCCGGCGCGGGCGGCGCAGGCGCTGGGCTTGGAGGCTTAGTCGGGTCTACGCTGGGTCTCGGCCCGCAGATTACGAGTTTCGATCCCATCTTGACCGGCGGCCTGCAATGGGACCACTTCAATCAACTGGCCAGCAGCGTGTTCATTGGTGTTCCAGTTTTGTCGCAGAACACACAGACGTATAATTTCGCCTACACGCAGGGCTTCCAATCCGGCACCAACTTGTCCGTCGGCTTTAACAACGTCCGCCAGAGTACGAACAGCCCATTCACAGCGTTAAGCCCGCTGCTCAATACGGGATTCCAGTTTCGACTGACGCAACATCTTTTGCAGGGTCTGGGTTTCGCCGCTAACAACCGCTTTATCCGAATTGCGAAGAACAACCGGGAAGTTACCGACGTTGCTTTCCGGCTGCAAGTTATCACGACTGTAGATCAGATCGAAAACATGTACTGGGATCTGGTTTTCGCCTACGAAAATGTGAGGGTGCAGCAGGAGTCGCTCGCATTTGCCCAAAAAACGCTGTCGGATACTCAGAAGCAGGTGCAGATCGGCAGTCTGGCTCCCATCGAAGTGGTTCGCGCGCAGAGCACGGTGGCGGCGGACCAACAGAGTCTGATCCAGGCTCAGAATTTCCTTCAGCTGCAGCAACTGCTGATGAAAAATGCGCTTAGCCGCACGCTGGTGGACCCTCGATTAGCCGACGCCGAGGTAATTCCTACGTCGACCATACAACTTTCCGCGGAAGAAGAAGTCACGCCCACACAAGACCTGGTAAACGACGCTTTAGGCCACCGCCCAGAGCTAGCCGAAGCGCGAATTAATTTGGCCAGCCAGGAAGTCAGCAATAAAGCGGTTCGGAGCGCCCTGCTGCCAACGCTTGACCTTTTTGCCTACTATGGAGGTTCTGGTTTGGCGGGTGCGCAGAATCAAGCGAATCTCTGCGCCAACTTGTCATCGCTGCAACAAGCCTTTGGTTGTGCCGGGCCACCCATACCAGTCACTAGCCCCAGCTACATTCCACCGGCCCAGCCTGTAAGCTATCTGACCTCCCTGAACCAAACAGTTGATTCGAGCGCTCCTGATAAGGGCGTAGGCCTAACCTTGAACATCCCGATACGCAACCGCGCTGGTCAAGCCACACAAATTCGTTCAGAGATGGAATATCGGCAGGCGCAAATGCGTCTGCAGCAGATCGAGAATGAGATCCGCATCGAGGTGCGGAACGCACAGTTCACACTGACGCAAAACCGGGCGGCGGTGGCGTCAGCCCAGGCCGCGGTTGAATTGGGCCGTAGATCACTGGACGCAGAGCAAAAGAAATTAAATCTTGGAGCTTCGACCAGCACGCTGGTTCTGCAAAATCAGTCGGCGCTGGCAACCGCAGAATCAACACTGGTTTCGGCGATGTCGGCTTACGAGAAATCGCGCATCGAACTCGATCGGGCCACCGGCTTGTTGTTGGACCACAACGGCATCATTATGGACGATGCCGAGCGCGGCCAAGTAACCCACATGCCAACCGTGCCCCATGTTTTGCCTCGTCAAGACATAAAGTCGGTGATGGAAACTCCTCAACAGCAGGCGCAACCTCAGAAGTAGCTCTGGCAACCTCGGCTCCGCATTTTTTCTCCCTGGGCTTCCTGCCCAGGGAGGCGATGCGGCAGGCGGGCAACACCGACCATCCTCGCCAAGACTACCTCTTTATAATTCTTTACAATTCGTCACCATATTTGCTCGTGGCCAAAGCTACTCTAGTGTGTCCGCAATAATTCGGACGCATCCAATGTCGATCTTGAAAAATGCTGCAATATTCACTAGCAGTCTTTATGCAAAAGGAGATAAACAAATGTCTTTGTTTCGACTAAACTTCGCCAGCTGGAGAATCGTCGGCTTCGCACTTGTGGGCGTACTATCGGTCAGCGGTTGGGCACAGACTGCGCCGCCCGCGCCGTCTACGTTGCCGCAAGCGCCTCAACCCATGCCCGGCCCAGCTCAGCAACCACAGCAGTATGTCCCGGTGGATTATTCGAAACCGCGATCCCAGTTCCCCAACCTCATTGCCCCTTACAAGCCGGGATACGTGCCACCACCGAACCTGAGCAACACCGACCGCATGCAACAGTTGATGCATAACGGCAAGATCATGCTTTCGATGAATGACGCGGTTGCGCTGGCTCTGGAGAACAATCTTGATCTGGTGCTGGCGCGTTATAACCTGAACATCGCGGACACGGACATTCTGCGCGCCGATGCCGGAGCAAACATTCTTGGCGTGAACACCGGCATCGTGCAAAACACGCCCGGCGGCGGCGTGGGCGGACTCGGCGGAACCGTTGGCTCCGGAACTGGCGGCACCACTATTGCCGCAGGGGGTGCGGGCACGGGAACGAACGGACTGGTCGGCTCGACACTGGGCATTGGCTCGCCCATAACCAGTTTCGATCCGGTAGTCACAGGCACGCTTCAGATGGACCGGAACTTCACCCAATCTACGAGCGTGTTCAGCCCGGTACCGATCGCAAACACTAACACAGGCACCGGCAACTTCAGCTACCTGCAGGGCTTTCACACGGGCACGAACTTCGCGGTGGGGTTCAACAACACCCACATCACTACCAATAATCCAACTAGCGAGTACACTCCCAGCCTTTCTTCCGGTTTGCAGTTCAGACTGACTCAGAACTTGCTTCAAGGGTTCGGCTTCGTCCCCACCACACGCTTTATCCGGATTGCCAAGAATAACCGCGAGATTTCTGATGTAGCGTTCCGGCTGCAAGTCATCACCACGGTAGACCAGATCGAAAATCTGTACTGGGACCTGGTGTTCGCCTATGAGAACGTGAGAGTTCAGCAGGAGGCGTTGGCTTTTGCCGAGAGCACACTTGCCGACAACAGGAAGCAAGTGCAATTCGGCACCTTGCCTCCGATTCAGGTGGTGAGTGCGCAGAGTACTGTCTCCACCGATCAACAGGCTTTGATCCTGGCCCAAACCAATCTGGAGCTACAGGAATTGCTAATGAAGAATGCCCTCAGCCGCAATCTTGACGATCCGACGCTTGCCGGAGCCGATGTGGTCCCCACTTCCACCATGCAACTGCCCGAGCAGGAGCCGGTTGCGCCCACGCAGGACCTGATCGGCGATGCCCTCGGTCATCGCGCGGAATTGGCCGAATCGCGGGTTGATCTTAGTACTCGCGAACTCAATATCAAAGCAGTCCGCAATGCCATGCTGCCTACTCTGGATCTGTACGCTTATTACGGCGGGTCGGGTATCGGCGGAAACGTGAACCCGCTCGTGCCCCTTTGTACGCCTGGCGGCAGCAGTCTGTGCTTTTCTCCCGCCACGGCTGCTCCTCCGTTCCGCAATGGAGGTCCGGTGAGCTACGCGGCGACGTTAAGCCAGCTCGTCAATGGCACCTCACCCGATAAAGGAGTCGGGGTGACACTGACCATTCCGATTCGCAATCGGCAGGCGCAAGCGGACCAGGTGCGCGCTGAGTTGGAATATCGCCAGGCGCAGGTCCGTTTGCAGCAACTGGGAAACCAGGTCCGCATTGAGGTGCGCAACGCACAGTTCGCCCTACAGCAGAATCGAGCCAGTGTGCAAGCTGCCCAGGCTGCGGTGGATTTTGCACGCCAGACACTGGATGCCGAGCAGCAGAAATTGGCCGTGGGAGTTTCCAACCCGACTGCGGTGTTGCAAGACCAGTCGGGCTTGACCACGGCTGAGTCCAATCTGGTTTCCGCTAAGGCAGCATACGAAAAAGCGCGAGTGGAGTTAGACCGCGCTACCGGCCTTCTGCTCGACCACTCTGGAATCGTTATGGCCGAGGCCGAACGCGGCGAGGTGAGTCATATGCCCAATGTGCCCTACGTAGCGCCTCGTCAGGATTCGCAACCGGGCGCGGCCTCGCAACCGCAGCCGCCAGGTTATTGATTGAACTCGGCCCTGCTCCTCTGGCTTTCACACGGCAGGGCCGAATGGTTTCCACTTTCGGTCTTCCTAAGCTCCGATGTATTCTTCCACGCGTGACCCTGTCCGTCGTTTTGATCACGCAGGACGAAGAAGGCAGTCTCCCTCGCACGCTTGAGAGCGTGCTGCCGCTGGTGCGCAATGGCAAGGGAGAAATCATTGTGGTGGACTCGGGTTCGACCGATCGCACGGTTGAGATCGCCCAATCTCTGGGTGCGAAGGTTTTTGTCGAGGCGTGGAAAGGCTTTGCCGCGCAGAAAAACTCAGCCATGGATAAGGCGTCGATGGATTGGGTGCTGCAGTTGGATGCGGATGAGCGGCTGGAACCGGGGCTTGCCGCCGAAATGGAGGTTGCGCTGAAAGGTAGCTCGACGGTAAGCGGCTTCTGGATTCCACGCAAGAATTTTTTCCTTGACCGCTGGATTCAGCATGGTGGTTTCTATCCTGATCCCAAGTTGCGTCTCATCCGCCGCGGGGCAGGACGATTCGAGGAATACGGGGCGCATCCCACGATCAGGGTGAATGGCCCGACTGGCAGGCTCTCCCACGCCCTACTCCACAACGCCTATCCGACGTTGCGGGGCTACATCGATCACATGAACAGCTATTCCTCGATGGGCGCTGAGGTTGCAGTGGCCCAAGGTCACCGCCGGTTCAGCTTTACCAACATCGTGATTCGGCCGCTGCTGACTTTCGTCTACAACTATTTCATCCGGCTCGGCTTTCTGGATGGACGCGAGGGGTTGTTGCTGCACCTGTACCATTCGGTATATGTGTCCTGGAAATATGCCAAAGCATGGGAACTGTCCCGTCCAAACGTTGCAAGCAACGTTTCTACAGATTGAATCTCCGTACAGACGTAGCTGGCTACGTCTGCCGCCTTGCGGCTCACCGCGCCCTCTTCTATCATCAAAGCTAGACGGGGTGTTCATGGCTGACAAGAAACCTGCCCGGCCGCAAGTCGCGGAGAATCCAATCGCAGATGTGTTTGAGGGCCGCCATCCTTCCGAGGCGGAGAAACAGTGGGCTGAAAAAACGCTCGCTCCGACTTTGGAAAAGGCTCCTGAGCGGCCAATCGGAGATCCCACGGGCACCAACGTTGACGAGAACGGGCACGCACGCTTCTCGACTATTTCGGGCGTTCCCATCCGCCGCCTGTACACTCAGGCAGATCTGCCCGAGGACTGGAACTATGATCAGTATCTTGGCTACCCCGGCCAACCGCCGTTCACTCGAGGCATTCACGCCACGGGATATCGCGGCAAGCTTTTCACCATGCGGCAGTTCTCCGGCTTTGCCTCGCCGGAGGAAACCAACCAGCGCTACAAGTATCTGCTCGAGCATGGCGGCGGTGGGCTCTCGGTTGCGTTCGATTTGCCTACCCTGATGGGCTACGATTCCGACCATCCGGCGAGTGAGGGCGAAGTTGGTAAGTGCGGCGTGGCTATTGATTCGCTCGAGGACATGGAAATTCTCTTCGGGGGCATTAATCTCGAGAACACGACCGTCTCGATGACTATCAACTCACCCGCTTCGGTTTTGTGGGCTATGTATTTAGTGGTTGCTGAACAGCAGGGCGCGGATTGGAAAAAGATCTCGGGAACGATTCAGAACGACATTCTCAAGGAGTACATTGCGCAGAAGGAATATATCTATCCGCCGGCGCCGTCAATGCGCCTGGTGATCGATACATTCGAGTTTGGATCGAAATTTACGCCACGGTTCAACACGATTTCAATCAGTGGATATCACATACGGGAGGCGGGATCGACTGCGCTGCAGGAGCTGGCCTTCACGCTTTATGACGGTGTGGAATATGTGGAATGGGCGCGCCGGCGTGGTTTGGACGTTGACGAATTCGGTCCCCGCTTGAGCTTCTTCTTCAATGCGCACAACGATTTCTTCGAAGAGATTGCAAAATATCGGGCGGCGCGCAAGATCTGGTATCAGGTGATGAAAGACCGCTTCGGCGCGAAGAACCAGCGCACGTGGTTGCTACGGTTCCATACCCAGACTGCGGGTGTTTCGTTAACGGCTCAGCAACCATTGAACAACATCGCGCGCGCCGCCATTCAGGCTATGGCAGCGGTGCTGGGGGGGACGCAGTCGCTGCACGTCGACGGTTACGACGAGGCCCTCGCCCTGCCGACCGAAGAAGCTGCGCGCATCGCATTACGCACTCAGCAAATCATTGGTTATGAATCTGGGGTCGTGCAAACGGTTGATCCGTTCGGTGGATCTTACTTTCTTGAGAGCCTGACCCTGCAGATGGAAAACGGCGCGTTCGACTATTTCGGTAAGCTGGACGCGATGGGCGGGATGGTGAAAGGCATTGAGCGGGGATATCCGCAGAAAGAGGTCGCTGAGGCTTCCTACCAATTTCAGCGGGCCGCGGAGGCGAAAGAAAAAATCATTGTCGGCGCGAATGAGTTCGTCGTCGAAGAAGAGCCGCCACACATTCTCTATATCGACGAGAGCGTAGCCCGACATCAGAGTGCGAAACTGAAAGCGTTGCGAGCACGGCGGTCGAATGAGGAAGTCCGACGCCGTCTCGATGCGCTGAAGAAAGCCGCCGCCCAGGAGCCGAAAGCTGGGTCGAGCGGGAATATTTCATCGGCGAACACCATGCCTTACATCGTGGATGCCGTTCGCGCGTATGCCACAGTTGGCGAGATTTGCGACGCTTTGCGTGAGGTCTACGGGACATACACCGAGGCAAGTATTACCTAGTGTAAGTGGAACTCTGCGTTGGGCGTTACTCGCCAGAGACCATACCCAGATCGAGATTCCCCAAGAACAGAACGCGGAGATAAGTGTCAGCGCCCACAAATCTGCTATCCTCTTGAACCTGGGTTTCGTCTAATGTTCGCATGCGCAAAGCAATTAATCAGCTGAAGAAATCTGATCCCATCCTGCGGACCATCATTGAACGCGTCGGGCCCTGCCGCATGGAATTTGGCGAGCCAGTGTTCCATAGTTTGGCTGAAACCATTGTCTATCAGCAATTGAATGGAAAAGCTGCCGTAACGATCTTTAAACGATTCGCCGCGCTTGCTGGTGAGCCGCTCACTGCGGAAGGCATTGCGAAGCTTACCGCTGAGCAGATGCGGTCGGTCGGCCTCTCCAAGCAGAAGTCTTCTTACCTGCGCGACATGGCGGAACGCGCCATTCGTGGCGAACTTAGCTTTACTCGCTTGCCGGAGATGACTGATGAAGAAGTCATAAAACACCTCACCCAGGTCAAAGGCGTCGGCGTCTGGACCGCGCACATGTTTCTAATCTTCACGCTTAAGAAGCAAAACATACTTCCGACCGGCGACTTCGGCATCCGGATGGCAATAAGAAAGCATTACCATAAGCGCAAGTTACCTAATCCCGTGCAGATGGAGAAGATCGCCAGACCGTGGGAACCCTATCGCAGCATCGCGTGCTGGTATCTGTGGCGCAGTTTGGATATCAAGACTGTGTAGCGGGGGAAAACCGCTAACCACAGATGGCACGAATGTTCACAAAGGAACCACGAATCCGCTACCGGTGCACTCTTCGTCAGATTGGTTGATCTTCCTGTCATTGTTGTATCCTAAGAGCGTGCCACGTTCAGCTGCGTTTATACACGCCGAAGAAATGCCCACTGAGCAGAAAATCCGTGTACTGGTCGCAAAGCCTGGCCTTGACGGGCATGACCGGGGCGCCAAGGTCATTGCCCGCGCTCTGCGCGACGCCGGCATGGAGGTCATCTACACAGGCTTGCGTCAGACGCCAGAGATGATCGTGAGCGCTGCCGTGCAGGAAGACGTGAACGTCATCGGGCTTTCGATCCTTTCGGGCGCGCACAACGCGATTGTGCCGCGAGTCATGGACCTGCTCAAGCAAAACAAGATGGACGATGTGATCGTGGTCGTCGGCGGCATCATTCCTGATCAGGATGTGGCCCATCTGAAACAAATCGGGGTCGCCGCTATTTTTCAGCCGGGGACCGCAATGGACGCAATCGTTCAATTCATTCGCGCCAACATCAAGCCGCGCACGGTACCAACGGCCGGCTGATGACCGAGATCAGCGCTTCCCGTCTGCGCGACACTCTCACCCGCACGATCGGACCCACTCCCTGGTATTGGAAGACTTTCCCGCAGGTTAGTTCCGCCTCCGGTCAGCGTTTCGCCTGGACCCATCACGGAAGCGAGGGCCCGTTGGGTTATGTAATCTCGCTTGGCTTGATGGGGGAACCTGACAAACCGCGTCTGGCCTTGAATACATACTGCCGCCCGTTCTTCGTTCCGCCTTCGCAGCTTGGCATCTGGTGCCCAGAGGGGCGGAGCATTCGTCTGGCCTGCTTTGATCCTGACCGGCTCGAGCCTTTCGATCTCGCCGAAATTGCGGGATGGTTCAAACAGTCATCGGAACGAATTTACGCTGCCACTGCCCCGGTTGCGGACTTTGAGATTCCGCTTGGTCTCGACGCTGGCATGCACAAGATTGAAGTCCTGGCGGAAATGAGATCGGTTGACGAACTGATTGTCCCCGCGAGCTACCCAGCGAAGGGAAAGGATGATCCGGCGTTCGCCTTGTACGTTTTCTATCTACAGGCGGGACTGCTTGAAGTGTTGCCGCAGAAGTGGTTCACGGCCAGCCAGTATCAGGTTGGAAAACAATGGATCCCACGCGCGGCGCGCGATCCCGAGTCGCATCGGATCTTCGGTGAGTGTTTCGGGGTAGGAAGCTTTCTGCTGGAAGAGGACGGGTGCCGGCTCGACCAGTGGATAGAAAAAAATACTTAGCATTTGGCATTGGGCACTTGCAAAGCCTCAGCGCGAACGGCAATGGCTGAGTACCAAATGCCAAGTGTTAACTGGCGAGTTCTTCTCTCTCAAGCGGCATATCGGCGTTCGGGTGTTGCGTTTGCGATCTGACGACGGCACGAATCGCCTGACCCGGGCATGCGTGCTGGCGCTGACCGAGGGGTTCCGTGACTTGGCGAGGACGTCGGAACCGCTGATCGTTACTGGGGGACCGAGATTCTTTTCGGCAGGAGCCGATCTAAGCGAGATTGCAGGTTTGACCGGGTCCGGGGCTCGCGAATTCTCTCGCATAGGCCAGACGCTAATGACCGTGGTAGAACGCTTCCCCGCTCCGGTCTACGCGGCTATCTACGGGTACTGCATAGGTGGTGGACTCGATCTGGCTCTCGCTTGCCACAGACGAATCGCTTCCCCGGATGCGGTTCTCGCACATCGCGGCGCGGCGCTGGGGTTGATTACCGGCTGGGGCGGAACGCAACGGTTACCGCGACTCGTCGGAAAAGCAAAGGCGCTCGAAATGTTTGTGGCGGCTGACAAGCTGCACGCTAGGGACGCATTGCGCTACGGGTTGGTCGATGGGTTGGTGGAGGACCCCCTGGCAGAGGCAGTACGCCGAATTCATTCGTTCCCACTGATCTTCCCTTAGTCGCCCTCGCGTCCGCATTCGCTGGCTTGGAAACGAATCCAAGTTTGCGTCGCGATGCTAGGCTGTTATACCGTAAATGGTTCCTGGCAGCTCCCTTCATGGCCGAGAGATACGAATCCAGCACGCCCTCGAGTTCGACCGTCCTCGAAACCCACGTGGACGCCACCTCTCCGCGTTTTGAAGCTAATATGCGCTTCCTGGCGGATATGGTTTCGCAGGTGCGCAACGAGGAGGAAAAAATCCGAGAGGGTGGTGGACCAAAAGCCATTGAAAACCAGCACAGCAAAGGCCGGCTGACCGCGCGCGAGCGGATTAGTCTGTTGGTCGACACTGGCACCTTTTTTGAGATTGGCTCTTTCGCAGCGTACGGAATGTATGAAGAGTGGGGTGGGGCACCTTCGGCAGGCGTAATCACAGGGTTGGCGCGTATTCACACCAGGCTCGTAATGATTATCGCTAACGATGCCACGGTGAAAGCCGGTGCATTTTTCCCTACGACCTCGAAGAAGGTCATCCGGGCTCAGAACATCGCGATTGAGAATCGGGTTCCGACCATGTACCTGGTCGACTCCGCGGGGGTTTTTCTACCCCTGCAGGAGGATGTGTTTCCGGACACCGATGACTTCGGACGCGTCTTCCGCAACAACGCCGTGATGTCGGCCATGGGCATCCCGCAGATCGCAGCGATTATGGGCATGTGCGTGGCGGGCGGCGGATATCTCCCCGTAATGTGCGATCACGTGCTCATGACCGACGGCAGTGGACTTTTTCTCGCTGGTCCGGCTTTGGTTCAGGCGGCGATCGGACAAAAAGTTTCTGCCGAGGAGTTGGGTGGCGCAGCCATGCACTCGGCCATCAGCGGTACCGTGGACTTCCGCGAACCTAATGATGAGGCCTGTCTGGCCCGGATTCGCGCGATCGTCGAGAAGTGGGGCTACCGCCGGCAATCTCCGTGGGACCGCAAGAAGCCGGAAGACCCCGCGCTGGCAGCGGAAGAAATCTACGGTATTTACGATTCTTCTCCCGGACGCCCTTACGATATGAAGGAAATTGTTGCGCGCATCGTGGACGGCAGCCGCTTCGACGAATATAAGCCTGAGTACGGAAAAACTGTGGTCTGCGGTTACGCGCGCATTGGTGGATTTGCTGTGGGGATTGTCGCTAATCAAAAACTGCATGCGCAGGCAATCGATCACGAGGGGCACAAGCGGATCGAGTTTGGCGGCGTAATTTACACGGAATCCGCGGAGAAGGCGGCGCGCTTCATCATGGATTGCAATCAGAACCTGATTCCACTGATCTTCTTTCACGATGTGAACGGATTCATGGTCGGGCGCGACGCGGAGTGGAGCGGCATTATTAAAGCGGGCGCGAAGATGGTGAACGCAGTGTCAAATTCGGTTGTGCCGAAAATTACGGTGATCGTCGGCGGATCGTTTGGCGCCGGACATTACGCCATGTGCGGAAAGGCATACGACCCACGCTTTTTGTTTGCCTGGCCAACGGCGCGCTATGCCGTCATGAGCGGCGATTCGGCTGCCAGCGTGTTGGTCGAAATCAAACTGAAGCAACTGGAGCGAGGTGGAAAGACGTTGAGCGAAGAGGAGAAAAAAGAGCTTTACGAATCAACCAAGCGCTCTTACGACGAACAAACTGATCCGCGATATGGCGCGGCCCGGCTGTGGATTGACAAAATTATCGATCCGATTGAAACGCGGGATGCGATCACTCAGGCTTTGGAAGCGGCATCGCTGAACCCGGACGTAGCCGAGTTCAAGGTGGGAGTGCTGCAGACTTAGCCACGGATTTTAACGACTAGCACCGTCAGAGACCAAGTGCAGAGTTGCTGAACAAGCATTTACCCGTAAGAATGCGTGTAAATCCGGCGCCATGGTTTTGGAATGCCTGAATCCTTCAAGCTGATCGAATGTCCACGGGATGCGTGGCAGGGACTGAAAGGGCAAATCCCTTCGCACATCAAGTTGGAATATCTGCGAGCCTTGATCAGTGCGGGATTCAAGCACATTGATGCTGCGTCATTCGTGTCTCCCACAGCCGTGCCCCAGATGGCCGACTCGGAAGAGGTTTTGAAAGAACTCGATCCTCCGGACGATGTTGAGATTATTGGCGTTGTCGTAAACGAAAAGGGTGCGCGGCGAGCCATCAACACTCATGCTGTTCGCACGTTGGGATTTCCGTATTCGGTGTCACCGACATTTTTGCGTAACAACCAGCACCAGACGCTCGATGAAGCCATCGACGAACTTGAGAAGATAAAAAACAAAGGCGACGAGGCTGGACTTGAAACCGTTGCATATATCTCGATGGCGTTCGGAAACCCTTACAGCGATCAATGGAATGTGGGGGAAGTCGTCGACGCAGTCGACCTGCTTGAATCTTATGGCGTTCACATGATTTCGCTGGCGGACACCGTTGGAGTAGCAGGGCCACAGCAGATTGGTGAACTGGTTTCGGCAGTGATTTCGAAGTATGACTATTTGGAAATTGGCGTACATTTGCACAGCCGCCCCGATCAGGCTGCTGAAAAAATAACGGCCGCGTATGACGCCGGTTGCCGACGATTCGATTCCGTGTTGGGCGGCCTGGGAGGATGTCCCTTTGCCCAGGATGCTCTGGTTGGCAATGTTGCTACAGAGACGGTGATTGAGGCGTTGACGGCACGCGGCGCGGCTATGCCACCGCTGAAGCCGTTCGACGTACTGCTGCGTGCGACAACTGAAATAGGAGCGAGATACGGAAATTCAACGGCGGCGGATTGAAATGGAATTCAAAACACTCCTCGTCGCGCATGACGGTAGTACCGCCACCACCACGCTTAACCGTCCGGAGAAGCGCAATGCAATCAGTCACGAATTGATTGAAGATCTGTTGGCGGCGCTGGACGAAGTTGCCAATTCGTCTGCGCGGGTGCTGATTCTTACGGGAGCGGGGAAAGCATTCTGCTCGGGCATGGACCTGGATAATCTGAAGGCTCTGGCGGACCGCTCCCTTGAGCAGAGCCTGAAAGATTCTGAAATCATGGCCCGGCTTTTCCGCTCGCTCTACGACTTCCCCAAGCCGACGATTGCGGCCGTAAACGGGCCGGCGATCGCGGGAGGCTGCGGGCTCGCAAGCTTATGCGACTTCACGCTGGCCGTGCCCGAAGCCAAGTTCGGCTACACGGAAGTTCGAATCGGGTTCGTACCGGCGATCGTTTCCACGTTTCTACTGCGTCAAGTCGGGGAAAAACATGCGCGAGACCTGCTGCTTACCGGCAGGATCATCGGAGTGGAGGAGGCGCATCGCATCGGACTCATCAACGAAATCGTTCCCACGGAAAAGCTGATCGCGCGAGCACGGGAACTGGCATCGCAACTCGTGGAAAACAGCCCTGCATCGCTGGTACGCACGAAGCGTCTGCTCAGTGACCACGCGCGGGTTCAGCTCGATACGCAGATCCAGGCCGCGGTACGAGAGAATGCCGCGATTCGCGCCACGAAGGATTTCCGCGAAGGCATCTCCGCGTTTCTCGAAAAGCGCAAGCCGCAATGGAGCGGCGAATGAGCCGCGAAGCGAGCCATCCTCCCCTGGTCAGTGAGGCCCGTATGCGCGTGCGATACGCTGAGACGGACCAGATGGGCGTGGTCTATCATGCAAATTACTTTGTGTGGTTCGAAATCGGCCGGGTGGAACTGCTGCGACAACTCGGTTTTTCGTATCGCGAGATGGAGCAAAAAGACGGCTGCGGTATCGCCGTGATCGATGCACGCTGCCGCTATAAGGCTCCGGCTCGCTATGACGATGAGGTCATTGTTCGCACCCATTTGAAGTATATTCGTGAGTCTCTGGTGCAGTTCGAATATGAATTGGTGCGGGCCAATGACGGAACGTTGCTAGCCGAGGGGGACACGACGCACATAGTGGTCGACTCGGAATTGAAAAAAGTACCGCTGCCAGAAAAATACGTAAGCGCGTTCCGGGCGGCGATGGGAGTGGAAAATGACATCTGAGAACTGTAACTAAATATCCAGAAAGCTGATCAACGAATCCTTTGAAAGCACTTCATATTAACGGCAACGATCTTACTTTGGAAGCGGTGCGGGAGGTCGCTGTCGAGCATCGGCCCGTGCTGCTCGACCCGGATGCTCGAGCGGCCGTGGACCGGGCCCGCGGCGTGGTGGACGCGCTGGTAGCCGGCAACAAAGTTTCTTACGCGATCACAACCGGTGTGGGCAAGCTCAGCGACGTACGCATTGCGGGCGAGCAGATTCGCGAAATGCAGGTCAACCTCGTGCGCTCTCACGCCGTGGGAGTGGGTGAGCCACTGACCGCAGTCGAGGTTCGAGCCATGATGCTGCTGCGCGCCAATTCCCTTTCCAAGGGATTCTCTGGCGTGCGGGCTGTGGTCGTTGACGCACTTTGCGAGATGCTGAATCGCGGGGTCACGCCATTTGTCCCATCGCAGGGTAGCGTGGGTGCAAGTGGTGATTTGGCCCCATTAGCCCATCTTGCGCTCGCTCTGATCGGCGAAGGCGAATGCCTGGATGACAAAGGCGTCCGTATTTCGGGAGCTGATGCGCTGCGCCGGGCCCAAATGAAGCCGCTGGTGTTGGAAGCCAAGGAAGCGGTTTCTCTGATCAACGGGACGCAGGGGATGTTAGCGGTCGGAATCCTGGCGTTGCTCGCGGCTGAGACGCTGGTGGACACTGCGGACGTGATCGGGGCGCTTACACTCGATGCATTGCAAGGTACAGATGCTGCCTTCGACGAACGCATTCACGGGGCGCGCCCGCATCGGGGTCAGTTGAAGACGGCAGAGAACTTGCGGCGCATGCTCGAAGGAAGCGAGATTCGCGAATCGCACCGCGATTGCAGCCGAGTGCAGGATGCTTATTCTCTGCGCTGCATGCCCCAGGTGCACGGCGCTGTTCGCGACACGCTGTCTCATTGCCGCGACGTGATGGAAACAGAGGTAAACTCGGCCGTCGATAATCCTCTGGTTTTCGTGAAGAATCCAAAGCAGACGGACGGCGAAGGTGAAGTGATCTCAGGGGGGAATTTTCACGGCGAGCCGCTGGCGTTCGTGCTGGATTTTATCGGAATTGCTTTCAGCGCTCTGGCTGGCATCTCGGAACGAAGGTTAGAGCGCCTGGTGAATCCCGCGCTGAATGAAGGGTTACCGCCGTTTCTGGCTGCGGGCGCGGGACTCAATTCTGGATTCATGATGCCGCAGGTCACGGCTGCAGCGCTGGTGAGTGAGAACAAAATTCTGGCGCATCCCGCGTCAGTGGATTCCATCACCACCTCCGGCAACAAAGAGGATTTCGTTTCGATGGGGATGACCGCGGCTCTGAAGCTGAAAGGGATTGTCGAAAACACCCGCAATGCGATGGCCATCGAGGCGATGGCTGCCGCTCAGGCACTGGACTTCGTGGCACCGCTTAAGACCGGCAAGCGTGGACTGGCGGCCTATGCTGCGATTCGATCGGTCTGTCCAACTATGGATAAAGATCGCGTGATGTATCGGGATTTTGCGCGGATTGCGGATTTGATCGCGAGTGGGAAAGTGGCGGAGGCGCTGCGGTAGCTTGAACTCGTAGCGCGCGACTGGCCGATCTTCGCTCGGCCGGACAGCCGGGGCGGCTCTCCCCACGTGTTCTAGGCGCTCTTGGTATTACTTCTGTCCAGCCCCAACTTTTCTGCGATCGGTTTTAGCGCTTCGATGCAGAATGTGATGTGCTCTTCCAGATCGACGCCCAAAGCCGCGGCGCCGTTTACGATGTCGTCTCGATTCACCTTGCGTGCGAAGGCTTTGTCTTTCATCCGCTTTTGTACTGACTTCGTGTCCACCTCGGCCAGCGACTTTCCCGGCTTGATCAGCGCGACCGCGGTGATGAATCCGGCGAGTTCATCGCAAGCGAACAGCGCTTTTTCCATCGGAGTATCCCGACTGACGCCGGTGTATTCCGCGTGGGACAGGATGGCGCGTCGGATTTCGTCCGGGTAAGCGCGCTCTTTCAGAATCTCGTTGCCTTTATAAGGATGGTCGTCGAGGCTGGGATACTTCTCGTAATCGAAGTCATGGAGGAGGCCGACGACCCCCCAAAGCTCTTCTTCTTCCGTGGAACCAGCCGCAAATTTCAGAGCGTACGCACGCATACACGCCTCGACCGACAAGGCATGTTTGCGCAAACTTTCTGACCGAGTGAACTCAGTTAGTAAACACCAGGCGGACTCGCGATCAATCTTCATCTTGCTCCTTGAACTTTGATAATTATAGCAACGTGTTATGCCATCGCCGTTCTAAATCCAGGGGCTAAAGCCCAGTATTCACGGGGCCCTGGCGGCACGGCTGAAGCCGTGCCCTCCCACGAATCCTGCCATCAGGAATGAAATTAAGATTGATCTTGCCCGGCTTTCGAGAATTTGCTTTGCCCTTCGCATATCATACCTCGGGATTAGCTCGCAGATTGTGCTTGACATCCACAGGGGTTGTACCTCAGATTACGCTGCAGGTTGGGAACCGTATCTAGTTTGGTTCACTCGGTTCCAGGAGAAGCCCGCTCTGGCCCTCCCACACCTTAGATGGCCACCACTCTTGCCCCAGTAGATTCCAGGGAAGTTGTTCGTTGCGATCGCTGCCTGCTGGTTCAATTTCGTACCAGTAACGATCTTTGCCGCCGCTGCCATGCTTCATTAGACGAGGATGAGCCCGAAGTAGTCGCGGCTCCCCCTCCGCCCCAGATGATGCCAACCAATGGCCACGGTCGCGGGCACTTGCACCTGGCGGCGTCCATCCGGTCCATGCGTCTGCACAATGGACTCAGCCAGCGACAGCTGGCGGCGCGCATGTCCGTACCACGAACCTACGTTTCCAAGATCGAAAACGAGAAAGCGACGCCGACGCTCTCCTCGCTGGAGAGGCTGGCGCGGGCGCTCGAAGTCACGGTGCCTGATCTGCTCAGCGGCGGCGAGCGCAATCGGCAGGAAGAAGTTCGTGAACTGATGCAGGATCAGTTCATCGCGGAGATCCTACCCTTTGTGAACCAGTTGAATGGGATGCAGATGTCGAGCATCTTGACTCAGGTGCGGGATTTGACTGTGCGTCCGCGGAGAACCGCTTAAACGCTTGTACACTGCGCGGCTCTGATTATTAGGACGAAGACGGGCGGGGACGCCCGTCCTCCATTGAACAGTTTTTCCGGGCGACCAGCCAACTACAGCCGGGGTCGAAAGATCCCGGCCTTTTTCGTTAGCTCTCGAGGCGAAACCGAGTCTCGCCCAGCCTATAAAGCCGACGCCACACTAGACGATTGACGGTGACGACCATGGCTGCCATCACGATAGTGGCTGCGATCAGCAGGTCGTAATTTCCGGTGTCGGTCGCCTGGCTTATCGTGGAACCTAGACCTACGGTAGAGAATGTCTGCCCTTTGAAATGAAAATATTCAGCCACGATGCTCGCATTCCAGGCGCCGCCCGAGGCAGTCACCATTCCGGTCAATAGATACGGAAAGATTCCCGGAAGGATCAGCTTTCGCCAGCGTTCCACTCCGCTGATGCGGCATACCGAGCAGACTTCTTTCAAGTCGGTTGGAATCGCCATCGCCCCAGCGATGACGTTGAACAGAATGTACCATTGTGTTCCGAGCAAAAGCAGAAGGATGGAGCCGATGCCGAGCCCTCCACCCAAACGAATCAGGATCAACAGGATGACAGGAAAAAACGCGTTCGCTGGAACGGACGCTGCGATCTGAGCCAGCGGTTGTGCGACGCGAGCCAGGCGCGGGCTGAATCCAATCTTCACGCCTACAGGAATGGTCCAGGCAGCGCCAATTACGAGAGCCGCAATCACGCGAAGAAATGTTGCGCCAAGCCCTCGTCCCAACTCAGCCACCTCGGAGTGATCGAGTCCAGTGAGCAGGATCGCAACCCGAATCACCGCGTATCCCGTGAGCCCCAAGGCGGCAATGCCCAGAGTCCCAAGAAGCCAAGTTTTCCATTGCGGCACCGCATGGGCGACCGGTTCGGCCCTGTGCCGCCGAGAAAAATACGACATCAGAGACTCACGCACCGGGAAGATGGCTTTTTGTCGCAGCTGTGCCAGGCTGCGGGAATGCTGCATGAGGTCAAGAACCCAGGAATGCGGCACCTCCGCGCTTTCCACCTGCTCGACTTTAAACTTCTCCGCCCACGCGATCACCGGCCTCCAGACGAATTGATCGAGCAGTACGATCACCGCGATCATGGTAAAGACGCCCAACAAAATCGACCGCGTGTCTCCGGCGCTGGCGGCCGTCTGCAGATAGGAGCCAAGGCCGGGCAAGCGGAAGTCGCGCGAGCCGAGAACAAACATTTCGCAAGCCATCAGGGCGAACCATCCGCCCGCGACTGACATCATGGAGTTCCAGACCAGTCCAATCGCGGCAAAGGGCAGTTCGATCTCAGTAAAGCGTTGCCACCAACTGAAGCCATAAATCTTGCCTGCTTCGCGCATCTCACGCGGAATGCTCTTCAGCGAGGCATAGAAACTGAATGCCATGTTCCAGACTTGTCCGGTGAAAATCAGGAGAATCGCTCCCAACTCGACACCCAACTGGCGGCTGGGAAATAGTGCGACCATGGCCAGCATCACTCCGGGCAAAAAGCTCAGCACGGGGATGGATTGCAAAACATCCAACAGCGGAATCATGAAACGCTCGGCCTTCGCGTTGTAAGCAGCGATATAGCCGTACACCAGCGTGAATGCCAAGCTCAAAACGTAAGCAAGCGATATGCGCAACAACGACAGACCTGCATAAGAAGGAAGCGCCATCGGACTCTGTGAAATTTCAACCGCGGGAGTGAATGGGCCAAGCCAGGTTCGCGCGACGACCAGAACGCCATAGAACAACGCAATGGCCGCCGCGAACATCAGCACGTCAGGCAAATGCGAAGTCTCGAGCTGCGGCAACAGGGACCAGAGACGAAGGGGAGAGATGGTCCGGAGCCCTGCGCCTTTCTTCATGATTTCGCCGCGGATAGCTGGTGATTGGTTTCCGACGTGGGCTCGGTCAGGACGAGACGTCCCTTCTGCGGATCGTGATCGAAAATCTCCGCGTAGCGTCCCCAGTTCATCGCGGTTTCGAACTGCCGCTCGACTTCGTCCTGGCTGAAGTGCTCGTCCAGAATATCGTGGAAGAATTCAGCGGGAATGGAATGATCGGACTTCGCCTTGAGAACGCTTTCGATGCATTGCAGGATGGTCACATGTTTGAGTGCGGCCTCGCGAAAAACGATCTTACGATTGAGGATGTCGGCTTCGGCAGAGGCTATGCCCTCCGGTGTGATTTGAACATCGCCCTCCTTCAGCGTGGCAAAACCAAGAAGGGTCGCGGCCTCCACGATTGGTAGAAGGTCATCCACATCCATGGCTAACTTTTCGGCGAGCTTGTAAAGGTCGGCTTGTCCGCCGCCATCGTGTAGGATTTCCAGCAGACCCGCGATGCCAGCTGTCCGAGCATGCGGCAACATCTGGTACTTTTGCGTGGGAGCGCGCACCGCGCCCGTGGAAGCTTTCCCTGGGATCAGCGACGAAGGCTCCACGTCCGGCTGCGTCATGATCTTGTAGATATAGTCCACGAACTCCACAAAACGATTCGCCTTGCGGTCGCGCGGATAGGTCACATCGATTTCGAAGTCGGAGCGAATGCGTCCGGGATTTTTTCCTAAGACGATGACACGATCGGCCAGCAGAACTGCCTCTTCGATGTTGTGCGTAACCATGAAAATCGCCGTGGTCGGCATTTTTTTGCCTAGCCAGAGCTCGAGCAATTCACCGCGAAGAGTTTCCGCCGTCAGAACATCAAGAGCCGAGAAAGGCTCGTCCATGAATAGCACTTCAGGTTCGACAACCAGAGCACGGGCAAATCCTACACGCTGTTTCATTCCGCCGGAAAGTTCTTTGGGATAGGCGGTTTCGAAGCCGTCGAGGCCAACCGTATCCAACATCTTCAGCGCACGCTTGCGGCGTTCAATCGCACTCACCCCTTGCGCTTCCAGAGGCGCTTCCACATTTTCGAGCACGTTGAGCCACGGAAACAACGCAAAGCTCTGGAACACGATGGCAACGTTAGGCGGGTGGTGACTGATCGGCCCGCCGTGCCAAAATACTTCCCCGGAAGACGGAACGGAGAGACCGGTCAGCATTCGCAGCAAAGTGGATTTTCCGGAGCCGGACGGGCCCAGCAGAGCAACAATCTTGCCCGGAAAAACCTCCAGGTCGGTAGGCGCAATGACCTCGATGCGGTTCCCGTCCGGCTGGACATAGAACTTCTCGAGGGCGCGCGCCTGGATGATCGCATTCTGCACTCGGCTTCACTCCCAACCTCGTCTACATCTATACACGATGCAGCAGGGCCACTCCAAGCGTCGCGGCGTTTTGTAACCTGACATTCACAATGTGAATACAATCGGGCGAAGGATTCGCGCCGACAATCCCTCTCGGATCAGGCGATGAAGTCCTCACTTGACGGCACTGGAATGGGCTGTGGCAGGCGATCGGTAACCTCGGCGAGGCTGGCCATGCGCTCCGCCAGGTGTTTGGTCAGCGAGCCCGGCTGGTATCGCCAAAGATAGTTGCCCGTCTTTACGCTCGGAGTATTCAGCCGCGCTTCGCTGCCCAGTCCGAGCACGTCCTGGACAGGAACGACCGAAAGGCTGGCAACGGAAGCTTGGGCCGCGCGAATGAACGCCCAGTTGATCCCCTCTTCACAATGTCCAAGGTAAGCGTTCGCAGCCCGCCGCTCGTATTCGGTTGCGCTCGAATTCCACCAGCCCAGGGTTGTGTCATTGTCATGAGTGCCGGTATAGACCACGCGATCTGGAGTGAGCCGGTGTGGCAGATACACATGTGCACCGGCGTCGCCAAAGCCAAACTGCAACACAGCCATGCCAGGAATCTGATGGCGCTCGCGCAGCTCGTGCACGTCCGGCGTAATGTAGCCCAAATCTTCGGCAAAGAACGGCAGCCCGCCTAATTCCATGCGCAGCTTATTAAAGAGCTCGTCTTTAGGGCCGTCGACCCAACGACCATTTATGGCGGTGGGCTCGCTGGCTGGAATTTCCCAGAACTGCGAGAAACCGCGAAAATGATCGAGACGGATGAAGTCACAAGTTTGCGTCGCCCAACGTAGCCTCTGCACCCACCACTTGTAACTTTCCGAGCGCATCGCGTTCCAATTGTAAAGAGGATTTCCCCAACGCTGGCCAGTGGCGCTGAATGCGTCCGGAGGCACGCCCGACACAGCTTCTGGCTCCATGTCGTCTTTCAGGCGAAACAGTTCTCGATTTGCCCAAACGTCTGCGCTGTCATAGTCGACAAAGATGGCAATATCACCGACCACTCGGATGGACTCTTGTGCGCAGTAGAGACGCAAGGCATGCCACTGCTCGAAGAAAAAGAACTGGATCACCCTGCGGACCGCCATCTCCGAAGCCAGTTCGGTGCGGGCGGTTTGTAGCGCGCCCACGTCGCGGCGCGCCAGTTCGAGCGGCCACGCATTCCAGCATTGCTTGTGATAGCGATTCCTCAAGGCATCGTAGAGAACAAAGTCTTCTAGCCACCACTCATTCTCAGCGCAGAATCTTTCGAAGCGAGACTTCGCGGCTCCGGGAGCAGAGTCCAGAAATTTGCCAGCCGCTTCATTCAGCGCAGGGAGCTTGCGTTGGTGAACTTGTTCGTAGTCGATGGGACCAACTGAAGAGGGAAGCCCACTGAGCTGAGAAGCGTCAACCCACCCGCGCTCCGCCAGGCGCTCCAGGCTCACCAGCAACGGGTTACCGGCAAATGCTGAGGTCGAAGAGTAAGGAGAATTCCCGTTCGCAGGTGGTCCCAGGGGCAGCACTTGCCACAGCCCCTGGCGTGCGGACGCAAGAAAATCGAGAAACTCGTATGCCGCCGGCCCGAAATCACCGATGCCACCACGCGAGGGCAGCGAGGTGGGGTGCATCAGAATTCCGGTCAAGCGAGGAAATGGCATGTATGACTTACTGTTCCATCTTTTTACGGGGCGATCATCAGGACCGCAGGCAGATCGGCTTCACGACTTACCTGTGTCGTCGCTGAGAGAATTTTCCAGGACGCGGAATTCGCCGGGAGCAAACTCAGCGGTCACAGAAACACGAATTTGCTCTATTCGCCCTCTTCCCCCTCGGCCTGCTGCTTGGTCAAGGCTTTCATCTCCTGCTCATTAATCTTAATCTTCCCCGACTTCTCCATTTGCTCGCGCAGGTTCGCCATGAACAGGCCAAACAATTCGGACTGCTTGTTCTGCACCAGGGCATCGCGGATCTGATCTTTCTTGGCGGCGAAGTCCGCATCCGTCGGCGGTTGCTTCTCCAGAATCGCCAGGACAACGCCAGTATTCCCGCTGTCGACCGGACCGCTGATGTCGCCCGGTTTGAGCGTGAAGGCGACAGATGCGGCTCCGGACATCGAGCCGATATCGGGAACCTGCCCATCTGGCAGCACCAAATCGCTGGTCTTCATCGTGGCGCCCAACTCTTTTGCAGCCTTCTTCAAATCGTGATCGGCCTTGGCACGGTCGGCTAGCTCTTGCGTTTTCTGCGTCAGCAGAGTTCCAGCCCGCTCGTTCTTGAACTCCGTCTCCACCCGGCTGCGGATTTCTTCGAATGTCGGCGTAGCCGGCGGTTTGATGGCTTCCAACTCATATATCACGAAGCCCTGAGGCACTTGCACCTGATCGGGCGGAGACTTTTCGGCTGCGTTGAACACTGCCTCCGTGAACTGCGGCGAAGCGCCGATGCCCGGCAGCGAATCCGTGCGACTGATAAAGTCCGTTGCCACCACCGGCATGCCCTTTGCTGCAGCCGCTTTGTCGAGGCCACCACTTTTAGCCTGAGAAAGCAAGGCGCTGGCCGCGGAATCCGCGGCCTGCTGCGCTTTCTGTTGCTTGAGGACGGGCTCGATCTGATCCTTAACTTCCGCCAACGTCTTCATGTGAGCGTCCTGCTTGTCCTCCACCCGAAGAATCACGAAGGCGTAGCCAGCATTGATCACGTCACTGGTTCCGCCCTTGGCCAGGGAAAATGCAGCTTTGTCCACGTCCGGGACGGGAAATCCGCCCCGCTTAATCCAACCGACCGACCCTCCATCTTTTCCGCTCGGGTCTTCGGAATACTTCTTGGCCAGATCTTCGAACTTTGCCCCAGCCTTTAGCTGCTTGAGCACGTCCTCAGCCTTCTTGCGTGCGTCGTCTATACCCTTCTGATCAACTTTGCCGTCAGAACCAGGAAGCGGAGTCTTGATCAGGATTTGGCGAACGTTAACCTGTTCCGGCGCGCGAAACTCATCGCGGTGCTGATCGTAATACCCCTGCAGTTCCTGCTGGCTGACTTGAGCCTCGCTCTGCAGCTTCGCCGTATCAATCAACACGTACTTGATTTTGCGCTTCTCCGGAATCGAGTTGTTATAGGTCGCCTTGTTGCGATCGTAGAAAGCTTTTAACTCCGTATCGGCCGGATGCAGCCCTTTGAGAATGTCATCCTTGCGCAGGACCGCGTAGTCGAACTTGACCTTCGCGTTATCTTTCTCGAATTTCTGCCGAATTTCGGCGTTAGTAACCATCGCGCCGCCTGCGACCAGGCTGCGCAGCTTATCAATTAGGATATCTTCCTTCACGCTGCGCTCGAACTGAGTTACCGTGAGGTCGTGCTGTTGCAGCAACTCCTCATACGCACCCTGCCCGATGAAGTTGCCCCCCGGGAAAAACGTTTCGCTATAGCGGCCATGCTGCAATTCGTCGCGCACGGCCTCGTCGGTCGAACGCAAGCCAATGTGCTCAGCCTCCGCAATCAGAGCTTGCCGTTGGATCAACTGCTGGGCAGCCTGCGACGCGAAGAATGGCAGCAGCATCGAAGCCTGCGCCCCACCACGCGGGAATTGCTGGCGGACCATCTCCCGAGCCTGACGCTGAACTTCCAGGCTTGTAATATCGGTTCCAGCCACCTTGGCCACTACACCGCGGGCCGGTCCGCTGCTGCCAAAAAAGTCGGTGCTGCCAAAGCCAGGAACTAAGGTGATCACCATGAAAACGGAAATCATGGTTAGAAGACCGCCAAGAACAATCTTCTTGATTGGGCCAGGGGTTTGCAAAAATCGAATCATTCTCTTATCACTCCAGAGTATAAGGGCGAGTTAATAATTATAAACCAAACCTCGGATATACTCTGGGGGGACGCGAAGGGGAAGCAGATGGGAACTCCGTTTCGATTCTTATTGCTGGCTGCAGCCCTCCCGATTGTTCCTGCGCTTTGTGCTCAATCTCCGCCCAATCAGGCTGCAACGCCACCGTTTTCAATCAATATCTACCCTCGCACAAGATGCCGTAAAGGCCGGTGCCGAAGTTAGGTTAGACATTGTTCTGACCAACGTATCAGCTGAGAAAATCGTCATCGCCGAGTGCGTGGAGCCGAACTATCAGATCGAGGTCTATGACAATGAAGGCAAGCCATTGCCCAGATTAAGAGATTGTGTACCTAAGCAGGACCCCGACCATCCGGGCCCCGGCGACGTTACGACTCCTTCGGCCCCTATTTGTCTTCAGCAAAATCAGATTCTCAAACCTCTGAGAGCGCAAGAAGTGCTCGAAGAGCAGACGGTCGTCAATACGCTATACGATCTTAGTCGGCCCGGCAAATACACTATTCAAGTGCAGCTAGCGAACGACGCGAGAACGTTTATTGAGGTACCCCGCAAGTTCCGCTACGGCTCCCGGGGGCTCGAACTGGATGACAAAGTGAACGGTGCTAGCCGCGCAACGGTGAAATCGAACAGGGTCACACTGACCATCGAACCTGCGCCCCAGCCCTAGCTATCGTTGGCTACCGGACTCGAACTGCAGAACTCCTCAGGGGAAACCACTTGGGACAGCGGTCAAACGTGTTCCGAAACCGACAAAACATTGCCGTCAGGATCTTTGAACCAAGCCACCTTGTCGCCACTGGGAGCCGTCCAAATCCCCAACTTGTCTTGTTCCAAGAAGCCGAATCTCTCGAAGTGAACGCCTCTGTCGTGGAGTGCAGCCACCACTTTCTCAATGCCCGAAACCTGCCATCCCAGAATCGTGAACGGTGCCGGCTTGAATTCCGGAGCTTTCGCGACCCGGACCATGATCCCATTTGCATCCAGTACCAGAGCAAACCCGTCATCTTTGACGAAGCGAAGTCCCAGCACTCCTTCGTAAAAGGACCTCGCCTTTCCCGAGTCTCTGGTGGGAACGAAGGCAACGATATTGATTGCACCCAGCATTCGGTCCTCCTTGACTAAACCGTTATTTGATCCCGGGGCGGTCAACCCTCTTCCGGCGGCAACTCGAAATCCACCAGATTGCCGCGGAAACCCTGCGTCTTCCAGGCTCCGAAGGCGATCCCGACGGCCATCCAGATGGCTCCAAAGATCAGCGCCTTGGTGCTGAGGTTCAACCACAGGAGCAGGCAAATCACGAACCCAAAAACCGGGGGAAGAAGATTACTCAACTTCTTTTTTTTCTCGTGGAGATAGTATCGTACAAACGCCGCCGCGTTTACGCCCATGAAGGCGATCAAAGCCCCGAAGTTGAGTAAGTTCGCGCCCAATTCGTAACCGGTGGCCGCTCCGGCGATTGCCGGCAAAAGGAAAGCGCCAGCGAGAGCAAGCGCGCCCACGAAGAGCACGTTGTTGCGGGGAACGTGCCGTTTTGCATCCACAACGCCAAAAAAAGATTTAGGCAAAGCGCTGCTGCGGCCCATGCCATAAAGCAAGCGAGCCGCACCAAGCTGAGCTCCCATGCCAGAGCCGAAATTGGCGACGACTAGGGTGAATCCGATAATTGCAAAAAGCGGCGGCCACGCACGGCCCGCTACGAATGTGAACGCCGTGTCCACGTTGGGATAGGGCTGCGACGCGGGCCATACCAGTTGAGCGGCATAAACTTCGATTGCCGACAGAATGCCGATCACCAGGCAGGTCAGAACGGTAGCCAGCAGAATGTTTCTCCGCGGATTCTCTGCCTCTTCCGAAAGCGTCGAGATGCCATCAAAACCAATGTAGGTCAGCACCGCGACGGAAGTGCCGCCCAGCACTGCTTTCGTATTCCACATCTGCGGATCGTAGAAAGGACGCGTGAAGAATGCCGCCCCATCATGCGGATTTCCGAAAATGTAGCGCGCAGCGGCCACGAAGAATATCGCGATCACCACCCCCATCCCAGCCGCCAGCGCAGTATTCACGCGAGCGGAAGTCTTCACTCCCTGGATGTTCAAGGCGGTAAAGAACAGAGCAAAGAAAACTGCCCAGGCTCCGTACGGCACGCCGGGAGCAAACACATGGGCCTGTTGGCTGATCCAAATAATGCAGATCATCGGATTCAGCATGTAATCCATCAGCATGCTCCATCCGGTGACGTAGCCGAGCGCGGGATTGATCTCTTGTCCGACGTAGGTGAAGGCGGAGCCAGCGCTGGGATAAGCCCGCGCCATGCGCCCGTAACTGATCGCGGTAAACAGCATAGCCACCATCGCAATCAAGATTGTAGTGACGACATGTCCGTGGCCGCGGTCGCTGAGCACGCCGAATACGGACATGGGGGCGACCGGCTGAATCACGATGACGCCGTAAAGGATAAGGTCCCAAAGCGTCAGAGTTCGGCGAAGACGCGCGGCGGCAGGAGTGCCAGTGGAAGCGGATGCCATGTGCGGGTATTGGATTATGTCGCGGCGAAACTGTCAACTATTAAAACGATTTCGTTGCATGAATTGTGTACGCTGGTCGCGGCGACGAATCCGACCGTCTCGTTGCACCGTTCGATCACTGGTTATAGAACTTGCCGCCCAGGGTTTTGTCGCAACCGCCCCCCGCGACTGTTTTCCCACTCCATCTGGATCAGCCAATTGTACGTACCGAAGGTCTGGTTATAAGCGCCGTGTCCGAGCGTACCCGTGCCGGTGCCCGAACTTCCAGGCGCATTGGTCGGCGCTCTCGTTGCCCGAGGAGTCATACCAGGCGTTCAGGTCCGGATCGGTGACCGCTTCGGAAGCCTCGTGCATCATGATTGAGGCCATACCATCAGCGCCGCTGCCGCCCAGAGTCTGCATTTCGCAAGCAGACGGGCAACGGTCGGGATTCCCCACAAACGCGAACCTGATGTCAGTTCCCCCGATAGTGCTGCTGGTGTGCCAACCGCAGTAGTGGGGTGCAAAACCCAGAAGTCTCGGCCACATTCGACGCAGTGAGCACGTAATACAGACCATTCGCATTTTTCGGCAACGCCAGGCTGGTGATCGCACCGCTGACGATGTTCTGAATGTCGCTGGCGGCAAGCTGCTTCCCCCGGCTGTAGTTATTGGTAGAGGATGCGAGCAGCACTTTATTCCCGGCCGCATAACCAACCGTATCGCTGTAAGCTGGGTTGATCTTGAAGTAACTGGAACCGCCGATTCCACGCGCCGGCCCAAACTGAGCGTCCATGAGGTTCACAGTCGCCTGACTATCTGAAGGCTTGGCGCCGTTCGTCCAGTTGCCGTACCCGGTGAAATACACCTTGACCGGGTTGGTATGCATCACCGGATCGCCGTGATAGCCAATGCCATTGGTCGTAGCGGGCTTGTTGCCAGACGTTCCTGCTTCCCTGGGTGCCTCGGAGTGCGGGGCTGAAGGCAGACAAATTACTGCAGGCTTTAAGCAGCGGTTACCAGGCCTTGCGATTTCCCATTGTGGGACTGATTCGCAATGGGCGCATCTAGCTTAAGCTAAGCTAGCCCTCAACCGTCGGGACGGGAGCGATTTGTGTTGACCCAATTTTTTCCATTGGCTATCATTGCTTTGGCAGAGTTATCTATTTGACAACGACCAGAGATATGGTAGATCGGGCCAGTTGCGTGGAGCCAACTCCTTATTTTGGAATATTTTAGCCGTAAGTCCTTATTCCTTAAAGATTTTGAGGGTAGTCTGTCTGTAACCCACTGATTCCACAAGATCGAGGGGAGGGTAAACCCGGTTTTTTCCCTTTCCTCAACTCTCTTTAGCTCCGGACGCCCGCGCAAGAATCAGAAGGCCTCTCGTCCGGGCGCGGCTCGCTCCCAGGGAAAAACCTCTCGAATCAGGGCCGGATGTGACCGTCACTTTCGTGGGGAATAATCGAACCTGTAGCCCGGCGATTCATTCCCTGACATGTAACGCGTGTTGTACTCCAGCAGATAGTTCAAGTGCGGGTCATCAAGAGGAAATGATTGCTCTGGAGGATACGGATACCCATTCATATCGCGGAATGGGAGCGGATCGACGCTGCTGAAGTCGTAGGCGTAGAAGTCCATGTCTTTCTCGTAGCCATTGGCCACGAAGAAGTAATCGCGGGACCAGCCTCCGGGCAGCGCGGGAAGTTTCGACGGGTCAAAATCTAGAGCGACTTCATCTCCCGATCCAAGAACGACCAGCCGGTCATCAAGCAAAGTAAGCAACGGGAGCACGTCGCCATAACGCGTATAGGCGCCTGCAGGACGAGTGTAGGGTCCGGTGGCGCTGGCCTCTTCGTAAACGTACATGACGTTGCCCGGCGGCTTGCCCTCGATCTTCAGCGGAAATCCGTGAAAGGCCAGATCGGCGCGAGCGAGCGGAACTGCCGTCAGGCGAACGTCCTGACCCTGACTGGTTCGATCGATCAGAACGCTGTTCCAATAGATTTGAAGGTTGGTCGAGATCCGAATGCGCAGCGTGCCCGAGGGCAGCTTCCCCGTCAGGTCAGCGGTCATAGTACGCGGCCCACCAGCAGGAAAGCCC
This sequence comes from uncultured Acidobacteriota bacterium, assembly GCA_963838905.1. GTDB lineage: Bacteria > Acidobacteriota > Terriglobia > Terriglobales > Acidobacteriaceae > JABDBE01. Next base: position 72,415 of record CAWITE010000015.1, read on the forward strand.
ATGTCGTCCATAACGCGAATCCACTTCCCCTTACTATCGAGCGCCTCGACATAAGGAGAGATGGACTCGATTCCTGCCTGGGACGCGGCGTACATGCTGTTCGCGGAGTAATATTCGACCTCCCCATGAAGCAGCAACCAGAGCGGCCCACCGGCGTAAGGTTCGCCCAAATCCAGTTCGAGGCTGTGCAACTCGGCGAAGCCTGAAAATTGAGTCAAGCCAAAATCACCGAAGTAGCGATGCGCTAGCAGATCAGGGAGCACGTCGTGCCCATGCTCGTCCCGCGCCGAAGCTGGCGGTCGCGCGCTGCGGCTCACGACCACTTTGAATGACGGATACGGTGGATTGCTCGCAAAGTACTCGTTGGGATAAACCTCAAGCTCCGCCGGATGATCGACGGCCAGCAGTTTCACTTGATCGAGATAGACAGCCTCTTCCAAAGGCTCCATGAACCTGAAACTGAGCTTGCCGTCTTTCTCTCGAATCGCGTTGCGATCAATCTTGATGTATTCCGTGGGGCGCGGAATATCGCGCTGGCCGGGCCCAGTCCAATGTCCGACAACGCCTGCACCGAGCATGTCGCCGACTAACTCGTAGCGTTCTCCATCCCAAACGAAGAGGGTGGGACACGAACTGCCACGGCGATCGATTTCCATGAATTTCTGCTCACGATCACCGGTGAGTTCGACTTCATCCTGCAGAACTCCGGTCGGCCAAAGTAGGCGTACAACATCTGCCTGTGTAGCTTGGCCGAGGCCGACGGTGAGGTAGGGCGAATTCTGTCCGAGATAGCCAGACGATCCGGCGATCTCGAACTTCTGGCGATTCCCTCCCGCGAATACTTCGACTTTGGTTCCGATCGCACTTTTGTTGTCGTTCAATCCTTTGAGAGAAAGACGCAGCCAATGGTTCTTATTGCCCCCTTCATTCCGAAGCAAGACAGCTGGCCCGTGCTTCTGCGTGATCAGCAGATCGGTCGCCCCGTCGCCGTCGTAGTCGCCGGTGATGATGGCACGTGGATCTTTCAGGACAATTTTGTCGAGGCCGACGTCGGCAGTGACATCCTTGAACCCGTCAGGCCCGAGATTGCGGAACAGATGCACTTCGCCGCGCCCATCCGCAGTTTCACCGACAGCAACGAGGTCGACCCAGCCGTCGTTGTCGTAATCGACGGCAGCCACACCGAAACCACGAACCCAATCTGTTGTTGGCAGCGGAACTCGTGCGAAACTTTTTTTATGGGTGTTTCGCCAAAGAGTGAGGCCGGAATCTTCCTTCGTTTGTCCCCAATGGGTAAATGCTAAATCCATCCAGCTGTCATGATCGAAATCCAGGGCGGCGACGCCCGCGCTGTCGGCCAGGGCGTGCGGCCAGGGAATTTGATAGACGAATTGCCCTTCGCGAGGGTTTTCGAAAATCGCGGGCCCCCCTTTAAAACTACCCGTGACGACCAAGTCCACGGCACGGTCGTTGTTGTAATCTGTTCCGATAGCCCCGACTTCTGGCGCGTTGCTCTCAGCTACGGTTTCCTTGGTCTGATCGGTGAACGTTCCGTTGCCATTGTTGCGCCACAGCCGGCTAAAATTGGGCAACTGGATATCTCCGCACGAAGGCGGCGACAAGCTTCGCGGATCCAAACATGGATTAGTGGTGGTCTGCGTCACGAACAGGTCCAAATCTCCGTCGTGGTCGTAGTCGATGAAAGTTAACCCAGCGTTGAAGCCTTCACTTTTGATTCCTGCCGCTACAGTGACATCCTTAAAGGTGCCATTCTTTTCGTTGTGCAGGAGAAGCACACGCCCCCTGAGACTTACGGCGAGATCGGTTGCACCGTCGTTGTCGTAATCGCCTGCGGTGCAGCCGATGCCATGCAATGCCGGATCAAGGCCGGCTTTCCTGGTTACCCCTTCGAACTTGCCATTGCCCAGGTTGTGATACAGCGACATTCCGCCTTCCTTCCCATTGTCCGCAAGAAAGATGTCGATACGACCGTCGTTGTCATAATCAAGAAAGCACGCGCCGGGTCCGAGGTAAGAAACAAGATCCTTCGCATCCGCAGGCAAGGCCGTTGTCTGCAGGCCAGCCTGCTCGGTCACATCCACAAACCGCACTGGAATCTCTGGCGGAACTCTTTGCACCGTCTCAGGCGATTCTTCGGCGAGCGAATATTTTCCCTGTTCGCCGTATGCCAGGCTGATGGGCGATCCCAACTTGTTTTGTGTGATGTATTGGAAGCGGACCAGATGCTCGCGGGCGTGCGTTAGATCAGCCGATTGCTGATACGCGCGAGAAAGTCCGAACTCGGCCGAGGCGTGCAGCGGATTCAGCTTCAGCGCATGCTGGAAAGCGTCGACTGCCTCGGGATATTGCTTACTCTGGGCGTAGGAGGCGCCCAGGAAATACCAGGTGTCCGCATCGTTCGGATCAGTTTCCGTGACTCGGTGGAAGGCATCGATCGCGGATTGCGAATTCGCGGAATTCTTTTCAAGCATGCCGAGGTTGTACCAGGCATGGGGATCGTTGGGATTCTGCTTCACTGCCTGCTCAAAAAACTTTCTGGCCGCATCGACGCGCCCCAGGTTGAGCAGCGCGATGCCCTCATTCATCGGAGCAATCCGGAAATTTGGATCAAGCGCCGCAGCGTCTTCAAACATCTTCAGAGCCTTTTCGAAAAGCTGCTGATTCATGTAAGCGACGCCGAGGTTATTGAGACGAGCCGCCTCAGTAGATTTGTCTGCTTGCCTTGTGCCAGGAGCACTTTGCGGAACGGCCGCGAAGATAGCAATTGTCGCCAGCACGGCGACAGCGCAAGCAAAGGAAATCGTTCTAATCATGCGAAACCCAAGTTAACCACAAAGGGCGCAAGGGTACACAAAGGAAAGTCGGATAAAGTGGAGCCGGAATTCGAAGAGTCACGGCAGGCATGGGCACACCGGATTTTCTATTTAGGAGCGTGAAACGCGAATGGCTTGCTGTAGGCTTTGTTCGCCACCACGCCTTTGGCTTCCTGAATCGTGATGGTTTGGCTTCCCGACACGTTTGAGAGTTTGTCGATCTGCCCGCTCGGCCACTGCACTTCAATCGAATCGGCTTTGGTTTTCTCGGCAAGGCCGAACGTAAGCACTAGTTCGCTCTGGGACAAATAACTCGAGCCGCTGTGAACCGTCTGCCACTGCTGATCTTTTCCAGAGACCAGGCGCACCACCGCTCCGATGCCATCGCGGTTCGCCTTCGTACCCACCAACTTTATGCGCAAGCTGTGGTTCTCGCCGCCCTCGTTGTGAAACAGATAGGCGGGGCCGCCGTTCGTGGTCATCAGGATGTCGAGCGCCCCATCGTTATCAAAGTCAGCGTAAGCAGCGCCGCGCGCAACTTTCGGGCTGGCAAACGCAGATCCCAGCGAGGCCGTTACTTCCTGAAACTTTCCTCCGCCGAGATTGCGAAAAACGTGCGGTGGCTCCGCATAGCTAACCCGCTTCTGCACCCGTTCGATTTCGTTCTCGATGTGTCCATCGGCCACGAAAATGTCGGGCCATCCATCGTTGTCGTAATCAAAGAAGAAGCAGCCGAAGCCCAGCGTCATCAGGGTCGCACGTCCAACGTCCGACTGCGGAGCCTCATCCACAAACAAGCCGTTGCCCTCGTTGTGATAAAGCGAAAGCATCTGGTTGGCAAAGTTGGCGATGATGAAACTCGGTCGCCCGGTACGATCGTAGTCGGCAGCGTCCACACCCATGCCGGCGCGGGCCACGCCGTCTTCGCTGAATGCGATTCCCGCAGAAACGGCTTTCTCCTCGAATGTGCCGTTGTGTTTGTTCAAGTAAAGCTTGTTGGGCTGAGTGTCATTGGTCAGCAGGATATCGGGCCAGCCATCTCCGTTGTAATCGACAATCGCCACGCCCAGGCTCTTGGAAGTGGGATCGTAGAAGTTTGCCTTCTGCGTGGCGTCTTCAAACTTTCCATTCCCCAGGTTATGCCAAAGTCGTGCGGGCGAACCTTTATAGGATTCCGGCGTGCAGTAAGACTTGTGCGCGCCATCGAGGGTGCAGTACAGATCGCCCTTTTCAGACCACCGCACATAATTCGCGACCACCAGGTCCAATTTGCCGTCGCGATCGTAATCCACCCAGGCGGCACTGGTCGAGAACTCATTCGGACCCCACAATCCAGCCGCTTTCGTGACATCGGTGAACGTGCCGTTGCCATTGTTGTGAAACAGATGGCTCTGGCCGAGAGCGCTGATGAACACATCGTCAAAACCGTCGTTGTCGTAGTCTCCCACTGCGACGCCCAGACCGTACATGGAAATCGCGAGACCAGCTTTGCGGGTGGCGTCGGTGAACGTGCCGTCGTGATTGTTGTGATAGAGCTTCAGCCTGGAATCAGCGCGCTTGTGCTCAGGCCAGTCTTCGCCGTTTACCAGCAAGATGTCAGGCCAGCCGTCGTTGTCGTAGTCGATGAAGGCACAGCCCGAACCCATGGTCTCGGGTAGATACTTTTTTCCGAAGGCGCCATGGTTGTGGACGAAACGGATACCGGCTTGCGAAGTGATGTCGCGAAATTGGATTTGCTGAGCAGATGCGGACGCAGCCAACAGAAGAAATAAAGATACCAGCGTCTCGCGCATTATCTTGAGGCTCCCGTTGAGACGGTGGGCTGACTATTGAACCGCAGCGGCCCCGACACATGTTCGTGGATCGCCTGCCGCTCGTTGTTGTCTTCCGGATTGAGCTGGCGATAAGGTCCGGTGATCGCTTGCGAAGCTTCGTCGGCTTTGAAACGCAGGTAGCGCACCTCGTGCTCGTGGGCTTGCTTCTGGTCTCCAAGGCCGTTGTAGCAGAGCATAAGATTGTAGTGCGCCTGCAAGTCTTCCGGATCGACCGCCAGAACGGACTGCAACACGTTTACGGCGTCCGCGTATTTGCGCTGGAGAAACAGAATGCGTCCCACATCGTTCAGCGCCACGCGATCGCGGGGATATTGCGCCAGGACCTTGTGGAGATGATCGACAGCTTCGTCGTAACGGCCATCGCTGCGCAGGACTTTCGCATAGAAAAAGTGAGCGCGCGCCAGGTCCGGACTGAGCGACAATGCTTTTGCCAGCACAGCGCGGGCGCGATCCATGTCACCTTCCTGCACCGCGGCACGTCCGATATTCACCCAGCCGTCGGGATTCTTGGGATCAATCTCTGTTACTGTCTCGAACGCCGCCTGTGCGCCTTTCAGATCACCCTGTAGTAGCAGACCAATCCCGTAATCGTTCCAGCGCTGCCAGTCGGCTGTTTGCAAAACGGTCTTTGGTAGGGCCGGAGGGGAAGTGTGGGACACTACGTTCAGGGTGACTTCATCTTCGGCCAAAGCCACGATCGGAAGGTCAGGTATTTTTTCCTCTTTCGCTGATACGCCTTTCAGCGATCCAGCGAACGCGAACTTTCTGTCGTCGAAGTCAGGAGTGACATCTCCGTTGGCTTGGTTAGGGTCAGGAACACCGGCGAATGAAAACTGAGTATTCCACCACGCAAACTTGCGATAGCAGAGGCGAGCGTGCAGCGTAATTTTGTTGCCGGAGCCTTCGGGAATATGCACGCGGAAGTGAACCGTGTCAGCCGCTCCCGGCGGAATCAGATGCACATACACCACGGCCCGAGTAGCCCATGCATTGCGCTTGTTGATGCCATTGCCGTGCGCATCCACTTGCAGCGAGCGGTAAAAGTGTGCGCCTTTCTCTACCGGGCCTTTGCCGCTGTCATCGACGTTTCCACTCCAGAATATGGTTTGGCCTTGGTCGTCGGTTCCCTTTAGCTCGAGCCATGTATCGTAGGCGTCTACAGTACCGCCCGGAAAGAAGTGTCCGATTTTCTTGGTGCGAACCACAACATCCACGCGTACCACATCTCCTCGGTGGACTGTAGCCTGTACGCGGTTCAGCGGCGCGGTAACCGGCAAGACTTCTGCCTCACTGGCTGGCGTAATTTTCGTCTCCGCTTCCTCGCCCACCGCGAAAGTCGTAGCAAGATCCGACCGATTGGACGCTCCCAGCTTCAATTGCGCTCGCGCCGGAGAGAGCGCGAAGATGTCCACGCTCAGAACCCCGCTCTTGAGAAAATCCTCGCTAATCTTCAACTGCTCAGCATCATCATTCGCCGTGGGCAACGCCGTGTTCGCTGCGGGGAAACGATGCGAATGGACCTGGCCATCGATGTTGCCCATGTCACTCGAACGAGTCAGCGGCATGTGGCAATCGGCGCATTGCGAAGGCTTAGCCGGATAATAAAAAGATCGCGCCCCCTGGCCCGACACACCGCTGGCCTGCCAGTTGTCGTACTCGTTGAAGCCGCGAATCCAACGGTAGTGATTAACCGGAACGTCGAGATGAACTTTATGGCAACTAGAGCAGAACTCCGCTGTCTGGTTGCGCATGAAGGGTTTCAGGAATACCCGACGATGCGGTTCGGGATTCAACTTCACCAAAAAGTCGTGCAGCATTCGCTCGAACGGATTCTTGGTTGCGGCCAATTCGTGCAGCTTGGGATATTCGAGATAAAAGTCACCTTGCCCCATGCTGCTCTTAACATGGGCAATCGAATGGCACATCATGCAGCCCAGGCCAGCTTGCGCCTCTGGGCGGTGAACGATCTGCTTGATCGGGGTATCCATCAATCCACTGTAAAGCACGGCGGGATCGTGGCATCCGCCGCACCACTTGGAAGGTTTGGTGCCAATCGTATCCTGCATATACTCAATGCTCTTGCGGTACCACTGATTGTTGAATGACGAGAAATGATGGGCCGAACTGAACCACTGATTGTAGATGTCCTGGTGGCAGCGTTTGCAGGAGTCGGATTCCAAGAAGAACTTGCTGGGAATTTTCTGTCCGCCGTGGACTTGCGCGGAACTGGGAAAGAATGGCCCATCCGGGCCGTCGCCTTCGCCATTCATGCTGGCAGGTGGCATGGACGGATTCTCAATACGGGCTTGATTTTGCCAGCGCGACTCACGCACATAACGTGCGCCCGCGCCCACTCCGGCGAGTACTACCAAACAAATCGCGCAGCGGACGATCGAACTCCCGATTCCCTGCGCCAACCAGCCACGTTTCCCCGCCCATTCCGAGAAGACGATTCCCACGCCAGTGAGCGACAAAAGAATGTGAACATAGAGAGGACCCCACTCCACTCGCGGCGTGCCGGTCTTGATCAGAATCAGGCCGACGACTGCCCCGCTCGCAAGCAGTACCCACCCCAAACGCGAGACCAAGCTTCCATCCCGCAGAAGACGCCAAACAGAAACAGCCAGCAGAACAGCGACGACGACGCCCATAACCGCATGCAGTAAAACAATCGCCGCATAGAAGACATTCGGCTGAGGAACGGTGTAGAGGTAGACAGCCGAGATGAACAAAAATGCGATCAGCCAGGACAATATGCGGGACGCGAATCCGCCTCTTGATTTCGTTTGAGGTGCCATCAAGTATTTGTGTCAATCTCTGAAGCCGTCAGGCTGCAGCGGGAGATTGGATGGCAACAGGTTATCGCTTTTTGAGAGTGGAGAAATAGTATAAATCCATTATCACTACCAAACCTTGGAACGGAGAGGCGCAGGGAAAGTCGCGCTGAGGACACGGAGAAGAAAAAGCTATCAGAAGTTAAATATCCGGCGCCTGCCATTCCCCGCGTTGGGCTTCCAGTTCGACTGCAACCGCGAGCACCAATTCCTCTTCCCACGGGCGCGCGACGATCTGCACTCCGATCGGCAAGCCTTCGTTTGAACGGCCAAATGGAACGGCCACCGCCGGAGTTCCCAGCAGATTGAACCACTCGGTATAGCTCCACGCGTCGAGATATTGCACTGTTTTGCCGTCGATCTCCCAACTCCGCTCGCCGTGACGAAAAGCAGGAATCGAAGCGACCGGGCAAAGCAGAATCGGATATTCACGCATCTCGGAAAACACCTGCATACGCACTATGTCGCGCATGATCCAGGTATCGAGTAATGTTTGACCCGAGTGTGGCGGCTCGGTTGCTACCTGACTCAAATGCTGTTTGAGAATTGCAGTGAGGTCGGCCTCTCGCCCTTTGGTCATCGGTCGCAGAAGCATTCCGCCTGCGATCCCGAAAAATTGCCACCAAAGTTGTCGCGCCTGCTCAAGCCCCTCGGGACGGAAAGGCTCAACCTCAAACCCCGCGCGCTTGAGCGCCTCAGCCGCGGTTCGCACCGCCGCCCGCGTTTCTGCGGTCACCGGAGTACGTCCATCATCCTCGAAATAACCAATGCGGAGTTTCTTGAGATCGTTACGGCTCAGCCAACGCACGGGGACGGGCGCAGCCGATGTGTCGCCATCATCCGGCCCTTGCATCACTTCGAACAGCACCTTCAAATCCGAAACTGTCCGCGCCATAGGCCCAACCACGCCGATCAAAGCGAAAGGTCCGACTGAGGTTGGGAAGTGTCCGGTGGCAGGGATGCGGCCTGGCGTTGGCTTCAGCCCGCAGATTCCGCTGAAGTGTGCGGGAACGCGAATCGAACCTCCGCCGTCGCTGCCAACTCCTCCTGCGGAACATCCGGCGGCAATCGCCGCAGCTTCTCCGCCACTCGAGCCGCCGGCAGTCCGCGAGAGATCCCACGGATTGTTGGTGCAACCGTAGAGAAGATTATCCGTCTCCCACGCCATTAGTAATTCAGGCGTATTGGTCATCCCCAGAATGGTCGCGCCTGCGTTGCGCAGACGCGAGACGAGAGGCGCATCCGTTGCAGCCACGAATCCCGCTCGAAGCTTGCTGCCGGCTTCGCACTTCATGCCCGTCACTTCGATCGAACTCTTGATACTGATCGGAACGCCGTGTAGTGGGCCGAGCTTTTCGCCGCGTGTCACCGCCTTTTCAGCTGCGCGGGCCTGACAACGGGCGCCTTCAGCATCCACCTGCACGAAGGCCTTCAGCTTTGAATTCAGTTTCTCAATGCGGGCGAGATGCGCTTCCAGCAATTCAACCGGCGAAAGCTTTTTCTCGCGGATTTGTTCAGCCATGGAAACGGCGGAAAGGAAGGTAAGCTCAGGCATGCGGCGTTTTTCGTGCGAGAGAAAACTGAGTCTAGCATGGAAGAATCGTTATGCAGCGCGAGCTGTAGAGACGTAGCTAGCTATGTCTCTACAGAAGATCAGTGTGATGCGTGCGCTGAACGGCGCGCCCTTTGTGGGGGCAACAGCATGCGTACAGCGTTCTTGGTTTTCGCGCCGCGCTTCGCCAGCCAATTCTTGAGATGGTGCCGTGACGCGGGAGTAAGCCGGGAAAAGAACATCCCGGCGCGGCCATCGTCGTCGGCCCAGATCACTTTGCCGGTCGCTTCCACCAGATGCGACGTTCCGGGCAACATAAAACGCAGCGGCACATTTTGTACCGGTGGCAATGGCTCCGGAGCTTGCAATGCTAAACCTTGCTCGCTCAGATCAAGCACGATCGCGGGCATAGCCGCCACTCCGAACTGAAGGTACACCAGCGTTTCCAACTGGTGGCGCGGCGTATGCCGCGGGTTCGGTTTCATGAATCCCTGCCCGGCACGCAGCGAGCGCGCTACCTGTTCGAAGCCAAGCGGTTTGTACAGAACAAAATTCACCCCCGATTGGAACGCTCCGCCCACCGGAGTAAACGCACTGACCATGGCAAACACCACGGGCCTTCGCTGCGCTGACGCCATACGTGCCATTCGCGCCACCTGGCCGGCACCAGGCAGATCAAAGTCCAGCATCAGCGCCCAATGGTGCCCATGCACCGTCAACTCGACCGCCTCGCCAGCCGACTGGCAATTCTGGTGCTCGATTTGCAGCACGTCCAGAAGCGCCTCCAACACCCGAAGCGACGGGCGATCCTGCGACACCAGCAAGGCATTGAGCTTCATAAACCGGAGCTTATGGCGCCCAGATGGCTCAGTAAAGTGACAGCGGTAATAAATCGATTGTTACCAAGCCAAGCTTCATCCTGATTTGGAACTGCGGGGCTTCTGAGGAAGGCCTTGAAATCAGCAGCTTGGAGACCGGACGACCTGGTTCAGAAGCGACGGTCAGAGTGGGTACTTTCAAGTGCGCCTGGTAGAGGGTCTCGGCGGACTTGGCGCCTGACTGGCCTTCTCGAGACTGATCTAGAGGTTCCCTCGTCCCGTTTCGGGCCAAGTTTACTACCAGTATCGGGTACCCCTCCCCTTTTTGCCCGCAAAATCTTGAAAACAAATAATCGCACCATGGGGATTGGCGCGCGCCCGCGCAATTCGGCCCTGTCAGCAAGGCTGTGTTGGTGGGGAACTTGCACGATCGCCGCATCAACGCTTTTAACGCGACGACCGGAAGCTTTATCGGGTCTCTTACCACGCCGCAGGGGAAAAATAATCAGCGAAAGCGGCCTGTGGGGGATTGCCTTCGGGGGAGGAACTTCGCAGAACGGTAGGACCAATCAGCTCTTCTTCGCGGTCCGGTCCTGCTAACGAAAAGGCGGGCCTGTTTGGTGCGATTAGTTACAAGAAAATGAATCGTGGGTCGCCCCAAAGAAGACGCGGGTGCGATAAGAGCGAGCCTGCGGCGGCCGGTTACTCCCTATTTCGCCGTTACCTCAAGTTCCGCATGTAAGGGGGCGGTCGAGTCTTCTCCGGCCCAGACATCAAAGGTTGCAGGCTCGACATTCCAGGACTTGACCTGTGGACTCCAGAAACTCAATTCGTCGGGGCCAAGCAGGAAGGTGAGAGTTTGGGTCTTGCCCGGGGCCAGCGCCACCCGCCGGAATCCCTTCAGCTGGCGCACGGGCCGCGAGGCCAATCCCGCGCGTTGATGAATGTAGATTTGCACGACCGCATCCCCTGCGGTCTGGCCGGTGTTGGTGACGTCGACCGATACCTCGGTCGTTTCGCCAGATTTAATCTGCGTCTTACTCAGTTGCAGATGCCCGAACTGGAAAGTTGTGTAACTCAACCCGTAACCGAAGGGATAGAGCGGCTTGCTGGAGAGATCCCAGTAGCGAGAGGTGAAGTTCGGACGGTCCTCAGGTTCATGTGTCAGGTTATGGTTGTAGTAGATGGGTTCCTGACCCGCCGCACGCGGCCAGCTCACCGGCAGCTTGCCTCCCGGGTTCACATCGCTAAAGAGTACATCAGCCACGGCATTCCCGCCGATCGTACCCGGGAACCATGCCTCCAGAATTGCAGGCACGTGCTCCGTGGCCCAGCGAATATCCAGCTGCCTGCCGTTCACCAGCACCAGCACGACTGGCTTCCCAGTGGCCACGACCGCCTCCAGCATTTGCTCCTGATTTCCCGGGAGGTCAAGCGTCGCTCTCGAAGCTCCTTCCCCGCTCATGTCTGAGGCTTCACCCATGACCGCTATCACGATGTCCGATTGTTTTGCGGCGTCTACCGCGCGGTGCAGCGATTCCTCCACTTCGGCTGGCGTGGGCACGGGCGTCGGTTTCTTGCCGAGCAGTGCGTCTATGGGGGACGGATATTCGCGTCGCAGCGCTGGTCCGCTGACCACGGTGATCTGAGCGTCGGCTCGCAGTTTATTCCTCAGGCCCTCCTCGACGGTGACCACGTGGCTCTTGGGACCGCCTCCGAACAGACCTTCCACCGTCCAGCCACCTTCCATGTCGGTGACAGAATTCGCCAGAGGACCGATCAATGCCACTTTTTTCAGGCTCGTTGTCAGGGGGAGAGTGTGATTCTGGTTGCGCAAGAGAACCATCGATCGCGCCGCCAGCTTCCGTTCCAGCTCCCGGCTGCTCTGCCGGTTCAAAACCGAGTCGACTTTGGTTTCGTCTACGAATGGATGTTCGAAGAGGCCCAGCCGGATCTTCATCTCGAGAATGGGCCGCACGGCGTCATCGAGCTGACTGGCGGTGATTCTGCCGGAAGCCACGAGCTTCGGGACATTTTCGATAAAGGTGTTGCTTGCCATATCCATGTTCAGCCCGGCTGTGATCGCGCGATAGGCAGCGTCCTCGCGATCGGCTGCAAAGCCGTGGGTCACTAGATTGCCGACCGCCATGGCGTCCGAAACCACGAAGCCTTGGAAGGCCCACTCCTGTCGCAGAACGTCATGCAGCAGCCACCGGTTGCCGCTCGCGGGGACATCGTTCAGGTCCATGTACGCGCTCATCAAGCTGCCCGCGCCCTGCTTCACCGCCGCATGGAACGGGATCAGGTACAGGTTCCGCAGCAGTTCCTCGGGAACATAGGATGAGTCGTAGTCGCGGCCGCCGTCGGCCGCGCCGTAGCCGGCAAAGTGCTTGGCGCAGGCCAGCAAACTCGTGGGACTGAGTTCTGTTCCCTGGAATCCGAGAACCTGCGCCCGCGCCATGGCCGACCCCAGGTAGGGATCTTCACCCGCACTTTCTACAATGCGTCCCCAGCGCGCATCCCGAGCAATGTCCACCATGGGAGCGAAAGTCCACTGGATGCCGGCCGCGCGCGAATCTTCCGCAGCCACCCTCTGGGCCCGTTCCTCTACGGAAGGATCCCACGAGGAAGCCATCGCCAGCGGTACAGGAAAGACAGTCCGGTAGCCGTGAATTACATCAAAACCGACGAGCAAGGGGATGTGCAGCCGCGAGCGATCGACCGCAACATGCTGGAGCCGGTTGATCTCCTTCACATCCACCTGCCACAGGATCGACCCGACTTGTCCATTGGCGACCGCGTCATCCGAAACCTCCTTGATCGCGCCTTGGAGAGATACCCCGGAGGCCTGGTTGAGCTGCCCTGCCTTCTCCTCCAGCGTCATTTGCTTGAGAAGCGCGTCAGCGCGTTCGCGCACGCTCTGGTCGCTCAACTGGGCTTTGACAGCAACCGGTGCCAAGCAAACGGATACTGCCAAGTACGAGGCGATGCTTCGGATTTTCATGCACGTGCCTCCTTGGGTTGTCTGAGTCGGGGAACATTCTCTCTCAGTCACGGGGTGATTTACCAATCCATGCTGGAGAAAAACGCTGACTCCGAGCAGACCAAAGCTACAAAACGTCTCCCTCACTGTAACGTTTGGGCGTTGAAACGCACTACTAATTGGGTGGTGTCGCACGTATCGGCTCCGTCCAATAGCTGGACAATAGCCCGTCACTCAGGGGAGGAAACATGTTTGCCCGCAAGGTTGCTGCTCGATTGAAACCGAACTCAATTACGGAATTTACGAGTCTTATCGAATGCCACATTCTCCCCTGGCTGCGAGAGCAAGAAGGTTTTGTGGATTTGATCACGCTGGTTACGCCTGACGGCTTAGAGATCGCGACCATCAGCTTCTGGGATCACCAATGCAACGCACAGGCTTACGACGCAAGCGGTTATCCGCAAGTGTTGAAGATTCTGGAAAAACTCCTGGACGCGGCACCTTACGTCAAGATGTTTGAGGTTGTTGGCTCAACGTTTCAACCGGGCGCGCTTGCGTGGCGCGATATCTCGCGCGCCGAACTGATCCCCCCGCCGTAGGCGTACAGCCACAGGCTGACCAACAATTGCGGGTCGGTATGCTCGCCTCTGGCCTTCGACCGACGCAATCTGGGCGTGATAGCGGCCTAGGTCCAACCGCCCCACCAGTTCCCAAATCAGGCACGCAGCGGTGGTCCTCCCCGATCAGCCTATCGACATCCACACTGTGCAGAACTAACTGGCGGCGATTGATTGAAACTAATCGCGGAGACGTAGTCGTCGATTCGTTCATCCCATGGGCAGTGTACCGACCTTCGCCGATTTCGCAATAGCTCTACAGTGTCGATTCCTTCACAGCTTCCAGCCTCCCTGGGCTGTCCGGTTGCCCGCAGGGCAATGGTGGCACCCGCTCTGACAGACCCGATGAGCTTCCATTTCAACGAGCCTCCACGAATGTTAACCTGCTCTGGAACCATGGCGAACCTTCTCCCGCCCACAATCGAAACCGGCTTTCCATACCCTGACCGGCTGATCCATCTGTTTGTTGGTGGCTCAGAACTCCATGGAGCCAAAGTCCAAGGCACCGACGATCTCGACATCTACGGTGTTTACATCGAACCACTGGAAATGGCTTTGGGCTTGGACTCCCTTCCGCACTTCGTGTGGTCCACGGCTGGAGATGATCGCCGAAACGGACCGAACGACGTAGACGTGACTCTCTACTCCCTCAAACAATGGGCCGGATTGGCATGCAAAGGAAATCCGACGGCGCTGCACTTCCTCTTCGCAAAGAACACTCTCACGAGTGATATTTGGGTCTGCGGTCGTGGCCCGCCCGCAGATTTTCGTCGCTCGGAATTGTGTGAAGCAGTTTCTTGGCTTCGCAGATGATCAACTCAAACGAATGACAGGACAGAAGGGTCGAGGCAAAAAGGGACAACGTCCGGAGATCGAAGTGGAGTTTGGGTATGACGCGAAGGCAGCCCATGCATACTCTTCGACTTCTCTATGAATGCAAAGAATTGGTTCCCTCTGGAACGATCACGCTGCCCCGCCCTGAACGAGATTTTCTGGTTCGCGTTCGCACTGGCAGCTTCTCAATGGAGAAAGTCATCGCAATGGCAAAGGAACTGATGGCGGAGTGCAACGCTTCCGAAAAGAACTGCGTGCTGCCCGAAGGAGTTGATCGTCTCGCGGTATCAATGCTCGTTGCCGATCGTTATCGGCGTGCTTGGGAACACACGGACTAAATGCTCAAAGACTTTGCCATCTCGATCGTCCGCACCTTGCGGGAGCACGGCCACAAAGCATATCTCGTTGGCGGATGCGTACGCGATCTACTGCTGGGCCGCGAGCCTGCCGACTACGACATCACTACCGACGCGACCCCTGACAAGGTCATGCGCATCTTTCCGGACACTTATGCAGTCGGCGCGCAGTTCGGTGTCGTCCTGGTGCCGCAGCCGACGCCCAGATGGGACGCTGCAGGCATGCCAGAGTCGCCTCTCCGAGATGCAACCGGGTATGTTTCTCCGCACGCGCATGTCGTTGAAGTAGCCACGTTTCGCAGCGACATCGGATACAGCGACGGACGTCATCCCGATCAGGTTCGCTTCAGCAAGGAACCGCTTGAAGATGTGGAGCGCCGCGATTTCACGATCAACGGGCTGTTGCTCGATCCGATCACGAACGAGGTTTTGGATTTCGTCGGCGGACGCGAGGACATCGAAGCCGGAATCATTCGATCCATTGGTGATCCGGAGCGGCGCTTTGCCGAAGACAAGCTCCGGATGCTGCGGGCTGTGCGCTTCGCGGCGCGTTTCGGATACGCCATCGAGCCTGGAACCTTTCATGCCATTCAAAAGACAGCATCGCAGATTGATCAGGTATCGCGAGAGCGCGTTCGAGATGAGCTTACCAGGATGCTGATCGAGGGTCATGCACGCCAGGCTTTTCTTGTGCTCGACGAAACTGGATTGCTGCACGAGGTCCTGCCCGAGATCGAAGCGATGAAAGGTGTTGAGCAACCGCCGCAGTTTCATCCTGAAGGCGATGTGTTCGTACACACTCTGCTATTACTCGACAGGTTGCCGCATCCTTGTCCGATCACGCTGGCTTGGGGCGCTCTGCTGCATGATGTGGGCAAGCCCGCGACATTTCGCGTAGCGCCTGATCGCATCCGTTTTGATGGACACGTCGACGTCGGGGTCAAGATCGCGGAAGAAATCTGCCGCCGCCTGCGCTTTTCGAACGACGACACGGACCAGATTCTCGCGCTCGTCGACAACCACATGCGCTTCGCGCACGTGCAGCAGATGAAGGAGTCCACCTTCAAAAGGTTTGTGCGCATGCCGCGCTTCGACGAACACCTGCAATTGCACCGCATGGACTGCGAGGCCAGCCACGACAATCTCACCTCGTACAATTTCGCGCGTGAGAAGATGGCGTCCATGCCGCCGGCAGCCATGCGGCCCGTGCCGCTGATCACAGGGGACGACTTGATCGCACTTGGCTACAAGCCCGGACCGCAATTCAAGAAGATTCTGTCAGGCGTGGAGGATGGGCAGCTGGAGGGACGCCTGCAAACGAAGGAGGAAGCTATGGCGTTTGTGCGAGCCGAGTTTCCGAGCGAAGGTTAGGAGGCTCAGAGTGATTCGCCCAAAAGCAAAAATGCACCAAGAAAGGTGCAAATCACGTGTTTTGCCGAAATCTTGTCAATCCCCTCTCGAGGCCTAAATTTCGTTAACTCGCTGAAAACAATAGCAATTTATAGTTTAAAAGTTGGCGGGTTTACCCTATGCGAACTGCTATTCTAAAAAATTATAGAGAAAACCTAATTGGAGTCAGACGAACACACCAGGCAGGAGCTCCGGCATCACACAAGTCCACACACGACAATGAAAGTCACTGAAAAGGACGTCGCCTATGTCGCGGATCTGGCAAATCTCGAGTTGACTCAAGACGAACGCCGACTCTTGCTGCGCGATCTCAACTCGATTCTCGATTACGTCGATCGGCTGGGCCAGTTGGATACAACCGACGTGCCGCCGATGGCCCAGGTATCGGATAGGTACGGGGTCGACCAATCAAGAACTGGCAGCGCGCGCTTTGCTTACGCCAGCCGCGAAGACATTCTCCAAGGTTTGAGAAAATCGCTGCCGCACGAGGTAGCGCTGCAAAACGCTCCAGACACAGATGGAACATTCTTCAAAGTGCCCAAAGTGATCGAGAGATAGGTCTGCTGTTCGTGGCGACAGAATGATCTTTGGACAACGACTCCACTTATGGATTTGAACGCACTGACAATCGAAGCGGCCCGCGCTGCCGTGCAAGCGCGCAGAACCACGGCGACCTCGCTGGCGGAAGCGTTCTACGCAAAGATCGAAAAAACTGATCCGGAGATCGGCGCATATCTCACACTCTCGAAGGATCGCGCGCTGGAACAAGCGGCGCGAATGGATTCGCTGGCTGCAAAGGGCGAGGAACTTCCGCCATTGGGCGGTGTTCCGATCGGCATCAAGGATGTGATGGTGACGCGCGGTGTGCGCACTACGGCGGGCTCGAAGATTCTCGGGAACTATATCCCACCCTATGACTGCACGGCGGTAGCCCGGCTCGAAGCTGCTGGCGCGGTTGTATTGGGCAAGCTGAACTGCGACGAATTTGCCATGGGGTCGTCGAACGAGAATTCCGCCTGGCGTCCGGTGCACAATCCCCGCGATCTGAGCCGCGTGCCTGGAGGTTCCTCGGGAGGATCAGCGGCGGCGGTTGCAGCGGATATGGCTCTGGCCGCTCTAGGATCAGACACCGGCGGGTCGATTCGTCAACCCGCGTCTTTTTGCGGCGTGGTCGGACTAATGCCGACGTACGGACGCGTATCGCGATACGGTCTGATCGCGTTCGCGTCGTCGCTCGATCGCATCGGGCCGCTCACCAAAACCGTGAGAGACGCGGCCATCGTGCTCCGCGCCATCGCCGGCCGCGATCCCATGGATGCTACTTCCGCCGAAGTGCCGGTACCGGACTATGTTGCGGAAATGGAGAAGCCAGTGCGTGAGCTTAAGCTTGGTGTGGCAATAGAATATTTCGGAGAAGGATTGGACTCTGAAGTCCGAAAGTCGGTAGAGGCCGCGATTCAAAGGCTCGCGGGATCCGGCTGCGAAATCGTTCCCGTCTCGCTGCCGCACACAGAATACGCGATTCCAACTTATTATATAGTGGCCACGGCGGAAGCATCGTCGAACCTTGCTCGCTTCGATGGCGTTCGCTACGGTTACCGGGCTCGCGATGCACGCACGCTTTCCGAAATGTACCGCTGCAGCCGCGATCAGGGCTTTGGTGCCGAGGTGAAGCGCCGCATCATGTTGGGCACGTACGCGTTGAGCGCGGGATATTACAACGCCTACTATCTGAAGGCACAGAGAGTCCGCACCCTGCTGGTCCGGGACTTCGAGGAAGCGTTCAAGAAAGTGGATGCGATTTTAACTCCGACTAGTCCCACTGCCGCATTCAAGCTAGGCGAGAAGGTCGATGATCCTTTATCGATGTATCTCGCCGACATTTTCACCGTTACTGCGGACCTGGCGGGAATTCCCGGAATTTCCGTCCCCTGCGGAGAGACAAAGGAGAATCTGCCAGTCGGACTTCAGATTCTGGGCAAGCACTTCGACGAAGCCACAATCTTGCGAGTGGCCCATGCCTACGAGCAGGCGGCGTAGGTTTCGTTGTTACACCTTTGTTGTTCGCTATGCCGGCTCGTAATATCGTTCGCCGGCGCAGCCGCGACAAAGTAATTTTCCGTCACGACGCACTTCACGGCGAAAATTAATTCCTTCGCCACAGACTTCACAAACAATACGTTCACCCTTGTATCCGGGAAACTCTTCCGCGGGCAGATCGACTTTCACCCATTCAATAGTGAATAGGTCATCCTCGGGCATTTCGCGATAAGCCAGCATCTGCTGGCTATTTTTATTTGGCAGTTCAGGATGCATCTGCCGGGCCAAGGCCTTCGATGATTCTTTGGCGGCGATGCGCACGCCATTGCCGGTGTTTGCGTCGACGAAGGTCGCGGCCATTTTGCCCCAGTCGCGGAACTTCAGCGCACGCTTGCCGAGACGGCAGCCGGTAACCACCGCGACTGCGTCCGTAGCGCAACGGTCAATTTCTACAAAGGTCACCAGACGTTTTCGATCCTTGCCGCCAGGATCGTCAATGCCCAGTCTCGTCAGGCCGAGCATGGCCAGGCGGACGCCGAGAACCTGCCCGGCGCAGAGATGACCATGCGCCACTTCGGCGTCCCGAAGATATTCGTCGAAAGTTTTCATTTCAGTTGTTCCCCGCCAGTTGCCGACTGCATTCAATTGTAGTCCGCGAACCGGCGAAGAGTCAGAACTCGCAACCAGTATCAACCAAAACTAATGAGAAGGTTCATCATGGAGTCAAACTTAAGCCTAGCCCTAAGCTCAATCTCGAAATCCAGAACGGTTCGCGATTGTGTTGTCGATTTCGCTGATAGCCACCGGCTGCAGCGCCCAACGGATAAGTGTCGCTCTCGCCGATTTACCGGTGCTGATCCAGATGGCCCTGAACATCAGCACGATTGTTACCACGCTGCAATCCGGCCAGCAGTCATCGCGGACGTCGACCAGAACCTGCCGGCCCTCTTGCAGGCAGCGTACATCGGCGATCCCGTTCTCTCGACACGGGTCGCAGCGGGAGTCAATCTGATCCTGACTACCGTGGCCAGTTTCGCGGCGCTGATGCCACAAACCTCGGTGCTACCCATGGCACAAAAGATGGCCCATCAGCAAGTCGCCATTCCTAAAGCGAGCGACTTGAAGAAGCAGTGGAATCAGCAACTGTGCGGGCCGACTAGCAATTCTTCGTCGGACTTCAGCACTACGGCTGCACGGTCAGATAGCACGCCTATCTTCCGTCGGCCCGCAGCAACCCATGCCTCCACCTGCGCTGGTCGCGCAGGTGGAGACTTTGTTCTTGCCCGGCGAAACCCTGACTTGAGGATAGGAGACGATCGTGGATCTGAATCAAGCAATTCAGTTCGGACTATTGGTGAAAGCAGCTGAAACCGTACTGCCCGCGAATACCGCCCCTGCGGCAGGTCAAACGCTTCCCGCCACGTAGGACTCCTACAACGTCGGCTACAACGTTGTCAGTCGATTCTGGGTAACGATCTCGCGACCACCATGAATCCTGGCCGCGAGGTGATCGGATTGTGTCGTTCGGGTTCATCCTTCAAGCTCCTAATAACGATCCGGTCATCGCCATTCGAGGCACCGAGGGCATTCGAGAGTGGACCCACGATTTCGAATTCCTTGCCACGAAGTGCCCATTCCTGCGAGGCGGGCAGGCAAAACGGATGATGGCTTCACCCAATATACAACTCTCTCCGCGTTGCGAATGCCTCCCCTCGGCTAGTGGACGCGGTGGCGGCGCTTGAATTCGATCATGCGGTTAACTCGTTGACGATCTGCGGACACAGCCTGGGAGGCGCGCTAACCACACTGCTTGCCCTTGATGTAGCAGCCAATACCATCTTCAAGAATCCGACGATCTATACACTACGCCAGCCCACGCACCCGGGACGCGTTATTTGCACGTACCTACAACCAGGTTCTCCCGAATACTTATCGTATCGCCAACCGCGTCGATATGATTCCCAAGCTACCGTTGCCACCTCTCTAGGAACACGTGGCGGGACTCTACGAGCTAAACTCGGTCAAGCTGATCAGCCCGACGTTTCTGGTCAAGTGCGAACTCGCGCGCGAACACCACATGACTTCGTATTTGCATCTTTTGTCGCTGCTGATAGGAAAAACGCATCAACCGCTGGACGCTCCATGCGTTCCCTAACAGAACGCTGGGGGATTGGCTATCACGGTAACTCTTCGAAACAATCTCTCCGCTACTTGCGTTTCCATCGTGCGCCGTCTTTCGTGATTTCCACGACGATGCCAAGGCCGCCGAGCTCACCACGGATCGCATCAGAAAGTTTGAAATCACGCGATCGGCGCGCCGCTTCCATTTCTGCAACTTTCTTTTCAATGTCGGCATCAGAGAGTTGCTGCGCCCCAACAGTTTCCAGCAGTTCCTTGCTGATCTCGCGGCACTCTGCTTTCGCCCACTCCACAATGCTGCGAATCTTCGGCGCATCGTCGTCTTTCAGCACCGCGAATACTTCGTCGAAACGCTGCAGAGCGGCGAGCAGCGCCGGAATGTCATCTTTCTTGAATTGTCCTGCGTCCATCGCAGCATTGGCCTTCCGCACCATGTCGAAGATCGCCGCCTGAGCCTGCGCAGTATTAAGGTCGTCGTCCATGCCCTCCAGCATTCGCTCTGTGGTTTCACGCGCCAGTTCAGCCATGCCCTGAGTGGCACCCGCTGGGAACGGCGCTGTGGTCAAGCGCAGATAAAAGTTTCGCAGCCGCTCCACCGACACGGCAGCCTGCTTCAGTCCATCGAAAGTGAAGTTCAGCTGGTTGCGATACGGAACCGAAGCCAGCAGAAACCGGATGGACGATAGCTTATGTCCTTTGAGCACCAGGTCGCGCAGCGTAAAGAAATTCCCCAGGCTCTTGGACATCTTCTCGCCCTCGACCAGGAGAAACCGCACGTGAAACCAAAAGTGCGCAAACGGCTGACCGGTAAGCGCCTCCGACTGCGCGATTTCGTTTTCGTGATGCGGAAAAATCAGATCTTCGCCACCCGCGTGCAGATCGAAAGTCTTGCCCAATTCCTCCATGGCCATGACCGAGCACTCGATGTGCCAGCCCGGCCGCCCCGGCCCAATTACTGTCTCCCATGAAGTCTCACCAGGTTTCGGCGCCTTCCACAGGGCAAAGTCACGCGCGCTGTCTTTCTCGTACTCATCCACATCCACGCGCGCCCCGTCTTCCATCCCGGCAAAATCTTTCTTAGAGAGTTGCCCGTAAGCAGGAAACTTCGCGATCCTGAAATAGTAGGACCCGTCTTCGGAGCGGTAAGCGAATCCTTTTTTCTGCAGTTCGGCGATGAATCCCGCCATCTCGGGGATGTGATCCGTCGCGCGCACCAGAATTGGCTGCTCGATATTCAGCGCGGAGATATCGTCAAGAAAAGCCTTCTCATATTTTGCCGTGTATCGCTGAACACTCACCCCGGCAAGCGCCGCATTGCGGATGATCTTGTCATCGACGTCGGTGATGTTCATCACGTGTCGTATCTTGTAGCCGCTCTGTCGAAAAAAACGCCGCAGAACATCCACCGCAACGAACGTCCGGAGGTTGCCGATGTGGCCATAGTCATAAACCGTGGGCCCGCAAGCATACATACGAACCTCGCTGCCCACAAGCGGCCGAAACTCTTCCACTTTGCCAGAGAGTGTGTTGTAAAGACGAAGCGCCATAGTGAGAGCCAGAACAGAAAGCAGAACCGTTCATTCTAGGGGCACAAAAGAAACAGGGTCAAATCCGATTGGGGATAGGAGCTACAGCGATCCAAATTGCATCCCTGGCCTTGACTGGCGCTCGGCACGGATAGATAATCAAACGCCTTTGAAGAAGCCCTCATGAATCGGTCCCCCCGGCCCCGCAAGATTTCCGAACTGTCCCAGGCTGTGAATCACCAGCTTACCCTTACTCTCTAGCAGCCAGGGCAGCGGGGGGTAGGCCTCCTGGCGTTGGCGGCCCCGGCGGAGGGTAAGGTTGTTGTCCCCAGGACATGGGTAGAGATTTCTGTCTTCACCAACCTCTACCAGCTCGACTTGAATCATGACGGCATCGCCGATTTCACGTTTTCCGACTACCGTACTGCATCAGGGCAGTATGCAGCGGCCGCGCTGAAAGTTGCCCTGGCCGGAGAGAACGCAATCTGGGGAATCGCAAAGGACGCTTCCGCGCTGCCTGCGGGCGTGCGAATAGGGCCCTCCAAGAATTTCCAACTCAAAGATTTAGCACATAGTCAAAATTTAAATCTCTTGTTTTATAAATCTAAATTTTGCACCGAATAGGGGGAGGGCGGGTACCCGATAGTAAACAGTAAACTCCGTCCCATTGTGGTATGGCAGCGATGACTGCCCGGTGAACGCGGCTACCGAATCATCGTCAAACCCCGCCGCTGGCGGAGGGGGCGGTTGAAACCTGGTGCGCGGCTCGCAGGCGCTGTCCCACCACAAGGGCGTAGTGCATTCCAGAAAGGATGGTGAAGGTAAAGGTCGCGCGCAAAAACGAAAGGCGGGCGATGGCTATCCATCGCGATCTGTTTATTTCGAACAGCAGCACAAAGAAGACAGCCGCAACTTGGGCGAATGTGTTCGCCTTGCCAAAAATGCTGGGACGAAAATCGCGCAGTCCGGCGATAGCATAAAGCACGGCGCTCGCCAGCAGAATCGAAATATCCCGGCTGAAAACCACAACCGTAAATTTCCACGGAATCTTGTGCAAGATTGACAGCACCATAAACATGGTGCTGAGCAGCAACTTGTCAGCGATGGGATCAAGATACTGTCCCAAAATCGTTTGTTGTTTGAGAGTGCGTGCCAGCAGCCCGTCGAGCCCGTCACTCATCCCCGCCAGGACAAATAAGATCAGGGCCAGGGAATAATGTCCTTCGACCAGCTTGATCACGATGAAGGGCAGGAACATCATCCGTAAAAGCGTCAGCTGATTCGGAGCAGTCAGAAGTTGCGAGAGCTTCACTTCTGCTCTCCAGGCGTCTGTGGATTCACTGCAATATGACGGATGAGCACCGCTGCAGGATCAAGGCCGGTTTTGCTGGCGAAGCGTTGTGACAACGATGGAATGCTGCCGTCGGGCAGATCGAGTTCCATGCGTTCTACCCGGTGCATTGGGACAAAAACCACGCCGGGCGAGAACGGCTCGCCGTCCTTGACCAGAGATACCAGATCGTCGAACGAAGCCAATTCGACCCCGCAGAGGCTCAATCCCTCTGTACTGAGGGAAAGGATGGCCCCCCAAAACTTCTCTCGGGGATTGCCCAGAGTAACCAGCACCATGATGCCAGGACGAAATGGATTACCGCCCGCAAGCGCAAGCCCGTCGTTCTGATTGACATTCTGCACCAAAGCGATTGTCGCCGGGACATGGCCACTTTGCAACTCCAGTCCCAACCGAGCGCACTGCCGGGAGCACACTGCCGGGATTGCCGGGAGCGGATGAGCCCCGTACAATTGACCCAGACCGTAGGCGCGTAGCTCAGTTGGTGAGAGCCCTACCTTGACACTTTGCCCGTATTAAGAAACAGAGAGACTTACAAGGCCTCGGAAGGTCGCTAAATCCTTGCAAGTTCGCGCTAGAAGTCCGAGACCATGGTCCCGAAAATGGTCCCGCGAATTGCAGCCGCGCAAGGGCTAAAGAGCAGGAGCTACCCTAACGAGCACCGTTGCAAGAATCGCCAAACCACCTGCGATTATTGGTTCTCCGACTGCTCTGGCCATTGCTCTGATTGCAAAATGTTTCTACAAGAAAATCGGGAGTGAAGTTAGCTCCATAAAAGTGACCCTACCCAATGCTCGTTTCTTTCCTCTTGTTGTTGTCCCTCGGATCAACCGTCGTGCGCATCTTGCCGCCTCTGCATGGTGTCGGATTATGGCAGCCTATGACTGAGCATCTTCGAGAATGGTAGACAGCATGCGATGTGCCCGATTGACTTCTTCCCGAATTCCCCGCTGCGTCTCCCGTCCCGCCGGTAACTCGGCAGCAAGAAATTCCTCGTACACCAGAAAGCCCGGGGAAGAAGTCTCCCGAAAGAAATCGCGAAATATCCCCCAGACACGACCTCCAAGGTCGGGATCGGTCTTGAACTGCTCCTCGAATTTCTTCCTGAACTCCGCCAGTTCTCGTTGCTCACTCACTATTGCAACGATATCGGCCGCATGCGTTCGAGCTTCCTCTCGATCGTGGTGCGCTTCCTCTGGCCCCCGGATATTGTTGTATCGGTCGAACAAGGCAAGCAGTTTTAGCATGACAAGAGCATGTGGCCTCGTCACGCGCACATTCCCAGCGAAAGCGTCTCCATTAGGAAGGTGCCCGGTCAAGGCCCGGGTGTCGGACTCTGCTAAAGCAATTGTGCCGCCTGTGCACGCGCGCGCGTGCACCCCTTGCTGCACATCCACCCGAAAATCGGCACGGCGCTTGTATTCCTCAGGCGCCAAAAACTCTATGCGCATCTTCTCCCGGCTGTTCGGAATGTCCTTCTCAAACTGAAAGTTTCGTGCTCCTTCGACAGCGGTATACCCCAGCGCCGCAAGAACCTCTGCCAACCGCAGGGATTCTGCCCGCAAGGCAAGTACATCGAGAACAAAATCAACGTCTTTCGTGGCGCGGACTTTGTCCAAGGCAAACTTCATCGCTTGTGCGCCCGCCAGTACGAGATCTTCAGCCGCGGGTCCTAATACTGAGAGCAACTCAAGCACATAAGTGCGTTGGGGTTCCGGAATCATGCGGCTGTCCAGGCCGGCTCAATCGCATTTGCCAGCAGATGATCCGCCTGCTTCAGGTCCCGCCCCCCATGTGCGTAAAGATCAAGATAGGCCTGAATGTTCGACACCACGAGAATGGAGTCTTCGTTCCGGGCATACATGAACACGCCGCTGTCGTATGGGTAGATGAACCTAAGCTTTAGACTCGATCTTTCTTTTGGCAGCAGGCGTCGCAGCGGGGCATCTTCACCCACATCGGCCAGAAAAACTTCGACCCTATCTACATCGACAAAAGGCGCGTCAATGGAAGCTGCCGCCCCGGTCAACGCGTACCCCCGTCCGAGAAGGGGTCGTAAGCCCTGACTAATGTCACTGAGCTTTGCGCCAAAAGGGCTTGTTATCTCAAACGAACTGCGCAGGCGCCACCGGTAGCGTTCTTTGTACTTCTCCGCCCACTCCCTGAGGAGACGCTTGGGCTCCGGTATCAAGACTACGGTTCCTTGCCGTCGAATCCAAAGCTGTTCTTCCAGACTGGATAGAGCCTTCGAAATCGATCCCGAACTGATTTCAAATCTCAGACTCTTGCTTCCCAGTATCCGCTCCATTCTCCACTGTTCCAATGAGAGTTCTTTTGCAATCTCTGTCAGAGTCCACTGCTTCGGCTTTTGCAGCAGTACCCGCAGTACACGTGACGAGCGCCCAGAGAAAACATTTCGATTGCGGGATGAATCCACCACTTCGTTGCGCTCTTCGCTGCGCATCCCTAGACGCTGTAGAGTGAACTTGCCAGGAACATTTACATAGATATTCCCCGCCAGATCGAGGAAATCGATACCGTTCCGAACACAGTAGTTCTGCGATTGGAGTGACAACGCCGGACACGCCAGAGCGAAAGCAGCGTCCTGCTTCAGCGACTTCATGCGCCGAACCCAGGGCGCGATCTCCTCCAGCAGCTTCGGGGAGACTGTTTTCTTGATCTCTGCGAGCACTGGGACACGGTTCTGCCCGGACACGAGATCGAAGCTGACATCGAAGGACTCCCGCGGGTTCTCTTTTACGTTCTCGATACGAACGCCAGGAATACCCTTAAGGGGCACTTGTTGCCGAAGTGCCTCAACTACCGTGGCTTCGAGTTGGGCGCCGCCGTCCTGCATGGCGACTATATTTTCCCAAACTAGAATGAATTTGTAAAGGAAATATTTCTTTTTTAAATGCATTTCCTGCTCGGGAAACTTATGGTCCGCTTTGCGCAATAACAACGTAACATACTTAAAAAAAATGGCTTAATGGCTCCTTACGGCAATCTATTTTTCCGCTTGGCCGACATAGCACTTCAAAAGCCACACCTCCTCAAAGCGCCAATCGCGGCGCAGAAAGGAAAAGGCGGGGAGCGAGCAATCCAGGCTGCGGGACCAGCGGCGCAGGGTGGATTCTAGAAAGCGTCGGCGCAGAGCCTCGCTACGCGCTATCACGCTGAAATGGGTATAGGGCAGCGAGAAGGCCGGAAGAAAGCTGACCGTCACGCCACAGTTCTGGCACTCGCCGCGGCGGTAGCGAATCCAGGCATGATTGCTGTCATGCGCTTGTTTGGACCGCCAGCCGAGGCTCTCGATGGAAACGGCCCCACACAACGGGCACTGTCGAATGATCTGCCCCGCACAAGCTGCCCAATCAACGCCGGGTTTGCAATCATCCCAGGAACATGGGATAAGAGAAGTCGTAGGTTGGTTCAGGGCTCTCTCACGAGTGGATCTTGCTAGGGATGCGCGTTCGCGAAGAGAGCCTTTCCTTTCCTTGCTTACGTCAGTTGATGTCCAAAGAAGGATAGCTCAACTCGGCTTGAGCCTGGGAATTGGCCGGTAAACTTAAGCTAGGTAGCTACCTGAAATTCGGCCGTCCGGCATTATAGGGGGCCTTCGAAAACGTAGCCACGGTAGAAAATGAGAACCCAACTCGCAATCGAAAGAGCGGGATTGGTAACCCTCCACCTACAGCTGGCGCGTCGCGGAGCTCTATCCCAACCATTGACTCGGTTGGAAACGGACCAACCCAGCTGTGAAAGCATTCTTTTCTGCTGGTTGCCCTGCCGGGGGAGTCTCCGGGGGACCACCTTTCGTGGCCCGGACTGCCCGCGGTGTAGGGAGACGCCGTCGCGGTCTTTGGTTTTAGTTTTTGACCTAACGTCTCACTTTCTTTTTCCGCAGCAACGCTTTGTATTCCGCGTCCAGTCGCGTGATCTCGATCTGAATTCTGTTCCGCTCCGACAGCCTCGCCCGTTTCAATTGTCGGTGCAGCTTTCCCAACAGTCCCTGAATTGTTTTCTTTCTTCGGTACACCTTAATGTACAGTCTCCACTCTTTAGGGTTTCTCTGTAGGGCAGACCGTTTGCTGCAGCGCCGCATGCAGTGGAGTTGATCCTTACGGCTTGCCATGAACCATCTTTCGCAGACCAAGCAACGCCGCAGGTGCCCGATGTTTCGGTCCTCCACGCAATCGCGCAGCAGGTACCCGAAATTGTGTCCGCTCCCGAAGCGTAAGGGATTTTTCAGCACAAGCGGAACAGTAGGCGGACCCCAGCGCGTTAGCTTTACAATTTTCTCAATCTCCCATCCATGCTTAGCCAACCGCCGGTTCGTGGTCTGCACCCGCGCACCCACCCTTTTATCCACCGCCCACCAGCACCACAAGCCTGTATTCCGGTCTGCGTCTGCGCGTTCCGCAGTTTCGCGGACGATGTATCGCTTCTTTGCAATGACTCGGTCCAACATTCCTTGCAGCTCTGCCAGTTGCTCTAGCAATTCCACAGCGGTCTGCGCGTCCACACCCTCGTAGTTTAGAAACTCGGCCAGCCTCTCGCCGCGCGCCCGCATCGCAATTCGTAAAGTCTTTTGTAATGGATTCATGCCCTTACCATAACACGTCAGGACCACCCCCCAAGAATGGACCAACGAGTTATGCGTTTTGTTCCAGTTTGGGCGGTTTTTTGTGTGTTTTTTTCAACAGTGCGCTGAAATGCGGATGTGAAGCGGACATGCCCGTCGGCAGGCCTCATGCTCGCGCTCGGACGTGTCTACGAGATAGCCGCTCGGCACCCAATCCTCTCCTACCACGTATCGTTTGCAATCAATTGGAGATTCCCTCCTGCAGGATACCCTCCGCCAAAGACACTCGCAGCAGTCGGACACAAGCATTGGCCTACTCTGGGCCAAGAGAAAGAGAAAAGGACTTCTTGGCCTGCCAATCAGCGCAATTGGGTGGAGCAGTCCGGTAAGAGTCACTACAAGGCCGTGATCGTCACTCCGGATAAAGCGTTCAAAAATCCTGATGGCGCTCCCCGAGTCGGAACGAGTGCTCACCTTGGGGATTGCCGCGACGGGTCTGCGGGGGATTCGAAGGTCGTGCGATTGGCTATTCCGACACCATCATGAATTGGAAGTGATTTGTTGGTATGTAAGTTGTTGAAAAACTGGCGGAGAGAGTGGGATTCGTACCCTCGCCCGGTCAATGGCTTCCTTAACTTGTAGAAACTACATTGCCACGGATGCCAAATTTACCACGCTCGCCGCGCACCATTGCACGCTATTGCACGCTCGCGCTTCTCGAGTCTCTATCAGCGTCCGAGAGAGAACGGCAAATCTTCGCAGTTGCCGTCACTAGCGAGAACGTATGGTCGACTCGTGGACCATTCAAGCCCGCGCCCATGTCAGTTTGCGGCCTACTTTTACCCGTCAGTCATCAAAGATGAACATGGTCATTTGTAGTAGCCTACCTTCATGCCCAGAAGGAGCTTGAAATCCTTTATCGACGATGCCGACGAAACTGTCTTCTTTGTGCCGGTCTTCTTAGTGAGCTTTTCGGTGCTCGCTTACTTGTCCTTTAGACAGGCTTCATTGACGTTCACTCTGAACCCCAATTCTTCACATGTGAGCTATCTTGCTCAGACGCGAAAGACCACGCCTGTCATCTTAATTCTGCAGAGTGTATTCTGCCCGCTGCCCTAGGCTCAACATTGAAGTCGGCGGCTACACGGACAATGTGTGTGGCGATGAAATGAATCAAACACTGTCTGAAAATCGCGCCGCGCTCAGTGAGCGATTATCTGGTGTAAGAAGGCGTAGCGGCAAACCGCGCCCGCCGGCAGCAGAAGCGGAGAGTAGAACTTCTCGAGTCCGGAGATGTCATCGGCAAACGGTCAATGCGATGACAGGAAAGTTGCACTCGAGCAAGGGCCAGTAACAATCGAGAGAAATCGAGAGACAACGGAGGTAGTACCCATGAAACTAGTAGGAGTGATCGGCACAGCAGTTTTGTCCTTGACCCTAGGAGCTGCGGCTCCGGCCTACGCCCAGCAGGAGCAGCACGACCAGCAAGAGGAACAGAAGGACAAGCCTGAACAGAACGCGAAAAAAGCACAACCAGATAAACCCGCAACGCCCGAAGAGAAAAGCGCACAGCAGCAAGACAAGAACGCCAAGCCCGGAGAGAAAGGTGCACAGCAGCAAGAACGACAACCTACACAGGAGGCTAAGCCTGGACAGCAGGCGCAGGGCGCTCGTGGTAACGGTAGTGGCCGTATTCCCGACGATCGTTTCAAAGCCAACTTTGGACGGGAACACACGTTTCGGGTCACCCAAGGTGATTACGGTAATCGCCGCTTCCAATACGGCGGCTATTGGTTCGGATTTGTTGGTGTGTGGCCGAGCAACTGGCTGTACACGCAGGAAGTTTTTGTTGTCGATATCAACGGCGTGTATTACTTGTGCAACCCGACGTATCCTGGCGTCAACATTGCACTCAGCGTCACACTATAGCGGCCCATCCAGTGTGTCCTGGGGCGCACCCAGCGTAACTCTTATCGGCGCGGGTCCATTGCTTGGGCTCGCGCCGCTCTCTGTTCGACACCGGTGATCTCGGAAAAATCGATTTAGCAGATTGAACGGCGACATTCAATTCTGGTCACTCGGTCATAATTCATAGGCGGCCACTTGCAGGAGGCTTCTTTGGCTAGCGTATCGTCATACTCGCAAGCACTCCATTCAACGAATCCTGCCACGCATGGGCGATCATTCCAGGGCGAACGCTTCCGCGCCAATGGACGAGAATCCCGAACATTACCGCGTACAGGCCGATCAGAATCACCATCCGGAAACCCTGGTAGGCGTGAGCCGTGCCGAATGTTACAGCAGAAAGGAGGATGCCGGCGGGAGCGCTCTTAGTCAGGGCCATGAACTGTCGTTGTAGGTAACCTCGAAAGATCGTCTCCTCGCAAATGCCCGCTGTAACTGAGAGCGCTATCCATAATGTCAGTTCGATACCTCGATGGGGAGCATGGACACATTGCGACCCAGCGCGGCGATGCGCAGGAGCCAGCCAAATATCCAAAGGAGCATCGCCGCAACGATCCAGAACCCAGCAGCAATTCCAATATCCCGCAGCAGCTGGCGGACGGAATGCCAATGATCTCCGAGAACGATGAGGACAGAAGCGCCACTACGTCGCACGCCCGCCACTACCAGAACGAACAAGAGCCATTCATAGAAAAGGGTGACTGAATAAAAGCGCACGCGGTTCGGATTGGCCGCCGCGCTCAGTTGATCTGTAAAAGTCCTATGCCAGATCGTCCAACTGCCGATCGCGGCAAGCACCAAAATCGTGTGGAGTGGGCCAGCTGCCGGGGCGTAACCGTCTGACTCGGACTGCGTCGGAGCAGAACTTTCCACGACTACTCCTTTCGTGCTCGTGATTCACTGCGCTTGGCCCAGTCAGGAGCAATTCAATTCCGGAATTTCATTTTTGATCTCGAAAACGCTACCAGCGTACACCGTCTCGCCTGTTCGCGACACGACGCCGGCGATCACCTTGTGTCGACCGCCATCTGCGGAGAGACCTGCGCATTCTTATTCTCCGTGAGTCCCGGTTGCCCTCTGCGGCTTGCGCTTGCGGTCACTGACCTTTTCGCCGAAGGCTGAAACCTTGTCGACGATGTCGGCTCGCGATTCTTCGCCGCTGGCCGGGGCGATCAGCAGACCAACTCGTACGCCGATGCCCACTCCGATCAGCAGAGCACCTACTTTTCCGAGCATTTGGGAGTCTTCTTTGCCTCGAAGAATGTCGGTTGCGCGCCCGAGACGGTCGGACGCGGTTTCGTAGGTCTCCCTGGCTTTGCCTTTGATGTCGTCAATGTTGTCCGGCATTCGCTCACGTAGATTATCGAGCAGATAAAGGCCGGTGCTAAGCAGAACGCCAAGAACTGCTCGTTTCTTAGATTTCATGCGTTACTCCAGACGATAGTATCGCCAACAGGCAGATGCAGAAATGAGGTCAGAGGTTGGCAGAGAATCGAACTGAAGGGAGTTGGGTTGTGTGTTGGTATCATAACCAACAGACCGTCCTAAAGTTCCCGCATACGATGGCCCAATGATTTCTGACTACTAGGGGACCTGCGGGGCGCGGTCCCTAACCAACAATAGGACGCGACAAGGTCTTGGCACCTGCTTCCGCTCGTATCTGTCGGCAAAAGACCAGGAGAAGTTTTATGCCGGAAAAAGAAGCCGTAAGAACATGCTCGCGAACACCTACGCGACGGCAAGTCTGGTAGCCTGAGGTGATTCGGTGCGCGTGTTCGGTGTCAAACCCGCGTGGCTCACGATTAAACGGTCGCTGATAACTCTCTACAACGATGTATTTGACGAACATCTCTTCGTGTTTGCCGCCGGGCTGTCGTACTATTTCGTGCTCTCACTGTTTCCGCTGCTGGTGACGATGGCGTCGCTGCTCGGCTATGTACCGATCCCTCACCTATTCGAAGGCCTTCTAAGCTTAATGTCCAGGCTCGTCCCAGGAGATGGAATGAGTTTGGTGCGCAGCATCATTTCTGACGTCATCAGTCACAAGCACCCGCACTTTCTTACGCTTGGATTAGTCTTCACGATTTGGACAGCTTCCAGCGGATTTGCCGCGATAATCGACGGCCTTGATATCGTTTATCGAGTCCGCGAGACTCGCCCGGTCTGGAAGACCCGACCCATTGCGCTTGGACTGACGTTGCTTGCGGGATCTCTGTTGCTCCTGGCTGTAGGATTGACGGTTGATGGGACGACCTGGGGAATCTGGCTTGCAGGCAGATTTACGTTTAAGCCTTTCGTAGTTTCCGCTTGGCGTTATCTGCGGTGGGGCATAGCCATACTCTTTGCCGTGCTCGCAGTGGAACTCCTCTACCATTTCGGTCCGGATGTGAAGCAGCGCTTCCGGGACAGCCTGATCGGGGCGATGATTGCAGTCATGACGTGGATTGCTTTGTCGTACCTGCTGGGGATTTACTTCCGGCACTTCGATAGTCTGGATAGGACTTATGGCCCGCTGGGTGCCGCCATAGGCTTGTATGTGTGGTTTTACCTTTCTGGTTTTGTCATCCTCGTGGGGGGAGAAATTAACTTTCTGCTGGGCGAGCTAAGAGCCCACAGAACTCCGCAACCATCCAGCTCCGCGCCTACCCGGATCAACAATCTGAACGAGGCAGCGTGAAATCCGTATTGCTCTTGTGGCCATGCGAGGCTGCCGTCCTTGACAGCGGAATGGACGCCGGTCCTGTGTACCGTTCGTATCACGCGATTGATGCCGGCCTGTGACACTTCCGGTGAGGCACCCTGTTCATTCAGAAATAACTGAAACAGGTCGGAGCGTTCCGCAATTGCCGCGAAGCGGCGTAAGAATGCAATCTACGGCGCAAGCCGTGGGTACGCCCCACGTGAGATAATTTCTATCTCCCCTTTTTGACCCTCGGGGCTCTGTGAGGACTAAATGAAGGGTCTCTTCTGTGTTTTGATTCTTTTCGCAGTGTCAGCGGTTTTCGCTCAAAATCCAGCCCTTCCGGCGCGACCGCCAGAGCCGTATCACATCAAGAATGATGTCTTGGGCGAGCCAATCTCTGTTTATCGTCAAAATAATCCAGAGTGTTCCGACAAAGACCCGATCACTGAATCAGCCAATTTTTACCAAGCGAAAACTACAGGGAAATGGAGCGGCAGATGTATAGCACTAGGCTTTGATCCAAAACTGCCTCCCGGTAAGTCTATCCCCATCACCTATGCTGAAATCTCCATGAGGGTGAAGGTGGCGAGCTTTTCCGAAGATCGTTGGGTATTGCTCATTTACGGCAAAGCATCCTGATTACGATTTCTTGCGGAACAATTTGATAGCAAAGGTTGGCGAGCCGACTAGCCGAGCCACAGAGGACGTTCAGAACAGGATGCGAGTGCACTTTGTGGGAGAATTGCTGACATGGGACAATGGCGTGTCCTCGATTCACCTGGAAGAATACGGTGACGATTGGGATTCATCCTCGCTTGTTTTTGCGTTGGATGATTATCTAAAACAACAAAAGCCTTTGTCCAAGCCTAGCCCAGATAGTAGGGTAGTGGTGCCTTGACGGAGAACGTGGCAAGAGAGCAGACTTATTGGTATCAAGAAGGCACAACCCCGCGCGCGACTCGTTTCTGGAGTCGATCCTCCGCGATTAGATCGACACCATCCAAGGAGTAGTTCTGCAAAAGGAGAACAAGATGAAAAAGCTGATGATCATTTCATTCGCGCTGGCGCTGCTGATGTCCGCCGTCGGCGTTGCTCAATACGGAGCGCAGCCGCCGGACAACAGCGAATCCAGCGTGTCAATGAAAACTGTCAGCATCACGGGAAAAATTAGCGCTGATGGCACGATGTTCGTGAGCGACAAGGACAGCAAGAATTGGACGATAAGCAACCCGGACGCGGTAAAAGGTCATGAAGGGCACCACGTCCTGCAAGCCCAGGTGGATGCGGACAAGAACGAGGTTCATGTCGTGGGGCTCAAGATGGCGAAGGATACTATGCAAAAGTGAATCATCCGTCATTTCTGTCTCGGGGCCAGCGATCATGCTGCCCCTTCTTATTTGCTCAGCAGGATTCTAGAGGAAGCTGACCTGATCGCCCCCTTTTCATTTTTCGCCAATGCAGCCTCCACGCTGCAGGAATGCACCCTCACCTACGACAGGCCGATGCCGAAGAAGGACAACCTATCGATGGGCCGGCAGAAATGTCACCCCTTCGCGCTACCAGAAAATAAACCCACCAGGACGAAGAGCGCAGCATGACACGTGGCCATGCAAAAGAAAGCGCCCCGGACTCATTCGAGTCACGAGACGCTTTCGAACAGCTCTCCCCCGAAAACTGTTCGCCTCCAGCCTAGATGCTCCACTGAAAGCGTAAATGGCACGGGCGTGTTAATCTCTCGCACAAATGGCCTAAGGGGTTGCCTGTAGGCTCTCACGCGCAACACACGGGCAAGTTTTGTCGTTCATCCTACATTCCGACAGCCGCGGCATCCGCCGCGCACCCGCATTACGAAAGTAAAAATGTAACGAAGTACATCGCGTGCGTAAAGACTACGATGTGACCCAACCCGACTTCCAGCTAAGCTACTGATTCCTGCGCTCCGTCTGTTGGCAACATAACTGCACTATCAATGTCGAGTTCGTTCCTCCCCCTGCCTGTCACCTCTCCCAAGAAATTCTCCCGAGGAGAGTGGCTCGTGTCACAAACCGACCCTAAAATCCGGTTGCTCCGCAGGCTTGTATGGATCGAAGGGGAACGCTTTCGGGGTTTTGGTTGCTCCGAATGCACCTGGGTGTTCAACGCTTCCGGTTCGCCCACTGGCAACTCCTTTGATGAAATGATGCGGAACTTCGAGTCGCAGCGGGATGCAGAGTTTTCATCGCATGTCTGCGCGGATCATCCAAGGAAATCGCGTTGAGCCGACGAGCTTGCCTTTGGTAATTCGTCTTGACGCCCGGCTGCCATCTCGTCGGTATCAATTGCGGAGAATGCCCGATGTCGGCTACATTCCTACACTCCGCCCGATGGACAGCCCCCCACTTCGCAAATAGTGGCCCTGCGGGTTCGGTGCGTGATCCACCAACTCGAATGGTTGCGGACCGGCTTTCGGCGACCGTACCAACCGCTCGCGAATTCGCAACTTGGCTTTGTGCAGTTGTGACTTCGAGTTTCCTGCGCAGCAACCGAGCATCTCTGCGATCTCTTGATGGTCGTAGCCCTGGACTTCGTGCAGTAAGAAGATTGTCCTATACCCGCGCGGCAGTTCCTTGATCGCGCAGGCCAACGCGACCCGGTCGACACAACCTGCCAGGCGATTATCTTTGGCTCCGTATTCGCGCCGTAAGTTGGCGCCGGCGCGGTTTTTGTACGGCTCCTCCAGAGAAACCTGGTTGAGCGACTTCTTGCGAAAATGCATCAGCACCGTGTTGACTGCAATGCGGTGAAGCCATGTCGAAAACGCCGAGTCGCCGCGAAAGGTGGCGATCTTGCGGAACACCTGCAAGAATGCGTCTTGGGCGAGATCTTCCGCTTCCGTGGCATTGTTGGTCATGCGCAAACATACGGAGTAGATCCGTGCTTTGTGGGCGTGAAATAGAGCGGCAAACGCATCGGCATCGCCTTCTTGGGCGCGCTTAATCACATCGGAATCCGGAACTGGAGCTTCCGCCACACTGCAGGCCGTTACAAGCTTAGGTCCCTTGGCTTTAAGCCCGTCATTCGTCATTGCTTGTACGGCGTGATGGTCGTCCACGAGCAAAACTCTGTGTCCAGCCCCTGGTTCTGTCTTAGTCGTAGCGCACCACCTTTAGTCACGAACCGTGTCAGATTAGGCTCTGATGTCTTTCAAAACTGTGCAATTTTGAACAGTCGCATCATTTTGGGCATTGTATTATCCGAAATGTTCGACAGAGCGGTCATGGGTTAGTGTCGACTGACAGCATCGACGTTCGGACTCTCACGACTGCTCTCCTTGTTGCTGTTGCGGCTGTCCGGGCTGTTGACCCGATTGCCCCGGATTCTGGCTCTGATCCTTTTTGATATCCTCTGCCATATAATTCTCTTTTGAGCGTCGCGCTACGAAGTGCGACGGCTGGATTGCGGTGAAGGTTAGTCGCACAAAAGGCCCGTGACAGTTGGCCTGAAGTGCGGCATCTATTGAGAACTTCGCGAGCACGTATCCGCCTACAGTTGGACAACTTCGATCTGATCCACAACGTGATCTTAGCCCACCACCGCGGCAGCTTTTGCTTCTATTGCAGCCTTCTCTTCCGCTGTTCGCACCGGTCCCTTGAGAGTAGCCTCTCCGTTCTACACAACGATCTCGACGTTGTGAGTCTAGGTTGACAGCGAGTCGTCGGCGACGATGCTGCGCCGAATGCTGGCGGTCAGTTGAAGATCACTCTTACCATTCCTAATGCTGGTCCGCCGTAGTCGCAGACGCCGCCTGGTCGGGCTGATTGTTCGCTGTATTGTCCGGCGCGGCGTTTCCCGAACTATTCTGGGAAGTCGCGGCTGTGGGCTGGCCATTCCGTGGTGTCATCGGCTGCTGACCCTTAGCGGGAACAATAGTGGGCGGAACTCCTTTACCCGAGAAATGTTGGAGCTGTGCCAGGAACGGCCCTGCCGTAGCAGGCCGTTTCACTGTGCCGGTCAGGATTTCCTTGTTGGTCAGCGGCTTACCGTAAAGCTTCGCGTTCTCGTCTAGATCCTGACGGAGGGTGGCGCCCTCCAGGGACAAACCGGCG
The DNA here is from genome assembly GCA_963838905.1 of uncultured Acidobacteriota bacterium. Taxonomy (GTDB): domain Bacteria; phylum Acidobacteriota; class Terriglobia; order Terriglobales; family Acidobacteriaceae; genus JABDBE01. Next base: position 108,862 of record CAWITE010000015.1, read on the forward strand.
AAGACGCCATGCGATCTGGACCAAGACAGGATTTCTGCCGTCATCAAAACGTCGGTATTCGCGCTCGTGTCGCGTCCGACAGGCCCGGCAGCGGCGGCGGCTTCGCCGCCAAGCGTGAATTTATCCGACAATAGTTTTTTCATGCCGCCCTCGTTGAGCACCAGCATGATGACATCAGTGGAGGACCCGCCGAGTTGAAGGCCAAAGCTACCCCCCTCGATTCTCACGGCGGCTGGCGGGCTCCATCCTTTCCTGGTCATGCAAGACGCGTAACCACGGCCATACTTGCCGCCGCCGATAAACGCCACCTTTTTTAACCCAGGCACAACAATCACGCACCGGGCTTTCCGAAGCAGATCCTGCGGAATACCCTGGTCCGACGCCTGGGACATCTCGTGGAGAACAGTTGTGGAGTCGGAGAGGCGCTGCTCATAGGTTTCTGCGGATGCAATCATTGCCGCCGCGATCAGAAATGTAACGATCTTCGTTTTCATAGTGAGCCTCATTAATTCAGATGTCTCGTGCACTTGCTTAAAAAGGGGACTCGTGAGAACTCCGATTTCGAATCTCAGGCTGTGCACCCGTGCGCCCAAGAATCTCCTTCGATCGCTTGAACGCTGTACCCTGTCGGTGAATGGCCCTTGAGCCATCCCGCTCTTCAAACTAGTCAGCTTGCATGGTCATTCCTGTCTTTGACACCGGGGAACCGCCCGACCTTGGCAATGGGCGGATACGCTCAAGAGAAGAAACGCACCCTGGGTCTCGCATCAGGCCGGATAGAGTAAATGCGGCGAAGTGGGTGGACGAGCCTGAACAAAACTACACCGATGGAATGGTCGGTGACTGGTCAAAATTGCTCACGTTGGAGGCAGACCCGGACTAGGGCATGTTGACGATCTTTCGGAACTCCTGCTTGACTCTCAGTATGTCCTGCTCTTTCACTCGGAGAACTTCAAACGGACCCTTCATGGCTAGGGCTCCTTCGCCAAATATCAACATCGCAATCGATCAGGTATCGAGTCTAAGATTGTGGATTGGAGCGCAATTCAATCGTGCTGCCGGAGTGTGTTCCAGTAAACGGCGAACTAAGTCAACTCACTCAACCCGCTCAACTGTCGAGACTCTTCCACTCGAATCGGCTTTCCCCACAAAACCGCGCCGTTCAAGTTTGCGATCGCCTTCTTGGCTTCGAGGTCGTTGGTCATTCCCACAACCGCGAACCCGCGTGAATATCGGGTTTGGGGATCAGTCATGATTTCCACTCCTTCGACTGATCCGTAGGTTTGAAACAATGTACGGAGCTCGTCCGGTGTCCGGTTCGAGGCCAGATTTCCAACAAATAGATTTGTCATAAGCACCGTTTCAACCGTTTCTAGTAGTGACTTCGGGTGTCGCCGGGCTCGGACAGCTTCGAACGCTAGAACCCGACCGGGAAGGCGGTATTGAACCGCCCTCCCGTGCGAGAAGTTCGCAGTTACGCGGCTACACGGAGGTCGATCTTGTGGAGGGTCGAGGTGACAACGTCGGAGGTCTGAACTTTTGGCGTTCCCTCGATAAATCTTGCCATCGTCTTCAACACTTGCGGATAGGTATTGGTGTTGTAGGCTTCAGCATCGGTTTTGTTTTCCCACAGACTGATTGCAGTCACATCAACTCCGCCGGTTCCAGCGAATGTGATTTCGTCCTTGAAACCCTTTTGTTTACGAAGCAAAGGGAGGACATCGTTTTCAAATGTTCGTGTGTAATCGGAAAGAGTATTGGATTTCAGATGAATCGAGACATGGCGTGAAAACATGGCAACCTCCTTAGGTTGGGGTTGCTAAGAAAGAAAACTTCAGATGGGCTGACTTAGTTCAGAGAACCTGAAATGAGGAGAAGGTGGTAACCACCTCAACTACAATCCTTGCATTTAAGTGGCCCTCTGCATTAACCGCGCAACTTGTTGTTTCGATACGACACATAGAGGATCCGGCGCCGCACGGTCTGGGTGGCGCCCGTGTACCTTTGGCGGAACGCAAGCACAAACGGACGCGGTCAAGGAGCTGCGACCGCAACGGTACTAAAGGCGGCAATATGAACACAATCCCCGCCCACGCGGCTTTGCCCGCTAAAAACATTTCTTCACCTTATATGTGCATGCACCGCAGGAGTGCGGCATGGTGTCTAATGGCTCACGACATGAGCCATTCTGCACAGTATTGTGCTCGTAAATGAGCGAAGCTATGGATGCTTCGAGAGAGCAGTTTGTCCGTCAAACCAGGCGGCCGATTTCTCTCTTAGATTATTCGCAAGATGTGCAATTTTGAGCAGTCTTCTCATGAGGTACAAGTCGTACCATCCTGGTATGAGGACGGTGTCGCAGTTCGTTGGAATCTCGATGCTACACGTGAAAAGCGACCAGTCAATAGACCCCGCTCAGGTTTGCTACACCGATCTTCCTCTGAGAAAGGCTTTCTCTTTCTAACCCATCCGTTTCCAATTTTAGGAGAGGCAGGAACTAAAGACATGAAACGCAACCTGAAAATCGGCGCAATCGCACTTGCGATTCTCCTCGTGATTCTGATCGCACTACCCTTGCTGATCAATGTGAACAGTTTCCGTCCAAAGATTGAGTCGGAGCTGACGAGCGCGCTGGGACGACAAGTGACGGTGGGCAATCTGAGCTTGTCAATTCTTTCCAGCAGCGTCGTGGCCGACAACATAGCCATCGCGGACGATCCCGCCTTCGGCAAGTCACCCTTCATTACAGCGAAGTCGCTGAAGGTCGGCGTGGAGCTGATGCGACTCATCTTCTCGAAACAACTGAATGTGACCGACCTCAAGTTGGAGCAGCCCGAGATCACGCTGCTGAAAGCGGCCAACGGGAAATGGAATTTCTCGAGCATCGGCGCGGTTGCGGCCAAAACAGCGCCGGCAGAGCCTAAGTCCGGAGCGACATCGCCGACCAATTTCTCGGCGGCGAAGCTGGATGTGAGCAATGGAAAATTGATTGTCGGGAAAGCGAATTCTTCAGCCAAGCCTCAGGTCTATGACAAGGTGAACATTAAGGTAGAGAAGTTTTCCTTCACCTCACAGTTCCCATTCACACTCACGGCTCAGTTGCCGGGGGGAGGGGACGCGAAAATCTCGGGGAAAGCTGGCCCGATCGACGCCGAAAACGCCGCCAAGACCCCGTTTGAGACCGCGGTGAAAGTGAACAACATGAATATCGGGGCCTCGGGATTTATCGATCCCGCGAGCGGCCTTGGAGGGCTGGCGAATCTTGACGGGACCCTGAACTCGAATGGCAGTCAGGCAAAAGCCGTCGGTACACTTACCGGCACGAAACTGAAGTTTTCGCCGAAGGGCACGCCCGCTCCGACGACGGTGGTCATCAAGCACACGGTGGATGTCGATCTCGATAAGCAATCGGGAACGCTCACAAAAGGAGACATTTCGATAGGGAAGGCGGTGGCGCACCTGACGGGAACATTCCAAACGCAGGGCGACACCCAGGTGTTAAACATGAAGCTGGATGCGCGCGACATGCCAGGGGATGAACTGGAACCGATGCTGCCATCGCTGGGCGTTGTGCTTCCGTCGGGCTCGCAGCTGAAGGGCGGGATGCTGTCGGCGGAACTGGGCATCGTGGGGCCTGTGGACAAACTGGTGATCACCGGGCCGGTTCGGCTAACCAATAGTAAGCTGGCCGGGTTCGACCTGGGATCAAAACTGGGGGCGCTGTCGGCCTTTGCTGGGAAGGCCGCTTCCAACCCGGACACTTCGATCCAGAATGCGAGCCTCAACGCGCGTGTGGCACCCGAGGGGACGAAAGCGGACAATATTAACCTGACCGTTTCGGCGGTCGGTGTCATCACTGGAACGGGGACGGTGAGCCCGGCGGGGGCGCTCAACTTCAAGATGCTGGCCGACCTCAAAGACGGCGTCGCGGGCGGGTTGACGCAGGTGGCCTCGCTGGGCAGCGGCAAGGGTGGCATCCCCTTCGCCATCGAGGGAACGACGTCGAATCCGCACTTTATCCCTGACATGACAGCAGTGGCGGGCGGCATCGCGCAAGGCGCATTGGGAGAAGCGATGGGCGGGAAAGACGCCCTGAATGGAAACCCGGCGAATACAATCGGGGGGCTGCTCGGAAAGAAGCAGAAGTAAAGAATCTACATACAGAGTTGCTTTAATGGAATTAGACAACGCGGGTGCGATCGTCCTACCATGGTGCAATCTGGTCACCTCAGCTCTGACCGATGAGCCGTGGGCTCAGTTGTTGGATGGACGCAATTGTGCAAATCGACCCCGTTGCCGTCGGCGGCGAGGTTAGACGGTTAGGGCAGGGCCCGGCGAGCTGACACCGGTGGGGTGGGAATTGAGCTGTAGTAGTTCTATGTTCATAACCGAAGTTGGATCACAACGAAGCAAATCAAGTTGCTGGTAAGTGGCTGAAGAATCAAGCAGAGTGGAGAATTTTTCATAACGGTCCAGAGCCCGCCTGTGAACTCAAAATCCGCCGGACATGCCTACGCAAAAATCTCATTCACCTTCTCTCGCACCTGCTGACTCCGCGATGGCTTCAGGTATCGCATCGTACTCTCCATGTCTGAGTTACCAAGCCATTGCTGCACCGTATGCAAATCGACGCCGGCCCATAGTGACCACGTCGCAAACGTTGCCCGAAAGTTGTGAAGCCAGATGATCCTATTATAGAGCGGTGGCTCAATGGTTGAGAAGCATGTGAACTTGCCAGTGGAAAGATTACGATTTCTTATCTAACTCGACGTTGATAATATTGTCCACGTAGCCAAGCCAAGCAGAGTGGGCGGGCTTCGACCGTCTCTTGGCCGTCTCTTGTATGGTCGACCTTTTTGAGATCGGGGCGGCATTTCGGTCACTAGCTACGCTACTTGCGACCAGTCGCTTCGCTCTGTTCTTTTCAACCTGCGCCTGCAGGTTCGCAGAGGAGCAGTAAGGACAGGTCTTATGAATGTCCTGTTGCTTTCCATGCCGGATTCCTTCGAACACATGCCACCGGTCGCTATCCGTATGCCCAATGGTGCGCTCACATCACTGGCGGGCAACGTTGATCCGCACCACCGCGTGGCCGTGGCTGATTTGATCCTGGTTCAACGCCAGGTTCGCGACACTGTGACCCGACTTGTCCGCGAGCTCCATCCGGAAGTTATCGGACTCTCGATCATGACCTTCCAGCGCCGTACCGCCGCTCGCATTATAGAACTGGTTCGGGCTCTCCGGCCGGGAGTGAAGATCGTGGTGGGCGGGTACGACCCCAGCCTTGCCCCCGAAGCTTACGAGGAAATGGACGTCGATTATCTTGTGCGCAGTGAGGGGGAAGTCACGTTCCGCGAATTATTGCGCGCAGTCGAGCAGAGATCCGGTGTCGACCGGATCCGCGGCCTCTCCTATCGAAACGGTGAGATCTGGGTGCACAACCCCGACCGCTCGCCGCACTGGCTAGAAGACAGCGAATTCCGCCTGCCGAACCGCGATGCGCGGGTGCTCAAGGGATATACGTTGCTCGGCCGGCAGGTGGACGTAATCGAGACCTCACGCGGCTGCACCTATGATTGCAGCTTCTGTTCCATCATCGAGATGAGGGGGCGCAATTTCCACACCTACTCCTTCGACCGCGTGTTGGCGGACATTCGCGACGCCCGCGACCACGGCGCTCGAACCATTTTCATGGTCGACGACAACATTACACTGAACGTGCGGCGCTTCGAGGCGTTGTGCGAGGCCGTCATTGCCGCCGGGCTGCACAAGCTAGATTTCTTCGTGCAGGCCATGACCTCCGCCATCGCGAACCACGGCGAAACGCTCGCCCCGCTGATGCGACGAGCCGGATTCCGCTATGTTTTCCTCGGCATCGAGAATGTTTTGGAAGGCGATCTGGAATTTCTGCGGGCTTCCGCTAAGAACACTACGCGGACGAACGGCCAAAGCACCGGAAACGCCACTCTCAAAGCCATCGACTACCTGCACCGCAACCAGATGTATGTGGTCGGAGGACTGATCGTTGGCAGCCCTGGCGATGCACGGGAGTCTATCGAAGCCAACCTCGAATTTGCCCGCCGGTACGTGGACTGGCCCTACATTCAGCACCCGACACCGTACCCGCGCACGCCCATGACGAAAGCTTTCCGAGATCAAGGGTTGATCATGAATGAGCAGTTGGAGGAATATGACGGCACCACGGCGGTGGTACGCACTGAGCACTTGCCGGCCGAGGAAGTGGAATTCATGCGCTGGAAGGCCGAGCGTTGGATGAAGGTTCTCCACATACCGATTGCGCTTAGGCATGACCCAAGGTTCGTCCTGTTCCAGGGATGGAAGATGTTGGCCCACACCTTTCGGGGAAGCTCGATCCGCTCTGTACTTGGACTGGAAAGCGAGAAGAAAGTGTTTGAGAGGTATCGAGCGATTCGTCAGACCGAGCGCGAATACCTGTGAGTCGGATGCGAAACCGTTCTCCGTATTCCCCTTGGTTTGCTACGGCATCACCAGTCCATTCAGTTCGAGGGAGCCGACGTTGTTATGAAATCGCTCTTCCACAATCGTTATGCAAGACTTGCCGTGATAAATTCTCGGATGTGTGCGGGCTGACGATCGGATTGGAATCGAACAGGTCGTCTGTGATTTTCAGGTGATGGAGAGAGTGGGAGTCTACCGCTTGCTGATTCGGAAGGACTTCGGTAGTAGCCGATCAACTACGTCACTATTATCCCATCGATACTGCCAAAACACTTGGTCCGAAATGTAGCCGATTTGTCAGTACCGAGGTAATTTTGGCGCGATATAATTTTTGAATTCATGCTTATCCACGAAAAGCAGGAACCGGGATACATATATCCTCAGCTTACAAAGGTTCCAATCACCAGTTACGCTGATTTTTTGGATGCTTTCCGTGGTGGTCACACTGTTGACGACAACTTTACCACCACCAACACCGTACATAATGCCATGTTCAAGACCGCTATCGCCAGTGGACATCTTACGAAGACAAAGAACATGGCGATCCCTAACGAGCTCCTTGCGGATATTTTTCTAACGAAGTCAGGATCGGAACTTATTCAAACCGTTTTGGATCGGATATTCTGCGAAACGGCAATCGCTGAAGCTAGAAAGAGTATCGCCGAGGATGACGGCGAGCCGCACCCGTATGTAGGAGCAGTAATCGTGAAAAATGGTGTGGTTTTAGCAACTGGATATCGAGGCGAGGAAGGTAAAGGAGACCATGCCGAGTATTGCGCCCTGCGGAAAATGAACGAAGCTGATTTGGTCGGCTGTACGGTCTACACGACGTTGGAGCCTTGCTCTACTCGCAAAACCACCGAAGACGCCTTGCACTAAACGCCTGATCGACAGTAAGGTCGCACGAGTTGTATACGGTATGGCGGATAAAGATGAGTCGGTGTACGGGCACTCTTCCCTCGTCGAAGCGGGTATTGAGATTGGATTTTTCCCGAACGATCTGATGCAAGAACTCCTTGCTCTCAACAAAAATTGGTCTGACTCTCTTAGAGTTAAACCGATTGTTCCGCCAAACGACACCAACGCCATCGCCAATGTTTCATACTACAAGCCGGGAACCTCCATGATGGAGAACATCCATCTGGTTGTCCGATCACCGAAAGACGCTGGTGGTTTCTACACGATTGAGGACGCCGTTAAAAATGTTTTGGCTCACGGTAGAACCCTTGAAGAGATTGGCGTCGAATGGCGTCGAATCGACACTACCGTGACACCTGACCCAAGCCCCTCCAAGTCATTTGCAGGACAAATCTTGTTTTTGATTTTCCTATTGATCAAAAAGGCGAGGACAAAGCGATTCAATCCATAAAGGCCCTGGGGAACACGCGAGAGCTGGGGATGTTCCAACCGGAGATACAAACCGGTATCGTCGTACTGAATCTGCTGCAATCCGCCATCGACCACAAGGCAGAGATACTGAATGCCCCGGAGGAAGACCAATGACTCCGATGCGATCAGATCACAGCGAAAACACTGCGTCAGCTAGTTTGGTTTCTTTGCTTGTAGAATATTTTCGAGAACTGCATTCAGCTTCGCTGGATTATCTGCGTGCTGATAGACAGCGGCGAATTTCGCAGCAAAGACCTTCCGACCTTTCTTTTTGTGACCGTCTACAGTCGAATCATCCCATCCGTCGAGACCGCCAAGAGTTGCACGCAAAGCGTGTTCTCGACGAACAACTCCTCCAACATCTTCACCAAGGGCAAGAGCGGCGCGATTGTCATAGCGCCGCGAATTATACGCCTTATCCAGACGCCGCGATCTTCCGTTCCCTTTACGCAATTTTCGACTGGCCTAAACCAACCAACTCAGATACCAGTGGTGAGATACGCCGCGTGCGTTCTTCATAAGCGCCATCCCCCATAGTGCTGCGCCCTATGAAAGTGGCATCCTCAACAGCTTCCTTCTGCAGTTTGCCCAATTCGGTGAATTTCCTTCAGTATTTCGTCCCGGCGCCTGGTAGGGTCTGCCATGCCCGCCTGCAGTCAAGGTCAGATGTGAACGCCAGGCAAGGGTTGGCTAGCTCGACCTGCTCGCCGAGGTGAGGCGAATTGACTTTGAACGCATCGAGTGTCCGGTGTGTGGAGAGCAATTTGCGCGCAGGACGAGAGCAGGCTAGTAGCGCTTGCAAAAACGGCCCAACGGATCGTGAATGGTCGTGGCTGTTCTTAATTGTAATGTTTTGTAAACGACGTTGAGACAATCGGTTGCGTGTGTGAAGAGTGACTCCTGCGAGAATTGCAAAGGCGGGGCACCAGAAGCTTCCCCAGCTTCCCGAACCAGGGAAGAAGCCTGGCCCCCCTCAAAACTTACCGGCTACTATACCCCTCTTTTCCTAACAAGTGTGCAATTTTGAACAGTCACGCGATGGTGTGCGGGGTAACACTGTAGCCTGTATTTGCGTTCTGCCGGGCGGTCATGGGTTAGCGTCGATTCACTCGACATTCGGACCCTCACGACCGCCCTTTCTGTGAAATGGGGGGAAGATGCACCTCTGGCCTATACTGTTCGCGGTTCTGCTAGTTGCTTTGATTGCCGGGTCCTTGTTGTATATGGGAAGCGCTCTCATCCAAAGCTTAGACGAGCATCGTCGGTTGAACTGAGGGATGAGATGTAAACCGCCGCTCTGAGCAGTGGCCAACCCAGTATCGCTGGGAAACCTAGAGCCGCCCCCCCCGCCTGCCACTCCAACGCACGATAATCCGAAACCTGAGCAATTGTGAGCAGTCGCCAACTATGCCACCGTTGTAATTTAGCGATGTTAAATAAACTGCACGGTCCAGGGTCCCAGCCGGACTGCCGTTTAGAGGAATCCAGATGAACAACCTCCAGCCCACAGACATGAACGGAACGCCGATCGCGGACCTGATTGACATGGTGAAGAAACGGATGGGAATTGATCTGGAGTCTCTTGGGGCTAACCCGGCTGGCAACTTGGTTTCACGAAGTACCTTTGCAATCGCCCCCTCCGCGCGTCATGCCACAGATTCCAGCGTACATCTGTAAAGTGGCAGTGCCTTCATTACGATGGGGCGAAGAGGGAAGATGCCTGCGTTCCGAAATCGTAAAACCGCGACACGTATTGAAAAGGAATGACTGTGCCGGTGGTAATGTTGCTCTGAGAACCCCATTGGTTGTTCGTAGGGCGGGCCCCAGAACCTCACTGCCCTTCCCCGAACCAGGAGGAACCGGGGCCCCCAGACTTACCGCCCACTATACCCCTATGTCCTAGGACTGCTGTGTTCGGCATCGAACACAGCGAGCGCGGGGCCCCATTCGGAGTTTTAGCTAATGTCGATTGACAGTGTCGACGTTCGGACCCTCACGACCGCCCTTTCCCTGCGAATGAGGAGAGTGGTCGAACATGCCCTGTGCCTCGTTGTGGGGAAAATGCTCTATGGTCACGGATCGCTCAGATCCTGTCCGTAAATAAGCGTTCAAGAGCACGTCAATGCGCCAAGGAGACACTCCACTGAAGTGCGTGATCACTACCTCGCGACCCACGTCAAGCTTTAATCTCAGTGTTATCGTGGTCAGACAATTGCGATTGTTCAGCGCCGTTCTTCTTCTGTTCCGCGAGCGCCTTAATTTCGTCCGCTATCTCCTGATGCCTTTGTTGGCGTAGTCGATGAGTGTCCTGCTCCGATTCGGTTTTGGGGCCGCCCTCGTACTCGCTATCGAGTTCCTTCAGCACCGATAGCTCTTTCAAAAAAGTAAGCACTTGTTCGGATTCGTGGCTGCTCATGGTGATCCTCAGTCGATCCCTAGCTGGGATGAGAATGATTTGCTGCGCTTTGCAGCATCCGTGACGACAGTGCTATTCACAGGGCGGGCCATCAACCGTCTCCCGGGCAGACATCGTGATCGCGCCATTGCTGGCTAGAGACTTACCGCGAAAGGTCCCGCCGGGATAATCTGAGGTCCAGCCTCGGCAGCTCGCCAGCCTCGTCTCTCTCCCTCTTGCAGCGCACATTCGATGGGATAGGCTTCATCTTCCCATGTAATTCGACCGTTCCCAAGTTGGCCAGATCGAGCCCGTCCCCATCAAATGGTAAGCGGTCGTGCAAAATCGGAGACATGAGGCGTTTGCGCATGCTGATACCAGATTCTTGGGCCAGAGGTGCAGCGTACGGTTTAGGTGCACAAGAGGCCTGTGACGGTAGGGCTGATGTGCGGCGTGTTAGCGATTATCCGATACAACTATCTGGGTGTTGAGTATGCCCGCCGCCTCAGCAAGTGTCAGGTCATCGGGCACTCGCTGGAAGTCACTGTGGTTTTCGGTCTCCTGCACGCCGATTGTCTTGAAGAGGAGAGCTTTTCCATTCATGTCCACACCCAGGACAGTCATTTCCCACTGACCCGGTGCCACTTCTTCCTGCCTGACCTCAAACTTGCCCCCCTTGTCCAAGTGTCCCAACAGTCCGCCTCCGAATGTCACATCCTCCATGAGATGCCCATTGAGCGCTGCCAGTCTGTCTTGTTTGGTATCGACTGTCATCTCCCCTTGCATGCCGTGGAGAACCCGGGCTTCAAGGGAAGACGGCTGAAAATTCGGGTTTGGTCTGAAGGTTAGCGTTACGAGGTCCCCCTGACGACTCGCGTAGCCGAACACAAAGACATCAGGCAGAATATTGAACAAGCGCGCCCCTTGTTCTGCCTTCTTTTTGCTCGCCTGCTGTAGTTTCCGTTGCTCATCCGGATGGCTCACGAGCCTCTGCATGCGCTGGTTCTCCTTCTCCTGCTGCTTGGCGTTAAGTGGGCGGCCATCAATGGAGACGAGTCGACTCAGGGAACCATTGTTTGTCTCGAGTATTTCCTGGACCTGTTTGTTCCCGGATTCCTCTTTTTCGAGCCGGTACATCCAGTGGCAGTGATCTTCAGCTTGGAATTTCAGTTCCTTGGTGACCACCTTCCGTATCAGTTCGTTAGCCGACATTCCGAGTCTCTCGGAATCCGATTGGGGGAGTGCGTTCGATCCGAGCAGCATGATTGACACTATGACGGTTGCAGGGCCGCGTACCAGTCTCACAGCCAATGACGACGCCAGTGCACGGCGCGTTCTGAACCAGCGATGCATCTCGTCAATCCTCCCATGAGATGGACAGCACGAACGGCTCGTGGATCCGCATCGCTATCGCCGCCGTTCGGTTCCTCACAATTTCGATCATCGAACAACGCGCACCAAAAAACTGGTCAAAATCGCGCACTTTCCTTCGACCGCTCACCGGCAAGTGAGGTTCATTCTTTCGTCGTCCTGTTTTTATCATGGCCTGCTTGGAACGAGAGAGAAGTCCGCCCAGGAGTGAAAGACCTCAGCAGATTCTCAGTCAATGACCCTCAGCAGATTCTTGGTGGGCGAGATGCCGTTATAGCCGTCTCTGCCCAGTTCGCCCTGCTTGCGGTTCACGAGATGCTGCAACGTATTTCGCCACGCTTACGTAGCGGCCAATTCCGGCTGAGGTCCCCGCTTACGTCAACTAGGACCGCAGTTCCCCCAACGGACGCAAGAGGAACTGTAACTAGTGTGCATCGCTTTTCCAGTTTCATATTGGGCATCTCGTTCCAAGATAAAGCTAACCAATAGCTAAATCAGTACGTTACTTTTTCCTATGTTTGGCACGCGGGGTGCTCATACAGCAGTGATTGGAGAACACCACACGGAAGCGCAGCGATCGCCCGCCGCCGGAAGGTCTGAGACATGTGTTCGAGACAGCCGTGTGCGGCATTCGTCAGGCTGATCTAGCTGCCAAGAAGAAGCTGCAGTATCGCACCCCCATCGTTCAGCGCGGAAGGGTTCTAGGGGTTTCCCCAGCCGCTGCGGAGAAGCGCGCACTATCGGACGCGGCCCGAGCCCTAGCTCAGCTGTGGAACGTTTGAGCGTGCAGGAGCCGAAAAGCGGCTTGCCGCTTTGCAGGACCGAGTTATGGTGAAGCGAATCGCACCAGTCCAGGTCGTTTCTTTTTGCCTGTTAGCGGCTTGCGGAGGGTTATGTCAGAGCGAACGTAGTGGTGTGGTTCAGGGGTTGCAGTTTGAGGGCACAAACTCAACCGAAGTGCAGCGCCAACAGAGGGGTGCGCGGAGATCACTGCCTGATGCTCCGTCGGCACTGGTTCTAACCCAAGAAGATAGGTTTCAACGGGCTGGCGATGAAGCGCGCTTGCCTTTGAAAGTTGGCGCGGTTGGGGTGAACGCGGGCGTAATGCGCGCAACAGACCTGGGACCTGTCCCCCCCGGACCGCCGCCGAGCGTAACCGCCCTCTTTAACGCGGTCCCAGCTCAAAGAGAGTCCGGCGCTGCTTTTGGCAGGTACCTGTATCCGTCATTGCTCAAGCAGAGTTTGCGTTATCAGCCTTCGGCCAGCGGCAGCTTGATGGGCCGAGCCACTGACGCCGCTTCGAGAATGTTTGTCACGCGTGACGAGTCCGGAAAGCGGAGGCTGAACACTTCGTATTTCTTCGGCGTGCTGACTTCAGTCGCTGCCCACACCGCCTCCCGTCCCTATTGGGCGCGCTCTAATTCGGCGCCGTTCAGCGATTTCGGTTCGACGGTTGGTAACGACGCAGGTGTGAAGCTCTTACACGAGTTTGGACCTGGCATCCGGCAAATGGTGACGGGCCACATGCCGGAATTCGTGTCCAGGATCGAAGAGCGTATCATCCGCGACCAGACCCCGAGTGAAGTCGCCTCCATCCCCGCCAGATAATGCCTGTCCCTTAGCTGGAATGCCCGCAAGTAAGTTTGTCGAGCCAAAAATCGGGGCGACAATTTAGGTAACCACGCCCTGACAATGCGTCCGTTTATTTTGCCCATGTACTTGCCAGCGTCTTTTCTTGGGAACTCCCTTCGCTCTCTCGGGTTCGTCGAAAGCCTGGTAGACGAGAAGCAGATTCTTGCGGGCCGCCTGCCAGTAGCACGTAGGGTAGCCGTTCATGCGCCGAGCAAGGCGGAGTTTAAACGTCCTGAGGTTTTGTTTTCTGCATTGTATTTTCCTCCTTCGAGAACATTTTTTCTTCCCGAAACCCTCGGACGGTTTTGAGAAGGCGTGCCGCGGACCGCAGCAGTCACAGGGCGGGCGGAGCCCGTTCATCGAAAACCCTTGACGGCGAAGACCACTGTGAAAACGCCAGTCTGGACTTGAGCGCTGAGGGTGAAGGGGAGAGAAAAAATGGACGGAAAGATGAGAAGAGATTCGGCCAAGAACACCGAACGGGGAGAATTGATCAGGAGCGCATCGTCACACGCGCTTCACAGTTGATGGCAAAGAGCCCACCGCATAAAGATAAGTATTTGTGGTTTCTAGCACTGCACAAGTCGGTCAGTAAGGGTCAAGAATTAATACCTCCTGACGTAATGATGCGGTTTGTTCGTGACGGAACATTGAAAAAGGGGACGAAAGATGAGCACCACAGGTGAGAGCGCAGAGATGATTGAAGATATCGAGCAGGTAAGGAAAAAGCAGCAGAGTGCGCGAGGCGTACCTGAAGCATGCGGCAAATTCAGAACTGAGGCCGTGGGAGTGCAAAAACGTCCCGCTCGCGGTAGCAAGTGCTATGCGTGATTCAGGGCGCAGGGCGCACGGGAGAGCGCACGAGATTTCGTCTTTTCCTTTGCTGAATTACTAGAAAAGTCGATATGCCAGAGGCAGTCATAGGGCAAACAGCGATGAGAGGCACTCTACGGCCATGATGCAGCCGGGAGCCACCAACCCAAGCACGATACCTACTCTCGATTTATTATGGGCAATGCGTCTAAGGGTTCACGATTCACGCGGATTCTTTTCATAGTTGTTTCCTTATCTTACGAAACCGGCATGACCCCAAGTTCACCTTAGGCCATGAAAATGGATTCCCGAGTGCCCGGTGTACTTTAAGGATGGTGCCCTAGAGGCCCGAGAGGCAAAGTTCATTGAAACTGGTCCGGCTGGCGCTGAGAGAACCCGGCCTCCTCAGGAGGTATTTTCGAGGCAAATGAGCTCGACAAGAGCCCAACGATTATTAGCGGCAATTTGGCGATATGACTACAAATTTATGCGAAGAAGCTTCTGAATTTTACGGGCGTTGAGAAACAACGCGAGTTTGCCGCCAATACATTTCTTGCCACCGTCGGCGAGGGTAGGAAATTTGTGCTTTTCCCCAAGAACTATGGAATTTTTGCGCAAGGGGATACTGCTGATGCGGTGTTTTATGTCCAGACGGGCAAGGTGAAACTCACCGTAGTCTCGAAGACTCGCAAGGAAGCTACGGTCGGCATATTAGGCGAGGGAGACTTTTTCGGCGAAGGTTCGCTCGCGGGCCAAGCTCTCCGCATGGGCAGTGCGACCGCCATGACGAATTGCGCTCTTCTGCGCATCGACAAGAAAGCGATGATGCAGGCTCTCACCGCGAACACGCGTTGTCCGACCTGTCGTAGCTTATCTGCTGACACGGAACATTCGATACGAAGAGGATTCAGTTGACCAGCTTTTCAATTCCAGCGAAAAGCGACTGGCCAGAATCCTGCTGCTGCTGGCCCATTTCGGCAAGGAAGGCGCACCCGAGACTGTAATCCCCAAAATCAGCCAGGAAACCCTCGCGGAGATGGCAGGCACAACCCGCTCGCGGGTCAGCCATTTCATGAATTAGTTCAGCACATTGGGCTTCGTTTGTTTTGGCTCAGCGTGAAATGGAGGAGGAGCGTTTTCCGTTAGTGTAAGTTCCGCCCCTTCGGGGCGGGGATTTTCAAGGCATGGGGGTCTATCGTCCGATGGCTTTTTCCTCGCAGTGCGCAGCGCGAGAGGATTGGCTCCCGCGCTGCTGAGCATCGGCTCGATGAGCCCCACCAGGTTATCCCTTAGCATGGTTGCATCCCTGCAGTGCCTGCTTCCGTTTCGCCTGGCGAGGTCATTGTAGCTGGGGTGGAAGAGTTTGCAAACTTCAAAGACTCGGTCTGCTGCCGGCGAAGTTGTCGCTGGCTGCGAGCCTGTTCTAACTTGCGATCGCGAGCCGCGTGGATCTCGACCTGCCGTCCGGCGAGCCGATCCTGCGGTGTCACATAACCGATGGCGCTGTGCAGTCGTATCGTGTTGTAGTGATCCACATAGAGTTGAATCAAGCGGCGCGCATCTTCCACCGTCAACGGGGTCAGTGGCCGGATGCACTCCTGTTTGAGCGACTTATGCCAGCGTTCGATTTTCCCATTCGACTGCGGATAAAACGGCGAGGTGCGCACGTGTGTCATCCCCGAAATGCGAATGAACTCCTTGAAGTCCCGTGCGATAAACTGCGGGCCGTTGTCGGAGATGATCCGCGGCCTGGCTTCCGGGCACTTCTCCTTGGCTCGTTCCAGAATCATCTCCAGGTCAGCCTCCTTCATCGACTCTCGCAGATCCCAATGCACCAGAAAACGACTGCAACCATCCAGCACGCTGCATAAGTAGTAGAACGTGCCCGACAGGTTGATATAGGAAACATCAACGTGCCAGTGCTGATGTGGCTGCAGCGGCTGCTCGAAGCCGGTCCCCTTGCGTGACGGCTTGCTTTTCCAGCGCGACAGCAGTCCCGCTTGTTTCAGCACCCGCCATACGCTCGCCGGACTGACCGCCACCACATCTTGATCTAACATCATGAACGTCAGTCGCCGATAGCCTTCCAACGGATTCTTCCGATGGAAATCAATGATGGCCGTCTTCTCCCACATCTCCAACCAGAAATCTCGGGGTACCCAACCGTTGTGCTCATTCACTCGCCCATAGCGCTGTCGCCAGTCGTAGAACTTACTGGTAGTCACCCCCAGCCAAGCGGTGAATCGTCCGACGCCGATCTCGCTCTTCTCCGACCAGCGCCGGACGAAATCCACCACCTGATCCCGCACATCATGCGGCACCCAGGTCGTGGTCAGAGTTCCCCAAGACTTTTTTTTAACGCGATGTGCTCCGCCATCAGCTCGGCCAAGACCTCGTCCTTGGTTTGCACTTTCTTCTCCAAGAACTCAATCCGCTTCTGTTTCTCCTCCACCTGGCGATGGGGCCGTTCCGGCGTCTGGAAGGCGGACGCTCCGTTCTCGAAGAACTCTTTTTGCCAGCGGTAGAATACCGTCGGCTGCAGTCCCAGTTCTTCACACAGGTCAGAAACCGCAACCTTGTCTAAAAGATGGCGCCGTAGAATGGCCACCTTCTCCTCAGCAGTGTAGTGCTTCCGTTCTCTTTTCATACGTTCGCTCCGCTATCTTAACGGACGAACGCTTTCTCCATTTCCAACTGAGGCGGAACAAAACTGCAAAGGCCCGCTCGGGCTACCGTGTGCAGTCACTCCATTAAGGGACGCGACCAACTAGACTAGATGCTCCAAGGGGGTTTTGATTGCTACGGCTGATTACAACACTCAGCGCCAAAGCGACAGGCGTCGAGGTCTAGACACGCATGTACAAGTTAAGCATGTAGTGAAGTCCGAACCTTTCGCATCGCCCAATACGGCTTCACCTTTCTTGGTGAGTGTTGTTCCATCGAATGTGAGCGGTTTTGAACAGACAGTCAAATCCATATCAGATATGGTTTGTGCTGTTCCACTCCGGATGCTCCAGAGTCCCAGGCCGGAACTCAACCGTTGCACAACGCGCGAGTGTTCTGCGCAAGGACCGACAGCAAGATCAAATCCCCAGTGAGACCTCAGACCGCCGCAAGGCGAGAATCCTAGGAGGATTCCATGAAAAGAGTATTCCTACTGATGGTTGTATCGGGCCTGCTGGTTACGCTGGGGTTGGCGCAGACTCCCGACGCTGGCAGCAATACGGACCAAGCCAACGTTAAAGGTTGCTTGGGTGGATCTGATGGCAATTACACAGTTGCCGAAGATGGTACTCGTCAGGTTCTTAAGATCACCAGCAGCAGTGTTGATCTCAAGCCACATCTGGGCCATGACGTAAACCTCATTGGGCACAAAGCAAGTGGGGCCGCGAGTTCCGGCGCCGCTGACAACAGCTTTGCCGTCACCGAACTGAACATGATCTCCGACCACTGCGCCGCGGCCGCTGTTGCACCGGTTGCAACTGCCAGCCCGTCCTCGGAGACCGTCATCCCGCCGGCTGCGGCGGCCACTGCACCGGCTGCGACTACCAGCAGCCCGTCTTCGGAGACTGCCAGCACACCCACTGCGGACGCCACAACACCCGCTGCGACTGCCAGCCCGTCTTCGGAGACCGTCAGCCCGCCCGCTCCGGATGCCACAACACCCGCTGCGACAGTCAGTCCGTCTTCGACTGTCAGCGCACCCGCTGCGGACGCCGCTCAACCGACGGGACAGTCAGCCCGTCCTCGCAGAGCCCCACCGACAAAAACCGCAGCCGCCGCTACTCCCGCTGCGACTGCCAGCCCGTCCTCGGATCCGGTCATCCCAACCGCCGCGGACACCACAACACCCGCTGCAAATGCCAACGCGTCCTCGGAGACCATCAGCCCACCTGCTGCAGCCGCCACTACACCCGCAGTGACTCATAGGAGCGGGTCTTTGTTTCTCTTGATTTTGGTTGCCGTGCTGGTGGTCGTCTTCGGCACGCTGGTCCCTGTCTTCGGCAGGTGGAGAAAACGGAAAATGCTGGAGCGGACCGGCACCCCAAATCTCTCTCTCACGAAGGAAGAGAGCTCCGACCGAAACAAGCCAGCACCACGCAAAGCTGCCTAGGCTGAGTGAGGGTAATTCGGCGGTGACGTGGAAGAGCGGCGCCTCAGGACTGAGTAACCCGTGAGAATGCGGAGTTAACTCCGCATTCTCACGCGGAAGGCTTCCCAGAACACTGACACTATGCGCTCATTACGTGTCGAACTAATCCTGCCTCTCGCCTGCCTCTAGTTGCGTGCGATCGATTCATGCCGAGCGTCAAGTTCTCGTCGCGCTGAAAGATCCCGTGGGACGATGGGATGGCAGTCCGCACAGGGGTTCAGAGTTGGTGTGACCAGCGCAGACTTAGAGATTGGAAGCCCTAGTGCGTGCTGCGTAGAAGTGAGCCGGCTACTGCGGCTTTGTTGGACTCGTATTTAGCCAACGCAGAACGCCAGTCCTCAGCGCTGTCGTAGAATTTCCAACCCATCATGTCCGGCACTGAGAAGAGGACCTGAGAACTCGATTGTCCTGTCGTCCACTCGTGCAGGCGCACCAGGAAGACGCCTTCACTGACCTTGCTGATAATCTGTCCTTGCCATTGGAGTTCGTCATTCTTGAAGCTGAAGAAGAACCTCCCTACGAAATCGCAAAGATTGGTGAGTTTCTTCATATAGTGGGCTCCCAATCTTCACAACCTCTTCCGTCTTGTGCGAGCCAGTGTTGATATGTCCTTTGAGATAGCATAGTGCCACGGTCGCTGTCGAAAGCGTGTTCGTCCTACAGTTTTAGCAGTCTGTCAAAAAAGGAACGGTAGCGCTGTAAGGCAACGCGCAGGTCCTCAGTGGACACGTTGTCACCGCGGTCCCACTGCTTTTCCAAGCCCGCTCGCTCGTTGGCGAAACCCTCCGCGAGTCGCTGCGTCACCGCAGCTACCAGCTTGCCATCGTCTTCGACCGTCCGGCGCGGCTCGTCGACAAAACCAGTCTGTATCTTGCTCCACCGCGATCGGAACTCGCCCATCTCTGATTCAGAAAACAAGGGCATAGGCTCCGAAATTGCAAGCACTCTATCCAGAGTCTCCGGCTCTTGGTCTTTCACCAGCTTGGGTCCGTCAGGCTGCTTTTGCGCAATGCCATAGCTCGCCAGGTCGGCCGTCGTAAGCCGCTTCTTTTGTCCTCAGTAGCTCAGCCATTAAGCCACCTCTTCCCTTTCCACAACTGTTGGTACCTGCACCAGTTCCTCAAATAGAGAGCGATAGTGAATCATCGCCGTTCTCAGATCTTCGGTGGTTGCCCCGTCTGTCCCAACCCGCAGCGCAATCTCATGCGCAGAACGGTAGTTCTCCACCACTCGGGGATGGTCGACAGAAATGTCGGCCGCACGTTGATCGAAATCGGATACGGGATAGCCGCGAGTTTTCATTAAGGACGACACCAGGTCATCGGCTTCCGTGACCGCCCCTTTGGGGGAGTCGACAAAGCGAGACTGTACGGACTCCCACCGTTTTAAAAAGCGTTCGTGTTCCATCAGATCAAGATCACGAAGGTTGAGCTTTTCAACCCTCTTCCCGCGATCGACTAATTTCGCTTCCGCTTTTCGTTCTGACCCATGCTCCCGCACCGCCCGCTCGTACTCGGGGCCAAATCTTTTCCGTAGGTCTGCAGTCGCACTTCTGCGTTTCTGCACGTACATCCAAGCAAGCACCGCGATAACCAGAATCACCACGCCGGCGAGCATAATAAACTTCGGATCCATCAGATTTAGATTCATCGAAACCTCCGTGCATCAGGAATGTCCACAAACGAAATTGGTTTCAGAAAGGTCCCCTCGGCGGTCGGAACCTCGTGAGTCGTCATTATCAGATGCCCGACTTCGTAAAACTGGTCAGAATTGATCGTCTTGTAAATTAAAGCTATGGCATCCGGCCGAAACAAACGTGCCTGAGATGCGGTAGGAAGCGCTTGTTTACAAAGTGAGCGGTACTGCGAAGCATTGCTGACGCAAATGAGCGAGGCAAGAGGCTGTCTCGGCAGAACTTAGTCATTCTGCCGGATTCAATCTGGATCTGCTCAAAGGAAAAATATGAATACGATTAAATTGTTGTTTGCCGCGCTCACCCTTCTGGCCATCGGAGTCATGTTGGGATGCTCAGGGGCTTCGGCAAAGTCACCCGATGTTTCTGACAACATCCGCAGCTCGCTCGATCAAGCAGGATTCAAGAACGTCTCCGTCAAGGAAGATCGCGACAAGGGTGTAGTGCTCTGGGCGGAAACGTCACCACTGAGAGCGCCAAGTCACAGGCCGAATCACTTGCTAAGTCCCTGGCGGGTGCGCAGGTTGCAAGAACAGGCTTGTTTCGTTTGCGCGCCGACTGCCAAGCATTGGGCGCTTCACCGAAACGGCGAGTAATCTTTCACATTATCGCCGATCACTTCCTCCCGAGACTGTTCAAAATTGACCATTCTTATGCATGGATTTGATGCGATCCTCTTCACCGCGAAGAAACTCAGCACATTGCGCAGGTGATCCCAAATGCATCTCTTACGGTTGTTCTTGACGTCATGGCTTGTACTCGGAACTGTAACCATGGTCTTGCTGTTCTGGCTATGTAAGCGCTCCGCCGCAAGGGTTGGCGCAAAGGTTAAAGATCCACTGCCAGATATTTCCGTAGTTCCTCATACTTCTGCCAGTGTCGTTTGAGGTTGAATTCCTGATGTAATGGCGTCGCTTGGACGGGCTGGAGAGTCTGGCTGAGTGCCAGGTTTGTCCTCCCCAATCCTCCGGCCCTTAAATCCACCTACGACATCGCCTGCATTGCTCGTTACCGATGTGCGGCCTATTTTTGCAATGACTGTTTCAACCGCCGTAGTACCATCCCGCCACCCAATCTGCAATATAGGCCGGAGTCGCCCCCGGCCTCTTTCCTTTTAGTTTGCCGCCCGTCACGATTAATGGCAATTTCACAAATGAGGGCAACAGCAGCATACGCTCGCGTATCCAAGGTCAAGGGGGCGTGATGAAGTCTAAGAAACGGCCAACCCGTGATGACCTTGCGGCAGCATTTAGGACGATCCGTGACCAGTACCAAATCATAAGGTTGTTGACCGAAAGACTGCGTCGCCAAGATCAGGTACTGGGAACTGTACTGATGGCTTACCCAAGGCTTGAGGAATTGAGAATAAACTAGGGATTGAACTTGACCTCGATCAGCTCACGGGTCTGTTTGGGCGCCGGTGCCCACCTCCATTTTTGAACGGCATAATGAGCCGCCTGCGCTAGTAGCGGATGCCCTCCCTTGATTTTGACAGTCTTTGCGGAGCCGTCCGGAGCGACCACTGCTTCGACTTTCACGCTTCCTTGTAGCTTCATACCATGCGCAAGGCTGGGGTACTGCTGAGTGACGCGGATTACGACTTGGCGGTTACTTTCTGCTTCCTGCGCGAGGGAGAGGCAGCACGCGAAAACACATTTGTACTCACGTTGCACGCCATTGCACGCTATAAAGGTAGCGTTGCTCGTAATTCGTTGAAACAAAACTGGCGGAGAGAGTGGGATTCAAGCACGGCGATTTTGCGTATGTTACCAGCCTGCAAGGATTTAGCCCGTAAATGCCTGCGAACCCGGCACGTTGGAACTGGGCTAATTTCCTACCGCGATATCAACTCTTATCATCCGTATCATCGAGAACCGCCCGTTTTGGACACCATGGACACCAAAACGGAGACGGGCGACGGTCCTTCAGCGCGCAGGCGTGATTACGACGGTCTCTTCTTGGCTTGTTCGGTCGCACTCTTGGAGTCATCGTGTGAGTCCGCTGGCGTCACTGGTGCTGACGTTCTAATATTCTTGGTGTGGCGCGCGTTGACCAAGTACACCTCGAAACCGCGTTCTTCCAGAATGTCGTATAACGGAATCCAGTAGATCCCCGGTCGATTGCATCGCTACGGTCCCCCAGTCCACAACTCTTCAGCCAGTCCGCCAGCCGATGCAGATCGGCCGTGAAACACCCGAACTGGCGTACCGGTTCCGAATCTCGATCTGGACGCACCGCCACATAATGGGAAGCGTTACCGACATCAATCCCGGCGGCCTGGGGGTGAATCACGTCCAGCCCCGGGTCATTGGACTGCAACCGTCGTGCCCATTCCTTCTTCTCTTTGCGAGTACGCCACCGCCTGTCTGTTCTCATGCCGGTTCTCCTTCGTGGGAAAATGGGATCCGGCCCGGTGACGATAAGGTTGTGGAATCTCTCCATCGGGGTCATAAGAGGCTGTCGTCTCGACGGGCTCTTGCCACCATGTCAGTGATGGCCAGTACCGGAGCCATGCTGTTTTCCGGGCGCACGAAGCACCAGTGAGAAGTCGGCTTTAGCTTGCCGAACCTGGTCCTTGAGACAGGGTGCACCCGCGCTGCGGCTCCATGCAAGTTTCTGGTACCAGTGATCATTTCCCAGGTAATGATCGAATGCTGTTTTGCAACTCCCGCGCGTCCCGCCTGCTCTGTCCCTGGGGCGACCAACCACAGACGTATCAATTGAGTCTAACCTGCGGGAAAACGGTGGGTACGACGAAACAAAAGGTCTATGAAACAACCACAATCGCTCGTGTCAAGGCTGCAGTTTCAAAAGCCCGATCCGCCAAGAAGAAGGCCTCCCGCAAAGCTGTCTCCGGAAAGGCTGGCCATGCCAAAGCGTAATCTTCAGGTGCTTAAGTGGCTCGGCAGAGTCCCGGTTATCGGAGTCTGCACTCTTTGCAATCGCCAGTTCAAGGTATCCATAATCGCCATGAAGAGGGTTGCGGACGCGCAAGGAAAGTCTTAGGGTTCAATTTGCAGACCACAAATGCAACGCTGAAGATGCGCCAAGCCGCGGAGGCAGTCAAAAAGCTACCAGGGATCGAGAAATAACATAGCGAAACTTCGCCTGCAGTGAGTTGTCACGTTTCGTGCGTCCGCCTGCTCAGGTGTAGGATTCTGCGGTTGGGGTGCTCCATGGCTCGCCGCAAAGAAACTACCATCGAGCGCATCTACCGCGAAGTCACCGGCAACAGAATGCCGGCCGCGGTGAAACGCGTTCTTCTACCCAGGCGAAAGGTCAAGCGGCATTCTGCTCTCGCCGCCGAGGTACCGAGAATGCCAAGCGACGAGTGGATTAAAACACTTGCAGATGGCAGAAGAGTGAAATTCACCTACCAAGAGCTGCCGGACGAAGGAGCGTTCATCACCGCTCAGGTCGAAGGCAACAAAGTGGTCTATTCGATCGTATTGACCAATGCAAAAACTCCGCTTAGTCGCGAAGAAGTTGAAAGTCATTTTGACGGCGAGTTTTCAAAGAAGTAGGAACCCAGTCAGGACACCGCCCAAGGGTTCGGGTTCGTCGATATCAGCTGCGCCTTGCATCCACAGCTGCGCCTTGCATCTTTGACAATCGCAGGACACAAGCCTAGCATTGTGATTGAGCAAGCTACCTCTTCTTACTCTTTCAGGTCCCCTGAACTAAGTCAGCCCATCTGAAGTTTTTCCTCTTAGCTTCCCTCTGTAAGGAGGAATTGCGTTATGCCACTATTGACCCGTTGGGAGCCGTTCCGTGAGTTTTCCACGATGCAGGACCGCTTGAACCGCATGAATCGTCTTGTCCGTGAGTCGTATAGCCCCGAAGGCCCGGAAGAGGCGCTGACAACCACCAACTTCGCACCGCCGGTGGACATCTACGAAGACGAGCACACCATTACTCTGAAGCTTGAAGTCCCGGGCATCGACGAAAAAGAAATTGATGTCCGCATCGAGAACAACACCCTCACCGTCCACGGCGAGCGCAAGATCGAAAAGGAAGAGAAAGAGGAGAACTTCCGTCGCGTGGAGCGGCAATACGGGAGCTTTACCCGTTCGTTCACCCTGCCCAGCTCCGTGGACCCGGGGCAAGTGAGCGCCGACTACGCCAAGGGCGTGCTGAAGATCATGCTCGCCAAGAAGGCCGAAGCCAAGCCCAAGCAGATCAAGGTCACTGTTGGCGGCGAGAAGATCCTCGAAGCCAAGGCTGTCGCCAAGGCCGCGTAACCAGCAGGTAATGATAGGAATGGGAGGCGGCCTACGTCGCCTCCCCCTCGTAGTAGTTTGGACTGCTGCTCGCCCGGGAGTGGTTATGGACACCGGCATATCAGGATCACCGCACAAGAGAGTTTGGGCGCAATTTTACAAGGCTGCGCTCTTTGAATTGGACGCGAACAAAGCTTCAGACGGCACTTGTGACCCGTACGCGCGAACTGTTTCACTCAGCAGGAGACAATATCGAGGAAGAGGACGCTGTAGATGACGCGATGTATGCCCTGCACGCCCTTCGGCGCGCTGAAGATTAGACCGAACGCGGAAAACGCCTGCCGGGACCTGGCCGCTTGAATTTGACTGGAGGCCATCGTGGCCAAGAACAATAGAAATCACCACAATAGTCTGGACATTCCTGCACAACTACGTAGCCGCTTAAGAAGATTTTCCGGCCGCGGCCAGCAACCGACGGCGGGAAAGAGCGAGACTTCGCGGCGATGCTCGAACCCCGCAAGAGGGGCGCCGCCATCGACTCGCGACATGAGCGAGAGCGAATCATGTGTCATGATCGGCTTGCGTGACCTGGAGCAACGTATCCGGCTTGAAAGCGCCTGTCGTTCACTGACTTCAGTTGACACGTTCTTCACCTCGCCAAGTCGGGCGTGAATAGGTGATCGGGGGCAAAGCTCAAGGCAGCATCGCGTGCGGATCGCCGAGCGATGGGACTGCATCATGCGAGCCATTGAAACTTGTGTGCTGTGCGGTCCTGGCATGGAAGGGTTTGCAATTGATGCTCCCGATGAACGTCGCGAGAGGCTAGCGACCCTCGGTGGACTCTTTCACGGTCCGAGCAGCGGTCCGGTTTACGTCCTGACTCTTGCACTTATGCCGCGAGAAGAGCGTACTGACTTCCCATTCAGATTTATCCGCATTTCGGAGGTGGGATGTGAATCTCTGATTGCACGCTTCACAAATCCCAACTGTAGCTGGCGGCTTTTTTAGTATCCGTAGATTACGTTTCGGCATGAAGACAGTCTCCCACAGGCCGAAAACGATTGCCAGCACTGTGGATTGCAAACGATTGCAAACGGCACCAGCACCAACGTATCTAACCCGACTTTCGCAGTTGCGGGCATTTTTCGGCTTTTTTGTGATGATTTTCGTGTTTAAGTCTTGCGTTTTCATTATGGGCATCTGAAAAAACAGTAGAGTGAAGACCAAGTATCTTCCCTTTGGGTCGGAGATCTGCACTCTGCGCTTGTCATGTTTCCACGGATGCGCGGCCACGTTTGTGCACTACGGCTCACTATTCGGGAATGTCGCAATGAAATCTGCTAAATCGACTCTCCTGAGATGACTTGCCGGTGCCGGAAAGATAGGTGCGTCCAGAGAGCGGACCCGAATTCTCTGGAGGATCATCCATTGTGAGCATTACTGACCAGCGAAAGCTCATCATTTTGCAGCATGATTGGTTAGATCTTGCACACGTAAGGACTAGGAGGAACTATGTTAGGTTACGGCCTGGTAGGAACAATTGTCGTAGTTCTATTGATCGTTTTTGTTGTGCGCAGTCTATGAAGCCGAGACTGTGGACGCCGCGAAAGCGTGAGGAAATTCGTCACGAGGTGAGAAACGTGGCCCGGCCTGCCACCGTTCGCCTTCGGTCGAACCCAGAACAGTGGAAACGGTAAAAACCTGTGCCGTCCTCACTCCGAGACTAAGGAAAGCTTAAGGCAATTTCGGCTTATGGTTAAAACGCGGCCAAAGAAGCGGCCAATGCAGACAGTGTCGATTCTTAAGACATCGGGACTCAGGAACTCTGAACTTCAGCGGCCAGCTAAGCAGAGCAGTTACGAGACGCGTGGCAAAAGAACGTATCGATTATTAGCGGAGGCGGTAAACATGAGTATCTCTGCGCTGACATCGTTTATCGTGAGTCTCGTATTTTTCATGGGAATAGCCACAGCTTCGCATGCGCAGGCCACTAAACCAGCCCCGCCGACACCTATCGATGAGAAAAAGGTCGAGCTCGGCGGAACGCCCTGGAATCCACAATGGGACCAGATCATCGAGAAGGCGCTGCCACTCGAAATGCTTTCTTCGCAAGTTCCGCCGGGCGTCCGTCGATTCTGTCCGCGATTTTACGAGATGGCCGAGACAGACAAACGCGCATTTTGGGCCTACTTCTTTCAGGCCCTTGCGGGTGCTGAAGCCGGATTAAATCCCAACACAAGCGTCCGTCACATCGAACCGAAAGTCGCGAAACACGATGAGGTGAGAGGAACGGCCATGCGCAGTGAAGGATTGTTGCAGCTTGCGTACGCAGACCAGAAGCGTTATGGCTGCGATTTCAATTGGCAAGTGGACCGTGTGCTAAAGCCGAACGATCCCGCGAAAACCATTCTCCAGCCGAAGAACAATCTCGAATGTGGAGTGAAGATTCTGGTCAACCAGACCATCGTCCAACACAAACCCTTGCTGACCCGGTCGGGATACTGGTCGACGTTGCAGCCGGACGGGCCGAGCTACCGCGTATTTGCCAAGCAAATGACAAATCCCCCACTTGCATGCGGGCTGTCCACCAAGTCGACGATCGACAAGTCGGCTACGACGAAGTCCGTGCAGGACGACGCGAACCGACACGAAAGTCCACAATAGTTTGGCATCGACTGAGCGCGCATAGCTACTCTCCGCATGATGGAATCAGAGGACAGTAGTAATAACGCCGTTACATCAACAAACGAGAAAAGAAGCACCTTGGAGACCGGGATTCGGATCCCAGGGGCTAGTCATGGAGTACAACGTTCAAAAGTGAGCTATGGACTTGCAGACCGCCGTTGTAGCGGATGAATCCCAATTTCCTGAACCGGTTCATGAAAAAGCTAACCCGGGATCGGGTTGTGCCCACCATTTCGGCCAGCGTCTCCTGGCTTATTTTGGGGACTACCGCCTCAGGTATGCCGTCTTTGCCAAAATGAGCGAGCAGCAAAAGAATCCGGGCCAGCCTCTTCTCGCTCGAATTGAAAAGCTGATCAACTAGATCTTCTTCGTAACGTATGTTCCGCGCTAACAAATACGCCACGAATAGGTCGGACAATTCGTGTTCCCGATGAAGCGCTTCCATCATGGCTTTCTTGTCGATCCGCAGAACAGCGCAATCCGTCATTGCGGTTGCAGCGCCCATGCGGAGGGGTTGACCTGCCAGCGCACCTTCACCGAAGAACTCGCCGTCCCCTAGTATGCCAATGGTTGCTTCCTTGCCATCATTGGACACCACCGTAAGTCTTACCTTGCCGGTCTGGATATGAAAAACTGCATCAGCCGTATCCCCTTGCGCAAAGATTCTTTGTTTCTTGGGGAAAAGTACAAATTTCCTGCCCTCGCCGATGGTTGCGAGGAATGCATGGGGGTCAAAATCGCGTCTCTTCTTAGCAGCCGCCGCACGGGGACGCATAGTCTTAGCTTTTGCACTAATATCACATGCCGAGTCTGATAGTATGTCGTTCATCCTACATAGATAAAAATCTTATTCGTGCGAACGTCTGATTTCGGACGCTTTTGGAGTAAGCGGAATCGATCGGGGGGAGATAGAAACCTGTATAATTTCCACCTGGCACGAATAAACAGAGTTCCAGTTTCTCAGGTTTTCGGTCCTGGTTTGTGGCACGCAAAGACAGGAACAGCTTTCGCGAGTGCTGGCCGTCTCAGCCTATAGTCGTTGTATAGCCCGAGCATGCGATAGATCCACTCACTACTCCACCGTTTCCAGCCCTTGCCTTTGCGCAGTCTGGCCCGCATCAGATGACGCCGCATCTTCATTTCTACCCAGTCGCTGACCTTCGAAAAGCACCGACCCGAATGACCGATCCGAAAATAGTTCACCCAACCCCGGAGGATGGGATTGATCATCTTAATCACCGCCTCCACGGGCTGGCTGACGTGTTGCCGGAAGACTTCCCTGAGCTTGGCAAAGAGCGCCGTGCGTTTCTTCATCTTCGGCACAAATTGCGGTCGCCACTTCTGGTTACGTCCCAGCACGAGGCGATACTCAAATCCCAGGAATGCGAAGGCTCCGCCTGTTCTCAGATCGATTGTCCGACTCTTGTCTTCGTTGATCTCCACTCGTAGTTTCGCCAGTTCCTCTCGTAGTCGCTTATCCACCGCCCTCATGAGCCAGTCGTGCCGCGGATGGGAGTCGATTAATATCACCATGTCATCCGCAAACCGCGCGTATTGTACATGGGTATATTTTCCGCGCCGCGTCGTGGCTATCGCCTTCTCCAGCATTCTGTCCACCTCATTGAGATAGACATTACTGAGCAAAGGTGAAACCACTCCGCCTTGCGGCACTCCTTTCTTCCCAGTCGACTTCAGGATCAGGTTCAGTAACCTCATCACCATTGCATCCTGTATCCGTCGAGCCACCTTCTCCAGCAGCAGATAGTGCTGCACATTGTCGAAGTAGGCGCGTAGATCAAGATCAATGACGCGAGTCTTCCCTTGCATGATCGCTTTATCCACTTGGAGCACCGCCGCCTGTGCTGTCCGTTTCGGTCGGTATCCATAGGATCCCGATTGGAAATCAGCTTCGAAAATCGGCTCCAGGATGAGCTTGAGCGCCCCCTGGACCACAAGGTCACGAATGGCAGGAATGGAAAGAACGCGGACCTTGGTGCCCGGTCTTTCGGAATCTCCTTCTTTCGTACCCGCATGGGTTGATACGTGTGCTGGACTAGTTCGTCCTGAATCTGTTTCAGAAAACTCTCCACTCCACTTCCCTCAATGGCTTCAAACGTCACCCCGTCGATGCCTGGAGCTCCGTCATTACTTTTCGCCACCTGATAGACTTCCTGGAGCGTTTCCTTCTTACAGACGTGAACGTATAGCCCCCAGAAACGCCAAGTCGGTTCTGCCTTCGCCTTGACGTATAGACTCTTCCTCAGGTCCTGCAAACTGATGGGTGTCTTTGTCATTTCACCCTTGCCTTCCTTTTTGTTAGAGTCGCTACCAACAGCAGGGCCTCTTTGCTCCACAGCCATTACAGCCGCTTCGTCACTCTTACGGGCCCGTCCGCCACCCTCTCGCCTTCCTTCCTTTTCCCGGTGTCGCCGGTTATAGGTCGGACCTGCTCCAGAGATTTCTCCCTGGGACGAGGAGGGCTTCTCCAGTTGCTTAATGCGTCCTTGCCATCGTGCTGTCGCTAACACCCCGCCAAGTGGTTCGCCGCTTCAGTCAGTCTGCGACGCGCCATGCTGCCTTCACCCAGCTCCGAAAGGTTCGGCCATTGGGGCGATATTTTTCGAGGCTACTTTGCGTTTACTGTTCGTTACGGCCCGATGACTTGCTCACCATCCTGAAGATGGCTTTGTCAATAGCCAAAGATTCGGTTTCCCTCTTCCCCGCTATCCAAGCTACGAGGTTCTGACTTTTACCTCGGTGGGTTTACCTCCCACTGACCACATCAGCTTTCCTCCTTACTTTTCTGGTTGTGCCGGAGCTGGATACCCACCCCGCCTAGCCCCTGTCTACGCTTCACTGAGTCCCTCGCGGTATCAGCGCAAGACTCGGGGCCGAGCAGATCGCTAGTCTTTACTCGTAAGGCTCTTTCATCCTCTGCTTCATGCCGGTTTAGCCCGGCGCACTGTAATCGCGATGTTACGCCAGTTGACGACTGTCTACCGAATGGCGGTTCCGATAACTTGTGGTTAGCCGACCAACCACCCAGAATCGTTGGATCAGCAGCAACTTAATTGCTCAGGCTATAATTGCGCGCACGAATGTCTCTTACCGCCGGCACCAAACTCGGGCCGTACGAAATCCAATCGCTGGTGGGTGCGGGCGGGATGGGAGAGGTCTATCGCGCTCGCGATACGCGCCTTGATCGGGTCGTAGCGGTGAAGGTTATGGCCTCGCATCTCTCTTCTTCCCCAGAATTGAAGCAGCGCATGGAGCGCGAGGCGCGAGCCATCTCTTCGCTAAACCATCCTCACATATGCCAGCTTTACGATATCGGCTCGCAGGACGGAACCGATTTTCTGGTGATGGAGTTTCTGGAAGGGGAAACTCTCGCTGAAAAACTCCGTAAGGGTGGGCTGCCGCTGCCCGAAGTTTTCAAGATTGCGATTGACGCGTCGGAAGCCCTGGCGGTGGCCCACCGGAGCGGCATAGTGCATCGCGATCTGAAGCCGGGGAACATCATGCTGACGGCGGGCGGTGCGAAGCTGATGGACTTTGGTTTGGCAAAGCCGCTGGGAATGCACACTGCGGCTCCGGGGTCAGGTACTGCACCACCATCGTTTACCGCCGCTGCGACTTTGAGTGGGCCGAGCCCGTTGACTCCGCTGACCACTGCGGGCAGCATCGTGGGTACGATTCAATACATGGCTCCAGAGCAGATTGAAGGAAAAGACGCAGATGCTCGCAGCGACGTTTTTGCATTTGGGGCCGTGTTGTATGAAATGGTGGCGGGGAAGCGTCCGTTTTCAGGAAAGAGTCAAATCTCGGTGGCATCGTCGATTCTGGAGTCCGATCCAGCGCCGATCAGTGCACTCAAGCCGAACACGCCAGCTGCGTTTGAACACGTGGTGACAACCTGCCTGCAGAAGAATCCGGAAGAGCGCTATCAGTCAGCGCAAGACATCAAACTGGATCTGCAGTGGATTGCGGCGGACCGGTCGGCACCAGCGGTTGCGACAGAGACGCCTGCGCCCGCGAAAAAGAAAGAGCGGATTGGTTGGGCGGCGGGGGTCGTAGCGGCGATTGTGCTGGGCGCGGCTGCTGCGATCCTTTTCTACCATCCGGCTCAATCCGTACGCTCCATCCGCGCCGTCATCGATCCGCCTGAAAAAACCAGTCTCAATCTCACCGGTGATTCTGCGGGGCCGCCGGTGCTTTCGCCCGATGGCGCGTCCATTGCTTTTGCCGCCACTGCTGCGGATGGCAAGACGGCGCTCTGGGTCCGTCCCACGAGTACATTGGAGGCACGCATGCTCCCCGGCACCGCTGGTGCGATGTTTCCTTTCTGGTCGCCGGACAGCCATTCCATAGGATTTTTTGCCGAGAGCAAGTTGAAGACAATTGACCTCAGCGCCGGCACAGCGCAGGTACTTTGTGACGCGACGCTTGGGCGCGGCGCCGCATGGGGGCCGGGCGACGTAATCCTGTTCTCTGCCGGCCCGATCTCGCCGTTAATGCGCATCAACGCCAGCGGGGGAACTCCATCAGTCTTCACCACCATCGACGCGGCGCAACACACCTCGCATCGCTGGCCATTTTTCCTTCCCGATGGCAAGCATGTTCTCTATCTCGCAATGCACCACGATCCCACGAAATCCGGGAACAACACGATTTATTACGCATCGCTCGACGGCAAAGAAAATCGCCCGCTATTTCGCTCGCAGTCGAACGCCATTTATGCAGACGGGTTTGTGTTGTTCGCGCGCGGCGACCAGTTGATGGCACAAGCTTTCAATCCCTCCTCGGGAAAATTGAGCGGCAGCCCACAAAGCGTGCTCACGGGTGTGATGAATGATGCCGCAACCTGGCACATGGATGCCTCTGCATCGGAAGACGGATTACTCATTTTTGCCAGCGGCACCTCCGGCGACGTGCAGTTGGTCTGGATGGACCGCAACACAAAACAGATCAGCACCATCGCGGACAAGCTTACTGACTTGCAAAGTGGCGCCCTTTCGCCCCAAGGAGACCGGGTCGCGATGCAGATTAACTCTGGAGAAACTGACATCTGGGTGCTCGATCTGGCGCGCGGGGTTCGCACCCGGCTGACCTTTGGGCCAGTCGGGAATACTGCTCCGCAATGGTCGCCCGATGGCGTGTGGATCGCGTACGAGTCCGCTCGCGATGGCCGCTTTGGCATCTACCGCAAGCACTCCGACGGCAGCGGCGCAGAGGAACTCTTGGTCAGCGACGAACTGCAGATCGTGCCCACAGATTGGTCGCGCGATGGAAAATTCCTGTTGTATATGCGGCCCCTCTCGGGGGTAGGGCCCATTCACCAGAGCTGGTCTTTGCCGCTTGAGGGAGACCGCAAACCTGCGCTCGTGTTGGAGCGCGGCGGAATTGCAAAGCTTTCCCCAGACGGGCGTTGGCTGGCCTATGTGTCGGGCGAATCCGGCACGGTTCAAGTGTATGTAGTGGCGTTTGGCGGAGGTCAGGGCAAGTGGCAGGTCTCGGCCAACGGCGGAGTAATGCCGCGCTGGAGTAAGGACGGCAAAGAGCTCTATTATTTCGACCCGACGTATAATCTTTTTGCGATGCCTATAAACGCAGCCGGCAGCGCCCTGCAATTCGGTACGCCGCTGACGCTCGTCAGTAATTGGACCGTCCCGAGCGCGCCCCTTTATGACCTGTCGCCCGACGGCAAGAAAATTCTTCTTGACCGAGTGCCGCAGCAGGTCAGCCAATCCTTGACCGTGGTCACGAACTTTACGGCGGGGTTGAAAAAATGAACGAACCACGTGATCGGAGCGAGAGCACTGGCGAAGGCGGTGGTGTGGGTAACTCGACAACTGCTAAGATAAGAACCACCTTACCTACTGCTTTTTGCAAGCTCAAGGCTATCGAAGCCTCTCGCTTGCCAAAGAAGGGGGTATCCCCCTTCCTTGACCTTCCCCCGCTCGGCAGAAAAATAATTGAGAGGAATTTCGCCCCCTTTCCCGTTCCCCCCAACGGGGGACAGCGCAACGGGAGGGATGCCCCCACGCCGCCCAAAGCGAGCGACTCCCCTGGCAAGAGGGTTTTCAAAGCGCCTTGCTGAAAACCCCCTTCTTATCCCCCGAAAACCTGACGAGGCAACGCCCGTTGACAGCATAAACTTGCCCCCCTACACTGACGGCATGGAAGTCCATTTCACCCCCGAGCAGGAAGCGCAGTTGTCCCAAATCGCCAGCCATGCCGGTACAGATACCGAGCGACTGGTAAAGGATGCCGTCGTGCGCCTCCTTGAACAGGATGCCCGTTTTCGCGCCGCCGTGCGGGAAGGTATCGCGCAGGCTGACCGTGGGGAATATATCGAAGAGGAAGAGATCGACGCGCGCATCGAGCGGATGCTTAACTCCTGATGCGTATTCGCTGGACGCCGACCGCCGCTGCGGACTTGCAGGGCATCTACGATTACCTGAGAGAACACGAATCTCATTTAGCACGGCCCACTGTCATTGAAATCCGCTTTAGGGCTGACCTTCATCAGTTTGCGCGATAACCTCGACCTCAGCACGCCCTCCGGTCGATTGATGTTCCAGATCATCGGCGCGATGGCGGAGTTTGAGAGAGCATTGATCCAAGAAAGGGTCCGCGCCGGGATACGAAACGCTCGCGCCAAGGGAAAACGACTGGGGAGACCGCGCCTGATTGTGGACGCCTCTAGGATTGCCTCATTGCGCGCTCAGGGACGATCTTGGGCCCAGATCGTGGCAGAAACCGGGGCCAGCAAGGGTACAGCCCAGCGGGCGCTTGTAGCCTTGCCCAAAATCGGGTAGCGGTGGATTGTGGGCACGCCTCACCGGGGATAGGCATCTTCGGGCAAGAAGGCTGGAGTTCCTTGCTTCCTCCCTCAAGTTAGTAGATGCCTTTGTCGAGGCCCTGCAGCAGACGAGCAACCGGTACGTGGAAGACTTCGCAGATCCTAAGTAGGGTGGTCACAGTGATGGGCCTTCCGGCTTCAATCTGCTGCCAATGCCTCGCGGAGAAGCCGAACGAGATCATGTCTTCCTGGCTGAAATCTTGGGCTTTCCGCAGCTTGCGGACCCGACCGCCCAGCCGCGCAAAGAATTTTGCTTGATCTAGCACCCCCGAGTTTGTAGAGTTCCACGAGCAGAAATACCACGAGCAGATTAGCTGGGTTTCTATTAGTGTCTGAGGTGTTAAAGCGAGCAAGGTTAAAACGGAGAGGACTGGGGAGCCAAAGAAAAATGACCGGCATCGAACAACTCCAGGCTACCGCCACCGTGAATTGCGACTTTGCAGAATTAATTGCAGGGGGGAGGCTCCGCGATGACAGGCTCTTCCCCGCCATACGCGGTCGTCAGTCTCCGGGATATTGAACTTGAGGGGCAAATCAGTTGTGCCCGACGGCGGCTAGTGGTTATTGCACCCGGACTCTCCGAATCCGTCGCTAAAGCCATCATCAAGAAGTGGCACGAACTCGGGCGGGATGCCGTCCAAGTAGTACTGGACCCGGACCCCGAGGTGTGCCGCTTGGGCTTGGGGGACTTGGCTGCTTTGCAATTGCTTCATGAGACAGCGGAACAAATAAGGGGCCGAATACACCAGCAGCAGGGTTTACGAGTTGGCGTCGTCGTTACAGACGAAACAACGACAGTTTACTCGCCCACTCCACGCCTCATCGAGGCCGGCGGCAAACGTGGAGAAAGGTTAAACGCGCTCCGTTTTGACACTCCGATTCTTGATCCCGCCGCTACCACCACCGATTCCGACCTTCGAAATATTGATCTTCATCCCGAGCCAATGACGCCGACTGACGTGCTAACAACTGCGCAAGACCTGAATGCAAACCCTCCGGTAAAGTTCGACCTGGCGAGAAAGGTCCGAGTGTTCAACGCAAGATTCGAGTTTGTTGAGTTCGAACTGCATGGTTTGTTTCTGTCTCGTAAGAGGGTATCTATACCGTCTGACCTCATGGGGCTTGCGAAAGACCCCAAAGCCCAGAAGCTGTTGCGGAGTTCGTTTCAGTTGATCGACGAGAACAGTGAGGTTACTGGCGATCGCGTGACAAGGCTCAAGCAGTTCATCGTGAAGGAATACCTTATCAACCTGCCCGGCTACGGAACAATCATTCTGCGGAGTAATAAAAGAGAGTTCCAGGTTGCTGTCAAAGCCCTGGAGCGCTATGTTCACCGGTTTCAGCGCCGATTGAAGAAGAAACTCCAGGAAGCAATTGACGCGAACCGGGAAGTATTAACCTCCGCGCTTCTGCCCAGCGTTGCGAAGAATCCCCCAGCTCGATGGAAGCGGTTTCTTGGGGAACACCCGCGCGATCAAGAGGTCGAACAAATGCTCCGAAGTGAACTGACCGACGCATTCGGCCATTCGGATGATGTGTTCCAAGGCATGAACGTCAAAGCGATATTCAAAAGGGGTAACCTACGAATCCCTAAGCGACCCCGAGTTCATGCGCATCGCCGGCCAGGCAATTCCCTTGCTGGACAACCTTCATGATGAGTTTGATGCTGCCAAAGCCGAAGGACAGAGAGACGAAAAAAAAGCCCTCCCTTAGAGCGGCTAGGAGTAGCGGTACGCATCTGGAAACCCATCCTGCAACCACTTGGTCCTAGATAACCTCCGGTTTGCCGACATAAGCCCGGAATGTCATGTGAAGGCAACGCAGGAGCCCGCCGATTTGCAATGAGCGTGGGTTGAGGTTACGAGGCCTGCGAAACCGCGTCCTCGTTTTTCGCCACGCTATTCGGAATTTTGCCTCCGCAACCGCCCTCAAGCAGTGGTCTTAGAGTTGTTTGCTAGGTGCCGGTGACGCGACGCAAGCATGCGATGAGCCGTTCGCAGTCCTCGACCGTGTTGTAAACATGCGGCGTCACACGAATCGAACTTCCACGGACACTGACGAATACCTTCTCTCTTGCGAGCATTTCTGGAAGCTCCTTCGGAATCACCGCTTTTCTCCGCAGAGCCAGATAGTGAGGCGCGCGCAACGGCTCGGCGGGTGCGAAGAATCCCAAGTTCGCAGCGGCGCCAGCCAGTTGACGATTGAGCGTGCCGGCTGTCTCGGAGATTTGCGCGATGTCCCATTCCAGCAACTGCTTCATAGCGCTTACGGCGGCAGGCAGCAGCGCAAAGTTGGAGCGCTCACCCATGTCGAATCGTCGCGCGCCCGTATCGTAATTTTCGGTGTACAGGATCAGGCTGGCGAAATCGCTCGCATTGGCGCGCTGAATCCAATTCTCCTCCAGCGGCCTTCCCCCCTGCCATTTGGGAGCGACATAGAGAAGCCCCGTAGAGTAGGGGCCGAGCAGCCATTTGTAGCTGGCGGCGACGGCGAAATCCGGTTGCACGTCGCGGACACTAACAGGCAACGCACCGAGCGACTGGGTGAGATCGAGAGCGAGCGCGGCGCCGACCTTACGGCAAGCTCCCCCAATGCGGACGAGGTCGAGTCTTCCACCGCTCGTCCACTGCACGTGTGGCAATGCGGCGATGGCCACGTCGGGAGTCAAAGAATTCAGAATGGCTGCGGTCCAGTCGTTATCTTCAGGCCACGGGACGATCTTCAGAGATGCGCAATTATCTTCGGCTAGACGCTGCCACGCATAGTAGTTGGACGGGAACTGCTCCTCAAGTACGAGAATGCTCTGGCCCTTATTGACAGTCAGATTTCGCGCGGCGGTTGCGATGCCGTAGCTGGCCGATGGAACGATGGCGATGCAGTCGGCCGTGCAGTCGAGGAGCTGAGCAGCGGTGGTGCGAAAGTCTTCCGAGCCGGTGAAGAATTGATCGGGCGTAATCTGCCACGGGTGCGCTTTTCGGGCAAGCCCCACGGTTCCGGCCTCCAGGACCGCCTTCATCAGCGGTGACATGTAGGCGCAGTTCAGATAAGCGACGTCGTTGGGAATGTCGAAGAGATGGCGCTGGCAAGGAACCATGGCAAGTCTGTGGCCACCAGTGTACCAATGCAGATAATTAAGTTGGCCGGACTTCCCGGAACTGAGAGTAGCGCCGGTTATTCGCTGCGAAACACCTTCAGCAACATCTGCAACTGTAGGTAAACGCAGTCTGAGTTCCTTAATCCTCCGATTCCGACTTAGATTCCAATCCGGCCCGCTTGAGCAGCCTTCGTAGCGCAGCGTCGCCTGCAGCGCCCCGCTGTTCACCAGCGATGTTGCCATCACGGTCCACCACGACGTAGATCGGATAGCTTTGCGCGTTATACATCGCAGCGAGATTAGTGTCCTTGGTGAGCACGATAGGAACTGATCGCGGGTGCTCCGCCAAGTATTTCTTGACCTTCTGATCCGGCTCAAGAACGTCGACCGCGAGAACGATCAAGCCCTTGTCGGCGAATTCCTTTGCCACCTCGTCGACCATCGACGCTTCTGCCTCGCAGTACTTGCACCACGTGGTCCAGAACTCGAACAGTACCACCTTACCCTTGACCGACGCGTTGTTGAACTGATCCCCGTAGTGGTCTTGGCGCGGAAGCGCGGAGCGGTCTGGCCGGTTTCATCGCCGGCGAAGGCAGCGCGAGTTGCCAGGAGCAACAGGCAGGCCAAAACGAGCCGGGAAATAACGTTTCGCGGTCGCATGCCGCGGAATTATAGCACCATCATCTTCGAGCGCCTGGTTCGGGCAGGTGTCTGGCGGCGATGGAATAAATGGGTATTACCAATCTCTATTCAGGCAGCTAAGAAGGAGATCGCCAGCGGCTGAGCACGTTTTGAGGCGTCAACGGGAGAGTTCCTGAATAATGCCAGGGTACAAACTTGGCAAGATGACTGGCAGATCCTGATCCGCCGGCGACGTCGGTGGCCGCACTGTGGGAGAGTTTGTGAACGGATACGATCCGTGCCGAGCGACTTGACCCGGATTGTTAGACTTCTGGCGCTCGACTTCTGTGACGATGACGGTGACTTCGGGTTCGGAAATGAAACTTTGCAGCCTGTTGGCGAGCTCCATCTCTAGCTGACCAGGCGTTAATCCGCTTGCCTGCACTTCACCAGCTAACGGTAACGATATCTTCCCATCGGAGCGAACCGGAACTGTCCGAGAAATCTCAGGTTCCTTCCAAACATTAATTGACAATACGTCGTCGACACGGATGACATAAGTTAGCACCCGGGGCTGTTCGGCTTGCTCAGCGATTCGTACACCCAGCCAGCATGCTTCGCCCGTGCTCAACAAAGATGTAGGCGCTCCGGTATGCTTGGTGATCCCAAGTTGCACGGAGTAGTGGCCGTTGGGGTCGAGCCGGACATTATTTTGCGTCTCCGTCCACAGCGCCTCGCCACCTTGCTGGCTGCTGTAGAGCGAGAAGGTGATGCTGACAACCCCGCTTAGCGTTTTGCCGCCTTCGTCCGTGGCAACGCTGGAGAACTTAATCAGCAGCGGCACTTGCGCAACGGCAGGGTTGCCGCCCGAGGTTTGAGTGGCCAGGGAAAGAACCAGCAACAAAAATCCACGTAGCACGCAACCGATGCGGAGGTTCATGGAAGTTATGAAAAACCGTAGTATACAAATGTGCGTCGTTGGGTGTTCGGCTCTCCTGGGCGAAAACTGGTGGTCGTGCTTCGTTCCGTCCAATTGCCGTGGCTGTCGTATTGATAGAGGTATCGGACCTCCGAGCGGTCGTCGTCATGATGGGGTAGTTTTGGACTCAGCGATCCGCCTTGAATCATAACCGTCGCGGCCTTATCCCCATGTTCGTTGTAGGTGATGGTTTCGTCTTGTTTAAGGTTACCCATCCGCATCAGTCGTCGGATGACGCGGCCTTCGTCGTCATAGACGTAAGAAAGGTAAGACCGAGACTCTCATCCCCAAGATCAGTCAGGAGATGCTGGCGGAAATGATCGGCACAACGCGGTCGCGGGTCAGTTTTTTCATGAACAGGTTCAGGAAGTTAGGCTTCATCGACTATGACGGAGGGAGTGGGTTTCAAGTTCACAGTTCACTTCTCAACATCGTTCTCCACGACTAGAGCTTCGTTCCGAAAAAACGGAACTCTACTCTCTTGCAGACGTAGCGACTCTCGGCTTCGCCATTTCCTTGATGACTTCGGCGAGTGTCGCTTTGTCCGATTGCTTTTCTTGTTTTTTTCTTACCCATACCCCATGATTTCACGAGTCCGGGGGCGTCTACGGGTCAATTTGGATCATGTATTCTGAGTCGAAGCGGGCATATCGACATTCGGTCGCGCTGAAGCCCTCACGGAGTGCAGACACCTATATTCCGAAACCTGAAATTTTGAGCAGTCACCAATAGGCCATCGTTGTAGTCTGTGGGCAGATGTGAAGGAACTATACGGCCACGGTCGTTTTGTTCCTCTGGTGGCGCAGCCGTATATTTGTATACAGGAAAAGTAGCTCATCCACTCGCTGCGCCACATCTACTTTTTGAACGGTTTTCGCAGCAAGTCAAGTAACTCGGACTGCTCCTGCTCGGTCTCTTCCCATCCCTCGATGCTTCACGGTTGCCGACCCGTCCCAATCGGCGGTCACGAGAAGCAAGACCAGAGGTAAACTAGCGTATGCGCAAGCGCCTAATCACACCGATTCCACAGGATGCTCCGTCTCTCGACGAAGGCTGGCTGGGCGTCGACGGTGTGGCCGTGGTCGAGGTCACGTCGGAAGATAAGGAACATCCAGTCGAGTCTGCGCTGGTACCGGGAGAAACGCGGGGCTGGCGTGCTGCCGCTTCTGGCACTCAAACCATCCGGCTAATCTTCGATGAGCCGCAAAGACTCACACGCATCGCGCTCGTCTTCGAAGAAACCGAGACGGAACGTACCCAAGAGTTCGTCTTGCGATGGTCTGGGGGTAGTGGACGCTCGTTTCGAGAGGTTGTGCGCCAACAGTGGAATTTCAGTCCTCCCAACACAAGTCGCGAGGTCGAGGAGTATCAGTTTGACCTCTCCGGGGTCACCGTTCTTGAATTGATCATTGTGCCCGACATCAGTCGAGGATCGGCTCGCGCCTCGCTGACGAGTCTGCGCTTATCTTAGACCGCTGCCTGCTGCCAAATTCGTCTCAGGACTGAGCAGTTTGGATCAGCGGAGCCATGTGTTCCAAGCCTATCCTCATACTTATAATAACGAGCAGATGAAGAGGCGAAGGCAAGCCTCTGGGGTAATGCAATATGAGCCGCATCAATAAACTGACACCCAAACTGCGCAAAGCTCCGCAACCGCCTCTGTCACACGTTGGAGCACCTGCTGACGCAGACCGAGCCAAGAGACCACCGCTCGTCCAGCCCTCTGCTCCCGAGTCGGAACTGAATCCCGGTGATCGCGTCGAGGGTTTGGCTAATTTCGGAAAGCCGACTGGAGAATTCGGAACAGTTGAGCAAACGAATGAAGACGACGCGCTTGTAAAGTGGGATGGCCATGGACGTATGAGACTGCGCCAACCTTGGCTTAAGAAAGTCGACAATAAGATTCATGCCCTCGCCAAACCAGCCAGTGCATAGTTCCACAGTCTTAACTCGCCAAGGACAGGCGATATTTGAGGCGGGGATAATTTGTATCCAACAGTGTCGGAGGAGCTGAAATTATGAACGAGAAAATCGCTCAGGAGATACTCCACGAGTTGTTTCCCGCCTTTGAGGCTTTGGAGACTCAGAGCGCAGCCCTTTTGCAATTGTTGAAGGACAAGGGAATAGCCAATGAGGAAGAACTTGCTGCCCATTTCGAGCAGGCGGGGAAAGCGAGCAGCGTCAGATGGCTTGCCGTTCGGGTAAGGATCGATTACCTACTCTCGTCCGCCATGAAGACCGCTGAACAGGATGTTAAGAAAGAGTCGCTGAAGACCACGGAAAAGCCGATAGCAGAAACATCTCGGGAAAGGGAAACTCACGAAGATACTCTCGACATACCAAAGACTGCTGCCAGCCGCAAGCCTGTCGCAGACGACACTGGTGCGGGTGCGAAAAACGACCCAAACCAGCAAGGCGATGAAGACAGTCAAGCGAGTAAAAAAGCGGCAGAAAATGCAGCCTGAGAACCCGGTCGGTACTGATCTATTGCAAAAACACTACAACCATACAAACGAAAGCGAAAGAACCCGTTCGAGTTCTTGACCGTACCACAAACTTTTCGCCGCACGAGAACATTAGCCGCCGCGTTTTGGCACAGTCATTTCGCGAAATCCCGCCGGGATGATGAACAGGCTCGCAGGCTGGGGGCCCTCTTGAATGTCTTGTAGTTCATTGCTTAAGACCAACGCGGCGCCAGCCATGACTTCCACCTTGGTCCAAACGTGCAGCTTTGTGTCCACCCAAACCCGGGTGAGAAGCGTTTGCCCCTGCAGCGATTGGCTGAACTCCCATTTCTCCGCGTTGCGGCCATTGAGCGTCTCGGAGCCTTCGTCCTTGCAGGTGGCGCCCGCCGGAGGACAGGGAGAAGCACCGGATGCGTAGAACTGAAGGTCCTGACGCGACGCCGGTTTCTGCGTATAGATCTTTTGGCCCACGTTAATTACGGTGGAGGTACGCTGCGCCAGGTCGAGAATGCCATAGGCTTGCTCGTTGGCAGCGCCAGTCTCCTGCGGATCGGCTCTCACCTTATTGCCGCTCATGTATACCTTGCTTTTGACGACATGGCCAGTGCTGTCACGCGCGACCCCGATCGCGCTGAACTCCTGCGCGCGTGCGGCGCCGGCGCACGCGCACGCCAACAGCAACGCCACGGTTGCGAGTCGCATGCAATTCATAAGGCGACCTCCTGTCTGTTGTTTCTGAGCATACAGCAACAATCGCGACAACTTTCGCGACAGGGCTGGCCTTCGACCTTGGGCTCGGTAACAATACCAAGAACTGACAAGACTCCAGCTCCTACCACCAGCCCGCGGTTGTTCTCACCGGTCGCCTGGGTAAAAATCGAGCCTGGAAAATCCAACTGAAGCAACGGGCGGGAGTTGCACCCGCTGAAGTCCAGCGCCTTTCACGGCGCACTGTTACGACAGTTACCCAGCGATTAAATTGTCATGAACCTGCCAGCGGGCGTTTAAATTAAACTGAGTCTTAGCCAGATGACAGTCGTGCGGACAATTTGTACCGTGATCGCTCCGCTTGCTTTGGCGGCGCTGATCAGTGCGCCGAAACTCGTTGGTGCGGATTCGGGAGCGCTGTCACCGTCGATAACGGGCGCATCTCTCTCCGCGGACCAGGTGGTAGACAACCTCGTGCGCAGGAATCAAGAGCGCGCACAGGCTCTGCTGCACTCCGAGGCGACGCGGGTGTACCACCTCGTCTACCGCGGATTCCCCGGAGACCGGGAAGCAGAAATGACCGTAGAGGCCACCTACGACAGCCCCTCCTCCAAAGAGTTCAAAGTAGTTTCCCAGAGCGGATCGAAGCTGATTCTGGATCGAGTCTTCAAGATTCTCCTGGAAAGCGAGAAAGAGGCGGCACAACCTGCAATAAGCGCACGGACACAGCTGAATCGCGATAATTACGACTTTGAACTGGTGAGCTACGAGCCGTCAAAAACGGGTGGGCAATACGTGCTGCAGGTTAGCCCGAAATCCGGGAGCAAATACGTCTATCATGGCAAGGTGTGGGTGGACGGAACCGATTTCGCCGTCACCCATATTGAAGCCGAACCGGCCCAGAACCCATCATTCTGGACGAAGAAGAGCGAAATTCATCACGAATACAAGAAGGTCCAGTCCTTTTGGCTTCCGGCTCGGAATGAGTCGGTCAGCTACATCCGTCTGGGCGGACGCGCTACCCTGACCATCGAGTACAAGAACTATCGCGTGACCGAGGCCCACCAGCCAGGCCAAGCGCTGACCGTGTTGTCGGGTGAGAGCAGCCGGTGATCCCCAAGAAACGCCCGCTCGCCCGGCGATCAGTGAACCACGATCTCCGGGTGACTACTTGGTTCCGAGATGGGGGAAGCACCCCGCCCTCAATATTCGCGCCTTGGATATTGAGACGTGGCTCGGCTCACTCCTGCTGGCGAATCCGACCAAGGACAAGCTCCGCCGGGTAATGTTCCGGGTGTACTTCAAGGCCCAGAAGCACGGATTGATTCCCTGCAAAGAGGAAACCAATCCAGTCAATTGGGTGGAACAATCCGGCAAGAGTCACTACAAAGCTGTCATCGTCACTCCGGAGCAGGCCTTCCAAATCCTAATGGCTCTGCCCGAGCCGGAACGAGTGCTCACCCTCGTGATTGCCGCTACGGGCTTGCGGATCTCTGAGGCTTTGGGTCTCCAATGGCAGGACGTGGACTATGCCAATCAACGGATCAATCTTAGTCGCGTCTGGCTGGACAACAAAGTCGTGGAGCGCATGAAGACCGAACAGTCCGAAGCTTTCGCCACGATGAGTCCCACGTTAGCGGAGGTCTTAAAACTTTGGCACCAGCAGACCCCTTACGCGCAGCCGAGCGACTGGATCTTTGCGTCATCCAGACTTAAAGGACGTCAACCGCGAACGGCCATTCTTGCAGCAGATCATCTTTGCCCGGCTGCTATCGCGGCTGACGTTGTGCTGAAGCCGGGGCAGCGCTTCGGGTTCCATAATTTGCGCCACTCGCTGGCGACGTTCCTTGTTAATAAGGAGAATGACACAAAGACGGTGCAAGGTCTGCTCCGCCACGCCAACGTATCGACCACGCTCGGGCTGTACGCTCAAAGCGTAAATTCGTCTATGGTGGAAGCTCAGGAATCGATGCTGAAGGCGATTTTGCGAAACCGTTCGAACGCAGTGAACTGAGCATCCGACGACCGGACGTCCGAACTAGAACGGTGAGGATTCTCCGAGACGACTGGGCTATTGCAGCTTCGCGTACTCGCCTTAGCTTGCTTCAGGACGGGGATGTCGGGGTCGGCGTCTTTCCAGTGGGCCAAGGGCATCCTGATACGCCCCTGAACCGAGAATCAGAGCATTTGGGGTATTACGAGTATTACGAGTATTACGAGCCGAGAATGGACTCGGAAGGGAGGCGAGAGTATACTTTGCCTCGATTAATTAATCCCCGGGACAAAAAATGGCACCGGCGCGGGATGAGTTTTATCCTCCCTTGGCGGCCACAGCGCATTCTCTCAAAGGTGGTCAATGCCGAAGCGAACGCTCGCAATGGTTCTCGCTGTTCTGCTCTCCATCGGTCCTGCCTGCTATTCACGAAAAGTTCAAAAAGTGGCGACAGTAGATGTGCCGCAGCCCAAGAACGAAAGGATCGTTGGGATCACAACCCTAAAGGGTGAGGACGTCTCTTTCGACCCGCCGGGCGCGTCCATCAAGAATGCGACGCTTTCCGCCTCCGTAAAAAAGACTCCCTACGAAGTTCCGCTGGACCAAGTACAACGGTTTTGGGTGGAGACAAAAGAACTTCAAAAGGGGCGAACCATCGGCCTGGCCGCGGCAGTGACAGTTGGCACGCTGGCGCTCATCGTGGGCATCGCGGTAGCCCTGAAGCAATCCTGCCCATTCGTTTACTCCTGGGACGGTACGCAATATGTGT
The DNA here is from genome assembly GCA_963838905.1 of uncultured Acidobacteriota bacterium. Taxonomy (GTDB): domain Bacteria; phylum Acidobacteriota; class Terriglobia; order Terriglobales; family Acidobacteriaceae; genus JABDBE01. The sequence goes on from CAWITE010000015.1 coordinate 153,184, forward strand.
TTGACGCCGAACCGTACGGCGGAGCCATCTCCCGTGGCCTGGAGAAGGACGACTTTTCGCAACTGGAACATCTCCGCGAGCAGAATGGTCTCTACAGGCTGAAGGTTACCAACGAAGTCGACGAGACTCAGTTTACGAACCTTACCGAGCTTTGGGTTGTGGACCACGCTGCGGGAACCCGCGTGGCCGCAGATGTGCGGGGCAAACTGCATACTCTGGCGGCGCCGCAGGCCCCACTATCTGCACGGGATGCTGCCGGACATGATCTCCTTCCCTGGCTCCGTGCCACGGACCGTGTGATTTGGGAACCGCCCGCGGTGCCGGACGCCAACGGTAAGTTGCAGAGTGACATCTTCATGACTTTTCCAAAGCCGGCAGGTGCAACCCAGGTGAAGTTGGTGGCCAACGCTGCGACCGGTCTTTGGGGCTCGTACATGATCAAGAAGATGGTCGAACTACGAGGGCGCGATGTCGGTGCGTGGTATACCTCGATGGACGAAAGCCAATCGGCCCGCGACGCACTGTTCGCCTGGGAAGTGCGCGAACAACTCTTCGCGTTGAAGATCTCTGTTGAGGAACCCACAGGCTGGGAGGTGCGCGGGATTCTGCCGGGGACAGGTCCGTTTATCTCGAAGGACCGAATCGTCCTGCTGGATGTGAGCCGCGTGCAAGGGGATCAATTGCGCATTCGCATTCAACCTCCGGCTGGCTTTTGGGCTCTGAACTCGTTTGCCGTGGATTACACTGCAGACCGCCCCGTCAATGTTGAAAAGATCGAGCCAGCGACAGCGAGGGACCTGCAGGGAAAAAATGTGCTGCCAGAATTAGAAGCGAATGACGATCGCTACCTGGCGATGCCTAATATAGGCGACACCGCTGACCTCACCTTCCATGTTCCGCCCCAACATGCGGGCACAGACCGAACCGTATTCCTCCACAGCCGCGGATATTACCGACTGCATATAGTTGCGACCGGCGAGCCCGATACGAAGACTCTGCAAAAGATCGAGAACGTGCCGGGAGCTGCTGCTCGCTATGCGGCAAACCAGTTTGCACAGTGGCAGGTCGCCGGTCTACAGAAACAATGAGCCAACGAGTCTGGCAGTGAACGCTTCCCTCGACTGTGCCACGCCTAGCGGTAAGCCATGAGCACGCGGCGAGTGGCAGTGACAGGCCTGGGCGTGATCTGTGCTCTGGGCAACAACACTTCTGAAACGTGGAATGCGGTCTGCGAAGGCAGGTCTGGAATCGCTCCGATTCATTCCATTGACGTTTCGAAGCTACGGTTTCGTTACGGCGCCCAAGTCTGCCGGTACGACCCCAGCAAATACTTTGAAGCCAACCATGCGCGCTTGCTTGACCCATTTCTCAGTTTGCGATCATTGCAGCCCGTGAAGCCGTGAAAGATTCTGGAATCACACTTACCCCAGCTCTTTGCGAGAAGGCCGCGATTGTGACCGGTTCGGGCATGGGTGGCCAGTCTACGCAAGACGTAGGGTTCGCGAAACTTTACCAACGCAATCATGGTCGAGTCGATCCTCTGATCATTCCTCGCGCCATGGCGAATGCCGGCGCCAGCCATATCTCAATGGAGTTTGGCATCACGGGCCCAGCCTACACGATCTCCACGGCTTGTTGTTCCGCTAACCATGCCATCGGTCAAGCCTTTTGGATGGTTCGCAATGGCATTGTGGAACTGGCCATCGCCGGTGGCAGCGAGGCTCCTTTCAGCTTTGGCTTATTAAAGGCTTGGGAGGCAATGCGAGTCATATCACCCGGATACGTGCCGACCTTTCTCCAAAGACCGTCGCGGTTTGATTTTGGGGGAAGGCGGCGCAATGCTGATATTGGAACCTCTCGCTGCGGCGAGGGCACGAAGTGCGAGGATTCATGCCGAAGTGGTGGGTTTTGGAATGTCATCGGACGCCCATCACGTTACACATCTCTCCATCGATGGCCCGGTCCGCGCAATGCGAGCGGCATTACTTGATGCTCGGCTTCGGCCCGAGCAAGTCGGTTACATCAACGTCCATGGTTCGGGCACGCTGATCAATGATCCCCTGGAAACGCGTGCCATTCGTGAACTCTTCGGAGCGCATGCCGACCGGCTGGCCGTGAGTTCCACAAAGTCACTTCGTGGCCATGCTCTAGGTGCTACCGGTGCAATGGAAGCAGTGTGTGCAGTCCTGGCGTTAGAAAATGGCTTACTTCCGCCCACGGCCAACTTTACGGTGCCTGACCCAGATTGCAATCTGGACGTGATGCCGAATCGCGCTCGCCCGGCCCAAGTGGAATTTGCTCTCTCCAACTCTTTTGCCTTCGGGGGTCTTAATGCTGTTCTTGCGTTCCGAGGGCCCAATCACTAACGTTCAATCCGGAACGAATCTGATACTCAGGGTTTCTTGCGAGCCGGCGGATGGCTGGTTTCTCCCACCGCTCCGGCTGATTAGGCAGTTGGATTTTCTACGCGTTGGGTAAGTACTACCTTGATGCCGTGCCGGGGTCGGAGTGTAATCGTCGGTAATGACTCGACCGGGCAATCTCGTGCAATCCGGACTTGGTACCTCTGCGCGATTGCTGCCAGCACTAAAACAGCTTCCATCGCTGCAAAGGACGCGCCTATACAAGTGCGCGGTCCTCCACCAAAAGGGAAATAGATAAACTTGGGAGCCCGTTTTGCCCGCCCATCCAACCAGCGGTCTGGATTGAATTGCTCGGGTTGGTCATAATATCGCGGGTCGCGGTGCATTACCCACTGGCTCATCATGACAGTCGCTCCGGCCGGCACTCGATAGCCGCCGTTGAACGAAGCCGCTTTGCGGCAGAAAAACCGTAGTGTGTCAGAAGCATAAAGTGGGGTCATCACGCTTTTAGGAGGCGTTTTGCGGCTTGTGCAATGGCTCGTTCGTGGTGTCACCGAAGTACTGACTGTGGTTGTTACGCCGGGGTGGACCCCTCTGGACTTAGCAGCACCCGTAGCCTGATTGGGCCATTCACACCAGCACCGCCAGTTGGTAGATTGCGATTGAGCAGTTTTCGGGGGAGGGCTGTTCGACTTAACGTCCCACGACTCGGATGAGTGTGGGGCGTTTTGCTTTGGGTTCACGAAGTCAGAAATTGATCCCGTTGATTTGGCATAATCTTCTCCATGTGTGGGCGCTATCGACTTTCGCGGAGAAAGCAGCTTGTTGAGGGATAATTGTTACTGAGCGGTTCGGTGGAGGGGTCGAAATGGAAGGAACACAGTTTAGATACGTGATCAAGTTCGTCACCGACATGAACACGGCGGTGAAGTTCTATCGTGATATTCTCGGTCTCCAACTTAAGTTCGAATCGCCGGGCTGGAGTGAGTTCCTGACCGGCGAAACCACTCTCGCGCTGCACCCGGCTTCCGAAAAGAACCCGGCTGGAAAAGTCGAATTGGGGTTCACCGTCGCCGACGTGGAGGCTTTCTACCAAGACATGAGCGCGAAAGGCGTGCTCTTCAGCATGCCACCAAAGAAACAGGATTTCGGTGGGGTGCTGGCGCAGTTCGTCGATTCCGAAGGCGCTCATTGCAGCGTGGGTGCAGAGGCGGCATAGTAGTCGAAGCCGGGAGTTGCTACATACAGGTGCGAATGGTACGCGACGAATCGAGTCGATGGTTTCGTGCATCGAAAACGACATCGGCAAGGAGATCAGAATGGAAAGCACAATCTCTGCAGAAGACCTGAAAGCCAAGCTCGACCGCAAGGAAGGCATCACAGTGGTCGAGACTCTCGCGCCTGAACGCTACCGCGAAGCGCATATCCCCGGGGCCTTGAATATTCCTCCCGAACGGATCAAGGAATTCGCACCGCAGTTGTTGCCCAAGAAGGACTGTAAACAGCTAAAGGCCAAGCGCCCCTCGATTCCCATCATTATGCTTACGGCGCGCGGCCAGGAAGTCGATAAGGTAGTTGGTCTCGAACTGGGTGCCGATGACTACGTCACCAAGCCCTTCTCCATTCGCGAACTCCTCGCTCGCGTCAAGGCCGTTCTGCGACGCTCACACACGCTTCCGAAAGAGCAGGACAGTTATACCTTTGGCGACATCGAGGTCAATCTGCGCAGCTACCAAGTCATGCGCGGGGCGCAGCGTGGAGTTGTCTGGCAAGGAGTTTGAGCTGCTCAAGCACTTTCTCTGTCACTCCGGAGAGACGCTGAGCCGCGAGCGCCTTCTCGACGAGGTCTGGGGCTACGAGAATTTCCCTACCACCCGCACCGTGGATGCCCATATTGTTCGCATTCGCCAGAAACTCGAACCCGTTCCCCAGGAACCTCGTTACTTTTTGACTGTGCACGGAGTAGGTTACAAATTCGTAGGATGAAATGAACATGATGGCCTTGACTGAACGAATGCTGGACACCACGCGAACCGCAATCGGCCAAAAAATGGCAGCTCAATCTTTACCTGCCACCGGAACCGATCTGAGGGATAACACCCAGTTCCTCTCGGACGAACTGAACGCGCTCCGCCGAGAGCAAGCGAAACTGCAGCAGGCCATCTTTGAAGCCGCCCAGGTGCAGCGTCGCCTCTGTGCACCGCGCGAACTGAGCTGGGGCGAGTTCGAGGTTGCCGGAGAAATTTTTCCGGTCCGTCATCTCTCGGGTGATTTTTTCAAGGTGATGGAACTTGGCTCCGCCCTTGGAGTGGTCTTGGGCGACATCGCCGGCAAAGGATTATCCGCTGGCATTTGGCTGCCCCATCTTATGGGCCTGATCCAGCGCTCTGCACGTCGGCATCCGGACCCAGCCGATGCCGTCGCCGAAGTGAACCACGAGCTCTGCCACGACGACGGGACGCCGCCGCTGACTGCACTTTTCTTCGCTCGAATCGATCCGCGAGCGAATGAACTCGCCTACTGCAATGCTGGTCTGCCAGCGCCTCTGCTACTGAGGGACAACAAGACGCTGGAACGTCTGGAAGAAGGTGGCCCCACGCTCGGCGCTGTGAAAAATGCCGCCTACCACACCGGAAGTGTCACTCTCAACCCGGGCGATATGCTTGTCGCTCACTCCGACGGCCTGACCGAGTGCCGGAATACGCAAGACGACGAGTTCGAAATGGAGCGGCTAACGGCCGCAGCGAGAGCTGCCTCCGGCACAAGCGCGAGTAAAGCCCTTTTCTCTTTGCTCGGAACCGTTCTCGATTTCGCGGACTCGTGCTCAGCGGGCGACGACTTGACGCTCTTAGTTGTTCGTCGCCGCGACGCGATCAAAGGTGAGCAGCCCCGTTCGCGCGCCAAAGATTTTTCGGCTCCTCACCGGCGGCCGGCTTCGATCTCGCGGCCGAAGAACCCCGACCGGGGAGGACACAGTTGCAAATAGCTGAGCTGTGGTACACACTATGGTCCACGAGTGGTGTAACTCGGATCCCTAACTGGGTGGTGTGCCGAACTTCCCTGGCAAAGGAGTGGTTATGGCGTTGCAGGTCGGCTCGCATCTCTGCCGCGCTCTTAGCGAAGGTTCCGATCCTTTTCCAGACACTTGTTGATGATTTCTTCCAGCTCGGTCGGGGACGAGGGCAAGGTCAACGTAGGGCCGCTGCGGTTCAGTGGGCGGAACGGATCATGAGGAAGATTGATGGCGTGTTTCCGAAGTAGGCCCGAAGTTTTGGTGCGGCGTCCCCTAGAACCCAGCCGCTCTGCCGCTCAGATGCCGAGAGAGGCACGTTCATCGCCGGGGGGGACCCGTAACCACAGATGCGAGGCTTAACAGAGAGAGGACGCCGGGAGGAGCGCCGACGATGGGAGAAATGTCATCTCGCATAGCTCAGCGCAATTTTGCGAAACGGTTCGAACGCGGTAAACTGAGTTTTACAGGTGACGTTTTACAGGTGATTTCCGTTTTCGGCCGTCAGCAAAAGTTTGCTAATCTATTGAAACGGCTCACTGTAGGCGCGTAGCTCAGTTGGTTAGAGCGCTACCTTGACACGGTAGTAGCGAGGTTTGAGCTCACATCTTGCACTATCCTGCAGCCACGCGCACAGCGCGCAAACACTGCACATCTTGCGTATCTTCGAATAGCAAGGCCCATGCAGGGGAACGCATCGCGCAGCACTGAGACGCCAACTCAAGAGCCAGCAAAACAGCCACCATTGCCGCAGGCGACAGTTTTGCCTTCGAACGGTTGCGTGGGAGATGTGTTGCCGGTTACAAACGTTCAGCTCGCAATCAGGCGCTGTCTAGGATGACATCCACAGTTTACCGATTGTCGTCACAATTCGATAAGGCTCGGGGCCGCTTGCTTCGATTTCCGCCGAGTCGAGAAAGTCACGCATGCCGGTTGAGATCGGCCGCCAGTTTGACGTACGCGTTCGTGATTGTTCGGTTTGGAGGTAACAGGCTAGGAGCCAATAATCGCTACCTCGGACTGGCATTCACGATTCATGATCGCAGGTAAGACCAAAGGTCCAGCGGACGATCCGACCAACGAGTGCGACGTCGGAGAAGCTCAAGCAGTGGTGCGAGCGCAACAAAGACCGTTGCTACATCCCGGAGTGGCTGCTGAAGCGTTGGCAAATATCCGTTGACTTCGAATTTTCAGTGGCTGAGGAATCAGTCCAACGCAAGTGTGAAATCCGTGTGGCGAATGTGTCTGAAGTCCGGAGAACTCGAGGGGCGCGGGCTATGCATCTCTGAAGGGAATGGACCACTATTATAGCTGATCCAATCAAGGGCTATTTTGCGACGTCGAAACGTGGTATTAATGGCATGTATCACCATGTTGCCGGAGTACGCAAAGGACGTTGTCATAGCAATTCTCGGATCATCGGTGGCCTTGGCAGGCCTGCTTCTCGTATTCGGCGGATTTGTTTTTGCTCAGGCTCAAGGTTTTCCGAGAGCGACAACTGATGATGCCATCATTAACCGGTACCGTAATGTCGGTCGGATGGGCCTAATCCCGTTTCTATTTTCCCTTAGCCTGGCCGCCACTAGTGTGGTATGGTTCCTCTGCCCTTCCGAAAGTCTGTACAGATTTTCGGTGTACGGTTTTCTCTTCCTCCTGCTGGGCACTGCCGCGTACGCAATTGCCGTACTCGGATTCTACCTATAAGGAGGGAGTGTGAGTCTTGACACTGAAAAGCTGCATCGATTACATGGAAAGGGATTCCCTGAACTCTACAAAAAGCATCCAAACAAGTGGCCCGAGATGGTCAACAAGGCCCGCGACTATGCGCAAACATGCGTTGGTGCTGGCGAGAAGGTGCGCATCGGCGACGTTGCTACGATCGTACAAAATGCTATCAAGATCGATCCAGAGTTTGAGGCTCACGTGAAGGGGGAAGTCTCTTCCGCAGAAATATTGGGTCGTGTGGTTCGCTGAATACATCATCGAGCAAACGTACCCGCAACCTGATCTAACTCATAATGGAGGTCATCATGTCCACAAAGCAGGCTAAGCAAACGGCCGAGCAGTTCCTTCGTGAATCCGCAAAGATCATCGGGAAGTACGGCGAGGAACCAAAGTTGTCAGGGGAGCGCTACAGAGAGGTTCTGGCGGAGACGCAGCGGGCATTCCAGTCACTGAGCGCGAACAAAGCCAAATAGACTCTGCGAGAAAGCCGCGGCTTCATCCAGGCAAAACTAGCTATAGGACCGCGGTCAAATCGGATGAAATTGATGCGTCAAAGACCCGGGGCGCCGTGGATCCGGCGTTCCCCGGCTTTTTACTTTGCACCGTCAATCAACCCTTGGCACGTGATGCAGTAGCGAACCCAGGGAATGGCCTCTAGCCGCTTGGCGTTAATCTCCTGCTCGCAGTTGAGGCATTGGCCGAACCTGCCCTCGGCGATCCGTTTCAATGCCGCGTCGACTGCACTCAGCAGTCGGGTACCCGGTTCCTCAATACCGACATGGCAGAGTTAGTATGGGGCTGCCCAACCACCAGCAAAGACCTCAAGACGCGGACCATGTTCGCCGTCAACTGGATGGAAGAGAAGAGCGATGCGTTCCAGTCGGCTTACATCGCCGCCTCGTGCAACATGGTGGGCTTGACCAAGCGTTTGCAAGAGGCAAAGGGCGATTTCAGCCGTCAGCCCGATATGCCGAATGCTCCCGTGGTGCTCGTTTCGTTCCTGCACAGCACGGACTACGAGCAGACGGTTCCTGCGGACTTTCAGGGCAAGTGGTATACGGGTATGTGCTTGGCATCAGCCAACTGCACGGACGCAGACTTCGTGTCGCGTAACACGTCGATCTTCTACGATGCCATCGCCCCGCAGATGACACCTAATCAGGATACGGCTGTGAAGGTTCTGTACGCTACGGCTACACCTGAGTTCTGGATTGCTGCGCCACACGCCAATGGCATCTACGACAAGGATGCGGCATTCGCCAGCTATGCGGCAGATGAAGGGCTCGATCTCGCCAAGAAGCTGCGTCATCAGGAATCGTCATCGGACGAGTTCGCTCATGAAGTCGAATTCGGCATCGGCCTCTACATTGCCTTCTTCGTGATTCTGTGTGCGTGTTTCAGCCGTCGCACGTATAAATTCAACCATTCAAATTAAAAACTGAGCATTGTACGGCAATGCGAACCGCCGACGAGTCGCCAGTTGTAAAGCTTGTATCCCAGGCCTTGGGCGGGCATAACGATATAGCGGTCCGTCTCGACCTGCACGTCTCGTTCAGGTTACTGAGATCAAACGAAGCGGACGTCACTCAGTCAGTTGGTTGTCGATCCCGGTGGGTTCGAGGGTGGCTTGGCTGCGGTCGCCTCCGCCTCCGCGAGCATCGCATCGAGCGAGGCACGAGGCATCAACTTGCCACCCAAGATGACCGCGCGGATGGACGTGCTGTTGTGAATGTCGGCGAGAGGGTTTCGGTCGAGCAGCACAAGGTCGGCAACCTTGCCCACCTCGACGGTTCCCCGACGCTCTGCCTGTCCCATGAAGCGTGCCGGGCCAATCGTCGCGGCTTGCAGTGCCGCCATGGGCGGCAAGCCCGCCTCCACCAGCAGCGAAAGTTCTTCGTGGAGGCTAAAGCCTGGAAATACGTAGGGATTGTAGGTGTCGGTGCCCGCCAGGATGGCGACGCCAGCCCGGTACATGCGCCCGACCAGCTTGAGTTCCTCCGGAAACTGGCGGTGAGCGTCAGACCAAAACTGAGCGCTCCTTTGCTTGCCGGTGTCATCGCCCATCTTCTTCCAAAGATCGCGCGTATCGCTCGGAATGTATTTCAACCACTCCCTGTGCATGAAAATGCCATCGTCGAAATGTTCAGAGGATCGATTCACGACCAGGGTCGGGCATTGCCATGTGCCATTCTTGATCAATCGAGCGAACAGCGCCGCGGCCTTGGACTCGTCATAGGTCGCGTCTGCACGCAGATCCCTCCGGAGAAAATCGCCCGTCTGAGTCCACTTTATGGCAAACAATGTCTCTTCCTCAGAAGAAGCGCCAACGGCCACGCCAGTCAGATGCTCGATGCTCTTCTGACCCGCGTCAGACGCCTCCTCCACTCTGATCGCATCGGGCACATGCCCCACGAACGAGATTCCGAGCTTGTGGGCTTCATCAACGATCGCGAAGTAGGCGTCGCGCGGCACGCCGTCATAAACCTTAATGAAGTCCGCTCCGTTTGCCTGGTAACGATCGACGGCCGCGCGTGCCTGCGCCGCATCGGCGACGGCGACACTTCCAGGCCAAGTGGGGTTTGGTCCGTCGATGATGGGACTAGCGAGGTACACGTTCGGTGACGGCTTGTCGTATTTGGCGTGCTGCACACGCCAAGCGCTGGCGTCCTCGGGCCCCCACATCGCACGCACGCCGACGACACCGTTGGCCAGATGCAGCGGATACATCCACGTCTTGCCCTCCACGGTGCTGCCCGGCTCCGTAGAAAAGCCATGCACGTGCATGTCCCAGAGGCCTGGGATCAGAAACTTCCCTCGGCCGTCGACGATCTGTGAGCCCGCAGGAGCCTTGACCTTCGTCCACGGACCGATCGCTACGATCTGATCTTGCTCAATCACGACGGTCATACCGGGTTGTGCAGGCTTGCCAGTGGCGTCGATCACCGTTACGCGCCGGATGACGAGCGACCCTGCCCAGGCCAACGGACTGAGGAGGATAGATAGCAAGACACAATGGACACACTTTTGCATGTCGACGCTCCGTCTGAGGAAGGCAGCCGGCATTATAGCAGCGGCTAGGTTGTTGGTTGACGGGCGACTCTGACCTTAGAGTCGCCGCACTACTCTGATCATTGACCGGTGGCAGGGAGGCCATCGGTCATGAAGCAGAAACCAAGTTCCAGAAGGAGACGCAGTAGCACCAAATCCATCCTACGTTTGCCCGACCTGGAACACGCCAAGGACGCGGTGTTGAACAGCCTCAACTCAGCAGACGCAAAGCGAGGTTATCGTCACGCCATCGATGAGTTCGTTGACTGGTATTGCTCTGAACCGCGCTTGGCGTTCAACAGGATTGTGGTCTTGCGGTATCGCTCTCATCTCGAATCCCGTCAACCTCGCCCCGGGCACAATCAACCTACGTCTTGGCGCCGTGCGTCGCCTGGCATACGAAGCTGCCGACTGCGGTCTTCTCAGCGCCGATTTGGCAGCCGGTATTCGTCGCGTCAAAGGGGTGAAGAAGCTGGGCATTCGCCTCGGAAACTGGTTAACGGCAGAGCAAGGCAATGCACTTTGGCAAGCCCCTGATCGTCAGCGACTGAAAGGAAAACGTGACCGGGCCTTGCTCGCATTGCTACTCGCGTGTGGCTTGAGGAGGCATGAAGCTGTGGCCTTGACATTGGATCATCTCCAGCAGCGCGAAGAGCATTGGGCAATTGTTGATCTGGTCGGCAAGGGAGGGCCACGTTCGAACGGTTCCGGTTCCCGATTGGGTGAGAAGCGAGTTGAACGATTGGGTGGCCGCAGCGGCTATTGATCGAGGAAGACTGTTCCGCCTGGTCAACAAAGTAGGCAGGGCATGGGGCGATGGGATGACGGTAAAGGCGGTTTGGCACATTGTGAAGGAATCCGCCAGAAACATCGGAGTGTCGAAGTTGGCGCCGCACGATCGGCGGACAGTTCTCGGCTCGACCTCGTATCTGCGCAGTATGGCGGCCAGCTTGTTGGTCGTCAGAGGTTTCCCCTTGGCGATCTCGACCCATGGTCGGTCTTCCATCTCGACCAGGAGCTTAACCAGCACCGCCGAGGGGATAGCCTGTACCTCTTCCGCAATGAAGGCCGCCTTGATATCGGCCAGCAGCCGGACGCCTAGTAACAAGTTGCGCGACAGCATCGCGGCATGGACCTCTGAGAAGCTGGACGTGCTTCGGTCCGCGCGTCCGATTCTGCCCGAAGAGTTGAGTGACCGCCAGCAGGACGTGTGTGCGAACCCCTACTGGCGATTGCCGAGATTTCTTCGCACGCGCCCCCACTGCCCTCCTCGAAGAAGCGCGGCCGATTTGGGTTTACTCGCGCTCCGCGCCAGCGTGCAGGGCGTGAATCAGGCGTTGGATAACCGCGAAGATCAGCGCAGTCGAGACACCGAACATCAACAGTCCGGTGGCCGCTTCGAGTGGTCCCAGCAGCTTCCAGTGTGGCGACAATACGACTTCGCCGGAACCCACGGTAGTGTAGTTACCAGCCGAACAGTACAAGGCCGCGCTGAAATCGGCGACCCCACCACATAGATCGAACACGAACGCCCATAGCGCGACCTCCAGGATATGCCCGGCGAGCGCGAGCAAAGTTGTGCCGGTTACAAATGTCAAATTCACCCAGAGCCGCGCTCCGAGCCGGCCACGTTGCAGATCGCGGCGCATTTCCATGATGATGGTGTGGACCACGAGGCCATGAATGACCATCGTGCCCAACGTCGCCGCGAATCCGACGAGCAAGGAACTCAGTATCCCCATCCAGTTCGAATGTAGCATCTCGCCCGCTGCGCAGCGCAGAAGCGCGCGGTTTGCGCATCATCCTTACTTATTCGGAAGTTCGACCTAACCGTCGCCATGATAAGCCAAAGCGAAAGCAGGGATCATATCGATCACGATCCGAAAACGCAGATCAGGTGCGGCCATTCCCGACCAGTTAGACGGCACGGCGGGTGATCGGTGTGTTGTCGGCGAACCGGAGACTATCCAGAAACGCTAGTGGGGAAATCAATCGATGATGTCCTCGAAGCCGACTTCTGGCCCGGGATAGTTTCCAGTTAGCTCGTGACTAATTCGGAAGATTGATGCCCGACTAAGCCGGAAAGACAAAGTGGCTTCTACGTTCGCTTCTGAACAGGAGATTTCGGTAACGGACATCGAAAGGCGCTTCTTGGCGATATCACTCAGGACTTACTTCCCGCTTGTCAATGATTTACGGGTTGCGCAGCTTCGGCGCGGCAATTGCACTGTGTGCTGGGTAGTTTTGGTCAAAGTTCTGGGCCGCAGACCCGGGGACATCGAAAGACAGACTATGAGCTCCCTGCTTCAGGATATCCGCTACGCCCTGCGCATGCTGCGCAAGAGCCCCGGATTTACCACCGTGATCGTGCTCACCTTGGGCTTTGGCATCGGCGCCAACACCGCACTGTTCTCGGTGGTCGATGCCATTCTGCTGCGGCCGCTTCCTTATAACCAGCCAGAGCAGTTGGTGGCTGTGAAAGAAGACTTGCCGGGAGTCAACCTGATCGACGCGGGGATGTCGCAGCCGGAGCTGGACGACTTCCAGAAGCGCTCCAGAGTCTTCGACCAGATTTCGGCCGTCGCGGCCATCGACGTCAACGTCACCGGCCGGGAGAAGCCGGAACGCCTCGAGGCCGAGGTGATCAGCCCGAACTACTTTACGCTGTTGCAGGCAAAGCCCGCGCTGGGCCGGGTTTTCAACGACAGCGACTATCGCAAAGGATTTTCCGAAGGCGCGGTGATCAGCGACAGTCTGTGGCACACCATGTTCGGCGCCGACCCAAACGTGGTGGGGCAAGCCGTCCGGCTCGATACCGATCTCTACACCATCATCGGTGTCATGCCACCCGGCTTTCGCCATCCCGGACGTACTCTGCTGTACGATGTTGACATTTGGCTAGCCGCCGGATTCGCCGGAGCGCCCGCTCCTGCTCCGGTGCGCGCCCTGCGGTTCATTCCCGGCGCCATTGCGCGTTTGAACCCGGGATTGACTCTGGCCCAGGCGCAGGCGAAGCTCGATGCCTTTGCCGCCCATCTGCAGCAGGAGTATCCGGCGGACTATCCGGTGAGCGGGCACTGGCGACCGCGGCTTGTCCCGCTGCAGCAGCAGGTTGTCGGCAACGCCGGCCAGATGTTGTTTTTGCTGTTGGCTGCAGTTGGGGTGGTGCTGCTGATCGCCTGCGTCAACATTGCCAGCCTTCTGCTGGCGAGGTCGTCGGCTCGTCATCGCGAGATTGCCATCCGCCAGGCTTTGGGCGCTGGCAGCGGGAGACTGATCCAGCAAACTTTGACCGAGAGTGTCGTGCTCTCGCTCTGCGGTGGATTGCTGGCTGTGCCGGTCAGCTTCTGGCTGAAAGACCTCCTGCTCACACTGGTTCCATCGACTCTTCCCAGGCTGACAGAAGTAAATCTGAACGCACGAGCGCTCTTGTTTGTGTCGGCGATCTCGGTGATCTGCGGCTTGTTGTTCGGTCTGGTGCCGGCGCTGCAAATGTCCGACCGGCGGCTGATGAGCAAGCTTGGCCAGGGAGCGCGTGGCGTGGGTATTGCCTCCCGTCAGCACAGATTTCTCAGCGCCCTGGTAGCTTGCGAATTCGCCCTATCGCTGGTGCTGATGGTAGGCGCTGGCTTGTTGCTGCGCAGCTTTTGGAAGGTGCTTGAGGTGCAACCCGGATTCAACTCCGATCACCTCGTGACTGCGCACTTGTGGCTCCCGGTGCCCAACGATCCCAAGAACGACCCTTACCCGAGCGAGGAGAAGCGAAATGCTTTCCTCAACGAAATCCTTCGTCGCGTTCGTGCTTTGCCCGGAGTCAATGAAGTAGCGATCGGAGGAGGGAATACGGCTTTCTCCGGACAACGCAATCCCCTGGGTTTCGCCATCGAGGGGCGGGTTGCGGCGGCGGCCGAGGCCCCCACTGCCGAGATAGGCTTTGCGACCCCGGACCTGTTTCACGTTTTGGGGACCCCGCTCATTCGCGGCCGGTTCTTCACCAACGCCGACAGCGAAAAGGGAGAACCGGTGGTGCTGATCGATCAGACCGCTGCCGAGCGGTTTTGGCCCAATGAAGATCCAGTGGGAAGACAGATCCGCATCCATAGGCAAATTGCTGGCCAGGACGAATCGCTGCGCAAAGTTGTCGGCGTGGTGGGACGAAGCCGAAGCGAGGGACTGGACGCTCCTTACGCGCCGCACCTTTTTCTTCCGGCGAAGGAGAACGGCTTGTATGCTATGACGGTCTACATACGGACAGCGGCGAGTCCCGAAACCTTGGAAGATCCGGTTCGTCGCGAAGTGCAAGCCGTTGATCCCGACCTGCCGGTGTTCGGGGTGCGGGCGCTGCGTGGCATCATCTACGATTCTCTAGCCTCGCGCCGCTTCGCTATGCAGATTCTGGGCTTCTTTGCGGCGACCGCGATGCTGCTGGCAGCCATCGGAATCTACGGCGTGATGGCCTATTTCGTGAGCCAGCGCGTGCGGGAAATCGGAGTGCGTATGGCACTCGGAGCCCAGCGGGGCGACGTGTTGAAGCTCATCGTCAGGCAGGGAATGTCCCTGGCGCTGATCGGGGTAGGGCTTGGAGTGGTTGCGGCTTTGGCAATGACGAGATTTATCTCTGGATTGCTGTTTGATGTGAGTGCCAGCGATCCTCTCACGCTGACGGCCCTAACTGCCTTACTGGCGCTAGTGGCGTTACTGGCCAACTACATTCCTGCCCTCCGTGCGGCCAGGGTCGACCCCATCGTGGCATTGCGATACGAATGAGCCCCAGTGGACGCTGCTCTTAAGACACCGATCCAACGGTTGTGTTTCGTTTAGGAGAACTATGGCGACGGGTAATCCGCCACCAGAGCGACCGCCGGGCATCGATACAAAGTTTTGCGACATAAAAAGGAAACTTCCATGACACTCAAACGCTGGGAATTCAAAGGCTGGAAATCTATAGGATGGACTGTTTGCGGCATCGCCGTGGTTTCCTTTGCCGTTGGATCGCTCATTACTGCCCGCCTGGCGCACCTGAGCCAAGTGCGGGCCGATAGCAATCGCGTCTTTGAGCTTCGTGTTTATCATGCGGTGCCGGGCAAAGTGCCGGCGCTGGAGTCAAGGTTTCGCGACACGATTTCAAAGCTGCTCGCCAAACACGATCTGAAGGTTGTGGGTTACTGGGTACCCGAGGATGCTCCCGCTTGGGACAACACATTCATCTTTATGTTGGCTCATCCCAGCCGGGAGGAAGCGAAAAAGAACTGGGACGCGTTCCGGGCAGACCCAGAGTTTCAAGAGGTGCTTAAATCTGAGGAGGCCAACAAAACGGTGGAAAAAATCGACTCGACGTACATGCGTCCGACCGATTTTTCACCGATGAAGTAGGGCCGGGTTTGGCACGATTCGATTCGTCACAACCGTCGAGTTCAACGCCAACGGAACTCTGATTCGGGGTGGTTTTATCGGCCGGAAGACGGTCAATGCGTTTGCCTTAGGAGGACTATGGCAACCGGGATAATCCGCCGCCAAAATAGGAAAGGAATCGGGGCCGGTTGCGCATGACTGCATAGATCGCAATTGACTTCAGGGCGACGTAGATTTCGAAGGAAGGACGCCACCATTGCAGCATGCCCGCCGTTTGGGCCAGATAGGAGGATTTCAACCTCTGAAGGCTGCGCGATTCTTCAAACGCTTCCAGAAGAATATCAATCGCCGACTGCAACCACTCAGGCTGAAAGTCATTCTTGATGATGAGATGGCTCAGCGATACGAGGGATTGGATCGAAGTTAGGAATTCGTCCCTGAAGAAATCATTCAGCTTTGCTGCATATTCATTGATATCCTGAGGGAAGCCAGGCTGTGCAATGTCACAACTCAGCCACCCCTCCACGACAGACTCTCTTACCAGTTCGATCAGCATCAGAAATCGGGCCCTATCATTGCCTGCCATAAGCTCTTCTACGAATCGACGAAATTCCGCCGGCGGCCCGACCAGCAACTCTCGCACCGGCATTCGCGTCGGTGACGAGGCGATGTTCTGAGATTGCGGAGAGATATCATTGAAGTGCTTGAACCGTTTCCTGGCTCTGTCCTCCGCTTCCTCCTCCATCCTTTGCCTGTACATCAGGTCGATGTCAGAGCGTGAAGCGCGCTGTAAGGCAGTCCCTTTCTTAATCCATATGTCGCCTACCTGCAGCCGGACCTTGCCGTCGACTTTCTGACCTTCGGTTTTGACGATGATAGGGCGCGATTGGACGGCACTGAAAATCAAGACAATAAGCGCCTGGCCCTCATCCGTCTGGAGGTTGTTGAAAATTTCAAGGTTTGGAACCGGGTCGAGATATTTGGCTATTATCGGTGAGATTCTCGCAGCGTCAAAATCGACGGCATTGGCCACCGGAAAGAATTGCCTCACCAAGGGGTCGGCCCCAATTACGACAAACCTCTCCTCAGAGGATTCAGAGCTTGCAGCTCCTTGTATCAGCTTAATGAAATCCAGCCTCTCGTCGAGGTCTTCCCTACGGACGCAAAGTCCATCAACGCTACCCAACTGGGGAGGTCGTCGTCAGCGAGGGCGATTTGGCCGGAGAGCTTCGTAAGCACCCAGATGCTGTTGCCACCGCACTGACTCTTCTCTTGGGCGAACGTAGAGTCCAAAGGGCTCCCCTCAACGGGTATTGGAAGCTAAACGTTTGATCTCAAGTGGCCGCTCGCCTTGTCGCCCTGGGGGAGCACATAGCTGCCATCATACTTGCCATGATCTACCAACGTCGCAATACAAGAAATACTTGTGTCCACAGACGAAGTGCATTTGTACCAAGCGACGGGGCAAATTTACACGCAAGATCTCACCGGCGTCTGCTATTTCAAACACTTAGCATCTTGGCAAATGACATGCTGCCTAGACAACCTCACGCATGATCGGAGGCGCAGAATGGCTGGACACGAGCAAAGGGATTGGCGGGAATTGTGTGCTGCTGTAACCAACGAGACCGACTCCAAGAAGCTTGATTCTATGGTTCAGGAATTGATTAGGGCGTTGGATGAAGGTGAGCGGGACTGGCGTCGTCGGATAAACTCGTTCAGCGACAATTGGCAAGCTGCATGATAGTCAGCAATCGGGCTAAGCGAAGCCAAGGCGATCCGGATAAGAATTAGACCCGACACTACTGTTGCAAAAAATCTCGCGAAAAAAGCCGACAAACAAGCGGAGCTTGAGAAATTTGGGCCGCTGCCCCGGTCCGCCGCGTAATCGCAACGCCGCTGAGGCCGCCGCCAATTTTTCAATTCATCGTTTCCTCGCGATGTTTGCGAGCTTCATACCAAAGAGCGATTTCAACTCGATTCCAGAGCCCAAGTTTATCGTAGATGGCTCGAATATGGTTCTTGACGACAGACTCAGTCGTGCCGATGGCCCGTGCGATCTCGCTGTTCTTTAACTCCTGAGCAACAAGCTCGATGATTCTCAGTTCTCGTTCATTCGGGACACGGCTTCCCGTAGCTTCTGTTCCGAACATAGCTGGCCCCAGCCACCGCACCGGTTGGAGGCGTGGTGGCCGGATTTCAGATGCAGCGATTAGCGAAGGTGTTTCCCGCTCGACCAACCCAGTCGTCCGGAAAGCGAGACTCACATGCCAGCTCCCCACTCCTGCTGCTCCGCCATTGGCCTTGCAGCGTTCGTAGGCATACGCCAGAACATCTCTCCGATACACCTTGTCGTATAGAGCATAGAAACGAAAGTCGGGCGCTTCCTTCGCTTTTGCGTGCAACGCCGTCTGCAACTTCTGAACGCTTGATGGAGTTGTTAAATGTTCTGGATGACTACGTCGAACGATTCACGCAGCGACGAGAACGATATGCACGGATGATATTCGCCGTCCACTCTGCACGCGTGCGTTTGACTGTGCCTCGCGGACTCCCCGTGCAGGTCTGGACGGGCGAGAAGGTTGCAGAACTTGTCGTGCGTCTCGGCTTGGGAAAGTGGGTTGAGAGTTTATTTTTGTGGTTGTAGTTAGAGAATTTCGTGTGGGGAACGTCCCGCCTGTCCCCGGGTTCCCCAAATCAGACCTACTCCAAATCGAGTTAGTGTCCTGATTAACGCGGTTAACAAAAAAGCCCGCACCGAAATCAAAGGATCCGATTACCGATCAGCAATCTGTATGTTCAAGGCGATGCGGTCTTCGGTTCCGAGGGTACGTGAGATATGACCCTTCCCCGTCGAATCTTCGGCGAGGATGACGCTTCCCGGTTCTAACGGGATCTTGCGGCCTCCTGCCAGCTCGATTTCTCCTCTGCCGCTTAGAGTGACGATGTACTGATGCCGCTCCGCTACGTGCCAATCCCTAACCCAACCGGGCGCCGTGCGGGCAAACTGCAAGCCGCTCACCCTGATGACATCTGAAGCTTCAAGGCCGCTTCGCGCAGCGTCAGGTGTCAATCTTGTGTCCGCAATCTCTTCAGCATGCGTCTCCCCGTCGGAACCGGTGTAGAGACGGGTTACGGAAACGGGTGTGCGCCGCTGCGCCGTCACGGCATGTGCGCCCCAACCTAGAGCGAAGCAGCCTGCCAGCGCTGACGCAAGTAGCCATTTTGATCGCATGCGGTTCTCCTGAGTCTTCGAGTCGAGCTTACTTGGTTGGAATGAAGCGGTCCAATCATATTCCGAAGTCAACCGTCCGGCGCGAAAGAACCTTGAGTAGCGTCCGACGAAAGCCCAACGCGATACCCGCAGGTCATCCGGTCATCCAACCATGTTCAACCAACTCAAGTACATCGCTGCCTACGTTACCACGCCAGTCTCAGCCATCACCCCGAATGGTCAAACAATTCGGACGATTGCGGATGTGCGCCAAGAACGCGCTCTCCCAGAATGGAACCGCTGTAATGAGAGGCTGACAGAAACTCGCGTTTCAAACATTACACATTACGGAATTGGTCACTTCAGAGGCGCAACCTTGCCCGAGATACCTTCCTCGCTGTTACTCACGTGCCCCACCCATTCGCTGCTTGATATTCGCAGGTCCGACTAGGTCCTATGCCGCCTGGCGATCGTAGTACTTTAGCAGCCCACCCAAACGCTTCCGACAGCGGATTGTCCCCTCTGCCTTACACGCGCCAGCGCTCGGCCACTTCGGCTGAGGGATGTCCCGAGTATCCTCGGCGAAAGTCCTCAGTTTTCTGCAAAGCCCGCTCCAGTTCATCTGTCGTCGGAATGTAGGGTCCTTCCTTCAGAGAGAATTTCTTCCTGATTTCATTTTGTTGGTGCGCCTTTGAGTGTCGCCAGTACTGCCGCAGGGTCTGCAGCAAAACGGGAGACAACATGACCAGTCGATCCTTTTGCCCTTTGCCTTGACGGACCGTGATGGTCATGCGCGCCGAGTCGATGTCGTTCACTCGCAAGTGGGCCGCCTCGGAGCGCCGCAAACCTGCCGCGTAGATGGTCATCAACAGGGCGCGAGTCTTGAGGTGCGGAGGTACGGTGAGGATTCTGGCCACCTCCTCCGGGCTGAGAATCGTGGGCAGTCGCTGCTCCATCCGCGGGAAAGGAATCTCCTGCAGTAGGAACGCGCGCTGCAAAGTCTTGGCATAGAAGAATCGCAGCGCACAAACAATCTGGTTATAGCTTGACCACGCCAGCTTTTTTCCCTGAATCAGAAACAGTTGGTACTGACGAATATCCTCGGCTCCGAGTTGATCGGGCGAACGATGAAAATGTTTAGCGAACTCGGCAACGTGCCGGAGGTACAATCGAATGGTTTTAGAAGAGTAGTTTCGCCGCTGGAGTTCTTCCAGCATGGTCACCCAATCTGGGGACAGGGGAAGTTTGCCTTCTGATAGGGGCGGCGGCCTGAATATCTTCGAGGACCACCGTTGGCCGGTTTTGGGGTGACCACTGAGGCAAACCAGCAGACTGCTCACTTTCCAACCACCCAAGCGGCGACTCCGATGCCATCTACCCAAATGTCCATCCAACCCCCTTCGGGTCGCTCGCTCACCGGCTAGTGCCAGATGCGGAGTACGAGGCGTTTAAGAAAGGCCGGGCAGAGATAAAGGGCACTGATTGAAAGTCCTCGCTCTCAGATTCGCCGCAACATCCTTAGCGTCTGCGGTCGAGAACTTCTTATGGGCATGTCGTGCCGGAACCTTTTTTACATGTCCAGCCCTTCGGAAGTATCATGTGAAAGTGCGCGGGGGATATGCTGCCCGTCGTTATGTGGCGAGGTGTTTGGGGGCCAGCGCTGATGGCAACGCTCGCGATTTTATCGGCGCTAAATTGAAAACCCGAACTAGATTTCGTGAGGACAAATTCATGGTGCACGAGCCCACGAATATTGCCATTGATCGATGACGCGTGGCACTCCATTAACTTCTGCTTACTCCCCACAAAGATATACCAGCATACCTTAGCGTTCGCCTGGTTCTGCCCTCCCAAACCGGAAATGCTGAGGGCAAAAGCGTCTGTGTACGAGAATTGCACTGTGTTTCCTTTGAACCCCTTCGGGGCTTTCAAAGTGATTACATCGAAATCTTCCCCGTTTGCCCCGGCAATACCGTCATACGCGGCGGTAGTTCCCATAGCCACTAGATTGTTAACAAAGCTGGCCTTGGAAGATGCCGTTGCAGTTCCCCGGGAACAAGAATCCGAGGTTTTGCGAGAGACGGCCCCGAAACCGAGTTTCTGATAATGGTGCCCAGGAGCACAGGCGGTAGCCCCTCCTTGAACAAAGGTATAGGATTGGGACCAGCCGAACGAGGAACACAGCAGCAGGATACCAAGAAGAGGAATCCATTTAGACCTATGTGCATTCATGTTCGCTTCTCCTTACGTATAGTTGGCACGTATAGTTGGCGACGCGGTAATTGTAGGACCTCTAGTACCCTAGTTCTAAGGGTCGCACGCTAGGGATAAATCCATAGTCCCTTCGAGTGGCAGGGCCAGATCGTACCTGAGATTAGCTTATAGCGCCTACCGATTCCTCGCGCCGCCAGATCGACAGTCCAGGCGCTCCCATTGCCAGTGCGCCCAGCGTGGCGGGTACAGGGGTGGGCGGGTTAAGGGATGCGGTTGGTTCAGCGTCGTCTCGACCTTTGGTCGCACCGGCGATGATTGGCTTGCCGGGGATGGTTTCGTAGGCGTAGCCGGTTAGCGTAGCAATTGGTCCTATGGTGTTTGTTACGAAGCGTGCCCAGCCGTAATGAACTTGGCCATTGATGGAAAATCTCATCCCGAGGTAAGCTTGCGTCCTTATCCACGGACACCCTGACAACCCTCCGCCGAAGGATGAACCCGACGCCCAGAACATGTCGAGATAGCCCTTTTGAAAAGGGCTCTTTGGCCCGACCGTCATCCCCTTGGGCAAGGCAGCTGCACACGGCAAATTAAAGCTCGTACCCGCCGACAAAATTTTGTTGCCTTGTCGGAGACCTTCCACCTTCAGGCTTAAAAAAAAACTTGACCGATGCGGGCGTGTCGAATGCAGCAAAAACTTGAAATCATTCCTGCCGTCGTGGTTGAGATCGAGGTAGAAGAGATGATTGAGCGGAAGTGGTTTGTCGGCGGGAGTGTAAACGATCTTGGCCTGGGCGGCTTGCATCAACGCGAGCAAACCCACTCCGGCTGCCGTAGCCGACATTGCATACATGTTTAGCCGTTGATGGACTGACTCGGAAAGGTTAGCAGTCTTACGGGGCCCGGAGGAACGTTTCATAAGACCTCCTTGATAGGCGACTAGACTATACTCCCGGCGATCTCTTTTGTCACGAGATAACCTATTGAATTCGCCCGGTATTACATGGCACACGGACACTCAACGCGCAAATTATCTCAATCCAACCGTCGCTGCAACCTTCGGTCCTGCCAGTGGACTGCCGATATGCAACCAGTTCTTTCGACCAAGAGTTACGGGACGCATCGAGTTCTCCGCCAGGTTATTACTCAACTCCAGTTCGGGATATTCCAGGAACCTGGTGAGTTTTTGCCACAGGGTAAGAGTGTAGTTGCAGGCCTTGGCCAGCGCACCGCCGGGCAGTGCCGCGGACGTGCTGCTTCGATCTGTTTCTGGATCACACCCAGCAGCGGTTGCGATTGTTCCTGACGCAGAGTGTGGCGAGCCTCCAAGCTCAGTCCTTGGCAGCGAGCTTCGGCGTCGACGGCAAACAGTTCATCGATCCGCGCTACGATCGCGCTCGCCACCGGATCTTGTGGATTTAACTGCACCGCCTCGGAAAAGTATCGTTCCGAATGCGACCAGCAGCCCGCATGCACGATCTTTGGTCCTCCGATCTGGTCGTAGGCGGCATACCCGTCAGTCTGCAGAAGACCTTCGAACTGTCCCAGAAACTGTTTCGGTCCATCCCGTCCCCGGCCCAAACGGAAGTCAAACACCACCGTTCCTCCCGGTCGACTGTACTGCCACAGATAGGCTTGATGGTTCTTCCCGCGGCCCTCATGCATCTGCACGTCCACTGGGGTTTCATCGGCCTGGATGTAGGTACCCTGGATTAACTCTTCAACTACGTCGCCAATGACGACGCAGAGTGCGCGGTACCCGTTGAACTCACCGAGACTCAGGCGGGACTCTTCTCATAACGAGGTTCTGACGCTCCGCTATTTCGCCAGTTGACCGAACGATTCCTTAACTAATCGCTCTGACGTTCATACGCGCCCATGTCGCAACCGCCAGAGTCCTCCTTGTCGGGACGTGGCTTACCACGCTGGTCGGTCGTCAGCAGGTGACCATGGCCATCGGTGCAACCACTCGGGTTTCCGGCGTCAATCGCCGGACTTCCAGAGAGCAGAGGGATAGTCTGCGTGGGTCCGCCGTAGTTCCCCAATTGACCGAGCTTGGGATCGATATTGTTCAGATCGCCGGTGTTGTTGAAATTGCAGGTGTCATCGCTGCTCAGGTTGTAGCCATTTGAGGTCATGCTGCCATGGCAGTTTCCCCCCGAAAGGTTGTTCGCGACAATGCTGTTCTGGAGCGCCACCGTGGAGCCTGATTGGTTGTAGATGCCGCCGCCGGAGTTTGCACTACTCCCGCTGATGGTGCTGTTGCTGATCGTCAGCGTGCCGTAGCTGTAGATGCCACCGCCGAAATTCGCGGCGCTGTTCCCACTGAAAGTGCTGTTGTTGATCGCCAGATTCGCCGAGTTGTCGATGCCCCCGCCGTATCCCGCGCCATTCCCTCTGAGGGTGCTGTTGTTGATCGTCAGCGTGCCGCCGTTGGCGATGCCCCCGCCGCTGGAGGAGACGCATTTGGGAAAGCAAAACCCTCTCGCCGCGTTGTTGAAGATGAAGCACCTGTTGATCGTCAGGGTGCCTCCGTTCACGATCCCACCGCCCGCAAGAAACTTTGTGTTATTGCTGATGGTGCTGTGGCTAATCGTTAGCGTGCCGGCGTTGCCGATGCCACCACCCTTGCCGTGTTGCATGGTCAGCTTTGACAGCGCGACATGGGCATTCGTATTGGAAATTGTGACGACGGTGCCGAACTTCACCCCTCCGCCATCAATAATGGTCGTGGTAGCACCGGAACCGACAATCTTCAAGCTAAAGCCGATCGTTAGATTCTCTGTATAGGTTGTAGCGGCGACCATAATGGTATCGCCCGACGAAGCCAGCGAGATGGCATGCCCGATGGTCTTGCAGGCGGTCGTGGTGGATGTGCAAGTATTGCTGTCCCTCCCGCTCACCCCATTCACGTACCATATCGTGCTGGCCGTGGCGGTTGAAGCTGCGGCCAGAATCACTGCTGCAAACAGAAAGCTGGTGAGTAGTCTGCCTTTCATGATTTTCTCCTCTTCGTCAAGCTAGCTTCTTTGAGGGAGGTTGGGTCTCACGGAAATTGGTGCGACGCCACTTGGTTCTGAGTTACCCCCTCTTGCCACTCAATCCGACTGATTTATTTTTGAAACCACGGGCCGAACTACCGGTCCATTGGTTTCCTCATCCCTCTAACTGGTAACGCGACGTTTCTGCTGAAAAGCGGACACCCGTGCGCAAAATTTCTTCAATAAGTGAGAACCGGAGTAAAATTCATTGATTTTGCTCCTGGGTCAGGGTCCAGGAGGCTATGATGGAACCCGCGCCTGCAGACGTAACGTCCTTACTCAACAAGTTGGCTGCCGGTGATCAGGAGACTGCCGCTCAACTTGTCCCCCTTGTTTACGAAGAGCTGCGTCGTCTGGCAGCTCGTCGCCTCCGGCAAGAGCGTCCCGACCATACCCTGCAAGCGACCGCCCTGGTGCACGAAGCGTATGTGAAACTCTCGTCGCAGAGAGATGCAAAATGGCAGAACCGGGCGCAGTTTTTCGGTGTGGTTTCGCAAGTGATGCGCCGAATCCTGGTCGATTACGCACGCGCACAACACAGAATCAGGCGGGGAGGCAAGCAGCAGAAGGTGTCATTGGATGACGTCGTGCTGGTTTCGCCCGATCGTACCGAAGAAGTGCTGACCGTGCATGAATCTCTGTCACGGCTGGAGAAGCTGGATGCGCGTCAAGCGCGAATAGTCGAACTGCGCTACTTCGGCGGATTGACAGTCGAGGAAGTTGCCGAAGTGGTTGGTATCTCTACGAAGACAGTGATGCGTGAATTGAATGTAGCGAAGGCCTGGCTCTACGGAGACCTGCAGGAGCGCAATGCGGAGGCCGCCCCTCAACTGGGGCAAGACAAAGGAACGGCTTGAGGCCGCCCTGCTAGATCCTCTAGCCCGGATAATTCCTGAATTTGAAGACAAAAGAAGCCTCCTGTGCTACAAACATGTTGACTAAACGCTGTTTGAGGCACTTCCGGAGGCTTCTTCGTGTCTGACGATAGCACAACACAGTGTTTGTTGTTCCCAGAAATTTTTCGCAAGCCTGTCGTTGCCCAATTTGATCAGCGAGAAGGCAGTTCCGATGGCGGCGCTTTGCTGCTGAAGGCCGCCGATGGTCACTACCGATTGGTGGAGGAGCTAACGGCATGTCTGCAGGACCAAAGACAAGCCGGCAAGGTCGATCATACCTTGCGAGACTTAGTCGCACAGCGCGTGTTCTCAATTGCCTGTGGCTACCCCGACGGCAACGACTCGGCCCGATTGGGCAGCGACCCCATTCATAAGCTGCTTCTCGGTCGCGATCCCATAGAAGGGCTCGACCTGGCCTCGCAACCGACGGTGTCGCGTTTCGAGAATGCGGTCGGAGTCAAGGAGTTGTATCGCATGGGCGAGACTTTGGCCCAGAGTGTCATCCGGCGGCACGGGAAGCGACTCCGGCGCCGGGTGTATCGGGTCACCATCGATCTGGATCCCACCGATGATCCCACCCATGGCGCACAGCAACTCTCCTTCTTTAACGGGCATTACGACAGCTGGTGCTATTTACCGGTGATGGGCTTTATCAGTTTCAATGAGGAAGCGGAACAGTATTTGTGCGCGGCGGTGTTGCGTCCTGGCAACGCCCCCGCCGCGGTGGGCGCCGTAGGATTGCTGCGGCGGCTGATCCGGATGATTCGAGGTCATTTTCCTGGAGTGACCATTCGGGTTCGTCTGGATGGTGGTTTTGCCAGTCCCGCGGTGCTGGAGTTTTTGGATGCGCAGAGCAAACTGGAATATGTGGTGGCCATGGCCAAAAACGCAGTCCTGAAGCGGATCGCGGCTCCGGGAATTGGTCGCGCTCGTAAGCTGTCAGAAAGCAGCGGAAAAACGGAACATATCTACGGAGAAGTTGACTACGCGGCTGGCAAATGGCCTCATCGACGCCGGGTGGTGATCAAAGCGGAAGTCGTCCGGGCGCCGGAAAAAGATCCCAAAGACAATCCCCGTTTCGTGATTACCAACATGAAACAGAGTCCGCAATGGATTTACGAACGGGTGTACTGCCAACGTGGCGACGTTGAAAATCGGATAAAGGAGTTGCACGACTTGGAAATTGATCGCACCAGTTGCACCAGCTTTTGGGCCAACCAGTTTCGCGTTCTGCTCACAGCTGCGGCTTACGTCTTGATGCAGGAATTACGTTTGCGAGCGGCCGGCACCGCCTGTGCCCGGGCCCAGGTCCTCACCTTGCGCGAGCGCTTGCTCAAGCTCGGGGCTCGGGTAATGGTCTCGGTACGGCGCTGCGTCATTCACCTGCCCACGTCGTTCCCGTTTCTACCTGCCTTCCGTCTTATCGCCTGCCGTTTGGGCGCGCAGAGCGGATAAATCTCCCACTTTTTACTATCCGAAATCAGACTGGTTGCACTCTTGGCGAAGGTGTGTCACCACTTGTCAAAATTGACGTTTGAACCCGACTAATTCTTTTGGAAATCAGTAACGCGATCGAAGGAAATTCCGCCGTTGTCGCAATTACATATCACTCATGCGAACAATCACACTCCACTCCACTC
Source organism: uncultured Acidobacteriota bacterium (assembly GCA_963838905.1). GTDB lineage: Bacteria > Acidobacteriota > Terriglobia > Terriglobales > Acidobacteriaceae > JABDBE01. Next base: position 179,684 of record CAWITE010000015.1, read on the forward strand.
TTCATGAATTATGCGCGCTAGGAGGACTGGCGTTCGCCGAGGCGGTGTCCGCTTTTTTGCGTAAACGTCGCGTTAGTAAGTGAATGACAAACGCGGCTTTTCTCGCCGCACGTCAGGAGGCTTTATGAAACCGTATCCACAGTCCCGCAGGAGGGCCAACCTATGTGCATCAAGCCAACCTCAACACGTACGCACTTCCGGCAGGGCTAGCGCGAGCAGCCTGCTACTTCTGGCTTTGTTTCTTGCCCTGGCTCCAACCGCCTCGGCCGGCAGCACATGGTTTGTCGATGGCGTGCACGGCAGCGACAACAACAACTGCAAGACACCTCAGACCGCGTGCAAGACCATCAAGCACGCTATCTCGCTGGCTTCTTCGGGCGATTCCATAATGGTCGCCGCCGCGACCTACAACGAGAATCTCACCATCAGTAAAAGTTTAACGATCATTGGTTCCGGTGCCAGAACGACGATCGTTGACGGTGGATTCGTCAGCAGGGTATTCACAATTGTCAATGCGTGTGCTTGACTTCAAAGTTGAGTTCATTGAATCCTCTTCAACATTGGGATCCATCTCGGGTCGGGGTGGCACTCTGCGCAGACATGGCAGCCCGTGGGCCGTCGCCAGTATATAATGCCGCCGCAGGCGTAACACGGACCGCTGGGTGGAATATCGTCGCCCTCCTGCTGAGTCACTCCACCGGACTGATCTGGAAAATGGCGAACTTCATCGCGGTGCTGGCGCAACTGCCCCAGCGGCGTCTCGCCCAACTTCCGCTCTGCCTTCTCCGCTAACTCTAGAAACCGACCCATCCCGTTAACCTCAAATTGCACAGTCCCGCCGCGATATAAGCGACGAAAGCGACCAAAGCTCCACTTTTGTCGCTTATGTCGCTTTTGTCGCAATAGCAAACCATCGTTCTACCGGTCGACCACCGGTGTCTTCCTTGACGCAGCGAGCCCGGCCCAGCTCGGCCAATACCCGCAAGGCACGGTCAATCTGATGGCCATTTCCGTGTCGACTGAACAGGTCCCTGACAGCGGTACGAGTAAGCCCATCGGGATTGTTGCGCAGCGCCCTGAACAATTCGTCCGCGACAGGGTCCCCAAGCGCCTCGCCGAAGATGTACCTGGCGGAAGCCTCGGAGTAGTCCCAGAGCGCGAGCGCCGCTTTTAGGTGCGTGCCGGTGACAATCGCTGACCTGTCGAGTATGGCGTAGAGGCAGGACAGCCTCACGACCTGAGCTTCCGCCCGCGACGTAACGGCACCGAACAGCCCCACGGATCCTTCGGACAGTTCCTCATAGACTTGGCGCCAGATCCCGCGGGCATCTTCATCTCGCGCCATCTGGCCGACGCCGCGGGCGTAGCTAACCACCTCCGCCAAGCGGCGAGTCAGGTAGTGGATGACATCCTCTGGGACCCTGCCGCCGTCCGGCAAAGCCTTGGAGCGCTTCACGCACATGAACAAGAACCTATTTGCAAATCCATTTGCCGCTTCCGTCCGATCCAGGTAACGCCGCAGCTCTTCGACCGTGATGTGGCCGATGATGGACACGTGCGCATCGGCGGCTGTCTCCGTCGAATTCTTCGTCAGGCTGCCCATCTTTCCAGTGTCCCAGCCTTGCCGGACGACGGCGGAGAGGGTGTTGCCCTGGCGGGCCATCACCTGCAGCACGGACGCGAGTTCAGGCTCCATGACCAACAGACGCTTGTCGGTAACGCCTGGATCATCTACCGTTCCATCGCGCACCGCGTGAATCAATCCCTCGCCAGAACTGAGCCCCGGCCTGATGTGGGAGGACCATTCCGGGTCAATCGTCTTGAAAGGACGAATCACGTGGGCATAAGAAGTACCCTTCTGCGCCTTGGCGGTCGGTCCAGCCATGGCGGTGAATAGATTGAGGAAGTGACGGTCCTCTTCGACTAGGTAATAAGGGTTCCGACCCGCCGCACTTCCTAGAACCGTTAGTAGCTGGATCAGCAGAGCTGCGGGGTCGGACTCCGTATTAGGTTCAACGGCAGTAACAAATTCACCGGCAAGTCCGTGTAGTGCGGCAAGGTTAAGCGGCTCGGGCCACCGTGGCGATGCGGCAGTTATCGAACGCGCCACGATTGGCCCCGCCGGTTCGTGTCGGGAAATACTGCTCGCAATCCGGCGAACTTCGGCTTCCGGCAGTGGAGGCTTGCACCGCTCCACGTTCTCCGTCAGTAGGGCGGCCTCGATTGCGCCCACTGTCATGCCACGCTTGCGCATTGTTCCTGCGAGCGACGCGAGCGAGGCATTGCGTTGCCCTTCCGGGATCACGTCGTTGCCGTCGGATCCGGGCGCTGATGTTGATGGCGGCGGTGCTTTGAGTCGTTCCAACAGCCAATCCGGGGCCGGAGCAACCGCGAGCTTGTGCATCCACAGATAATTGGCGCCGCTGGGATGGACAGAAGGAGGAACAAGCACGTAACCGCCGTCGCCGCGGATGTCTAACGCCGGGCCGAGCATGCCGGCGGAGCTGCGGATCAAGGCATCTTCGGGATAGCGGAAATAGAAGTGACACCCTCTGGCCGTCTTGACGGTCAGCGTCAGTGGCAATTCATACCCGTGCTTGAGCAACTCTTCGATGGCGGCCAGGCCTTGCTCACCGTCCACATCCAAAACGAAAACCCCCGAGTCTAGACCAGTAGCCAGGCCCCAATTGCAATCCGGGTACTTTTGCATCCATTCACGAAGTCGCTCTGGCTCGCTGGTCGCCTGCTGCGGCCAGGCAGCAATCAAGGGATGCTTGCTCCGAGCCTGGACAGGGAACAGACGCAGGCCGCCACTAGCCAGACGGAGCACAGCTTCTGTCTGAGGTTGATCCGATTCTGCTACAGCGCGTATCGTCCCAGAGTTCTGCCACGTTGTGTGGTAGCTGGCCACGGCTATGCTCCCTCAGTCGCGATCTCGGCAACGGTGGGCAGATGATCACGGCGCGCAAAGGTGACGAGTGCGCTGTATGGGATCAACACTCGTCTTCCCAAACGCCGGCAGGGGAGTGCTTTCTCGGCAATGTAATTGTCGATGCTGCGCACGCACACGCCTAGCATCGCGGCAGCATCGCGTTTGCTAACCAGCAGGGGAGTTTGAAGTAGCTGTTTTCCTTCTCTTTGAATTGTCTGATCGGTCATTACCAGTCCACCATCCTTACTTGCAAGATGGCCCATAATCTCGCACTTTCAGGAAGTGTACTTTTGGAAAAGGCGCTCCGGTTGGAGCTAAGTTGTCGGATTCGTTTGGCTTGCGATAATCAATACGCGCAAAAGGCAGAGGATCTGGTCATCACCGTGCCTTTTTGGAGGTTTGCGAGTGCAGTTGATTGTTTTCGGCGCGCACTGTCGTTACCAGACGCTCGGACACGTTATGCCTTCGCGCCACCACGTTCAAAATTACGTTGTAAGGAGATACTGAACCTTGGGCATATCGCAGTTCGACTTTGTTGTAAGCCTCCCAAATTTCCACGACAATGCTTTCGCTGAGTTCAGTTTTGGGCTTCGTGCACCGGAATCCGTCAACAACCGCCTCAAGTAGGGCTGCACCTTTTTTTTTCGATGCAAGTTTAGCCAAGTTCTTGTTCAACCACCTGACGAAGCGAGCATAGTCGCCATATCCGGGACGCATCCACGGTCGCGGCTTGTCTTGGCCTTTCAACATCTCAAGTTCCAACACGGCTGCTGAAGCCGCCATTCTCTTGGCTCCCAAATACGTCTCTGTCTCACGTTCTCTCTTCCCTTCGCGTTGCCAATACTCCTTCAACCATCGCTGCCCAACTTCTCCTCGGTCCTTTACAGTGCGCAGAGAACTATTGAGCCTTCCTAGCATCAGTTCCGCCATGGCGTCGTTCTTCCATCCGCTGTACTCCCACTCCCATGGATGCTCGCGCTGGAACGAGGTCAGCAGCCCGGCTATCTTGTTGGCCGCGTCTTTATCGAAACGCATCAACTGATATTTCCCGTAGTGTTTATGGCAAGTTTCGATATCGAGGGGGATATAAGCCGGCAGCATTTGTAGCCGTAGTTCCGGACAAATCTCGTTGGCAATCTTGATCTTTGACTGAAGCTCAGCTAAGCGTACCTGCTCCGCTTGCAGAAGTTTGGCCCGGCGAGCCCGTTTCTCTTCCGTCAACTTGCCGTCGAGTCTAACGCCTGCACGTTCGGCAAGTTTCTCGCCTAAGCTGAGCCTTCGGCTTGAGCTACCAAGCGGGTTCTCCATGCTAGCTTCGGTGCTGGTTCGGTGGTGGTGCCGAGGATCTGCTCGGGTAACCATTCAGCTCGGAGTTTGTCGAGTAAGTTTTGAGCGTTCTTACTTGTCCAATCACTGACGGTCGCTTCCCTTTCATGTGATCACGATTTTACACATAAATAATACCGCTTGCAAAACTTGCATTGCAAGTATTATCCTAATGGCATGGGACTGAAGATCACACGCGAAGTTCGGAAGTTCTACAAGCAACTGGCCAGCGAGGGCGGCAAGGCCCGGGCAAAGAAGTACGATCACGCCACGCTGAGCGAGTGGGCCAAGCGCGGAGGTAGACCTAAGAAGAGCACTGTGGCGCACGAGGGGGATGAACAAGCCGAGAAACAGCGACGCACTAGCGTGAGGAGCGGCAGAGATGAACAAGAACAATAAGGTCCGCGGGGTGTATGAGAAGGTGTTGGGTTCGGGTGTGTGGTGGATCAACTATTTCGACTCGCAGGGTAAGCGCAGACGGGAAAAGGCGGGCCGCAAGAGCGACGCGATCACTCTATACCAGAAGCGCAAGACCGAAGCCCTGCAAGGCAAGAAGTTGCCGGAAAAGCTGCGGGCGAAGGCGGTCACCTTTGCGGAATTGGCGGATGACGGAAGGGAATACTGCAAGCGCAATAACGCTGGCTATGGGAGATCCGAAAAGTATCGTATTCAGGCTCTGAAAGATCAATTCGGCGCACGGAACGCGGAAAGCATTACTCCGCAGGATTTCGAGCGTTGGTTTGAAGAAAAAGAATGGCAACCTGCTACGGTGAATCGCTTCCGCACAACGCTCTCCATGATCTACCGCGAAGGTGTCAGCAATAAGAAGGTGATAGGCAATCCAGCCCGGTTGATACGGCATCGAAAGGGCGCCACGGAACGGGTACGCTACCTGAACGAACGTGCAGCCAACGAAGAGGCCAAGATCAGGGCTGCGATCATGGAGCGCTACGCCGAACACCTATCGGAGTTTGAGTTTGCTCTGAATACGGGGATGCGCAAGAGTGAGCAGTACCGATCCGAATGGTTGCACGTTAATTTGGAGCGTCGGCAGTTATTCGTGCCGACGAGCAAGAACGGGTTGTCGCGACACATTCCTCTCAATCGCACCGCGGTCACCGTCCTCAGCCGGCTTCGGAAGCCGGGACAAACAGCCCGGATTTTTGTTAGCATGTGCCAGAGGGGAAACCATAAGAGCGGCACACCCCTTGAAAGCAGCAAGCATTGGTTTGCAAGAGCCGTGAAGCAAGCCGGTGTTCAGGATTTCACCTGGCACGATCTGCGGCACACGTTCGCGAGTCGATTGGTCATGGCTGGCGTCGACCTGAGGACGGTACAGGTATTGATGGGGCACAAGAACATTCAGATGACTTGCAGATATGCGCATCTTGCCCCGAGTCACACTCTTGCGGCGGTCGAGCAGTTGGTCTCCGAGAAGCAATTGGAGCAAGCAACAGCCACCACAACAGCCACCGAGGACTTTTGCCAGGCTGAGGCTCAGTCCGTAGTTTTAATGTAAGTGTAATAATTTACAGCTTGTTAGCATCGCAATAGGCGCGTAGCTCAGTTGGTTAGAGCGCTACCTTGACACGGTAGAGGTCAGGAGTTCGAGTCTCCTCGTGCCTACCATTTCTTTCATACAGATAGCGGCAGGGCTCCCATCCTCGTTGGTAGCATTTGGTAGCAAATCGGCGGAAGCCGCAGCTTGATTGTGCGTTAACTCCTCGTACATCGACTCAACCATCCGCCCGACACTCTCCGGCAACTCCTGCATGTACTCGTTGGCCGTGGTGTCGGCCTTGGAGTGCCGCAGGTGATCTGGCGAATTGTTACGGGGAACCGATTTTTACCGGTAATCGCGCTGCGAACCTGCGAAAGTGGGCTGAGTCTCATTTTCGGACGCTCCTGGTGGCAGTGAAACGATCGGAGCCGCGAACCACGCTGCGATCGAGAAACTCCGAATGATTTCTTGGAAGTTTTGCCGAGGTTGGCCGAATATCGCAGCGAGCGCGAGTCTTGGAAAAATCAGGCAGCCACGGGTGTTTGATATAGGGCTCGACAGTGGGGTTGCCATCGAAACGAGCGGAGATTGGCTGCTAGTCGTGACGGGGGCGGATCGGGCGTTCGCCCTTCCCGTGAGGTGTGCGTGCGATGGTGGTTGAAGTAGGTCCTGAAATCGAGCAGTTTGTTTTCGAGATCTACAGTCGTCCAGAACAACATGTGATCTAAATACTCGCGGCGCAGGGTGCCGATCAGCCTTTCCACGAACGGATGGGACAGGGGCACGTAGGGAAGGGACTTGATTTCTGTCACCTCCAGAATCCGCAGATTGGCTTGCCACTGGTGGAACCGATAGAGCGGATCGTTGTCGGAGCTCAGGTACTTCGGCAACCAGCGATGCCCTCGAATGGCGCGGTTGAACATCCGACAGAGTGCGACACCATCGACCGCGCCCGCATGGACGCCGAAGCCAATGATCCGTCGCGTGTATTGATCCATGACGACCAGGACCCAGTGGGTCCGCAACGTGGCCGACTCGCACCGGAACAGATCCATACTCCAGAGGCTGTCTTTCATGTGGCCCAGGAAAGTCAGCCAGGAGGGACCACCGGAGGGCTGCCCCGGCCGGTAGTGATGGGAGAGAATCCTTCGAACCACGTCCTTGTCGATTTGGATGTTAAACGCCAAGGCCATCTGTTGTGCGATTCGCGGACAGCCCCAGTTGGGATTATGCTGCTTCATTTCGACGACCGCACGGATGAGTTCCGCGCTCGGTCCTTTCGGGCCCGACTTCCGACGGCGATTCGGTGAGAATAGCCTGCGATACTTTCGCTTGCTCATGGCGTGGTGAAGGCCTAGCAGTGTCGAGGGCTTCAGTGCAATTGCGGACCGGAGCAGACGAGTGGGACGCACCAAGAGCGCCATCCAGCCGGCAAAGATACGGTCCGACGCGGATAGATTCGGCGATCGTTGCCTGGAGCGATTCACGATCAGGAGCTGGTGTTTGAGGAGAAGCGACTCCGCAACGATGGAACGGACGCCGCCAGGACCGAGCAACCGAGCCAGGACGGCAATGAAATGGATGAAAAGAACGGCCAGATTGCGCATCGAAGAATGGTAGCAGGACGGGGAATCCTCAGGAATCTTGGGAGGAATAACAATTCGCCAGCCACAGGTGGGTAGGGTCACACTTTTTCATCGATTAACCTCTGCAAGCGAAAGATTCTGGCCCTACCTGTCGCAGTGACAGTTCCCATCGATCTACGTTTGAAGTGAACTGGGAGACCAGCAGCAACCGTTCTTGAGCTGCAGCAGCCTAAAAGAAGGCGGCGACGCGGGCTACGAATATGTGGGGAATTCATTGAAGCCGGTGACGAGCTAAACATCACTGCACCAACAAGTGTTTAGCGCTATTACTGGTCTTCGCGGCATGGAGCTACCGTTTCCGCACAAAATTTTTCGGGTCGAGCGGGAACAACTAACTCACGAAAGAAGGAAACAAAGACATGAAAGCCATCACAGTAGAACCAAAGAAGCCGGGCAGCGCACTTTTGGAAGAGATTGCGGAGCCTGATCTGCGCGAGGGATCTGTCCTCGTTGAAGCCGTCGCGGTCGGAGTTTGTGGCACTGATGTCGAGATCGTGGAAGGAAAATATGGGTGAGGTCCTCCGGGCGGCACGCGCCTCGTGCTGGGCCACGAATCCCTTGGCCGTGTATTGGATCCCGGCCCGAAAGGCGGACTTAAGGAGGGTGATCTCGTCGTCGGGATCGTTCGCCGTCCCGATCCCGTCCCGTGCCCGAACTGCGCCGTTGGAGAGTGGGACATGTGTCGCAACGGCGAGTACACTGAACGCGGCATCAAACAAATTAACGGATTCATGTCGGAGCGATGGCGGATCGAACCTGAGTACGCAGTCAAAGTGGACAATTCTCTCGGTCTCCTCGGCGTTTTGCTCGAGCCTACAACAGTAGTCGCCAAAGCGTTGGAGCAAGTCGCCGCCGTCGGCCGGCGTGCGTTCTGGGAACCGCGGACTGTGCTGGTGACAGGTGCAGGCCCGATTGGTCTGCTCGCCGCGATGCTCGGCAAGCAACGCGGCCTAGACATCCATGTGCTCGATCGCGCTGAGTCGGGGGCCAAGCCAGATCTGGTTCGCGCCCTCGGCGCCACGTACCATACGGGCTCCGCCATCAACGTCGGCTTCGAGCCGGACGTCATTATCGAATGCACCGGTGTCGGGCAGGTCATCACCGACTCGATTCACGTCATCGGGGCGGGCGGCATTGTGTGTCTGACTGGAGTCGGCAGCGGCGGTACGTCCGGGTATGCCACCGCCGACGTTGCGGCTGCGGCGGTGCTGAAGAACAATGTGGTCGTCGGTAGCGTCAACGCTAACAAGCGGCATTGGTACAAGGCCAGTGAAGCATTGGCCCGTGCGGACAGTTCGTGGTTGGCAAAGCTGTTGACGCGCCGCGAGCGACCGACAGACTTCATGCGCGCGCTGCAAAGGAAACCAGACGACATAAAAGTAGTTATCCAGTTCGCCGAAGCATGATCCGCCAAGGCGACCCAGCGAATCACGTATGAGCTTTTGTGCGGCCAAGCAGTGGCGGGGTTCTTAGCTCTTGAGGGAGGGAGTCAGACATGCAAAGCAATCGTCCTCACATTGTGATTGCTGACGATCACACCTTCATGGCTGATGCGTGCAAAAAGCTGCTCGAACCGAAATACGATGTGGTGGCTACTGTGGGTGACGGGCGTGCATTGGTGCGCATCGCCGCCACTCTAAAACCGCAGGTGATCATCATAGACATTGGCATGCCGCTCCTGATCGACTGGAACCAGGCCGGCTCCAAAGAGTAGAACTGGCGTCAACAATGCTTGTTGGCAGAACACGACCATTCAATAGGGAAGGCGATATGGGGGTTCTTGATGTTGTTTCGCTAGCAATCCTTGCGATATTACTCGTCGGCGGATTGTTTCTCATCCTTATCGTCGCTGCCATACCAGGAGTGCTGGCAAAGAAACGTCATAGTCCATGGGCGGAAGCCATCAACGTTGCCGGTTGGATCGGCGTTCTTTTACCACCGATATGGATGCTGGCGTTGATTGCGGCGTTTCTGCGTCCTCAGGTCGGCGAGGGCGCGCAAATCGCAATCAGCCAAGATGAAACCACCGAGCTCGCTGCTGCGATCGCGAAAATCTCGGAACGTGTCACCGCCTTGCGGAACAACATTCACGCTCTTAGCTCGGGCGTTCCTGGGCCAGGCACGGGAGGTTTACGTCGATGATCGTAGGCGTCCTTATCATCGCTTGGGTTGTGGTGCTATTGCTTAAACACCAATGGAGGCCCGCTGACTCGCTTCGCCTTGAGGTCGACAGTCACGTCGACGCTGTCGCCGATGTGGACGAAGGGAATGCCTTTATTCATTCCGTAGTCCTTACGGTCGAAGACCATGGTCCCGTGAACTTCGCCTGAGCCTGTCCCCGCGCCGGAGACGTTTAGCGTCAGCGTCTGAGGTTTAGTCGCTCCACGTATCGTGAAGTCGCCCTGCACATCGAAGGTGCTGGGGCCGGTCTGTACAATCTTCTTTGACAGGAACGTAATCAACGGATCTTGATCGGCGTTGAAGAAGTCTTTGCCTTTCAGCTTGCCGTCCTTCATGCCGCTCCCGGTATTGACGCTGTCTGCCTGAATCTTGATGTCCAGAACGCCAGTCGTCACATCCGTAGATGTAAAGGTCAAAGCGGCGTCCCACTTGTCGAAAGTACCGTTTATGGCCACCGATGCCTTCACGGCGAACTTAACCGAGCTGTCTTCCGTCGTGATCTTGAAAACCGGAACCTGCGCTCGACTTACAGCCGGGAACATCGCAGCCGCTAAGAGACAGAGTGTAACTAATCGCATGGTATCTCCTTAACTACGAACAGTACGACAACATCGAGTGCACCTAACGGTTGCCTCGAATAGTATCGAACCAACCAAGGCATCCCGGATACGATATGAGGACTAAACTGTCTCGGCTACTGGTAAAAGTAACAGCCAGAAGCAGGAATCCTGGCCAACAGCAGCAACGAATACTTAGCCTTGGCCGAAGAATTGGAGAAGCTAGAGGCGGAAGCGCTGGCCGTAGCCGCAGAAGGCGATAATGAGCCCTGATGAGCCTGATCCTCCCTACTAGAGCATTGTCCGGCACGAGTCCGGCGAATCCTCGAACAGTCCAGGGAACCAGGCATGATTCGTGTCACTTCGTTAGGGCGAGGGCAGTCTGTTCCCAGAGGAACAGTGCTCGATACTCGCGATGGTGCTCGTCCGCACTTCTCCAGTTCCGAGGCTTGTGGCAATTAACCCGAGCGCCGCGGATCACGGAGGTTCTGCAGGCGATCGGGGTTACGAAGCTCCGCGCGCGAACATTTCCGGGCGGCGCTTGCATGCGCTCGCAATCCTATCGAACGCCAATTTCTTCAGCAGCGCGTGGCTGCCTGCGAAAACCGCGCTCAGCCGGTGCCATAGGGGGCTAGCTCAGGCGTGCCGCGGGGGGCCCATGGAAGAAAGGCGTAGGGGGCATGGCACGATAACTGTAAATTCCAGTACAGCGTCGGACCGCAGTTTGTGCTGCGCGAATCGCTGTGTTTTTCAGCGCGGATGAGGTCGGGTGCAAGCGAGGTTTTTGGTACAGCCAACCCTGGTCAACAAGGTATACCGGGCTGACTGGCACCGACGCGAATTTCTCGGGCATTCGATTCATGTACTTGCGGCTGCCGCGTCAGAACCCTTTTTGACCACTGGGGCTAAGAGCCTATTTCCGCTCCCGTTGTTGGGGATAACTTCTTGTTTGCCCGTCATCCAGCCAGGACCGCCACGTACCGCAATGTCAGATAACCAGGTAAGCACATACCAGTGTCACCGCTCGAAGGCCTCTTCGCACTGAATACAATACGGCGCCCACGGTACGGCTGTTAGTCGCCTCCCGTCAATTTCTTTGCCGCAAGACAGGCACTTCTCGTAAGTCCCGTCTCGAATGCGACCAAGCGCCGAATCGATTGCCCGAAGCAACTGCTGCTCTTGGTTGCTTCTTCGGAGCAATGACTCCCTCTCAGACCCGCTGGCAGCTTGATCCACGGTATCGGTTTCTGGCTCCACTCGTCGTGCGTATTGCTGGTGATGCTCGATACTCAGGCGCAATTCATACTGGCGGATTTCCAACAGCGCCTTGAGTCGACGCATCTGCTGCGCTTTCATGCGATCAATGCTATGTCCTGTGTCGCTGTGCCGAAAGTGATGCTGGTCACAGTCTTGGGAAAATGAATCCCCACGCATGAACGCCGCGATCCCGCAACGCAGGCCCGCGACCGAGGAAATCTCCGGCCTGGTCGAGCGCGTTACGTTTCACAACGACGACAGCGGCTTTTGCGTCCTGCGCGTGAAAGCACGCGGTCAGCGGGATGAAACAACGGTCATAGGATCGCTGCCTTCGGTGACCGCAGGGGAATGGCTGAGCGCGGAGGGCTGGTGGGTCAGGGACAAGGAGCACGGGCTGCAATTCAAGGCAACGACCATGAAGACGGTGCCGCCGACCACCGCCGAGGGGATCGAGCGTTGATGGAGGGGTGGAGTGCCAATCGGTTCCCGCGCCGTTAGCATCGGCGTCGACGGCTTGCGCAAGTTGGCCGCGATCACAGCCCATTCGGCCCCGAGACTGCTAATTCTGCCAGTTGTGCACGTCCCTGTCCTCGAATAAACATTTAGAAGCTAAGAGCAGGATATTTGATCCGTATCCCCAGATGGAAGTTGAATCTCTTGAGCATCATCAACATCATCCTTTCACTTCGGTGAAGGACTTTGCTCTGCACATTCTCACCATCTCACTTGGCATTTCAGTAGCGCTGGCGGGTGAGGCGGCGCTGGAGTATCGCCACCATCGTGAACTGGTTGCCGAGACCCGTGAAGCATTTCACAGCCAGGTTGACGATAACCGCAAGGCGGTCACTGAGAATCTGAAGGCTCTGGCCGATACCCAGGCGCAGCTGCAAAACGTGCTTACGCTGATGGACACCGATTTTACGGCGGCGAGGCAGGCGGCTATCAGCGCACGGCATCCGTTCATTGATCTCGATACCGACAGCTGGGATCCGGCGGTCACGACCGGTGCTTTGACTTACATGAGCCTTGGAGAAGTACGGCAGTACTCCAAAATCCACGTGGGCGAGTTGGGCGTGAACAAACTGAGCCACGAAGATGAGGACACATGGTTCCAGCTCGCAGAATATAACGCGCAGGCTGCGGACCTGGATGCCAATGATCGCAAGGCGGCGAAGAAACTGCTGCGCAAGGCCGCTGCCTACGCCAAGTGGATCGCAGTCCGGGAGCAGGAGCTGCTGAAGATGTATGACCAAGTAGCAAAATAGCCGATCCCGGTGAGCGAACCGAGCATCATTCTGGAGTTCCGTCACCTCGGACTGGCGGAGCACAACCGAGTTAGCCTGTCCAGGAACACGATCGCTTGGAAGGGGAGCTGATGAATAGCGAGAATTCCAAGACCGCCGGACTGAAGCAGAAGATCACCAACCAGCTTGAGGAGCTTGCGCAGATTTTCTTGTTTCTGGCCTTTTTCTTTTGCGCCGTTGCGACATACAGAATGCTCCTCCTGAACGAGTTTCACGTCTCGTATTTTGACTATGGCGCTGCGCTGATCAATGCCTTGGTGATTGCCAAAGTCATTCTCATCGGAGAAGACTTGCACCTTGGCAAGAAGCATGAAGCCAAGCCATTGCTTATTTCAGCTTTTTATAAGGCGTTTCTGTTTGGCTTGCTGGTATTCGGCTTTCACATTGTCGAGGAAGTGATCAAACGACTTGTGCACGGGAAAAACATGGTGGGAGCGTTCCACGATGTACGCATCGATGACCTGCTTGCCCGCAGTGTCGTCGTAATATGTACCTTCATTCCTCTCTTTTTGTTCTTGGAATTGCGCCGGGCAGTGGGCGAGGACAGATTCCGTGACCTGTTGGTCCGAACGGGAGCAACTGCAAAATCTGATCTTTCTAGCCGGCAAGCGAACGAAAAATAGACCTCAGCCGAACCTCTTGGTTCGCCCCACCAGACCAATCGAGACTTATGCCCCGCCACATCGGAGAGCTTACGGAATTGCTGTGATGAAAACGTGATAGTTCTCTGTTCAGAACAGATCAAGACCGGTCAGAACAAGTCATAAGCGTCGACCCGAGGTCTTTAAACTCGGGCTGTACGCAAGACGACATGCGGGAGATCAAGCCGCGATGTTTAGGGCAGCGCGGAGTTGGTATCCCGACCGTCTCGGCACTGTGATAGGCGAATTTGTAGATAGAGGTCGGGCTTATGAACGCGGGTTCTTTGATCGTACCCCGTAGACCGCTTGGGGATCGAAACCGTGAAACGGTGAGTGGAAATCTAATATTTGTAGCTCGCCGAAAGAGTCATTCGTATCCACTCGATTCGAGCATGGTACCCCGGTTCGATCCGAGAATTCGACCAAGCCCGTGGTCGCACCGAGTTCGCTTACTATTCTGGGATGCTTCATATTCCGGAAGGTTCCGCTCCGGACTTTAAGAACGCATCGTGGGTGATAGGCGCTGAGGTAACAATTCCCGACGGTGGTGCGAACGGAGTCTTGGCGACCATTGGCGGCCGTTTCGGCGGCTGGGCGCTGCTGATGCAGGACGGCAAAACCGAATTCGCATACGCTTTCTCGAACCAACCTGAACATAAGTTCCGCATCTCTTCGGACCAGGCCATTCCGGCTGGCAATCACGTTGCGCGTTTTAGCTTCAAGTACGACGGAGGCGGGATTGGCAAGGGCGCAACCGGGACTTTGTTTGTAGATGGAAAGCAAGTTGCGCAGGGGCGTATCCCCAGGACAATACCCGCACGCATTTCCCTCGACGAGACTTTCGATGTCGGCGAGGACACAGGAACGCCGGTGGTAGAGGACTACAACGACAAGATGCCTTTTGCGTTCACCGGCACACTCAAGAAATTTGTCGTAATTCTCGAGCCAGACAAGCTGACAGAGGAGGAAAGGAAACGACTGCTTGAGGAGGAAGCAAAGGCTTCGATGGCCGTTCAATAGGCCAAAAGAGGCATAGTGCCCCTTCGCCGGTCTCCCGCGCCCGGTCCAAGCTTCTTTTGGGCGGGGCCTTAGCTTATTCTCATTCATTAGCCACATGTCAACCCGAATACCGGTCGATCATGCCCAACTCCGGACCGAGTTCTTGCTGCCTATTAATGCAGTTGATACCGTTTCTGCGATTAACACACAATTCATGCTACTTAGGATGTGAAGGACAGCATACTAAGACGATGGGAATTCTGATGCAATTCTTATCTCGCAAGGACGCTCTGCCGTCCCTGTACGCTGACACTTCGCGATTTCGCCGCTCAGGTTCTCGCTCATCCCATCTACAACGCGTTCACGTGGCTGCGGTGTGCTATCGGGTACGCGGCGGTGAACCGGAGTTCCTTTTGGTGCGCACCAGGAACGGCCATTGGACTTTTCCAAAAGGTAGAGTGGACCAAGATGCCACGAACGCGGATGCCGCCGCACGGGAAGCATACGAAGAAGCTGGCGTAAGAGGCTCAGTGGACTCCGTCCCTTTTGTTTGCTACCGGCATTGCAAACTCAGACGACTGGGATTGCGTAGACAAGTCATCCTAGTTGATGCTCGCTTGTGCAAGGTTAAGCACTTAGCTCCACCACTGGAGGAGTACCGAGACCCAACGTGGTTCAGTTTGCCGAAAGCAAAGCGACGGCTGCAGAAGTCTCGGACTTCAGAGTTCGCAGATGAAGTAATCAGCGTTATTGACCAGGCGGCGGAACGCATCCAGCGTGGTTAGAGATAGACTGGTAGTACAAAGCTCACGCCGCAGAGCGGACCTCGCTCGAGGTTTTGGCCGAGGTCACCAAAGCTCTTAGCTTCACAAACCGTTGGATGTGAATGCGACCACGCGCTTCATTGTCACCACTGGGTGAAGGGCTTCGCAACGAGGTTTGCATTGAAATACCGCGGATCGCCCGTCACTTCTTCACCGACCCAGTCGGGCAACGTCACGGACTGGTGTTCATCCTTTAGTTCCACTTCCGCGGTGACCAGCCCCCGATTGTCGCCCTCGAACTCGTCGACTTCCCAGACTAGGCCGGCGTGCGATATGCGATAGCGGGTCTTTTCGATGAGCGACCGTTCGCAGAGCTGGTCAAGCATTTCGTTGGCGTCCTTTAGTGGGATCTCGTACTCATATTCCGGCCTGCTTGCGCCAACCGTAATGCCCTTGATCGTGAGGAATCCCTTGTCGCCTGCCGTTCGCACACGAACGGTGCGTTCTTTGACGGTGCTGAGATACCCCTGACGGTAGCGTTTGCCGTTGTCCTGGCCTCGCCAGGCATCGTTCTTTAACAGAAACTTGCGCTCAATTTCTTTAGCCATTGTTTTTCCTCCCTCCGCACCCGAGCCTGACCTTTATCGCTTCCAGCCCAGCACGCGCTTGATCTCTCGAATGTAGCTGGTGTTCGCTTCCGTGGTGCCGAGATCCTGGACTAACTTCAAAACGGCATCGGGGTCGACCGATTCGACGGCAACCGTGTCGCGAGGCACATCCTTGATCGTGATCTGGGCGTACTCGGCAGCACAGTCTCGGATGCGGAATTGATGTCGCGTCTTGCGGACGCCCACGATGGCAACTCCATCAATCTGCGCCATCGTCTCCAGGAATTCCTGCAACTCGTACGCGGACTTGGGCAAGGCAGGCGCCGGCAGTTCCAGGCTGGGGAAGACCTGGGCACATATAACAGAGCTCTCCAACGGAAACCCCGCTTTGATGACGGGTTTCCACTGTTCCAATCCCCGATCTTCGTTCACGAGCACTTTGATATCCATCAGTGCGGCGCGAATCTTCGCATTGCACTTCTCGGTGGCCCTGGAGATCAGGTACGTCTCCTGGCTTTCCGTCGTTTTCGGCTGAGCCAGACGCCCCAGCTTCTCGTGAACTGACGCAAGCGTGTCCGCCCACACCCTGAATTCGTAGCGAGGCTTAATTTGGTCCATTGCCATTATCCCAATCGAAGGATCTTTGCCCTGTCCTGCTGGACATGCGGGTGCGCGGTCGATCTCAAAGATGTTCAGCGTGTCCTTTATAGACCAAATGGCGTTCTAATACAGCTATGAGGTTATTTGCTCACCCTAGTGATTCTTATAGTACCAACTTGGTCTGTCCTTAATTACACTCCGATAAACTCGAAACGAAGCGGTCAGCGCTTTGGGAGGGCAACATGCCAGCCGCCACAGCAGTCGCAATAAGTCGTCAAAAGGAAAAAACCACACCCCCGCCGAAGGGCCGCGAGCCGGTTACCCCGAGCTGGGTCGGGCGCGTCCCGCAACTCAAGCCGGGCCAGTACGCCGATGGGATGCCGATCCATTCGCCCGAATACATCTGCTGCAAGCTCATCCTACGGCCCAACAAGTTCCATTCGCGCGAGAGCTTCTTCGACTTCGGCAAGGTCTTTAAGGAGCCCGCCAAAGAGCACGGCGTGAAGTACACGACAGAAGGCTTCATAGAACAGCCGGTCAAGATCCGCGAAGTGCTGTTCATTGACACGGACGACTTCCGTCTGTACAACAACGCCTTCATTCTGCGCCGCCGCATTCCCTACAAGGACGGCTTCCCCGTCGGCGAGCCCGAAATCGTTTTCAAGTTCAGGCATCCCGATTTGCAGGTCGCGGCCGAGACCGACGTCCGGCCGAATATCCTCGGCGATCACCGCGTCAAGTTCAAGGTCCAAGCCCTGCCTTTGAAGGAGAAGCTGGGCGGCATCCGTCTGCTTTACTCACACAACGTGCAGTTCACCCGCGGAGCCATCGGTATTGGCCGCATTGGCCGCGAAACAGCGCAGGACATGGATTCCATGGTCCAGGTGTTCCCCGTGCTCGCCCGGGTGAGAAAGCAGCCGGCAGAGAAGATCGAGTTGGTGAGCGACACCATCGTCGAGGAGGTTTTGCAGGACATCGGCCTGCTCGACTTCGGTTCGGGCCTCACCTGCAAGGCCAACGTGGCGATCTGGCGTACCCGCGGTGAGCACCGTCCGCTCATCGGGGAGTTCGCTTACCAGTTCCGATTCAAGGACCGTGCAAAGCTCGACCGGGACGCTTTGCGCCGCACGGAGGCATTCTTTATCGGACTTCAGTACGCCGCCGAAGACTACATCAACCTGGGTGCCACCAAGACTGCGACGGTGTACCGTTTGCTGGGTAATTCACCCAAGTCCCATGAATGATCCGTTAGCTTCTTGTCCGAATCAAGGGATCATGGTCGTGAGCCATTGACTGATACTGCTGTTAAACCCGCACTGCAACCCGGGGAAACTCCTGCCACGGCGGCAGCGGTTTCCATCTGGGAGATACTCCTGGAATTTCTTATCATTGGCGCCACCAGCTTCGGCGGTGTCGTCCCCTATTTGCGCGGCAGCCTGGTGACGAAGCGGCAGTGGATTGACGACAAAGAATTCGTGGAGATGCTGTCCATCAGCCAGAGCCTGCCGGGACTCAACGCTACAAATATGGCGGTCCTGGTGGGAGAGAAGCTGCGCGTCGTAATGGGTTCAATTGCCGGGATCATCGGCATCTGCCTTCCTGGCGGATTGCTGATGTTCGCTGTCGGCATCTTTTACCACCACCACGGTGACCACACGTTTATCACGGCGGCGTTGAAAGGGGTGGCGGCGGCGGCAGTTGGGCTGATCTTGTCCACCGTTGTGAGCCTCAGCAGTCGGAGAAGTGAATGCGTAAAGATTTTCAGCGGTTTAAAGTAATCTGCCGCTTGATCCATGTAGGTGATGAAATCCGCAGCGTAGCCGGTTCCATCGACATCGCAGAAACCAGTTCCTGAAAGATCCACGCCCTGCTTCATGCATTTAGGCTGACACAGAGCTTCGCTCGCGTCAAAGAACGAAATCGCGACTGTACCCGCCGAAACGACCCTGATCAGGATGCGCTATCGGCGACGCGGAGCTACAATGGCCGTCGCCAAGTGAAACAGAAGCGGCACTGCAGGGATGCAACCATGCCAAGGCATAGCCTGGTGGGCTCATCGAGACGATGATAGGCAGCGCGGGAATCAGTTTCTTGCGCTGCTTTCGAACCCCATCGGATCGAAAGACCCCGATGCCTTGAAAATCCCCGCCCGCAGGGCGGAATACTCGCTAACGGAAAGCGCCTCCTCTCCAGTTCAGGCTGAACCAAGACAACGGTACTAGAGTAATCATCCAGTGCGAGTACGCGGGAGAAATAGCGTTTCAATATGCCTTCATTACCTCTTCCCTTAGTTTCGCCTCCTTCATCCTTTCTTTGTTCGCCTTATATCCGTCTTTTGCGTTACCCAACCCTCGGCTTACGATATAGGCAGCACCAATGAGCGTAACTATCGGCCCCGACCAGTCTTTGCCCGGTTCTATTTGGCGCGCGGCGATCACAGCACTGATTCCAGCAAAAAACACTTCGACAACGCCATACGTCATCTGCCGTTTTAGTTTCAAAACGAAAGCACAACTTCCAACGGCAATCACAAGCCCTCCGACGAGCAACGGAGTATTGGTTCCACCGACTTTCTGCAAAAGCAACAAGTAAAAGCGCTCGAGAAACGGCGCCGCAAGTGTCAATCCGTCAGCCAGAAGAAACAGCGCAAGGAAAAAAGCAGATCCTATCGGCAATGTTAACCATCGTGCGCGCCTGATATTGGCGTCGGTAGGCGACTGTCCTCTCAACAGCATTTCTCGAATGGTCGGGTATCGCGAAAAGATATAGGGAAACGCTCCGAATGTGATCAATGCGGCTAAATCAATTGATACCGCGATTTCTGAAAACAACGTGAGTTGCCACGACATAGGTTGATCCCTTCGCCTTGACTAAATTGCCGGAATTGTACGATGAAGGAAACCCCACCACAAGCAATGCCCGCAACCGCCCCAACAATCAAGCCGAGGAACTGCTGGAGATCATCATGCGCCGCTACGAGCGCTCCAGCACCATGCTGACTTCGAACCGCCCGGTGGAAGATTGGGCAAACTAATGGGCGACGCGGCCGCCGTGAGCGCGATGCTCGACCGCCTACTGCACCACGGCCACGTACTCAAGTGCGGCCCGCGGAGCTGGCGGACCAAAACCGACTTGCCTCCACAGGAGGCGGCAGGGTAGAACAACTGAGTCCCGGAAACGGCTATTTCCGTTGGCCGGTTTTGAAGTGATAACCGTTGGCCGCCAGCGCTGGTACAACTCGCAGAAGCGACTGTAGCGATATCCCTCGGGCTGGCTCTGGCGATACTCTTCCCAGAGCAACTGCAGCGTCACATACTTGTTGCTTTGCAGCTGGCGATGGATTTCTGCGAAGTCGACGGGCCCCCGTGCCGGTGAGCTACCACCCGTCGGCGCGGCAGGAAACAGCAATTCATTCAGCCGGCGATCGTCCTAACACCCGTCCAGCCACGTTCTCAATTCTCAGCCAAGACGAACGCTGTTACGCAATCCGAACAAACGACCATACGGCGTGACGTGGACGCTCCCGTGTGGTACAGATAAAGAATCCCCCAAGACATATAGCAACCGTGTCCCTACTTTCAGAATAAGCAGGTGCGCTTTGGCAGCCGGAGCAGCCCATTTCCGCTTGTTCATTTTGTTCTGGTATTGGCTGATTCGTTTACGGCTCTACCTTGACACTGTCCCAACCTTCAATATTTTCAAGCAATTGCGCGACACGGACGCCAACCGTAAGTTGTTCAA
This sequence comes from uncultured Acidobacteriota bacterium, assembly GCA_963838905.1. Classification (GTDB taxonomy): domain Bacteria; phylum Acidobacteriota; class Terriglobia; order Terriglobales; family Acidobacteriaceae; genus JABDBE01. The sequence continues at coordinate 199,741 of CAWITE010000015.1, forward strand.
GAGAATAGAACGGAATATTTATTATGGGTGTATTGTGGGTGTGGATCCATCCATGAATTGATGTGTTTCGTTTCGGGGACGGTTGGTTTGGATCGAAGATTCAGGAAGTTAACCGTTTGAGTCGATCAACCTCCTACCTACTCCGAAGCAGGCGGTTGGTCAGTCGGAGTGAATAATGGTAGGCAATAACGCAATCTGCTATGAAGCAATACAGCGAACATTTCGTAACACGATTGTTTGTTTCTTGCGGACGCGGATGAGCAAAGCTTTTCCGGCCGATCACCGTCAGCGGTTACGAAGACCGCTCGAAAAAGAGTGGGAAGAGCTTGTTCGCAAAGCAAATCTCTCTCGCGAAATTGGCGGGACGGAAACGAAAATCAAGGATGACTATGACCTGTTGAGCATAGGCCACTTTTACTCGGTCTTTGAGAGTCATTTCGACAGACTTTTCTCAGCAGAGGCCGGTCACGAAAGCACAACACCAAAGCCCAACCGACCGAAGCTCTTGGGCAATCTCAAATCCATTAAAGACTCCCGTGATCCCCTTTCGCACCCAGTGGAGGAAGAGGTGTCCTTCGAAGAAGCTTTCGGCCTACTCATGGACGCCAAGCAAGTGCTTAGCTATCTTGGATTCAAAGATGAGGCTGACACAATCACGGAACTTGCTCGCAGCCTTAAGAGCACGGATAAGGACGAATCTACCAACCTGATTTCTTCATTGCCCACTCAAGACTCGGTATTCCTGGAGTTTGTTGGCCGGGGCGACTTGCTGAAAGATCTAGCTGATTGGTTTGTCGATCCTAATAATAAGCGCTGTTTGCTGGCCGGGGATGGAGGGAAGGGCAAGTCTGCGGTTGCCTATCGATATGCGCAGCGGCTGTCGGCGAACCGTGGCAGTTTCGACCTTGTCCTCTGGTTAAGCGCGAAGCGAAGGAGATTTCAAGAAGGCACTTCGGTCGCGGTCGTGACACCCGACTTTACTGATGTACAGTCCGCAGTGGATCGTTTACTGTCCCAGTATGGTGCCCTTGAAGAGGAGCTGCAAAAGACGTTTCCCGAAAAACGCCGCCTCCTACTGGAGCGTCTTAATGAATTCCCAACTTTCCTGGTAGTGGATGATATTGACACGGTGTTAGAGGACAGCGATGTCGTAGGACTGTTCACTTTTGAGATTCCGGGAACGAAATCAACCGTGCTTCTGACCTCGCGCCGGGATATTCCCGGCATCAAGAGTTTTGTGGTCAAAGGTTTCGAACCGGTGGAGGCCGATCTCTTTATTGAGTCGCGGATTCACTTATACGGTCTTGATCCGACTGCATTTCCGCCCGCGGTTAGCAAGGAAATTGTCCAAGTGACCGATGGCTCGCCTCTTTACATGGATGATCTGATGCGATTGACCAAGATCGTCCCGGTGCAAAAGGCGATATCGATGTGGGGTGAGAAAAAGGGCGACGAAGCGAGGAAGTATGCACTGCAGCGTGAGCTCGAAAAATTATCTCAGGACGCAAAGAGGGTATTGATCGCCGCTGCGGTCAGCGATCAGGCAGTTTCGTTTGCCGAGATTGAAAACGTGCTCGACATCTCTGAAGAACGCTTGATCCGTGCTTTACAGGAGCTCCAAACACTGTTCTTGTTTCCGAAGCCAAGAGTTGTAGAGGGTGAACAAAGATTCGCAATTAATCAGAATACCCGGAAACTTGTCCAGTTGGTAGACGGAAAGAGCGATCTGTATGGTCGGATCGAGGCCGCAAGTAAAGCCTTAGCAGGAAAATTGCCGGACGTCGGCCGTGGGATTGTGTCATCTCTCATACGACAGGCGGTGTTGCTGATGAACAGCGACCGTTTTCAGGAGGCAGAAACGCTGCTCATTAACGCTGCGGAGAAATACCGGAATGCAGCTGACCTCCAAGGTTTTCTGGGTTTCCTATATCGCCGGTGGGGCCGAACGGCAGATGCCAGGAAGAGATTCGAAGCGGCGTATAAACTGAAGTGCAAAAATCCCGACACGTACCGGCATTGGGTTAGGATGGAAATGTACGACAAAGAGTATACCCGTGCCATAGAAGCTGCAGACAAAGGGCTGAAGCTTATTCCCGACTTGTATGAGCTAGTATTTTTGAAAGCTGAGTCGAAGATGCGCTCGGGGCTGGACTTTGCGGCAAGAATACAGCGCGAAAAGGCCCAGAAGTTATGGTGTGAGGCGGCTGATGAGTTGAAAAAAGCTCTTAAGTCGCCGGACGCTTTACGGGGCCGTGAGCGAGAAACAAGCGCTGCGATGTATCAGACACTCATTATCTCCCTTGATCTGCTCGGCGACTTAAGGGAATTAAGGCATTACCATTCTTGCTGGAAAGCTGAGCATCCAGACGACCCTAATGTCCAACGCCAATACGACTTTATTAGCAAGAAAAGGGGGATTGAGCTCAGTAAGACTTGAAGGTTACCAAGTTCACCCTGAAGGATTTTCTCGCCTCTCGTTTTTGCAAAATTGTTTGGCCATCATGCTCTCGTTCTCGTGCTGCCGGGCTCAATACGCCTTAACGATCCAGTGCTTCCTCCGATGTGGCGGACTCGAGCCATAAGGAACGCGGACTCTGTCCTGGTCTTCCTATCTGCTCAACTGATTCGTGACAGAAGGAGTTTCTGGCATATGAAATCGCCTTCAGGAGAGGCGAATGCGAACCGGTTCCAAATTCAGTTGTTATCAACGGCGATCCGCACGGGTCGGAGCGCAATCCCCTTTAACTCTCAGGTTGAGCACGATATCGTCGTGGAGATACCCAAATAAAATTTAAGAAGCGAGAAGTTCTTGGCGCTCTGCTCAGCACCGGCCTGGCGTTGTCTGCTTTGGACGCACAGCGGGAACTAACGTCGCCGCATCCATCTGCGGAGCGGAACACGCCGACAAGGTTGTAACGCTTACGCGAGGGTGCACTTGATGGTGGGCTCATCCCCACAGTGGTTCTTTGTCGGTCAGTGCTGCCTGTCGCGAGATGACGAAAAAGGGCTACCACATCTTCGTCGCCTACTCGGGCACAACGGCAGGCGAGATCGGCACGATTTCCCAGTCATGCAATTTTGTGTACTTAGGAGCAACGAGCCCAACCGAGAAATTCCGTACGCCGTCAGGCGAGATCAAAGATGCGCGTTTGGTGAGTGCGTACTCTCGCGACCGGACTGGCGGGACACTGAAGTACAAGCGCACTCGCGCAGAGCAGAAGCAACTGCTCGTGGTGGAAGGCTGCGAGTTCTTTAAGGACGGCGGACGAAAGCATCGTTATGTTGGAATCTACGGGGACCGGCGCACGAAGAGGATTTTACGCGGGGCTTTGAGATGGCAAGTGTTGCCATATCCGAAGAGATCGCCGTCACCTGAAAATCAAATTCAAGTCATCGACCTCGATCCAGTCCCGAAGACCTTCGCTGCCGCGTCTGTTTCTTAGTTTGAAGAACCGAGCAGCCGTTCCTTTTGTCCAAGTCGCCAGCAAAATCTGTCGGGCGCGGTGGTGTCGGGCTACGGCACGAAGCCGCTGTCCATCTTCATGAGTCGGCATGGCTGCTCGTCCGCCCTTCACCTGAATGAGCACTATCTGCAATCGGTCACCACGCTTCATTCCCGGAAGCAGATCGCGATGATCCTTGCGAACTGCGATCATGTCAACGACGCCGACCGATTCACCGCCATCGGCTCCGCAAAAGGTCACCAACTGCCAACGCGTCCGAGCGAGTACTCGGCGAATCCGCACCTTGGTCATGGTCACAGCCCAGCGGGCTGTCTGCGCTGCCTTGCGCTGCGCCTTTGCCCAATCCGTCATTGTGGTCTATAGCCTTCCGCTTCTAGCAATGCCTTGAGCCCGCAAGCAATCACTTCGTGCAACAGATTCACGCGCCCAGCTATTTTCTCCCTGTGATTCGGCTTCTGCTGCTCATGCAGATTACGGTTTTTGACAAGCTCGGACAATGCTCGGATGTCTTCGGGAAGCAACACGGGATTGTGCAACAGTTCCTCGTGGCATTCATAGCAGTAGACCGCACACTCACCCTCATGCTCCCAAGGGCAGGTCTTGAAGATTCCTTCTCGCTTCGTGCCGCGCCTATTCGTTGAACGCCCGAAGAATCGTTCCGCGACAAAATGGTGCTTGCTCGCGTGTGAACGTCCTTCAATTGTGGAAGCCGCGTAGTTACCAGACCGATTGAGTACACACCCGCATACAGCGCACGTCTCAGGATTAGTAGTCATTCTTGGTTGCCAAATTCCGGTTAGCCGATTTTAACTGGGCGTTAGGCTCGGATGCAGGCGTTTCGCCCCGACTCCAGTGGGCGATCAGGTCGCCTGCGCGGGAACGGGGGACGCCCTCACGTAGCCGCAGGGACTCACGCGCTCCTGCGAGGTCGGGAGTGTTGAATACGCTCCATAGCGTCGGAACTAGCGCGAAGCCCCCAACGAGGACGAGAGTGATTCGTCCGTCACTCGATTGGCGTGCGAATTCGACTGGCAGCATCGGACCATCCGTGCGCCAATCCCCGTCCACGTCGAGGTTTCGCCTGTCCCAAATCAGCGAACGCCAGCCGATGCACGCGATCATCGCTAGCAACTCTCCTTTCCGTGCAAGCCGGGAAAAGATAATCGGCAAATCAAGTCGTCCGGCGCACGTACCCTTCCAGCACATCTAAGAAAGCTGGAGCATAGTCGTCGGTCACGTGATTCGTGTTCCAAAGTCCAGAGCTTCTTATTGTCTTCTGTGGTGAACGCAGACCGAGCCAGTCCCCAGAAGATTTGTCGATTGGTTCCTTGGCAAAATTGCTGAGCAAAGCTATGCAGTTGCGTTCCAAGTAAGATCTCGACGCCACATCGCTCCGGAATCCCTATCCACATGCCCCGGAATACGCAGCTGGTGTTCCGGGCCCAAGTCTCCGTTATCGCTTATCATGCGAGTCCTACTCCAAGACTATGGCCTTCCTCCTCTTCGGAGGGCCGTACTCCTCGCAAGGAAACTGGTTCGGTCTTTGGTGCAGCTGGCTGTTGTTCCACCTCTACTGCTGTACGCTGCGAACTTTCGCGACTGAGGCTGTGGGAAAGCTTGCTGCCATCATTCGTGTAAATCTGGGCGTCGTGTTGGGCTCTTGAAACAGACACATAGGCGAAGCGGTTGTTAACCAAGAGTTCGCTTTTATCTGTGTCCACGTGGATTAACACCCGCTCCGCGGTCTGTCCCTGGCTGCTGTGGCTAGTCACTGCGTATCCGTGGTCGAGGTGTGCGTGCTCTCGGATGTTGAATCGAATCTCGCGTCCCGAGTCCAGGCGGACACTAAGGTCACCCTCAGAGCTGACTCTCTCGATCGTGCCGAGTTCTCGGTTCGCGACCTTTAGTTCCTTCGAGGGTGCCGTGAACTGGATGCGGTCGCCCGTGGAGAATTCGTGCTCCACCTCGCGATGGACCGACACTCCGGAGAGGCGTCGCGGATCGTAGGTCTGCAGTGTTCCCTTCTCGCGCTCGATCGTTATACGGTTTTCCTTTGGGTCCACATGACTGACTCGCGCGTACTCTCCTGCTTCGATCTTCAAGGCTTTGCTTCCGCGCGAGTAGCGAACCACGTCCCCCGCCTCATATTGCCCAGCCCACTGGCGATCTGCTCCCGTCATTTCTTGACGCGACTCCAGAACCCGAAGTTTGTGCTCGGCTTTGCTCACGTCTCCGCGATTCTGCATTTCGCGATGGATCAGCGAATTCAATTCGCGCCGGGATTCATTGTCGGGCGAGATGACCAATGTCCCCTCCGGTTTTCGGGCATACTCCCGGGCAATTGCGCCGAACCGTTCTTGGGGATTAACGATCTCATGTACACGGCCCTGCTGTTCGAGGTTCGCAATTCCTCCACGAACGTCTCCGCGGGCGAGCTGCTCTACCGTCTCCCTGAGCATTGGGTCCTTCTGGCGCAAAATCTGATCCAACTTGGCCGTCTGCATGCCCGCCTCTTGTAGCTGTTTATAGGGTCTGCCAGCTTCCACCGCCTCATGTTGCCGTGTATCGCCAACCAAAAGCACGCGGTCAGATGTGTGAAGGCGATGAAAAAACTCGTTCATTTGCTTCGTACTTGCAAGGCTCGATTCATCGATTACAAAGAGCCGTTGCTGTCCATCCGTGAGTGTGTCGTGCCGAATGAGATGGCGTTGGAGCGTGCCTGACTCAATTCCTGATTCCGCCAATTTGTGGGCGGCACGCGACGTGGGAGCGAGCCCGATCACTTGGTAGCCTTCGCATTCCGCAGCTTCGCGGATCGCGGACAGCGAAGTTGTTTTCCCAGCCCCGGCCACACCCTCAAGCCCCATGATCTTGTCGCGGCCAGACACGATCTGCTCAACGGCGGCGCGTTGGCTGGGGCTTAGGTGCGCGTGACTTTCCTGGACCTTCTGCCATGTTTGGGGGTTGACGAGAGGACCGTTCTGGCCTTGTCCTCTTTGCATTTCGGCCACGTTATCCCGTTCGTACTGAATCATCCTTTCCGTGGTGAACGCGCGGCTTGGAGATTTGCTCTCAACTTCGATGAAATCACCTGACTGGATGCTCTTTTCGAATCTCCCCCTAATATCGGCGAAGCTCGCTTCCCCCATGGAACGCTTTAGCGCGTCGCGCATCAGCTCACGCTCGTCCGCGACCGCGTGTCTCTCAAAATTCTTGTCCCTGGCATATGTCAGCGCTGATTCGAAATGTTGCCTACCTGGACCGATTCTCTCGACCTCATGTGCATGAGCTGCACGGATGATCTGCTCCGGCTGATTGCCAAATCGCTCCGCCATTTCCTTATGCATCCGCTGCATCTCGGCATGGCTGATGGTTGCCAGTTTGCCATCGCGCGTCTGATGAGCTGCGATCTGTGCCGCACCTGCACCTCTCAGGCCTTGTTGTTCGAGGTATGCCTGGATTTGCTGACTTCTCGGACTGGAAGCATCGAGGTACTCACGGGTATAGCCGGCGATCTCGGGCTGCCCGCTCTTTCCTTTTTCGATCTCATAGCCCTCACCCTTCAGGCGCAAGGCAAGCTCGGAGCGGTAGACCGCCGTAGCAAACTGCTGAGACCGGTACAATTCGTGCGGCTGTAGGGCCCGCGCTTCTCCGTTCTGGGTTTCAGTGAGATTGAAGAACACGACGTGACTATGCAACTGTGGCGCGGCATACCCGTTTACCGGGCGCGCACTGTCATGTTCGAAACTCGCGGCGATCCACTTACCCGTTGTTTCTGGCGGACGGTTTCCTCCCATGCGCGCCTGGACGAACTTCTCCATCTCGTTGAGCGCAACTTTCACACTATTCCGGTGAGCCTCGCGGACGGCCTCGTCGCCACCCACGAGGGCGGTTAGCGACACGCTCTTCGGCGCCGAGAAAGTTGCATCCCAGCCCGCCCGGTGCTCCATCGTGCTGACTGTTTCTCCGCGTCCGTCAACGTATTCGCGCGCGGTTTGATGCCGTACGAGTTGCTCACCCGTTATCGGGTGCTGCCCATTGGCCAGACGCTGGAAGTGCTCCTCCCGCACTTCGCCGGAAAGACCCCATTCCTGTGTCAGGCTGCCGTGCCATTCGCCGCGTATCCGATCGCCCTCGGAGTAGTAGTTCTCTTGGGCGTTGGCGAATTCTTCCTTGTGATATGTCTGCGCTTGTCTGGCGCTCAGCGGTTTGGAAATGGTGAGCATAATTCACTCACTCAAAGTGCAGTTCCTGCCCAGCAGCAATGCCTTTCGGATCTTCTCCCAACCCTTGCGGACTGCTCTCGTTGCCGGCCGGAACTGCAGCTCCCTCAGGTGCACACCTCTCGATTTCGACGACTCGAGGTGCGCTTGCTCTGGGTATAAATCCCGGTTGAGACTTCAGTGGCGCCAAGTAGGGAAAGCTGAACGGCACGACCAGATTGTCGACCTTGACCAACGCACGCAGGCGTTCCAGGCCGCTGATTTCCGACGGAAGCACGAGAGGTTCCGTTCGCCTTTCTGTGTGATAGCTCCTCGATCTCGCGCTGCGGAAGAACCGCCCGGTATTAACCGTCTCTTTCGTCCGCTCCATTTCTACTTCTCCAATGGTGTCCGAGATCCATTTGGCCGCGCGCGGCTCGCTGGTATGCAAGAAAATCTTCGTCGCTGGCTGCGACAACATTGCCTCGGCTTCATGCCCATACCGCACTTCAAGCTGGCTACGGCCCTGGAATCCGATTACGACCGGATTTCCGGACTTGCGATTCTCGGTCAGGGCAGTATGCAACTGCGGCAATCGCTGCAGGCTTGCGAGTTCGTCCAGAACGAACCACGCGTGGCGCATGGCGGGGTCGCCCTGGTTCATTAAGCGCAGCACCAGCGTGTCCAGCCACAAGCTGGTGAGAGGCAACAGGCGCTCGCGAAATCTCGGGGTTGAGGTCAGGAATAGCCAACCCGTCTTTTGTCGTGCCCATTCCTCTGTCGTCCAACGTTGCTTTGCGTCGTTCTCTCGCGGTAGGAGTTTCAAACTGTCCGCTACCATGTTGAGCGCGCCTAGAACACCGCCACGCTGCGGACCCGCAGCACGATAGATAAATGCTTCGAGCTCCGTGCCTTTCACCAGACGATCCAGTTCTTCCTCGTGGCCCATCCACCAGATCAACTCTTCCGGCGTGGGCTTGAGCGTGAGCAAGTGCGCAAAGATTTTCCGTGGGCCTTCGACAAAGAAAGTATTCTCATGCGGCTTATCCGGGAACAGAGACGTTGCCAGCGTTAGGGCTTCTGCCTCATGGATGACTTCATCGGCAGGTGACCAGTAAGGGCATCGTGCGTCAAGAGGATTGAGGACAAGGTCGCGGCGCGCGGCATTAAAAAACTGAGGTGTGTATTCGAGTGCGGGATCGTAGACAATCGCAGTTTCGCGACGCTCGGAGACCTGGGTGAGCACTCGCCTTTGAAGAACGCTCTTCCCCGCACCCGTGTCGCCCATGATCATGATGTGGCTACTTTCTAGCGACCGGGGAATGGAGAGCAGTTGACTTGATTCAGTGGTCAGAAAGCTGATACCGTCCGCTCCACTCCACTCATTGAATTCTCTAACCGTGACCATCTGCGGACCCTTGAGCCTTCGCCCTTCCTCTTGGCTGCGCCGTCGGGCTCGGTCTCGCGCGATGGCAAGTATCAGCCCGACCACCAGCACGAGCAGTGCACCAACCCAAGCAGGCCGAATCAGATCATTCGGAGTCTGGCCCTCGTAAATCCGCTCCAAAAGCATCTGGTTCATTTGCGCACTCGTGTAATGCACAGTGTCCACCTTCAGCGTGACCGCACCCCTCTGCCGCGCTTTTGGCGTGAGGGCAAACGGAAACGGTGGCCATCCCTGCATCGGTCCCGGTACCACGTCGGCATCGACCGCCATCAGCTGCTTTCCGTGGGCGTCCACCGTTGTCAGCAACTTGTAGTCGCCGCGCGCGGTGGGAAAGGATTTCGTGTTGAGGTATTGGACCCAGTACCACTGTTGCAACGGAGTCGACATCTGGATGTTGCAGTACGTGAAGATTCCGATTCCCACGACGGCGGCGATGAGCATCGCCCCGAGACTCGACACTGGCCACTTCGTCGCCCAAGGCTGATGCTCACCGCGACCCAACACTTGACTCATCACCGACTGCCCCTACTCTTTATGGAACCCGAAACCACAAAAAACGATCAGGATTTTTCTTTCCGTTGCCCTTCTGACTCTTGCGCCTGCAAGAGCCGCTCCCGCGCCTTCCTCAACTTGTCCGAATCGGCCCTGTCAATGAGGCGTTGCATCTCCTCGGCCGTTAGGGTCTGGCCATTCGCCAGCTTGAACAGCACGTTGAGCAGGATTGCCCGCAGCGCCACCAGCTCGGCCATGACAGCATGGCCGGTCCCACCTGGATCACAGGTCTCCGGCTCCTGGCCATTCACGCTCGCCAGCAGGGTCTCCCTGAACCACTCGCTCGGGGTTAACCCTCGCTCGCTGGCCGCTGCCTCCAGTTGTCCGAACTCCTCCTGGCTTACCTTCGTGCTCAGAGTCTTGGTGCGGAGCGGGGGCTTCACCACCCGACACCACCATGGGGAACAGCCGATAGCCAAAGGTGGAAGTCCACTGGGATCACCTCTCTTCTCCCGAAACCAATCTCCTCGATTGGTGAGCCAAAGGAATCAACAAGTTGACGTCCGTAAACCTACAGTTGACAGTCGCAGAGGTATTTCTCTCGAACTGCTTTGTTTTCAATAAGTCTACGTACAGCAACCTCAGGTAGCTGCGCAGCACCCATTCTGGGGTGACGTGTCACCCTTCAGCCGCTGCGAAGCAGCGTTTCTCAAAACCCAAACCAAACCTGACCCGTCTGGGCGTCCACCTACGAACAATCAGGCACCCCGTTCAATCGGGACCTGACTATCCAAGAACTGGCGAAACTCTATTATTCTTGCCCTATAGCGGAGTATTGCTGTTCGTCCCGGGCCATTTCCAGAACGTATGACGGGTAAGAGCGGCATCTTTCTTGATGAGTGATCCCAAACCCAATCGAGCGATGTATTCAAGCGTTCAGCGACCTGCTGGGGCGTGAGCAAGGGGTCGTTTTCACGCCAATCGCATGCCGGTACAACCGGTTTCGGAATCGTGGCCATGTTTGCAATCAACTCCCGGACGAAATAGAGACCGTGCGCATCTTCGACTTCTGGACCGCAGGGCGGGACGCTTCTCGCCAGAAGCGAGAGGCACGAATTTGATTCATTCCTTCCCTCACCGGCGAGGCGAATTTCAGGGTGTATCCGAAACTGTTCCCGACCGCAGCAGAAAAATGAGTGTGGAGGGGCATCGTTCGTTTCTTGGGAAGGTTCATCGTGACTTCTCTTGTTGCTAGTGCGATTGAGCTGGGCCACTTTTTCGCCAGCTCCAAAACTTTTTCTGTGGAAATCTCCGGATCGGGCTGAAAAAATCTTACGTATGCGCGCCACGGGAAGAGGAAGCTACGGATATTTTTCGCGCCGAAGTCGATTTCGAACAAGTGCTCTACCGCCTGGCGCTGCACGCTCAAAGTCTGTTCACCGCAGAGTCATGCTTAGGGCGGCGCGACGAACTCGTCTTGCCCGGTGGAGACAGTGCCGCTGACTTGGTCAGCGCCGCGTTGCTCAAGCTCCTCGACCCTTTCAGCACATCCGTGACCTGGTCTTCGACCAAAGGACCACCCACAACCGCGGGGGTTCTGGCATATTTGCGCGAGGTACTCAAACGCGACTTTCTCGATCTGGTTCGATCGAAACGCTCCAAGACGAGCGTTTACCCAGATGACGAGAGAACCGTCAGTGGACACCGACTCGTCTGGTTGAGGACGCATTGGCTGTGCCTCTACACCATCTCGACCACTTCAGCGTCGGTGATGTTCTTCTTCTGCGGCCATCTTTTTAGCAGACGTTTGACCTGCTCCCTCCGAAGACATACGATTCCAGCATTCCAGCGGTCAAACCATGTTCCAAAAAGAACAAATTATGGTGACTCACCTACGGTCAAGCGAACATGATGTCATCGTGTTGGGAAATGGTCTTGAAGCTGAAGGTGCACTCCGGCAAGATCATTGAGTGGATACTCTTGGGCGAATAGACACACCGACGGCTACGCGGATTGAACCGTGTGGACAGGTCTAAGGTGCTGACCCTTGCTTCAGCTGAACTTGACTGATCGCCCGTCGGAAATTTGACTGCTTTGAATGAAGGCTGAGCCGCGATACTATAGGACCTCAAGAATCAGTTTGATGCCCAAACACGGATTGCGGAGAACTTTTTCGCAGGATAGTGCCACTGTCTTCGTGTCATCCGTGCTCGCCCTACTATTGAATAGGCTTGGCAAGGCTCCAATCTCTTCGCGATCCATTCCCGTAATAGACGTATTCGCCGGCCCTGGCGGACTGGGCGAAGGTTTTCATCGGCTCAACTATATCGAAAAACAATCGCCGGAATGCGGACTCTGGGACTGAGACGTCTGCCTCATGCTCCGGGCAGCAAATCTAGGATCTATTGTTTTCGAAGGTCTCGATTGCGATCCAGCGAGCGCTGTCCGATGAAAAACGAGGGACACGTTTGTGGCGCGGTGTGTTCCATCCTGGGAGGAACCTAGCTCGTCTTGAATGGGTTGAGAATTCGGACATCCAGCTGCCTGAAATCCGCTTCATTTCTCGTGGCAACAATCAATTGGTGAACGCGTGCAGTGGCAGCAATCATAGCATCTTCAAGCAATCTATCTGGTTTTCGGTCCATGATCCGGCCCCACTCTCGAAAGCACGGTGTATCCATCGGCAGTATCTGAAACGAGGCTGCCAGCTGATCTGCCCAAGACTCGATGTCATTCGCCTTCGCTGGATCTTGGCGACGCGTCCGCTCAATCCCTGTTTGTAATTCGCCCATCGTTACGGCCGACAGAAACAATTGGTCCTCTTCTTGATGGTTGAGCCAAGCGACCACCCCCCCATGGGGACGGGGCTTTCGCAGTTCGGACACGACATTGGTATCTAAGAGGTACCTGTTCATTTGATCTCCAGTACAGTCCGCCGCCGCAATTTGTGGCGCTCCGGGATCAAATTTTCAAAGCGAGCTCCAGGAGCCAACAGCAAGTCTTTGAGACTCGGACGGGCAGCCTTTTGCAAACGGTTCCACTCCCCAATCGGTACCAGGACAGCGGTTTCAATTCCCCGGCGCGTGACTACCTGGGGTCCCTTCTTGATGGTGGCATCCAGAAATTCGCTAAACCGGGCCTTCGCATCTTGCACTTGCCATGAACCCATGCCAAACCTCCTTGTACGAGCACTCTAATCATACGTACTAGTCACATGACTAGTCAATCTCAAAAGAGATCGTCGCCTGGCCGTGGCAGCAGAACACATCCAGCTTCAAGACGCGCAGATTGGCGGGCGTCGATCGTGGTTCTAGAAAACCTCAATCGAGAAGTGTGCTTCTGAAGGTGCTGCTGCCCATAAGATGCGCCAGCGTTGAAACGGATCTGCACTACATAGGCTGCGACAGAGGTGACATCTATACGCTATTAGCGTACTATATCAGCTATACGCTAATGGCGTATAAGAGCCCGTGTGGAGTTCATCGAAGCACAATACCGGGCTGTGCAAGAAGAACTCGGAACGAATCCGGAACTGGGAGATTTCATGCCCGGCACCGGCAGCTTTCGAAAGATGCTCTGGGCGGATGCGCGGCGCGGTAAGGGTCGCAGAGTTGGGTTGCGAATTATCTATTGCCACTTCAAGTCGGATCATCAGATATGGCTGATGACGGTTTTCGATAAAGACGAAGCGTCAGACTTGGATCCGAAGGAGAAGAAGGCTCTAAAGACCGCAATTGAGGGCGAATTGGCAGCGCGAGCCGCCAGGAGGGTCGACCGAGGAGATCACAGAGGATATGCTGATGGCGAAGAGGAACATTTTCGGTGAGTTGATGGAAGGCGCGGCTGCAATGAAGAGCCATCGCGAGGGCAAGCTTACACTGCGCAGCTACAAGGTAGCTGCGGCACCGCTCCCCAAAGTTGATTCCAAGCTTATCCGAGATACTCGAAAGCGGCTGCGCTGTTCACGAGCAGTGTTCGCACGCAGACTGCGCATCAACGAAAGAACTTTGGAAAAATGGGAACAAGGCCGTGCGAAGCCGAATCCTCAGGCAGCGGCTCTCGTTCTTCTTGTCCGCAGATACCCCGATACTTTAGCCCGCTTGGACGAAGTTGCGGCGCGCTAAGCGCTGTATTCGTATCCCAAGGCGAAGCTGATTGGTCGTTTCATGGATCAGGTCTGGCAGCAAACCAAACGGCTGCGACCTCTGCACACCGATTGCAGAACTTAATCCGCTATTGCGGGGCTGGGGGAGTACTAAAAACGCGCCCACGTCCGAAAGCTCTTCTAAAGTCTCGACGACTGGGAGGCAAGAGGAGTCCGGTGGAAGGTGTGGCCGCTGATCCAAATTACCGCTTCATTGTGACAGTGAAGGGGCCGATCCCCCACGATTCAGCCCCGAACCCACTTGTCATGTTTTTGGTAGCAATTTGGTAGCAAATTGCGCCGAGTATTACGGTTCCGCCGGTTCCTCCGGTTATTAACCCCTTTGGAGTCAATGGCCGGCTGCTATACTGCTACCTTGACACGGTAGAGGTCAGGAGTTCGAGTCTCCTCGTGCCTACCATTTCTTTCATACAGATAGCGGCAGGGCTCCCATCCTCGTTGGTAGCATTTGGTAGCAAATCGGCAGACGCCGCGGCTTGACCGTGCATTAACTCCTCGTACATCGACTCAACCATCCGCCCGACACTCTCCGGCAACTCCTGCATGTACTCGTTGGCCGTGGTATCGGCCTTGGAGTGCCGCAGATGAGCTTGGATATCCTTGGCCGACCCCTTGCGCTGCGCCAGCGTTGCCATCGTTCTGCGCAACACCTGGAAGTTCAGTTTCGGTAATCCAAGTTTCTCCGCGAGCGGATTCAGGATTCGGTTCCGGTAATTGCCCGTATCCATGAACCCACCATCGGTGTTGGGGAAAATGAAAGCGTCAGGTGACGAGTCAGGGCACTCCTGCTTCCACAGCCAGAGATCATCGATCATTCCCTTGGGTAGAAGAACGTCCCCAAGGCTCTTTTCCGTTTTGCCAAACGGTCGAATCTTTCCTCTGTAGACGGTCTCGCTAATCGACTCGTGCCGGAACGCCGCATGCTTTGTGCACGGGATGATGAAGTTCCGACAGGCGTAGAGCCGGGAGGTCGGCGACGACGAGCAGAAATCGCACACCTCCCGTCCCGGCGGCGCGTCGAAAACGAAGATTTGCCGCGCCATGCTAGTCCTTCACTGTAAGTGCGGGAATCGACGGTTTGGCGTTCTTTCGCCCCGATTGCTTAGCAGCCAGCGCAGCCTGAAACTTCTCAGCGGGCACTCCGGCTTTGGCTCGCTGCTCCCAAGTCATCTTGGGTCCCTTTGGGCCATAGACTTTCACGAAGTCTTGCTGGCTAGGCCGTTCCCGCGAGCGTAAACAGGCGGATGCCTTCGGCACGGCTATTCCCAGCCGCCTTCGCGCTCGGCTTCGAAGCACGTGGCTTCGACGCTTTCTTGATCTTAGTTTTCTTGGGGACAACTGGCTTTCGCTTCCGTGGAACGTCCTTCTTGCTTCGTGGCATAGTTTCCTCCTCGCTCGAATCTACGGAGTGTGGTGGGTTGTCCGGCTAACGCATTGGCGACCGGAATCGGCCCGACTTGCGTCCTAGACCGAACCAGCCGTTCTCTTCGAGAAGTAAAAGGTGGAGGAAAGTATCTCTGAGGATATTGATCGCACTGCTCATGCGGGCTGGTCAGGATAGCGGAGGAGAGTTGAAACTCCAAGAAGCCCGGTCAGTGGGGCGATGTTTTCACCAACTGGGGATGCGGGTCGCCCGTGTAGAGGCGCTCGCATTCAATCGGTCGCGCCATCCCTTCAACGTTCCAGAGGCAACAGGTATGTGGGGTTGCTCTCGAACGCGCTGCCAAAGACTTGCCTATCTGCTTCGCGCATATCCCAAGAGATGACGGAGGTCGGTGTGAGCTGGATTGTCACATCATCCCACGATGCGAACACTGGACCAACTCGGGGGTCCGCGAGTGCGGCGTCGCTCAGATATTTGGCATGAACCCGCCCATTCCATTTCCGTGACGGTTCGCCCGTCAAGATCCGAGCGGTGCCTACGATGTTTATGCCGCATGATGCTGCGGGGTCGCGAGAGTCGATCATTATCGAGATTGTGGGCGTGGACTGCAGGTTTCGAGCCTTGCGGGTGCGCGCGGACGTGGCTATATAAATATGCGCACCATCAAACCAGTACCACACCGCAACCATGTGGGTGGAGCCGTCGGGGTTCTTCGTTGCGAGCGATGCGATGTAACGGCCTTCCAACAAGCGCCGAACCAGAGAATCCGAAAGAGAAGCCATAGCAGAGAGCCTCCACTAAAGCCGCGCCACGTCAATGTCTTCCAAAGTGCGAATCCACAGAAGCATTGATCGTCGCGAACCAAAATCTTATCTTCACCGGACAATTTTGAAAACAATAGCACTCACGCCCGTTGGCCAAGTCGCTGCGAAAACCTTTTCGCAGGTCAGATGCGATCGTCGCGTCCACGGGCGTGGTTCCATAGTGTCGTACGTATTCATTCAGGGCTGAGTCTTTGCTTGATGGTTGCGGTCTTCGAGCTTGGAGCCTTGCGACGCCCCACGTCGCCCCAACAAGATCATGACCATCCCGAAAACGAGCAATACCATACCCCATACCAGATTCACGTTGATCCCCAACGACCTCTGGTAAACGGTGGCGTTGCTCCCGAGGCCATAGCCAGCAAGCAAGACTCCCAATATGGTAAACAGGGCGCCGATTGGCAAACGAATGTCGAGTCCCAATCCAGGCTCCTTACCGAAAGATGAGGTTCAGTACCAGTGTGAGTGCGATTACCCCTGCTCCAAGCGCTAGAGGCCGTTTATACCACGCCAGGTGTTCCTCGCGAGGACGTTCTGTCAGGGAATAGACCAAGCCGGTCAATTCCTTTTCCGGTCGCGGACGCGTCGCCAGGCTGATGACGATGGTCATAGCAAAGCAGGTCGTCCACGCCCAGATCGCGGTCCAGAAGTTCTGTGCCATTTCGCTGGGATAAACATGCAGCAGACTACCCAGCCATGCACCCTTGATCCCCGGCACGGCGCCAGAAGGCAACGTTAGACCATGATGCAAGGCGGCAGCTGCAGTGCCGGAGATCAGTCCGAAGAACGCACCTTGCCCCGTCGCACGCTTCCAGAACATGCCCAGCAGGAAGGTCGCAAATAGCGGAGCATTTACGAATGCAAACACCAGTTGCAACATGTCCATGATGTTGTTGAAGCGTGTCGCGGCGTACGCGGCTGCGACGGAGAGTGCAATGCCGAAAACTGTGGCGAACCGTCCCATCGCCAAGTAATGCTGGTCGCTCGCGTTTGGGCGAATGTAGGACTGGTAAATATCGTAAGTCCAGACAGTGTTGAATGCAGTCACGTTGCCCGCCATCCCCGACATGAAGCTGGCGAGCAGTGCTGTAACACCTAGGCCGAGCAGTCCCGTCGGAAAATAGTGGAGCAGCATGTTAGGTATTGCCAGGTCGTAGTCAAGAACGGGATATCCGTTTTTGTCGAGCTTCGGCTGGCCCGTGCTGTCGTCGATCTTGGGCGGGATTAGTCCTCGCCCCAAGTACCGAGGTTGTGGCGGGTTCGAGGATGACACGACGACGGCGGCGGGGGTCTCAGCCGGCAACGCGATCGCAATCAGTCCGGGCAGAATCACCAGAAATGGAAACAACATTTTAGGAACAGCGGCGATCAGCGGAGTGCGCCGTGCCGCGCTCATCGAATCGGCTGCCATGGCCCGCTGTACGACCAGAAAGTCGGTACACCAGTATCCGAATGACAGCACGAAGCCCAAGCCCATCACCAATCCGAACCACTCCACGCCCATAGGGTTCGTCTGTGGGCTGCCCATGCCCACCCAGGAGTGGGTGTACGCTGCGGGGACTCTCTTGGTGAGCTCATGCCATCCGCCCACATTCTTGAGTCCTAACCAAACCAGCGGAGAGAAGCCAGCCACAATCAGGAAGAACTGCAAGACCTCGTTGTAGATTGCACTGGAGAGGCCGCCCAACAGGATGTATACGAGAACGATCAGGGCCGAAAAAGCAATGCTGACATGAAAAATCCATCGCGGGGAGACCGACAAGCGTTGAAAAGGAGCGTCCAGAATGTGCAACGTCTGGATGAGCCGCGCCATGGCGTACATGGAAATGCCCGAAGAGAACACGGTCATGGTGGCGAAGGAGATGGCGTTCAGCCCGCGCGTTTTTTCGTCGAATCGCAGGCGAAGATACTCGGGTACCGAGCGAGCGCGCGAACCGTAGTAGAAGGGCATCATGAAGATCCCGACAAATACCATAGCGGGGATGGCGCCGATCCAATAAAAATGGCTGGTCGCGATGCCGTATTTTGCACCGGAGGCGGCCATCCCGATCACTTCTTGCGCTCCCAAGTTGGCCGACAGGAACGCTAGCCCACAAATCCATGCTGGAATGGCCCGGCCTGCCAGAAAGAAATCTGTGCTGGTCTTTACCCTGCTTTTGAGCACGAATCCAATGCCCAGCACGAAGGCGAAGTACACCAGCATGATGATCCAATCGATGATGGTCAGGTTCACAGGTCGATGCCTCGCCTTACTTCGCCGTCGTTTCCGCCAATCTCCTAGCCGCTTGGTAAGGTTCAGGACCGTTCGCAGCCCTGGTGAAGTCCTTGGGGTAGAAGTACAAGACCACCGACTTGCCGCGATAATCCTTCAGGCTGACGGGTGTGCCCTCCTGCGACGTAAACGTGAATTCGGGAGCCAAGCTACCCACTGACGGTTTGGAACCGGCAAAGCCCTCAACGGTGTGACTGTGGAGGTCAGAACAAAAAGCGCGCTCATCAGTACTCGATGCGTCATTAAGCACGGGCTTTCAGCCCGAAATGAAGCTTACTGCGGCTGTTGGGGCAGGCCCGGAGTGGTTGCATAGCCGGGCGCGTGTGGGACACCCTGTTGTTGCATTTGTTGCTGCCGCTGTTGCAGCTCCTGCAAGAGTTCTTCCGGAGTTTTCACTGCCCCTGGCTGTCCGAACGGATTCGGCTCCTGTGGCTGCTGTTGCTGACCGTCTACCTGCCCCGGGGTTCGCTGCTTATCCGCGTCGGCTCGGTCTGGAGCGTCGGGAGCAGAGTCGTCACTCGACATGTCCTCGGTGTCCGCCGGCTGCAGAATCACGATTGAACGGACTGCGATTCCCCTGGCGTTGGCCGCGCGAATCGCAGGCGGCATACGGCCCGCTGGACCGGCATCCTGGTCTGGCTGATCCTGCGGCGAGGCACTCGCCGTTTGAACAGGCCGATCGTTTGCGCTAGACCGTGAAGTCAGAATGACCCGGTCCAGAGCAAAACAATTTTCTGCCGATCCCAATAAGACGTAGTTGAAATGCGATCCGTTCAACAGAGAAGCCAGCACATCACGGGCTTGCCCCGGGCCGAATTGTCCGACCACACGTACCGTGGCGTTGCCCGGCACGTCTACTGATGCGCCGGTCTCCTTGCCCACCGCCCTCAGAATGTCACCTAAAGTGGAATTCGAGGCTCTGATCGTAAGCTGGCCCTGGTGGAATTGCACTTCAGGTGGCGAGGCCGGCATTTGTTCTGGAGTTAAAGGAACCGGCGATGACGCCACTGGCGACGGAACTGGCGGTTGCACCAGCCGCCTACCCGTGAATTTCTGCTGTCCCACAAGGCTCGGCGTCACCAGAAGGCTAGAAGCGAACGCGATGAGGAATTTTCGCTGCAATCTTCCACCTGACATAGGGAACGTCCCGCCGGAGAGCCACTCTTCAGATTCTAGCACCGGCAATCGCGGAACTCGGAGGATCCAGAGGCTCTCAAGCCTGGTCTTATCGAGCCATAATTCGGGCCATTTTTCGTACCAGTTTCTCTAACATTTTCCCTCATACAAAATTCGCCGGTCACGTCACCACTGCGTAGCAAGAGGAATTTGGGAGATTATTGATCACTGAACTTTTCCTCGCCCCTTAACCTCCCACTGAACCACTACGTCTTCCCCACTACATCCATAGACTCGATCATGCAGGTTGATGCAGGTACATATGTGGTTGGGAACGATGCGAAGCCGTTCTCCCAACTTCGGTGAAGTGCGCACTCCCCGCACCTTCAGGTGTCCGTGTTCTTCGGACAGGTCCTCGATGATGACCTCGGGATAGTTGAGGACTTCCCCGTAGCCAAGCTTGAGACCGGAGAGAAGCGGATCGGCAGAGAGAGTCTTGGTTCCCGCGTCAACCATAGCTTTGCCTGCAACGCTGACGCTCACCACCGTGGCGAGAACCGTTGCCGCACAGTCGCGATAGGTCGCAGCTTCCGCGCAGACGGTGTTCTTGTCATTAAAAATATAGGTGCCCGGCCGGACTTCATTAACGTTCTTAAAGCGATGAGAGATGTAGGCGGCGGGGGTGTTGCCCCCGCTCACGATTTCGCAGTCGATTCCTTGGTGATCAAGAAGCTCTTTCAGCCTTGAAAGCCCGTTATTTTCTTTTGCGAGCAGGATCTCGCGCTCCGCGGCTGTTCCCATGATGTGGCCTGGATAGGTCAGAACACCTTCCCAGCGCAGACTGGCAAGCTCACGAATCCGCTTAGCCGTTTCCACAGAGCACTCCGTGATGGGCAGGCCACACCGTCCAAATCCAGTGTCGAACTCCACTCTCACTGTAACTCCGGCATTCGAAGCAGCTCGCGATATACCCTGTGCGACCTCCAACGAATCGATCGCCACCGCGCATCTGACACGCTCGGCCAGTCGCATCAACCGATCCAACTTTTTCTCGCCGAGCAATGGGTAAACGATCAAAATGTTGTTCACGCCGCTGTCAGCCATGACGCCAGCTTCGCCCAACTTTGCCACCGTGATGCCCGAAGCACCCAGCTTCAATTGCAAGTTGGCCAATTCAGGAATCTTGCGGGTCTTAGTGTGCGGTCGCAGTTTCAGACCGTGCGCCGCGCAGTAGTTATTCATGCTTTGGAGATTTCTCTCCATGACGTCGACATCAATCAGCACACCCGGTGTGTCCAGGTCGGAGATTTTCATTGAGTCCAGACTTCCTCTTCGCCGGAGGCTCGTCGCCCGTTGCGAAAAACGCGACGGATTCCCACAGGCCCTAGCTTAGGATTTTCGTAGGTAGCGGGGCTGCCCACGTTGGAGGGATCGAGAACAGTGACATCGCCAAAACAGCCCGGCGCGAGCCTGCCGCGTTTTGGAATTCTGAAGCGTTGAGCGGGCAGGTCGGTGATCTTATGAATCGCCTCCGGAGGCGTCAGCCCACCTCGTTTGCGACAGATTTCACACAATAGGAGAGGGAAGGTACCAGACAAGCGAGGATGGGGCTTGCCCTGGACATAAAAGCCGTCACTGATGGTATTCGACAAGGGATGGGACACTGTCTGACGGAGCTTGGCCTCGCTCTGATTGACTTCCAGAATGTTCACTCGGCCCCTCTCTTCAATTAGTGATCGATTCCGTTGGTCGGTCCACGAGTCTATCGCGTCTTCCGTGCGATGGCATCGATCTCAACTTTGATTCCGTCTCCCAGCCCCGACTGCACGGTGGTACGCGCCGGACGGATCCCGGGAAAGAACTCAGCGTACACTTTGTCGAATCTGCCGAAGTCTTGAATGTCTCTGAGGTGGCAGGTGCACTTCACTACGTCAGCGAAGCTGTAGCCAGCGGTCTGCAAGACCTTTCCGATATGGTTGAGCGTCAATCGGGTTTCTTCTTCAATCGATCCACGGACCACGGCGCCGGTCCGCAGGTCCAGCGGTCCCTGTCCGCTGATGAAAAGCCAGCCGTCGATCTCCACTCCTGCCGAATATGAACCCGTCGATGCCACCTTGTCAGGATGTTTAATTTCAACTTTAGGCATTTGATATGGCCTCTCATGATGTAAAGTTGTCCAACTTTCAGGTCATTGCTCTAGACGATGGCTTAGAAAGACCGACAACGCCCTTTTTAGAGGAAAATATCATGCCGTCTTTTCAAGATCGATAATGTTGCCCCATTGTTCCAACCTCATTCGGACCGGCACCCTTCCTTGAAGTCGTCTTACCCTTACCAGTCTTCGGATTCTGGCGATCGTTGCCGACGTTCTCAGGATACTTCTGCGCCAATTCGCGGATCTCGTAGGTAAACTTGAGAAAAAGCTTTTCCCATCGCCGGGCTTCTTCAGCGGTATACGGATAGAAACCGTGGGCGTTGGATACGCCCCGAGCACCTGACTTCACTAACTGGTCAATCAGCGCTGGCACCTTGGTATCGCAGGCCAGTTCTGGAAACAGGTCTTTCATCACCGCTGCGTATGCCGGAATGCCCGTCAGATCCATGAATCGGAACGGACCAGCGAAGGTTGTCCAGTAACCCAAATCGTTGCGCAACGAACGATCCACATCGTCGATATTTGCGTAGCCGTTCTCTACTAGGAAGAACGCTTCTCGAAACATGGCGTACATAAGACGGTTAGTGATGAAGCCTCGAATATCCCTCTGCAGCAGAGAGGGTTCCTTTCCCCACACTTTCGCCAGCGCCACCACGCGTTGCGCGTACTGCAGTTCGGACCTCTTGCCACAAATGATCTCCAAGAAACGCGTCACATGGGCAGGCTCCCCCCAGTGGATGCCCAGAACACGTTCAGGGTGCTTTGTTTCCTCTCGCAAGATGGAAACGGGAATCGCAGAAGTGTTGCTCCCAATTACGGTCTCCGGCGACACGGCCTCCTCAATCCGAGCCAATGCGTATATTGGCACTCTTGAGGCAGATGACGAAGCAAGGCATACTGCAGCGAGATCCGTCCAAGCTGATTCGAAACTTAGTCATTTCGGAGAACTTCTCGGATCTACGAGATTCTCAAGTGGTGATCGAATCGATTATAGAGAACCTGGAAACCAAGAGAGTCGACAACACTCACTTGAGTAATCTTCACCGAAGGGGCGAGCGCGCTAATGGAATCGATTTCAAAGTCTCGATATAAATCCAGGCAGAAGAGCTCAGGTGCCGAACGGAGAGTCACCGGCTTATCGAGCAAATACGCAAAGCTCTTCATCGCATTCTGGTTTACCACATCTGAGAATGCGGAAAGGGAGAACCCGCGTTTCGCCTGGGCGAGACATTCAAGCACCGAGAGTGCCCGCTCGATCGACGGTACGGAATATTCCTTAAGTTTGGCCACGATAAACCTCAACGAGTCGCAGGTCGATAGACTCTTCGCAAAGCTCTATCGATCGCAGAACGGCAGCAACGTTCTGTGGGGACGCTTCATAGTAGCCCGGCTGAAGAACCCAAATGCTCTGGCACGAACGCTGGTCGAGGGTTGCGCGAGCTACAACCCGTTAGGAGTACGAAAATCACTAGGGTGCTCAGTCGCAACCAGACCACCGCATTTGATCGTCGAAGAAAGATTCGTTCACGTTAGAAGCTTTCTGGACGGTTTCCAGAAATTTCTCATAAAGCGGGCCTAGAAGGAAAGGGGTAACTCGCACGGAAGCTCGGTTTGACTTCAGCATAGTTTACGAAATCAGGCCATAACCCCCGGTTGACTCGGGACCGGCACAAACCGTTCTCCCCATGCTGGGCACTCCATAACGCTCAAAGTCAAAGCGCCTCACCTCCGCGCGGGCGAAATGGCCATCCAAGTCATCTAACCTCCTTGTCAATTGAGGCATTATGCTGCGTAAATCCAACGCTGAACATTCAGCCAGACGCCACCTCGCCTTTCCTGAAACTCGGTCACCTTGCCGACTATGGAAATTTCTTTGCCATCCGGGCAATGCCGAATGATGAGCGGGGCGGAGCATGGTGAATCGCCCGACTCTGCTTCGAAATCAATCCGGCACTCCACATCACAGGAAGTGCAATGGAAAAACTCTGTTCCCTTCATGGTTTATTGTAGATCTTCACTGTCCGATGTTTCCCGTTTCCCTACGGACCCCGATGCGCGGTTCGTCTCATGGATTTTGGCTTCGGACGTCACGAAGTGGCATCGCTGCACCGTGGAATATCAAATGCTCTGTAATCCATTGGTTTCTGCTGAGGTTACAACCCCGCCTTTCGCAAGGATGGATGCGAAAAGCGGGGCGTCCTTCGATTTGAAAAGAGGATTACATACCGCTCTGCTGAAACACCAAGGCTTCTTTGTCACGACGGAAGTCGATCTCGTGGAGCGTGCTACTCTCCGAGTCAGTCACGATCCCGTCTTGAGTCACTTGGTTCGTCTTCAGCGTCGCTGGGGCCGTCGCCACAGTCTTCCCATCCCGCAAGAAAGTCACCTGTATGTCGGGTCCGGCTCCTTCCCATTTGACCTTGTAGTTGCCGGGTTTCAGTTGCGTTCCCCCGACCTGTACGGTGTCAGGAATATCGACCGAATGCTCATTCTTGTCCCGTGCGAACACGCTAAGCGGGGACAACACGGCGAGAATCGACAAAAGTGCCAGCAGGTACTTCAGATGTTTCATTTCAAATCTCCTTATGAAAGTTGATCTCAAAGAAGGCGGTTCAACCTTCTTCGAATTGAGACGGTCAGTTCGGAAAACTGAACGCCTTTGTCTAGCACAGATGCTCGTCTACAGCCCGAGGATTCACCGGGTACCGAGGCACGATGTCTTGTTAAGCAAATCTTTGCAAAGGCTCCAAGCTGAAGCCAGATGGGGCCAGCGTCCCATTCCGTATACAATATCCGCCGCTGTCAATCTTTGAGGGGGGAACAATGGGAACTTATGGGAACTCTAAGCAACGCGCTTCAGCAGCTTCGACAAGAGCGCAAGCAAATGCAGTCACAGGTAGAGAAGCTAGATCAAGCGATTTCAGTGATTGAGTCGTTAAATAGTGCGGGAACATTCGGGAAAGCAAACCAACCGACCCGAATAATATCGCAGGCTTCACGGCGCAAGATGGCACAGGCGCACGCACAGGAGAGTCACTGGGCGTCGGCCGATGACAAGACCGCGAAATACATCATCGACATGGAACGCAAGTGGGCTGAGGGTGTTGCATTGATAACGACGTGGTCGCCAGTCTGCTTGCGGACGATTTCCAAGGCATGTCAACGAAAGGTGCGCACTTCACCAAAGCCGATGAATTGAAGGACGAGAAGGGCGCACGCACCGCGCATGATTGCGGGCTCGATGAGGCCAAAGTGCATTTCTTCGGAGACAGTGTCGCCGTTGTCTATGGCCGCGAACATGCTCTTGGCAAAGACAAGTCCCAGCCGAGCGCAAAGGTGTGCCAGGTCTGGACCGATACGTGGCTGAAACGCGGCGGTACGTGGCAGATCATCGCCTCGCACGATAATCGCGTGGAATGTAGATAGCTGGAGAATCTCTCGCGGGTGCCATACCGACCGATTGTGGATATATGTGAAGAACTCCGATGGTACCAACGATGAGAAGAGCATCGTGCAGGGTGAACTCGGCAACTTTCCCAGTGACTGGTCCAGCGACGGAAAGTACATCCTCTATTGCCGAGGTCCGGAATTGTGGTTCGTGACTTTCCCCGCGCTCGAGAGCAGATTGTTCTTGAAAGCGCCTGCCGTCCTCAGGAACGGCCAGTTCTCGCCGGACGGAAAATGGGTGGCCTACGCTTCCAACGAGACTGGCAAGTGGGAGATTTATCTCACCTCGTTTCCGGATGCACGCGGCAGATGGCAAGTCTCCTCGGGCGGAGGAGAGCAGCCGCGGTGGCGGGGCTACGGATCAGTGTTTCGCTGGCCTTCGCCATGTCATCCCGTAGGTCTCTTTCGCCATTCCGCGCATAGACGACACTTATATTGTCCATGGCTTCACTGTGTACGATGTCGAACAGCGTTAAACGCTGAAATTACTGAATCCGAGCTTCGCTGGCACGTACGAGAACCAATCAGTAACTGTGGAATGCTCCCGCTGAGCAAGTAAGGCCGGTGTGGACATTAAGATCGGCGCGTAATTTTCTTGTTGACAATCCTTGGCCCGAGCGTATGGTGGAAAACGTTCAGTCAAGTCACCTGAACGTCTTGGCTGAACCGGCCCAGTTTTCACAATCAATGAATAACTTGTTCGTCCGATCAGGCGCGTGTTTCGCTTGGCCGCATTGACTAGGCCCTCAAGGCGTCACTTGGGCAACACCAAGATGCCGGGGGCTGCTGGAATTCGATGCGTTCCTGAACCGGCTGGGTTAAATTCCCGGCACGGAACTGGACTGCATACTATACCTAGTCTAGTGTATCGTAAATAACTTTACAGACTATCCCTTCTTTTTTCTGCCCCGGGGCAGGGTGGACCCGGGTTCGATCTGCTCCAGCTTGACCCGCGCCCGATCGATTTTCTTCATGATGCCCTCGACGGTGGCCGTCCAGATGAAGGGTTTCGGATGTTCGTTCCAGCTTCGCATGAATTCCTCGATTGCCAGTTTTAAGTCCGGCACACTTACGAAGCTGGCGCGCTTGATCGCTTTGTTGCTCAATTCTCCAAACCAACGCTCCACCAAGTTCAGCCAACTGGAACTGGTCGGAATGAAGTGGCACACAAACCGTGGATGCTTCTTCAGCCACGCTTGTACGTGCGGCTCTTTGTGTGTGCCGTAGTTGTCCATCACCAAGTGCAATTCAATCTGCGGGGGAAACTCCCCGTCCAAGCGGCGCAGAAATCTCAGCCACTCCTGGTGGCGATGCCGGGCGTGACATTCACCGATCACCTTGCCGTCCAACACGTTGAGTGCCGCAAACAGCGTGGTGGTGCCATTGCGTTTGTAGTCGTGCGTCATCGTACCGCACCGGCCTTTTTTCAGGGGCAGGCCCGGCTGCGTGCGATCCAGCGCCTGAATTTGGCTCTTTTCATCCAAACACAGCACCAGCGCCTTGTGCGGCGGGTTCAAATACAACCCCACCACATCGGTCAGCTTCTCCAAGAATTTCCGATCCCGCGACAGCTTGAAGGTGCGGCTCAGGTGCGGCTTGAGATTGTGCAGTTGCCACAAGCGGTTCACCGTACTACTGCTGACCTGTTGCGCCTGCGCCATGAGTCGGCAACTCCAATGGGTCATCCCCGGGGGCTTACTCTGCAAGGTCGCTTGGATGATCCGCTCCCGCGTGGCCTGATCGTACTGCGGCTTGCGCCCGCGTCCGGGAGCGATCTGCCAAACCTCCCCGATGCCTTGCTCGCGCACCCGCTTGCGCCACAGCAGTACGGTGGGGCGGCTCACGCCGAGTTTCTCGGCGATCGCCACGTTCTGCTCACCCGCCACGGCACCCAAGATAATCCGGCAGCGCAGGGCCACCTGTTGTGGAGTCCCGTGGGCGGATTCCCATTGTTCCAGCTGCGACCGTTCCGCCGCTTGCAAATTGATCGCCAAGCTTGTATTCGGCATGTGCGAGATCATAGCAATTGCGGCAGAGTCTGTAAAGTTATTTAAGATACACTAGACTAGCAAGTTGCGACATTTTCTCTATTGACGCCCGCGCGTTCGGTGGCTAGTCATTGACTCAAACGGTGCGCTTTAGTTACGCATTGACCTGCGTTGACCAAGGAGGAACCGATGAAGAAGTCTAAGAATGCATCTGCAGTGAAGAAAAGCAATCCCGATCCCTCGGTGAAACAAGCCCTGGAACGGAATGATGTAGGGTATAGTCCTGCTCTCCAAGTCGACCGGCGTTCATTTTTGGGTGGGGTGACGGCGGTTGCTATTGCGGCCGGTTTTTTGGGGCTGCCCACTACGGCTGAGGCCGCAGAGATCGGACCGGAGAATCCGGCGCGGCGGGAGCACGATGAGCTCAAACGGCGCGAGGGAGCAACTATCGCAGAAGATGGGCTTCCGCCTGCTCACCCAACCAACGGTGACGAGGAGCGCTATTCCAATAAGATCGGAAACCACTCCAAAGGATTGCCACATGATGCGCTGGGCGAAGTAGAACTGAGCGCTTACACGGGACTGGTCAGCGCCTTGACCACGGGCGCTCCCAGCGACTTCGAAGCTATTCAGCTTGGAGGCACGTTAAAGCTTTCGAATCCCCAAGCGGCATACGCCTACTGCCTTGAGGGGTCTGAATCCCACATCTACAAGTCGGCCGCGCCGCCTCCTTATTCCAGTAATCAGCAAGGTAGCGAAATGGCCGAAAACTACTGGATGGCTTTGGCTCGCGATGTTGCCTTCGCGGATTATGATACGGACTCGACCATTGGGGCTGCGGTGTCCGATTTGAGCACCTTTCCGGGTTACCAAGGGCCTCAGCCGGTCACGCCGGATAGCATCTTCCGCGGTTTTACGCCCGGCGATTTGATTGGGCCTTACGTCTCGCAATTTCTGACCCTGAATATTCCCTACGGGTCGCAGACTCCTCCACAGCAGATCATGACTAATGTGCCCCAAGACGATCACATGACGTCGTATTCAGCGTGGCTGAATATTCAGAATGGCAGTGCCCCTTCGGACAAGAATGTGTTTGACACGACCCCACGCTACATTCGTAATCTGCGCGATCTGACGGCGTTCGTGCACAAGGATTTCTCTTATGAGGCGGGGCTGAACGCGACGCTCATTCTGAATGGAATGGGAGCGACGTCGGACCCGAACAATCCCTACCTTGCCTATAAGGTGACCGCTCCGCTCGCGACCTTCGGTTTCGCGGACGTGCTTGACATGGTGGGCAGAGTCTCTGCTGCCGCTTTGCGCTGCGTTTGGTTTCAGAAGTGGCTGGTGCACCGGCGCGTGCGGCCGGAAGCATACGGCGGCAATGTTCATAATCAGTTGACCCATCAGGCAAGTTACCCGCTTCCGAAACGGCTGCTGTCATCCCCGGTGTTGACGGCGATCTTCAACCAGTTCGGAACCTACCTGTTGCCGATTGCGTATGCGGAGGGCTGCCCATCGCACCCTTCGTACCCTCAGGGCCACGGCACTCTAGCCGGCGCCGCAGTGACGGTGCTGAAAGCGTTCTACAACGAGTCCTTCGTGATCGCCAATCCGATGGTAGCGAGCTCGGACGGTTTGTCGCTCATCCCCTACACCGGAGCGACCCTAACTATTGGCAACGAACTGAATAAACTGGCCGCGAATATCGCCCGAGCACGAGATGCAGCAGGCGTTCACTGGCGCAGCGATGGCATGAATGCTCTCTTACTGGGCGAGGCTCTTGCTATTAAGATCCTGAAGGATCTGAAGTCCAATTATTGGGAATCCTTCGCTGGGTTCCAGTTGACTAAGTTCAACGGCAAAACGATCACGATTTGATTCGCGATCCAGAGGAGGATCGGGGGGCGTCTAAAGCCCGCTCCCCGCGCCTGCCCCGTACGGCCCCCCGGGTGCATAGCGCCCACCATCGTGAGCGCGTGACCAGGGCGGCAATTCTGCTAAATAGCCCGACGATCAGTTCCGATTCCACTGAAAAATTCCCCGGCGATCACAAGAAAGGCCAGAGTCGATGGAAGGTGCACATGTTCGATGAACGTGCGCATGCTGCTGGCAAGACCGGGTCCGCCAAACCGCCCCAGCAGTTTCTGAGAGCCGTGAGCAAAGAATATGATTCCGAATATAATGCGAACAATCCCCACGACCCAGTCAGCGTGCGTACCGGTTAAATTCTCGATCATCAGCCATTCTCCTCGACCACCAATTTCCTCCGCGGGCCGCACCAACTAATTCACAGTGGTGAAAGCGGCCTTCAAAGTGACGCGGCAGCCTCGGCCGAAAAGGTCTCGATTTCGGTCACTTCCTCATCCGTGAGGCGCAACTCGCCGGCGCGCATCACTCCTTCGGCTTGACGCGCATTGCGGGCACCGACAATCGCTCCGGTCACCGCTGGATGGTGCAGTGTCCAGGCGATTGCAACTTCTCCGGCTGACCGGTTGCGGCGCCTGGCAATCTCCCGCAAGCGCTCAACAAGCGCCAGATTGCGAGAGAGATTTGGCTCAGTAAAGTCAGGATGGTTGCTCCGCCAATCGTCCTTGGGCAGTTTGGCCGCGCGGTCGCGGGTCATGGCGCCGGTCAGAAGACCGGACGCCATCGGGGAATAAACGATGACGCCAATTCCTTCACTCAAGCAGTACGGCAGGATCTCGTCTTCGATCTCCCGGTGCACCAGCGAATACCGCGGCTGCAAAGAAGTCACTGGAGCGATAACGTGGGCGCGCTGCAACTGCCAGACATTGAAGTTGGAGACTCCAATCCAGCGTACCCTGCCTTCGCGCTTCAGGTCGGCGAGCGTGGACCATCCTTCTTCCAGTGCGGCTGAATCGGGATCGGGAGGCCAGTGAATTTGGTAAAGATCCACGACATCGACGGAGAGGCGACGCAGGCTCTCTTCGAGTTCGCGCCGAATCGAATCAGTGCTCAGCGTTATTCCTACATTGCCATGCGCGTCCCAGCTCCGGCCGCACTTGGTGAAGACATAGGGTCGCGGACCGGGCCAGCTCTTGAGAGCACGGCCGACCACTTCCTCCGAGTGTCCCAGACCGTAGACGGCGGCCGTGTCGATCCAGTTGACGCCGAGTTCGAGTGCACGGTGAATGGCGGCGATGGAGTCATCGTCGTCTTGAGATCCCCATCCAAACTGCCAGCCCGAACCGCCGATGGCCCAGGCCCCGTAGCCCACGGGAGTGATATACAGATCGGAGTTGCCGAGTTTGCGTGTTTGCATTTCTATCTCCTTCTAGAGTTCTGTCGAGCGACTATTTGACAGCTAGACCTCTTAACCTTTTGCATCTCGTAGAGGGAACTTCTTGGGCATCGCATTTCAGTCCCCCTCCAATCTGCGGGCACACACAACAAATCTCTCAGGCGCAGGGCCGACGTAATCCGGCGGATTCAAGACTATTTAGTCATTAGCCTTCAGCCCGGCAACAATCTCGATCTCATTCCCGAACTCCAGGCCGTCAGTTTTTGGCGGCCACGTCATTTCGACTGATTGCATGCAGATCTCCAAACCTCGCCTCGCCGGGGAATGGGGCTTTGGAAGGGTTTCGCGCTCAGCAGTGAAACTCAACGATGTCTGGACTGTCGGCAGGAGGATGGCGCGTCGGTATGTGGACGGTGTCTCTTCTTATCGAAGTGAAGCTCGACTAAATTCGAGGACCCGACGCTCGTAAGTGAATGGATCTATTTGCTTGTGGGCCCTCTGTCCATCCTTCTATTGACTGGAATAAAACGTGCACTCGGCATGTGACAGAGCGAGGTCAAAAATGGCAGATCAAGTATTCACATTTGCAAGTTCGCCCTTCGTGCCAGTCGCTATCGGATTTTTTGGCTTGGGGACCGGCTACTTCATCTGGGGTGGTCAGGCTTTGTTTGGTTTTCCGAAGAGCAGTCCCGAAGTCAACCGGACGCTGGGCTTATGGGGTTTCTGGATGCCGGGATTCATGCAGTTCCTGACTGGGATTTTTTTGCTGGCCGGACTAACCTGGTTCAATGTCTTCGGCAAAGCGGCTCCACTGTACATGGCTGGCCTTGCCTTCACCGCTTATGGCATTCACTGGTTCGCGATGTCCTACCGGCGATATATCGATTCCAGCGCGCAGCCGGATGGCTGGATGGCCATCGCATTCCTGTTTCTCAGCATTCTTGGCGCTGACGTTTTTCGGCGTGCCGGTGACATCCCCGTGATGCTGATCTTTGTCGGCCTGACATTGATTTATGCGATTGAGATTCTACACGCTTACTGTCCTGGAATTTTGGTGGCCGCCTCGTAGGACTGCTTCAATTCATTACTGGTATTTGGCTGATGTATTGCACATACGCCATGACAGTGGATCTGGCATTGGGCGCCAAAGCTTGGGTGTAGAGAGACAGCCACCCTAACACCATTCAGCTCGGCGCAACACTTGATTGTAATGGCTTTGAAACCGAGCTACAGTTTATGTTGCTCTGCGCTCTGGACTAGCTTCTTGCAACGCGTCCATCGTGATGATCAAGTGCTAGGAAGACCGGTAATTCTTTTGAGAGAATCCGCTCTGGGAGGCGTACCGCGAAGTGGCCAGGCCCTATGGGTTACGCGCCTGCTGGTCCACTCCTATACTTGCGCATTCGGGCAAGGTGCTGGGCTCATTCGCCATGTACTACCGTGAACCGCGCGGTCCGAGTCCGTCTGAGAACCGCGCCTTGGAAATGGCTACCCACCTCGCCGGCATTGCGATTGAACGCAAGCTGACACACGAACGGCTACAGCGAAGTGAAGCTTATCTCGCCGAAGCGCAGAAGCTCACACACACGGGAAGTTGGGTCTGGGAAGTAGCTGAAAGACGCGCATCGCATCTATCCGAAGAATGGTATCGCGTGTATGGTTTCGATCCGAAAGAGGGCATGTCGGCTTGGAACAAACGTTTGGAGCGCATTCATCCGGACGATTGTGATGGGCGGCAACAAGCAATCGATCGAGCAATAAACGAAAAATCAGATTACGAAGTTGAATACCGAATTCTTCTTCCAGGTGGCGCCGTAAGGTACCTCCGCAGTGTCGGACATCCTGTTCTGAACGCTTCCGGGGATCTGGTGCGATTCGTAGGCAGCTCCACCGACATCACCGAACGCAAACAAGCCGAAGAAGTTTTGCATCAGGCGCAAACGGATGTCGCCCGCATCAACCGCATCACGACGATGGGAGAGCTGACTGCCTCTTTAGCGCACGAAGTGAAACAACCGATCGCCACGGCGGTGACAGACGCGAATACTTGCGTACGGTGGCTTTCGCGCGATAGCCCCGACGTGGAAGAAGCGCGCGAGGCTGCGTCGAGAGTCGTTAAGGACGCAACGCGCGCGGCGGAAATCATCACTCGGGTCCGGCAGCTCTTCAAGAAAGGTACTCCTGAACAGGCATTGATTGATGTGAACGAAATCATCCGAGAGATGATCGTCCTTCTAGGCAGCGACGCAACGCGATACGACGTCTCAATTCAGACGGAACTGGCCAAAGATCTGCCCAAGATAATGGGCGATCGCGTCCAATTGCAGCAGGTGCTGATGAACCTCATGACTAACAGCATCGACGCGATGAAAGATCTGGATGGTACACGCGAACTCATCGTCTCCTCGCAAGCCGAAGACGGTCATCTCATGATATCGGTCAGCGATACCGGCGTCGGGCTCCCGCCGAAGCAGGCGGATCAAATCTTCGACGCGTTCTTTACGACCAAACCCCAAGGGACCGGCATGGGACTTCGCATCAGCCGTTCCATCGTTGAATCGCACGGAGGACGCTTGTGGGCTGACGGCAACTCTCCGCGCGGCTCGAGCTTTCACCTCACCCTTCCCACCAAAATGGAGGTCCACGAATAACTCCTACAGCCGCCTCCACGATTCAGGCGGGTACTATGGCCTTCATACCAAGGGGTGATTGTGCCCTACGCCGCGGAACGATAGTTTTCAATTATGGCAAGTCAAAGGAAGGGAAAAATGGTCGCGATTGTCGATGACGATGAGTTAATGCGCAGTGCATTGCAGGGCATGCTGAAATCCGTCGGTTTGCCGTCCCAGGCGTTTGCGGCAGCGGAAGAATTTTTGAAGTCCGGCCAGTACCAGCACGCTGCATGCCTGATCGCGGATATTCGTATGCCGGGAATGTCGGGTCTGGAACTACAGGCCAAATTGAACGCTGAACACTGCAGAATCCCAACCATCTTCATCACGGCACACGGCGACACAAGAATGCGTATGCAGGCACTGAGAGCAGGAGCGGTGGAGTTCCTGGCCAAACCGTTTGACGATGAAGTGCTGCTTGAGAGCGTTCGAGCAGCTCTGGAGAATTAGCCGATAAAGAGCTCGGAATGCAACCCGCTTCCCATCGGCCGTCACGCTCGGTTGGTCCATGCAAAATCCAGACCAGTTGGTTAAGCGTCTGCTTTTTTCCGGGGGTTCGCCAGTGCGACTGTCAATTCGGGTTTGCCGGAAATTGCAAGTATTTGACCTGGAGTTGGCAGGGTCGGGAACTGAAGCGATGATCCGCCCGTCGGGCGACCAAGTCCAGTCTTCCATAGAGAATGGAAACGATATCGCGGTGTTAGCAGGGCCGCCTTTCAGGGCGCGGCTTTCAATGCTCAATTCATACTTGTCCGCCATCCGGCGAAATTGGCTAAGGGGAAGAAGAAAGCCGCAAGCTGCCGGGATTACTCCCCGCTTGCCGGCCAACCAGACACTGTCTGGCCAACCATCTCAAATTAGACTGTTACAGGAAATCCGTGCAGTGTGGGGCGCACCCAAGTCTGAATGTAAGACACAATTCAAAGCGAAGAAGTTTGTAATCAATGCAGCAGCGTTCTTCGGTTGCTTTCAAGTTCTACGGGGTCATCTTTACCACGCGAACGGTTCCCTCTGGGGCACGGCACCCGGCGGCAAGCGTCTTGCCATCTGGAGAAAACGCGAGAGCAGAGACGAAACACGGGATTTTCTCCTTCGCGTGCGGCAGGTTCTCGTTACCGAGTGCAGCCTCCTCCAGCGTCATCACGTCGGGCAATTCGATGTCGCCAAGGTGCTTCCACGAAGCCGGGTCGATCAGTTTAATGTGACTTTGCCCACCCAGTGCCATTAACTTGCCATCCTTGGAAAATGCAGCGGAGTTAAATCCGGTTTCGGTCTGTGCAAT
The DNA here is from genome assembly GCA_963838905.1 of uncultured Acidobacteriota bacterium. GTDB lineage: Bacteria > Acidobacteriota > Terriglobia > Terriglobales > Acidobacteriaceae > JABDBE01. The sequence continues at coordinate 233,913 of CAWITE010000015.1, forward strand.
CCAATCCGTTGTATTCCAGATAATCACCGGTCTTGCTGCCATCATGGTTGTCGCGACCAGCGTCTCACCGTCAGGCGAGAACTCCAAACCAGACACAGGAACGCCTTTGCGAAGGCCCTCCAAAGTGCGCAAAGTCCGGATCTCTGCTTTGGTCGCCAAACTCCAGTGGTGCAGTACGCCGTTTTCGTCTGCGATCATGACGGTTTTGCTGTCGGGCGCAAATGCTGCTGCCGTCAAACGGCTATCGGTCACGGTGAGTTCTGCCTCCACGGTCCAGGAACTCGTATTCCAGACCTTCACATGACCATTTGGATGCATTGTGAGCAGAAGTCTGCCGTCGGGCGAGAACCCGGTCCATAACGCATCCACTTTCTGATCCGGACCGGAGATGAGTTCTCTTTCCACGGTCCAGGAACTCGTATTCCAGACCTTCACACGATCATTTCTATACGTTGTGATCAGAAGTTTGCCGTCGGGGGAGAACCCGATCCCTAATACGTTCAGTGTGTCATTCCCCCGCGGACGTGCCTCGAGAACCCGGAGCGGAGTACCCAACGCGTAGAGTTCATCCACCACCAAAATCGATTTTTCCTTCCTCAAAATCGATTCTTCCTTCGGTATCAGCTTACCTGGGTCCGCTGCGTTCCACACTAGCACGCCATAACCTCCCTGCACCGTTACGATCACTGTCCCGTCCGGGCTGTATGCAAACCCTTCCAGCTCGGGGGTATGTTCCGTTTCGGTAAGGAACGTGCGTGCTCTGCGGTAATTGGTGGTATCGTACAACGCCACGGCATAACCGAAGCAGAAACGCGCCAGTTCGCCACCATTGGGCGAGAACTCTAGGGACAGCACCCAGCTACACTCGTCTTTGATGGCGACCGGGGCGCTCGGTGTCTGTGCCAAAGCGCCGAAAACGAAACCGAAAACCGCGAGGAACGCACTGACAAACTTCACGGGGTGCCTCATCTAGGGACTCAATTTGAATCCCAAATGGATCTCGGAATCCACGTCTACCGGCTCGTTGTTCTTCAGGTATGGCTGGTAGCGCCACTGCTCCACAGCCTTTATAGCGGAGGGGATCAGTTCCTCCGGGCCGGAAGATGCTCGCACGTTCCGAACCTTTCCATCTTTGGCAATTGTGGCGCACAACACGACTGTGCCCTGGATGTGCGCTTTTCTGGCGCCGGGCGGATACTCAGGCCGAACGCTGTAGATCAGTTTGCCTCCGGACACCTTGCCCGGGGACGCCTTGCCTTGAGTCTCGGGGGCCGAGAAACTGCATTGATTACGAGCTCCGCCCGTCCCGGGTGCCGAGGGGGTGGCGGGTTGTGTCTGCCCGGCCAGTGGATTGTCCGAGGAAGGAGACGAGGACTCGGCGCTTTGTCCAACGAGCCCCAGCGAAGAGAACAGAAGCGCCAAGAGCAGTACTTCCCTTCGCACGGCTTTGGGAAGCATCGTATCCGTGGACAAAGTGATGTTGATCGGAAGAATTGCACCCAAGGTCCACAAACTTCTATTGAGTGACATAACTTTCTCCTCCTGGATCGCCAGTTCAGACGCTCGTCAAAAGCAAGTAACGGAAGCTCAATGCTTTCTGGCAAAAGATTGGTCGGGAAGCCGCGCGGATCGGATCCCAATGTTGCAGTCGAGCTGTGCAGCAACTTCTCGGTCCAGCCGCCAAACTTCTTTGCCTTGCTCATGGCGTTCGCACGAAGCCGTGAAACGCAGAGTTCGCGTCCAGGTAGGTTCCCGTGATCACACCTGCGGCGTTGATGCTGAGGCCTGCGGTTCCTTGAAGTTGGCCCGTCCCTGCGCCGGGAGCTTTGAAAGTGGTTACGTTGCGGTTGGGGGCACGCACGAAGCCGAGAAACACACCGCTCGGTTCCGAGTAGGTTCCCGTGATGTCGCCGGCCGCGTTGAAGCTGAAGGCGCCGGTTACCCGAGCCTGGCTATGAGCCTCAAAGGTAGTTATTTTGCCATCGACAGCTCGCACGAAGCCGTGAAGCACAAAGCCCGTCGCAAGGGAGGTTCCCGCGATCGCCCCGGCTGAGTTGATGCTGATGGGGACGGTCCCCTGATGCCCGCCTGTGCCTGCACTGGGAGCCTTGAAGGTGATACACATTGCTCGCGTCAATGTAAGTTCCCGCGATCGCCCCTGCCGCGTTGATGCTGAGGATGCCGGTTCCCTGACCCGCGCCCGTGCCTGCACCCGAAACGTCGAACTTGGTTATCTTGCCCGTGGCGACTCGCTCGAAGCCGTGATACACATTACTCGCGTCAATGTAGTATCCCGCGATAACCCCTAACGCGTTGATGCTGATGGGGAAGGTTCCCTCATTACTGCCTGCGCCTGCGCCCGAAACGTTGAAGGTGGTTATCTTGCCCGTGGAGGCCCGCACAAAGCCGTGGCGCGCACTGTTCGCATCGATGTAGTATCCCGCGATAGTCCCCGCCGCGTTGATGCTGAAAGGGAAGGTCCCCTGATGAAAGCCCTTGCCTGCGCCCCCAGCTTCGAAGATCGAGATCTTGTCATTGACCCGCACGAAGCCGTGACGCAGATTGTTCGCGTCAAGGTCGAATCCCGTGACAACCCCTGCGGTGTTGATGCTCACTGGGACGGTTCCTTGACGCATCCCCTTTCCGGCGCCAGGGGCCTCGAAGGTAGTGAGGGTGGGCTTGCTGCCATTCGCGATTCCTGCCGTTTCCTGCTGCGCGGGCGTCCCCACGGCGAAAAGCAAGCACAGGCAAAGAACTTTGATTCTTACAATTCTCCTCCCGATGGGGCGCGGATCCCATTTCGGGACAAACAACATTCGCGTCGGCTTCGTCATTTCCGTTCTCCTAATCCGTTCTCCTAAGACGATGCGTTCATCATCGCGCCAGTTCTCAACCGGAATTTCCTTTTTGACCATGAAAACGACCCCATTGTATGCCTATCTTGCCTTTTCCCAACTTGGATGTAACTCTGGGACCCTTGCCGATTGCACGCTAAGGAAGCGCGTTGGCATGCCTGTGCGCCCCATGGCAGTTCGAAATCACAGCTAGGGGTGACAGGCGCCGTAGTCGTTGGTCACCTTTTTTGCTTCCCAGACAAGCGTCTTGTCGGGGTCCTTCGGCTTTACTTTCTTGCCTTTCAACTTCATTCGATCACCCGGTTTGATATCTGTCGTGTCGCCGGAGAGCATGTAGATCTGCTTGTCTTTTTCGTCGATGAGGGTCATCCCACTTTGTCCCGAGACAATGCAACCTGTGATCGCTCTCTTTTTCGAATAGTGAATGACCACAACGGTCACGACCAGCAGGTCCGCGACGGTCACCACGATTCCGGCTACGATCGGCCCTCCGGAGGGGCCCACCTGTCCAATGAATTGCGCCTCAGCGGGCTTGGCGAGGGCCAGGCCAAGAACGACAATCAAAACTCCACACCACGCGCATTTTGACGTCATGCTTGCTCCGTTATGCAAGTGCTTAATTGCTGCCGACAACCACACCAGCCTCGAGAGCGGCGTGATCCGAGGGCCAGAGTCCGTCGGGCAGCCGGCTTCGCGGGCTGGTCCCAATCAACAATGCTTCCCACGGAGTTACTCTGCCATGAGTTAGTACCAAATCTATCCGCTGATAAAGTTGCGAGACAGGATTGTTGTCCGCTTCATCCTGACAGCACGTTAGTCCCGCGAGCTTCGGAAAGAGCTTGGACCAAACGTCGTTATAGCCAGCCGACATAAAATCCAGATAGGTCGGATCTTGTGGTAAGGGGAAAGCCTGTGCGTTTGAATCCATCGCGATAATCAGCGGTAAGGAAGTGTTTGCCGGCCCTGCACGCAATTCACCACCTTGCAATTCCCGGATATTGGCGTCGAAGGACTCAAGATGGGTGTTGATGTAAAGGAGAGTGTGTCCGAAAAACTGCGCATCGACCGAGGCCCACGCCCTCGGATACGGCACTGGGCCGATCGGAGTTTGCAAGACGAGTTCATTCACGAATTGTCCGGACTTCGGATTACTCCATTGGAAGACCCAGGAAGGGAGATCCGTGCGAGCCAGGACAACGTTGTAATCATTCACCGCAACGCAAATGAAAGTAGAAGGCGGAATCAGCCCAGGCGTAGGCGGAAATGCAGTTTGAGTCACCTGCACGGCAACTTCATAGTGCCCGCCCTGTGCGGCCAAGGCACTGAGAAGTTCCTGCAACATGTCGTACTCGAGCGTCATAGTTCCGCACGTGCCTGCAACCGGGTCAAAGGTTCCGGAGTACCACTGGTCCACTTCCTGCAGGCTCAGCAGCTCCGGTTGGACGGCGAGGATTTGTCGTGAAACCGCCTGCATCCGTTCTGGAGGATTGGTGCCTTGGACCTGCGTAAGTACCTGGCCGACACCAAGCAGGAATTGCTCCTCATTTTGAGTGCCTACCACCTGCAGGAAATCGGTTCCTTCGTTGACGTTGTAGGTCATCACAACGCCTATGCCGGGGAACCGTTGGGCCATTGCGGGAACGGCCATTGCTGCCCAAATCGCCAAAACGGAACCGATCACGAACGTTGACCGCGCAATGTTGCGTTTCATGTTAGTCCTCCTGAAATGCTAGTTTCGAAGCCCCAGGACCTGATTTGCCCCACACCTACGTGAGATGAAGTGACATCGCATTTTTCTGTCGCATGTTGTTACGCGTCGGTGATCAGAATTCGGGAGAGCGTCTTTTTCCGATGCTCCCGAGCGCGAGTATTCCCTGGTTTCCGCCGGCGCTGATGACCACAGTGTCGATTTCGTCCCCATTTGCCACCACGACGAAGTTCACGACCACCGTCGGCCGGTTATCGGTAAAGACGATGGTGAAGGTGCCGGTACAATCGGCGCTCACCGAGTAAGTGCCAGTGGCTCGTGGGTGAGTCCAATCGGCAGCGACCTCACCATCAATGGTTACGGTGTCAATCTGACTAAGCCCGCCCTTGCCGTCAAATCGGGTCATGGCCACGCCTACCATTGGACCGGTGGGTCCTGCACCCGCCAATTTGGTGCCCTGAACGGTGAATGCGTAGTTGCCCGCGATGAGTTTGTTGTTGCAGGCAGGGGAGTTACTCTGTGCGTATCCTGAACCCAAAGTCGCAAGCGTAAGCAGGATTAGCGCGGCTGCATTTGTTACCAGTTGTTTCTTCATAAATCTCCCCTCAATCTTCGATTGATTTTGGCTACTCTTCCTAGCACGACCGACCCATTTGCGGAAGATCCGCGGAAATGTGTGTTACTTAGCGCGTGATCGTGGCGCGGTCAATTGCCTCACACTGAATTATTCCTGACTTGCTAAAAGGAAGCTTCGGAAGGAGTTATTGAGTTTCCTGAATTGGTTTCCTGGGGTAAAATCAAGTTCCCTCGGGTGAAGCGTCATGGAAGCGCCCGCCAGTTCCCCCCGCCGTGTTCACGCCGGACTTTCCGAAGTCGATTTAGGCTCTGGCGAAATACACAAGAGTGGCCGGAAAGTTCGGTTGCAGGAACAGCCTTTTCGAGTTCTGGCTATGCTCCTGGAGCGTCCCGGGGAACTAATTACGCGCGCAGAGTTACAGGCCAGAGTTTGGCCAGCCGACACTTTCGTTGGCTTCGATGAAGGCATCAACACCGCCATCAGAAAACTGCGGGTTGCCTTCGGCGACTCGGCCGACAACCCTCGGTTCATTGAGACAATTCCGCGGCGGGGATACCGTTTCGTCGCACCCGTCCAGGACGCCATCGCAGAGCCCGCTCAGCTTTCAGAGAATATCGTCATCACGGACGCACCCGCTGACTTGGCGCGTTCCCGACCGCGTAGTATCAAGCGGTCGGTCGTGGCGTTGTCGGCGGCTGCTCTGCTCGTCGCTGGTGCGATTGGCAGCTTGGGCAGCAAATATGTGCTGGAATTGAAAGCGGTCAATTGCCAGAACGGAGACACGCTGGGCGAGGAGCAGGTAACGGCGTCGTCGAAGGAAAAGGTGCTGGACGCGCTGGGCGAAGCGGCATCTAAGCTGCGCGGCGAACTGGGCGAATCGCTGGCTACGGTGCAGAGGTTTGATGTTCCGCTCTACGAGGCCACCACGTCTTCGCTCGATGCTCCGAAAGCTTACAGCCTTGGCAGAAAGGCGGTTAACGAGAAAGGCTCCGCCGCAGGCCTGCCTTACCATCAACGTGCGAGCTTGATCCGAATTTCGCCATAGGCTACCTCGCAGTAGGCGGCGACTACTCCAGTCTGGGCGAACTAGAGCGAGCCAGCGAGTACTACGCCAAGGCATTCGAGTTGCGGGAACATGCCAGCGAGCCGGAAAAGCTGGCGATCGCCGCCAGCTACTATCGGACTGTAACCGGAGAACTGGATAAAGCTACCCAGACGGATCAGGAGGAGACTGAGAGCTACCCACAAAATTTCCGAGCGTACAACAACCTGGGCGTAACATTGGCTTCACTGGGGCAGTATGAGAAAGCCACGGAAATGGAGAGGCAAGGCTTGCATCTTGCACCGGATCAGATAGTCCTTTACGCAAATCTCGCCAACAGCGCACTTGCCTTGCAACGCCTCGACGAAACTAGGCGGATGATCCACGAGGCGCAGGCGCGAAAACTGGATAATGTAACATTCCACAATGCCCTCTACGCTCTTGCCTTTCTCGGAGCGGACTCTGCAGCAATGGCGGAACAGCTGCAGTGGTATGCGGGCAAGCCGGATTACGAAAGCGTGGGCCTTGCGCTGGCAGCCGACACCGAGGCGTATGGCGGTCATCTGAGCAAGGCGCGGGAACTGACCAAGCGGGCGGTAGACTCCGCTATCCGGACTGACAGCAAAGAAACTGGGGTAATTTGGCAAGCGAATGCTGCTTTGCAACAAGCGGCTTATGGCAACATCACAGAAGCCCGCCAGTCAGCCGCGGAGGCTTTGAAGCTTGCTCCCACGAGTCAGGGCGGCGAGGTCGAGGCTGTGCTTGCGTTTGCCATGGCGGGCGATACGGCACGAGCCGAATCCTTGGCCCAAGACTTAGGGAGACGATTCCCGCTGAACACTCAGATACAATCGCTCTGGCTGCCTGCGATTCAGGCACAATTGGCTTTAGATAGAAAGAACCCGGCTTCCGCGCTGGGCGTCCCACAAGCTGGTTCACCCCTTGAATTTGGGTTAATCGACTTCGCCCTCAACGTTTCCTGCCTCTATCCGGTCTATGTACAGGGAGAGGCGTACTTAGCAACTGGACAAGGAAACGCTGCCGCCGCCGAGTTTCACAAGATTCTCGACCACAGCGGCATCGTCTGGAACTGCTGGACGGAGCATTAGCGTATATGGGCGTGGCGCGTGCCAACGCTTTGGAGTCAAAAAACTGGAAGGGTGCGGATGCCGATGCTGCTCGCGTCCGGGCTCTTGCCGCTTACAAAGACTTTCTCACAATCTGGAAAGACGCCGACCCCGACATCCCCATCCTGAAAGAAGCCAAGCTGGAGTACGCGAAGCTGCAATGAACTTCTTGGGGACAACCCTTCTTTCTGAGGTCGCTGGCGATACTGACGCAATTACACCAACAGTCCCGAACCGCAAGCGAGGTCGGGAAGCTTAGGCAACTCGCCATCAACTGGCCATCAAAACTAGCGAAGAACGGTGCTTGCTCAGGAATGGTGCCCTTGTCGAGGATCGCCTTTGCCGCAGCAACATGCTTTGTGCGTCCGCTTGGTCGCCGCGCCGGGCAGCGATGCGAGCCTGCGCGTGCTTCCACCGGAAGTTCCATAGGTCCTGCCGGGCTGGCTTGATGTTGGTTTCCTTGAGCCCCGTGTCGTGCCCAAGCTTGTACCATTTGTAGGCGGTGTCCAAATTGCCAGAATCGATGCAAACGCGAGCCGCCTCGTCGGCAATCTCTCTCCCTGGTGAAAGAAGTTCTTCACGCTGCCATAGAAATCGAAGACCTGCTGCTCATATTCTATTGTCTTGTTGCAGTTCCCCTCGAAAGCGTAGGACATCGCCATCGCTCTCTTCGCTGATGCCGTGCCCTCGGGTGTGTCCGCCACATCGATCGCTTTCGTGAAATACTTCCGGAACCTGCTACGGCAAACAATCGAAACTGTGCCGTTTTCGGTGCCCACAAACAGATTGAACCGTAGTTATACCAGTCGGCGAACTGTTAGTTTTTATAGTTCTTGTCCTCGCTACCTCCCCATACGCTTATCAAACGCGCTCAGTATGGTCGCGGCGGCAGGAGAATTGATCAGCCAGCGGCAAACCGACGCCTTGAATGTGAAGGAGATCGAAGATCGGGCGGAGGCTGATCATGGTGAACAACAAGCAGTTTCTTTCGATTCTCTTGAGCGTGAGTCTGGCCTTGGTAACCTGGCCGTTGGACTCGTGCAAGAAGTCAACAGAGTTGGCGCCTCTGGCCCACGGCCAAGCCCAGACTCCCGCCACAACCTACGCCGTGCCCACGGCCGATCAGCTTTACCAGCTTGTCGCGCCCATCGCGCTCTTTCCCGATAATCTGGTTGCACAGGTTCTCGCCGCCTCCACCTATCCCGATGAAGTCACAGCCGCAAACACATGGCTCCAACAGAACTCAAGTCTTAAAGATGGTCAACTCATGCAAGCCGCCGACCAGCAATCCTGGGATGCCAGCGTCAAGGGTCTCACGCAGTTTCCTGACGTTCTGAATCAGATGGCGACGAGCCTGTCATGGACTTCGGCTCTTGGAGACGCCTATTTCAACATTCCGCAAGATGTGATGAATGCGGTGCAAGTCATGCGCCAGCGCGCCCAACAAGCGGGCAACCTGAAAAGCAACCAGCAGCAGAATGTCACCGTTGAGAATCAAGCTCCCGGTGCCGCGCCACCGCCTGAATCATCGAGTGCGCCAGCGCCCACGATTGTCCAGCCTCCGCCGCAAACCATCATCATTCAACCAGCCCAGCCGCAGGTCGTGTACGTACCGACCTACAATCCGACGGTCGTGTATGGCACGCCGGTTCCCGCATATCCCGGATACTCGTCCGGCGATATGGCACTCGCTAGCGTGATCTCTTTCGGCGTCGGCATCGCCGTGGGCGCCGCGATCGCCAACAACAACAGCTGTTGCGGATGGGGCTGGAATTCGTGGGGATGTGGTTGGCACAATTCAACCGTGGTCTACAACCGCAACGTTTACGTCTCTACCTCCAATACCTTCGTCAATCGCAATAATTACTACAACCGCAATAACGTGAATGTGAACAACTTTAATCGAAACAATATCAACACCAACAACATCAACCGGAACAACATCAACCGCAGTAACGTCAACGCAAACAATTACCGCGCCAACAATTTCAACAACAACGCTCGCAACAGCAACTTCACCACCCCGACTTTCAATCAGAAATACGATCAGCCGCAGTACAGGAACGACCGGGGAAATCTGGGACAGGGCAGCCGTCCCGGCGCCGCCACCCAGCCCAACTTCAATCAGCAGAACCGCGCGGGCGCGAATCAACAGAACCGTGCGGGTTTCAATCAGAATCAGAGCCGTCCCAACAATCTGAATCAAGCCCAGCGCGAGTCGGCTCGCGGTTACGGACAAGAAGCCAATCGCGGCAACAGCAACGGCGCTTTCAGCAACTACAGCCCGGGCGGCAATGCCCGGACTAACAGCGCTCGCGGGCAGCAAAGCCTCGCGGAGAATCGGGCTCCGGCGGGCGGGGGTGGGAATCGTGGCGGGGGATCGCGGCCTCAGCCGCAGCCGCGCGCGAACGGCGGACGCCGCCGATAGCTCAACCGCGGTCAACGTAGCGGTTTGTAGATCACGTGCAGGAGAACGCGCTTATGCAATCTATACGGCACTTCCAGATACGGCTTCAATCGCCGTCAGTCGCGATCCTGCGTCAGTTCGCTCCGTTCGCGGCCATCCTGCTGTTTGTGCTGATTGTGCCGTCTTCGCTTGCACAGCAAGGAAATGAAAAGACCTTCGCCACCCCTGGCGACGCCACCCTAGCTCTTTACAACGCCGTCAAATCCAACGACAGTCAGACTGTTGCTGCGATCTTCGGGTCAAATTCGAACGACATCCTCCACACTGGCGACGACGTTGCCGATAAGAACATGGCGGATAATTTCATCCGCCGCTATGTGCAGATGCACCGCGTCGTCATCGAACCTGATCAGACCGCTACTCTATATATCGGCGCGGAAAACTGGCCTCTTCCCATTTCGATAGTCAAGAACAGCAGTGGCGCCTGGTACTTCGACACCGAAATCGGCAAAAAGGAAATTCTTCAGCGACGTGTGGGCGCGAATGAGAACGATGCCATCGAAATCCTGCACGCCTTGGTTGACGCCCAACACGACTATGCTTCCGAGACGCATGATGGCGATAAGACAAAACACTATGCATTGAAGTTCATAAGCGATGAGGGCAAGCAGAACGGACTGTACTGGAAAACCGACGACAATGCTCCCCAGAGTCCCATCGGGCCGCTGCTTGTTTCCGCTACTAGCGAAGGCTATAACCCACAACAAGGCAAAGTGAGTCCCTTCCACGGGTATTACTATCGCATTCTCACCAAACAGGGATCCGCGGCGAAAGGTGGCGCGCGCGATTACGTGGTTGACGGCAAGCTCGTTCGCGGCTTCGCATTTGTGGCCTACCCTGCTGAATACCGCAATTCCGGCGTCATGACTTTCATCGTGAACCAGACTGGCGTTGTGTATCAGAAAGATCTTGGTCCGCAAACGTCGGAAACGGCCGCGGCCATGAAAGAGTACAACCCCGACGACCGCTGGGAACCAGTCGATTGAAAAGGCTCCGCCGACGAGATCGAAAATGAAGCAGAACAATACGTCGGAGCAGGAACGCCAGGTTTAATCAGGCTCAACTTCTGTTCCATCTTGAAGGAGGTTATGCAATGTCTTGTAATATCTGTTTTCCCCGAAGTCCGAACTGTTCGCAACATTGTCCACCGCGCGACCCGCTGTGCGATCGCGATTCTCTTCGCCATCACGCTGCGGTCTAACGTGAACGCACAAGCCAAGAAACCCAACATCCTCGTCATCTTCGGCGATGACATCGGCCAGACGAATATCAGCGCTTATGGTCTTGGAGTGGTGGGCTACAAGACCCCGAACATTGATCGCATCGCCAGAGAAGGAATGATGTTCACTGACTACTATGCGGAAAACAGTTGCACGGCGGGTCGGTCAACCTTCATCACCGGGCAGACTCCGAAACGTACCGGGATGTCAAAGGTGGGAATACTGGGCGCACCCATCGGCCTTCAGGCGCGAGACGTAACCATTGCGCAAGCATTGAAGCCGCTTGGCTATGCCACGGGTCAGTTTGGCAAGAACCACCTTGGGGACCGCAACGAATACCTGCCCACTGTCCATGGCTTTGACATGTTCTAAGGCAATCTATATCACCTAAACGCTGAGGAAGAGCCGGAACGTGTCTACTGGCCGAAGAGTGACGCTGCCTATACCAGCGCAAACTCGCCACGCGGTGTGCTCCGTTGCACAGCTACGGATAGGGACGATCCAACCGAGCAACCCCACTGGGGGCGAGTTGGCAAGCAGGTGTGTGAAGACACGGGCCCGCTTACCAGTAAGCGCATGGAGACAATCGACGATGAGACGACCGCCGAAGCGATTGACTTCATGAACAGTCAGGCAAAGGCCGGTAAGCCGTTCTTTGTCTGGATGAACACCACCCGCATGCATGTCTTTACCCACGTACGTCCTTCCATGATTGGGCAGAGCGGTATGGTCGGGAACGAATACGCAGACGGCATGGTCAAGCACGATATGGACGTAGGAAAACTCCTGAAAGCTCTAGACACGCTCGGGATTGCGAACGACACCATTGTCGTTTACTCCACCGACAACGGTCCCAACCAGTTTAGCTGGCCGGATGCCGCCACCACTCCATTCCGCAGCGAGAAAGACACCAACTGGGAAGGCGCATTCCGCGTTCCGGCGATGGTTCGGTGGCCGGGGCACATCCAGGCGGGATTGGTATCTACCGACATATTCTCTCGATTGGTTCCCAACACTGCTCGCCGCAGCGGGAGACGCAACGATTAATTAAGGACCGCCTGCTCAAGGGTGCAAATGTTGGTGGGACTACTTTCAAAGTGCATCTCGATGGCTACAATCAACTGCCTTACCTAACGGGACCGCAACCGAAGAGCCTTCGTACTGACTTTGCGTATTACAACGACGACGGCGTTATGGTCGCGTATCGACACGAGGACTGGAAGGCAGTGTTCTACCAGATGAAAGAGCCCGGAGGATTTCAAGTCTGGTATGAACCCTTTGATTGCCTGCGCATACCCAAGCTCTTCAATCTGCATATGGACCCATACGAGCGCGCCGACGTCGTTTCCGATCAGTATGACGATTGGCGAGTCAAGAATGCTTTCCTTATGGGCTGGATGACTTTCCACGCTGTTGGATTCCTCGATACATTCGTGGAATATCCGCCCAGTCAAGCCCCGGCGAGTTTCACAATCGATCAGATCGAGAAGGAAGTCGAGCGCAAGATTAGAACCATGGCCACGACACCAAAGACTCAGTAGCATTTAATCTTAGCCTGCCGATCTGTGAAGGGTCGGCGGGCAGCCCATAGTCATGGTCTGACCCAAAGGAGTTGCAAATCCGCAATATCGCTCGCGTGTCCACAGCCCTGCTACTTTCTTTTGTGACCACCAGCGGAGTATCAGCGCAGGAGACGAAGGCAATGTCGGCACAAGAACTGAACGAACGCACCGTCCAACGCCGCGCAGTAGAAGCGGTAATCTGGGGCATTCCTGTTGTGAACTCCGCAGGATGTATCAGGCAATGGTCAGCACGGCCAACGGCTCCTTCAATCAGATTCTTTACTGGACTCGTCCTTCGGACTGGAAGAACCAGACGCTCACGCCGAACACCGACGCACGCTATCTCATGCCTTTTTTCAATACGAAGAACGCGGGACCGATGGTGCTGGAGATACCTCCGGCTGTGGGCGGCACAATTGTCGGAACAGTCATGGATTGCTGGCAGACGCCGCTTGAAGACGTTGGACCTGCCGGCGTGGACAAAGGCAAGGGGGCAAAAATCTGATTCTGCCTCCCGGCTATAAGGAAAAGGTTCCCGCAGGCTACATTGCTCTACCTTCCACCAACTATGAGGGCTATGCCCTGTTACGGTCGATTCCCAAGAGTGGGGGCGAAGCCGACATTGCCGCCGCAGTCGCATACGGAAAACAGATCAAGCTGTATCCGCTTTCAGCCGCCTCTCATCAACCAGAAACAAAGTATGCCGACGCGACCAACGTCGTTATCGACAGCACGATACCGTACGATATGCGCTTCTTCGAATCGCTGAACTGCATCGTCCAGTCCGAGCCGTGGTTGCAACGCGACAAGGTCATGACCGATCAGCTCAGATCAATCGGCGTCAAGAAGGGCAAGCCCTTTCAGCCCGATGGAGATACCACGGCCGCCCTCAAATCCGCTGTGACGGAAGCCCACCAATGGTTCGATCAGCGTTACGAGACTGCTTATCCACCCTACTACCCAGGTGAGCATTGGTTCTTTCCCGCCGACCCGCCGATGGTGGAAGACATGGCTACATAGCGAAGCATTCCCGCTCGTCCAGCGCCATCGCCAAAACGGATGACGGGCAGGAGAGGAGTTTTTCTTGAAGAATGATCCCAAACCGAATCCAGCGATGTGTTCAAGCGCTTGGCGACCTGTTCGCGCGTGAGCAACGGATCCCCGTCACGCCACTCGCTTGCAGGTCCGATCGGTTTTGGAATTGCCGCCATGTTTGCAACCGAGTACCAAACGAAGAAAGAGAGTTCGCGTCGGAAGCCCTGCCTCAGGACAGCACGTTATGCGCTACCGGCGCTTTGGGATAAATTGATCGATTCCTTTGCCGTGTCCAACAACTTCTCGTCCGCATGATATTCCTGCTGGGAATATCAGACAGCAGCAAACCGATTTGTCACCTCACCTTTCGTTGAATAAATCACTTCGCAGATGCGGAGCGCCCGTTTCAGAAGACTGAGTCAAACAGACCATGACACACTCATCTGCCTCGTTGGCAGGCACTTGGACGCCAATCTGGAAAAAATGAATACGCGCCCGCCACCACAACGCCATCTGCCGTCCAAATAAGGCGTCCTCCGTGTAGCGGTATCCGAGTCGCATTTGCCAACCAATCGCCCTCTGAGGAAAAGTCTTTACACGAAGTGTCGTGCCGCGCTGAGCGATCTACTTGGTCGCGACACACTATTGGTCTGTTATTCCTCCCAGGAATAACAGAGCGATGAGAAGTTGTTGGACACGGTGATTGAGTCAGGTTACGTTTGCGCCATAAGCAGCCGAATTGACGTGCTGCGGGAGGTGCACATGACACCTTGGTTGCGAGTTCATTCCGTCCCCCAAGTCGGACGCATTCTTCAGTCACAGCGCGTGCGTGCGGCCACAGTTGTTCTTGCTCTGTTCTTCCTAATGCCTGTGGCAGTGCTGGCACAGGGTTCACCGTTCGACACCGGCTTTACCGTTATCCAAAGCCTTTTCACTGGCACCATTGCGAAGGTTGCGAGTCTGGTCGCAATCGTGATCGGAGGCTACGGCTTCGCGCACGGCGAACCTGGAGCAAAAAAGGCGCTGGCGGGTGTTGCCGCCGGAACGGGTATCGCCGTTCTCGCCGTGAATGTCCTGAGTTGGCTCTGGGGGGTGTAGCGCATTTCCCAAGTACTTGCTGTCCACCTTTAGACCTGGAACTTATGCCAGACAAACCACAGCAGAAGCAGCGCACAAATCGAGTCTTCAAGAGCCTGCATAAGCCTCTCACGTACCTGGGCGTAGAGCGTACGCTCTTCTACTTCGTGTGCGTCGGAGCGGTGGGGGCCTTCAACCTCTTCGATTCCATCCTTGCGGGTATCGCCGTCTTCATTGGCGGTTTCGCCTTCGGTCATTGGGTCACGAACACCGATCCGGCGTTCCTCCGCATCCTGGCCAGGTCCGAACGCTACCAGCTGCGCTATGACGCCGCCAAGCAGCAAGTCCCCCGCGTGGAGGTGCAGTAATGCTGCGTCTCGATAAGGTCATCAAGCGTGGAAAGAGAGTGCGGCGCTGAACGACCACATCAACCTCTACGGCTTCTGGAATGAGACGGCATTTCTTACCAAAAGCGGCGATCTAGGCATGGTTCTCAGTGTTCCTGGTGTGGACTACGAAAGTCTTGACCATTCGGAACAGGAGTATGCAGTGAAGCGGTTGGAAGCCGCGCTCACAGCGTTTGGCCCAGGCTTCCATGTTTACCAGTACCTCTTCAAATCGAACCGACCCGACATACCGTTCGCAAAAAATGACGACCCGATTGTGGAAGCAGCGATCGATCAGCGGAGGAAGGTCTTTGAAGCCAAGCGTGACCATCTTTATCAGCTTGAAGTCTTCTACTGCATCCTGCTCGAAGGCACCAGGTCGAAAACCGGAGCGGGCACAGCACTGGCTCGGCTCTTGCGTGATCCAGAAGGCGCGATTGCCGATCTCAAATCGCAGTTCACTAACGACAACATCAAGACGCTATTGCGTACGCATATCGAGCGTGATCGTCAACGCCTTGACCAGCACGTTCGGGCATTCACTCGGCAACTCGCGGATTTCATGCAAATCGAGGTCTTGGATCAGCAGGGACAGTTCACGTTTTTCCGCCGTTTGCTGAATTATGATGACCGGCTCATTGCCGGCAAGCTGCAATCCACACAGTTTCTCGACTATCAGGTAGTGAATTCCGACATCGAAGCCGAGCGCGACCATCTGCGCGTCGGCGACTACATCGGCCGCGCGTCGACGATGAAAGAGGCCATCACGGAGACACGGCCGCTCGTGCTGGACGCACTGTTGACGATTCCGGCCAACTTCCATGTTGTCACGGAGTGGACGCCTCTCCCCGCGGACAAGGCCCGCAAGGAAGTGAACAAGCGTCGCCGCCACTCCAATATGTCAAAGACGGGATTCGTCTCTCAGATGGGCAACGATGCCACGAAGACGAACCCACGCGATGTGCTGGTGGACGAATCCAAACAGGCCGACATCGAAGACCTGGGCGATTGCCTTCGTGCCCTGGGCGACGGGCAATCACTTGCGCTATTTCTCGCTCACGATTGTGCTGTTTGGCCGGGGGGTCATCTGCTCACTCAAGAACGGAACTCGATCAACTCGTGGCCGAGTTCATCGGCGTCTTCACCAATGCGGACGGCAATCTGTTTGCCGAGACCTACAATCAGCTCAACGCCTATTTCGCCACCCTTCCGGGCAACTATGCGATCAACGTCCGCAAGCTGTATCTGCTGAACACGAACTACGCCGACCGTCTTTTCTCTTTACGATCCTGCCCGGCAAAAAGACGAACGCGCATCTCGGTACGGAGTATCTGGCTGCGCTCGAAACCGAGAATAGCACGCCATACTTTCTGAACCTGCATAACGGTGAAGTTGCCCATACACTAATTCTCGGGATGACGAGGAGAGGAAAAACATGAGATTAGAAGAAGTCAACCTCAAAACCAAAGAAGCTGTGGATTATCTGGTGCGATCGCTGGAGTCCGGGCAGAGTGCAGTCCTTAACCAGTATCTCGGCGCAATGGCCAAGTTTCACAACTACAGCTTCGGCAACATCATGCTCATTGCGAGGCAGAAGCCAGACGCTACTCACGTTGCCGGATACCGCACTTGGACTTCGCTTGGCCGCTTCGTCCGGCGTGGCGAAAAGGGCATTTTCATTCTCGCCCCAATGGTCGGCAACAAGCGCAAAGACGAGAATGCGGAGCAGAATATCGATGCCAGGGAGAATCAGCGCACCTTGTACGGCTTCCGGGGCGTGTATGTGTTCGACGTTACTCAGACGGAAGGTAAAGAGCTTCCAAGCCTAACCGAAGTCAATGGCGACGTGAGTGGATACCGCGAACGCCTCTTCAAGTTCGTCGAAGCGCAAAGCGTCGAGCTTAGTTTCTCCGAGAGAATCGCTCCCGCCAAGGGTCTTTCGTATGGCGGCAAGATCACGCTGCTTTCTGGGATGCAACCTGCCGAAGAGTTTTCCACGCTAACGCACGAGATCGCCCACGAGATGTTGCACCGGGGCGACCGTCGCACGCTGACCACCAAACAAGTTCGTGAAACCGAAGCCGAAGCCGTGGCCTTCGTGGTCTGCCAAGCAATCCGGCTTGAGACCGGAACCGCATCCGCCGATTACATTCAGCTCTGGCATGGAGACGCCGATCTTCTGCGCGAGAGCTTGGAAGCTGTCCAGCAAACCGCTGCTGTGATTCTCGGGGGCATTGCCCCATAAGCGCTAACTTAAGGAACACGCTTGATTGTTCATGGACCTATTCTTGGTGAATGCGTATCGTCGAAGAAGCAAGAGCCTAAAATTACAAGAACAGAACATCCTGATGTGGAATGGGAAACAGTGGCCATGGCAAAGCGCAACCTCAGAGTGGTTAAATGGCTCGGCACAGTCCCCGCTATCGGAGTCTGCACTCTTTGCAATCGTGAGTTCAGGGTCCCCATGACCGCCATGAAGAGAGTTGCGGACGTGCAAGAGAGTCTTAGGGTCCAATTTGCCGAGCACAAGTGCAAGCGTGAGGATACCAGCCGAGCCGCTAAAAACTGAGTGGTCACTGTGAGGTACGTCAGAAACGGATCTATACGAAGCGCTTCAACATTTCAATGTGTCGTGCAACGAGGCGTGCGAAATTAGCCTCTCCTCTGGCGATAACCTTGTATTCTCGCCGCAGCTCTTGGGTCAGGAGGTCGGGAAAAAATGCATCCCGTCGAGCTGCCCGCGATTCGCTCCGAGCGACTTCGGTCTCCAAAACCGTAATCGCCGTTGACAAATATTGCTGCTCTTTCTTAGGGCTGGTCCCACGACTGGGCATCCGCTGAATGTCATGCTCCGTAATGCCAGCGAGATTCCAAAAGAGCCACCCGAAGGAGCGACCCGCGACCTTCCCAGATAGCAGTTGGCCGTAACCGTAAGGAGGCTGTTCACCCCGTTCCCAACGCGACACAGCCATCGCTGAATGTTTGAGTCTCTTGCCAAACTCAGATTGAGAGAGTCTTAACTTAGACCGGAGGGATTTGATGTCCTTGGACCACTCGGGTATGGAAGCTGGAGAAAGCATGGGCATTTCCCAAATCACACATATATTAATTAGGAATGTTAGAACAAACAGTTTTGAAACGCGGGCGCTTCTTTCAGATGACGCCTTGAATCATCCGCTTGTTTTCTTGGGGGTCTCGGCTGCGGGACGTTGCAATCTCCGAAAAAGTGAAGGTGTCCCTCGAATGGGTTTCTGCTAACCCTTGGAGCCGGGGTTTGAAGCATCCAGACGCTGCTGCTTGACCTCCAAGAGGCGGTTAATCTCCGTGATCAGCGCTATCATCTTATTAGCGTCTTGTTCGTTCGCTGCAAGTTCGCAAAGCTCCATCCACTTCTCTTTTTGCTTCCCAATCATCGTGCCCTCCTAAATCGGAAGGACGTTCATAGATTCCCTAGCACGAAACGTTCCAAACCTCCATACGCAAATCTTCCTATCGCAACTGTTAGAACGGCAGCGTTAGCGCGTTCGTCGATTGTAGGACTCGCGAGCTCGGGTACGCGATTATTCCACGGAGCGGGCGGGATTTTCGTACAGCATTCTCTGTATAGAACCATCGGGCGGAATACGGCATCCTAGATGGGACTTTCCCCGACCACTTCGTGACGCCCGAAGCCAAAATCCGCCAACTCTGTACCCGACTCCTAGTGGCAGAAAACGACGAAGCCGCAAAAAGGATACTTCAGGAACTGAGAGAGGCCCTCCACAAAAACTACGAAAGGCTTAGGCGAGAAGTGGCGCGAGAAATGGAGCGGGAATGTCGCCTCCGCAAAGATGACATGGCCGCAGATTGAGCCATTCCTTTTTCTA
Organism: uncultured Acidobacteriota bacterium; assembly: GCA_963838905.1. Lineage (GTDB taxonomy): Bacteria > Acidobacteriota > Terriglobia > Terriglobales > Acidobacteriaceae > JABDBE01. The sequence continues at coordinate 252,835 of CAWITE010000015.1, forward strand.
ACATTCTTGTTCTAACAAGTGTGATATAAGGTGTTTTATGAGCCCGGAGGATAGTTATGGTCTGGGACAAAAAAGAAAGTTGGATGGAACTGTGCGAGTTGGCCGCGCAGGAAACCGACCCGAAAAAGTTGATGGCTTTGATTGCAGAGATTGACCGCCTTTGGGAAGCGAAGCATCAGTGTGTCGCGGCTCCCGGTTCGGTGACTGAGAATCCTGCTAAGACGGCAAGCTGAATCAAGCATCAGCTAACGGTTCAATATGGGCCGGAACCTTCCCCCAGTCCCGGACTTTTTACGCAGTCCGTTGGTGAAAAGATTACGTATGCTATGTAGTCGGTTCAAGGGCGGGCGGCTCGCATTCAGCTACTGTTGCTAGCATGGCTGAAATGGGACAGGCGGGTCGGCTGTTCAACTCCTTTCCTCGCGCAGTGGCATGACACGGTAGAGGTCAGGAGTTCGAGTCTCCTCGTGCCTACCATTTTCTTATTCAATCTGCCGAGTGGTTCCTGGAAGTACGCCGGGCATTAGCCCTACTCGTTTCTAAGGCCCAGTTCCTTTCAATCACTTAGAACAGTTGCAGCCCTTCTCTCGAGCGCTTGCGTCTTTTCTCGCCTTCTCCCCGTATGTATCAGTAGTATGAACGCGACTGCCTTCTATTTCGAGAGCTCGATGGCGCAAGACAGCACCGAAATCGCTCATGGACTTCGACGTCGAGATCCCGACTTGCTCGATCGGCTGATCGAGCAATACCAGCATCGCCTTTTCCGCTACCTCGTCTCCTTGACCGGACACCGTGAATTGGCGGAAGACCTCTTCCAGGAAACGTGGATTCGCGTGCTGGAACGCGGGCACCAGTTTAACGACAGGTACGCGTTCGGCACATGGCTTTTCGCCGTGGCGCGCAACCTGGTGATCGATCATATGCGCCGCAAACAACCCGCCAGCCTGGACGGTCTGCTGAATGACGGCGAAACGGCGTTCGATGTGCCTGCGACCGGACAGGCGTCGGCTTTGGATACGACTTTGCAGCGCGAGCAAAACGAGCACATCGCGGCCGGCATGCAACATCTCCCCGCGGAGTACCGTGAAGCGCTCGTGCTTCGATTTCAGGAGGGCATGTCTCTCGTAGAGATCGCGAGCGTGGCACGCGTGCCTTTGGGAACCGTGAAATCCAGGATCTACCGCGGTCTGAGCGCGCTTGAACCGTGGTTAAAAGGAGAGGCACTGTGAATACCGATGCTCATGAACAGGCACGGAAACTGATTGCATTAGCCGGTTCCGAGGAGCCTTCTGCCACTGATCAATCCTCGAACGTATGGTTGGCAGCGCACCTGGAAACGTGTGCCTCGTGCCGCTCATTCGCCGAGAACGTCGGGGAGACGGTTCGCGGGCTACGCGCGATCCCGATCGCCGCCGAGCGGAGCCTGGTCTCGACGACGCAGATGAGAGTGCGCCGCCGCGCCCTGGAATTAGAGCGCCAGAAAGAACGCCTGTGGCTGGTTTCGGTCAGTTGTACAGCCGTGGCCCTATGCGCGCTACTCAGCACAGTCGCTTTGTGGCGCGGCTTCGAATGGTTAGGCACCCGCGCACAGTTAGCGTCATCGGTCTGGCAAGTGGGTTTTCTCGTCTTCTGCCTGATGCCTGCTCTGCTGGTGGGAATACTGCTGCTGGCCAAGGATAAGCACCTGGCAGATCACACTGGTTCTTACACGGGCTGATCGAGCCGAGAAAAACAATTCTTGCTGGGAACGAAGTACGGAGTCAGGAGACTTGAGATGACATTCGGAAATCAAACTTCTACGCAATCCAAAGACGAGATTCGCATCTTTGCGCCTTGGGCCTACTACTTATTCACTCTGGTCTTGCTGACAGTGGCTGTGCTGTTTGTGACCGTCGTGGGTAGGGATCACAATGCGCCTCGGCTTATAGTTCGGTGTCTGATGGGAGTCCTCGCGGGAACAGTACTCGGCTGCTACGCCGTGCTGATTGGTTACATCAACCAGGACGCGGGGCGGCGTGGGATGGGCCGTGTACTATGGACGCTCATTGCAATCTTTGTCCCCAACGGGCTGGGGATCGTCCTCTATTTTGTGTTGCGCAAACCGCGCACCGCTCACTGTCCGCAATGCAATGCCGAGGTCGAGCCCGGCTTCAGCTTCTGTCCCCGATGCCGCAACCGTTTGCAGCCCACGTGCCCGCACTGCCAACGCAGCGTAGACCCTGGCAACAAGTTCTGTCCATACTGCGGAGGGGGACTGGAGCCGGCCGCTGTTGTGTCTTCCGCTGTGACGACGAGCCAGTCATGAAGCTGCATTCGGTTGGCCGGAATCGGAAGTAATCCGAAAATAGCTAATTCCCAACAACCGGCTGCATTTGCGGCTTCTTCCATGTGCCGTTCACTACTTCTGGTGCCGGCATGTAAATCCGCAAGATTGCGTAGAACGGGCCGTCCGGCGCGGGCAGCCAGTTAGCGTCTTTCGCGACGCCCGGAGAATCCTTCTGCACACCGATCGTCAGTGAACCATCGTTACCGAACTTGAACGATTTCAGCATTGTGGAATTGAGGAGGTATCGCTTCAGAGGGTTCGCCACCAGGAACTGGGTCTTGCCATCATACATAGTGATCGACCAGAAGGCTTTAGCCGGCAGTAACTGGCCTTTGGGAAAGAGCAGCGTGTAGCTGGCTTTCGACGCGTCCAGCGGTTGATGGTGCCGTCGACGAGATAGGCGAGATAGATCGCCTCCTCCCCGAGTTGCCGTAACGGCCAAGCTTGGCTCCAGCGTAGCAGTACAGGTAGTTGTTCTTCAGGAAGAACTCGCGGGTGCCGAAGAAATCGGAACTGGAAACCTCATCGGCATTAACCCGCTTCATCAGAGCGTCCATATCGGTGCCGGCGTCGGCGATGCCGTCGGTCACTGCCTTTTGCGATTCGGGAGAGAGCTTCGCGAAGTCGAAAGTTTTCCCGGCGCCGATGTTGAGCTAGGCGAAGCGGTCCATCAAGTCTTTTTCTGACGGGTTGGTCGGGCAGAACTGAAGCATGAAGTTCAAGTAGCTGAAGAGTGCGGGCGAAGTAAGTGCATCCGGCGTCGGCTTGGGCCAGTTGACGGCAGGAGGGGCGGGTGGGGCAGGCTGTTTCAGATACTGGCTGAGGGTTTGCGCGTGGTAGCCGGCCTGGATCTTCTTCACGTTATCCAGATCGGCTGGATTGAAGAGTTGAGTCCGGAACAGAATATAAGCGAACTCGGTTTCCGATTGAAAAACCGCCTTCACACCTTTCGGAGTTTCGCCCTTCCAACCCGGACCGACAATCATGAATGTGCCGCCGTCGTCGCCATAACTTCGCGTTCCCAGATAGGCGAAATTGAAGGTGTAGAGATCGATCATTTGACCGGTGTAGTAGCGATTCTTTTCAATCTTCAGCATGGTAACGACAACGGGCTCGGCGCGCAGGTCCACCCAGAGAAACGAATACGGAGTCTCGGAGTTTGGCGTGACCGCGAATTTGTCGTCAGGCATCGCCATGTTCGCCGAACTCGCAACGGTGTTGAACGGGACGCGGTAGCGCGCACCCACCGAATTACAGTCTCGAAGGTCGCTTGAATATGAGCACGGCGTCTTTGTCGCTACTCCGGGCTGGAACAAAAATGAAGAGGACGACGCGGGGAATCTGAGGAGACATTCGATTTTTTCAGCGCACTGGATTCGACTTACCGGAAGTGCCAGTCAAGGAGCCAAGATCGGTTTTCGCGCCCCGCGCTTGCTCCTGGTCTCGCGTCATCACACAGCGAAACCCAAGATGGTTGGTTCCCGTGCTGATCTCACCCTTGCCACGCGTACCGACCATGTAGCGCGAGCAGTATTGATCGGTGCAGAGAAATGATCCGCCGCGATGAACTTTCTTTTTCTCGGTCGGCTCCGCGGGATCGAGCGGCGAATCCGGCCCTTGCGGATTGCGGGCTACGCCTCCTGCGGCCGCGAGTTGCTGGTAGTAGTCGGGGCGATACCAGTCGCTGGTCCACTGCCAGACGTTGCCGGCCATGTCGAACAAACCGTATCCGTTCGACGGATATTGCGCGACTGCGGCAATTCCAACATGTCCGTCCTCACCCGTATCTTTCACCGGGAACGTTCCCTGATGAGTGTTAGCCATCCATTTGCCGTTGGGGCGGAATTCTTCGCCCCAGACGTAGGGCTTTCCGGTTAATCCGCCGCGAGCGGCAAACTCCCACTCTGCTTCCGTGGGCAGCCTCTTCCCGGCCCACTTTGCGTAAGCCAACGCGTCCTCGTACGCGATTTGCACGACCGGATAGTTTTCTTTTCCCTTGATGTCGCTGTCCGGACCAAGCGGATGCCGCCAGTTTGCTCCATGGACGTAGATCCACCACTGAAAATGGTTGTTCAGCGGGACGGGATGATCTGGCGGAGAGAACACTATCGATCCCGCTACCAGATTTTCCGGCGGTGCGTCAGGATAGTCTTCAGCTCGCGGCTTGCGTTCCGCGACCGTGACGTAGCCCGTCGCCTTCACGAACGCTTCGAATTGCTGGTTGGTGACGTCGGTCTTATCCATCCAAAAACCATCGACGTACACACGGTGGATGGGCCGCGAATCCTCCGTGGCTTGCATGCCGACATCGTTCATATCCGGAGCGTCCGCCGCGCCCATGGAGAACTCTCCGCCGGGCAGCCAGACCATGGCTTCCGGTGCGACTGCGGGCGCCGTGGCGGAATTTGGAACTGTGGGCAGAAATCCGGCATTGGAGACCGCAAGAGGATGGCCAGCGTGTGCGATGGATTCCCGATGAATCAGGTATATAGTGCAGCCGCCTAACACCACGAGAGCCACAGCCATTAGGAACTTCTGCTTCGCCGTAATTGCTTTCGGATTGGCTTTTTCGCGACGTTTGCTCATGATTTTCGGTTACTGTCGAAGACTCTCGGCCAGCGTGCGTGCTCAGTTGACTGGCTCCCAGGTGTCGTCGGGGCTGTACTCTCTTCAGCGGACTCACGGACGACCAGGAATCCCAAAGAGTTATCAGAATCGCACCGAAATGGTGAGTGCGGCCACTAGTAGTTCTTACAGTGGATGCACCCCCTTGCGCGTTGGTCCGTGTCGCCAATCGCAGAATCCGCGCACCAGCGAAGTAACCCCAGATGCGAAATCAGTCGGTGTTAAAGATGAGACGCCGGCCTTCTCCTCGTGGAAATGAACAACAGACGCACGCATCGATGAGCGTGGGGATTGTCCGCGAACCGCTAATCCGCGCCCGCACCGGAATGGAATATTCAGCATGAGCAAACCTGTGGGCAACATCTCCTCCCGATAGCATTCGTTCTCGGTTGCCTCTTTGCGATCTCCGTAGCTTTGTTTTACCCCGGGTACGCTTCGGATGCCGGTATCCTAGGAATGCTCGTCTTTCTTGAGATTGTCTTAGCTGCCATTTTGAACCATGAACAGAGATTCTTTTGCTGATTCTGGTTTTCTTTTTTGCCGGCGCGGGAGCACCCCCGCCAGGATTCTGGTCCGCCGCACGATGGTTCGTGCTTGGGGCAGGCGCTCTCGCGGGGGCTGCGTACTTTCTCAAAGATCGCCGCTACCGTCTCGGGGGATTCCACTTAATTGCACTTTTTGTATCATCGCGGCGGTGGCTTCATGCTCAGCATCGTTATACGGGCAAGACGCCTTGTTTAAGGTATTTAGTTTCTCGCTCTTGTTTCTCTACGCAGCATCCGGCATGCGGGTGGCCGTGCTATGGAGGGAGCGCCAGTTCTTTCCCGGATTGTTGTTATTCTGCGAACTTCTGACTTACCTATCGGCGGTCTGCTATTTCGCATTGCACTACGGCTTTTTTGGAAACCCGAACTCCCTGGGCGCAGTAATGGGCGTCCTTGTCGTTCCCATGATGTTGTGGGGAGTCTTCACGACCGAGGGAACATCAGTACAAAAGCAGCAAGTAGTCGCTCTTGTGTTATCTGTCTTGCTGCTTGCTACCAGTGACGCACGCGCCGGAATACTCGCCGCGACAGTTTCGTGTGTGGTGGTCTGCATAGCCCTGCGTCGTTATCAAACCTTGCTAATGCTGGCCGGCATGGGGTTGCTGGCTGCCATGGCCGTGGTAGTCGTTGCGTCTCCTGCTACCGCCGATCAACCGCAATCGCTGACATCAGCATTCATCTATAAGGGACATCCCGAGAGTGGGCTACTTGGCTCCCGAAGATCAGCTTGGGAAGAAACGGTCTCCTCGGTGCATGGGCATCCCTGGTTTGGTACCGGATTTGGCACGAGCGCGACCGAAACTGGCGTGAGTGGGAGTGGTGGTTACTTTGAGTCCGCCAGCCGAGATACTCGCGAACAAGGGAACAGTTATTTGGATATTTTGGAGTGGGTTGGCATTCTGGGAGTCTGTCCTTTCGCAGCCCTGATCTTGATGGTTATTGTGAACATAGGCAAGTCGCTGAGACAGATCCGCAAATCTGGAACTACTCTCTCGCCGTTAGTACCGATCGTCGGAGTTCTCATCGCCGGTTTAGTCAACGCTGGATTCGAGGATTGGCTTTTCGCGATGGGCTATTATTTGTGCATTGTATTCTGGGGGCTTGCTTTTATACTCGTTGATTATGTCTCTCTTCCAGAACGCGGACGCAATCTGAGCCCCGGCTTGGCGATCGCGGCAAGCGCTAGCAGCATACCGTTGCGACTCGGATGCAGGTTGGGATCGTTTACCAAAGATGCCAGTGCAGCAGCTCCCTGCTCGGCCTAAGCCGCGCCATGGCCAGCAGCGCCACTGCTACTCCGCTCAGCACCGCCAGACCCAGGTAGATATCAATGTAGGAAGGCAGGCGGCTCTGCGTAATTATGTTCGCCTGGAGCAGTTGCAGTGCGCCCAGCGCGGGATTGCTTCCCGCGCCGCCATTGCGCGCGATCAAGCCGCTGTATGACGACAAGGTGGATTGCACCGTCGGGTCCAGCCGGTTGTTTCGGCAATATTCTGCTGCGACTCGATCGATCGCATCTCTGGACGAGTGGCGAGCGCCTTCGCACTCGTCGCGGTCGTGTCATAGGTGGGCAACTCGTAGAACGCCAGGACGTCTGCCGCCTCGACTTCGCGGTCGGGCGGCAGATCCAGCAACTCTTCGAGTACATACAACGTCGTGTGGACCTCAGTCTCGGCATCGATCAGGGTCTGGCGTTCGTTCTGCAACTCCACTTGTGCCCGAGTTGTATCGATCAATAGCCCCACTCTTGTTTTCTGTTGATTGATGGCCAGATTTGAAAGCCGTTCCGCTAGCGCCACCCGCGGCTTCGCCGCATCCCGGATCGCAATCGCCCGCTGCACCAGGTGGTATTGCAGGACCACCGAGGCGGTAATATCCTCGCGCGTCGCTCGCTCCTGCGCCCGCGACTCCCGGTCGGGTAGGACAGTGGCGCGTAGCGGGCTTCGAATGATGCCGACGTTTCCACCGTCCCCCCTATCATTCCGTACGGTGGGTTTTCCCCAGTACGGCTGAAAGGCTGGTCTGTCAGACAGCGCCTTCGCACGCGTCCCGCTGGTTAAGCCTGCACCCGGCATACTCAGCGGTCCGCTTGCTTTGCCTCTGTCCTTCGTGCATCGGGCCTACTCCTTGAACTCCCGCTCAGAGTCGGGACGGAGGGCTAACGACGCACCACCATGCGAAGAGTTCCCTCTTCTACCCCAGTGGCCCTCGCTCCGGTCTGGGTTATGTTGTCCCAGTCCATCAACACTTATTCGGCCACATCCGTCCCACTCTCGGGCACAACGCAGTTTCGCCGCAGGGCGGTTTATATGCGATGCCTTCGCTGTGCGGGTGCGCCTAGGCGACCCGGGAGTGGTTCCGTGCTTTCGCTGACCATTCTGTCTCGACATGTCGCCCTCTACGACTCCGGGAAGTTCGACGGCTGCAAGCACCCAGTTCCTTCACCGTCGACGCTGGCCTTCGTCAAGGCGTGAGCGACTCGGCACTTCCATCATTTCCCACAATCCGCTTCCCGTGGGGGGCTATTTCGGAGCTTAACTACGGTTCACTTGCATTACGACCTGTCGAGTTGTTTGCCCCCCTGGCGGATCCGACCAAGCATTTCTGCTCGGCCAACGGGGGCTTTTACTTCCGGGCTTCCGGTGAATTGGTCTCCCGTTTCACCGCCGGATATTGCTACCGTGGCAACTGGGCAAGTTCCACGGGCGGGTCTTGCACCCGCTAGAATGGCAGCTAGCATCGCTGCACCACGCCTTCGCGCCCGATCTGATAGTTGCGAATCAGCGGCAGATTCAAAACGCTCTGCGAAAATGCCGGGCCCGCCTCGATCCACTGATAAGGCCCCGCAGCCCTCGATTTCGACAAGCGCTCCACCGACTGAAAATTGTATTGTTCCAGCGCCGTCGCCGCGGTCAAGTTCGCTTGCGGCAACAGCCCCGCCCGCGCAATCTGCTGTTGCTGGCCGCTCTCCATGGTTAACAATCGCGCGACCACCACTTGCGGGTTCTGCTTCAAGGCCAGTTGCACCGCCTGCTTGAGAGTCAACCGCAGCGGCTGTCCCGGAGCGCCCGCCGGCCCTGCCTGCGTTCCACAGATCTTCACCGTCCCGGCCAGAAAAAGCATGACCGCAACAATTCTCCGCATCCCTCGCCGTGACATTCGCCATCCTCCAGCACCTCAACCCGTTCAGCCGGATCGATTCCGACCAGCGATACGCCGATTGGCACCCGAAAAACCAAAGACAAGAGGATGTCACAGAAACGGCCACCCAAACAACTATGCAAACCACTAGACCACTAGACGTACTTGGCGACTAGAGTCTCGAATGGCTTTTGTTTTTTCTATCGATCAAGGTATAAGAGTTAGACACAGTGCACATGTCTATCCCCATGCCACCCCGATCTAAGGAAAGGCGCTCTATGGATTTGCGCGTTCGCACGCGCTGTGTAAGTCCTCTAGCACTCGGAATCGTTTTCACGGCGTTCACCTTGCTACCGCTGGCATACGCGCAGTCCACTTCCGGAAACAGTTCACAATCACTACCCTGGATGAATGCGAGCCTTTCACCCGATGAGCGGGCTGCCCTGGTCTTGAAGCAGATGACGCTCGATGAAAAAATATCCCTCCTTCATGGGACTGGCATGATTGGCCTGAGTCCCATGAGCCCGCTCTCCGTACGCTCGAATGGCGGCGCCGGCTACGTGGTGGGCGTTCCACGCTTAGGCATCCCCGATATCCAAATGTCCGACGCAGCATACGGTATACGGAGCAGCGGTGAGAACGGCCGTTACTCGACCGCGCTGCCCAGCAATCTCGGCAGCGCAGCCAGTTGGGATCTGGATGCGGCCTACGAATACGGAGCTTTGATCGGGCGCGAGCTGAGGGCGCAAGGCTTCAACATGTCGTTGGGCGGAGGCGTGAATCTGACCCGCGAGCCGCGCAATGGCCGCACCTTCGAATACCTGGGTGAGGATCCAATCCTCGCTGGCGAAATGGTTGGAAACGTAATGAAAGGCCTGCAGGCGCAACACGTCATTGGTGACATCAAGCATTACGCGGTGAATGATCAGGAGAGCGGCCGGAATGCGGTCAACGTAAACATTGACAAGCGCGCCATGATGGAAACAGATCTGCTCGCATTTGAGATTGGATTGCGCGAATCAAACGCGGCCGCTGTGATGTGCGCCTATAACCGTGTGAATGGCCAATACTCCTGCGAAAACAAGGACCTCTTGACGGATGTTTTAAAAAAAGACTGGAACTTCAAAGGGTTCGTCTTGTCGGATTGGCAAGGAACGCACAGTACGATCAAAGCGTCGGCTGCGGGACTCGACCATGAGGAGCCTGGGGAGTACTTCTATGGCGACGCGATGAAGAAAGCCGTAGAGTCGGGCCAGGTCCCCATGGCGGAGCTTGACGATCACGTACACCGCATCCTCAGGTCAATGTTTGCTTGCGGGGTCGTGGATGATCCGCCGAAAAAGAGCGTCGTGGATGTGGCGGGCGGTTTTGAGATTGCCCGGAGAATTGAGGAACAGAGTATCGTGCTGCTAAAGAACGAGCCGGCGCTGCTTCCTCTCGATGCTTCCAAGCTTCGTACCATTGCTGTCATCGGGGCTCACTCCGACGTGGGAATGATCTCGGGCGGAGGCTCGGCGCAGGTCGACCCCCCGGGAGGAAGCGCGATTATGCCGCCGGGTAAAGGCGGGACAACATGGCAAGCGCAGATCTGGTTCCCTACCTCGCCCTTGACGGCAATCCGAGCCAAGGCGCCGGGAGCTAGTGTTCGTTACGATCCGGGCACGGATATTTCCTCAGCCGCTGCTTTGGCGAAGACCGCCGATGTTGCCATCGTGTTCGCTTATCAGTGGGAGAGTGAAGGGATGGACCTCGACAGCCTTTCGCTCCCCGGAAATCAAAATGACCTGGTCGAAAAGGTTGCCGCGGCGAATCCGCACACCATCGTGGTGCTCGAAACCGGCGGTGCCGCAACCATGCCGTGGGCCGATCAAGTCAGCGGGATTCTTGAAGCCTGGTACGCCGGCAGTTCAGGCGCGAGGGCCATCGCCAATGTGCTCTTTGGCGATGTCAACCCGTGCGCTAAACTGCCGATCACATTTCCGAGAAGTTATGCGGACTTGCCGCACACCAGCATCGTGAAGCCTCCCGAGACATCGACTACGAAAGACGGTGATCCCGATGCGTGGAAGAAAATTGCAGCAGGCTTGCCCGCATTCCAAATCACTTATGACGAGGGGTTGAAGGTTGGATACAAGTGGTATGACGCCGAGCACAAGCAAGTGCTGTTTCCGTTCGGCTACGGCCTATCCTACACGACTTATACCTATTCCAATTTGAAAGTAACCCCGGGTAAGAATGTTCGCGTGAATTTCACAGTGACAAACACTGGCAATCGGGCTGGGGCCGAAATCGCACAGGTTTACGCAGCCCTGCCCGCCGCCGCCGAAGAACCGCCGAAGCGCCTGGTGGGTTGGAGCAAAGTCAAATTAAATCCGGGGGAGAGTAGGGAAGTAACGGTGGAGGTCGATCAGCAGTATCTTTCCATCTTCAAGGTCGACCAAAACAGGTGGCAGTTGATCCCGGGTGAGTACGAATTCTTGGTCGGTGAATCCTCCCAGACTCTGCCGCTCAAGGAGGCGGTTAGTCTGAGATAGCATCGCGAAGCAAGCGGGGCGTCCTAGGAGTGCCCGGGCGCGAATCGAAACAATAAAGATAAAGATAGGGAGTAGTTGCACCGGATCGTGGCAGAATAACGCGATGCCAGCCAATCAATCTTCAGCCCTTCCTCACTTCCTCTACGGCACCGCGTGGAAGGAAGACCGCACGCCGACGCTCACCGAGCTTGCGGTGCGCATGGGCTTTCGGGGGATCGACACGGCCAACCAGAGACGACATTACTTCGAAGCTGGAGTAGGTGAGGGGCTGGCCTCCGCTTACCGCGCGGGAGTGGTGACGCGCGCAGATCTTTTTCTGCAAACTAAGTTCACTTATCAACCGGGTCAGGACCATCGACTGCCTTACGACTCCACGTCGAGCCTTTCAGTTCAGGTCGCGCAGTCGATGGCCAGTTCGCTCGAACATCTCGGGACCGACTGCGTCGACAGCTACGTACTCCACGGGCCCGCTTCCGGCTACGGCTGGACCGATGATGACAGCGAGGTCTGGGAAGCGATGATGAAGGAGCGCGATGCTGGCCGGACGCGTCTTCTCGGCGTGAGCAATGTTTCCCTGCCGCATTTGGAGCAAATGACGGGTGCGCACCCCGAAACCCCCTCCTTTGTGCAGAACCGCTGTTACGCCCGCTTCGGTTGGGATCGCGATGTGCGACTTTTCTGCCGGGAACAAAAGATCATCTATCAAGGCTTCTCGCTGCTCACCGCGAACGCGGGGGTGTTGCGCCATCTTCTCATCACCAGCATCGCCACACGCGCTAATGCAACTCCTGCCCAGGTTGTGTTGAGCTTCGCGCGTGCCGTCGGAATGCTGCCGCTGACCGGCACCTCCAACCCTGAGCACATGAAGCAAGATCTGGACAGTGCCGAGTTAACGCTTTCGGCGGATGAGGTGCGAGCGATTGAGTCCCTGTCCGGATGAAGGAAGCCAGTCGCTATCGAACACCACTTCCTGCGGCACCGCCGCCGCTTTGGTTCTCCAGCCAGGACGCCAGTTGGCCCGACTGCTGCGATTTCAAATCTACACAGTTGTTGATGCGTTCCATGGACTGGCCGAAACTGCGTTCGGCGGCAGCCACCTTGTGGGCTGAGAAGAAGTCTTTTACTTCATCCCGGAGCCCGGCGTCGCAGAAAAGACCCGCGCTGGTCACGATCTGCGCGCTCGCAAAGGGTCCCCCCTCTTTCTCGATTTCTGTCCAGTGCGAACGCACGAAAACCCATGCCAGGTTTTCGCCAGCGGAGTTTGCCATGACGGCGCCAATCAGGCCCAGGCTGTCCTGAGAGCGCACGGCTGGCGAAATTGCGTAGTTCAGTGTGCGCTGCAAAAGTTGAGGATCGTTAAAGCTGGATAGGGTGAAGAAATAAAGGTAATAAAGCTCGGGCGTCTTGGCAGCCTTCATTTCCGCCATCAATTTGTCGTAAAAAGCTGAGTTGCCCTTCTCGGCTGACAGACCGAAGGCCGCGCCGGCTAAGCCGCTGTCAACGGAAGCTGGATTCTCGAGGGCCCGCTCCGTCAGCTTACGCGCCTCAGCTAATGCTTCGGGATCGCGTCCCGTGCTCCCCAAGACCTGCAGAAGATTTGCCCTCACACTCTTCAGGCCATCGCTCTCTCCGGGCTTCGGTTCCCAGCCGACGTCCTTGGCGACGGGCGTAAGCACGCTTCGCACCCAGGCTTGGTAGGTCTCTTTGTCACTTTCAGTGACCAGGTATTTACCAATGTAGCTCAACTGGTTGAACAGAAGTCCCAGAACTGCGTCGGTGCGGTCGGATTGAAGACCCTCCGCCAGAGTAAGATAGTCTCCCACGGGTTGACGCCCCACGCGCACGGCTGCCCAGGTGTCGGTCAGCAGGATGATGCGCTCCAGTGGCGTCAGTTTAGTTTCCGCGTCCTGCGCCAAGGTCTGGACGGCGGTCGGCCGATAGCCACTGCGGTAATATCCGTTCCCGCCCGCATTCGCCAAAACCCACGACGAGCAGCCCGGAAGCGTGACGGTATCTTCTTTCTTGGTCAACAGCTCGCATTTTTCCGTCGACCCACTGCCCGCCTGCGACGTCTTCATGCAAACCGGAACCTGCCACAACTGGTCGCTACCTGCGTTGAACGTCGCTCGATCAAAGAAGTATCGCTGCTGTGCGAGTGAGACCGTCGTGGAATCGTCGGAGCACTCCGTCTTGACGCTGATCATGGGCACGCCCGGCTGCTTGACGAACGTGGGCATGATTGAATCCACTGGCTTCTTCGAGACTTTTGCCAGCGTGCTCCAAAAATCATCGGCCGTCGAGTTGCCATAGGCGTGCTCGTTCAAGTATTTGTTCACCCCGGCGCGGAAGTTTTCCGGTCCAAGGTAGGATTCCAACATGCGCAGCACTGCGGCTGTTTTGCCATACGCAATCCCGTCAAAAAGTTCCTGAATTTGATCCGGAGTCTCCGCGGGCTGTTGGATGGCCCGGGTAGTGGCAAGGGAATCCACGTTGAGGGCACCCAGCGTCGTAAGTATGTTGCCGGCGCTCACCTCGTCCAGACCCGCATTCCAGTCGGGTTTCCAGGCGTCGACCGGCTTGCCTTCCATCCAGGTGGCGAAGCCCTCATTCAGCCAGATGTCGTCCCACCACTGCATGGTGACCAGATCGCCAAACCACTGGTGAGCGATTTCGTGCGAGATGGTGATCGCGACTGACTTGCGCTGTGCCAACGAAGCCTGCTGATCGTCCAGCTGCAATAGCGCTTCACGGGATGTGATCAGAGCGATGTTCTCCATCGCACCCGCTGAAAAATCTGGTAGGGCGATCAGATCGAGTTTTCCGTAAGGGTATTTGATTCCGAAATACTCGTCGAAATAACGGAGGAAGTTTTCGGTTGCTTCCAAGGCAAACCTACCCAGTTGCTTCTTCCCCGGAGTGCTATACACGCGGATCGGTATGCCGTCAGCCGAGCCTTCAATATATTCGAACTGGCCGACCGCGATTGCGGCAAGATAGGATGACATTTTAGGCGAAGTCGAGAACCGTACCGTATGCTTGTTGTCGCCCGGTCCGGGCGTATCCGAAAGCACCTTGGTGTTTGAAATCACCGTGTGTTCCCGGTCGGCGATGACGGTGATATCGAAAGTGGCCTTGTAAGCGGGCTCATCGAACGACGGAAAAGCCCGGCGCGCGTCAGTCGATTCAAACTGTGTGGCCGCATACTTGCGCCCCTGATCATCCTTTCCCATGTAGAAGCCGCGCATTTCGCTGTTCAAAATCCCGGTGTACTTGATGTGGACGATGGCAAGACCCGGCGGGAGTGGACTTTCCACCGCGAGTGTCACCATTTCCTTCTCTTTGTCAAAAGTAGCCGCGGCCTTCTGGGTTGCTCCGCCACGGGTAATCGAGGCTTCATGAAAGTCGAGGTCCGCCGAGTTCAGCACGATCTGCGACGTCGGCTTCAACAGCCTTACCTGAATCGTTTCGTCGCCGGCAAAGTTGCCCTTGTTGACGTCGGGCGCGAAGGTCAGTTTGTAGTTCTCGGGAGTCGCGACTTCGGGCAACCGCTGCCCCCCTGCAACACAGACGCATAACAAGACATAGGCGAACAACCAAAGAATTCGTTTCATGTTGTCCTCATGATAGATCGGGTCTGGGCGTGGAAGACATCGAGTCGTCAAAGCACAGTCTGCCCATCGTATCGCATGCAATTCGCTTTTTCGAACTTCGACCCCGAAACTCGAAGGATTCAAGTCAACGCATCATCGAACGACGAGCGCACCGAAAACCTCGGTCGAGCCTCCATCTGGAGCGACGCGTTTTTCCAGGATACGATTAGACGACGCCGACGGGAATTCGTTAGCGAACGGACGCGTCGATCTGATCATGCGTGAGGTCTAGCTAACATTTTGGGCGGAGAGTTCCTCCCCGCCCAACAAAAATAGTATAGCAATCACAACAAAGTTCAGTCTGAAATAAAATTTCTAGGTGGGGTCGAACGTAAGACGATGCCCGATCGAGATCACGTGTCGGCCAATCGGTGGTGATCAAGAGAACAGAACTCGGCCTACGAAGCGGTTTTTCTGCGGCGTTCGGTCTGATGGATGAGTCTTGAAGGCCCGAGCGGCGTAGTACACGCAAGACAGGTACACCCGTCGTTGGGCGTGAGTTCCCAGGCGGCGACAGCATCCAGGCGATAGCCAACTCCCCGAATGGTCTTCAGGTAAGTCGGACTGGTTCGGTCCGGCTCGATCTTCTCCCGGACTCGGCGTATGCATGCGTCCACGCTCCGTGGCGTCACGAACTGCATGTCCCCCCACACCGCATCGAGAAGCAGATCCCGGGTGAATACCTGACCCCGATGGCGTGCCAGGTATTCGATCAGGCGAAATTCTAAACTTGTGGTTGGCACTTCACTTCCCCGGACCGAAAGTTTCATGGCTAAGCTATCGATGACCAAGTCGGCCGACTGCGTTCGGGATCGCCCGGTCGTGGGCGCGAAACGACGAAGAACAGCCTGGACCCGGGCTACCAATTCGCGAGGACTGAAGGGCTTCACGATGCAATCATCTCCGCCGGACTCCAACGCAAAAGCGCGGTGTTCCTCGGCAGCCTCCGGAATGAGAAAAACTATTGGGGTTCTTGCCAAAGCGTGATTCTCGCGGATACAGCGGCACAAGTCGAGTCCGTTGCCGTCAGGCATCATCATGGTGAGCAACACTAGGGAAGGACGCTTTTCCTCTAGTTCGCACATCACGTGGGCGGTCGAAAATGTACGCACGAGATAGCCAGCCTCCTCGAGGCACTGCTGCGCCAGTTCACAAACCGCGGTCTCGTCTTCCACCACAAAAATCAGCTGCTTCATGAATGCATCCCCACTAACCCTCCAGGCGCGCGCTTATCCGCACACGTGTTTCCGGAAGATACACAAAGAGGAACCGCGATAAGCTGCCGCAATGAAAGTCGCAAGGACACACCGCAACTCCGCCGCAACCCGCTCTGTAAATTGATCTCGTACGACGCGAAAGGCAGGCCTTCCCTCGGATGCTCTCGGCCTCTCCTATCCGGTGACGTAGTGTAGGCCGTACTTTGTTACGCTAAAGTGACCGCAAGATGAATAACGTGTGAATTTTCGTCCCCGTATCTTTCTTCTCACTGCTTGCCACAGTTTTGCTTTAGACGCTATTCTGTTTTCTACCGCTGCTTTACACCACGACAACATGCCTCGACCGACGCCGCGCAAGTTCGACCGTGACGCCCGACGAAAACACACTGGCCCAGCGCACCTGGTCATCGGCCAGTCCAAGATTGATTCTGAAGGTTGCCACACCATGGCTCCGATCAAGAAGGGCACCTTCGTCGTGGAGTATACGGGACCGCACATCACGATCAAAGAAGCCGACGCGTTCTACGACGACCATCCCCGGACCTATTTGTTCGGGCTCATGGATGGCAAACATGTGATCGATGGTGAAGGCGTGGCAGCGTTCATCAATCACTCGTGCGATCCCAATTGCGAGGCGGATGAAATCAAGGGTCGCGTGTGGATCATTGCCGCCCGGGATATCGCGGCTGGTGAGGAACTGACATACGACTACAACTTGTACGACGGCGATCTGGATGACCCGTCGCCGTGCTCCTGCGGTGCGCACAACTGCCGCGGCAGTATGTACTCAGCGGAAGAGTTGGCGAGGCGTGCGAAGGCTCTCCGACGCCGCAGCATGAAGAAGAAAAAGACAGCTCAGTCTAAGAAACCCAGAGCGTGACTTTCAGTCTCAGCGGATCATTATCATTGGCCAGGTGGAATGGGCGTGCGTGACTCCATCTTCACCGTCGACAAACTTGCCGCATCCCAGCCGCCGCCCAGAGCCTTAATCAGCAACACGCTGTCGACCATGCGACGACCTGAAAGCTGCACTGCCGTCCGTTCGTCGCCAAGCGCCGTAAATTGCGCTGTGATGACTTCGAGATAGCTGGTCACACCACCTCTGTAACGATTGTTCGACAGGGCCAGCGAGTGCTCCGCTGCCGCCACGGCCGCGGCTTGGGTGTTGGATTCATCCTCGAGCAGTCGCAACGCTGCAAGATTGTCTTCTACTTCCTGATAAGCGGTGAGCACGTCTTGACGGTAATTGGCCACAGTCTGATCGTAACCGGCGCGAGCCTGGTCGCTTGCTGCCCGACGCCGTCCTGCGTCGAATGCAGTCACCACTGCCGAAGCTCCCACCAAGGCGAACGCGCTGGGACTGGAAAGCCAATTCACGATCGTGGTGCTCTCAAACCCGGCGCTAGGGAACAGGTTGAACAACGGAAAATACGCGGCTTTCGCCACTCCAATCTGCGCGTTCGCCGCCGCCATCAGGCGTTCGTTAGCGGCGACGTCAGGCCGTCGCTCCAGCAGCTCGGAAGGCAACCCCGGCGGGATCACTGGCGGGCTCGCGTTCAGCGGAACAACCGGCAAGCTGAAAGTCGAAGCAGGTTCCCCGATGAGAACCGCGATTGCATGTTCAAACTGAGTCCGCTGCTCTCTCACGTCAATGGCCTGGGCGCGTGCCGTCTCCAGTTGGGTCTGCGCCTGCGCCACGTCTACCTGCGACGCAACTCCTCCTTTATAGCGATTTTCCGTCAGTTCCAGTTGCTTCACGTAGCTGGCGACGGTGTCATCGAGCAACTTCGCCTCGGCGTCCAACTCCCGCGCTGAAAAATAATCAACCGCTAATTCAGCATGCACGCTCAGGCTTACCGATTCAAGGTCCGCCAAGGAAGCTTGAGCGCTGGCGCGGGCAGCCTCAACGGTGCGTCGCACCCTGCCCCAGACGTCCGGTTCATAAGACATGTCCACAGGAATGACCAGGTCGTTCGTAGTTGTAACAGTTGAAAGGGCCAGTGGACGATTCTGGGAAAAACGTTCCCGCGAAGCTGCTACTCCTGCCGTGATCGTTGGATAGTAATCGGCCCGGTTGTAGCGAACGGTTGCACGCGCCTGCTCAAACTGTGCCTGCGCCGCCTTCAGGCTTTGGTTGGAGATATTGATTTTCTCTTCGAGCGTGTTGAGCTGGGGATCCTGATAGATCTCCCACCATTTTCCTCGCAGCGTCTGATCGGCAGGCTGCGCGGGCTTCCAGTTCTGCGGCGTTTCTTTGTAATCGGTGGGGACCGGCGCGGAAGGCCGCGAATAGCGAGGACCCACAGCACAACCGCACATAAGCATTACGCCTGCGAGAAGCACCCCACCGAGAAACTTGGGCATCAGCTTTCTAGAGCCGGCGTTCACTGTTGAGAGCCTCCCGCCGCCGGCTGCGCAATGCGGACTTCTTCTCCCGACACGAGCGAATCCGGCGGATTGACGACAATCGATTCATCTCCGGTAAGCCCAGCGACCACTTCGACCTCAGAGCCAAAGTCATGGCCTAATGTTATCGCCTTAAGTTCGGCGTGCTTGCCGTCGGTTACCGCAGCCACGCGAAGTCCTTCCGATCGGAATAGCAGCGTATTCACAGGAAGGATGAAGGCTGAGGTCGCGGTGGGCAGCTTCAGATGCACCTCCGCATAAGCCCCGCTGAACAGCGTGCCGGTCGGATTGTCCACGCGAATTTCCACCAGCAGAGTTCGCGTGGACTGGTCGATAGCTTCAGCCGTTCGGACCAGTGTTCCGTGGAAGACCCTGCCCGGAAATTCCGAGAGCACCAGATCAGCACTCAGTCCGGGCTTCGCCGCCTGCGAGTAGACCTGTGGGACGCTGACGTAAACCCGCAACTTGTCCGGCTGAACAATATGAAAAAGCTCCGTCCTCGCCCCTCCACTGCTCCCCGAGTCAATCAATGCGCCAATATCAGTGTTTCGTGCTGTAATCACGCCATCGAAGGGAGCGTAGATCTTCTCGAAAGCTTGCAGTTCTTCCAGGCGTCTCACGTTGGCTTGCGAGGACTGGACTGTGGCCTGCTTGGCTGCAAAGTCTCCCGCGGCATTGTCCGCATCCTGTTTGGAAACGGAATCGCTTTTCAGCAAGTCCGCATAGCGGGTATTTGTAATCTGCGAAAGACTAAGGTTGGCTTCGGCGGTAGCTAAATCAGCTCGTGACTGCCGCAGTTGCTGGTCGACTTCCGGAGTCTCAATGTCTGCTAACAGTTGCCCAGCCTTCACATGTGCCCCGATGTCTGCGTACCAGCGTTTTAGGTATCCATTTGTACGGGCATATATAGGAGCGTCGATGTAAGCCTGCACGTTCGCGGGCAGAACCACCTCTTGCGCCGGCGCGCCACGCTTGGGGCGAATCACGGAAACGGTTGGAATGGCCATCTCGGCCGTTTCTTTATCTAGAGCCGCACGGGCATGGATACGAGGCAAAATTCCAGAAATGACGATCGCCACTACGAGCACCAAAGCAAGCACGGCAATCCACCAGTGGCGTGAGGGTTTCCCCTGGCGATGGTCCACCCGCTTTTGTTTCTGTACCGTCACTGGCATCTCCGCTTGCACCGGCTGCTCAATTTCATTTTGCGATTCAACCTTCATGAAAACACTCCGTGAACTCTATAACCAGATTAATATGAAATCAGATCAATGCTTTGCTTCGCCGCGAGCCATCCGCTCCCTGCGTCCGTGGAGGACGCTGAAGAAAACCGGAACGAAAAACAGGGTTGCTACCGTCGCAAATAATAGACCGCCGATGACCGCCCGGCCAAGTGGAGCATTCTGTTCCCCGCCTTCGCCTAATCCGATCGCCATGGGAACCATACCGATGATCATGGCGAGAGCCGTCATTAGCACCGGGCGGAAACGCGTGAACCCGGAATTCAGCGCGGCTGCAATCGCGTCTTTCCCTTCGGCCAATTGCTCCTTTGCGAAGCTCACCACCAGGATGCTGTTAGCCGTTGCAACCCCTACGCACATGATCGAACCGGTGAGCGCTGGAACGCTGAGGGTCGTGTGGGTAACGAACAGAAACCAAACGATACCAGCGAGGGCCGCCGGCAAGGCAGAGATAATAATGAAGGGATCAAGCCAGGACTGGAAATTTACCACGATCAGCAGGTACACCAGCACAATCGAAAACACGAGGCCGCCCAGCAGTCCCTGATACGACGAACGCATCGTCTGAATCTGCCCGCGGACGATCAGTTGCGACCCGCGCGGCAGTTCCTTCTTGCTGTCCTGCACGATTTGGTTGATATCGCGCGCCACTCCGCCCAAGTCCCGGCCCTGCACCGAACCGTAAATATCAATCAAAGGTTGGATGTCGTAGTGCGAGACTACGGCCAGTCCAGCGTCCCGGCGGATCGAAGCTAGGCTGGCCAAAATGCCGGAGCGGGCGCCGCTTGGTCCAGTTACAGGAATGTTCTCCAGGTCCTGTAAGGAGTCTACCCGGTACTGCGGAGTCTGGGTTGCGATGGAATAGCTCACGCCTGTCTTTGGATTAACCCAAAATTCAGGAGTCGTCTGAAAACTGCCGCTCAGCGAAACCAGAAGATTGTTGGCCACGTCCCGCTGCGTGAAGCCGATCTGTTGGGCTCTCGTCCGATCCACGTTGACATGCAAATAGGGCTGATCGAAAGGCTGCTGGACGTGCAGATCGACAGTCCCGGGAACCTGCTGGATCCGCTCCAGCAGCTTGTCGGCGAACGCCCGGTTTGCTTGCAAGTCGTAGCCCACGACCTGCACGTCAATGGGAGCGGGAAGACCGAAGTTCAATATCTGGCTGACAATGTCGGCCGGAAGGAACGAGAAGGTAGACCCGGGGAACTCCTGCGGAAGTCGCAAACGCAGATCGTGGACATACTGGGCCGTAGGCCGGTGACCTTCGGACAAGCTGACCATGATGTCGGCATCAGCCGGCCCAATGGGAGCGGAGTTACTATACGAAAGATTGATGCCGCTATAAGGCAAACCGATGTTGTCGATAATACTGGTGATTTCTTTGGGCGGGATTTGCTCGCGGATTGACTGCTCAACCAGATCAGCAAGACGTGCCGTCTCCTCAATGCGCGTCCCCGTCCGCGCGCGCAAATGCAATTTGAACTGGCCTGCATCCACTGCTGGGAAAAAATCCTGGCCCAACCACGGAATCAGGAATGCCAGAGAAGCCAGACACACACCGAGAAAGACGGAAAGAAAAGCGCGTTCGTGATGAAGGCAACGCTCTAACAGCCCGTGGTAGCCCTCTCGGAAACGCTCAAAGGCCTCTTCAAACTTGATCTGCATGGCAACCAGAGGATTTCGGCTTTGATTTGCTGCCAGCGTCTCTGCTTCATGACCACGCAACAAATATTTGGCCATGGTCGGCACCAGTGTTCGCGAAAGCAGATAAGAGGCCATCATCGCAAACACGACTGCTTCCGCGAGGGGCACAAAAAGATAGCGCGCCACCCCGGAGAGAAAAAACATGGGTACGAACACGATGCAAATGGCGAGCGTCGAAACGAACGCAGGAACTGCGATCTGCTGAGCGCCGTCCAGAATAGCGTGCTCGACTTCCTTCCCTTGCGCCAGGTTCCGGTTGATATTCTCGATCTCGACCGTGGCGTCGTCTACCAGAATTCCGACCGCCAGCGCCAACCCGCCGAGCGTCATAATGTTGATGGTCTCGCCCAGCGCGCTCATCACGATGATTGAAGTCAGGATCGAAAGCGGGATCGAGACCGCGATAATGACCGTGCTGCGCCAGTTGCCCAGAAATAGCAGAATCATCAGGCCAGTGAGGCAGGCGGCAATGCTGGCTTCTTTCAGCACGCCTTCAATCGACGCACGAACAAAAAGTGACTGGTCGGCCAGCGGTACGATGTGCAATTCGGGCGGCAAGCCCGCCTGAATTTGCGGCAGCAGCGACTTGATACCGGCAATGATGCTAAGCGTAGAGGCTTGGCCAGCCTTCAGCACCGTGATCAGCACAGAGCGCTGTCCATTTACCCGCACGATATTAGTCTGCGGCGGAAAGCCGTCCCGCACGAACGCCACATCGCGGATGTAAATGGTCGTGCTCCCCGTCGTCTTGATCGGCAATTGGTTTAGTTCATCAACCGTGGTGGGGCTGCTATTGGTATCGACGGCATATTCAAAGGCTCCGATTTTGGAGGTGCCGGATGGCAGAATCAAATTCTGCGCACTAATAGCATTGACAACATCCAGCGGCGAAAGGCCCTTCGACTGCAACGCGTTCGTGTCCAAGTCAACCTGCACCTGGCGCTGCTTGCCGCCGTAGGGATACGGAATGGCGCACCCGGGGATGGTAATCAAGCGAGTACGAATGAAGTTTACGCCGTAGTCAAACAGTTGCTGCTCTGAAAGCTTCTGCCCCGAAAGGGCAAGCTGGATAATGGGCACGCTCGACGCACTATAGGTGATGACCAGCGGCGGAGTTGTCCCAGGTGGCAATTGCCTGAGTTGGGTCTGCGAGATCGCGGTCACCTGGGCAATCGCCTTCGTAATGTCCGCCCCCGGCTGGAAAAATACTTTCACCACGGCGATGCTGTTCAGCGACTGCGACTCGATGTGCGCAATGTTGTCCACCAGCGTGGTTAACGCGCGTTCCGTCTGGAACACGATCCGGTTCGACATATCATCGGGATTGAGACCCTGGTAATTCCAGATGATGCTTACGACCGGAATATTAATATTCGGGAAGATATCCGTGGGCGTGTTTAGAATGACGATCGGACCCAGAATCAACAGCAACAAAGCGACGACTACAAACGTGTAAGGCCGTCGCAGTGCAAGTCGGACAATCCACATAATTTCCTCAGGCTTTTACAGAAGCTATCGCCCAGCGAGCAACCTAACAATCGTCGTCACTCCGCCACACTCTGATTCTTGCTTTCAACTCAATAGCGAAAGTCAATCCTCAGATCTAAACATGAGAGTAGGTGCAAAGCGGGCTGTACTCGCGGACGTTCGTGCATTGTTCCGGCGCAGCCGACGCCGGATCATTAATAATATTCTATCGGATTTAGTTTCTTGCCCGGAGATGCAGAGTTTTTAGATTGTAAAGATTTGTATCGCGTCCGGGATATATCTAGGGAAATGATCCTGGCGGATGGACGCACTCCTCCCCTGAAACCAGCTGGAAGAGTCTTGCGGAAGGATTAGTTTGGTTTGCGAACCTTGCCGTCGGAGAGATATTGGAGCAATGCGGTATCAGCGGCGCGCTTGAACTTCTCTGCGGCCGCTACCCTGGGGCTAACAATGCCCTCTTCGACTGGCTTGGGGCCAAAGCTCTGCCGTAGCCGCTCGCCGTCCTCGGATTCGTTGGTCATCACCTGCATATAAAACCAGAGGAAGTGGCGCATCTGGTCGAGCGCTGACCTCAACACGTGAAGTGACTCAATCTCCGGCAACTGACAGAGAGCTTCCATCAGCTCGGGATCGCCGGGCGCTTGCATGGCCGCGCAGTTCAACGTCTGCTGAATTGCCCGCAAGTCTTCGGTCACCCGCAGAATTCGAACATGAACTTCGTCCAGAAAATCACCTTTTTCCATGGGTCGCCGGCTTCCTCGATCGAGAAAATACAAACTCAACATCTCATCCGCGACCACGGACTAACAGATGTCCCACGTGCATGCGCTTTCGTAATTCGAGCTATTACTTTGGTATGAAGAGAGTTTGCTAGCGTGAATTGCGGACAGGATGGCCCACGTCTGCGATGAGAAACCGACACGTGGGCCGTGAATGGATGAGGCTAGTGCACGAAAGTGCCTACGAACGCACTACGCCTTCCGTGCGACTCCCAATCTACGTCCAGTCCCGGACCGCGATAGGAATCGGTCAGCGCTACGGCTGGCATTGAGTGCGTGAGTTGGGTCAGCGGCGGATAAAAGGTCGCTTCGTTCCCGCAGAGGTGGTCTTTGTCGTTGACGGGGCGGGTTTGCACGGTTGCGAACTGTCCGGCGCGCAGCAGTGCTACTCCGTGATGCTCAGGATTGGCCACTAGTTCCATGGGAGCAGGAATTACTCGCTGCGCGTGACGCAGAAGTTCACCTCCCATTTGGTGCGCGAAAGCGACCAGCGCCGAACTCTGCTGCGGAGTTGCCTGGTCGTCCACGAAAAGAACGGCCTGCGCAGGGTACGGATTCGCATACGGATCACCTAGAGTGGCGTGGGCATGCACGGCGGCGGCCACCGTCAGGCCGTCCAGCGAAACTCCGTCCCAGCTTCCGCTTTGGACGTGCCACGCCAGGATGGCCTCGTCGCCTACGAGATTGACTTCGCCGTTGGCGAAACACTGTCCGGTGTATACGTCGGCGCTGCGGGTCTCGATGTAATCGCCGCGAATCTGTTGCCCGAGAGCCGCGGTAGAAAGAAATAAGAGTGCAACCCAGAGAAATCCAGAAAAACTATGCCGCATAGGTCACCTCACCCGAAACTACTTGTTCTATTGTCCTCCAACCTGGGCGGTTATGGAAAGTGCTAGCGAGGCCGCAACAATCAGTCAGCCCGCGCAGGCGGGGACGCCTGCGTCCGCATTTATTCTTCCTGACTTGTAACTTTAGTCGCTTAATCTTTTCAAAACCCGGCCTCAGGCAGAGATGCTCCACGGCTCAGCCTCCGATGAAGCAACTATAGGGACGTATCTAAGAATGGGGCAACCAGAAACTACCGACGCTGTCAGACGACAACTGCAGTTGCTACTGGTCGGAGGTAGCGAGGAAGAGTTCGCCAGTCTACATGAGTTACTCGTCGGGACGAGCAATGACCCCGTATGCCTCGAACACGCTGCCTCGCGTGAGGACGTGCTCAATCAGCTTGGGAAAGAAGACTATGACCTTTTACTCTCCATAGCTAACTAGAGATCCTTTTCAGTTTGCCGTTTTCTAAACTGAAGTGATCTCCGCGCCACACTATACTGTGACCGGCAAAGCTCACGATCCAGACCAACAGTGCAAATACGTCGCGGACGGGAATCAATGCGAGGGAGCGCACGACTTGGCGATCCTGCAGCACGGACTTCCCAACGACGATCGCTACCGCGAGACGAATCGCCGCAGTACAGGCCAACAACGCCCACGCCCAGGCTGCGCCACGGCTGAAAATCAAGGCCAGCACCACCCAGGGCAAACCGAACGTCAGCCCCAGTCCGACGTATCCCCAGAAGCGGGAATCGCGCACCGTGCGCGCCCAGCGCAATTGGTGATCGAAGAAGCCGCGAAGCGTGTAGCGCGGCAGAAATGTGTCGACCACGACGTCGGATAACTTTACCTTCAGTCCCAGCGTGGCGATCCGGCTGCCAATCTGATAATCGTCGGCCAGATAGTCAACGAGCGCTTCAAACCCGCCAATCGCCTGGAGATCGCGGCGGCGAAAAGCAAGCGTGGAGCCTAATCCAAAGCGGATTCCGTTCTCGACGGTTTGCGCGACCAGAACACCGGCACAGAAATCGGTGCTAATCCCGAGTGATTCCAGACGCGAGCCCAGAGTCGCATTGGCAATCCCGCAGTAGAGGCAAGTGACTAGACCAACCTTTGGATCGGCGAGCGGGGCCAGCACCCGGCGGAGGTAATCAGGCTCGACCCGAATGTCGCTGTCATTCACAATCAGGTACTCGTGGCGAGCCTCTCGCACCATCTGGGCCAGATTGCTCACCTTGGTATTCGCCCCCAGGTTCTCACGGCAAACCATCAGGGTAATGACGCGTTGCGGAAACTCTGCTTTCAGTTGCTCGACTAGTTGAATCGCTGGATCATTCGCATCGCTGACTCCGAAGACAATCTCGTATTCCGGATAGTCCTGCAGACAATGGCTGCGGAAGCTTTCATACATCTCGGGATCAGTGCCTCGCAGCGGCTTGAGGATGGAGACAGGTTGTGTGGGGCGGACACCGTTGTCCGCCGCCTTTCGCGCTTGCAGAAACCGCACCGCGCTCCACAGGCACAGGGCGTAATAAGCGACGCCGGAAACGGCGCCAGCCACAGCCAAAGTTTCAATGATCTTGAGGGCCTGGTGAACCATGAATGGCTTGAAGCGGCTTGCCTCGAAAATCGTCAGCGATCGGGCTTCGGGCTGCCACCTTCGGATGGCGGCACCGGCCGTGTCGAACTTCAGTCTATCAAAGGGCGGAGCTGGGCCAATTTACCGCTGCAAGGAGCCTGATACCAGGGTGTTCGAGTCTCGCTGAATAAAAAGGATTCCGCGCCCGCGGTTCACCACCACCAGGTTCAAATGGATTGGTCCCTGGTTGCCGACCTGAATAACCGCGGCGCCTTGGCATATACGGATCACCTTGAAGGCGCCTGAAATTTTTGGTTTCGAGGCGACGGTACCGTTGATGCTCACGCTCTCAGTTCCCGTCAGGGTTCCATCTCCGCGTAACGTAATCTGCCCGCCTAAGGCCAGAGGCCCGCCGCCAATTTCCGTACCCGCGCCCTGCAAGCCGTAAACACCCTTGGCCTCGGCGGAAGAGCAGGACGTCGAACCTTGTGCCTGGGCGGTTCCCAACTCGGTGGTGCCGCTGTCCGTCTGAACCATGTCGATCTGCTGGCCACCAGAGATAACGGTCACGCTGAAATTCTGTTTCGAGTGGCCCGCTGCCTAAATGGTCATGGTGCCAGTACAGTTGGACTTGATGGCGTATGTGCCCAACACCTCGAGAAGATTGCCTAACGCGCCGTTCTGGCTGATGGTCTCGTTTCCGGCGAGGGTTCCGTTCCCGTTCGTTGCGATCTGACCCACAGCGGTGATTGGATCGCCATTGGCCGTGCCGTTGATTGCGAATCCGTACCTCCCAGTCAAACTGCCATTCGAGCAAGCAGCAGAGGGCAAGGGCTGTGCCCAGAGAATCGTGCCTAGCACAACGCTCGACAGACCGAAAAGAGTTAAGCGGACCAGTTTGGATATCATTTTGTCCTCCTTATTTCCCCTGCCGTACGTGCGCTTGCAATTTTCGTCCCACCGAGGGATTTGTCAAGATGAAAGAGTCTGCGGGGGCCGTCCGCAATTGCCCCATCGCTCAATAGCGGCAACAGTCAACGAGTCCGGGTCGAGCAAAACCCGCGCTGAGTTTTGACGCTCGTTTCGCATCAAGGCCGTCTCTTGGAGAAGGGTTACGCCTGCACATCGCATATAATGGTGTTGTAGGCAGCTGGACCGGACGGTCGCTCTCGGCGCTTCGGCGACGAGGGAGGAAAGTCCGAACTCCGCAGAGCAGTGTGCCGGATAACGTCCGGGAAGCCTGGTTCAAGCCCGGTTGACGGCTAGTGCCACAGAGAACATACCGCCTCGGCAACGAGGTAAGGGTGAAAAGGTGCGGTAAGAGCGCACCGCCGTTGCAGTAATGCAGCGGGCAGGGCAAACCCCACACGGAGCAAGACCAAATAGGGAGGGACCCGGTTCGGAGTGAGAGCTTCGCCTGGGAGAACGTGCCGGCTCGGCGCGTCACAACCTCCGGGTAGGTCGCTTGAGCCTCGCAGTAATGCGTGGCCCAGAGGAATGACCGTCCTGCGGGAGCAATCCAGCAGACAGAATTCGGCTTACAGGTCCGGCTGCCACAAGTTCTTATTTTCAATCACTTACAGAACACCGGATCCCGTTGTGACGCCCGTGTGACGCAGTTGAACGGTATCAGACGTAAGCTCGGTCTTCGTTTGCTTGAGAATCGCCTTGCGCATGAGCCCGAAAAAAGAGCCAACCACACTCTCCTACAGGCGAAACTTCCAGAACGCTGCACTGAAACACTTGATCCCAGTCTCAGTGGACGATGAACGATGCTACCTTCGCGTAGCCGAAACCCCTGCGGAAAACTCGCCACCCACGGCGAAAAAGAACTGACAATCCCCAGAAAAGGCGTGGTGTGTGGACTGCTTTCTCGCTTCGTCCGCGGACACACAGGGACGTCCGCAAGGTGTGAGATTATTCTCTGATCGAGTTCTGGCAGTACAAGGTGATGATGGCTTTACGTGAACGAATCTGATCCCAAACTTTTGGACCTGCAATCTACTCTTGCTGAGGTGCAGCGCCTACGGGAAGAAAATGTTCGTCTGCGGCGTCTTTTGCAAGAGCACGGCATACAGCTTCCGGTGGTGCACTCCCCGAACGGTATTCCCGTCACAACGAGCACCCAACAAAGTGCGCATATGCCTGTCTTGAAAGCTGAACAACGCATTGCTTTGTTCCGGAGCCTCTTCCACGGGCGCGACGACGTTTATGCTGTTCGCTGGGAGAACGCCGATGGGCGGTCTGGATACATGCCCAAGGCGGATCGTGACTGGAAAGCCTATCTTCGCGCCAAAGACCAGGACCGCAAGAAGGTTGATCGCCTGACTCGAAAATTCCGACCGCTAACCGACGAGGTAGTGCGTGGACACCGCCGGAGATCACACCATCGGTATTTATCCGCTTCTGCAGGACGAGACCTGCTGGTTCCTCGCGGTCGATTTCGATAAGAAAACATGGCAAAAGGATGCCACTGCGTTTTTGGCCGTATGTCGCGAACTGAGCGTACCAGCGGCCCTAGAGCGTTCACGGTCAGGCAACGGTGGCCACGTGTGGATCTTCTTCGACCGATCAATCCCAGCAACCACCGCGCGAAAACTGGGCTGTGTGATCCTGACTCGGGCCATGGAGTCCCGTCACCAACTTGGATTGGATTCATACGACCGCTTCTTTCCCAACCAAGACACCATGCCAAAGGGCGGACTTGGCAACCTGATCGCTCTGCCGCTGCAGAAGCTTCCGCGCGCAGATGGAAACAGCGTCTTCGTAGATGCCGAGTTTCGTCCATATGGCGACCAATGGGCATTTCTGGCAAGCGTGAAACGGATGCCCGTTTCTGCTGCTGAGGCCGTTGTTCTGGAAGCTCAACGAAGAGGGGACCTTATCGGAGTGAGAATCAGCTCTGCTGAAGATGAGGGAGAAGACCCTTGGACATTGCCACCATCCCGAAAGCGAGCAGAACGTCCAATACCAGGCCCCCTTCCGGTGCAGTCCGAATTGTTCGCGCCAACCTTTTGTATATCGAAAAGAAGGATCTTCCTTCCGCAATGCTCAACCGGTTGCTTCGCCTTGGGGCATTCCAGAACCCCGAATTTTACAAGGCGCAAGCAATGAGGCTTCCTACTTTCAACAAGCCACGAGTTATCGCCTGTGGCGAGGAACTCGCTAACCACATTGCCCTACCACGCGGTTGGTTTTTGGAGGTCATCGAGCTGTTGAAATCGCACCGCATCAAGCCAGAAGTCAGTGACGAACGGTTTGTCGGTCGTCCGATCGAGGTAGAATTCTCCGGCCGACTGCGCCCGTTACAGCAGGATGCCGTTGATGCATTCCTGCAGCACGATGAAGGAATCCTCTGTGCTCCCACGGCTTTTGGCAAGACGGCTGTGGCAGCATGGCTGATCGCGGCACGAAAGGTGAACACTTTGGTCTTGGTACATCGTCAACAATTGTTAGACCAGTGGCATGCGAGATTGGCAATGTTCCTCGACCTTCCCGCCAAGTCAGTCGGACAAATCGGAGGAGGGACAACAAAACGCAGCGGTTGTGTGGATATTGCCATTCTTCAAAGTAGCCACAACAAGGAAGGCGTGAAAGACTTCGTGGCAGACTATGGTCAAGTGATTGTTGACGAGTGCCACCATCTATCGGCGTTTACCTTTGAGCAGGTGATGAAGCAGGTGAAAGCGAAGTACATCGTCGGACTGACAGCAACTCCCGAGCGAAAAGATGGACACCATCCCATCATCTATATGCAGTCCGGTCCGATTCGATTCAAGCTTAGCGCCCGCTCGATGACGTCAGCTACCCCTTTCGAGCATGAGGTAGTTCCTCGGTTGACAGACTTTTCCTGGCCGCCTGAGCAAACTGATATGACGATTCAGGAAGTGTACGCCGCACTCGTCGATGACCGCGTCCGCAATGATTTGATCCTTCCGGATCTCGTCCAGGCAGCGGCAGACGGGCGTTCACCGTTGCTTCTTACCGGCAGAACTGATCACTTGAAATATTTCGAGGCAGAGCTTGCTGGCAAAGTGAACAACGTTTTCATGCTGAAGGGTGGCATGGGCCAGAAACAACGACGATCGATAGCAGAGGCAATCGCGGCCGTTCCAGAGTGCGAGCCAAGAGTAATTCTGGCGACCGGCAGTTACATAGGCGAAGGGTTCGACGACGCTCGCCTGGATACGCTCTTTCTGGCGATGCCTATTTCGTGGAGGGGAACTCTACAGCAATACGTGGGGCGTCTCCACCGACTTCATGACGCGAAGCGTATTGTCCGGGTCTACGACTATGTTGATTCTAATGTCCCGATGTTGGCGCGAATGTACACGCGCCGCCTAAAAGGCTATAGCCTCATCGGCTACACGATCCTGGGCGCGAGCAACGAAATGCCGTTCCTTCAGCAGGCTGAGCATCGATTCCGCGAAGAGCCTTCTGTGAAAGGAGAAATATGACGAAACGGAACAGTCGCCCAGCCGTTGTGCATATGCAGAAGCTGAAAGCAGAACCTAGGACAAATCTCAAGTCACTCAGCAAGGCGAGGCTGAAGGAACTGATCGAAGAGGCTGTGGTGGATGCTTACACGGAAGAAGAACAAGCAGTCGGGTTTCTTACGATGATTGAGGAGCATCTAGCGTTGCCTTTCTCGGTGAATGTCCTCGGCGTGGACGCTGCCGTGGAGAAGGTCGACGTGAGCCTGGATGGCCAAATTGTTGCCATTTGCCGTCGCAGCAAAACGCGGCAAGAGATCCCAATCCTGGACCTTCGTTTGCCAACGCCGGCGCCAGCAGGCGTGGAATGGATTGCCGCTTATCGCTACTGGCGCCGAGGTGCCTGGTGAGCGAATATCAGTACTACGATTTCCGCGCAGTCGACCGTCCGCTGACGAGAAATGAGATGGCCGCGCTACGTTCGATCTCCACGCGAGCGGCAATTACGTCCACGAGCTTCACAAACCACTACGAATGGGGAGACCTGAAAGCCAATCCGAGCAAGCTGCTGGAGAAGTATTTCGACGCGTTTGTCTACGTAGCGAACTGGGGGACGCATGAGTTCTATGTTCGCCTTCCGCAGGAATCGATCGACTACAGACTGCTTGAGGCCATGGTCCCGGCCGATACCGTCCGGGTGCGAAAAGCCGCGAGATTCGTGATCGTTGAATTTAGAAGTGAGTCGGCGGGGGATGACGAAGACGACGGGACAGGATGGATGGCCTCCCTGATGCCTCTGCGCTCAGACCTGCTTCGCGGCGACCTCCGATGCCTTTATCTCGGCTGGCTCCGCTGCGCGCAGGATGGAGGAGTTGATGAAGATGAATTGGAGCCGCCCGTGCCTGCAGGTCTGGAAAAATTATCCGGCCCGCTCCATGCTCTGATCGAATTCCTTGAAATCGATGAGGATCTCGTCGAGGTTGCAGCACGGGCTTCAAAACCTCTTGCTGCTGGACCTAGCCGCAAAGAGCTGTCCGCATCGATTCGAGGCCTGCCTGAAAAGGACAAGAACGAGTTACTCATTACTGCGGGAGTGGAGTCGAGTGAACTCTGGCGAAGCAATCTCATGCGGCGTTTTCAGCGTCAAAACTCTCAACACTCTTCGCAGACGGTTGCAACGGCCCGGCGCAGTGCAGGCGATATCCTGGCCGTGGCCCACGCACGAGCGAAGGAAAGAATCCGCCAGATGAACGAACGGCGCGCGGTAGAAGAGGCAAGACGAAAGGCCGAGGACGAGGCAAACCGAGCTCGCTATCTCGATCAACTCGGGCGACGCGAACCGGAAATCTGGGAGCAGGTCGCCGTACATATCCTGAAGCGGCAGCCCAACGCCTATGCCAGGGCGGTTGGCTTGCTGACCGACTTGCATGATCTCGCAGTCCGCCGGGGCAAGAGGGTTGAATTTCAGATGGAACTTGAGAAGATCCGGCAGGCACACGCCGCCAAGGAGAGCTTCTTGCGTCGACTTGCCAAGGCAAACTTGTAGGTAGGCTGATCGCGACTGCCCGCAAACAATCGTCTCGCCCCCCCATTGTGACGCCGGTGTGACGCAATCTGCCCGGCGTGATCAATCAACTACGGTCCTATCAATGGTACTTGACACTGGCATAGGTAAGACGATATCTTACTTTCCATGAAGACGACCATCTCTTCCAAGGGCCAGATTGTTTTGCCAGTGGAATTCCGGCAAATGGACCGGATCGAGCCAGGTCAGGAGTTCGACGTCAAGCGTCTTGATCGTGGAGACTATCGCCTCGTTCGGCGCGTTGCTCCTCGGAACGAGGGCACCGTCGATTGGCTACTCGCCTGCCCGCACAAGGATTTTTTTGTTCCCATCGAATCTGAGTCTACCGATACCCTGTGAAGTATCTGGTTGACGCCAACGTTTTGAGCGAGCCGACGAAACCATCGCCGGATCCGCGGGTTGTGGTCTGGCTTCGCGCACATGAGCCTGACATGGCCGTCAATCCTGTGATTCTCGGGGAATTACGCTTCGGCATTCTTATCCTTCCCACGGGAAAGAAGCGGACCGCGCTGGAACGCTGGTTCGATGCTGGGGCCGGGCGTCTCCACTGTCTTCCCTGGGATGCGGATACTGGCCTGATATGGGCGGAGCTGCTGGCGCGTCTTCGCAAAACCGGGAAAACTATGCCGATCAAGGATAGCCTGATCGCAGCGACCGCGATTGTGCACAGCCTCGCGGTCGCTACGCGCAACCGCATCGATTTCGCGAAGGCCGGTGTGCACGTCGTCGATCCCTTTGTTCGTTGACGCCGGTCGTGTAGGTCACCCGCATCGGGACAGCGTGATGACGGAGCCCCGGAAGCTTTTGCCATCGACCTTGGCCGTTATGTCCGTGAGTTTACTTCGCTGTCAATCTGCCGCCTGCTTTCGCATCGCCGCGAAGTTGCGCTGCATTCGGCCGACACCCACCGAGACGCAGTCCATGAGTGAAAGCGACTTCCGCAGTGTTTGTCGCGCACGGACGTGAATACACCGGTGAGAGCCATTTCGAGTTTGGCGGCTGCAGGGTCTTCACCCCAATTCCAGTTGCTGATTGTGACGCCGGTGTGACGCAAAACCTGCCAACCCTGCCAGAGTTGACATCATTAACAACGCCGGACGACTGATTTCAAATAACTTGTCTGTTTGCAACACCGCCCGGCGAATTCGGCTTACAGGTCCGGCTGCCACAAGGTTTTATTTTCAATCACTTACGGAACACCGAATCTCGTTGTGGCGCCGGTGTGACGCAGTTGAACGCCAGCGGAAAACCCGCGAAACTCACAGATTACGCCCGCCGTTAGGTACACCGACTGCGAAAAAGAAATGACAATCCCCCGAAAAGGCGTGCTGCTTTCTCGCTTCGTCCACGGACGCACCTTGCGGACGTCCCGGGTATGAGATTATTGCTTGATCGAGTTCTGCAGTAGAAGGTGATGATGGCTTTACGTGAACGAATCTGATCCCAAACTTTTCGATCCGGAATCTGCTGTTGCTGAGGTGCTGCGCCTACGGGAAGAAAATGTTCGTCTGCGGCGTCTTTTGCAGGACCTCGGCATACTGCTTCCGGTGGTTCAGTCCCCGAAACCTCTCGATGACCACTGAACAAGAACTTCGCGAGAAGTTACGCAAGATTTCTAGATTGTTCGAAGGTGCCACCACCGTCGGGGAGCGCAGCGCAGCGGCGGCTGCGACCGA
>CAWITE010000016.1:0-346210 GCA_963838905.1 uncultured Acidobacteriota bacterium
AAGCGCGGTCTGCAGGCTATTAAACCGACTCCGGCTTAGGATTTGAGGCCAATTCGTGACTTGTAGTTTTTCAGCCAACGCTCAAATTCGGCGTAGGAATTACGCTTCACCGCGATATCGCGAACCAATTTTCTAATAAAGTTCTTGCGGTCAAATCCGCTCTCGCGAGCGCATTCGTTGATGCCAACTTTTGCGACGACGCAAGGGATGGCGTTCTGGATGTGGTTCCAGCGGCAATCAACAGCGTAATAAATAGGTGCGACCGAAGGGAACACTATTTGGCCATCAGCGCAGCACAGTCTCCACGATTCCATACTGAATGACGGCAGGCTTGCAGTGTTTGCCGGATAGGACGTTAACGCAGTCAACCCGTGCCTCTTGCGAAGTGAGCGCAACCGCACCTGACGCTACAGATCATCGCAAGAGGCTTCGCATTGTCCCTGTCTAAATTGCTCAGTAAGATCTAGTCGCGTTTGTAGCAACGCACATTTCTTATGCGTCTGCGTTAGGTGCTATTTGGCCTGAAATGGCCGGTCGGCAGCTTGGTTACATCAGTTTCTCCACTGTGACGAAAAGGTCCTAGCTCATGCCCGAGCCAATATTGCCGGTGACTGAATAGGCGAGCGGAGTGCCTGCCTTGATCGGGACCGGGAACACCTCAATGGGCAGGCTACCGCCGGTAAACGCCATATAGGCGGGCAAACAAGCTGGAGGGTTAAATTCAGTTGTGCAATCCGTGAATGTGATGACAAACGGAGTGTTGAATTGCTGACCACCGGCGGACCCAATGGTGTGTGTTCCCCCGTCGTCCGTCCATTGAAAATTCACGCTTACTGTCCCGCAGGGCGGATTCGTACACGACGAACTGGTCGAGAATGGCTGAACCAGATACGCAGAAATTCGGTAAAGCCCGTCCGTGGTGGGCCTCAGAATCTTAG
The DNA here is from genome assembly GCA_963838905.1 of uncultured Acidobacteriota bacterium. Lineage (GTDB taxonomy): Bacteria > Acidobacteriota > Terriglobia > Terriglobales > Acidobacteriaceae > JABDBE01. The sequence goes on from CAWITE010000016.1 coordinate 939, forward strand.
TCGTGGGGAGTGTAGTCGTCTTATGAACCAGAGAAATTTTTGCTACCACACGCGGGTACGTGGTCGTCGTCACGTTTTTGTTGCTCTGTCCAAAGCTGGCAGTGGAGACGCCCAGCAACGTCACCAACGATAAAAACAGCAACATTGGTTTCATAGTCATTTTCCTCTTTTCCAGGAGCCGCCCGAGACTTCGGGAGCGCCCTCAGCCTACGCCTCGTTATCGAGTGTGTCTACCCGACTTCGACAACTGCGTACAGCTAGGCGGGCGAATCCGCACTCTCAGGCAACAGTACGGGCTGGACACAGTTCGAGATGTCCGAACGGCTGGGGCTTGAGCGCAGTTACTTGGCCGAAGTGGAGACCGGCAAGTTTGGGGTGTGCCTGCGGAATCTCGCGGTCATTGCGGAGGCATTCGGGCTGAAGGCGTGGAATTGTTGAAATTCTGACTCTCAGCATCACCTCGCGGCGGGCTCAGCACGTCGTCAAGAGTCGTATCATTAGCCGGTTAATGCATTATGAAAGATCGCCCTGTTAAGAGGCGAAGGGCACCGCCTCCGCTGCGCTACGCTGTGCAGGGCTCCGCTCCGCTACGGCGGCGCTTGGGAGTAATTGCGATGGTGAATCGGGTGGGAGAGGACTACAGAAGGACATAGGCAAGTCGGCTAGAGAATGGCATTTTGACCCTGAGGGGAAGATAAAGGTTAGCACGGATACTTTCCCCCCAAGGAGGCAACTCAAATGAGTTACGAGGTCAAATATATCGGAATGGACGTGCACAAGGAAGCCATTGTGATCGCCGTCCTGAATGAAAGCGGGAAGCTGGTGATGGAGTCCGTCATCGAAACCAAAGCCAGCAGCATTCTGCAGTTCCTCCACGGTTTACGGGGCGAGCTGCATGTGACCTGGGAAGAAGGAACCTGGGCCGCCTGGCTGTATGATCTGCTGCAGCCGCAGGGGCAGCACATTGTGGTCTGCAATCCGCGCCGCAATGCCTTGTTAAAGGAGGGCAGCAAGAGCGACAAGGTGGATGCGCGCAAGCTGGCCGAGTTGTTACGCACCGGGATGCTGCGAGCGGTCTACCACGGGGAAAACGGACTACGGACACTACGGGAGTTGGGGCGCAGTTATCAAACCCTCAGCAAAGATTTGACCCGGGTGATGAATCGACTGAAGGCGCTGTATCGAAGGTGGGGCATCCCCTGTGCCGGCACCCAAATCTACGCTCCACGCTATCGGGAGGAATGGTTGAGCAAGATTACGCAAGCCGGGGTGCGCCGCCGCGCGGAGCTGTTCTATCAGCAACTGGATAGCTTGCAGGTCTTGCGGCGAACCCTGCGACCCGAGTTTTTGGCCGAGAGCCGGAAACATAAGGCGGCGAAACTGCTGCGCCAGATTCCCTGCATTGGTCCGATTCGAGCCGCCCGCTTGATCGGGCTGATGCAAACCCCGCACCGCTTCCGCAGCAAGCGGCAACTGTGGACCTATAGTGGCCTGGGGATTGAGACCCACGACAGCGCGCAATACCGCTATGTTGGCGGACAACTGCAGCGCTCCAAGAAACCCCAGCAGCTGCGTGGTCTGAATCAGAACCACAACCATGAGATGAAAGAGATCTTCAAGAGTACGGCTACCCGGGCCAGTTGTGGTCGGGGACCGTTCCGCGATTTCTATGCGGCTTTGCTGGCCAAGGGGATGAAGCCGGAGATGGCTCGTCTGACGCTGGCGCGCAAGATCGCCGCCATCACTTTGACACTTTGGAAGAAGGGAGAACGTTTCGACGCCGAACAACTGAAAACGCAAGCCGCTTGAGCATCGAATAGAACCCAGGTGATCTCCCAGGTTTTCATGCCTCGGTGGTGGCCAATCGGTTTTTGCGATGCTCGGGTTCGAGGGAGAGTATCTATACACTCATTAGGCGCTCTGTGTGCTGAAGTTCGGCACCGCGTCTCCGGGTCAATCCTATGCCCCCTCGGATAACCCAAAAAAGCTATAGGCCTTGAGCCTCAGATAGGATCATGGTTGGCACCTTAGCCAACGTTTAGCTTGCGTAGCTTCGGAACCGAATGGTGTCGAGCACCACAACGTCATGAAACCGTTGAGTTGGGACAACAAGCAACTGGGGTTGGCCTCGCCGTTGCAATCTGCGGCGAGCCAAAGCGGCCAACCAATCACCCTTGCGAGAATGAGAGGGCTGGATGTAAGTCACCACACCCGCATCTCTCCGAGGGGCGGGGAGAAGCTTTTTCTCTTGACATCCTCTTTCACAGCGCGGCATAGCCGCAACCAAACACTGTCGTAAGCTTTCAGCTGTCAGCGTTAGCAATCAGCTTTAGCCGGTGCACAAACCCGTTCGTTGTAATCCCTTAAATCGTACTTACCATTCGGGGGTGCGGGCTGACGCTTGCGTTACGGGCGTTCCCCGTCTGCGTATCATTATAGGTTGTTCGAAAACCAACAACGATACAGAGGAGAACGCCCATGCATGAGTTTATCGCTAAACACCAGGACAAGATCGCCGGCACACTTTCAGGATTTGACCGCTTAGTATTTCGCGGACACCTGCGCTCCATCGGCAGTCCGCAGGGGATGATGAGCTATCTCTGGACCAACCAAGTCTTCCTCAAGAACTTTGGCGACCATGTGGAGAAGGTCACCGAACGTGTCAGGGAAGCTTCCCTGGCTGCAGCCAAGGCCAGCGGACGCCCGGTGAAATATCTCAATTCCAGTCAGCTCAACAAAGAGACCATCGCCCGCGACATCCTGGCTCAAGATGGCGTCCGCGCCGGCCTGGTGTGCGTGCTCAGCTGTCTCGAACCCTGTTGGAAGTTCGAGATCCATCGCAATCGAACGGCGAAAAAACTAGAGTTGAAGCTACGCCCTGGCAAATGCCTGTTCCTCTACCACTACCAGGTCCATCCTGTCTTCGGCTTTCTCAATGCCCGCATCCAAACTTGGTTCCCGTTCTCCATTCAGATCTGCCTCAACGGACGCGAATGGCTGGCGCGACAGATGCAAGCCGCCGGTCTGGAGTACCTGCAGCATGATAACTGCTTCCCTTACATTGCCAACTGGACCAAAGCGCAGCGCTTGATGGATCGTCAGCTCAAAACTAAATGGCCCAAGCTGCTCAACGGCATCGCTCGCCAGCTCAACCCGATTCATGGCGAGATCTTCCGTAAACACCCCATCTCCTATTACTGGTCTACTTACCAGCACGAGTGGGCTCTCGATGTGGTTTTCCACCATGCCGCCGACCTGCGGCACTTCTATCCACGCTGGGTGAACCATGCCATGACCACTTTTTCCAGCCCTGACGTCATGCGTTTTCTCGGTAAACACATCAACTGCAATGGCCAGCTACACCAGGACTTCTCCGGAGAAGTCGTCAGTGACTTCAAACGCCGCGCCGAGGGAGTACGTATCAAGCACAGCGTCAATGGCAACTCCGTGAAACTTTACGACAAGGCCTATACTCCGAAAGGCAGCGTCCTGCGCGCCGAGGCCACCATCCATAACGCCGATGACTTCCGCGTTTATCGGCGCAAGGAGGGAGACCGCACAGGGCCTCGCGCCTGGCGTCGACTGCGCCGGGGCATTGCCGACTTATACCGCCGAGCCCAGCTCTCCCACAAAGCTGCAGCACGGTATCTGGACGCTTTCGCTACCGTCGACGACACGACTACTCTCGACCAACTGCTCCAGCGACTGGAACAACCACGGCAATGGCGCGGCCGTCGGGTGCGTGCCCTCCGTCCCTTAGCCGACGACCGAGCACTCCTCTCCGCAATCAACCACGGCGAGTTCGCTATTCATGGCTTCCGCAACCGCGATCTCCGCGCCATCTTCTTCCCCAGACTACCGACGACAAACAACAGACCCGCCGCCACTCTGCCTGGATTAGCCGCAAACTTCGTCTGCTGCGGGCTCACGCCCTGATCACCAAAATCGTGGGCACACACCGTTACCAGCTAACCTCCGGCGGTCGCAGGATCATCGTGGCTATCCTCAGTGCGTTACGCTCCACAGTTGCCCAGCTCACGCCTGTGACAGCCCAACTAACCGCGGTCGCCGCATAGACGCCATGAAAAATCTTTGCAAACGAAAAAGATTTTGGAGGTTAATGTCATAGGATGAGTGTAATGGCCCGGTTAGTGCGCCGGGTTAAACCGGCTTGAAGCAGAGAATGGAAAATTCTTACGAGAAAGGACTAGCGATCTGCTCGGCCCCGAGTCTTGCACTGGGTATCGCGAGGTACACAGCGAAGCGTAGACAGGGGTATAGGCGGGGTGGGCAATTGAGCTGCGAAAACATACAACCCGGGTGCCGACGTCATTAATCAGCGCGGAAGGCAACATGAATAGGGGCGATAGCGCGAGTCTCTACTCAGCCCGGCGTAGTCGAAGACCCCAGACACGCCTAGAAACTTCAAGCACGAGAACCGGGAGACCTCGGAGATGCCGGCGGAGAACGTTAGCCGCAGGACGGCGGGCGAAGGCTTAGGCCACACGGCTCGCATGTACGTCCCCGAGGAGTCACACAGCGGCATATTACCTATGAATCAATCGAACAAAGACGGAAAAGCGTCCGCGGAGAATGAGGAGGAAAGGCCGCTGATCAAGGAGAACGCTGGTGGAGCAGTCGACAATGCTGTGAATCTCGCGAGGTGAAAGTCCTCGTGCCGCCAATTGCCTGTAGTCGGGCGGCGAGCATATCCGATGCGTGCGAAGATAACGACGCACGTTCTGCTCGGACGTAAACGCCTCAGCTGCCCTGCGGGGAAACCTGCAGCGGTAGGAGCGATCCGGGAGGCAAGCCAACTCGGAGGCCTGAACATAACGAAATAGCTGCAACCTCGAAAACTCCTCCGCGAAAAATCGCGTTCGCGGAAAGAAGCGGGAAGCCGACCCGATATCAGCGTGGGGAAGGCCGAAGACACTGGGGAAGAACCAGGCAAGTGCACTCAGTGGGACCGCCGTGGTAGGGGCTCAGGCATCTGAGGAAAGATTCGCAGAATAACGTCGAGAAGGTCCCGTTAGCAGCAGGGGCTGATAGCAACCTGCAGAGACTCCTCTAACGAGGCTAAGGCCGAAGTCGAGGAGAGATAACGGGATCGGCGCATGGGTCCGTAAGAGCGATGACTGAGGAGTAATGTCCTCACAGGAGACGGTACACGGCTCCCTGATGCAGGTAACACCGACATCGGGCAAAGGGACTCTGGATCATGGCGGTGCCATGGTACAGCGAGGGGGTCGGACTCCGAGCCGACATAAGCCTTCCGCTGGAGATGGCGCTAGGCCGTGGGCAAACCACGGAAGTCGGGGCGTATGCGAATCAGCGCTTAAACCTCGCCAAGCTGGGAAGGCCCATGGAAGAAATGCCATGGTTCCGAACCGGACCTGGGAAAACCGGCCGTCCGGGATTATCGGGGGGCCCCGCGAAACGCAGCCATGGTGGAATTGTGAACCCGCCTTGCAACCGAAAGGGCAAGTGCGGTAACCCTGCACCTACAGCTGGCGCGCGCGGGTTCTATCCCAACCAACCTCACACGCACCCGACACGGAGCGGGAAACGTGTGTCCCAGGGGCTGCCCGGCGTGGTGCAGCGATGCTAGCTGCCATTCTAGCGGGTGCAAGACCCGCCCGTGGAACTTGCCCAGTTGCCACGGTAGCAATATCCGGCGGTGAAACGGGAGACCAATTCACCGGAAGCCCGGAAGTAAAAGCCCCCGTTGGCCGAGCAGAAATGCTTGGTCGGATCCGCCAGGGGGGCAAACAACTCGACAGGTCGTAATGCAAGTGAACCGTAGTTAAGCTCCGAAATAGCCCCCCACGGGAAGCGGATTGTGGGAAATGATGGAAGTGCCGAGTCGCTCACGCCTTGACGAAGGCCAGCGTCGACGGTGAAGGAACTGGGTGCTTGCAGCCGTCGAACTTCCCGGAGTCGTAGAGGGCGACATGTCGAGACAGAATGGTCAGCGAAAGCACGGAACCACTCCCGGGTCGCCTAGGCGCACCCGCACAGCGAAGGCATCGCATATAAACCGCCCTGCGGCGAAACTGCGTTGTGCCCGAGAGTGGGGCGGATGTGGCCGAATAAGTGTTGATGGACTGGGACAACATAACCCAGACCGGAGCGAGGGCCACTGGGGTAGAAGAGGGAACTCTTCGCATGGTGGTGCGTCGTTAGCCCCTCCGTCCCGACTCTGAGCGGGAGTTCAAGGAGTAGGCCCGATGCACGAAGGACAGAGGCAAAGCAAGCGGACCGCTGAGTATGCCGGGTGCAGGCTTAACCAGCGGGACGCGTGCGAAGGCGCTGTCTGACAGACCAGCCTTTCAGCCGTACTGGGGAAAACCCACCGTACGGAATGATAGGGGGGACGGTGGAAACGTCGGCATCATTCGAAGCCCGCTACGCGCCACTGTCCTACCCGACCGGAAAGCAGCAAAAGAGAACAAGGAGATGAAGTTCACCGCCTTGCTCCACCATCTGACCGTTGATCTGCTGCGGGAAAGCTTTTACTCCCTCAAGAGGAAAGCCGCACCGGGAGTGGATGGGGTTACATGGCAGGAGTATGAAGACGGACTGGAAGATCGATTGACCGATCTCCATGGCCGAGTTCATCGCGGAGCCTATCGAGCGCAGCCCTCGCGAAGAGTGTACATAGAGAAAGAAGATGGACGGCAGCGTCCACTGGCGGTCCCGGCTATCGAAGACAAACTTGTCCAACAAGCTGTGGTTACCATCCTCAACCAGATCTATGAGGAAGACTTTCTCGACTTTTCGTATGGGTTTCGCCCGGGGCGCAGCCAGCATCAAGCACTGGATGCGTTGTCATACGCGCTCCTGAAGAAGAAGGTGAACTACGTTCTTGATGCCGACATTCGAGGATTTTTCGACAACCTCGACAAGAGTTGGCTGATCAAGTTCGTGGAGCATCGCGTCGCCGACCCCCGCATCCTGCGGTTGATCCGGAAATGGCTCAACGCTGGGGTGATGGAGGAAGGCGAATGGTCGAACACGAAGACAGGGAGTCCGCAAGGTTCGGTGATTTCACCGCTTCTCGCGAACATCTACCTGCATTATGTTTTCGATCTATGGGTGAACGTCTGGCGCACGAAATGGGCGCAAGGCGAAGTGGTAGTCGTCCGCTACGCGGACGACATCATCTTAGGATTCCAACACCAAGCCGAAGCCGATCGTTTTCTGGAAAACTTTCGGGAACGACTGGGAAAGTTTGGATTGGAACTACACCCTGACAAGACGCGCCGGATTGAGTTCGGGCGGTTTGCCGAACAAAACCGGAAACGAAGAGGAGAAGGCAAGCCCGAGACGTTCGACTTCCTAGGCTTTAGTGTGCTGCAGAAGCATACGGACAAGGAGTTCATTATGAACTAATCAACCGTGTGAATAAGCTGCGCGATAGATGAGGGAAGGGCCCCTCGAGATCGGCTTTCAGGAGCAGGTCTCAAACTGCCTCCAAGCTGCTGCGGTAAAGAGCTGTGGTGGTGAGCGTTGGAGGAAAAGCGCGGGAACAAACTCGTGCAGGTGAGCGTCCGAGAGACGAACGAAAGTGAACCCTTCGAAGACGCGTCGTTAAGAAATCAAGTGTCGTCGAAACCAGGAGCGTATGGTCCACCTGGGACAAGTCCGCGGGGTGCCTGATGACCGAGTGGACGGCGACCGGCGTAGAGGGGGCGTGAAGCGGACGCAGGCTATCGCGCGGAACTGCAGGAACCAGTCGCTCTGATGCGAAGGGAGAAGCCCAAGCGGCCAAAACCGCGAGGCGAGCGTACCGATGCGGAGCACTGGGACGGACCGACTCGTAGGAGCGAAGAAGGCTCGTAATGGGGCTGGAGCAAAGGGGTCGGGTCAAGTGGTCGCATGACCGAAGCAACTGGAAACAGGAGGACCTCGATGCGTGCGACAGACAAGCCGTTCAACATCGATAAGAAGCTGGTGTATAAAGCGTACAAAGCGGTCCAATCCAATGGAGGAGCGGCCGGGGTGGATGGGCAGACGATCGAGCAGTTCGAGGCCGACTTGAAGAGTAATCTCTACAAGATCTGGAACCGGATGAGCTCGGGAACCTACTTTCCTCCGCCGGTGCGCGCCGTCTCCATTCCCAAAAAGTCTGGAGGACAAAGGATTTTAGGTGTGCCCACCGTAGCCGATCGCGTGGCACAGATGGTGGTTAAACAAGTCATTGAGCCGATTCTGGATCCGGTGTTTCTGGCAGACTCCTATGGCTACAGACCGAGAAAATCGGCACTCGATGCTGTAGGGGTTACGCGAGAGCGGTGCTGGAAGTACGACTGGGTGCTAGAGTTTGACATCCAAGGCCTGTTCGACAACATTGACCATGAGCTCTTACTACGAGCCATTCGGAAACATGTGACGTGTAAATGGGCGCTGCTGTACATCGAAAGATGGCTGAAAGCGCCCATGGTGCAGGAAGATGGAACCACAATTGAGCGAGATCGCGGCACCCCTCAGGGGGGTGTGGTTAGCCCAATTTTGGCGAACGTTTTTCTCCACTACGCGTTCGATCTCTGGATGGCGCGGACACACCCGGACCTCCCGTGGTGTCGGTATGCGGACGACGGACTGGTGCACTGCCGTAACGAGCAAGAAGCACAGGCGCTCAAGTCTGAGCTTCAAACTCGCCTGGCGGAGTGCCACCTGGAGATGCATCCGACGAAAACCAAAATCGTCTACTGCAAGGACAAGAAGCGCAAAGGCATGTACCCGAACGTCCAATTTGACTTCCTTGGGTACTGCTTTCGGCCTCGTCTGGTGCGACGTTTCCGGGATAACTCGCTATTCTGCGGATTTAATCCCGCAGTTAGCTCCTCGGCAATGAAAGCCATGCGGTCGACGATTCGGGAATTGAAACTTCGCCATCAAACACAGCTGTCTTTGCAGGCCATTGCCCGGCAGCTCAATCCACTCCTGCGGGGTTGGATCGAGTACTACGGGCGATACGCCCCATCGGCGCTGTACCCCTTACTGCGACACGTCAATCAGACGCTCGTAGCCTGGGCGATGCGAAAGTTCAAGCGCTTTAAAGGCCATAAGGTCCGGGCGAGCCAGTTTCTACAACGGCTTGCCGCGGAACGAAGGGCTCTCTTCGTACACTGGGATATCGGAATGACCGGAGTGTTTGCTTGATGGGAGCCGGATGCGCCGAGAGGTTCATGTCCGGTTCTGCGAGAGGCTCACGGTGAGATTCCGTGGGCCTACTCTCCCGCATATCAGCGGTAAGAACAGCTTAGGGCGATTCATGGTGAGGCGCAAGACGATTCGCAAACGCATGCGGGCGAAGCTGCGAGAAATTAAGCAGCAACTCCGCAAGCGGATGCACGATCCCGTGCGCCAAACCGGCCAATGGCTCAAGTCGGTCGTGCAGGGCCACTTCAACTACTACGCGGTACCAGGGAACCTCACGAGCCTGGGCGTGTTTCGGAATCGGGTGCTCGCGCTCTGGTGGCGTACTATTCGCCGCCGAAGCCAGAAGCACCGGATCAACTGGACACGCATGCTTGTCCTGGCTACGCGATGGCTTCCTCCACCGCGTGCGCTCCATCCCTTTCCGGATGTTCGCTTCGCCGCCACTCATCCGAGATAAGAACCGGATGCGCTAATCAGCGCCCGTCCGGGTCTGTACGGGGGGCAACCAGAAATGGTTGTCCCTACCGTGCTCATCAACTAACTACCCGACAGGGCTGACTTATCTCCGGTTGCCAACTATACGGTACTTGGCCATATTCTAGGATACTGGACTCGCTACTTTGAGCCATCGGACTGCCATCCAAGTCATGGATGCTTGGAAGCGGATCAGACCAGGGCCGAAAACTTTCTTCATTTCCGTCACCTTGAAGGTCATGTCAAAATCGTCTACTTGTACCCGCAAAATGGACTCATCGAACCTGACACGAAACTGGTGGTCAGCCGCCAAGTCGATTGACGTAACTCCGCGGAGTTCATGATCACTGTAGAACTGGGGCGGATCCTCATTCGGCTCCGTAATAACGATTCTGCCCTTGGAAGTAAGATAGAGGACGTGTGCATAATTTGCGTAATAATGCTGACTCCGAAGGCCGACTCCGATGAATGAGTCGGCGCTCGGCACCGGGTTTCGAAACCGGGCACTGAACTCCAGGTCGAAGGTATGGAATTGTTCTTTTCCGATGGTGGCCCACGAATGTGAGTAAACCCACAGTCCGAAACGCGAGATGGAGAGCGGGGATACTAAAACACAGCTAAGCCAAGCAAACCTCCGAAGGATAATTGGTCGGGGCGATAGGATTTGAACCTACGACCCCCTGCGCCCAAGGCAGGTGCGCTACCAGGCTGCGCTACGCCCCGACATTCAACGAGTTACCACTGGTTCCAACCTACGAGAAGTCTAAGGCAGGTGCGCTGTTGAAGCAAGCTCTGCCACCATAGGCACCATCCAGTTCCACAGCGTTGGTCACAGGGCGGTTTCTTGTAGCTCGTCCGCCAGCAGAGCGAGAGCATTTGTAGGAACAGAACCTTCCACTCCCGAACAGGGAATGGTGCAGATGCCCGCAACCGGGCCGTTCGCAGAGACTCAGTTTCCCAGTCGGAATATTAATCGGCATCGATGTCATCCACCGAAGCCATCGTGACGACGACGAACTTGCCCCGCTCAATGAAATAAACTTCCCCTTGTTGCTCGACGCTGCAAGGCTCCTTGAACCGTGCGAAGCGGTTGCTCGAGATCAATAGAAATGCGTGCGGCGGCGCAGTGAACCATGCCATCGAGGTCGGCATCGTTTTTTTATTCCTACCCAAGCAAGGTCGTCTGGGCAGATATTGGTCCGAGCATGTCGAAAGAGGAATTTCCGCTCGCACCTGCCGAAAGCTACAAGGTACACTTCGACGCTTATCTCCGCTCTCCCGATGGACACGTGATGTTTCTACAGAGTCAGCAGCTCTATGAGACTTGGCCGTGCCACGATGCTGAGTTCCAACTGTACATGCTGTACTCGGTAGATGTTAAACACAGGCAGTCACGGAACTGAGCCTATTTTGTCGACCCGGTATTACCCGGTATCACGTGCAATGAACGGCAACAAGTTGCCGTACTCCGCATGATTTCGCGTACTATCGGGTACTAGAAAATGGCTCGGAGCGAGGTCAGATCGGTAGGTTTGGTAGCGATGTGGGCGTTCGGAAGTGGTTGAGCTACCATAGGATTACCATCAAGACTGGCAAAACCGGGATACAATAGGTGTAATTTCCTCCTCCCGGCACCATCGCTTTATCCTGTATGCAGCCTGGCGTTTGCTGGATCACCTTTGAGTTTTTTCGCTTTTCGGGATGGGCTGTTTCCATTGTTTTGTCTGCCTGAATACACTGTAGTTCTTCTAGTTGCGGCGCAGAAGTGGAGGATAAGATTTGATCTCGGAATTCCCGGTCGAAGATCTCCGCGCTAATTTTCCGGCGCTCATGAAGAGCGAGGATTTCGTTTTCTTCGACAACGCCGCCGGCGCGCAAGTCCCGCAATGTGTCTTGGATGCGGTCACTTCGCACCTTGTGAATTGCAACGTTCAGCGCGGCGGACCCTACGAAAAGAGTCGACAAGTTGACGCGGCTGTGGCCCGCGCACGCGAAAGCGTCTGCGATTTCGTCAACGCCCACCACCCAGACGAGATAGCGTTTGGCATGAATGCTACCTCTTTCATTCGTCTTATTAGCCTGGGTGTGGGTCAGACGCTCGGTGAGCGGCGGGAGATCGTCGTGACGGATATGGATCATGAGGCCAACATCGCGACCTGGCTGGCGCTGCAAAGCCAGAAAGCGCAGATTCGATGGTGGCGCGTTCGGGACGACGGCAGCCTGCATGTCGACGATCTTCTGCCATTACTCTCTTCAGCCACGCGCTTGGTGGCATGCACGGTAGCTTCCAATGTTATCGGAACTGTCGTGGACGTTGCGGAGGTTGCGAAGCACGCCCACGCCTCCGGCGCAGAAGTATTTCTCGATTGCGTCCACTTCGCGCCTCACGGCGTGATTGACGTCCAGAAATTTGACTGCGACTACCTCGTCTGCTCTGGCTACAAGGTTTTTTCTCCGCATATGGGCTTTCTCTGGGGACGGCGGAAACTATTAGAGAACCTGCCCACGTTTCGGGAAGACTTTATCCCTGACAAACCACCCGCCAAGTTCGAAGTTGGTACGTTCGTCTACGAGAACGTGGCTGGAATGGACGCTGCGCTGTCTTACCTGGCAACCTTAGGCGAACGGCTTAGTCAGGGTGTGCCGTCCTCTTCGCGGCGCGCTCGCATGATGCGAGCGATGGACGAGATCCGAGCTTACGAGCAGGCACTCTCTCTCGAGATGCTTCGCGTCCTCGAGGACGTAGGTGCCGAGATCTACGGCATTCGTGAGCCGGACAGGGTTTCCCAGCGCGTACCAACCTTCTCCTTCAACTTAAGAAACATTCCCCCCGCCGCGGTGGCCCAAGAACTTGCTCGAAACCATTTCGGCGTCCGCGCCGGCCATATGTACTCGCCGCGCCTGATGCAACGTCTTGGGCTCGACTCGGAAACCGGCGCCGTACGGGCCTCCCTCGCACATTACAACACAATCGAAGAAGTTCACCGGTTCAAGAAAGTTCTGCAAAGCATGAATGCATAGCGAGAGGATTGAAGAAGATCGTCCCATACAGACACCAGGATTACATAACGCAAAATCATTCTTCTGGCTCCCACGCTTTGCAACCCCGGAAGTTACAGGGGCGAGAGTTCGTCTTGTTTCTGTTCTTCTTTTTCTTTTAGGAATCTTCTCTCCAGGAATTGCTTTGCCAGGTCCCGACCACCCATGCCAAACGCAATGGCAAGGCCGAGCATCAAGGCCCCAAAGGCAATCGCGAAGGCGACCAGGATTGTCCTCTCTGCCAGGCCAAGCTGCTCGAATGCCATGGTCACTGCAAAAATAACAATGATTGTCCGGATCAAGGTTGCTAAAAGCCCAGGCGATGGGGAGTCGGCATTGACGGCTGCCAGCAGAGCGGCCCTCGAAAAAAAACTTGCCGCGACCAATCCGAAAAAGACAATGAACAGCGCCACGAATAGCCTGGGCAGATAGAGGAAGAATCTTGAGATGTACTCCTGCAGTCCGACGATGCCGAGCACCTGCACTCCGAGCAGAATGAAGCCCATCCACACCATCCAAAACACAACCCGGCTCAACAGTTCGCTGGATGAGGGCAACGCCAACTTGTTCAGGAGTTGGGTGGCGCCAGCATTGTCAGAAAGCTTGTCGAATTTCACCACCCGCAGAATACCCCGCACGCTGACTTTGAGAACGTATGCCACCACCCATCCCAAAAGCGCAATGATCAGCATCGCCAGCAGACGGGGCACAAAGTGCTCGAAATTCCTGGCAAGGTCCTGCATCGCATGGTCCAGTTCTCCGATAATTCTCTCCCACATATTTACCTCACTCTCTTGTGTTCCATAAATCAAGCAAGTACGGTTTCAAGCGCTCGAAGGTCAGACAGAGCGCTTCGACATTAGCTTCCACTTCCTCTCCGGAAGCGTCGCGGTTCTCCAGGAGAAATGTGTACACCTTGCCACGATAAAGAGGAGCCAGAGCCTGGATGATATGGTCTCGATTGATGACCGACTTGTAATACGAAGCGGCAAACTCATAAGCCGTTCTTACCCAGAGCTCGTGAGAATATCGAAAGTCATCTTCTGTGAGCTTGGCGATGCTTTGAACGTCGGCTAGCGTCTGAGGAGAAAGGATTGACTTGAGGACCGGTTCAAGTTCTGCAACGCCCGAGCCGAATTGTTGATAGAGCCGTCTTCGGTTCACGCGAATCGGTTCCACGGTTAAGTCATGCTCAGCACCAAATGTGGGGATAGGTTCCGTCCCGTGGTTTGTACTCCAGAGTTGAAAATTCGGTTCCAACGACGAGAAAAGCGTCCCCACAGTCTGCCGCATCGCGAGCACGAGGTCGGCTGAACTGCGATCCAGATGCTGTTTCGTTCCGAGGAAGGTCTGCCCGAGCCGGAACCCGCCAGCCATTGCGGCAAGGGTCACTCGCATCTCGGTGCCGACGCCGCCTGCCCCGTGATCCCAAACCGGCTGCTCCAAAAGATGACTGCCCAGGCGTCCGGAGAATGCGAACTCAACCGCGTACGGTTCCCGGAGCCGCTTGGCGTACAGCGCCCGGGTCATCGGGTAGATGAGGTTTCGCAGCAGCAATCCATCAAACTTATGCCGTCGGTAGAGCGGGGTGACCAGATCGAAATCCTCACGGTAAACCGGGCGCAGAAGGCGGTCGATCCAGTCTGGAGTAATGTTTGTCGATTCTGGCGAAACAATGGCGCATGCTTGAGCGCGCAATAATTCTGCGGCCGCTAGAATCGTGCGCAAGGCAACTTCAGTTGCGGGGTCGTCACCATATATCGTGCTGATGCAGTGCAGGGTACGCAGAGCATACAGGTCTGAGGAACGCTGCAGGTCATTGATCGAGGCTGCGGCAACCACCTCACGCGTGCTGTCCTTCGATCCTCCGTCCGCGTTTACGATGACTACACGGTCCCGGGGAAAATACTTCAGGAGTCCAACTCGAATAGCTTGTACCGTTTCTCCGACCGTCTTGGCATTATTGTGCGTAAGCACGCCGACAAGGAGGTCCACCTCGCCAACGCTGATCAGTTCGCGAATAAAGTCATCGCTAAGAACGCTTGTCTCGTCCAGACGAAACCCCTGTCACACTATTCTCGCCTTCACATCCTCAGTTATATTCGCCGCAAGCGGAACCAGAAGAACTGGTAAGGGCCCATAGTCAGCAGATAAGGCAAGTCCCCGATGCGTGGAAAGATATTGCGGCCAGACATTTCCACCAGGATATTGCCCTTATAGCGCCGCAGGTCGAGTTCCACGGCCTGAGCGGAACTGGAAAGATTATTGACCACAAGTACCGTTTCATTCTTGAGCTGCCTCACATACGCAAGCACGCGGTGGTTCGCGGGATGCAGGAACTCTATAGAGCCTCTGCCAAAAACCTGCGTGGACTTCCGCGTTGCTATGATGCGTTTCATCCATGCGAGAAGCGAATGCCCCGATCGCTTTTGCGAATAAACGTTCACCGCGGGATAGCCATATACGGGATCGAGAATCAACGGCGAATAAAGGCTCTCGGGATCGGCTGAGGAAAAGCCCGCGTTCCAACCTCCGTCCCACTGCATCGGCGTACGCACTCCATTCCGGTCGCCCAGGTGGATGTTGTCCCCCATTCCGATCTCATCGCCGTAGTAGATGATCGGAGTCCCGGGCAGCGACATCAGCATGCCGGTCATCAGTTCAACTCGTCGCCGGTCATTATCCAGAAGGGGTGAAAGCCGCCGTCGAATACCGAGGTTCAGCCGCATCGCCTTTTCGCCAGCGTAAGTATCGTACATGTAATCCCGTTCGATGTCGGTCACCATCTCCAGCGTGAGTTCGTCGTGGTTGCGCAGGAACAAGCACCACTGGCATGAATCGGGGATCTCTGGAGTTTGCTGAAGAATATCCATGATCGGCTTGCGATCTTCGAGCTTCACGCCCATGAACATCCGCGGCATGAGAGGGAAATGAAAGGCCATGTGGAACTCATCGCCATTTGCAAAGTACGGTCGAAGATCAGCCGGCCATTGGTTGGCCTCGGCAAGCAGCATCTTTCCCGGGAACTGTTGATCGAGCTTGCTGCGCAACTCTTTAAGCAGCGCGTGGGTCTCGGGCAAGTTTTCGCAGGACGTCCCTTCCCGCTCGACGAGATAGGGAATCGCATCGAGCCGAAACCCATCCACTCCCATCTCCAGCCAGAACCGCATTATCGACCACATCTCTTCACGAACGGCAGGATTGTCGTAGTTAAGATCGGGCTGATGACTGAAAAAACGATGCCAATAATATGACTTGGAAACCGGGTCCCGAGCCCAGTTCGATGTTTCGGTATCGAGGAAAATAATCCGTACGCCGCGATAACGGGTATCGGTGTCACTCCAGACATACCAGTCCCGTCGCGGGTTATCCGGGGAACTCCGTGATTCCTGAAACCAGGGGTGTTGATCGGAGGTGTGGTTGAGCACCATCTCCACGATCACCCGTATCCCGCGCTCGTGGGCAGCGGTGAGAAAAGTCTTAAAGTCGTCGAGCGTGCCGTAATTGGGGTGGACCGATCTGTAATCGGCGATATCGTATCCGTCATCGCGAAGTGGTGAAGGAAAGAATGGCATCAGCCACAACGCGTTGGTGCCTAATTCCTGCAGGTAATCCAGTTTCTCTGCGAGCCCGCGGAAGTCCCCGATCCCGTCACCGTTGCTATCGCGGAAAGTGCGGACGTGCACTTGGTAAATAATCGCGTCTTTGTACCAAAGTCCGTCTTGCGTCAAAGCCTTTTGCTCCTCGTCACCTAATTATGCACTCTCAGGCGGAAATGATTTTGCCAGGTCCCCGGTGGCTAAGTAAACAGGCCGAAAGTGGTTGCTGGGGACGAGTGCGAACGAGGGTCGGTACGGCCGCAAGTCGAAGTCCAGAACTGCTCGCCGCGACCACGAGAACCAGGGCCAAATAAAAACGTCCTAAACTTTTCAGTCTAGGACGCCTCGGCAGCCCTCCCCCAGAACTGCCAAACTACCCTTTGATCGTAGATGGGCCACCCATTCGTGTAAACGTCACTTTGGTAATCCACATTTGATGGAAGTAATCTGAAAATCGCTCTCAAGAGTAATTGCGCAATCAGAACGTCGGTTCGATATCTAGCTGGTAGCAAAGGGTATGCTTAGGAGAAGCTGCGGTTTTCGGAGGTTACTTCCAGCCGGACCAATTCTTTGCACAGCGGTCCGCAGGCCAGAGCCAATCGCATCACTGTTTCTGCCAAGTTTGCCCGGCGTCAGCGGTGATCCAAGTTTCTTGGACGGAAGTGGTCACCTTGCCGTTTAGAGTGTCCGCGAATTCGACCCCTATGATGTCATCGGCGAGAGCCTCGCTATCCACGGCTGGCCGCACCTGCGTCCAGTGCTGTCCGGCATCAGAAGAATGGAAAAGCGCGCCAGCCGTGCCTCCCACCCAGATCTCCAAGCCATTCGCTGCCAGCGCTCGAAAGACGGTGTTGTCCGCGACCTGAATTGTCTGCCAGCTTCTGCCCGAATCACGAGAGCGCTGTAGTGTTCCATCCGAGCTCAGCGTCCACCGTGGCGGGAGGTTCGTCGACACCAGGGGAACAACGGGAGCGCTCGAACCTCCTGCCTGCACCGTATTTCCGGCGCCGGCAATTCCCTTCGAGGACTGGGCGTCTTGCGATTCGGCAGCCTTGGCTCTCCCAGGGACTTCGGCAAGGCGGGAGCCAACCCCAACATCTGCGATTTCGACCGGACTCTGCGCCGCGGCCCGATTTTCGGCCGGTCTCGTAGCTCTGGCCGTATGATGAGTGACGGTTGGTTTAGCCGCGATACCTGGCGCCGGCGGATTGCTCGGCAGAGAGATCTGCTTTTCAGGGTCAGATTTTTGTTCCGAAACCGTGGTCTCAATCTGTCGAGACTCGTGCTGCTGTCGCAGCGTGACAGCCGCGCCCACCACCACGACGCAAGCCACCGCTGCTCCCCAACGCAAGACCGGCCAGGAAAGCCAACCTACCCTCGCAGGAGCCACCGAAACAGCGCCTGCGATAGCAGGCTGTGTCGCCGTCAGAGACACGATTTCCCGGCAATTCGTGCACCGCGACAAATGATCCAGCACTCGAACCTGCTCGTCCTGCGTCAGCGACTTCTCCACAAACGCGCCCAGCAAGTTCGGATCAGGATGGTCTTCAACCGTCGCCATCGCGTGCAACTGCTGTTCTACGATTTTGGGGATTCCCGCCATTAGCATTTATGACCCGTCCGCTGGAGCTTCCGCCTTCTTCTTGGAGAACGCTCCTGCACCCTTTTCTTGCGCCAATCGGCTACGAATATTGACCCGCAGGTCCCGTACATCGACCTCAAGCGCTTCCTGTGCCTGCCGGCGGCTCATCCCGCGCCGGCCCAGAGCCGCCAAGATCTGCTTGCGCAATGACTTAGCCAGCTTATCCACTTTGCGGCTGATGGTGGACTCGTGCACCCCGAGAGTGCGCGAAATGTCCGCCAAGGTTCGCTCGTCCAGAAAATAGGACGCCAGAACAAACCGGTCTTCCGGCGGCAGGGCGACCAGGACCTCATCGGTGGCCGCCTCAACTCTCGGATCCACCGCAATCGCGGCGTCAGTGGCGGGAGTAGCAAACTGACTACCCTCTTCCGTTTCCTCGTCCAGGCTAACCAGACGACGCTGCCGCCGATAACGGTTTACGTGCTCTTGCACCATCACCGTGCGCAGCCAGCCTTCCAGTGAGCCGCGCCCCGTGTACGACGCCAGCTTCGAAGTGCGCTGCCCGTCGCGTGTCGTCGTGCCGTAGAGTTCGGCATAAATCGAGTCGGCCAATTCGCGGGCAGTTGAGCTTTCCTTGGTAATGTAGCCGGCAATGTCGTAGAGTTTCTCGCGATAACGGGTCAGGAAAACTTCCCAGGCGTGTTCGTGCCCGGCAGCGCAGGCGCGGGACAGCACCAGTTCTTCAGCCCGCAAGCTCAAGTACAGCCCGCGGAGGTCGTGATGGGCCGCATCCACCGGCAAATACTTTCGGGCAATTTCTCCGAGCACACTGTCAAACTGCGGGCGTGTCAGCCCAAACTCTTCGCCTTTGCTTTTCTGGTAGAGTTCGGCCATGAGAGCGTCCAACCCTGCGACGACACCTGGTTCGGATTGGAAATCCTGGTTGGGCATGAATACACGTATCTCTAATTACGATGCTACCAACTATTGGACGCCAGCAATTGAAATTTTGCCGTTCACCAAGTAGTCAAGGCAAGGAAGAGAGCCCTCGGGGATGGTGGAAAGGGCGCACTGTTTCGTGCCCTTTCAGTTGCAGACTTACGCTTTCACTGGATGGTTAGCGTGACTGGGGTTGAATGACTTATCGATCCAGACGTACCGGTCACCATTGCCGTGACCGTGCTCGCCTGTTGACGGCTCGGAGTTGAACTGCCTCCGCCGCAGCCGACTGAACAGCACCCATAGGTCCAGCACACCGAAACCACCAATCCGCACATGCGAATCTATGGATCCGCCCTGGGGCGTCTTTCGTCCCGACCTTGTTTGCTTTGGGTCAAACGCGTCCGTGATTCAATTCGCTTACAGTTCGGAGACTACAGATTTGGTCGAAGCCAAATGTCACGGTCAGGTCGTTGGGATGTAAGAAGTTAGCGACGAAATAGGTCGGGCGTGCGGACCACAGAACTTATTCGATTTGAGCAAGAACCTGAGAACGAAGAACTGACAACCGGGAACTGTCTTTGTCAGCCTCGCGCGATTGGTAAAAGGCGGACCTTGTGGGAAACGGGGCTTGACAGGTTGGGGTATATTGCGGGTTAATAAACCTTCAACTTCTAGCGGAGGCGGCACTATGGGTAGGCGGAATACCAGTCGGATTTTGATATCAAGCGCGTTTCTTGTGTTGGCTATGATCGGGGTGGATGTTATGGCACAGACAGCGGTTCACCCCTCGACCACCGGCACCACCCAGCAAACTCAACCCTCGAGGGGCGCTCAGAATCACAACGCCGTCGAGAGTAACCCGGCTTGTCAGAGAATAATCGCTGAATGCAAAAAGCTGGGCTTTATTCAGGGGCAGTGGAAAAAAGACAATGGTCTCTGGAAGGACTGCTTTGACCCGGTCGTGAAGGGCGGAGGCACTCCCACTCGGGATGGAAAGCCCATCAGCGTTCCGGTCAGCTCGAGCGATATTCAGTCCTGCCGCGCAGCCGACAGCCAACATAGGTAGAAACCCTAGGCGCGCGTTTTGTATAACTAATGTGATCTCCCAGGGCAAGGGCTCTCAGCGTAGAAGTATCGCCCGATTCACTGCCTCGGCGCAAGAGGCGCCCCCTAAGGGTGGGCCAGTCTCTCACATCTCGAAAACCGCGAGGCGCGGAGCGCCCGGCAGTCGCGAGGTCCATGATTGCCTTTTTGTCGATCGGCGGTTACTCGTAATCTGTCATCGCAGCCGTAGAACCCAACCGCAGAGCCTGCCCGGCCAGTGCGCCCTCCGTGCGGTAAAATCACAGCGGAGAGTCCGGAAATCCGTTCGCGGGTCTGGTCTCTGACGAGAAGGGCAACCTGTATGGAGCCACCTTCGGTGGCGACAGTTCCGAGTACGGAACGGTCTTCAAGCTGGATTCGACAGGGGCGGAGACTGTTTTGTATTCGTTCACTGGGAGGCCAGCAGACGGGGAATACCCTTTATCAGAGCTGGTCCGAGACGCGAAAGGTAATCTCTATGGCACGACGGAGCGGGGCGGCACTTCCGACCCCGGAACAGTATTCAAGCTGAGCCACACCGGCAAGGAGACCGTGCTGCACAGCTTCACTGGCACGGACGGCGCATATCCCTACGCGCCTTTGGTACGAGACGTGAACGGCAACCTGTATGGCACGACCCAATTAGGTGGCCCCTACGACGCTGGAGTTGTGTTCAAGATCGACCCCTGATCGCGTGACGCAAATCAGCCGAACTCACAATGCCAAGCTCGCGGAAGATCAATCTTGAAAAGGGTGCGGGCGTCGCTCGGCTAGTTCCGGGCCGCACGACATGCGTGCTGGATGCTCTACGAAGTTGACGTAAAGCGCCGCACCACAGAAGAGACCCGCGCACGCGATCGACAAAATATGCATGTGCAATGCTGGCCCGGTACGGTGGGAACCGGCCAACCTTGCTTCCTCTCCCGCTCTCATAAAAAGGACTTAAGTCCGACCGTCGGTGATCCTCACTTGCCGAGCACGAACAGGACGCCGTCGTTTAGGGCGTAAATTCTTCCCTCTGGCCCAAGGGAGACCGGTGTGTAAGCGGCGCCGATGGCGCGATTCAGGAAAATCCTCCGCTCCATCTTCCCATGCGGATTGAGGACGTACAGGTTGCCGTCCTCGCTGTTGACATAGACCGAGCCGTTCACGTCATAGGCCGCTGCATTGACGCACCACTCGAACCCACGCGGGTGTTTCTTGTCCACGGTGCGGTCTTTGAACTTCCATTCCGGCTTGAGATCGGCGTCGAGCTGCGTGATGTAATACGCCGCCGGCAACGGCTTGCGGTAAATGTTGTTCGGGAAGTAGCAGTAGAGGCCCACGGGGTAATGATTTTCTTTGATGGCGAGCGAGGAGGTGCCATCGTGCGGGAAAACGGCTGGAGTTATGTCATAACCGTAGGGATAAGCGGTCACGAACTTGCCCTCGGAGCTGAACTTCATCACGTGTCCGCCGCCTTGGCCGTAGTTGTTTCCACCAGCGATGAGAACGCTTCCATCAGCCAAGACCACGGGACTCGAGGAGGAGTAATCCAGGACCTGAACGCTGCCCCAGTCGTTGGTGTTCGGATCCACACCCACGGTGGTGCCCTCCCGGCACGCGTCCGGCTGTCTGCGATGCTTCGCAATCGGGATAATGACGCCGCAGCCGTCGTGCAGGCGCCGCTACATTGAGGCTTGCCATTTCGGCGTCAGATCAGGATTCACCGCGACCAGGTAGCCGACCAGTTGATCAAAGTGTGCACGGCTGACAGTGTAGATCGTGCCATCCCGGGCGATGGCCGGTGGCACGTTCACGCCGGGCCGCTGTGATCCGCACTCAATCGTTATCGGTTTGGCATGTTTGCTCGGCGGCCAAGGGAGAGTTTTCTCCTGATAGAAAACATACGGGCATTTGCCATGCGGCGGGGGTGCATTTCGGAACCAAGTCGTGATACGTCACCGTGGCGGTCGTGTCATTTCTAAACACCTTAACCAACCACGCCCCCAGTACATCGTGGCCGTACCACTGGTCTTGGCCAGTGGCCAGTTTCATTACGTTGTAGAAGATATTTCCCTGTGAGTCCGCGGTCAGCGGGCCCGCTACAAACTTTCGCTTGTCGATCTCCTTGCCGAAAGGGTTGATACGGAATACTGCCTTGCCATCCTTTTTGTCAACCTTCCACAGCGTCCCTCCAGCCCCGGGGATATAGAGGTAGTCTCGGTTTAGCACAGGATGGAAAACCGGTTCGAACGCGCCAAGTCCGCTGGGATAGCCGTTTGGTTCGGGCTTCCAGTCGCTCTCAAACGACCATGTCTCCACCAGTTTGCCCCGTTGCCAAACCAAACGCTTTTCATTCCAGATCTCTGTTTCCCAAGCATTCGGTCCGCAGTGTTTTCCTTGCTCCCACGCAAACCACGGGTGGCACGGAATCCACTTTCCAGTTTTGAATTCCATGTAGACGTCGTCACGTTCGATCAAAGGCACCTGATAGTGAGCAGGCACTCCGAGGCCTGCGAAATCTAACGTCTCTTGCTTCACAAAGGGGTCATAGCGGAACTTCGCGAGTTTGTGTTCCGGGGGTTGTCCGACCACAGGGATGAAGCCGGTATGCTGAGGGTTTCTTCCCCACTGTAGCCAGGAGTCCGATCCCGGCTCAATGGCCGCCACGGCTGCCAGAAAAAAGGTCATGAAGACTGGAATCACGCGCCATTTCCTCAAGATGCGCCACGTCGTAGTGGATTTGTAGCAGATGGTCTTGTTTCCACACTAGCTTTCCACTGGTGAACGGCTCCGCCCGAAGCATCTTGCGGGCCGTGTCTATTTTTACCGCACCGCCCTTTTTGACGATGTACAAGTCCGACCTCGACTCCTCCACCCACGGCTCCTCCGTAGAAAGTTTGTAGAATCACTGCGTCAAACTGCCCATTTGGGGATATGACACGAGATTGGTCCGTCAGAGTGGAATCGTGCCTTGGCGTGGACTGGCACGCCGCTAAGAATCCAATGCCGCAAAGGATGACCCTGCGGGGTAGCCAGCGCCGCGCTTCCATCACTCTCTCCAAGAAATCTGGACCGCCGGCGAGCCGGATTCTGGTTTCGGGTCGCGACTTTGAGCGGAACGTCGGAGTGGACATTTATTTCGACACGAAAGACAAGGTGCTAGTGGTCACAGATGGAAAGGGAGAGTTCCACGATGCGAGAATCTGGCAGATGCAGTGCAGTCCTCGCTGTCGACAGAAGGTGTGGCTCTTTGGATCGTGCAGCAGCAAGGTCTCTGTCGTTCTTGGCCGATCTGCACGCCAGCAGATCGAGGCTACCATTTGACTCTGGGTAACCAAAAGGTGTAGAAACGCAGCGTAAAACATGGGGAGATTGTCATGAAGCACAAGAAAAAGCAAAACGCTCCCACTTTCGTCGCAGTGCCGATCAACGGGGAAGCGCTTGAAGTACTCAGAGTTTGGCAACTCAACGATGCCGGCCACAAATGGCCGGAGGTCGCGATCTTACGAGCGCTAACCAAGCGCGCGAAGCAACTGGCAGAGGACAATGCGGTGCTGCTGAAATTTCTGAACGACAACGACGTTTTCTCGGAACCGGTAAACGTTCTTATTAATCGGGTTTCAGTCCCACCCGGACCGCCCTGTAAATATCCTCAGTGGGACTTCATATTGGTTCACGGCAGGGCGAGCAATGCGGTTGTGATCCAAGTGACCTGTTTCGAGTAGTGAAACTAGAAACCTGGCAGTTTCGCGCGCACTTACGGTCAGCCCTTAAAAAAGGAGCCTGCGAAAGGGTCCGGATCCGAGATTCGGTTTTCCTCTCTTAATTCGCGAGGCCTATCCGTCGCAGTAATATCTTAAAGCGCGCATCAGACCGCAACGGATCCATGGCGACGTCAACTCTTATCCTGGCGAGGTAAGGATCGCGGCCATTGAACCCCTTTTCCAGCCAGGCGAATGCCTGGTCTTTTTCTCCCAGTGCACCCTCGATGATGGCGAAGAAATATGGGGCTATGTATTCGGTTTTCGAAGCCTTGTTCAGCTGGGCAAGGATCTTGCGAGCATCCGCTTCCTTCCCTGCCAGCGCGTAAATGCGGCCCAATCCAGCAAGACGCATCGGATCATCACCGGAACCGTTTGCTGCTTGTCGGCACTCTGCAATCGCCTGCGCGAAGTCTCCCTTGGCTGTATAGGCATCGCCAAGACACTCGTGGGCCGAAGTCCAATTGGGGTCTAGTTCAAGCACGCTCCGGCATTGTTGCAGGGCACGATCATATTGGCGCGCGTAATAAGAGATCCATCCGGCGGTCACGCTGGTTGTAAGCGAGAGAGGGTCCAGCCGCTGGGCGATTTGTATCTCGCCGAACGCATCCTCCGCCCGCCCCAATGCCGACAGATACAGGGCATACATCCGGTGGCCTTCGGAATAGCTAGGGTTCAATGCGAGAGCGCGTTGGAACTCTTTCTCTGCGCCAACCCAATCCCAATCGCCATAGAATTTGATAATCGCTAATGTTTTGTGGGCGTCGGCTAAGCCGTCGTCAAGCGCCAGGGCTCTCAGAGCGTTTTCGCGGGCGCGTGGCATGGCCGCGCGCGGCGGCAATTCGTCCGTGGCCCAAAAATAGTCCGCTAACCCCGCGTAGGCCGGTGCGTAGTTGGGATCAAGTGCGATGGCTTCCTCGAAGTCGCTCCTGGCATCACGGTCATCGGTCCCCTTATTCCAGTGGTAGAGACCCTTTAGATAGGCCTCGTGCGCGCCCGGGTCGACGGTTCGAGTGATTGCTAAACGCAGTTGCTTCTGAGGCGTGACCGTGATTTTGATCTGCTCCGCGATGTCGTGCGCCAGTTCACCTTGCAACTGCAAAACATCCTTCAACTCGCGTTGATAACTGTGCGCCCACAGTTGCTTGTCCGCTTGCGCCTGCACTAATTGGGTGTTGATACGGACAGACCCGTCTGAGCGCAACACCGAACCCTCAATCACGCCGTCGACGCGCAGCTCTCGCGCAATTTGCGGCAACGTCTTCGTAGTCCGCTTGTAGTGCATGGCAGAAGTGCGCGAGACCACCCGCAACGCGCTGATGTGTGCCAATTCAGTTGTCAGCTCATCCGTCATCCCATCCGCGAAGTAGTCCTGCTCCGGATCATGCGATAGATTTTCCAGCGGCAGCACCACCAAAGACCTGATGCCGGGAATTTGACTCGCGGCCCTCGCGCGTGCCTGCCAGGCACGGACCGCAAAAAAGAAAATAGCCACTGTGGCCAACAGTATTGCCATCAGCCAGACAATAGGCACCCGGTGGGGGCGAACCTTGTCCGGCGTCCGGCCAGCACTTATCTCGGCGCTGGCTGTTCGCAACCGTTGGAGGTCGACGGACAGCTCTCGTGCCGTCTGATAACGGCTTGCAGGTTCCTTTTGCAGACACTTCAAAATGACTGATTCGAGGGCTGACGAAATTCCCGGACTCAACTGGCGCGGGGACACCGGGTTGCTGTGCAGTATCGCCTCCGAGATGGCGGTCAGGACTCTTCCTTGAAAAGGACGCTGCCCAGTAGCCATCTCGTAGAGCACCGCGCCGGCTGAATAAATATCACTTCGGCAGTCGGGACGTTTTCCCCGGAGTTGCTCAGGCGCCATGTAAGGCACCGTACCGGCCAGCCGGTGTGTGACCGTCAATGTTTCGGTGGGCGCGGATTCATCAATCGTCAGTAGTTTGGCAAGGCCGAAATCCACCACCTTAAGCTGACCATCCGACCGAATGACCAGGTTCCCTGGCTTTAGATCGCGATGAACTACTCCGTACCCGTGAGCGTGCTCCAGGGCCAGTGCGATCTGCTGGCCAAACTGCAAAACTTCTTCCTCTGAAAGAGCTCCGCCGGAGAGCTTCGAGACCACCGTAACACCCGTTACCAGCTCCATGACCAGAAAATCAACCCCAGCGTCAAAGTCGAAGTCATAAACGCTGGCGATATTGGGATGGTTTAGCCGAGAGAGGGCCAATGCCTCCTTACGAAAAAGTCTCCGAGCCGCATCATTCCCCAGCCCACTCGGAGGCAAGACTTTGAGAGCGACGTCGCGATCCAACCGTTCGTCGTGGGCACGATAGACTGTACCCATCCCCCCAGCCCCGATTTTCTCAAGGATGCGGTAATGCCCGAGCGTCTGCCCGATCGTGACCGTCAGGGCTGACATGGCATCAATCTTATGAGATCGACCCTCTTCCCACAAGGCAGCTTCATCCGAAGCGTCGATTGTTGCGGCTTTCTGCGTTCATCAAGTTTAATTCGAGCGCCCCGCACGGAACCGTGAACGTCCTCGCTCAGGGTGCTGCTCCGGATGACGGCTTCACCGGCTACTACGGCGTACCGTCGAACGTACAGCTCGATGGACGCTGGGGTGACTACTCCGCAGCGGTGGCCGATGTGGATCCTGTTCCTTGCGGCTCTGTCTCGGTTTGCGGGGATGTGAGTCGCAACTCCTCTGGGCACGATCTTATCGATTGTGCTCAGAGGGGACGGACTTCGCCAGCCGCTCATACTCTGCGGTCGCCTGTACTCCGCAATTAGGAGGGATGAGTGTCGGCGCGTCGTCAATGAGCGCTTCTATGAGAAGGTCATAAAAGTCGGCGCTTCCGGCTATTTAGTGGGTGAAGGCGCCAGATCTAGACCAAACCTTCCGTGTCCATGCATGCCCGTGAGTTGTCATCTGCGTCGCTAGATTCTTGAAATTACTGCTTCTCACGAGGCTGTTAACCGGAGGGTTGTAGGTTCGGACCCAATGCCGGGTCCGTGTGCGGTGTTTCTAACATCGCCGACGCCGAGCGCAAATCCACGCCCACAAACATCTGTTTGTGGGCAGCGAAAACCGCAGTGCTCTGATCACGCAGTTTCAACTGGTTGCCACGGCAGGCAGCGATGGTTTTTGGGGCACTATTCAAAGAGGCGGTAGGCCTACGACCACCCCAATGAGATCCCGGTAGGGATACCACTTGCGTGGTACCCCCCGGACGGACCCGGACGGGCGCTCGTTAGCGCATCCGGTTCTTATCGCGGATGACTGGCGGCAAAGCGAACCGCGGGATAAGGATGGAGCGGTCGGGGTTCAGGTAGCCATCGGCGGCCCAGTGCAAGCGTACGGTTCCACGAGAAGCGATCCCTTTGGCTCCGGCGCCGCAGTCTGCGCCACCACAGTCCCAGCAGTCGTTCTCGGAACACCGCGAGGCTGTCGAGGTTTCCTGGTACCGCGTAGTAGTTGAAGTAACCCTGCACGACCGATTGGAGCCATCTTCCCGTTTGAGCTATGGGATCATGCATGCGCCGCTGGAGCTCCTGCTTAAGCTGCCGCAGTTTGGCCCGCATGCGCTTGCGGATCGTTTTGCGTCGCACGGTGAAGCGCCCCAAACTATTCTTCCCGCTAATGTGCGTGAAGCCTAGAAAGTCGAACGTCTCGGGTTTCCCTTCCCCTCTACGTTTCCGGTTCTCTTCGGCAAATCTGCCGAACTCGATCCGGCGCGTCTTCTCTGGGTGTAGTTCCAGTCCAAACATGGCCAGTCGTTCCCGTAGATTCTCCAGGAAACGATCCGCGTCCGTCCGATACTGAAATCCCAAGATGACGTCGTCCGCATAGCGGACGACCACCACCTCGCCTTGCGCCCACTTATTGCGCCAGACGTTCACCCAAAGATCGAAAGCGTAGTGTAAGTACACGTTGGCGAGCAACGGTGAAATCACCGAACCCTGCGGCGTACCGGTCTTCGGTTCCGACCATTTGCCTTCCTCCATCACTCCGGCCTTCAGCCATTTCTGGATCAGCCGCAGTATGCGAGGATCGGCGACGCGATGCTCTATGAACTTGATCATCCAGCCTTTGTCGAGATTGTCGAAAAAGCTTCGGACATCAGCGTCCAAAATGTAGTTCACCTTCTTCTTCAAGAGCGCGTACGACAACGCATCCAGCGCGTCATGCTGGCTGCGCCCCGGGCGAAAGCCATACGAGAATCCGAGAAAGTCCTCTTCATAGATCTGATTGAGGATCGTGGTCACGGCGTACTGGACGAGCTTATCTTCCAGGGCCGCGACTCCAAGTGGACGTTGCCGTCCATCTTCTTTCTCTATGTACACTCTTCTCGAAGGCAGCGCTCGATACGCTCCACGATGAACCCGGCCATGGAGATCAACCAACCGATCTTCCAGTCCGGTCTCATACTCCTGCCAGGTGACCCCGTCCACTCCGGGTGCGGCTTTCCTCTTTAGTGAGTAAAAGCTTTCCCGCAGCAGATCGACGGTCAGATGGTGGAGCAGAGCGGTGAACTTCATCTCCTTATTTTCCCGTGCTGCTTTCCGCACGCCTGCCAATCCCTGGGGCACGCCCTTCCCGCTCTGAGTCGGGTACGTGTGAGGTTGACCTGCGTTCTCCTTGATCGACGGCCTTCCCTCCTCACTCTCCGCCAACGGTCTTCTGTCTTTGTTCGAATGATTCATCGGTACTATACCGTCGTGTGACTCCTCGGGGACGTACATGCGGGCCGTGCGGCTATTGCCTTCGCCCGCCGTCCTGCTGCCTGGTTTTGCCGCAGGTGTCTCCGAGGTCTCCCGGTTCTCGTGCATGAAGCTTCTAGGCGTGTCTGGGGTCTTCGACTACGCCGGACTGACCAGGAACTCGCGCTAGCGCTCCTGCTCATGTTGCCTACCGCGCATTACAAAGACGGCGGCGTCCGGATTGCATCTTTTCGGAGCTGGATACCCACCTCGCCTAGCCCCTGTCTACGCTTCACTGAGTCCCTCGCGGTATCAGCGCAAGACTCGGGGCCGAGCAGATCGCTAGTCTTTACTCGTAAGGCTCTTTCATCCTCTGCTTCATGCCGGTTCATCCCGGCGCACTGTAATGGCGATTTTTCGCCGGTTGTCCAGTTGATGAAGCCTCAATGATGCGCCTGCATCTTCGGCTCACCGAAAGTTGGGTCATTCGGACGAGGGAAAGAGTTCTTGGGATGGTCCGGCTATTTGATGTAGGTCAGCCATTCGTGCGCAAGTGACTCAGTAGGAAAGAACCCCGATGGCAATTCGTTTGATGGTACCGCCTTCGCCGCATGTTCAACGTGGGCATCGCAGATATCCCACAGAGGCAATCCCCAATGGTCGTCGTAGACTGATTTGCATGGTTGAATTGAGCCGTACCACCCAGTGTTCGAATTCGTCGGCCAGAGCGGCTTCTGTGGATCGGGATGCCGAGCTTGGATCACCTCTTGGAGCCAATCGAGCATGAATGATTTTGTATCGTTGATGCAGCAGTGAGGAATTTTGTTCTGAACGAGATAAACCCAAGGGGCTCCCTTTGTGCGATAGCGGTCGAAGAATTTGTATGGTTTGCCGTACCGGATATGGTGTCCACGCCGCCCACAATAATGAGTAGGGGCACGGCGATGCTGTTCTCATCAAGCCTTATCCGATCTACATTGTCCGGATCGTCCGCACCCGGATTCGCCAGGATTGCCGCTAAGACACGCTCGGGGGCATAGGCCACAAAGTGGCCAAAGTCGGCGCTCGTTCCCGAAAACCCCAGAACGATCAGCTTTGCGTTAGCCAGTTCTGGATGACCACTTTCCCTTCCGATGGTGTTTAGGGCAGAAAAGAGAGATCGACCCAAGCCATGTTCGGGATACATATCCATCTCACCCTTTTCCGAGGAATGTCTCGCTGGGCATTGAGTAGCCAAAACCATGGCTAGATCGTTCCGCTTGGCAAAAGCAAGAACGTCAGGGTAGGTATAGAAGTGTGCGATGTCGGTCCCCAGTCGTAAGTGACCCAAGCCGCTTTTACCGGTCTGTCGCCTGCCGGAAACGTGGCTTGGTAGCCACAAGGCTGCGCGATATTCTCAGCCGCTCGCGGATTATCGGTCGCTCTGTACTCTTGAAGCTGCGCTCCTGCGGACGCTAACGTTAGCAGTAGTGAGAAAAGCAGAAATCCTTTCATCAATGCCTATTCTATTGCTGAAAACACGGCATGTTGACGAAATCAGGCCATTGCGCTCAAAACCCCTCAATGAGCGCCGGTTATGGCGATTTATCGTGGATTTATCAACAGTTACCGCAGCCAGCAAAGATGCGAAAATATGACCCAAATGAGGATGAATAGAAGGTCGAGAGCCTACGGACCTTCAACATCAGAAGAGATAAGCTTTAAGGCCACATTACTTCGAGCGCCTGCTAGAGCAGATTGGCCAGATAGAAATACCTATGTACGGGAGATTCAACCCAGACTCGCGGCGGTTTGGCCCTCCACGGCTTCGAGTGGCATGGCTGGCATGCAGCGCGTAGGAATTCTGCGCCACTCCAGCATCGCGGTTACGATGAGCAGCTACGTCAAAGCCGTGAATGTCGACGTAGTCGCTGCAATGGCAAAAGTCGAGGAACAATTTTCTGTTCCCCGAGTGTTCCCCACGGTGCATGAGACTGGCCCTATCTTATTGATTCTTGGTAGGCGCGGCAGGAATCGAACCTGCAACCCTCGGATTAGAAATCCGATGCTCTATCCGTTTGAGCTACGCGCCCGCAAAAGGCTATCTTCCTGATTCTACAACGTCACTGCAATTGCAGCGTTTGCGGTCTTGCCGATTCTAGGGCACAGGTAGGGCACAGAACCGCGTCTAGTGATTCCAGCGCCCGCACAGAATCCTGATTTGCCGTTTTGATGTAGCAGGCTTGCGTCACGCTCACGTTCGAGTGTCGCAAGATGCGCTGAATCACCATGTCTTGAACCCCGAGGCGATGCAGATTCGATGCAAGGCCACGGCGCAGCCCATGCCAGCCCGACCAGAACGAAATGCCAGCGTTACGAAACGCGGGCTGCATCCTGTCCCGTAGCAGGTTGTTAGGATCAATGGGCGTCCCGTTCGCTGTTCGAAATATCGGTCCGGTGACGTGGTTCCCCTCATGCGCCCGGTACTGTGCGAGCACTTGGGCAAGTGAGGGCAGCAGCGGGACAGGTGCCTTACGCGCACGCGTCTTGGTATCTTGTACGCGCCCCGCGACTATGGACCGCAGGACGTGCAATTCATCTCCCTGCCACGCTTCCCACGTCAACCCGCGAATCTCGGAACGGCTCAGTCCGGTAAACGCGGCTACCGCTACCATGACACGGCTAGTGGAATCAGGCAAGGCGGCGATCATGGCTCGTATCTGTTCCAAGGAATAGGCCACGGTCTCGCGCGGCGGCGCAGCAGCAGGCAGCATCGTGCCCACCACCGGGTTTACCCCGTTTAGGTATCCCAGATTTACCGCGTGAGTGAAAACACCCGACAGCAGAGATTTGAGACGTTTTACCGTGGCAGACCCGAGTGTCCTCCCGTTCTCTGTCCGGTCGGTTGTAACGATCTCGTGCAACCAGCCATAGATGTCGGACGTTCGCACGTCACAGAGCAGCTTGCACGTGATTTGCGGGCGTGAAGCGAAGTGCTTTGCCCATGTCACCCGGTAGGATTTCACCGTCCAGTGTCGCAACTTGCTTTCCGCGAAGGGCAGATAAACCTTTGCGAAATAATCGCCCAGGCCCACCACTTTCTCGGCAGAGGCGGGACGGGACTGCTCCAGCTTCACAGATTCCTTTTCCGCTAGCTCGAACGCCTTAACCCTCGGGACGGAACCGGGGCACAGCGTTACAGAGCGGTGGACCGTCTTTAGCTGCCCGCCCTCGTTTATCTCTTGGCGGTAGCGCAGCACCCATGACCCTTTACCGCCACGTTTGAACACGCAGATTTTGTTTGGTTTTCTCATGGTTTCCCCTTCCGTGCTTTAACGCTTGCCTGCCGTGCCTTTGCACTGGCGAGGGCTGCCTTCCGTGCTCTTTCGATTCTCTGCTTCGGAGTCATGCGGGCCGCAGCGATCCGCCCACCCTCAGCTCCGGATTTCACGAAATCGCTTCTCTTCATCTTTTGCTTACCCCCTAAGCTTACGTTAGCTTAGACCCTAAGCTTTGTCAAGACGAAAAGGTGAGGGGCTTTCCGGAGTTAGCGGTTATAGTGCTTTTCCATCCACTTGCACAGATCAGGGGACCCCCAGAGAAAACGAACATACCGCCCCAGCTTCAAATGCGGCAGGCAGTTCTCTGCGACGACGGATTGCTTACGAATCCACGCAGGAGTCACGCGCCAGCGTTCCGCGAGAACCTTGCCGTCTATTACCTCGAATTGCGTGAGGGGAGATGCGTTCTCTGTTCTCATGGTTTATTCACCTAAACGAGATTCTTGGCCGCCCTGCCTTTGACGGGCGAACCGAAAACGGAACGCCCGCCCCTTGGGTGTGTGATGGAGTGATTCACGCCCTCGACCCTGGCTTGGGCCGAAACCGTTTCTGCCATTCACTTCTGATAACTCTGCGCTTCTGCTTGGTTTATCCCATGCCTTCCTTGACTGTGTGACTTGATGACTGAGTGACCCGAAACTGCGCCCGTTTCCCAAGACACAATTCTGCGAACAACTGAGTACGGGGCAGGACTCTTCTCAGGGTTGGTTTCGCCAACCTCGACACGCGCCATCCTCTGCGTAAAGACTCGCGGCGACAGCCGATCACCTCGGGTCGGCGGCCCGCCATTCGCTCTTACCCATTCCTTCAGATAATTGCCCCTCCGCGACGCCCAGGGCCTCTCCTTGCTCCCAAGAGACAGCCAATAGGGTACGGAAGCAATCACTGTCAGAAGGTCGTCCGTGAGTACATCCCAGCGCAGCAGGCAAGTCCAACGCTTAAAGGCGGGGTCTCGATACCGCTTTGCACATCTGCAATAGGCGGGATACTCGCGGGACTCAACAAGTGGATAGTCCTGCCATTCGATCTCAGGTTCGGCCCGGCGTTTGAGTGCCGGTCCCTTCGTCTTGCCGCTCATTGCTTACCATCCCGCTCGGGGTCGAACGTGAGGAAGTAGCGGGAGCGCACTACTTCGCCGTCGCGGTCCGATTCATTCACTACTACGAACCCTCTTGATCGGATCTCATGAAACCGTGCGCCGTGCTGAGCGATGCCGGCAGCCATGATCTCGGGAAGTTCAAGCGGTTTTCCCTGGGCACGTTTCTCTCGTAGCAGTTCGACAATCACGTCGGCCTGTGTGGGCCGTGTGCCCTTCCTGCTGGACTTGAAAGCCAGCTGCTGCTGCCTTGGGGTTGCAGGATGGTTGTGCCAGGGTTCGCTAGTCACAGGGCCCCCTCGCCTTTCTCGAAGCAACTGGCGATCTTCGATAGAGGAAGAGTCAATTCGCGGAGTCCCGTTGCGAGGAATCGCAGTCGGTCACAGCTGTACTTGTCAGGGGTTGTCTGGCTTGCGGCCTGGAGTTGTTTCCCGGCACGGCAACAAAGGATTATGGCCCTTGCGACGTGGCGGCTTGCAATCCGGTGGGAGGAAGTACTAGAGTCTCCTTGCATACCCATTTTCTCCGATCTATCAGCCCCGGTTAGAGCCGGGGTTTTCTTTTACTAGTCAAACACGGGAAAAATGGCAATTTGGTGGGGTAAATCGAGGGGTAATAAGGGGCAAAATGGGGTGAACCGCAACGAAGGCAGAGATTCCAGAAAACTTAATGCTTCCCAGTGGTCCCCGACTCATTGGGCTTATTGCGTTTCCGTTTATTGGGCTTATAGCGTTTCCACGCGGTTTCAATGGTCGGCGCTCTAACGCCAAAATGCACCCCGGCCAGCTCATACGCGATTGTGTTAACTGAGCGTCTCTCCGGTAGCATCTTTACCCAATTAACAGCAGAAGGGTATTGTTTGCAGATTTTGAAAGTCAGATACCTTGCGTTTTGACGTGAGAGATTTTCATAGTCATCTTCCGGAAGTTGCATTTGCGGGCGAAGCGCGTTTAGTTCCTTGATGAGCTCCGCGACGACAGTGGCGCGCCCATGACCTGTGATCGCACTAGGCGTTATCTTCCCATGCGGCGCGCTGGCATCCTCGGCTCTGGGAGAATATGAGAGGGTTTGCAGCCGCTGTCCGTATAGGTCTCGGAGCCGTACGAATCTCTTTTGGCGTACTAGCCCCTTGCGAAGTTTGTCCCTGATAGGTCGGAGCTTTCTTTCACTCCGGTCGCCTCTCACGGTCATCAATGCGAGCCCCTGCTGTTGTGCCGCTATCTCCGTGGCCACTTCACTTAAACCTGCCGCGCATCGCGAGAGGCCTTCGCGAGCCTGGTGCTCGTCTAGGGTGTTGATGAAGGCCCGGTCATCGTCTTCCGTAGCCGCACCGTTGGGATTAATTCGACCATTGATGCGCACCTTCTCGGGGTCGGGCGGCTCGTTTGGCTGCAGCTCCCATTCCTCAGCGATAGCCTTCTCGACCGCACGATAGTTTTTTGGTTGATGGCGGCGATGAGTCTGCTTTTGTTTCAAGTCCGCTTTCGTCGTCCGCTTGCAGAGTAGGAAGGCCGCCGAGCCAAGCAGACAGGAAGCCTTTCGCCCGGTTAGCTAGACCGGGCTAGGCGGCCATATCAATCATGCAACAAACGAGGGCGTTCGTCACCACAAACCTCGTCACAACTCACATCTGTCCGATACCCCGGGTTCTTTGCGGAAAAAGCAGGACCCGCGAGGACCGCCCCCTTGGGGAGAACCCTTGGCCACCTCGAATACTCGCGCATGGCTTCGCGGCTGACTGAGAACCCAAAAAAGTGGCGCCATTTTCACACTTTTTGGGGGAAGGTTACGGAGCCTGCCAGACGACCTTACCGTCCTTGCGAGCCAATTTTAGTGACGCTGCAGTGGTCCAAGTTGTGCTTCCCGTCCGATCGTCCACAGTAGCCGTCTTGCCCATGAAGGTGTGGAAGTTTTCGTTGTCGTATGTGTGAATAAGCTGAGGTTCAATGGACGTCCCTCCTCCTCCCCCGGCCATCAGAAGTGACGGGTTGTCGTCATTGTGCAGCGTGATGAGAGCGCTTCCCCCAAGAAACGTCAACCCTGATCCCTTTGGGTTCGAATCCAGCAGCACCGAGGCAGTCTTGTTGTCACTGCCGCTAAACATTCTGAGAATGGGGTGGTGATCCTCCAATAGTCCGAGTTCAATTCGAACATTGCCGGCGGCATCTCTGATGACAAGAGAATCCGCATCCAGCGCCCGGTTCTTACCAGCTTGACCCATTAGGATCAGCACGGCAATCGCGACTAGGAGAACAGCCCCAAACTGCTTAATCTTTCGGTTCTCCCTCTCAAGTTTCTGGAGACGGTCCAGTAGGGCCGAATTGGTCTCAATTGCAGATAAGCTGATCATATTTCGATTTTCCTCATTCCTCTGCCGACTCCAGCAACCGTTTCCGTACCTCGGGGTCTTGCAACGCGGTGGGCATGTTCAGAACAACAATTCCCTGCTGGACCTCGGGCTGCCACATCGACACCTCCCGGTCCTGGCCCAATAGCTTTAGACTCTGCACAGCGTTATCGCAATTGTTGGCCACATTCTCAAGCAATTTCGCGCGAACGATTTGAGCCCTGGCTTCAGCAGGAGGGGCGGGCAAATTCTTCAGGCGTTCGATCTGTTGGGCGTAGGCGACTGCTAGCGGCACAGAGCGCTTAATCCTTGCCATGCCTTGATTTGCACTCGCCTGTGAATACCCGGCATCGAGCAGGGCGGTGCGAATGGGTTTACCCTTAACAAGAATGTCATTAGCTACCTGGCGGTGACGGTCGGTGACGCCTGTTTTGAGGTGAGAACCACGGGGCATAGTCAAGCAACAGAATACGCCAATTATCGAGTGTGTTCACCGTCCTTGGCTAGAGGGACAATCTCTCTCGGAGACGTGGGAGAGGCGGGAAGTAACGTCTGAATTGCGATCTGGAGGCGATTGTCCTGCGGTAGAGTGTTGGGCTTCTTCCCGTCTTCCTTCGGGAAAATGCCAGCATTCTTGAGAACATGAAACCCAAGCTCCCGGTCGCGCTCTTTCAGGATGTCAGCGGTTACCATCTGGCTGATCGCCGGGAGCGCAGTCACCAATGTATCGCGCGACTGCCGCAAAGCTTCTTCGATCTCTGGCTGACTAAGAATGTTCTTTACCGTTGACCGG
Organism: uncultured Acidobacteriota bacterium; assembly: GCA_963838905.1. Taxonomy (GTDB): domain Bacteria; phylum Acidobacteriota; class Terriglobia; order Terriglobales; family Acidobacteriaceae; genus JABDBE01. Next base: position 36,844 of record CAWITE010000016.1, read on the forward strand.
TCAAGACCAGATTCACGCGCTATCCGGCGCATCGAGTGTCCCGATTTACGACCTTCGATCACCAGGGCCTGTACTGCTGCTGGCTTGTAGCTTCCGCGTTTTTGGTCGGTTTTGGTGGACATTCGCTTGGCCTCACCTACCAGCATAACCCGAACGCTAGCAAAAGCAAGGACTCACGGAACCCGATAGCTGTTGAGAATCGCCACTTCTTCGTTTCCGCAATTTCCTGAGGCAGGCTGAAGTGTCTTTGTCGTGGCACGCACTGGAGGAGTAGGATGGCTGGCGTGCAATAGGAGGGCAACCATGTCGAACCGAAAACCAAGGCCGGGCCGGTTTGCGAAGCGTCTGGGACCGGCGTTAGCAGTCGCGTTTCTTCTAGGGGCAGCTACAACCTATTCCGTGGAAGCGCAAACTTACACGGTAAAGGTACTTCACTCATTCGCTGGTCCACCAGACGGACAAGCGCCCTACGGAGGCTTAATTTTAGACGCCGATGGAAACCTGTACGGTACTACCCAGAACGGTGGCACCTCTACCGGTTGTAGACCGAACTATGGAGAAACTTGCGGTACAGTGTTTAAGTTAAGCGCCGAAGGCGTCGAAACAATCCTGTACAGTTTCTCTGGTGTTCCGGATGGAGAGTTCCCAACGTCAGTCTTGGTCCGCGACGAAAAGGGAAACCTATATGGCACCACGCAAATGGGTGGCAACGGGAGTTGTGCATACGGTGATATCTACGGTTGCGGAACGGTGTTCAAGATCGATCCGACTGGCAAAGAAACCGTTCTGCACAGTTTCCCTGCGACTGGAGGCGACGGGGAAATACCTTACGCAGGCTTGAGACGCGACAAGAAAGGAAACCTCTATGGCACAACGACGTATGGCGGCGCGTACTGCGAAGGAGAATATGGCTGCGGAACGGTGTTCAAGATTGATCCGACCGGAACTGAGACTGTACTGTACAGTTTTGGAACCTATTACGAAGACGGAACAGGACCGTACTCTCGTCTCATCGGAGATGGAACCGGAAATCTCTATGGCACTACCGGTGGAGGCGGCACTCGTGGTAAAGGAACGATATTCAAACTGGACACAAGCACCGATACAGAGACAGTATTGTTCAACTTCTGTGCGGAAAACGTTTCGCCAAGAAAGTGCCCCTACGGATCAGATCCAACGGCAGGCGTGGTTCTGGATACGAAGGGAAATATATACGGGACCACAACTTTCGGCGGCACAGGCAACCATGGAATAGTGTACAAGATAGGCACTACTGGAAAGGAGACTGTACTACACCGTTTTAGTGATCAAGCAGACGGAGCATTTCCCTTTTATGCAGACTTGGTGATGGACAAGGAGGGCAACCTTTACGGCACTACCTACAGTTCGGAACCTACGAACACTGCTGGATCAGTGTTCAAGGTAAGCAGCACAGGCAAAGAAACCGTACTGTACTACTTCACTCCCCAAGGAACTGACGGCGCCTATCCCCTAGCGGGTGTGATCCAAGACGGAAAAGGCAACCTCTACGGTACTACAACTAGTGGTGGAAACCTCAGCTGCAACCCTCCATACGGCTGTGGAACGGTGTTCAAACTCATTCCCCATTTCGATAGCAAGTAGTAATTCCAGAGGGCTGGCAAGCAACCGCAATTCGTAAACCCCCCAGTTGATCGTGCACCGAACCTTCGGTCGGAATTGCTGTTGTAACATCGCCACTCATCAACCGCTCTGAGGGTCCGAAAATTCCGAAAAAATGTCGCGCAAGGTTAAAAATATCTTGACCGGGTGGGGGTTTTTGGGTGCTTCGATCCAATGTCCCGAGCGGTGTCCTGAGACTGACGAATGATTGTCGGCTGGGCCTGTTGCTAGATTCCCAGGCAGTAGCACGCTAATCATTGTTAGCTGTGCCCCTGCTGTGCCTGCCTCATTTTCAGGCGCGTGATTTCAGTCAGTTGCTAGCACAATCGGATTCACAATCCGAGGCTAACCTTACCCGGTCCGCACACCCGTCGCGCAGCGGCTTTCCAATACTCTCAGACTGGCCAGCGTGGCGGCGCTGCTTTTGGGTGTGTTCCTGTGCCGAAGGGACCGGAGTCAAATAAGATCCCTTCCATCCCTCACTTCAGGCCGAAGGCGTACACGTTGCCGTCGTCCGATCCGACATAAACCACCCCATTCGCCACGGCAGGCGAGGAAGACACAACGTTGCCGGTGGTGTAGCTCCACAGCTTGGCGCCGGTGCGGGCGTTCAGCGCGTACACGTTGCCGTCGTCCGATCCGACATAAACCACCCCATTCGCCACGGCGGGCGAGGAAGACACAATGTTGCCGGTGGTGTAGCTCCACAGCTTGGCGCCGGTCTTGGCGTTTAGCGCGTACACGTTGCCGTCGTCCGATCCGACATAAACCACCCCATTCGCCACGGCAGGCGAGGAAGACACAATGTTGCCGGTGGTGTAGCTCTACAGCTTGGCGCCGGTCTTGGCGTTTAGCGCGTACACGTTGTTGTCATACGAGCCCACATAAACCACGCCATTCGCCACGGCGGGCGAGGAAGACACAATGTTGCCGGTGGTGTAGCTCCACAGTAGGGCGCCGGTGCTGGCCTTCAGGGCATACACGTTGCCGCTGCCGTCGCCTAGATAAACCACCCCATTGGCTACGGCTACTGAGGACGGATTCCCGTTGGTGCCGTACCGCCACAGGTCGGCGCCGGTGCTGGCGTTCAGGGCCGACAGAGTGGCGGTATCGGCGCCGACATAAACCACTCCGTTCACCACCGTGGGCGAGGTCTCTATGAGGTCGCCGAGGTCGGTGCCCCACAGCCCAGCCCCGGTGCTGGCATTCACCGCGTACACGAAGTTGTCGTAGGAGCCGATGTAAACCACTCCATTCGCCACGGCGGGCGAGGAAGCCACAACTTTCGAGGTAATGTAGCTCCACAGCTTGGCGCCGGTGCTGGCCTTCAGCGCGTACAGGTTGCCGTTCGCATCTGTCGCCCCGAAATAAACGACCCCATTCACCACCGCAGGCGAGGAAACCACAGCGTTATCTTTGCCGGTGGGGTAGCTCCACTTCAACTGGAGGCTCCCAACATTGTTGACGTTAAGCACCTTTTCACACGGGTTCCAGCGCTGCATGTTGTGCCTGTGGAACTGGCCCCACGGGGTGTGGGCCGGGCACGTTAGCTGCTCACCCCATGCCACGGACACGAAGCACGCACAGAGAATCAATACCAAGATGCGGATGTTTTTCATGACAACCTCCAAAGGATAGATTTGTCTGACGGAAATCTGTTCCCAGGGAAATTCGGATCATTCGTCTCAGAGGGTGCTGCGTCCCATAGTGCGGATGGCTCTTCGGGGAGGCGGACGCGATAATATTACACCTACGAGGGCATTGACTTGATTTCCCCCGCTTTTCTGGGATGAAATGCTCGCCGCACTCGGGACACTCCACCTGTCGAAAGTCAATGCGGCGGATTTTGTCAGGTGCAATTGGGCATCCGCACTTCGGGCAAACAGTTTCGAGCGACGCCTTAACTCTTTCGAGATTGATTTTCTGCTTCCGGGGCACACGAGAGATTGTCTCACGCTCCAAGCGCAAGGAATGCGAACCCGTGAGGGCACAAACGAGGGCACAGAATGCGGAACATGAGAGCTATCTAGGGCACACCGGAGCAGTCAGCAGCGAGTTATCAAATTGAAAAGACTCGGGCGCACAGTCAAACCAGATAATTAGAAATCCGATGCTCTGTCCGTTTGAGCTACGCGCCCATTCTCGCGAATGTAACACAATCAAAGACATTTAATGCACAATTGCGGTGCCGCTCGAAGCTCCGTTTCCAGAGCCAGTGGCAGTTATGGTGGCAGTAGGTTCCTCTTGCAAAGCCGTCTGCGCTAGCGAGGTCTCCCTGAGCGGTGGCTCACTGGAATTAAATGAAGTGAGCCTTTCAACCGCGGCGAGGTTGTGCTCGGGCGCGAGGTGCGCGCACCGCATCGTCATCTGGATGGTCTTGTATCCCATCAGTTCGGCCACAGTTCGAATGTCAACCCCTGCCATTACCAGGCGACTCGCGAACGTGTGCCGCAAGCAGTACCGTGAGAAATCCACGAGACCCGCTCCCTCCACTGCTTGATTGAACCAATGTTTGTAGCCCCCGAGCTTTTCACCCTTTAAGTTCACGAATACCGGGCCGGCCCCATTCGGCGACCGCTGGGCCAGCACCCTAAACGCGGCCAGCGCTTCTGAGTTTATGGGGATGTGGCGTGCCTTGCCACTCTTGCTCCTGGGGACAGTGATACGTCGACCGAATAAGTCCACACGGTCCCATGCAAGGCTGTACTGCTCACTTGGCCTCATACCCGTGTTCAGCGCAATCTCGAACTCTGGCAAATGACTTAGGTATTTCGTTTCGATCGTAGCCCGCAATTGTTTTTCCTCGTCAAAGGCGCCGTTCTGGTTCAGGAACCGGATACGGCGGTTGTCCTCGTGCTTGCATTTCAGCAGCTTTGCGGGGTTGAAATCGACTTTCTTGTTCTCCATACCTAAGCGATAGATGAGCGAGAGCATGGACTTGTAGCGATTGAACGTCGCGGGCGTCCAGTCCTGCTCGCTCAACCACCTACGGAGGTCTTCAATGGGGATCTCGGCTGGTCGGTTGCCGAACCCTCGAAGCAATTGCCCGATGCGGCAATGGTCTGTGCGCCAGCCGCGATTGTTCGTCTCGCAGTACCGGCGGGCGTCTTCCCCCAGCTCGGCGAATCGCACATCTCGGCGGCGCAACGTTTCCGGCAGTTTCTTGCCCTGCAAAACCTCGGTTTTACGCTTCTGGTAGAGTTTGATAGCGTAGCTCTTCGAGCCGACTTTCTCTCGACGGCGGCGGGCGTCAGCATCCCAGTACTTGATCCACCAAACGCCGGACCCGGGCACCTTCTCGAATATACCCCGAATCTTCTTGCCGATCATCACTGCTGCTCCTTAGCGTGGTTACGCGCTCTTACTTTCTCTCTCTTTATCTCGCGTATGGGCATCTTTCTTAGGGCGCCCGCCGCCCTTGGCCCACTCGCTCAGAGTCGTGTGATCGTATTTCTTTGCCCGGGCCTTGCCGCCCTCGCTGGCCAGTTCCTTGTAGAACCTTCGCACTCTTGCGTGGGGTGACGGACTCAGTAGAATTGGTTCTAACGGGACTATGCGTGAGCAATGAAGGGCTCCGTAGTCGACACATCTGTGCGGAAAGAGACCGACTGGTGAATGCTATTTCCCTCAAGAACGCTGTATTGTGTGCTGACTGGATATCGTCAGCGACAGCCCGCACGATGAGTGCCTCGTTTGCGGGAGCCGCTCACTATTCAACATCTCTCGGCCACTAGGCGGAATGCTGCCCCGCAAGCGGGCTACGCTCATCGATACGGCTAGCCGAACAATTACCTCGCCGCTCCCTGTGCTGAGGTTCCCGAGACGTGCCAGAGTACGCCCAGAATCCGCCCCGGCTGGTTCAAGCCGAGTTCAAGGGTGCTTGTTCGACGAGCTTTCGGCTGTCGGTCGATGATGCTCGGCGTGAGGGTTGTGAGGTGGTGATGCCGTCAGGTGTTTCTTGCTGGAGATCTCGGGGTGTAATCCTGCGTTCAGTGCTGTGTCCTATACTACAGGTTCAAGAGGATTCTCTAGCAGGGGTCTGCAGTACTTCGAAAAGCTTTCGGTACTCTTCCTCGTGTGGTACAAAACCGTTTGGATCGGTTGTGAGGGTGGTTTGAAGCTTCCGCAGCGCCACAAACCTCACTTCAGCGACTTCTCCGTCGCAAAACGTAAGGTCTCTAACGTCCAAGTCTTTTTCAACAAGAAAGACGTGGTGATATTCATTGTCGACGTAGTTCCCGTTATTGAGTGATACGTGCTCGGCAACGGTAAAGAGATGGGAGCATTCACCAGGAACAAGCGTGACTCCAAGCTCTTCTTGTGCTTCTCGAAGCGCTGCTTCAACACTTCAACAGGCCCTTCTCCAGCAAAGATGTGCCCGGCTACTGAAACATCCCACAAGTTAGGCCAGTTTTCCTTCGTGGGCGAGCGACGCTGAATCAGAATTTGCCCCTCTCTATTGAGGATCCAAAGATGGGCCGCGCCATGCCAATCGCCGTCGCGATGTACCTCTGACTTGGGCTTCATCTTTCCGACAGGACGACCTAACGAGTCAAGCACGTCAACATACTCCATGCGCTTATTCTAATTTGCCAGGGAAAACAGAGGAAGGCAGTAGCCTGGGGAGTGGCCTTGGAATTGGCTTACTAGGCATAATCCAGACAACCTTCTACAATAAGCCGCTGTCTAAATCGAGGGGGAACCATGGGAAACCTAAACAATGCGCTTCAGGAGCTTCGTGCCGAGCGCAATCAGGCGCAGTTGCAGGTGGAGAAGTTAGATCAAGCGATCTCAGTGATCGAGTCGTTAAACGGTTCGGGAACATCCCAGAACGCAAATCAACCTACCCGAATCATATCGGCAGCTTCACGCCGGAAAATGGCGCAAGCGCAAAAGGCGAGATGGGCAAGGGCACGGAAGGAATTGCAGCCAGCGGAGTCAGCGAAAACAACGGGCTCGGTTCCTGTGAAGCGCACCATGTCAGCCGCAGCTCGCCGGAAGATTGCAGCGTTCCAGCGGGCACGATGGGCAAAGATCAAGCAGCAAAAGAAGGCTGCGTAGCGCCGGAGGCTGCAAGTCTTACTCGTAACCAGCAGGTTGTTCCTAACGTGGCCTTTCCCATCACGACAACTCACTGTTGATTGTGATTGAGCAGACTCGGGGGAGGGCTGTTCGACTAACGTCCCATCACTCACACGAGTGTTGGGGCGTTTTGTTTTGGGTTAGGCTCTTGCTCACGCCGTGGGAGTCTCACACAACGCGGGAGGAATGTGACGTGACAAGACGAACCGGTATCACGAAACGCGCGCTATCGCTGTTTTGTTCCAAACTAGTCTAGTGTATCGTAAATAACTTTACATACTATCCCTTCTTTTTTCTGCCCCGGGGCAGGGTGGACCCGGGTTTGATCTGCTCCAGCTTGACCCGCGCCCGATCGATTTTCTTCATGATGCCCTCGACGGTGGCCGTCCAGATGAAGGGCTTCGGATGTTCGTTCCAGCTTCGCATGAATTCCTCGATTGCCTGTTTTAAATCCGGCACACTTACGAAGCTGGCGCGCTTGATCGCTTTGTTGCTCAATTCTCCAAACCAACGCTCCACCAAGTTCAGCCAACTGGAACTGGTCGGAATGAAGTGGCACACAAACCGTGGATGCTTCTTCAGCCACGCTTGTACGTGCGGCTCTTTGTGTGTGCCGTAGTTGTCCATCACCAAGTGCAATTCAATCTGCGGGGGAAACTCCCCGTCCAAGCGGCGCAGAAATCTCAGCCACTCCTGGTGGCGATGCCGGGCGTGACATTCACCGATCACCTTGCCGTCCAACACGTTGAGTGCCGCAAACAGCGTGGTGGTGCCATTGCGTTTGTAGTCGTGCGTCATCGTACCGCACCGGCCTTTTTTCAGGGGCAGGCCCGGCTGCGTGCGATCCAGCGCCTGAATTTGGCTCTTTTCATCCAAACACAGCACCAGCGCCTTGTGCGGCGGGTTCAAATACAACCCCACCACATCGGTCAGCTTCTCCAAGAATTTCCGATCCCGCGACAGCTTGAAGGTGCGGCTCAGGTGCGGCTTGAGATTGTGCAGTTGCCACAAGCGGTTCACCGTACTACTGCTGACCTGTTGCGCCTGCGCCATGAGTCGGCAACTCCAATGGGTCATCCCCGGGGGCTTACTCTGCAAGGTCGCTTGGATGATCCGCTCGCGCGTGGCCTGATCGTACTGCGGCTTGCGCCCACGTCCGGGAGCGATCTGCCAAACCTCCCCGATGCCTTGCTCGCGCACCCGCTTGCGCCACAGCAGTACGGTGGGGCGGCTCACGCCGAGTTTCTCGGCGATCGCCACGTTCTGCTCACCCGCCACGGCACCCAAGATAATCCGGCAGCGCAGGGCCACCTGTTGTGGAATCCCGTGGGCGGATTCCCATTGTTCCAGCTGCGACCGTTCCGCCGCTTGCAAATTGATCGCCAAGCTCGTATTCGGCATGTGCGAGATCATAGCAATTGCGGCAGAGTCTGGAACGTTATTTAAGATACACTAGACTAGATCGGTGGTCAATTTTGGTCGCGTAAAACTCAAGGGTGGCCGAGGTAAACTCGTGGCGTATGGAGCCGACGATTGAAAAGATTTCCGCGGTCACTCTGCGTGTTGCGAACATGATTGAGTCGGTGCGATTTTACAGAGATGTTCTGGGTATGGAGCTTTTATATGGTGGAGAGGACGCGGGTTTTTCGTCACTGCGCGCAAAAGACGTAAAATCGGCGACCCTCAATCTGGAACAAGGCGGCACGGTGACCCGCTGGGGACGGGTAATCTTCCACGTGTCGAATGTGGACGCGTTATGGACTCATCTGAACGAGAGGGGATTCGATCCGGAAGTTCCACAAGACGCTTCCTGGGGAGAACGCTATTTCCACATGCTCGATCCAGACGGCCACCAGTTGTCCTTTGCTCGTCCGCTACAATGACTCGAGATAATTGCGTTGGCGGATGAGGGCCGTATGGCAGTTTCAGTCGATATGCAACACACTGGAGATCCGAATACGCAGGCAGAGGTTCGAGCGGTCGTCGAACATGTTCTGGCCGATAGGTCCGGGGACTGGCGGGTTTCGATCATGGGGTCTCGAGCGAACGACGGGTGGGAATTGAAGACAACAGGGCCGAATGCATTCGAGCGGTCGTATACTCTGGAGGGTTCTGCCGGGGAGCATCGACCGGAGGCGATCCGGCTTATTTTGGGTAAGATGGTCCCGAGATAGACCGCAACGGGTTCGCGATCACGAAAAACGAAACATTAATTGTTCACGCGCTGCAGAAGTTACTTGCTCAATCCGCCACCTAAGCTTGTGTTGCCTTGGGGCTGGCGCCGCCCGAGGTATGCTCTGCAAAGTGAATCAGTTGCCAAAGCATTGCACTGAAGAAGGGAAAGCCCGCCAGCTTTGGCGGGCTTCTTGGCGTCGGGGAGGGAGACCGAATCACGGCGCCGCCTTTTACGACGCCGACCTTCTTCCAGGCCGTCAGGTAAAACGCTACCACCCGCTGGGGCGTCTGTTTCGTCTTCAGCTTCTCCTTGACCTGGTCCGCGATCTCGGCGGCGGTGGCCGGCCCGACCCGCTTCAATCTGAGAAATTAGCTGCTTCACATCGTGAGAACTTCAACGGTAAAGATCGTGCGCCGTTACACTCGTCTTCCTCTTCGTCCTCTTCCTCGTCTGGCTCTTGTCGAAGGAGGACATCGGCAGCTACCGAGTGGTCACGAGTGTCTGAGTCGGCGGATTCTGGACGTGGTCTGCTCATACTCAAATGGTACGCCGTATGGGCCAGTCGTGAAATCCTTTGCTTCGCTCGATCATAGCGGTTCGTTCCCGAATCTCATTGCTATTGCTGACGCAGAGGACTAGCCTTAAGGAGTCCCTTTCGCATCTCTCCGTCGCCCTTCCGGGGCACCTTTCTTCCCGACGGTCCCATTGCGCAACCGATAGAAATGAGGGTCCTCTTCATGGAATCCGTCCTTTATTCGCTACAACCAGGTCGAATGGGCAATCGCCGAGCACGAGCACATCTATGAACGCAACTAGCTTCTCTTTCGGTCTGCTGATTGTGCTGTTCACGATCCTGCTGCTCCACAGGATGCACAAGCTGAAACCACACATTCCCGGATACGGATCACAAAGGATGTGCCCATCTTGCGGATTGATTACATCTCGATTAAAGGCATGTTGCTTGGAGTGCGGCAAGTCTCTCACAGACGTGAGGGTGACATCAGTTCTCGAGAAATAGAGCGCTGGTTGTCACGACAGTCAGCGAGGTGTTCGTAAGAAATCGGAAGCATGAAAAATAAAAGAGATGTTAGATGTTAGTTGCAGAGAACAAAGCCAGCTCCACGTGGGTTTCCGTGAGAGAGAGACTTCCATTTGATGGGCATGAATGTGCTCTTATCTGCCGTGACCTGAATTCCAATGCGCTTAGAAGAGCAATTGGGTGTCGGCTTCATGGAAACTGGGAAATTGAGGATTGTGCATTGGTGAGGTGCGTTGTCCTTGCGTGGCTAAAACTTCCTTCAACTCCTGCCAATATCTAAGAATGTTCTTCAGAATTGCATGCACAAGCTCTATCAATTCACGAGAAGTGGTGCGCGATGGATTTCAGAAAGGCTCGGGTCGCCGTTTGTGCTTGCCTTCCGCCAAAGGTACACGACGGAATCGAGACTCTAAAGTGCCTGATCTGCTCGTGCCGTATCGAAACAATAAGTTGCGGGGTTAATGCAGAGGGCCACTTAAATGCAAGAGTTATAGTTGAGGTGGTTACCACCTTCTCCTCATTTCAGGTTCTCTGAACTAAGTCAGCCCATCTAAAGTTGTATTTTTAGCAACCCCTACCTAAGGAGGTTACCATGTTTTCACGCCATGTCTCGATTGATTTGAAACCCAATACTCTTTTCGATTACACAAGAACATTTGAAAACGATGTCCTCCCTTTGCTTCGTAAACAAAAGGGTTTCAAGGACGAAATCACATTCGCTGGTCCCGGCGGTGTTGATGTGACTGCAATCAGTCTGTGGGAAAACAAGAACGATGCCGAAGCCTACAACACCAATGCCTATCCGCAAGTGTTGAAGACGATGGCAAGGTTTATCGAGGGAACGCCCAAAGTTCAGACCTCTGATGTTGTCACATCGACCCTCCACAAGCTCGACCTCCGCGTAGCCGCATAACTGCGAACTTCTCGCACGGGAGGGCGGTTCAATCCCGCCTTCTCGTGGCGACTCAAGCGACCTGAAGCTTTCCGAACCTGGTGACCCTCGAAGTCATCATTAGAAACAATTAGAAACGGTGATTATGACAAACGTATTTATTGGAAATCTTGCTTCAAACAGAACACCGGACGAGCTTCGTACGTTGTTTCAAACTACGGACCAGTCGAAGGAGTGGAAATCATGACCGATCCTGAGACTCTCTATTCACGTGGGTTCGCGTTTGTGGAAATGACCAACCACCTCGAAGCCAAGAAGGCTATCGCAAACCTGAACGGCGTGATTTTGTGGGGAAAGCCGATTCGAGTGGAAGAGTCTCGACAGTTGAGTGGGTTGAGTGAGTTGACTTAGTTCGTCGTAACTGGAACACCACTCCATCTTGCCGTACTTTCTCCAGATGGCCATAGGGGAGCATTTAGCAGCAAGGTTTGTAGTCGCGTTAATCTTTAATCCTCCGACTCCGACTTCGATTCCAGTCCGGCCCGCCTTAGCAGCCTTCGCAGCGCAGCTTCGTCGGCAGCGCCACGCTGTTCGGCGGCGATGTTCCCGTCGCGGTCGATCACTACGTAGATCGGATAGCTCTGTGCGTTGTACATCGCGGCGAGATTGGTATCCTTCGTGAGCACGATGGGAACCGATCGCGGATGATCCGTGAGGTACTTCTTAACCTTCTGATCCGGTTCGAGAACGTCGATCGCCAGAACGATCAAGCCCTTGTCGGCGAATTCCCTAGCTATAGCTACGTCGTCGACCATCGTTGTGTCCCCGACTCATCAAGTCCCTTGACGATGAGTGGGGACCTCCCGACCTGATCTTTGCGAGACAAGCTGACGTGTTACGTTCCCGCGGGAACCCAGACATTGTCCGCAGCTACTATCTCGGCATTCGGCACTTCGGTTATGAAATTGACGCGTTGGAGGCCAGGCTTCTTCTTCGGGATGGCCTGAAACACCGCGTAATATTGGTTGTCAAAGTAGCGCTGCACGCGATCCAGGTAGGGCTTGAAACTGACCAAATTTGAGATGCCGAGGGAGAAGACGTCGCCGCCGGTCTCGTCGGACAGCTTCGACAGTCCAGAAAGGCCAAGCTGCTGATCCCATGAGCTTCGCGCGGCTCGTCCGACACTCGTGGCGTACAACGAGTAAACGATCACGTTGTAGCGCTGGCAGATCTCGCTGGCCGAGCCGACGTCGGGACTCATCGTCGGCATGCTGTGATAAACCGTCCCGAAGTTTGGTCCTAACCGAGAAACTGATGGCGTCTCACCACGCAGCCGGTCGATTCCGTCTGCCACCATGAGGACTTCGCGCCGGACCTTCTGCTGCGGCCAACTCTTGACCAGGCTGATGAGCGATAAGTACGGACTATTCATCGCTGAGAGCGTGCCCAAGGGTAGACGCACCGCCTTGGCGGCGAGAGCATGATCGGCAGTGAAATTCTGGACGATGTTGACGGTTGCGTTCGACATATAACCGACGCCGATCACCGTTGATGCGGGCTGTGCGTTGATGAAATCCCGAACGTCGTTGAGGTTGGTTCCAATTCGAGAGTCAAGCGTATCGTCAATCAGGATAAACAGCTGCAACGCGGCGTTATCTCCGCGGGCCGGTATCAATTGCGTTACTTTTAGGAAGGTCTTGCCCTGTTTCACCTTTACGTCTCCGGGCTGAAGTGATGGAGCCTCGCTGTCTTCATGAACCGCTTCATCCGTTATTACCATGTGGACCTGGACCGTGCCAGGTACTGCTTTATCTTGGGAATGCAAATTCACCGGCGTGAATGCCAAAGCGCACAACGCACCGAACATGGCCAGCACAACTCTGCAGCTTTTCATTGACTCCTCCTTAGCTGAATCAACATTGTTACTCGACCGCACTCACAAGAATCCACCACTGAACTGAGAGAGATGCGGGAGCATGGGAGCATGGATGGTAGCACTCTTGGGTTGCGATTGGTTGCGGAAGCAATCCCACAAGTTGTAGCTGACGCGATGGAGCAGTACGACTGGCAAAATTAATAGGGCACGATCGTAGGCGATCGGAACTCGTGTCTCGATCCGACAGGCCAAGGCTTGGGACAACTTGTCTCTGCCGCGGGCGGAACGCGTCATCCCTCCTATTTTCATGCGCATACGCCATATTCCCAAACGCGTGAGGCCAATCTGACCCAGTCGGACCAGCTCTAGAATATAGTCTAAATTGTTGATTTTAAGGCGGTTGAATGGGTGTTGCCCTTGGCACCCGACCTGCACCTAACCCCACCGAAGAACACTTTTGTGAGGTGCGTTCGAGTGTCAATCCGGAATCAAGTCGGAAGGCTGGCCCTGCTAACCGTGCTGGTCTACGCGGTGATCCAAGTTATTCCCCATAGGATTTTCAACCACGCTATTTCGTTCATAGCGTCAGCCGTTTGGGGCAGCTAACGAAATGACACGCCCTGGGAGAATTGGAGCAAGCCGCCAATGAAGCCACGAAGACCACATACCGAGAAATGGAAGGGTATCCGAAAGGCGCTTTTGCATCTTGCGATTCCGGCTCTCTTCGCGACCGCCAGTTTTGCAGCTTCGCCGTCCCAGCCTCTCGATCGCGCGTTCAGCGTGGCGGGTCATGCTGGAAAGATTGCCAATGACATCGACCGTCGCCGCCCCAACGATCGGGTCGACGTAATCGTGCAGTTTAGAGTTAGCCCCACCGCCGCACACTACAAGAGAATGACTGCCCGTGGCGCCGTGGTAAAGACCAGACTGCATGGCATCAAGGCTGCGGCCTTCACGGTTCCAGTCTCGGTGCTGGCCAAGCTGGAGAAAGATCCTGATGTTCTGTACGTGTCGCCGGATCGCCCGGTTAGTCTAAAGAATAGTTACGAGAGCTTTGCATCGGCAGTGGAAGCGGACGTAGCCGCCCAGCAGTACGGACTCGATGGCACCGGAGTCGGGATTGCGGTGATTGATAGCGGCATCGCCGATCACATCGACTTTCACACTGCGGGTGGAAGCCGGGTAGTGCACAGCGAAAGCTTTATTCCGGGAGTTACATCCGCGGTAGACGCCTACGGGCACGGCACTCACGTCAGCGGCATCCTGGGCGGAAATGGCACGGCCTCTGGGGCAGGCACCGGCTACGCGCAACAAATCGCGGGTGTGGCCCCGAATGTCAATATCATCAACCTTCGGGTACTTGATCAAAACGGTGCGGGGACCGACAGCCAGGTGATCGCCGCCATTCAGCGAGCCATCCAGCTTCAGGCTCAATACAACGTCCGTGTCATCAATCTTTCACTGGGACGGCCAGTGTTTGAAAGCTACACACTGGATCCTCTGTGCCAGGCGGTCGAACAAGCCTGGGCTGCAGGCATCGTGGTAGTGGTAGCCGCCGGAAACGATGGAAGAGACAATTCGATGCATACCCGCGGTTTCGCTACCATAGGTTCGCCGGGTAACGATCCCGCAGTCATCACTGTCGGCGCAACCCGGACGATGGGAACTGCTACCCGGGTCGACGACGCGATCGCGAGCTATAGTTCCAAGGGACCGACCTTACTCGATCACGTAGTTAAACCGGATATCATTGCTCCCGGCAACCGGGTTGGGTCATTGCTGGTCAAGAACAGCACGCTCGACACTGAGTTCCCGGCTCTCGAGATCGCTCCGACCGGAACCTGTACCGGTGCCTGCTCTACCAGTTATTTTCGGCTGAGTGGTACGAGCATGGCCACACCCGTGGTGAGCGGCGCTGTCGCGCTCATGCTGCAAAAGGATCCGACGCTGACACCGGACTCGGTGAAGGCTCGCATCATGAAGACGGCCTGGAAAGGTTTTGGCGTCTATTGCAACTCTTACGACGTGTACAACAATCTCTACAGCAATGAATATGACCTCTTCACCTATGGCGCCGGATATCTTGACGTTGATGCCGCGTTGGCCAACACCGACGTCGCCAACGGCGTGGCTTTGTCTCCGACCGCAAGCTACAATTCCGCGAACAACACTGTGACCATCGTCAATACCAGCTCCGCGACCTGGGGCACTTCCGTGGTTTGGGGAAACTCTGTGGTGTGGGGGAACTCAATCATCTGGGGCAGTTCGATTATCAATGCGAGCTCCGTGGTTTGGGGAAACTCGGTGGTCTGGGGCAACACCGTGGACACCGGCTTCAGCGTGGTCTGGGGTAACAGCATCGTCTGGGGCAGTTCGACAGCGACTGCGGCCTATAGTGATGGCCAGGATGGAGAGAACTAACCATGACACGTCTCTCGACAAAGACCAAAATACTTGTCGGGTTCGTGGTTGTCGGCGGCCTTGGGATTCTCCTCCAGGTGCCGCTGACATGGGGACACCCGGCTTACGGACACTTCATCGGGACCTTGCTGGTCGCTCTCTTCGCAGCGCGACTTAAAGTCTCTCTGCCACGGCTGACGGGATCCATATCGGTGAACTTGCCGTTCATCCTCCTGGCTCTCAGCGAACTCAGCGTGGCCCATGCCCTTTTGATCACTGGCGCGTCGACGTTCGCACAATGCGTGTGGTCTGAGAGCAGTCAACAGAAACCGATCAAGATGATGTTTAACGTGAGCGTCAGCCTGATCGCTGCCGAAGCCGCATGGCTCACCCTTCAGGCGACAGCGCCAAATCTAGGGCTCGGTCTCGCCTTGGGAGCGCTAGCCTACTTGCTGGTCAATACCATCCCGGTCGCGGCGGTCATCGCCTTCACGGAAACCGGTGGGCTGTTTGGAATTTGGAAAAAGATCCTGCAACTCACGTTCCCCTATTACCTTCTGGCGGCGGGCGTTGCGGGCCTGGCCAAACTGGCCACGCATGCTTTCGATTGGTACGTTCCGCTGCTCATCCTGCCGCTGATGTTTCCGGTGCAACGATCCTTCAGACTCTATTTCCAAGCCCTGCACGAAAACGCGGGGCGTCAGGGCCACTACGCCATGGCCGCAGGTGCTGGCCGCGGTTGATCTAAGCGATACACACGGTTGAAACTCGCCGGCCAGGTTCCACGACCTGGCCGGTCCATCTTTTGCTTGTCTGATCAATCGTGGAAGGGCACGGCTTCAGAGCTTGCAGAAAAACTCCCGGCGTCGGAGTTTTGAAAAGGCACAGCTTCCCACCCGTGCCGTAAGTCTTTGAAGACGATGTACGGCGCGGCTTCAAAGCCCCGCCCTTTCAAGGCCCCAGCCGCTGATTTCAAAGTTTTTCCGGAAGCGGTTTAGCTTTAGCCATGCTTTACGAGCCCGACAACTTTCGTTTTTTCCCGCTAGGGCTCGCGCATCTCGGTACATCGAGAACCGCTGCACCCGGACTCATTTCGACGGCATCACCGAAAGCACAAGCGCCGAAGGATGCTTTGCGTCATGGAGGATCGTGTTGCTCGCGGCGACGGACGTCCGCGCGAACTTGATTTCTTCGCCGGTGTTTAAATTGCGGTCGAAGCGCGGGAAATTGCTGCTGGAGATTTCCAGGCGCAGCAAGTGGCCTTTCAGGAAAACATTGCTCGTGGCCCAAAGGTCGACCGAAATTTCATAAATCTGGCCTGGATTCATTAACCCTGCGTGTTCCGGGGAAACGCGATAGCGCATGCGAAGGATACCTTCGGTGAGATCTTGCGCGAATCCGTCGGGCGCGACATCCACCAACTTGGCGGTGAAGTCGGTATCAACCGCCGACGACTTGACGAAGAGAGTAGCAGTAACCGGGCCGGTGACTTCGAGATCGCGTTCCAGCGGGCCCATGGAATAGATCAGCACGTCATCGCGATTTTCGACCGGGCGCTGGTCGCGCGGGCCGGGTTCCAGGCGCTCGGCGTCGCAGCACAGCGGGCCGCCAATCGTGGGCGCGGGATTGGCGGGATTGTAAACGTAGGCATCGGTAGGCTCGGACTTGGGAGCGGATGTCGAGAGAGCGCCATCGCCGCGCAGCGAATTCGCCTTACCGTCGGAGTGTAAGAAATATTTTGTAGGCCGGGCTTGCGGTGGCGGCCAATCGTCTTCCTGGCGGTATTCGTTGACGCCCATGACGAAGAGCTTGACCGGCTTGTCAGTAGCGAATTCGTTGTGGATGCCTTTGAATAGGAAATCGTACCAATCGAGGATTACATCGGTGTATTCGTTCTCGATAGCGTGCGGGCCGAATTCAACGTCACCGATGCGGCGGCCGAAGCCGGCATGTCCGCCGATTTCGATCAAAAGATGCTGCTGCGCGCGCGCAGCCTCGGTCGCACCGTGGGCTTTCGCGCCCATGTAATTGCGCAGAGTGCCGCCATTGAAGATGTCATACCAGCCGCCGACTTGCAGCATGGGGACGGAGATGTCTGAAAAATGTTCCTCGATCGACCACTGCTTCCAGTAGTCGTCGTAATCAGGATGCGACAGCCAGTCGAGATAATACGGCGCGATAGCGGCGGTGAGCTGAGCGTCAGCCGGTAGTTGGCCGAAATTGAAGATGGGATAACTGGCCAGCGGAAGCGTGGGAACGCCGACGCGGGCGTCCGTGTATTCGTGGATCAGGCGCTCCAGCGTGTTCTGTGCAATCTGGGACGTCCAGTTCTGATCGAACCATTGCTCGAAGGCTCCGCTCTGGTAAGTCCAACCGTCGTGATAGTTGCTCGCCGTCATATTGGGAGCGATCGCAGTCAGATGGGGCGGCCGGGCAATGGCGGCAAGCATCTGGGTCGCGCCCACGTACGAGGCACCCATCATCCCGACTTTGCCATCGCAAAACGGGCGTGCGGCAGCCCATTCAACGGCGTCATAGCCGTCGGTTTGCTCGTGCCTAAACGGATACCATTCACCTTCCGAAGTGTAGCGGCCGCGGACATCCTGAATAATGACAACGTACCCGCGCGGCACGATTTTGTAAACGGGACCAACCGCCCAGCCAACACTCTTGTCGTAAGGCGTGCGCATAAGGATGACAGGCAATTTGCTGGCGGAATTGGGCCGGTAAATATCGGCGTAAAGAGTAAGTCCGTCGCGCGTCTTCATGGGCACATCATGTTGCACGACGATGTTGCTCGCAGGCTGCGGAGGCGCGACCTGCGCCAGAAGCGGTGGCGTGACCCAAGCCGTAGTCAGTGCGAATCCGAGCCCGAATGAGAAAAACAAAGCCGTGCGAATATTCTTCATGCGTTAAGTCTCCTGTAGAGTGGCCCCGGCTTTCGCATGGTCGGCGAATCGACCGTAAGGTGGCCTAGTCTTTTTTGCATTCTTTCCCCACGGCATTCGCTAAATGCGTTGAACAGGGTATCATCAAGCTGGTCGGCATCAATGGTAATAAAATGTTCGGACGGCCGAGGGGCGTATGAAATTGTTTACTCTATTTGATCTCTGAAAGAAAGAGAGAACTCAGATGAAAAAACGACTCACTGCCCAAGAGAAGAACTACCTGGAGCGACGTCGCCAGCACAATCGGAAGCACACCTTGCTGCGCCGGGAGTGCTACAAATGGCTCAGGAAAAATCTGCCCGAAGTTTATGCAAAGCTGCGAAAAAAAGCAGGACTGAAACAAACGGGCCGACCCAAAAGTTAAGCTTTTCTTGCTACATCGCGGGACAGAATGCTACTTGACCGTGATACTGACCGCCTTTGACGGGATGCCATTCGCCACTACCACGAGCGAACCTGCCCCGGTCTCGATTCCTGCCGGCGCATCCAAACGACAGTATTGCCCGTGGCGACCGCTCGACCACACTGGATTGTCATCGCGGGGTGGGTGAGTTCTGGGTGAGTGACGCGTGCCCTTTGATCCAGTCATTGGCCTGCTGCTGGGCCGCCGCGATTTGCGCATGTGACATCCGGCTGGCGAGGAGGGCAACGCGGTACTTACTTGCTTCGTCTCCGCCGGCTTGCGCCAGAACCGACCAGAAGTATGCTTTGACCAGGTCCTCAGGAACACCGCGTCCTCCCCGGTAGTACGCGCCCAAAGTTGCCTGCGCGGCGATGTGCCCCTGCTCGGCCGCCTTCGAGAACCAGCGTACTGCTTCGGAATAATCCTGAGGAACCTCCTCGCCGGCAGCATAGCGTGCTCCCACGGAGAACTGGGCGGTGGCGTCGCCCTGCTCCGCCAGTTTCCGCATACCCTCGAGGCCGCCGCCCGCAACCGCGGTCGGCGTTGGCGGGCTGGCAAGAACTTTTTCCGGCGGTGAAGCTGTCGAAGCAGAAGTGCTTCTCGTAAAGTTAACCAAGTCGCGCGCCGCCGGAATCAGCCAGGATGCGGCAAAGATGATCGTCGCCCCGGCTGCAAACAGAAGAATCTTCCGAGAACGAGAAAAATGAGGCAGTGGCAAGTCCGCCGAGGTTTCGACGGGAAATTCATCGTCTACGCTGGCTGCCGCGACCGAAGCAGAAAGGGGCTTCACGGAACCGCTCTCTCGAGAACTTCCCTCTGAAGACGAATTCTCTGCAGATTTATTCTCTGCAAAATAATCATCGGCCAGACCCGGTTCGGGTACACCCGCGCGATGGACTGCGGTGGAAATGATTTCCGCGAGCCGCTTCAGCGCGAGCGGGTCGTTGGTGCTGAAAGCGTAAGGTTCGGGCGAGAACACTTCCAGGATCCCGATGACCGCATCCCCCCAGCGAATCGGTACCGCGATCATGGAACGAATCCCCAGCTGGCGGCAGCTCTCGCGATCGACCACGGGATCGGTTTCGGAGTCTTCGCAGCGCAGCAACTGGCCGGTGCGCACACACTCGCCAGAAAAACCTGAGCCAACGCTGAACCGCACACCCAGCCCAGGAGCATCATGCCCGACGCTGGCGCGACAAACCATGCTCGATCCCTCGGTCAGAGCAATCGCCGCCCCGGTCGCGCGCGTGAAAGTCTGCGCTCTCTGCGCCAGCAACTGCAAAGCTCCTTCGAGATCGGGGCCGAGTGAATCCACCTCCCGCTTGACCGCGGCCAGGGCTGTCAGGATGGAGGTATAGTCAGCCGGAGCCGTGGGCTCAAGTTCCTGGCGCATCCAGTTGGCTAGAGCGCTGTTCTCCGTCGGCTTTTCATACTCTGATCGCGGTGCGACTGGAGGAAGCGAATCGGTCGGCAACGGATTTGCGGATAGCTGAATTGTCGACGAGTTTCCTGACAAAAGATCGGCCCGGTGATTGACGCACGCGACCATCACATTCACAAACAGCCATTCCTTGAGCTGACGGAGCGAGTCGTCTGGCATCTGCGGAAAGCGGATCCCCACACGCCCTGACCGGTCGGACCACACAACTTCGCCAGTCGTGTGAATGCAAGTCCTGGTCGCCGTCAGGTCAAGACATAGATTCACACTGCGCTGAACCTGCAGTGGAAATGAAGTCTGAATGGCCATACCCCCTTCGCTGATGTCCACGATTTCACTGAGATCGAGGATCTGGCCACTCGAACTTCCATTCAGGCTGGCGTAGGCGGGAGTGTGAACCTTCTGCCGCACCCGCCGGCGGCGAGTACGCAAAGGAGGCGGCAATTCCCGGCCGGCCTCCACCGGGTTGGAACCAAGGGTCTCCATACCAAATCAGGCATACATATTACCGCAGCTTGGCAATGTTTTATAGGATCATTGAGCGGAAAAGGTGCGCTAGCTGACGGCCTTAGTTCCCAGATTGGCGACAAAACCAGTTTTTGGCTAATTCCACTCGGCAACAACGGTAGCGACTGGCGCACACCGAATTCATCTGGAAAAGACGGTTCCGTGCGCGTAGGCATTGCCATGAAATCCGTGCGGCCACGACTTGCCGTCCATGCTGACGCCCGGGCGGTCACTGCCGCGGTCGCGGAATGCTTCATCGAGCTTCGCGGAGCCGGTTTGCGGATCAAAGTTTACGATGAAGAGGCGATGATCGGGACCGTTCTCATCCGAGTTGAGAACGATGCGCGTGCCGGTGAGATCGGCTGCGACCCAGTGCGGCTTCTGACGGGCATCAAACGTTACCCGGCTCACTTCGCGCGGCTTCTCGGGGTCAGAAATATCCAGCACGGTCAAGCTGTGGGTCTCGGGCACAGTTGCCAGCCACCAGTGCCCGATGCGAAGAGGTACGCCACAGTCACTTCCAGGAAAGCCGTATACAAAGCGAAGCGAAGGATTATCGCTGTCCACGCGGCGCATCAAGTAAAGCCCACAATTAAACGTGTGCACCAGCAGGCTCTTGCCGTCATCGAGTAGGCGCGGCTCACCGGGGTAGTACTGCTCGTCGCCACGCGGACCCGGCGGGAGCGTGAGCGTCCGCAACACGCGCAGGCTGGAGAATTGCCACACCTGAACGGTACGGCTTTTTCCGTCCATCTCGTGCATCGCGGTATTGGTCGAGACAACCCGGTCCGTTGCCGCTGGCAACAGCTCGACGCTGTACGGCCGAATCAGCTCGCCAGCAGCGGGCCCGTCCTCGGCGCTGCCCGAGCGGAGCACGTGCCCGCCATTGTCAATCTCGAGCAGGCCGCCGCCTTCCGCTTTCGGCCCATGCCCTCCACGATATTGGAAGGTCGCCAATACGTTACCGTTCGGCAGCCGGAAGTAAGTGCGGGGATGCATGTATCCGTCGAGGTCGCCGAAGGACGCAACGATGTGGGGCTGCAGTGGGTCTCGCAGATCGAAGACCCAAGTCCGGCCGGCCTCGAAACCGTTAGCCATGAGCAGGCCGCCGACGGGCATCTCCACCTCGGTGTGATGCGGCATAGATCCTGCAACTCCAGTGGGAGCCGTCGCTACGACCTGTCCGTAACCCGGCGAAGCCGGATCGGCATCAATGACAGCCAGAAAGTCGCTTGCCGTTTTGTCGTCATCTCCACACCAGGCGAAGAGATACGAATGATTCTTGACAGCGACGACATTCAGAGTGCATCCGAGCAGTAACCCAATGATCAGCAGTCGATGGCGCATGGATGCATTGTACAGGCGCGGGTGTCGAAGTAACGGCTGCCGTCTAACGCCAAAACGGGAAACAATCCGAAAGGTGGGCCTGCGCGATTGGTCTCGATTCTCTTAGTTCAGCTTGAGGCGGACGGCCCGGGCGAGCTTCCGCTGCTGCTGGTCAAAGGTGTAGAGGTAATCCGCGGACAGTTCGAGCGCCGCTGCTACGTGCCACACATCTGCCGTTCGGGTGCCGAGCTTCGGAGTCGTTTGGCGCGATAGCTGGTATGCCCGTTCAAAAATCTGTTCCGTTAACGGTCTGAGTTGAAAGACCCCGGCACGCAAATCTTTCTCAAAATCGTTCAATGACGACTGCGCCTGGGTTGCCGAGACTTCCTTCCGAAAGATCCGCAACTCCATGGCATTGACGACTTCGAGTTCCCCAAAGACGCTGACAAAACGGTCTCCGCTCGAAGCGCGCATGGTTGGCGCAGCAGACACAGAGTTGGCATCCAGGCTGTACAAGGACACAAGAAAACTGGTGTAGGCGTAGATCTTCAATAGCGGTCCCGATCTTCAGAAACCAGTTCGGCGCCGCTGACGGCCCGCACCTTGTCGCCGTAGGTGGCGCGTAACCGTCCCAGGAAATCAGGAACCTCTGCCGCCGATTCTGCGCTCTCCGGCACCAGGCGGGCGATCACGCGCCGGCGTTTGGTAATTTGGATCTCTTCGCCCTGATGCAAAAGGCGTTCGATCTTCTTGAAGGCATAGCGGAGGTCGCGAACCGACGCTTTTCGCATGCGATACCTTGTAGCATCACAAATCGGGGCCTTGCAGATCGATCCAATAGTCTGGGTCTTCCGGTCGACCTCAACCGAACGTGATTCCATCCGCTCACGCAGCAGGTGCAACGCCTCGCGGAAGTGGGCGTGGCCGTCCAAGCCGGGAAATCCTTTGGGACGAAAACTTAGGCTTGTGCGGCCTAACATTTCGCGCACGGGAACAACGTACCAAGTTTGTTCAGGAATGATGTAAGCCACTCCGAAATCAATTTCGGATTCGGTATAGGGGATGGGAACGCCGTCTTTCCTACGGCAGATGCGCACCTTATAGAATCCGTGCAGGAAGCTCGCGCGTGACTTCACCTGGACACGCCACAGGCCGCCTCCGCCATCGACGATGAAGTCGTAGGAATGCAGTTCCCGGGAGGCTTCGCCACGACGAGGCCCACGCTGGTGGCCTTGTATACAAATGCCGCTTCACTGAGATCGCCCTGTTGAGCACGAGGAAGCCCGCGTGCCCGCGAGGCCTTCCGGGCAGACCTCTGGCAGGACGCTGGAGTGCGTCCGCTTGAAGAGAGAGGCCTTTGGCTTGTCCATTGGGGTCGAAAAAACGCGCCCGAAAGGAACGGCCTGGACGGTCCCCGGCAAAAGAAAAGGCGCAAGCCGGAAAGCTTGCGTCAAACTTCATCTCTAATTTCTAGCATAGCAAATCCGGAGGGGTAAACCCGCCAAGTTTTCAGATTTCTGCCGCCGAATCAATTGGTTGGCGGGAATTGACTGCCTCAGAGGGCTTGACAACTTTTCGGCACAAAGGCAGTTTTGCTTGCTTGTGTGAGAGATTTCTAACCTTCAACTGGGCCTTGGGATGCAAGGAAGAGTAACGGCGTGATACGGGTCCCAAACGCATGTGACTTCCGTAATTTTTGCGGAAACTGGAGACGCACTAGCATGCACTTAGAGGACAGCCTTCAAGCGCCGCCCGGTAAGCACGGTGACTTCGTTAGAACCAAGGCTCGGGGTTTGCAAATGTCGGACGACCGCGCATCGATCTTTCACAGCAACCGCTACCATGCGAAGGCAGCATGCGAGCACTGCGAGGGCATTATCCGCCACGAACCTTGGTGCATCACGCTTCATCCGCTTGTTTTCTACGCCAATCAGATTGTCTCGGACCCGAGCAAATTGACTGTTGGAGATGCCATCATCCTTCACTCGCTGGGTGTGATCTGGGGAGCGAAGGCATGTCAGGGCACTTGCAAAAAAGACAAGACCGCACAGCCGCGCGCGCAATTGCAAGCTTGAGATGTTCCACCCATAGTCTCCCAGCAGTCACTCCCATACATTGCCCGGTGCCCCAGGCTATTTCATTTTTCTAAACGCCGGGTGATCGTATATCCCTCGCCCTGCTTCATATGTTCCCCCCATATAGTCTATTCCAAGTCGAACGAACCGCCGCCTCAAGAGACTCCCTAGGGGTTCTCCACAAAACTAGAATGATGCTTCTTTAGGATGCGAGGCGAATTGCCGAGGACCTGCGCCACCATTTCGAGCAGCAACTCTTCATTCAAAAGTGCGACCGAAAAGGATGCCCGACAACGAAACGTCATGCTTTTCAACGTTAGGGTGGGAACTCTGACGGGATGTTTCCCGACGAAGGCAACAGAAACGTCCAACTACCGATTCAGGCCGACCGCCGTTGACTGACCGGTTGAATGCTCGACAGGCGCGAAATGGCCGCGACCATCAGGCCGGAGAGCAGTTGCATGGTAGCCACGTCGCGACTGTCGAAGGCGTGAGGCGCTCCGGAGAGAACTTCGAATACGCCAAGGGTTCTGCGGAAATGGCGGAGGGGAGCCGCAAGAATAGAGCGCGCGCCAAGACGACGGCAACTGGCCAGATCGACCAGAGGGTTTCGCTCGGCATCGTGACAAAGGACCACCTCGCCGGTGCGCACACAATCGGCGGAGATTCCAGAGTCGGTTTGCAGGCGAACTCCGAGGATCGGGTGCGGTGCGGCCAGTGCGGGCTCGGCAGATGATTTCGTCTCCGTGGCGCAAGGCGATGGCGGCGCCGGTGGCTCCGGTCAAAGCCTGGGCGTGTTCGGCAATCACGTTGATCGCCGGCTCAAGATCGATTTCCCCGGGATGAATATTAAGCTCGTTGCAGGAAACATGGACCATGCTTTGCCCTGAGTGTGAGCCCATGGCTCGAGCATGGCTGCGCGAGGGAGCGAGAGTAGCGAACGAAGCGGGAACGCGGTTTTCAGAAGGCGACGCGGGCACGGTGCGGAGCAACTCGCGCACCAGGCGGTTTAATTCGGCGTCCGCGATCAGATGCGCCGTCTGCTCTCCCCGCAAAGATCCTCCAAGGACTCGCGATAGGCTTAACACGGCTCTGGAGCCACAAGCCAAGCAGTACGGAGTGTTGTTCTTGCTGATCAGCTCACATTCGACACAAAACACAGCGGTCTGCAAACTGAGAAAGCTGATGTCTTGCCCGGTGAGCTTTTCTGCCATCTTTAGGGTTTCCTTCCGCGAGTTTTTCTTGGCGAGTGAATGCAGAAAAGTACATGGGACGTCCAGAATTCAGAAGTGACCGGGCTGGTTCAGCCCTGTGGATAACGGCGAACCCTCAGCTGGCTTGTGCTGCAACCAATCCTGAGCGCTGGTCAGCGGTGGGCATTATTTCGAACGCGGGACTCACAGTGCGATCCAAGGCATCCGCCAACGCTACCGGGAACACCGACGTCAGCAGGTTGATGTCGAACTGCAATTCACGATCAGTGTAGAGACGGTAAACGGTCATGGAACCGCAGCGGTCGTTTCTGGTGGTTACCAGATCCAGAGTCAGACACCAGGAGCTGGTCAGTTCCTGGGCAAAGTGGCTGCCGGGCTTGGTCCAGCGCAGGAAAGGAGTTTCTCCCCAGCGGGATATGAGATGCAATCCGTTGATGCTCGGGAATTCGGCGGACGGCGAGTGCAGGCGCAAATCGAAGGCATCGAAGTCGTTGCCCGAGAGAGCCGCCACCAGGATGCGGCAAAGTTGCGCATAATCGCGGGTGACCTTCAACTCCTCGGTCGCCCTGCGAATGGCGAGGTTATTAATAAGAATCTGGCGCTCGATCGTTCGATGAGCAACGCGACGCAGTTCGCCAAATTCCATGTAACCCAGATGCTGCACCCCGATCCATACTCCGGTACCGAGCACAGCAAGGACCAGCCCAAGCGCATCACCGGTCGGCCACAGCAAAAACAGGCTCAGCAATGCGAACAAAGCAGACACGGCATACAGAGTGATGACGACCTGACGATGAGAAAGTCCACGCTGTAAAAGCTTGTGATGAATGTGCTCGCGGTCAGCAGTAAAAACCGGCCGTCCCCCAAGATAACGCCGCACAATAGAAAGCGCAGTCTCGAGTATAGGCAGACCAAAAGACACAACAGGAATCGCAACGGCTATTATCGTGGGCGCCTTCTGGGCGCCTTGGAGGGCGAGGGCGCTTAACATGAATCCGATGAAGAGACTTCCACAATCGCCCAAGAAAATTGTGGCGGGGCTGAAATTGAAACGAAGGAAGCCCAGAATCGACCCCGCCAACACCAGAGCCATTAGCGAAACCAGAGACGAACCTGAAACCAGGGCAACTGCGAATACAACCATTGTGGAAAAAAGCGCGGAGCCCGCGGCCAACCCGTCCAATCCATCGATAAGATTGAAAGCGTTCGTGATGGCCAGGACCCAGAGAACAGTAAGCGGGAGGCCCAAGAACCAGGGCAGATGGCGAGTGCCAAAAAGCACTGGAAGATCGAGAATGCGAAGGCCGCCGGCAAACAGCATTGCACCAGCCACGGCCTGGACGGCAACCTTGGTGTACGGGCTGACAGAATGGATGTCGTCATAAAGGCCGAGAGCGAAGATCAGGCAGCCGGGAAGAAGAATGGTGAGCAGAGTTTGAAAGGAAAGTCCGAAGCTCACTGCAAGATGATGCCAGCCAGCTGGTAACGCAATGGCGAAAGTCAAAAGGAAAGAGAGAAAAATCGCGACGCCGCCGAATCGCGGAAGAGGACGGCTATGCAGGTGCCGCTCAAGAGCGGGGGCGGCTACCCATCCGCGCGCGTTTGCCAGATCGCGCACGTACTTGGTCAACACAAATGAAAGCAGCAGCGACCCTACAAATGTCCCGAGGTAGAAGGGTATCAACTAACTCCTCTATCGAAAGTGCGCCGGGAGGAGTGCGTAGCTCTGCAGCGCGTTCTTTCGATGCGTTGATGTCTCCGGTTGAGAAGGAACCCTGTCTACTTTCTCAGCCGGAGTTCGATCCAGTTCTGAATCAATGAAATCCTACAACCATCGACATCGCGACACTATTCTCTGTTTTGGTACATGGAGAAACGTTAAAGAGCGCGGTGTTTGCGATCTAAGCACCGGCCTAGAACGCTGGTTTGTCGCGGGCCCCGGTGTGCTAGTCTTGCAAAAATGGCAATGGATTTTTCGACATCGTCCATGCGACGGAGTTCGGTCAAGTTCGTCTACGGTTGGGCCTTTTCGTTCTTATTGCTCGCCACACTCTCACCGGAAGTTGCGGCTCAGCAATCCACGAAGACACAAGAAACGGGAGCAACAGCTGAAAAGACGGCAGCACCGCAGCCGGGCGAAGCTTCGACAACGCGTTCAACTTCTTCGCTCAGGCTCGAGGCGGGCGATTTAGTAGAGGTGGGGGTTTACAACGTACCCGAGCTCACAACCAAGGCTCGCGTCAGCACCAAGGGCGAAATCTACCTGCCGCTGATCGATTATGTTCACGTCGCCGGACTGACGGCTGAAGAAGCCGAGGGCTTGATCCAGAAGCGGTTTTCCGACGGCGGCTTTGTGAAAAGTCCCCACGTTACATTGTTTGTCGACCAGTATGCTTCGCAAGGCGCCAGCGTATTGGGTGAGGTAGCAAGGCCGGGTGTGTATCCGGTGCCGGGACAGCAACGCCTGTTCGATCTCATCTCTGTCGCTGGAGGATTCACGGAAAAGGCGGGCCGAAGCATCGCGATTACACATCGCGATCAGCCTGACAAACCGATTACTGTTCCACTGACGCGCAATGTAACCGATGACCCGCAAAGCAACATTCCCATCCTGCCTGGAGACACGATTATCGTTCATAAAGCCGACCTGGTTTACGTGGTGGGAGACGTTGGAAGACCGAGCGGATTTCTCATGGACAGCGGGCATCTGACGGTTTTGCAAGCGATCGCTTTAGCGGGAGGTACGACGCGTACGGCAAATCTGGGTGGTGCGAGGATCATCCACCGCGGGCCTGACGGGTTAAGCGAAACTCCCGTAGAGCTGAGCAAGATCCTGAGGGCCAAAGCACCTGACATCAAGATGCAACCGGACGATATTCTTTTTGTCCCCACCAGCGCGACCAAGCTTATTGCCGGGCGAGCGATGGAGGCGGCGATGCAAGCCGCAACGGCAGCCAGCATTGTAGCCCTCCCTTAAATACACACCGAATCAGATCCCGCACGGGAGGGGACGCCCGCGACCTACATGGTCGGTCGCTATGCCGCTGCTGGTGCACAGCGTTGGCCTCTTTGTAATAAATCCTGCAATACATCGAGGTATACCTTGGCTGTGTGCTGGCGAGAGAAATACTGGAGAATGTGTTGGCGGCCGTTGCGCCCAAGCGATTCGCCTAGCGCAGGATCATCGGCAAGTCGCATGACCGCGTCCGCCAATGCGGCGGGATCCTCTGGCGTGATGAAAATTCCCGCGTTGGCCTCCTCCAGAACCTTCCGCGCGTGGCCATCCACGCCCAAAATCACAGGGCGAGCGCACGACATGAACTCCAGCATTTTAGTGGGGAGGACAGTCTTGAAAAGCTCGGTCCTTTTGAGCAATACCAGGCATGCATCCGAGGCGGTAATGTAAGCGGGAATTTTTTCGCGAGCCTTCTGGCCAACGAAGCGCACGTTCGTGAGTCCGCGGGAACGGGCAAGAGAGACGATGCGCGCCTTCTCAGCCCCTTCGCCGACGAGCAAAAATAGAATTTTGGGTGCTCTCTCGCACAGGAGAGTTGCGGCTTCCAGCAGAGTTTCCAAGCCGTGTGCATTGCCCATAGTACCGATATAAGAGGCGACGAATTTCCCTTCCGCACCTAGTTCGCGTCTGATCGCAAGGTTAGGAGCAAGCCTTCTGAACAAGCTGGTTTCGACTCCGTTCTCGACCACAAAAATCTTTTCTTCAGGAACCCGCCAGTGTTCGATCAGATAGTCCTTGAATGCCGGAGTGACGACGACGAGGCGATCGCAACTGCGATAGAGAAATCCTGCAATCTTCGCCAGTGACCGGTGGAGCGGCGAATTTTGGCTGCCCATGCCAACGGCGGCCAGAGATTCGGGCCATAGATCACGAACCTCGAAGACGAAGGGTACGCCATTGCAACGGGCCAGCCACCAGCCTGAAAGCCCCACCAGCAGTTGAGGCGAAGTGGCGATTACGACGTCGGGCCGGTGAAGAAAGAGGCCGGTCATGGCCGAGGAGGCGCAAAACGAACTGTAATTCAACATGCGCTCGTACGGCTTGCGATTGGGGAAGGGAAGTAGCCAGGTGCGAATGACGTTGACGCCGTGGTAGGTTTCGCGGGCTACCAAGCGGCGAAACTTCCTGCGATATTTGGCTGGCACAATTCCCGTGGGATGATTGGGAAAGCCAGTCAGAACCGTGACCTCATGGTCGTCCTCTGCCCAAAGACGCGATAACTCCGCGGCCCGGCCAGCGGGTGCTCCCATCTCCGGCGGAAAGTATTGGGATACGTAGAGAATTTTCATGAGTTTTCTAGTAGTAGCAAAGCTTGAATGCACCTTTGTAACAAAGAGCCCGGGTGCGCTTGGCACGACTGCGGGCGTAGGCTTCCCATTTGTCGGCGTATCTGGCGAATATCTCGTCTCCGGTGAGGCGATACATCACGCGCAACTGTACAACGTGCAATCGATGGTAGAAGGGACTGGCTACCATAGGGAGCAGAGTGCCGGATTGCTCATAGAGTGACCAGAAACCGAGGTCATAGCGACCGAGATTTGCGCGAAGAGTAAGTGCGGCCTGTGCGAACAAGCTTCGCGCGGCGGCGCTTTCAGTGGCCAGAAAATAGTCGTAGACGCCCCATGCCGCCCAGATGAATCCATTGAGAATGTGAGTAGGCGGTGAAACGATATATTCCTCGAACCAAAGGTTGCCGCGTTCGTCGGTGAATGTAACGCCACCTTCCCCAGTTGACTTGAGAAAGCTGTTAAACGCCCGCTCCGCTGCTTCGAGATATCCGGGGGCGCCAGTTTCGCGATAGGCGCGAACCAGCAGAGAAATTCCCTGGCCCTGAGCGAGCGCGGAGTACCACGGAGCCTTCAACGGTGAGCGATATTCCCAGTCGAAGTGGTGGTTCCAAACCGCGAAGCCGGACGAGTTTTGCTCCAGATGCCCGCGCAGCCAGTCGCCTGCGGCGAGGAATCGCTTTCTTCGTTCTTCATTTTGGGTTTGGCAGAAAACGCTGTAGTTGCCCAGGCCCCACTGCGCAATAGCGATCGGGTTGTGCTGCAGGCCGATCTTGCCGTGGTAGTCGAGCATCGGAATACCGGCCGAATCGTGATGTCCCGGATAGTCAGCTTTCTCGGCAAACAACATGTAGTATTCGCCCAGTTGATGGACGCTCGCGCCAGGATTCGCCTGAGGCGCGTCGTGCCAAAAAGTGAGGTGGCTCTTTCCCGGGACAAGATAGGCGCTTAAGATGCGCCGGTAATATTGCAAGCGGCTCACAGCAGGACATTAGCATGAGAAAAGCGTGACGCCGGTACCGTAGGGGATTCCCCCGCAAACTGGCCAGTTATATTTGCCAGATGCTGGTTTCGAGATCAGCATGCTCGACCGCGATAGTCGTGATCGCGAGGATAGAGGTATTGTTCTTTCCATCCGGCAAGAAAGCGTTGCCGTACTGAAATAACCCCATTGGCCAGCGATCTTTCCTGCATCGAAGTATGCGTTGCCAGCGGGTGCCGTCGGTACTGCCATATACGCACGCGTTGCGGTCGGAGTTGATTGCACTCGGTTCAACCATCGTGGAGAAGAAAACTGCGTTCCTCACAAGGCAACCGTAAATCGAGGAACTGTTCAGAGTCGCGACCTTGGAAACAGCTCCGCGGCGATCGAGACGATACACGTGATTGATTTCGAGCGGGGTATCGGAAGAAAAGTACAGCGCGTCGCGTGTGGGGACGAGCGCGGCGGAGCGGGCTTGCTGGTTGCCCGATAGGATCACGTCGACTGTCTTGAAATCGCACGAGGCACGGAGAATACGGCACTCCGAACCATGGTCGCCGGTGAGCACCCACAAACAGTTCTCCCACTCGTCATAAACGATGTTGTGCACATGGCGGATATTGCCTCTAGGGAAGGTGTAGGCAACGTCCCAATGAGCACCTCGATCGGTGGATGCGTAGATATGAACTTCGTCATGGTGCAGGTTGTCGAAATATTCTCCCCAGAATATGTGGTCGCTCGGAGTGGCGGCCAGATGCAGTGGACGTGTGCCGCGAAGTAACTTATGGGATCGGTTAAATTCTGTTTCTCCCGGCGCCAGAGTCACGATGGCGTGTGGCACGGCACCGACCAAGTGCCCTGAGGACAAAGCTACAAGCGCGTGGAAACCGTCGCGGAAAAAGCGCGATGTCATCCGTAAAGAGGAAGTCACGGTTCGCCAGGCGGCAGGGCGATATCGGCCGACGCGGTCCCATTCGATGTCGCTCGCGTGCGTCCTTATGGTGACTCGAAGCAGCGTATAGCCGCGGGAGGCATAGAGCACGTTCTCACGCCATGCGAGAGCCCGCATGTTAACGAAAACGCCGCTGTGAACTGGATTGAGTTTGGGCTTCTCGCAGGCCGCGCTTACCGCGATTGAGTGGGCTGCCATGGCTTTACTTGAGTGTCGGTTATTGATTCTCAGTTTTCATGCTTACGTAAGCTCCTATGGCGAGAGCATCCATGCGCGTGCGCTTAAAACAATCAATGGCTTCCTCAGGCTGGCAAACAATCGGTTCGTTTTCGTTGAAGCTGGTATTCAAGAGCACCGGAATCCCGGTTTTTTGCTCGAAGACGCGAATCAACTCGTGGTAGAGCGGATTCTCCTCGCGACTGACACTCTGCAAACGCCCGGTATCGTCGACGTGATTGACGGCGGACAGCAGGGCGCGTTTTTCGGGACGAATCTTGTAGACATGCAGCATGAACGGTGATGGGTGATCGTGTTCGAAGTATTCGCACTGGCGTTCCTCGAGAATGGAGGGAGCAAATGGACGAAACCACTCGCGCTGTTTGATGCGCGCATTCAGAATATCTTTCATTTCTGGCAAGCCGGGATGAGCGAGTATGGAGCGGTTGCCGAGCGCACGCGGACCCCATTCCATGCGGCCTTGAAACCAGCCCACAACGCTGCCGGTGGCGATCTGCCGGGCCACGACGTCAAGCAGCGGTTCAAGATCCAGTTTGCGATAGCGCAGGTTGGCCTTCTTGAAATCGGACTCGATGCGCGGGTTGGAAAACTCTGGGCCGAGATACGAGTTCTTCATAACAAAACGGCGCGGCTGGGTGAGAACGGCATGGTAAACCTGCAGAGCTGCTCCGATAGCCAACCCTTCATCGCCGGCGGCAGGCTGAATCCAGGTGCGGCGAAATGGGGTGTGCGCGAAAAGCTTTCCATTGGCCACGCTGTTGAGCGCGCATCCGCCCGCCATGGCGAGGTCTTCACACGGCACACGCTGGTGGAGTTGGGTAAGAAGATGGAAGAGCACATCTTCGAAGCGCTGCTGCATGGCGTATGCAAGGTCCATTTCGCGTTGAGTGATTTCGGTGCGGGGCGCACGCGGCTCACCGAAAGTCTTCACCATCCGGGGAGAAAAGTGGCGAGCCAGACTAACCCTTCCATCCGGCAAAATCTGCATTCCCTGATTGCTTCCCAGGGGATTGAAGAAACTGGCGTCCAGGTTAAAACCGCCATTCCTCAAGCCGATTAGTTCTTCGAGCGAATCGCAGAACGTGTCCTTGCCATAAGGCGCGAGCCCCATGACCTTACCTTCATCTCCGTACTGCGGGTAGCCGATGAATTCGCAAATCATGGTGTAGAAGTTGCCGAGAGAATCGGGCAAGAAAACACGATTGAGCACTTCGATGTGATTGCCTTCGCATCGGGCCATCATGGTAGAAACGAAGTCTCCGGAGCCGTCGTAGCTGAAGCCCGCGGCCCTCTCCCAGGGTGAGCAGTAGTACGCGCTGGCAATGTGCGCAATGTGATGCTCGACGTGGTGCTGCTGGAATCGAAGCGCTTCGGGATCGACGTCGAGAGCCTGGGCAATCAGCGTCGCCACGTTGCGCATCGGCTGCTTACGCTGGCGCAAGCGGATGAAGTTCAGAATCCTGGCGGGATTGGCGAGGGCGTATTGAACTTTCTTAGCGAGGTTCGCGTCGCTGTCCTGACCTACAGCCACGTGGTCGACATCTGTGATCTTGGCACCGACAAAGTCCAGGCAAGCCTTAATCGCAAGAGAGGGAAAACCCGCATAGTGCTTGATACGGTTCAGGCGCTCTTCGGCAATGGCGAATACGACCTCGCCATCTTGCACCAGTGCAGCCGAGGCGTCGCCGTGAAATATGTTCAGTCCCAAGATCAGCATTGGCGGTGGCGGCTTCCTCGATTCAATTCCGTGTTAATGTTCTCAGGCATTTTCCGGGCAACGAACATGAGCAAAGGCGCCCAACGGCGACTTCGCTGCGCCAAACCAGGTAAAGGACTGCCGAGAGGCAGGAGTTTCTCGCTCGAGAATCCAGCCTGCTGTAGTAATCGTTCAAACTCAAGCCTGGAGTATTGATGGCACGAGTATTCCAGGAACTTGCACCAAGGTTGTCCCAAGAGGGCGCCCAACCGATGACAGGCAAGCTGCATTTGACGCACTACGGAATTGCGATTCGGTATTGAGACCAGCAGCAGCCCTCCTGATTTGAGAACTCTTGCAAATTCGGTCAGACACCCGCTGGGATCTTGGACGTACTCCAGGACGCTCGAGCACAGGATACCGTCGAGCGAGCGATCGTCGAGTGCAAGACGAGCGATCGTCTGTACGCGCACGAACCGGAGCCGATCGGAATAGTCTTGCGATTCGGCTGACTGATTGGCCGCGGCAATCATTTCGAAAGCAGCATCGACGCCAAGTACGCTGCATCCGCGTGTAGTTAACCAGCGCGCGAGTGCGCCGGTACCGCAACCTGCGTCAAGCCAAAGGGTGCCGGCCAAGTCCCAACCGTGCAAAGCATTGAGCAGGACATTTTGGCGCATCTGAAAAGAAGACTTTCGATAGCGTTGTTCCCATTCGCCCGCCAGAGAGGCATGGTACGCGATTGCATCCTGGGAGAACTCTGTTCGGGTTACACTCATTGCTGGGTCTTCATCCGCAATTCGTAAATCTTCGCCTTGATGTGAAAGAACTGGATACCCTGGAAAGCGCAGTAGATCAGGCCGGGCACACCGTCCAAAAATCCCATCCGGAAGAGATACTTGTACAGAAAAAACGCGAGGGGTGAACCGGGCAGAGATAGGCAATTTTTTTTCAGCCAGCGGCGGCGCTGCGCTTGCGTTCCGAACAAGGCAGGCGGCAAGTCGTTGTGACCGCTCTCGCCCGCCAGCCACGCCTGCGCTTCCCAGTTCGAATATTCATCGTGTTTAAG
The DNA here is from genome assembly GCA_963838905.1 of uncultured Acidobacteriota bacterium. Taxonomy (GTDB): domain Bacteria; phylum Acidobacteriota; class Terriglobia; order Terriglobales; family Acidobacteriaceae; genus JABDBE01. Next base: position 71,099 of record CAWITE010000016.1, read on the forward strand.
GATGTAGCGGGAGAGCGAATTCACGTTGTGATGGACGAGCGGGTTGCGCAACCCCGCCATCCCTCCTTCGACCACGACACGCTCGTGTGCTTCCATATCGCCCATGGAAGCGTCCTGATCCTTGAACCGGCATTCGAAGCGGCCCTTGCCGCGGCGAAGAAGTCGAGGGCTGGTGTAAAAGCTTGCGTCCCCGTGGCGAAGGACTCTTCCTACAAAATACATTCGTAGGGCGAAATAGTAGCCGTTGTATGCGGGGTCCTGAATAGTTTGGCGGATTTCTTCGACCGATTCAGGGGTCAAGACTTCGTCTGCATCCAGTAAAAGAATCCAGTCATAAGCTAGCGGAAGCGTATCCATGGCCCACTGTCGCTTCTTGGGCCAGCCACCGTGGTAGTGAAACTGTACGACCTTCGCGTCGAAGGAGCGGGCGATCTCCCCGGTTTCGTCGGTGCTGCCGGAATCGACGACGTAAATCTCACCTGCTCCACGCAAAGACTCTAGACAGCGAGGCAAGTTGCGGGCCTCGTTGCGGACAGGAATGATCACGCTTACGGGCAAGGACACGGTGCGCGGCTTTGGCTGCAGGAGTCCCGGTTCCTCGAGGGTTTGCATAGTAGACGTCAAGAGACTGGAAACATACTACCGCCGAATCTGGGGGCTCCCATATGACAGAAAAGATGACAGCGGAACCTAACGGCCGTGACTTCGTCGACTATTGACGGTTTGTAGACGTTGCTCATCGAAACTGTTTTTCAATCACGATTCGGCGGGCGCCTTGAAATAGACTGGGTAAACGGTGTGTAACCTGGCAGGGAAGTTCTGCTTAAGGAGCTGCATGCGCATTTTGATCACGGGTGGGGCGGGTTTCATTGGCTCGCATCTTTCGGACCACCTGCTCGGCCAGGGTAACGACGTTACGGTCATCGACGATCTCTCGACCGGAAGCATGGACAACATTCGCGAGGCCAAGCAGTATGGTCGCTTCCGCTACTTTATTGACACGATCTTCGACAAACCGCTGCTAGCGGAATTGATCGACGATGCGGATGTCGTGTTCCATCTGGCTGCCGCCGTCGGCGTGCTGAACATCGTTGAATCACCGGTGCGCACGATCGAGACTAATGTTGGCGGCTCTGAGCTGGTGTTGGAATTGGCGGCGAAGAAAAAGAAACGGGTGCTGATCGCCTCTACTTCGGAGGTATACGGAAAGTCCACCAAGTTTCCTTTCTCGGAAGAAGATGATCTGGTGCTGGGGCCGACTACAAAAGGACGATGGAGTTATGCCTGCTCGAAGGCAATTGATGAATTCCTGGCGCTGGCCTACCATCGCGAACGCAAGCTTCCAGTCACCATTGTGCGCCTGTTTAATACAGTAGGTCCGCGGCAGACGGGCCGCTATGGCATGGTGCTGCCGACTTTCGTACGGCAAGCACTTTGTGGCGTGCCTTTGACTGTCTTTGGCGATGGCGAGCAATCCCGATGTTTCGCCCATGTCGAGGACATCGTTAAAGGATTAGTGCAGTGCATTTCCTCCGACGCGGCGGTTGGCCACGTTTTCAATCTCGGCAACACCGAGGAAGTGACAATGAATGCGCTGGCGGAGAAAGTAATCGAGGCGACCGAGTCGACCAGCACCGTCAGGTATCTTAGTTACGATGAGGCGTACGGTAAGGGTTTCGAAGACATGCAGCGGCGCGTTCCTGACATTTCGAAAGCCCGCCAGTGGTTTGGTTATGCGCCGGGCCAGTCACTCGACGACATTGTGAAGAGTGTGGTGGCTTACTGCAGCCTGTCTACGCGAGCTTCCGCGTCGCAAGTCACAGCGTCCGTCGCTGCCGATTAGCGTACTGCAAGGAATCCGCGCAGATGCTCAGCCTGCTAGGCCGCGCGAGGATATGCCGGGTTGGCGTGCCTGAGGCTGTGAGCCAACGATACAAGTTGATCAACGTGGTCACGCCAGGAAAACTCCCTCGACCGTTTCAACCCACATTCAGCAAGCTTTTTTCTCAGCTCGGAGGATTGTTCTACCTGGACGACACAGTCAGCTAATTGTGGGGGAGAAAAGCGCGGAAAATACACGGCTGCATTCCCGCAGACTTCGCGATGCACCGGCAGGTCAGAGGCTACGACGGGCAACCGGCAAGCCATGGCTTCGACAAGAGGATGGGCGAAGGTTTCGGCATAAGCGGGAGTAACGTAAAAATCACAGGCGCGGAGTACGTGCTGTAAATGGCAGTATGGAATTGCACCCAGCTCAACCACTTCATCTGAAATACCAAGATCCTGGACGAGAGCAGCCGCGGCTGCCGTGCGATAGGCGCCGGAATTCTCTTCCGACGACAGTTTGCAGGTCAGGAAGAGCTTAACGTTCCTCCCACGCAAGCGCTCTTTGATATAAGGTAGGGCCCCCAACAAGGTTTCGAAATTCCGGTAGTAGTTGTAGTGACTCACGAAGATGAGGCGTAGGGCGTCTTTGCCCGAATCGATCTTGTCCTGAATTTCTGGGGGCAGTTGGCTCTGGTCGCGGAAGAATATGTCGGGATCGAAGCCGTGATAAATGCTGACGACTTTGCCCCCACTCCATACCCGCAGCGTATCGGCGAAAGACTTGCTGGGAGCCACGGTGCAGTCAGCCCAGCGAACCGAGCGCCGGGCGAAGAAGCCTCTAGCCCGAGTGTCCAACCAGATGCGGTAGGCCCTGCGCGCACGTAGATCGTCGTAAAAGTCGGGAGAAGTATAGAGGGAGTTCCCCGAAAGAAGGATCTGGGGCACGGGCGATCGCAGCAGGGCGAAATTGCCGGCCGAAATCAATACATCGGCGCCACTCTTCCGGATCATTCGGGACAGCAGAGACTGCTCCCAACAAAATCGCCCTGCGGCGCCAGCGGGAATTTCCAGTTCAACAAACGAAATGTTAGACGGATTGCCAAGCTCATTCCTTAACTGAGGACTGAGAACGACAGTAACCCGAATCCCCTGCTGTCCGGAAAGATGGGGAACGACGTTACGCACGTAGGTCAGCCCGCTGGCAGCGCTGGCCGCGAGACAGTTGAAAAAGAGATGCATCATGGACCGAGTGTGGCGGCAATTATAGTTCAAGGTGTTGCGGACAGTTCTCTCTTGTTGCTTCCAGTCATCAGCATTGGCAACCGCAGGTTTCTAGGGAAAAAGAAACTCCTTGAAGGCCGCGAAAACGAGTTAGCGCGCAGTAGATCTGCGGCGGAGTATCTTACTTGCCAGCTTCCCACCATCTCCAAGTCAGGCGACTATTTGTTTGTATGGTAGCGATTTCAAAGCCCACTGCTTGCAAGCACGAGCCTGATGGGGTCCCGCCTAACGTGGCCCAATCAACACTAAAGGACACAACGATAGACTCCATTTTGGAGAGGGAATTGCTGCGCCTCTTGGTCTGTCCGAGGGATCATCTAGTGCTCGAAGGGCGAGACGGACACTTGATCTGCCCGAGCGGTCATCGTTATCCGGTCGTCGATGGAATTCCCATCCTCTTGCTCTCGGAAACGCAGCAAACCCATGTGGAAGGCACTCGCTCCCTGCAGGTTGGTGCGTCAGGCGGATCCGGTCCCACACCGCTCCCGTGTCCGCCGCTGGGAGAAATCGATCCGTTTGTCCAAAACGTCATTGCGGCGACGAATGGCATGCTGTATATCCGCCTGATAGGCAAGCTCACTGATTATCCGATTCCTTATCTCCGGCTTCCTCCTGGCGGGGGTAAGCGATTTCTGGAAATCGGATGTAACTGGGGACGGTGGTGTATTGCTGCGGCCCGGATGGGCTATCGCCCTGTGGGAATCGACCCATCGCTGAAAGGAATCCGCGCGGCGCGGCAGGTAGCGCAGCACCTTGGGATAGAGGCGCATTATGTGGTTGCGGATGGCCGTTATTTGCCCTTCGCTAACGGAACGTTCGATCAGGTGTTTTCCTACAGCGTGCTGCAGCATCTCTCGAGGGAGAATGTCCGCCTCACATTGCAAGAGATTGCCCGAGCATTGGGCTCAGCGGGAGGCTTCCTTGTGCAAATGCCAAATTGCTTTGGCATTCGCTGTCTTTATCATCAATCCCGCCGCGGGTTCCGCGAGGGCAACGACTTCGACGTGCGTTACTGGACTCCTTGGGAATTGGTCTCGACCTTCCGTGCGATCTTTGGGTCCGCTCACATTTTTGTGGATGGTTTCTTTTCGCTTAACCCACAGATAAGCGATGTAAGTCTTCTTCCCTGGAAGTATCGCGCCGTGGTCTACGCTTCAGAGGCATTGCGCAAAATCAGCGGAATACTATCTCCCTTAACTTATGTGGCAGATAGTCTGTACGTCAAAGGGACGGGGAGAAATCCGAGGCCTCAGAAAATCATCGACCAAGTGTAATGGTGCCAAAATTTTGAGTCCAGGTAGGGGGAGCGCTCTGGGCGGCAGGTGCAGCCGAGGGAGCAGTCGCAGCGAGAACGTCGACCATGATGAAGGCCAGAGCCCAGAAAAAGACGCAAAGATAGTAACCTGGCGCGAAAAGCCAGTCTTCAAAGGCCGCGTGGATCAAACCTGCTGTCAAGACTCCGGCCAAAGGAATTGCGGGAGATAGAACATTTCCTGTCCGTCGCATCTGTGCTAAGGCGCGGCCGACATTCCCAGCAACCAGCAGCACCAACCCGAAAAAAGGAATATCTCCCACAAATCCCACCCATTCCGTAATCGCCAAGTAGCTGTTGCCATGCTCTCGCGTGGCCTCACGGAGTGATTTGTAGGTATCGGGCTGCTCCACGGCCTCGCTGCTGGTCGGGCTGGTTCCAAACCCGCTGCCCCACCAGGGGTGTGCTTTAATGGTCGAAAGGGTCTCATCCCAAATGGGTCGGCGGGACGCGAGAACTCCGTCCTCCCGATGTCCTTTGTATACGAAGACAGATGTGAGTGACTGCGAAGGTTGCTGGTGGAAAGGCACCGCTGCGGCCACGAGGGCGGCTAACGCAAGGGCGACGCCAAACCCTTTGAGCAGCAGTCCATACCTGCGCAGAGCGACACATAACAAAATGCAGGAGACTGCTGCTGCCGCGATGCCGGCGCGCGCATAGCTGCTAAAGAGCAACAGAAGAGCGAGTGCGAATGCAAGGGTTCGGCGCCAGCGTGTGGTGGACCGTTCGCTCACCAGGATTCCCCATAGCAAGACCGGGATCGTAGCAACTCCCATCACCGCGCCCAAGGAGTTTGGGTTGCCGAAAATCTCGGCGTGAAAGATGAAATAGGAAATTGCGGTGTTGTATACCAGCAATTCGCAACCCAGTAACAATTTCAAAAAAAAACTGGCGGCCCTTCCCGTCACAGCCACCCGCGCTCCAGATGAGCCATAGAGGAAGAGGAGCAGCAAGCCCATCGCCTTGAGAAAGGCTAAGCTCGGATAGGCTGACACTGCAGCGGATACCAGGGCCGCCACGACACAAAAGAGCGCCACCAGATGGAATGTTGCGAAGCAGTATCGCTCATTTCTACCGTAAACAACCAAACCAGCAAGAGCACCCACGGCCAGAACAAGCCATCGCCCAGAAGTCCATTCCCCATTGAGGGGCAGTGTCATGCCGGCCCAAAGGAAAGCTGCCAGCAAGAAGGGGAAGAATCGTGCCCGGTAATTCCAAATCGCCGCTAGTAGAACCTGGAGAAACAGCAGATTCGTAAGCTCATCGGAATTGCTGAAATATTCTGGATGGAAGGCCGCCGCATATACGGCAAACAGGCAGAATATAGCGATCACGACCGGCGGGAAAAATCTGGACAAGCGGTCAATCATGCAGCGCATCTCCCGTGCGGCAGCACTGCACTGGCTATGCCGGCAGCCCAAGCTTCGGGCGAATATTGCTCGATGCGTTCCCTGCTGCGCTGGCCCATGAGGGATCGCAGTTCGGTGTCCCGGGCGAGTTGATCCATTGCGGCAGCGAGTTGGTCGATGTCAGCGGGAGAAACCACGCGACCGTTCCAACCGTTTTCTACCAAGTCGGCTACACAGCCTGCCGCGCCGGAAGAAATGACAGGCAAACCACACGCCATCGCTTCATTCACGACCAAGCCCCAGGGATCGGTGTGCGTGGGGAAGACGAAGATATCTGCGAGTGCATAATATACAGGTAACTGTTCGCGCTGAGCAAAGCCTACGAGCTGAATGCCCCCAGGATTGATAGCGGCGGCACGCTGAAGAAGTGCGGATCGCGCGGCACCGTCTCCGACAAATACCAGGCCCATTTCCTTCCTCAGTGCCGGTGTCAGCGCGCCATATGCGCTCAGCAGATCGAAGATGCCTTTTTCTGGTACCAGACGGCCGGCAAAGAGAAAAAAACGAGCGGGCAAGCCCAAAGCCTCACGATGCATGGCTGCGTCACTGCGAACGACCGCGGCCCTCCGCGCAAAAAATTGCGTGTCAACTGCGTTCGGCGCAGTGAAAATCATCTCTTCCGACACGCCGTAAGTCCTCAAATATTCGACTGAGGACTTTCCGGGAACGACAAACGCATCGCAACTGCGCAGAAATCTTGCTTTCAGGAATTCGACCAACATACGGCCGCCGCGAAAGTCTCTCGTCGTGCTCTCCGACCATAAACCGAATGGCACGCGATTTCGTTGCGCCCACGACATGGATTGCCATGAAGCAAAATAGTTGTAGCCGCCGCAGATGATGAAATCTGGTTCCGCTTGCTGCAGCGCACCTTCCGCTCCCCAGTTCAGCAGGAAGCTATGCCTGCCCACTCGTCGCCTCCACGAACGAAGCACCTGGTAAGAAAAGCGGATTTCCTCTTTGTAAACCAGCCACTGGCGCTGAGTGCAATCGTTCTCCGCCAGGAATATTAGGTGCAGGTCGATCCCGTGGTGTTGCGCGAGCGCGTTGAAGACTGGAATTCGGTATGGTGCAATGATCTCAGTAATAATTACGACCCGGCGGTTCATGCCACGCACTCCCGATATAGGGTCGCAAGGTGAGCAGCCTGATGTGCCGAGGTAAGGCTTTGAATCGTGGTACGGCGAGCCGCCTCGCCGATCTGCCGTCGAAGCTCCTGGTTTTGCAGAAGCGACGAAAGCGCCGCGATTAATTCTTGCAAGTTGCCGGGATCAATCAGCCAGCCATTGCTTCCGTGCCGGATAATTTCATCGATCCCCTGGCCTCGGCACGCGATCACGGCTTTTTCGGTGGACATTGCCTCCAGATAAACACAACCGAGCCCTTCATACCGGCTGGGCAAAGCGAAAAGTACACACCGTCGCATCGCATCAGCAACCTGCTTTCGACTCTGACGGCCGAGAAAACGAACCCGATCGGCAATGTTGCAGTCGCTGGCCAATCTGGTCAGACGCCGATGTTCGGGACCGTCGCCAATAATTTCATATGAGATATCCGGAAAGTGGGGAAGCACCGCCGCAAGCGCCCGCAGAAGCAGTTCGTGTCCTTTGATGGTAATCAGATTGCCGACGCTGAGGATGGTTGTGGACGGGGCCCCGCTCGGAGTCGGGGAAAACATCCGTGCATCGACGCTGTTGTAAATGACGGTCGTATTTACCGGCGCGGCAGCGCCGTCGATCACGTGTTCGGCAACTTTCTGGCTAATGCATATCACTCGCGACGCCGCACGATACACAAATTGCGCAACCCTGCTGCACCATTCGCCAGCAGATCCACGTACCTGGTTGTCAAAGAATGGGTCCAGGCCGTGGACGGTGACGACGCAAGGGATATTCAACTCGCGGCTCAACAGGACCGCAGCATGGCCGCACGGCAGCGCAGCATGAGCATGGATCAGATCAATCCGCCGTGACTGATGTAGGCGTCGGACCTTCGAAATCAAGCTCGCATAAAGAAATGCGCCGGCGGGAGCAAGACCGATTCCGCCCGGGATGCACGGATAGCGGATCCATCGTGCGATGGGAGTTATAGCGTCCGATCCTGCGTTGATGCGATGCAATGGCTGCACGGCCACAACGCAAGAGTTGACCTCGAACTCCTCCATCGCTCGTAGTGGCTCCGCGACAAAGCACCCGTTCGCGTCGTCGGAGGCAGTGGGATAAAAAGGAGTGAGAGTCAGGACTCGCATTGCGGGTTGGCGTGTTTTCTCTCCGAACCGACAGCCCACTATCTGAAGATCCGACTGCGTGCTAGCCACGAGCTCATGCATCGGCACATCAGTTCTTTCTAGAGACTGAGATCAGGTATGGACTACCAAAGCAATTGCCTATGTTGTCCAGTCCAGAGAGTTTCAATAGTTTTTGAACAGCCCTGGCGACAAAATCGACCGGTTTTGGCAGGGTATACGTACAACGAAACGTCTTGTGATAGCCACAATGCAGTACGCTCAAACCAGCTTTCTCCAGCGCCTCACGCAATGCGGCACTTCGCATCAGCGTAAAGCGGTGGACGCGCAAGACCTCCGGATCAAACCACCCACATAGCAACCGGTGAATGTGGGTCAAATTTGGCACGATAATGACGACGAGGCCGCCCGGCTTCACCCATTCGGCGTGTTTGTTGACCACTAGCTCGTGATCATCAAAGTGTTCAGCGAATCCTCCTGAGAAGACGAGATCGTATTTTCTGGCTGGCGTGGTCTGAAAAAAATCCGCGCTTAAGAGTTCTGCGTCCTGGATGCCGTTGTAAGACAAGTTAGCCCGAACATATTCCATGTTGTCTGAGTAATCGAGTCCGTCGACGCGGTATCCAAATTCCTTGTTTATGTAGATCATGTAGTTGCCGGAGGCACATCCGATTTCGATGGCATCGCCGCCACCAGCATTGGAAAGGAATCTCGACAACACGCGGTGGTGTTCGCAAACCGGCCCTTCATAGAGGGTGACGGGTGGCAACTTGTTCCAGATCGAATTCCAATAGTTCTTGCCCGCGGCGTCTCCTGCAGGGTCACAAGGGTACTGCTTACTTTGCGCGGATATGCCTCCTTCGCACGAAACCCCATTCACCAGTTACGCCCTCCGTTCGAGATGGATCTCAAGCGCTAATTCGATTCCAGAAACGGACAGTCAGCGCATAAATACCAAGGTATGCCAAGGCCCCCAGGGTGACTAGTGCCAAGACATGAACCGGAAACCGTGTCCGGAGAGTTACAACACTGGCCGCCATCACACAGGTGGCGGGAACCGACATTGCCACCGCGGCCAGCAGCGGTGGCCTACTCAGATCCTTAACGAAATGGTAGTTCATGCCTGCCACAACACCCTGACTGAAGGCGGTTGTGAATGCAGCCGCAACGGCTCCGTACCGGGGAATAAACAGCAGATTCAGCACGACATTGGCCGAGGCCCCTCCGAGAACTGCGACAAGATATTTCTTTTCCCGGCCATTCGGTATGAGCTGCGCTCCGCAATAGCTTGCTGCTGGCCCGGTGATCATGGTCAGCATCAGCCAGCGGAACAGCATTCCTGACCCTGAATATTGGCTCCCAAAAACAAACTGGGTGAGGGGAACCGCCAAAATAAAGCCGCCGACAGCGATCGGTAGAGCCAGCCCGACGGTAGCATTGCCGAACCAGCGCAGATATCGCTTCTGAGCATTGCGATTCTCAGCACTGCAACCCTGGTCCACCGTTTCCGAAAGCAGGGGCAGAAACACCTGACCCAGGATCGGGAGGAAAGACATCGCCATTGTCATCAGACCGTAGCTCGCCACATACGCTCCCAGTTCTGCGTCGGGTCGAAAATGCTTGAGCATGACGACGTCAATCTGGTCGTAGATCATTGACATGAGGCTGGAAAAGCCCATCACCAGGCAGATTGGAAGGAAAATACTCCAGGCTTGCGGCGAGATCTCCGGGAGAGGAATACGATACTGGCGACGTGCCGGCAGCCAGATAAGCAGAGTACTCAGTCCCAAGGAGAGCAAGGTTGCCGACGGAATGATCCATGCATCACTCGAGCCGCGAACCAGCGCGAGGATCAAGCCAGCGTACGCGAGTTGGGCGAGCGCGCCCTGCGCCGCGATACTCGACATGCGCGAGCGAGCGGCAAAAATCCATCGTGTGTCAAGACTGCCTGCCACGAATGCCAGACCAGAGAGCATTATCAAAAGACGCGTTTGGCCATCCGATGGCGCGAGGAACAAGGTGAAAATTGCGAGTAGCGCGTAAGCGCCAGTGGCAAACACAACCCGGGCCCCAAGAACGTGCTTGACGAGGAATGAAACCTGTTGACTGTTCTTGGCGGCTTCTCGCAGTGCATACGTGGAAAACCCCGGAGAGGCTAGCAGGCCAAAAAAACCGGCGACAGCGGCGGCGAAGCCCAATCGTCCGTAGGCTGCAGGTCCGAGAGCGCGAACTACTCGCGGGAACACGGCTAGAGGAATTGCCTTGTTGAGCAAATCAAGCAGGATTAAGGCAGCCGAGTTGTTGATGATGCGACCGAGACCCACTGCCGGTGGAGAAGACTGCTCCTTTGTGAGCTGAGCGGTGGCATTCATGCTGTGGTCTCTCCCGAACTGTCCGATCCCAGCAGTAGAAAACATCGCACACTCATCCGCACGCGCTCCGAGCTTGACTTACGCTTCTGCTTAATACCAGCCAGCGAAACAGCAGTGCGCTTCGATCCGCACCAGCGTGATGCTCTTGATAGAGGTTGGCAACTCGGTTCGGTACGATTACATGGCTAAGTCGCTGCGAGACATCCACGATTGCTTCCTCCATTCGCCGGCGCAGACTGGTGCGAAACCAAGTATCGAGTGGTGGTGTGAAGCCTTGCTTCTTGCGCCATCGGACTTCCGGTGGAACCCAATCCGGCAAGCATCGGCGCAGCAAGGCCTTGCCTTGGCCGTGGGCAAAGTGATAGCCAATCGGCAGGCTAGCGACAAATGCAAAGAGGTCTCGATCCAGAAATGGAGTTCGACATTCCACCGCGCTGAACATGCTCGCGCGGTCCACCTTCACTAAAATTTGCTCGGGCAAATATCCGTTGGCCATGTCTTCCATGGCTGAAAGCGGATAGCTCAAACGCGCATGTTCGATTGCGGTATCCTTCAGTTCCTGTAACCCCGCACGTGCTCTGTCTTGATGTTCTGGCTGAAAGCAAGCCAAGGTCGAAGTTCGTTCCTGCTCGGGATAGAGAAGCTGCCAATCGTTCATATGTAGAAAAGTCAGCAGACCAGTGCCGCGCCATCGCGTGTTCCAGGAGCGAAGCAGGAACTCGGCGGCGCCATTAACTCCCGGCAAGCGGCGAAGCGGATGCCACCGCGAGTGCCAAAAGAACGGCCGGTAGCCACCAAAACATTCGTCTCCCCCATCTCCGGACATCATGACTTTGCAGTGCTGACGTGCTGCCCGGCAAACAGCGAACGTTGGAAACATCGAAGCGTCAGCAAAGGGCTCGTCGTAGTGATCGATAAGATCGTCAAACACGCCCAGCAATTCGGCCGAAGAGAAGTGCACTTCATGATGGTCAGAACCGATGCGTTCCGCGATTTGCCTTGCGTAGTGCGCTTCGTTGAGTTCTTCGTCATCGAAGGACGCGCAAAAAGTCGTTAGGGAAGCGTTCGGAAGAAGTTCCCGGATCGTGCTGACCACGGCCGTCGAATCGATGCCGCCAGACAGGAAAGCGCCGACGGGTACATCGCTGCGTAGCCGTAACCGTACGGCTTCGCGAAAACGATTCCGGACCAGCTCGATTGCTTCCGTTTGGCTGAAAGGCCGATGACCATTTGAATTTACAAACTTGGGTCGCCAATATCGGAATGTACGCTTGTCCGATCCTGGGCCGAAGACAATGGCCTCGCCGGCCCGAAGCTTGGAAACTCCGCTAAGATGAGTTCGCGGCGCGGGAAGATAACCGAGCGCAAGAAATTGAGCCACCCCTGCCACGTCCAAGCTATGATCCACATTCTCGAGTGGCAGCAGAGCCTTTAGTTCTGAGGCGAAGGTCAGGCCTTTTCCGTCGTGGACAGGTGCCCAATAGAGCGGCTTCTCCCCAAAGCGGTCGCGGGCCAGAAAGAGCTGTTGGTTGCGGGTGTCGACGATGGCGAACGCATACATGCCCTCCAAATCGTCGAGCAGCGAGATTCCCTTTTCCTCGAAGAGGTGGACCATGACCTCGGTATCGCTGTTCGTGGAAAAACGGTGGCCTCGGGCCTTCAATTTCTCGCGCAACTCCAGATAGTTGTAAATCTCGCCATTACAAACCACCCAGATGGTTCCGTCTTCGTTGCTGATCGGCTGCGCACCGCCCTCGATGTCGATAATCGCCAGTCTTAGATGACCCAGCAGGCAGCGCCCTTCCATGAGCGTCACACACTGCTGGCCATCAGGTCCTCGGTGCCGAAGGCGCAACTGCGCGTGTTCTGCCCACGCTCTTGCAGAATCTGGCAAGGGACGAACCGGATCAAGCATGCCAAATATTCCGCACATATTAGGGGTTCTGACTTTGAGCGACCGCTTCCCGGAAAACGGCGGTCCATTGATCGGTAATGTGATTCCAATCAAATTTTTGTGAATGTCGGGTAGCAGCCGAAGCCATCAACTGCCGCATCGCCGGTTCGCGCAGGAGCACACCCAACTTTTGGGATAGTTCCTCATCCGACTCTGCCAGGAAGCCGGTCTCTCCATGTAAAACGTACTCTGGGTGGTAAACATTCATAGCGACTGACGGCAAGCCGCAAGCAGCCGCTTGTCCGAGCACCTGAGGATGACCCTCGACGATGCTGGGAAAAAGAAAAACATGCGCTTTCCGCATTTCTTCCCCAAGTTGCACGGGTGGTAGATGCCCCAAGAAGGAGACGTTGCGGCAGTCGTACTTTAGACACAAGGCGCGGCAGCGCTCTTCGGTTTCACCACGGCCCACCAAACGGAACTGTACATTCGGCCAGCTGGCTGCTTGCTCGATCACCAATTCGACGCGCTTCCACGGCCGAAAGCTGCCAGCATACAGAACGGTTAACGGTCGGGCGTCGCGAGTTGATGCTGGTTCCTCGCTAGGGAAGTAGAACCGGCGATCGATTCCGTTGTAGATCGTTCCAGCCCTGATCCCAAATGTTTGGTGCACTGTTTCCGCAACGTAGGCTGAGTTTGCGAATACTGCATCACCTTCGACGATGGAACGCGCCGCCAAGCTCCCACACGTCGCGCTGCTCATTGCCGACACAACATGCGTGACTACCGCTGTCTTGAACCGGAGATTCTTGCGCAACCCGAACACAAGCCGATCCAGTGGCCCGAACCTAGGGTAAAAGTAGATATCCGGTCGGGGAGCGATAGATCGCATCAGTAGAAGTGCTGTGTTTCCATGCTTGTAGTAAGGCAGCAGCTTCGTATTCTTGCGCGCAAAGATCCGCGGATCAGGTTTGCCTTCGGAAATCATTACAACTCGAAATAACTCTGGGGGTAGGCGGGCAACAATTTCTTTTACCGTAAGATTCTGAGCGTTCGTGTTGTCTTCGTCGGCAAACGAAGGAGTGAAAATCGTAATCAGTCGAGTTGGATCTCTCGCTTGCATCGAGCGTCAAACGTCGAATCAATTACTTGAAGCACCGTCCCTTACGTGCTACTAAAAGGCTCACACAATACTTGCAACCGGCGATGAGTAAGCCCCCGCAAGCAGGTTCTCCAACCTACCAAAGTCGAGGGCTCTCCCCAACAGTTCTCGCTGAAAGAGTCTTGCGTCATGCTTTTCAAGCAGCCCAGGAATCTCGGCGATTTGCTCCGGGGACTCGAGCTTGTGGCCCACAGCAAATCGCGCGTATTGCTGAACGTATCCGGAATAAGGATCTCGTAGCCATGCGCAAAGGAAGACGGGAATACCCAGAGCGGCGCACTCCAGAGCCGCAGATGATTGCACCGTCACGGCTGCCCGTGTGTTGCTCCACAAGTAATCCGATGGGGGGCCCGCGAGCAATTCGATGTTGCGCTCCCGCTCTGGGATAACGCGGCGTAACATTCTCCGGCATTCCTTGATGCGCTCAAACGGATGCAGCTTGAAAACCAGCTTTAGACCGCCCTCCTGTGCCACGGAGCACAATCGCGGCAGAAGGTCGCGGTACGTTTCATCCGTGCGCCACCCCAAGCTTGGAAGGGGCTGGCTGAAGAACACCAGCCAACCGGCGTCAGACTGGCGCATCGTCGCCTGCCGTGGGGAAAGGTTTGGACGCGGGGCAGGTTTCAAGGCGATTGTATTCGCATCCAAGCCACAAACGCGCCCTAGATAGTCCCGCTCCATTTCATTGTTGGCGAGATAGACGTCAGCATGGTTCGCCTTGATCGCCATCTGGTAGTCCAAAGCACCGTGATGACAGGCCAAAGCAGGAAGTCCGCGTTGCTTGGCCATAAGCAGCGGAAGGCTCGAAGCAGGATTGCTGGTATCGGCGCAAAGGCAGGCTGTGATGTTCTCGCATTCGAAGATCTGCCTCCATGCATCCCGAAGAGCAATTCCCCAGTCCAACAGGGGAGGAATCCTTTCGAGCATACCGACGGACTCGGCCGTGCGAAACTCATCGGCGGCAGATACTAGCTGCGCCTTTAGACGCCTCCAGCGCTCGACGAGATATGCAACTTCTCGTTTATCGGTTGTTGCGAAGTAAGGGGTGAGGGATACCTGCTTAACATTCGGCGGCAGCGTGGGAAGCTTACCGTTACGCCGGGTGAAGGCTAACAAGAATTCATGCTTTGGCAGCAAGTCGGCGTAGGAAACTGCCGTGCGGGAAACATTCACGTAAGCCGATGGCAACAAGACCACCGGCCTCTGTGAGCTGTGAGCCCGAGGAAAGAAGCGGCGGCGAATGGAATGCTCAGCATCGAACTTATCAGCGAGGACCTGCACCAGCTGAGGAATATCAAGCCGCGAGGAGGCGTCGCCATAGTGGCGCACCCGACGGACTGCTGCCCGGAACCTCCTCCCCAGAAAAGTTAGTCTGGTGTCCATGACCTTTGCCAGAGCAGTCGTCATGGGATGGGACCAACTCGAATACAACTCACAGCCACTGGGCAGTTCTTTCGACAGCCGGCGAATCAACATCAGTTGCAGGAGGGAGTTGGAAAGAAATGGGCAGAGTAGGTCCCACCAATCGATTCCCCAACGGTCAACGAGAGGGACTATCGCGCGGTGCAAAAGTTGTCGAACGCGGTGCAGGTCTTCGACCTCTTCAGCAAACCGATAAATACTGAAAACTTCACAGCCCGCTCGCTGGGTCCAGTTCTGATGAGTGACTGCCGAGGCACGACCCAGATCTACCACCAAATCCCACTGACCTGCAGGACTTGTCGGCGGGAATAGGTCCTCCGGGTGGAGGAGCAAGACCTTCATGACTATGTGCTCCACGCCGAAACTTGCAGGGCGGTCTGCAGCAGAAGGTTGGCTGTTTTCATCCTTTTGTCACCAGCCCCCAACTAAGTGGAGTTCCGCGTTCGATGTTGCGTGATGCGCGCCGGCCGAGAATCTCTGGCAGATATCTCGTGTGCAGTCCGTGGCCCGGTCGAATCGAACGAACATTTTCTTCGGTAAAGGTCTGCCCCCGCGTTATATCCTGGACGACGAAAAGCGAACGGCGAAACGCGCGGCTACTCTTTTCGCTGCCTGTCGGGCCGAAGCGAATTTCTCCCAGAGATTTCTCCGCAACACGGACCGCATCCACCATGGCTTTAAACTCAAGTGGTTCGAGAGAAAAAGCACTATCAGGCCCCTTGTGCGATCGCGATAGCGTGAGGTGTTTTTCTATTATGCAAGCGTCGAGGGCAACCGCCGTCACCGGAACTGCGATATCGAGAGTGTGATCGGACAAGCCCACCGGAACTTCGAACCGTCGCGCCAGTTCCGGAATCGTGCGCAAGTTCATTTCGCTGGGAAGGGCCGGGTAAGCGCTGGTGCATCGCAGTAGTGCGATTTGGGTGGCCCCCGCCCAGCGAGCCGTTCTGACCGCTTCTTCGATCTCCTGAAGAATAGCCATACCGGTCGACAAGATCAGTGGTTTCCCGGTTCGCGATATTTTCTGCAGCAGCGGAATGTCAACCAGTTCGCAGGATGCAAGCTTGTACGCAGGCACACGCATACTTTCCAGAAAATCGACCGCCGTAACGTCGAATGGAGAGGAAAAAAGATCCATCCCGAGTTCATTTGCAACTTGTTTCAGCTTGGGCTGCCAATCCCAGGGGGTGTGTGCTTCCGCGTAAAGCTCATGCAACGTGCGGCCATCCCAGACTGTGCCCCCTCGAATCCGAAAGAGATCACTATCACTGCGAATGGTGATTGTGTCTGCGGTGTAGGTTTGCAGCTTTACGGCATCTGCTCCCGATGCCTTGGCAGCCTGGATCAGACGAACAGCCTGTTCAAAGTTCTGGTTATGATTGGCTGAGAGTTCCGCTACGATATACACGGGTTGACCCCGGCCAACCCGGTGCTCGCCTATTTCCAGGAACACACTCCTGTCCTGGTCCACTTCGTGATCGGTGGTTTCTCGCGTGAGCACTTGTTTGGATAATAATGAGGCGAGCCACCAGCCGCAATTCTAACCTCACGTGCGGTATCTCTTGTGATAATGGATCTGCCTAACATGGACAGTTCAGCCTGGCACTGGGATCGCCTTCACGAGAATCCACGATTCCGTCCCACATATCCACATGATCATGTCGTGCGGTTCTTGATAACAAACCGGGGTCGGCTCGAGAAAACGGCCGCATATCGTTTTCTCGACATCGGAGCCGGCGCTGGACGGCACATGAAGCTCGCAGCTGACTTGGGATTTGTGCCTTATGGTGTAGACGTTTCGCCCGTCGGCTTACGCCATGCTGATCAGCGGCTGCAAGAAATGGGTGTTCCTTATGGACTGGCGCAAGCTTCCATGCTCGCCCTACCTTTTGTGGACGGTTGCTTTGACGTGGTTCTCAGTTTTGGCGTCTTTTACTACGGCACCGCGGACGATATGAAGCACGCAATCAACGAAGCTCGCCGGGTTATGGTTCGTGGCGGAAGGCTATTTGTTGTCGTGCGCACGACTCACGACTTCCGTTTTGGCAAGGGGGAGGAGATCGGACCTAATACATTTCGGTTGAAGATCAAAGATACGCACGAGTACGATACCGTCCAGCACTTCGTCGATGCGGCAGACATCGAAGCCCTTTTCGCGGGCTTCTCAAGCGTTAGCTTCGAGAAAACCGAGACTACTTTCGTCAACCGCTCCCGTCTCGACTCTGACTGGTTGATCACGTCAGAAAAGTAAGGACAAGAAACGGGGCGCCTTCAGGCTGAACTTGCGAGGAGCCCTACCTGCGAGGGAAATAGGGAAACTTTTCGTCCCTGACGGATGATGTGCGCCGACTTGGGCCCCTCGTTCAGTAGCAGGTCGACGACCGAAGCATACGGACAGAACGGAGGAAAGCGTTGTCGATAGACGGGATGTTCATAATACTGAAACGTAATATCGATTCCAATCCTGCGAAAGGATTCCAGGTCGCTCAGCAGGTAGGTTGCGGAGCCTAGCGGCGAAACATACAAGTCCGCGCCGAGCGACTTGCAGAGGTTAACCAAGAGTTCCGAGCGGCGCCCATCCTGATTCATCGCGGAGGAGTAAAGAATTGGGGTTTGAATGTCCAGCAGTCCACAGAACCAACGGATCAAGCGAGCGTTGAGATCAACGAGACGGCCCGCGCTGTATGAGAGCAGAATCTTGGTCAGGTCCTGAAAGTAAGGATCGAAAAATGGCGACCGACGGTAGTTAAGTTCAATCGCCCGCAGATGCTTTCGGGTAAACTCAGGATCCCGTATCTCGACGTTCCTGATCTGTTGGCCGAAACGGTTGTGGAACGCTACCGGCACGGTCAACCACTGCAAGCCGATGGGCGTTTTGATGCGGTTCCGCTGCTGCCAGGACTGCTTCTCGAACTGCACGCTATCCAGAAGGACGAAAGCATCTACCTGATCCATCAAGTCGAAATACCCCAGCCACGGCAAGTAAGTCGGTTGTGCTATCGCAACTCTCATTCCACACCTGCTTCCGCCCGCCACGTCACTACATCGGCTGGTTGGCCACGCTGCAGCGAAAGAACATCCAGGACCCGCCTGGCGCCATCGCCATCCACCAAATTGCGAGCATTGTTGATGAGGGATTGGCGAAGTTCACGATTGACGATCACGCGCTGGAGCGATTCAACTAGACGATCGCTGTTCAGTAAATGAGACCAGCCGAGGTTAACCGCGGCCTCTTCGCGGGCCAAAGCCTCGCAAGTGGACTCTTGGTTCTCCGCCACGGTGATCACGAGCATGGGTACTTGAAGGAGAGCCAATTCGTAACAAGTGCCACCACCGGCGGAGATGGCTACGTCTGTCTCAGCCATCAACCCGGGCACATCGGACACATCTCGGTAGACCTGGACTGAACCGGCGAACTGCGACACGGCACGTTTCAGCGACTCCCAATGGGGGTTGCTGCCGCCAACGGCAACCGTAGCTTCGAGCCCTGCTATGTGCACCATCTGCAGCGTCTGTAGGATGAAGGTAGTGACGTTGTCAGAATCACTCCCACCCATAATGATCAGGACCTTCTTGGCAAGCGGTACAACTTCACGTTTCCATTCCCGCCAATTCTGAAATTCTCTGCGTAGTAGGGCATAGGATGAACCTAGCAAAAGCCTGGTCGAAAGTCTTCGGTTCCGGTACAGTTTCTCATTGGCTTGGATATTTGGGTTCAGAACAAAGTCAGCGAAGTACTGCATAGATTGCCCGGTGTCATCTACGAGCAAGACCTTTTTTCCACAGAGCTGCAGGTTGCGTTGATAATCAGAGTCGAATTGGTAGCCGTCCACGACCACCCATTCCGCGCCGCAATCGCGCGCGAGCGCAGAAGTGTCTCGCGCGTCCCGCACCGAATTCGCGCAAGTTTCCAATCTGACGATTTCGACAGCTTCGGAGCGGAGGCGCTGGTCGACCGATGCGGTAGACTCCGTCATTGCAAAAACTGCATTCCCACCAAGGTCCTGCCAAGCCTGAGCCAGCGCTAGGCAGCGCATTACGTGGCCTGTACCCCGAGAGATGCTAGCGTCCGCGCGGATGATCAGTGTTCCAGTCATGTCAGGCTTGCCGCGCTTGTTGAACAACGTGAGAGTTCAACTCCGCAAGTTCCGGCTCTCGTTCCATCAGGCGAACAGCCTGACGCCAATCGAAGTCGTTCTGGCTGCCGAAGCGTGCATAGATTTTGCGGAGTAGTGTGAGGTCGGCTGCGGTATCCAACGTCCACCGATATCGGCAGTAATCAATCCGGCTTCGCAGTGAGATAACGTTGAATAACTCCGGATGCTCGTAAAAATATGGCGTTACATGTTCGCGCTGGTACGGTTCGCGAGCCTCACGCCAAGCCCGCTCCAGCGCAACCGTAGTAAAGACCTCGGTATCCAAGCCACGCGGATAACTTGGCATCAGGCTGTTACTTGCGTAATCTGCGCGCTGGTCGTGAAACATCCGAACTGTTTCGTCCACGAGTTCAGGATCGATTACAGGGCAGTCAGAGGTGATACGCACGACAGCTCGGGCGGCGAACACTCGTGCTGCCTCGTGGTAGCGATCTAGGACATCAAACTCGGAGCCACGAAAAGTCAAAACCTCGAGTTGATGGCATTCCCGCACAATGGCTTCGTCAGCAGCAGAATCGGTCGTAGCGACCACAATTTCCTTGACCCGGGTAGCACGGCGCAAGCGATCAACGACCCGAGCTAGGACAGTTTTGCCTCCCAGGTCCATCAGCACTTTGCCAGGCAAGCGGGTGCTCCCCATCCGAGCCTGGATGATTGCAACGACATTCATACGTCCTTCCCTGCACCAGCAATCTCGACGACTTTAGTCTTGTTCAACTCTTCTCAACAGAAACATCGAGTCGATGTTTGCACTCTCCAAATAAGGGAGTCGCCGTTCCAACACTAGCTCTAGATCCTTGAAACGCGCCAGGTATTCCCTGCCATAGTTCATCTTCCAAAGCAGCTGACCGCGGCCACGATAGTTGATTTCTGTTACCGTTGAAGCGTAATACTCTGATCCCCAAATGTAACTTTTCGCACAACGATGGATTTCGTTCAGTGCTGTGGGAAGATCTCTCGGCGAAACGTGGATGAGGACTCCCGAGGTAAAAACCATGTCGAAATATTTGTCTTCGTACGGAAGTGCAAACGTGGAGGCCTGGGTGAGATTCACGTTCTTGGTTCTCGATCTCGCCATTTCCAAGGCATAGTCCTGGACATCGACCCCGTATAGATTGGAGTAACCGAGCCGCTGGAGAAGCAATAACTGGTTGCCGATATTGCATCCTACTTCCAGGATTCGCGCGTCTGCGGGGATGTTCCCCAAAAAGTGCTGGTTCAGTTGTGTCCTCGTGGTGCCGTAGTTTTTCTCCCACAGCGCGTCCACTTGTTCGGGAGTCAGGCAACTACGCAAGGTGTATTCGTGGCCGAACTCCCCGCACCATGCTCCGAGTTGCGGCGTTGCTTGTGCCTTGGACATCATGATCTCCCGAATCGTAGTTGAAGGGCACTGGAAGCCTACCCTGCAAAGTGACTAACAACCTTGCAGACTGCGCGGATCACGTCTTCGATATCAGAATCACTCATCCCGTGAAACATTGGCAGGCTGATCAGCCGCTCATGAGCCTCTTCAGCGACGGGATACTCCCCGCCCTTGTAACCAAAACGATCGCGGTAGTACGGATGAGTGTGAACCGGGATGTAATGCACGTTCACACCAATGTTTTCCGCGCGCAGCGCTTGGAATATTTCGCTTCGACCAGCCGAGAGCCTGACTAAATCGAGACGTATCGGATAAAGATGCCAGGCGGGATTGACATCTGGGCGAGTGTGCGGCTGCAGCACAGCGGGCATGTTGCGGAACTCGGCGGCATATCGGGCCGCGATTTGCCTGCGTCGCGCAAGATTCGTTTCCAGCCTCTTCAGCTGCTGGAGACCAAGTGCGCAAGCAATGTCGGTCAGGCGATAGTTGAATCCCAGTAAGACCATTTCGTATTGCCATTGGCCCGCGCTCTGCCGCTGGCGCGCATCGCTGCTGATCCCGTGGTTTCGAAATTGACGAAGCGTCTCGGCGAAGCGCGGGTTGTCAGTCGTAACCATGCCCCCCTCGCCGGTCGTCAGATGTTTGACGGGATGGAAACTGAAGACCGTCATATGCGAGACGCTGCCCACACGCCGTCCGCGGTACTCCGCGCCTAAGGCGTGGCAGGCGTCCTCGATCACAGTCAAGCCATGGCGCTCGGCCAATTGCAGAACGGAATCTAAATCCGCGGGATGGCCAGCGTAATCGACTGGGAGAATCGCCTTAGTACGCGCCGTGATCCTTGTAGCGGCTAGGTCGGGATCAAGGTTCAGCGTGTCCTCGAGAACATCGGCGAAGATAGGCGTCGCACCCTGATAAAGCACACAGTTCGCCGTGGCTACGAAGGTGAGGGGCGAAGTAATCGCCTCATCCCTTGGTTGTAAACCGGTGGCGAAAGCGGCGGCGTGCAAGGCAGCAGTGCCGGAACTGAAGCTGACGGCATATTTTGCGCCCACCCATGCAGCCATCGCTTCTTCGAACTCGGCAACCTTGGGGCCAGTAGTCAACCAATCGGAGCGCAGCGTTTCTACCACCGAATCGATGTCGCTCTCATCGATAGACTGTTGTCCGTAAGGCAGCAGAGTCTTGCGGACAGGGGATCCGCCGTGGATCGCCAGCACATCACTGCTCACTGGAACTACGGTCATAAGTTTCCCTTTAGGCCGGGGCGCGTAGCTTTTCTTCCTGGGGCCAGGCAACGACCAGCGGAGAACTCTCGTCGACGAGTTCATACAATTCCTCGGCGCTCAGCCACTGTGAGTTATTGTCACTGGTGTAGCGGAATCCTTCGGGAAGCGGGCGCGCCTGCTTCCAGTTTTCTTTTCGCCACCAGGGGTGCGCGGGCTGGATCACGTACATGTCATCTATCTCCAGCGCGTGGCGGGCTTCATCTTCCGACAGCAACACCTCATGCAGCTTCTCACCCGGGCGGATGCCGATCGCTTCCACATCACAACCGGGCGCGATCGCCTCGGCCATTTCCACCAGCTTCATACTCGGAATCTTGGGAACAAAAATTTCGCCCCCATGCATCTGCTCGATACAGCGAACCACAAGTCTCACTCCTTGCTCGATCGTGATCCAGAAGCGGGTCATCCGTGAGTCAGTAATGGTAATCCTGCCCCGCTTACGCTGCTCCTGGAATACCGGAATCACGCTACCCCGGCTACCTAGCACGTTTCCGTAGCGCGCACAACTGAATCGAGTGTTCTGTGCGCCGGAGTAGGCATTCGCTTGCACGAACATTTTCTCCGCGCACAGTTTAGTCGCGCCGTACAAATTGATGGGATTTACCGCTTTGTCGGTACTGAGGGCCAGAATGCGACGCACGCCACGATTGATTGACGCATCGATGACGTTCCGGCCACCCATGATGTTGGTCTGGATGGCCTCGAACGGATTATATTCGCAAGCCGGAACCTGCTTAAGGGCCGCTGCGTGAACGACGACCGTCACTCCGGCAAAGGCGCGTTCCAAACGCTGCGCATCGCGCACATCTCCGATGAAATAGCGCAGGCTTGGATGATCGAACCCCGAAGCCCGCATATCATGCTGCTTAAGTTCGTCACGGCTGAAGATGATGAGCTTCTGCGGGTGGTATTCGCGTAACATCAGATCGACGAACTTTTTGCCGAAAGATCCCGTCCCGCCGGTAACTAGCACAACCTGTTCCGACCAGTTCATCAATGCAATCCCTCGAGGTGGAAATACATTCTCCAGGACAAATCTGCGCGGGTTATCTTGTGCTGCATACCGATAAAATGAAAATTGTAAGCGCCAGTATAGCGGAGATAGGCGCCAATAAAACCTGCAGGAACCCCCGTTAACACTAAGGAACCCGGCTAATTAGGAGCGCTGAGTCCTCACCTTACAGTGCTAGACTGTGCCCAATCGCAGTAACAAAACCAGCGACAGGGAATCGGGTTGCGGTTCTGGCCTGAAAAAGGGACCACGACGGCAAATCTGATCGGACCTCCCCGCCGCGCAGATTTTCTCCGGAGCACTGATGGACTCGGGACCTCTAGTACCGCTGAATGGCCAGATCCTGCACGAGATCCATCCCCCTTTTCCGATTGAGTTCAACCGTAACACTGTGCCCGGCGCCTATCCCGCCGTCCCCGCGCAAGATTCTCTGCTCCGGGAGTACGTGCGGGTTCTCATCAAGAGCAAGTGGGTCGTGATTGCAAGTGTGGCGCTTGTCGTGGGCATCGTCGTGATTTCCACCCTCCGCAGCACACCCATCTACGAAGCGGTGGGGAGCATCGCCATTAACAAAACGGATCCGGTCACGTTCAACTTGAAGGACTCATCCAGCGGCTTCGACTATTATGACCCCACGGACTTGGACACCGAAGTGCGGATTTTGAAGAGCGATCTGTTGGCTCTCCAGGTCATCCGGCAATTAAGTCTGGACAAGCAGCCGGAGGTCGGGGCCCAGAGCAAACCCTCAGCTTCATCTTCGTCCATCGAGCTGACAACGGACGCGATGCAGCCTGATTCCACGAGGACCTCGGCTGCCCTCGCCGGCTTCAAAGCTAGTTTGCAAGTCTCGCTTGTCCCAAATACAAGGATCATCGAAATCCGTTACCGTAGCCCGGACAAGAATATCGCGTCGCGCGTGGTGAATGCGCTAGCCAATACCTACGTGGAGCAAAACTTCAAGACGCGATTCGAGTCCACTATGCAGGCGTCCGATTGGCTTTCCAAGCAGTTGGTCGATCTCCAAGTAAAAGTAGAGACCTCGCAGGAAAAACTGGTCAAGTACCAGAAGGAACATGAAATCCTCGGGATCGACGAAAAGCAGAACATCACCACTGCCAAGCTCGATGAATTGAACCGGGAATTGACTTCGGCGGAGTCCACCCGGATGGAGAAGGAATCGGTTTACCACTTGGTGCAGGCAGGTGATTCTGACTCGATCGCCGCGGCCGCCAACGTGGATGGCGCCGCAAGAGGTTCCAGCGCTAATTCAGCGCTGCTGGAAAAGCTACGTGAACAGCAAGCCGATGTAAAGATCCAGGTGGCACAACTGAGCACTCAGTTCGGGCCTTCGTATCCGAAACTGGCTCAGCTTACTACTCAACTCAAGGAAGTTGACGAGCAGATCCAGACTGAAATGCGCAAAGTGGCAGCTCGTTTACGCGGGGATTACCTGGCTGCCGTGCAGCGCGAGAGCATGTTGCGCAGCGCCCTGGAACAGCAAAAACAGGAGGCTAACAAGCTGAACGAGAGTGCCATCGAATACAGCCTGCTCAAGCGCGACGTCGACGCGAACCGGACACTCTCCGAAGGATTGCTGGAGAGACTAAAGGAAGCCGGCGTTACCGCAGGTTTGAGGTCGAATAACTTCCGCATCGTGGATACCGCTCGGGTTCCCACAGCGCCTTCGGGACCGAACCTGATGAGAAATCTTGCTTTTGCGTTTCCGCTGGGTCTTTCTATCGGAGTTGGGCTCGCTTTCCTTTTGGAAAGCATGGACAACACCGTCCGAACTCCTGAGCAAGCTCAAACCATTTCGGCGCTTCCGTCATTGGGTATGATTCCTCTCGGGTCCAGAAGCACCCGGGAACTAAGCGGTCGTGAGAAGCTGGCGCTGGCCTCCTCTAGAGAGGCCGTCGAACTCGTGACGAAGTCGCGTCCCCGGTCACAGATGGCAGAGTCTTATCGCGCACTGCGTACTTCCTTACTTCTCACATTTGCCGGAGGACCTCCCAAAATCATTCTCATCACTAGCGCTCTTCCCGAGGAGGGCAAGACGACTACCAGTGTTAATTCTGCGATTGTGCTGGCTCAGAAGGGCACGCCGGTCTTGCTGATTGATGCCGACCTCCGCCGGCCTAGTATTCACAAGACACTCGGCTTGGGGCCACAGATCGGGCTTAGCAACGTGCTAACCGGTACCGCGACTCTTCAACAGGCAATCATCCCATCGACGATTCTGCCGGACCTCTTTATCCTCCCCGCCGGAACGCCGCCGCCGAACCCGGCCGAACTTCTAGCATCTGCCAAAATGAAGAATGTTCTTGAAGAGCTGCGGAGACACTATGACCACATTGTCATAGATTCGCCGCCTACCTTGTCAGTGACCGACGCCGTAGTCATGTCCACCGCTGCTGACGCCGTCGTTCTCGTCATTCGGTCTGGACACACGACAAAACCGGCTTTGCGACGCGCGCGCGACATCCTCCTGCAAGTGAACGCGAGAGTGTGCGGCGTGTTGGTGAACGCCGTCGATCTCAATTCACCCGATTATTACTACCACTACGAATATCAGGGTAAGTACGGCCACGGGTATTACCAAGAGGATGGATCGAGCAACGCCGACGAAGTCGCTTCTGAAGCCACTTCCAGCGGAGCGTGATGTGAGGCGGGATCTCGGCGGAATGCATTCGCACGAAAACACTCGCATGAAAATTGCGCTTCAAAGTCCTGCCCGGAAGATCATCTTTTTAGGGGCATGCCTAGCACTTACTTACGTTTATGTTGGATTGGCAGCCCGGGAATTCCTCGCCTATCAATTTTCCCGGAAGCTTGACCTCGCAAGCTTGCAATTAGCCGCGAGACTGGAGCCGGGAAATGCAGACTATCAATACCGGCTTGGACACTATTTCTTACAGACACAGCATGAACCAGAGACTGCCGCAAGATTCTTCAAAATGGCGACTGCGCTGAACCCGAACAAAGCCAGCTACTGGCTCGAACTCTCCAGAACCTACCGGCGGCTCGCCAACAGCGATCGGCAGGAGGATGCTTTGCAACATGCCATAGCCTCTGATCCGACCACTCCTGACGTTGCCTGGGACGCCGCGAATTTCTACTGGACTCTAGGAGAAGCGGATAGAGCACTGCGAGAATTCCGGGTGGTTCTGGAGAATGATCCCTATCTGCCGGCTGCCGCTTTGGATCGCTGCTGGCGGATTAAGCCGGACGTCGAAGATCTCCTGCGCGATGTGGTTCCACGCAACGCCGACGTTTACTCGTCGTTCCTGGATCTCCTGATTTCCAGAAATGAACCAGCGGCCGCATCAAGAGTTTGGACCCAGATGGTGCAACTGCAGCACACGGTGGAGACGCGCCATGTTTTCGGTTATGTCCGATATCTTATCGACCGCCGAGAAGTCGCGCAGGCGCATCAAACTTGGCGACAAGCGGCAAATCTATGCGATCTTTCTGCGTATCAGCCTTCGCCAGAGAATCTGGTGGTTAACGGCGATTTCAGTTTGCCAGTGCTGAACGGCGGTTTCGATTGGCTTTATCAGAAATCATCCGATGTCGCACTGGCGCTTGACCCCACCGAGTCGCACTCTGGTCACCGTTCTCTGGTCATCCTCTTTCACAGTCGTGGAATGGAAGACACAGGGATTCGACAACTCATTCCAGTCGAACCGAATACGACGTATGAGTTCTCTGCGTATTTCAAGTCAGAGGGGCTGGAGGGTACGGGTGGGCCACGATTCTTGATCGAGGACCGCTTTATCGGGAAAAACTACTTTGCCAGCGAGGAGCTTAAAGGTACGGGTTTTTGGAAGCAGGTAGGGGGAGCATTTGTCACTGGCCCAGATACAAAGCTGCTGGTATTAAGGATACAGCGAGTTCCGGCCGGAAATGCAATTCTTGGCAAGCTGTGGATTAGCGACGTCCATCTGTCCCAGCGTCACCGTACCCAAGAACAGACCACGGCGGGTGGCCAGTGACCTCCTGGCTATCGTTCGCGGTCACCGTGGAGTCGCGCCCACCTCACCGTTTTCCCAGTTCGCTCGTCGATCACGTGCTCTGGTTCGGCGTGTTTGGTCTTTTGTTGTTTGGGCCGTTGGCATTCGGCGCAGTCGAGCCCTGGTCGAGTTCAATCATGGAAGTGGGCGCGGGTCTACTTTTCGCTCTTTGGGCAGTGCGGCAGGTCGCAGCCGCCGAATTGGAACTCGTAGGCAACCCGTTGTTTTTGCCTATGCTGCTTTTCGCTGGTCTGATTCTAGGGCAGCTCGCGACCGGGCGAACCGCCTATCGTGCCGACACTTCTTCGATCGCGCTGCTGTACTGCGCCTATGGACTGATCTGTTTCTTAGTGGTTCAGTGCGCCCGCAGAACATCGCAAGTTAAGGCTCTGGGCGTGGTGTTGTCCGGATACGGTTTCGCGATCGCGACGTTTGCTTTGATACAGGGCATTGCCTCTAACGGCAAGCTGTACTGGCTCAGGACTCCGGAATCCAGTGGCTGGATTTACGGCCCATACGTGAACCACAACCACTACGCCGGCCTAATGGAAATGCTGACGCCGATCCCTCTCGTCATCTGCTTAACCGACGGCGTTCGACGTCCTCACAAGGCATTGGCGATTCTGGCGGCGGCAGTGATGGCGAGCACGATTTTTCTGTCTGGATCGCGAGGGGGCATGGCTGCCTTCGCTGCGGAGTTGGCCCTGCTCGCAGCCTTTCTGATCACACGACAGAAGAACTGGCGGGCAATCTTCGGGATAGGCAGCTTCCTGGTCATTGCATTTGGACTACTGGTTTGGCTCGGTGGCGGTGAGCTGGTAGAGCGGTTGGCGAGCATTCATAGCGGGACCCAGGCGGAGCTGTCCGGAGGCACGCGGCTGACAATCGATCGCGACTCTCTGAAAATGTTCTCACAAAAGCCAGTCTTGGGATGGGGGTTGGGCGTGTTCCCTGACACCTATCCGCAGTTCAGTACTCTCTCGACCAATCTCCAAGTCGGCATGGCCCACGACGACTACGTGCAATTGCTGGTTGAAATGGGAATCCTTGGGTTTACGAGTGCCCTGTGGTTTTTGTTGGCGTTGTTTCGTTCTGCCCTCAAGAAATTAAAACATTGGCCGCCCGATACCAATACCGCCGTGACCTTAGCTGCCATGCTAGGTGTCACCGCAATCATGGTTCACAGCTTCGTGGATTTCAACTTGCAGATTCCTGCAAATGCAGCGCTGTTTTATGTCCTCTGCGTGGTGGCCGCCATGAATCCGTGTTTTGGCTTGCATCGCCGCGGACAACGCAACCGGTCCCGTTCTGTTGAGAGACTGTCGAACAGCCCCGCTTATTTCGGCTATGGCTTCCATTGACTGAGAAATGGGTTGGATGTGTTGCACAGCAGCAAGCAAACTATCACGCCTCCGCCTACCACGGCTCCACCCAGAACATAAGGATTCGTCAATATGCTGCCATTTCCTGGCACAGGCGCCCCGCCCTTCCGCTTCTTCTTACAGTTCCCGGAATCGTCAGGAGCAGCTTGATCGCCCTCGGACAGGGTGGCAGTACCCTTTCCGCAATTAACGTTCACGTTGCCCTTACTGGCAACGACCTGAACTCCTCCCCCGGTGTCCGCTACTTCGAATTCTGTCCAAGCGTTCGAAGCCGGAGTTACAGTGACTTCTTTCGCGAGCGCAACCATACCTTTAGACGTCGCCACGCTGACGCCTCCATGCTCGAGAGATACCGCATTGCCTTCAAACTTTACCAGGGAGTCCGGCAAGACAATGACGCCGGAGCCGGACGCATCGAGGGTTGCGACGGATTCTGTCTGGGTCTGAATTATGTCACCCGGGAAAACTGCCGAGGAACGAGGCAGAGGGCTGCCATTGAGCCAGACCGAGCCCTTGCCATAGAGCATAGCCGCACCGGAATCAGCATCTGCCGCGAGCAGGGACGCGGGAGTAGTGCCGATCATCATCCAGCAGATAACATTTCGGAGCGTAGACCAACTCATAGCACAAGCTCTTCGCTGTAAGGGTAGCCTGCAGACCATCTACCGTCAATTGTCTTCTCTGGTCACGTCTGGTCACCGTGCGATCGGATCAAACCCTAGCGCCAGCGGTCGATGAGTTCCCACCAGATCAGTTTCAACCACTCCTCAAAGTTCACCTTGGCCCACTCGCGATGTCGCCACCATCGCACGCCAAACTCGCTGGCGTCGAACGCGGCCGCGACGCTGTAGTCTGCCGGCAAAGCCCGGTTAAAGATGCTGAGCGCTCGCCGGGTATGGAAATCGGAAGTAACTAGCAGAATTCTTTGACGGAAGGCTCCTTGAAGGCAGCGAGACACATCCTGAGCTTCATCCCTGGTCGAGTGTCCGTAAATCGGGCAAATCGTGATTGCGCTAGCTTGGGGTAGTCCTTCTACATACTTCCGTGCAATCTCCAACTGGTTCCACTGGTAGATCCTGGCTTCGGCTGGAACATCCAGAATTAATCGTGGTGCGTAACCTTGATCGAGCAGTTCCAGCCCTCGTGCCGGACGCCGGTTTGTTTCCCCGGCCAGAACGACCATCAGGTCTGACTTGCGAGGTTGATTCACAACCAGAAATCCCCCGGAAGTGGCAACCAAGGCAGCCATGAACAATCCTCCGAAAATGAGCGCGAGTCGGAACTTTCCCATGGATTCGTTTCCTGCGGTTTGGTGTCACGCGGCGCAAATGCTGTCGTCGGTCTGTTTGGACAATCTAGACTACGCGAAATCTCGATTCGTGACAGCCAACCCTACAAGTTACTTCGGTGAAGCCTAAGTGCGCCCGCTCATCAAGTGCCGAAGTCAACATGTTAAAATCCAGACTGACTCACACTTCCGACTATGACTATTGAATCAATGCCGGCCACTTTGTTTTCCGAATTGAAGAGCAAGATTGAGCAGAAAGAAGCGCGTGTCGCCGTCATCGGCCTTGGCTATGTAGGTCTGCCTCTGGCTCTGCTGTACACGGAACAGAAATTCTCGGTTACCGGGTTCGATATCGACGCCCGCAAGGTCTCCACGCTGGATCAGGGAGGCTCCTACATTTTCCGTATTCCCGCGGCTGAGATTCAGGCAGCGAAAAAGCGCGGATTCAGCGCTACCGCCGAATATTCCCGGCTGACGGAGATGGACGCGATCATTATTTGCGTCCCCACGCCGCTAAATGAATATCACGAGCCTGATTTGAGTTTCATCACCGACACGGCCAAGTCCATTGCTCCCCATTTGCGTGCCGGACATCTGGTGATCCTCGAGAGCACGACATATCCCGGCACGACCGAAGAGGTCTTGATCCCCATTTTAGAGAAAGGCAACCGGCACGGGCTTAAGGCTTCGCGGGGCGAAGCTTCCAGTGGGCAGGAATTTTACGTCGCGTTCTCTCCCGAGCGGGAAGATCCCGGGAATCAGACGGTAGCCCGACGCGACATCCCAAAAGTGGTCGGCGGTCTTAATGCGAAAGCATCCGATCTGGCGGCTGCTTTGTATGGTGCGATCTTCGCTCGGGTGGTGCGAGTCTCTTCGCCGGCTGCTGCCGAGATGACCAAGCTGTTGGAGAATATTTACCGCTGCGTGAATATTGCGCTGGTGAATGAACTGAAGCTGTTGTCGTTGCGCATGGGGCTCGACATCTGGGAAGTGATCGAGGCGGCTGCAACCAAGCCTTTTGGGTTTCAAGCATTCTATCCGGGACCCGGGCTCGGCGGCCATTGCATTCCGGTGGACCCGTTTTATCTTTCGTGGAAAGCCAAGGAATGGGATTTCCGCACGCGGTTTATTGAACTGGCGGGTGAGATCAATACCAACATGCCGTATCACGTGCTGGAATCGGTTGGGAAAGCTCTCAATCAGCACAAGAAAGCGTTGAACGGCGCGAAGGTGCTGGTCCTCGGACTCGCTTATAAGAAGGATATTGACGACCTACGCGAGTCTCCTTCTCTCACCATTATTGAACTGTTGCAGAAAGATGGCGCCCGGGTTAGTTACAACGACCCGTACTTCCCCACGGTCGGCAAGGGACGCAAGTACGATCTGCAAATGAAATGTGCGCCGCTCGAAAATCTAGGGCAGTACGACTGCGTGCTGATCGTGACCGATCACTCGGATTACGACTTTGCGGGAATCGTTCGAGAGTCGCAGCTCGTAGTGGACACGCGGAACGCCACGCGCGGCATCAAAAGCCCCAAGATCGTTCACTGCTAAACGAGGGCCTATAATAAGATTCTCAGGGGACTGTGAACCACAAGCTAAGCGGAATACCGGGGGCTGCTGCCGGTCAACTGGGAAACGAAACTCTGCCCTCGAATCTACTGTGAAATAGAGCTGGCAACCGACGAAAACACGTTGTTGGCGTTCGCACCAATCAGACGGATGGTTCCCACCACAATTACCAATACCACCGCGAGCATCACCGCGTACTCGGCGACGTCCTGTCCTCTTTCATCCGACCACAGCTGGTACAAAAACTTTGCCACGGGCTCCTCCTTGCTTCCCGGTTCAGTGCTTCTCGTGCGAGTGAGAACTTGCTTACCGGGTGACATCAGCAGAGATACCCCTGATATCCCTTATCCTCGAAATGCTAATAATATGGCGAGTGCCGAACAATGGCTCTTAGGTGTCGGCATATGGCACAAAAGTGCCATATGGCTCAGGCGATCGGTTTTAACGGAAGGGACTGGTTGACTGCAAAGAGCGCGAGTTCAAGGCGCGTGGAGACCCCAAGTTTATCGAAGATATTGCTAAGGTGATGCTTCACCGTGTCCTCGCTGATCTTGAAGTACTCTGCAGTCTCCTTATTAGAGTAGCCAGCAACCACCGCTGAAACAATTTCCAGTTCGCGGGGCGTGAGGCCAAATTTCTTCTGCCGCGCTTCCTCACCGGAGGACTGGACCAGCGTTCTCAGGTACTGCACGAGGTTGGAGACGCTCTCACGTCCAACCCAGTATTCTCCCGCCATCACGGTGTGAATGGCTTTTAGCAGAAGCTGGGTGGCTGAGTCCTTTAACACGACTCCGCGAGCACCGAGCTGCAGAGCCTCGACAATCTGGGCCTTTTCCGCAGCCGCAGTCAGCAGTATCACTCGAACCGCGTTCTGGTTCGAAGCGGAACTCATCTCGCGCAACGCCTCCAGACCGGGATGGCGAGGCATGGCCAGATCCAGAAGCAGGATGTCGGGCTTGAGTTGCCTCGCGAGCCGGACTGCTTCGGCGCCGTCACAGGCTTCGCCGATCACCTTGAGGTCAGGCTCGGTCTCCAAAAGTCGGCGCAATCCATCGCGAAAAATAGGATGGTCATCGGCAATAACAATGCGAGTCGGCTGCGGTCGTCGGTTATCCATAAGCTGCTTCCCGGCGCTGCGGGACAGTGATTTCTAAACGTGAACCTTGGCCCGGATTTGATTCTATCGTGAGTTCGCCTTCAATCAAACGCACCCGTTCTTTAATAACCAGTGGTCCCTTCCCCATTGCCTCGAGTTCAGCCTGAGAGTGGCGGCCTCCGAATGGAAAGCCACGACCGTCGTCTTCGATCAACACGTGCCATGCTCCATTGCGAGAGCCCAGTCGCACCAGCACCTGCCGGGCCTGGCTGTGCTTGCGGACATTGACGAGCGCTTCCTGCACAATGCGCGCCAACTCTCTGCACACGGGCTGTGGCATGTTAAGTTCGTCAAGATCGGACAGGAAGCGGGCGGAAATTCCAGTCTCCCGCTGGAATCTTTCTACCGTGTCAGATAGTAACCCCAAAAGCTTCTTGGAATCTACGTCGAGGGTTTTCATTTGCTGCATCAACTCGCGTAATTTGAGAACTTCTTCGCGCAGCAGACCCTGGATCCGGCTCAACTCTTCAGTCACCAAACCAGGCTTACCGGGGGATTGACGGCGCAACACGTCGACCTGCATCTCGACTGCGATGAGCGATTGGACGGCCCCGTCGTGCAACTCACGGGCAAAACGCGCGCGCTCTACTGCTCCCGCCCGCAGGCGCAAGCGCCGCAACAAAAGCACGTTGTAAACCGCTGGTCCAACCTGGCGGACTAATTCCTCGAGGAAACGCAGTTCCTCTTCGGTATCGCCGGTCAAGGAAGGATCCAGCAGAAAGATTCGTCCCGACCATTCGCGTCCAAAGGCAAACGATACGGTCATCAAACTTGCAAAAACCTGCTTCTTCGCGAGGAAGCCCAGGAATTCCGGCGTGAGATCCCGAATTCTGCCGCCTTGCTTATCCAGTCCCAAGAGGGAGAACTCTGCGGTGTTTCGATTGCCGATCCGTCGTGCATAAAAGGTCACCGCCGGAGAATCGTAGAGATAGGTCTCGCGGTCGCTAGAGGACGGATCGAGCCACCGAAAGGAAGAATCCCCTTCGATGCGGCGCAATTCACCAACAAATACCCGATAGTTGCTAGTTTCCTGGGAGGCGATAACCAATTGTTTGGCTCCATACATGGAGAGCAACTCTCTGGCAATCTCCCCGATGGTTCCCGTAAGGCCGGCCTCGACTCTCGCCTTCCCGATCGTTCTGGCAATCACCGCCTTCTCCGCGCGAAGCTGTTTCTGCTGCTCGGCCAGATACCCAAGGAGGATGCCTAAGACGAGCAGATATACCGAACGCATAAAAAGGTGCTTGGGCTCGAAGTCGGTGGTGTTCACTTGCAAGAACGGAAGGTGCAACTTCAAACCGTTCACCCAGTCGACGACATTCAGATGAATCAAACAAAAGCCTTCGATCCAAAGCAGCAACACTGCCGCAACGGCGGTTCCTACGGTCTCCCATAAGCCCCAGCGGTAGGCGGCAGCTGCAAGAACGAAAACGAAAAACAGAGAGAAGGGATTGCCCTGCCCTATGGCAAAAGCTGAAATGAGAGCTGGCCAAATCACGTCGGCGCTGTGAACCAGCAAGCGAAAAGATGGTGTCGATTCTTGCCGTCTACGCAAGAAAATTATGATGAAGACACCCTGGATGATGTAGAAAGCCAGTATTCCGTAGGCCCAGAGGGAATACCGGACCTCCGCAGGATCCATCCAGATAGCCACGAGGGAAGCTAGAGCGAGGGAAACTCTAGCAGTGGCCAGCCAACGTTCAGTCCGGCGCACTTCACCGCGACCCATGGGGGCCCGAAGTCTCCAGAGAAACCGGTCTCGCAGTGCTTGGAATGGCAATCGCTTACGACCGCGCACAAGGAATAATGATGTTACGCGGATATTATTTGTAAATAGCGCCTGAGAGCAAGCAAAACTTCGTTTGAGCGAAGCTAAAACCAACATTCTAAACAGGGTACACTCAAGAAGGGTACCCCTAGAAGATTGCCAGGCCCGGAGATGGTTACTTGAGTAACTTTCGCTCTGGTGTATTGTGCCTAAGAATTAGTATCGAATGAACATGTCCGGACGTTCGAAGTTCTTGATCTCGGCCGCCGTCGGTTTAGTGTGTGTGCAGGCTCTGGCGTCGCTATTTCTGCACGAAGGTTTTGCCCTCACTGCCCTGAGTGACATCACGCAATTCATTTTGCTTCTTGCAGGTACGATTGCGCTCCTGCTAAACGTTCTCGTGACCCGTGGCCGCATCCGGCTGTTTTGGGCCTTGATGATGCTGGGGACCGCGCTCTGGTGTTCGTATCAAGCCTTATGGACATACTTCGAAGTCTTAACGCGGGCCGAGGTCCCGAATCCATTCGCTGGGGACGTCGTGATTTTCCTTCACATTGTTCCCATGACCGCAGCTTTGGCGTTGCAGCCGCATGTGCAACCAGACGATCGCACCACCCGATTGGGAACGCTTGATTTTGCCCTGTTGTTCGTATGGTGGCTATATCTTTATTTGTTTGCCGTGATTCCCTGGCAGTATGTGC
Source organism: uncultured Acidobacteriota bacterium (assembly GCA_963838905.1). Lineage (GTDB taxonomy): Bacteria > Acidobacteriota > Terriglobia > Terriglobales > Acidobacteriaceae > JABDBE01. The sequence goes on from CAWITE010000016.1 coordinate 105,721, forward strand.
ATGCGTACGAGCCGAGCTACGATTACAACCTCAACATCCTTTACCTCACCGAGAAGACAGTATTTCTGGCTGGCTTGGGGGTGCTCTGGTTTAGAAGCAAAGATTCCTGGCGAATCATCTACGCCAACTGGTTTGGCGCGGGACTTACCTACTCGCTGAGTTCCTACATCGCAAATTGGGCGATTGAGCGGAAAATATACTACTCCGGCAGCCTTTGCGACGTGCCCCTGGCGGTCTCCATGGCCTGGGTCACGGTCATTGGTATCCTGGCTCTCCGTTCCTCCGGCAAGCAGCAGCCTGTCCGCGCTTCCGGCGGCTACGGAGTATGGGTAGCGCGGCTGGGCATGGCCGCAATCTTTTCCCTTCCTCTATTTGCCGCATGGTCTCTATTCGATACTGGAATTCCGCAACCGGTACGCACATTTCGGGTTGTACTCACGCTTTCAAGCATGCTCGTCATGGGTACGTTGGTCTTCTTCAAACAGCATCTGCTGGACCGCGAACTGGTGCAATTGCTAACCGACTCTCAGGAATCGTTTGACAATCTCAAACGAGTGCAGGCGCAGCTCGTGCAATCGGAAAAACTGGCGTCCCTTGGGCAACTCGTAGGCGGCGCTGCTCACGAATTGAACAACCCACTCACCGCCATGATGGGCTACTCGGATCTGCTGGCATCGACAGAGCTCAGCAGCGAGCAGCGCTCCCTCATGCAGAAGATCGAACAGCAGGTACGCCGGACGCGGACCCTGGTTTCCAGTCTGCTGAGTTTCGCCAAGCAGGTTCCAGCGGAGAAGACGCTGGTCGACATAAATGCCCTGGTACAGACGGCGGTGAAACTCTGCCTGCCGCAATCGCGTGGTCCCAATGTTCAAGTCCACACCGACTTCGCGAAGGAATTGCCCCGAGTGCTCGGCGACTCCAATCAACTTCTCCAGGTCTGCCTGCACGTCACCAACAATGCTCTCCATGCTCTGACGGATACGGGGGGCACGCTAACGGTGACCGCGCGATTGCAGGATTCTTCAGTGGTGCTGGAGTTCTCCGATGATGGACCGGGAATGGAGGAACCGGACCGGGTTTTCGATCCTTTCTACACCACGCGGCCGGTCGGTCAGGGACCAGGCCTGGGGCTCAGCGTCTGCTATGGCATCATTCAGGAACATAACGGGAAAATCACTTGTCAGAATCGCCCGCAGGGCGGGGCGATATTCCGCATCGAGCTACCTGCGGTTATGGATGCCGCACAGGCCGCTGGCTCGGTTCTACAAAGCTATAACTCGCCCGATTTACTTCCCGAGGCGAAGGCGGCCGGGATTGGCTAGGAAGCGGCGAGTTCGACAGTTCGCTTCAACTGACCGCACGCGGCGTAAATGTCGCGCCCTCGCGGATGCCGAATGAATGTAGGCACTGCAGCGGCATTCAATATCTTCTGAAACTGCAACACGCGGTTCTCGGCCGGGGTCTGAAATGCAATTCCCGGGCCGGGGTTCAGCGCAATCAGGTTTACTTTTGCTCGTACGCCTCGGATCAGTTCACCCACTTCGCGAGCGTTTTGCGCCGAATCGTTCACGCTGTCGAGGAGAACATATTCGAAGGTCACTCTCTCTCTGCTTCGAAGCGGGAAGTCGCGCGCAGCCGCTACTAACTTCTGCACGTTCCATTTGCGATTGATGGGCATCAGCTGGCTTCGTAGTTCGTCGTTGGGTGCATTCAACGATATGGCAAGCTTCGGCCTCACAGGCTCTGCGCCGAGATCATAGATCCGCGGCACGATGCCTGCAGTTGAAACGGTCATGCGGGACTCCGGAATCCCAACTCCCTCTGCCAACAAGCAAACTGCTCTCATGAAATTCTCGTAGTTCAGGAAAGGCTCGCCCATCCCCATGAAGACTATGTTCACGCGGTCTTGGGGCGGAGATACTTTCTGGTCATTGAGCACGGCACAAACCTGCCCTACGATCTCGCCCGCGGTCAGATTACGTTTCACTCCGAGCAAGGCGGTCAGGCAAAACTGGCAATCCACGGCACAACCGACTTGGCTGGAAACACAGATAGTCGCGCGGTCCCACGTTCGTCCTGCGGCCTTTTCGATGTCGTTCCCAGCCTCGCTCCCGTCTCCGGCTTCGCCGTCGTCGCCTTCCGGCATCCAGACGGTTTCTACACTTTGTCCATCGGCGAAGCCGATGAGATACCGAACCGTGCCGTCTTTGGAGACAAATTTCTTTCCGATCGTCGGAATCCCGAGAGACAACTCTTTTTGTCCCAGGTTCTGCCGAAACTCATGCGAAAGTGTGGAAATCTGTTCGGTGGCTGCGACCCGCTGGCGGTAAAGTGCCTCAAACAATTGCCGCCCGCGGTAAGACGGCTGGCCGGATTCCTCCGCGAACTCAGTAAGTTCGCGCAGGGTCAGGCCCAAAAGCAAGTGTGGTTTCTCTTCCGGCATGGTTGTATGGAGCTTGAACGCCTCCCTACGATTGTAGAGGAGATGGGGGGAATGGCGCAGCGCGATTTCATGGCGCAGATTTCCTCGCAACTGATTGATTCTAAATAGTTAGGTGTGCGTTCGCGGGAAGGCTGCAGGGTGTGTAACAATATAGGTGCCCGGTGCGGTCTTGAGCGCGGGGCCGTTGGGGAAGAAAAGTTATGGTGGAAGAAGTGCGTAACATCCAGCGGGAATTGTTGCCCAACGGGTTAACCGTGATTACCGAACAAATGCAACATATTCGTTCGGCCTCGATCGGTATTTGGATCAAGAGCGGATCTCGCGACGAAGACGCGCAATGGAATGGCATCTCCCATTTCGTTGAGCACATGGTTTTCAAAGGCACGAAGCATCGCTCGGCCGAGGACATAGCCCGACAAGTCGATTCCATCGGCGGGAACATGGATGCTTTCACCGCCAAGGAGTGCATCTGCTTTAACGTCAAGATTCTGGACGAGCATCTGCCCATCGCGATGGATGTCCTAAGCGACCTGGTCCTGAATCCGACCTTTGATGTGCAGGACATCAGCCGCGAACGGGGCGTGATCCTGGAAGAAATCAAGATGGACGAAGACAGTCCCGACTATCTCGTCCATGAAATTTTTACCCAGAACTTCTGGAGAGACCACCCGTTGGGCAAGCCGATCCTGGGAACCAAGGACACTGTGAAAACGTTCGAACGGGATCCCGTCCTTGGCTTCTATGGGCAGCGTTTCGCTCCCGGCAACCTGATCATTTGCGCTGCCGGCAATCTGAAGCATGAGCAGTTCGTGGAACTGGTGGCCAAACACTTCCAGCACATGAAACCGATCAAGAACGGATTTCACAGTCCGCAACCGAAGATCGTTCCACGAATTATCATGCGCAACAAGAAGGCCCTGGAGCAGGTGCAGATCTGCGTTGGCGTGCCGTCCCATCCTATCGCGCACGAGAAACGGCATGCGTCGTATATTCTCAATACGCTGCTGGGCGGAGGGATGAGTTCGCGGCTGTTTCAGAATATCCGCGAACGCCAGGGACTTGCCTACGCCATTTACAGCGATCTGAATCCATACCGCGATACGGGCTGCCTTTCGGTTTATGCCGGCACCTCGCGAGAATCGGCCGGCAAAGTAGTGCAGAGTATTGTTTCCGAGTTCCGCAAACTCAAACTGGAAAATGTTCCCGAGGAAGAACTGCGTCGCTCCAAAGATCAGCTGAAGGGAAGCTTGATGTTGTCGCTGGAGTCCTCGACTGCCCGCATGTCCAGCCTCGCCCGCCAGGAGATGTACTTCGATCGCTTCTACAGCATGGACGAACTGATCGACAAAATCGAAAGCGTCACCGCTGAAGAAGTGAGGGAGCTTGCCAACGAGTTCTTCATGACCGAGTCGATCGCGGTTACGGTGCTCGGAAACCTGAATGGCCTGAAGTTGAGCCGCGAACATCTTGTCTGCTGAGGCTATCCTTCCGCGTCTGCCATTGTAGAGATGAAGTAACGGGACGCTAGCTTTGCGACCTATTTCGAGGCATACTAAGCAGCAAGTCCCAGATTCGGCAGTGGCAGGGGAGTCGCATTATGCCTATGCTGGAGCAGAACAGCGGTTCGGAGATTGGGCGCGTGCCACACGCGGCGTTCGAACAACAGCAACGGCGCCGGATGCTGATCGCTCTGCTTGTTCTGGCTTTCGCACTGATAGCGGTTATTATTAAGGACCGCCAGTTCTGGTTTCCCCCTAGTCCAAGCGCTGAATCCGATACCCCAGAGCAGAGTGTTCCTCAACCAAGTCCCCAGGCTGCTGCCCCAACCAAGACTGCAACGCCCGTCGCTCCACCGAAACCGGTGGGGCCGGCACCGGCTCACCCGCGGGCAAAATCCAAACGACAGGCCGCAACCGCGCATTCGACTGAAACACAGGATGCGATGTCGCCCGTCATCACCGCGACCAATCGTGCGGTACTGCCGCCTCTTGAAGTTGAGGTCGTAGCCGGCAATCAGCATCGTCCTGTTAACCCTGCAGACAGGTCCGTCAAACTGGATATGCAGCCGAGCAATGCGGCTGATCCGGAGCTAGCCGCGCCTTCAGCCCAGAGTCAGGGCAGCGCTCCCGGAGCGTCGAACGCTAGAGCGCAAGTTCAGCTCTCGCCCAGTAGCGCGCAAGTGGTTTCTCGGGTGGACCCCAGCTATCCGCTGCTCGCGAAGCAGATGAAAGTTCAAGGCGCGGTCATACTGGAGGCACTGATCAGCAAGAATGGCAGCATTCAAGACATACAAGTACTGAGCGGACCGGCAATTCTTTCCGAGGCCGCGCGCGAGGCAGTGAAGCAGTGGCACTTCAAACCTTATTACCAAAGTGGCCGGCCGGTTGAAACCGAGGCTCGCATCACCGTGAATTTCACCATATCAACCTACTGATCTCGGCCAAATTGATGTGGGCCAAGCGGCGCACTCTCGCTCGAAGCAACGGGAGAGAATCGGGAATCGCCAAACGGTGCGTGGGCTGACCAGGATCGAATTACCTGGAAACAAAAAACGGGCGTCCGACTCTTTCGAGTCATTGGACGCCCGGGCAGCCCTCCCCCAGAACTGCTCACCTAGGAATGTAAGTCGTTCGCCAATTTTTGTGAATGGCCCGTACGGGCTAGAGTTCCCCACCAACGTGCCATCGTGATCGCCACCAGCGCTAACCAGCTTACGGAAAAAAACGAAACCGGCGACTGAAGTCTTGAAGGGGCGCGGCTCAAGCCGCGCCTCAAGCCGCGCCTTACATCGTTTTCAAAGACTCACGGCCCGGCTGGGAAGCCGTGCCCTTTCAAATCTCCGACGCCGAGAGCTTTTCCGCACGCTGTAACGTGTTGGTTGTCCCGGAACCGCCACGAAGATCGGCTCCACGAAAGTGGGCGTTGCCGAGGCCCTTGCCATCACCAAAGACGATATGCCGAAATTGAAGGAGGAATTGGAGAAGGCCATCAGCAAGGTTCCGAACTTCGACAAAATCAAAAGACCAGATCGAGATGACCATCCCCCCGAAGGGCTACGGATCGAACTGCTTGAAACCGAAACTGGGACCTTCTTCCAAATTGGCAATTCCGCTCCAAGTGAGAATGGCAAAGCGTTGCCATCGCTGCTGGCGCAAGAACTGGGAAAGCTTCCCAACCATGTCTCCATCGAAGGTCACACCGATTCCAAGCCCTACGCGGGCCGCCGCGAATACGGGAATGGGAGCTCTCTACCGACCGCGCCAATGCCGCCCGACGATTGATGCAGCACGACGGATTGCGGGGCGACGAGGTTTCGGAAGTTCGAGGCTATGCCGGTCAGATGCTGCGCACGCCCGCTCAACCGCTCGATGCATCCAACCGTCGCATCTCCGTAATCGTGCAGAATCTGGAACCAAAGCCGCAAGAGCTCGAGAAAACCGACGGCAAGCCCGAAACCAGCGCAGCTCCAAAAGATCCTCGCAAAAGAGACCGAATGCTCGGTAGTTAGGAATCCTCGTCACTGCATTGCGGACGCTCATCCGCTACAATAGCCGGTTCGCGTCTTACCCAATTCAAGAGGAAACAAATCCGTGATTATTGGTGTGCCCAAGGAAATTTATCCGGGGGAGCGGCGGGTTGCGCTAATTCCCCTCGTAGTCCCGAATCTTGTTAAAGCAGGATTTGAGGTAGTGATCGAAAAGGGCGCGGGAGTGGAAGCGGGTTATCCAGACGTGTTCTACGCCGAAAAGGGCGCGAAAGTCCTTCCTGATCGTGCTGCCCTCTTCGCGAATGCAGACATCGTCGTTCAAGTTCTCTGCTACGGATCCAATGACGTCACCGGAAAAGCGGATCTGCCTTTGATACGTCGAGGCCAGATGCTCATCGGTTTCCTGCGGCCGCTCGGATCGCTGGAAGTGATCCAGCAAATTGCCCAAACCGGCGTTACTTCTTTCTCTGTGGAGTTGATGCCGCGTACCACGCGTGCTCAGAGCATGGATGCGCTCTCCTCGATGGGCACGATCTGCGGCTACAAAGCGGTGCTGATCGCAGCCGACACTCTGCCCAGAATTTTCCCCATGTTGACCACGGCAGCGGGAACCATTACTCCAGCCCGCGTTCTCGTGATTGGCGCCGGAGTTGCCGGACTTCAGTCGATCGCCACTGCGCGTCGGCTGGGCGCCGTCGTTTCTGCTTACGACCTCCGGCCGGCCTCCAAAGAGCAGGTGCAGAGCCTGGGAGGACGGTTTGTCGAACTTCCCATTGAAGCTAAGGACGCCCAGGATGCGCGCGGATATGGCACTGCCCAGGATGAAAGCTTCTACGCGAAACAGCGCGAGTTGCTGTGCCGCGTGGTTGCCGAGAGCGACGTCGTGATCACGACCGCAGTCGTCCCCGGCAAGAAAGCTCCGGTGCTCGTGACCGCGGATATGGTGAAAGGGATGGCGCCGGGCTCAGTCATTTTTGATCTCGCTGGTGAGCGAGGAGGGAACTGCGAACTCACGCAATCCGGCAAGACCATAGTCGCGCATGGGGTCACTATTATTGGGCGCATCAATATCGCAACCGAAGTCCCTTATCACGCCAGCCAAATGTATGCGCGCAATGTCACGTCATTTCTTTTGCACTTAGGGAAAGAAGGAAAACTGCAGATCAATCTGGAAGACGAAATTACTCGCGAAACCCTGCTGACGCGGGACGGCGAAATAGTGAACCATCGCGTCCGCGAATTTTTCTCATTACCAGCGTTGGTTTCGCAAAGCGCATAACGAGTGTAGCGCGGGCGTCCACGCCCGTGCGGAGTCAACAGGAATGCAAGGAGTAAACATGAGTTCCGCATTAATCAATGGATTATTCGTTTTCATGCTCGCAGCCTTCATCGGATTCGAAGTCATCCGCCGAGTCTCACCTCTACTCCACACGCCGCTGATGTCGCTCACCAATGCTCTCGACGCCATCGCGGTCGTCGGCGCCATCGTGCTGGTAGGCGAGCACAAAAGTACGCTTTCGTTCGTGTTCGGATTCCTGGCAGTGGTAGCCGCGACCAGCAACGTCGTAGGTGGATTTCTAATCACCGATCGCATGCTCAAAATGTTCAAGTCCAGCCGTCCGACGAAGCCATGACCACCGACTTCGCGGGCAATCAGCAGATTATCGAGATCGTTTACCTCATCGCCAGCGCTCTCTTTATTCTTTCGCTGAAGTGGATGAGCTCTCCAGCCACCGCTCAGCGCGGCGTCCGGGCCGGCGAAATCGGTATGGTTCTAGCGATTGCCGGCACCTTGTTGCACCACGGCATCGTGGACTACAAATGGATCGTCATCGCGCTTGTGCTCGGAACCGGAATCGGCATCCCGCTGGGCATGGTGCATATGACTGCAGTTCCGCAACGGACCGCGCTCAGCCACGCTTTTGGAGCCTTCTGCGTGACTCTGGTCGGCACCGCTGAATTCTATCTCCGAACCCCAAACGTCCCGCGCTTCATGATGGCGGTTCTCTCCATGGAGGTTATCCTCGGCTCACTCACATTCACCGGCAGCTTGATGGCCGCCGGAAAACTCCAGGAGATCCTGCCTCAACGCCCACTTACCTACAAGGGACAGAACTTCGTCAATCTCTCGCTGCTCGCAGCTTCAGTCGCAATCGCCGTCTACCTCGTAATAAACCCAGGCGCGCGCCAACTTTTTCCGGTGATGATCGCCGTCCCGCTGCTCTTCGGGGTGCTCATGATCGTCCCCATCGGCGGCGCCGATATGCCCACCGTCATCTCACTGTTGAATTCCTACGCCGGTCTTTCGGCCGCTGCCATGGGATTTGTCCTCGATAGCAAGCTCCTTATTATTGCCGGCGCGCTCGACGGCTCCTCCGGTCTCATCCTCTCCGTCATCATGTCGAAAGCCATGAACCGTTCCTTCACCAATGTTCTGTTTGGAGCCTTCGGACAGGTGCAGGCTTCCGCCGCGGGTGGACAGGAAGAGAAAACAGTGCGCAGCGCCACCCCTGATGAAGCCGCTGGAATCTTGGCTGCGGCCAACAAAGTTGTGATCGTTCCGGGCTACGGCATGGCTGTCGCCCAAGCCCAACACAAGGTTCGCGAACTCTACGACGCACTCACCAAACGGGGAGTGGATGTGCGCTTCGCCATTCATCCCGTCGCCGGCCGCATGCCCGGACACATGAACGTCCTGCTCGCTGAAGCCGATATTCCCTACGACCGCCTGATCGAAATGGATGACATCAACGGCGATTTTCCCCAAACCGACGTCGCACTCGTCATCGGCGCCAATGACGTGACCAATCCCGCCGCGCGCACAGATACCGGCAGTCCCATTTACGGGATGCCGATCTTGGATGTGGACAGAGCCCGCACGGTGATGGTGATCAAGCGCAGCATGAGTCCAGGCTTCGCCGGCATCGACAACCCGCTCTACTATCTCGACAAAACCTTAATGCTCTTTGGAGACGCCAAATCTTTCGTGAATAGCATCGTCCACGAACTCTCCGGGAATATGCACAATTAGTAGACGCGGTGCGGTTGCAGCCGCTCAACCTGCTCGATGAGGTGGGCAACGGTGCTCGATTGGGATTGGCTGGGGATCGGCGCGAAGACATTTACAGGGTGAAGCCTATCTCCGCCGTACTCTCGACTTCGATCGGCTCTCCGCCCAGCAGGTATGGCCGGTACTTCCATTGCTTGACCGCCTCAATAGCGGCGGGAATCAGCTCGGGAGGCCCGCTCACGCCTTCCGCTTTGTACACGCTACCCTCTTTGTCGATGGTTACTTTGATGACAGCGACGCCTTCGAGGTGTTTGGCGAGCACCTCAGATGGATAGACTGGACCTACCCTGCGAATCAGATACTGCTGCATCACGATTTGCAAAACGCGCACGCGAGCGGGGGCGGGTATACAACTGGATACACCGAACGCTACCTCTTGAACCTTAGGTGCAGCGCCCTTCACTAGCGTAACCGCCAGAAACGTTTGCCGTTCGTTGGGAGAACCAGTAGCCCAGGAGGGCGTGTACTTCCACTGTTTCACGGCTTTAATTGCAGCCGCGTTCAGCGTTGGGGGGCCGCTCACTACCTTTACATCGTGGACAACGCCAGATTTGTCGATTCGCACCTGCACGATGACAGTGCTCTTCGTCGATGTCTCCGGCGAGCCGTATGTCGGATTGACTGCCTCGCATGGACCGGCAGCAACATTCCCGGGCAGCATTACGAGCGCTCCTAGGGCAAGTAAGAACCCTAGCGCAAAAGCAGCCGTTACGTTCTTAGCATGTCTCATCTCTCTTCCGAACGGCATCTGCTTCCACATACTGAGCCCCGCGTGCGTTCAGTCAAACAAGGGCGATACCGGATAGTTTCCGCAAACAGATTCATTATGCCGCTTGATACTTAGTGGTGTAACCGCGATCCGTCACCAAACCTCGCGATGCAGCCGTTTACATGTAGCGAAGGGCTCACGAAGACGGTCGCCGCAGTTCCACAAGTCAAGACACTTCGCGGAACGAACTGGATAGAAATAGTAGTCCTCCCCACCTCAACGGGAACCGCATTTCCATAAATACAGGCATTTCGCGGAGGGAACTGAGACGCTTGAGAAGTAAGGATGAACGACCACGCGCGGTTCTCCCGTTTACGGTTATGTGGTGCTGCGACCGGGTCGCCGGCACGTGGCCTTCGGAGCACGGAAAGTCTGGGCCCGCTACCAACCGGAGCGAATAGGTAAGCGAGTAGGACGTCACCTGTTCCCGGCATCCTGGGCATTCAATGCGAGACTTGCGAGCACTGTCTAGCGCCGCTTCTCTGAGCATCGAATGACCGCTCAACAACAACCGCTGATTCAATACTCCCGTCATTTTTAATTCCAAGCGCCAACTCCACATCGCCAGTTATGTTCGCTTGCGATGCCAGTGGAGGGTAAATGGGATCGAAAAGGCTGACCATAACCGCGTCGCCCTTTGGCATTTCAGAGTGCGCGTCAGTTTGCGCGAACGCGGCACGGCCAGCGACGACAATTCCCGGAAGCAGGACCGGCTCAATATGTCGCACAGCCGGACTCTACTCCGAAACGTGACCTGTTCCAAGATAGCCGACGTAATCAGGGCGTAGCACACACCGGAAGAGGGGGAAGAGGGGAAGAGGGGGGTGCACGCGACACTACGCAAGTCCGGAAGTGAAATACCTGCACTCAATCTTCTCCGGTTGTAAACCCCAGAATTCAATTCCTGACTCGAGGAGGACCCTTCATGCTTTCTCAAGCGAACATTCTGCCAACTACTCCAATGGGAGCCAATCTCATTGGTGGCGGCGGGACATTTCGCGCCTGGGCGGCACGGGCGACTGCGGTCTACGTCAACGGCACGTTCGGAGGCACGCCAATGACCGGCCAGACCAACGCTCTGCTGATGGCGAAGGACACCAATTGATATTGGACGGGCTTCATCCCCAACGCGGGCCAGGGCGACCTCTACCATTTTGGGGTTGTCGGAGCGTCGTCCGTGAGCGGATATAAGCGTGATCCCTACGCGTGAAATGGCCACAGACAATCCGTTCCCGACTTGCAGTTGCCTGATTCGCTCGAGCACAGCCTACCCGTGGCACGATGCAGCGTTTGTGCCCCCCGATTTTTCCAACATGATCATTTACCAACTGCATGTTGGAACTTACGCTCCCAGTTCACCGGGTGCGGCGTCGACTTTTCTCGACGTGATCGGGAAGATCCAGTACATGGCGGCGCTCGGGATCAACGTTCTGCAGCCACTGCCTATCGACGAAATGGAGACCGATCCCTCCTTGGGCTACAACGGCGCGGACTATTTTTCTCCAGACTTTCCCTACGTCGTGTCGAGGCCTGCTCTGTCTGGATACTTGTCCACGATCAATCGCCTCCTGGCAGCGAAGGGCTTTTCGCCGCTAGCGCTCAGCGACATCACTCCCGGCCCGGCGCAACTGAAGGCCATGGTCGACTTGTGTCACCTCTACGGCATCGCGGTAACTTTCGACGTGGTCTGCAACCACGCCGGTGGATTTTTCGGCGACGATCAAAGCCTCTATTTTTGGGATCGTGCTGCCGATACCAGCGATAACAATCAAAGTCTCTACTTCACGAACATGGGTCTCGCTGGCGGTCTTTCATTCGCGCTTTGGAACGACGATGTTCGCGAGTTCATCATCAATAGCGCCCGTTATTACATTCAGGAATTCCATGTCGACGGTTTTCGCTACGACGAGATCAGCGCGCTCTTGTCCATGAATCAGGATTCCGGATGGAGCTTCTGTTGCGACCTCACCAATACGCTTCGCTATGTCAAGCCACGACTGCTGCAAAACGCCGAGTATTGGCCTTTCGAGTTTCAAAACTACCTGCGGCCAAGCCCCCTGATCGTGACGCCGACCGGCGGTGGCGGAACGGGCTTCGACGTTCTGCAACACGATGGCCTGAGAAGCGCCGTCCGCAGCGCAGTCGGGCAGGCATCACAAGGCCAAAGCGCTACTGTCGACTTCGACGCCATCGCCGGCAATCTCTATCCCCAAGGCTTCGCGCATGGATGGCAGGCAGTCACATGTGTCGAAAACCATGATCTCGTTCAAGCGGGAAGGGAGCCACGCATCCCCGCTCTGGCCGACGGCTCGAACCGACGCACTTGGTACGCCCGCAGCCGCTCGCGCTTTGCCACTGGACTCCTCCTGACCGCGCCCGGAATCCCGCAGCTCTTCATGGGACAGGAGTTCCTGCAAAGCTACCAATGGAGCCCGGATCCCGCGGACTCGCTCCATCTAATTTGGTGGAACGGCCTCGATACTGCCAGCGACCAGGCAATGGTGAATGATCTGCGTTTCACTCAGAATCTTATCCGGCTGAGGTGGAATCAGCCTGCTTTACGCGGCGACAACGTGAACCCATTTCATGTGCACGACCAGAACCGCGTCATTGCATTTCATCGATGGCTTGAGGGCACGGGGAATGATGTCATCGTGGTCGCAACGCTTGCCGAGACAACTTGGTACAACTACGCGATTGGATTCCCCTACTCCGGACCGTGGGCTGAAGTGTCAACAGCGACGTCTATGACAATTGGATCAATCCTATCGTTGCGGGCAAGGAGGAGGGATCGTGGCGTCTGGCGGGCCGCTGCACGGCTTCGCGGCGTCCGCGAATATCGTGATCCCAGCGAATGGAATGGTAGTCTTTCTCACAACCCGTGAGACTGAGACTGGTGGTTCAGAGCTTTTTCACAAGCCTATTTTCGACTTCGCGATTCAAAGCAGAAAGCGAAACCTTCTGCCGTCCGTCTGCGTCGAAGTTCGACGGATCGAGCCAGCGCTCGAATGCCGCCTTTCGTTGCGGCCATTCCGAATCGAGCATGGAGAACCACGCCGTGTCACGATTCCGTCCTTTGATGATCATGTGCTGGCGAAAGACTCCCTCGAACGTGAAGCCCAGTCGCAGTGCCGCGCGGCGCGAAGGCGCGTTGAGCGCGTTGCATTTCCATTCGTAGCGGCGGTATCCGAGATCTTCGAAAACGTGCCGAGCCATCAGATACATCGCCTCGGTCGCGCCCACGGTCCGCTGCAAACGAGGCGTAAAAAGAATACTGCCTACCTCGATCACTCGATGCGCGGGCTCAATCCGCATATACGAAGCGTATCCAACCGCTTGTCCAACCGCATGTCGAACCGCGTCGCCCAAAGACTTATCGAGAATGGCGAAGAATAGAGGATCCTCCGAGCCGGCTCTCTCTCTGAGGTGCGCATCAAACGCGGCACGAGTAGCAAACGGCCCCTCGAATAGATAACGCCACAACCCTTCGTTTTCTTCTCCACGCGAGCCCTCGTAAAGTGTCTGGGAGTGGGCCGCCGCATCAAGGGGCACAACGCTGACCACGCGACCGTCGAGCACGATGCGTTGCGGGCGCTGAGGCGGCGTCGTGTCGACTTGCGCGCCGATAGGAACAGTCTCGATGTTATGTTTTGACGTCATCACGAACGTCGCTCCTGTTGTTCAGTCATTTTTCCACAGTCCAGATATCAGACAAGACATCTTCTGCTGCACGATCGTGCATTCGAATGTCCGCTTTGACATTTGGATGACATCGTGGAGACGCGAAGACCTATAACTTTTTACACACTGCAGACACCCGCGTGACACAAGACAAATTCCCGCCTTGTAGTTTGAATTCATCGTATCCCGCACTGTAGAGAGGGATGCTCGGAGTAGGCATAAACACGTTGAGTCTAACCAAACAGTACTGTTGGAACAAAATTACAAGCAAAAGGAATTGAGCATCAACATGAGCAAAGAAGAACTTCTCCCATCCATCACGCGTTCAGTTGGCCGCCGCTCTTTTATGAAGGGTGGTCTTCTGGCAGGAGGCGCAGTCGTTGGCGCCGGTTTCCTATCAAATGCAACTTTGGCCCGCGCACAAGCCAGTGGTCCTATTAATGAGGGCGATGTCGCCATCCTCCGGTTTCTGGCGGCGGCGGAACTGATCGAGTCGGACCTTTGGACGCAGTATGCGGAACTGGGTGGTCTCGGCAAACTTCCACCCATTGAAGTAGATCCGAGCGAACACCTGAACCCCTATCAAATAGCTTTGTCGAACCTCGATTCCGATGGCCCGCAATATATCAAGAGCAACACGCTGGATGAAGTGAGCCACGCAAAGTTCCTCAATGCCTATCTCGAGTCCAAAGGAGCCGAGCCGGTCAACCTCACCCAGTTCGAAACTTTAAAAGGAAGCACAGCTCACGGATCGTCAGGTAAGCTGCGCCTCACCAACCTCATGCAGCTTAACGTCGACACCAGTTGGTACGTTCGCTACCGCAGCGCCACCAATCCGGACCTCGGCGCCACCTTTCCTCAGGCGATCACTCTCAATGGAGTTACCGCCATTCCCAGAACCGATGCCGATTACCAGGGCGAACACAACTCCAACTTTAAGGGAAACGATCACATTCAGGCGATCGCGAATGTGGCGGCCTTTCACTTCGGACAAATTGAGCAAGGCGGATCGAGTCTTTACGCAGCCATGAGTCAAAAAGTGACGGATCCCGAAGTGCTTGAGATCACCCTCGGCATTGGCGGAGACGAGATCGCTCACTTTCTGGAGTGGGTTGATTTTTCCGGCAACGGAGTGCAAGCCCCGATAGCGCCATTCACGGACTCCATATCGGGCCTGACATTTCCCAACTTTTTCAAACCTCTCAACAAGCTGATTCAGCCCAGCCTGATCTTCCCCGTCCCTGTCGAATTCAGGCCCAACCTCCCCCATGTCTCGATCATTCGTCCGCTAACCGATAAGTTTGCGGGTGCCATGGCTGCGGTTAAAGGCCTCACCGCCAGCGGGCTCTTCATCGGCCAAAGCCAGAAGTTCTTCAACACACTGAAAGCTCTGGCCGAGGCGGCTGACGCTGCACAACGCGGAGTCTAACTACTTGTAGCCGCGAAACTTGCCGCGCGGGCGCCGTGCCTCGATTACGGTTCACGGTGCCCGTATCCTCATCGCGGCGTTTGATATTTTCTTGCTTATCGCAAAGGAGCACTCAATGTTTGAAGGACTATTTCAGCCCATGCATCTGTTGGTGATTTTCGGAATTGCCCTGCTCGTCTTCGGTCCCAAGAAACTTCCCGAACTTGGCAAAGGAATCGGCGACGGCATCCGCGGCTTCAAGTCAGCCATGAAGGAACAGGCCGAGCCACCCGCCATCACGGTTCACGAGCACAATAAAGGATAAAATCCGCTGGGCCTTGGCACAGAACTTCTGTTGGTGCTTCTGCTGGGGTTCCTGATACTGGGACCCAAGCAGATGCACGCTCTGCTAGGAAGGGTGGCACACGTTAAAGCAGAGTTCGACAAGGCTACCCGCAGTTTCAAGTCCCACCTCACGGCCGAGCCTGAAACCCCCGGTCCCAGGCACAAACCTCCATCCGCTTAGCTAAGCGACGTCGCAACACGGGCGGCATCGAATCTCCCAACCCGAGGCCGTTACGAAACCCGATGTTACACCCTCACGGTGGGACAAACCCTGCCCCAGCCGCATAGCGGCGAGATCCGAAAGCCCGCCCCAGCAGTATCGAAAAGGCTAAAGTGGGACAAACCGATTCCGTCTAGCAGACGGCACGAGTTTCGTAACAGCCTCAAACCCGCGAACCGGACTTGGGGTAGCGCCAGCGTCTCGCCGACTGTCCCGAGGGCATCCTGCCCTCGGCAGTGAGGGCCGGGACGCCCTCACGCCAGCCGCCGGGATGGCAGCGCGACAAAGTACCGCCCACTCCATCGACCCCATTCCATATGAAATTTCATATCGGATTCGATCCAAATCCTCCAAATTCTGGAATAGATAACAAATCATCACCATAACCGCTTGAGTTATATGGCCTAACAAAGACAACTATTTGGAACACGAGTTGCCTAACAGTAGTTTGTAAGTGTCTAGGCGTTTTAGCCAACATCGTAAGTGCGGGTCTGATCTGTTTCGGGTGGATCGATCCGCAGTACCAGTTCTCGATTCAGCAGTTTGCGCCACGAACTCACGATTTTCAGGAGAATCAAAAATGGCTTACAACTTTAGAAACGCCCTGATCACAGTGCTGCTGGTAGCCAGCTTCATGGCGCCCGCCGCATTTGCACAGTCGCTCACTTCTGGCGATATCGCAGGTACGGTCACCGACCCGAGCCACGCAGTCGTCGCCAATGCGACGGTTGAGCTGAAGAGTGTGGACGAAGGCTCCTCGCAGGCCACCAAGACCAACGGGACCGGCTATTATCGGTTTTCGTTGTTGAAGCCGGGGAACTATAAAATCACGGTGAAAGAGACCGGCTTTTCGACGGTGGAAACTCCCGTCTCGGTCGCGGTAGGCCAGACGTCGACCACGGACATCTCGCTGACCATGTCAGCTTCAGCGGTAACGGTTGAAGTCAGCAGCGCCGCGCCAATAATCAATACCACCAGCGCCAGCATCGCCACGCCCTATACCCAGCAGGAACTCGCGCTGCTGCCCAATCCCGGTGGTGACATCACCAACATCGCCCAGACCGCGCCCGGCGCCCAGATGAACGGCAACGGTGGCTATGGCAACTTCACCATGAATGGCCTGCCTGCGACCTCGAACTTGTTCACCGTCAACGGCGAAAATGACATGGATCCGTACTTCAACATTAATAACTCCGGTGCCACCAACCTCACCATCGGCTCGAACGAAATTGAGGAGGCCACGATAATCGCCAATGCATACTCCGGCGAATACGGCCAGTTGTCCGGCGCCCAAGTCACTTACGTGACCAAGTCCGGTACTAATAAATTCCATGGCAACGCCCAGTACTGGTGGAACGGTCGGACCATGAACTCCAACAACTGGATGAACAACAACTCGAACCCAATAGTGCCGCGGCCTTTCTCCAACGCCAACCAGTGGGCGGGTTCGGTCGGTGGCCCCATTATCAAGAACAAGACGTTCTTCTTCTTCGACACCGAGGGCTTGCGCTTCATTCTGCCGAACGTCATTACGACCAACGTTCCGACCCCGGCCTTCGCGACCGCAGTTCTGAACAATGTGGCCGTCATGCAACCGGCCTCGCTGCCGTTGTTCCAGTCGATGATGAGTTTGTTTGCCAACGCCCCGGGTGCTGCCGGCGCACAACCAATCCCCAATAATGCTGCGTGTACCAGTCTGACCTTGACTGGCTTCAACGGGGCCACGCAGAACTGTTTCGCCACCTACAACGCCACCCCGTCCTCACTCGCCAAGGAATGGATCATTGCCTTTAAAATCGACCAGAACATCGGACAGAACGACAAGCTGTTCTTTCGCTACAAGGTGGATCACGGTGTGCAGCCCACCTACCTGGATCCCATTAGCTCAAACTTCGACGCTCTGTCCAATCAGCCTTCCTGGGACACTCAGTTTCAGGAGACGCATGTTTTCTCTCCTACCAAAACTAACGAGTTCACAGCAGCTTTGAGCCACTACGACGCCCAGTTTGCGCAGAACGAGGCCTTGGCACTGTCTACGTTCCCCCAGAGTCTCCAGTTCGGGGGCGATACCCTCCTTGGCCCACAGAATGGAGCCAATGCCAATATCGTTGGCGAGCAGTTTAACTTTCCTCAGGGCCGCAATATCACCCAATATCAATTCATCGACAATTTCACCTGGACGCACGGCAACCACGGCCTCAAGTTCGGGGGCAACTTCCGGCGCTACGATGTCAGCGATCACAACTTCTTCTACAACAACCCCAGAACTTACTTTAGTTTGGGCGCCCAGGATGCAACTGGTAATCCGGTCACCTCTTTGCAGTTGTTCGCGGATGGCTTGGCGGGCCAGTACCGCAAGTCCGATAACCTCGCCAGTAACGTCCCCGTTGCTCTTTGGGGTCTTGGCGTTTATGCCATGGACGAATGGAAGGTAAAGCCAAACCTCACCTTGACCCTGGCCATCCGCGCGGAGCGCAACTCCAACCCGGTTTGCCAGAGCAACTGCTTTGCCAACTTCAAAACAAATTTTTCCTCGCTGCCCAGCGTGACTGCTGGAGCGGGCGCCGGCAATGTCCCCTATACTTCCGATATCGCCTTCAACCAGCACCAAGCCTATCCCGGCGTCGACACCCTCGACTGGGCGCCGCGCTTCGGGTTTAGTTACTCACCCCGGAACGAGGGTAAGCAGGTAATCAGCGGCGGCTTCGGCCTCTTCTACGACAACCCGCCCGCTGGCCTGGTGGATAACCTGCTCAGCAACCCTCCGGTTTCGGTTGCGATTCGGGTCCGACCGCTTACTGGTACGCCGGCCTTCGATCCTGGCCCGAACGGCTCAGCCAACACCTGGAACCAATCGGCCGCAGCCTTCAACAATGGCTTTGCTAGTGGTCAGACCTACACCCAGATTGCGAATTCCCTGGTTCCATTCGGGGTGAATTTCGCGCCTCCCGCTTTCACAGCTCTCAGCGGCACCATTCATGCCCCCCGGTGGCAGGAGTGGAACCTCCAGTTCCAGCAGCAGATTAATCCTGCGACCGTGCTGGTTTTGAACTACGTTGGCAATCACGGCATTCGCATTCCGTACGACAACTATTGGCCAAATACCTGGAACCAGTTTGGGGTCTATCCGGCCGGTGTACTCCCAGCTGCGGCGGCGGTTCCGAACTACTCGACGGTCGACACGATTCAAAATGGCGCCGTATCCAACTACAACGGTCTGACCGTCAGCATCCGGCGTAACTTCGCCAAGTGGTTTTCCGCACATGCGAACTATACTTGGGCGCATAATCTGGATGAAGTCTCCAACGGCGGCATCTTCGCGTATGGTTTTGAATCCTACCAAATTCCTCAGAACCAGCTTTGCCCCCAGAGCCTCAAGTCGTGTAACTACGGCAGCTCCGATTACGATGTTCGCAACACGTTCAATGCTGACTTCGTCGTGCATCCCTCCTATCACTTCGGCAACAGCTTCATGAACGCCGCATTTGGTGGATGGGAGTGGTCGGGAAAGATGTTCTGGCGCGGCGGGCTGCCGTTCTCGGTCATCGACAACAACTTGTTCGGCGCTTACGGCACCAATGCCGGGCCCACGTCCGTCCTGGCCACGCCGATTGTCGGGGGCAACGCTCCCGGGCAGGGTGATTGCGGCAAAGGATCGGCCAGCATTACTGGCGCAGCGACGCCTTGTCTGAATGCAGCTGCGTTCCTGGACACCGGGGCGAATGGGACAGGTGGCCTAGCTCCCGGCCTCTCGACGCAACGCCGTAACCAATACATCGGACCCCATTTCTTCGACATGGACATGGGCCTGTTCAAGACCTTCAAAGTAACTGAGGGTGTCCAGCTCGGAGTCGGTGCCCAAGCTTACAACGTGTTCAACCACCCGAACTTCCAGAACCCGGACAACGGTCTAGGTGATTCCACGTTCGGTCAGATCAGTGCCATGCAGCCAATGCCGACCAGCCCCTACGGCGTGTTCCTGGGATTCGATTCCTCGGTGCGCGTCGTCCAGGTCTCCGGCAAGATTATTTTCTAACCAGTTTCGACTCTGTAACCGCAGATCACGAACTGCAAGACTAACTAGGGCGATCCCACAAGGGATCGCCCTTTTCTTGGTGTGCAACGTTCATTCGTGGCGAAGCGAGATTAGCGGGTCCACTTTCGCGGCATTGCATGCGGGCAAGAAAGAAGCCATCAACCCAACCCCGAGAATGACTGTTGCGACCGTCCCGAATGTCCACGGATCGATCGTTGAAACGCCCCAGACTTGGCTTGGTAAGTAATGTGTCAATCCCAGACTCGCAAATATGCCGACCACAATCCCTGCTGTGACGAGCGTTAGTCCTTTCTTGAGCACCATACCAAGGATATTTACTGGTCGCGCACCGAGTGCCATGCGAATCCCGATATCGTGGGTTTGCACTGACACCGTATAAGCCATCAAGCTGAATACACCAATAGTTGCCAGCAGTAGTCCGATTCCGCCGAAAGTGCTCAGTGTGGTCAATTCGAACCGTGGTTCCAGGTATTGTTGTTGCTGGAACGAGGCGAGTAACGCTAACTCCCGAAAACCCACATCGTGGTCCACTGCCCAAACAGCCGAGGGAAGGGTCTTCAGAACGGTTTCGGGGCTTGCCGCAGTCCTCACCATAATTGTCCGGTCGATGGCTACTCCGGTTATGGTATAGGGAATAAACACCTGGGGGACGGGCGGGTTTCGGCGCAGAGGCATTACTGGCGGACCCTCAGTTCACCGAATTCAAGCAGGCATTGAAAGATGCCTACGCTGAACCGACGCCGCGATCACCGCTACATCGTGCCCTGATGCAATCTGACGTGTGGGCTGCTTACGACATTCTGAGCCGAGAACGGCAGACCAACGACCGACTGGGTGACCGCGCCCGTGATTTGCTGCCGTTGCTGGACAGGTTCATCGGCAAACTCGCACTGAAACCCGCAGAAATAGCGACTCTTCCTCGCAATTACGAGATGTCGGAAGGGTTACCCGAATTCTTCGACGCCAGTAGTGGATGGACCGAGGTGGAATGGTTCCCCGAACGCCTGCACGATGAAAGTGCTGATTATCGTCGGGCCGCTAGGGTATTCCTGAAGCCCACCAAGCCTCAGGAATTCTTCGCTGACGTAAATGACAGGGTGCGGCGATTAAAAGATCCGCTACCCGACGCGACCGCCAGTCTTGATGGTGCGGCACTCGTTACAGAGGATTTGTTGATCGACTCCGATGGCCGTGTCGTGCCAAGCCCTCTGATTTATGAAGTGCAGCTTCGCACCTTTGGGAAAGACCGGCAGGGCAAGTTCAAAGAGACAACGGTTGCGCAATACGAACTGAGCCGCAAGTTGCTGTTAGCCGATCCTTCTTCGAGCGGATTCATTCGCCTCGATGCGGAACAGCCTGCCTACTTGCCGTCAGCCGGCAACGATTACACTTTTGCATCACCGACTCTCGGTGAGAAGACCACTGGCTCGCCGATTTTGGGCAACTTGCGTCGGCGCTGCCAGTCGTGCCATGGTGTGGACGCGACATCGTTGTTTACCTTTGAGATGATGTCCGACCCGAGACAGTCTCCGCGCCCGGTCCGCCAACTCCGAGTGGCCGACGACCTCCACGCCGCCCAGGTTGCGAAAGAAAAGATGGAGCAACCCAACTTCAAATCATTGCACTAAGATTTCTCGCCAATCATTGCGTCTGGTTGCGCGTTCGGCTTAGGGTTGAGCACCCTAATTCAAACTGTCTTTCGGCGTGCATCTTGACTTGCGCATCATCGTCCTGAAGGAGCTTTTCCATCACCGTCACCGCCCGTCTAAAATCCGCTTAGAGGGCGAAGAGCAGCCGATATGCTATGTTCGGGGCGACCAAAGCGTACTTTAGAAAAGAACTCTGAGTATTATGGCGGGTTGATTTTGAAGCAGGAGGTTTCTGGTGAAGCGCATCCGGCAATTCATTGTTGCGTTGTTGGGTCTGTTTTATGTTGGGCTGCTCTATCCGCTGTACACGGATCTATGGCACGGCAAATGGCTGATTGAAATGCACAACGAGGAATGCGAGCCGATGTTCCTAACCTTCTTTGTCACGCTCGGAGTATTTCTATTGTTGGCTGCGCGAAAGCCCATACAGTACAGGCTCGTGATTGCTTTCGCAGCGTGGCACAGCCTCGCACATTCGGCAACCATGCTGATCCAGACTGTCGAAGCGTACAGGCACGGGGCTCCACGGGATTACAAAGATGTGATCCTCTTCGGAATGATTGGAATAGTTGTGCTACTCATGGTTCCATCGAAAGAAGAGGCGGCGGCTATCGCGTAATCCCGGTGCCCGGCGTGTCTTTGAGATGAGGTCGCCATGAACAGAATCCGATTCGCGAGAACAGGCGATTACGCTCAAAACCCCGGCGCAGGGGTCAATGAATGCACTGACGATATTTCAATTGTTACCCTTCCAGCCGAACATCGAACTCAATTCTGACTTCGTCTTTGGCTCGGACGCCGGCTTTTCCGGGAGGCGTCATCCCGAAGTCGGTCTGCTTCACGGTGGACTCGCCGGCGTACTGGCCATCTTTCAGCGTCACGTGGACCGTGACCGGTCGTGTCTGCCCGCGCAGCGTCAGCGTGCCGCGCAACGTCCACCGCCCTTGGCCGGCAGCTCCGCGCCTGTGGACTTGAACACGATCTCCTGATAGTGCTCGCTGTCGAGCACTTCCGGACCCAGCATCGTCTTTTCCACTTCGGCGCGATCTTTCGCGGAAGCGTCCTTATCGATCACGCGCAGCGCCCGCGCATCCACGTGTATTTCAACCGCAGTATGCGAGCCCGTGTCCGCCATACCGCTCTGAATCGGCGCGCGCACTTCGTGCTCGTGTCCCAGCCCGGAGAATACGCCAGTCTTACCAATGTGGATCATTAACGTGGACTTCTGCGTGTCGATCTTATGTTGTTGGGCGCTCATGTCCAGCACGCACATCAAGCTCATTGCCGTCAAGAACGCGATTCGCCTCATCAATCACCTCTCAACCGGAGTTTCCGTTTTACTTGAAGACATCGTACCGCGTCAAAAACGAGGTCACCATTTTAGGCCCGGCTCCGACGGGACCGGCGCATTTATGCAGTTACACTTTCCGTCCAGCACAGCGAGTTCTGGCCTGACGACCAGCGCAAGGTCTTCCAAAATAAGCAAAAACCAGGTCTTGTAATACCCAAAAACCAGGTCTTGTAATACCCGAAGAAGGTACCGAATCGGGCGCCAGCATCGCCACCAACTTCTTAGCTGAATTTTCCTCCTCGCGACAAAGAACCCTCCGCTGCAGTCGTGCATCTAATACAAACCGTAGCGACGTATACCTCCTAGTTGCAGAAAGATCCGCCGGCGTCGCTTTTGGAAAGCGCGGAGGAGTGTTTGTTTTGAGCGACCGTAAAGCAATCCTGGTAGGGGCCCGAAAGTTCTCGAAGGCGAACACACTTTTGGGTCTTGGCTTTGCCCTAGTCCTGCTTATTTGCTGTGCGATGGCGAGTGCGCAGACTGGGGGGCCGACCGAGCGCGGTCTGTTGGCCGGAGAGACGGCTGCCGAGGGTCCTTCTCCGTCCGCTTCGGATGGGTCGGAGCAGAAGACGCAGGATCAGGACACCCAGGCGCCCAAGCCGGGAAGCGTCGTTGGTACAGTCCTCGACCAATCGGGAGCAGTGAGTGTGGGCACGATGATCCGGCTCACTCCCGAGAATAAATCCGCTTATCGAGAGGTGATTTCCGGCGAAAACGGGCAGTTCTCCTTTTCGAACGTTCCTCCTGGCCACTTCCAACTCTCGGTGAGTTCGACGGGGTTCGGAAACGAAGTGTACTCGGGAGATCTCGCGCCTGGGCAAACCTTTCTTGCGCCGCCGATTGTTCTCTCGGTTGCCACGGTGGTGACACAAGTAAAAGTTACGGTCGATCCGGTGGAAGTCGCGACCGAAGAGGTTAAAGAGCAAGAACACCAGCGCGTTCTCGGATTCATCCCCAATTTCTATGTGAGCTACCGCCCGGATGCGGCCCCTCTGACCACGAAATTGAAGTATCAACTGGCGTGGAAATCAACGATCGACGTGGTTACGATTGGCGGAGTTGCTTTTCTTGCCGGGCTTCAGCAGGCGGGCGATGAATACTCCGCGTTCGGGCAGGGCGCGCAAGGGTACGCCAAGCGTTTCGGCGCGGCCTACGGGGATGCATTTGCGTCCACGTTTCTCTCCGGTGCAGTTTTTCCATCCCTCTTTAAGCAGGATCCTCGTTATTTTTATCGAGGAACAGGGAGTACGAAGAAGCGCATTCTGTACGCCATCAGCAACTCGGTGTGGTGTAAGGGCGATAACGGACGCTGGCAGGTCAACTACTCCAACATGGCGGGAGTTGTTTCCGGCGCGGCGCTTGTGTCTACCTATTACCCTTCGAAACACCAGGGAACGGACATCCTTCAGAACAGCCTGATCCGAATGGGGGAGAGTTCCCTAGCGGGCGTTGTGCAGGAATTCGTTCTACGGAGGCTCACGAAGGCTGGCCATCGCAAAGAGTCGTCGGTCACGTCGGAGCAGACCGTCTCGGCTGACCCGCCCAGCAAGCCATAGGGCTGCCTTTGCGAGTCGAATTGTTATTCATGGAATCGTGATGAGCAGCGTTACCACGACCTATGTCGCAGTTGTGGATGACGACGAAAACATTTGCCGATCATTCGGCCGGTTATTGCGTGTGGCGGTGCTTCAGCCTGGTGTTGGCATCCGGCGCCTGGGCGCAAAGCCAGTACAAAACGCTGCATAAATTCAACGGATGGGGGGCTGACATGCCGTCTTCCCCGCGTGCCGAACCCTGGAAACCCAGAGTTTTCGCCCTGAGCGCTGGGGTGTGGCTGTTCGATTTCTCCCTCCTCTTTTCCTTGTGGGTTGGTCGAGCTAGTGCCCTAGACACAAGCCCTCCGGAATCGAAAGCTAGTCATAACGATTCGAGTGAAGTCATCTCGAAAACCTCCGAAAAAAAGAAGGTGCCGTCCAAGTACGACATCAACCACATCGGCGACCGCGGTGTCGGCAACGGAGCCAACAAGTACTCCGTGGAACGAGAGCGGAAACTCGGGCATGCGCTCGCGCAGGGTGTGGAGTTGAGCAGCAAGTTGGTCACTGATCCAGTGATCACCGAATATGTCAACCGCCTGGGGCAAAGGATTGTCGGTAACTCCGACGCGCAGGTACCTTTCACCATCAAAGTGATCGAATCTGATGAAATTAATGCTTTCACTTTGCCCGGGGGATACCTCTACGTAGACACGGGATTGATTCTGGCCGCGGACAATGAGGCGGAAGTAGCGGGCGTAATGGCTCACGAAGTTGCGCACGTGGCGGCGCGTCATGAGACCCGCGCGAAAACTCGCAAGGAAATCTGGCGGTATGCCTCCATTCCCCTAGTGTTTGGCGGTCTCGGAGTGGTCACACCGATGTTGTTCATGAAGTTTGGCCGCGATGCGGAGCGGGAAGCTGACCTGCTTGGGCTGGAATACGAATACGCCGCCGGTTACGATCCCCAAGCTTTCATTCACTTTTTCGAGAAGTTGCAAACCAACGAGAAACAGAAACAAAATCTGGTAGCGAAAGCCTTCGCCACTCATCCCCCGACGGAAGACCGCATTCGTCGCGCGCAAAAGGAGATTTCCTCTTTGCTGCCAGACAAGGCTGAATACGTTGTGGACACCAGTGAGTTCCAAGAGGTAAAGGCCAGAGTAGCCAACTTGACGCACGAACGACCGGTGCTGCTTCCAGGCAAACCTCTGGGGCCCTCCCCATCCGGATCAGGACATCCGGCAGGTATGGTTCTCCGGTTTCCATTCCGATGTGGGAGGGAGTTATTCGGAAAGTGAGGCAGGTCTTTCGAAGGTTTCCTTTGAGTGGATACTGATGGATGCCCAAAAGACCTCCGCGAAGAAAAAAGCTCTACACGGAGTCAATCCCGATAGAAAAGTCCCTGTAGGGCTGGGAACCTGCCCGCCTTGTGGCTGAACGTTTGACCGCTTGTTGAGCCAATATCTACGGCGTTCACTGTATTGTCTTCGCCCAATACTCACAGTATCTTTGCCGTCGAAGCTCACAACTGCATGGGGGCGGTCATGGGTTAGCGTCGCCTTTTCCCCCGACATTCGGACCCTCACGACCGCCCCTTTTACTTTTGTGGCAAGGCAGATGTGAATTTCAAAAGGGGACAGACCGTACCTTTGCCCAGCTCATCAAACACCTGCAACATTTGGCTCAGGCTCGGGATGCGTACGAACAGGAGACGACAGCCAGCGCGAAGCTTCGCGCTACCTTGGATGCTGATGATGCCAGCTTGCGATCGCTGATGACCCAGATAGAGCGAGTGCTAGATGCACCTGTGAAGAAGCCGACGCTGCGCGAGTATGAGCCGGATACCGCGACGCAAGGAGACTTCGAAGTATAAGAAAATCAAAATCTCGTGTTCGGCGTGAACGAGGCATTTGTGGCGGGTCGAGTGGGTGTCGTCTGTCGGAAGAAGCAATCAGATTGTTTCGCGTAGGCGAAGTTATGGCGATTGGGGGCTCGCGATTTGCAAGTGTGATACAGGATGAGTTCCTGGTTCTCCGAAGTGTTGCGTTTTGCGATCCCATCAGGCTCGATAGTACGCTGATGGTATTGTTCTGACAGAACTTGCATCGGTTAAGATGATTGTTGAAGCTTTACCTGCGCCGGCGCAGATTAGGAGAAATGGCGGTGGCGAACACAGGGAGCGAAGGTACTTCTGGCCTAGGGTGATTGTCGTATTGACCGGGAGTGCGGACACGAATACATTTGGCCTCGCGTTGGGTGCACAGATTAGTTGCCACGCCATACACGGCGTGATTCAATGCTTCACAGACGCATTCACCAGCAATCAATTGCCTCCCGTCCAACTCGGGTGGACGATCACAATCCATCAAAAAAACGAGGAGAAAAATATGAAACTCAAATCACTGGCTCTCGGCTTAGGTTTCGCGGTTCTGGCCGCCGTCTGTATGTCGGCCCAGACCTCCTACAACTTTAAGACTATCAATTATCCCCACGACACCTTTACGCAGCTATTGGGGATCAACGTAAGCGGTGAAATTGCCGGGTACCACAATGTGAACGATAACAAGGGGTTCACCTATGAGCTGTCCACCAAGAAGTTCACGAACGAAAATTTCCCCGGCTCCGCTGCGACCCAAGTGATCGGCATCAACGAGCTGGGTGGGACGTGTGGATTCTATGTCGACCACGCCGGCGTCACTCATGGTTTCCTGGACGACAACAACACCTTCAAATCCATCGACTTTCCGAAAACGCCCTTCAACCAACTGCTTGGCCGCAACAAACTGGCCCAGGCCGCCGGCTACTATAGCAAGACTGCAAACGGCAGCGGACCCTTTGTGCCTTACATTTACGACATCAACGGCGGTGTTTTTGAGACAATCAGGATTCCGAAATCGGTGAGCGCGCAGGCAACTGACATTAACTTCCTGCAACAAGTTACGGGATTCTTCATCGACTCAAAAGGGGTCAACCACGGGTGGTGGCTGAACGCGGGAACGTTGCTTCAGTTGGATTTTCCAGGCTCGATTTTTACCCAGGCGACCGGTGAGAACAACCGCGGGCTGGTGGTAGGAACCTACCAGGATTCGGCTAACGCGTTCCACGGCTTCGTGTATGACAGCAAGGCGGCGACCTACACCTCGGTGGATGATCCTAACGGAGTCGGCGTAACCTTCGTGAACGGTGTCAACGACAAGGGCATGCTGGTCGGCTTTACGATGCCGACCAGCACGACGGCGTCGGGATTCGTTGCCACTCCCAAGTGAGAGGCAATGGCAGCGTAACGATTGCAGCCTATTTGTAATCTACAGCGCCTTGAAGCTTGCAAACCAGTAGGCCGCACTGTCGTGCGACGACCGCACAGGAGGACGGGTCTCGGCCTTCTGAACGTCGTGATTCCTTTTGGAGGTCGAGCTCTGCGCGTGAACCGGCGTTTGGCAAGCCGCAATGCAGGCCAAAGCCAAGACAACTGCTTGTCCTAGGCAAGGCATGCCAACATTAGACCAGCTCGAATTGTTGTTGTACATTGACAATCTGTGCTGTCTTGGGTGCGGATCGCAGACCGTTTGGGAGCACTCCAGACGTCTCACAACGTTGGGAGCAGGCGGGATGGCGTACATTCATTGCCGCTTTAGAGTCGAAAAAGGAGATCCCGTTCCAGGGGATTAGGTGATGGGACTAACTAGAGAGTTGCTGTTACTTATTTTCCTGTCTGGGGCCGCCATGGCCCAGATCTCAGCCTTCCAGCACATCGTCGTGATCGTTCAGGAAAACCGCTCACCTGACAACCTATTCCAGGGTCTGTGCGCCCCCCCGTTTGGCGACAGCACTTCCTGTAGTGCGACTCCAACCGGACGTCAATATAACATTCAGACCAGTAACTGGCTGGACAAGACTTCATCCACGGGCTTCACTCAACCAGCTCCGATCCCGTTAGTAAATACTTACAATCTAGGTCACGGCCACATCCATGCATGGAATAACGAATGTGACAAGAACTCCGTTGGAAAGTGCCTGATGGATGGAGCTGCTCTAGTGTCGTGCGCACCCACTTCGCAATGCACTAAATTCACACATCCGCAATTCAGGTACGTCGATTACACGAAACCAGCGCATCAGCTAGATCCTTATCTGATTCTTGCCACGCAGTACGGCTGGGCTAATTATATGTTCCAGACCAACCAAGGACCAAGCTTCCCCGCGCATCAGTTCATCTTTGGAGCCACATCCGCGCCTAGCGCAGCGGACGACCATGCGGGCATCTTTGCCGCAGAGAATATAGGGGAAGCTAATATTTTGAATGTAGGCTGCATCGCGGACGCAAAGGAGAGGGTTCAGTTGATTGATCAGGATGGTGTCGAGAAACCCTCTAATAAAATCTTCCCCTGTTTCGAGCATGATACTGTCGCGGACCTGCTCGACGCTTTGAGCATTACCTGGACCTATTACACGACCCACATAACAGGCGCCCTAGGCATTTGGACCGCGCCGGTTGCAATCAGTCATATTTGCGTGGCGAGTGATGGGCAGTGCACAGGTAAGGACTGGACCAAGGGTGCGGCAAATGGATTTGTTGATGGCAATTCTAAGGATGTGCTGACCGACATTATCAACTGTCAGCTAGCGCGAGTTAGCTGGGTGATCCCGACGGGACAGAATTCTGATCATCCAGGAGGCAATAACGGCGGCGGACCTGCGTGGGTGGCTTCCATTGTGAATGCCATTGGCAACAGCTGGACGAATAGCAAGCACAAGTGCGATTACTGGGGAAACAATTCCAACGACTCTACCGCTATTTTTATCACCTGGGACGACTGGGGTGGATGGTACGACCACGAGCCGCCGCCTATCCTGCCTTTTCCTGAAGGCGGATACCAGTTTGGCTTCCGCGTCCCGATGATCGTAGTCTCCGCCTACACTCCGCAATTGGTGAATAATAGCACGCTAGATTTCGGTAGCATCGTCAGGTACATCGAACAGAACTTTGGCATCGCCGAGGGTGCACTTACTTTTGCAGATCGACGTATTGTCACGGACTTCACAAGTTTCTTTCAACTCGAGCATAACCCTAGACCTTTCCGGACCATTCCGGCGACAAAGGACGCAAAGTTTTTCTTAGACGATAATACGGTACCGACAGCTCCCGACGATGATTAAGGAATCCGACACTTCACGCTCTGGAATTTTAGCTCGAGAACTCCAGAAATGCTGACAGCATTAGAGATCCCAGTCATGGTAGGAATAGGCGATCCATCCTGCTTTGGCAAGCAAGCTCATGTGCTCAAAGAATTCCTCGATTCCGCTAGGAGACTGCACGCACAAAACCTTGGCCGGTTTGTCCGACAAGTTCTGGAATCGGTGAGGAAGACCCTTCGGTAGCAGCGCGAATGTGCCCGGAGGCGCTTTGAAGACCTCGCCGCATTCGATTTCAAACTCGCCTTCGAGGACATAGAACGCCTCATCTTCCCGATGATGGATGTGTTCCGGTGCTCCGTGACGAGGCGGCACAATACCCTCAGTAAAAGCGTAGCGACCCTCGGTGTCTTCGCCGACTGCCTTGTAGGAAAAGACAATCCCTTGAACGTTCAGGCGCATCCCTTCGCCTGCCTGAACCACCTTCGGACGACGTTGTGCCGACTTTGCAGGATGGGAACTCATTCGAAAGCCCCCATAAATGTTGTCCTTTGTTGGATGACCGAAGAGCGATCCGTGAATCGAGGATTTGCCTTGACTCATTGAAAAGAAAAGGTACGGGAGCTTTGACCATGAAACTTCAAGTGAAGAAACTCGAACAGGGAGTGTCGGGGTGGCAGCGTCTCCGACAGCGCCTACACTGGGGGCTTAACCACAAACAACCTGACAGGAGCGTTTGTTCTTCTCCAGCCTCTTTTCTCGCAGAGGGGACTTTGGAAATGTGAAAGGCTGCATCCTATCCGGGTGCTTCGGCATTCAAGGGGACGTGAGTGCACCCATTTGCACGCAGGCCTTCTGCGACTTTTGGAATCAACTTCGCGAAAGGGGAACCTTGCCCCGCAGACACGTACAACGGCACATCATTGTGTCCGTGCTGACGCTCGGATGCAGCCGCAAGGCGGTACGTTTGCTCTCCTTCCGCTCCAGCTCTCGCATCTGGGCGGAGCTGCACGAGAAAGCCTTCCGCCGACTCGGCGGCAGTACCCGCATCGTGGTGCTCGATAATCTGAAGGAAGGCGTACTGGTCCCCGACATCTACGATCCCGCTCTGAATCCCCTCTATCGCGACGTGCTGACTCACTATGGCTGTGTCGCTCTGCCCTGCCGGATGCAAGATCCAGATCGAAAAGGAAAAGTTGAGCGCGGCGTCGGACACGCCAAGAACACACCCCTCAAGGGAAAACGCTTCGAGAGCCTGGAAGAAGCGCAAGCTTATCTGGATCGTTGGGAAACCAGCTGCGCCGATACGCGCATCCACGGCACCACCAAACGGCAAGTCGCCGCCATGTTTGCCGAAGAAAAACCGTTCTTGCTCCCGCTGCCCCTGGAACCGTTCCGCTACTACCAGCACGGTCAACGGGTGGTGCATCTCGACGGTTGTGTCGAAGTCGAGGCCGCCTACTACGGCCTACCCCCGGGCTGGATCGGACGCTTGGTCCGAGTGCAGTGGGACGAACTCTACGTTCGCATCCTCGATCCCAACAACGGTCTGCTGCTGCGGGAACATGTGCGCCAGAAACGCGGCTGGTATCGCATCAAAAAAGAAGACCACCCGAAACACAGACCGCTGCGTGTCTCTCAGTTACTGTGGCGCGCCGGCCAAGCCGGCACTCACATCGGCACACTCTGCAACCTTATTTATAACCAACTCGGCGAACCGGGTGTCCGCCGCGTCTTGGGCGTGCTCTCGCTGGCCAAAAAGTTCGGCACGGCCGCGGTCGAGGAGGCTTGTGCGGTGGCCCTCGAAGTGGGCGTGCATGAGTACCGCTTCGTTCGTCGCTATCTCGAACGGGGTCCTCAACTGACCTTACGGCAAGTCGATCCCCTCATTCGCGAGCTGGTGCAATATCGCGATCTCATCAACCTCAGAACCCAGGAGCCAAAAGAATGAATCTCATTGAGTTGAATCGTGCCTTACGACAACTACGACTGGGCGGCATTGCCGCCGTACTGGAAACCCGTCTCCACCAAGCTCAAGCCGAAACCATGCCCCCCATCGACTTTCTCTCCTGCTTGGTCGCGGACGAGCTCACTCGTCGCGGCGATCGTCTGCTGGAGCGCAGGACCAAGCAGGCCGAGTTTCGCGACCCACAGAGGAGCCTCGACAACTTCGACTTCAACTTCAACAAGAAGATGAATCGCAGTCTGGTCTTCGACCTGGCCACCGGCGCCTTCATCGCCCGTCACGAAGATGCTTTGTTTTTAGGCCCGCCCGGCACCGGGAAAAGTCATCTGGCCCAGGCCATCGGCCAAGCCGCCATTCAACAGGGCTATCGCGTCTTGTATCGCGAAACCCACAAACTGCTTGACGATCTCGCCGAGGCCACCATCGATGGAACTCGCAAGGAGCACATGGAACTGTTGGCTTCGGTTCCGCTCCTCATCATTGATGACCTGGGCATGCGTAAGCTGCCCGTCACTGCCGCCGAGGAACTGTTGGAGATCGTGATGCGACGCTATGAGCGCACCAGCACTCTGCTCACTTCAAATCGACCCGTGGAAGACTGGGGCAAGCTACTGGGAGATAGCGCCGCCGTCACCGCCATGCTCGATCGCCTTCTCCATCACGGTCATGTACTCAAATGTGGTCCTCGGAGTTGGCGTACGAAAATAGACTTGCCGCCACAGGAGGCGGCAGGGTAAAACAACTGAGTCCCCGGCCTCTTCCCGTTGGCCGGTTTTGCCCTGACCACCGTTGGCCGGTTTTGGGGTGACCACTGAGGAAGGGGACGTGAGTGCACCCATTTGCACGCAGGCCTTCTGCGACTTTTGGAATCAACTTCGCGAAAGGGGAACCTTGCCCCGCAGACACGTACAACGGCACATCATTGTGTCCGCGTTGTGCCGCATTGAATTGCGCGTTGGCGGGAAACGCCCGATACATTTCAAACACTGCGTGAAGCTGCGACTCGCTGGCGTAAGCATTCACAAAATGTTCCACCTCACTCGGAGTGAACTTGCCAAAGTGGAAGAAGTAGCCGAAGTAATCGGCTTGCCGCCCAATGACCAGTTTCTCGGCGAGACCCGGAACCTGCATAAAGCGGACGTGCCACATGTTGGGATCGCCTTGAATCTCGTTCCACCCTTCGATACCCGGAACTGGCGTATCGAGGATCATAACTCCCCGTGTCGCATCTGGGTAACGGCGAGCGAACGCATAAGCGACATGCCCGTCTATGTCGTGACCGACAATGTACACATGCTCCAAGTTGAGCGCCTTCGTAAGCTGATAAATGTCTTCCGCCATATTAGCCGCATCGTAACCGCTTTCCGTCGCTGTCGAGCCGCCCACCCCGCGCAAGTCAACCGCGACCACCGTGAACCGTCTCGCTAAACGCGGCATGATTGCGTGATACTCGAACCAGTCCTGCGGGAACCCGTGGATCAGGACGACGGCGGAACCCTTTCCTCCATGAACATAATGAAGGGTGATCCCATTCACTGTCGTGGTTTCCGAAGTGAACTCCTTGCCTACCCCTGTGGCCGGTGGATTCACTAGTCCCTGTGACCGTCCTTGAGAACGGGAACTAAGCCACACTAGCAAAACGGACAGGAGTAAGGAAATTAAACGACCGAGACGGCGCTGCATCGGAGTGCTAGCGGCTTGCTGGTTTGTCACCATGACGAAATCATACAATCTGGAGTGCAGTCCAGAGTCAAGAGAAATGGGGCGGATGGCGATCATTGCCTTTTCCAAGCTGGTCGATAAACTCCAGCAACACTATGGTGCTCCCGCGCCGCCGCCCTCGATTGACCCGTTCGAGCTAATCATCTGGGAGAACATCGCGTATCTGGCGAGTGACAAGCGTCGAGCCGAAGCATTCCGCACCCTGAGAGAAACCATCGGCACACACCCCGAACACATTCTTGCTGCTCCGCACTCCGCTTTGGCAGCTATCGGCAAGGCTGGCATACTCCCGGACGTAAGCGCGGAAAAACTTCTCACCATCGCCCAGATCGCGTATGAGGAGTTCGACAGCGACTTGCGTTCGGCGCTCAAAAAACCCCTTCCGCAAGCAAAGAAGGCTTTGAAGAGATTTCCCAGCATCGGTGATCCCGGTGCAGAAAAAATACTGTTGTTCACACGTTCCTATCCGGTGATGGCCCTCGATTCGAATGCCTTGCGCGTTTTATGTCGAGTGGGTTTCGCTGATGAGCAGAAAAACTATTCAGCAACTTATCGTTCGACTCAGGATGCTATACGTGGGCAACTGCCCAAGGACTACGATTCGCTGATCCGGGCACACCAGTTGCTGCGGCAACACGGTCAAGAACTGTGCAAGCGCTCAAAGCCACTTTGTGCTGAATGCCCGGTGAGAGTCTGTTGTAATTATGGTCAGATAAGGTGATCGGTTCCTCCTTTTAGCCGTCGTCGTGCCGTTGATCGTTGACTTCCGATTCTTCCCATCCCTAAGATTGCACCCTGAGTTCGTTCGCAGTGTTTAGCAGGAGGGCACCATGTGGCGAGAGCGTGCGCTGAAGGTTGTGTTGGTGGTAGTGGGGGTGCTCTTTTTAGTTGGCGCTTACCCGTTGACGCAATGGAATCAGCCAGAAATAGCGCCCGAGCAGATGCTTGGTGCCGTCTACGCCACACTGGGCATCTTCCTACTGCTTACCTTACGTAACCCGTCAGCGAATCGCAGCCTGATCGCCTTCACGGCATGGTCGAGCCTTGTTCACGCCGCCACTATGGCGGTGCAGGCGATCCGTAATATGATCCCACGCGCAGATCTGCTGCACGCCGTACTTCCACTTGCTATCGTCGGTGTAGCACTGATCGTGTTGGCTCCGGCGAAGTCGGTGCAGCGGGCATCGGCAGCCGTTGCGTAGGCTCGCACTCTCGGAAAACCGTAGTGGCGTTGCCCGACTGCGTCTGCCCTTTGCCGCTCAGTGCGCGGCAAACAGCCCATAGACCAATAAGGCAATGGCGCAGGTGAGGATTATGGCACCAATCGTGGTCACCGTAGTGCCGATGGAAGCACGGTCTGGCTGCCCCTTCACCATGTGGAGAAAGAAACCGCCCGATTGAGCTAGGATGCCCACAATAAGCGTTGCGCAACCTGCGTGCTTGACCGCTGGGGACAAGGAAGTTTTGTCCATGTAGGTGTAGTACAGCAGCGACATCAATAGGAGCACCCCGGCATGGGCGTGCCCCGCACGAAACCAAGTGAGGCGAAACGGTGTTGCGGCGTTCGCCTGCGTTAAGAGTCGGAGGAGTGCGTAGCCGCCGTACATCACGGTCGGGAGCGCAATCCAAGAATAGATCATCCATCCACGCAGCTCGCTCATATATTTGCCTTCCGGCGAACGTGCCCTCGATCTGCACGTCCAAAAGCGCATCCGAAAAGTAAATCGCGGAGACTACACCCGGCAACGCGACGAGTCGCCTCATATCAAGTCCGCATTGGCGGCTCGAAGCTCTCGCTCGTTTCCTCCGTATGGTCATTCTATGCTCGGAACCAGCTAACTGTTGAGAACAGGTATTTCGCTCATTGATTGTCGTTGAGTGACAAGATACCCCCCAACATCTCATCCTGAAGCAAGCCAAAGCCGAGTACGCAAGCTGCAATAGCGATTCTTGTGGCTCATGGAACCAGTACGATCTTGCCGTTGAGTCCGCCCTGTTCCGAAATTCGATGGGCTTCCTGAATCTCTTGCAACTTTATCGTGCGATCAATCGGAATCGAGAACTCACGGCGAGCGGCGTCGTCAGCCGATTGATACAGCCGGGAAGCATCAGATTGCGCCATGATCGCTACGACGTGGATGTCGTACTCTTTAGCTCCCGCTGGTTCTCCGAGTACTGAACCCAGCACGCCGCCCTTGCGGATCGTTTTCGATAGCCGTTGGATGGTTGCGCCGTCAATCGTATCGGCGATGGCGTCGAGATCGTGCAGTTGTCCAATCTCTTCTTCGCTGTCGATGGCAACAGCCCCGTCCACCTCTAACTTCGCAGCGTCTTCCTTTTCCTTCAGCCGCACTCCCGCCAATACTCGCGCTCCGTGTTTGCGAGCTACATGCACGGCTGTTCGCCCAACGCCTCCCAGTGCCCCGGTGACAAGTACGGTCTGACCAGCTTTGGGCGTGACGGCTCGCTCGATCAATTGAGAGCCCGTGGTGGTGACTAGCGGAAGCGCTGCTGCCTGCTCAAAACTCAAAGCCTCGGGGATGGGCGCGAGCACGTCAGCCGTGGCAACCGTGTATTCAGCATAGGTGCGATTCGTCAGTGCCATCACCCTCATTCCCTTCGGAAAACCTGTAACGCTACGACCTGCCTCCGCCACTTCACCGGAGAGGTCTCTGCCTAAGATGGCCGGCAACGTCAGAGGCATGCGAGATTTGGCTGCTCCGCTTCTTAGTTTCCAGTCGATGGGATTGATGCTGGTGGCGCGAACCTTTACCAGTACCTCGTTATCCCCATATTTCGGCATGTCGGTTTCTTCGTAACGCAACTGAGCCGGATCGCCGTATGCATAGAGCAGGACAGCTTTCATAAGAACTTCTCCTCGTTTGCTTTCTCAGATGCGGGATTCTGGCTCCCAGAACCGCTTTATTTGGTTGCCGTGCTATGTGAATATGGTGGTTCATTGCGAGTAGGGAGGAGGACACCATGCGTCGAGAACGGGCACTGAAGGTGGATGCGAGCTTGCTGCCCAAGCAGCGCAAGTCTATTCCACACGCATTCGTGCTTGATGCGATTTCCACACTATCGCCGTACACGCGTCCGATGTTTGGCTGCCTTGCAATCTATGTAAAAGACAAAATCGTGTTGATCCTACGGGACAAGCCTAAGAGCACTGCGGATAATGGAGTATGGCTCGCCGCTACCCAAGAACACCACCAGAGCTTGCGGCGTGAGTTCCCGAACATGCGATCCATTCAAGTATTGGGCAAACGCGTAACGGGTTGGCAGGTCTTACCAGTCGATGCCCCTGATTTTGAATCAGCGGCACTGCGGGCATGCGAGCTTGTGCTGGCTGGAGACCCTCGGATCGGCAAAATTCCGGGCGCACGAACCTCGAAGTCCGGATCAAAAGCGACTGGAAGATCGTCGAAGCAGATCAAAACCTCGAAGAAACACGGGAGCACGATTAACTTCGATAGCGTACGGAAGATCGGCTTGGCGTTGCCCGGCGTGGAGGAGAGCACAGCCTACGGGTCACCCGCGCTCAAGGTTCGCGGAAAACTCTTGGCGTGCGTGCCTTCTCATCGTTCGACTGAGCCGGGTTCACTTGTGGTTCGCGTTGACTTCGACGACCGCGCCGAACTGCTCGCAGCAGACCCGGATGTTTACTACGTGACCGACCACTATCTCAACTACACCTCCGTGCTGGTTCGCCTGTCCCGCGTCACACCTGATGTCCTGCGGGACTTGCTCGGCATGGCTCACAAGTTTGTGACCGCGAGGAGGGCACGATGAATCGAGAACGTGCACTGAAGATTCTGCTGGTCGTGGTGGGATTGCTGTTTACCGCAATGGTCTATCCCTTGGTGCTGTTTGTGAAGCAAGAGCCTGCGTTGGCGATGATGATGAGCCTTTACGTCACGCTCGGCATTTTCTTGATAATGGCAGCCAGAAACCCGTCTGCGAATCGCAGCCTGATCGCCTTCACTGCGTGGTCGAGCTTCGCCCACGCCGCTGTCATGTCGTACCAAGCGTTCCGAAATCTGGTCGCACGCGGAGAACTGATCGGCGTGGCTGCGCTAATCATCATAGGCGTAGCCCTGATCGTCTTGGAATTGGAATAAAAGAAGTGGGCGTAAGCTGAGTTGGGATTTAGTTCGATGGCTTTCAGAAATTCTCTTTCGGCTCCGGGAAAGTCGAAATCATAGTGCGACTTTACCATGCCCAGGGCAGCATGCGCTTCCGCCAGGGAAGGATCCAGCGCCAAAGCTTTGGTGGCTGCAGCTTTGGCTTTAGGAAGGCTATCCTTCGCCGAGTAGACACCTAAAATATTGCTGATGTTGTAGGCGTCGGCAAGGCCGACGTACGCCGGGGCGAAATTGGGATCCTGTGCGGTTGCCTGTTGAAAATACCCGATACTCTCCTTTATGGCGGCTGGATTTCTCTGGTTCCAGTAGAAACGGCCTTTCAAGTACAGATCGTAGGCGTCCGGGTTTACACTACGCATTTTGGATAAATCTATTTCCTGCTGCGGCGTAAGGTTAATCTGCACCTGTCGCGCAATGGCTTTTCCTAGTTCGTTCTCGATTTGCAGGAGGTCGTGCAGTTCGCGCTCATAGTTCTGTGCCCAAAGATGGGTTTGGTCGCTGACCCGGATTAACTGCGCGCTGACGCGAGCTTCCCCACCTTCACGGCGCACACTTCCTTCCAGGATGTAGTCGACTCCCAGTTCTTGCCCGATCTGAGTGACAGTTTTGTTGGTGTGCTTGTACGTCATCGTTGAGGTTCGCGCGATGACGCCCAAGTGCTCAGGAGTCAGTTGTCCGAGGTCGGTAATTGTTTCTTCCGTCAGGCCATCGCTGAAGTACTCTTGCCCCGGATCATTGCTCATATTCTGGAAAGGCAGCACCGCCAGCATCACTCGCTTCTGGGCCGCGGATTGCAATGGCGGATGGAAGCGCCTCAGATATGTGACGCTCGCCAGGCTCGCCAGAATGACGAGCAGAGCAGCCGCCGACAACGCCACGACCGACCGCTTGATACTACGCGGTCGGGAACGCGCCAAGTCAGCGGGTGCGTCCGTGATGACGATATTCTCTGAAAGCTGAGCGGGCTCTGCGATGGCGTCCTGGACGGGTGCGACGAAACGGTATCCCCGCCGCGGAATTGTCTCAATGAACCGAGGGTTGTCGGCCGAGTCGCCGAAGGCAACCCGCAGTTTTCTGATGGCGGTGTTGATGCCTTCATCGAAGCCAACGAAAGTGTCGGCTGGCCAAACTCTGGCCTGTAACTCTTCGCGCGTAATTAGTTCCCCGGGACGCTCCAGGAGCATAGCCAGAACTCGAAAAGGCTGTTCCTGCAACCGAACTTTCCGGCCACTCTTGTGTATTTCGCCAGAGCCTAAATCGACTTCGAAAAGTCCGGCGTGAACACGGCGGGGGGAACTGGCGGGCGCTTCCATAACCCTTCACCCGAGGGAACTTGATTTTACCCCAGGAAACCAATTCAGGAAACTCAATAACTCCTTCCGAAGCTTCCTTTTAGCAAGTCAGGAATAATTCAGTGTGGGTCAATTGACCGCGCCACGATCACGCGCTAAGTAACACACATTTCCGCGGATCTTCCGCAAATGGGTCGGTCGTGCTAGGAAGAGTAGCCAAAATCAAATCGAAGATTGAGGAGAGATTTATGAAGAAACAACGGGTAACAAATGCAGCCGCGCTAATCCTGCTTACGCTCGCGACTTTGGGTTCAGGATACGCACAGAGTAACTCCCCTGCCTGCAACAACAAACTCATCGCGGGCAACTACGCATTCACCGTTCAGGGCACCAAATTGGCGGGCGCAGGACCCACCGGTCCAATGGTAGGCGTGGCCATGACCCGATTTGACGGCAAGGGCGGGCTCAGTCAGATTGACACCGTAACCATTGATGGTGAGGTCGCTGCCGATTGGACTCACCCACGAGCCACTGGCACTTACTCGGTGAGCGCCGATTGTACCGGCACCTTCACCATCAACTTCAAAGATGGCCGGCCAACGGTGGTCACAAACTTCGTAGTGGCGGCGAACGGTGACGAAATCGACACCGTTGTCATCAGTGCGGGTGGAGAGCAGGGGATCCTCGCTACGGGCAGCATCGGAAAAAGGCGGTTTTCTAAGTACTAGTATTTTGACCAGCCGCCCTTATCGGGAGCGGTTCCGAGCATTGTTCTGTGAGGGACCGCTACATTTTCTATGATGTGCCACCTGAAACGGGCTGGTTCGCAACATCACCATTTCTAGGAGACGTACAAATCGTGGCTTCAATAAACGTCGGCGAAGATAAGCAGCAATTCGTGATGGTTGTGTAAATTAATCCCCTCAACCATGAGCCAGTTTGTCCTCGTTTGTCGCTATCTAAGTGGAGGCCGAAGTTGAGCTTTTCCCTGTAGGGAACAAGGAGGACGATTATGGCAGAAATGCAATTCCCACGGCTGAATTGAAGGTCAAGACAGAGAAATGTGCGATTGAAAATGAGAAACAAGTGAAGCAAAGCGCGTCCGCGCCTCTCAAACAGCGTGTCGCCAAGGTGCTGGTTTGTGCGAGTGTGGTCGTGGATTGATTCGTTCTCGAATGCCAACTGGCGTTTCGGTCTTCATGCAGGACTGATTGCGCTCGCCGCCGCACTTCTCGCGACGCTTCTCGATCCGCTGCTCGGCCACGGGATCTCGCGTCTTAGCTTTGGCAACTTCGACCTCGGCAAGACGCTCACCACGGTTGCGCACCTGTGGTTGGTCGCTTCATTCTTCGGATTCCTGGCGGTCGAATCCGTGGGAGCGATCGAGTGGGTTACCAATGCCGCTGCGCGGCTTCGCCCCGGAGCGGTTGCGGGTGGATTCAGTCCCTCGCGCCGGAGCTTCTTTCAATACGCCGCCGTTCTTGCTGGAGGTTTTCCATTCCTCGCCGCGACCTATGGATTTGCCACCGGGCGCTTGCGTTACACCATCGAGCGCGTCGACGTGCCCGTTGCCAATCTTCCGCCGGAGCTCGACGGCCTACGCATCGCTCAGCTCAGCGACATCCACATTGGCGACTACATGCCGCCGCACGAAATCGCGCGTGCTGTTGCCAGACCATTCCTGCCTGAGGTGGCCCGCGAGCCTTGAGGCTTCCCAGCTTATCGACACATATTCCAGATTGCGCAGCAGCGCTCCGGTTTTCTCGGTTTCCGGTGTGCGCATTCCGGCATAAACCTCGGCGACGTTGATGGCGCAGCAGGCGAGCTCGTGTTGCTGCGCGATAAGATCCTTCATGAATGGCGATCTGGGAATCTTCTTGAGAGCGGCTGCTGCCTCTAGATGTCTTGAAATCGAGGTTGATCGGCGTAGTCCGCGGCGAGATTAGCTCCCGCCCCTCATTACGCCTGAAAATGAGACACTCCCGAACAAGTAACTGTCTCCCGATGACGCGGAAGATCAATCTTGAAAAGGTGCGGGCGTCGCTCGATGCTGTATGCCCGAAATGTAGAAAGGTGATTTCGCCTGCAGAGGTGCGGCGGATCGACTTTGAGCGTATCGAGTGTCCAGTGTGCGGAGAGCGATTTGTGCCCAGCCCTAAAAGGTGAGAGCGGGGCTACTGCTGACAAAAACGGCCCAACGGCGGGTTGGGCCAAGTCTTTGCATTGATTCGAAATGTGTGCTTCCTTGCGCAGTTGTACACCCGCCGCGCCAGCTAGGCAATGCTCCTTTTTAAGTAGTCAATGGGAACCTAGTTCCCCCGGCTTGTGGCTGGAATATTCGACCGCTTTCCGGAGTTGCTCCTTCATCCCTTCGCCGATAAGCAGAGCGCGGAGGATAAGTTGGGCCTCAACACTCGGGGGAGGGTTGAGGCCCCAACCTTCTAGCGTGCGGGTGAGCCGCATTGTAGCTCTGCACAATCAGCCCGCAAACAACCGGACTATGAGTTGAAGCTCCCGCGGTCGCGGACATGACAGAGAATGGGCGAAAGAGTTAAAGTATTTTGGAATAGAAGGCCGTTCAAGTGACTGAGGTGGATCAGCGCGCGCGAAGATTGGTGATCGCCTATGCCATCTTGCTTGATGCCCTTGAGCACGCCTATCCGGACGAGAGCGATTGTTGTCTGGATTTATCGGACGATCACTTTAATTTCTTTCAGCTTACGACTATTGGACTCGCGGTGCTTATCTTCTCTTTTGGCCTCTTTGGAGTGGTGCTTAGACTGGTCGACCCTTGAAGAGGTCTGGGACTGGCGCAATCCAGTCAGGGACTGCAATTTGGCGAGGACTTCCTTGTCCGCTTTCGTCGAGTAAACGGTTGTCTTCCTCCTGAACTTTCCAGCGGGAAT
Organism: uncultured Acidobacteriota bacterium; assembly: GCA_963838905.1. Lineage (GTDB taxonomy): Bacteria > Acidobacteriota > Terriglobia > Terriglobales > Acidobacteriaceae > JABDBE01. The sequence continues at coordinate 146,900 of CAWITE010000016.1, forward strand.
GGTAGGATCTGGCTCAGCCACGTTTGCCTCCTTGTGCGGCGAACTGGTTAGGGCTGGGTGGAGTGTTAGAAGCGCTCTCTTGGCCCGTTTTAGTGATGGGGGAACTTGCAACCTTCTGAATGTCCGGATAATACTGCACCTTGCTAAGCAAGGTGTCAAGAGCACCCCTTGCTAGCATGCGTCTAGCAAAATGGATGAAGATCAGATCCAAGACGCAATAGCCGCTTATACCTCGCGAATTGCGCGCCTAGGCGGGATAGCGCGAGCCAAGAAGCTATCGGCGAAAAGGCGGAAGGAAATCGCCACGAAGGCATCGAAAGCGGCGGCGAAGGCTCGCACGAAAAAGGCTAAGAACTCCGCACAGTAGCAAACTCGTAGCACGGTCGACCATTCCAACCCTTAATTTCATGAAAATGACTGTTTTTGGGCAAAAATTGGCTCCTCAGGTAGGACTCGAACCTACAACCCTCCGGTTAACAGCCTCGTGAGAAGCAGTAATTTCAAGAATCTAGCGACGCAGATGACAACTCACGGGCATGCATGGACACGGAAGGTTACGAGTAATGTGACCCTTATTTGACCCGAGTTGTGCCTGGCGCTGAAGTGGGCAGATATCGATTGGTTGAGCGCCACGCTGCGAGTTGAGCGTGCGATCGTACGACAGAGAGTTGGTGAAGTGAAGACCGTCTACTCCGGGCGGCTCATGTCAATCGATTCTGGGATGCTGGAACTACTCAAGTCCTGGCTCAGAATTTTCGGAACCCACAATATTCCCTGACGCAAATTCTGCTATGCTATCTTGCAACTATCTATGCACTACTGCCCTTCCAGGTGTTCACCGCGCCGCGAAGCTAGTTCTTCGTCGCGAGGGCCGGGTCGGTTGTGCCTCGCTCCAGAATCAGTTTGTCCACAGACACCTTTCCGTAAGCGGCAACCGGCGAACCACCGGCCCAGAACAGACACACCATACCCCACGGCTCGCTGAATTGCACCTTGCTCGCTTTCACAACGTCCGCAAGTTGTTTCTGCAACTGTTCGCGTTCCTTGTTGAACTCGCTATTCGTGAGAAGGTCAGCACCGCCAGAACTCTCCACAATCGCACGCACGACCCGCACAAGCACGCCGGTGTCGGTCATTGCTGCCGCCCAGTCAGTAATCACCTCAACATCGCCGCTCAGATAGACGACGCGCGGATCGTTAGGACCCAGCCCCACCAACGTTCCTAGCTCCGGGCTCGCTCCAATTTTGAAAGCTTGCGGCCAAAGCGGATAATCGAGAATCTGATAGCGCAGCCGGTCGATGGCCTGGTGTTCCGGGTCGAGAAGAGCGCGCATAGCCTGGCGTCCGATGTTGAGATAGTAATCCTGGCTGCGGGCATTGCCGCTCGCATCGACGAACATGGCGGTGGACTCGGCATCAGTAAAGAACGTTCGCAGCACGCAGGTGGATGTGCCTCCGTCGCTGAAACTGTTAAGGAGCGTAGTCCGTTCGTCGAGTGACAGCAGATTCAAAGCACCGAACCAGCGCAGATAGTCGCCAAATATCTGGTGCTTCGTATTTGTTTTGAGCGCGAAATGCGTCTGCTCGCAGCTGAAAGTGGGCAGCGACACGGCCTTTCCCGCCCGGTAGCAGGTGGTGGTGAGTACCGAATCGAACATGGCTTTTCGCAGAGCCTCGCTGCGCCGGAGCGGATCTGTCATGGCTGAAATCCTTGTCCCGCTCACCGTTTCCTTGATAGTCACATCTCCGGTGACGTCATCCTTGACGATTTCGCCCTTGCGAACGAGCTCAGACACGCTGATCAGATTCACGATTCCGAGCAGATTGACTTTGAGTGTCATGCTTCGGTCGCGGGTCTGCTTGAGTACGCTACTCAGCATGGTGATTCCCGGAGCCAAAACGTTTCCCGGGCCGCCATCCTCCAGCGCAGTCAACTGTGTAAGATCACCCTTCAAAGCACGGTTCACTGCAAGGCTTCCCGCGTCAGTCAACTGGGATGGCTGGATCTCATACTGAAAAGCAGCTTGATCGTCGGTAGCGCTCGAAAGAGCCAGATCCAATGACGCTTGCAGACTGTGGTCCATGCCGTTCTTGATCGCGACCCTGAAGGCCTTGGCGTTCGCGGCTACCAGGTCAGCAAGACGATTCTTGTCGCCTACTGGGTCCGTACTGATGGCGTTTAGCAAGCTGCCAATAAAATCGCCGTCTCCCTCACCGGCCGTCACGCCGCCCGAGACGGAGAGATCTGCCTTGAAGGTGGTCCCCTTCTCCTTGAAGAAGCTCAACTCGATCGTGCCCGCATCCTTGCGGCGCACTCGGATCTGATAAGAGCCAGATATCGTGAAGCTCGCAGACAGGCCGGCCGTAGCTCCCGCCTTCACGGCTATCTGGCCCGCCCCGAAGGGCAGTGTGGCAGATGCCAAGGGATTTGGCGATGCGGAGAACGTCACTCCGCCTGAGACTTTGAGGCTGCCCGTGCCGGATACAGTCGCAACGTCGTGCACGCTCAGTCCAGCGAGATCGGAAATGTCGGCCGGGATCACGAACGATGAAAGGTTCTGAACGAGAGCAGATCCCAGCGTCGGCTCATCGCTTCCTAGAGGAAATGCCTTCCAGTACTCCACGGTTACCGAACTCTTCTCGTCGAATCCGAAGGTGAGATCTCCGTCAGACCCGCTGACACCAAGGCTCAGCCCTCCAGTAAAACCTGCAGACAAATATCCAGTCTGATCCGAAACTTTGGCCGGCGCGTGGAATGGGTCATCGTCAAAGAGATCCGCGCCTGAGCTGGCATTAACTCGGACCGTCGCCCCGGCCTTAGGCGTGACGTCGATTTCCGCCTCTTTCTTGCCGAGCTGACACTCGTGCTGCACCGTCGCCTGGAACTGAATCGGCTTGGGAGCAGCTTTGCTTAGAGTTGTGTTTTTGAGCTTCAAGAAATCGGGAAACACCGCAAAGTGGAACAACTCCGACCTCAGATATTTCAAGATCGAAGACGGTCTTGAAAGATTAACTTTTATGTTATCTACAGGATTGCCTAGGTTATCTGTGACTTCGATGTCAGCCATATTAGATTCCTTCCTTAACTACAAGTTCAGCAAGGCCCTTCCGACCGGAAAGACGGAGGCTGTCGCTCGCGATTGGAGATTATTCGACGAACGACCTGACGCTGCTTATCTCTTTTGCGGGGAAGTCGGCGAGAAGAAGCCTGGGATGAGAGTCACCACGAAGCCTGACTTCTTGTCCGACGAGTTGCCGAAACGATAACTCTTGCCGAATTAAAATGTCAAGCAATCGGCAACTTAGTACGCCGCATCAACAGCGACTCACTGCAACACTCGGATTCTAAATAGGCAGGGTACTTTGATAGCGGCTCTTAACCGAGGGACAGAAGCTCCTGCACAGCTCGATATCCCTGATCGATGGCTTGGTCTGTGTAGGCGGCGGCAGCGGCGTCAGAGTTCGCAATCGCGATGCGGCCGTGACGCTGGCGCGCGACTGTCGCACGGGCGCTAACCTGCCGGCCAATCAGTCGTATTGGGCTTCCATGAGGACGAAACTCGGGGTGGCGGTTGAAAGGAACCGCTACCTATGTCCAAACAACAGTGCCGGAAATCTGTCGGTCGCGCTGCAACCCACACAATCCCTGAGCTGGAACAATCCAGAGCGGCCGTGCTCAGTACGCTTGCTTCCGTGCATTCGCGGCGGAGCTATAAGCATGCTACCGAACGGTTCATTTCTTGGTATTGCGACGAACCTCGATTGGCGTTTAACCGGTCCGTTGGAGTGCAGTACCGCTCGTTTTTTGGAAAGTCTCTGGCTCTCCGGCGGTCGAGATCTGCCGCGCAGTCTGCTGTGCGACGCGCGTATAGGCGGCCCGCGGCTACTTCCGGATTGCCCATGATCCACGGCCGCGCGGCTTGACCGGAGCGAGAACAAAAGTGACCAGCGCACCAACAACTAGAACCAGAGCAGCAAGCTCGGAAAGAGAGACTTTGAATCGGTTATAGCTCTTGTCCTGCGACGACAGGTAGGCGGACAGCGCGGGAAAGGCCACAACCGTCTCTTCTCCGGCAGTGAACTTTCTCTCTTGGGCAAGAGGCTGCCCCGAGATTTGTGCCGCAAGCAGGGCCAGTTTGCTCGAGTCGTCCTCGTGGCAGAGAGGGTTTCTGAGTTGTTTTATAAGCTCTGGCGGTTGCGAGATGCGATCGAACGCCAGCACGACGGCGCACGGTGCATCCGGTAGATCGAGCGCCTTTAAGGCTGGCGGGATGTCGTTCTTGCTGAGGCTATATGGAAAATTGCTCAGCGCGGACGCAAACGCTCTTAGGACATCGGGATCTTGGTCCTGGCTCGTACCCGCCACGATGCGGTTGACCAAACGTTTCGCCTGGTCGCTCTTCAACTGGGGTGCCAAAGCAGCCAAGGACTCGCCCAGAGTGGCCGCATTACTACCGTCAGCCTTGCTCATCAGCTCCACAATGCGGTTGGCTAAACGCTCCGCCTGTTGGCCCTGAACCCTACCCGCCAACGCCGTCAGTGCGCTAACGAAAAGCTTCACGTCGCCCCATGCGCTGCCCTTTTTCCTCTGCCCCATCAGCTCAACAATTAGATCGGCTCCGCGCTCGGCTTGGTCGTCCTTCAGCTGAGGCGCCAGCGTCGTCAGCGCCCCGCATAAATACGACGCATATCCCTCCTCTCCCCCGTGTGGCCTCGTCCATCCGCTCCAATAGCGTGGTCGCCGCCGATCGAATTGTCTGCGGCTCAACCTTGTCCCGTAAACTGAAGGAATTGCAGCGCACAGGTAGCGACCTAAAGCAACGTAAGTTCATGAAAAACCACCAAACGGGCTTCAAAGGGTTTCAGCGTTTTTTCCCCCAAGAGGACTTCTGGCCAGCGTGGTTGGGAGTCCGTCCTGGGGAATACCTTCCGCTTAGCCCGGTTTATCAGTACCGACAGTCGGATAGCGCATCGCATACCAGTTGCTTTGGTCTTGATGAAATCAAGACGTCCGAATCGAGAGCGAGATCCGGGATGACTCCAGAAAACTGGTGCCCTTTGATTCACGACCCGACAAACGGTTGCATACCAGGTACGAATCCATAAAGCTAGCAACCGTCTCGGACCTGCAGGAAACTATCCGCATCAGTTGTGCGGAGCCGAGAACCCCATTGAAACTGGCCACCGTCGGCATGGGACCATCGAAGAGATCCTCCGCAAATTTTGCACGCAAAACGGACGCAAGAGCGGAAGCCAGCAATGATCACTGTTGAACTCCCGTCGGCATGAATAACAAGAACAAAGAGACAGGTGTACAATGGCCGCGGTTTTTACGTTCAAGGAGGAAACATGCGAAAAACGATCGCGGTCGTTGTGTTTCTTGTTGCCGTCCTGAGTGCAAGTTTAGGGTTTGCGCAGAATCCGAACTACGATGTCGGAGCGGTGTGGCGCGTGACCTACATGCATCTCAAGCCCGGCATGGGAGATGTTTTCTGGAACGACTTCCGGCAAAACATAAAGCCAGTGCTTGATGAACAGAAGAAGCAGGGGTTGATTTCCGACTACAAGGCGTTCATCAACCCGACTACCAATCAGCCTAACGACTGGGACGTTGCTGTCGCGACTCTCTATCCAAGTTGGGGGTCTCTTGACCAGATCGATGCAAAAGCTGCGACCATTGTGGTGAAACACTATGGATCTCGCGAAGCAGCCTTCGAAGCGGCGCGCAAACGAAGCGATATTCGCGACGTTGTTGCAAGCCACTTGGCTCGGGAGGTCATGCCGAAGTAAACGCGCGGCGGTTCGCGCGTCCATCAGCACTTGTCGGTCGATGGCAGTTTCGTGGAAGCCAATGCGGCGAAGGAGAGCCGCATTCCACGTCAGCAGTTGGTGGTTTGTCCGTCACTCGCGCCTTGATTAAGGAACACCTGACGGCAGGATTGCACCAACTCGGAATATTTCGCCAGAATTCGGCCCCGACTCCGTGCCGATGCACGAGTGACATCCGAGCCTCTCACTATGGCAATTCTAACAAGTGCGGGTGGATCGCTCTGCCGATCTCCGCGAAGCCCGTTTCTTGATCTCACACCTTCGTGTTTGCCGACGACCTTCGATTATGTCAGTAGGAAAACCATAACGATGGCCCCCGCGCCTAATTCCAGTGATGGGAATGCCACCAGATTTTCTGAACGTCGAAGATGACGCTGCGGCAGAGGTACATCGGTGTGTTTTCCTCGCTCATGCCGAAGCGCTGGTAGTGCTCGAAGGCCTGAAATGAAGTGCAGTTGTCGCGCACGTCACCGAGGCTCCACTGGATCACTATCAAATTCTTGAACACCTGTGGAGGCGGACCCCAGTACCAGTGGTTCTGATGGCGAGACCAAGCACGCGGCAGCCCGTACCGAGGGCCGAACTCATTAATCGCGCCGGCTTCGCCGTAGTTGCCAGCCCAGATACCGGTTTTGTCGCGCTCGTCGGGCGGCAACGAGTTATAGATACCAGCCACTTCACTCACCATCTCAGGCCATCCGAACTGGTCGGCAATAGGTTGCGGCAACAATGACTCGTGGTGCACCTCGGCCTTGGAGGGTTTGAAGCCGATAGCGTTTTGATAGGCGAGGAGACGCTCCGGCGGTAGCATCCAAGTCGCCAGCGGGATCGCAGGAAGGGCCGAGAGCACGATGATCATGACAACGGCCGCTTGCGTCCACGCGGCGCGGTTTGCCAGCCATCGCTCGATCACAACCGCACCGCCGGCAAAGAGCATTGGATAGATCGGGAACAGGTAGTAATTCTTGGCGTGTGCAACTTCCATCAACGCGAAGAAGACGGCAAAGGTCAAGCCCAGCACGCGCCACCGGCGATCGCGGAGAAACCAGACCCAGCCCGAGAGCCAAACCGGCAATAGAATCGGGTGCATGTCGATGACCTGCTCCTTGACGAACGCGAGCGGTCCGAACACGACATTCTTGCCTTCGCGGCGCACGTTTGCGAGGTCTTCGATCGTCGGGAAGTGATGGCGGATTTGCCAGATGAGGTTGGGGAGGAAGAGCGTGAGAGCGATGGCGCCGGCGATCCATATCCACGGTCTGGCGAACTCGCGCCGGTGATTCGTCAGAAGCAGGGCGACGGTAACCGCGAATCCGAAAGATAGCGTGGAGTGCTTGTTCTCGAGCCCAAGTCCCGCGAGAACCCCGAACCACGGCCACAGCCGTGACTCGCCAGTACGCAATATTCGGGCGACGACCCACACGCAGCTCATCCAGAAGAGCGGCTCGAAGGCATTCATGGTGAGGAGGCTGTCAGTACCCAGAACGGCGGGGCAGAGCAGAATCGCGACTCCGGCGAGAAGCTGGGCATACCATTCACCGCCGAGTTCTCGTGCGATGAGGATGGTGAGCGCGACAAGTCCCGTGCCGGCGAGCGCGGGAAGGATACGCAGCGCCACCAGCGAACCGCCCATCCACAGCGCGATCTTGGCGTACAACGCGATGAGCGGAGCGGCATCGACATAACCCCAATCGAGATGGCGGGCCATATCCAGGTAGTAGAGCTCGTCGCGGAAGTAGCCGTAATGCCGGGCGCTGGTGAAGAGGTGCAGCAAGAGCTTGGCGGTACAGAGGCCAATCAGAACGCCGATGGCGACAGGCGGAAGCACTGGACTGTGGCGCTCCTGTCGCAGGTGATCGAGGCTGGGCTCACCAGTACTGGCGACATTCATAAACTAGAATGATGTTACTCACCCGAAGCGTCCTTATGATGAAGTTCGCACTCACCAGGATCCGCTGTATCGAATTCCCACTTTAGCACGGCCGTAGATATTGGCGGAAACCTCGTGATTGAGACCTCTAACATGATGGGCTATTGGGCGGCGTTAATCTGGGCTTTGCTAGTGCTTGCTTTGGCACACCTTTACCGTATGCGACGGTATTCGAGGTGCAGAATCGAAACTCAAAGGCAGCTGCAAGCGTTTCTTTACCGCGTCAGAAAACTGGGTAGGTGGCCGTTTCGTCTTAGCTTACTAGCTCCTCAAACGATAATTGCGAGAGTCGGCGATTCTCTTTGGCAACAGACAGTGGCTGCCGCCTCGGCGCAGACACGGGCAGTACTAATCGATGTCTCGGATCCGAGCGGGAATTTGCTCTGGGAAATGGAGCAGTTGCGCAGATCATCCAAGAAATGTGTCTTCATCGCCGAGCGTCATCATCTGCGGATCTGGAACGATCGCGGTCCTGAGAGAGGACAGAGATAATGTCATCTATTATTACGCTCATCGATAATGATGCTGTGCTTGTCTACTCGGCACAATCAAAGCTCGGCGGCCCAGCATTTCGACAGAGTCTGCGTGCCGCTTTGTCACTGGCAAGTAGCACAGCGCCAGAGCATCAGAGTTCAGATCGCCTTCCGGCATTCTGGTGGCTCCGGCAGGTTGCAAAATCAACGCTGTATTACGGATGCCTTCTCCTTTTTGTTCTGATTTCTGGAATCGTGGTGAAGAGTGTTGTGACCCAGGCTGTTTTCCAGTACAACTGCCCGCTCTGAGGGGGTTAACGACCGCCGAATGGCAAACTACGAATGGCGCGTTCCAGAGCCCGGTCAACTAACTACGCGTCATCCAGTTTTTCCCCGGAGTTCATCCTCCAGTTCCTTTGCCCAAGGGTTTGCAGATCCGCGGGACTCCCGGCTTTCCCGTATCAAGCGCAGGTTCCGCATCGTAGTCTCAGGCTCCCATTTCTCGCGAATACATGCGAGCGCGCGGGAAAGTGCGTGCACTGCGCTGGCACGATTATTCTCGAGCACGGCGAGTTCAAGCAGCGTTGCGTAGTCCCAGTAGTCGGGTTTCCCCTTTGCGACTGTGCGCTGAACTCCATATCGAACAACCGGGAGCAGCTCCTTTCGACGGTCGTCCGGCGGATCCCGTAACTCCATCAGGGTTACTGCATTCACGCCGGGATAGGCATGGCGCCAGTCCGCTTCGAATCCACGGAGATACATCTCGATTGCTTTTTCGAGGTAGCCGGAGGCGAGGATCTGGCTTCCGGCCCTCACCGCGTCTTCCCACTGGTCCTTGTACACCCTTCCGAGAAGGCCGCAAGTCTCGCTGCTGAAACCTCTTTCCTCAACCAGTTTCAGCAACACCGCCTCTGCCTCGTCGCGACGTTTCAGCCGGTTCAAAGCAAACCCGTGTTGCTCGCGAACCATAACGGTATCGGCGAGGGGACGGGACATCTTCTTCTCTACTAGGGTCACCATATCGTCCCAGGCCGATGCAGCCCGATATGACAGCATGAGATCGATGGCTATGCCGGTGTCCAGTTGCGAGATGTCCCCCAATTCGCTTTCAATCGCACGAACGGCACCAGCGCTGGTTTTCCGCGCTGCGGCAAGCTTCTCTTTCATCTCAACCGAATATTCCACTTGCTCGCGGAAGACATCTGTTTTCAGGTGCTCGATCGAGGGCTCTGGCAAGCCATCGAGCAACTGGAAGATCGGACTGTCCCTTAAACCTTTGCGCGCCTCTTGCAGAAAACTCGTAATCGTATTCTTTGTGGTTTCCACGCTGGCGCGATCGGGAGTGCCATCCGCACCGAGCTTGTAGGAGATGGTCCTCAGCATCTGCACATCGAACGGCAGTCTGACGCCTTCCGCAATGATCTGGACCGTGCTCCAGGGCCGAAAAGCGTGCCTCACGCCGAGTTCGTAGTAAACGTTTGCATTGGCGGTTGTGAGGTCAGCCACAGCAAACGGACACAAAATCAGGCGTTCGAACATAGGCTTATGAATAATCCCGCCGGTCGTCTCTTGATCCGCCCTGATCGGCTCCAGTTGCGCTTGGCATATCGCCGGGAAAATCAGGTTCGAGTAGACTTTGTCGAAGTCGATGACCGATCCGTCTGAGGTCGCCTTCTTCCCGAACGGCATCAGCACAAAACACAGCGGAGCTTTCATCGTTCATCTCCTTCATGATGGTTCGCCAGGGCTCTTAGATTCTATCCGCGTCACGTCCCATCCAGAATCCGTCGATGCAACTCTGCTTGGCGTAAGGAAAGCCGGCGAGACCGAAAAAACAACCTAAAACCTACGACTCTCACGAATCCCCGACGCAGACACCATATTAGAGGAAGGAACCAAAGTGTTCGGTTTCCACGCGCCGCGCAGCTGCCCTGCCGATCTCCATCAAGATTGGGATATTGTCGACAGCATCCATCTTCTGAATGCTCGCCGCATCCACCTGCAAAAAGCCCAGATTCTTGAGACCGGCGGCGCTCAAATCAGCGTTGTAGCGCGCGTACAAAAAATGTCGGGCAAGATTTGTTGATAGCGGTACCGCTGGCGCTGCATACTGTTCTTCGAGAGTCATTCCTTCGCGCACCTGCCTCGGAACGAGGTCCATGATCTCCCGATCTAAGTGTGCGCCGAACGCGCAGCGTCCGATCGTGCGACAACTGACATCCTGGTCCACCTGAATGCCATACATCAGCGCACCGGGAAGCCCAGCCACCGTCGAAACAATATTCTTGTTTGGAGATGCTGCGGTTGCCCCAAATGACTCCGCCGCCCCGGTGCCAACCGAAACAATCAGCAGATTGTCCTCACCCTTCTTCCAATTTAACCTGTAAGCGGGATCGGTCGCCATCCGGTAGAGCAAGAAAGCAGGATTGTTATAAGGCGTGACCCCACCATCTACGAATACGAAGGTGCTGGTCTGGTCAGTGGGATCCCACTGCACGACCTCGGGAGGAAAATAAACAGGCGCCGCCGTGCTGGCTCGAACTAGCTGCCATAGCGGAATTCTGAGATTGCAGTCCTTTCGTGCCGGGTCGTTGTACTTGGCATCGGGGTTACTACTGATCGGCCACGGCGAATCGGTAGTTACGTTTCTCGTGACTACCAAGAGGAGGCATTTCAGGTTGTCAGGTTCGAGGTTCGTGTCACGGCCAAAAACGTCCTGCAGTTGAGCTTTCAGTGGATCGGCCGTGTATAAGTATTTGATTCGCTCAAGCAGCCATGCCGGGTCGAACATCTGCTTTCCAGATGATGCGTAAAACTCGATCAGTTCCGCTATAGTCAGGCCGCGAGACAGACCAGCGGCGATGATCGCCCCCGTGCTGGTACCCGCAATGTAGTCGAAGTATTCGCCAAGTTTCCGTCCGGTTTTCTCCTTTACGAGCTTCTCGATTCTCTCAAGGATGCCTAGAGTAATGAGGCCCCGGATGCCCCCGCCGTCCAAAGACAACATTCGGTGTGGCCGATCTTCTTGATATCGGCCAAGCAGAGACATCCAGCGCTCGGGATGAATAAGCATTTTTAACCTCCGGCTCGACTTTTCTTCCTGACGAGCCCCCTCGCCGTGCGAGACTTGAAGGTGCGGGGACAGAACAGCCTATGATAATAGCTCTGGCCGGAAGGCGAGTCGATGCTGCTGACGCGAAACAGCAGCGGTTTCCAGCCAAAAACGTCGAAATCGTGCGAGAGCGAGTTCATGACATGCTGCGGATTCAAGGTGCCGTCGCACTTGTAGGCTCCGCAGCCTGCGGATCTGACTTGCTTGCGCTATCGGAGGCCAGCAAGCTGGGATTGCGTCGCAGAGTTGTGCTTCCGTTCGATCGAGAAAAATTCCGAACCACTTCAGTCACAGACCGCCAGGGAGAATGGGGGCCCCTCTACGATACGCTGCTCAACGAAGTTGAAAAGAGTGGAGACCTGCTGGTCATCCACGCCAATTCTGAAGACAAGGCTTATGCTGAGGCGAACCACGTAATAGTCGATGAAGCTCTGTCGCTCGGCCTGGAGTTCCATCAGCCGGTTACTGCGGTACTGGTCTGGGACGGAAAATCTCGCGGCGAGGGAGACCTCACCCAAGAGTTTGGAGTATATGCCCGAAACAAAGGGGTTCCTGTCGCTGCTGTAATGACTCTCTAATTCGTAGCCTTCAGAATCGTTCATCGCATGAAGAAGAGAGTTCTTGTCAGTCACGTTTTCGAAAAAGCGCCGGCGGCATGCGCCATACAGTTCCCTTCACGTGGTTTTGGATTTAGGCTCCTGCTGCCGCACCGATGCCCATTTCGCGTGTTCCTGCGAGACTACCGACTCGATCCTCTCTGCCAACAGAGCGTGGGGATCGACAGCAGCGGCATACGGCGAGGCCTTTCCCAGATAAACATATTTCTCGTGCTTAAGCGATTCACAGGTTGAGCGGTACGCAATCCAGTTCTGCTGATACTGGTTGAGCTGCAACATTCCTTCCAGCACCGTAATCAGAACGCCTAGTCCGCCGGTCACCCACATCACTCGCGGAAGATTGAACGCCGCCAAGAAGGGGATTATTGCGGCAGCCGCAATCTCAACCGTCTTTATTCGCTTAAAATATCGCTGGTTGGTCATGCTCTTTCGGTCATACCAAGCAATCTGATCTTCGAGCCGCTCCATAATGGGATCGATTTCAGGTGCGTTCGTTGCTTCAGAGCTCATAGCTTGCCGATTCTAACTCTTAACTGGTGATTTGGGGCCTGAATAGTTCACCCGGGATTCAATGTGCGCTGGTTCTCGCGAGCAGAGGCATTGGCAGAGAACGCCAACCCGACGCACTCCGGCTACTGACCTTCGTTCACAGATCTCCTCGAAGTCGCCAGCCGGTTCGCTCGCCAATGGGCGAGCTGACGAGCGGATCCTGCCTCCGCCAGGAAGAGCCGATCAAAACGCAGGTTGTAATCGAGCAGAGGAGAGTGCAGGGACGACACGGTGCGGCAACATTCGTCGCTGGGCTACGGCGGGGCGATGGAAAAAGTAACAAGCAGATGGGGGTATGGACTTAGAAACTGCTAGCCGCTTTTCACTTCCCCACGCTCGCCCCGACGATGACTGCGAACAACCAGCCCAAACCAGCCCCATCAGCGTTAAACTAACATTTCTTCTGGTACAAGTAATCGGACCGGTTGCACTCGTTGGTTGCCTTAGAGGGGCCCAACAATGAAGCTGCTAACGAAATTCAATCTCATCTTGCTGGTGTTATTCGGAATCGGCGGGCTGATTATTTCGCAAGTTACGTATAGGTTCCTCATCGACAATGCCCGCCGCGAAGTCCTCCGGGAAGCGGAGTTGATGATGGCCAGTGCCAAGGCGGTGCGGGACTACACAGCTTCCGATCTGGCGCCCTTGCTCGAGCAGAATCCGCAACACAAAACGAAGTTCCTGGCGGAGACGGTGCCGGCTTTCGGAGCAATCAGTACGTTCAACAAGCTGAGGCAGAAGTATCCCGACTACACGTACCGTGAACCCACAATCAACCCGACGAATCCGGAGCATCGAGCCGCCGATTGGGAGGCCGACGTCATCGGGTATTTGCGTGACCACCCCGAGCTGAAACAAATTACAGGAGAACGCGAGACTCCGGTTGGACCTTCGATGTACCTGGCAACGCCGATCCCGGCGGATCCGCCGTGCCTAGAGTGTCATAGTCATCCCTCCGCGGCTCCGCCCGCCATGATCGCCAGCTACGGGTCCAATAACGGCTTTGGGTGGAAACCAGGCTCGATCGTAGCCGCGCAGATCGTTTCTGTTCCCATGGCGTTGCCAGTGCAGAACGCCAAACAGGCGTTTCATGTTCTGCTCATTTGCCTGGTTATCACTTTGATCGCGACCATCGTCGTCCTGGATACTGCGGTCTACTTCATCGTGATTCGGCCGCTGAAGCTGGTGTCGGACACTGCTGATCGCGTCAGTAAGGGGGAGATGAACCTGCCTTCGGTGCCGGTGAAGGGAAGCGATGAGATCGCCAGTGTCACAGCGTCGTTTAATCGCATGCAGCTTAGTTTGGTCAAGGCATTTAAGATGCTGGGGTAACTCATACCCTCGGACCTGCAAGACGTTCTACCCACCGGAAAGAGTAAAGTTGACGATGATCTGAGTGTTCACCGCGACCGGCTTTCCTTTGAGCACGTAGGGCTTATATCGCCATTGCCTAACGGCATCGAGGGCTGCCGGAATCAGCATGGGATGTCCACTAATCGTTCTAAGCTTCTCAACTATGCCGTCTTTTGAGATATCGGCGTCGAGAACTACCGTGCCTTGAACGTGTGCCTGCCGCGCCAGCGGTGGATACACAGGCAAGATTGTCGTGATTAGCAATTCCCGTGACACTTCTTGCGGCACGCGAACCCTTTGGGGAGACCTGGGCTCACTTTCGTCGGTAGCTCGTGTAGCAGCTGCCGAGGCTTCTGCTGGTGGAGGAGGCGTGCCGGTCGTGACAGGAACAGATTCCTCGTGTGTCTCCAGGGGCGAGGTCTGCGGCGCCTGAGAAGGGGCAGCCCCTTTCGATGGGAAGAAACGTATACCGAGAACGAGCATTAGGATCAAGAAAGCGCCTCCTGTGCTTGCGAGAAGCAAGTACTTCCATCGACTCGACAATCGTGTCCCGATTGCAGGTGAAGCTGTCTTAAGCGGTACAGCGCCCCCTTCTGAAAGCGGTAGCGAACCAATAGGTCCTGACGTATTCTTTGCGGGAGTTGTGGCTCCCGCGAGATCAGCAAGTGGAATCGACGGCACCGGAGCTCGTTTTAGAAGGAATTCTTGGCGATCGTCCGGGGAATCGATCTCCTCCGCGACTTTGAGGTAGAGATCTTCGACCGAGTTACAGCGCGAGGCTGCGCGTTTCACCACAATGTCTGCAATTGGTCCGATGCGGAGCGCCAGCTCCCGGCTGACTTGCTGGAGAGCGGCGGGATCGATTCGCGCAGAACTTCCGTCCTCCCGCTTCGATAACTCTGTCGCTTCTTGCTGAGTGCGTTGGGCTGCGGCCGTTGCTGCGTTGGCTCCGACTCTGGTTCCGGCTTGACTTGAGACTCCCAACAGGCGACGCAGCGCGTCAATGAGCAACTGGATGTCCGATCTCCATCGGGCATGCGTCAACTCGATACAGTTGCGATAAGCAAGTTCCTTGAGCCCCTCTGGCAGGTGTTCGGCGGACGGCATCCTGGCGGCCCGCACCAGAACCGGAATAACAGGGATATCCCGCCTCAAGGCGGCAGCGGTTTCGATGCGAACGAAATCCGCGGGATCGTCGAGACGCCGTGCTCCGCGCTCGTCTTTCGCATTGAGCCATTCTGGGCCCACTACTACCAGGAGCACGCCACACTTGGCGACGCTTTCTTCAATCGCTTTACGGAAGTCGCGTCCCGCTTCGATGCCGGCTACATCCATGAATACCATGTGTTCGCCGAAATGCTTGACGAGATCGTCAAACAAACGACCAGCCTCTCCCTGCGAGTCACTCCGTCGATAGCTGACAAAGACAGCGCCCACCTTCCGCTCCCTTAGGCGAACATGGGGATCCGGCTGCCCGCACCGGAGTTGACTTTCACGAGCAGCCATTGGACAAAGTCTACTCTCTCGACGGGTACGAGGGGCATAGCTTGCTTGGCGCCTGCCACTGTCCTTGTCGTCCGTTCGGAGACTTATCCAGAAAAGCTCTTGCGGGAAGTCTGGCCGGGTTAGTCATGAGAAGTCGGCCGCGGCGTCGGTCCACTTCTGGCGCGCTCACCGGGGAAGGCAAAGCCATGCCTCTTAACGCGACGAAAGACGTTTCAGTTTGATTTTAGCTCTTGCGATCCTCTCGCGACGATGCCATGTCTTGCAAGTAGTCCTTCCCTTTGTCCGTGAGATCGAAGGATTGGTTTAACTGGAACGTTCCTGGCAAGTCTGCGATCGGCTTTCTATTCTTGATCAGTCCCAAGTCTCGAAGGTGGCGTAGTTCCTTCTGCAGAGTTCCTCCGCGCGTGTAGGTTGTTGTCGGCTGGTCCCGCAAGTTCCGCAGATGAACCAACTCTGCACTGGGCAGGTCCGTGGCGGAACCTCGGGATTCACCGCGCGCCTGCCATAGCCCTTCGACACGCTGCAAAATGGTCTCCAGCAACTCTCGCTCAGAGCGGATGACAGGCTGTGCCTGGTCAGAAGCCTGCAGGCCCTTGAGCGTCTGTTCAAGGTCAGGCCACCACTTCGCGAAGGACCTCTCCAACCTGTCCATCGGTTTCGGACTTTCCCGGATGCTGTTGATGGTCTCTACCAATCGGTGTGTTCCTTCATGGTCAGCACGCACGTGCTGGAACTGTGCCAGAGGAGACCTCTCCGATGCCGGTGGCAATTCATCGATGAGGTACGGCACGACCCGAGAAGTCCCGAACTTCTTCGCGATCGCTCCGGCCTCAAATAGCAGCCACGGCGCCTGAAAGTTTTCCTGGGTAAGGCAGAGAATACCATACTCAGACTGCTCCAATTCCGTTCCAAGCCGCTGTGCCCAAGCTTCGCCGGGGCTTATGTGGTCAGAGACGAAGACCTGGACTGCGTCCTCAAAAAGATCCTGCAGGAGGGATTTGAGCCCGAGGGCTGCGGCCTTGCTGCGCTCACCTGACCAACTGGCAAAAATGCGCATAGCTATTCCTGCCTTCGTCTGCTCCGGCTGTCTAAATGGTCTCACGATCTGACCAAATTTGCACCGTGGCCGTTCTCGATAGTACGCTCGTGACATAGACCCAGATCACGATCGCGAGAGGATGCTTCCTGTCTAGATAGGGGCTTCGAGACCATCACCCTCCAGGTGAACGACGATACAGACCGCGGCGTGGGAGGCCGCCAGTATGGCACGTCGGAAGACATCGAAGCGCTCCAAGGCTAAAACAATACTTCGGCTACCCGACTTAGAGCAGTCGAAGAACGGCTCTCGCCGCCTGGAGATTGCCACCGGCAAAGTAGTCGCCCATGTGCGAGACCGGCGGACCACGGTGGACTTTTTGAGTTTCATGGACGACGTCGTGAAGTCCTACCCCGTAAGCGCCCTTCACGTCGTGCTGGACAACCTCAACATCCACAAGAACGAAGCCGCCCAACAATGGCTCCTGAGTCATCCCCGAGTGCACTTTCACTATACCCCCACGCACGCTTCCTGGAGGAACATGGTCGAATGCTTTTTCAGCATTCTCACCCGGCAGGCATTGACGCAAAGCGTGCACCGTTCCAAAAAGGAGCTGAAGGAGTTTCTGATTCGATACCTCAAGCAATACCGTGAGAACCCCACGCCGTTCACCTGGACCAAGGGCCCAGCGAATCATCGAAGCCACCAGGCAGTATCAGGCAGCCCATCCCAAGCAGACAAAGCAACGGAAAGACCGCCAGCATAATGCAAAGAACTAACTGTACGATGTACTAGCTTCCTTTTGGGGGCCGTATGCTGTATTTCTCAGGGCGGTAGCGACGTCCTGATCCTTCATCCCCAGCCGGACAGTAGCGCCTCAGCTGCCCAGAATGGGACATAGTCTTTCAGACCATTGATTAGTCTTTGTTTCATCAATTGGGTTTTGCCAATCATAGCAGCGAAGGAAAGCTCGGGATTCATCAAGGGTCCCGCGAGCAGCTCACGAACGGTCAGGCTCTTGCACGACCACACCTCTTCGAGGATCCGGTGCTCCAGCGGACCCAGTCTTACTATGGCCGGCCTAGGCTCCGAAGCACTACCAAACCTGCCTTTTAGCTGCACTGGATGTTTGTCCTTTCGATCCGTGAGCATCGTAACTGCGAGTTTCTGGTCGAAAGCCTTCACGTCTTCATCAAAAAGATCGACGAGAGTCGGCAAGTCGGCCCCGTCAGCTTTGTACCAAACTGCAAGGTTGTCCAATTGCGGTCCCAGGATCACGCCACATTGAGGGCTAGCGGCATGACGCCACCAGCCCTCTCCGCGGTGTTTGTAAAACGCTGGCAACGCCGCGGGTCAATCGCGATCAGTTACCGCCGGTTCTCTGTTCGCCCGCTGAACACCAGCCTCAGGGTATGGTCTGTCATCTCCCATGATTCCTTTCCACAGAATCCGATTGAACAAATCCGCATTGTTGAGGTCGGGGTGTTTGAAGTTGAAGCCTTTGGTCGCTTGCGCCCACCACGCACCGTCGTGTAGCGGTTTGACCGCGACAGTCACAGGCCGGTTTCCGGGGTTGTGGCATTCGGGCACCAGGTTTGGGTCTACCGGAGGCTGGCACAGTATGCCCGGAATGGGCGCGACATAGGGCTGTAGGTTGGGTTGCTTGATGAACACATCGGACATGGGTCTGGCGTTAGCGTCGTTGAGGCCTAGGTAATTGACGCCGAGGATATCCTCGATGGTCCGGACCACATTGGTGGAGTTGTAATTCGTGTGGATGACTGCGCCGCTCTTCGTGTAGGGAGACGCTACGAAAACCGTCGAGCGATGTGCATCCACATGATCCGGCCCGTTCTGGGCATCATCTTCGACCACGAATATCGCCGTATCCTTCCAATAGGGGGATTTTGACACCGCCTCGACCAGACGACCCAAGGCGTAGTCGTTGCTTGCCATTTGCGAGAGTGGGTTTTCCAGATTCGCGGCGTTCGACGAGAAGTTGCCGAAATGGTCCTCCATGAAATCGACCATCTCGAAGTTGGGTAGATTGCCATTTTTCACATATCCATCGAACTCGCGCTTCCACTCCTCATAGCGGTACTGATCCGGGGTGTCCAGGTCCCAGCCACGATAGTAGAGATCCGTGCGACCTTTGAGGGACGGACGCCCTGGCACCGCCTGCACCGCCTTCTCTGCGAAAGCGTTGCGGACGATGGGCAAGAAGAACGGATAGCCCGCCGAAGGGACGACATAATAATTCTCGTCGTCATAGAGGCCATAATGGCGAACCGTCTTGCCGGCCCGCAGCACGGTGTCCCAGATGTAACCACCGAGCACTTCGGGGTCGAGGTCATCCGCGCCTTCCGAAGCGGTGATGTCCTTCGGTCCAGGTTCAATGGATGAGTTGCCGGTTGGATCGAACAGCGTGGTAATGCGCACAGTGTTCGGCCCCGGCGTTCCGCTGGTCTGGTCCGGCACCGCAATGCCGATGTTGCGCGGATTGCCATTCCAGTCGAATGGGATGTTGAAGTTCGCGTTGCCATAGCCGACCATCACATTCTTGACCGTGGCATCGTTGGCATGGCCCTGCGTGTCCCAGTTCCAGCCGTCGCCGCTTACATCGCCTGCATCGTAGAAATTGTCGAGCAGAGCGAACCGTTCCGCGAGAAGGTGATGGCTGGGAGAGATCGGGCGTGGAAACTGCACCCGGGTCGGATCCCCATTGCCGCGCGGCAAATCACCGAGCACCTGATCGTAGGTTCGGTTCTCCTTCTGGATGTAGATCACGTGTTTGATGTGGTCGTGCAGGAACGCCATCATGGGATCCTGGCGACGGTTGAAGAAGAGGTTGTTGGCATCAACCAGTTCTGACAGATAGCTGAGGGTATCGGCGTCCGGCACGGGAATGGTCAGAAATCCCGCCTTCAGCAGGGCCAGGATGTATTCGTTACGGGAGGTCGGATTCGGTGGCGGGCAGAGAAGCTTCGAATACTTTGGCGGGATGTACAGGCCAGGGCAGTCGACTCGGTATTCCAGGTTCGGTCCGGCATTGGATTTCATGTTCACCACGAACAACTTCTTGCCGTCGGCGCTGACCGTAACCGAACTGGGGTACCACCCAGTGGGGATGCGGCCGAGCAACCGCTCGGAAGCAACATCGATGACAGCCACGGCGTTCTCGCCGCCCAGCGTGGCGTAGAGCCGGCGGCCGTTCGGGCTGAGCGCCAGGGAGTTGGGGCTGGAGCCCTTGTACAGGTAGCCTGGACGGGCCACGGAGATTCGGCTCTTGACAACATCTCGTGTGGTATCGATCACCTCGATCTCATCAAGATCGCCGTTGGCGACATAGAGTCGAAGCTGATCCGCCGACAGTACCATACGATTCGGTTCGCCACCCACCTTGATCACATTGAACGAGCCCGAAGGATTCACCGACAGCACTTGGCCATCGCGCTGGCTGGTCACATACGTCTTAACCGGCGCGCCCGCGGTATTCGATACCACCACAGTCCAGTAAGGCATTTCTCCGACCGCCGTCGTCTGTCCGGGCGCGAAGAAGGTCACCTCGTTTGACACCTTGCGAATTGCCGGATTCACTATCGACAGCGAATCGTTTTGGTAGTTCGCCACGTACATTGTCTTGCCGTCCGGGCTGATCGCCAATCCGGCGGCAAGTGCGCTGAACGGCATGAACATATCCAGTGCAACGGGGTTGTCGTTGATAGGAGTATTCTTGAACATGCCGCCCGTAGGGAACTCCTGGATGGGCACGTCGGCTGGGGTGTTATGTCCCAAGAGCACAAACGGAGCATCCGGCGCGAAGGTCGCGTCGGCACTGGGTCCGGTGGTGCTCGCCTTGTAGACGAAGATGCGGTCGTCGATGCCTCCTGCAACGTAGAATCTGGTGCCCGAGGGATCCCACAGCAAGCCGTGATAGGTGTTGGGAATATTGATCAGTTGCTTCTGCACGGGCTGCGCGCCGCGGACGTCGAAAACGAACACCCACTCCGCATTCGGTGTCATGGTTGACGATGGTTTCCCCGTTATGGGGTCGAGCGCAGGGTACGTGATAGGAGTACCGCTCGGTCCCTGCGTGTTGAATAATGTGTTGTACCCCGTAGTTAAGATCAGTAAGGCGGTGCCGTCCGGACTGAGCGCAGTAGTCACCGCACCATTCGCGTTGGCGGAACCATCGGGGCGCAGCCCGGTGGGCAGGTCTTGGAAAATCGAGCCCGGAGCGGCGGTAGGAGTAATGTAGAAACCGTCCGGCAGAAGGTTGCCTCCAACCTGCGCCGGGTACCGCCTCTGACCACCCGCCAACTCGGGCACCGTCAGGCAGAGAAGGACTGCCAGCACGGCGCAAAAGCAAAAGCTCGTCTTTTGTCGCATGTTACCTCCTTTCGAGGTCTGCCTCTTGGCCTTGGGTGACCAAGAAAACCAGAATTTTCTTTTCGGCCTCGAAAACGGCACCATTGTACGCCCGCTCCGCCTGTTCGCGACATTGTGAAACGATTTTTCATCGGCGCCCTTCGACGGTCCGGCCTAGCGGTAGTTTACTGGGAGCGCTCGAGTAAGAGTCCAAGCAGCGCCGCTAAGTCATTCCCAACAGAGTAGTTCTGCAAGTTCTCGCCGTCAACTCTTTGTATTACCCTGTATTAAGTAGATTCCTGTGCATATCTACGCATTTATTGCTTGACAATATACGGGGTGTGTCATATTGTATTACCCTGTATGGCAAGCCTCGTCGCCAAGAAGAAAGGCAACAAACTCTACTACTACATCGTCGAAAGTGCCCGCGTCGACGGCAAGCCCCGCATCGTTCATCAAGCTTATCTCGGTACCGCCGAGAAACTCGCCGAGCTGGTCCGCGACCGCACCGCTCCCGTCCCCTTGGCCGCCACCACCCGCGAGTTTGGCTTGCCCGCCGCCCTCTGGGCCGCGGCTCAGCAAACCGGCGTCTGGGACTTGCTGCAATCGCTCTGGCCTACGCCACGCTCCGGACCCTCGCCCGCTCACTACCTTTTGCTGGCGGCCATCCACCGCATCTGCCAGCCTGGCCCCAAAACCGAAGTTCCCGATTGGTATCGCTCCTCCATCCTGTCGACGCTCTGGGAGTTCCCCCCCGAACGCTTTACTTCGCAAGCGTTCTGGGACGCCTTTGAACAGATCTTGCCGGAAGGCCCAGAAGCGCTCTCCTCGGCCGACGATCCCTTGGAGCAAGCCCAGTTGCGTTTGCTGGGAGTATGGAAAGAGAAACAACTGGTGAGTCGTCGTCTGCTGGCCTACGACACCACCAACTTCTACACCTATATCGCCAGCACCAACACGCGCAATCAACTGGCCCAGCGCGGACACAACAAGCAGGGCCGCCATAATCTGCGGCAAGTCGGTCTGAGTTACGTGCTCGATGGCGAGCATGGCTTGAGCTTATGTCATCACGTGTACCCCGGAAACGTGGCCGACGTGGAAGAGTTTTCCACGGCGTTGACGCGCATCACGCGCATGCTGGATCAAAACCAGATCGCGCGCGAGACGGTCACGCTGGTGTTGGATAAAGGTTCGGCGGCGCTGGCCAACACGGTGGCCTTGGAAGAAGCGGGTGTGGGCTGGATCTCGGCCTTGCC
This sequence comes from uncultured Acidobacteriota bacterium, assembly GCA_963838905.1. Lineage (GTDB taxonomy): Bacteria > Acidobacteriota > Terriglobia > Terriglobales > Acidobacteriaceae > JABDBE01. Next base: position 168,929 of record CAWITE010000016.1, read on the forward strand.
CTGGAATCAAGCGCCGCCGGAACTCCGCAGTCGAGCGACGGAAGAATTACCCGCCTGCAGCAGTGCCCAACCCGGAGTGCGTGCCACCGCCGAGAAAACTCTGGTCCATGGACGCGAGCATCTGTGCGTGGTGAAATACTCGGCTTCTTTTGCCGGCGAACAACTGCACAGTCTGACGACCAGCCTCAGCCGGGTGTTGCAGTCGCTCCGCCGTCTGGCCATGGAACTGAATAAACCGAAAGCGCGCTGGAAGCAGGAGCAGATTGAGCGCAAGATTCACCGTTGTTTGTCCGCTCCGTTTCTGGCCGAGCTCATTCGCTATCAACTGCAAGAGCAGGACGGTGGCTGGCATTTGCAGTTTGACTTCGACTCCGCGGCTCTTCCGCAGCTACTCAATCAGCGCCTGGGGCGCACCGTGCTGCTGACTAACCGCATGGATTGGAGCGCGGAGCAAGTCGTGGCCGGCTATGGCGGTCAACAATCCATCGAGCGCGTGTTCCGCGGCTTGAAAGATGGCGAGTGGTTGGGCTGGAATCCCATGTATCACTGGACCGACCGCAAGATTCGCATCCACGCCTTCTACTGCATGTTGGGCATCTCTCTGCTGCAGTATGTGCACCAACAGGCGAAAGCTGCGTGGGCGGATCTGTCGGTGGAGCAACTGCTCGAGGAACTGGAGCAGATCAAACAGTTCGTTCTGCTCTATCCACCTCAGGGCGAAAAGGGACCGCCGCGTACTGCCTATGTGCTCTCGCAGCAGACTCTGGCCCAACAAGCCTTGGTCAAGAATCTCGGGCTTGTAGCGATGGCATCGTAGTACCCCACGTGGGTAAGACAACACCACGTTCGTAACACCATCAAAAATACTTACTTACAAGCTCGTCGATTCAACTCACAGTAAACTACCGCTAGGTCCGCGATGTCTAGCCGGGCCGGGATCCGGGCGTTGAAGCCTCAAATCAAAATTGAGATTTCTCACGGAGTGATGCTTTGACAAGACTAACAACACTGCTTTCTTAACCAACTCTCGTTGTGAGTATCTCCCTCTCAAGATCGAATGCAATTTCAGTCGCAAACATCTGCTACGAACTCGTCCAGGAACACGGTAACTTGTACCCGGGATGCACTCCCGTAATTTGAAAGCGTGCCCAGGTAGCAGTCCAATCGATTCACCCGTCACTTTTCAGAACGGGTTGCGCCACCGAGGTCTGGCCCAGTGCGGCGGCGAGCGACAGACATGAGATTCTTGTGGCGACTCTTCGAAGAATTGTGCTCCCATCGGTTTACTTGGCCACGACACGGCGGCAATAGCCAGCACTATCAGATCTGTCTCATTTGTGGAACTGCCTACGAATATGACTGGAAGAGGATGCGACGCACCGATCGCCTGCTCGTGACGAAGGGGCAACCCGTCTCGCCTTGGTGCGGACTCGATTCACCGGGAGCTGTCAATTGACGAAAACAGCGATTCTCCAGCAATCCACTGGACGATCGCACGGAACATGCCTACGCAAAAATCTCGTTTACCTTTTCGCGTACCTGCTGGCTCCGTGATGGCTTCAGGTAACGCATCGTGCTTTCCATGTCAGAGTGACCAAGCCACTGTTGTACCGTTCGTAAGTCCACTCCAGCCCACAGGCTCCACGTCGCAAACGTCGCCCGAAACTTGTGTAGCCAGAAGTCTGCCTTCTTGAGCTTCGCACGCTCGGCACAAGCCTTCAGATCGTCCAGGAAGTTCTGCTTAGGATTGCAACCCGAAGTTGGGAAAACGAGGCCGCAGGTTTTATCGGACCTCGCCTTCAGAGCCTTCAGTTCCTTTCCCAGCCTCAATGGAATTGGGATCTCACGCTCCCGGTAGTTTTTCGGGCTGAAGCCGTATTCTGGCTTGTACCGCACTGTGACGGTGCCGCGTGTCAGGTTGATGTCATCCCAGGAGCAGTGCATCACTTCCTGTTCGCGCATTCCCGTCATCAGGAAGAACTCGAACCAGAGCCGCTCCTGTTGGTCACAGGCCGCGAAGAGCTTGTCCAGATCTTCACGCTCGTAGACTTCAGGTTCCTCTTCCACGAATCGCGGCCAATCATTCTTCCCCACCAAGCCGCGAATTCCGTTCGCCTTCAAGAAGGACATCACATTTGCGAACTTGTTCCAGCAGCTACGCGGTGCCTGCTCTTTGTCATCTCGCAGGAATGCGTGGAACTTGAGCAGATCGCGCCGATCAATATCTTCGAGATTCAGCTTGTGGCAGGACTCCACGAAGTAGGCCAGCGCCGTGCCGCAGGCCGCCAGCGTCTTTGGCTTCTTCGTGAGCTTCGTTTCGTCCAGGTAGTCTGCAACCGATGCTGCAATCGACCTGCGGCCGTCCTTGCCTTCCGGCACGATGGACGCGCCATTGTTCATGGAATACACGGAGCAAGTGCGCAGCGCCCGAGCCGCGTAAGATCTGTCGTGAGAACAACCGCCTGTTTCATTGATGGGGGACCTCGTGCCGTTGAAAGTCTCAACCCAGGTTCCGTGACCCACGTCACAGACTATCCCCCACTTTCCAGTTACAAATGAAAACAGCCTGTCGATGTTCTGCGCGTTAACCGGAGTACAAGGCCTTATCTGGAGGACCGCATGTCCCACGCGATTCTGGCCCCTTCACTCCGTTGCGACGCTTAAGCCTGCGCCGCGTGCACGAATCGCTGATGCTGATCGCCACCGCTCTCTCGGCGGTCATCCATTGTTTGTTTTTTGATCGCTACACCTGCCCTGAACATGCTGCACCTCGGCCGGCAGTACGCTGCGGCCACGACCGCTGTGGAGCGAGAAGGAATTATCGCCGCCGTGCAAGGCGTGCTTTCGTCCTGGCTGGGAACTCCCTTTCAGGTGGGCAATGTCATCGGGTTGATCGGCATGATGCTGATCGGGTGGGTGATGCTGCGCAGCCAGATCTTCAGCAAGGCTGCAGGATATGTCGGAATCGTAGCGGGCGCAGTTGGTCTTGGGATGTATGCGCCTAAGGTAGGCGTCTATGTTTCCATATTGTCGGTCGTCGGCATGCAGGTGTGGTACGTCATGATTGCCCTGACTCTCTTGCGGCTCTGCGACCGCACGATTCAATCAGCGCCCAACCGGCAGAGACAGAACGCAGGATGGCTGCGCACTTGGTTGCCTAGATGACTTGGAACAACATTTAGTGCGCTTAGAGCAGTCTTTTCTTAGTTGAAAGGGTTCTGATGGCCGTCGGGTTTCTGCAAGACCGAACCGGGTCGACCCAGATAACGTTGCAAGGATGAGAGAGTCGGATTGTTGTCGCTTCCGGCAGAGGAGAACATATGGCAACTCAAGCATCACTTGAAACCATCGAAGATTTCCTGGCTCAGAAACGGATTGCAATGACAGGGATCTCGCGGGACCCCACCAGTTTTAGCGTAAGTCTGTTTAAAGAACTCTGTCGCCGTGGTTATGACGTTGTCCCTGTGAATCCCAACGCGGTGGAAGTGCAGGGGCGACGCTGCTTCGCTCGCGTGCAGGACATCCAGCCTCCCGTCGAGGGGGCGCTGCTGATGACTTCACCGGAAGGCACAGAAACGGTTGTACATGACTGCGCCGATGCGGGTATCCGGCGGGTTTGGATGTACCGGGCGGGAGGCAAAGGTTCCGTTAGCTCCGACGCAGTAAAAGTTCTGTCGGGAGCGAGGGATTCAGATGGTTCCGGGGCAGTGTCCGTTCATGTTTCTGCCGAAGACTGCGGGCGTCCATCGCTTTCACGAGGTTCTCCGCAAGATCACAGGCCGTTATCCATGGCACACGTCTTCCAAGAATTGAATGCCGGGTCCGGTGGGACTTGAAAACGTATGAATCTGATCGGGGGCAGCCGCCCAAACAGGCGTGAATACTGTTTACCGACTAATGAAACCAGGGCATGGCACTCAGAACCCCTTTTGGCATGATGATGGACACTGCGTTTGAATGGAGTGTTTCGCCTTGGGGCACCTATTGAACTGGATTGCGAGGGTTCTTCCGGATTTCCCGAACTTCTTCTAACAGTGTCTGCGCTTCTCCTGAGCCAAGCCATGAGTTGCATATTCATATAACGTAACAAATTCGGAATCCTGTATTTCGCTCATGGAAGGATCGGCCTGAAGACGCTGACATATTTCTTCCTAATCCTGACCTGGAATGAACCGATGCTCTGCCGCCGATTGAAGATAAGCCTTATAAGACTCTTTTTCCTTGTACACTTCGTTGAAATCGCGAACTATCTGCAGGAATTTTATTCGTTCCTCGCGAGTCATAGTGGGGTCCTCCCTACCGGATACGTTTTGGTTCCGGTTCCCGGTCCACAACCAATTCGGGATAGAGGCGTCGAAACATCTCGGTCACATGACAATCCCAGCAAACTGGGCGGTGGGTGGCAAACACCGCGGGAAGTTGTTCCGGCCGCAATTCTCTCCACTCAACCGTCTTGTGGTCTGGACCAACCAACCCTGGCGCGTGATCCAGGTGGTGAAGCTTGGCGATAATCTTGTGGCAGATCACGCACTTCTTTCCTTCATACCACTGCGAAACAATATTCCAGACTAGGCAGTTCTCCGGATCTGCTTCGATCTGCTGCAGGCATTCCTGGCCACAGTCTTGCCGCTCGGGCCAACGTGAGCATTGCTTCAGGCGCAGAGTGGGTTCAGATAGAAAGGCGTTCGCAGCAGCCTTGCCGGCCGCTATGTCAACCGCTTCAGCTTTGTGGGTCTCTGGGCAGGTGACAAGGCGCTTGCCTCGGTATCCAAAATAAGCCGACACGCCCAAGATAGCGCGGCATACGAACAGGGCCGCCCCGATCCCCAAAATGACGATGGCGACCCAAAGCGTTCCGCTCATACTTCACCTCGCAGGCGGCAAGCCTCTCTTCCGACTTTCCTAGCGGCACACCGCACTTCCGAGCAAACTAATTGTGACCCCGAGCGCGCCGCTCTGCCGTAGCGCCCGTCACATCAAGTTGTGACTAGCGTCACTCCGCTCTCAGCGTGTGCGCTGGCGGCTTCCAAGAGCGCGCAAGCAGTGCGGGGGTGCAACTTGGCCGCTACGCAGACCCGGAAGCTAGATGATTACGATTCCGCCGGGGGTTGGTAGACAAGGCGGCGCGGCGGTTTGTTCCCAGGAGTTGGCTGTGGCTTCATCCTTTGGGACAGCCGCATCCCAGCCCGCCCGCCGCGGGGTCATCCGATGCGAGCGCTAGCCAGCGGGTTGGTTAGCCCGCCCCAGTCGGGGTTCTGTGCGTAATGGCGACGTTACGCCAACGGGCAGAAAAATAGAGCCGCAGTCAGATTTGATTGATGGGGAGGCTTCCACACGTAAGCCAAGGTGTGACCGCCCGTGGCGAACCGAGGCCAGGTCAACAACCTAAAACCCTTTGCTTGTCTTGCTTTTCCGCATACACGTACTTCAAAACACCCCAAAAACAGCCTATTTTTGGTGACGAATTGGTGACGAGTTTTTATCGAGGCAATGCGCGCATAGTTCACTGAGTTTTTGTACAGCCTGCGCGGCCCGATGACTCGGTGTCATTTGTGCCCGAATTGGTACGTCGGACGGGGGCACTTCATATGTCAGGTGGTCAAGCGTAAGTGGCACTCATAGCACGCCGTTGCTTTGTGACGCACATCACCACACCGAGTGTGCGTAGTCACAGCTAAGTGTTATCCGTGGATCAGATACTGCGACATCACTTCGGACAACAATCAGCAATTCTTGGAGACGAAAATGGAATTCCTGAAAAAAGAAATATCGGCCTTTCTGCTTGGGACAGTTCCTACCATGCTTTTTCTGTTCTTTGCCGTATTGAATCCCCCCAGCGCGTTGGCGGTTCCAAGCTATGCGCGACAGACGGGCTTAGCTTGCAGTGGCTGCCACTACGCGCCTCCGGAACTCAACCCCGCCGGACGACGGTTCAAGCTGCTCGGTTATGTTGATAAAGGGGATGAGACCAAAGTCATAAAATCGGATTCAGGCAAAGCGCATGCCGCGCTTGATCTTCTCGCGTCGCTGCCCCTTTCCGTAATGCTTGAGGCCTCATTCACCTCAACCAAGTCAAGCGTGCCGGGGACACAGAATGGCAGTTTTGAATTTCCTCAAGACATTTCGCTTTTCATTTCTGGGGCATGGACAAGCCACGTTGGCAGCTTCGTTCAGGTTACTTACGACACTCAAGATGACCATTTCACCAGCGATAATACAGATATTCGCTTCGTGAATAAGACGAAGCTGAGTGACAAGGAACTCGTTTACGGCCTGGACTTCAACAACAATCCGACCGTAGAGGACCTTTGGAACAGCACGCCGGCATGGGGTTTTCCTTGGATCAACAGCGATTTTGCACCCACTCCCGGCGCCTCTCCCATCATTAATGGTGGTTTGGCCCAGGACGTCGCAGGATTCGGTGGCTACGCGATGTGGGACAACCATCTGTATCTGGATGCAGCGATTTATCGCTCGGAACATGTAGGCAGTCCTCAGCCGAATCAAGGAACTGGGTTCACCTACAACATCCGCGGCGTTGCGCCATACTGGCGCGTCGCTTGGCAAGGGTCGACAGCGACGACGCAGTATGAGGTGGGCACCTACGGAATTCACATGCAGTCCAGTCCCAACACCATAGCCGGCCTAGAGGATGGGTACACAGATGTAGCCATAGACACTCAGATTGATCGGACGCTATTCAGGCATGACGTGCTTTCGCTGCGCGGCACCTACATCCACGAAAGTTCCGATTTGGCAGCCAGTTTCGCCGCGGGTGCCGCTTCGCAGACCGCAAACCATTTGAACACGTTTATGGCCAATGCCGAGTACCATTTTGGCAATCGCTTCTCGGGCACATTCGGCTGGTTCGATACCAGTGGAACCGCCGATCCGTTGCTGTACCCTTCAGGTACAGTGAGCGGCTTTGCCAACGGCAACCCGAGAAGCGCCGGGTATATCGCGAACATCTCGTACTGGCCGTGGCAGAATCTGCAGCTCGCCGCCCAATATACCGGATATACGCGCTTCAATGGTGGCTCAACCAACTACGATGGTTCGGGCCGAAACGCGAGTAGTAACAACACAATCTATCTGGACGCAAAATTCATTTTCTGACACGCACGTGAACAACTACTTACAAATCCAAAGGGGGGAAAACGCAATGAAGTGCAAGGGATTCATATTGGCGGTACTGATAGTTGGTCTGTGCAGCGCAGCCTGGGCCGGGGATATCGAGGGCAAAGTTACCGGAATGAAGGGCCAGTCGGTGGTTTATGTCGACACCATTGCGGGAAAAACGTTTCCCGCTCCGAAAGAGCACCCGGTCATCGACCAAAAAGGACTGGTGTTTGTGCCGCACATCGTGGTCGTACAACAGGGCACAACCGTTGAGTTCCTGAATAGTGACAATGTGCAACACAATGTTTTCTGGACCGCTATCGGCGGCGACAAAAAAGCAGGACACAATCTAGGCACATGGCCCAAGGGTGAAAAACGGCCGTTTACCTTCGATAAGGCGGGTGTCGTTCCTCTGCTCTGCAACGTACACCCAGAAATGGCGGGATATCTCATTGTCAGCCCAACTCCCTATTTTGCCGAAACGGATGACAGCGGCAATTACAAGATCAAAGACGTCCCGGACGGCAGCTACACCGTAGTCGTGTGGCACGAAGGCGCGAAGAACCAGTCCAAGCCAGTCATCGTTGCGGGCGACACCAAAGCGGACTTCACTCTGAGCAAGTAATAAAGAAGGAGCGGGCAGCAACGTCCGCTCCTTCGAGGAACACACGAGGACTGCCATCTTGCTGAAACGGTACAAAGACAAAAAGGTCGATCGGGATTGGTTGAACACCAATTTTCCCTGCATGATGGCTTGTCCGGCCCACACCAACGCGGGACGTTATGTGGCCCTGATTGCGGAAGGGCGATTTGAGGAAGCTTACAAGTTCGCCCGCGATCCCAACCCGCTGGCGAGCATCTGTGGCCGAGTGTGTGCCCATCCTTGCGAAACTGCCTGTCGTCGTGGAGATATTGATCGTCCCATCGCAATTCGTGCTCTCAAGCGTTTTCTGACGGAGCGGCACGGCCCGGAATCCAAGTACCCTGTCGACATCAACGCGGGACGGGCTCAGCATAAGCTGCCTTTCAAAGTGGCCGTGGTCGGCGGTGGTCCGGTGGGACTATCGGCGGCTCATGACTTGGCTCTCATGGGCTACTCAGTTACGATTTTTGAAGCTGCTCCTGTTGCCGGGGGAATGCTTTACCTCGGCATTCCCGAATATCGTTTGCCTCGTGACGTGGTGGAAGCGCAAGTGCGAGAAATTCTCGCGATCGGCGACATCACTCTGAAGCTCAATCAAGCAGCCGGACGCGACTTCGTGATCTCCGACTTGCGCCGGCAGGGCTTCGATGCGGTCCTGATTGCAGTGGGCGCGCATCGCAGCCGCGATCTCACGATCCCTGGCGTTGACCTCGATGGGGTTTACAAGGGCATCGATTTCCTGCTGAACGTTAATCTCGGCTACAAGTTCACCATCGGCAAGAAGGTCATTGTGATCGGCGGCGGCAACGTAGCTATGGACGTAGCTCGTTCCGCGGCTCGCGAAGTCGTCCGTCAGCATGTTGCCGGGGTAGAAGACCTCGAACCTTCGCAGGAAAACGTCAGTGCTGTGGCGACGAAAGAAATGGTCGACGTTTCTCTGTCGGCGCTTCGATTGGGCGCGCAGGAAGTGCATCTAGTCTGCCTGGAAAAGCGAGAAGAGATGCCGGCTGCGCTGGAAGAGATCGAAGAGGCAGAAACAGAAGGCATCGTCATGCATCCCGGCCTGGGCCCGAAACGCATGATCGGCAAAGACGGCAAAGTCGTGGCGCTTGAGACGCTAAACACGAAGTGGGTCTTCGATCAGAACAAGCGCTTCAATCCAGCATTCTACGAGGGCAGCGAGATTCAACTGGAGTGCGACACCATTATTATGGCCGTCGGACAGGCGCCGAGGCTGGACTTTCTCAAACCTGAAGACGACGTGGAACTGTCCCCGCGCGGATTGATCGCAGTGAACCCACAAACCCTGATGACCTCGGCGAACGGGATCTTTGGGGGTGGCGACTGCGTTTTCGGCCCGCGCTTGATCATTGATAGCGTGGCTGACGGAAAGCGTGCTGCGGTTGGGATTGACGAGTTTCTGCGCGGCTTCAAGCATCCCGAGCCCATGGTCGAAGTCGAAGTGTTCGAGCGTCACAGCATGCCGCTGGAGTTGTTGGACTTGACTCGCCCGCCCATCCCGATGCTGCCGTTGGAACGCCGTACCGGAGTAACGGAAGTCGAGATTGGCTACGACGCTGCGTCGGCGATAGAAGAGGCTCAGCGCTGCCTGCACTGTTGGGTGAATACAGTCTTCGAGGGCAGCCCGGAAGACGGGAGTATGTGCATCCTCTGCGGAGGTTGCGTGGATGTGTGTCCGGAAAAATGCCTCGAGCTCGTGTCGTTGGACCGCATACAGTTCGAGCCGGACACCGTGCAGCAGATCCGGGAGCATCAGGAATTGTTTGGTGTGGAGCTCGACGAAGTTGCAGCTGACGAACTCGGTATCGTGACCGGCTCCGCCATGCTGAAAGACGAGACTCGATGCATTCGATGCGGGCTCTGTGCCATGCGCTGTCCGGTCGGCACCATCACCATGGAATCCTACAACCTGGTTTCTGCCGAGCCGACCGGATTGATTTCAGTCGAATCCATCGATGGTCCACTTAGACCCAAAGCGCCCGTCATGGCTGGAGGCCCAAAGTAGCCAATGTCTGAAGAAGAACAAAATGTGCCGCCGGACAAAGAATTCGATCGCCGAGCTTTTTTCGTGAAGCTTGGACTGGGATCACTAAGCATCGCCGCTGCTGGCACGGTGGCGTTTGCGTACCAGTTTCTCTCGCCGAATGTTTTGTTCGAACCGTCTCCCATCGTCAACGCGGGCAAGCCCGAAAATTACGCGGTGGATTCGGTGACGTTGGACGTGAACTCAGGAATTTATCTCATCCATGCCGATGAAGGTTTTTTTGCGCTGAGTGCCATTTGTACTCACCTCGGCTGCATGACCGCATGGAAACCGGAGTTGGGGATCATCGCTTGCCCGTGTCATGGCAGCAAGTTCACGCGGGACGGGGTCAAGATCGAAGGTCCAGCCCCCAAGCCGCTGCCCTGGCTGCAAACTTGGGTCAGCGACGAGGGTGATCTGATGGTGGACCGTTCCATCAACATTCGTCCTATGCAGTTTGTGAGGGTGTGAGCGTGGCGAAGACAATGACGAACTATTTCGAGGAGTTGCGCGACACGCGGTTTTGGCGGTCGGTTTTCCGCGGCGGGACCGGATCGAGCACTCTACGCCGCGCCCTCGCAGTGCAGCAAAATGTGTTCCTGCATCTTTTCTCGACCAAGGTGCGGACCCGCATGCTGAGCTTCAGCACGACCTGGTATTTGGGTACGCTGACCTTCGGAACATTTCTCATCTTGGTGAGCACCGGCATTCCTTTGATGTTTTACTACCATTCCTCCGTACCGCAGGCTTATGCCGACACGAAGGATTTACAGTTCGTAGTATCTTCCGGCTTATTTCTACGCAACCTGCACCGCTGGTCCGCGCATGCCATGGTGTTCCTCGTGTTCGCTCATATGTTCAAGGTGTTTTACCGCGGCGCGTACCGGCCGCCGCGCGAGTTCAACTGGCTCATTGGAGTCATCCTGCTGCTGGTTACGTTGTTGCTCAGTTACACGGGATACTTGCTGCCTTGGGATCAACTGGCTTTTTGGGCGATTACGGTGGGGTCGAACATTGCGTCTGCTGTGCCAGTGCTGGGCAACAGAGTTCACTTCTTAATGCTGGGCGGAAATATGGTGAACGCCAACGCTCTGCTGCGCTTTTACGTTCTTCACTGCATGATTCTTCCCCTGGTCGCAATGCTTTTTGTCGCAATCCATTTCTGGCGCATTCGCAAAGATGGTGGCCTGTACGCGCACCAGAGTGAACCAAGAACGGTCGCGGCTCAATCGATTCCAGCGGCTGCGAAGGGGGCGCAATAGCACATGAGCGATCCGAAAGATTTCATCGCCGGAATGGACTCAAACGCCCGCAAATCGCCGACGCGGATTGTCTTCGTCACCCGGCGAACCTCGGCGCAGGTCAAGGTTACCGACGAAGACCAGATTCAGACTTATCCGGAAGTCCTCTTGCGCGCCATCGTAGCCATTGAGGTACTCACGATCGCGTTGGTGGGCGTGGCTCTTCTGTTCAACGCGCCCCTTGAGGGCCTTGCCGACCCATCGCACACGCCCAACCCCGCGAAGGCGCCTTGGTACTTTCTCGGACTGCAGGAAATGCTGCATTACTTTCCTCCAATGGTTGCGGGTGTTCTGGTTCCGACTCTGGTCGTAATCGCACTGGTTGTGATTCCCTACTTCAACATCAACGTCGAGGCTGAGGGTGTGTTTCTGAAAGATCGAAAACGACGCATCCTTATTTTTTACGCGGTCACAGCTGTGCTCTGTCTGTTCTTGTTGTTTTTCGACGTGTACGTGGCGCTTGTGCCGACTCTGATTCTTGCCGGGTTCATGGCGCTGGCGGCACAAAGTTCTCCGCAGTCGACTTCGGCTTTCCGGCGTTATCTGGCGGCTAAACCACTTTCGTTCTGGATCATGACCTGGTTTCTGTTCGAGCTGGCCGTGCTCACGGCGGTTGGCACTTTCTTTCGCGGCCCAGGCTGGTCCTGGGTGCTGCCATGGAGAAGTTAATTGCGATCATCAAAGAACGCGTTGTCTTCGCTGTGGCAGACGTTGTTCGGCCATCCGGTTCGCGCCTTTGGCGTGGTCAGCTTGCTGTTATTGATTTCGCTCGCCATCGCACCGGCGAAGAATCACTTTAGCGAATGGCGCCACTATCAGAAACAATACCTGTCGCTGATCAGAACCCGAGGAGACGCGGTCACACTGCAGCGCCACTTCCACGACGGGATCCAGCAGATCTGGCTTCCACAGCTCGGAGTTGTCGATCGCTGCACCACTTGCCACGTCGGACTAAAAGAAGCAAGTCTCACCGATGTCAGCGCGCAACCATTTCGCCCCCACCCGGTAATCCCGCACACCTCGGACCAGTTTGGTTGCGTCATGTGTCACCGTGGACAGGGCGCAGCGACCACCGTCGAGGAAGCGCACAGCAGCACCCTGGCCTGGGAGCAGCCAATTTTGCCGGCGCGTTATACACAATCTTCCTGCGGGCAATGCCATCGTGCGGCTTTGATGGGCACGCCCCAGCTCAACACAGGCCGCAGCATGCTGAGTCGACATGGCTGCGTGCATTGTCACACCATAAAACTCGCCGACGGCACCGCAATCAAACCGACGGATGATCCGCCGTCGCTCGAACACATCGCCGACAAAACCACGCGAGAGTGGATTTACGCGTGGTTGAAGGATCCTCAGGCTTACGCGGTCACGGCGACCATGCCGAATTTCAAGTTGAGCGATCCCGACGTGCGCGATATTTCGGCTTTCTTGATCTCGAACAGCACGCCGATCGCTGGAGACACGGAGCCTGTCAGTAAGGAGCAGAAGGCGCCCGATCCGGCGGCTGGGGCCAGCCTGTATGGCGAGTCATTCTGCGCCTCCTGCCACGCCGTGCAGAACGCCGCCGGCAATGTGGTTGGCGGCGATCTCGGTCCCGAGCTAACCCGCATCGGCAACAAGGCGAGGCCGGAATGGTTGCAGGCATGGTTGCGCAACCCGCGGGTCTACGATCCGGAAACTGCAATGCCACATTACCGTTTCACCGATCAGCAAGTTTCCCTGCTCAGGGGCTTCCTGGGAAACAAAACTGATTCCGACCTGCTGGCCAACGTTCATCTCGACGCTGCTACGCCCGAGCAGATCACGCACGGCAAGCTACTGGTGACCGAGTACGGCTGCGCCTCATGCCATCAGATTGGCGGCATCAAGAAGCCGGATAACTTCGCCCCGGAATTGACCCGCATCGGAAGTAAGGCGCTCACGCAGATTATTTTCTTGCCGGGCATGCAGCACACTCTTCCAGATTACATCTCAGCCAAGATCCGGCAACCACGTTCGTTTGGATCGGCACTGAAAATGCCGCAGTACACTTTCGCACCCGCACAAATTGATGCTTTAACGACGGCGTTGCTCTCGCTTACGGACCGCGCGCATGACTTGCCGCTGGCGCTGACCGTACCGGCGCAGCCGCCTTCGCATTACCAGCCCGTAGGCAAGGCGGGACAGCTTATGGCGGACTTGGCGTGTTTCAGCTGCCATGCGATTAACGGTCGAGGCAGCGACATGGCTCCCGATCTGACTTGGGAAGGCAGTTCGGTGCAACGGCCGTGGTTGCAGGCATTCTTGAAGAACCCCGGAACACTGCGCCCAGCGCTGATCCGCCGCATGCCGAGGTTCAATCTTTCGGACAGTGACGTCACGGAACTTACCGACTACATCATGACCGTTTATCAGACGCCTGCATTCGATCGTGATTCGATGCCGTCCAATGGCTATCCACCCGCCCAGGTGGAGCAGGGGAAACAACTTTTCTATTCCAAGTATGCCTGCCAGTCGTGCCACATTATCGATACGAAGATCGACAAGGGCTATATCGGGCCGACGCTCACGCAGGTAGGCTCGCGCCTGAATGCTGCATGGATTTATCACTGGCTGAAGGACCCCCAGACCCTGCGGCCCGGCACTATCGAGCCGAATCGAAACATGAACGACGAAGATGCCCGCGCCCTGACTGCATTTCTGACAACCCTCAAGGGTTCCACCAAGCAAGAGGCGCAGAAATGAAGAAATATTTGCGCACACTCTTCATCATCTCCTTGATTTTCCTTGCAGCATGCAGTCGCAAGCCTGGACCGGCCTCTGCGCTAAAACCCACGGCATTTGGCGCAGCATTAGTCGAGTCGAGCGGGGGTAAGCAGATCGGCGCAACCGGAATGGTTCTCGCTCAGCCGCTGGTCGTACAAGTCAACGACGAACAAGGAACGGCCGTCACCGGAGCGCTGGTCGAATTCAGCGGGCCCGCGGACGTCAGCTTTGATCCTGCGAGCGGTTTAACCGATTCCAGCGGGCAGGTCCCCACCAACGTCGCGCTGGGCGGCATGGCGGGCCGATATCAACTCACGGCGCACACATCAACAAAAGCTCGGAAACCTGTCGAGCTGAAGATTGAAGAGATTGCGCTCGGATACCAGCAGCAAGTGGGGTCCCGGCTCGACGATAAATATTGCTCCCGTTGCCACAATCCGGAGTCCACGGCGGAGCGCGTTTCCAATTTCGATAATCTTGAAGTCAAGCCACATCCCTTCACTGAAGGCGACACGCTAAACAAGATGAGCGATGCCGACCTGACGGTCATCATCAGTCACGGTGGACCGGCGCTCAACAAGTCACCATTGATGCCACCCTACGGTTACACCCTCAACAAGACCGAAATGGAGGCGCTGATTGCCTACATCCGCCTGATCTCCGATCCTCCTTATCATGCGTCCGGAACGGTCTATGCGCAGAAATAAGGCTCGTTTGTTCGTTGCTGAAGTCATTGCTAGCGCTTTTGCGTTCAACAGGGGATTGTTGTTTAAGAGTCAGTTGCTTTCGCGCCCCCTCCGAAACGCCAACCAGCAACTGCGGGGGGAGGCATGGCTGGGAAACAGAAACGGGAGTGGTTGGAACTGTGCGAGTGTGCCGCGAATGAACAAAACGCGGCAAAGCTGATGGGGATTGTTGCCGAGATTAACGGGCTATCGGAAGCTAAGAAAAAAGCGACTGAAAGAGCGGCACACAGACATGCCCATCGGTAACGATGTTAACGGCTAACAGTCCCGACTAGGAACTTAGTGGCGTACAGCGGCTTGGCTGGTGTCGTCCTTGCATTCGTGGAGACCAAAGGCAGTGTAGAAATCCCGGGTCGCTTCTTCAGGATTGGCCCGTGCCTCAGGGGACGTCGTGAATGGCAGCCCGCATTTACTGCAGCGCCCATAGATGGGAATGCATTCGCTGTAAGTGATGTCCTTCACTGTTCTACCCGTTGCAACCATCACTTTCACCCCAATGCTTTCCGCAGTCTAATGCTCTAACGGCATGGGCGATGTGATTTCGATCACGGTGGTCTGTGACGCACCTACCCGAATTATCGGGATTAACGATTCCTCGCGCAGTCACCGTTCCCGCCTGCGTGGCCTTCGGGAAGACAAGCTGAAGTCTATCCGTTCCTACGCCAAATTCTTGACGGAGACGGACGCCGCATGACTCGGGTGTTTCGAGTGCGATGGCCTTCCATAAGAAGGCCGGTCGACGTCAAGGGTCCGCTGCCGCCGCCAAGAAGCGCCCTTGACGGCTCCGGGCCGCTCTGAATACCCTCCGGCCAGGAAGGAAAAGGAGAATTTTAGGAAAGACAAGAAAAAATCGCACTTGACGGCGAGGACCGCTCTGTCACCATTCCGCTGGGAAGGAAACCGTTTTGCCAGTTGACAGTTTCGATGTAACGAGAATTAATCGGAAATAAGCGGAAATCCCTGTCTCCTTCCAGATACGGTGAAGGCGCACACTTCGACCGGGGAAAGGCTGGTTTCGGCTTGTCATCCGTCCGTGTTCTGGTCGTCGAGGATTTCGTGGCTTTTCGGCGAGTCATCTCCTCAATACTGCGGAAAAGACGGGAATTGCAGATCATCTGCGAAGTGTCCGATGGACTAGAAGCGGTTCAGAAAGCGGCAGAACTGAAACCGGATTTGATTCTGCTTGATATTGGACTCCCCAAGGTCAATGGAATCGAGGCCGCTCGACAAATACTCAACCTTGCACCGAAGTCCAAAATACTGTTCGTGAATCAGGAGTCTTCTGCTGACGTAGTGTTAGAAGCTCTAAGCGTGGGGGCTCTGGGCTGCGTTGTTAAATCCCCCGTCGGAGGCGACCTCATAGCTGCTGTGGAATCCGTTATCTCGGGAAAGCAGTTCGTCAGCGCATTGCCGAACTACGGCTCACCCTAATGCTCAAACTGCAATCCTGCGTCAGTGGAAACGCCCGGCTGTTGAGGTTCATTTGCCTCGGTGCCGCTTGCGAGTAGGGCCAACTCGCTTTGCGGACGTAAAATGGCGAAAAGCCACAATCTAAGCAGACTAAAAACGTAGGGAACACCCAGACGAGAGGTTTGTCCAGATTCTTGAGGCCACGGAAATGGACAAGTATCTCACCGCCAAATTCCGCCTGATTGCTGGAAGCGCATAAAAGACAAGCCATGACAGCCCTCCGTCCAGTGACGCGAGCTGACATGGCACACGCTCCTCTGGCGAGGGCGGTGGCGGCAGGTCTCACGAATTATGACACGGGCACTCTTGATCTCCTAGGAGAATCGTACCCGTCAAGAGAGGTGCAGGCGTATGACCACCGCGACTTCCCTTCGGGGCTTAGCGCCTCGAGCCACTACCAGATGGGCGTGCCGTCTTTGTCGCGGAAGACGAAGGTTTCGTCGCCGCGGGTGACTTCGCGAGCAAAGATAGTTTCCACACCTTCAAACTGGACCTTGGTGCCAACCACCGTGACTTCGTCGCCCTTCCGGAAGACAAGATCGTACGTCTTTACAAACTTCGTGCTTGCAAGGTGAACCTCAATCGTCTTGCTGGCAGACAACCTCAAGATCAGGTGCGAGCCCATACCACCGCTCACCGGGCACTGCCGGTCTCTTACTTCTTCCACCGTTCCTTTGAAAGTGGATTCGGCCGCCTGATCATACTTCGGAACTACGACGCTTGGTTCGGACTTCTGCCCAGCAGCTGTCGGGGTTATCGTCAGGACCAGCGCAACAACTGCAAGAACCAGAGTGATGATTCGCGAGGTTTTCATGAGTCTCCTCCTGCTAAGACATCCAGCTTCTGGTTTAAGTGTGGCCCTTTTCTGTCGGTTTCGCTGTGATGATGATCACTTGGACTTGTGATGGGCACCCGCTGCGAGCGATGCATTCCCATTTGCCCACGGCGTCCGGGTCCAGCAGGTGCGAGACTGCGGTGAAGAATCCCACCATTACCGAATTCAGCACCATGCGCTTGCCCAGCACCTCGGCGATGCGAGTAGCGGGGACGCTGTAGACCTGGATTTCCTTGTTACTGAAGACGCTGAGATCGGAAACTCGCACTAAATCCTGCTCCACGATGAGGATGCCGCCGTCTTTCAACTCGGGCACGAAGCGCACATACGCTTGTTGCGACATTACGACCAGGATATCCGGCCGGGTGACGTACGGGTACAAGATCGGCGAATCGGAAAGGATAAGCTGCGCGCCGCAGGCGCCGCCTCGGGCTTCCGGGCCGAAGCAGTAACGGAGTTTTCCTCACAGCCTCACGGTGATAACAGACACAGTCAATGGTGCCTTTGATCACAGCAATTGGGGAAGGAGTGGACTAAGAATTAGTGAGTGGTTGATGAATTCGCACCTTTCGAGAGGAGGATGCCATGTTTGAGGCTGAGGTTGAAATGGAAAGGCGTTCCGCGTTCTTGCCGCTGCTGCTGATGGCGTGTCTGGTAACGGCGATTGTGGGGATGGTGGCCTACATCGCATTGCAAGCCCGGGCGAGAGCGCCGCTCAGTGCACAGGCGGCGAGCGTGATCGTGGCATCGGCACTCGAAGGGCCTGGTCCCGCGGTCATTCATTTCCACACTGGTTTGGTAAAGCCCAGCGTCAATGACAGACCGGGCGACCCTCATTATCGATTGCTGGAAAAGGCTGGCATTGTGAAATTGGCTACGGCACCCCGGGGCAGCGAAGTGATCTCGCTCACGCCCGCAGGAGAACATCTGATGGCGGTGCTCGCAGGGGTGAGGAAATCGAAGGAAACGGATGGCACCTTCTCCTATCAAGTTCCCCTGGCGCAGCGGCAACTGGTGAGCATCACCTCTGTCAACATGAGCGGAGTGAACAACGCTACCATCGAGTACACCTGGAAATGGGTGCCCAACCAAATGGGAGATCTCTTCGACGCCGGCGGTTCGCTGGTGAAGGGTTTCAACCTTTGGGATCGTGAAACCCTGATCAATAAATACGAAGCCGACTTCTATCATGGGAATCCGAACAAATCCACGTTAGCGCTGGTGCGGGCCGACCAAGGATGGAAGATCTCGGCGCAATAGCTGGTAACAGTCGAAGGTACAACGTAGTCGGCCATTAAATTTGAGTATGCCTGGACTGAAGAAAAGACAGTCTCGGTTCGAAGGAGAAATGCGATGTCCATAGAGAAACTGGCTTTAGTCTTTACTGCCCTAATCGTTATCACCTGCACGGTCGCCGCGCAGGACCAACCGCAGGATCAAAATCAGAAAGTGATCCAGCACGCCACCATTCAGTCCACATCGCCCGCGTCGGGCAAGGAAATGTACACGACCTACTGTGCCGTTTGCCACGGAACGGACGGCAAAGGCGGAGGCCCTGCAGCCAGCGCGCTGAAGGTTCCTCCCGCAGACCTCACTCAGCTGAGCAAGAGCCACGGAGGAAAATTCCCGGCTATGAAAGTAATGTCCGCAATCAGCGGCGAATCCGGTGTCTCCGCGCACGGATCCAGAGAAATGCCGGTATGGGGCTCGTTATTTTGGAATATGAGCCACGGACACGAGGGGGAGGTGCAGCAACGCGAGGCGAACCTCACCAAGTACATTGAATCTTTGCAGGTAAAATAAAATGTTGCCGAGGTCGCAGTCGTAACTACCACAATAGCCGCGGCAATCGCAGAGGTTCGACTGCCTCTTGAGACAATCTGCCCCGTTAGTCGGGTCAATGATGTTCTGTCCATAAACTTCGATGCCCGATGATGGCGGGACTGCCGCCTGGCCAACCTGCTGATTCAATTGGGTTACGATCCAGTCCAGACATTGCAAATTGGCAGTTCCAAGACTGTCGTCTCGGGGAAACTGGTTCCATGGTTCAGCTTTTGGCTGAATGGGCATTGAGTCCTCCACGACGCTTGCTTAGTATCAGCCAGTAAAGCATTGAATTATTAACGAGTTGGTCTCACAGAGAATCATATCCAAGGAAGTGCTTGCTTGAAGTCCCCATAAAAATGCTGCTTTCCGGTTGGACTAGTGAGCACCCACTCATAATGTTGACTTCCATCGACATCTGTCCATGTATGCGTACCGCGTCGGAATGTGAATTTCATATTAAGAGGGATTACTTTTGGGAGGCATGACCTTTCGCTTTTATCTTGCGGATTGCTATTTCTTGGAGATTTGGCGCAGAATTATGGCGTCCTGGGACTGAGCGCTGGTGTAACAATTTCGCTCATCATCATCTGGCCATTCATGGTCGGGCATCAGTTGCGCGAGAAGTGGGTTGAGTGGCGAAGCCCCAAGTGGCGAGATTAATAACCGAGTATGTCGCGGGCTTCTTTTAGATTGCTGAATTTTTCCCACGAAATACCCTTTGTTCCCTTACTTGAATTAGTCCACGGGATGCCGACTTCAAAAACGCCATTGGCTGATGTAGGGCGAACCTCAAAACCATGGTTCTCTACCCATTCATTGACTGATGACGTAATCGTCTTTTCGCCAAATATGTTGTCTACAACACCACCGCCAGCAACCTCTTTCGACGGTTCATTGAGCCCTAAACTTGGCGATTTCCGTTTTGGCATTACTTCACCGGAAACAACTCGTTTCTTGATGGAACTAATAGTTTCGGCCTTCGACTTAGCTTGCCCAGATGCCTTTAATTTTACTCTCTATTCCCGAAATTATTTCACGGCTATATTGTCCTAACACCTCAGTGGTCAGCTCAAAACCGGCCATTGAACTCCACTCCGGACACTAGTTTGAGGCGATGACCATTGTTCGGGCAGATATTTTAGAGTGGACCACTGCCTGAAAGAAGTCTTGTCCCGCCCGTTTCCGTTCTTCTTTTCCTTCGTTTCCGGTTTCCTCTTTTTTAGTGCCTGTCTCCCGTTTTCCACAGAAAAAATTTGCGTTCGGAGCGGTTAGGAGCGACGATTTGCGTCTCGGGCGACCTACAGCATCCCCGGTTTTGTCCCGCTTCCGGTGCATTTTACTTTTCCAGTGTTGTTTCACCTGCCGAGGATTGATTCGGCAAGTCCTTTCGTCCAAGCATGAAGTTTCTGGTTTGCGAAAAAAATTCCGGTTCCGGCTGCAGCGTTGCGGAATGGGGATGATAGGGTGGAGGCTGCGTATCGGGGTCGCGCCCAGTACGCGGATCCAGGGCCGATGCGACGGGGCTGGCTCCGAAGAAATCGGTTTCGCAAAACCCTCTGTGCGCGAGCCAAGTGGTCGGCTTGTCGAGGCAGAGGGTTTTGTTTTGCGAGTTCGATTTTTTTGCTGTAGTCTCGGAGCGAAGGCCCTGGAGCATAGAACGCGAAGACAGCCGGGCGCTTTTGCCCGGCTTCCTTATTGTCTTGGTCGTGGTGGCATTGGGATAGCCTTCGCAAAGGCGCGAACTTGAGTTTCCGTCCGCACATCCAGGGAAACGATCATTGGCCAACTCCCGCCGAGGTGAGATCGTTTAGAGTTAGCCCCGGTTCGTTGGCTCCGATCTTGGTTCGCCAACTGCGGGGGCCGCACTTCAGAATATGGCCGTGATGGAGAAGGCGATCCAGCATGGCAGTGACGGCGGCGGTATCGCCCAGCCGCTTGCCCCAATCGTCGATGGGTCGATTCGAGGTCACCATCGTACTGGCACGCTGGTAGCGTCGCATGACGATCTCCAGCAGATCTTCGGCCGCGGTAAGGGGCAGCTTGCGCATCCCCAAGTCATCAATGATCAACAGAGGCACGGAAGCTAAGTCGGCCATGTAGGGTTTGCGGGTGCCGTCGATCGTGGCATCGGCGAGCTCCTCGAGCAGATAGAGTAAGTTTCTGCCTTATGTGTTCCAGTGTCGCCTTTCTGCTGATTAATCCCAAGCATTCCCTGATGTCACGCAGCTTCACCGAGTCCACCAATAGCACGGGAAGCAGATTCACCCGTTTGGCCGTACTCACTGCCCTGAGTCTTTAATGCTTCTAGTTGCTGTGCCTTCTGTTTCTGGCCAGCTTCGTACTTGCGAACATTGGGACCGTAAATCTTCTATGAGCGTGCTGTAGACCGGGAGGGCAAAGCCCGTCAGGACACGAGCGCCGCTTGTGCCCGCTGTGCGGCTGTAGCACAAAGCATTTCAGAGAATTGACACAATCATCGTGACTGGTGGGCGTTATCGCGAAAGTGACGTTCTAGTCTCCGCTAAGAATCCTCCAAGCTTCGCGACCGGTGACCATTACGTGCTGCACACTTTTCACCGCCTTCATGTACTGCGCACGTTCGAAGGCTGAGGGATTGGGACAACGGAGCTGACTCATACTGCCCTTCATTTGCTGAACCGAATCGTATTCGTGCTTCTCCATCCATAACAGCAAGCCATTCTCGATATACCGAAGATGACTGATGCCGTTTCGCAGCAGGCTGGAGCAGAGCATGGTGACGTCGGCGCCGACCATCAGAAGCTTCACGACGTCTTCGGGACCATGAACGCCGCTCGTTGCTGCCAAGTTGGCTCGGATGCGGCCGTAAAGAATGCCGATCCAAGTCAGCGGAAGGCGTAGCGCTTGCGGAGTGCTGAGCAATACGTTGGGTTGGATCTCCAACTCATCGAGGTTAATGTCAGGTTGATAGAAGCGGTTGAATAGCACCAGCGCGTTCGCGCCCGCTTCCTCGAGCCGCTTTGCCATATTGGCCATATTGCTGAAAAAAGGGCTGAGCTTGACGGCTACCGGTATGCGCACCGAAATCTTTACTTCCCGGAGAATGTCAATGTAGGTTTTCTCAATGTCGAAACCGGAGATGTCCGGGCTAGTCGGAATGTAGTAGATATTGCACTCAATGGCATCGGCCCCGGCCTGCTCAATGAGCTTGGCAAACTTCGCCCAACCGCCCAGTGTGGTGCCGTTTAGGCTGGCAATAATCGGAATCTTCACCGCCTCCTTAGCTTTGCGGATGTGACTTAGATATCCTTCAGGTCCCAAGTGGAATTCAGCCGGCTGAGGAAAAAACGAAGCTGCCTCTGCGAAGCTGTCCGTCCCTTCCGCCAAATGGTGTTCTAGTTCGAGGCTTTCCTGGCGCAACTGCTCCTCGAACAGCGAATACAAAACCACGGCGGAGGCGCCTGCGTCTTCCAGGTGACGGATGCCATCAATCTCTTGCGATAGTGGCGACGCGGAAGCGACCAAGGGCGTGCGGAGCCGCAATCCCAGGTAAGTGGTGCCGAGGTCGATCATGATTCCTCCTCCTGCGCGGGAGACGTTGCAAGCAAACGTCTCTACGTTTTCTGTAGAGACGCATCTTGCTGCGTCTCCGTCTGCTGTGGTGTCTTGGCCGGTTCGTTGCCGTTTTTCCGTTGTGCCAGATATTCATAAAGACGGAAGCGAGTTTCGACATCATGCTGCGCCTCATGCCAGAGCTGCTTGGCCTCGTCCGGATTACTCTTTGTGAGCATCGTGAAACGCGTTTCCATCTGCAGATAATCCGCGACCTTGCGCGTTGGCGTTCGTGAATCGAGAGTCAGCGGATTTTCACCTTGGGCGGTCCGTTCGGGGTTGTAGCGATAGAGCAGCCACTGCCCGGAATCAACTGCCGCTTTCTGGTTCGACATCGCAGCGGTCATGTTGATGCCGTGAGCGATGCAATGCGAGTACGCGATGATGAGGCTGGGGCCCTCGTAAGCTTCAGCTTCCAGAAATGCCTTCAGCGTGTGCTCGTCCTTTGCGCCCATGGCTACGCTGGCGACGTAAATGTTGCCGTAACTCATGGCGATGAGCCCGAGGTCCTTCTTCGAGCCCGGTTTGCCGCCTGCGGCAAACTTCGCAACCGCCGCGCGCGGTGTAGATTTTGACGCCTGACCTCCGGTGTTGGAGTAGACCTCGGTATCGAGCACCAGCACGTTGACATTGCGTCCGCTGGCTAATACGTGATCGAGGCCGCCGTAACCGATGTCATAGGCCCAACCGTCTCCACCAACAATCCAAATGCTTTTCTTGACGAGCAGGTCGGCGACGGCTAGCAGTTGCTTAGCGTCCATGGAATTCATTCTGTGCAGTTTTTCTTTTAGCAGGTCCACACGCTGGCGCTGTTCGTAGATGTCGGCTTCGTCTTTTTGCGGAGCGGTGAGAATCGCGGTAACGAGTTCCTCGCCGATCGTTCCGGTCACGCGCCGAACTAATTCCTGCGCGAACTCGGTCTGCTTATCGATGGAAAGCCGGAAGCCCAGACCGAACTCCGCGTTGTCTTCGAAAAGGGAGTTTGACCAAGCGGGCCCGCGGCCGGCTGCGTTCTTCGTCCAAGGCGTAGTCGGCAGGTTGCCGCCGTAGATCGACGAGCATCCCGTCGCGTTAGCAATGATTGCCCGGTCACCAAATAATTGCGACATGAGCTTGAGATATGGGGTTTCTCCGCAACCAGCGCAGGCGCCGGAGAACTCGAACAGCGGTTCCTGGACTTGCTGCTGGCGGATGTTGGTGACTTTAATGTTGCGCCGATCCAGTTCCGGAATCTTGAGGAAAAAGTCCCAGTTTTCGCGCTCGGGCATGCGCAACGGAGGCTGCGGCACCATGTTGATTGCTTTGAGCCGCGTTTCGGCTTTGTTCTTCACCGGACAAACTTCGACGCAGATCCCGCAACCGGTACAGTCTTCTGGCGCCACTTGAATCGTATATTTGAGCCCTTGCCATTCTCTGTCGCGGCTCTCCGTGGACTTGAAAGTTGTTGGAGCGCCCTGCAGTTCTTTGGAATCGTAAACCTTAATGCGGATGACGGAATGCGGGCAAACCATGGCGCACTTTCCGCACTGAATACAAATCTTCGGATCCCACGTGGGAATTTCGAGCGCCAGGTTGCGCTTCTCCCATTTCGCGGTTCCAGTGGGGAAAGTCCCGTCGACTGGAAATGCGCTGACCGGCAATTCGTCGCCGCGTCCCGCGTACATCACGCCCAGCACGTCACGTTCGAATTCCGGCGCTGAGGTAGAAAACGGCGGCGGCATCTCAATCGCGCTGGTGAGCTCGGCGGGGACTTTCACTTCGAACAAGTGCGCAAGAGTTTCGTCCACCGCTTTCATATTCTTCTGTACGATCTCTTCGCCCTTGCGCCCGTAGGTGTCGCGAATCGATTTGCGAATCGCCTCGATCGCTTGATCCCCGGGCAGAACGGCCGAGATGGCGAAAAAGCAGACCTGCAAAATCGTGTTCATGCGGCTGCCCATGCCGGTGTTGCGCGCAACTTGGTAGGCATCGATCACATAAAACTTCGCCCGCTTCGAAATGAGCTGCTCCTGCACCGGGCGCGGAAGATGGTCCCAGACTTCATCCTTGCTGAACGGACTGTTGAGCAGGAATGTTCCGCCCGGAACCAGGGCGCTGAGCATGTCGTAGCGCTCGAGAAAAATCCACTGGTGACACGCAACGAAGTTGGCTCTTGAGACCAGATAACTCGAGCGAATGGGCTGCGGTCCGAAACGAAGATGCGAAATAGTTGCCGCGCCCGACTTCTTCGAGTCGTAGACGAAGTAACCCTGGGCGTAGTTGTCCGTGTTCTCGCCAATGATCTTGATCGAATTCTTGTTGGCGCCAACCGTGCCGTCCGCGCCTAACCCGTAAAACATTGCGCGAACAACATTTTCGGGCTCGGTTGAAAACTCGGCGTTATAAGACAGACTAGTGTGGCCGACGTCGTCCTGGATGCCAATGGTGAAGTGATCTTTGGGCGGATCCGTTTGCAGATTGTCGTAGACCGCCTTGACCATTGCTGGAGTGAATTCTTTGGAGGAGAGCCCGTAGCGCCCACCTACGACCGCCAGCGGAATCTTCCGAGGGCTGTATCCCGCTTTCACTCCTTCGTGAAGCGCGTTCACCACATCGAGATCGAGTGGCTCGCCGATCGCTCCCGATTCTTTGGTGCGATCGAGGACTGCGATCGTGCGCACGCTGGCAGGCAAGGCTTCGAGGAACGCCCGCACCGGGAAGGGACGATACAAATGCAATTTCAGCAGCCCAAGCTTTTCGCCACGCGCGTTGAGATACTCGACGGCTTCGTGAGCGACTTCGGCTCCGGAGCCCATCATCACGATCACGCGATCGGCATCAGGCGCGCCCAGGTAATCAACCAGATGATAAGAGCGGCCCACCTCCTTGGCGAACTTGTCCATCACGGATTGAACGATTTCCGGACACGCCTCGTAGAAAGAGTTCGCCCGTTCCCGCATCTGGAAGAAGACATCGGGATTCTGTGCCGTACCGCGCAAAACGGGATGATCGGGCGAGAGAGCTCGCTGGCGATGCTCGAAAATGCGATCCATATTAATCAGCGCGCGCATGTCGTCTTCAGCGAGCATTTCAATCTTGTTGACTTCATGCGAAGTGCGGAAGCCATCGAAGAAGTGCAGGAAAGGGATGCGCGACTCAAGCGTGGCGGCGTGAGCGATCAGCGCCATGTCCATGGCCTCTTGCACGGAATTGGACGAAAGCATGGCAAATCCGGTGGCGCGGCAGGACATGACATCCGAATGGTCGCCGAAGATCGAGAGTGCGTGCGTAGCTAACGTGCGCGCCGAGACGTGGAAGGCCGTGGGCGTGAGCTCCCCCGCAATCTTATTCATGTTCGGAATCATGAGCAGCAAGCCCTGCGAGGCGGTGAACGTGGTGGCCAGAGAACCAGTCTGCAGGGCGCCGTGCACAGCTCCGGCAGCTCCACCTTCGCTCTGCATTTCGATGACATGAGGTACCGTGCCCCAAATATTTTGGATTCCCTGCGACGCCCACTCGTCTGCCCATTCGCCCATGTTCGAGGAGGGAGTGATGGGATAAATGGCAATCACTTCGTTAACCCTGTAGGCGACGTAGGCGACCGCCTCGTTTGCATCCATGGTCTTGAACTTGCGCTTCATCATCGTCGACCGCCCTTGCGTTCAATAGTGTCTGTAACTTTCCCGCTGCCACTTTGACTGCTTAAGCATGGACGATGCGAGACGTAGACGCAGCAAGGCACGTCACAGACGCTTGTGATCCGCGTCACAAAGCTGAGTGTGATGCAGATCACAGCGGAACGTGCCTTGTAGCACAGCGCTGCGTTCCATCCGGACGGACACTGACCCTAGACGTTGCTGGCTCAACTGGCTGCGGAATTCGCTAGAGCAACGCTACCAAGCGAGCCTGGCCCGAGGGCGTCATTCAGAGTGCTACAGGAGGCTAGTCCATGCTCTCACCATATGGAATGGAGATTGTAGAAAGCTGTCTTACCTGCAAGCTCCGCGCCGATCGTATTTTCTGCGATCTGCCGGCGAGTGCGCTGCAGACCTTTGAAGGCATCAAGTACGCGACCGCTTACCCGCAGGGAGCCGTGCTGTTTGTCGAAGGACAGATGCCCCGCGGCATCTTTGTGCTCTGCAAAGGGACTGTAAAGCTCTCTATTAACTCCCCGAACGGCAGAACGATGATTGTGAAACTGGCCGAGCCCGGAGAAGTGCTGGGATTGAGCGCCACGATCTCCGGCAAACCGTACGAAGTGACGGCGGAGACCATTGATCCCTGCCAGGTCAATTTTGTTAAACGCGATGATTTTCTCCGCTTCCTCAAGGACGATGTGGAGGCCTGCTTCAAAGTGGCCGAGCAGTTGAGCGAGAAGTATCACAACGCTTGTCAGGAAGTGCGCACGCTCGGACTATCCCACTCTGCCGCTGAGAAATTGGCCACCTTGCTTTTGGAATGGAGTTCCAAGAATGGGGAATCTTCCAAAGCGGAGCCACGGTTGAAGCTGCGCCTCACCCACGAGGAAATCGCGCAGATGATCGGGACGTCGCGAGAGACGGTGACTCGGCTGTTCGCAGACATGAAGAGGCGTCAGATCGTGCAGTCGAAAGGCTCGACACTGCTGATTCGCAACACAGGAGCGCTGCGCGACATCGCGAACCACAACTAACCGCGCCCGTGCGCCGGTGGCTGGCCTGAATGCGGGCGAGATTGCATGCTTGGGACACATCTGAGGGAGCGCCAATTTCATCCCAATACCCCGCATTCAATAGGACTTAGGTCTCGTGATCGAGATCACAATTTCGAGTGATGACCATCACCGCCAGCCGATTCGTCCTCTTCTACTGTTGCGCCAAGGGTGAGCAGAACCCCAGGTTCAAGTACAAGGGAGGTTGCATATGGCATCGGCAAACGGCAATGGGCAGCATTCAGGTCAGGCAAACCAGAACAAGCCGAGACTAGTTTTCTGGGAGTTGACCAAAGGCTGCAACCTCCGCTGTATCCATTGCCGGGCCAGCGCTACAGAGCTGAGTTCCCCGTCTGACCTCTCAACCCAAGCCGCACGCGACATCATCGATGAGATTGCCACAGTTTCCACTCCAATTCTGGTGTTGAGCGGCGGTGAACCGCTTTTCCGTTCGGATATTTTTCATTTGGCGCGCTATGCAACGGACAAGGGTCTGCGCGTGGCCTTAGCGACGAACGGCACGCTGGTTACCAAGCAGGTCGCCCGCATGATCGTCGACAGCGGTGTACGTCGCGTGGCCATCAGCCTGGACGGCGCTGATGCGCTTACCCACGACACCTTCCGCGGCATTCCCGGCGCATTCGATGCGGCCATTGCCGGTTTCCGCAATCTGAAGAATCTGGACATGTCGGTGCAGATCAACACCACGATCGCCCGCCACAATGCCCATCAGCTTCCGCAGGTGCTCGATCTGGCGAAGTCGCTGGGAGCGGATGCGCTGCATACATTCCTGTTGGTGCCGGTGGGCTGCGGCGTGGATATCGCTGCCGAGCAGATGGTTCCGCCGGAGGAGTACGAGCGCATGCTGAACTGGTTTTACGATCGCTCGCTCGAAGGTGGTATCGAGCTCAAAGCAACCTGTGCGCCACACTACTTCCGCGTGGTTCGCCAACGCCGTGTCGCGGAACGCCGTTCTGAAACTGCAGCCGCTCAGGCTGCACACCCGGTTCCCGCACAGCATCCGGCAAATATCGGCCCTATCGAGATGGCGATGCCCGGCTCAACCGGCATCGAACTCAAGCCTCATGGGATCGGACACGCAGTCGGGCACCCCGGAACTCATCCTTCCGACATGAACGCCATGACCAAGGGATGCCTGGCCGGAACCGCGGTCTGTTTCATCTCGAATCAGGGCGAGGTCTATCCCTGCGGATATCTACCGGCTCTGGCAGGAGATCTGAAAAAGCAGCCGTTCGCCGACATCTGGGAGAACTCAGTCGTATTCAATCAGCTGCGCGACGTGAATAACCTGAAGGGGAAGTGCGGTTGCTGCGAATTCCGTAACATTTGCATGGGTTGCCGCGCGCGCGCCTTTGCCGCCACTGGAAACTATCTGGATGAGGAACCCTTCTGCGTTTACGAGCCTGGTGCTCGGGAACATGGTGCTCGGGAAGATGGTGCTCGGAATGTCTCTGCAAAGCACCCAGGCACGCCGACGACCGAAATGAAGAATGCGCCGGGGTTAATTGAAATCGCACACTAGGTGCTGACGTGACCTATCATGTGAGCCGACTCTCAGCCTTACCGAACCGACGTCTAGGTTCGCCGATCGCTCCCCGCGAGCACGGTGCCTGGGGGCTTTTGTTCGTCCCGCTGGCCACTGGCGGAGCAATCGGCCTGCTCAGGGGCAGCAACGGATTTCCACTCATGGCGCTGACGACGGCGGCGCTCGCTCTTTTCTGGCTCAGAACACCGGTTGAGAGTTGGCTGGGAACGGGCCTTCTGCGGGCGCAAAGCCCGCGCGAGCGTCGAAGTGTGGGCATCACGATTCTCATTCTCGCTGCAGTCGCCACTCTCGCCTTGGCGTCACTGTTCTCGAAGGGGCGCAACCCCGATCTGCTGATTCTGGGGTCGATCGCCATCTTCGCATTCGTTGCCCAAGCACTTCTCTGGAGTCTGGGCCGCCGAACGAGAATGTTGTCGCAGATTGTTGGCACGTTCGGCCTGACGGTCACGGCGCCGGCCGCATACTACGTGGCGGCGGGAACACTGGACCGCAATGCGTGGGCCTTGTGGATGGCAAATCTCCTTTTTGCCGGCGACCAGATTCATTATGTGCAACTTCGCATCCGCTCTGCACGAATCAGCGGTTGGCGGCAGAAGTTCGTGACAGGGCGCGGTTTCCTCTTGGGGCAGATGTTGCTGGTAACGGCTCTAGTGTTCGCCTGGCGCTTCGCGCTTCTGCCCGCCCTCGCGGGGTTGGCATTCCTGCCACTTCTGCTTCGCGGCACGGCCTGGTTTTTCGAGCGCCAGAAACCGCTGATCGTTCGCAGGATTGGCTGGACAGAACTCGCTCACTCCATGATCTTCGGAATCGGACTCATCGCTGGATTCCACCTCTCACACTAAGACGTGTCGCGCCGCTTCGGATCGCGGGCACCGACGGGGCAAATCACGCGATGAAAGCGTGAGACTCCGCAACCACTGGGCCCGAATGCCGTCGAAGTGAAAACGACCCCTTCCTAACTGTATGAAAATAAAAGACCACAACCCGCTGTCGAACAACTGGTCTTTGGCCCCACGGGTGCTTTTCTCAACAGTGGTCAGGAGATGAAGACATTGGAACCCACTCTCATGGTCGTTGGACTGAACTACCGCACTGCACCTGTCGAGGTGCGGGAGCGCTTCTGGATCAGCGAGGACCGGCGTTACCAGGCTCTGCTGCAATTGTCCAGGCTGGAAGGCATCGAGGAAGTGATTGTGCTGGCTACCTGCAACCGCACGGAGTTCTTGCTCTGGGTCAGCGACGTAACCCTGGCTGCCAACTCGGTGATGCGGTTGCTCGGCTCTGATTATGGACTCAAGCTGTGCGAGTGGAAGCACTTCTACCGCTTGCTCGATGAAGCGGCACTCCAGCACATTTTCCGCGTCGCCTCCAGCCTCGACTCCATGGTGATCGGCGAGCCCCAGATCATTTCTCAGGTGAAACAGGCCTGGCAGCAAGCGCAAAAGGTCGGGTCGACCGGCCGGTTCCTCGATGCGGTGATGCAGAAGGCGCTCACCGTTTCGAAGCGCGTGCGCAGCGAGACGGCGATTGGCAACGCCACCGTCTCCGTCCCTTATGCCGCCGTCGAACTTACGCGCCAGATCTTCGGCACGCTGGAAAACAAGAAAGTACTTCTGTTGGGCGCGGGAAAGATGAGCGAGCTATCCGCCCGTGGATTGCTCAACCACGGCGCCAGCTCTGTCAAAGTGATCAACCGCACGCTCGAGCATGCGGCCGAGTTGGCCGCGAGACTGGGTGGAGTCGCGATCCCGTTTGAGGAGCGCTGGCGGCCGATGGCGGAGGCCGACATCATCATCAGTTCGACTTCCTGTCCGCACACCATTCTCAGCCGCGAGGAAGCCGAGAACCTGATGCGAGAGCGCAACGTTGGCGGACGCCAAGATCAACCCCTGGTGATCGTGGATATCGCAATGCCGCGCGACGTTGACCCTGCGGTCCGCGAGGTGAAGGGCGTTTTCCTCTATAACCTCGACGACTTGGAAAACGTGGTCGACCGCAACACGGGCGAACGTGAAGTTGCCGCCGCCGAAGCACAGAAGATTCTTCAAGCCGAGGGGCAAGGGTTCCGTCGTAAGCTGACGGCGGAGCGGGTGGTGCCGACCATCGTGGCGCTGCGCCAGCGGCTGGACGAGATTTGCCGGCAAGAACTGGATTCCTTTCGACAAGAGAACGGACCGTTCTCCAAAGACCAGGATGAAATGTTAAACGCAGTCATGTCCCGGATGACACAAAGAATCGCCGGGTCCCTGGCCCGTGAACTCAAGGACCTTCCAGAAAAAGTGCAGCAGGAACAGATGACCACTGCTTTGCGGCAACTGTTCCACCTGCAACCGCCCGAAACGGCGCTTGCCGGCACCAGACCCTAATAAGGAGTAGCGAAAACCCATGGAAAAGACAGCGCACTTCCTATCTCATCCCCAAACCGCCGAACGCGGAAGCTGGACCGGTACCCAGGCGTACATCCTGGCAGTCTTCTGCTTGGTGCTGGGCGTAGCCCTCGGCTACCTGTTTCGCGGCTCCGCTTCGCCGGCCTCAGCGACAACCGTAGCGTCTGCTGCCGACGGAAGCACGGCAAGCACGTCGACGCAAGCCCAGTTGACTCCCGCGCAACAAAAGGAAATGTTGGACCAGTCGGTCGCCCCGCTGCTCGAGACCCTGAAGACCAACCCTGACGATGTCGACACGATCACGAAGGTAGGCAATCTGTATTACGACGGGCGGCAATACCAGGAGGCAGTCAAGTATTACCAACTCGCCGCCAAGAGTCGGCCTAAGAATGCAGACCTTTTAACCGATCTCGGCACATCGCTCTGGTACACCGGGGACGCCGACGGAGCCATCGCCGAGTTTCAGAAAGCACTGAAGTATCAGCCCGATCATCCGGGAACGCTGTTCAACCTGGGCATAGTTCGGTGGCAAGGCAAGAGCGATCCCAAAGGCGCTGTCGAAGCCTGGGAACAGTTGCTGCAAAAGAATCCGAACTACCCGCAGAAGCAGCAGCTCCAGGAATACATCGAAAAGGCCAAGCAACATGCTAAAGGCTAGGTTACGTGCCCCGGCGCACGCATCGCTGTGCGCCGCATCACAGACATAAATTTGAGAATTGCTGATTATGGCGTCTGGATCGCAGCAGGGGCCTTCCTTCCCGGTTGGGCAAAGAATCGAAGAACACAAGAGAAACCAAGCGGTGCGCCCACTGGGGGCGTTGGTTAATAAACTTCATTCGGGGTCCGCCGGACTGGAAGCAGTCAAATCAAACTGTGGACTCCACAGGAGATATGATATGGCGAAAACAATGAAGGCGGCTTTCGTCGATAAATTCGGCGAGCCATTGCAGATTCGGGAAGTTCCAATTCCAGATCCAGGGCCGGGACAGGCACTGGTAGAAGTCATCGCCAGCGGTGTCTGTCACACCGACGTGCACGCGGCGGATGGCGATTGGCCGATCAAACCCACTTTACCTTTTACTCCGGGACACGAAGGCGCGGGGTTCGTGGCGAAGCTGGGCCCGGGCGTCACCCATTTAAGGGAAGGCGACCGCGTCGGAATCGCATGGCTGCACAGCGCCTGCGGGCACTGTGAATTCTGCTTGACCGGGTGGGAAACACTTTGTCCGGAGCAACAGATGTCAGGTTATACCGTAAACGGCAGCTTCGCGGAGTTTGCTTTGGGTCAGGCCGATTACTTGGGCCGGATTCCGGACAAGCTGTCCTTTATTGATGCCGCCCCAATTCTCTGCGCTGGCGTCACAACCTACAAGGGTTTGAAGCAGACGCAAGCGCGCCCCGGCGAGTGGGTCGTGATCTCGGGCGTGGGCGGACTCGGCCATGTCGCGGTCCAATATGCCAAGGCCATGGGGCTGCACGTCGCCGCCATTGACATCGGACCAGAGAAACTGGCGTTGGCCCGCAAGCTTGGGGCTGAAGTGACCGTCGACGCGAAGAAAGAAGATGTGGTCGCGGTGATCCAGAAGAAAATTGGAGGCGCACACGGTGTATTGGTCACTGCCGTTTCGCTTCGGGCATTCAAACAGGCGCTCGGAACGCTGCGCCGTGGCGGGACCTGTGTCCTGAACGGTCTGCCTCCCGGCGAATTCCCGGTCTCCATTTTCGATCTGGTGCTGAATGGCCAGACCGTGCGGGGTTCGATTGTGGGCACGCGCAAAGACCTCGAGGAAGCGCTGCAGTTTGCCGCTGAAGGCAAGGTGAAGGCGACTATCGAGGAGCAACCACTGGGGTCGATCAACGATATTTTCGACCGGCTCAAAAAGGGAAAGGTCAATGGGCGAATCGTTCTCGATATCGCTGCGAAGACCGGTGCCAAGAAATTCGAGACTCACGAGCTCGCTGCCGTATGAATCTTGGATGTCGCTGAGCCACGCTTGGAATGCCAGGCAAGAGGCGGATTTCGGGCTCGTCACGCGATGCGAGCCCGGCGTCCGCCTCTAACTATTCTAAAGGAGCTCGGGGCTACGTCAACGAGAGACGTGATGACGCTCACCGACTCTCACCGCATACGGCGAGATCTTCCCAGCGTACGCGGACTCATCTTCTAACTTGCATAAAAGCAGTTGACCGCGCCTACGGCGGGGTGACTGGTGCCAGAAACTTGTCACAACCTCAGGACTTTTGCCAATCTAGTAGCAGATCAAGTTCGGCAAGCTAAGGCCGACTTCCCCGTGGTGCTTCGTGCCCGGATAAAAGCATGGCTCCGGTACTGGCGATCGCTAGTCTGGTGGCAAATGCGGTTGATACGACCGCCTCTTTGACCCCGTTGGGGAGATTTTTAAACCTTTCGTCACCGGGCCGAACTGGATCGTAGCGTGTCCAGCGAGGAGGACAGCGATGGCAGCAGAAAAGAAGTTGTGGAATCGGAAAGAACGGAAAGAATTGGCACGACGACTACAATCCGCGGACCCAGGGTTGGAGATCGTTCATCCCCACGCGGCAGGGATCGATGTGGGCAATCAGGCTCATTATGTAGCGGTCCGGCCGGATCGAGACGCGGAACCAGTGCGACGGTTCGAATGTGTCGGTTCGAATGTTTTACCGCCGACCTGTATCGTCTGGCAGACTGGTTAAAGAACTGTGGTGTGAAGACGGTGGCCATGCAGTCAACCGGAGTCTATTGGATTCCCCTCTACGATATTTTGGAAGAACGCGGCTTTGAAGTGTATCTGGTGAATGCGCGACACACCAAAAACCTGCCAGGACGCAAGAGCGATGTGCAGGAGAGCCAGTGGTTGCTGAAGTTACATACCTACGGACTGCTGAACAACTCCTTCCAACCGTCGTCCGAGATTCGCACACTTCGCACCTACTGGCGGCAACGGGCAGAACACGTAGCCGGAGCCGCGACGTGCATTCAGCGGATGCAGAAGGCGCTGACGCAGATGAACCTGCAGTTAGCCAACGTGATCAGTGATCTGAGCGGGCTCACAGGACAGAGGATCGTGCGGGCGATTATTGCTGGCGAGCACGATGCGCAAAGGTTGGCCGGATTCCGGGATCCGCGGGTGAAGGCTAGCCAAGAAGAGATTGCTAAGAGCCTGGAGGGCAATTGGCGTCCCGAACTCATCTTCCTACTGCAGCAGGAAATGGCGATGTACGACACCTACCAACAGAGAATCGCCGAGTGTGATCAGCAGTTGCAGAAGCATTTGACCAGTTTTGCCGATCACGCCCATCAGGTTCGGTCCCAGTCGGCGCAAAGCAAAGCAGAAGGGAAAAAGGCAAAAAAACCAGCCGCTAAGAATGCCCCTCGCTTTGATCTCAGCAGCGAACTTGAGCGTATCACGGGAGTGGACCTGACGCGGATTGACGGCATCGATGTCATGGGAAGCCAGACCATCTTAAGTGAAATAGGACTGGACATGGGACGATGGAAAACCGAGGCTCATTTCGCCTCCTGGTTGGGACTCTGCCCGGACAACCGTACCAGCGGAGACAAAGTATTACGTCGAGGTACTCGACATGTGGTCAACCGTGCCGCACTCGCCCTACGGATGGCTGCCAACAGCCTACTGCGCAGCCAGAGTTATTTAGGTGCCCAGTACCGCCGCCTGCGCACCAAATTGGGCGCGCCCAAGGCCATCACCGCCATGGCCCACCGACTTGCTCGACTGGTGTACCGCATGCTCAAGTATGGCCAACAATTCGTCGACAAAGGCATGGAGTACTACGAGCAGAGATACCGCAACCAACAAGTCCAGTTACTTCAAAAGAAGACCGCGAAGCTCGGGTTGCAGCTCGTGCCGGCACAAACGTAAATCAGTTTCTGGGGAGGAGATTTCGTTATGGCAGTTACAGATCTCGTTAAACCAACATCCGTCCAGCAAGCGGTCGCTACGCTTCGCCAAGGCGGCGTCAAACCCAGATATGGAAAACTTCACCGGCGGCCGCTGGCTGGCGCCAGTGAACGGCCGGTATTTTACTGACCATAGCCCGATCAACGGTGAGCCGATTTGCGAGATCGCCCGTTCATCGGCCGAAGATGTCGAGAAAGCTCTCGACGCAGCCCATGCTGTCAAGGATCTCTGGGGCCGTACCGCACCCGCGATTCGCTCCTCCATCCTGCTTAAGATCGCCGACAAGATGGAAGAAAACCTCGAACTTCTGGCCCTCGCCGAAACTCTCGACAACGGCAAACCGATTCGGGAGACTCGCGCCGCTGACGTTCCTCTCTCCATCGATCACCTCCGCTACTTCGCCGGCTGCATCCGCGCCGAGGAAGGCACCGTGGGCGAGATAGATAACGACACTATCGCCTATCACTTCCAGGAACCGCTCGGTGTCGTTGGTCAGATCATCCCCTGGAATTTCCCGCTGTTGATGGCTGCCTGGAAACTTGCGCCCGCCATCGTCGCCGGGAATTGCTTGGTGATCAAGCCAGCTTCGAACACTCCGTTCAGCTTGCTGGTGTGGGACTGATTGGGGACTTGTTACCACCCGGCGTCCTCAACGTAGTCACTGGCCCCGGAGGCGAGATCGGAAAAGCCCTGGCCAGCAACTCGCGAATAGCAAAAATCGGATTCACCGGCGAAACCACCACCGGCCGACTGATCATGCAGTACGCTTCTGAACCCATCATCCCGCAGACACTGGAGTTGGGCGGCAAGTCTCCCAACATCTTCTTTGCCGACGTGATGGACGCTGACGATGAATACTTCGACAAGGTGCTGGAAGGCTTTGCTCTGTTCGCCTTCAACAAAGGCGAGGTGTGCACCTGCCCATCTCGCGCTCTGATTCAGGAGTCGATCTTCGATACGTTCCTGGAGCGCGCGATTGCCCGCGTAGGCAAGATCAAGGTTGGCAATCCGCTTGATCCCAAGACGATGATGGGCGCGCAGGCGTCGCGTGATCAACTGGAGAAGATCTTGGGCTACATCCAGATCGGTAAGGGCGAGGGAGCGCGTTGCGCCATCGGCGGCGAACAAGCTCATCTCGGAGACGATCTGGAGAACGGCTACTACGTCAAACCGACCGTCTTTACCGGTCACAACAAGATGCGCATCTTCCAGGAAGAGATCTTTGGTCCCGTGCTCTCCGTGACCAAGTTCAAAGACCTCGAAGACGCAATCGCGATTGGAAATGACACCGTCTACGGTCTGGGCGCAGGCGTTTGGTCGCGCAATGCCACCAACGCCTACCGCGTGGGCCGCGAAATCAAGGCCGGCCGCGTTTGGACAAATTGCTATCACCTGTATCCGGCGCATGCAGCGTTTGGCGGATACAAACAATCAGGTTTCGGACGCGAGACCCACAAGATGATCCTCGACCACTACCAACAGACCAAGAACCTGCTGGTAAGTTACAGCCCGAAGGCGTTGGGATTCTTTTAAACAACCTGGAGGCGGACTTTGCAGGGCGGATGCACCCGCCCTGCATTTTCTTATGTACTAGTTCTCACTGATCCTCGGCGACGGGGGTCTGGGAGGCTTCTTCGTCTCCGCGGATGAGGCCGAATTTTTTTAGTTTATAACGGAGGGCGTCGCGGCTTATGTCTAGGAGTTTGGCGGCGTGGGTTTGGTTGCCGTTGGCTTGGCGCATGGCTAGCTCGACCATGTGATGCTCAACTTCTTCTAGTGACGTGCCGCCCTCCGGGATGTAGAGCCGCGGGAGGGTACGGCCGTTGGGCAAGGTCTGACCGCCGTCGGCGGGTGAAGTTCGTTCAAAGACGGTGCGGCCGCCCGACTCGCCTACAGAGAATGGTAGATACACTGGCCGCAGGAAGGGCTCATCCTCGAGGATCATGCCGCGCTCGATGGTGTTCTTGAGTTCACGAACATTGCCTGGCCAGTTGTGGTTGAGAATAAGACGGCGAGTGTCATCGGTAATGCCACGAATCGACTTCTTGAATCTGCGGTTGTAACGGTCGATGAAGAAATCCACCAGGGGAAGGATATCTTCTTTTCGATCGCGCAGCGGCGGGATGAAAATCGCAATAATGGCGAGCCGGTAGTAGAGATCCTGACGAAACTGGTCATCGCGCACAGCTTTTTCGAGATCGCGGTTGGAGGCGGCGATCACGCGTACATCCACTTGCATATCCTTGATACCACCCACGCGGCGGATGACCTGGTCTTCGAGGACGCGCAGCAGTTTGGCTTGGAGCAGGGGAGAGAGTTCGCCGATTTCGTCGAGAAAGAGCGTGCCGCCGTCGGCGGCCTCGAACAGGCCTTTCTTCATCTGCTTGGCATCGGTGAAAGCGCCCTTTTCGTGGCCGAAAAGTTCAGCTTCCATCAGCGTCTCCGGGATGGCGGAGCAGTTGATGGCGACAAAGGGTTTTTCGTGGCGGGAGCTTTCGTAGTGGATGGCTTTTGCGATGAGGTCCTTGCCAGTGCCGCTTTCGCCCTGAATCAGAATGGTGGTGGCCTCGCTGGACGCGACCTTGCGGACAAAGTTCATGAGCTCGGTCATCTTCGGGGAGACGCTTACCACACTGTTATAGCCAGCGTCGCGGCGTACCTCGCCGCGCAGGGTCTGGACTTCGGCGCGTAAGCTCGTGGCCTCGAGGGCGTTTTTGATGGTCACGCGAAGCTCTTCGAAGTCGACCGGCTTGCCCACAAAGTCGTAGGCGCCGAGCTTGAGCGCTGCTTTAACATCGTCAAGTTGCGGATCGGCCGTGATCATGATGACGGCGCGGGCATCGCCGCTTCTCTTGAGTTGATCGAGGACTTCGATCCCGGTAAGGTCGGGCATGCGCACGTCGAGGAGGACAAGATCAGGCGATTCGTGCTGCGCCAGCTTGAGAGCCGGTTCGCCGGCATCGGCCTCGATCACGTGGTAGCCCCACTCTTCGCACTTCTGGCGCAGGGACCAGCGCACCAGGCGCTCGTCGTCCACGATCATGATTTTCTCCGGCGGCATCGACATTTAGATTACTACGGAACGCAAGGGATAATCTTGGGTCGGGGTCAGTTGTCGAATGGCCAAGGGTCGTGGAAAATCGCCTCAAGCTTCAATAACGATGCTTCTCGTCCTGAGTCAGTGGGGAAAGCGGAGCAACTTAGGAGTGCGTGGTTCGAAGTTGCCAAAGCGCGATGATACCTAGCACCATCAGATTAGGGAACAGCAGAGGTGCCATGAGAGGAGCGCCATAGATGAAGTTATCGAACGGGTGAACTGAAGGTCCACGCAGATTGCCCTGAGCGTGTAACAGGAAGCCCCACAGGCCCACGGCTGCTTCAAAGAGTAGAACCGCGGCACATAGGTCAATGAATAGACGCGGGACCTGCGTAACCAGGGGCACCGTAAGAAAACCTATGGCGATTGCACTCGCGACGACCGGAACCCACTCGAGGGGATTAAAGAAACCGTTCTCCGCATGATCGCTCAGGCTGATAACGAAATTCCCAATGAAACCACCCAGAGTGAGCAGCACAACCCACTGTGCCCATTCGAGCGATTCCGATGCAACCATAGGGTTCATGACGAGCAGGAATTCCAAGCCGGTGTAAGCGAGGGGCGCGGCAAACGGCGCCGAATGAGTCAGTCCGCGCAGAGTGCGCTCGTAAAAGAAGTGACTCTGGAGATGGAGAATGACTCCTGTGAGGCCCACGAAAATTGCGGCCCAGCCGACCAAGTATCCCAAATCCTTCCAAAGGGGAGGCCAGCGATAGCGCACTGCCAAGCCGAAAATCAGCACCAGGGGCGCGGTGGCGGAGAAGATCAGGGGTATGAACTCGGCTGGGTTACGAAATTGATTGACGGAATGTGCGAGATAGACATCGAAGGTGAGAAAGCCGACATTCAGGATCGCGAACACCTCCACCCAAAGCTGAGGACGATTCCACCAGCGATCACTTGCCTCTGCCATGCTGTCTCCTAAGCTCAGAGGCCATGGACTGAAGCTCGACGGTCTTTTGCATCATAGGGTAATTTCCGTGCCACTGAACAAAGTCTGCCCCACCCATGAATGCGCCATGTTTGCTGGTTCGCCCGTCATAGTGCCACAGATCGAAGAAGACAAAATCAATCGGTTGGGAGAACGGTGGGGCCGATAAGCACGCCGTCCTGGTGCAGTCCGTTCATGAGGTCTTGGGCTACGCGAACGCGGTCGTTCGTGGTCTGGACAACCTGTTCGGCTTGGCTATAGACCCGATCAATTAACACAGGCGTATGACACTGAGAGCACACTTGTTTCATCTTGGCCTGGGCCGCGGCATAGTTTGGACGTTTCTCGCTGATGGCATTTGCCAGATAGCACGACAACCGTTCGGACGGATCGTGAGTTATGCCGACTCCATTAATGCCGCTCATGTGACAAGTGGCGCAAGTTGGGATGAACATGTCGCGCGTCGTGAGCGTTTTTGGAGGGACGTCCAGGTTCAGCAGCCGCTCTTGCGCCTGGAACATGATGCCGTGCTTGGATTCCTCGTAAATCTCGATCTGCGAATGGTCCGGTCTCATGTGGCACTGCGCGCAAGTGCTTGGTAGGCGGGCGATCCGAACCGAACTGGTATGCCGCGTATGACACGCGGTACAAGTTCCGATGGTGCCGTCAGTATTCGGTTTGCCTACGCTGTGGCATTGTTCACACCCGCTGGTCATGGCCGATCCGCCTTCCATGTGCACGAACGGATGCGGCGGCCTGTGCGTGCCTCCGGGTTGGTACATTTCCGAAAAACTCACCTGCTCCGGCGTGAGCCCCTGCTCACCATAGATAGATGCCCATGCCGGTGCAGCGTGGCGGCTGCGCAAAAACTGCTGATAGATGTTCTCGTAACAGCCGCGGCAATTGCCAGCGGTCAGCTTAGTTAGCGGAGATTACGAAGCCGTGGTGGTCCTTTTTATCCTGACCCGGTGCGGGCTGGTCGCACTCGAGGCAGTTCACGCCTTTCCTGGCGTGCAAACTCATCTCGTATTCGTGAACGAACCGAATATTGAGTTCGCGCGTGACATTCGGCGCACTTTCCCGTGGCCCGTACTAATTCCGCGCTGGGCTGCTCGGTTTCAATCTTCGGCCGCGCCCGGTTTATGAGGAACGCGGCCAGAATCAGGGCGAAGGCAATCACCACCGCCAGGAAAACGGATCGAAAAGACATTCAAACCCTCTCGAACCAGCACTGGCCGACATAGTAGTTGGAATTGAGGCAGAAGGGATTATCGACCGTACCCAGCCCTGTCAAAGGACCGATTCGGCACCTAGCGGAGGTGGTGAAGGTACGGGAGGATAAGGACAGCGCCGATCCGCACAACCACGATGAGTACGGCCACGATCAAGGCCACACCGAACAGGATCCGCTCGAAACGGTTCCGGTGGCTTGCGGAAACGGCCATAAGAACCGCCAGAGAAGCTAACTTCAGGGTATGCGTCGCAACGAACTTGGGCAGTGAGTCTGATCACTCACCGTTGTGACCCGTTCACCGAGGACCAGCGTGGATGAGCGCGGTCTAGGAAGCGGCGACCGGGGCGGACATTTGAAATGGCAGCAGCACCTCGAAGCGGCTTCCCCTCCCGACTACGCTGCTGACTTCGATGCGACCATGATGATCTTCCACGATGCGGTAGGCAAGAGAGAGACCGAGGCCTGTGCCGTCCCCCTTAGTGGTGTAGAAGGGACGGAAGATACTTGGCAGGTTTAGAGGAGAAATGCCGCGTCCCGTGTCGCTGACCACCACACTGGCGAAACCATCTCGGCAGCCGATCGCGACGCTCACTGTGCCAACCTTGTCTATAGCCTGGACGGCATTCAGGAGCAGATTCAGAAGCACCTGATGAACCTGATCGCTGTCGTGCTCGACCTCCGGCAGATCGGGGGCCTTCTGCAGTTCGATCTTGATTGGTCTGGAGAGCACCTGCTGGCGTGCCAGCATCACCGCGTGTTCCACGGTGGTATTGAGGTTGCTTCGGCGAACCTCGGGCCGGCGAGGCCGCGCCGTTTCCAGAAGATCGGTCAGAGTGCGGCTGATGCGCGCGATTTCCAAGCGAACGTCCTTCACGACGGCACGCGCGGGGCTGGTCGCAGGCAGATCGCGGCCGACGATTTCGATCACTCCCGCGATTCCGGCGAGCGGGTTTCGAATCTCGTGGGCCAGGCCGGTGGCCAACTCGCCGAGGGTCGCGAGGTGTTCGGCGCGAGACATCTGGGTGCGATGCAGGCGCTCAATTTCTTCCCGACTCTCGCGCAATTGCTGCATCATGTAGTTGAAGTTGCGGCCAAGGTCTCCGATCTCGTCGTTGCGCTGGGCGAAGCTGACCGCGACGTTCAGGTTGCCTGCACTCACTTGCGCGATTTTCTCCTGCAGTTCGACCATGGGCCGTTGAATCACGTAGGCAAGCACGACGATTAACACGGCGCAGATGGCGACTGCTCCCGCGCCCGCGACGATTAGCACCGCGTGGCGTTCGGGGTCGCGCAGAGACACGGTCGCGAGAATGAAAAGCAGCAGCCCCGACAACAGAACGAGGCCTACCGGCAAGATTGCCTTAAGCTGCCAGTTGACTCGTACGGAACTCAATCGGATATCCTCCACCTGTGAGCGGTCTGCAGACATGGTGTGCTCGCTGCCGGCCGGCCGACTCGGAGGAGGGCGGACCGGAGCGGTGGTTTGGACTGACACTCCCGGTGGTCCGGTTGCCTTGGTCGCGGATTGAGCGCGGCTAAGCATAAGCGTGCATTCCGGGCAGCAGGTAAGTCACGCCAAAGAAAGTAAACATCACTACGGCAAAGCCCAGGATGGCGAAGTACGCAGCGCGCCGGCCACGCCATCCACGGGTGACGCGCATGTGCAAATAACCAGCGTAGACCAACCAGGTAATCGCGGCCCAAGTTTCTTTTGGATCCCAGCTCCAATAAGAACCCCAGGTGCGATTAGCCCAGTAGGCACCGGCCGCGATCATCAGGGTGAGTAAGGGAAATGCGATCGCGATGGTTTTGTAGGTGATGCGGTCGAGTTCCTCGGAGCTGGGCAGCATGCGCTCGAGATCTTCACGCCGCCACAGCAGTAAGAGGTACAGCAGTGAAACAAAGATCCCGCCCACCAGGCCCGAGAGAATGAAGGGACTGGCTGCGAGGCTGGTCGAGAACAGGCCGTCGGCATCGAGCGAACCATAGCGACCGTCACGCGCGCGCAGCAGGAAGAAAACCAGCGCCAACACTTGCAGCAGGATGCTCACGAATACTGCACGGTTGGCAATGTCGATGAGGTTCTGCTTGCCGGTTTTGCGCCAGATCAGATAGAGAGCGAGCGGTGCGGCGACAGCCGCAAGCACTAACAACATCAGCCAGCCGAGATCGGGAATCACAACGAACAAGCGCACACCTTTGGCCAGAAACACCTCGGATTTTTCTTCTGGATTCCAGGCGATCACGCTCAGGCCGCCCCATTTCTCGAAACGAGTCAGCACGCCGACGTATGTGGCGATACCAAACAGGCTGGTCGCGGCGAGGAAGGTTTCAGTCTTCATCTTGTCCTGTATGAGGAACATCATGGCCAGGGCGAAGCTCAGCGCACAGGCCGCGTAGGCCAGCATCGCCAGCGTGACGTGGACATGCAGCCAAGTCGATTGCAACGCAGGCACGAGCGGGTGAACTTCGGTTCGCAGCAACTGCATCAGGACGACGCCGACGATTGCCACGGGCATGGTTACGGTGCCAATGACCTTGACCTTGAATTTGTTCTCGGCAATCAACGTGAGTGCGGCCAACGTCCATACGAAGCTGAGGAGCATCTCATAGATGCTCGCGAACGGGGGATGTCCGGCTTCATACCAGCGATGCGCCACAGCTCCCGTATTGGCGATCAGGCCGGCCCACGTTGCCAGAGAGGCGAAGCGGACATAGGAAGGAATGCCGGTGACTCCGAAGCCGAGATAAAGTGTTCCCGCACCTGAATAGAAAATGAGCGTGGCGTAAAGCAGGTTGGATTCGTTGAGCAGATTGCCGCTCTTGACCACATTCAGAAATGCCATGAACAACAGGAAAGTCACTCCCAATCCCACCATTACGACCAGCGTCGTACCGGTTGCGGCTGGTTGCTGTTCGGCTCTTGCGATTCGTGCCATAGACGCATCCTCCATTGCCGGATCTCACCTTCCGGCGAGTGCAGTAACCGGCGTGTCGGCGCCTGCTTTCGACGAAACTTTGATTTCTGATTCGATTTGTTCAACCACCTTGCGGAAACGTCGCTCGAATACATCTTTGTTCTTGTTCGCGGTTCCGCCGATCCATAGCATCAGCCCGCCACGGGCATCGCGCACTGGCACGGCCCACACGCGCACATGAACGAAGTAGAAAACCACGGCGAGGCCGAGCCCCATGACCAGAACACCTGCCCAAACCGACCACTGCCCGGGCTCGTGCGAAACCTCCAAGCCGGTAAAGTAGGCCATCTGCACGTCTTTGCCTTCGAATGTGTACGGGGAAGACGCGTTCTCCTCAAAGCCGGGAATCGGAGGTAGCCAAACGTTTATGGCCTTGCCGGTGCTCTTGGATTCCACCACCAGATGAGCGGCCGGATTTTCCAGATCACCGGAGCGGGTATAGATCTGACCGTCGCGCAGCACATAGTCGGGAATGAACTCGGCGAGGCGAACAGTCGTGTCGGGATCAAGGGGGAGGGTTTCATCCGGACCGATGGTGAGTTCCTTGGGGGCGTAGCCATCGCGAGGAGAAGCAGTGAGCACCAACTTGTCGATCTTTCCGGTCTTACCGTAGCTGGCCTGATAAAAGCGTACGCCCTGATAAACCAGGGGATCGTTGACGACGATCTGCTTGCTCACGACGGTTTGCCCGTTCTCTACAATCGCCAGATCTGACCACCAGCGTTTGGGAGTGCCATCGGTATAGTTCTCCTGGCCGGCGCCGTCACAGCGGACGGCAAAACCAAGATTGCGTTTGCTGCCGCCTTGGGTCTGCACTTGGCTCGACCGTTGTCCGCGGGTCAGAGTGACGAATGCACGCCAGCCATAAAGCGCGTCGACGATGCCACCAAGAAAGATGAGAAGCAGACTGGCATGCACGATATAAACTGCCAATTCAGAAAAGCGGTTGCGCTCGCCGAATAGAGAAAAGTTGTTTTCGCGGACAATCCGCTCGGACTTGAAACCTGCCTTGTGGAACACTCGTTCCGCGATGCTCAACGCCGCTTCTTCATCCTTCATCGGAATCACTGCCTGCGTCGCGAGCACTTTGCGACAGGCCTCATCAGGACTCTTATACGGACGCGCGTAGTAACGCCAAGAGTTTGGGAAGCGCTGTATGGATGCGGCGATGATGCTAAGGCTCACCAGCACCAGCAGGGTAACGAACCACCAGGCATGGAAGACGTCGGTCAGTCCTACGCCATCCAGCATGCGCAGTACCTGGGGCGAGTAGGCCCTCTGCATTTCGTCGGCATCGGTGGCGGGGCGCTGCAGAATCACGGTTCCCGCTGCCGAAATGATGACGACCAGAATGAGCAGAACGACGCCCGTCTTGATCGCTCCGAGGGTTTGCCAGGTTTTCCGGACGGTTTTCGGAACTACGGAGTGGACGGTCGCAGCCATATCTTTCCTCTTCCCCGAGTGGCAAAGGCACGTTTCCGGCCAACGCTTAAGAATCAGCGAAGTTGCTGAAAATCCAGACCATCAGCCAGCAACCGTGAAAACTTGAAGCTCGCGGCCTGAGCCATATCACACAGCAGATT
The DNA here is from genome assembly GCA_963838905.1 of uncultured Acidobacteriota bacterium. GTDB lineage: Bacteria > Acidobacteriota > Terriglobia > Terriglobales > Acidobacteriaceae > JABDBE01. The sequence continues at coordinate 213,616 of CAWITE010000016.1, forward strand.
CGAGTTCGGCGGGAATTTGACGCACCCTGCCAGTGATCGCTTGGAAGAAGTTCGGCAATTCGATTTCCCAGCCGATCAGAAACGCAAAGGATGGAGCATAATGACTTGGGTCATTTAGTCCATTTCACTGTGGGAGAATCCCCCATTGTGATAAACCTTTCAACCGTCACGATTTCTTATAGATGCGGATTCATTTCCCAACTGATTTTGTTGCAATCTGTTAGAAGGCTTGGTCCGAGACGCGCAGGGCTGAAGAAATAAGGCGAGATGCGTGCACAGGCAAATGAGGAGACGTAGCGGGTGTGACGTTGGAATTGTTCAAATCGAGTCCGAGGATGACTCACATAGAAAGAGCGCTGGGCTGTTTCACCGTGGCGCTCGTCCTATCTGGCCCCGTCTACGCTGCGAAACATCCTGTCCCGCTTGACCCGAAAGCGGACACTTCCACCTGCCTCGCCTGCCATGAAGACAAGACAAAAGGCAAGTCGGTCCATTCAGCCATGGCCATGGGCTGCACCAGTTGCCACGAGATTCGGGTGAATAAAGACATCACTCGGGTAAAGCTGATCACGACCACGCCCCTCGCCCTTTGTCTGACCTGCCACGCCGACAAAAATGCCGCTGACATAAAAGGTACGGTCCATCCCCCGGCAGTTCGAGACTGCGTGAAGTGTCACGATCCGCACTCCTCGGACTATAAGAATCAGTTGTTGAAGCCGACCTCGGGGGATCAGAAAGAAAACCTCTGCCTGAGCTGCCATACCACCGGGCTGAATGTGCCCGAAAAAGGCAGCCGCCATGCCGCCCTCGACATGGGCTGCGACACCTGCCACGTTACGCACAAAACGGGGGAGATCGGCAAGGCTGATTTCGATTTTCATCTCACCAAGGCGCCGCCCGCCCTCTGCATAGATTGCCATGACGTCAAGGCAGCGGACCTGCAGAAGGCGCACCAGAATCAGCCCTTCGAAAGCGCCAATTGCGTGAGCTGTCACGATCCCCACGCGAGCGCCGCTCCCAAGTTGATGGCAAAATTCACCCATCCACCATTTGCAGATAAGCAATGCGAAGTCTGCCACGCCCCGGCCAAGAATGGAAAAGTGGTGTTGACGCAGGCCGATGCCAAAGCCTTGTGCGTCACGTGCCACGACGATAAAGCGAAGCTGATTGAGACTGCCAAGGTTCCGCATCCGGGGGCGGCGGGCGACTGCACTGATTGCCACAGCCCACACGCCAGCCGGCAGCCCGGACTTCCCAAAACGAACTCGGTCGATATCTGCCTGGGGTGTCACAGCGATATCGCAGACCAAGCCAATAAGCCGGTCCACCACCAGCCGGCCTTCCGTCAGGGTTGTGCCACCTGTCATCAGCCCCACGGCGGCGACAACGATCATTTGCTGCGCGCCCAAACGCCGAACGCACTTTGCCTGGAGTGCCATGGACCGGAGAGGTACCCGAAGAAGCTGGAGGGTCAGCCTGTGATCACCATCTTCAACGGAAGTGTGAAACTTCCCGACGACTATTTCGCAAAAAACAAAGTCGTGGTTCTACCGTTGAAATTCGGCATCGGACACCCTGTGGGTGGACATCCTGTCTCTGACTTGCTGGATCCAGCAGATCCAACCAAGGTGAAAACACCGATGAACTGCCTGACCTGTCACCAGCCGCACTCCTCGGCTCAGGCCGACTTGCTGGTGAAGGATCAGGCCAACAACATGGCATTTTGCTCTACGTGCCACAAGGATTTGAAAACGCGATAGGTCGCAGTTAGGAGAAACTTCGATGTTTTCCATTCGACCAAACCCGACGCGCAAGGGCCAACGATTTCTGGCTTTGCTTGTTCTTTTGAGCCTGGGGCTGGGATCGCCGGTCTCCGTGTTCGGCGGAAAGAAAAAGCCGGCCGACACAACAGCTCCGAAGACGCCGCCAGTGATCGACTATTCCAATATCGTTTGGCCGAACCCGCCGGCAATCGCTCGCATCAAGTACCAGGCGTTTTATGCCACCGAAAAAATCTCCCAGGTAGACAAGCCCAACACCAAGAAGCAAACCTGGATGGACCGGCTCGCGGGTACACAACCCGCCACCGACAATACGAAAGTTCTTTTCCAACTGGCAGAGCCGTATGGCATGGCGGTGGATTCAAAAGGCAGTCTCTACGTCGCCGACCAGAAGGTGGGCGCTATCTTCATTTTCAACACGGAAACTAGGGAAGTAGAGCTCATCAAGAACAAAACCCATGGGCACTTCGTTCGCATCATCGGCCTGGCGATGGACGACAATGACCGCCTGTTCGTCTCCGACCCTGGGTTGCGCCACGTCCTGGTTTTCAACGCCAAACACCAACCCGAAGACGTAATCACTGATGGATTGGTCGAACCGGGTGGGCTGGCCATTGATACCGAAAACCGGCTTCTCTATGTTGCTGACGTCGATCAGGATCAGGTTTTGGTTTACGACGCCGACACTCTGAAGCTGAAGCGGCGGATCGGCACCGGCGGGCACAAACACGAACTCACCACGCCCGGAGATTTCGCCCGGCCGGGGGGATTGGCGGTCGACCGGGACGGCAATCTCTACGTGGCTGATTCCCTCAACAACCGCATCGAGATCTTCGATGGCGACGGCAAATTCATCAGTACGTTTGGCAAAGCCGGCGACGGCCCAGGATACTTTTCGCGGCCCAAGGGGGTTGCCATTGACAGTGATGACCATATCTGGGTGGTCGACGGGATGCAGGATCGAGTGCAGGTCTTCAATCACGACGCCCAGTTGCTCATTAGTTTCGGCGGCCATGGACTTCTTCCCGGCATGTTCCAGGGGGTGGTCGGCATCACGATCGACAAGGCAAACCGCGTTTTCACCTCGGAGATCTTCCCCGGACGAGTCCAGCAATTCTGTTACGTGACCGACTCCGAGGCCGATCAGTTGCGCAGGCAGAAAGACGCATCGCGGGAAAAGAAGGCCGGCGTATCCAACAACGAGGTGGTTCCGATAGCGGATCCTGCAATGCAGGCAAAGACTCCTCAAAGCAAATAGAGGCACCTCGGCGAAAACGATTCTCAAGCGAACCAGTTCCCGAGGGTGTCGCTTGTTACAGCGTCCCACATGATGGTCGCCCGGGCCTCCTGCAATTTCCTACTGTTGCGTTTCTCAACACAATCGCTTCAAACGCAGGCCCCGGCATTGCGTTGATTCACATCCGATTGCGGAATTTGACCAACAGCAAAATAGGCATTGGTTCTTTTCCCCCAGTAGCCCTCTTTCCCGGGTTAGGACGGAATGGGACCATATCGACTTAACATTCTTACATTCAACCACTTAGTTCGAATCGCCGCAGCGCCGGCGACGTCTCTGGTTCGGTTGGATAGTTGCATGACCTAAGGCAGGGGGCGGTTGCAAAAGAGTTGCAGCCCGGGCCTAAGCCTCCAAGGGTTTAAAGCTTTGCAATTAAACTAGGAGGTTTTACTTTATATGAAGAAAGTAATATTACTCGCAATCTTCGTTCTTGCCGTCACGGGATTGATGATAGGCCAAAACTGGTCGTCAACAGTCGACGTACTCGGCGCGCATAACAATCAGGGCCGCGGCTGCGCGGGCTGCCATGCTCCGCATAGCGGTTCGTTTGGCTCCGGTCACGGCGGCGCTGCTGACGCCGGCAGCTATGCATTGTGGGGCCAGGATGCCAGTCCACTGTATGGCCAAACAATCAAGTTCGGCGACAACGGGCAATACGTCGAAGTTCTGCCCACCAGCATCACCAGCGGCAGCACGGAAGTCGGCGGCATTTTGCTCTGCCTGAGCTGCCACGACGGCAACCTCACCGCCTCCAACATGATGACCAATCAGTCCTACGAACAAAAGATTGGCCTGCTGACCAATACCGCGTACGGGAACAAGCCGATTCCAACCCTGCTTGGCAATGATGGCACTACGGCTGGCAATTACACCAACGATCACCCGGTGGGCGTGAATGCCAACATCAGCACGACTCAGCCTGGCCTGGTCTGGGCGGCCGGAAAATTCACCGTGACTCCAGGAAGCCCGTATGCGCAATTCGTAGCGAATTACGGCTGGCCAGCCCTGGCGCCTGGAAAGTGGTCTACACCATACGGCATCAACAGCGCGGGTCAACCCTACGTGGCTTGCACCACTTGCCACAATCAGCACGTCATGACCGTCTACACATCCAGCACCGCGAGCCCGATCATGAACGACGGCGGCGGCAAATTCTATGCCACCTACTTCTTCGTGAATGGCCCGTACAACCCGAACCTTCAGACGTACGCCAGAACGTCGGCACCTTCGACGACGCAGTTCTGCCGTCAATGCCACTTTGGTGAAGCGAACGAATCCAACAATACCAACACCATTACGACGCAGTTCCAGTAAAGACGGTTTGAACCCACGGGGAGAGATTATCTCTCCCCCTTTTTTCTGAGGTAGCGAGCGAGGAATTATGAGATACAAACTCTCAATCTGGATCCTGCTAGTAGCGGCGACAGCCGCGGCCCAAGTCGCCTCTCATACTCCAACCAGCGTGGGGACGCCGTCCGCGACTGCTTCTCCCGCATCACCGTTGCAGGTGAGCGACAAGCCGGTGGCGAGGGTCAATGGGGCGGTGCTGACGGACCGCGATCTACTGCGTGAGATGTTTGCCATCTTTCCGTATGCCAAGCAGCACAATGGATTTCCCAAAGCGCAGGAAGCCTCCATCCGCCAGGGTGCGCTCGAGATGATCATTTTCGAGGAGCTCGTGTATCAGCAAGCTGGGCGGCGAAAGTTGATTGTTTCTGCCGCGAGCTTGAACCGCGCCGAGGCCGATTTTCGCAAGCAGTTCAACAGCCCCGACGAGTACGAACAATACATGCAGACTGAGATGCACGGCTCCCGGCAGGTGCTGCGCCAGCAGATCCAGCGTTCGCTCCTGATCGAGGAAGTGCTGAAGACTGAGGTGGAAGACAAAGCCAACGTATCGCTGACCGAGGTCAAAGCCTATTACGATAAGAACGCAGCACGCTTCGAGCAACCGGAGTCGTTCAGCATACAAAGCATTTCCATTCTTCCTCCCCAAAATGACAAGGTTACCCCGGAGATAGTGAACGAAAACCGTAAACGCGCGGAAGACGCGCTGCGCCAAGCCAAGGCGACGAAGAGCTACGAGGAGTTCGGCTTGCTAGCGGAAAAAATCTCCGAGGATGATTTCCGCGTCAACATGGGCGACCACAAAGCCGTAGGCCGCGACAAATTGCCACCCCAGATCGTGAAGGCAGCGCTGACCATGCAGGCGGGACAGGTGAGCGGCGTGATCCAGATCGAAAATGCGTTCACAATTTTCCGGCTGAACGCGCACAATCCACCCAAGAAAAAGAGCCTGGCGGACGTCAAGGCTAGCCTGCAAACGGAATTGCAAAAGCGCAAGTATGAACAGTTGCGTTCGAATTTTGCGAAGAGTTTGCGCGCCAAGGCCAAGATCGAAATCGTGTAAGACCTTGCCGGGATGAGTGGTGCTGCTGCCTGCCTCTCCCAGACGTTGCTGGCCACGCTGAACGGGTTAGCCTAAGTCGAGCCCGACCGCTGATGGTCTCCTCTCCGGTTTTCGATGGTCCCATTACATGTTGAGTTATTCAGCACGCCGCGCGGGTGATATGGCGCAGCACACACAGGGAATGATCGTTCAGGTGCCCGCCATAGAACGCATAACAGTCTTTGTTTCACCAGCTTACCTGCTCCCGCCACACTGCCGGGAGTGGCACAGAGTTTGCCTTCAGTAACTGCATCTGGCCGGACTAATGAGGAGTTCAGGGGTGGAAGGAACTGGCACAATGACGAGGTTAGCAGCGGACATTGTGGGGCTGCTCCTTGTGATCGTAATACCGCTGGCCCGAGCCCAAGTGCAAATTGGAGACAACCTTCAGATGAAGGCAGGCGGACTGCTCACGGTGGGGTACCAGGGAGACTACGGAGACGATATTCAATCGAGCCATGGACTGAACTTCGGACTTAACGGCAACGTCTCCGGCTCTTATTACAATCCTAACTTCCTCTCCTTCGACTTCACTCCCTATTACAATCAGTCACAGGCCAATTCCAACTTCCAATCGTTGACGGGCGCCAGCGGATTTACAGGGACAGCCAATCTGTTTACCGGAAGCCATTTCCCAGGATCGGTCAGCTATCGGGACGACTACAACAGCACCGGCACGTTCGGACTTCCAGGTCAACCCGACTTCACGACTCACGGCCATGGGCAGGGCTTCGGCATTGGATGGAGCGCCCTGGTTCCGGGCCTGCCTACTCTATCGGCCAGCTACGCGCAGGGCAGCGGATCCGGCACGGTGTACGGAACCAATCAAGAGACCGGTTCTGATACGAAGCTATTCAATGTGAGGTCTTCGTACGCGATAGAGGGTTTTCGCCTGAACGGTTTCTACGATCACAACACCCTTCACTCCACATACCCGGAATTCCTGGCCGGTGAGCAGGAATCAGTATCGGACACCACTGGCCACGATTTTGGTTTTGGCGCGAACCGCAACTTGCCGATCAACGGCTCGTTCTATATCAATTACACCCGCTCAGAAGCGACCACAGATTTCCAGGGACAAGCGAACAACACTACCAACTATACGACCAGCACCGAGACCTCCGGCGCTACCTTTCACCCTGTCCAAAAGCTGAGCCTGTTTGCCGACCAGAGCTACACCGACAATCTGTCGGGCTATTTTAACCAGAACCTCATCAACACCGGAACCGTGCAAACACCGTTCAATTTCGGATCAGGCTCAAGATCATTCACGGTGGGTGGAGGCGCTACTTATCAGTTCACCAATTATCTGTCCTCGCAAGCACAGGCTACTTATTATGACCAATACTATTTTGACAAGAGCTACACCGGGACCTACATCACCGGGACGGTGAATTATGCGCGCAGGCTCTTCGATATGTTTACCTTCTCCGCGGGCGTAGTGGAGGAGTCCAATGGGCAGGGCAGCAACTCGGTGGGTTTCATCGGCAACGTGAACTATTTTCACAGGATCAAACGCTGGGAGACTTCAGGTTCGTTCAGTTACGCCCAAAACGTGCAGTCGATCTTAGTCACCTATACATCGTCTTACTACAACTACAGCGCAAGGTTGCATCGCCGCTTCGGACATGGCCTGACGTGGATTGCGAGCTTTAACGGAAGCCACAGCGGTCTGACCAATCAACCGGGCAGCGACAATGACAGCAAAAGCTATTCGACTTCGCTCAGTTCGCGCCGGTTCACCTTGACCGGTAACTATACGCAGGCAAGCGGAAACTCGATTCTCACCAACGCCGGATTGGTGCCACTTCCACCAACACCTGGAGTGCCGGCGAGCGATCTCATCATTTACGGCGGGGACAGCTACGGCGGCGGGCTTTCCGCGACCCCTCTGCGCCGGCTCACGTTGTCCGCAACCTACAGCCGCGCTCTCAGCAACACGCTCAGCAACACGACGAATTCACACAATAATACGGAGATCTTCAATGCTCAGATGCAGTACCATCTCAGGAGAATTGGCCTGCTGGGCGGATTTACCAGGTTCACTCAGAGCATCAGTGCGGGCGGCGTTCCGCCCGGAACCGCGAACTCGTATTTCATTGGAGTGTCCAGATGGTTCGATTTCTTCTGAGCGAACGGTTCGCGGGACAGTTGCAGAGGGCTTTTACCGTTGCCGGTCTTGTCGTGTTGCTCGGCATCCCCGCGATCGCCGGCAAACCCTCCAAAACAACTGCTGTCCAGCCCGCTCCTCCGGAGTTGCTGCTGGACGGAGGCCGGAAACTGACGTTTGAGCGCAGCTTCAGCCTGGAGCGTGAGGTGAAGCCGAAGCGGGGCTTCTGGACTCGCGTGGTCGACGTCATCGCCGGCGAACCTGACTTCCACTTTCTGGTCAGTCCCTACAGCATCGCAACCGATTCGCACGGACGAGTCATCGTCACCGACCCCGGAGCCGGCGGGATTCACATCTTCGACTTCACCGAAAAGAAATACAAGTTTCTCTCCCGCAAGGACAGCGGCAAGGATCCGATGCTGTCGCCGCAGTGCGTTGCGGTAGATGCGCAGGACAATATTTATGTGACCGATTCGCAGGCGGGCAAGATTTTCGTCTTTGACGTCAAGGGGAAGTACCGGCATGTGATCGGCAGCCTGAAGGGCGGAGAAGGATATTTCAAACGTCCCACTGGAATTGCGATCGATTCGGCGGCTCAACGCATTTACATCACGGACACCCTGCGCAACAAGATTTTTGTAATGGATATGCAGGGCAGCGTGCTGGCGACGATTGGGAAAACTGGTACCGGAGAAGGCGAATTTAATTATCCGACGGAGTTGCGGCTGAACGGTCCTGAGTTGTTCGTTGTCGATGCCATGAACTTTCGGGTGCAAGTCCTCGACCGATCCGGCAGCTTTCATTATGCCATCGGAAAGATCGGAGACTCTGCGGGATCGATGTTCCGACCCAAGGGGATCAGCTTCGATTCCGAAGGACATCTTTATGCCGTAGATGGCCTCTGGGGCATCGTGCAGGTCTTTGACCGGGAAGGCCAGCTTTTGTATTACTTCGGGCAGCGCGGAAGCGGACTCGGAGATTTCCAACTGCCGACCGGACTGCAAATTGACCACAACGATCGCATCTATGTCGTGGATTCTTTCAATCGCCGCATCGAGGTATTTCACTACTATGCAGCCGCGAAAGCGGCCGACGGGGGCAAGCAATGAGGTGGGTCCTAGCCTCAGCCTGTTTAGTGGTTCTGGCTCAAGGCCTCGCCACAGCGCAGGCGACCGGCGATGTGATGGGCATGCACAACCTGTCACCCCCTAGCGGAGCCTCGGTGTATTCGCAAGGAAGCCTCGGCTGCACCTTCTGCCACGCACCCCATAGCGGATTGGGAGGAACATCTCCGTTATGGAATCAGACGCTATCGAAATCGACGTATACTCCGTATTCCAGTTCGACCTACGTCGAGCGAGGCAACACCCAGCCCACCCTCGGAGTGACTAGCAGTCTGTGCCTGAGTTGCCACGACGGCACGGTAGCCGTGGGGCAATCGGCAGCCTATGGCACGCTACCCATGACGGGATCGATGAACAGCATCGATTCCTTTGGGACAAACCTCGGTGGCACCCATCCCTTCAGCCTGATCTTGCCGATGAAGGACGCCTCCAATCTGGTGGCTTCCTTAGTTTCGCAGGGCAAGACGGCCGATCCAACCGGGGCCGTGAAATTGATCAAGGGGAATATCGAGTGCACCAGTTGTCACAACCCGCACGTGCAGGGCACGGATAAGGTCGCGCAGGATTTCCTGGTCCGCGACAGTTCCAGCGGCCAGATGTGTCTTGCGTGCCACGATCCCAACCGGATCATTCCCGGACAGCCGAACCCGCTTGCGGGCTGGACGAACGGCATACATCAAACGGCAACCAACCAGCCGGCAGCCAACGCGCGTGTGGGTTCTTACAGCACGGTTGCACTCAATGCTTGCTCTTCGTGCCACATGGAGCATGATGCAACGGCGCCAGCGCGGCTGCTTCGGCCAGCCAACCCGCCAGCGCCCGGCGCCGATAATGCGACCCAGGATTGCATGACTTGTCACGGCGGTGGAACCCTGCTCGCGCCGGCGGCTCCGAATGTCATGGCTGAGATCGCTAAGATAAGCCATCCCCTGCCTGCGGGGACCAATTTTCACGACGCAACCGAAACCGCTGTGCTCAACAACAATCGCCACGCCACTTGTGTGGATTGTCACAGCGCTCACGGATCCAATCAAGTGGTCACATTTGCCGCCCCTCCCGCGATTCGTCCCTCGCAGGCGAATCTGACCGGCATCAGCACGACGGACGGAGTGACAGTTCTGCTTCCGGCCCTAAACCAGTATGAGAACTGCCTGCGCTGTCACGGTACGAGCGTAGGAAAACAGAGATTGATGATTTACGGATACGCGCCCACGAGATTAGTTTCAGCGCCGGATCGCCTGAACGTAATCCCCGAGTTCGCTGCGACTGCGACCTCGAGCCATCCTGTAACTCACGATAGTCTGAGCCCGCTACCGCAGCCGAGCTTGCTCACCAACATGCTGAATCAGAATGGCACGGCGGGTCGCTTGATGGGAGTGCGGATTTTCTGCGGCGATTGCCACAACAGCGACGACAATCGCGAGTTCGGTGGAATCGGGCCCAATGGTCCTCACGGTTCGGTCTACTCGCACATCCTCGAGCACAACTATCAATTCAGCCAAGCCACCGTGCCCGGTGGACAAGTCACGAACTTGTTTCCCAATCCAGACGTCAGCCTCAACGGGCCTTATGGCATGTGCGCCAAATGTCACGATCTGAACAAAGTTGTGGCTAACACCAGCTTTACGAAGCACAGCAACCACGTGTCTCAGGATGGCTTCTCCTGTTCCGTCTGCCATACCGCGCACGGCATGGGTTCGGTAGCTCCTGGAGTCTCGGGCGAACGCCTGGTGAATTTTGACATTAACGTGGTGGGGCAAAACAACGGCGCTCCAATCTCCTATAACCGCGGCAGCAACACTTGCACTTTGACCTGCCACCAGACCACCCACAATGCCGACGGCACAGTCTCCAGCGCCCAAGTTTCCGGCCAACACGCACGAAAAAAGTAACTCCTGACCTCCGGGGCAAAACGCGCCCTCGCTGGGCATAAAGACCCGATTCGGGCCGGCCTTCTGACGTCAGCCGTCAGCCCCATCCCCCCTAAGCCGTTGAAATCAGGACCAAAATCGGCCAGGCCGACCCAAGGTGTGGTTTTGGCGATGCCGGTGCACTCATTCTCAGGGCGTTCGCGAAGCTGCCGAGATGTTCGCCTTGGCAACGCGCAAACAGGAGTTCAAGGATGGCAGACGAACCGAATTTACCCGCGGCATCCAAGCCAAGTTGGCAGGTCAGGCAGTTGATCGTGATGTGCGCAGTGTGCGTCGTGTTGGGGTTTCTGGCGGGCTATTTACTTCGAGGTTCGGCATCCGCGCCGCTTCCGACTGAAGCGCACGCGACCGGCTCGTCCTCTCAGCCAACGAGCGAGTACACGGGACCACTGCCAAAGACGCAGCAGATGCCCAAAGAAGCGCCTACCTTGGACGACCTGAAACGTATGGCAGACAAGAAGGCCGCGCCGGTCCTCGAGAAATTAAAGTCTGACCCAAAGAACCCTCAGCTGTGGAATGAGATCGGACTGATCTACAAGAGTGCTCATCAATTCAAAGAGGCCGCAGGATACTTCGAGAAATCGCTGCAGTACGATCCGAAAAGCCTTGGAGTGCGAGCCGACTACGCGTCCTGCTTATATTACACCGGCGATGTGGATGGAGCCCTCGCACAACTAAACCAGTCGCTGGCATACGATCCGAAACACGCGGGCACGCTGATGAATATCGGCATCATCAAATGGAGAGGCAAGAATGATGTCGACGGTGCGGTGGCCGCGTGGGAAAAACTGCTGCAATACCATCCCGATTTCCCGCAAAAAGACTTGGTCCAGCAGATGCTCACGCAAGCCAAACAGAGCGTGAAGGTGGCTAATCAGGGACAAAAGGGATAACTCGCGCAGCAAATCGGATTGCAGATCGACGGATGCCGAAGTGAGTACATGGATTCGGCCTTCCTCGGCGAAAGGGTGTCCTCGCAGTTTGCGGGGCGTACGCCCGAGGACGGCCAGGGCTGGATACAAACGGGTCTGACGACCAAGGTTAGGCCCAAGGAATCAGATCCGATCCGGCCCTGATCGTTGTGTGGGAACTCAACCGTCTGATGCTATGGCAGAACAGGTCACAGTGCTTGCTTCTACAGAAACCGAGCATGTTGCTTCCGGCTGGCGTGTTTGGACGCTGCGCATCGCGATCACCCTCATTACTCCATTACTGCTACTCGGGCTGGTGGAAGCAGCTTTGCGGATTTGCGGAGTCGGATTTCCCACCGATGTCACCGTTCCCTGCACTGTCCAGGGCCAACCTGCCTCTTGCTATAACTTGTTCTTTACCGCTCCGTTTTTCCCGCCAGGCATGATCAAGACGCCACAAATGTATGCCATTCCCACGGAAAAACCGCCCGGAACTTTTCGCATTGTCGTCCTCGGGGAATCGGCAGCCATGGGAGATCCCGAGCCGGCATTCGGATTCAGCCGATACCTGGACGGGATGCTAAGCGAACGCTATCCCTCCATGAAATTTGAGATTGTGAACACTGGCAGCGTCGCCATCAACTCGCACGTGGTGTTGCCGATCGCTCAAGGGCTGGCGAAGTATCGTCCGGATGTATTCATTATCTACTCGGGTAACAACGAGGTCGTCGGTCCGTATGGTCCCGGTACCGCGCTTACTTCTGCCGGGATGAGCCTTCCGGTCATTCGCGGCAGCATTTTCTATCGCTCGACCCGCATTGGACAGCTCCTCACCAAGGTGGGCACGCCGAAAAAAGACTGGGGCGGGATGGCGATGTTTCTCGACAAGCAGGTTCGCGCCAGTTCGCCGCTCATGAAGTATGCTTACGCGAACTTCGAATCCAACCTGCGCGACACTATCGCCGTGGCTCGCAACTCCGGCGCCAGAGTAATAGTGTCCACCGTGGCCACGAATCTGAAGGACTGTGCGCCGTTTGGGTCGTTGCACCGCGAGGGTTTGGGAGCGGATGGTTTGCGCTCCTGGTCCACCCTGGTTCAACAAGGAGCTGAGCAGGAAAATGCCGGCTCCTACGCGGAGGCATTGAAATCGTATCGCGCGGCAGCGAACATTGATGACGAATACGCCGAACTCGCGTTCCGGATCGCCCGTTGCCTGGAGGCTCTCGGAGATTACAACGCGGCGAGGGAGTATTTTCTTCGTGCCCGTGAACTCGACACCTTGCGTTTTCGTGCTGATAGCAAAATCAATGACGTCAACCGTTCGGTAGCATCGTCATCCGCGGCTGTTGTGTTGGTTGACGCGGATGCGATCTTTGCCAAAGAAAGTCCAAACGGAATCATTGGTAGCGAACTCGTGTACGAGCACGTGCACCTGACTCCGCATGGTGATTACTTGCTGGCTCGCGCCATTTTCCTTCAGATCGCGAAGCAGTTGCCTTCTGATACGGGGCATCCACTTCAGGCGGAAGACGTACCCACGCAAGCCGAATGCGAGCGCTTGTTGGCATTCACCAAATTTGATCGTTCCCGAGTAACCGCGGAGATGTTGCGACGGCTGCAAGAGCCTCCTTTCACGAATCAACTGAACCATTCAGATCAGATTTTGCGGTTGATGATGAAGGCAGACAATTCGGACGAAAGCCCCGATGACACAGTTGCGCAGTATCAATGGGCGCTCGCGAGACGGCCAGACGACCGCATCTTACACTTCAATTATGGAGTCTTTCTTAACCAGTACGACCCCGGGGCTGCGGCCGCGCAGTTCAGCGTCGCGCGCCCGTGCGATGGATTTCCCCTGGTCACGCCTGACGGCACCGTGCATTAAATTGTAGTCATTTGGTAGGCTGTCGCTTGTAGATTGCCCGCCTCAGGAGGACCTGCATGCTGTTCGACTTCGCCACAATCGCGGCTAGGGAGCGCTACAAGCTCTTGGTATCGACGGTCGTTCCACGCCCGATCGCCTGGATTGTTAGCCAGGACCTGAATGGTCAGTTGAACGCTGCGCCATTCTCGTTCTTCAACGCGTTCGCGGGCGATCCTCCGGTGGTGGGAATCGGCATCGGCAGCCATGATCACGTACGACCGAAGGACACGCGACGCAACATTCGTGACACCAAGCAGTTCGTGGTCAACCTGGTCTCCGAAGAAACCGCCGTAGCCATGAACATTACGGCCATCGAGTTCGAGGCCGGCATCAGTGAACTCGCCCAGGCCGGCCTCACCGCTGTCCCATCTGTGTACGTAAAGCCGCCGCGCATTGCCGAAAGCCGAGTGTCGATGGAATGCGAACTAATGCAAATCGTCGAACTGGGATCGGAGAGTGGCCTGGTGCTCGGGCGCGTACTTGCGATGCACGTACGCGAGGATTGCGTCATCGACGCCGCCAGGCATTACATCGACACCCCCAAACTGAAACTGATTGGCCGCATGCAGGGCTCGGGATGGTACGTCCGGACCTCAGATCTTTTTTCAATGGATCGCATCTCGCGTACAGCTTGGGAGCCGCCCGAGAGTTCCGTGTTTCACCCGTGATCCCGAGTTTTCATCGCAGTCGCACTTCCGCTTCGTGATCAACCTGATCCTTCATTCTTTCCTCGATATGTCGCTGCATGCGGTCCCATTCGGAGCGCACCGTCATCTCCTTGATGGCGAACTTGGCTTCGTGTTTCGAATCGTCGACCCGGACAGCAATCTCGTTCTTGTGAAAACGGAAGTCGATGGTTTCAGCCAGCGGGATTAACGAATTGGACAACTTTCCCACGATGACGAACACGACGTTATCTGCCACCAGGGTGTATTCCGGGCAGGACTCCGGTCCCATCGGGGTCGACGGGCCGCCGAACGCCACCATGAATCCGTGTCCGGCGGGAATGCATTCGCCCATGTGCATCCTCACAACCGTGCCGTGTTGATAGATTCCAGTTTGCGCTGCCAGCAAACCCGGCAGAGTGCACGACAAGAAAATCAGCGAAAATACCCGTTTCATGGACTGTCCTCCGAAGGTGCGCCGCCCGGGCGGAAGTAGTAACCGCGGCGGCAGCGGAATTGCAGTTTAAGGTTGCGGGTGGGGAGAATGCGAATCGAGTGGAAATCTGCGTCAGACTCCGGCAATACGTACGTTACTAGACGGGCTGAATGCAGATCATCGATGACATCATTAAAGATTCTGACGGCACCCTCGCTGATCGGGAGGAAACGACCGCCCGAGTCGTCGGCGATCCTTTGCAGGGTTGCGCTTCCATTTGACGGCCTCCCCAGACTGTTCACGTCGATGGCATACACCTGCACTTCACTGACCAGTATTCTTTCCAAAGCCTCGTGGAATGAGGCCTTGCTGACGTTGTCGTCACCATCAGAGAAGAGAATGATGACTGGCCAAACATCTGGCTGGCTGCGCTGGATCAGGAGGTTCGTCGCAATTTCAACCGCGTCAAACAGTGGCGTCGGTCCCCCTCTGGGCAAAGAAGCAAGCCGATCGGAAGCAAACGAACTGCCACAATTTCCGGCGCAGATGAGGTGCGCTCCCATACCGCCGAATGACAGAACCGATAGGTTGTCGCGTGGGCCCCACGGCGACTGGGAAATCAGTTGTTGAACCTCCGCGATCTCCTTTTCGATATGCGGCAAAACGGATTCGCTGGAATCCATCAGCACGACGACATCGAGTTTGATTACGTCAGAGCGGGTGAAGCTACGGAACTCTCGAATCACCCTCTCGTTATCGACCACGGCAAAGTCGTTCTTCTGAAGTCCTTCCACTAAGTGATTGTGTTCGTCCGTCGCGAAAAACACGAGACGTACTTCGGAAACGGTGCGGAGGTAGGTGAGATGTGAGGATTCCCCAGAACCGCTTGGAGTTGATTGGCCGAAAAGGAGGTTGTGGGCGTAAATGGTTGTGACTAGAAACAGCGGCAACAGCAAAGGACTGGGCCGGTTACACATGAGCGTGGTTCCCAGAATTTTGGACATAGTAGCAAAGGGGGTAGCAAAGGGGCAATACAGTTGTCATCGGAATAAGCTGTTGATAACTTGAGAACCCTTTCATTCATCCGGTTTACCCAGGTTTTTGAAGAGGGCTGCGCCGAGAAATAGGCGGGTAGAGTCGATGGCCGCGCAACCGTCGCAGATCGCGCCTGAGGACTCTCGAGACGATAGTTTTGATGCCAGGAACGCAAATTTTGCATTGGACTGTTCCCTAGCGAAGCCATTATTTTGAAACTATCGTATTGTAGTCACGCCTCGCCAGCGTAGTCATCCAGAGGAGCCATGCATGAAATCCCAACGAAGTTCCTTCCGGCGCTCGCCTCGGGCCTCCCACCGCCGCAGGGTCGAAAATCCTTCACGCCGGAACGTCGGCGGATTGAGAATTGGTCTGTTCAACCCGATAGCCGAGGCTTTGGAGTTCCCGGATCATTCTGGCGGCGCGGTATCGCTGTGACTTCTTGCGTACGTCTGGGCCTCGTTCCTCGTAACGAACTCCCTGGTACAGAATCTTCCAGATCAAGCGGCAAAGCCGGTGAGCAATTACTCCGATGGTTTGCTTGTGCCCGAGGCGCGGCACATACCGGCGATAAAGGATCTCGAAGATGCCGCCCTTGTATTTAACCGCGGCATTGGCAGCCTGATTGAGAAGCCGACGCATCTGACGGTTGCCCTTCGGGGACCGGTGACTGTGGCTCACACCCGCGCTCTCGTCATCGCCGGGGCAGGCGCCAACCCATGAGGACAGGTTTCCCGCGGAAGGAAAGGTCGCTGCGGTGGGGCCCACCTCGGCAATGATCTGCTGCGCCGAATCCACTCCCAAACCGGGCACCTCCGCCAGCCGCTGGACCTGGTCCTGGTACGGGCGTAGCAGATCGGCAATCTCCTGGTCGAGTTGGCTAATCTGTTTCTCGATGAGCTGCAATTCCTCCAGAGCCAACTTCAGAAGCCGTCGGTAGACGGGATTGAGCTCCTGGCACGCGCCGAGTGCGTCGCGCAACTGTTCCTGGGTAGCACGCAAGTGATTGTTGGCCAGGGCCGCCAGAGCCGCGGGGTCAGTTTCTCCGTCGGCCAGGGCTTGCACCATGCGCCGTGCGCTGACTCCAAGCAGATCCGAGACCAGACTCGACAACTTGATGTGGCATTCTTCCAGCAATGCCTCCAACCGGTTCTGGAGCTGCACTCGGTTGCGCGTCAGTTGGTACTTCGTGCGCGTGACCGTCCGCCACAGACGCTGCTCGGGTTCGGGTACAAAACTCAGAGTCAGCTCGTTGGCTACCAAACGCTTCACCAGCCGCTCAGCGTCTGCGAAGTCGTTCTTGCGTCCCTGCCGAGCACGGTTCGACTGGGCCTGCGCCAGATGCTGCGTTCCCGACATCGCCCCTGCGCCTTCCCGCTTCTTGCATGTCGGCGTCCAGTATCGTTCCAGTGCAGCCCAGACCGGCTTCCAATATTGCGCCGTCGATTCCATCACGACTTCTTCGACCTGTTGTTCGAGCAGCCAATCGGCCAGTAATCGCAGTTGAGCGGGATTGCTCCCAAACTGGCGCCGTTCAAATGCGTACTCGCCGCTGCCTTCGACGTCGGAGACGACCACGGCCAGCATCCTCTTGTGAACATCAATTCCAGCTATCTTGTACGGCATGCGTTGCTCCTTCTGCTGGGAGCGGAGAGCGTGCCTCAGGTTCTCTTAAGCAGGGTCACAGGCTATCGCCGGTCCCATCAGAGCAGATCGGGACGCCCAATTATTCGCCCAACACGCACGCTCCGGATCAGACACTCTTACGGCCTCGACATTTCCAGTGCGGCGACGATCTCGCCGCTCCAAGCCGCCTCTATCTTAGCGCGGAGCCATTTTCATGAAGTTTCGCGGGCCGCAGGCCCTAAATGACACTCTTGAAAACGGTGGCAGAACCTTGCTCGTATCCAAATGCCTGGCCCGCGCTCAAGTTACGGCCACTATGATTGATCGATCGCTCGAACGAAGTGAAAGCGCAGATGCATTCGCCCATCCGGTGGAGCACGTGAGTGGGAAGGTTGCTAAGAAAGAACCATCAGATGCCATCGATCTGGAGAAACTGTTGCACTTTTCCCAGCAGTTGTATGCTCACGCTCTCACCTTGCAGGAAGTGATTCGCAAAGAAGGGAAAGCAACGTACGAGGTCTTGAGACCAAAATTCGACCGACAGGCCGCACAGCAATTCGAAATTTTCTATCACACCTTCAAGCAGCCTTCAGGGCCTCACAAGAGTGGTGTGGCGTCTTGTGAGTAGCGTTTTGCTTCGGGCCGCGTAAATCAGTCTGGGACCAGCGAACCTGGGCGTGCCTGCCTCTACTTCATGGAATTCGCTGGCGCCATTTATTTCGCCAGCCACGACCGGACAGTGCAATCCCCAGTTTAGAAACGGCGATACATGAACTGACCCACGCCCGCATCTTGCGTGTGGGTCACGATCGAAACCAAAAGTAACGTCAATCCATACAGAGGTGGGATCCAATACCACCGGTTGCGAGCGATGCCGGCAACGATTGCTGAACCCGAGTGCGCTGGTGCGGTTTCAATTTCGGCCGAGTAGCGATCAAGCAACTCGTTCGCCGAAAGCACCGCGGCGTATCCGGCCGCCAAAGCAAAAATTAACAAATACAGGCTCCCGCTGAGAGAGTGGGAAAGATAACTTGCGGGAGAAAAGACTGCCGACAACATCTGGATTGCTTGCGGTAGAGAATTGGCGCGAAAAAGTATCCATCCCAAACTGATCAACAGATTCGTCACGAACCATGAGAGGGTCGTCCAAACGGCTGCCGAGGGAGCCTGGTCTAACTTGGCGCGAAACTGTTGCAGCTGCCGATGCATGACCAGAAGAACTCCGTGATAGCAGCCCCATAGCAAGAACAGCACGGTTGCCCTATGCCACAATCCAAACAGGACCATGGAAATCACCAGCGTAAGGTTTCGCCACCACAGGTCGCGGCGCAGCATCGCCAGTGGAAGAAAAACGTAGTCGCGAATCCAGAACGATAGCGACATATGCCAACGCGTCCAGAAAATCGAAGGCGTCGTGGATTGAAACGGACGCGCAAAGTTTTCCGGTAACTCGAAGCCCAGCGCTCTCGCAGCACCAATGGCAATATGCGAGTAACCGGCGAAGTCAAAGAAAAGCTGCAACCCGTACCCGAATGCCAGACACCACGCGTCGGAACCGCTCCAGCGAGTGGCATGATCGAACCCGCGGTTAATCCCATCGCCGGAGAGAATTCCCTGTCCCAGCAGTCTCGCCAGTTGCATCATGAGGACGCCGGTTGCGATACGAGTAAACCCGCGCCCAATGTTGCTCCGCGAGGTGATGTCCTCGGATCGGAATTGTGGAAGCATATCGGGCATGCGACAGATTGGCCCCGAAATCGCGACCGGGAAGAAAGCCATGTATAACGCAAACTCAAAGAATGACGGGTCGAGCTCCTCGCCGCGGTAAAGATCAAACAGGTAGCTCATCGCCTGGAATGTCCAGAATGAGATCCCCAAGGGTAGCGCAAGGTGAGCGAACCCCTGGAGCGATGCGATCGGAAGGTTCACGGCTACTTCGGGGAGATATTTGAAACTGCCCAAGAACGCAAGGTTCAGTAGGACGCCGCTCATCAGCGTAAGTCGAGTGGGCCTTCGCCGAAGCCTTTCCCCAAGCCAAAAATTCATTCCCGTCGAAATAAGAAGAACGCCCGCGAACCAGACGCCCCAGCTGAGATAGAGCAGGTAGCTGCCGATCAGAAGAATAGATTGCCGCACCTGTCGCGCGCGGACGTTTGCGAAGACCGCAACGCTAACCAGGAAAACCAGGCTATATAGAATCTCTCGAACCAACGTTCCTCGCTTGGATTATCGTAACTGAAAGTCTTTCACAGTCCCCGGATACAATGACCACAGCGTGAACCAATTTCGCAATCTTATCGAGGCACTCGATGCCGCGCCCGCGAATCGTCCATTTGTGACTGCCTGGATCGACGAAGACGAACGTGAGACAGCGACCTTTGCGGAGTTCCGCCAGCGCGCACGCCTGCAAGCCAAGGCCCTTCGCGACCACGGCGTGAGCATCGGAGATCGAGTGATCGTCATCATGCAGCAAGGTATTCCCTCCATGACTGCCTTTGTCGGAACCATGATGCTAGGCGCGGTGCCCGCCTTCCTTGCTTATCCCAACTTCAAGGTTGAACCTTCCAAGTACCTCTCCGGATTGGCCGGAGTAACCGCAAACCTGAGCGCCAAAGCCGTGATCATCGATGAAGCGTTTCCCGACGAAATGCTGAGCTATGTGTCTCTCAACGATCAAACCACGCTGCTTCACGCTAGCTGTGATGGGACGCCGAACACGGAGATTGAACTTCCAGAGCTCGAGCATTTATCCGAGAACCTTGCATTCATTCAGCATTCAGCAGGCACCACCGGACTGCAGAAGGGCGTGGCCCTTACTCATGCCGCCGTACTGCGGCAACTCAGACATCTGGCGCAGGCACTGAAAATAGATAAGTCGACGGACCGCATCTACAGCTGGCTGCCTCTGTACCATGACATGGGATTGATCGCCTGCTTTATGCTGCCAATGGTTTGCCACGTACCTGTCGTGATGCAATCGCCATTGGATTGGGTGATGCATCCTGAAACCATGCTACAGATCATCAGTGCGTACAAGTGCACCCTCGCGTGGATGCCGAACTTTGCCCTTCAATTCGTTCCCCGCCGCACACCGCCGAGCCGGTGGGCACAGTACGATCTTTCGTCCGTCCGTGCCTTGATTAATTGTTCAGAACCGGTCCGATCCTGCAGCATGCATGAATTCCAAAGTGCCTTCGAATCCATTGGATTAAAGAGCAACACCATGCAATCGTCCTATGCCATGGCGGAAAACGTTTTCGCGGTGACCCAATCGGATATCAGTCGGCATTCAGGACCAGCCAGTATCTGCGCCGATGGGCAACAGTTTCGTACGAAACATTTAATCGTTCCAGTTGCGGAGGGCGCTGCCGGATCCGTCTCCTTTAAATCATCCGGTCGATTGTTACCCGACCATGAGGTGCGTATTGCATCCGATTCTGGCGAGTTGCGTGACCAAGGCCAGATCGGCAACATTCTTATTAAAAGTGACTGCCTCTTCGAGGGATACTACAATCGTCCCGACCTTACCGCCAAAGCGATTATCGATGGTTGGTACCACAGCGGTGATCTTGGATTCTATCTCGAAGGCGAACTGTTCGTGGTCGGCAGGAAGAAAGACTTGCTCATTGTCGGCGGCGAAAATCTCTACCCGCAAGACATTGAAGAGATTGTCGCGAGCCACCCCGCCATTCACGATGGCCGCGTAGTTGCGATGGGCGTGTACAACCCCGATCTAGGGACGGATGACATCGTGGTAATTGCGGAAGTAGAGCGGGAAGCACTTCTCGCAGGTTCTGCAGAAATCGAATACGAGCTCCGTAATCTTGTCGTGGCTGGACTTGGCGTGACAGTTCGTACGATTTTTTTGAAGCCACCGAAATGGATTGTGAAGAGCACAGCTGGGAAAGCGGCGCGTTCGGCCACGCGCGAGAAATTGTTGCGCGAGCATGCGGAACTCAACATCGAACCCGAGGAAAGCCAATCGATATGACACCTGAAGCGCAACGGATGATTGAACATATCGTCAGGTTGATTAAAAAACCGAACCTGAAACTTGACGAAAATACACCGCTGGTTTCGTCCGGATTGATTGACTCAATGGCCCTGGTGGATTTGTTGCAAAAGCTCGAAGATCTGACTCACATGCGCATCCCACCGGGCAAGGTGCAACCGAAAGATTTGGATACGGTCGTCATGATGTTCGCAACCGCGCGGCGCGTAGGCAAGCCTCGGAAGTAGCGAACACTGGCAGGATGAAAAAACGGAAGCGCGGAGCATAAGGGTGTGGTCTCGAGGTTGTAACAATGCACCGCGAACGCCCTGGGCACCGCTGACTACGACTTCTCGTCGAAGTTGCCCGTCTGCATGGAAAGGTAGCGCTCGTAGCCCATTTCTTTGATCTGGTGAAGTTGGGCCTCGAGCCAGTCCGCGTGATCTTCTTCATCTTTGAGCAGCTTGACCAATAGATCGCGGCTACCGTTGTCTTTTTCCTGCGTCGCGAGCTGCACCGCCGCGTTGTACTGTTTAACGGCAGAAACCTCGAGCGCCAGGTCGCTCTCAATCATCTGCCGCACGGTTCCACCAATGTTCAGTTGTAAGGGCTGCATAGAAGGTGTCCCGTCGAGAAATAGCACTCTTTCGATCAGCTCTTCGGCATGCTTCATCTCATCAATGGATTGCTTCTTGATGTGGTCGGCAAGTTTCTTGTAGCCCCAGTTTTCGCACATTTCCGCGTGCAGGAAATACTGGTTGATCGCCGTCAACTCTTCCCGTAGAGCATCATTTAATTCTTTGACTACTTTTGGATTGCCTTTCATCCGCAATCTCCTGGTTGGACCGCAAAGTGGTAGCTATTGTATACCCGGTTCTCCTGCTTGCGACTTGGTGCAAAGATATTCATCCGAAGCGCCCGAATCGGCATGCGGTGGGTAGCAACATTTCAGGAGATGCCCTGTTTGTGGCCGCCATCGGAGACGACATTTGCTTCCAACACGCTCGCTCAGGCTGCACGCCTTTACAGGCAAGCCGGTTCCGACATAGATTTAAAGACCGATAGTTCGAACAGCGGAGTTGTTAATGTCGCAACCTTCCTCCGATCACGATGAGCCCGCGCCCTCAGTCTCAGCCGAAACCATGGTGAAAGTTCTCCTTTCCACTGATCTCTTGGAGACCCTTCCGGATGCCGTCGTCGCCGTCGATCACCATGGAACCATCGTTCAAGTCAATTCACAAGCACAAGATCTCTTTGGCTACGACCGCAACGAACTCATCGGCCACAAGGTTGAAATGCTCGTCCCCGAGAGCTATCGCAGCCAGCACCACAGTCATCGCCAGAATTTTGCGGAAGCGCCGAAAACGCGACGAATGGGAGCGGACTTGGATCTTTACGGAAGACGGCGCGATGGCTCGGAATTCCCCGTAGAAATCAGTCTCAGCCCGGTCTCCGCAGTGAACGGCGTGTTCGTGCTAAGCGCGATCCGCGACATCAGCGATCGCAAGCGAATCGCGGAAGAACTGCGCAGAGCGAATGAAGAGCTGCATCGGAGAACAGCCGAGCAACTTGGCGAATACCGGTCAAAGCTGGCATCGATAATTGATTCCTCCGAAGACGCGATCATCACCAAAGAGTTGAACGGCATTGTCACCAGTTGGAACAAGGGAGCCGAGCATATGTATGGGTACGCGCCAGAGGAGGTCATCGGAAAGCACATCTCCCTTTTAACCCCCAGCGATCAGCCCGACGAAATCTCCGGGATCCTTCAGAAAATCGCGGAAGGCGAGAGCACCGAGCACTATGAATCAGTGCGCGTAACCAAGGATGGGCGCCATCTGAACGTCTCCATTTCCGTGTCTCCCCTGCGCGATGCGCTCGGCGAGATCGTAGGAGCGTCGGCGATCGTTCGCGACATCACGACCCAGAAACGAACTGAGGGCCAGCTTCGTCAAGCCCAGAAGATGGAAGCGATCGGACGGCTTGCGGGAGGGGTCGCACACGACTTTAACAATATCCTGGGGATCATCAACGCCTGCACCGAATTTCTCCGCGACCGCATCGATCCCGCTGCCGAACCTTCGCTCTACGTAGAGAACATCAAGAAGGCAAGCGACCGCGGCAGGTCATTGACTAAACAACTACTCGCGTTTAGCCGAACGTCTGCAATCGAACCCCGTATCCTCGACCTGAACGAGCGCTTGCGTGATGTCAGCAAACTCCTGCGTCCGTTGCTGGGAGACGATGTCGAGATTCTCATTGTGCCCAAGTCACCCTCGGCAGTGATCGAGGCCGACCCTGGCCAGCTCGACCAGATCGTGGTAAACCTCGCGGTCAACGCGCGCGACGCCATGCCGCGGGGTGGCAAGTTTATTCTCGAAACTGCCGCGGTACGATTTGACGAGGCATTCGCGGAGCAAAATCAGGCCATGCCGGCGGGAAAATACGTCCTGCTTGCAGTGAGTGATACTGGCGATGGTATGGACGAAGGGACTATGTCGCGCATCTTCGAGCCCTTCTTCACCACCAAAGAACTGGGTAAAGGAACTGGCTTGGGCCTGGCCACGGTCTACGGAATTGTTAAACAGAGTGCGGGGCACATCCTGGTCTACAGTGAACCGGGACACGGGACCACGTTCAAGATCTATCTCCCCAGCGCGGGGCACAAAATCGGGCTCGGATCCGGCGCTGAAGTCGAGACGGTCAGCCCAAAAAGGCAAGGCGCTACAATCCTGCTGGTGGAAGACGACGAAATCATGCGCAGCTTGACCCGACAGCTCCTCCAAGAACACGGCTATTCGGTAGTTGAGGCGGATGACGGAAAGTCCGCACTCGAATGGGCGGAGTCTCATCCGGATCCAGTTGATCTGTTGTTGACCGACGTGGTGATGCGTCGCATGAGCGGTCCCGAATTAGTTGAGCGCCTGAATGCCTCTCGCCCGAGCCTGAAGGTCGTATACATGTCAGGTTACACAGGTGAGCTAATCGCCGAACGGAAGATGTTGAAGCGCGGCATCACGCTCCTCGAAAAACCGTTCACCCGGACCGCTCTGCTGAACACGATCCACGCAAGTTTGGCCTGAGAGTCGGCGAAGGCACGCGCTTGGCCCAGGGCGCCCGTCCGAGTGCTGCGCGAAGCGCAGAAAAGCCTCGTCATCAGTAACCATCCTATTGGTGCGTGTAACCAATCAACCGGTGATGGAGATCACACAGAGCTGTGTGAAAGCGCGCACTTCGGGCACAGCTTCGGCAGGCAGTCGGCATAGCCAGAAATTTACCTTCGAATGAACCTGTTTGCTTTGTTTGGCTTAGGAGAATTTAACTAAGGCCTTACGTGCCATTCAAGTGTGGCGAGGGACTTGCCAATGTACTTGTGAGCGGAGGTACTATATGGCCACACATATCATCAATCATGCCCAGAAACCTTCACCAGCAGTGAAAACCTGGTGCGATTTTCCGCCATCCGTAGCCGATGCCTTGGAACAAGAGGCAATAACCACCACCTATCCCACGGGAGCGGTTTTATTCGCGGAAGGCCAGGCTCCGCGGGGAGTGTTCATTGTCCGTCGAGGTCGGGTGAAGCTTTCTATTTGTGGCAGCGACGGCAGAACGCTGATCCTGCGAATGGTTGATCGCGGCTGCCCACTGGGAGTCGCCGCGGTAGTTTCCGGACGCCCGTACGAAGCCACGGCCGAGACCCAGGAGCCATGCGAGATCAGCTTCCTGCGACAAAGCGATTTGCTGCGCCTCATGCGCCTTCACGGCGAGCTTGCCCTGTGGGTGACCCAGCACATCAGCCAGGATTACGCCGGTACCTGCCGCGAAATCCGCGACCTCATCCTTTCTGATTCCGCCAGCGAGAAGCTTGCGCGACTGATGGTGGGATGGCTCGACCAGAACGCGGCAGCCACAAACCCCACTCAAGTGAAGCTGGCCCTAACTCACGAAGAGATCGGACAGATGATCGGCACTTCGCGTGAGACAGTCAGCCGGCTTTTCGCGGGCTTCAAAAAGCAGCGCCTCATCCAACAGAACGGCTGCACGCTCGTAATTCCCAACCGCGTTGCCTTGGAATCCCTCATTACCGCGTAGAACGTCACTCGACGGGCCGGCCAATCCTCCGCCGGCCCAGACTTTCCGGACCACTGCACCGGCCCCTACTCAGGTTTGCCGGTGTAGTGTTGTTCGTGGTGGACCTCAGCATGATCTTCTAAACACTCCAGATGTGTAATGATTTCCGCGGGCATCCCTAGCTCGGACGGCAGGCGTTCTTCCAGAATAGTTGCGAGGCGGTGGGCCTCGCTGACCGAGGTCACGCGCGGGAACAACAAGTGTACTTCGATGATCTGCCGGTATCCGGTAGTTCGGAAGCGCACGCCATGGTATTGGATGGTCAGCTCCGAGCAAATTGCGTCCAGTTTGTCCCGAATTTTCCGGCCGGCTTTCGGATCGGAATAATCCATCAGCCCGATTGCCGAACGCCAGACCAAGCGCCCCCCTGACCAAAGGATATTTGCGGCGACCGCGATAGCGATCAGCGGATCGAACGGTTTCCAGCCCGTCAGTAGCACCAGGCCTAGTCCTCCGACAACCCCAAAGCTGGTCGAGCTATCGGTCAAGACATGTTTGCCATCGGCCTCCAGGATGAGCGAATTGGTCCGCCGCCCGATCCGCAGCAGATAGTAACCAAGCCCCGCATTAAGAACTCCGGCCACCAGGATCAGCAATGCGCCAGTTCCCAGGTGCTCAAGCTGTAGTCCCCCGATCCACTTCCGGATCGACTCATAAAGAATTGCGATGGCGGCCATAACGATCATTGCACCTTCAAATCCAGCAGAAAAAAAGGTGATCCGCTCATAACCGTAGAGAAAATGAGGGGAAGCTGATTTAGTGCTGAGCCGGAGACTAAAACTGGCAAACCCCACGGCGATCACGTGCACGACCGACTCGGCCGCATCAGAGAAAATGGCGGCCGAATGTGTCATGAAATAAACCGTGGTCTTACCGATCAGCATCCCCAAACCAAAGATCAGCGAAAGCCGCATGGCGAAGCGCGCATCGCGCAAATCCTGTTCGTCTCTCCGTATTGCCGAGCTGACCATGGCTTGCATTGCGCGGTGTATCCCTGGATCAGAAGTCTACTGTCCGGCACATAGTCTCACGACAATCGCGCCAGAAGATGTGATATAGCTCACGCCACCGGCGCGACCGGCTTAGCAGGAGCGCGAGAAAGTAAACTACGTCCCAATGGGGAATAGAGGGCAACCACCGTAAGACAACAGCCGCGACTAAGAGCTAGGACGCATCACGAACGCGGTCCGTCGCCTGCACTGGCGGCGAGCTCATCCACCTCATCGGCAGGCTCAGTCCGCGGCTCGACCAAGTGAGCCCGTTCTAAAGCCCGCAAATACTCCGGCCGGGAATGGCGGTAATGGTCGGCCGGAACTTTTCCGTTGAGCCAAGCCGTATCCATCGGGTAAACGAGCGGGTCGAAGATCACCATGTAGAAATGCCAGAGCAGAATGGAGAAGGTCGCGAGCAATGCCTCATAATAATGAATGGCGGTGGCGGCGTCCGACACCCACTTCGGGAAATAGCGCAACGTGAAATTGTTAAACCACAACAAAAAGCCGGAGACCGTCATCACCACTGTGCCCCACAGGAACGCCCAGTACTCCACCTTCTCCGCGTAATTAAATTTCGCGAACCGCGGTTCGACTTTCGTGAGTCCCAGATTGTGAGAGAACACTTGCACGAGATCGGTTGCATCTTTCAGTTCCGGCAACATCGCCTTCAGAAACAAGCGGTCTCGCCGGTTTATCGAGAGATGAATCACGTGATAGATCGTGGAAGCAATCAGCACAATCGCCGCGCTGCGATGTACCAATCCGCGGAACGCGAAGTGGCTCTCCCACAGCAAAAGCGGACGCGCCCACCAAGCCTCCGGATACTTCAGCGCAAACCCAGTGAACACTAATGTCGGGAAGCTAAGAATCACGCCCCAGTGCGCGATGCGGAAGTTTCGATTCATGCGCGACACTTGCGCCCCGGTTTCGTTTCGTGGCTGCCGCCGGATGAGCTTCGCCAAAAAGTCCAGCAAGTTGTGCGCAATCATGAAGCCGAGGGTCAACGGGATTAGAAGCCAATAGGTCCAACGAATCCACTTTACGACTGGATGCACTGGTCCGCTTGCGGTCTGCACGTGTACTGGACCGATGATGAAATGGTCGCCCGCACCCGCGTGGCAAACGCCACACGTCTTCGAAAGGTTCGCCGCATTCACCGTCGACCGCGCGTCACTCGACCGAAAGATATTGTGCACGCCATGGCAGGAAGCACAGTTGGCAACAATCTGAGATCCGCCTCGCTGCGCGAGACCGTGATAGCTGTCGGCGTAAGAAGGAACCCGGTCCGCCGGCAGATTGTAACGCAGTGCCAGGCGTTCATCGCTGTGGCAGCGCCCGCAAGTCGCCATGGAGACGCGTCCTGCGTTCACCAGCGATCCCTGCTCTTTCGGCCCGAGAATCAGATGTTCTCCGTGGCAGTCGCTGCACACCGGAGCCGCGGACACGCCCTCCTTCATAGCTTGTCCGTGCACGCTTTCACCGTAGGTCTTGGCGATGTCCGCGTGGCAATGCCCGCAGGTTGCTGGAATATTCCAGTGGTTGGTCTTGGAACGCGCATCTTTCGGGGGAAAGATTCCGTGACTCCCATGACAATCCGAGCAGGTTGCGGCAGCCCCGTCTCCATCGACCAGGCCTCGTCCGTGCACGCTTTGCCGGTAGAGTTCAACGGGGTGTGCAAACGGAATCTTATGCCGCGAGAGGAATTGCTGATTGCTGTGACAGGAAGCGCACGTGTCAGGCAGATTCTTCTTGGCCACTGGCGACGCGGCGTCGCTCGACACCTGAACTTGATGGACGGAACCGTGGCAGGAGCCGCAGGTCGGCGCATCCGGATCGCCTGCCGCGGCGGCTTGTCCGTGAACGCTTTTCCTGAAGTCTTTTACTTCGCCTGCGTGGCACTGCGCGCATTTTGCCGGCGCCGTCTGTGCCGCAGCCGAAACTTCGTGGGGGTTGCCGTGGCAGGATTGGCAAGCTACGTCCCCGAGCGCGCTATGAATGCTGCCAGCCACATGGGAAGCCTCGTCGGTGTGGCAAGTCGAACATTGAACCTTCGGCACTTTGTCGGGATGCGGAAAATCTTTAATGGTCGTGTGGCAGTCGATGCAGCCCAGAGTGCCGTGGACACTGGCTGCGTGCTTCGCAGGATCAATCGAGATGCTTTTGCCGGTGGACGACGTCATTCCCGCCTGGCCGTGACAGGCGAGGCAGCTTTCATCCTGCTTCAATGGATGGGGCGTTTTCGGTTGGGCGCCAGCCCGAGTAGGTATCAGCGTGCAAACTGAAAGAAGACTTACCGAAACCAGCAACAATAAGTAACTGGGATTCGATCGCTTGCTGGTAACGATCGCGCGTTGGATCCCCTGCAACAAGGTAACACTCCGACAGCTTTCCCTACTTCATTCCCAAGTCCGTCAGGATCTTGGGATTTTCTTCACCCGACGCCAAAACCTGATGGCACGCAGAACAGTCATTGGTGATCGTCTGCCCATCGGCACTGGTGTGGCTGCCGTCATGGCAGCGGAAGCAGCCTGGCGAATCATTGTGCCCAAGATTGTTCGGATGGGTGCCCCAGGTCACGCGCATGTCCGGGAAAACATTGCGCAGGTAGATCTCTGAAATCTCCTCACCCGCTTGCTGCACCAGCGGCCGTCGCGTTTGATAGATCTGGGGGTAATTCGTCCGATAAAACTTGTTGACTTCTTCCATAATGCTCTGCTTTGCGATTTCGCGCGTGGGATAATTCACCTTCAGAACCTCGACCGCCTTTTTCCTGATGTAGGGAAGACCTGGACTAATCCCGCCCAGCGACATCCGCTTGTCCACTGCGTTATCAGGAAGGTCAAAGGCATGCGTGGGCCGGTTGTGGCAGTCCACGCAATCCATTACGCGATGCTCTCCCTTATCCAACTGTTGTTGGCTTGGCTTGGCATCGCTGGAAATGAATTCGGTGGTTTTTCCCTGGTCGTCGGTGTAATACACGACCGGGATGGTTTGCCGCTCGGCATCGGTGGAAATGTAGTGGATGCGGGCTGCGTCGGCGAGGTGGCGCCCATGAATTCCGACCGAACCCTGGGAGGTGCGTCCGCCGACTTTCAGTAGCAATACATCCGTCTGAGGAGTATTTTTTTCGTCGTCCTTGTAGCTGGTGTTCACCAGAAATTTGTCGCCCGTAAAACGCTGCGGCCAGTGGCATTGCTCACAGGTCTCGCGTGCCGGGCGGAGATACTTTACCGGCGAAGGGATCGGCCGCGAATAGGTGTGGAACGTCACCGCGTAAACCTGACGCAGGCCGGAAAGCTTTGATCGGACAAACCAGCCCGCGCCAGGCCCGATGTGGCACTCGACACAAGCCACACGCGAGTGCGGAGAATTTTGATAGGCCGTATACTCAGGGGCCATTACGCGGTGGCAAGTGGTTCCGCAGAAACTCACCGAGTCCATATACTCCACGCCACGGTAGGAGGCGGTCCCAAAAATAAGGAGATTGAGCGCTGTAGCCACGAGTACCCATTCCAAAGTACGCCGGACCATCGGCAGTTGCAGGTTAATGGCAGGATAAACTTGCGGCAGT
Organism: uncultured Acidobacteriota bacterium; assembly: GCA_963838905.1. Taxonomy (GTDB): domain Bacteria; phylum Acidobacteriota; class Terriglobia; order Terriglobales; family Acidobacteriaceae; genus JABDBE01. The sequence goes on from CAWITE010000016.1 coordinate 243,593, forward strand.
TGCCCAGTCCCAAGCAGACTTCGTCGCTTGAGCCAGATGCCCAGGGGAATCAGCACCAGTCCGAGCACGAAGATGCCGGGAAGAATCAGAAAGACCAGAAGGCCAATGTAAGGATGTGGCGGTCCCGGAAGAAAGATGTCATAGAACCAGAAAGCGATGGTGGTAAGGGCCGTACTGGTCGTGATCACGGCGCCGGTAAGGGTGACGGGATTCTGCCCCAGAAAATAGATCGGTTGCGCCCAGTCCCGGATTCGTTCTCGCAGTTTCATGTGAAACCGTTGCTCCTTACTGTTTTCCGTGCGCCGCCTCGCAGACACACACCGGGCTACGCCGCGCAAACTCCGCTGCCCCGAACAATCGCTCTACCGTTGATGCCCCGAGAACTACTTTTTCAGCGTGCGGATATAAGCCACCAGCCCCTTGACTTCTTCCGGCGTCAGAGAGGCATACTTCGGCATCTTGTTCTTCCCGTTCGTGATGATATCCGTGAGCTCGGTGTCCGACATTTTCTGCACGTCAGCGCTTGTGAAATCGTGGGCACCCATTTTCTTTCCCATCGACGAACCGGTTCCGTCGGCACCATGGCAGGCGGCACACTTTGATTTGAAGAGCGTCGATGCATCTTGCCCATGCACGGATAAGGGAAGAGTGAGAACAACAGCCAATGCTGTTGCGAAAGTAAACACTTGGAAGTTAATGCTCTTCATCGTCAAGCTCCATTCTAGTTTTCATCGGTCCTAGATCCGACCGAGATTAGCAGTTGCAAAATGCAATATTGGACTCCCGGAGGCAGAGATTCCGTGACCCGGGTCACATATCCCTGTGATTGTAAGCCCTTTACATTCACTTGTGAATAAATTGGTGATAGCCCTCACCACCAACTGTGATGTCCGTCACGGCACGACTCTGGGACTTGGGTCCAAACTAATGATCAGGGTGAGCCTTATGCCAAAGGATGATCGCAATCTGCTGGATGTGCTGAAGTTCGAACTGGAGTTTCTTGAGCAGGGCGGCTACGGACGATTGCCCCGCGAGGCGTGGCGGCCACGCTTTGTTTTCGAGGATTCCCCCACTTGCATGAACTTTAACTCGAAGGACCGCGAGCCGTGTGACGAATGCCTGTTGATGCAATTCGTGCCACGGGACGCGCGCACGGAACAGACTCCATGCATTCACATCCCATTGTCAGCCGCTGGAGACACGATCGCGTCGTTATACCGCACCGGGACACAGCAAGAGCTTGAGGAAGCGCTCGGCGCATGGCTGCGGGCGACGATCCAACGGCTGACAGCGGAACAAGCGAAAAAAGCGGCGACTGTCGATTCTTCTCGTTAGGCGGTCTTTAAGGCGGACGTTCCCGCTGCTCAGTCACGCGACATTCAGGCGGAGAGAAGTAAGTTGAACTCCAGTCTCGTCCGCCGGTCCAACATGAAAACCCATCTTCTCTACAATGCGGCGCATCTCGATGTTCTCGCGGAGCATATAGGCCTGTATTGAATCCAGGTGCTCGTCGCGGGCTACCTGAATCAGGCGGCGCAGCAGCTCGATTCCCAAACCACGACGCTGATACTGGTCGCGCACCAGCAGCGCCATCTCGGCGTTGCGTTCCCCAGGAAGTTTGCTCAGCCGCCCGATGGCGAGGATTTCGTGCTCGCCCGTGGCCGGCGAAGTGTAATCGGCGACAATTGCAATCTCGCGATCGTAGTCGATAAAACAGATTCGCCTCAGCCGATCGTGAGCAACTCGCTGGCTGAGCTTGGACCACTGAAAATAGCGGAGAAAGACGCTGCGCTCAGAAAGTGCTTCATGGAACTTCACCACGAGCGGTTCGTCCTCGGGACGGATCGGCCGCAGGACCACGGGTGTGCCATCCTTCATCGTCCACGACGAAACGTATTGCGCCGGGTAGGGCCGGATGGCAGGTTTGGGAAGCTGGTTCGCAGCGAGACTCTTATCATGAAGAACGAAACGGGCATCGAGCGCGAGGATCTGATCGGCGGAAGCGATCAGCGGATTGATGTCCGCCTCTTTGATGGCGGGGTTGTCAACGATGAGGCGGCTAAACCGCACTAACAAGGCTTCGAGCGCCTCAATGTCCACCGGCTTACGGCCGCGCACGCCAGATAGAGCTTTGAAAATTAAAGTTTGCTCGAGTAAGCGATGTGCCAGTGTGGTGTTGAGCGGTGGCAACGCCAGTGCCCGGTCACAATAGACTTCTACCAATTCCCCGCCTGAGCCAAAAGCCACGACCGGGCCGAATTGCGCGTCTGTGGCGCTGCCAACAATTAACTCGTAGCCCGCCGCTTTCCACATGGGTTGCACCGTCACGCCCTGAAAGCTCTCGCGGCTTGCGCGCTCGGTGGCGGAAGATTCAATCGCGCGGTAGGCCTCGCGAACGGCTGCGGTGTCGGCAAGATTCAGCTTCACGCCGCCGACGTCGGTCTTGTGCGTAATGGTCTCGGAATGCAGTTTTACGACAACGGGAAACCCGATTGCTGCCGCTGCCGCTTCGGCCTCTTCCTCGGTGCGGGCAATCCTTGTCTCCACTGCTGGAATTCCACATAGCGTAAGGATCTGTTTTGATTCGAATTCAGTGAGCAACGTTCGCCCGCAGCTTCGGGCTTCATCGATGATCGTGCGTATCTTCCCCCGCGCTTCACTCTCCTCTTGCGGGCCATCAGCGAGAGCCGGGGTTTCATAGATGCCGCGAAGGTTGTAGGCATAGCGCCACATCAGGGTAAAGATTCGGGTGGCGGTGTCCGGAAAAGTAAATGTTGGAATTCCCGCGCCATTCAGAATGGCTTCGCCGGCGGCAACACTTTCTCCCCCCATCCAGCTCGCGAGAAGCGGTTTGCCGAGCGCATGGGCGTGGGGCTTTAATCGTTCCGCAACTTCGGCGGGATTGGTCATGCCCTGCGGGGCAAGGATGATAAGCAGACCGTCGCTGTTGGGGTCGGCAAGTGCAATCTCAGTTGCGCGCTCATAGCGGTCGGGATCGGCGTCGCCGAGTATGTCAATCGGATTGCCATGGCTCCAGTGGGCGGGCAGAAAACGGTCGAGTGCATCGAGGGATTCTGTTGAAAGCGTAGTAAGCTCGCCGCCAACCGCAATAAGCGCATCCGTAGCTAGCACGGCCGGACCGCCGGCATTCGTCAACATGGTAAGCCTTGGGCCGCGGGGCCGAGGCTGTTTGCTTAGCACTTCCGCCACATAGAACAGATCTGCGATGCTGCTCACACGCAGGACACCAGCACGTCGAAATGCCGCCTGAAGAACGTCGTCGCTGCCGGTAAGAGCGCCAGTGTGAGAGGCCGCTGCTTTCGATCCGCATTCCGACCGTCCAGCTTTCAACACGATGATCGGCTTGGTAAGCGTTACTTCCCGCGCCGCCGACAAGAAAGACCGCGCATCGCCGATCGACTCCATATAAATAAGGATGCTCTGTGTATGAGGATCATCGCCGAAGTAATCAATCAGGTCGCCCCAGCCGATATCGAGCATCGAACCGGTGGAAACGAATGCGCTGAAGCCCACTCGCTCGCGCAGGCTCCAATCGAGAATCGCGGTCTGCAGTGCACCACTCTGACTTAAGAATGCAACGTTGCCCGGGCGCGCGATGGTTTGGGCGAAGGTTGCATTGAGTCCAAACCGTGGGTTCATGATCCCGAGACAGTTCGGGCCGAGGAGTCGCATGTGGCCGCGTGCTAACTCTTCGGTGATTTGCTTTTCCAGCGTTTGCCCCTCAGCGCCGTGCTCACGAAAACCCGCAGAGATGACAATCGCAGACTTCACGCCCGCAGCCACACATTCCCTGACAATCGCGGGAACCGTGGCTGCCGGGGTCACGATGACGGCGAGATCTACCGGCTCCGGGACCGCATGGATAGAAAGGTGCGCCGCCAGGCCGAGAATATTTCGATGTCGAGGGTTGACCGGATAGACCTTGCCTTGAAATGCGGGAGTCTGAAGATTTGAGACAATTGCGCGCCCAACGCTTCCCTCGCGCTCCGTCGCACCAATTACGGCGACGTTATTCGGTTTGAAAAGCGCGTCGATCGGCCGTATTTCCGAACGCAGGACGCCGTGTGACTTATCTTGTACTCCGCGTGCTGGCCTAGCCACATTCTCGGTCACAAGATGCTCTCAAGTGGCGGGCTCCCACCGTCAGACCCCGTATAGGAACCGAATTCATTTTTCCGGTATATCGTACGACGACCCGAACGCTACCGTGAACGCGGGTCTAGCCAGGCGTTAATCTTGGGCCAGGTGCGTTTTTTTGCGCCGCTTCCCGCCATGATTCCGATGTGACCGCCCTGAACGTTGAAGACCTCTTTGTCTTTGCTGCTCACCTTCGACAGAATGGCTCTCGACTGGCAAGGTGGCGTGATGTGGTCACCCTCTGCGATCACCGTCAGTAAGTTGGCCCGCAAGCGGCTCAGATCCATGCGCTCGCCACGGATCACCAACTCTCCTCTCATCAACCGGTCGTTGCGGTAGAGGTCGACGATGAGTTGCCGGAACACGCCGCCTGCCAGCGGCATGTTGTCGGTCACCCATGTGTTCATGGCTTGCGAGGCTTCTATGACTTGAGGATTCTCCAGGTTGTCCCAAAGTTTCAGGTAGTTGACGACGTAATTCTCCACCGGCTTCAGCGCCCTGGCGCCGTAGTCGATCATTTCCCCGGGCATGTTGCCAAACGTCGCTAGTACCTTATCCACATTGAAATAGCGTTCGTCGGTCCAACGGGCGAAGGTGAGAGCTTCTTTGTCTGAGAAGTCCAGCGGGGCAGTTAATAGAATCAGGTTTCGCAACCCGTCGTCGGGCCGCAGGGCCGCATAAATCGTGGTCAGGATGGCCCCGATGCACCAGCCAAGCATGCTGAATTCTTCCACGCCCGCGACCGACTTTAGTTTACGGATCGCGCGTGGCATGCATTCGAGGGTATAGTCGTCGAACTTGAGATTCTTGTCCTCCGGACCGGGAGCTCCCCAATCGAGCAGGTACAAGTCATAGCCACTGTTGAGCATGAACTCGACGAAGCCGTGGCCCGGCCGAAGATCAAGAATGTAAGGCCGGTTCATGAGCGCGAACACCATCAAGAGCGGAACAGGATGGCGCTGTTCTTTGGGTGAGACAGGGATATAGCGATAGAGTTTCGCCTTGTTCAGCGTCCATATCAGCTGCTTAGGGGTCTGCGCAATGGCGGTCCGGGTCGTAACTGCCTTGCTGAACGCGGTCAGTTTTTCCACCAGGCCTGTGAGCTGGTCCGTGACAACCGTAGCGTCTGCCATTGCTACTTCGCTCTCTTCCTTTTCTGCTTGTTCTGACGGCTGCGTTTCGCAGGTCTCAGCTTTCCATCGCCCGCCGCCGCCGCGGGCTTTGTGAGTACCTTCTCAATCCGGTCCAGCTTGGCATCCATATCGTCGAGCCGGATTTCAACATTCGTGACTCGCTCTGCCAGCCCAACGAAATCAGCCCGAGAAGGCATGCTCAACTGCTAGAGGGCACGCAGCATCGCCTTCTCGACGGCCTCTCGAAATGGCGATGACGCGGAGAGATAGGTGTCAAGCATGGTCCCGGTAGCTTTGGCGTAGGCATCCGTATTTACCGCTTCTACCATTGTTTTCGCCCAGGCATCGAGGTAAGTATCCCGCATATTGCGGAAAGCGTCCATAGGATCGAACTGCTTTCCGCCAGCCGATTGTTCATCGCCCATTTGCAACTCGCTCCCTAGGCAGGCCGCAACCGGAGACAGCCCCGGGATTCGATTCCCCGGAAGAGAGACGTACGCAAAACCGGTGGCCGGGCTGTCTACCAAATCGCAGTATAACAACCGCCTTACGCGGCTGCGCCATGCTTAAACGGCCTGGAGACAATGTCAAGCATCGTCTTCTGGGTCTCAATTAAAGCATCAAGGCCACTTTGGAAGGCCTCGGCGGCAGGGTGCGCGCTACGAGGCAGACCGCGCTGAGCGGCAATATAAGGCGGTCGAGCCGGAAAACAGACTGGTCGGTCGTGGCCGAGAAAAAGAATGGGAAACACGGCTGCAGAATCTTACCCAGGCGGAGGCGGAACTGTTCCGTCGTGAACAACAACGCCCTCGCAAATTATCGGAGGAAGAACAAGAGAAAATTAACACTCTCGGCTCCGATCTGCGGCTGGTCTGGACGGCACCGACCACCAGCGATCGTGATCGCAAGGAGCTTCTACGCACCTTGCTGGAAGAAGTCATTCTCAAAGTCGCGCAAAGAAAGCCACGCGGATCTCACGTTGCGCTGGCGGGGAGGCATGACCACCAAGTTGGATCTGGCCTTGAAGCGCTATCAAGCCCAGGGGCCAACCACCGATGAAGATACCATGTCACTTTTACGCCGACTGGCGGCTCACTACCCCGACAACACCATCGCCGGCATTCTCAATCGCCAAGCTCGGAAGACGGCGTACGGCGAGCGTTTCACCGCCCAGCAGGTGGGCAGCCTGCGTCGCTATCATGAGATCCCTCGCTTTCAGCCTTCCCGCGAATCTCCCCAGGGTGAGGTGGTTCCGGTCATGCAAGCCGCCAAGATTCTCGACGTGGCTACGTCCACCTTTCATCGCTGGCTGAATGCGGGCCTGATTGCCGGGGAGCAGTTGACGCCGGGAGCGCCGTGGGCGCATTCGGATTACGGAAGAATTACGCCGGGCCTTCGTGGACACCGCACCGCCAGACTATGTGCCCGTCGTGGACGCCATGAGGCGACTCGGCATCTTACGGCAAACGTTGTGGCAGCGTGTAAAGCGTGGCCAACTCGAAGCTCCCCATGTTCGAAAGGGACAGCGTAAAGGCTTGCGCATCAGAGTAGTAGATCCTCCAACCGGCCTCTTCGATCAACCATAGGAGCAGTGTGAAGATGAATCCAAAAATCCTCGGATATCGGCGTCCAGAATATAGTTCACCTTCTTCTTCAGGAGCACATACGACAACGCGTCCAGCGCTTGGTGCTGGCTGCGACCCGGACGAAAACCATAGGAGAAGCCGAGAAAGTCCTCCTCGTAGATCTGGTTGCGGACGGTAACCACGGCATGTTGGACAAGTTTGTCTTCTATAGCCGGTACCGCGAGCGGGCGTTGCCGTCCATCTGCTTTCTCTATGTACACTCTTCTCGAGGGTTTTACTCGATAGGCTCCGCGATGAACTCGGCCTCTTCATACTCCTGCCATGTAACCCCATCTACTCCCGGTGCAGCCTTCCTCTTCAGTGAGTAAAAGCTTTCCCGCAGCAGATCGACGGTCAGATGGTGGAGCAAGGCGGTGAACTTCATCTCCTTATTGTTCCTTGCTGCTTTCTGATACTTCCTGCATCAATTTGCGATGCATCGCCTCAGTTTTGCTCCTTGTATCGACATCAAGCCTCTGCCGCAACCTGGCCTCGCCGTATTCTTCGTCGCGGGTGTTCGTGGCCTCGGTGATTCCATCCGTGAACAACAGAACCTTATTTCCAGGATCGAACTGCACCGTAACATCCCAATACTTCGATTCAGGAAATATCCCCAGAACGATTCCGAAGGCCTTCACCGCGGCTTGAACGTTCGCCGTGAGAAGCGCTGCGGCGATCCCTTTGCCCACGACGTCGGCTATGCACACAGCTACTCTGGTGTCGCTGAATTTGATTACGTCAAAATAGTCGCCTCCCACAACTCGTGCGGGTTGATAGCTGCCCACGATTTCGAGATGCGGTAACTGAGGAATCCGCGCGGGAATGAGCCGGCCTTGAATCTCCCTGGCAGTTTCCAGCTCCTTTTCCTGCTCTTCGAGCTGGAAAGTCCTGGTCTGCACCGCCTCTCGGAGCATTACATTCTGCGATTCAAGCCGATCACAACACGGATCGGGTTTGTCAATCCAACCTGCGCACCGCGACCTTTGACAATCGCAGAGCGCAAGCCTAGCATTGAAGTTGAGCAAGCTACCTCTTCTTACTCTTTCAGGTCCCCTGAACTAAGTCAGCCCATCTGAAATGTTTCCTCTTAGCTTCCCTCTGATGGAGGAATTCAGCCATGACCGTATTAACCCGTTGGGAGCCGTTCCGTGAGTTTTCCACCATGCAGGACCGCATGAACCGCATGAACCGTCTTTTCCGTGAATCGTACAGCCCCGAAGGCCCAGAGGAAGCGTTGACGACCACCGGCTTCGCACCTCTGGTGGACATCTACGAAGACGAGCACAACATCACTCTGAAGATCGAAGTTCCGGGCATTGATGAGAAGGACATTGATGTCCGCATCGAGAACAATACCCTCACCGTGCACGGCGAGCGCAAGATGGAGAAGGAAGAGAAAGAGGAAAACTTCCGTCGCGTGGAGCGGCAGTATGGAAGCTTCACTCGCTCTTTCACTCTGCCCACGACAGTGGATGCGGAGAAGGTCTCGGCCAACTATGACAAGGGCATCCTGAAGATCAGCTTGGCCAAGAAGGCCGAAGCCAAGCCCAAGCAGATCAAGGTTAATGTTGGCGGCGAGAAGATCCTCGAAGCCAAGCCTGTCGCCAAGGCCGCGTAAAACCACCAGTTAATTACAGGAATGGGAGGCGGCTTACGTCGCCTCCCCCTCATAGTAGTTTGGACTGCACTTTGTCCGGGAGTGGTCATGAACACGGGCACATATAGGATCAACGTACAAGAGAGTTTGGGCGCAATTTTACAAGGCTGCGCTGTTTGAGTTGGACGCCAACAGAGTCTCGGACCGAATTGCTGAAGCGGAAACGGCACTTGTGACACGTGCGCGCGAACTGTTTCACTCAGCAGGAGACAATATCGAAGAAGAGCAGGCTGTGGATGATGCGATGTATGCCTTACACGCCCTTCGGAGCGCGTTGAAGTGTAGGCCAAGCGCGAAAAACGCCTCCCAAGACCTAGCCGCTTGAAATCAACTGGAGGTCAGGCTGATGATGGACGCGAATTACATTTCGGAACGTCTCGGCAGCATGAGACAAGAAATAAGCGATCTAAGAGTCACGACCGCTCGCTATTGGAGCAAGGACCAGCGCACCGCGCTGGAGAAATCCGCTTTCGCCTTTACGAAAGGGGCGTTTGTTGGAGATCAAACGGGAAGTGTCGGACATGATGAAACGCTGTGCTTGAATAGCCGATGAGAGGGGCCAAAGCGTCGATACTCCTCCGGCAACGTGACTACCGGGCGTCACTAGTCGAACGCGGCGGCGAGTTTGTTGACCTGCGCATGAGCTACGACACAGGCACGGATCCTTCTGCCCTACTCCCCCTAGCGTTTTGGTGGGATACCGGAGATGTGGGAAACTATGGAGAATGCGGCAGCGAAACCTACGAGTGATCAAATGGATCGGCACGATTCCTGTTAGCCGAGCTTCCGAAGGACGGCGACGAAACGCCTCCACGGGACCTGAGGTGGTAGCACAGACATCGTTTAGAATCTAGACCGCCCGCTCTATTCAAAGCAAATAAACCAGTGTTCGGCGAGTTTGTTCAAGGTACCGGAAGCACGTAAACGCCGCGGGCGAGGTGGAGCGGAGTTCGGAAGGGATTATTGTTGGTGGATGGTTAGGCCGCGACGCTGAATTTGTTCAAATGGGGTCATCGGCAGAGGATGTCCTCCGAGACATGTCTTTATCGAATCCACTATCTACGGTATGCCCGTGTCCAGGCGCAATCCCCCGTCGCAGTATGGTACAGTTCCGTGACCGTCGGTTCGAAGATAGTCTCTCAATCTTGGACGGAACGACGTAGATGAGTAAAGGGCGTGAGATTCGCTGCTACGACTACGTGAACCATCCCTACGAGCGCGTCCGCGATGCACTGAGGCAGGACGCCCTCAGCGTGTTCCAGTCGGCTACGAAGGCTGCCGCTTATCGGGCGCAATCGATCGCTGCTGAACTGCACGTCGACGTTGCCGGTATTGGGGTCAAGTCCGACATCAAAATTTCGATCAAAAACGTCGAGGAGAAGGTCCTTGATGTTATGTCAACTCCCACCACTCGGTTGCTGCTCGAATGGGAGGCGGCGACCATGCCACGCTTGTTCCCACTTATGAAGGCCGAGCTTTCTATCTACCCATTGACCGCTACCGAAACGCAGTTGGATTTCTCGGGCCTTTACGAACCACCATTCGGCGCCGTGGGGAAGGCTATGAACGCGATCGTCGGTCACCGCATCGCGGAGGTGTCGGTTCATCGATTCATTGGTGACGTGGCAGGATACCTCCGACAAGCCCTTGCGTAGTTAACTTTGGCGTCAGCGGAGACTGTTCAGTTGTCCAGTCAGGAGGTGTTCTGTGACTACCTACATCATTCTGAGCCAATTCTCCCCCGAGGCATTCGCGCGCCCCAAACACTTTAAGTATTTTTCGCTGCACTCGCTGATGAACGCTTGATCCCTGCAGGTGGAATGCGAAGCGCTCTCATCCGGCTTCTATTGGGGGACGACCTCGATTGCGGACACGGTGGCGTAATCGTGAGTGGGCACGAATTCCAGCAGCGGAGATCCGGACGAAGCGAGTACGGAAGCAGAAGACGGATCGGCAAGATGCGCAGCTGATTTTGCGGTTGATGCTGGAAGATCGCTATCCGCGGATCTGGGTACCGAGCTGGGAGATCGTCGCTCGTAAGCGATCCTGGCGCAAAATTTTCTGTGGAAAAAACGCTACCGGCAAAACCAAACAAAACCGTCACACCCGAAGCTGAAAAGCGGCCCGGATGGAATACTCCTCTACATCGAGGAAGCAGGGGCAAAGGGGCTGCTGCCCCTTTCCCCTGCACCCCAAATCCCCGCCGAACCTGCCTCCGCTTCGCTCCGGACAATCGCGCTTGACGATTCCGAACACTTCCTCCACAATCACCATGCCAGCGTCGCTACGCTCCGACTGCTGTTCACCTTCGCTCCGGAATGCCGTTCGGCTTCCCTCCGGAATCGATGTTCACCTTCACCGGAATACCCAATCGCATTGGCAAGATGAAGATGACTGGCTCTGCACGGTCGAATTCGTGCCCAGCAATGACCCCGAGGGCCGAGTGTTTGCCGCAGACATCGTCGGCTATCTGTTTGGCTATGCACAGCTGACGAATGCACGCGCTCTGGCACTCGTCGGCGATCCTGAGGCCGGCGCGTACGAGCTCCTTTTTTTCTTTTCGTCTCCTGGGGACAAAGACCGGTTCCTGGATCTGGTTCGCTCAAATGAGGATATGGGGAGCGACTACATTGAGAACGATTTCATGTCGCCGACAACTGAAGAGATTAGGAATGCTCGTCCGCTCGTGGCGGTCCTGCCTGAAGACATTGTGAGCCGTGCGACGCTGATTGCATCAACTCTCTGCGCCGGTACCGAAGGCGATCCGGTTGGTCGTAGGAGGCTACTTCGTACGTCGCGAGGAAACAGCCTCTGCCATGACAGGGCAACAACGAGATGTGACTGACTGATATCAAACGGTGTCGGCGGACGTCGTTTGATGTGAGAAGGAGCCGTATGTACCTTCTTATCGTCCCCTTAACGTTCCCAGATTTTGATCATCCCCGATCGAGCTGCGGCCAACCTCATCGCAGCGAATTCGCGGACAAAGGGAGACTAGAGACATCACCGACGTTCACAACCTCGCGCTCCAAGGTGCGCAGTCTCTCGTTTGCCGCCTCGACTGCTGCTGCCCCCTCTTCCCGTACTCTTCTTGCATTGCTGAGCGCCTGCTCCGCCACGCGGCCGACTTCGTGTAAAAGCTTTCGGATCTCAACCTCCAGATACCCGTGGCTCTCTTGAATGCGGTTTAGGATATCGTTCTGCACGCGCGTGCTGTTGACTTCCAGTGGTGTGACCAGGAACGCTCGCCCGTCGTTTTTAATAAGAAATAGAGCGCCGATAAAACTCAGGAAGACGTCAGCTAGCCATTGTACCGGCGACACGGGCTGCGCAACCTGAATGAAATCCGCGAAAGTGAACCTCGAACGAACACGAAAGCCGATTTCAGGGGTCAAGCGCGTGCGGCATCCGCGCGAGCTCAGGAATCCCTCCCTCAGCGAGTTTCTTCAAAAATGCGTTACCCATCCCCACAAACCGAGGCGAGACTTGGCGACACTGCCGTTCCGCTTCCTCCTGTTCGGGCCTCAACCACGGAAGAACGTAATCCATCGGACAAATATGGCGCGTTGCATCTGCTTCACCAGATCTCGCAACTGCAACTTCTCTTGCGCAATAAGCCTGCCTTGGAGAAAATGCTGAACTTCTGAGTCCGTCGTGCGCCGCTCTGCGCGAACTGGCAGGTGGCCTGTTTCCCTAGGTGTTAATTGAGTTTCTGGTTCAACCAGGCTAGGTAGGCCACACCGCCCCGTGGATGTTCTCGTCCAGATGAAATCGATTCCGAACCCCAAAGCGCACGGCTGTCTGTGGCACCAGTTGCATCAACCCGACGGCGCCCTTGTAGGAGATCGCATAGGGGTTCCAACCTGACTCCTCATCAATGATGGCATCGACAAGGTCCACGGGAACTTGATAAATCCTTGCGTAGTAGTCTGCCCAACGTGCAGAAAGTCCGCGGACGTCCGTAGTTCGAGTTACCACCTCCGCAACTGCCGTCTGCATTAGCACTAGCAGAACGCACACTTATCCTGGACGTTTCACGCGACAGCCTCCGCTGGTTTTGCCACTGCTTTGCCCGGTCCCACTTTGCCCGGCCCAGCCCGCCGCATTAACTCATCTCGATATCGGGAAGCGGTTGCTGGTATTCTCAGGATCTCGTAAAAGGGGTTTTGCTGGACAATTTGCTGGATAATTTTGGCCCGGTCTTTGTGTGTGTTACGTTCGCCGTCGCAAGATTGAACTTCAGAGGATCAAGTGTTCCTCGGAAGAATACCTCCACGATGCTTGCTGGCGCGAACGCCGACCATACCTCCAGAGCGCCGCGCCGCAGGCCGCTACCAGATTGGCGTGCCGTCTTTGTCGCGGAAGACGAAGGTTTCACTGCCCCGGGTGACTTCCCGGGCAAAGATCGTTTCCACACCTTCAAACTGGACCTTCATGCCAACCACCTCGACTACGTCGCCCTTGTCGAAGACAAGATCATAGGTTCTTACGAACTTCGTGTTTGCAAGGTGGACCTCAATCGTCTTGCTGGCAGACAATCTCAAGATCAGGTGCGAGCCCATACCACCGCTCACCGGGCACTGACGGTCTCTTACCTCTTCCACCGTTGCTTTGAACGTGGCTTCGGCCGCCCGATCATACTTCGGAACCGCAACGCCTGTTTCGGACTTCTGCCCCGCAGCAGCCGGGGCTATTGTCAGGACCAGCGCAACAGCCGCAAGAATCAGAATGATGATGCGCGAGGTTTTCATGAGCTACCTCTTGCTAAACATTCAGAACTCGAACTTCTAAGTTAAGTGTGGCCCTCTTACGCCCATCGCGCGGTGATGACGATCACCGGGCGCTGTGAGGAGCACCGGCGGCGAAGGTATGCATTCCCGAGCTAGCTCTGCAAACTGCAGCAGACGCTTCAGCTTGTTGCCGAGGTGCGACGCGTGATCTCGCTCGCGCTCACGAGTGACTCATGTCACAGCCACTTGGCTTCGCATTCCGGACAATATCCTGTAAGTCAAGCCATGGGGACACATGTTCAAGATCCTGCACGCTGAGTTCCTGGCGCCGGGCATCAAGCGGTTCGTCATCGAGGCGCCACGCATTGCACATAAGCAAAAACCGGGGCAATTCGTAATCCTAAGGCTGTACGAGCAGGGCGAACGCATTCCGATCACCATCGAGCACTCCGATCCCGAGCGCGGCACGATTCGCATTGTGGTGCAGTCGGTCGGCAAAACCACCCACCTGCTCAATTCGCTGAATACTGGCGATCACATCCTGAATGTGGTTGGGCCGCTGGGGAAACCGTCGGAGATCGAGAAGTTCGGCACCGTGGTGGTGATGGGCGGCGGCGTGGGCACAGCGATGGCGTATCCGACGGCGGTGGCGCTGAAGCGCGCTGGCAATCGCGTGATCTCAATCGTCGGCGCTCGGAATAAAGAGCTGGTCATTCTGGAGCGGGAACTGCGCGAGGTCAGCGACGCGCTGATGATCACGACCGATGACGGAAGCTATGCTGATAAAGGCTTCGTCACGGACAAGCTTCGGCAGTTAATCGAGAACGGCACGCGGATCGACCTGGTGCTGGCCGTCGGTCCCATCCCAATGATGAAAGCGGTGGCGGAGATGACGCGGAAAGAGCGCATCCGTACCATCGTCAGCCTGAACCCGATCATGATCGACGGCACCGGCATGTGTGGCGGCTGCCGCGTACTGGTCGACGGAAAGAGCGAATTTGCCTGCGTGGACGGCCCCGAGTTCGATGCGCACCACGTGGATTTCGCCGTGTTGGTGCAGCGCAATTCGATGTACCGGGTGGCGGAGCAGAAGTCGATGGAAGAATTCAAGCGCGAGAGCGAGGCGCAGCTCGAGACCGTTCATACCGAACAGAACGGTGCCTGCGCGGTGCAAGGAGGCGGTCGGTGACGCAACCCAGTAAGCAGCCCTCGTTGAATCCTCTTCCACTGAAGGCGCGGATGAAGGTGCCCCGGCAGCACATGCTGGAGCAGCCTCCGCTGGTGCGTGCCACTAATTTCACCGAAGTGAACCTGGGCTATTCCGAGGAACTGGCGCGGCAGGAAGCGCTGCGCTGCCTGGAGTGTGCCAAGCCAGTATGCACGACCGAGTGTCCGGTGGGCGTCAAGGTGAAAGACTTCGTGCAGTTGATCGTGGCGGGCGACTTCATGGGCGCGGCTGCCAAGATCCGCGAAGATAACGTGCTGCCGGCCATCACCGGGCGTGTGTGCCCGCAGGAGGACCACTGCGAAGGCGGTTGTTTGATGGGCAAGAAGGTTCAGCCGCTGGGGATTGGATATCTGGAGCGCTTCGTCGCTGACTATGAGCAGCGCCACGTGGATATTCGCAACCTGCCCAAGGCGGCGCCGACCGGAAAGAAGGTCGCCATCGTGGGCAGCGGCCCCTCCGGCCTGACAGCGGCGGGCGATCTCGTCCAGAAGGGACACCAAGTCCACGTATTCGAGGCGCTGCACGAGTTGGGCGGGGTGCTGGTGTATGGCATCCCCGAGTTCAGGCTGCCCAAGCAGATCATCCGCGAGCAGATTGACTACATGCGGGCCATGGGCGTGGAATTTGAAACCGACGTTGTGGTCGGAAAGACCGTGACTCTCGACGAGTTGATGGAAGAAGATGGTTACGACGCGGTGTTCATTGGAACGGGCGCGGGATTGCCTCAGTTTATGAATATCCCGGGCGAACATCTGAACGGCGTCTACTCGGCCAACGAGTTCTTGACTCGCATCAACCTGATGCACGCTTACGAGTTCCCCAAGTATGACGAGCCCATGGTTGATATGCGCGGCAAGGATGTAGCCGTGATTGGCGGCGGCAACACGGCGCTGGATGCCATCCGCTCAGCTTTGCGTCTGGGCGCGAGCAAGGCTTACGTGATTTATCGCCGCAGCGAGGCTGAGATGCCGGCACGTGCGGAAGAAGTAAAGCATGCCCAACAGGAAGGCATCGAGTTTCGAGTACTGACCAATCCCATCGAGTTCCTGTCGGACGGCAAGGGCTGGCTGAACGCGGTGCGCTGCATGCGCATGGAACTGGGCGAAGCGGACGCGTCCGGACGCAGGCGCCCGGTGCCGGTCCAGGGCTCGGAGTTCGACCTGCCTTTGTCGGTTGCGGTCATCGCGATTGGCACTGGGGCGAATCCGCTGATCCAGAGCACCACACCGGGTCTGAACACGAACAAGCGGAATTACATCGAAGCTGACGTGATGACCCAGCGCACGTCGCGAAGAGGCGTTTTCGCGGGCGGTGACATCGTTACCGGAAGTGCGACGGTGATTCTGGCCATGGGCGCTGGACGGCGCGCTGCGAAGTCGATCCATGAGTATCTGACCACCTCTGGCGATTGGTAAGAGCTTGGTGTGACGCGCCTCACCATGACTCGTGCTTAAGGTCACCGCCTCAGGGGTAGAGAAGCTTTTTAATCGAAACTGACCGGATGCGCGGCGGCCGTGGTAATAGGAATCTCGCGCTGGGAGTAAGTCAATGAATGACCAAGATCTTCTAAGGTGTCCGCTGCTCCAGGGACTCGACCCGATGCACCGGGCCGAACTCATGGGCCTGCTGAACGATAGCAGTGTCCGCGAAAAGCTCGAGAAGTGTTTAGCCGAACACACAAACGCCACAGACTCGTCAAAGGAGCCAGCGGCAGTGTGTGCCCACGAAAGACAGCCAGGGGATTTTGAGAAGGAAGTTCATAGCTGGAACCCGCAACACTCCCCCTGGAATAGAAGTCCAAAGGAGTAAAGCAAGCGCGAAGAAGACGTGGAAACAGCGGGGCTTCCTTAGCTTGTGTGACCGATATCACAGTCAGCTATGCTCTTGCCCTAGCCTCGGACCGAGCGCTAAGGTCGAAGATTGCAGTAGTGAAGGAGGGGCGGCGATGATGCTATACATCCGCGCATACGGAAAGTAGCTAGCTAAAGGCCGTTGCGAAACCCAGGGCTCAACCCCTTGATTGATGCGGGTCGCTGAGGTAGCGGCGTGGCAGATCTGCAGATTTTGGTCCCCCCCAAAAAGCTGATCCGCTGATTATTTTCTTGACAATGTAAATCTTACTCGATATACTCGAGTACATATATGATCTCCCCCTCCTCTCACCAAGCCTGGCTCTTCTACTCCCCTCTGGCCCAGCAAGTCGCCCTGCTCAAAG
The DNA here is from genome assembly GCA_963838905.1 of uncultured Acidobacteriota bacterium. GTDB lineage: Bacteria > Acidobacteriota > Terriglobia > Terriglobales > Acidobacteriaceae > JABDBE01. Next base: position 260,339 of record CAWITE010000016.1, read on the forward strand.
ACGATTTGCTTGATCCCGTCGATCTACTCTTAGACGATCCTGCCTTAGTCGACTTGGTTCGCCAATGTTTGACCCAACGTAGCCCCAGTTCTACTCGTACCGGTCGCCGCGGCATGGCCCCCGATCGTCTGCTGCGCTGCTGTGTCATGAAGCACCTGAAAGGCTGGAGCTTCCGCGCTCTGGAACGGGAACTGCGCAGCAACCTGGTGTACCGCCGCTTCACCCACTTCGATGCCGAGATCACTCCCGATTTCACTGTCTTCAGCCGCAGCTTTGCCCTGCTCAGTCCGGCCGTCACCGCCGAGATTCATCAGCGCGTGGTCCGCCTGGCTTGCGAGCAAGGCGTAGCCCAGGGCGAAAAAATTCGCACCGACACTACGGTTGTGGAAAGCCACGTTCACTATCCTACCGACAGTTCGATTTTGGGCGACGGCATTCGGGTGCTCAGCCGCAGCTTGCAACGCATCGCCGACGAGTGCAAGACCGGAGCCCTGGAAGTGGTCCATCACGCCCGCGCGGTGAAACATCGTCTGCTGGAAATCAGCCGTGCCGCCAAGTCCCTGACCGAGGCCAACCAGAAGCGGATGCGCCACAGTTATCAGAAGTTGTTGGCTCTGACTCGAGGCGTGGTGCGACAGGCCAGCGAAGTGGTGCAACGCTGGGGGAAGGGACGGCTGAAAGTGGTGGGCAAACTCCTGCGGGTAGAAACCCAGATCGGCCAGCTCCGGCACTTTCTCCCTCTGGTCGAGAAGGTGATCACCCAAACCAAGAACCGGGTGTTGGGCGGCGACCGCCACGGGGAGGACAAAGTGTTGAGTTTGTTCGAGCCCCACACCGAAGTCATCCGCAAAGGCAAAGCCCATAAGCCCAACGAGTTTGGTAGGCTGGTGCGGATTGACGAGGTGGAAAACGGCATCGTGAGCGGCTACCAAGTTCTCGTCGGGAATCCGGCCGATAGCACTTCATGGATGCCGGCGCTCGAGCAACATCAGGCTAGCTTCGGGCGAGTACCCGAGATGGCCGCCGGCGACCGCGGATTTTTCTGTGCTCAAAACGAGCGCGCGGCAGAAGCCCTGGGAGTGAAGAAGGTGGCGCTGCCGGCGCGGGGACGGCTCTCGGCCAAGCGGGCCCAGCAGCAGAAGCAGCGCTGGTTCCGCCGCGCGCTGCGCTGGCGGGCCGGGATTGAAGCTACCATCAGCACCCTGAAACATCCCTTCTCGATGGCGCGAGCCACTTATAAAGGAGGGCAGGGATTCGAGCGCCACGTGGGCTGGTGTGTGATTACCAAGAATCTATTTTCCATCGCTCGCTATCAACAGCGTCGGAGGGACCATGACCAAGTCAGTTGAGGGCACAGCCCAACGACGCAAGCTGCTGGGCGAGATCGAACGTCTGGCCGAGATCGCTGTCTTTGGAACGCTCTCGGAAACCTACCGCACCTGCGGACGAGCGGGCTGCCATTGTCAGGGCGATGGACCCAAGCATGGTCCGCATCTGAATGTGAGTTACCGCGGGGAGAAAGGCAAGACCACGGGCTACTATGTTCCCAAAGCAGCCGAGGAGGCCACGCGAGAAGGCGTCGCCGCTTGGCAACAAATGCAGCAATGCTTGCGCCAACTGGCAGAACTCAATAAGGAGCGCAATCTGCAGCGTGCGCGGGAGGCCGATTCGCAATGACGTCTTGGTTTCGTCTAACTCTCTGCTTGGCGTTACTGTGTCTGTTACTCTGCCTTACTCAGCCCGCCGACCTGAATCACCAGTTACAGATTGTCGGCTGGGGATTATGGTTCGATCGAGGGAGAGAACCCGCACCCGACGTGCTCACCGTTTCGGCTGTCAGAAGCATGGAATTTCGGGCTCGCGCTGGACCTCGGCAATCTCTAGTCCTCGACTCCAGGTTGACTGCGGGAAATAGTGGTCCACCCGGCCGGGAGACGCATGAGCCATCGGCACCAATTGGGCCTTGGCGAGTTGCCGGTCAAGCGCTCAAGCCGGCAACTCCAACCAACGCCCCTCGAGCACACTTCAGCACGAAAATACTGGCTCAAACCATCAATTTTTAAACTTCGGGGTTTCGCAACAGCCTTTAGCTAGCGTCGCCGTCGGGGCAATCGTGGGCGGGTTGAGCGGCAAACTGATTGCACCTGCGGTGTAAGAGGCATGAGCGTGCAAGGGTTCTCGGTTTGGTAACTTCATGGAAGACCGAGCGATTTGTACGAATGACGCCTGACCAGAAAATCCTTCGCCCACGGTTGAGGAGGTCAAAGGGAGTCGTCGAACAGCTAGGCTGATTACTATCGAACAGCGCAGGAAGCTGATTTCCACGTCCTAACCGTTGACGTAAGCCACCCAATGACGGTCGTCCTGGAATACGGGAAAGTCTGCCTCAGAGTATGGAGTTCAGACGCATCTGTCAGAATCTGCTTTAGTCACTTGCGGATGTGCGCTAGATCACTGAAAGCTGTTTGGTTTCGAGGCTATAAAAGAGATAGCGACCGGGTCGAATGCCAGCCCTTGGAGGCACGTATGCCCGGATACAACGCAATCGATATTCTAAGACTCGAACTCAAGTTTCTCGAGTTGGGTGTGTACCGTGCTCCAACTCCGGGCCGACCGCTTCTGATCTTTCAAGATTCACCATCCTGCCCGCGGTATGGTGCCGCCACTCGCCCGAGTTGCGCACTCATGCAGTTTGTGCCCTCTGAATGCCGCTCCGAGGCGGTGCCGTGCCAGCACATCCAATTGAATGACGCGAGAGAGACGGTAGACAGCCTCTATCGAACCGGCACGCAGGAGGAACTGGAAGAAACCGTGGGCAAGTGGTTGAGGGCAACCATCGAGAGACTTGAGGCGCAGCAAGCCCAAAGCGGAGATCTCTGCCATGTTGAGACTTCTCCACGAAAGCTAGCAGCTTAGTACCTGCGAGGGAGGCCTCTATGACAACTCTGACTGAAGTTCCGCAACAGCAAGTCCCGCAACGGGAGGCGACTCTTTCATTCAAGAACATCCTCCTGGCAACTGATTTTTCTGACGCTTCCGAGAAAGCGTTCGATTACGCCATCACGATTGCCCGCCTCCACGGTTCGAAGATCTATCTAGTCCACGTCATGCCTCCGGACTCTACCTCTGTTATTCCACAGCCTTCCAGCGACTGGATGCGACACGAGGCAGAGCGCGAGATGGAAACCTTGGCCAGTCGGAGCGAGCTCAAACAGATCGCCCATGAAACTTTGCTACGAACGGGCTCGGTATGGAAAGTGCTATCTGCTTTGATCCATCAGCAGAACATAGAGCTAGTGGTGCTCGGGACCCATGGGCGTGGAGGGCTCAAGAAGGTTGTACTAGGATCGGTGGCCGAAGAAGTCGTGCGTAGAGTGGGTTGTCCCGTGATCACAGTCGGACCCCACATCGACATTCCTTTAAGCACCGCTGGAGAATTCCACAGAATTCTGTTTGCGACCGACTTCCATCCAGCTTCTGCGAAGGCTCTTGAGTACGCTCTGCTTCTCGCGAACCAGTCTCAAGCGAACCTCATTCTCCTTCATGTAATGCCGCCAGCAGCCTTACCTGGGCCCGGACTAATTTTCTACCACGAAGAGGCCATTAATGAATGGCAAGCCAGGGTAACAGCAAGCACGACGCAGAAGCTGGAGAGGCTGCTGCCAGCGAGCGTCAAGCTGTGGTCCGAACCGGAGTATGTGGTTGGCTTTGATTTCGTGGCGGAGGGAATTTTAAAAGTAGCCGCCGAGCGGAAGGCTGACCTGATCGTCATGGGGGCAAACCGACCTCTCTCCGCGAAAGTTTCAGCCCACGCTCTCAAGGCGGTGTCCTATGAAGTGATATCCCACTCGAAGTGTGCGGTGTTGACGGTCAGCACTTGAACGGGCGACAGTTGAAGGACTCGCTCGGTTCCTGACAGAAAGGAGGAGTTCCATGAGAATGCTAAAAGTACTTACAGTGGTTGCCTTTGTGCTTGTCGTAGTTCTGATCCTTGGCAGTGGCCTGAAACAGCGCCGACCAAATTACAGCGCCGCGACTGAAGCGAAGGTCGAAGGAGTAGTCGAGGAGGTGCAGCAGTTCTGGTGTCCCCATCAATGGCGATGAAGGAACTCACCTGATGCTGAAGACTGATGCGGGAATTCTGCAGGTGCACGTGGCGCCCCGTCGTTTTCTTCACGGCAACGGCGTGAGCTTCCACAAGGGAGACCAAATTGCAGTTATCGGATCGACCGTGACATGCGAAGGTCACGATGCGATGATCGCCCGCAAGATTACCCGCGGAGATCAGACTTATGCATTTCGCCAGCCGGACGGTACACCAATGTGGACAGAGAGCATGCACCTATATGTGCGGTAGCGGGTGGTCGGGAAACTAGCGTTGACACTTTCCGTGATAAGGGCTTCGTGAACAATAAACTATTCGCACGGCTTGGCTGTGATTGCCGTCACACACTCATGGGTCTAACTTGATGGCGCCTGAATCCTCTTGCGTTTACAATCACGGCATAGGTTCAGGAGTTGATGGAGTGGCTGCACAGGCACAGGCGGTTCTGACGCTCCAGCAACTCGAAAGGTTAATCCCAGCTCTCCAACATCGTGGCTACCAGGTCATTGGTCCGGCAGTGCGCGACGGCGCAGTCGTCTATGACGTCGTCGAGAGGCTCTCTGATCTCCCGGTAGGTTGGACGGATGAACAGGAAGCCGGACGCTACCGCTTGCGGCGGCGTAACGATGAAGCGCTCTTCGGCTATGTGGTCGGTCCGCAAAGCTGGAAGAAATATCTACACCCGCCCGAGGTTCGCTTATTCGCTGCGGAGCGCAGCGGCCAAACCTTTCGCATCTTGAACAATGAACCGGCTCCGCCCCGGCGAGCGTTCCTGGGAGTGCGAGCCTGCGAACTGGCAGCTATAGCCATCCAGGATCGCGTCTTGCAGGGCGATCAGTATCGAGATCCCATCTACGCGACTCGGCGCGCGGGAATCTTCATCGTGGCGGTTAATTGCACTCAGTCTGCGTCGACCTGCTTTTGCACTTCAATGGGCACCGGTCCGCGCGTGCAGCGAGGCTACGATTTGGCTCTCACAGAATTGGTGGCGCCGGGCAGGCATGAGTTCGTAATCGAAGTGGGTAGCGAGGCGGGCGCTGAGGTACTAGCGGAATTGATGCCCTCCGTGGCGTCTGATGCGGTGTGTCAGGAAGCAGAAGCTGCCGTCGAGCGTGCCGCTACCCAGATCCAACGCCGAATGGACACAACCGGCATTCAGGAATTGCTCTACGCCAACTTCGATCATCCCCGCTGGGACAACGTTTCGCAGCGTTGTCTCAGTTGCGCCAACTGCACCATGGTCTGTCCGACTTGTTTCTGCACGACCGTGGAGGATGTCAGCGATGTGACCGGCGTACACGCTGAACGCTGGCGAAAATGGGACTCCTGTTTCACACAACATTTTTCTTACATTCACGGTGGTAGTGTGCGCAGCTCCGCCAAGTCGCGATACCGGCAGTGGATGACCCACAAGCTGGCATCGTGGATAGACCAGTTTGGCAGTTCAGGCTGCGTGGGCTGCGGCCGTTGCATCACATGGTGCCCGGTCGGCATTGATATTACCGAGGAGGTTCGCGCCATCCGGGAATCGTCAGCCTCTTCTTCGCCGCTTTCCTCAAAGGACATTAACAATGGAAACGCTTGAGCGAATCATCGCCGAACACCCCTTCTTCGCCGGTCTGGAGTCGCATTTTCCTAACCTGCTGACAGGGTGCGCCTCGAACGCGCGCTTTGATGAAAACACCTACATCTTTAAGGAGGGCGAGGAAGCGAACGAGTTCTACCTGATCCGCGCGGGCAGGGTGGCAGTGGAGATCTTTGCGCCCCAACGCAAGCCGATCATGGTGGCAACCCTGGGCGAGGGAGAGATTCTAGGCTGGTCGTGGTTGCTACCACCTTACCAGCGGAAGTTTCACGCACGCGCCATGGAGCCCGTGCGTGCGATTGCGCTCGACGGCAAGTGTTTACGCACGAAGTGCGAACAGAACCATGATCTCGGCTATGAGATGTTGAAACGCTTTGCCCAGATTCTGGAGGAACGGTTGGAGGCAACGCGTCTCCAATTGCTCGACGTTTACGCGGTTAGGTGATGACGATGGCTACAGCAGCCAAAATCGATCCGATGCTCCCGCAGCCTTATTCCGTGGGGCAAGTGGTCCAGGAAACGGCCGATACTTTTACCTTGACGTTGGAATCTTCAAACGGAGCGGGCGGTAACCGATTCCAACCGGGACAGTTCAGCATGTTGTGGGTGTTTGGCGTCGGCGAGTTGCCGATTTCTATCAGCGGTGACCCTACCCAGCACGACCGGTTGGTGTACACCGTGCGCTCCGTCGGTCAGGCAACTCACGCTCTCGTGAGTCGCGAGGTCGGCGATGGCGTCGGAGTCCGGGGTCCATTCGGGACTGGATGGCCGGTGGAACAAGCTCATGGCCGAGATGTTCTGGTTGTTGCTGGTGGAATCGGTTTGGCCCCGCTTCGTCCGGTGATCTACGAGGTTCTGCACAATCGCGAAAAGTATGGGCGTCTGGTGATTCTCTATGGGGCGCGCAGTCCTCGCGACCTGCTCTATCGTAAGGAATTAACCGCTTGGGCGCGGCAACCCGATACGCAGGTTTTGGTCACCGTGGATTACGGCGGGTTGAGCTGGCGCAGTCATGTGGGCGTAGTTACCACTCTGTTCAAGTACGCGCGGCTGCAACCGGCGCGCTCGGTGGCCATGGCCTGCGGGCCTGAGATCATGATGCGGTTTGTTGCGCGCGATCTGGAGACTCACGGCCTCGCCCGGGAGAAAATTTATCTTTCGATGGAACGGAACATGAAGTGCGCGGTGGGTTTCTGCGGACACTGCCAGTATGGCCCGCATTTCATTTGCAAAGACGGCCCCATCTTTTCCTATGACCGGATGCGGCCGCTAATGGAAAAATATGAGCTCTAAAGTCAGACGCAAGCCACGGATTGGAGTCTTCAAGTTTGCTTCCTGCGATGGTTGTCAGTTGAGTTTGCTCGACGCGGAAGACGAACTGCTGGGCGTAGCGGGAGCCCTCGACATTGCGTATTTTCCAGAGGCCTCCAGTTCAATGGTGAAGGGGCCTTATGACATCGGATTAGTGGAGGGTTCTATTACCACGCACCACGATGCGCAACGGATCCAGGAAGTTCGGCGGCAGTGCAAGACTTTGATTACCATTGGCGCCTGCGCTACGGCCGGTGGCATCCAGGCTTTGCGGAACTGGAAGGATGTGGATGAATTCATTCGGATCGTGTACGCGACTCCGAAATTTATCAATACACTGAAACTGTCCACACCTATCGCCGAACACGTGCCGGTGGATTTCGAACTACGCGGCTGCCCCATCAACAAGCATCAGCTTATCGAACTGATCACGGCCACACTGGCCGGGCGCAAACCGAATGTCCCAACCTACAGCGTGTGCATGGAGTGCAAGCGCAAGGGCAACGTCTGCATTGCAGTGGCGCAAGGCGTGGCCTGCCTGGGACCTGTCACCCACGCGGGTTGCGGGGCGCTGTGCCCCAGCTTTGACCGTGGCTGTTACGGCTGCTATGGCCCCATGGAAAGCCCCAACACAGATTCGCTCAGCAATCAGTTCCTCATTCTGGGACAGAATAATGCGGAGATCACACGTGCCTTCCGCAACTTCAACGCCTGGGCATGGCAGTTCCGCAAGGCGAGCGAGGAGAGTGAGCGGACGTGAGCAAACAGCCGACTAGAACGATCAAGGTTGATATTTTGGCGCGAGTCGAAGGTGAAGGAGCGCTCTACGTCAAGCTCAAGGGCGATCAGGTTCAAGACGTGAAGCTGAAGATCTACGAACCTCCCCGTTTCTTCGAAGCCTTTTTGCGGGGCAGGCATTTTTCCGAAGTCACCGATATTGTGGCCCGGATTTGCGGAATTTGTCCCATCGCGTATCAGATGAGCGCCGTACACGCCATCGAGCGCGCCCTCGGAGTAGGAATTGACCCTGCGGTGAGGATGTTGCGACGGCTGTTCTACTGCGGAGAATGGATTGAGAGCCACGCTCTCCACGTGTACATGCTGCATGCGCCTGATTTTCTGGGCTATCCCGACGCCATCGCGATGGCCCGTGATCATCAGGCGATCGTGCAGCAGGGCCTGCGACTGAAAAAGGCCGGCAACCGGATCGTGGCCTTGATGGGCGGCCGAGAAATTCATCCGGTGTCCGCCGCCGTCGGCGGCTTTTACAAGGTGCCATCCAAGAGCGTGCTCAAGGAATTGGTGGACGAGCTCAAGTGGGCTCTCGATGCCTCGCTGGCCACTGCGCGCTGGGTCGCGGGATTCGACTTTCCTGATTTCGAGCAGGATTATGAATTTGTCTCTTCGTCCCATCCGAACGAGTATCCGTTCAGCGAAGGCCGGATCGTATCGAATCGTGGGCTTGATATTACTGCATCCGAGTATGAGGACAATTTCAATGAGCAGCATGTGGAGCACTCGAATGCTCTGCATTCCGTGCTACGGGTCCGGGGTTCTTACATGGTCGGGCCCATGGCCCGCTTCAATCTGAACTTCGACAAACTGCCGAGTGTAGCCCAACAGGCGGCACGCGATTGCGGACTTCAAGTGCCGTGCCGAAATCCGTTTCGCAGTATCGTGGTGAGAGCCATCGAGTTGGTGTTTGCGTGCCATGAGGCCCTGCGCGTGATCCGCGAATACGAGCCGCCCCCTGCACCTCGCGCACAAGCAACCGCGCACGTCTCGACCGGTCAGGCCGCCACGGAAGCGCCGCGGGGACTTCTTTATCATCGCTACGGGATCGATCAGGACGGGCTCATCACCTCGGCGAAGATTGTTCCTCCCACTTCACAGAATCAGAAGCGTATCGAGGAAGACCTATGGCATTTTGTCGGCCAGGTTGCGACCCGTCCGACGGAAGAGATCACCTGGAAGTGTGAGCAGGCGGTGCGCAACTACGATCCGTGCATTTCTTGCGCGACCCATTTCCTCACCTTGCATGTGGAGCGGGATTAGACTTGGCCCTTTGCATCATCGGCTGCGGCAACTTCGATCGCGGGGACGACGCGGCTGGTCTCATGGTCGCACGCCGCCTGCAGGCGTTCGGTGTCGAAACTCTCGGGGTCGAAATCATAGAGCAAAGCGGCGAGAGCTTCACTCTGATGGACTGCTGGATGGGCTTTGAGCGCGTGATTCTAGCGGACGCCACTGCCCCGAGCGGAACACCTGGTCAAATTCGGGTATGGAACGCCGACACCGACAAGCTGCCCGAAGACGTCTTCCCCTGTTCCACACATGCGTTCGGAGTGCGGGAGGCGGTAGAGTTGGCGCGCGCCATGAACCGTTTGCCGCGGACCCTAATGATTTACGGCATCGAAGGCAAACAGTTTTCCTTTGGTGCGCCACTCTCCCCTGAAGTCGAAGGCTCCGTAGAATCCGTGGTGCAGCAACTCTTTGAACTGGTCCGGACGACGACGGGGCCTGCCCAGACGGCGCGGAACCGTGCTTGAAATCAGGCAGAGATCGTGCCGCCCTCACCCCGCGCTCAATCCTTCTGAATAACTTTCGCGATTCTCTCGAATGCCCAGTCAATCTCCTGACGACTGATGATGAGCGGGGGCGCAATGCGAATCACTCGGCCATGCGTCTCCTTGCAGAGGATTCCTTGTTCCTTGAGCGCTTCGCAGTAGGGGCGCGCGGGGCAGTGGAGTTCGACGCCGATCCACAACCCTTTGCCGCGCACCTCTTTCAATTCGGAGCTACGCAGTGTTTTCAACAGGGTAAGGAAATAGGCGCCGAGCTCGGCGGAACGCTCGACCATTTTCTCCTCGATAAGGACGCGCAGCGCGGTCCGCGCGATGGCGCAGCCCAACGGGTTGCCGCCGAATGTGCTTCCATGGTCGCCGGGGTGGTACACCCCAAGAATCTCGCGCGACGCCAACACGGCCGAGACCGGATAGAACCCGCCGGCCAGTGCCTTGCCTACGATCAACACATCGGGCGTGATGCCTTCGTGCATGTAGGCAAAAAGTTTGCCGGTTCGTCCCAGGCCAGACTGAATTTCGTCCGTCATCAGCAGCACCCGATTCTGGCGGCAGATCTCTGCCGCTTCCCGCAGAAACCCCTCAGGCGGAATGCAGATTCCGGCTTCGCCCTGAATGGGCTCGACCAGAAAGGCGCAGGTGTTCGGAGTGATGGCTTCGCGCAGGGCGCGAGCATCGCCGAAGGGAATGACTTTGAATCCCGGAGTGAACGGGCCAAAGCCATCGCGATATTGTTCGTCGCTGGAGAAGCTCACGATCGTGACGGTGCGGCCATGAAAATTATTGGCGCAGACGATGATCTCGGCCTTGTCCTGCGGAATTCCCTTAATCTTGTAGCCCCACTTGCGAGCCGTCTTGACCGCGGTTTCGACCGCCTCCGCGCCTGAGTTCATGGGCAGCACCATGTCGAAGCCGGTCAAATCATGCAGTTCCTTGCAGAGCAGAGGAAGCTGCTCGTTGCGGAATGCGCGCGAGGTCAGCGTGACTTTCCGTGCCTGCTCGTTCAGGGTCTGCAGAATTGTGGGATGACAGTGTCCTTGATTCACCGCGGAATACGCCGCCAGGCAATCGAGGTAACGTTTGCCCTCAACGTCGTACACCCACACCCCCTCCGCCCGCTCAATCACCACGTCAAGCGGGCGATACGTATGAGCTCCATACTGATTTTCGAGTTCGATGAAGTCCTGGGTTCGCATGGTTTTTTCGATCAGTTCCGTTGTCATAGTTTCCTTTCGCCCGCCTGGTTCGGAGACGTAAATCGCTAGCCTATGCAGTATCTCGTCAGAGCGCTCTCACTTTTCCCATGCCCGCAAACGTGGTAACCAACCCGGTACGTTGCGGCAGTATTCCTGATACTCCGAGCCAAGCATCTTTCGCAGCGTTGGCTCCTCATAAAAGCGGACAAATCAAACTACACCGAGCACCACAGCAGCCGCGCTCGCGATGACTGGCAAGCTCGCCCGCCCGAAGACCACCCACAGCCCAATCCATCCGACGAAGAAGCCAAGGTACATCGGATTCCGCACGTAGCGGTAGAAGCCCACTACCACCAGGCGCTTTGGCGGAGCGATGGGCGCGGGTGTTCCTCGTCCTGTCCGTCCGAAGTCCCAGACGCAGCGCAGCGCTAGCGCGAAACCAAGCACTGATGCCAAGGCAGCGATCCATCGCCATTGTGCCACGCGGGTCACATCAACGCGGAAGCCAAGCCAGGGCGGCAGCAGCCAGAACCAGAGAGCAAAGAACGCAGTCCCCACCATCAACCACGCAACGGTTGTCGCCCACCGCGCACCAACATCCTCAGACCGTGCACTTCCGATAACCCTCGTCGTGAGGCTCCCATCACCGCTGGAGAGTATGCGCTGCGATCTCGTTCCGAGCTACCACGTACTCTCCACTGCCGGTTATTTGTCCAACAGCATGGTCAACAGGGCCATCCGCACGTAGAGGCCGTTCATGGCCTGGCGGAAATACATGGCTCTGGGATCGGCATCGACGGACTTGTCTAACTCAACCGTGCGGGGCAACGGATGCAGGATGAGCGCGTCCGCCTTCATCCGCTGCACGACGGTCGAATCGATGGCATAACGCTTGAGCCCGTTCGCGCCGCCCCGCACTCGCTCGGGCCGAATTCGGGTCTGGTAAACCACGTCCACTTCCCCAATTACCCGGTCAATATCCGAATCCAGTTCGTAGCGGACGCCATGCTCATTGAGATAAGCCAGAATATCTGCTTTCATCTGTAGTTGCGGCGGACTGACAAAGAACATCTTGACCCGCTCAAACTTAGCCAGCAGATACGCCAGCGACCGTGCCGTACGCCCCCTATCCAACTCGCCAATAATGGCCACGCTAAGGCCATTCAGCGGACGCTGCCTGTAAATAGTGTACAGGTCGAGCAAAGCCTGGGTTGGATGCTGCCCGCCATCGCCATCCCCGGCATTGATCACCGGGACCGTCGAGACTTCCGCGGCCCGGCGGGCGCCGTGCTCGTCGGGATGCCGAATCACGATCACATCCGAATAGCCGCTGATGATCCGGATCGAATCTTCCACCTGCTCGCCTTCGACTTCGGAAGAAAACGCACCTGCATTCTCGGTTGATAAGACCCTTCCGCCCAGGCGATGCATGGCCGCCTCGAACGAAAGTCGAGTGCGCGTCGAAGGCGCATAAAAGAGCGTGGTCATGATGCGGTTCTGGTAGTCGAGCGAGCCTCCGCGCGCCACCACACGCTCCATGCCCTTCGACCGGTCAAATAATTCCATGAGCAGGGGAACCGTAAATTGCTGAGATTCGACGACATGTTTCAATGGCATTCCACCTCGCAAAGACGATTCCAGGGTAGGAAACTTGATTAGCTTAAGAAGAGGGGCGAAAGTCGGTCCTGGCATTAGCGTCCTCCCACCGGAAGTTCGAGTTGCAGGCTCAGTTCGATTTCCGCACCGTCGCGATCAGGTAATATGTGCGTGCCGGCAGTTCCGGCAACGGCCTGGCACAGATTCTCGCACGAGGTAATAATGGCTTCCTTCCCGCCGTCGCTCAGAAAGCGCAACACGGATTCGATTTTTGGGCCCATGTTCCCGGGCGGGAAATGGCCAGCCCTCGCGTATCCCTCCAACTCCGTCGCGCCAACCTGCCGCAACGGGCGCTGCGTGGGTTTCTTGTAATCCAGATACACGCAGTCGGCGTCAGTAGAAATAACAAATAGATCTGCCCCAAGCCGCGAGGCCAGCAAAGCGGAAGCAAGATCTTTGTCGATGACGGCCTCGACCCCTTGCAGTCTCCCGTTGCTCCACACCACCGGAATCCCTCCGCCTCCGCACGCGATGACGAGCACACCCTGCTCGACCAAATCGCGAATGACGTCGAGTTCAATAATCTCAATCGGATCCGGCGACGGAACCACCCGGCGATAACCCCGAGCCGCATCCTCCACAATCTCCCATCCGAAAAGCCGTCTGCGTTCTGCCGCATCAGCTTGCGAATAGAAAGGACCAATCGGTTTGCTGGGATGCTGCATCGAGGGATCGTCGAGCGAGACCAGGCTCTGGCTGACAACAGTCGCAACCGGCACGTCCAGCCCGGCCAAGTGCAACTCGCTCTCCAACGATTGCTGGAGGAGATATCCGATTTCACCCTGGGTAGAGGCGCCACAAACGTCCAGCGGGAGCCCAGGGACCTGGCTTGCTCCCCGCTCCGACCGCAGAAGTTCTGCGCCAACCTGCGGACCATTGCCATGCGTGAGCACAATCCGGTAACCGGCTCGGATCAGGCCGACGACTTGGGCTACGGTCCGCCGAGCGTTCGCCTGTTGTTCAGCGATCGTTCCCTTCTCTCCCGAACGAATCAGGGAGTTGCCGCCAACCGCAAGAAGCATGGTCTTCATAGGTCACGAGCGTTTTTGATGGAGGCCGGCGTTCCCGCCCGGCCCCCGACGGGCGCGGACGCCTGTCCTCCATATTATGTGTGCACCAACTCTTGCAGCTCGGCGAGCCCCGGCAATCTGACACACTCACCTTTCATCAATTCCAGCATGATCGCTTTCTGCGAGTGCAGCCGGTTCTCCGCCTGCTGATATACCAGCGAACGTGGCGAATCAATGACATCATTGGTGACTTCTTCACCGCGATGTGCCGGCAGGCAATGCAAAAAGATGGCGTCACGCTTGGCCCGGCGGAACAAAGTCGCATCAACCTGATAAGGATGGAAGATGTGATTCCGCTTCGCGGCTTCAGCCTCTTCGCCCATGCTTGCCCACACATCGGTGTAAATCACGTCAGCGCCTGAGGCCGCCTCTTCGGGATCGTTGGTCACCATGCAGGTGCCACCGGTCTCGGCACCGCGCTCGCGAGACCACCGCACCGACTCTGCGTCGAGTTCATACCCCGGAGGCGTAGCCACCCAAACATCCGCCCCGAGCTGGGCCCCAGCAAACATCAGCGAACGCGCAACGTTGTAACCGTCGCCAATGAATGCAATCTTCAATCCCTCCAAATTGCCCTTGGCCTCCCAAATCGTGAGGTAATCCGCCATCGCCTGGCAGGGATGACTGAAGTCGGTGAGCCCATTGATAACCGGAATGCTGGCGAACCGCGCCATCTGCTCCACCACTACATGCGAGAAAGTGCGGATCATGATGCCCTGCACCATACGTTCCAGGTTCTTAGCAACATCGTATACGCACTCGCGTTTGCCCAGGTTGATTTCTGCGGGAGATAGATAAATTGAAAATCCACCCAATTGCTGAATGCCGACATCGAAAGTTACCCGCGTACGTAATGAGGGTTTCTCGAAGATCATGGCCAGAGTCTGGCGCCGGAGTGCTCCGCTGTAAGCGGTCGGGTCAGCCTTCACTTGACAACCAAGAATGAGCAAGTACTGAATCTCCGAGGGCGAGAAATCTCGAATCGAGAGAAAATCTTTGCCGTTCATATTCCGGCTCCTTCCAGGACTGGTTCGTGCTCGTGCGAAAACTGAACAAGCAGTTCGGCCAGGCCGGGCTTCGTGAGTTCTTCGACATCATAGGTGACGCGCAGATTGGGTTTGTCGATTTTGACAACCCGCGCGAGGTCAATGGGAGTCGCGATCAAGACCAGATCGCAGGGAGTGCGGTGGATGGTTTCTTCGAGTTCGTGTCGTTGGATTGCGCTGTAGCCCATGGCGGGCAAAAGGTTCGTCAGGTGGCGACAGCGCTCGTAGGTGCCGCGAATGGACCCCACCGCATAAGGCCGCGGGTCCACCAAATCCGTCGCCCCACACAGCCGCGCCGCGACCACACCGGCGCCGTAGGGCATTTCTCCGTGAGTGAGTGTGGGACCGTCTTCCACCACCAGCACGCGCCGTCCCTTTACCAAGTATGGCTCGTCAACGGAGACTCGGCAGGCCATTTCAAAAACCGCTGCCTTGGGATTGTGCAGCTTTATGTTTTGCCGAACGGTCTCAATATCATGCTGCTCGGCGGTGTCTACCTTATTAATGACGATCACATCCGCGCGCCGCAGATTGACTTCACCGGGGAAGTAAGCCAGTTCATGCCCCGGACGGTGCGGATCGACCACAACAATTTCCAGGTCGGAAACATAAAACGGAGTGTCGTTGTTGCCTCCATCCCACAGAATCACATCGGCTTCTTTCTCCGCTTGGCGAATAATCTTTTCGTAGTCCACTCCCGCATAAACCACGGTCCCTTTGACAATGTGAGGTTCATACTCTTCGCGTTCCTCGATTGTGCATTGCTGAAAGTCGAGATCCTCCATGGTGGCGAACCGTTGGACCGCCTGCGCCGCCAGATCCCCATAAGGCATCGGGTGCCGGACAACTACGGGCTTTCGGCCTAGCCGGCGCAACTCTTCGGCGACCAGGCGCGAAACCGGGCTCTTGCCGCATCCAGTTCGCACCGCACACACGGAGATCACCGGTACTGATGACTTGATCTGCGTGTGCTCGGTTCCGGGAAGCCAGAAATCGACGTCCACAGCCACCGCACGGGACGCGAGATGCAGCAGGTTCTGGTGGGAAATATCGCTGTAGGAGAACACGACTTCATCGATCTCGTATTCGGCGATCAACTTTTCCAGATCTTTCTCTTCGAAGATAGGAATGCCTGCTGGGTACAGTTCTCCGGCCAGTTCCGGAGGGTAACAACGGCCGGCAATGTCTGGAATCTGGGTGGCGGTGAATGCCACTACGTGGTACTTGGAATTATCACGAAATAAGACGTTAAAGTTATGGAAGTCCCTGCCTGCGGCGCCGAGAATCAGAATTCTCTTCATATGCATTCCTCCAGCGGTGATGCTTACGTTCCATCTTCTCGCTTGCTGGCCGTGGCGGCAGTACCACTCATCACCGCTGAAGGTGAGTTTTGGCACAAACGGGTTGGACTCTTGAAGCCTGGAAACCGGTTAGGTGTGCGCGGCTTCATAAGGCCGGTCCGTACCTATCACCGTCTCAGGTGATGTAGGTCACGGCAGAGTGAGACGCCAAGATTCACAATTGAAGAGGCGCTGGATTCAAAGCCTCACGAACAAGTCGCCATGACAGGGCAGGTGGCAAGTCCAGCGCAGAGTAGTCTTCGAATTCACAGACAACAATGGGAGGAAACCATGGCCTACTCATACTTAGTTCTCGGAGCCGGTCGGCAAGGTATCGCCGCGGCATATGATCTCGCGGCGTTTTGGCGAGGCCTCGAAAATTACGCTGGCCGACCTTAATCGAGAACGAGCGCAGACTGCCGCGGATAGAGTGAACCTCCTTTTGCGCGACCGAATCGCCGATGCGATCGGGCTTGATGTGCGCGACGGGGATGCCGTTCGTCACGCGCTGAAGGGTTACGACGTCGTGCTGAGTGCGGTGCCGTACTTCTACAACCTAGCCCTGACCCAGGCAGCCATTGAAACGGGCGTGTCGTTCTGCGATCTGGGTGGCAACACCGAGATTGTCCGGCAGCAGCATGCGCTCGATCGGGAGGCACAGCGCGCGGGAGTGTCCGTAATACCCGACTGCGGTATGGGGCCAGGCATGGGGAACAACCTCGCAGTCTATGCGATGGAACTGGTGGGTGACCCCGAGGAAGTGTATCTCTACGACGGTGGCCTGCCGCAAAAGCCACAGCCGCCGTGGAACTACGCGCTGACCTTTGCTATCGAGGGTCTGACCAACGAATATTACGGAGGCATGACCATCCTAAGGGATGGCAAGCTATTTCACGCACCCTGCTTCACTGAATTCGAGATCACGAATGTCCCGCCGATCGGTAGGTTGGAGGCATTTCTGATTGCAGGCGGCGCCTCGACCGCACCGTGGAGCTTTCAAGGCAAGCTTCGCACCTACCAACTCAAGGTGTTGCGCTATCCGGGCACCTTTGCGCAATTGAAGGCCTTCTCCGACCTCGGCCTGTTCGACCTCAAACCTGTTCGCGTGAACGGAAACGAAGTGGTTCCGCGCGAGCTCTTCAACACTTTATTCGAACCGCAAGTGCGAGTGGATGACGTAGAAGACGTGTGCATCGTTCGCGCCCACGCAAAGGGAAAGAAGAACGGGCAGCCCACCGAGGCGGTCGTCGAGGTCATCGATTACTACGATAAAACCACTGGATTTACCGCAATGCAACGCATGACCGGTTGGCATATCTCAATCGTTGCTGCAATGATGGCCAAAGAGGAAATTCCCTTCGGAGCGATGCCGTTGGAGTTGGCGGTGCCGGGCAGGGCTTTTGTGCGCGAGGCCAAAAGACGGGGATTCAAGATTACGGAACGCTGTGGACCTGTTGGAATAGTAGAAGAAGCCTACGCTCTGATGGGTTAATCCCTACCCCAGCTTCTGAATCCTTCGCGACCCTGCGAAAATGCTGGCCCGGCCGTTCGCCGTCGAGCGGCGGCTGAGCGAGTGTCCTCACTCTTGAAATGGCCGGGCCCACTTTGCGGTATTCAGTTTTTGATTCCTCCTGAGATATTAATAAACCTTTCTGACCTTGTTTGTCGGTGAGCTCTATCACGAATGAGCGTTCAATTTACCGTTGACTCTGGACTCATTCCGGTCCGCGATGACGAAATCATGGGCGGTCGCACATGATTTGCACGACCCGGGCTTTGTTGAGATTTGTGAGCGGATCCCGCCAGGTTTGGCGCACCAGTAGATCAGATCGGAGCGGGACAAAGTCCGCACGCTCCTGGCATTTGTTTCACGCTGACCGCAGTATCGCTTCTCCTTGCGCGATTTCCAGCTTGCAGATCACCGCATCAAGAAGCTTTTCTTTGTTCTTCAAGACAGTCTTGAACTCGCGATGATCAGTCCGGCAAATCTCCCTAAACAATTCGCGATGGTGTTGCTTGAGGATTTCCAGCAACACTTCCCGTTCTGCAGAAGTTAGTGTCAGTTCCATACGACTCCTCCCGCGCAGCCCGTTCCAAACTGTGGCCATAAAACCGCGGGCCAAGTTTCCTCAAGCTGCTTCGGCTGCCTGTTTCACGGTTGCCAGCTTTATCACTTTGGGTTCAACCAGCCTTTCGAAATCTTCCCATGCCAATCGCACCAGTTCGCGGTGGGAACCGGCATTGAAAGCGATCTCTTTGTCCTGCGACAAGGCCTCGTCCGCGAACACTTTCATTCCATAGAGATTGCCGAAAGGGGGCATGGCGCCGGTTTCGCAATCCGGGAACCTGCCTTTGAATTCATGCTCTGCCGCCAACTGCACCATCTTGGCTTTGGTGGCAGCCTTCAAAAGCTCCAGATCCACGTGCTGGGAGGCGCACACCACGGCCATCACCAAGGTATCGTCGACCTGGACAATGACAGTTTTGGCGAGTTCCCGTCCGGGGATGTGTGTGAGTGCTGCGATCGTCCCCGCCGTGTACGCCACGGAGTGAGAAATAACCACGTACTTGGTATTGTAGCTGTCAAGGAACTGCCTGAGCCTGAGAAGTGACATACAAATCTCCTATCTTGGCACCGGTCTAGGCGGATTCCACCTCGGCCTACTGAGCCGTGCGTATTCCGCCATCATGATTTCGAGCCACAATACCGCTGTGGCATGCTTCGCACATCGTCTGACCCTCCAGTTGGTTCAGCCGCCGTTCTACCGCAAACGCAGTCGGACCCTTCCCCTTGTTGGATTGCTGCTGTTCGGCAAACGCCAGTAGTTGCTTCATCAGTTGAACCTGCGAGAAGAGTTGTTGATGAACGTTGGGATCAACCAACCAAAAGCTGGAAGTTTCCCGTTCCGCCTGCGCCACACGGTTGCGCAACGATTCAAGTGCAACTCGGTTCCGTTCCACCTGTTCCAGCGGTATGACAAGAATTTCCGCACGGCGCCACATGCGAGAGGTGTCGTCGTTAAGCTGGACGGCCGTTACACTTTGGCGAGACGCGATACTAGACGATGGAGTATTCGTAGGCTGTCGGGAAGATACCGCGGCGCCAAACGCGACCATCGCGGCCAGACATAATGCAAGCAGAAAAACTGGGAGACGCATACGAAGACCCCCTTCTGTTGCTCAATTACAGCTCGTCACTATTGATTTACCACTTCTGAGAGGTGCGCGATAGGACCCGGCGCACAGTGGCTTGTGATGCCCTGGCGGGAGGGATGTCCCGGTGACTCTTTCAAGCCGATCCGTGCCGGAGGACCCGCACGAGTTATCTGTGCACGCGCGTTATCTCGCCGTGGCCACGAAGAGCAGTACAAGCAGCAGCGCCAAAACAAAACTTGCCATTAGCGCGAATGCTGAATGAAATGGATGGCTATGGAAGAGACCACCTTCGTGGGTGCGGAAATGCATCAGAGTTTTCATGACTTCCCTCCGCAGAGGAACCGCTGCGACACGGCTGTCTCGATTCCATTTAATACCGTTTCTGCCAGGTTGTCAGTGACAACCAACCATGCGGCGTATGCGATGACGCTGAACTGACTGTCGCCGCATCTGTCATGAAGTATTTTGCATTGGCGGATAGCAGACTGGGTCTACGAAGGGGCATGAGAGAACTCCGTCGATAAAATCCCAAGCACAGTCACGGCTGATCATGCACGGTAGAGCGGAGCGGGAAGAAAAGGAAAAGGGCTGCGGCCTTGGTTACGCTCTGGCTGTCAACTCTTGCGAGGGAGTCAGCAGCGTGGATGCGTGCACCGTCGCAGCCCCTGATGCGATTACCGCTTTGGCGGTTCCAAACCCCAGCTGCTCCTCGCAGGGCAGTTGGTTTTTTCGGGTTTGGTGGCTCAACGAGTTGCCTCATCGAGCGAATCACCCAGCCTACTTCGGATTGGTCAACTTTACTTGGACCAACCCTTTCAGCCGTCGACTTCCACAGGTTAAGCATCCCACATCGGGAATGCAGTGACCCAGCTCACAACTTCTCCGAATAGTTGTGGATATTGCGGTATTAATACACTCCACCTAGGCAAAACCTTAAGGGATTCGTCCTCAACTTTATTTGGACCTGCTTCTTCGGTCGGTCGTTCAAGATCGATCTCGAGTCCCTCAAGTCAGGCCTTTTCATCCTGGCACGCGATCTGCGATGGAGTGGGCGGTTCGAGTCTCTTGATGGTTCTCAGCAACCATTCTCGAAGTGTTTCTCGCATCTCCTCGTATGAGCCGGTACGGTAAAGAGTCTGCAGCGTCGTACCCAGTTCATTGAGCGGAATGTGCCGGCACGGGACGGCTTCGCCACGACTTTCGTTTGGGACGAATTCAAACAGTGCACAGTCTAGACACGGGCAGGTAGAGCATCGACTCTTGAGGCAGGTGGGGGGATCTTCAAAAATTAAAGGAGGTCTCCATGCACCCGGCGAGCGGTAGCCGCCGTTTTCAAGAAACGTAAGCTCATCTCGCAGAATCTGAACTCTATCCTTTGGAGCACCCATGTGCAGTCTCGACAAAGGTGTGTCTCCTCGCCCTGCAACGGTTCCGATCCCGCCCAGACACTTATCATTCGAGGGCCACAATTGCTAAGTACAGTCCTCCAAACGCGACTACTGAAAGGACAACTATCCACACAAGACGAACCAGCTGCGCACTGGCTGAAGGACGCTCGCCCTCGGTTCTCTCGATTTGTTCGTCCAAACTGTTAAACATAGCTCTTGATTCCATTGCTTCCTGCAATTGAAGCAAGCGTGTGTCTGCCTGCGTGTCACTTTCCTTCCACGAGACAGTATTGGCCGATCTTGTCGCCAAGCTTCGAATCGTTGGTGGTTCGATACATTTCAACGTTGGCACAATCGTAGACCCCATAGTTCTTGGGAAGCCGAACCATCGAGTAATTGCCCGGCTCCAAAACCGTGCAGCCAGGCAAATTCTTGTTGCACTGCAGCTCAAAGGAGTTCTTCCCTTCTCGAGCGGCAAGAATTACGACACCGTTATTTACCTCACTACTTCTTACTGTGATTGTCGTTGTTTCACGCTGTTCCTGTGCCAACGTCTGCACTGCGCTGGCAAAAGAAAAACACCCAAGGAGCGCAACGAGCAGAATGGATGCTTTTTTCATGGCTCACCTCCCATTACCCTGGAGTAGCTGTCGAGACGGGTTTGTTTGTAAGAGCCCGGAGCTTTCCTCCGTTCTCATAGTCGCGCATCGGCTCTTTTCTGTCAGTGATCATGATCACGGGGCCTTGACCGCACTCCAAGCCAATGGCTACTGGCCGACTTTCGCCAGATGTGGATCAGGAAGCACCTGGGACATTAGCAATGCCCACTAATCGGGAGTCCAGCCTAGACAGTCTTCGTGTCCCAACATAAAGTCTGGTTCCTGCGCGCGGTCGGCTCGGAGGCCTGTCGCTGACAGCGCCGCGCCCTCAGCTTTGGCGATGGCCCGGTCGCCACTGGCTTCAACCACAGCAATGCCATGAAGGCAGCGGTGATGTCGCAGACGATCATGACATAGAACACCGGGATCCAAGAGCCCGTTCTGAGCATCACGTAGGCGGCGACTGGCGCAGCAAAGATAGCCGCGGTGCCCTTCGCGGTGTAGACGATGCCGTAATTTGTTGTGGCCCATGTCCTGCCGTACAGGTTCGCAGTCAGCGAGGGGAACAGGGAGAAAATTTCGCCCCAGGCGAAGAACACGAGGCTGGACCACAGCACAAACATGACCGGCCGATGGTCTGTAGCCATGCAAATACCGCGATCCCCTCAATCAGGAAAGCGGTAAACATGGCATTCTCGCGGCCAATGTGATCGGAGATCCAGCCCCACAGAGGTCGAGTGACGCCATTGACGATGCGGTTCAACTGGATTGCCAGAATTGCCGCGGACAGGCCCCAGGCAATAATGACCTTGTCTACTTTATAGAAACTGGCAATCTCTTTGAGCTGCGAAGTAACGACCAGCCCGCCGAATGCCGCCAAGGTCATCATGATGTAGATGAGTAAAAAGATGGTTGCTTCAGCATCTCCAACCAGGTCATGTCCTTGCTGGCTTGATGGAGTCTGGCCACCGGTTTCCACGCTTTAGGCAGCCATCCTTTGGGCGGCGCCACGATAAACATGGCGGCAGCGGTCACGATGATCCCCTGCATGAAGCCCCAAAAGATGAAGGCATGCTGATATCCGGAAGCTTTGATCATTTTCTCGATCGGGGCGACGGTCACGGCCGTGCCGATGCCATAGGCTCCAGACACAATGCCTGCGCACAATCCGCGGTGATCGGGGAACCACTTCAGCACGTTGCCGGTGCAGCCGCCATAAACGGCGCCAGCGCCGATGGCGTACCAGATATAGAGTCCGGTGGTCGTGAAGGAGTAACCGGATCCAATCCACCCAGCGCCCACCAGCAGGCCACCGATTCCGATTACCAGTCGCGGTCCCAGACGATCAATCAGGTAGCCTTCGAATGGGACCAGCCAGGTCGCAAAAGATGAATGCAGCAAATGCGATTTGCACCGCGGCCAGAGTGGCGTGCAGGTTCGAGATTAGGGGTTTAGTGAAGAACGTCCAGGCATATTGCAGATTGGCGATGGCCATCATCGCGATTATGCAGGCGCACATTTGAACCCAGCGGTTGACGATTTTGGGTTCTGGTCGAGCTACGGAGGTCACATTCGTGACCATAAGGAATCCTCCTGAGAAATTGTCAGAATGGGTCGTTTCTTATCGCTTAAAACTCCTTGCCAGAAATGTCCGGGCAAATGAAAAACCCGCCCCTTCTAAATGGGGCGGGCGGGTTATTCGGTTTCGACATCCTTCTGGAGCGGGATGATTCCCGGCACCAGCCATTTGTTCCACATTTCGTCAATCTTGCTCTGGAAGTAGTCGATATCTTCATCGATAAAGTGCGCAAACCTTCCCTGCTTGAGCAAGTAATCGCGAACCGGCAGGCGCTTAAATCTGCCGCTGGCAATCTGTTCGGTTTTGCCGTAGAGCTTCAGTTTGCCGTTTTCGATCTCATACAGAGGCCAAATGCCGGTGTTCACGGCCAGTTCGCCCAGTTCGAAAGAAAGCACTGGATCGAAGTCCCAGCCTTTCGGACAAGGGTTGAGGCAATGAATGAAAGTCGGCCCTCCGATGGATAGCGCCTTGCGAACATTGTTCATCGCCTGCAGCGGATAGGACGTAGAGATGGTTCCTACGTACTTCACTGTGGGATGGCCAGCCGCTATCAGAGGCGCCATGTTCTTCTTCCAGCGGTGATTCATAATCCGCTTCACTTTTCCTGGCGTGCTGAACGAGGTGTTGACGCCATAGGGCGATGTCCCGGAAATCTGGATATCGGTATTGGCGTAAGACTCGTTGTCGTACATCAGGATCAGCAGGTTGTAGTCGGGATGGCACATGGTGGCTGAGATCGCTCCCAGGCCCATGTCCGCGCCGCCGCCATCGCCGCAGAAGGCGATGACATTGATGGGCTCGTCCTTCATGTAGCCCTTGCGCATCTGAACGCGGAATGCGGCTGCCGCTCCCAGCGCGCTTGAGCCTGAGCTCCCTAGTTGTGTGTGCATCCAGGGGACGCCCCAGGGGGTGGCATAGTAAGAGGTGTTAGCCACGTACATGCAGCCGGTGCTGCCCAGAACAACAGTTCTGGGTCCTGCAGCCTTCGCCATCAGTTTCATGATTTGCGCAGACTCGCAGCCCTGGCAGGTGCGGTGGCCGGATGTGTAGTACTCCTGGTGTGGAACCTTCTTGACTCCTTTGAAGGGTTCCAGGTTTTGTGTCGGTTTTTCATCTACGAATGTGCTCATTTGTTTGTGTCCTTTCCGGCTATAAATAACGCCACGCGTCGACGGGCGTTATCCCCGCAGCCCGATCCATTGCGTCGGGGGTTGCGCATTACCTTTTGCGGCGTCGAAGGTGATCTCCACCGTCTTTTCCACGTCGGGAACGGTTATTTCGCGGCCACCCAATCCACCGATGAAACCAATGACCGGCGGCCTGGTGCTGCTGCCGGTGTACATCGCGGACCGAACTTCCGTCGCCACTACGCCACTCAGGTTCGGTGAACCGAACGAGAAGTCGCGATCGATTACGCCAATGGCCTTGAAACGTTCCAGGCACTTGGCAATCTCCGGACCGGCAAACGGCCGGAACCAGCGCAGGCGCACGAAGCCAACTTTCTTGCCGTCCGCGCGCAGCTTCCGAATTGCAACGCGTACTGGAGTGGACATCGTTCCCATTCCCAGCAGCACGACTTCCGCGTCTTCAGTCATATACTCTTCGAAGAACGGATTGCCGTACTTGCGTCCGAACGTTTTCTCGAAATCGGCATAGACTTCGCGAATCACGTCGCAGGCAATTTCGGTGACTGCGTAGTTTTGCCGTCGGATCTCCGTCACCCAATCCTCGTTGGCCTGTGGGGCCACCGAAATGACGTTGTCGGGATGGAGCAGCAGATCGCCGCGGTTGTAGCGAGGCAGGAACTTGTTCACCTGCTCCTGAGACGGGATCTGGACCAAGGCTTGCGAGTGGGTTAGAAACGCGCCATCGCAACTGATTGCCAAAGGAACAAACATGCGGCGATCTTCCGCCACACGATAGGCGATCAATGCGGTGTCTAACGCTTCCTGCGCGCTGTCGACCCAAGTCAACATCCAGCCCAGGTCGCGGACAGCGAGCGCGTCATTGTGTTCCACGCCGAAGGCTCCGGGATCATCGAGCGCCCGGTTGCCCACCATTGCGATCATGGGAATGCGCAGTGCCGGAGTTACGGTCAGCGCTTCCATGGCATACATCCAGCCCACGCCGCTCGAACCGCAGAACACACGCGCTCCGCAAGCCGACGCATGTTTCACGATTTCAAATTGTGAATGTTCGCCTTCTGCCACGATATATTCGCAATCCATTTCGCCATCTGCTACCAATTGGCTGATGTATTGCATGACCGTGTCATAAGGCCGGATTGGGTAAGCCGTGACTACGTCCACGTTGGCCAGTTTGCAGGCAATCGCAATGGCCTCGGCGCCCGTAATCAGAGCTTCCTTCTCGACAGTTTTCTTCTTTTCTTCAACTGGTAATGTCAGTGTCGCCATTTCAATCTCCTTAGTATTCAGGTTGCTCCCCTTCGGGGCATTAGCCATTCTTTGCGACTTCCAGGGCCTCGGGGACCTGTTCTTGATATTGACCGCGATAACGGAAACCGTGCGACCGCTTTTCGATCGGCACAGCCTTCTCAATCGTGGTCTTGAGCCATTTCAGGTATGCGTCCTTATCTTTCTCGAACGCCGCCCACTGGCTGTTGTTGTCGTGGAACTCGGACTCGTTCACCATGGTGATGCAGTCCTTCACCGGGCAAACTTCCTCGCAGATGCCGCAACCGCAGCAGGCTTCGAGGTTGGTGTCGTAAGTGCCTTCAGTGGTGACATCGAATGCGGCATCCGGACAGTTCAGCCAGCACAGCGTGCACTTCGTGCAGGTGGCGAAGTTCACCACCGGCCGTTGCGTCCGCGTCGAGTACTTTTTGAACAGTTCGTTGCGGGCCGGCCGGAAACCGCCAACTTTTCCAGTGACTGGATCGGCGAACACTCCGCCTTGCGGCTGACCTTTGATGGATACGCCACAACGCATATCTTCCCAGCGGGGCAGGTCGAACTTGAACAGGTCTTCCGGATTGCCCTCGCCTGCTTTTACTTGAATGCCGGAAAAACGGTCGTAGGCATTGCGAGCCGACGTCACCTTCAGTGAACTCTTGAGCTTCTCGTTGATGAATTTCTCCACCGACTCGATGGTCATCACTTCGGGCAGCACCTTGGCGATGGCGCCCAGGACACGCACGTCTGTGTGATCATCTTTGTAGACCCACATGCCGGAGAAACTAGTAACGCCCTTGATGATTCCCAGCTTGTAAGGCTCTTCCCGGCGGTGAATGTTCTTCAGCAGTGCAGGTGCGTCGTCGCGGGAAATCACTATGAGAGTGTGTCCGGGTTTGAGCGCATGATGCACTGGCTGCAACCCGTACCATGCCCACGACTCCGCGCCCTTGCAGAGCGTGTCATCGAGAACTACAGTCAGGTCAAGTTGTTTCGGTTCGTATTGCGCCATTCCGGCTTCGAGCGTCTGTTCATCGTCAGCGACGATGGCAAAACTCTTGGCGGGAATGCCGTTCCGTTCCGGAGCATCTCCATATCGACCGAAGGAAACGCCCAGTTTGCCTTGGTTGTGCGCGGCGAGAACGATGTCGCGCGTGATGTTTTTCGCGAGGGTCTTTTGAAAAACCCCCCGGTAAATTACCTCAACCGCGAATAGCTGGCCCATTTGGCAACCTCCATTCTTTTTACAGCTTTTGTAAAACGATCTTCTCTATCTCCTGCAGGTGGCGTCGCATCGCCGCCTCGGCAGCTTTGGCGTCGCCCTGCTTCAGGGCCGCAAGAATGCGGCGATGGCCGGCCAGCGACTTTTGCTGCCGTCCCTCCACCTGCAACGAGCGTTCCCGTGTTTCACGCAACAGATCCATCAAAGTGTCCACCACCTTCAAGACCACACTGTTATCGGAGGCCAACGCGATTGCGTAGTGAAACTTCGAGTCTTCATCGATCGCGAGTTCGCCCCGCTCCACTTTCGCTTCCTGGTGAACCAAGATCTGCTCCATCTCGATCACTTCAGCAGGAGAAGCATGCAGGGCCGCGCGGCGCGCCAGCAGCGGCTCGATCATCTTTCGCACTTCGAGAAACTCCCTGACCGTTTTCTGCTGCCCCAGCAGCGTCGCAGCGAGAGGATTCACGGGCGCAATCGCTGGATCACGAACCAAGGTACCGATGCCCTGTCGCGGTTCCAGCAGGCCCATCAATTCCAGGCTGCGAATGGCATCGCGCACTGAGCTGCGGCTGACTCCAAGCAGGTGCACCAGCTCGCGTTCTGGCGGCAGCAGATCGCCCGGCTTCATCCGTTCGAGAATGCACCGTTCCAGCTGCCTGGCGACTTCCTGATAGACCTTATTCCTCGGGATCGCTTCAAACTCAACTCTCGCCGGTGGATGCGTGCTCATGACGGCAGTGGTCTGATGACTGTTGACCAACCCATTTCAGGCCCTTGCGGAAAAAGGCGCAATGATCCAGATCACCAATCAATGTGACGCGATGAACATCGCGCCGTGCTTCAGTAGGCGGATTGGTCGCGAGCCTGGAAGCCAAGCTTGCATCTGACCTTGCAGGGCAGCGATGGCACGTCACACTCCCATGTCTCACGCGTCACAGTAAGAGCGCAGGCGGCAGTCTAGACTGGATTTTTCAGGGAGGTCTCGAAATGTCGACTGCCTGGACCGCTCGTTACGCCCTGCGCACTAAGGGCGTCACCACTTCTGCAATCCGAGAGTTGTTGAAGATCACTCTAAGGCCTGGAATGATCTCCTTTGCCGGCGGCCTGCCGGCACCTGATGTATTTCCCATCCAACGCTTTAAGGAAGCCTGTCACAAGGTGCTTACGCAACAGGCGGCTTCGGCCTTGCAGTACGGAGCGACCGAAGGTTACGAACCACTGCGCGAACTGATTGCGAACAACATGGCACGCTACGGGATCAAGGCGAAGGTGGAGAACGTTTTGGTCACTTCGGGATCGCAGCAGGCGCTTGACCTGATTGGCAAGCTATTTATCAATCGTGGAGATCGTGTGCTGGTGGAAGCTCCGACTTATCTTGGTGCGCTGCAGGCTTTCAATATGTATGGCGCAGAATATGTGTCCGTGCCGATCGATGAGGACGGCCTGCGCACCGATCTGCTGGAACAGCCTCTGCGGTCGGGTCCCAAGTTTATGTACGTGCTGCCAAACTTTCAGAATCCGGCGGGAACCACATTGTCGGAGGGGCGGCGTCACGAACTGGTGCTGCTGGCGGATAAGTATGGCATTCCAATTATCGAAGATGACCCGTACGGCCAGTTGCGCTATGAAGGCGAGCACCTCCCGTCGCTGGTCGTGCTCGACCGCGAGAACCTGCGCCGCGACGATGGCTATTCCATTGGCAACGTCCTTTACCTGAGCACCTTTTCGAAGACGCTTGCGCCCGGGCTTCGTCTGGGATGGATCGTGGCGCCGCCTGAGGTCATCAGCAAGCTGGCGCAACTAAAGCAAGGTGCGGACCTGCACACTTCGACCTTCACGCAATTCGTGGCCTACGAGGTCGCGCGCGACGGATTTCTCGACAAGCACGTGAAGCTGATTCGTCAGGTCTATCGCGAACGTCGCGACGTGATGCTGCAGGCGCTGCAAGAGTTCTTTCCGCCCGAAGTAAGCTGGACTCATCCTCAGGGTGGCCTGTTCTTATGGGTCATACTGCCAGAAAAGCTGGACATCCAGGCGATTTTCAAGTCGGCGATCGAGCAGAATGTCGCATTCGTGCCGGGCGATTCCTTCTATGCCAATGACGGAGTGGAAAATGCCAGGCGCGAAGGCTCGCGCCACATGCGTCTCAACTTTTCCAATGCCGCTCCCGAGCAAATACGGGAGGGGATACGCCGTTTGTCTGCCGCCGTGAAAGACCACATTGCCGAGATCGAGGATACGGTTTGTTCGAGTACCAATTTCACTTAGGAGGCTTAGAAAATGTCACTCTCAGAAATAGAAGTAGTAATCGCGAATCAGAAGACGATTCTTGAAAACCAAGCTTTGATCCTGAAAGGCCAGGAAGAGATCAAGAAGAATCAAGCTACCCTCAATGTCATCGTACGAAACCAAGAGGAGATTCTGGCCGCCCAGCGTCACTGTATGTATCGCGAAGCTTTCGAAGAGCACCTAAAGACGTGCGAGAACATAGGTGCGACTAAGGAACAATTAGCGACGCGCCATTAACCACAAAAGAACTGTAACCAGGCAACTGTGAGTGGGTGAAAATGAACTGAAAATTAGCGAGAGAGAAATGATTGAGGGGGTAGCCGCTTGGACTACCCCCTCTTATTTGTTGTTCCCAGGAAAACCATCTACTCCAGCACGAAAATATTCTTGCCCGCGCACATCTCTTTCAAAATCTTCGGCCACACCGTGACGCTGACTTCCCCGAGATGAGCTTTGCGGAGCAGCAGCATTAGCGTGCGCGATTGTCCGATTCCACCGCCGATCGAGAGCGGAATCTCGTTGTTCAGGATCGCCTGGTGGTAGGGCAGTTTCATGAAGTCCAGTTGCTTGGACATCGTAAGCTGCTTCTTCAGGGTCTCGGCCGTGACCCGAATGCCCATCGATGTCAGTTCATGACGGCGCTGGCTAACAGGGTTCCAAACCAGGATGTCGCCATTCAACCCGTGCGTGTCTTGGCCGGTCTGATCGTGGGTGTCGGTCACCCAGTCGTCGTAATCGGCGGCGCGCATCTCGTGAGGATAGCCGTCTTTCAACGGCCAGCCAATCCCAATAATGAAGATTGCCGGATACTTCTGCAGCGCCGCGCTCTCGCGCTGTTTGCGTGGCAGATCGGGATACATGTCGAGAAGTTCCTCGGCATGCAGGAAAATCAACTCCTCAGGTAGATCGGGATAGCGAAAGTCTTTCAATTGCGGGAACCGGGATTGCGCAAACTTCTCCGCACCGACGATGACTTTCCAGATCTTGCTGACAACCGTCTTGAGGAATTCCAGGTTGCGCTGCTCACCGGTGATCGTGCGCTCCCAGTCCCACTGATCGACGTACGCGGAATGGTCGTGATCCAGGAAATAGTCCTTGCGCACGGCGCGCATGTCGGTGCAGATGCCCTCACCGACTTTGCAATCGAATTGCTTGAGAGCGACCCGTTTCCACTTGGTCGCAGCTTGCACCACTTGCGCGTCGATAGGATGCAGGTTGCGATCGTTCGAGATATGGAACTGAATCGGGGTACGCGACCCGTCGCGATCCAGCATGTCGTTGACGCCGCTTTCCACATCCACGATGAGCGGCACCTCAACCATCATCAAGTTGAGTTCCTTGCACAGGTTGTCTTCAATGTAGCGTTTCACCTGGAAGATAGCCTGCTGCGTCTCTCTGGGCGTCAACAAAGATCGATAACCGCGCGGCAGAAGTTTCTCCAATTCTTGGTAGTCGCCGATTCCTGGCCCAGCTAGGTCGGCTTTCTTATCTTTATCCAACGTAAGCGTGCTCATGAACTTTCTCCTCTGTGGACGGATTTTCTGTCGATTCGCCCTCGCCGCGCGCTCTATCGAAGTTTGGAAGGGAAGGTGCAACGTCCAAGGTTACAGGATGTGAGCGGTGACGTCTGGCCGGATGTTCCCCGCGGGAATGCTCCATAATTACAGCGATCACCAGCAGGATCCCGATGGTGCCAAACATGATCAAAGCGAGCAAAGCCATTACTAGTATCGGCATAACTCCACCTCGCTAAAGGGATTGTCTCTCCTGATTGCGTAAGGCGCGGTGACTGCGGTCACTTGTCGACGTGACCGAGAGATGCCCGGCTGGCTCGCTGAGAGCGCATCCCATATCCACAGGGTCACGATTGAAGGTGACCTGGATCACTGCGCCTGCACCCTCCAAACGTTGAAACTCTCAACTAGGCAGCGACCAAGGTGTTGAGTTCTCTTACATTCAGTTTCTAGAGGATGAGATCAGTGGTTACTTTCGCAACGTACGCAACCCAACGAGAACAATCGCTGATTCCATCGCGTTGCAAATTCTTACAAGGAGAGGAAACGAAGATCATGAGGACGACAAAGCTGGTGATGCTGGTGATGACCATTGCAGTAGCCCTTTTCATCCTGATCCCCAATCTGTCCTGGGCCGCCGATGACGGAGCGACAATTTACAAAGCAAAATGTGCGATGTGCCATGGGGCGGATGCAGCCGGCAAGCCCGCAGCCAAGATTCCTAGCCTGGTTTCAGACGACACCAAGAAAGCCTCGGATGACGACCTGGCAAAGGATATTACGGAGAAGGCAAAGCATCCCGCTACGGTGAAGAGCCTGCCGCCCGATCAGGTAAAGATGGTCGTTTCGTACATTCGTAGTCTGCAGAAATAGCGATTGCTGTTCCTCTTGGCCTGGCGTCGCTGTCGCGCGACAAATTGTCGGGCAGCGGCTGAAGAAGGCGTGAGGGTGAGTTATGAAGATGTCCGGCTCAATTCGGCGGACGGAACCGAGGTTCGGCCGATCCGTAGTCAGCCGATCTGTAGCCAGCCGGGAGTCTCCTCCCCTGCCCGCTTTCCAAGATGGAACAGCCCTGCCGGGTTCGGATGCTCACCACTCCGGACCCGGTTTTTTCTTCGCAGTTGGCTTACCAAAGCGGTTCTGTGCGGTTCCCAGGTCTGTTCCGTCGCAGAGTATGTCTGCCTCGTACTTCATTCCAATGGAACGCAAGTCTCGCTTGGGCGCAACGAGGAGCAATCTCCATGAGTAAGGCGCTGCTGTATGACGCGACGATGTGCATCGGTTGCAAGCAGTGTGAAGGTGCCTGCGCGCAGCAGAACAAGTTGCCGTACGACGACACAGTAGCGGCGGAGCAGGTGCAGTCGGAACATAAATACACGGTCGTGTTGACTAAGAACGACAAATTCATGCGCCGGCTGTGCATGCACTGCGAGCATCCCGCTTGTGCGTCGGCGTGTCCGGTTGGGGCCTTCCATAAAACAAAGGAGGGACCGGTCGTTTACGACGTCTGGAAGTGTATTGGCTGCCGTTATTGCATGGTGGCCTGCGCGTTTGCTCAGCCGAAGTACGAATGGCACTCGCTGAATCCGCGGGTTCGCAAATGTATTATGTGCCCGGATCGCGTGCTTGCTGGCAGGCAGACGGCATGTGCCGAGATCTGTCCGACTGGTGCCACGAAGTTTGGAGACCGCGACGACCTTATTAAGGAAGCGCAGGACCGTATACGGCAAAATCCATCCACCTATGTTCCTCGTATTTACGGCCTTCACGAGGTTGGTGGAACCTGCGTCCTTATTCTCTCCAGCGCAAACGTTGAACAGTACGGTTATCCCGCCTCCGCAAAAATCGGCGACACTGCCATGCCGGAATACACCGGGCGTGTGATGTCGAAAGTTCCAGACTTTATCCCGGTGTGGTCGTTGGTGTTGGGAGGCATTTATTGGATTTCGCATCGCCGCGAGGAAGTCGCCGCCGCTGAAGCAGAAGAAAAAAAAGGGAGCGAGCGATGAAGACCAAGCTGACCTTTTGGAGAATTGTATTCCTTGTGATCATGGCCCTGGGTCTGAACTCCGCATTCGTTCGCTATTTCCGTGGCTTGGGCGCGGTCTCAAACATGTCGGATCAGTTTCCCTGGGGGCTCTGGATCGGCTTCGACTGCCTCTGCGGGGTCATGCTGGCGGCTGGCGGCTTCTGCGTGATTGGCGCAGTTTACCTGTTCAACGTCGAGCGACTGCACAGTGTTGTGCGCCCTGCGGTGTTGACAGCGTTCCTCGGCTATTTGCTTTTCATCGTTGGACTGTTGTTCGATCTTGGCCGCCCTTGGTACATCTGGCATCAGCTCATCTACATGAATCCCCACTCGGTCATGTTCGAGGTGGGAATGTGCGTGATGGCATACACCACGGTGCTCTTCTTCGAATTCCTTCCGAACGTTCTGGAGCGGTTCAACCTGAAGACTCCCATCAAGTGCATTAAGAAGATCTACGCAGTGTTGGTCGTGTTGGGCATCCTGCTCTCCACTCTGCACCAGAGTTCGCTTGGAGCGCTTTATCTGATCATGCCGAGCAAGCTGCATCCGTTCTGGTATACACCCGCTCTGCCGTTCCTCTTTTTCGGATCGGCGATTGCGGTTGGTTTGGCCATGACGATCTTCGAGTCCACGCAGAGCGCGAAAGCCTTCGGCCGTCACCTTGAATTGCCGGTTCTGGTCGAACTTGGCGGGGCTCTGCTGGTGGCTCTCTGGGTGAATGCCCTGCTGCGTTTCGACGACTACTTCCATCGCGGCATGCTGGGCCAAATCATAAAGCCAAGCTACGAAGCGTATTTCCTGTGGCTCGAACTGACGCTGGCATTCGTGATTCCAATTACCATGCTCAGCTTCAAGAAAGTCAGGCTATCGCCGGACGGCTTGTATCTAGCCTCTATCTTCAGTTTGCTCGGATTCATTACCAATCGGCTCAATGTCAGCCTCACCGGCTTCGAGACTTACGTCGGGCATCACTACGTGCCGAAGTGGACGGAGTTCTCCGTGACCCTGATGATCATCGCAATGGGCTTCGCTCTGTTCGGCTTGGCCGTCAAGTACCTACCTATCTTTCCCGAAGAAAATCATATAGCGGAGCGGCGTTTCCGAATCGAACCCGAGACCGTGGTTGCCGCAGCGGTATTAGGCCATGCCGGAGACTGATCCAACTCGCGTCGAACTGGGATGGAAGCGGCTGTCGAAAAGCATCAGCGCAAAATTGATTGGGTCCCTGTTGGCAGTCATGCTGGTCATCTTCGCGCTTCTCGGCTATTTGAATATCCGTCTTCATCGCCAGCATTTGGAAGCCGCCACGCTGGCCAGCGCTGAGCGCGTCAGCGACGTAATCAAGCGCAGTACAACGTACTACATGCTGCGCAACGATCGCGAGGGACTTTACCACGCGATCCGAACCATGGCGGACGAGCCCGGCATGATCAAGGTACGAATCTTTGATCAGGAGGGGCGGATCAGCTACTCTACCGATCCAGCCGAAGTTAGCCACGTTCTCGACAAGACGACCGAGGCCTGCTATGGCTGCCACACTCAATCGCAGCCGCTGGCGCGCCTGAATCGCCCCGACCGCTTTCGCATTTATCGCAATGGCGGCGGGCACCGGGTGCTCGGAATTATCACTCCCCTCGAAAATCAACCTGGCTGCTCGAATGCTGAATGCCATGCGCATCCAGCCAGCCAGCAAGTTTTGGGCGTGCTGGACACGAACCTCTCACTGGCGAAGACCGATGTGCAACTCGCGGACAGCAGCGCTCGCATGCTTTTTTATACGGCGGGAGCAATGCTGGTTGTGGCGGTGTTGAGCTGGTTGTTCGTGTGGCGCGTGGTCGGCGAACCCATCAAGGCGCTCAAGAATGGCACGGAACATCTTACTGAAGGAGAGCTTGGTTACCAGATTGCCGTGCGCTTTCATGACGAAGTTGGCGACCTGGCTCATTCCTTTAACGAAATGAGCCTGCAATTGCACGCGGCGAATGAAGAAATTGTCGACTGGGCAAAGACGCTGGAAGATCGCGTCGAACAAAAAACGAGAGAACTCAAGCGCGCCCACGACCACATGCTGCATGTGGAAAAGATGGCTTCCATTGGAAAAATGGCGGCCGTGGTGGCGCACGAGGTGAACAACCCGCTCTCTGGAATTCTGACCTACGCCAAACTGCTCCGGAAGTGGGTGGCCTCTGGCCAGGCCGAACATGAAAAACGTGATGAAGCGATGGAATGTCTGGAACTAATTGCAGCAGAAAGCCGGCGCTGTGGTGATCTGGTCAAGAACCTGCTGACTCTTTCGCGCACCGCGCCCATGAACGTGCAGTCTACCGACCTGCGAACGGTAATTGATCGCTGCCTGCTGCTGGTGCGCCATCAACTGGAGCAAGCCGGAATCGAGCTGCAACTGAAACTTGCGGAAGATCTGCCGCGTGTCCCCTGCGATCCCGCGCAGATGGAACAAGTCTTCCTGGTACTGATCGTGAACGCAATCGATGCCATGCCTCGGGGCGGCAATCTCTGGATCAAGACTCGGCTCAGTAACGATGAGACTGAGATCAAAATCCAGGTGCGCGACGACGGAGCGGGCATCGCTCCCGACATCCTGCCCCAGATCTTTGAACCATTTCTGACCACAAAAGAAAGCGGGCGCGGAGTTGGGCTGGGCTTGGCCATCAGTCGCGGCATCGTGGAGCGGCATAACGGGCGCATCGAAGTTGCATCGGAGTTGGGCCGCGGCACGACATTCACCGTGACTTTGCCGGCTCAAGCGAATGACGCTTCGCTGGCACGCGTCGGCGATCGGGATGTCGTGATGAAGGTGAGGTGATCGACGTGAGCACACAAGGAAAACTGCTGATCGTGGACGACGAATTGAGCGTACGTGACTCGCTGGGCAAATGGTTCCGCGAAGAAGGCTACGACGTAACCACGGTAGAAAACGCGAGTGACGCACTGACCCGCCTGGCAGAACAGCGCTGGGACGCGGCTCTGGTGGATATCAAGATGCACGGCACCGATGGGATCGAACTGCAGCGCCGAATGCACGAAGTCGATCCGGAACTGATCGTGATCATCATGACTGGCTATGCCTCGGTCGAAACTGCGGTCACCGCGCTGAAGAACGGCGCCTATGACTATGTGACCAAACCGCTCGACCCAGACGAAATTGCACACCTGGTGAAAAACGCGTTGACACATAAACGGACAGCCCAGGAGAACGTGCTGTTGCGCGAGACCGTGGCCGAGGTCGCCCGCCCGGGCGAACTGATCGGCCAAAGCGCCGCCATGCGCAAAGTCTTCGATGCCATCGAGACCGTGGGTCCGACAGACGCTACAGTTCTTGTCACCGGCGAGAGTGGTACGGGAAAAGAACTGGTGGCGCGTGCGATTCATCAGGCCAGCCCACGAAGGTTTCATCCGCTGGTCGTCATTCACTGCGGTGCTCTGACAGAAACGTTGCTCGAAAGCGAACTCTTCGGCCATGAAAAAGGCGCATTCACCGGCGCGCAGTACCGCAAGAAAGGGAAATTCGAAATTGCCGAAGGCGGAACCGTGTTCCTGGATGAAATCGGCGACATCACTTTGAAAACGCAGACCGACCTGCTGCGTGTGCTGCAGGAGCGCGAAATCACTCGCGTTGGCGGCAACCAAATCATCAAAGTGGACTTCCGCTGCATCGCCGCCACTAACAAGGACCTCGGAAAATTGATCGAGGAAGGCAAGTTCCGTCCCGATCTTTTTTATCGGCTCAACGTCTTCCGCATCGAACTGCCGCCGCTGCGCGATCGCCGCGAGGATATTCCTCCGCTCGTGGATCACTTCATCCGCAAGTTCTCTCTGGTCATGAACAAGCGCATCACGCGGGTTTCGCCTGCGGCTATGAATCAATTACAGCAGCAGCCTTGGCTCGGCAACGTCCGTGAACTGGAGAACGCTGTGGAGCGCGCCATGGTTGTGGGCCGGGAGCCGGAGCTGCATGAACAGGACTTCATCTTTAAGCCACAAGATGTTTCCAACGGCTCGAGCAAGACCCTTAAGGACATGGAACGCGCCCACATCCTGCGCGTGGTCCAGGAATGCGGAGGTAATCAGAGCTATGCCGCGGCGATCCTCGATATCGACCGGGTCACGCTTTACCACAAGCTCAAGAAATATGGGTGGACTCGCACTCCTGTTGAGACACATTGAAGCTGGGCCCGATGAAGCTGCTGCAAATCTTGCCGATCGGGAATGTGGAGGACGGGCTGCTGAAGGATTTGCTTCCCGCCATCGAAGAAACTTTTCGTGTTCCCTGTAAAGTGCTGCCTGTGCGGCTGGATCCGGAGTTCGCGTTCCACGGCGAGCGGCAGCAATACCACTCCTCGGAAATCCTGCAGCGCATGCAAGGTTTTCTTACCGCGGAGTCTTGGCGAATGTTGGGTATCAGCGCCGTCGATCTCTATATCCCGATTCTTACTTTCGTTTTCGGCGAGGCGCAGATGGGTGGTCCCTGCGCCGTGATCTCAGCTCACCGCCTGCGACAAGAGTTCTATGGGCTTCCGCCCGATCGTGAACTGTTTCGTCAGCGCGTAATAAAGGAAGCGGTTCATGAGCTGGGACACACTCTGAACTTGACTCACTGCGAGGATTACCGCTGCGTGATGGCCTCCTCGCATGCCGTGGAGCGGATCGATCTCAAGCAAAGCATGCTGTGCGCCACCTGCAGGGCCGCAACACCTCCGACGTAAGTTCAGTCCGCCCGGAGCTTTTGAAATCGCCGTCGGATCGAATGTGCGGCATCGCCTCCCACCTTTGCACAGAACGCAAAGATGGGGCACCCTCTGCTTGCTTCGGGAGAGAACTATCTGCGGATGTCCCACATGTCGTTGGTCTTCCAGATGTGGATCCCAGAAGTCGATGGCCGCGCACGAACGAGGTCTGGAGTGAAAGGCGGCGGACAGGAGTGTCCGCCCTACGCGTGCATCCACTGCCCGCCGATCCCACCCAACGCTCGAATCAACTCCTCACCGTCAGCACCGGGCACTTGGCGTGACAAACAACCTCATGCGCGGTTGCCCACGGCAGATGAGCCGAGGCGCGAGCCGAGGCGGTTTGATTTACGCCCATGACAATCAAGTCTGCGTGCGAGTCGGCAGCAATCTTCACGATCGCGTCGGGGGCGAAGTCGAAGTCGACTAGGAATTCGGGCTCGAAAGTCAGATTCGCCTCGGGCGGGATCAGTTGCTTGAGCCCTCCGATGTACCGTGCCCGTGCCGTATTCTGCCGTTCGACGAGGTCTGTCCCCGGATACCAGTACGGCCCAACCTCGACCACAGGCACTGGGGTCACGACGTGCAACACGATCAACCTCGCCTTGCTTTCCGTGGTCAGCGAGATGGCATAGTGCAACGCATTCAACGAAGCCGGCCCGAAATCCGTCGCGAACAGGATCTTGCGAAATTCCTTTGTGCATCCCGGCTCGGTGGGAACAGCGGGGCCAACAGTCAGTACAGGACAGGAAGCCAACCGAAAAAGTTCTTCGGCCACCGAGCCAAGAATGACCTTCTTCAGTCCTTCTCGTCCGTGGGTCCCGAGTACCAGCAGATCGATTTCGTCTCGCCGTATCAATTCCGATAGCGCATCCCAGATCGGTCCGCGCTCTAGCCGAAAATCATGAGGTACATTTGCGAGCGAGTTCTGGAGAAAGGCCTCCATCTCCAGTTCGGCGTTCAGCCGTTCACAAACCAACTCGCCAGGCAGGGGCTCAATCGGGATGGGCATTCGTGGTTGCGTAGGGAGCACATGAACGAGATAGATCTTGGAACCATATCTGGTCGCGATTGCCGCGGCGTACGGCACAGCCTTTCTCGAGACCTCGGAGAAATCAGTCGCGAGCAGGATGTTCTTGAAAGTGACACTCTGTTTTAGCTCAACGGTCTCCATGAGGATTCCTCCTTTCCCCGTTCTACCCTGTTTATACGTCGAAACCATCCTTTACGCGGTGATCTTGATCACATGTCCCAACGGACTGCATAGTGGGCTTTCGAAGCGACGGGCGAGGACGCCCGTCCTCCACTAGCGGTGTTTCGGCGGTCCTCGGCGAGGCTCCTCCACCTCGCGAGCCGCGAAGTCGGCTTATGACAGGAAGAACTCTTTCGCTAGCGGCAACCAATCCTGGTCTGGAATCTGGGCTGAGATGTTGTCCATGGCTACTCCACCGTCCTGCGCCAGCGCACCCAGCGCCATCGGCATGCGGCGTTGCAGGCGGCTTGCGGACTCTTCGGTCCACCAGCGAGCGAGTGCGCCACCCAATAAGTTGCGGAAGCTGGTCTTGGCGTCGGGAGCCTGCACCGTCAGCAGCCAGCCTTCGCCGTAGGGATCGCGGAGAGCGATTTTCGGATCCTGCATGATCGCCGGGTTGAGGTCGGAGACAGTTCCCTCGATTGGCGAAACCATGTCAACTGTACAGCCGTCGCGGTGAATTGTGCACATCTTCTGGCCTTGCCGAATCCATTGGCCGCGTTGCGGCACCGTGATGCTTTCCAGCTTGCCGGTCAGCCTGGAGGCGAAATCATCCATGCCGACGCGTACCAGGCTGGGGCTCTCGCTCAATGCCCAGGTGTGTCCGGGGTGGTAACGCAGGTTTTCTGGCACTTCGAAGCCGCCGACCAGGGCTGGCTTCAGGCGGGGCACTGCGTCCCGCGTTGCCCCGGCAACTTGGAACTCCGGTTGTACAGTGGCGTGGCGAGTTCGGTAATGGTCGATCAGTAAGAAGGTTGCGAATGTGAAGAGGACCAGTAGGACTGTCATATAGTCACCTCGTCGTTGCTTGGGTGGGGGGCTGTCTTGCGAGCCACTCACACTTTTCTAAAGGCAATCGACCTGCCAGAACGAGGCGAGCTTCCAGTAAGTGCGTCGTGGGCGTCGATCTTCTGCCAATAAACGGGATAGACGAAAGGCCATTTCGTCGCGCGGGCTACAGCGACGAAATTGTCAACGACGCTTTGATGGAGATCGCAACAGATTAACGCTCATGTTTGCAGCGTTTCGAGGCGAAGGGGGAATAAACGCTTGTAATCACTGGCTTGCGGGTCGAGCACGCCGTGATGAATCTCACAACAGCAAGAGTGGAAGAATGCAACGGTGAGGACAATTGCTGGTAGTCTCTCGCCCCTGCGGGCTCCTTCGACTCTGTGGATGCTGCTGCACGCAGCATTCACTAAGCTCGGGATGACTAGTTTTATCGATTTACTGGGCAACCGATTTCGTGATCTCCGGTATCACGGCAACTGGCTCGCTCTCCCGCGCGTCCACCACCGCGATGGCGACGACGTTCACGATATCCTCGACTTCGGCACCCCGGGGCAATAAATGCACAGGCTTCGTCATGCCCATAAGGATGGGGCCAAGCGTCTCGGCGCCTCCGATCGTTGCCAGCAGTTTGCAGGCAATGTTGGCAGA
This sequence comes from uncultured Acidobacteriota bacterium, assembly GCA_963838905.1. Classification (GTDB taxonomy): domain Bacteria; phylum Acidobacteriota; class Terriglobia; order Terriglobales; family Acidobacteriaceae; genus JABDBE01. Next base: position 299,857 of record CAWITE010000016.1, read on the forward strand.
GGCGAGGTCGGGGAATATTAGAACGTTGGCGCCGCCCTTCAGCGAGCTGAACGGATAATTCTGCTCCAGGATTTCCGGGGAGACGGCCGCGTCGGCCATGATCTCTCCATCCACGATCAAGGTTGGGTCGGCTTTATGGAGCAACTCCACGGCTTTCCGAACCTTATCGCTCAACGGGTGCCTGGTGCTGCCAAAGCTGGAGAACGAAAGCATGGCAACCCGCGGCACTACGTCAAAGCGCCGAGCCTCCTGAGCCGCGCACAAGGCGATTTCCACGAGGTCTTCCGCAGAGGGATCTATGTTGACGCTGGTGTCAGCCAGGAAGAGCAGGTCTCCTTTACGCGTAATCATGGGATAGCATCCGGCAACCTTATGCAGGCCTTCTCGCATGCGAACGATCTGTAGCGCCGGCCGAATCGTGTCGGGAAAGCGCTGGCTAACGCCGGACACAAGAGCATCCGCATCTCCCATGTGAACCATCATCGAGGCGAAAATGTTGCGGTCGTTAATGTGCGTACGCGCCTCAGCGAGAGTGACCCCTCGACGCTGGCGCAGCCGGAATAGTTCCTGAATGTAGCCCTCGCGAAGCAGAGATGAAGCTGGATCTACGATTAGCGCAGCTTTCAAATCCAAGCCAAGTTCCGCAGTTTTGGCATGAATGATTGCGGCGTTGCCGAGCAGGATGGGCGTGGCTATCCTCTCGTCCAGTATCGAGTGACAGGCGCGCAGGATTTTCTCGTTGTCCCCTTCAGGAAACACGACCTGCTTGGGTTTGGCCTGCGCTTTGTGAATCATCATGCGCGAGATCTCATGAGCTTTACCCTGACGGCGCTCGAGCTGTTCGCGGTATTCCTCAATGTTGACCGGTTCCAGGGCTACTCCGGTCTCCATCGCGGCCTGGGCTACGGCTGAGGACTCCCACACCAGCACGCGCGGGTCAAACGGCTTGGGGATCAGATAGTCGGGACCGAACTCCAGCCGGGAAACTCCGTAGGCGCGGCAGACTGAGTCAGGGACATCTTCCTTGGCCAGGTTTGCCAAGGCGCGCGTGGCCGCCAGCTTCATCTCTTCGTTAATCACGGTGGCATGCACGTCCAAGGCGCCGCGGAAGATGAAGGGGAAGCCGAGCACATTGTTCACCATGTTGGGATAGTCGGAGCGCCCGGTACACATAATGACGTCAGCGCGGCAGGCTCGGGCGTCCTCGTAGGTAATCTCGGGATCGGGATTTGCCATGGCGATGACAATGGGACGCGACGCCATCGAGCGCACCATATCCTGCGAGACCACGCCACCGACGGATAGTCCGAGGAACATATCGGTGCCCACCATGGCCTCGGCGAGGGTACGGAGCTTGGTATCTTGCGCGAAGCGCTGCTTGTAAGGATTCATGCCGGCCGTGCGGCCTTTGTAAACTACTCCCTTGGTGTCGCATAGCGTGATGTTCTCGCGCTTCATGCCTAAACGAACGTAGTGCTCGGCCGTAGCCACGGCCGAGGCTCCGGCGCCGTTGATGACGAGCCGGATTTTGCCGATGTCCTTGCCCACCACTTCCAGAGCGTTCAGCAGCGCAGCCCCCGAGATAATCGCGGTGCCGTGCTGGTCGTCATGAAAGACCGGAATCTTCATGGTCTTCTTCAAGGTCTCTTCAATGTAGAAGCACTCCGGGGCCTTGATGTCTTCCAGGTTGATGCCGCCGAAGGTGGGTTCGAGCAACTGGCAGACCTTGATGACTTCATCGGGATCGTGAGAGTTGACTTCGATGTCGAAGACATTCACGCCGGCAAAGCGCTTAAACAGGACGGCCTTCCCTTCCATCACCGGTTTGGCGGCGATGGCGCCAATGTCGCCCAACCCCAGGACTGCGGTCCCATTGGTTACGACTGCGACCAAATTACCGCGGCCGGTGTACTTGAAGGCGTCGTGCGGGTTGTTATGGATTTCCATGCACGGTATCGCCACTCCGGGGGTATAAGCCAGGCTTAGATCGTGTTGGGTGCGGCAAGGCTTGGTGGGAGTAACTTCAATCTTTCCCGGGCGTGAGCCGAAGTGATAGTCGAGTGCTTGTTGCTTGGTAACCGGCATGAGTTCTCCTCATTATTACTGTCTGGCGGCCTGGATTTTCGCGGCCTCGGACGCTTGACCAACCTGCAACGCCTTGTGCCCAGGCTCTCAATTGGAACTATGCCTCGTTCATCCCGGATCGCGCTGTGACGCAGGTCACCGACGGCTGTGAGTCTCGCCAGACGGTCTAAGTTGAGCTGTGGACATCGATTAGGTTGTGGGTTACCCAACGGATAGAGGTCGGTGCCGAAAGTGCTTGTGATGTTGGTCACTTGAAGCGGTAAGCTATCTCACTGTGACGATGACAAGGATCTCTTAACCTTGTAGGTCTGAATCAGAACTACGGTCGTAGAAATTCGGATTTCAACCAACCAGGAGTGGTCAAGGAGGAATCTCCCATGGGGCAAAGCACCATCACTATCACCGACAATCGCACGGAACAGACCTATACCTTGCCCATCGAAGACGGCGCGATTAGGGCCATGGACCTACGACAGATCAAAACCAGTCCTGAGGACTTCGGACTGATGAGCTACGACCCAGCCTTTACCAATACAGCTTCATGCCACAGCGCGATCACGTTCATTGATGGTGAGCGCGGCATCCTGCGTTATAGGGGCTATCCCATCGAAGTGCTGGCCGAACACTGCAGTTTTCTTGAGGTTGCCTATCTGTTGTTGTTTGGCGAGCTGCCCAGCGTGAACGAGCTGAAAGATTGGGTCAACGACATCACCCATCACACCATGCTGCACGAATCGACCAAGAACTTTTTGAGTGGTTTTCGATATGACGCCCATCCCATGGCGATGTTGGTAACCTCCGTCGCAGCACTCGCCACGGTTTACCCGGAGGCGAGAGACATTCACGATCCTGTCAATCGTCTGCTGCAGGTGAAGCGCCTGGTTGCCAAAATGCCCACGATGGCTGCCATGGCTTACCGGCACAATCTGGGCTATCCCTACGTGTACCCAGACAACGACCTGGGATATGCCGAGAACTTCATGAACATGCTGTGGAAGATGGTGGAACCGAAGTACGTCGCTAATCCGGTCCTGGCTCGGGCACTGGACATTTTGTTTGTGCTGCATGCTGATCATGAGCAGAACTGCAGCGCCAATGCGATGAGGTGCGTGGGAAGTTCTCAGGCCGATCCCTATCTGGCTACCGCGGCGGCGGCGGCGGCCCTTGCCGGTCCGCTCCACGGAGGCGCTAACGAAGAAGTGTTGAAAATGCTGGATGAGATCGGTTCCAAGAACAACGTGCCCGCTTATGTCAAGCGAATCAAAGAGGGACATGGGAAGCTGATGGGATTCGGGCACCGGATTTACAAGAACTATGACCCACGCGCCAAGATCATCAAGTGGACCGCTGAGCAGGTGTTCGAAGTAACCGGCCGCAACCCCAAGTTGGATATCGCGCTTGAACTGGAGCGCATCGCGCTTGAGGACGATTACTTTATCAAGCGCAAACTGTACCCGAACGTGGACTTTTACTCGGGAATCATCTATCAGGCCATGGGATTCACGCCGGAAATGTTTACTGTGCTATTTGCCATTCCGCGCACGGTGGGGTGGCTGGCGCAGTGGCAGGAGATGTTGAGTGACGCAGAACAGAAGATTGCGCGTCCACGACAGATCTGGACCGGGCACGAAGTGCGTGAATTTGTGCCGATGGCCAAACGCGGTGCCTTAGCTGTGCTTCGCTAGTATTCAATGACCGCCGGGAGGGTAAATTACTGCACTGGAGGCATCGGGGCTCCTTTGGGTTCACGCGTGCAACCGGCGAGTTGGAGATGTGTGCGGCTTCACGCAACCGTCCCGTTGGACGAAACTTATCCTTTTGACCGCCTCAGCTCCTGACCGTCAGAACAGGGCATTTGGCTTGGCAGAGGATGTCGTGAGTAAGGGTCCAGGGTACGTGTGCGGTTAAACGAGCGGAGCGCGACCGATTCGCTCCGATTACGATCAGCTCAGCTTGACACGTGGCTGCAGCCGCCAAAATTCCCTCGGACAAGGACTCGCTTGCAACTACGTACTCTGGCTCGTTCGCCAGGTTAGCGTTCGACGGAACCAGTGCCCGCAGTTTTCTCAAGCTCTCCTGACGCGTTCTGGACTGCCATAAAATCAGCTCTTCAGCGGCGCATATTCCTGGGCAGTATACCGCTGGGCCGATATCTACAATGGCCGTGGGTGGCACCGCATGGAACAGTGTCAATTTTGTCCGGGCTCCGACGAGGAACAATGCACATTTGAACGCGTTGGCAGAGGCGGGGCCAAAATCTGTTGCGAAAAGGATGCTCTTAAAATCGGCCACATCGGATTTCGGCGCGCTGGCATTCGGACCAACAGTTAGCACCGGGCAGGTTGCCAGTCGGAGCACTTCTTCCGCGATCGAACCTAACGCGAGCTTCTTTAGTCCTCCACGCCCATGGGTGCCGAGCACGAGCAGATCGATCTCGTCGTGTTCGACAATTGAATGCACCAGGTCCCAGACCGATCCATACTGGAGCAGGGTACGGTAGCGCAAGCTCTGGAGGTGTGATTCTTCGTCGAGCTGTTTCATCTTCTGCTCGGCTTTAAGCCGCTGGCAGTCCACCTCCCGCGGTAGGGGGTCCATCGGAACCGGCTCGCGTGGCTCATGACAAATTGCATGCACGAGCGAGAGTTCTGCGCCATACCGCCGCGCGAGTGTGGCGGCGTGGGCGAGCGCTCGTTTTGAGGCAGCAGAGAAGTCTGTGGCTATTACAATGTGCTGGAAGTCGATCTTCTTTTCTTTTTGCTCGGCTATCGGTGCGATGGTTGACATAATTACCTCCACGCACACCTCCAACGTATTCCTGAGTTCAAGAAAATGAGGTGACTGGGCTTACGGCTGCGTGTGACCTCTATCACCGAACAATGATGAAAAATATCCCTGCAGGAATTCGCAGCAAACTACGGATTTATCGCTACGCTCGGAACGACAATCGGATTGAAATGACACGATATTGCGGGTCTCGATAAGTTTCATGACCCCGTGACGGCAATCACAGCGGAGTCCCTTGCGTTGGGTCTATCGTATAGAAGGTGACCCTTATGTCTGCGCCCTTCGTCAGCTCGTCAATCCTCGAAGATGGATTGCGCCAGCTTGCTCCGGACCATTTGCGTGCTGCGCTTACGAATTTTTTGCCTAAAGAAGCCACGGCCGCCGAGCAGACCCGCGCCATTGAAGCTGGGCTGCGAAGCCCAGCTGGCCAAGCTATGCGGGACACGATGGCGCGATGGATTGTTGACGAGATCGTTCCGGTGGAGAGGTTAGTGCCGCAGGCTTACATCAAGTGGCGTCCTCCCGTTCGGGACGCGATGATGTTCGTCGTGGCGCGGCTTTCGCCGGCGCGGCTTGCCCCCAAATTGCTCGAGCAGCTTGAGCTTCCGTTGGACAGCTCGGCGGAAGTGCGGTTGCTGCGGCTGATCGCGAAAGTGCCTGGGCTGCAAAAGCTGGGACAAGTGATTGCGCGCAACCAGCATCTTCGTCCGGCGCTGCGGAATGCGCTGGAGCGGCTGGAAAATGGGATTCGGGATGTTCGGCCGGAAGATGTGGTTGCGATCATTCGGCGAGAATTGGGGCCGCGCGTCGAGAAATACGACGTGAAGATTGCGCCGGCTATTCTGTCGGAGGCCAGCGTCAGCGCGGTGGTGCGCTTCACCTGGCGTAACCCGGAGAGCGGAAAGCGGGAGCGCGGAGTTTTTAAAGTCTTGAAGCCTCACATCCCCGAGTACTTTGCGGAGGACATGGAGTATTTGCAGAGGCTGGCACAATACTTCAGCGACCAGGAACACAATTACGGATTTCCAGCGAAGCTGCTCCCTGACACTTTCAAGAAAGTCCGGCGCTTGCTGCGGCACGAGGTTAACTTTGTGCGCGAGCAGAAGACGCTGGTCGAAGCATCGGACCTGTATAAGTCGATGCGCGGGGTTCGCGTGCCGCGACTCATTCGGCCGCTTTGTACGCCTCGAATTACGGCGCTGACCGAGGAGCGCGGGATCAAGGTGACGAACGCGGCGGCGCGCTTGCCGGTGGCGCGGCGCAGGAAAGTTGCCGAGCAACTTATCGAGGCGCTGATTGCGGTGCCGCTTTTGGCGGCGCAGGAAGATGCCATTTTTCACGGCGATCCCCATGCCGGGAATCTGCTTTACGACAATCGCACGGGCGAGTTGACGATCATCGACTGGGCGCTGCGGGAACGCCTGAGCCGCGATCAACGACGGCATCTTGCGCTCTTGTTTCTGATGGTGACCTTGCGCGATCCGGTGGGTACGTACAACGAAGTTTTGGCGCTCAGCCAACAGCATATCCGAAGTACTTCACCGCGGGGGCGAATGGTTGCCGAGTTTGTCACGCATTTTCTTGCCGAACTGCCAGCGGTGCGCCTGCCCAGCGGCGTGGACGCGATGCTGCTTCTGGAGCGGCTTGCCATGAAGGGTGTGAAGTTCCCCGGACCGCTGATCATGCTGTCAAAAGTGATGTTTACGCTGGATGGAATTCTGGGCGATATCGGAGGATCCGACAGCGGTTTAGGCTTCGCCATCGCGCGCCACGTTGCCCAGCATTGGATCACGAACCGCAAAGAGTTCCGCTCGCCTCTGAAGACTAGAGATTGGGTCACGCTGCAGTGTAGCGCCTTGCTTTATACAGGGCGTTTGTGGCTGCAGTGCGAGCAGGCGATTCTGGATCGCTTGCTGCCTGCACCTTCGACGGCCTCGGTAGCGACCACAGCAACGTAGTACTACCTGAAAGAACCTTCAGGGGCTGAAGCCCGGTTTTCTTGCAGTTCGATCGGCACGGCTTCCTTGTAGCGCCGGCATCTTGCCCTCGCCAGTGGGGGTGGAGACGCCCCCACGATAGCCGCCGAGACGGCGGCGCTACATCTCCGATGAGTCGTTCCAATCGGTCTCAGCGGCGGGCGGGATAAAGCTCATTGCCCGTTCGGCGAGTGCGGTGATGGTCAGGCTGGGATTGACCCCTAGATTGGCCGCGACTACGGAGCCGTCACAGACGTACATGTTCTTGTAGTTGAAGACGCGCTGGCGAGAATCAACCACGCCGTGAGTGGAAGAATCGGCGATCACGCAGCCTCCGATGCAGTGTGCGGTACCCGGAACGTTGAAAAGTATCTCTGGCAGCATGCTCATGGGAAAACCGCCGGTGAGTTGCGCCAGTGTCTTCGCGAACTCGTTGGCTTTCGGGATATAAGTGGGAACCTTCTCGCCGCGGCTTACTAAAAACTTCCGGAACGGCCAGAACCAGGGACGCTGCCAGCGCATCTCGATCTCTCCCTCCAGCGCCTGCATGCAGAGCAGGATCACGAACTCCCGGGCCCAGCCTACCGGTTGCAAAACACGTATCGTCTTGAAGGGGTGGCGGAGCATCGAGGCTGCGACATTTCTTGCCCAAAGTGCAATCCGCTGAGGGCCGGGGCGGCCATCAGTCAGGATTGTAGTCAGAAACCCCATAGCGTCAGAGCCCCTTGGGTAGCGGACGGCCTCGATGTGAGTGTGCTCGTCGATATAGACGCCGGAGCCGATCGCGATACCCTCCGACACGTCCTGAGAGTAGCCCGGTGTGCGTGCCCCGATGAGCGATTCGGAATTGGTGCGCACATGCTGGCCGAGCTGGCCGCTGATGGCGGGCAGCGAGCCTTTTTCTTTGAGATGAAAAAGAAGTTCCATCGTGCCCAGCGACGAGGCGGAGAAGACTACCGCGCGGCAGGTGAAGCGCCGGGGCTGGCGACGGATCCATGCTGTGGACCTGACGGTGCACACTTCGTATCCGGCACTGCCATCGTTGGTGTCGCCCAGAGGGGTGACGTTCACCACCCTCGTCTCGGGGAAGACTTGCGCTCCGTGCTTTTCAGCCAAATACAAATAGCCCAGATCCAGAGTATTTTTCGCGCCGTAACGGCAACCCATCATGCAGCCACCGCAGCCGATGCATGTGGTTCGTGCCGGGCCTTCTCCTCCGAAGTATGGGTCGGGGAAGGTTTGATTGCACGGCTCTCCCTCCTCGGGCTCGAAGATGCCAACTTTTGTGCGGTAGAAAGTATGACCAGTGCCCGAAGCTTCCGCAGCTTTTTTCAGGAGATGGTCGGCGGGGCCGAGGATTCTGTTTTCCGTCACCCCCAGCATTCGCGCAGCGGTTTCGTAGTGCTGGGGCATTTCCGCTTTCCAGTCGGACAATCCCGTCCATGATCCTGTTCCCCAAACTTTTTCAGGAGGCTGCAGCAAAGTGCAGGCGTAGGTGATGGATCCGCCACCGACCGCACTGCCGTGGAAGATGGTTGCGTGCCTGAAGAACTGTATGTTGAAGAAGCCGCGCAAGCCGAGCTTGGGACGCCAGAGCCAGCGGTGGAGGGACCAACTGGTGTGTGGCAGGTTTTCAGGCGTCCAGCGCCGGCCCATTTCCATGATTGCGACTTTGTAACCCTTCTCTACCAGGCGATGGGCGGAAACGCTACCACCAAAACCGGATCCGATGACGATGAAGTCGAAATCGAATTCCTTACTACGGCCCATATAGTCCCTGCTGCAAATCGCCTATCTGCTACGCGCAACGCGACGCGCCGTCGAAAAAGCGGGCTGGGATGGTTAAGGGCGTCGGCGAATCCGGCCGCGGAGACGCGACCACAGTTCGCAGGATGTTGTCTGCGAGGTGCCACCAACCGTGGAAGAGGACACCAGCGGTATAACGAACATTTAGTGGGCTCCAGCCATTTAGATCGAAGGACCCATCGAAGGGGTTAACTACCACGCACCGGGTATCGAGCCGAAGCCCTTCATGCAGCGCTTTGAGCGCACTCTCTTTCGCGCTCCAAAGCAGGGCCAGGAGCCGAGGCCGGTCTTCCGCAGACGCGCGCGCAACTAAGGCTTGCTCTTCGATCGTGAAATAGTCGGCGACGAAAGCATCGGTGCGCGGCTCGACCATTTCCAGATCACAACCTATTTCCACCCCGGACTTCGCCACCGCACACGCTGCGACGCCATCTCGGTGACTGAGTGAAATCGTGACCGCCGCCGGCCGGTTGGCGAAAAAGACCTCAGGTGCCCCGGATGACGCGGCACGTATATCCATTTTCTTGAATACCTGGGGATGAGCAGGCACATCCATGCAAACGGACAGAGCGCGCTTCGCCGTCCAGCGTCCCAGCCGCCAGTCGGCGCGGCGCTTGGCAAAGTGCATGCCGTTCAGACGAACTGCCTCGTTTTCGCTGAGCCAATTATTCTCCACGGGTACATCTGCTTCGTATTGTTCCAACCAATACACATTCATCAAATTCACTCTTTGGCCGGAGCTAGGCCGCCTCGGTTATCGTAAGTTCCGATACCTTGCTCCCCGGCTTTGCAGCTTCTGATTCCTCCACTCTTGCAATCCCACGTTCGACTGCGTGGATGAGATAAGGACGCAGGTTCGCAGGCGGAATGATGTAATTGAGAGCGCCGACTGCGAGAGCACGCTGCACGCTGTGAACGCGGTCGAACTCCCCTGCCATTTCGCCCAGCTTCTCGGAGTGGATGACTTTAAAGAGTTCGTCCCACTGGGCGCGCAAACGGCCTTTCTCCGCGCCTTCGGCCTGAGCGATCGCCTGGTTCAGCGGTTGCAGGCGCGCATCTTTGCGAGCCTTGGCTTCGACCTCGCCGGCGAACACCACAGCCGCCGCCGGAGCTCCACCGATCACCGAGGCATACGTTCCCTCCAAGGCCGCCACTTCTACACTTTCATTCAGCGCCCGTGAGAAGACCACGTAAGCACCGCCGTGATAACGGGAGATCACGCAAAAGACGATGGGGCCTTTGAAGTTCACTACTGATCTCCCGATCTCGGCACCGTACTCGAGCTGCAACCGGCGCATCGACTCTGGCGAGCCATCAAAACCCGACAGGTTAGCAAGGACAACGACCGGCCGATTATTGCTGGCTGCGTTGATGGCGCGCGCGATTTTCTTGGAGGATTGCGGGAAGAGTGTTCCCGAAGTCCACTGATCGGGCCCGTCGGCGGGGACAAATCCTAACCGAGGCACGGGCCGGGATTCGATCCCGATAATACAAACAGGATTGCCGCCGAGATGGGCATCCCACACTACCGCGGTCTCCGCTGCGCGCATACCGGCCCAGCGCTCCAGCGGCGCATGGTCCTGGTCTGTGGCCGCCTTCATCACTTTGCGAATATCAAAACTTCTCTTGCGCCCAGGGTTGGTCTCGTCCGACAAAATATCGCCAATGAGTTCGAATCCGTCGTCTCCGTTCCTGCCGTGGGGATAGACTCGCACGTCCCGATCAATGGGATCTGCAGTCGCGTCCCTTCGGGGGAAGCGCTCGCCCGGGGCTACGTAGGTGTGGTCATAGTGACGCAACAGAATGTGGCAGGCATCATCGATATCGCGGGCCCAGTACTGTGCCTGGCCGTTGATCCCCATGATGCGGTCGTAGCCGCCGATCCCTTGGTTGTCCTCGGCCGAGACACTGCCGGAGTAGTCCAACGCGCGCTTGCCGGTCAGGACCATGGCGGCTTTCGGAGTCATGATCAGAATGCCCCGGGTGTGCATCAGCATGGTGGCTTCGGCATTCCAGTAGGGCTGTGCGCCGACGTTGATTCCGTTGACCACCAGATTCACTTCGCCGCCCGCTTGCGTGAACTCGATCAGGCCCCGCAGAACGCGGGCAATCCAATCCATGTTCTCGACCCCGCTGGCCATCGAAATCTTGGCGCCGGCCGAGATGGGGAACCATTCCAGAGGAACGCCCTTCACTTGGGCCAGATCCAAAGCTGCGAGGATGAGCCGGCATTCCGGCTCGGCTATGGCGCCCAGGTCTTTGCTCGGATCTCCCAGCATAAGAACGCGTGTCATGCCCTCGGGATACTTGGTCGTAAAGTTGCGGATCACGCCCACCACTATGTTGGCTTTGTTTTGGCCATAAGGACGGTCGACCTGAACCAGACGACCTGCGGAGTCGAGATCGTGCTCAATAAAATCGCCAGTGGGGAATTCCGCTCGCGTGTATTCCGGAGCGGGTGTGAGCATTTTGATAATTTCGTAGGGGTAGATGAGCCCACGCTGACGCATGCGGACGACTTTCTGGTCGTATTCGGGCAGCGTTCGAATGGGCAGTAGTTTGTCCGCGGGCCGGAAGCTGATTAGGATACCGCTGCCGCCCGGAGTCGAGATACGCACCACCATTTCGCGCAACTCACCGGTCGCCGGATGGGGAATGCGGGCGCGCACTACAACTTGTTCCAACCCCAGGCCTTCGGTTGCGGGCGCAAGTTTGCGTACCAGATCACGCAATTCATCCGGCTGAAGGGTAAGGGGGGGCCACACATTAAGCAGTATGCGATTCCAATAGAGCCGTTGATTGGCGGGCCGCCGCGACTGAAATAGCCGGATGCTGGCCAGAGCTTCGGTTAACATGCGCTCCAGATGCGGCAGCTGCACGATGCGGCCCTTTTCATCCCGCACTGGAGTTACGTCGCGAACTTCTGCGCACGCGAACAAGCGCTCATCCTTTGGGTTATCGCGGGCGACGGCATGGAGGAGGTACACGTCTTCCACTGATGGCAGCCGCTCAATCTTGAAGTTGTTGAGCCTCCAGAGATGCAACCGCTTGCCCAGCATGGGGTGGATTCCGCGGTAGAACTTCTCCTCTTCGTACCCATTCCCGCTGGGGCGATAGGTGAATTGGTGCCTGTCGGTCATGCCCTGACCGTGGCCGGAACCAGCGACTGTGACCAGGATGCGTCGGATCGAGCGTGGGAAGCCGGCCTGGTCAAGCACCGAGCGCACTTCCTGCTGCGTAACCTCTGGGTCGCCCAGCCAGCCGGAATGGAAAACGTAAAAGTCGATGACGATGTCATGGTCCGCTGGCACTTCCGCGATCATTGGAAACATCGTTCGCGCCGCCTCCGAGAGGTGGGAGTACTCGGCGTGGGTAGTAAAGACATGGATGCGTTTTCCCTCATGATCGTACTCGGCCGATGCGTAGCACTGAGCGCCCACTGCCAGGGTATGAAAGTTCGTGAGGTTTCGAATGCGGTAATACCGCCAAGTGAGCGCTTCCAGCATGAACATGCGCAGGGCCAGGTCGGCGGCGGCAAACCGGCTGGATAGCAGGCTCGCCAGCGGTTGCGGACATTCGACCAACGCCCGTACTCTTTCGCGGCGATCGGTGGCGCCGGGATTGGCAGCCATATAGGCGAGGTGCGCTTTTACTTGCTCATACACTTGCTTGCGCGCCCGCTTAAACAGCGGCTGGTCGAAGTAGCGATAGCGCACCTCACGAGCCAAGTCGGTGACCGCGGGAAAGAGCCCGTTGCTCATGGAGGCCATTCGGTCGAGAAGCGTTCGAAAGGCCCCGTCATTTTGCAGTGATACCTTTTGGACGCGGCGCAAACGTCGTTCGAGAACGCTTACAATGGGCGCGACTTGCTGCTCTACGCGTTGATGCGATTTGTAAATCCAGAGCAAGCTTTCTTCCAGTTCGGGAGAACGATCGAGCGTCCGCACACCGTAGTGAGCCAGCGCGCGTTTAAGCGCGCTGACAAAGGGGGACGGGAGTCCTTGACCTCGCGTCTCCAGCATGCGCAAGTAGGAAAAGAGATAAGCCTCGGCGCTGGGTTCTTCACCGCTGGCCCGATGGTTTACCTCCGGCTCGCGCTGGAACAGGGAACATATGTCCACAAAGATGTTGAGGATCTCATCTTCGCTTTGTCTGATTTCGTCGCTATCCACGGGACAATTCTGGCTCCATTCGCCGAGTACCCGCGCAGTGTGCTTCGGATCCACGTCAAATCCCAGCATGAGCTGGCGGAGTTCATCCAGGCTCTGACGGCAGGTGGACTGGATGGCTTGTCCGTTTCCGCCCGAGGCCGCCGACGTGCCAAAGACCACTCGTTCTTTGTCCGCAACGCTATCGCCATCGGCGGCGGGGTCGATCTGTAAGAGTGGGGCTCCAGTGTCCACCTGCACGTTGGGTATGGTCATCACCTGCCGGACTTTCCCGGCAAACGGAGCCACGACCTGCATTTCCATTTTCATGGCCTCGAGCACAGCCAGACGGTCGCCGACCGCGACTGTGTCGCCAGGCTTGACAGCAATGGAAACCACTACCGCCGGTGCTGGCGCGTGCACCACTCCGCCGTCATCTCGATCAATCCGGTGCGAAACGCCGTCGACCTCGATCAAGTAACTTAGTCCATGGACCACGGAGACGATGCGAAAACGACGCCCGAAGACGGTGAGCCAACTTTCAAACTGACCCAAGCGGTCGATCTGGGCTTCGATCCGTGAACCATTTGCATCCACGCCGTATCGCTGAGGACCGAGCCGATAAGTCTTAGGCGCGTAGCAATTGCCTCGATAACGTAGTTCTGCAGTTCTGCCTACTTCGCAGTGGACGTGCGGGCGCCCGCGCACCGCCGACGCATAAAACTGCGCCTGCTCCACTGCCAATTGGGCATCGTAAGACTCGATCGCGGCTTGAACCAGAGCTACATCGGCGTACTGCCTGGAGAGGTGCTTACCGCTTGCCGCCAAAGTGTCCAGCCACCCATTGTGAAATTCTCCACTTTGCACTTCGGGACGGCTTAACAATTCCAGCAGAAACGCTTTATTGCTGGCGCCGCCCTTGATGACGACAACGCTTTCGCGCAGCGCCCGCTGCAGGCGGGAAAGCGCTTCTTTCCGGTTCCGGCCGTAAGCGATGATCTTGGCGATCATCGAGTCGAACTCCGATGGGATGGCATCGCCTTCCGCCACCCCGGTGTCGATGCGGACTCCCGGCCCTGGCAGAATTCTGAACCGTTCAATGGCGCCTGGAGCCGGAGCAAAACCGTTGTCCGGATCTTCCGCATTCAGCCGCACCTCGATGGCATGACCGGTGGTGGGGGGAGGTTCGCCTTCCAGGCGGCCTCCACGCGCGACATGAATCTGAAGTTTGACGAGATCGAGGCCGGTCGTGCATTCGGTCACCGGATGTTCGACCTGCAACCGCGTATTCATCTCCATGAACGAGAAGCGATTGACTTCCGGCTCGTACAAGAATTCGACGGTTCCGGCGTTCTGATAGCCCACTGCTTCACTCAAGCGCACTGCCGCTTCGCGCAACGCCCGATCTTGCTCGGGAGAAAGCGCCGGCGAAGGCGCTTCTTCGAGGATTTTCTGGTGGCGTCGCTGGACCGTGCAATCGCGCACGCCGGCGGCCCAGGTTGTCCCGTAGTAGTCGGCAATAATCTGGACCTCAACGTGGCGCGCGCGTTGCACCTGCTGCTCCATGAAAATGGTTGGATCCCCGAAGGCCCTGAACGCCTCAGCCCGGGCGCTCGAAAAGGCTTGCGGAAGTTGCTCCGCGGAACGCACCAGGCGGATCCCGTGACCGCCGCCTCCGGCGGTCGCCTTAATAAGGAGCGGATAGCCCAGTCGCTCGGCATGCCCCCACGCATCATCGATCGTTTCCACCGGGCCGTGGCTCCAGGGAGTTACCGGTACCTGCGCCTGCTCGGCCAATCGCTTTGAGGCGATCTTGTCGCCCACGCGTCTCATCACATCGCCATTCGGTCCGATAAACACGATGCCTAACTGATGGCAGAGGTCGGCAAATGCGGCGTGCTCGGCCACAAAACCCCAGCCCACCCATACCGCGTCCGCGCGTGCCTCCGCTAGCGCGAGTTCGAGCCGTCCATAGTCGACGTAACTGCTCTTGGTCTGCTTTGTGTCTGGGTCGACAATCTGCGCGGGACCAAGACACACAGCCTCGTCGGCCTCACGCACAAACATGCTATGGCGATCAGGCTCAGTGAAAAGCGCAATGGTGCGCAAGAATGTGCCATTTTCCTGATTGAAATCGCGGACAGCGTGGATGAAACGTATGGCGGCTTCCCCACGATTCACGATAGCTACGCGTTGAAATTCGTGTTTCATAAGTCCCCCGATCAACCGATCGTCAGGACAATCAGTTTCATGTTCTTCATGCGGCGACGGCGTCCAGTGACATCGCCGCCTGCAGTGCCTTCAAACGTCTAGCATCCACCGCGTTGGGAACCGCTACCGTGCGGTACCCGCTAAGTTGCAGGTAGAGGTTTCCTTTCGCATCGCTAACCTGCGCATCAAAGCTCCCCTTAGCCGGGTCGCAGGTGACCACGGCGTACAAACGGGTGTCAGCCGACTCCGGCATTAATAATGAGGAGACGCGATTAATATGCAATGGCAAACCCATGCGGCCCTGTGTGCCCATCTCCCAGAGCCCAGCAGTTTGGAAGCAGAGCTCAATCAGGCGCGGTGCCATAAGGGTCGGTAAATCCGAGGGTAGGTGGTTTGGGGGCAAGCCTTTCGCCATCAGCCCAATAATTCGGCGTCCGTCCCACCACGCGCGCTCCACCACCTGGTATGCGGGTCCGTGGAAGTAGAGGGGATAGATTTCGGCAGCTTCGATGATGTGTCCAACCGGCGTGCCTAGCGGCGGCACGGTCAACGCTTTGCGTGTCTGCTTTGTGAGCCGTACCCGGGCGGTAAAGTGGGTGGTGACCTGTGGCTCGGCCTGGTTGGGAAGCGACCGTCGGCCGGTCAAGCGGCAATCCGCCACCAAGGTGTCGCGCTGCGGATAGATGGCTGCTTCGGCCGTCACCGTGCGCGGTTCCTTCCGATAGAACTTGAACGGCACCATGAAGTTTACATCTTCGATCGCCTCGATATGCCAACCGGGAAGCATGCACAGCGCGGCTTCGGCGAATGCCTCGATGCCCATGACCCCGGGCAGCACTGGTGTACCGTCAATTTGATGGTCGTATAGGAACGGTTGAATCGCCGGGTCGAGCGTGATCTCGATTTTGAGGCCTCTGTGCAGGCCGACGGCTGCCATCTTGCCGAGAATTGGTCGTGGTGCGGATCGCATAAACGTTTCCGCCGCTGATGTATCGATCCCGCCGGTGGCATCCCACTCATTCAGCATGACACCGAGACGTTGACCGATGACGATTTCGCCGCGGGTGCCTCCAGTCGTCAGTTCGCGGCGGATCAATGGAATCCCCGCGTCTGGTGGCAACATATCGATGCCGGCCAGCTCCATCATCTTCGGGATGGAACCGCGGGTGGCCATGCCGATGCCGCCCCATGCCGTCCAGTCGATCACGATTCCGCGTGTATCGGGTCGAGTGGTGTGGAAGCTTGAGGTGATCTTGCACAGGAGGTCGTTGGCCGCGCTGTAGTCAGTTTGTCCTGCATTGCCGAAGCGTCCGGCAATCGAGCTGAACGCTACCGTTGCCCCGAGGGGCATGTCCCCGATGGCATGCAGAAGATTGAACCAGCCGTCACTCTTCACGTCGAAGACCAGATCGAATTCACGCGCTTCTTTGTCCGGGAGAAAGTGACTGCGCTCAGTGCCCGCGGCGTGCAGGAGCACATCGATGCGCCCGCTGCGCTCGCGCACGTGCTGGATAATTTTGGTGACAGCGTTTGCGTCCGTGAGGTTGACGCTGAAATAGTGTGCCGTGCCGCCAGCCGCTTTCACCGCGTCGATGGCGTTGCGGGCGGCTTGCGCTCGCTCCAATCCCGCCAGCTCTTTTTCAACCAGCGCCGGAGTGGCGCGCTCGCCGCGCGCCTGGATGCGTGCGAAGAGATCACGCTTGAGGCCGTCCTTGTCGGTGACAAAGCGTTTTAGATCAGGATTGTTCGGATCAGGCTCGGGCACGAGATCGAGCAAGTAGAATGTGCCGCCGGAGGCCGTTGCCAGATCCGCCGTGATGGCCGATACGATACTTCCGGCCGCGCCCGTGACGAGAAACACAGTGTTGCTGCCCAGAGTCAGACCGGGTTTGCCATCGGCTGCGGGCTGTTCCTGCAGGCCGATTGTCCAACGCAATCCTTCCTTGTAGCCGATTTCGACTGCGCCCGAATCACGTAGAGTTTCCCCAATCAGGATGTCGGCGACCTCGGATGGATTTCGTTCCGCTTCAAAATCGACCGTCTTGACCAGAGCGTCGAGCCGCTCCCGCTTGTAGGTTTTGGTGAAGCCCGTGACCGCACCGCCTAATGGCGCTAGAGCGCCGGTTTCGTCGTAGCCATGCTGTCCGCCGAGTCGCGTCGCCGAAACGAGGAATGTGCCCGGCGTCGCAATCTGCTCGTACAGAATGCGCATGGTGGCATACATTGATTTGACGCGCACTCGAAGCGCTTCGTGCCAACTGGCGAAGTCCATGGCTGTGAGGTCACCCTCATTGTCCAGCGCAGGCAGCCAGTAGACTCCGTGTATCGGACCTGCGGCCAGACAAGTCTTGAGTCGGCTCGCTAGCTGCTCTTCATCCGGCGTGTGTTCAATCCGCAGAATTTCGACACCCAAGGTCTGAAGCCGCTGCGTCAGCGCGTCAGCCACGCCGGACTTGTCTGGCATGAGGACCACACGGCGTCCAAGACATAGCGTGACGCCGGTTGGCTTGCAAAGAGCAAGAGGCGGACGCAAGTTAGGAACAGGCACGCGGCGAGGAATACGATTGGCCGCGTCGAGACTGGCAGGCATCGGACGCGAGGCCGCAATCGGCGTCGAATTCGAAGCGGCAGAGGCTGCCGGTTTTTTCTGCGCCGGTTCTTGTGTCTGTCGCGTGGTGGAAGAGCTGGGAGCGGGGGTTTTGGCCAAGCCGGGCTGCCTGTCGCGAGCGAACTTGATCACGTGGGCCAAGGTCGGAAACTCCCGCAGCTTGAGGTTCTCATCACGCGGAATGTTGTAAGCCGCTCGCACGGCCGCGAACATTTCCGCCTGTTTGACGGTGTCGATACCGAGATCGGCTTCCAGATCGAGGTCAAGGTCCAACATGTCTTTGGGGTAGCCCGACTTCTCCGCGACAATGTCGAGCACCTTCTCCTTGATGGCATCGTCTGTTGCTGCTTGGGCCACTGCTGGGACTGGCTTGGGTGCAGTTGGTTCGCTGATGGTCGGTGAGGATGCCGTTGTTGGCACACCAGCCAGATCGGGACGGTTCTCAAAGACGAATCGGATCACGTGCGCTAGCGTTGGATAGTCACGCAGCTTGCGATTCTCGTCGCGTGGGATGTTGTAGATCTCGCGGATGGCCGCGAACATTTCGGCTTGTTTCACTGTGTCAACGCCGAGGTCCGCTTCAAGATCGAGATCCAAGTCCAACATGTCTTTCGGATATCCGGTCTTCTCTACGACCAGTGCAAGGATGCGATCCTTCACGGAATCGCTGGAGATGACTTTCGCGGGGATTGCTGCGGACGTCGGTTCAGTGTTGGGCTTGACTTCATCCCGTGCTGTTGGCGTCGCAGCGGTTTGAGTCGACGTTGTCGCCGGCTCTGCCAAGTCCGGCCGTTTCTCGAAGACGAAGCGAATGACGTGTGCCAGCGTGGGATAGTCGCGCAGTTTACGGTTTTCGTCGCGCGGAATGTTGTAGATCTCGCGGATGGCCGCGAACATTTCGGCCTGTTTCACGGTGTCAACGCCGAGATCGGCTTCGAGATCGAGATCCAGATCGAGCATCTCTTTTGGATAGCCTGTTTTCTCCACCACCAGCGTGAGAATGCGTTCCTTGACCGAGTCGCCGACAGATTCTGGCGCAGACTTCGCTGCTGGGGCTGGTTTCTCAGCTACCACAGTAGTATTGGGAGCGGTAAGTTTGACTTCTTCCTCTGCAGCCGCGGGGGCTACAGCCAGGTCAGGACGTTTCTCAAAGACAAACCGGATAACGTGCGCTAGCGTCGGATAGTCGCGCAGTTTACGGTTCTCGTCGCGCGGAATGTTATAGATCTCGCGGATGGCCGCGAACATTTCGGCCTGTTTCACGGTGTCAACGCCGAGGTCCGCTTCAAGATCAAGATCCAAGTCCAGCATATCTTTCGGGTAGCCAGTCTTCTCTACGACCAGAGCCAGGATGCGTTCCTTGACGGCGTCTCCTGCATCTTGTGTAGATTTCGCAGTGGGTGCCGACTTCTCGGCCGCGGCCATGGTTTTCGGAGTTGCGGGTTTAACTTCTTCCTTCGTCGCCGCTGCGGTCGAGACCAGGTCTGGCCGCTTCTCATAGACGAAACGGATGACGTGCGCCAGGGTTGGATAGTCGCGCAGCTTCCGGTTCTCGTCGCGCGGAATACTGTAGATTTCGCGGATGGCCGCAAAAACCTCCGCCTGCTTAACTGTGTCGACACCAAGGTCCGCTTCGAGATCGAGATCCAGATCGAGCATGTCAACCGGATAGCCGGTTTTTTCGGCTACCAACGCCAGCACTTTGTCTTTTACCTCGTCACCTTTTGCCGCCGCTTTTGACGGCGCGGAAGGAACAACGACAAGTGGAGCTTCCACTTGTGGTTCGGTCACCTTGTTCAGAACGGCCTTTGGCTCCGCCTTCACAGCCAGAGCAGGCGTGGCCAGGGGTTGTGCTTGAACGGCGGGCACCGGCGCGGTCTGCGCCGGGTGCAAAGCGTGCGCAACTTCCGCGAGACGCTTTGCCGATGCTTGATCCCGCACTCGTAGCGTACGTTGGACTACTTCCAGATCCGCAGTGGGACGGCCCGCGATCCCAGTTAGCCATGCACTCCAGGCAGTCTGATCGGCGATGCGGTAGGCATAGCCCAGCGCATTCGGGTTGCGACGAATTCCATCTTTCGTTTTCACCCAATGCAGCAACATCATGCTGATCTGCGAACCGAAGCCCGCGCCCAAGTGGATGGCGTACTCAATGGGATAGGCGCCACCTTTAGACAGATTCAGCTGTCCGAGCTCGGGATCAACTTCTTTGAAGTTCGCGACCGGGGGTACACAGCCGGTTTCGAGCGCTTTGACCGCGACGACATCTTCGATGCCGGTGCCCATGGCGTGACCGGTGAAGCCCTTGGTGTTGGCGATCACGATGCGATCCGCTACGTCGCCGAAAACGTGGCGAAGCGCATGGATCTCGGCAGAGGCGCTGCCGCCGCGCGCCGGTGTGTAGGTTTCATGGGAAACGAAAACTGTCTGCAGGGCGATCTGGCGACGCGAAATGCCGCTCTGCGCTTCCGCGTTGGCTACGAGGGTCTCCATCACTTGGCCGATGTGCTGGACATCGAGACGAGTGCCGTGGAAGGCGCTGTTGTTCGTCGTGGTGGACAACACCTCGCAGATCGGTTGTATTCCGCGTGCACGCGCGGCGTCGGCGCTCTCTACTACCAGAGCCGCGGCGCCCATTCCGATGAGCATGCCGTGGCGCCGGCGGTCAAAGGGGATAGCGGCATCTGCAACCACTTCGTCGGTGGCGGCGGCCCCGGTGGCCAGGAAGCCTGCGCCCACCCACTCGATCAGATGGTCGGAGGTGACGTCGTCGGCCGAGACCACGATAACCCGGTTGCATCGCCCGGCGTGGATCCAGTCCTGCGCCAGCGACACCGCCTGCGTGGTGCTCGCGCAGGCAGAATTGACTTGCGTGTTGGGACCGCGGGCGCCGATGAATTCGGCGAATTGCGAATGTCCCATGGACAAGACTCGGAGCAGGAAGCGCCGGTTGAAGACATACGGTTCTTTATCGATGGCGGCGTGAATCTCGCCGATGCGCCGCTTTAATTCTTGCACTAGCGTGGAATGACCATTCCCT
This sequence comes from uncultured Acidobacteriota bacterium, assembly GCA_963838905.1. Classification (GTDB taxonomy): domain Bacteria; phylum Acidobacteriota; class Terriglobia; order Terriglobales; family Acidobacteriaceae; genus JABDBE01. The sequence goes on from CAWITE010000016.1 coordinate 320,515, forward strand.
TCTGCCGCGCGAGCGAGCAGGCTTTCGAGCGTGGCCAATTGCTCACGGCGTTCGTGGTCCGCATAGTAGCGGGCCATCTCATCGGCAAACGCGTCGTACCCGGGGAAAGCAGACGCGAAGATCACGCCGGTATCGTCGCGTAATGCGTCTGGCAAACCCCAGCGTTCTGGCAATTGCGTGCCTTTAGTGGTGGTTTTATAGCGCATGACGAGCGGGATGCCGGCGTCGCGTAATGCATCGATTCCCGCGGCGATCGCCAGTTGGGTGACAATGTCGAGAGCACCTACGCGTTCGGCGGATATTCCGAATTCCTTTTCAAGATTAAAAGCGCCTCCACGACCGGCCAGCTTGATGACGTCCGCGACATCACTGAGGGTCTCAAACCTGGCTTCTCCACTTTCGCTCTTCACCAGGCGCGTGATGTGTTTGTCGAGCATCGCTTGCCGGAATGGCATCGGGATCAAGTTGATGAACTGCTCCCCCTGCAGAATGCGGGCAATGTTGGCATCGTCGAAGACGTGCTCGGTGCCGGGCAGGCCTAATGCGGCTCCTGTTATGACAACTGGTTCAGAGGTAGAGCGCCCGTTCCTGCCGCGATAGATTTCATAGCCGCGATCGAGAACGTCGGCGAACAAGCGGCCGAGTTCGTTGTAGCGATCGCCGTTTGCCGGGGCGGCGGGCGTGGAAGAATTTGTCGGAGCAGGTGCGCTTGCTGCATGAGACGCTACCGCAATCGGTTTGGACAATTCCGCTTGCAGGGAAACCGTCGTTGCAGTTGACAAGGCTGGCGCAGCAGTCGTCGACTGCTCACTAAGAGCTTCCGTCGCGGTTCCGCGGCCCAGTCCCGCGGCATAAAGGCCGCACAGCGCTTGGTTGAACGCGACGATGTCGCCGACCTTCGGGTGATTGGTAAACAGTGAAACCACGTCGCTGTTGCTACCGAGGACATCTTCGGCAAATCCTTGCAACGCCTTCTTCGGGCCAACTTCAACAAAAACGCGGGCGCCGGCTTCGTAGAGCGTGCGCAGGCCCTTAATGAACTGCACGGGAGAAGCCACCTGCTGGGTGAGGATGTCGAGCATCCCTGGCACGACGTTGGAGCCGGTGGGATAAAACTCGCCGTTGGTGTTGGCGACGATCGGCAAACGCGGCGATTGCAGATTCAGCCGCTCCAGAACCCGCCGCAGCGGTTCGCTGGCTCCGGCGACAATCTTTGTATGGAAGGCGTGGCTGACGGGTAATGCGGCCACGTCATAACCAGCTTTCTGGAACGCTTCCATGGCCTCTTCGACTGCCTTGCTCGCGCCGCCGATAACTCCTTGACGGTTGCTATTGACGTTGGCGATCACGACGTAGCCGTCGATTGTCTTCAGGATGCGTTCGATTTCTTCGAGCGGAGCAAACACTGCGGCCATGCGGCCGTTGTCGTCCATCGCCACTTGGGTCATTCCACGGCCGCGAGCGCTAACCGCTTCCAGCGAGTCGGCAAAGGGGAGGCCACCCGCGGCGACTAATGCTCCATATTCGCCCAGGCTGTGTCCCATGGTGAAGTCGGGTTCGATGCCGTAAGCGGCCAGGAGCCGGGTTAGGGCGAGGTCGATGGCGAGCACAGCCGGTTGAGTAATTTCAGTTTGGCGCAAATCCTCTTCGGCCTTGGCGACCGCGTCAGCGTCGTCGTGATCAACGAAGATGAATTTGCTGAGTGGCTTGCCGAGCAAGGGCGTCATGATGCGATCGGCTTCGGCAAAAGTTTGGGCCACAATCGGCTCCGTCGCTCGGAGCAACTTAAGCATGTTGGCGTACTGCGAGCCTTGACCCGTATATAGGAATGCCACCTTGGGGGCGGGACCGTGGCCGCGGAAGATGCCTTGGGCGCGCAGAGCTTTCCACACCGCCGGTTGATTGGCCGCCACCGCTTTGAGTGCGCTGCCTGCTTTGTTCGCCAGTTCGGTGGCATCGGAGTAGTCGATGGCCACGCGCTCGGGCGCGCGCAGATCGGATTCAGCCGGTGCAGTTGGCGCGGGTGCGTTGCCTGCTTTGGCGTCTTCCTCTACGACCCGCAAACGCTCGATGAGCGCAGCTTCCGAGGCAGCGCCGATCACCAGTGCTCCGCGTAACGGTGCTTTGTAAGAAGATGGGCTAGAAGCGCGAGAAACATTTTTGGCATTCATAATCGACTCTTTCACTGTCGTCGGTATCTCACTAACCGCAACCGACCGTTTGCCGTTTCCGTTCAACCTGTGGGGAATGTATTCTTCGAGAACGGCGTGAAAATTGGTGCCGCCGAAGCCAAAGGCGCTCAGACCGGCCCGTCGCACGCCATCAGATGGCATGGTCCATGGTTTCAGTTCGGTGTTGACGTAGAGCGGAGAGTGCGCAAAATCGATGTTGGGATTGCGATGCTCACAATGCACACTGGGCGGCAGAACCTTGTCGCGAAGCGCCAGTGCGGCTTTCAGCAGTCCTGCAGCGCCGGCCGCTCCTTTGAGGTGTCCTATATTCGATTTGACCGAACCAAGCGCGACGGAATCGTGAGGAAGATTGGCACTGTTGAGCACATCGATCATGCTTTGCACTTCGACGACGTCGCCGACGCTGGTGGACGTGCCATGGCCTTCGATCAAGGTCGCGGTAGCCGGAGACAACCCGGCGTTCTGCCAGGCGCGCTCGATGGCCAGTTTTTGGCCAATCGGGTTCGGCGCAGTGATGCCCTTTCCCTTGCCGTCGCTCGATCCGGCTATGCCGCGCAGCACCGCGTAGATCTTGTCTCCGTCCCGCTCCGCATCGGCCAGACGCTTGAGCAAGAAGATCGCGGTGCCCTCGCCCATGACGAAGCCGTCGGCTCCCTCCGCGTAGGGGCGAGTGCCGGTCGCCGAAAGCGCGCCGATTTTGCAGAACTTGATGTAGCTCGAGACACCCATGTTGCGGTCAATGCCGCCGGTAACCGCGAGGTCATAATCGTTCGCAACTAAACCCTCGGCCGCCGCGCTGATGGCCGCCATTGCGGATGCGCACGCCGCATCCACAACGTAATTGGGTCCGTGGAAATTGAAAATATTCGCGATGCGGCCGGCAATGCAGTTGGCCAATTCGCCGGGCATGGTATCTTCCGTAACGTCCTGGATGCGGTTGGCCATCCGGTCGTGCAATTCCCGCGTGATGTCGCCGCGCAGTCGCCTCTGGCAGCCCGGCGAAGCTGACACTTTCGGCCAGTTCATGCGCGTATTCCGGAAAGTACAGACGCAACGCGGTGAAATAATGTTTCTCCCCCGCCATGGCATTGCCGAGAATGACCGCTGTCCGATCGAGGTTCAGCGGCCGCTTGGGGAAGCCATAGTCTTCTAACGCTTCGCGAGTGCAGGCGATCGCCCATTTTTGCGACTCATCCATGGCAGCGATGACACGTGGCGGGACACCTAGACGCCACTTCATCGGGTCCCACACGTAGTTGCGCACCCAGCCGCCGATGGTGGAATAAGTTTTGTCCGGCGCACTATGGTCAGAATCGAAGTAGAGCGCGGGATCCCAGCGGTCGCGGTCAACCTCGGTGATGCTGTAGCGACCGTTTTTCACATTTTTCCAGAACGCTGGAACGTTCGCGGCGTCAGGCATAATAGCTCCTGCTCCCACGATTGCTATGGCCCGGTATGAAGTGTTTTCCATGACGAGACTCCTATGAATGTCGATCTGTAAAAGCTACGCAGCCGCTTCCAAGCGCTTGGCGGCGCGGCCGTACAATACGTCTGCTATGTAATCCATATCCGAAATAAGGCCTGCCTGCGCGCGATGAATTGCGGGCAATCCCACACTCGTTTCAAACCCTGCGATCTCGGCATCGTTGATGCCACCGGCTCCGATGACCCAGCGCAAACCCTCCTCGGCCACCTTCTGCGCGGCATCACGGGCAAACACTCGGCTGATCGCCGCCAGAGCCGTCGCGTCGAAGCGCCGGTTAGCTTTTTCATTTAGCTTGCCGTCAGTCGCAAGCGCGGCGCGACGGGATAAACTCCCGGCGCACTCGGCATAAGCAATCAGCTCGCCCAGGCGCAGCAGAATATGTTGATAGCGGGTAAGGCGCGCCACTCGCGCTTTTTCCATGACCTCGGCCAAGGCATGGAATGCCAGAGCCGCGATATCAGCGCCCACGTTCGCGTGGCGCGCGTGCAAGGCTTCGAATTCTCGCGCTCGCTCGTGGTAGTGTTGCCCGCGCGTCTTGAGGTGAGACTGCCAGCGGTCGCGGCTGATGGTCATCTCCATGATTTCGGAGGTGCCTTCGTAAATGGTGGTGATGCGAACGTCGCGGCTGATCTTCTCGACCATGTATTCGTGGGTGTAGCCGTAACCGCCTAACGCCTGGATGCTGGCCTCGGCGGCTGCATTACCGGACTCCGTCGCCATGTATTTCGCGATGGCGCCTTCGGTGTTCAGGCTGCCTTCGACTCCGGCGTCGATACGCTCCGCGGTCTCTTCAATGTAGGAGCGGGCTGCTTCCAGTCGCGCCACGTTGGGCACGATCAGCTTGTGGGTGTATCCCTGCTTTTCTGACAGCGGCGCTCCGGCTTGAATGCGCTTGGTGGAATAGGGGATCGCTCGATCGAGGGCGGCCCAGCCGCCACCAAGTCCAAACGCCGCAACCATGAGGCGCGTGTAGCCGAACACGGCCTGCGCCTGATTGAGGCCCTGGCCTTCCACACCGCCGAGCAGCCGGTCGGCATCGACATAAACGTTGTCTAGCGCGAGAGCTGCAGTGTTGCTGAGGCGAATGCCGTGCTTGTCTTCGGGCTCGTCGTGGGTGAAACCCTTCGTTCCTTTCTCAACGACGAACCAGCTCGGGCCGGCGGGAGTGCTCGCTAGAATCGTGTAGGCATCAGCGATTCCACCATTGCTGATCCATTGCTTGTTGCCGGTGATTTTGTAGCCGACGGTGCGACCGTTTTCGATGACCGGATCCGCCGTGGTGCGAAGTGCTCCCAGATCGCTGCCGGCTTCCGGCTCCGTGGCACCATAGGCAAACAACAATCCCTCCTCTGCGATGCGAGTCAGCCAAAGCTTCTTCTGCGCTGGAGTCGCGCCGACCGTGATCGGGTCACTGCCTAAGAACGTGGCCAGTACGGCCGTGGCGACACCTAGATCAATCCGCGCCATCTCTTCGCAGACGCAGTACACGTCGAACGTGCCGCCGCCCATTCCGCCGAACTCTTCGGGAATGAACAGGAGTTGAATGCCCAGCTTGTCCGGGCTGCACATGTGGCGGACGATTTCCAGAGGACACTCGTCCTTGTCATCGAGTTCCCGGAGAACCTCGTCTGGCAAGCGTTTCTTGGCGAAGTCCTTGAGCGACTTCAGACTGAGCTTCAGCGTTTTGCTTGTAATCATGGTCGGTTCCTCACTTTGTTGCGACAGCGCGCATTTCATGAACTCTGTTGGTTAGTTCCGGCAAGAACTCCAGGAGGTCATCGACAATTCCGACATCCGCAACCTGGAATATTGGAGCTTTGGGATTCTTGTTAATGGCGATCAGGAACGGGCTACCTTTAATGCCAGCCAGATGCTGGAATGCGCCACTGATGCCGCATGCGAGATAGACCTTGGGCTTAACAGTTTTGCCCGACGACCCCACCTGACGCGACTTCTCCATCCACTTGGCGTCGACTACGGGTCTCGAACAGCTCACCGCCGCGCCCAGAGCGTCGGCCAATTCCTGCGCGATGGCCACATTTTCCTTTTCCTGAATGCCACGGCCGATGGAAACTAGAATGTTGTGCTTGGTGATATCGACATCACCCGCCTCGGCAACCACCGTTTCGAGATAACGCCTCCCTGCCGTGAGCGAGCCGACATCAGCGGACTTGTCGATTATGGTTCCGCCGAAAGGAGCGCCGTCCTGCGATTTGAATGCGCCCGGCCGGATGGTGACTACGGCGCCTGATGAAATGTCACAGCGAACGTGAGCGCTCACCTGTCCTCCAAATTCCTGGCGAACTACTTTGAGGGCACCGCCTTCAACTCCGGTGATGTCCAGCACGTCGGAGACAAAAGCTGAATTCAGCTTGATCGAAAGACCGGGCGCCAGATCAATTCCGAAATGCTCGTGAGCAACTAATAGGATGCTGTCGCTCGGTAGCACCTTGACCAGAGCTTTCCGGACCAATTCCGCGTTGGGGTAGGCAAGGCCTTCGTTCGCGATTTTCCACACCTCGGCGTAGGACATGCGGAGGGCGCTGCATGCCGCATCAAGATCCGCACCCCAGCCAGTGAGAATGGCTGTGGGCGAAGCAGCGGGATCGATCTTTCGTGTGGCAGCCGCCAGTTCGAACGCGGAATCGCCGACCACGCCACCTTTATGTACGATGTAAGCGAAGATTCGCGCCATTATTTCAGCCCTCCTTTGGCTGCTACGAACTCCAGAACTTTGTCGATATTCTCTGCCCGGCTGCCGTGCAGAATTTCTGCTCCCTTGCCCAGCGCGGGGATGAAGTAGTCCACCCTTTTCACTTTCGCGGCAGCTTCTCCTACAGCGCTCGAGTCCAACCCGAGGTTGGAGATCCCAAAGGTCGGGATGGGGATCGAGGCCACTTGCCGGATGCCTTTCATGCCGACGTAGCGTGGTTCATTGATGCCGGTCTGAATTGAAAGCACACAGGGCAGGTCGATCTCGCTGATCTCTTTGTTGCCGCCTTCTATTTCCCGGCTGACTTTCAGCTTCTTGCCGTCCAGGACTTCAATGGAATTGACCAGAGAAGCAAATGGATAGTCGAGCATGGCCGCCAGCATTCCGCCGACCTGAGCTCCACCGTCCTCGGCCTGGACTCCGGTCAAAATCAGGTCGAAACTTCCCTTCTGGACGAAAGCTTTCAGGATCGTGGCGATACCCCTGCCGTCCGATCCGTCGAAAGCTTCGTCTGCGATCATCACGCCATGGTTCGCGCCCATGGCCATCTCCCGCCGCAGGATCTCCTCGTCATCCTCGCCCCCTACCGTGGCAACGGTGACGTTTCCACCCACTCGGGCCACAATCTGAAGGGCCTCTTCGACCGCGTAGTTGTCTGCTTCATTTACGGAATAGACCAACTCGTCACGCTCGATGTCATTTCCTGCGCTGTTGAGCTGAATCTCGTTTTCCGAAGTGTCAGGCACTCTTCGTACGCAAACTAGAATCTCCATAATTCATCCTCCCAAAATCGTTCACGCCACTTTCTGACTTTCATGTGCAATTTGTTGATCCACCAGTTCCGCCAGATCGATGGCGGTCATTTTTCCTTCCATGCCTGCAACCTTGATTGCATCTTCGATATTCACCATGCAAAACGGGCACGCCGTCACAATCACATTGGCCCCGGCCTCGGCGGCCATTCGGACTCGCTTCACACCCATCCGCTCATCTTCTTTCGGTTCGTAGAACAGCATCAGCCCGCCACCACCGCAGCAGAACGAGCGGTCTCGGGAGCGGATCATTTCGACTCTCTTCAAACCGGGAATCGCATCCAGCACATCTCGGGGATCGTCGTAAATCTGGTTGTGCCGTCCCAGATAGCAGGGGTCGTGGTAGGTGTAGACGCTGTTTTCGTTTTCTACCGGATTGAACTTGATCTTGCCGGCTTTCACTTCTCGGGCGATCAACTGGCTGATGTGCTCGACCGGCGGCACATCCTTATAGTCGTGTTTGAGCGCGTTGTAGGCGTGCGGGTCAGCCGTGACGATCCGCTTGACTCCGGACGCTTTGATTGCATCTGCGTTATGATCTCGCAAAGCCATGAAAAGCGTCTCTTCGCCGAAGCGCCGGACTTCGTGGCCGCTGTCTTTTTCGGCGGCGCCGAGAATTCCGAAATTCTCTCCGACGTGGTCGAGGATCTTCGCCGTTGCTCGCCCAATCGATTGCATCCGGTCATCGTAGGAAGTGATGCTGTCGACAAAATAGAGAGTGTCTGCGCCATTGTTCCCGTCTACGACTTTGACGTCGCAGGTTTGCTGGAACTCCTTGGCCTTGGTCCAGTCGGTCTTCTTCTTCTCCATCTTGCCGTAGGGATTGCCGCGGCTCTCCAGCGCCTTCAGCGGTTTCTGCAGGGACTGAGGCACGTTTCCGTCATCGATCATGCCGCGCCGCAAATCCACGATCTTGTCGATGTACTCGACCAACAGCGGGCATTCTTCTTCGCAGGCGCCGCAGGTCGTGCAGGACCAGATTTCATCCGCGGAATAAATGCCACCGATCAGTGGCGTTCCGTTGTTCGAGCTGCCAACAACCGGGTAGTGCTCGAAGCAGTAATCTCTCGCTTTCGTGGTAATGAATCGTGGCGACAACGGCCTTCCCACCGCATTGGCCGGGCAATTGTCGGAGCACCGCCCGCAGTCGGCACACGAATAGAAATCGAGCATTTGCTTCCAGGTGAACTCTTCGAACGTCTTTACCCCGAAGGACTTCACCTGATCCAGATGGTCATCGCTGACGCCCCATCGCACCGGCTTCAGAATTTCCCGGTCCAGCTTTGCGAAATAGATATTGAAGAGGGAGGTTTCCACGTGGAACTGAATTCCAAAGGGCCGATAGCAGAGCAAGAAGTAAAAGGTCAATTCATGCAGAAGGTAAGCTTCGAAGTAGAGTCTTCCGAGAGTGGGCAATGCAGTTGAGGCGAAAACGCCTTGCAACATCCACGGCAGTGAAAATACGGCCAACACTTCGAGTGGTTGGCCTTGCTGCGCCTGGGCGGCGGCCTTGGCGGCTGCAAAGAGACTGTCGGCCACCATCAGGATTGCGATCAGCGATAGAAGGAAGATGGCGTCGGCGGTGTGAGCTTTGCCGTATCTTGCCGGCACAGCGTATCGTGCGGGTCTAAAAACCAGGCGGCGAATCACCGCGATCACCATGCAGAGGAAAACAATGGTGGCGGCATAATCCGTAATTGTGTTGTAGATAGGACCGGCTCTTCCGGACAGGCCGGGCATGACGAAATTCTCGGAGACGCCGATAATCAGCGTCGTGAAGGCACGCATCGCCAGGAGGATGAAACCGGCGAAAATGAAAATGTGAAGGATTCCGGCGGTCTTGTAGCGTGGCTGCTTCCACTGACCCAGCCAGAATTTCAGGACCTTGCCCATCCGTGCCAGTGCCTGGTCAAAACGAAAATCACGTTCTGCGCGAAGGAGAGGTGCCAGGCGCTTCGCCACGATGTAGCCGAAACCCGCGATACCCAGAATATGAATGAGTATGAACAGGGTTCGGCCGGTGACCAACCAAGACGTTACTTGCGCAGCTGACTGGATGCCTTCCATATTTCTTACTCTCCCGCCCGGCGATCACTAGGCGATCAATCGCGTCAAGACTTTCTCCTCTTTGACTATTGGCCCTGGTGCTGTTGCTGTTTTGATTGGAGCGAGTGGCCGACGGGAAATCGATGCATGAACTGACGCCGGTGCGCGTGCCGGTGTCGATGCAACCTTCGGCTTCGCGCGTGCCTGCTCCTCCTTATTTTTCTTTTCCTTTGGTGGGGGTTTGGCCCCAGCGGCTTCTCGCAGCTCCGTAAAACTCAACTTCAGGAACGCTTCCAAACGCCGCAGATCCGGCGCGGCGTGCGTACATCCGCTAAACCCGAAATACGCCATGCCGTCATAGGTCAAAATGGCGCAGTTGAGTGCCATCTCACCGCCGACCGGGACATAGGGATAGCAATGCAGCATCTTGTGGCCCAGCAGATAGAGCGGCTGTTGCGGTCCTGGCACGTTGGTACAAACCATGTTGAAAGGCGTGAACGGCAACCGGCTGATGATGTGGCCGGCCACTGCTTGCGCTGAAGTCGGGAACATGCCGAGCAGACCGCCAGCCAAACTCACTAATTCGGCGGTATGCGCGCGTTTGAGAAGGTCGGTTCTCTTGTTGACGGCAGCCAGCAGTTTCCGAGGGTTGCGAATATCCAGCGGAAGGGTGACCGGGACCAGGGAGATGCGGTTCCCCAGGTCGCCCGCGCTGTCGCCGCCGCGCAGATTGACCGGAACCATTATGCGGATCGTCCGCCCTTTAACACGGTCGCCATGCAGTTCGAGATAGCGCCGGATGGTCGCCGTCACCAAGGCGAGAATGACATCGTTCACGCTGGTTCCGCAGGATTGTCGTATGGCCTTGACATCTGCCAACGGAATTCCGGCCCAGGCAAATCTCTGCGGTCCGCGGTAGAAAACGTTGAAGCGGAGCCGCTCGGTGGATGCGGTGAGTTCTGGAAGCAGGGCGAACTCGTCCATACCCAGCTTTCCGCCATTCGCGGCGGCGCGCTCAGCCATGCTCGACACATCCGTGAGCGCGGCCAGGATTCGTTTGACCAATTCAGAATAGGAGTCGATGCAGCCGGTGGCTATCGAAGCCAGGGGGTCACGAGGTGGCGGGACTCGCAGTCGAAGCTTGCGTTTGGACAGAGGAGGCGCCACCGGGCTCGCGTCCATGACCACGTTCATGATCCCAACCCCGCCGATGCCATCGGCGAGGCAGTGGTGCAGGCGGAAGATGAGCCCGCTGCGATTACCTTTCAGCCCATGCACCAGGGTCATGTCCCATAGCGGGTGCTGCCGGTCCATCACTGTGCTCAAAATCTTTCCCGCAAGCGTCTTCAACTCCGCGTCGGAACCGTGCTTGAGCGTCGCGTCGCGCATGTGGTTGCGGATGTCGAAGGTTGGGTCAAATTCCCAGCTGGGAAGGCCAATATTAAAGAGCGGCGGCACCACACGCTTGAGGTAGCGGGGGATAAGCGGCAACTTCGACTCGACGAACTGGACACAAGCTTCGAAAGGGATCTCGCCTTCAAACACGCAGACACAGGCCACGTTGAGGGGCATGCCCTCGCGTTCGAGGTGGAGGAAAACTGTGTCTCCCCAGGAAAGACGGTCAGCTTGTGGTTGGCTTTGCATCGCAGCTCTCCTATTTCAGTTGCCGAACTTCAGTTGCCAAAACCATCGCGTATCTCAGTTCACGAAAGAAAATCGCGATGCCAGCTTCACCAGCTTGAGCACTTTGTAAACACCGACGTGAACGCCGCGAAATGCAACCTTCACGCCTTTGTCGTCAGCTGTGCTCGCAAACTCCTCCATCGCCCTGAGCCCACTCGCATCGATCCGGAGCACGGAAGAGAAATCCACAACCACTTCGCCCTCGGCGCTGTCCAGTTTTTCCCCAGCCTCTTGCAACCCTTGAACAACGTGCTCTTCATCAATCTTGAGCCAGACAGCCATCATTGCCATAAGAACCACCCTCCGCTACGCGGTCTGTTGCAGAGATGCACTTCCCACCTTCTCCAGGCCTCGCCCCTGATAAGCCTTCCAAAACAGGTCGGCCAATTCGCTCATCAGAGGCATCCGAGGGTTCGACCGCCAGGACGGATCGTCAAATGCAAGCTTGGTCAGCTCAGGCATTGCCCGCTCGAATTCTTCCTTTGAGATTCCCAGGTCGGCGATCGAACGCGGGAACCCCAACTGGTCGAGCAACTGCTCTGTCGCCGCGACCAGGTTCTTCACTTTTTCCTCAACTGTGTGGCCGCCCAGACCAAGCAAATCCGCGACCGTAGCGTATTTCTTGTGCGCGAGATACCCCTTCTGATACGGCGACGGCACGAACTTGGTGGGCACAGACGCGTTATACGCAATGACGTGCGGCAACATGAGCGCATTGGCCCGGCCGTGGGCAACGTGAAAGCGAGCCCCGAAGGCATGCGCAAGGGCGTGATTCACGCCCACCGACGCATTGGCAAACGCCATCGCCGCAATACACGCGGCATTGTGCATCATGCAGCGCGCCTCTTCGTCGCCGGGATGCTCATAAGCGATGGGCAGGTACTTAAACGCCATTCGAATCGCCTGCATGGCGTTGCAGTCGGTATAGGCCGAACCATAACTGGAAACGACAGCTTCCAGCGCGTGGGTCAGGCAGTCGATGCCCGTATCGGCGGTAAGGCCCTTCGGCATCGACATCACAAATTGCGGATCAACGATCGCCACATCTGGCGTAAGGGAGTAGTCGGCCAGTGTCACCTTCCGCCCACGCTCTCTATCGGTCAGGACGGCAAAGGGAGTAACTTCGCTGCCAGTTCCGCTTGTGGTCGAGATCGCAACCAGCCGCGCGCGGTTCACTTTCTCCGTCGGGTACTGAACTACGCGCTTGCGCAGATCCAGAAACGGCGCGGCCAACTCTTCCAGATCAGCATCCGGAGATTCGTATTTAAGCTTCATGATCTTGGCCGCGTCGATCACCGACCCGCCGCCTAGCGCAATAATTTGGTCCGCCTTGTAGAAATTGAGCTCTTCCACGCCTTGCATAATCACCTTGACCTCGGGCTCCGCATCGGGAATGACCGAGACGTGGACGCGCGTGCCCTCCGGAATGTGGCGCCTGACGAGATCTACGTAGCCGATTTGCTCCAAGGAGGGATTCGTAACAATGACGGTGGAGCGCGAGGGGAACTGCCGCAAGTTCTCCACCGCGTTCAGGTTGAAATAAATCTGATTGGGAACTCGGAACCACATATGGGCCTGCGTCCTCCGAGCCATCCGCTTGATGTTGAGGTAGTGATAAATATTTACGTTATCGGTCGTGCTGTTGCCGCCGCCGGTGCCACATCCGAAGGAGAAAGTGGGCACGAGATCGTTGTAAACCGCGCCCAGCGCTCCGACTGATCCTGGGCAATTCACAATGATTCGCCCCGCGTTCATCACCTCACCGAACCTGCGAATGACCTCTTCGTTACGCGAGAAAATGACCGCCGTATGTCCCAGCCCGCCGGCATGATTCACATCGACGCAGACCTTGAGCGCCTCATCGACGGACTTTGCCCGATAGACCGCGAGCACTGGGAACAGCTTCTCCACCGACAGGGGATGTTTGCGGCCCACGCCCTGAATCGGCGCAATCAGGAGTTTGGTGTCAGGTTTCACCGAAAGACCGACAAGACGGGCGATATCAGTAGCCTTCTGGCCAACTGCCGCGGGTTGCATAAACCCGGTCTCGGGATCGATGACGGTGCGCGCCAGCAGTTCGGTCTCTTTTTCATTGCAGATGTGCGTGCCCAATTCCGCAAATTTCTTCAGGACGAGGTCATAAACCTCATCGTCAATCACCACCGTTTGCTCTGAAGCACAGATGGTTCCGTTGTCGAATGTTTTGGACAGAATGATGTCCACTACGGCCGTACTCAGGTCTGCCGTTTTCTCCAGGTAGACCGGCGTGTTGCCCGGCCCTACACCCAAGGCTGGTTTGCCGGAGCTATAAGCGGCTTTGACTGCCCCCGGCCCGCCGGTGGCGTCAATCAGACCAATGCTTTTGTGCCGCATCAGGTAGGCGTTGTCCTGAAGAGTGTGCGATTCCAGGCAGGAAAAAACTCCTTCGGGCGCGCCATGCTTCAGTGCGCTCTCATACATGATTTTCACGGCCTCGGAGCAGCAACGCCAGGCCTTGGGATGGGGACTGAAAATGACTGCGTTGCGCGTCTTGATTGCCATGATGCACTTGAAGAGCACCGTGGAAGTGGGGTTTGTAATCGGTGTGAGCGCTAAGATGACTCCGATCGGTTCCGCGATCTCCACCAGATTGCGCTCCGGAAATTCGCGAATGATGCCAACGGTACGCTTGTCCTTGATGTAGTTGTAGGTGAACTCCGTGGCGCACATATTCTTGAGAACTTTGTCTTCCATGACTCCGAGCTTGGTTTCCTCAACCGCCAGACAGGCGAGAGGTTGAGCTTGCTCCAGGCCAGCCAAAACCATCGCCTTGACGATGCGATCAACATCCACTTGACTGAATTGGGTAAAGACGGCGGCAGCGGTTCTGGCTTGACTGACGACTCTTTCAAGGTAAGCAATCCGTTCTTCGCTGAGGCTGTCTGCGACAACTGGGATCTGAACCCGTTCCAGAACTGCTTCGCTGGTGTTCATTACTACCCCCATGCCTATCTGTTGGAGTGCACTGCCCGCGAGGAGTACGCTCACTCTTGGTGTTCCCAGAACACTCGCGACCATAGGGACCAACGCTTGATCGCCGGTAAACATCCTTCGTTTCTACGCGTAGTCGATGGGATGGTTGCTCAGCCAATGCTCATCGCGTACCCTGCCAATGTTCTTCAACACACTTCCAGCAACGCTGGCGGTCAAACAGCGGTTTTCCCAAGCGACGCTCGCGCCAAAACCGATCGCGCCGCCCAGCAAGCCGTACGTCAATGCTCGGCTTACGGATTTTTGACGACGGCATGGAAAGCTACCCAACATCCCGAGGCACGCTCCAAGGATGGCGGGCTTCAGGGCACTTCGGACTGATTCGGCAACAAAGGGAGTAAAAGATTCTCCGTTCAGAAATACTTCTCGACCAGAACGTGCTCCTTCGATTCCAGAGTGCAGAAGCTCTCGGCCATAATCAGCATTCGCCTTCGACCATTTGCGTAGATCCATCGGATTTCCTCAAGGTCTGAAATCAGGACCACCAAGTTCACTACATCACTCAGCGGCGGGTGAGTCGGTGTCACCGGTCACAGCTGATTGTGATGTGGTCACATTGGGTGGCGAAGTTCATGGATGGAGTGTCACGTCGTCGGGTGACTAAGGTGGGACAACTTCAGATGGGCTGACTTAGTTCAGGGGATCTGAAAGAGTGGGAAGGCGTAACTCGCTCAACGATTAGCTTAGGCCCCTGCTCTGCTCTTGTCAAAAGAAGGATCGGCCAGCAATCGCTCTTATACAGCCACGATTCCGTCTTGGCGGTCGGCGACTCGGAAGCGACTGTCCGGAAACCTGCATACCACCATCACGTGTTGAGCGTAGACCTCTGGTCAAAACAGCGGCGGACCCGCTTGGGCTGCTGCCGAGGCAGGGTCTCGCCGGCTTAGTAGTCGTCTCGTGGGCAACTCGGACGAAGTCGAGGGGCCGATCCTTTCGCCTACGATGTGGGTTTCCCTTCCTCCTTGTACTACGCTATGCCAACATGTATTTGCCGGCTTCGATGACTCTCTGTGCGATTGTCTGCCGGAGAGCCACAGTATTGAATGGTTCGTACTTGCACAAGCGTCGTAGGATCGCCATCTGCGAACGCAGCATGTCGCCTTCACTCGAGGCCGCAACCACCATTCTTGCCGCGCTCTCAATTCTATCCAGCGCGCCCGCCATATAAACGCGAGTCATCGCAAGGGCATTCGCTGCGCCAGCTTCGCCCTTCCGCGTCGCCAGCTTCTGGGCACGCAGCACGGCTGACTCGATGGCGTAGGTTTCAATGGTCATGTTCGCGATTGCTCCCATGATTTCCTGCTGATCCTGGATAGCCTGCATGTATTTCTGAGTGGCAACTCCGGCGGCAAACAGTCCGATCTTCTTGGCTGCCGCCACCAGTTTCCGCTCCTCTACCAGTAAACCTTCCACGCTGTCGTCTCTAGTGCCCGACAGCACTTCATCCATCAGTTGCTTGATCGCTCCCATCAAAGGAAGCTGCCCGGACATTGCCCGCTTCAACAGAAAGCCGGTAATGACCAGCCGGTTAATTTCGTTC
Source organism: uncultured Acidobacteriota bacterium (assembly GCA_963838905.1). GTDB lineage: Bacteria > Acidobacteriota > Terriglobia > Terriglobales > Acidobacteriaceae > JABDBE01. The sequence continues at coordinate 336,017 of CAWITE010000016.1, forward strand.
GTGCCTTCGAAAATCCGATTGATGCGGGCATCACGGTAACTTCGCTCGGCAGGATATTCCTCAACAAAGCCGTATCCACCGTAGATTTGCACCGTCTCATCGACCACGTAGTCGATAAACTCCGATCCCCAAACTTTCAGGATCGAACACTCGACCGCATACTCGTCAAATACCTTGCGAGCCTGCGCCATGTCGCTGTGGGCATCGCCAAGTTGCTCGATGGCCGCATCGATCATACCGACCGTGCGATAGGCCATGGCTTCGCCAACGAAAATGCCGGCGGCCATGTTGGCCAGCTTCTCGCGCACCAGTCCGAAATCGGCAATGACTTTGCCGAACGCCTTGCGCTGCTTGGCATAGGCAATGGCGCTTTCCAGAGAATTGCGAGCCGCGCCAATGGCGCCTGCCCCCAGCTTGAAACGGCCCACGTTCAAAACGTTAAAGGCGATGTGATGTCCTTTTCCAATTTCTCCAAGGACGTTCTCAACCGGTACCTTGCAGTCATTGAGAATGAGTGGACAAGTAGAGGATCCGCGGATGCCCATCTTGTGTTCTTCAGCACCCACCGCAAAGCCCGGGAAGCTACGCTCGACAATGAACGCCGTGAACTTCTCTCCGTCCACCTTGGCGAACACAATGAACAGGTCAGCAAAGCCTGCGTTCGTGATCCACATCTTCTCGCCGTTCAGCAGATAGTGTTTGCCGTCGCCGGAGAGCGTGGCCCGGGTGCGGCAATTGAGCGCGTCCGACCCCGAAGACGATTCCGAAAGAGCATAGGCACCTACCGTCGTGCCGTTGGCCAACCCAGGCAGATATTTCTTCTTTTGTTCTTCCGTGCCGAAGTAAACGATAGGCAGCGTCCCAATGCAGGCGTGCGCGCCCCAGGTCGTGCTGAAGCCGGCGTATTTTGCAATACGGTCGGCAACGATAGCCGACGTGACTTTATCCAGTTGCATGCCGCCGTACTCTTCGGGAACATCCACCCCGCTCAGCCCGAGCTCGCCAGCCTTCCTCACCAGTTCACGGCTGATCGAGAAATCCTTGTGTTCCATTTTTTCAGCATTGGGGACAATTTCCTTGAGCGCGAATTCTTCCGCAGTTTGCGCAATCAGCAAATGCTGCTCGGTGAAATCTTCTGGAGTGAATACTTCGTCGGGCGTGCGATCCTCAACCAGGAAACTTCCGCCAGAAATCTTGGGAGCGTTTGTTGCAGCAAGCGTAGCCATATTTCACCTCGACTCGAATCTCCTTGAACAGGTAAGCACATGACAGGATGGGAATGAGTGGAATCTTCATCAGGGCCTCCCGATTGATGAAAAATATTCGCTGGCGGGTACCCGCCAGCGCGATACTCAGCCTGGATGGTCAATCGAAGCTGACTTCTCATCGTTGGCGGGAGTCGAAGGACCCGCGTGCTCGTACTTAACGCCAGCTTCGCTCGAGATTCTCACGTGCTGTTTCACACGTGCGAAGCCAGCTTCTTGCCGAGAACGCCCTCAGGCGCTTGGAGCACTCGGCCGTGCAGGGGTCCTTCGACTTTGTATGGCCCGCGCTTCGTGCGGGCCATACTCCGCTCAGGGTGACAGCTCTACTTCGTTCCGCATCAGGCAGCTGCCGCCGCTTTCTTTGGCGACCGCTGCGCGCGATGCTCCGGCTTGTGCTTGTGTTCGGCACCCGGCTTTACCATGACGTCCATCAACTCCTTCTGGGCGTTGACGTAGCTTTTCACGCCTTCACGCGTCAACTCTGCCAATGGTAAGAAGGGAAACGGCCGCAGAAGTTCCAGAGTCTTGCCTGCGGTTTTCACACCGGCGTTCATCTGTCGTCCGGCTACATCAACCAGCTTCCGTTGTGCCTCGATGAACGACTCCGTGGCCTCTCGCGCCAACTGGGACAGTTCAGTCTTCTTAATTTTCTTTACCCCGTTGGTATGCTTGCTGCCGGTGGCTTTCGCTGTCGCCTCGGCGATGACGTCCATAAAGTGCTTCTGGGCTTTGACAAAGTTGTCCATCGCCTCGCGGGCCAGTTCCACCACATGCTCACTCTGGTACGGTTTTCCGTTCTTGGCTGCTTCCACCCAGCTGTGAGTTTGCTTACCGGCAATCTTCAGGAATTCCTGCTGCATATGGATGAAAGTCTCCACGCTCCGCCGCAACAGGTCGGTAACAGCCTGCGCCGCAGGCCACTCCCCGACTCGCTCCTTCACTCCGCTCATTAAAATTTCGTTCTGCTTTTGACCCAGTTCAAGAAGGATCTTTTGCCCTTCAATGAAGTTCGACACACCCTCGGCCGTGACTTCGCCCAGAATGGCGGTCGGCGAATGAGTGGGATCGGACAATTGTTGTCGCAGGGAGTGCATCAAGCTTGCATTCTGACGCATCGCAAGATCCAACAGGATCCGCTGCGTAGCAAAAAAGCTCTGGACTCCCTGTTGCGCCCAGCCTGACAGAAGAGAAACAAAGGAAGACTCCCCGGGATGAGTTCGGGGGGGTTCGGACTTTACCGTTGTTGTCATTTGCCACCTCCAATAATTTGCTGCATTGCAGCATCAACTAAACTATACGAGCGTCGGCTACTTGTGTCAAGATATATTTATCTAGTGTGCAGAGCAGCATGGACAGGATCACCAAATGAAGCCCGCTCCGGTCATCATCAAAAAGTATGGGAATCGCCGGCTGTACGATTCCTCGAACAGCAAATACGTGAATCTCGACGATATCGCTGGATTCATCCGCGACGGTAGGCATGTCCAGGTGGTCGATGCCAAGACTGGCCAGGACTTGACCCGCGTCACTCTTACCCAAATCATTACCGAGGATGCCAAAGAAAAACCTACCGGCCTGCCGCTCGAACTTCTCCGGCAACTGATCGTCGCCTCAGACGAGGTACGGCAGGAGTTCATCATGTGGTATCTGAAATCCGCTTTCGACACCTATCAGAAGGTGCAGGATGCGGTGCAGAGCCGCCTCGGCGAGGTCCAGTCTGCAATTCTGTCGCCGGTGGACATGATGAAACAATTCCTGGGCGCGGCACCTCAGCCGCCCGCCAAGTCTGAACCGGAACTTGATGCCCTGCGCAAGCGGGTGGCGGAACTCGAAGCCCGGCTGGAAAAGCCCGTACACGTAAAACGAAGCTCAACCCGGAAGAGCAAGAGAAGGGTATAATCTGCAGCGGGCATGCTTCCGCCCGCTTGCGCCCGCTAGGCTGGGGTGCGTAAATGCTGAACAAACTCGGGACGAAATTGCAGCGCAAACCGAACAAGACCAAAGGTTCATCGAAGGCGCGAGGTCGGAAGCACACTCACAAGGCGGATTTACAGGCCGACATCTCTCCGTGGACAGAAGCGCTGTTTGCGGCTGAGATTCTCCTGCTGCACGCGACTCCAGTCTATTACGGTTTCGGCGTACCCCGCGGGGATGGCTCCGCCGTGGTCATCATCCCAGGTTTTCTGGGTACCGATCTTTATTTAATGGAACTCCACGCGTGGCTGGGGCGCATCGGATACCGGCCGTATTTTTCCGGTATCGGCATCAATGCCGAGTGCCCGAATCTCCTTGTCCAACGCCATCTGAACCAAACCATTGAAAGTGCCCTGGCCGAGACCGGGCGGAAAATCCACCTGATCGGCCACAGCCTTGGAGGCGTGATCGCGCGCTCGGTTGCGGGCCAGCGGCCGCGGGATATCGCTTAAGTCATCACGCTTGCCGCGCCCATTCGCGGTACGGCCGCCAGTCGAACTATTCTCCACGCTGCCGAAGCCATCCGCCAGCATATCCTGCAGGAGCATGGCAGAGGAGTGTTGCCCGAGTGCTACACCGGGCGCTGCACCTGCAATTTTGTTGATTCGCTGAGGCGCGACATTCCGGACTCCATGGTCGAGACCGCGATTTACACACGCGATGACGGTATCGTCGACTGGCGCTATTGCCGGACCCGGAATCCCGAAGCCGACTTTGAAGTCCCCGGCACGCACATTGGAATGGCATTCAATCCATCGGCCTACGCGATCGTCGCTGAGCGCCTGGCGATGGCGCAATCTCCCGAATGAATTTAGCGGCCGACCATTTCCAACACGGCCCCCGTACTGGTCTCTAGTGTTTCAACCGGCCGACCCTGCCGCTCCAGGCGGAGAACCGCTTTCGCCAGGCTGTTGTTCGCCACTTCAAAGCTTCCCCTGCAGTCGGTCTTTACGTAAGGAAGGCGATGGACGCTCGGCCCAGCGCCGTCGATAGCTGCTTCCAATCGGAATCCACCCTTGGTCGAACAACAAAAACTCCAGCCAAGTTTATCTGGGTCTCTTCTGATTTCTTGCAGATTCCCGAATTCATGTTTCTCGCCATCGTGCCAGAGCAGTGCCTTACGAAAGACGAGCCCAAACGGCATTTCGTATATCAATGCCTCTAATGTGCTCGGACCGATTTCGGGGCGGGAAAAATATGCATGCGTCCAAGTCCAGAAGTTGCGATGGCGGTATCCACAGTTATGCCCCTGAACTCCGAACCCCAAGGGGCTTCCCTCAAAACTCCGGTCATCGAGTGTGATCTTCCCCGAAAAAATCGCGTCGGAATGCGGGGTTCGCGAGAATCCAATCCAGCCCTTGTTGCTTAAGGTGGCTCGAAACGTGGAACGCCACTGCAGATCCCATGAAATCGCGTGCCCCTCAACTTCCAACGTTCCTCGGCAGGAGCCCTCGCCGATTTTGTTGTTGCCGATTCGGAAGTGGAATGGATTTCCTCTTCTCGCGCTGAGATCCAAGCCTTCCAAAGGAAATCCTTCAATGAAGCTTTGTGGTTTTCCATCCCTCGGAAACCACGTGGCCCATACCTGAACGGGCATCCCACGGGGATCGCCTGCGCAACCACGCCGCCCGGGATTCATGAGCAGATATCGGAACCACCATGCCCCGCCACCGTCCGCAAGTCCGAGACGAAGAAACCAGACTTCGTAACGGCGTCGGGCGGAGAGTGACGAAAATAGTTCGTTCAGTGTTTTCACAAAGTCGTCGTCTCATGGGCGGGACCGATGACCGTCAGGGCGAGTTGAAGGAGTAGTTGCGCCACGGAATCCACGGCGCGCTCGACCTCCGGGAGAGTGGCGTACGAAAGTAAAACTGCTTACTTTCGATGCCGTAAATCAGCAGGGACTACAGCAAACAGTTCAGGACGCACCAACTCTACCGTCTCGCTCACTCCGAAGCATGCGAACCGACCGTGCCTGCGTAGCCACTTGCTCAGCTTCCCAAACCCCCAGCACGATTGTAATCGCAAAAAATAATTCAGGCGTCATCAATTTGGAGGTACCCTGCTGGTCCTCAATTTCCGAATTCGGCATTCCCGAAAGCGTGATGCTACGTTCGGTACCCTCTGTAAGATTTTCCCCTGCCGCGAGGAGCCGCCTCAGAAATAGCGGGTCCGTAGGTTGTGTGACGGAGATCACAGTCACCTATGCTCTCCGCCCTAGCCGCTCCCAGGGGCAAGGTCGAAAATTGTGGCAGTGAAGGAGGGGCGGCGATGATGTTGGCGTACAGGCTTCTCCGGTTGGTTGAGAACCACTCTGAAGCGCTGGCGGTAGGGCTCCTCGAAAAAACGCAGAACTCCCCCTTGCTGCCCGCATACCGTAACGTCCCACCCGGGGAGCTCGAGCAACGGGTGTGCGAAATCTATTGTCACCTGGCAGACTGGCTTCTGGGCAAAAGCGAGTTGGATGTCGAGAAGCGCTACGTGGAGATTGGCGCCAAGCGCGGCCGGCAAAACGTGCCGCTAAGTCAACTTCTCTGGGCGATTATCCTTACCAAGAAAAACCTTTGGGACTTCCTCAAACAAGAGGCCGTGCTGGACCGCCCCGCGGAGATTGCCGGCGAGCTTGAGGTGGAGGAGTTACTGGATCAATTCTTTGACCACGCCGTCTATTACGCGGCGGTCGGTTACGAGCGAGCGTGTGTGTCTGAGCCGTTGCGGAAGGTGAGGGCAGCGGGATAGGGGAGGCGGGGATGTCCTGGGAGCTTGAGTACAAGATAAAGTTGCGGACGGCCAACGAGGCGTTGCGCTGTGTGCAGTCGGGGATGCGTGTCTACATTCAGCCCGGGTGCGCCGAGCCTGAGACCCTGGTGGAGGCCCTGATACGCCGCGCCCCTGATGTGCAAGACGTGGAAATCGTCCACATGATGACCATGGGAGCGGCTCCTTACGTAGCTCGCGAGATGGCCGGACACTTTCGGCATAACGCGATGTTTATCGGCGGCAACGTACGCGAGGCCATCAACCAAGGCCGCGCCGACTACACGCCCATTTACCTGAGCGAAATTGAAGAACTGTTCGAGACCGGCGTCATGCCAATCGACGTTGCACTGCTGCAACTTTCTCCTCCCGATCCGCATGGCTTCTGCAGCTTCGGTGTAGGTGTGGACACTTCCCTCACCGCGGCCAAATGCGCCCGTTACGTGGTAGCGCAGATCAATGATCAGATGCCGCGCACCTACGGTGACAGCTTCATTCACGTGACCAAGATCGATGCTATTGTCGATTCCTCCCGGCCGCTGTGCGAGATGAAGCAACCGTTAATCACCGACATGCATAAGGCCATCGCCTGTAACGTCGCAAACTTGATCGAGGATGGGGCTGTGTTGCAGACCGGCATCGGTGGAATCCCGGAGGCCGTGCTTCCCTTCCTTATGGATCGTAAGGATCTCGCGGTCCACAGCGAACTCCTTTCCGATGGCGTGATTCCTTTGATCAATGCCGGCGTGATCACAGGGGCGCGTAAGAATTTCAAGCCGCGGAAGATCATCCTGGGGTTTGCCATTGGCACGAAACGGTTGTTCGATTTCCTGGACAATAATCCGATCTTCGAATTCCATCCCACCGCCTATACCAACGACCCGGAGCTCATCGCCCGCAACGACAACATGGTGGCCATTAACTCCGCACTGCAGATCGATCTAACCGGTCAAGTCTGCTCCGATTCGATCGGAAGCCAGTTCTATAGCGGCATTGGCGGACAAGTAGACTTCCTGCGCGGCGCGGCGCGCTCCAAGGGTGGCAAGTCGATTATCGCGATTCCGTCTTCCGCAAAAGACGGAACGATCTCGCGGATGGTGCCGATGCTGAGCCCCGGCGCGGGAGTGGTTACATCGCGCGGCCTGATTCGCTACGTCGTGACCGAATACGGTGTCGCGTACCTGCACGGCAAGACCATCCGGCAACGGGCGCAGGCCCTGATCGACATTGCACATCCCAAGTTTCGGGAAGAACTCTATCAATTTTGCGAAAAGACTAGATGGCTGCAGCGCCCCTTAGCTGCGGAGACAGCAACGAGGTGAACAATGGCAGGCCAAGCGCGGGGTAAGGTCACGGTTGATGTCGACGAATGCAAAGGATGTGAGCTATGCGTGGAGTCTTGTCCGCCCAAGTGTTTGGAATTGGCTCCGGAGTTGAGTTCATACGGGGTTCATCCGGCGCGCTACACCGGCGAGGGCTGCACCGGTTGTGGAATCTGCTTTTACTGCTGCCCGGAGCCGGGCGCGATTACGGTTTATCGCATCAAGGCTAAAGGAAAGGCGTTTGCGGCGGCGCAAGGAGGCGAACGTGCGGCAGCTTTGTAAAGGAAACGTGGCGGTAGTGAAAGGCGCGATCCTCGCCGGATGCCGCGCGTACTACGGATATCCAATCACTCCGGCCAGTGAAATTGCCGAGTCGGCCGCGCTCTACTTCCCGCAGGTCGGCGGAACTTTCCTGCAAGCGGAGAGCGAAGTCGCCGCCATCAACATGGTGTATGGGGCAGCCGCCGCTGGTGTCCGCGTCATGACTGGATCTTCTGGCCCCGGCCTCAGCCTGATGCAGGAAGGCATGTCCTATCTGGCGGGCGCCGAACTCCCATGCGTGATCGTCGACGTAATGCGCGGCGGCCCCGGCCTGGGCAACATCGCCCCCGAACAAAGCGACTATTTCGCCATGGTAAAAGGCGGCGGCCACGGCAACTACCGCAATATCGTGCTGGCTCCCGCATCGGTACAGGAGATGGCCGAGCTCACCATGCTGGCATTTGATCTCGCCGACAAATACCGCAATCCCGCAGTGGTGCTGGCCGACGGCTTCATCGGACAAATGATGGAACCGCTGGATCTCGAATATCGTGAGAGGCAGCCACCCGAAAAAACCTGGGCGGTAAAGGGCACGCCAGAAACGCGCGCCAACCTGGTCAGTTCCATCTATCTCGAAACCGATGAATTGGAAGAACACCAGCGCAGAATGGAAGCCAAGTACATCCGCGCGCAAGAAGCCGAGCCGCGCTGCGAGCTTTGCCACACCGACGACGCCGAGCTGCTGCTCGTCGGTTATGGCATCGTGTCCCGAGTGTTGCTTTCCACGGTGGAAGCGCTGCGCAAGGAAGGCATGAAAGCCGGGCTGTTCCGGCCCATCACGCTGTGGCCCTATCCGTCGGAAGCGCTGGCGAAAGCCGCGGCCAAAGTACAAAAGGTGCTAGTCGTCGAATTGAGCAACGGACAAATGCTGGAAGACGTGCGCCTGGCGTTGAATGGCAAAGTGCCAGTCGAATTCTACGGCCGCGTGGGCGGCAACGTGCCATCGGTCACGGAGCTGCAACAACAAGTGTTGGAGCGCATAGCCGTAGCGGTGTGAGGACAACGAAAATGGCAAACGAGAGTGTGATCAGCGTGGATGCTGAAATTAGGTCCGAAGCCAGCCCCGAAGTTGAATCCAAGCGCAATGACGAATACGAACCAGTCCACTCCAGATCAACGCTGTTCTATGACCTGTACGAGCGCAAATCCGAACTGAAGCACCAGACCCACTACTGTCCCGGCTGCGGACACGGAGTGGCCCACAAGTTGATTGCCGAGGCGCTGCAGGATATGGGGCTGCAAGACAAGACGATCTTCGTGAGTCCCGTGGGCTGTTCGGTGTTTGCCTATTACTATTTCGACGTAGGCAACGTGCAAGTCGCGCACGGCCGTGCGCCAGCTTCGGCCACGGGAATTAAACGATCCTGCCCGGATAAAATCGTCATTTCCTATCAGGGAGACGGCGACCTGGCCGCCATTGGCACCGCCGAGATTGTGCATGCCGCGAACCGAGGGGAAAAGATCACCGTCTTTTTCGTGAACAACGGAATCTATGGCATGACTGGCGGACAGATGGCGCCAACCACCCTGGTGGGGCAGAAGAGCACAACTTCTCCCTGGGGACGGCGGCCGTCGAATGAAGGCTTTCCGTTGCACATGGCAGAACTCCTCGCCACGCTGGAAGCGCCGGCGTACATCGAACGCGTCGCTCTTTCGGACAACAAGAACATCATGAAAGCGCGGCGGGCGATCCGCAAGGCGCTCGAGATCCAGCGCGATGGCGCCGGTTTCTCGTTTGTCGAAATCTTGTCACCGTGTCCGACGATTTGGGGCAAAGATCCGGTCGAAGCGCGGCGATGGGTTCTCGAGAAGATGACGCCGATCTTTCCGCTAAACGTTTTCCGCGACCGCGGCCCAGAAATCCCCATCGGCAATGAACCCCCGCAACGCCCGGTCGCGGATGTGCTTGAGATCACTCCGAAGGCGGACGCCAACGACAAACCGAAACACGCCCATCACTTCAAAGACGTAAAGATCAAAATTGCAGGCTTCGGCGGACAGGGCGTGCTGCTGCTGGGGCAACTGCTCATCGAAATGGGTATGCGCGAAGGACTGGAAGTGAGCTGGCTGCCATCGTATGGCCCGGAGATGCGTTCGGGCAGTGCGCACTGCCACGTGTGCTTGTCGAAGGAACGGATCGGGTCGCCCCTGGTCTCGCGCCCCGATGTGCTAGTGGCTATGAATGAGTTCTCGTTGCGAAAGTTTGCACACGAAGTCGCGAGGGGTGGACTCATCCTCTACAGCGGCGCCAGCCTTCCTGCCGACTTCGCCGCGCCGGGAGTGCAGGTGTTCGCGATTCCCTCGGCGGAGATCGCTGACCGACTGGGTTCGACCAAGGCAGCGAACATAGTAATGATGGGCGCGCTGCTGGAAGAGACCGAATGCATGGCCCCTGCAACCGCATTCAGAGTCCTCGAAGACAAAGTGAAAAAACTCGATCTATTGGAAATTGATCGCCGAGCCCTCACCGCAGGCCGCCTGTTTATCGATGATCAGGCGCACATCGGCGCGGTGAGTCAGCCAGACGGCTTCGCTTAGGCAATCGAACTGGAGCT
>CAWITE010000017.1:0-113956 GCA_963838905.1 uncultured Acidobacteriota bacterium
CGTGGCTGATCGTGGCGGCGATCGTGACCGTGTACATCGTGCTGGGAGTTCTCTATGAAAGTTACATTCACCCCATCACGATTCTTTCAACGCTGCCATCCGCCGGTGTAGGTGCCATCTTGGCTCTGCTGCTGACCGGGAACGATCTCGGCGTAGTCGGACTGATCGGAATCATCCTGCTGATAGGAATCGTCAAGAAGAACGCCATTATGATGATCGACTTCGCGCTCGAGGCGGAGCGGGTGGAGCATAAGCCACCCGAGGAAGCTATCTTCCAGGCTTGCCTGCTGCGCTTCCGCCCGATCATGATGACCACAATGGCGGCGCTTCTCGGCGGCCTGCCATTGGCCCTCGGTTCGGGGACGGGGTCCGAGCTTCGCCATCCGCTGGGAATTACGATCGTGGGCGGTTTGCTGGTGAGCCAGGCACTCACGCTGTACACCACTCCAGTGGTGTATTTGTGGTTCGATCGGCTAGCCAAACGATTCGAAAGATTCGGTCTGGTCAATCCCACGGAAGAACCGGCGGTCGGAGACTGAATCATGAATATCTCCGCTCCTTTCATCAAACGGCCGATTGGAACGTCACTGCTGACGTTGGCACTGTTGATGTCAGGAGCGCTTGCCTTCACCAGGCTTCCCGTTGCGCCGCTTCCTCAGGTGGAATTTCCCGTGATCCAGGTCTCTGCGAGCCTGCCGGGCGCGAGTCCGGAAACCATGGCCTCGGCCGTGGCAACTCCGCTGGAGCGGCAATTCGGGAGAATCGCGGGCATCAACCAGATGACCTCGGTCAGCCAACTCGGCTCGACTGGCATCGTTTTGCAGTTCGATCTGACCCGCAATATCGATGCGGCCGCCCGGGACGTGCAGGCGGCCATTAATGCCGCACGGAGCCAGTTGCCGTCGTATCTTCCGGGCAATCCTTGGTATCGAAAAGTGAATCCGGCGGAGGCGCCGATCCTGCTTATGTCGCTGACCTCGGACAGCGTGACCCTGCCCGGATATTTACGATCAGGCAAACTCCATCCTCTCGCAAAAGCTGGCGCAGGTGAGTGGCGTTGGGCAAGTGTACGTAGGTGGAGGAGCCAATCCTGCGGTGCGAGTGGAACTGGATCCGAATCTGCTCAACAACACGGGCGTCGGACTGGACGCGGTACGCACGGCTTTGTCGGCGGCGAATGCGAATCGTCCCAAGGGTGAGGTGGCCAACACGGTCAACTCCTGGACGATCAACAACAACGATCAAATTACGCATGCGGACGACTACCGCCCGCTGATTGTGGCTTACAACAAGAACAATGGGGCCGCGGTGCGCCTAGGAGATGTGGGCGATGTGCAGGATTCGGTCGAGGACGCTCACATCTACGGCGTTTCGAATGGCAAGCGCGCTGTGATTCTCATTATTTTCCGGCAGCCTGGCGCCAATATTATTCAGACCGTCGACAACGTTCTCGCATTACTGCCGCAACTTCAGGCTTCGATTTCTCCCGCGATTAAGCTGGAGGTGGTCTCGGATCGCACCACCACGGTTCGGGCTGCTTTGCGGGACATTGAAATCACGCTCCTGATTTCAGTGGCCCTGGTCATTCTGGTGGTATTCGTTTTTCTACGGACCGTACGGGCCACCATCATTCCCAGCATCGCGGTACCGCTGTCGCTGATCGGTACATTCGGCGTCATGTATCTTCTGGGATACACGCTCGACAATCTGTCGTTGATGGCTTTGGCGATTTCCACGGGTTTCGTCGTGGACGACGCTATTGTTGTTCTGGAAAACATCACGCGCTATCTCGAGCAGGGGGTTGCGCCGGTCCAGGCCGCGTTTCGTGGAGCCCGCGAGATTGGGTTCACTGTGCTCTCGATGAGCACATCTCTGGTGGCGGTCTTTATCCCGATTTTGCTGATGGGCGGAATTGTCGGCCGCCTCTTCCGGGAATTCGCGGTCACGTTGAGTATCGCGATCGGTGTATCCCTGGCGGTTTCACTGACGACCACACCCACCATGTGCGCGCAGCTGCTGAAGCCAATTCATGAGGAAAAGCACGGGCGGGCCTACAAGATCAGTGAAAAAATGTTCGATGGCATCCTGCGCTTCTACCGCATCGCCCTGGGTTGGGTTCTGCGCCACCAGTTTGCCGTACTGGTGATTACCATCGCCACGGCTTGCTTTAGCGTCTATCTCTTTCAAGATGCGCCCAAAGGTTTCTTTCCGCAGCAGGATACCGGACGCATTCAGGGTGCGGTGCAAGCGGCGCAGGACATCTCCTTCGACGCGATGAGCCGCAAGATGCGCCGTTACGTCGATATCGGGATGCACGATCCCGATATTTACACAATGATTGGTTTTTGCGGCGGCACCACGGCGATGAACCAGGGACGTATGTTCATCACGCTAAAGCCGCTGGGCGAGCGCAAGCTAGGCGCGGATCAGGTCATCGCCGAGCTGAGCAAGAAATTTGCCGAAGTTCCCGGCGCCACGCTCTACATGCAGACGCAACAAGATCTGCAGATCGGCGGCCGTTTGAGTCAGGCGCAGTATCAATACACCTTGCAGGGCGAAGATCTAAACGAGCTCAACACGTGGGCGCCTCAGTTGCTGCAAAGAATGCGCGCCCTGCCGCAGCTTCAGCAGGTAAACACGGACCAGCAGGACAAAGGCCTGGAAGCAAACATGATCATCGATCGTGACACGGCTTCGCGGCTGGGTGTTGCCGCGGCCGACATCGACAGCGTGCTCTACGACGCGTTTGGACAACGGCAGGTTTCGACCATCTTCGAGCCCCTGAATCAATATCACGTGGTCATGGAAGTAGCCCCGCAGTTTCAGCAGAGCCCGGAGACGCTCGAGAGTGTCTATGTTCACTCGTCGAACGGCAATATGGTACCGCTGTCAGCCTTTGCGCACTTTGGGCCTGCCAACACTTCGCTGGCGGTTAACCATCAGGGGCAATGGCCGGCGGTAACGATCTCCTTCAATCTTGCGCCCGGCGTCTCTCTCGGTCAGGCGACCACGGCCATTATGAAAGCCCAGCAGTCGATTAGTTTTCCCGCGACCATTCATGCCAGCTTCCAGGGAACGGCGGCAGCTTTCCAGGATTCGCTGGCCAATCAGCCGGTCTTGATCATCACCGCGCTGCTGGCGGTTTATATCGTTCTCGGCATTCTCTACGAGAGCTATATTCATCCCGTTACAATTTTGTCGACTATCCCTTCCGCGGGCGTAGGCGCTCTACTGGCACTGAAGCTGACCCACAACGAGCTCAACGTGATCGGCCTCATTGGCATCATCCTGCTCATCGGGCTGGTCAAGAAAAACGCGATTATGATGATCGACTTCGCGCTGGAGGCCGAGCGGAAAGAAGGCAAATCGCCCCTCGACGCAATTCACGAGGCGTGCGTACTGCGCTTCCGTCCGATCATGATGACGACCGCAGCGGCGTTACTCGGAGGGCTGCCACTCGCGCTGGGTACTGGAACCGGTTCAGAACTTCGCCGGCCGCTTGGCCTCACCATCGTCGGCGGCCTGATCGTCAGTCAGGCATTGACCCTGTTCACCACTCCGGTCGTGTATCTCTACATGGACCGGATGCGCCTGCGGTCAAGCCGCAAGAAAAGCGACTTGCCGGGGTCAGTATCGCCGGCCACTAGCCACGCAGATTAGACAAGAAGAGCAATTCCTACCGTCCAGGCAGTCGTCACAAGTCCCAAACCAGTAGTGAGCCATTACCTTCGTTACTTGCTTCGGGTTACTCCTCGCAATACGATTTCCCAAGGTTGGTGAGGATGTTCAGAGCTGCAATATTCGCGATTTCATTTGGGATGCTGTTGAGCGGGGCGGGCGACACCGCAGGCCAAAGCAGCGACTACAGAGTAGTATCCGTGGCTAGCGGAGGCACAATTAAAGGCACGGTCAAGTGGTCGGGACCGGAGCCCCATCTTTCCAGCTTTCCCATCACCAAAGATCCTCAAATTTGCGATCCCAATTCGCACAAGACCCGCGATCTGGAGCGGCTGGTGATCGGTCCCCAGGGCGGCGTCGCAAATACCGTGGTGTTCATCAAGAACATTTCCAGCGGGAAGGCGTTTGATCTGCCGCCCGCCCGACGTTTTCTGGATCAGCACCTTTGCCGCTACGAACCTCATATTTTATTGGTCCCGGAACATGCGGCCCTCCAGATGAAGAGCTCGGACGCCACGCTTCACACCATTCACATGGACGGTGCGGCGACTTATAACCTTCCATTTCCATTCACCAATCAGACCGTTTCCCGAGACATGAATACTCCCGGATTGGTCAACCTGAAATGCAATGGCGGACATGTTTGGATGAATGCCGAGATGTTCGTGGCGCCCCATCCGTACTATGCCGTGACCGACGAAAGCGGCACGTTCGAGTTAACCGATGTTCCTCCGGGACAGTATGAGGTGGTTGCCTGGCACGAGGGCTGGCAAGTCCTGGGGCGGCAGGCCGCGTTTGATGTTCTGACGGAGAAGAAAGTCGAGCGCCCCGTCTTTTCCGAACCACGGACTTGGGAAAAACAGGTCAACGTGGATGAAAGCGCGACCGCAGTTGCGAACTTCGTCATATCCGCCAAGTAGCGGCAACAAACCCTTTTCTTCTGCCATGAGCCCGGGATTCCTGCTCACATTAGTTCAGCCGGCAAACCAGCACAGTAGGATTTTGATAAGGACAGTCAAGGCCAGCGGTTCCTGGTCGTTGCAGAACCACCCAGGTAACTCCGTATTGCGCCTGCAGACGGCGAAAATCCCTGTGGTTGAAACGTGGGCCAGCCGCTCTGCGCCTGAACCTGGACAAGCCATTCTTCTGCCATCGCAGGAAACATGGATACGGCGCCGCTGGCTTTGTTCGCATCCGCCAACATGCTTCGTTGTGCGATGGCTTCAAAATTATTTTCTTCCTCTCCCGGAATGTCCATGTAAGTGGGGTCGAGCGCGAAGATTGCGTCGCGGGGCGTATTGGCATGAATCCACAGAAACGCCTGAACCCATTGGTTTTTCGGGGCGGCTCCCGGCCATTCAATATGGGCGCTGGCGGGGAACAAAGCATGTTGAGCCATGAACATCCCTGTGCAGAGGGGCACAAACAAGGCTGCCCATCGCCAGACCCGATTCTTCAACACGTACTCACCGAGCAGGCCGCCGGCAAATAAGAAAAAGAGCACATACAGCAGATACAGACTTCGCATGGGCTGAAGTCGCGCCAGGGCCTCGAATCGTGCCGGAACGGTGAGGACCAGGGACACAAGCAAATAGACAAGCTCATAAACAATCAATGCCCGGCACAACAGGTCGAGGTTGCGCAACTGACGCGAACGCGCTATGCGACTGAACCACCACAGGATTGGAATTGGCGCTATTGCGCCCAGCCACTCGTACCAGCGCCATTGCAGCAGGTAGAAATAGGGATGGGCAAGAGCCACTTGATGATAGGCCGCAGGGGGCGGCTCGAATGAGATTCCGAATGGCAATAGACAGGCGAGACCCGCGGACGGGCGATCGAATTCCTTGATGCAGACCAGCACAAGGCAGTACGAAAAAGCGAACACCGCCATCAAAGGATGAATAGCCGCTGCCAGCACCAGAAACAACGCAGCCTGGAAGTACTTCTTGTCGATGACTTTGACGATGGCGAAAACCGCGACGCAAGCAACAAGGTTTCGCGGATTGACGTATTGATCCAAGATGTACAAAGCAGTTCCCGCCACTGGCAGCGTCAATAGTGCCGCGATCAGCGCCACGCCAGCCCAGCGAGCTCGTTCGTCGTGAAAGCACTTGCCGATCAACTGCCAGCAGGCGAGAAGAAGCAGAAAAATCGAAGTCAGCTGCCAAAGGAAGAGAACAACCTCCAGGGGCAGATGACTGGTTCGCACAGAAGCCGCAATGAGGTTGGGGAAAAACGTCAGGTGCGCATGTGATTCGAAGAACTGGGAATTAAAGGGAAATAGCTCCGGCTGCAGCATTTTTTCAACGCCCGGGAGGTAAATCCCCGAGTCTTCCGCCCAGGGATGGTAGCCGTGGACCAACAGTGCACCCAAAGTAAGGAGCGTCAGAAGAACGAAGTCTTTAAGCTTCAAACCTACGCTCCGCGAATGGCGTGCTCGCTAACATAAGGAAGTCCTCTATTTCAACTAACTGACCGGAATTGTGCATCCTGAACAAGTTATATAGATGCAGGCGGGCAGTCGGGAGTGGAGAGAAGAGTTCCCCAAATTAAGAAGCGCCCCATAACTCTTTCGAGTCATGGGACGCCCGAACAGCCCTCCCCCAGAACTGCTCAACCACAGAGTACGTTCTCCCTCTTTACGGTGTGAATCCCACATTGGTGCCGGCTGCTGGCACGAAATGGCTATCTTTGCGTACTTTTCGTCAGTAGATCTGTAGCGCCTTACCGGTTTATCCCGGTTACTGCCGTAATCTGCCTGAAGTGTATAACGATTGACGATTGCGAGCGGTGTCCTTAGATTCGCAATAGGGGGTTGTATGAAGGACATTCATGAGGTTCTGCGACGTAAGCAGGCCCGCTACGCACAATTAGCTAAGCAGATCGAGATGTTGCAGCAGGCGGCCGACAAGCTGCGTGAGGTGGCCCCCTTGCTGGCTGAAATCGAGGATGACGACGCTGCGGTCTTGGCCGAGGTGGATGAGCAGCCGGTTCCTGCTGCGAAGGCGGCGTCGGCTTCGTCGGGTGGTTCGGCCACCCCTGCCAAGCCCCGCGGCGTGGCTCCGCGCTGGCCCTAACCCCTGGGAGATTCTCGCTTTACATGAGCGGCATATGACGTTTCACGCACTTTTGGTTTCCAAGGATGAAGAGGCAGCGACAGTCTTGACTCCGTTGCTCTCCCGCTGTGGCGTGACTGTCGCCTGCTGCGGATATCCCGAAGCCCTGTGCCGTCTCACAGAAGAAAAGTTTGACTCTGTCATCGTTGACTTCGACGATCCGCACAGCGCCTCGCTGGTGCTGCAAAATGCCAGTCAGGTCACTTCGGGTGTCAAAGCCGTAACCGTCGCACTGCTGAGCGACAAGACCAAGGTGCGCAATGTTTTCGGCGCGGGCGCCAATTTTATTCTCTACAAGCCGATTTCCGTGGAGCAAGCCGAAGCCAGCCTGCGCGCAGCTACAGCTCTGATCAAACGGGAACGAAGACGCTCTTTCCGCGTTCCCGTACAAGTTCCGATTCAGCTTCAAGTGGAGAATGGAACCCCGCTCGAAGGCATCCTGCTCGACCTCAGCGAAGATGGCATGGACGTCCTGGCAGCCCAACCACTCTGCCCCGGCGCTAGAATCAGCGCCCAATTCAATCTTCCCGACGGCGATACCGAAATTCAAGGTAGCGGCGAGATCGCCTGGGCAAGTCCCAACGGACAAGCGGGCGTGCGCTTCATCGATCTTCCCGACAATCTTCGCGCCACGCTGAAAACCTGGGTAGCGGCCAACGCACCGGAGATTCCGCCGCCCGATCCCGAACCGGTATCGCAGTGCACCCTCACCGATCTCAGCTTGGGCGGATGTTACGTCGAAACTGAATCGCCTTTTCCCGAGCGCTCCGGCATCACGCTTTGCCTGAACGCGGAAGACATCGAAGTCCAAGCGGAAGGTACGGTTCGCGTGATGCACCCCGGATTCGGCATGGGCATCGAATTTGCCTCACGCACCACCGATGAGCGTGCCCAGGTGGCAAGGTTCATCGGATTCCTCACCAGCCGTCCAGGAATGCTTCCCGCATTGCTGATTACGCCGCGCATCCTGGCTGCCGGCGATCAGTACAATCAGCCCGATCCACTACCCAAGGAAGAACTCGACGACCCTCTGCTGGAATTGCTGCGCAGCCACGAGTCGCTGAACCAGGAAGAGTTTCTGCAGAAACTCCGGCAGCAACGCAGATCGGAAGAAGTTACCTCGGCCTGATCTGACCGCACGCCTCGCATTCCCCCGAGACTAACACTGAGAGGCCCGCACGCCGTCTCTCGTGCGGACCCCTTAGCGCCGGGTTTTGTTCCACCTCGAATGATCGAAGTCTAGCGGGCGCCCATTTCTGGAAGGTGGCAGCCAGGTTAATTTCCCGTGAAATCCCGCGTACATTTTCCACAGACGGGCACCACGCGCGATCATGCTTTTTTGTCTATTGATTGATCCCATAACGCACGGATTGCTCATTTGCGTTGGTTAGGCAACAATCTCTGTGCAGCCTGGTTCAGGCTGCCGGAGGCCGTTCCCTGCTGACCCCCTCTTCTCTGGAGCGAAGAACCGTATTGCAGCAAGAAGTCTTCCCTGGCGGACCCATCTTTCCTTGGCCCCTGTTGGTGGTGATGACAGTCGCATTTCTCGTGATTCTTCCGTTCTTTTTTCTCGGCAGTCCGTCGGGACACGACTTCGAGTTCCACGTGAACTCCTGGACGGAAATTCTCGACCAATGGAAGCACGGGATTATCTACCCGCGATGGGCTGCCCTCGCGCAATACGGATATGGCGAGGCCCGCTTCATTTTTTATCCTCCGTTGTCGTGGACGCTCGGGGCCGCGCTGGGTGCGCTGTTGCCGTGCAAGGCTGTCTCCGGCGCATATATCTGGTTGGCCTTGACGCTCTCGGGATCTTCCATGTTCCTTCTGGCACGACGATGGTTGGACCGTCGCGACGCCATCTTCGCGGCTGCGTTCTATGCTGCCAATCCTTACTACATCGTGATCGTGTATTGGCGGAGCGCGTTTGCGGAACTGCTGGCCGGTGCCTTATTGCCTTTGCTTTTGCTGTACGCGCTGCGATCGAAAAAAGAGAAGAGTGCGGTCGTCCCCCTGGCGTTGATTGTGGCCGCGGCCTGGCTCACGAACATACCCGCCGCGGTGATGGTCAACTATTCTTTGATGCTATGGATGCTGATTCTGGCCGTTCTTCAGCGCGCCCCGCGCGCCCTGCTCCGTGGGGCGTTTGCAGTTTTGCTCGGCGCGGCTCTCGCGTCGTTTTTTCTGATACCGGCAGCGTACGAACGGAGATGGGTGAACATCGCTGAAGTGCTGTCTGCGGGGGTGCGGCCACAGGATAATTTTCTCTTCACAAATATTAATGACGTGGATCACAACCGCTTTAATTTGCTGGTCTCGATTGTGGCATCAGCAGAAACGATTGCGCTCGCGCTTGCCGCCTTCGTTTCGCGTCAATGGAGCCGCCGCCAGCCCAAGCTTTGGTGGACGCTCATCGGATGGGCTTTCGTTGCCGTTCTGCTCAACTTTTCGTTCACGTCTTTTCTGTGGGAACGCCTGCCTGAGTTGCGCTATCTCCAACTTCCCTGGCGCTGGCTCCTGTGCCTGAACGTGGCCATCGCACTTTTCGTAACCATGGCATCGCGGCGGTGGATGGTGCGCATGCCGATCTGCATCGCCATGTTGCTGTTGCTGGGTTTCGTCTGGCATCGCATCCAGGCTCCCTGGTGGGAGAAGACGGAGGATCTCACCCAAATGCTCGACAGCCAGCGAAGCGGCGCAGGATACGAGGGCACTGATGAGTACGTGCCCGTTGAGGCCGATCCTTACGAAATCGATAAGGATGCTCCGCGCGTGGCTCTAGATCAGAACGCAGCGGCGGGCCAAATTCTACAAGTCCGCATTCAACAGTGGACCGCTGAATCGAGGTTGTTTACCGCCGAGGTCAGTCAACCCGGACAACTGGTATTGCGCTTGTTCCACTACCCTGCATGGCGCGTCGAAGTGAATGGTCAGATGGTCGTGACCACCACGCGATCCGTCACCGGACAGATGTTAATCCCGGTTCAAGCGGGTGAGAATCGTGTACAAATCACGTTCACGCGTACCTGGGATAGAACCCTCGGAGGAATCGTTTCAGCTGTCACGGCTCTGTTGCTCGGAACTTACTTCGCGCTTGGGCGGCGGCGATCAGGGTTTGGACTCAGCCCTCGCGCCATTCAAATATGTTGGTAAACATTCCCTTGCTAGATATCATTTGGTAGAACTACTGCGACCAGAGAGGCAGCAAACCGGGCCGGCAGTTGATGAATCACATCCTCATCGCGACCTCGAACGCGGGCAAGCTGCGCGACTTCGCCGGCGCCGCGGCGCGGTTTGGCACTGAGATCGCGACGATTCCAAACTTCTCCTCTCTGCCGACCGTGGTCGAAGATGGCCTGACTTTCGAAGAGAATGCGCGAAAAAAAGCGGAGGCTTACAGCCGTGAAGTTCCGGGCGAGATGGTCCTGGCCGATGATTCCGGGCTCGAAGTTGACGCGCTCAAGGGTGCTCCTGGCGTCCATTCTGCGCGCTTCGCAGCCGCTGCGCCACACTTGATGGATAACAACACCGACGACGAAGCCAATAACACGCGTCTGCTCCGCGAACTGAAGGATGTTCCTTCCGGCAAGCGCACCGGTCGATTCGTATGTGTGATTGCCATCGGACGCGACGGACAGACTTTGCAGGTTTTCCGCGGAAAGGTTGAAGGGACGATTTTGAATCGTCCTCGTGGAACCAATGGCTTTGGCTACGATCCTCTGTTTTACTTTCCGCAGATTCAAAAGTCCTTTGCCGAATTGGCCCCAGAAGAAAAGGCTCAATACAGCCACCGTGGTACGGCATTCCGGCAGTTTCTCGCTTGGTACCAGGCTACGAAAGGTGGTGCCGCAATTTGAACTTCGAGCCGCCGACGATATGGTAAGAAGGACTCAGCAACGATTGCTTTCGCGTGAATCTTGGTCGTGTCGAGAATCGGAGTGTCCCGGACGGTAGGCTCTCGCAAAATCAAAGACAGTTCTGTCCCGCCTAGGATCTGTGCTTGAATTCCGTGACTCTCCTGCAGTCGATCCACGATCGTCAGCAATTGTTCGCGCGTTTCCGGCCGAATTATGCCTTTCACCAACGCATTCAGACATATGTGATGGAGGTACGCTTGGGGCACGCTCGTCGGGGAGGGCAAGCGCGATCCCTTCTTTGGAAAAAACTCCGGGTAGAACCGTCCTTGCATCGTGAAGCAGGGCGCCCAACAAGCCAAGACTTCTTCAAGCCGAGGGTTTTTGCAGCCTCGCACGTCGCCTCCACAATGCTGATCAATTGAATGGGCGACCGGCGGCGGACTTCATCAAACACAATGTAGGGCGTATTGCCAGCCATCAACCCACACTCTGCGCCCGCCCTTGCCAGCCTTTGTATTTCATTCACTAAGTACTGAGTCAGCTCCGCTCGTTCATTCGCCGACACCAGATCCAGCACCTTCTTCAAATCGATGCTGTTGATGATGATTGACGGATAGCTCCCGTCCGGCATCCGCTCACCGTAACAGGCGACGATCGAGCCATAATATTCAATCGTCGACTCCGGCCCGATCCCCCCCGATAATCCCAATCGTTTTCACGCTTTTCACGCTTCCTTGACTTCCCTTCTCCGGCGACAACATAATAAAAGGTTCCGTTCTTATACTCGAACTCATAAGGAGCGTTCTGTGGCAGCAACCGCCAGTCCTGCGGCTCCTGTACCGGTCAAAGATAGCGTGGCTCCGCTGCGGGCCGGCCACGGATACTCGTTTTGGCTGCGTCGTCTGCACTCGCTTAGCGGGATCGTCCCGGTAGGCGCCTTTCTGTTCGAACACATTTTGATTTCCAACTCGGCCGCGATCGGCGGTCCGGCGGCGTACGCGCGCCAGGTACGTTTTCTTGCGAGCCTTCCGTTGGTCCCGATACTTGAGTTGTT
The DNA here is from genome assembly GCA_963838905.1 of uncultured Acidobacteriota bacterium. Lineage (GTDB taxonomy): Bacteria > Acidobacteriota > Terriglobia > Terriglobales > Acidobacteriaceae > JABDBE01. The sequence continues at coordinate 11,709 of CAWITE010000017.1, forward strand.
CGGCATCTGGTTGCCGATCCTGTTTCACGCGCTTTACGGTTTCTACATCTGGTACCGCGGAGAGACGAACGTCGGAGAATATCCCTGGACCGGAAACTGGATGTATACGGTGCAGCGCTGGACCGGCGGAATCGCGTTCGCCTACATCCTCTGGCACACGTGGACAATGCGCTTCACTGGTATTGACTTACACGAGTATCCCGGCGCGTCCTTCGGCAAAGTACAAGCCGAAGTATTTCAGACGCCACTGTTCTTGTTTTATGTTGTCGGACTGATCGCTGCCTCGTGGCACTTCGCTTACGGCATCTGGCTGTTTTGCGCGAAGTGGGGCATCGTTTCGGGGGAGAAAGCGCGCAAGCGGTTCCTGGCTGTGTGTTTGGCGTTTTTCTTTGTCCTACTCGGAGCGGGTCTGGCCAGCCTGACTTCATTCCGGTCACATGCCCAGCAGCCAACCGACCCCGGAGGCGCAAGCATGGTCGAAGCGGGAGCGGGCACGACGAATTAAAGTTCACGGAAAGCGGTGCACTCGAACATGGCGTCAAATCCGAAAATCATAGTTATCGGTGGCGGACTGGCGGGTCTTTCCGCGGTTATCAAGATCGCGGAGATGGGCGGGCAAGTGGATTTGTTCTCCATTGTCCCGGTGAAGCGTTCCCACTCGGTGTGTGCGCAGGGCGGCATCAATGCAGCTAAGAACCTAAAGGGCGAGGGCGACTCTACCTGGAAGCACTTTGACGACACCATTTACGGTGGCGACTTCCTGGCCAACCAGCCTCCGGTGAAAGCCATGTGCGAGGCTGCGCCGGCCATCATCGACCTGCTCGACCGCATGGGCGTGCCTTTTAATCGCACCCCGGAAGGCTTGCTGGATTTTCGTCGTTTCGGCGGGACGCTCTACAACCGCACCGCATTTGCCGGAGCCACCACCGGGCAGCAGCTTCTCTACGCGCTGGATGAGCAAGTTCGCCGCTACGAGTCCGAGGGCAAGGTCAAAAAATACGAGCACTGGGAATTTCTTTCGGCTGTGCTCGATTTGAACAAAGTCTGCCGCGGCATCTGCGCCATGGATCTCCGTTCCATGGAAGTGCGGACTTTTCCCGCGGACGCGATCATCATCGCGACCGGTGGAATTGGGGCAATCTTTGGTAAGTCCACCAACTCGGTGGTCTGTACCGGATCGGCGCAATCGGCGCTGTACCAGCAAGGCTGTTTCTACGCGAACGGGGAGTTCATCCAGGTTCATCCCACTTCAATTCCCGGCGAGGACAAACTGCGCCTGATGTCAGAGTCGGCACGCGGCGAAGGCGGACGGGTTTGGGTTCCGAAGATGCCGGGCGACAAACGCGATCCGCTGTCGATTCCGCAAAATGAGCGCTGGTACTTCCTGGAGGAATGGTATCCAAAGTATGGCAACCTGGTGCCGCGCGATGTCGCCACACGCGCGATCTTTAAGGTCGTCTACGAGCACAATCTGGGCATCGATGGAAAACCCATGGTCTACCTGGACCTGACTCACATCGATCCCAAGATTCTGGATCGCAAGCTGGAAGGAATTCTGGAGATTTATGAGAAGTTCGTGGGCGATGACCCGCGCAAAGTTCCCATGAAGATTTTCCCGGGCATGCACTACACCATGGGCGGGCTGTGGGTTGATTTCAACCAGGCGACGAACATTCCAGGAATTTATGCCGCGGGCGAATGTGAATATCAGTATCACGGCGCAAACCGTTTGGGCGCGAATTCGCTGGTCTCCTGCATCTTTGGCGGATTCCTCGCCGGACCGGCAGCGGTGCAATATGCCCGCAGTCTGCAGGCGGCGCCGAGCAACGGACACTTCGACGCGGAGCGAAAGCATCAGGAAGAAAACAATTCCATGCTGATGAAGTCGGATGGCCAGGAGAACCCGTTTCGGCTGTGGCGTGAACTTGGGGAATTGATGACCGCCAATTGCACGGTCATCCGCTACAACAAAAATTTGAAGGAGACCGACAGCAAGCTATGTGAGATGCTGGAGCGCTTCCGGGGTATCAACCTGAGTGACCGCTCGCAATGGGCCAACACCAGCGTGGTCTTCGCGCGCCAGCTTTACAATATGCTGCAACTCGCCCGGGTAGTCGCGCAGGGTGCTGCGATGCGAGACGAGTCTCGCGGAGCACACTATAAGCCGGACTTCCCCGAGCGCGACGACAAGAATTGGTTGAAGACGACGAAAGCCTACTTCGCACCCGATGCGGACGAGCCGAAGTTCGAATTCGAGCCAGTGGACGTTTCGCTGATTCCGCCGCGCCCGAGAAAGTATGACGTCGCCAAGTAAAATACCTGTCATCCTGAGTAAAGCGAAGAATCCTGTATTTTGCCGACATCAACACGGTGCAGAGGTTCTTCGCTTTGCTCAGAATGACAAGGTTTGAGTTACGAGGTAAAGGCTAATCGCGAATGGTAAACACTAAAACGGTCATCATCAAGATCAAACGCCAAGACAATCCCAAAGCGCAGTCGCATTGGGAAGAATTCGAACTCACCTGGCAACCGGGCATGAATGTGATTTCCTCGATGATGGAAATTGCCCGTAATCCAGTCACTCGTGACGGCAAGCCGACCACTCCGATTACCTACGACTCCAATTGTCTGGAGGAAGTCTGCGGCTCCTGCGCCATGCTCATCAACGGGCGTGCCCGCATGGCTTGCTCTGCGTTAGTGGACAAACTCGAGCAGCCCATCCGGCTGGAACCGTTTACCAAGTTTCGGCTGATTCGCGATCTAACCGTCGACCGCAGCGTTCTATTTGAAAACCTGAAAACGGTAAAGGCCTGGGTCCCCATTGACGGCACCTACGATCTGGGACCTGGCCCGCGTGTCAGTCCTGAAGTACAGGAAGCAGCCTATCCGCTGTCGCGTTGTATCTCCTGCTGTTGTTGTATGGAAGCTTGCCCCCAGTTCAACAAAGACACGGGTTTCGTTGGCGCCGCCACGATTTCCCAGGTTCGCCTCTTCAACACGCATCCCACCGGAGCAGAGTTGAAACGCGAGCGCCTGGCCGCGCTCATGGGCGACGGAGGCATTCAGGAATGCGGATACGCTCAGAACTGCGTCGAGGTCTGCCCCAAAGATATTCCCCTGACCCGATCCATTTCCGAGGTTAGCGGCGAGGTCATGAAACAGGCCATCGGCGACCTATTTCACAAGTGACACCGCAAATGGGCCAAAATGGCCCCTAAGTGGCATTTTCTGGGACTCACACGGCCAAACAGTGGTATAGTGCGCACTTCATTGCTTGACCTCGACGCGGCAACCGCTGTTTTCTTAGGCACATAGACTAAGGCAGTCCGGCGCTCGGAAACGGCATCTTAGCTGCAGGGATAAGTGGTGCCAGGGCGAACGGTGCGATTGAGAGTAACCAGCGGTAATCTGGCCAAGATACTCTTTGGTAACCTCGCAGCCGAAAGCTGGCTTGGCATCCAGCGACTGTGATTTAGAATAGCCGCCTGCATTCGCGGTAAAGATTTGAGGCACACTTCGTGAAGGGTAAAACAGAGCGAGCTTTCCTACTGATATTTCTGGCCGCCGCAGTGTGCGGGCAAGCTTTTGGGCTGCATCAGGTCGTGCCCAGCCAACATGCACATCGCGCGACCAAGCACAGTGCCCATCTCCGCCGCCTCTTTTGGAATCCGGTATTCCGTCCGTCCCGGGAATCGTTGCTGCGCCAGAACGAAGAAATCGACCGCCTCGAATTGCCGCGAATTCAGAATCAAGCTGAGCTCGATCAACTGATCGCCAGCCAGGAACTGGTTCCGATCGTGGCAAGCGAAACGTTGCGTTTTGATCCGCGGCTCGATCCGGATCGCCGTTATTGCCGTCCGTGGACGCGCGATTTTCTTGATGATCTGAGCGAAGCTTATTACCAACAGTTCCACGGTCCGATCCAAGTCAATTCTGCGGTGCGAACGGTGCAAGTGCAGAAAAAGCTTCGACGGCACAATCGCAATGCCGCGCCCGAAAAGGGCGAGACAGCCTCCTCTCACCTGGCCGGCATCACTGTCGACATTCAACGCCGGGGCATGACCAAGCAGCAGGTGGCGTGGATGGAGCAATATCTGATGCCACTCAGGAATCAGGGGCTGGTGGAACCAGAGGAAGAACGCCATCAATGGGTGTTTCACGTAGCCGTATCGGGCCGTTACGGCGACTTGCGCGACTCGAAGATGGCGGCCGGAGAACAGCAGGATGAAACCCAAGACGACCGAGGCCCAGAGCTGCTGAACCCCTCTTTCAACGACGATCGCATTAATAATTCCATCCTTGAACCCAATTCCTTGAAATAATCATGCTGGACTCATGAAGTAGGGTGTCGCAGATAACTCCAGGCGCATGTTCCCATCTCTCGATCCCGGCTTGAGAATCTAGCTCTTCATTTCTTCTCTACCTGCAACCGTATACAATCAATCCCTTGCTATCCATGGAAATATCAAAGCGCTTTTCTCTGGCGAAATCCACGCTTTTTTCTACGCTGTTGATCTTTGGCTCGACCCTGGCTTTTGCCCAAGCCAAAGAGGCGTCAGACGTGAGCCCCCGAGCTCTCGCCCTACATAATTCGGCGATTGTCATTGACACACATGCTGATACCCCGCAACGTTTTCTCGACGACAACTTCGATATCGGTTCGACCGATCCCAAGGATTTTGGCCACATCAGCCTTGACAAAGCTCGCGCCGGAAATCTGCGCGCTGAGTTCTTTTCCATCTGGGTCGAACCTGAAACCAATCAGGGCCAGTTCGCCCAGCACACCCTAGATCTCATCGATTCCGTCTATGAACAGGCAGCGCGCCATCCTGATCGAATGATGCTGGCCTTTTCCGTCGACGATATCGAGCGCGCCCACCAGCAGAAAAAGCTGGCGGCCTTGATGGGAATCGAAGGCGGTCACTCCATCGAGAACGATATTCATCTTCTTCGCGATTTCTACCGTCTCGGCGTGCGCTACATGACACTTTCGTGGTCGAACACGAACGAGTGGGCTGATTCCTCCGGAGATATTGACGACCCGAAGGTCCAACACCACAACGGACTCACCGATTTCGGCAAACAAGTCGTGCTGGAAATGAATCGTCTGGGAATGATGGTTGACATTTCCCATGTCGCCGACAAAACGTTTTGGGACACGATCGCCGTAACCAAATCCCCGGTGATCGCGTCACACTCGTCGGCCCGCGCTTTGTGCAACGCGCCACGAAATATGACGGATGCCATGCTAAGGGCCGTAGCCAAGAATGGCGGCGTCGTAGACGTGAATTTCTTTGCTGGCTTTTTGGATCAAAACTATTGGAACGCGGTCCAGACTCAAAAACAAGAGCAGGAAGCTGCGACTCGTGCCTACCTGGAGAAACTTAAAGTTGAGGGAAAGCAGGTAACATACGCAGATGAGGACCGAATCACGAGAGAATGGATGGCCAAGATCCCGCGCCCGCCGTTCACAGTGTTGATCGATCACATTGATCACATCGCGAAGGTCGCTGGCGTAGATCACGTTGGGCTGGGCTCGGACTTTGATGGCGTGAGCGGCGCGACTCCGGTGGGGATGGATTCCGCAGCGGATCTGCCCAAGATTACTCAGGCGCTACTCGATCGCGGCTACAGCGCCGAGGACATCCGTAAGATTCTCGGCGGCAATGTGATGCGGGTTTTCCAAGAAGTAGAACGCGTCAGCCGTCAGTTGCAAGCGCAGCCGGCCCTGGGCAAGTAAATTTCACGGCGGCTGTCGTACAATTCAGGATTCGAATTATTCCGCCTAAGGAGCCACGCATGCGCAAGTGCTTAGTTCTCGTTTCGGTCATCTTTCTGTCTTCGCTCACACTGTGGTCACAGGCCAAGCCTGCAACGGCTTCGGATCGCCCCACGGCTGTAATCGAGACCACGGCAGGCAACCTAACCTGCACCCTCTTTCCGGACAAGGCTCCAATCGGTGTGGCCAATTTCATCGGCCTGGCCACCGGAACCAAGGATTGGACCAGCCCCGTCACTCACCAGAAAAAACACGGTGTCCCACTTTATGACGGCACCACTTTCCACCGCGTCATTCCCGACTTTATGATTCAGGGCGGCGACCCGATGGGGACCGGAACCGGTGATCCCGGCTATACCTTCAAGAACGAAACGTCTAATGACCTCAAGTTCGATCGTCCCGGCCGTATGGCCTATGCGAATGCTGGACCCGATACCAACGGCTCTCAGTTCTTTATTACAGAAGTTGCTTACGCAAGTTTGAACGGCAAATACACCATTTTTGGCCAGTGTGATGACGCCAGCATAAAGTTGGTAAAGCAGATTGCGAGGGTGGGCCGCGACTCCAACGATAAGCCCTACAAGGCAATAGTAATTAAGCACATCACAATCACCGGCGCGAATTAGTGCCGTGCATTTGTAGCGCCGGCGTCCCCGCCGGCTGTCGCGCGGGCATCTTGCCCTCGCATCTCGACTTTAACCATAGACCGAAAGGAATTCTATGACTCGCCGGCCAGGTACTTACGCCATATTTGATACGTCGGAAGGCAGCATCGTCTGCCGCTTGTTTGAACAGGACGCGCCCAAAACGGTCGCCAATTTTATTGGACTCGCCGAAGGCAAACGCGAGTGGACGCATCCAGTCAGCCGCAAGAAGAGTAACGACCGTCTGTACGATGGCACCATCTTTCACCGGGTAATTCCCGAGTTTATGATTCAGGGCGGCGACCCGGCGGGCACCGGCATGGGTGGCCCCGGCTATCAGTTCGAGGATGAAACCAAGGGGTCTCCGCACAAATTCGACAAGCCTGGAAAGCTGGCCATGGCGAACGCCGGTCCCAACACGAACGGTTCGCAGTTCTTCATCACACTGGCGCCTACCACGTGGCTCACCGGCAAACACACAATTTTCGGCGAAGTGGTCGAAGGACAGAACGTCGCGGAGAAGATTGTGAGCGTTCCACGAAACCGTCAGGACAAACCGAACAAAGAAGTGGTGGTGAAGTCGGTGATCATCGAGCGACAAAGCTGATTAGCCAAAATCCCGTTGGTAAACGAGACACCCCTATGCGCGACTATATTCGAGGCCGCAGGCTTGCGCTTCTGGCCGTCCTGCTTTCGACCGTAGCATCTCTTTCGGCGCAACAGCCAGGCCAGTTGCCCGCGCCAGCTGAAGGCGATTATGTAATCCCCGATTTCCATTTCTCCTCCGGTGAAGCGCTGCGTGGGTTGCGAATGCACTACGCTACCTTCGGGACTCCGGTACGCGACGCGAAGGGCAAGGTGACAAATGCGGTGCTGCTCTTACACGGCACCAGCGGGACCGGAGAACAATTCCTGGCGCCTCAGTTTGCGGGTGTGCTATTTGGGCCGGGGCAACCGCTCGATGTCACGCGCTATTACGTTATTCTGCCGGATAACATCGGCCACGGAAAATCCAGCAAGCCCAGCGACGGCCCGCACGCTCATTTTCCGCAATACGACTATAACGACATGGTTGTGCTGCAGCACGAGATGCTGGAACAAGGGCTGGGAGTAAACCATCTGCGCCTGATCCTTGGCACTTCTATGGGCTGTATGCATTCTTGGGTTTGGGGAGAAAGCTTTCCCGATTTTATGGACGCAATTATGGCGTTGGCCTGTCAACCGGTGCAGATCGCGGGACGAAATCGATTCTGGCGCAAGATGGTGATGGACGGCATTCGCAACGATCCCGATTGGAAGAACGGCGATTATACTTCCCAGCCTCATGCGGCAATGGTGACAACGGCAGATATGTTTTATATTGCGGCCGGCTCGGCTTTGCAGATGCAGAAGAACTTTCCCACCCGCAACGCGACCGACGCAGCCGATGAGGAATACGTGAAGCGATTCGTTGCAAGCCATGACGCCAACGATTTGCTGTACGCGGTGAATGCCTCGCGGAACTATGATCCCTCGCCGCAGCTTGAAAAGATTGTCGCGCCGGTGATGTTCGTAAATTCAGCCGACGATTTCATCAATCCACCGGAACTCGGAATTGCGGAACGAGAAATCAAACGAGTAAAGAACGGTCATTTCGTGCTGATTCCAATCTCCGAACAAACCCGTGGTCACAGCACTCATACCTGGGCAGCCGTTTGGCAGCAGCAGCTGAAGGAGTTGCTGGAAGCGTCGCAACATTGATGCGTTGTCGCGACGAACTTCGGACCGGCGAGCTACTTGTCGCTGGAATCCGTAGGTTTGCCGGAACTCTTGCGTCGTGCTGGTGAGTTGCCTACGGTCGCCCGGACAAGGGCATCGCCGAGCTGTTTTACAGCCTGGGCACCGTCTGCGGCCGTTATTTCCGAACTCTTGAGCACGCCGTCGCTCCCAACAGCGGGCCCGTGGGCGTTGCGAGTGTCAATGTCGGCAACGGTTTCGCCCAAGATGCCTTCCGTCGAAAGAATCACCGTCGAATCATTTGGAATCCTAAGCTCATACCCCGTGCTTATCGACATGAGGACTTCGACTGGGCGCTCTCCCGATTCAGGGTGGACGCGCACACTCTTAACCACTCCCGACTTAACGCCATCGACGCAAACCGGCGCCCCAGCCTTCAGACTCGATCCCCTCTGGAAGTAAGACTTCAGGTTCTGGTCGCGGGTTTGTGGATTCCTGAATGCGAGCCAAGTGCAAGTGAGTCCTACGACGACGATGAGGGCCAAGACGACCTTTCGCATATCGCCTCGTTGAAGCGCCATAGTGATACATCAAAGAACGGCTGAGCGGGCACTTGGGGCTAACTTTTCCCTTCGGAAAGGGTCATATGAATTAGATCAGAAGGTTGCCCTGCTGGAGAGCGCGCACTTGCGATTCGCTTCAAAGACCAGGTTCAGTTTCTTGGCGATATCGACCGTCCTGGCTCTCATTCTGCCTAAGGCGGAAGCGGTTGAGTGCACTCCCACTATTTCCCCCGATGTTGAATCTGAGATTAAACACCTTCAACAACTAACAAACGTTCATCCCGATGATCCGGTGTTGCTCTACAACCTGGCGGCTGACTATGCGGAAAAGTGCGATGTTCCGACCACGCTGAAACTTCTGCACCAAGTGGCCGCGGCCACGGGCGGCCTCGACCCTGGGGAATATCGGGGATTCGCATACCTCCGAGACACGCCCGAATTCGAAGCGATTGTGGCGGAGATCCGTCTCAAGAATAAACCTAACATTCGGAGTAAAGCCGCATTCGTAATCAGGGAACCCGATCTTTTTCCGGAAGGAATGGCGTATGCCCGCTACAACGGGCGAATCTACGCAGGAAGCGTGCAGAGGAAGATTGCGTGGACCGATAAGACCGGAGAACTGCACGACCTGGTAAAGGCGGGCGAGGACAAGCTGGCATACGTGGCTGGACTGCACGTCGATGAAACCCGCAAAGAATTGTGGGCGGTCAGTACCAGATTCGGGGACACCGCCGAGCTAGCCGGTACTGCGCCAGGACTCTTCAAGTATGACCTGACCAGCGGCAAGCGCCTTGATATATTCATCTCGCAGAACAAATCGTCCGGATATCTGAACGATGTCACGGTCGCGCCTTCGAGCGGCAAGGCCTACGTTACCAACACCATCGAAGGGTCGGTCTATTGCACGAAGACAGGATCTCATGAACTCGAATTGTTCTTAGCTCCGGGAACGGTTCCCGGGGCCAACGGAATCACAATCAGTGACGACGAAAAGACACTCTTCGTTGCGGGCGATTTTGGAATTGACCGGGTCGACTTGGGAACCAGCGCTTCAGTCCCACTCCAAAAACCTCCGGACGTGATCGACGCCAGCATCGACGGTCTATATTTCTACCGGCAGTCTCTCGTCGGAATTCAAAATGCAATTCACCCGGGAAGGGTCGTGAGATTTTATCTCGATCCCACGCTGACAAAGATCACAGGTTGGGAAATCCTCGAAACGTATAATCCCGCGTTCGAAAATCCGACTACCGGCAGCCTGGATGGCGACTCGCTTCTATTCATGGCCAATACTCAGCTTCACAAATGGCAGCCGGGCAAGCCATTACCGCCACCAAGCGGCTTGCATGATGTCCAGATCTTGCGAATCTCGTTGTCTCCTCACTAGCGTCGGTCGAAACACCCAGGGCTACACGCCGATTACGGCGACCAATTCTTTCACCGCTTCGGCACTCTTATCCAGCGCGGCCTTTTCATCCGGGGTGAGCTTGATTTGAAGGATCTGCTCGATTCCCTTCTCACCCAGCTTCACCGGCACGCCGACATAGAGACCCTTGATCCCGTATTCACCTTCCAGATAGGCGGCACAGGGTAAGATCTTCTTCTTGTCTTTCAAGATCGCCTCGACCATCTCAGCGACGGCTGCTGAAGGGGCATAATAAGCGCTGCCGGTCTTCAAATATTTCACGATCTCAGCGCCTCCGTCGCGCGTACGCTGTACAAGACGGGCTACTGTTGCCGCATCCATCAATTCAGTAATCGGAATTCCCGCCACGGTCGAATAACGAGGAAGCGGAACCATCGTATCGCCGTGCCCGCCGAGTACGAACGCGGTCACGTTTTCCACGCTGACTTTCAATTCTTCGGAAATGAATGCCCGAAAGCGAGCGGAGTCAAGAACTCCCGCCATGCCAATCACGCGCTCACGGGGGAAGCCGCTCATCTTGTACGCGGCTTGCGCCATCGCATCCAGCGGATTCGATACGATAATCAGAATGCAGTTGGGCGAGTGCTGCACGGCCTTACTCACTACATCTTTCATGATCTTGTGGTTGGTGTTGAGCAGATCATCACGGCTCATGCCCGGCTTGCGCGGGATGCCCGCGGTGATCACAACGATATCCGAATTGGCCGTGTCGGCATAATCCTGTGTGCCCATGATGTGGGAATCACGTTTCTCTATCGGCATGGCTTCGAGCAGGTCCAGGCCTTTGCCTTGCGGGATGCCTTCGACGATGTCGATGAGAACGACGTCCGCCAGTTCCTTGGCGGCGATCCAGTGAGCAGCCGTGGCGCCCACATTTCCAGAGCCAACAACCGTAACTTTCTTACGCATGATTTCCTTTCTAAGTAAGACGATGAAATTCATGAACTACACAGGACACCACGGCACACAAAGTAAGGACTCACCCGTCTGACCTGCATCCCTTTGTGGACCTTCATGCCCTCGGAGGTTAAGGATTTTTGCTGTTAGCGCGTCGCGCTCAACACCGCTGCATCCATGTTTTCGATGATCTGGCTGGCAAATCCGCTGGTCGTCACCTTGGTGGCGCCTTCCATCAAGCGCTCGAAGTCGTACGTGACTTGTTTTTGCTCGATCGTGCGCTCCATGCCGTGCTCGATCAAATCGGCCGCCTTATTCCACCCCATCAGCCGGAACATCATCACTCCAGAAAGGATCACTGAGCCGGGATTAATCACGTCTTTGTCGGCATACTTAGGAGCGGTACCATGCGTCGCCTCGAAAATCGCATAGCCATCGCCGATGTTGGCGCCCGGCGCGATGCCCAACCCGCCCACCTGGGCAGCGCAAGCGTCGGAAATATAGTCGCCGTTCAGATTGGATGTTGCCAATACAGAATATTCATCCGCTCGCGTCACTACCTGTTGGAAGATCGAATCCGCGATGCGGTCGTTGATCATCAGCTTTTTCTTCCACGCACCTTTGCCGTGAGTAGCGTAGATTGCGTTCAGCACGTCTCGCACTTCCTGATAAATCGATCGCCGGAATTCTTCCGTCCCGAACTCCAGTCCAGGCTCGGTCAAGTTGGCATTTTCTTCAATCGTGAGATTCGGATTCTTATCCTTGTTGTCCAAGATCCAGCTCTCGCGCTCGGTGACGATCTTGTCGCGGAACTCTTGCGCAGCCAACTCGTAACCCCATTTACGGAAGGCACCCTCGGTAAACTTCTGAATATTGCCTTTGTGCATCAAGGTCACGCTCTTGCGGCCGGTGTCCAAGGCGAACTGGATTGCCATGCGCACCAGGCGTTTCGTGCCGGTGACGGATATCGGCTTTATGCCGACGCCTGAATCCAGCCGGACCTGCTTCTTGCTTCCCTTCAGCATGTCTTTGTTGAGAAACTCAATGAGCCGGGCAGCTTCGGGTGTACCTTGTTCCCACTCGATTCCGGCGTAGACGTCTTCCGTATTCTCCCTATAAATCACAAGGTCCATGCGTTCAGGATGCTTCACCGGCGATGGCGTTCCCTTGTAGTACTTCACCGGGCGGACACAGGCATAGAGATCGAGAATCTGCCGCAAAGCCACATTCAGTGAGCGCATGCCGCCGCCCACAGGAGTGGTCAACGGACCCTTGATGGCAACGCGAAATTCGCGGATCGCGTTTACGGTTTCATCCGGCAGCCAATTGTTGAACTCGGCTTTGGCCTTCTCCCCGGCGAAAACCTCATACCAGGCGACGCGGCGCGTGCCGCGGTACGCCTTCTGTACCGCGGCATCGAATACGCGCACGGATGCTTTCCAAATGTCGCGTCCGGTGCCATCGCCTTCAATGAAAGGAATGATCGGATTATCGGGCACCTGGTAGCGCCCATTGCTGTAGGTGATGCGGGCGCCATTCGCAGGCACCGGAAGGCCGTTGTATGAGACCGCCATTACATGTCCTCCAGAAAGTGTAAGGGAACCCACAATTATAAAGGTTCCAAGGGACGCGCGAGAAATTGGGTCCGGACGATGTTCTTGAGCTTTTCTCCATGATTTTGCCACGTCAGGCGACTTCGCCGCCTCTGGCTTCGCCTTTACAATATTGACATGTGTCCGGAAATCGCGATTTCGTATCTACGCAAATCGTTCAGGATCGCGATGTTGGTCGGGAGTATCTGCCTGTCTATCCAACAATCCGCGACGGGCCAGGGGTTTCGCCCGGAAGGACCTTCATCGGCCGATTCGAAGTTGACGGATGGCTCGAATCCAACCGTGGCTGCTCCTCCCTCTCTGAATGCTCCTTCAACACACGCCTTCTGGGATCGGACAAACCTTGCGCTCTTTTCCGGAATTGCCGTGACCCGGGGCATGGACTACGCGTCCACTCGCAACTTCCAGGCCCGTGGGAGACAAGAGATTCTGCTTCCCGACGAGGTGGTAAATAATTCTGCGGGATTCGCCAGCTTGGAGGCAGCCGCAACCATGACCTCCGTTGCCATCTCTTACTTGCTTCATCGCACCGGTCATCACACACTCGAGCGCTGGATGTCGATCGGCCACATCAGTGTGACCGGGTTTGGCGATGTCCGTAACTATGCGCTCGAGTCCAGGCATCCATGAACTAACCTTCACCACCTTCGAGTGCCAAAATACTTCCTCACGCCGATTGCGTTGTATCTTCCCCACGGGCCGTTGTTGCCCAAATCTGCCGGCCCCAGATTGCGGTCGCGCGCCCCCAACCGATCGAACAGGAAGTGCTGGGTTACGCGGAATTCGAATCCCTTAGCGATATAAACTCCCAATCCCCATGAATGCTCAATGCCAATCGCATCCCATGACCAGGTATAAAGATTCTGCGGAACGTTCTTGCCAAACAAGAAAGCAGGCTGTCCGAAGAACATGATTCTGCGGAACTGACCCTTGCCAAAGGGACGCACCTCCAAAAGCCCGGAGATCATATAGCGAGCGAACATACTGCAAGGGGCGTTCACGCCTCCGTAGCTGCCGGCGTTTCCAGCACAGAGGTTGGGATCGATCTCGTTGTGCGGAGGTGCCAGGTCGAATTGCGCCCAGCCGTAGAACGTGTCGTGAGGAAAGAACATACGGTCCGATTTGTTGGTCACAGATTCTGTCTGCGCCTGCGACTCTACTGGCAAGATTAGACATAGGACCGTCAATAGTAGCAGCCGTTTCATGTAGCCTCCGGGAAGAGTGTTCTTTATTCGTGCGGGGAAAGTCTCGATTTACTATTTGCTGGACCTCCGACTATCGCAGATTATTCTCAGAGCTTCCCACCCAGCCTCTTATGTGTCTGCTTTTGGAAGAGACACATTGTACCTCACCAGGTCTTGGGTGCTGGCATCCGCCTAGCTTGCGAGCGGCAACTGGACAACGGCTTCGCAGCCATTGCCTTCGCTGCGATTGTGCAGAGAAACGCTTCCTCCGTGAGCCTCGGCGATTTGCCGGCTCAAGGCTAGGCCGATGCCGGACCCACCGGGTTTCGTGGTGAAGAAGGGCACGAATAAATTCGATGGATTGGCGATTCCTGAGCCCTCGTCCTGGACAAACAGATGGAGCCAACTTCCATTCCGGGACCAACCCACTCTCACCTTTCCGTCATTTTCGAGCGATGCGTCAACCGCGTTGCGGATCAAATTAATCAGCAGTTGCTGCAGTTGATCGGGATCGGCGTCCAGCATGACCTCCGGCCCTGGCTCTATCGTCACCGCAATACGCCTTTCCAAGGCAGCCGCGGCACTAACGAGTGTATTTACCTCCGTGCGGCGAAGCTGAGGCTTCGGCAGACGAGTGAGGCGAGAGTAGTCACGCATGAACCGGCTCAGAGCGTCTGAACGATCGACAATCACGCGCAGCCCTCGGCGCAAGTCGTCTTCCCAATCAGCGGCGCGCACCTCCCGTTTCATGATGTCTTCAAGACTACCCGCGATGGAGCAGATCGGAGCCAGGGAATTATTGAGTTCATGGCCCAGCACTCGCACCAACCGCTGCCAAGCTTGCCGCTCTTCCTCACGCAAAGCGCGACTCAGATCGGCGATCACAACCAGGTAATGGGGCTTGCCGCCCTGCCGAAATATCGACCGGCGAACCCCCCAGCGCCCCGAATGCCCGGGGAAATTCTTTTCCAGCGTGCGCGCTGATTCTCCCTCCAGGCATTCCGACAGGCCCAAGTCCTCGGCACTCTTGCCCAGCAGATGCTCTGCATTTTGCGCCATCACACGTTCGCCGGCGCGGTTCACTAGCCGCAGCTTGCGGTCGCCATCAAAGGCAAATACAGCAACGTCGATTTCAGTCATCACGCTAGTGAGCAGCGCACTGGCTTCCATGGCGCCAAGGCGTTGCTCGCGCAACATTTCCGAGAGCGCGTTTACCTCGATCATCAGCTCTCCCAGAGCATCTCCCATTTTTGCGCCGCGGACTCGGAAGGAAAAATCACCCTCCCGTAGTGCGGACTGCATATTGGAAAGAGTTTGTAAGGGCCGGATCACAGCTGACCGCAGGGCGAAGGCAAATCCCAGCCAGATCATCACGACGAGAAATGTGAGGCTCCAGCGCGTGCTGGATTCGTGATCGCCCGTCCACAGCAGCACGAGTGCGAGCGCCACCCCGACGGCACCGGAAGCCAAGGTTAGCAGCAGAATCCGGTTTTCGTGGCTCAAGCGGTGTTTGGATTTTCTTGGTGGATGGACTCGATACTCGGGCCGAGACGCGCCTGTGGCCGCCGTCGCATCCCGAGCGTGATTAGCTGCTCCCGATTCCATATTTCTGCAGCCGTCTGTAGAGCGCGCTCCGGCTCAGACCAAGCGCGTCAGCTGCCTGACTGATGTTTCCACCATAGCGGTCGATGGCTTTGCGGATCAACAGGGACTCCACCTCTTCAAGGCTGAGATCCTCCATCCGCTGCGTGCTCTCGCGCGGGTTCCGCAGGCTCAAGTCGCTGACTCGTACCAAGTCTCCGCTTGAAAGCAACACCGCGCGCTCAATCGCGTGGTCCAGTTCACGCACGTTTCCAGGCCAAGAATACTCCAACATCGCCTGCATGGCAGACGGATCCAGTGTTTTTGCCGGTTTACGATAGCGTTCAGCGTAGCGATTCAGGAAATACATGGCAAGTTGCGAGATGTCTTGCCGGCGCTCCCGCAACGGTGGAACATGGACCTCGACCGTGTTCAGCCGGAAAAGAAGGTCTTGCCGAAAGCGCCCCGCGTCCACCTCCGCATTAAGGTGGGCATTGGTCGCAGAAATAATTCGCACATCCACGCGGCGGGTTTGCGAAGAACCTACTCGCTCCATCTCTCCGCTCTCGAGGACCCGCAACAGCTTGGCCTGCTGGGAAAGGGGAACGTTTGCAATCTCGTCCAGAAAAAGCGTTCCGCCATGCGCCAATTCAAAGCGACCGATCCGGTCCGTTCTGGCATCCGTGAAAGCTCCTTTTACATGGCCGAACAACTCGCTCTCAAAAATTCCCTCCGGTAAACCGCCGGTGTTCACCGCAACCAAAGGACGAGAAGCCCGGCTGGAGAGTGCATGCAGGGTCCGAGCCACGACTTCCTTTCCGCTGCCGTGTTCCCCCGTGATCAGAACGTTGGCATCGGACGGACCAACGTTCGTGATCAGTCGTAACACCGGTTGCATCGCCTCTGAGTTGGCGATGAACTTGGGGAGTCCTTCGGCCCGCAACAAACGGTTCTCCGCTTCGAGCCGCTGGCCACGCCTTAATGCGCCACTCAACTCAACCTGAGTACGCAACACCGAGAGCAGGCGCGCATTCTCCCACGGCTTCTGGATGAAGTCGCGCGCACCCCGCCGCATCGCCTCAACCGCCACATCCACGCTTCCCCATGCCGTCATGACGATCACCGGCAACGTGCTGTCATTTGCCTGGATTCGCGAAAGCAGGTCGAGACCTTCTTGACCAGAGGTGGTATCGCGGGTGTAATTCAGATCGATCAGCACGGCGTCGAATTCCCGCGACTCGAGCGCGTCCAGGACGCCGGTGGGCGAGGTCACGGCTTCGATAGTAAAACCTTCCGGCTTTAACAGCAGACGCAACGCTTCAAGTACGTCTCGCTGATCATCGGCAATTAGCAGCCGTGCACCGGAATGAGAACTCGTAGGCATTGTCATAGAGTGTAACGCTGTCGTGGTCATATCATCTCAATCCTGAATGGGCGGGCCGGGCCTCACCGATCTGACTCTCGGTCTCCGAAAACTTAGTTGCTTTGCGGCCGGGCCTGGTTAAGACCAGCATCCTTCCTGGGAGCGACTCCGGCGAAATGGGGAACCTGTTGCACTTCGCCGCGCACCGCCTCTTCAATCTCTATGCCGGCGCGTGCCAAGGTCAAGCCCGTGGCGCGATCCAGCTCCACAATCGATTTTTCATACGTGGACATGGCTTCCACAAAATTCGATTCAGCCTGCGCCAGATCGCGGCTCGCCTGCAGCACCAAGTTGCTGGTGGAAGCACCGAGGGCTTTCTTCTTTTCTTCAACATCGAAAGTTTGCTGCGCCAAGTCACGAGCCTTGCGAGCGGCTTCCACTCGCGACCGATTTTGCAGCAAGGCAAATTGTGCGTTGCGCACCTCGATCCCAATCAGGTTCTGGAGCTGCTGCAGATGCAGCTGGGCCTGGCGATATTCCAGTTGGGAGCGGACCTGGTCGGCCTGGGCACCGCGGTTGCGCAGCGGAATTGTAAGATTGAGCCCCACCGCGTAGTCCGGGGAATTGTTTTTGAACAGGTCATAGAATGCTTCGGGATAGCCGGTGGTCGCCACCGGAGGAATCGGCGGTCCCTGGTATTGCCAGGGCGGGGTCTGCACGCCGGCCAGACCGAAGGCGCCATACCATGCCACGAAGTCCAGAGTCGGCTTCAGCGCATTCGCCGCGGTTTTGCGAGTGATCTCGCGATTGGTGAGGTCCATGCGCGCTTCGGCCAACTCTGGACGATGCGCCTGGGCATCGGAGATCAAGTCCTGAATCGGGGTCACCGGCTCTTCCTTCGGAATGCTCATCGTGTCCGTTGGCACCACCGAGGCCGAAGCCAGAACCGGATCGCTCAAATCACGCGTGATCGCATTCTTGACCAGAAGTTCCTGCAGCTGTAATCCGTTCTGCGAGAGCAACAGATCCTGGCTGCGGGCCGATTCTTCGCTCTCCGCTTTCATCACTTCCATGGGCGCGATGGCGCCGATCTTCACCTGTTCGCGGTCATCGGAGAGGGTTTTTTCCGCCAGTTCCAACGAGCGTTCCTTGACTTTAACGTCCTCGTACGCGTTCACCAAATCCCAGTAGATGTTTTGGATCTGCGAAACCGTGGCGATGACTTGACCGCGAAACGCTACGTCCGAAATTTCCCGGTTGTTGCGGGCAATGTGGATATAACGCAAGTTCGGCCCAAAGCCAAACCCGGCCAGCAGATGCTGCCGCAAGGTCAGGCGAAACCCGCTGTCGACTTCCGGAGAGAGAATGGAGAACCCGCTGTTGCTGGTAATCCGGTCATTGGTGAAACCCACTGTCATCAGCGTGCCGGAAGCAAAGCCTTGGGTGTAGCTGAAATTGGCAACGCCCGCATGCTGCTGCAGTGACTGTACTCCGTAGAGCACGGTGCTGGATTCAGGGTAAGTTGCGTGCTCAATATTCATGCCACCCGAAATGATTGGATCGTAGGAATCGATTGGAGTGCCGATGCCGAGAGTGGACTGTACCAGGCCTGAAGCGCCGGTGCCCGCTCCGCCGGCGCCACCCGATGTTCCACCAGCTCCCGCGCCGGGAGCGCCGCTGCCAAAACCTCCGACTCCTCCGCCCGGTGTTCCTTGCACCAGGCCAGTCGCGACACCGCGCACGGTCTCTCCAGATTTAGCGCGCATGATATCTGTATCTGCGATCGAAAGATTGAAGCGAGCGATCGCAATATCGAGATTGTTCTCGAGTGCCAGCGTGACCGCATCGCTCAGTGAAAGCCTCAGCTTGCCATTCTTCAGCAAAGACTCAATCCGTGGAGTATTCCCGAAGGCAGGCGGCGGCACCTCATGCGCCACGTAAGGACCAATAAAATAAGGGAAATGCGAGGCCGGTTTTGAATAGTCGATCAGATTCTGCGCCGTGGTCTCAAGCCCCGCCAGAAGGAGTCCTAGCGAAAGCGCCACTTTAAGAAGCATCCGTATTTTATTGCGATCCCTATAATCAATCGTGCCTAGTCCGCTCATGACTCTCCTATCCTGAATTCAAATCTTCACTCGTATCGCAGCGCTACCGCGGGATCGACCTTCGTCGCTCGGCGGGCTGGCCAGTAGGCGGCGAACAGCGCAACGCTGAGCAGCAGGAAAGGCACAAAGACAAGGGTCGGGCCATCGAAACGGCTGACCTGGTAAAGGCTCGTCTGCAGCAGTCGCGAGGCAAACACAGACAGCAACAATCCGATTCCACAGCCTCTAGCCGATAGCAGAGCTGCGCGTTTCAGCACTTGCCAATAGATGCTGGTCCGGTCCGCTCCCAGCGCCATGCGCACTCCGAATTCCCGGGTCCGCTCGGCAACCAGGTAGGAGATCACTCCAAAGAGGCCGATGGCTGCCATAACCACAGCGACGACTGCAAAGCTGCCCAACAGCAGTACCGTGAAGCGACGCTGTGCCAGCGATTCCGAAACCAGCTTCGCCAGCGTGGTTGTGTTGTAAATTGGCAGATCTTTGTCGACCGCCCAGACCTGCTGTTGTACTTCCTGGAACAGTCCCTCGTCCTGGTTTTTGCTTCGCAACACAAACGCCGTGCGCCCACTGGCGCCGCGTTCTACCTGATACATCGACGTGTAGATCATCGGAGGCGGATCGGCATCCAGCGCTGAAATATGAACATCTGCGGCGACCCCAGTGATCGTGAAGAAGGCTAGATCACCCCACTGGAATCGTCCTCCGACGGCGCTCCGTCCAGGAAAATACTCCCTTGCCAGCTTCTCGCTGATGATAGCCACGTTCGGAGTGTCGGGGCGATCTTGCTCGGTGAAATCCCTGCCTTCGAGCAACGAGATTCCCATTGAACGAAAGTAGCCGGGGCTGACCAAAGAGTTCTCCGCCCAGTGATAGTCGTCCGCGGGAGCGTGCTCAAGGCGAAAACCGATCTGCCTCGCGTCGCTCAGCGGAAGATGACTCGCCGTCGCGACGGCGGTCACTCCCGGCAAGTGCGAAAGACGATCGAGTAACTCTTTCTGTGCATCCTGTCGTTTCATGGGATCCGGGTAGCGTGCACGGTCGAACAGGGTGCGGACTACAAATACCCCATTCGGATCGAATCCAAACGGTGAGTCCAGCAATCTCACGAAGCTCCGCAGCAGCAATCCGCCGGCGATGAGCAGCACTAGGGCTGCCGCAATCTCAACCGTCGCCACGGAATTCTGCAGCTTCTGCGTACCTCGCGCTGGACCAGCCTGAGTCGACTCCTTCAAACACGTTTGCGGCGTCACATGCGCGAGCCGCCAGGCAGGCACGAAGCCGAACAGAAGAGCGGTCACGACCGAAAGTCCTAGCGTGAACAACAGGACATTGGGATGCAGCATTACGTCGTGCAGACGGGGAACGTCCGCGGGCCCGAACCGTCGGAGCCCCGCAATCGATGCTGCCGACACGATGATGCCGGCACTCGCCCCGCAGATAGACAGCAATACACTTTCCACCAGGCATTGCCGCACAATACGCGCCGGGTTGGCACCAATAGCGCTCCGCACCGCCATTTCCCGGCTTCGATGACTGGCGCGGGCCAGGAGCAGATTGGCAACGTTGGCGCACACGATAATCAACACGCATGCAACCGCTAAGATCAGCAGGATGACAAGCGGCTTGGCTTTTTCCACCGTGCGCCCAGCAAAGGCATGGGCTTTGGGCACCACGCGCACGGTCCCGGAGTAGCCATACTGCTGCATGAATCCCGTCGCAACATTCTCGACATCCTTCTGCGCCTGTTCTTTGCTGATGCCCGGCTTCAGGCGCCCGATCAGTCCTACGCCAAACTCTCTGGTGCGATTCTCGGGGCTGAGGAGATCTGGCTCAAACGCGATCGGTACCCACAGATCGGCCATTTCGGAAAGCGGCGCTCCATCGAAAGGAAAGCGGAATGAGGCCGGCATCACTCCGATTACCGTGAACGGTTTTTCATCTAGCTTGACGGTGTGCCCCAGAATGGTGGGATCACGGCCGTACTGGCGCTCCCAAAGTGCATGCGAGAGAACGACAACGCTACCCGAACCGTACCGATCTTCTTCCACGGTGAAGCCGCGCCCCAGCTCTGGCGAGACTCCTAGCAAAGCAAATGCCGAGGCTGACAAAGCGGCCGCGTTCACGCGTAAAGGCTGACCAGCGCCTGTAAGATTGAAGCCCGCACTCTCATACGCCGCAACCTGCGAGAAAGAGCGATTGCGGTCCCGATAGTCCTGATACTCCCCCGCCGAGACCCCAATTTCGTCCGTTGACATTCCCGGCAAAGTTTCCGAGACGAGCACGAGCTTCTCAGGCTCGCGATAAGGCAGAGGCCGGAGAAGGACCGTATCCACTACGCTGAATATCGCAGTGCTCGCCCCAATCCCGATAGCCAAGGTCAACACTGCAATCGCGGTGAAAGCGGGATTCCTGGCCAACATGCGCCAGCCGTATCGGATGTCTTGCAGCAAAGCTTCCATTTGTTATCTCGATTGCGGAGCGCCCACCGCTGGAGTTGCCTCGGCACTTGCCGGATCTTTCACGATCCAACCATCGAACAGCTGGATCGTCCGGTCGCTGTAAGCGGCGTTGGCCTCGGAGTGCGTCACTTGAATGATGGTGGTTCCCTGGTCATTCAGCTTCTTAAACAACTCCATAATTTCCTTTGCCTGGCTGGAATGCAGGTTGCCCGTGGGCTCGTCAGCGAGAATCAGCTTCGGATTCCCCACAACCGCCCGCGCCACTCCGACCAGCTGTTGCTGTCCGCCCGAAAGCTGATTCGGGAACAAATCTTTCTTGCCTACGATTTGAAATCGATCCAGGATCTCAGCCACCATGCTGGCGCGCTGCGAGCGGGAGATGTTGCGGTAAGAAAGCGGAACATCCAGGTTTTCGTACACCGTAAGGTTGTCCAGCAGATGGTAGCTCTGAAAAACGAATCCAATATACTTGCGATTCAGCTCTGAGCGCTTCTTCCGATCAAGCTGATGTACGGCGTGCTCAAAAAGAAAATACTCACCTGCCCAACTGTCATCCAGCATGCCAATGATGCTCATGAGCGTGGACTTCCCCGATCCCGAGGGCCCCATAATCGTCAGGAACTCGCCTTGCCGAATGTCCAGGCTGATGCGGCGCAGAACATAAGTAACTCCGGCGCCAGTCTTGTAAGTGCGTTCGATATTGTGGAGCTGAATCATTTCTTCTCCTCACAACCTGTCGTCAGCCGGATGTCGCTCTCGCTACTCATATCGTAAAGCCACCATCGGATCGACCTTCGTTGCTCGTCGAGCGGGCATGTAACTGGCGAGCAAAGCGACGGCGCTTATAACAACGACGGTTAAGGTGATGGTCAGCGGGTCTGCCGGGGCAACGCCATAGAGATAAGCCGCCAGAGCCGGACCAACGGCAACGGATGCCGCAAGGCCGAGCGCAATGCCAGCCAATGCGAGAAGCCCGCCGTCCCTGAGAACCAGCCCGAGTACATCGAAATTCTGAGCTCCCAGAGCCTTGCGAATTCCAATTTCGCGCGTGCGCTGTCCGACGACATGCGCCAGCAGCGCATACACGCCGATCGCACCCAGAAGCAGCGCCAACAGTCCCGAGTAAGTAACTACAACGCGTGCCACCAGCACAGGCGTGAACTGATAGCGCAGCCATTCGGTAAGCGGGCGGTCCTCGCTGATTGGGACGTCTGGATCGACATCTTGGATGGTCCGTCGAACGGCTGGCAGCATCTGTTCCGGTTCGCCCTTCACCCGCACAACGATGCGCGCGTCGGCTGGATCGGAAACCCAATCCGGATCTTGCCAATAGTTGAGATAGACAAAGGACGGCGACCTCTCATTCTGTGCGTGATATTGTGTATCTTGGCTGACGCCGACGACTTGGTAAGCGCGGTCGTCAATCAAGACTCTGCGTCCTGAGGGGTCTTGGTCGGGCCACAAGTGTTTGGCCAATGTTTGGTTTACGATCGCGACCGGCGTGGTATCGGCTCGGTCCGCTTCGTTGAAGACGCGCCCCGCGATCAAAGGAATCCGCAACGCTCTGAAATAGTGAGGCCCTACTTCGTCAAAATGGATGCGAAAAGGATTCTGTGCGTCCACCGGTGAACTTCCCGGCAACGCGACGGCGACGTGGCCTCCCCATCCCGGCAGAGGTAGATAAACGCTGGGGCTGGCGGACTCGACGCCGGGCAAGCTTTCAAGCTTTTCGATGACATGCTGCTGGAAGGTAATGGCTTTTTGTGGACTGTAGCGGACCAAGCCGGGTCTGATCCGGAACAAGAGCACGTTGCTCGGATCGAAACCTGCTCCGGCGTAGATACGGTTCGCGCTGCGCACCAACAGTCCCGCACTGACCGCCAACACCAGAGCCATAGCCACCTGTGCGACTACCAGCGTCCGACGCATCCAGGTGTGATGAGGGCTAGAGGTCGCGCCCTGTTCTTTGAGGGCGGGAATCAACTCGAAGTTTCCCGCCTGCAGTGCCGGAGCCATGCCAAAGAGCAGAGTGGTGATCACCGCGAGGCCGAAGCTATATTCCATGACTGTGAAATCGAAGGGAATTTCGAAGTAGGCGCGTCGTGCCTCGCCAGCTAAGCCGAAATAGCCAATGAAGATTCCCCGAGCCCAGAGCGCAACCACAAATCCGAGCGCACACCCAAGCATTGAAAGTGGCAACGTTTCGAAGAGCAACTGGCGAACCACGCGGCCGGGGCTGGCCCCTATGGCGAGGCGAACTGCAATTTCCTTTTTTCTGGCATGGTTGCGAGCCAGCAGCAGACCAGTCAAGTTAGCCGAAACGATCAGCAATACCACAATGACAGCACCGGCCAAAAGTTTGGCGGTGTGCTCGGTGCCGGCACGGTCCATCACCCTTACGCCGGCCAAGGGCGCCATCGCAACCGCCAGATTCCGATCCGTATCCGGATATTGCACTGCCAACTGGCTGGTCAATCCGTTTATTTCGGCTTCCGCTCCGCTGATGGTCTGGCCCGGTTTCAAACGGCCAATCATGCGGACCGGATGACAGTCTCGCTGCAATCCGTTGCAGGAGCGAAATCCAACCGAGAACATCATCGCCGGCATCCAGACGTCAATGGCCTGGCCGCCGGCATTGAGACTGCCGAACTCGCGCGGCCCGACGCCCACGACCGTGAACACCGCTCCGTTGAGTCTCACGTCCTTGCCAAGGATTTCGGGATCAGAGCCGAACTCTCGCCGCCACAGGTCAAAGCCGAGTACCGCGACCGCGTCTCGATCCGGCACCGACTGCTCCTCCGGGAGAAAAAATCGCCCGAGCGATGGCTGGAGTCCTATTAGAGAAAAGTAATTGTCGGAAACAACGCTGCCGTTGATATCCCTGGAGTTGCCGTTGGCAACCAGATTGACTTGCGAGTAAGGATACTCAGAGGCCAGCCCGGAAAACACGGTGCTGTGTTCGCGGAAGTACAGATAATCCGGATATGAGAAAGTGCCGTACTCGTGTTCGTGCTGTCGCGCGGTGTAGGCGTATATGTCCACCAGAGATTCGGGCCTCTGCACTCCCGAGGGAGGACGCAGCAAGAGTGCATTGACTAACGTGAAGACGGAGATGTTTGCGCCTAAACCCAGCGCGAGGGTGATCAAAGCGACAGCAGTGAAGCCGGGATCCTTCCCCAACATGCGGAGGCCGTAGCGCACATCTTGAAACAAACTCTCCATAGACTCTCAGGCTTACTCGTATCGCAAAGCCACCATGGGATCGACCTTCGCCGCCCGTCGCGCTGGAAAGAACGCAGCCGCTACGCCGACGACCGTCAAGATGATCGCAGCTATGCCCATGACCTCGGGGTCCGTGCTGCGAATGCCAAATAGCTGGCTGGAAATCAGCCGCGAAGGCAGCAGCGAAATCCCCCCGCCCACAGCCAGCCCAATCAGAACTGTCTCGAGTGCAGCTCGCACCACCATCCACTGCACTTGGCCAAGCCGAGCCCCGAGAGCCATTCGCACTCCGATCTCGTGCGTCCGCTGGCTCACCGAGAATGAAATCACTCCGTAGATTCCAATCGCCGCCAGCATCAGAGCCAGCGTGGCAAATAGACCCAGCAATACCATCGAGAAGTGTCGGTCCGAAACCGTTTCGCCGAGAACATCATCTATGGTGGTGATGGCAGATACTGCAATCGCGGGATCAACGCCTTGGAGCTTGCGTTTCACTTCCTCCCCCAGCATAAGTGGAGGCACTTGGGTACGGCACAGCAGGACGAGGTTGGGCACAATTGCTGTCGTTCCGAAGTGCATGGGCTGAGTGTAAGGAATAAAAACTTGTTCGTGCGGACTGGCAGCGAGTCCGTCGTTTTTTATATCGCTCACCACTCCGATGACCGTGCGCGTGCCTGGCGTCACTACGGGAAAGTTCACGTGCTTGCCCAAGGCGCTTTGGTGGGGCCAGTGGCGCTGCGCGAAAGTTTCGCTGACAATCGCGACCGGATCGGCACTCTGGTTGTCTGCCTCGGTGAAAACACGACCCGCCACCATCGGTATCTCCAGAGTAGAAAAGTACCGCGGGCTCACGATGGCCGCGTAGGTCAAGGGCCAGCGGCCCGGCGCGGGTTGCGGTTCGCCTTCGGCCCAGTACCAAGTCCCCCAATCGTCGCCCTGAGTGGGCAAGGCGCGCGCGAAGGCTGCCGATTGCACTCCGGGTAGTATCGAGATTTGATCGAGCGTCCTCTGTTCAAAGCGTAATTTGTCGTCGTCGGTCCGGTAAGCTCCATGTGGAAGCGAAATACGGAGCGAGAGCAACTGGTGCGGGTTGAATCCGGGATCCACGCCACGGAGTTTGGCAAAGCTTTTAATCAGCAGACCAGCAGCAATCAGCAGAACCACGGAAATGGCGACTTCGGAAAGCATAAGGGCGCTGCGCAAGCGCACACGGCCCACGCCCGCTGTGAACGAGCGGCCTTCCCGCAGTTCCACCCCGCCGTGGCCGTGCGCAACGCGAAACGCCGGAACCATCCCAAAAACAATTCCCGCGAGCACTGACAGCGCCAGGGTGAACCACAGCACCGCGTGGTCGATCACGGGTCCGCTGCGCGGCAACCGATCGCCGCCAAGCCGCAGGATCAGACCGAAGGTTCCGTCAGCCAACGCAAGACCAGCGGCCCCACCGATCAAGCTGAGCAGTACGCTCTCAGTCAGCAATTGCCGAATGACTCGAGTGGGCGGTGCTCCCAGCGCTGCGCGTATTGCAATCTCCCGCTGACGCAGAGAGGCTCGAGCCAACAGCAGGTTGGCCACGTTCGCGCAGGCAATCAGGAGCACAAAGCCAACCGCCGACAGCAGCAACAACAAGGCAGGACGAGTGTTTCCCACCAGCCTATCTTTCAGAGGAACGGCCCTCGGGGAAATGAGAGCGTTCGATTGCGGATATTGCCGCTGCAACTGACTTCCGATCGCATCCAATTCACCTCGGGCGGCTGTTAAGCTGACGCCCGATTTCAGGCGGGCCACGGAATACATGGCCCAGTGGTCGTCGCGTACGCGCTGGTAGGGCCAAGCGCCTAAGGGTAGCCACACCGCTCCGTTGTGGTAAAACGAGAAGTCGCGAGGAAGGACTCCGGCAATTGTGAAAATCCTTCCATCAACCGTCAGCGTCCGGCCAATCGCGTTCGGGTCAGCCCCCATCCGCGTCTGCCAAAAGGCATACGAAAGCAGTGCGGTATGACCCGCTCCGGGCTCATCGTCGGCCACGCCAAAACCGCTGCCAATGAATGGACGCACTCCGAGCGCAGGAAGCAATCCGTGCGTCGCGTAAGTAATGTCGATTCGCTCAGAGCCATCTTCCCTGCCATAGACGCTGGTGGTATTGCAATACCATCCGATGTGTTCGAAGGAATGCGCCTCGCGCTGGATATAATCCGCATCGGGCACCGAAAACCCTAGCTCCGGAACTTGAGGTTGGCTTTCAGCAAGAAACAGCAGCCGATCCGGGTCAGAATACGGCAATGGGCGCAATAAGACTGCATTCACCAGACTGAAGATTGCCGTGTTCGCACCGATGCCGAGCGCCAGCGTGATCACCGCCACTGCGGTGAAGCCAGGCGACTTCCGCAGAATGCGGAAACCGTAGCGAACATCCTGAAGGAGATTCTCCATAACTTCACTATCAATTCACCTCGACGCTCTCCTCGACTACGCGTCCGTCAAACATGTGGATGGTGCGCTCAGCGTGCCGCGAAAAACGCGGGTCATGCGTGACCATGCAGATGGTCGCACCTTCCCGGTGCAAATCACGCAACAGGTCCATCACCGCTTCGGCGTTACGAGAATCCAGGTTCCCGGTTGGTTCGTCAGCCAGAAGGATTGCAGGTGAACCAGCCAATGCGCGGGCTACGGCCACGCGCTGCTGCTGTCCGCCAGAAAGCTGTGACGGATAGTGCTTGGTCCGGTGGTTCATTCCTACACGCTCCAGGGCATTGTGCACTCGCTCTTTGCGTTCATTCGCTGCCATGCCGCGGTAAGTCAGCGGCAGTTCGACGTTCTCGTATACCGTCAAATCGCCGATGAGGTTGAAACTCTGGAAGATGAATCCGATTTCGCGATTGCGGATGCGCGAACGCTCGCTGATGTTGAGATTCGCGGCGGCGTGCCCATTCAGCACATAGGTCCCGTCCGTCGGAGAATCGAGTAGCCCAATCAGCGCCAGCAGCGTCGACTTACCCGAACCGGACGGCCCGGCAATCGCCACATATTCTCCTTTGCGAATCTCCATGTGAATTCCGGACAGCGCATGGGTCTCCACCTCGTCCGTGAAGAAAACCTTGGTGATGTTCTCCATACTGATGATCGTTCCCGCGTCGGCCATCGAAGTTCCTTTCTCTTTTAGCGCTCAGCCCTATTCCAGACGAACGCGATCATAAGAATCCCAGCGAGACATGTCGGAGAGAATGACCTGGTCGCCTTCCTTCAGCCCTTGCAGAATCTCAACTGTATTGACCGAGCTGCGGCCGAGCTTGACCTGCGCCCGCACCGCGTTATTTCCGTCGGGTTCCAGCCTGAACATTCCCACCGTGCTCTGTTCCTGCCCGAAGGCCGGGCGTCCCACATACAACACGTTGTCCATCTTCTCAAGATCGATGGTCCCGTCCACGCTGAGATCCGGCCGCGCACCTTGCGGAAGCTTGGCGTCCAGCGTCACATCCACGGTCACTGTCCCATTCACTACAGACGGATCAATGCGCACAACGTGACCAGGAATTACTCCATTATGTGTATCGACGGAGGCTGGCTGTCCGATCTGAATGTCTTTCGCCTGGGTCTCCGCAATCTTCAACTCCGCCTTCAGCCGCTGCGGCTGAACAACTTTCGCGAGCGTGGTACCGGGCGTCACGAATTGTCCAATCTTCAGAGTTTGTTCCTGCAGCACTCCATCGATCCCGGCACGCACTCGCAGGTGGTCGAGTTGGCTCTGCTTCAACTGTGCCAGGGCGCGAAACTCTTCTACTTCGGCCTGTTTCGCCTGAAGTTGCGCTTTGAGTACTTCGCTGCTATTGACCAACCTTTGTTTTTCGATGTCGTTCTGAGTAGCCAGTTGCTCCGCTTTTTGGTTGGAAACCTTCATGCTGAGTTGCGAGATTACGCCGAGCTTCGCCAATTCAGAATCGATGTCAGCCTGCATCTTGGCTTGGCTGTATTCCGACTGAGCCTGCGCCGACAACGATTTTTGCGCTAACACCTGGCTGGCCAGCGCCACTTCCAGGTTTTTGTAGTCCGCTTCAGCCGCCTTGAGCTTCCACTGCGCATCCAGCGCCTCTTGCGTCAACTGGGGATTGCTCAGCTCGAGTAGTATCGTGTCGGCCTTTACTTGAGCCCCAGGAAGTTCGAGGATTTTATCCACGCGTCCTTCGGTCACCGCCGGAAGGAACTGGATCGACCCCTCCATCGGGACCAGCGTTCCCAGACCGCGCACCTGCCGCAACACCGAGCCGCGTTTCACTATATCCACCCAAACCGTAGACCGCTCAACCGTCGGGGCGGCGGGCTTCAGCCGAGACAGTCCCATGGTCACCAACGCGACGAGCACGATTCCGACAGCGGCATAAATGATCTGGCGGCGACGACGCTGACCCGCGACGGATGGGCGAGCAATATCCATTTGCCTTAAGGAATGGCACGCGCACAGCCACTGTGCTAGCTGGCTAAGTTATTTGTCTCCATATGCTTACCACCAAACGAAGCGTTGTTCAACGAAGTCGTTCTGTTCATTCATGGGAAGGAAGTGTCCGAATATGAACACCCTCGAGACTGAGAGGGCTGACAGCCTGCCTGGGTTGCGTATCCCAACTTCCATCGCGTATGCTGGCAGCAATCTCGTCGGCAATTATCAGCAGCCAAAGGTGAAAAGGAACAAATGACTGTTGTGCGCAATCGAAACCTCCGCAAGCATCTTCTTATAGGACTGGTGATTCTTATGGCTACCTCAACCTTCGCTGCTTCGAACCTCTACAATTTCACCCTGCCCAGCATCGATGGCAAACCGATGCCCCTGGCCGACTTCAAGGGCAAGGTAATCCTGATGGTCAACGTAGCCAGTCAGTGCGGTTTCACTCCCCAGTACACTGCGCTTGAGACCATTTACAACAAGTACAAGGATCAGGGCTTCGTCATCCTTGGCTTTCCGGCGAACAACTTCGGACAGCAGGAGCCCGGAACCAACGAAGAGATCAAAACTTTCTGCTCGCGGAAGTACAGTGTGACTTTCCCTCTCTACTCCAAGATTTCGGTCAAGGGATCGGACCAGGCGCCGCTCTATCAATACCTAACCAAAGACGCCGACCCGTCGCACAGTGGAAACATCAAGTGGAACTTCACCAAGTTTCTAGTCGACCGCAACGGCAATGTAGTGCAGCGCTTTGAACCCGCGGTCAAGCCAGATTCCCCGGATGTGACTTCCGCGATCGAGAAGCTACTGAAGCAGTAAGAGCCCTGTAGAGAGGTAGCTAGCTACCTCTCTCAGATAACCCTTTGTCATTCCGAAGAGCGCAGCGACGAGGGATCTGGGTTTCGCCCGGCCACGAAAAACCCAGATCCCTCGCTTTGCTCGGGATGACAAATAGTGCGCCTGACAATCCTGCTACAATCTCCCCGCGCCCCGAGCAATCCAAAAACTGCTGCTATGGACTTCGACCAGCTCGAAACTTTTCTCGAAGTTGCGCGGCTCAACTCCTTCTCCCGTGCCGCGGAGAGGCGCTTCCGCACCCAGCCGGCAATCTCATCACAGATTCGCTCTCTCGAAGAGGAAGTCGGCGCGAAGCTGTTAGACCGCTCCGGCGGCAAGGTCTCAGTCACCGCATCGGGAAAGCTGTTCCAGAAATTCGCCGAACAAATGGTGGGATCCCGCAAGGCCATGCTGACCGGCGTCGCCGAATCCGAACGCGTGCCTCGCGGCCAGATTGTAGTCGGCGCCAACGAAGGCACCTGCCTGCATATTCTGCCCGAGGTTTTCGCCGAGTTCAAAAAGCAGTATCCCGACGTCAGCGTGAATATCAAACGCGCGGACTACGCCAAGATTCTGGAATCGGTGGTCGATAACTCCGTAGACTTCGGCGTCGTTTCCCTGCCCGTGACCGACGCCCGGCTGACCGTCGTACTGATTCATCGCGACGAACTCGCGATTATCGCTCCGCCGCAGCATCCCTTAGCCAAGAAAAAATCAGCCACCATGGCCGAGGCTGCGAAGTTCCCTTTGGTCGTGCCCAAGATCGGACATACGCGCGATGCGCTGGAGAATCTTTTCTACGAACGCAAACTCAAGCCGCACTACACCATGGAGCTTGACTCCAGTGAACTGCTGAAGCGCTTCGTAGCCGCGGACGCCGGTGTGGGCTTTATCGCCCGCTCCAATGTGCTGGAGGATATACGCGCCAACGCGCTGGCAGTCATCGCCATCTCCGACGCTACGATTCGCCGCGATCTCGCGCTGGTCTTCCGCAAAGACAAAGCGCTAAGCCGCGCCGCGCTCGCCTTCATCGACATCGCAGTAAGAATCAAAGGCGTCGACGCCATGGCTTCAGGGAAACGTTAGTCAGAGCAGGCCCGATCCCAGTTTTTGCTCTGTCATGCTGAGCGGAACAGAATCGTTCGAGCAGCGAGCGATTCTGTGCAGTCGCGGGACCCCGCGTCTGCTCGGGGGCTGGCCCATGCTTTCATCACATATAAAAAGCGCGGGGGGACTGGCCCATGGTTTCACTACACGAGTAAGCCCAGATGAGCAATGCGAGGGCTGGTCCAGCTATGGTCGCGCCTGTTTAATTTGCTTCTATTCCCAGACTAGCAAATTGGAGGGGGGTAAACCCGCCAAATTTTGAGATTCATATTTCCATCTGAATCAGCAGCTTGGAAGACAATGGGCGGTTTAGGGTGCTTGCCAACTGTTCGGCACCAGAGCGGTTTAGCGCGGAAATCCGGCTCGCGCCTTTTTTATTGGAGTCCGATGAAAAAGAAATCAGGCAATCCACGCGAGCGAACACGGCAGATCGCACTCCTGGTCCGCGGACCGCTCAACGCCAAAGAGAAAGGGGAACTGGGCGAACTGGCGTTCCTGCACAAAGCAGCAAGCCTGGGCTTTGGTGTGGCTCAGCCGTATGGAGACAAGGAGCCCTACGATTTCATCCTCGACTCTGGCGAGCGCTTCTGGCGGATGCAGGCAAAGTCAACCTCCTGTGCCGAGGCCGACCACAGCGGCTATATCGTCGCCGCCTGCCATAGTGGCCCGAAATACAAGGTCAAACCTTACCGGGCCGACGAGATTGACTTCTTCGCAGCCTATATCGTTCCGCTTGGTATTTGGTATGTAGTTCCGCTGGACCAACTCTCATCCCTCCGCTTCCCGCGCTTGCATCCTTCCGGCTGCAGGAGCGGAGGCGGTTGCTTCGAAGCGTTTCGTGAAGCCTGGCATCTGGATGGCGCCGGGAGCAGACTTGCCCCAACCCCGGACACCGCGCCAGGTCCGCACAAACCTCCACAGCAAGCATTTCATCAAATATGCGGGCTGGCGTGCGCCGTCGTTTCCAAATGCAAGTCTGGCCTTCTCGCCAGCAAGGACGGGAAGGGCACAACTCCACAGCTTGCGGAAAAACGTCGGAATCGGCGGCGGGGACCTTGAAAGGGCGCGGCTTGAGCCGCGCCGTACATCGTTTTCAGGGACTTACGCACGGCTTGGAAGCCGTGCCCCTTCAAAACTCCAACGCGCGCGAGCTTTTCCGCAGCCTCTTCAGTCGTGCTAGAAGTCGTCAAAGAAGCCTGGCTTCAGCCGCTGAAGCTTGGCTCGCTGGATCCAGCTCGACCGATCCATCAACGCACAAAGACGAGCCCTTACGCTATCATCCATTCCGCGTTAGAATCTTTTCGCGTGCGAATCTCAGGATTTCAGTTGGTGGTGGTCGCGGGTCTCTGTTTATCCTCGGCGCTCGCCCAGACTCCGCGCAAGGTCAGCCCTAAAGAACTCCCGCCCACGGCTTTTAAACTCATTTCCGTCAAGACGACGGGGACCCAGCGCTACAAATCAGAAGAAATTGTCGCTGCGAGCGGCTTGCAGATCGGGCAAGCCGTGAGCGAGGACGATTTCAAGAAGGCGGCACGGCTGCTTAACGACACCGGGGCGTTTAGCGATGTCCTTTACAGCTTTCAGTACTCCTCCGAGGGTACCAAGCTGGAGTTGCAGCTCCACGATGTCGAGCCGTTCGTTCCAGTTCGCTTCGACAATCTGGTCTGGTTTTCGGATCAGGAACTGCTTGACCAGCTCCATGCCGCGGTTCCGCTGTTTCAAGGACAACTCCCCGTCGCTGGCGAACTGGCAGATCAGGTTTCGAACGCCCTGCAAGGTTTGCTGATCGCACACAAGGTGCAAGGCGAGGCCAACTATCTGCGCGCTGGACCGGAAGATGGCCCGGTCGAAGCGTTCGTTTTCACGGTGGTGGGTCCTCAGATTCACATTCGCAATATCGCATTCGCAGGAGCCGGTGAGGCCGAATTGCCCTTGCTTGAATCCGCCGCCAGAAAGCTGCAGGGTGCCAATTTCTCGCGTTCGATCTTTCGCACGCAGGAGGACAAGAATTTCCTTCCGATCTACCTCCAGCGAGGATATTTGAAGGCGACGTTCGGCGATGCTCAGGCCAAGGTGGTTGAAGGCACTCCGCAAGAAACCGCTGTGGACGTGACTTTCCCCGTCGATCCCGGACGCCAATACAAGCTGGCTGAAATTGAGATAGGGGGATATAAGTCGTTTTCCGCGGACACGCTGCGGCAGCTGATGCACGCTGAAATGAATCAGCCAGCCAATAGGGTTCAACTCGATACCGACATAGAAGCCATGAAGAAACTCTACGGTACCCGCGGATACATGGCGGTCGGTATCCGGCCATATATGGAAATGGATGACGCAAACTCTACCGTAAATTACGCTCTCCGTATCCAGGAGGGCGACGTCTATTCCATGGGCGATCTCGACATCCGGGGCCTCGACTCGCGTATGAGTGCGCGCCTGGAGGACGATTGGAGATTACGCGGCGGCGATCCTTATGACTCCAGCTATGCCAAACAATTTCTGGACCGGGAGGACAAAGAGATCTCGGTCATGTCCGACTGGGATGCCAGCGTGCGCGAATCGCTCAATGCTAAAGAGCACACCGTAGACGTGACCTTGCGCTTCAATCAAAAACCGCGATAACCGCGGCGAAAATCCTTGACGCGTACTGCTATCGCCTTTCAAATGGATACATCTAACGAGCAGCGGCATACTTATTCAAAAGGAGAGAGGATTTGATGCGATTCACGCGAAAGTTCGCAGTTTCTCTGACCAGCGTTCTGTTGGGCGCAGCTCTAATTCCAACCTCATTCGCGGCCAAGCCCGAGACCTTTACGGGAACAGTGAGCGATGCCATGTGCGGGGCCAAACATATGATGGAAGGCGACGACGCTGCCTGCCTTCGCGCCTGCGTACAAAAGGGATCAAAATACGCCCTGGTCGTGGGCGGAAAAGTTTACACCCTCGATACCAAGGACAAAGCTACGCTGGACAAGCTCGACAAGCTGGCGGCGGGGAAGGCCACAGTAAAGGGCGAGGTCGATGGCGACACCATAGAAGTCAGTTCAGTCGCGGCTGCCAAGTAGAGTCGGTTGTCTGGATCGAACCAGGCGGAAATCCGAGTCCGGGTTTCCGCCAAAACTTTTTGGTTCCACGAACCAATTTTCATATTCCCTTTACAATTCGCTATGTTAGATTTGACCACTCATCTAACTCTCGGAGGAACAACGAATTGGGCAAAGATATGGTCCCCAAAAAGATTTTCTTCACCAAGGGGGTCGGCAAGCATCGCGAGCGTCTAACTTCCTTTGAGCTGGCGCTGCGGGACGCCGGCATCGCCGCGCAGAACCTGGTTCGTGTTTCATCCATCTTTCCGCCACAATGCAAGCTGGTGCCGCGCTCGCAGGGACTGAAGTATCTGAGCCCGGGCGAAGTGGTCTTCGCGGTGGTTGCGGAGAATTCCACGCGAGAGCCGCATCGCTTGCTGGCCGCCAGTATTGGCGTGGCCATTCCAGCTGACCGCAATACTTACGGCTACCTCAGCGAGCACCACTCGTTCGGCGAAACCGATGACTCCGCCGGCGAGTATGCCGAGGAGCTCGCCGCGGAGATGCTGGCTACGACGCTCAACGTTGAGTTCGATCCCGACCGCTCGTGGGACGAGAAGAAAGAGATTTACCGGATTTCGAACAAGATCGTTCGTACGGCGAACATCACTCAGTCGGCAGTTGGGGATAAACGCGGGTTGTGGAGTACGGTGATTGCTTCGGCGGTATTGATTTTTGACTAGAACACAACCTCTTTCGCTCCACTGGGGCTCGTCGGTTTCTCACTCTTCACCCTCGGCTTGCGCCGTGGGCTGCAGTCTTACGCGGCTTGGCGGCTGCTATTTCCTTGCTCCCACCTTCTTCTTCCCTGCCGATTTTCCTTTCCCTAAACGCTCCAGCACCGCCGCTACAACCAACGGTAATCCAACCGTGGCGTCCACAAACAATTCGCCAAACCTGCCGCCTTCCGCCGGAGGCACAAACTTGCCCCAGGAAATAGCCTCGCTGTAAGGACTCCCCGAGAGCCCGCCCCAGTAAACCGGCTCGGGACAAATTCGCACTCCGTAGTGGTAGCGTTTCAACGGAACATTTTCTCCGAGGCGCCGATGCCGCAACTCGCAGAAAGGCCCGAACTGTTGCGCCCAGTTGCGGGGAACGCCTCCGCCAATCGTGAAAATCCCAAGTCTGGTCTGCCGCAACAACGTGGCCGCGAAGTGCTCCAGATCTTCGAATGGATCAAACCGCAGCTTGTGCCTGCCGGTCGACTCGCGCAGCCGGTTGTTCAGCGCCACGTCCAGGCCTAGCTCTGAATCCGTAAATGCCGGCACAAACACCGGCACGCCCTTTTCGTAAGCTGACTTCAGAATGCCTCGTTGCCCCTTGGCATGCTTGGCCAAATGCGCTCCAATCGCATGATTCAGTTTGTAAGAGCACAGCACCTCGCTGTGATCCCAACCTTCCAATATTTGCGACATCACTTCCTCGACATCATCCAGGTTCTGCTCGGGCTCAAGCGTGTCGTAAACCCGGTTGTAGCCCTGCTCATAGAGCTCGGTATCCGAAACGTCCGGGTTGTAGCGGAAATGGGCTCGGCCCGTGGCTTCGACCAGGCCGTGAGCCATCAGCGCGCCGGTCGAGACAATCGCGTTTACGATCCCCCGATCGATCAGGTCGGCGATGATCAGGCTCTGCTTGGCCACGGTCATGGCGCCGGCCAGGGTCATCACTACGAAGCAATCCTCGTCCCGAGCCATGGCTTCGAGGACGTCGGCCGCCTCGCCGACTTGCCGACCGGTGAAGGCGGTCTTGCCCATGGCGCGCACCAGATCGTCAACCGACCGCACAGAGCTGAGGTCTAGCGATTCCAGGGGAATTAACCGATCTTCGATCGGGTTGTGCAGCTTGCGATCGATTCCCACACCATCGTGATTGCCATTTTTCAAGGTCGCACCCCCAAGTCGCTTCTTATCGAAGCACTACTCTACTAGAATCTTGCGAGCTCTTGCTACCACCGCAGTTGTGGACAACTGAGAATTGGGAACTGGTATTCTATTTCGTCCCGGAAGGAGTATCGTTTTGCCGCCTGAGAAATTCCGCGTCGGACTGGTGCAGATGTCGATGACCTCCGACCCTGGCGAGAATTTGCACCACGCCATCGCGCGCGTCGGTGAAGCGGCTGCCCGAGGAGCGCAGATCGTCTGCCTGCCGGAGCTTTTTCAGACGCAGTATTTCTGTCAACGCGAAGATGTGTCCCTGTTCGATCTCGCCGAGCCAATCCCCGGCCCCACCTCGGAAAAGCTGGCAGACGTAGCCAAGCAACTTAAGATCGTCCTGATTACCTCGCTGTTCGAGAAGCGCGCCGCCGGTGTCTACCACAACACTGCCGCCATGTTCGACGCGGACGGCACCCTGCGGGGCCTCTACCGCAAAATGCACATCCCCGATGACCCGCTCTATTACGAAAAATATTATTTCACGCCTGGCGATCTCGGTTTTCGCGCCTTCGATACCAACGTTGGTCGGGTGGGCACGCTGGTCTGCTGGGACCAGTGGTATCCGGAAGGAGCGCGGCTTACGGCGTTGCAGGGAGCGCATGTGCTTTTCTATCCCACCGCGATTGGATGGCATCCCGCCGAGAAGGCTGAGTTTGGTGTGGCCCAGCACGATGCGTGGCGCACTATTCAGCGAGCGCACGCCATCGCCAACGGTGTGTATGTAGCCGTGGTCAACCGCGTCGGCTTCGAAACGGGAGACGTTCGGGGAAAATCTGCTGCGGGAGCCGGACTGGAATTCTGGGGTGGATCATTCTTATGTGACCCTTTCGGCCAAGTAATCGCCGAAGCTTCGCATGACAAAGAAGAGATTCTCGTGGGCGAAGTCGACCTGAAAGCATTGGAAGATGTCCGCCGCAACTGGCCGTTCCTGCGCGACCGCAGAATCGACGCTTATGCCCCAATCACGAGTCGGTTGATCGATTGAGCGGCGGTTTTCAAGTAATCGGTCATCTCGAAAATAGAGTGTCATGCTGAGCAAAGCTTCGGTATCCGAAGGATTCGGGCGCAAGTAGGGATTGCTCGCTTTGCTCGGAATGACATACCAGATTTACGAGATGACTTCTGTATCCGCCTAGATCTGCTGAAAAACATGCCAGCTAAGTTTTCAATGTTAGGTGACAAGCGAACAGCCCAAGGCCTCCGCATGCCTGCCGAATGGGAACCACATGACGCCACTTGGCTGGCTTGGCCCCACCATCGCGACGATTGGCCCGGAAAGTTTGAACCTATCCCATGGGTTTACGGGGAAATCATCCGCTACCTGGCTCGCCACGAACGGGTTGAACTAATCGTCAACGATGCCGCTTCGGAGAAGCGTGCCCGCAAAGTACTCGACCGTGCGAATGCACTCAGTGACGACATTCACTTTCACCGTTGGCCTACGAACCGCATTTGGACGCGCGACTCCGGCTGTACGTTTATCACGGCCTCGAGCTTCGCTCGAATGGACGGCCGGGGGCGGCTGTCCCCACGTGTTTCAAACTTAGCTCAGGTTGATCGATCTGTAACGGGAGGGCACGACTTCGGTCGTGCCGGTGGACGCGTCGATAGGAACCGGGCTTTAGTCCCTGCGGCGAGCCTCGCCGCGGTCAAGTGGCGCTTCAACGCCTGGGCCAAATACTCCAATTACCAGCATGACGAAAAAATCGGGACTCTCATAGCGAAAGCCGCTCACGCCCGTGAGTTCCGGGCTGTCTTCGGTAAGCAGCGGGTTGTGCTCGAAGGCGGCTCCATCGACGTCAACGGTCAAGGCACTTTGCTAACCACCGAAGAATGCCTGCTAAACAAGGTCCAACAGCGAAATCCGACGATGAAACGCAAAGACTACGAAAAAGTTTTCGCTGACTATCTTGGAATCAAGAACGTGATTTGGTTGGGCTCTGGAATCGCTGGCGACGACACTCACGGCCACGTAGACGACAT
This sequence comes from uncultured Acidobacteriota bacterium, assembly GCA_963838905.1. GTDB lineage: Bacteria > Acidobacteriota > Terriglobia > Terriglobales > Acidobacteriaceae > JABDBE01. The sequence goes on from CAWITE010000017.1 coordinate 49,646, forward strand.
CACCCGCTTCGTCGCCCCTGACACGGTCGTAACCGCAGTCGAGACCAATCCAGACGATCCCAATTACGAGCCCCTACGGGAGAACATGCGCCGCCTGCGCGCGGCCACCGATCACGACGGAAAGCCTCTCGCCATTGTCGAACTGCCTATGCCCGCGCCCGTGATCTTCGAAAGACGCCGCTTGCCCGCCAGCTACGCCAACTTCTATATCGCCAACGGCGTAGTTCTCGTCCCAGTCTTCAACGATCCCAACGACCGCATTGCTCTGGATATTCTGGCCGACGTCTTTCCCGAGCGCGAGGTCATCAGCATCTACTCGGGGGATCTGATCTGGGGCTTTGGAGCAATGCATTGCATGACGCAACAGCAACCGGCTCTCTAGCCACCTGCAACCGGCACGTACACCGACTCATCGCGACGCAGTGCAAGCTTTCTGTCGGTAATCAGGCCCACTCCAGCGAGAACATAGAGCGCCATGGCCGCCAGCAAGAGTGCCTTCAGGCCAATGACCAAGGACAGGTTCTCCAGCAAGCCCCCGACCACGGCGCCAAGCATGTTGGTTCCCAAAGCCGCGCTCGGGGAATCGGTTACGCGAAATTCACTCGCAAACAAAAGCCCCGCGAAGAAAACAGGAACCGTGAATACTGCCGCTGCTACCCAGCCCACCAAGGTTGGGCTTCCCGGTAGTCTATGGAAAGGAAAGATATAGGTGACCATCAGACCGGCCAGCAACCCGGCCAGGTACCAGTGCCTGGGCCATGGTTTGGTTTGGCGTTCGACGATAGTATTGGCGACCAGCAGCGCCACGAGAATGGCGCCGATAACAATGCCGTTTACTTGCCAGGTCGTGCCGAAATACAAGGCCAGGCGGCTGACTATCTGCGTCTCCAGCAATAAGAAACCCGCTCCCATGCTGAAGAAGAAGAGCGACGGAACGCGCTGGCGCGCTTCCGGAATCTGTAGATAGAGGCCAGTTCCCAAGAGGAGTACAAGAAGTTCGATGGAAACGAAAATGCCCGGTAGCCAGCGGCCTTGCTGATAAAGATAGGGCCAGTCGTCGGTAGTCACGGGCACAGCAGGCGAGTCGAGAAAATCGGGACGATTCTCCGAGACGAACTTACTCAACGCGGAATCCGTAGCCAGCTGACGCTCTACTTGTCCCGACGCAGAAATAGCGAAGCACGTAGCTCCTGCCGTATAACTCGAGCCTGCCACAAAGGTGACCGGCGGCTTGCCGAATAGCTGGGTCAGCATTTCTACGAGCCGCTTCCCAAGCCATGGGCGATCCACCTGAAATTTGATGAACACGACGCCGCCTGGAGCCAACAGCGACTTGGCCTCCTGAAAGGACTCTTTGGTGTAAACGAAATTGTCAATGCGCATGTTCGAGTAATCCGCCAGGGTGTGCGAATCGAGCAGGCCGAACAGAATCAAATCGTAAGTACCACGGGCCCGCTTCATGTAAGCGCGGGCATCGGTCACGTGGACGGAAACCTGGGGTGCGCTGTAAGGATGTTCGGGATGGGTTTTTCCTAAGGCCAGAATGCCAGGGTCGATTTCTACGGCATCCACCGAAACGCTCTCATGCCGCACCGCAGCAGCCACATCGTTACCGGTTCCTGAACCTACGATCAGCACACGCGGCGAAAGGGGCGCGAAAGAGAAGGGCAGGTTGTATGGGTTCCGGTCGGCAGCTTCGGAGAGCAGCTTGGGATGACGCTGCAGAAACTCCGGCGAAAGATCGACCATGAACTGATATCCGGTATGGTTGACCTCAACGATCGCTTTCCAGAATTCTCCATTACGAAAATTCAGTCTTTCATAATCGATCGTCTGGTACGGAGTCCAAACGGTGAAATGCTCAGGGGTAGAAACATCGTGGAGTAGCAAAGCCGCAGGGATTGAGAGGCTCGTGAACACCAGGGCGCGGCGCAAACCAGGCTGCAGCAATCCCATCCCGAGGAAAATGACGGCCATCCAGACCGCAGGCCCGAGAGCGAACCAGGAAACCGCAAAAAATGTCAGAATCCCCAACAGGCTTGCAGCCAGGTTCCACGAATAACCTTGCAGCGGTCGCGCCGCCAACTCCAACTGCTGGCTGACGACCTGTCCAAGCGGCATGAAGATGCAGGCCACCAGCAGAAGCAAGGCCGCGACCATCACAACCGCCACCAGGAAGTCCGGCCAGTGCCGGACCGTGTCGGATGCCCAGATCTGAATGTCCTGCGCAGCGCCCATCGACTCAGAGAGGTCTTCGAATATCCGCTTGCCGTACCATGGCCAACGGACCACCATCAGCAGGCCGAGCAGAGCGGTTGCAGAAGCCCGCCAGCGCACAGGCCGGCGCGCCAGAGCACAGCCCATTCCGAAGCCCAGGAAGCAGAGCAACAAGGCCAGATTCTTTACATAGGCAAAGATGCGGATTTCCGTGCCGATCCAGCGGATCAGGGTCAACTCGGCGAAGAGTGTGAGAAAGCTGGCTAAAATCAGCTGCTTCCAGCTCCAGTGCTCACACCCAGGTGCAGGGATCTCCTGCGCCGCGGTTCTTCTTCTCCAAACCAGCCACACGAAGTAATAAAGCAGGAGTACGGCGGAAATGAAAAAGCCGGCAACACGCCAGTTCATCAAGACTCCGGGAAGAACTTACGGCAAGCATACAACGGCCACGGCACAGCCTAAAAGCTAAGATCTCACTTCTTATACTGCGTCGGCTGGGGACCCTTCTCCAGCATCTCGCGATTCCAGATCGCTCCCTCGCGCGTATAGCTGGCGAGCTCGAAGTCCTGGGTCAATTCCAGAGCGTCCACGGGACAGGCGTCCTCGCAGAGTCCACAGAACATGCAGCGGCTCAGATCGTAAGTAAAGTTGGTGAGTTCCTTGCGGCGGGTCTGTTCGTTGCGGGCGCTTGTGACCACAATCAGGTTCTCCGGACACGCCAGCGCGCACAAGTCGCAGGCAATACACATGGTCTCGTTAGTATCGGGATTCACGTTCAACCGCGGCGCCCCGCGATAACGCTCCGCTACCTGCGGCCTCTGCAAAGGATATTGTTCGGTATAGATTTCCCTGGGATCCTGGTAACGAAACGTGACCTTCAGGCCCTGAAGTAAATCCAACAAGAAGACTTTACGTAGTAGGTTCGGAATCCCCATAACGGAGTAAGCATACCATCATCGCAAAAATCGCAGAAGTGGCCTTGCGCCTCTATCTGCGGGAAGGAAGTAGGATTGCATCCACCCAGGCGAACCACCCTTTTTCCGAACCCGATACAATGACCGTACCCACCGTGTCCATGAACCAACGACGAACGGCCAACGACGAACGATCAACAACTGTCTCCGACGAATTCTGGATGGAAGAGGCTCTGCGCGCCGCACAACGAGCGCTGGAAGCGGGCGAGGTTCCAGTCGGCGCAGTGGTCGTGCATGCCGGCGAGATTGTAGGTCGAGGCTGGAATCGCAGCCTCATCGACTCCGACCCCACCGCCCATGCCGAAATTGTTGCCCTGCGCCAAGCCGGTTCGAACCTGGGCAACTACCGCCTGGAAGATTGCGAAGTGTTTGCCACGATTGAGCCCTGCCCCATGTGCGCAGGTGCTCTGGTGCATGCACGGATAAAACGCTTGGTATACGGCGCTAACGATCCAAAAGCGGGCGCAGTCCATTCGGTGATGGAGGTGCTGAACCATCCCCAATTGAATCATCGAATGGAATTACGCGGAGGCCTACTGGCGGGTCGTTGTGCCGAGCTGTTGCAGACCTTCTTCAGGGACCGACGGGCGGAAGGTCGTTAATACACGAAGCTGTATTAAAACAGAAACGGCACAAACGCTTTCACTCGCCGTCCGCACTGGCTCGCCTATCCGGCAATGCCCAGTCGTTTCTCGCCGCCCTGCATCAGGCGACGGGCAAGTAGTGCGCGGGCCTATCCGCAATTGCCAAGCCGAGATCGAATTTTCAGGCCGCCGTCGCAAATCCGCCGTGTATCTCAAGGCAGGTCTTCAAGGCACGAAGAGCATAAAGTGCATCGTCCAATGCTTCCTCTTCCTGAATGTTGTCTCCGGAAGCCTGAAATAGTTCTCTCGCCCTATCCAACATTACCCGCTCCGCATCCGTAATGCGCACGGACATTCTGTCGTTATCCGCTTCCATCAAAGCGGCAACGTAGAGGTCTCGCCAGCCCCAGGCTAGCGAGGATGGATTCTCAGAAGTGGCCATTTTGCGTCCTCCGCCCGCGTATACACCTACAGGACCGATTTACTAGAGAACAGATGTGCCCGCAATACGGTTAATCCTGTAGGCAGTTCAAAGAAAAGCCCAGCTTGTGGGGCTGGGCTCAGCAGGGCTTGGGTTTTAGCGGGACATGCCTCCACTTCACAAGTGGAGATGCGCTAACGGAACTGACCTCGATGGCTTGCTGGGCAGAACTGCCGGCTTGCCCCATCGATCCACTGGCGGCTCCGCCATTCGCAGACGCCGACGTTGTGGTACCCGTAATCTTAACCTCGTGACCAATATGTTCGCTTACCTTCGCCGTATCTCCAGTCAGCGGGAAGCTGTTCCCATTGTTGTCCGTCCGCATGTACTTTCCGTTGGAGCTGCTGAAGCAGCCCTGAACGGTCGTTTGGGAACCAGCGCTTGTCTGATTTGCTTGATTCGAGTAGTCCTGTGCAGCGAGCAAGAGAATCAACGCGACGCAAGCAATTGGAGGGCGAGCTTGGCCTCCGGATTCCTGTGAGCGGCTGCCTTGCGCAGCCACTTTTCGGATTCATGCAAATCGGCGGATACGCCATCGCCGTCCCGGTAGCGCAGTCCGAGATTATACTGAGCGGCGGCATTGCCTGCTTCGGCTGCCATTGCCACCCAGCGCGCCGCTTCCACGCAGTCCTGATGAACGTAGCGTCCCAGCTCGTAGGCCATCCCTAAAGTAAAAGCCGCAGCGTCGTCTCCGTATTTGGCCTGGCGCCGCAGCCCGTTAATCTCGTAGCGGCTTAATTGCTGCACGACGGACGAAGTAGCCAGGTCGGTGATTTGCTCGTGGCTGGCAGCAAGCGAACGAAACGGGGCGGGACGCCGGGATTGGGTGCTTTCGATCTTTTTGGCGGGCTGGGACGCGCCGCGGGTTGACACGATCGCTGTCGGGGAGTTGGTCGTGACTGCAGCCTCGGCGGTAGAAGGACTCGGTGCCTGTGCCCCACGAAAGGGCTCATGCAGCCACGTTTCGAGAAGGAGCAAGTTGGCGATCACCGCCAGCAGCCAGACCGGTGTTGCAATGGCTACCGCGCGGAGCGATCGCAGAGTGAAATTGATCCGGAACCTCGACTCGTGGGTGAAAGTGTTCTGCAGACGTTTGAGAGCGGTTCCGAGATTCAATGACGATCGCTGCGTCGCCAGCGCCTTCTCAGTTCGAAGGCGGAGAGCAGCTCGATAACGAGCGCCAGCTCCGCGAAGGCGCTTGAGCGTTATTTGAAGATTGATGGGGGTTGCAACTATTACGGCGCGGAGCGACCGCAGGGTGGAATTGTCGCGGAATGTAGCTCGATAGCGAGCGACAACGTCCCGAAGACGGGTGCGGGTGGTTTCGAGATGGAATGAAGACGCGTGCGACTCCGGCCTTTTGTTATCTGGTGGCTTTTGCCAGACACTGGACGGTTTGGCGGGCGGGGCAACGGCTGGAGGTTGTGTCGGCAGCCTGGGAGTGAGTTCGAACGATGCTAGTTCGACGGCCGTTACTTCGACCGGTATGGGTTCGACCGATGCCGATTGGAGAGCCGCCGGTTCACTGGTGAGCTTGGGCGAAAGCGAGACTAAACGCTTCACCGTGGCGTCCAGATCCAACATGCCAGTCTCGATTGCCTGTTGAGCCTTGACTAGTTCGGCAAGAGTTCCATACTCGGCAAAGGGAGCGCTGACCACGGCAGGTTTGCTGTCGGCCATCGTCACCATCGCCGCGAGTGGAACGACCGGTTCGATGGTCTCGGGGAAGCCCAAGCTTACTGTCTCGATTCGGTTTTGAGACACGACAGGTTCTGCGATGCGATCGACCAGGGGATGCAGTTGATCGTGCAGGCATTGGAGAACCCAGGCAGCCGCTAACAATTTTTCAAAAGAAGGGTCGTCAAGGGGGAATCGCTGTTTCGTGCCAGAGCTCGGTGCCGCAGCCATGAGGGAGGGACCTCTCACAAAAGCGTATTCTTGCCGGGGTGGGAATCCTCGAGCCCAACCCATCGAGCGATGATACACCGTTTTTGTCATTATGAACCGTCGAATTGGCCGTCGGCGGCTCGGGCGCGGGTCAACGCCGCTGCGGTAGATGACTGGAGCTGTGAGTTTTACGCACCGGTTGTCCACAGATCGCAGACAACCAGGAATGAAAACCGTGGGTTGCGGTATTCTCTTAAAGTGCATTGTTCTTCACCCCCCCGAGACCGGGCGTTGGTTCAGATTGTGGATTCCGCGTTCGCCGATGCCGCCCGTCGAAGCGGCAAGTGGCTGGTGTGTCGTCCCGGGTGCACGCAATGCTGCATCGGCGTATTTCCCATCAATCAGCTTGATGCTGTCCGGCTCCGTGAAGGACTCGCGAATCTGGCAAACTTGGCCGCAGAGCGTGCAGACCGCGTGCGCCAACGCGCTCGGGAGGCGGTTTCGCGGCTATCGAAGGAGTTTCCCGGTGATCCAACTACCGGCTTGCTGGATGAAAGCGACGAAGCGGAACAACGCTTTGCGGAATTCGCGAACGAGGAGCCTTGCCCCGCGCTCGATCCGGCGACCGGACTTTGTGAGCTTTATGAAGCGCGTCCGATGACTTGTCGCGTCTTTGGACCGCCCGTGCGTTCAGAAGATGGCCTTGGCGTTTGCGAACTTTGTTTTCTGGGCGCGACCGACGCGGAAATTGTTCCCTGCGAAATGAATCCGGACCCGGATGATCTCGAATCCGCATTGATTACCGAACTCGAGAAAGCTACAGGCGCGCGTGGTCGCACGATTGTGGCATTCTGTTTAGCTTCTTGATTCCCTCAAGCGAATAGTCTCGGTGTCAATGGCTTTGTGACTTCTCTGCAACTTGATGACCTCTCACTTCGATAACACAGCAATTCGATGACGCAGCAATTTGACGTCGTGGTCCTCGGCGGCGGTGCTGCTGGGTTAATGTGCGCCCTCGAGGCGGGTAAGCGGGGACGCCGGATTGCCGTGATCGAGCGAGCAGAACGCGCAGGGAAGAAAATCCTCATCTCCGGGGGCGGCCGCTGCAACTTCACTAACATTCACTGCCGTCCGGAAAACTTCCTCTCGGCAAATCCTCACTTCGCGAAGTCAGCGCTCGCTCGCTATACGCCCTCGGATTTCATTGCACTGGTCGAGAAGCATCGGATTCCTTATCACGAGAAGACCCCCGGTCAACTCTTCTGCGATCGCTCTGCTCGCAACATCACGGAGATGCTCGAGAGTGAGTGCCGCGTTGCCGGGGTTCGCATTTTCCTGAGGACTTCAATTCAGGAGGTTCTGAGAACGACGGAGTTTGTGCTGCGTGCTGGAGAAATAGAATTTCGCGCCCCCGTCCTGGTGGTCGCCACCGGAGGATTGTCAATTCCGAAAATGGGTGCTACAGGGCTCGGCTATGATTTGGCACGGCAATTCGGATTGGCGATTTGTGAACCCCGCCCAGCACTGGTGCCTTTTGTGTTCAATGACGAAGATCGCAGCCGGTACTGCGACTTGGCTGGCGTCTCGGCGGATGTATCCATCTCTTTTGGCCAGCAACTGTTTCGGGAGAAGATGCTCATCACGCATCGCGGGTTAAGCGGACCGGCAGTTTTGCAGATCTCGTCGTACTGGAAACCTACTCACGCCGTTGCCATCGACTTGGCGCCCGGTCAGGATGTGACGGCTGACTTACGTGAATCGCAGATTCCACGAAACATCACGGCGATGAGAACAGCGTTGCACAATTTCTTGCCTGGTCGCTTCGCGAACCGATGGCTGGATCTGCATCTACTCTCCGCCTGGACAAACTCGCGGCTCGCAGAACTGGAGCGCCTGGTGCATAAGTGGTCAGTGATTCCCGCCGGAACGGAAGGCTACGACAAAGCTGAGGTCACTGCGGGCGGCGTGGACACTAATGAGTTGTCGGCAAAGACCATGGAAAGCCGAAAAGTGCCTGGATTGTTCTTCATCGGCGAGGTCGTCGATGTGACCGGCCACCTCGGCGGGTTCAATTTTCAATGGGCATGGGCGTCTGGCGCCTGTGCTGGCCGGGCGCTAGTTTAGGCGCAGGCGTCCGCGCCCCTGCTGAATGAATAAACTCTAGGCGAGAACCGCCTGGTACTCCTCGTATGCGCCTTTGAAGTCGGTGATCTTGTGGTCCGCCTCGAAATGCCAAATTCTGGTAGCGACTTCGTCAATCAAATCGTGGTCGTGCGTCACTAACAGCACAGTGCCTTGATAACGCTGCAGGGCGATGTTGAGAGCATTGATCGATTCCAGATCGAGGTGATTGGTGGGTTCGTCAAAAACCAGAACATTCGGCTTCTGCAGCATGAGCTTGCAAAAGAGCAACCGCGCTGCTTCGCCGCCCGACAGAACATCGGTGCGCTTCAGAGCGTCTTCGCGCGGAAACAGCATTTGCCCCAAAAGGCCGCGGATCTCTTCGTGGGCGGCTGAGGGATCCCACTGATGCAGCCATTCGAATGCCGTCATGTCCCCCTGAATCAAAGCCCTGTGGTCCTGAGCAAAATATCCAACCGCCGCCTCGTGTCCCCAAATCACTTTTCCGCTGGTCAGGAATGCTCCATCGTAGCCGCTGGTTTTGCGCAGTTCGGCGTCCGGCACGGTAGGAGAGTTCGCCAGCAGCGCATTGAGCAAAGTCGTTTTGCCCGCGCCGTTCCGGCCCATCAACGCAATCCTCTCTCCGCGAGTTACGCTGGCGGTGAAGCTTCGGATGACTTCGGTTTCAGCGTACGATTTGGTAACGCCTTCGAGCTCAAGAATGTGCTTCCCGGAAGAACGCTTCTGCTCGAATTTCAAGAATGGGCGCTGGATGTTCGACTTGGCCAGTTCCGTCACCTGCAGGCGCTCGACTTCTTTGCGCCGCGACTGCACCTGACTGGAGCGGGTGCCCGCAGAGAAACGTGCTATGAATTCGTTGAGCTGTGCGATCTTCTTTTCGCGCTGCGCGTTCTGCCCTTCGATCTGCGAGCGGATCTGGGTCTTTGCTACAACCATGTCGTCATAGGTACCCGTATAAGTAATGATGGTTTGGTAATCAATATCGGCAATGTGAGTACAAATGCTGTTGAGAAAATGGCGGTCGTGCGAAATCACGATCAGAACGCCGTCGTAGTCATTCAGGAAACCCTGCAACCAGTGGATCGAATCGAGATCGAGGTGGTTCGTAGGCTCGTCGAGCAACAAGGCCAGTGGATGCCCGAACAAGGCCTGCGCCAGCAGCACGCGAACTTTTTGACCGCCTTGCAGCTCCCCCATTTTTCGCTCGTGCAGTTCATCGGAAATATCGAGCCCTTGCAGCAGGATCGCTGCGTCAGTCTCGGCGGTATAGCCGTCTTCTTCGCCTACGATGCCTTCCAACTCGCCGAGCTTCATTCCGTCCTCATCCGTCAGATCCGGCTTGGAATGAATGCGATCGCGCTCCTCCATCGCAGTCCACAGGCGCTTGTTTCCCATTATCACGGTGTCGATGACGCGATAGGCGTCGAAGGCAAACTGATCCTGACTGAGGACGCCGAACTTTTTCGGGCGGACGACAGTTCCCTTCTGAGGATCGAGGTCGCCGGTCAAAAGCCTCATGAAAGTCGTCTTGCCCGCGCCGTTTGGTCCGGTCAGGCCATAGCGCTTGCCCGGCGTGAAGGCCGTCGATACATCTTCAAACAGAGCTTTGGCGCCGTAGCGCATGGAAACATTGCTAACTGAAATCATGATTTCTCAAGGGAACTGCGGAAAATTTGCCCAAAGGCGGGGACGCAGCTGCTGTTGATTAGGATATCACGACGACAGGCTTCGTTTGCCGTTCACTTCACTCCAACCGCAATCGAAGGTCACATGTTAGCCTTTTCTGGCTCGACACCGGTTTGACGAGGAACTGATGAACAACGTTCGCCCTTCTCAACTCGATCTTCAGGCAACCGCCAAACAAGTGATGGTGGCACACGGCTTCGAGCCGGATTTCCCTACACAGGTCCCGCAGCAACTTGCGGAACTGAAAACGCATCCGCCGCAGGTCGCGCCGGGTGGCAATATTCGTGATCTGCGGAACCTGCTCTGGTCTTCGATCGACAACGACACGTCGAAAGACCTCGATCAGATCGAAGTGGCCGAGGGCTTGCCTAACGGAAAGATCAAGCTGCTGATCGGAATCGCTGATGTGGATGCTTTCGTGCCGAAGCATTCTCCGATCGATGAACATGCGGCAAAAGAAACGACATCGGTTTACACGGGTGTGCGGATTTTCCCAATGTTGCCGGAGGAGCTTTCGACGGGCGCGACGTCGCTGCTAGAGAACGTAGACAGGCTGAGTATGGTAATCGAGTTCACAGTCGATGCGGCCGGTTCCGTCAGTTCGAGCGATGTTTATCGGGCGATCGTTCGCAATAAGGCGCAGCTTGCGTACAACGGCGTGGGCGGATGGCTTGACGGTACGGGCCTCGCTCCGGCAAAAGTGGCGGCATCGGTTGAATTGCAAGCACAACTCAAGCTGCAGAACGAAGCCGCGCAAGCCCTAAAAAAGCAGCGCTACCAGAACGGCGCGCTCAATCTCGAGACCAGCGAAGTAACCCCGGTAATACTGAATCAACAAATCGTGGACGTTACAAAGCAGGAAAAGAATCCCGCCACTGACCTGATCGAAGACTTTATGATCGCCGCGAACGGAGTTGTGGCGCGCATGCTGGAGAAAGTGTCGTCCTTGCGGCGCATTGTGAAAACTCCCGAGCGCTGGGACCGCATTGTGCAACTTGCTGCTGAACACGGCGGAAAGCTTCCTCCGGATCCGGATTCCAAAGCGCTCAACGATTTTCTGCTTAAGCGCAGGGCGGCTGATCCGGATCACTTTGCGGACGTGTCGCTGGCGGTGATCAAGCTGATTGGGCCCGGCGAATATGTTCTGGAGCGGCCCGGAGATCCGGAACAGGGGCACTTTGGCCTCGCGGTGCAGGACTACACACACTCGACCGCTCCCAACCGCAGGTTCGCAGACGTCGTCACGCAGCGACTGATCAAGGCTGTGCTCGCCGCGCAAGCTGCGCCTTATTCTGATGATGAACTAACGGCCATCGCCTCGAACTGCACCGCGAAAGAAGATGCGGCGAGAAAGGTCGAGCGGGAGATGTCGAAGCGCCTGGCCGCAGTTGCGATGAGCCACCGGATTGGCCAGACATTCGACGCGCTCGTCACCGGCGTTACTCCGAAGGGAAGCTTTGTTCGCGTGCTGCAGCCGCGCGTGGAAGGATTGCTTGCCAAGGGACAACAGGGACTGGACGTAGGAGACAGGTTGCGCGTGAAGCTGATCCGGACTGATGTGCAGCGAGGATACATTGATTTCGCCCACGCATAGGGCGCAGTTTCCGTTACCATTTTCCTTTGTGTACCTTCGTGTCGTTTGTGGTTCCAGCATTTGCACTTCATCAACCACAAAGGGCACAAGGTACAGAAAGGACGTGATGGAAGATTTATACGTCCGCCTGCGGCCTGTTGAAACTCATGCTTAACCAGAATTTCCTCGGGCGTGGCTCATCCTTTTTTCTGTTCGAGTTCGGCCCAGCGCGAGTAAAGCTTATCTGCCGTCTTCTGCGCTTCGTCCATCTCGGCGTGCGCGCGTAGCAGACGAGGGCCATCGCTGGCGATGGCAGGGTCCTCGAGTTGGGCACGCTTCTCCTGCAGCAACTGCTCAGCCCGGTCAACGCGCTCCTCGATGGTTGCGTATTCGCGCGCTTCCAGATATGAAAGCTTCTTCTTCAGTGCTGACGGCTCCGACGTAGTCGTTCTACGCCGGGGTTGAGCGCCGCTCGAGCGAACTGCCTTCGCCGGCTGCTCTCGCTCGGCTTGCCAAAACTCCCATTGCGAGTAGTCGGCAAAACTTTCTGCGCCGCCCTGCCCATCGAGTCCCAGTACGATTGTGGAAACGCGATCGAGCATATAGCGGTCGTGCGTGACCAGCACCAGCGCGCCACGATATTCCAGCAGGCTTTCTTCCAATATCTCGAGGGTCGGAATGTCGAGGTCGTTGGTGGGCTCATCGAGCAAAAGCACGTCGGCGGGCTGAAGCATGAGCTGCGCAATCAGCACGCGCGCCCGTTCGCCTCCGGACAGGCGGCCGATGGGTTGATTGAGTTGCTCGCCGGTGAAGAGGAATCTTGCAGCCCACGACGCGACGTGGATCACGCGGTCCTGATAGATCACGGAATCGCTGTCTGGAGCCAACGCGCGGCGTAGAGTTACCTCTGGGTCGAGTTGGCGAGTTTGATCGAAGTACACGATTCTGAGCCAGTCGGCTCGGCGAATTTCTCCGGCAGTCGTTGATAATTCGCCACGCAGCAGACGCAGGAGCGTGGTCTTGCCGCTGCCATTCGGTCCTACGAGTCCGACCCGCATTCCGGCCGTTATTATGAAGTTGAGGCCATCGAAAAGTGTGCGGTCTCCGATTTCAGAACCGATATTTTCCAGTTCAATCAGCCGCTTGGTTTTTCGGTCCGTCGCGGAGAAATCGATGTTGGCGGTTGCCGTGCGGGTTCTGAGGTTCAGGTCCGCGAGTTCGCTCATCAAGTCGCTAGCTTTGTCGATTCGGGCTTTGGATTTGCGGGTTCGGGCTTTTGCCCCGCGACGCAGCCACGTGATTTCGTTGTGTACGAGATTCTCCAGAGCTTCTTGCCGCTTCGACTGCGAGTGCAGGAATTCTTCCTTCTTCTCCAGAAACGTACTGTAGTTCCCGCGGACGCGCAGCAGTCCATTCGGATACGTGCGATTGAGTTCCGCCATCTCAGTCGCAACATTTTCAAGAAAGTAGCGGTCGTGGCTGACGACCACGCAGGCGAATGCTGCGTCCTGAAGAAGCGCTTCCAGCCACTCGATTCCCGCCAGATCCAGATGATTGGTGGGTTCGTCCAGCAGCAGAATGTCCGGTCCCTGAACCAGCGCTTCAACGATTGCCAGACGCTTTTGCCAGCCTCTCGACAATGCAGTCGCCGGGGCTTCAAGTTCGTCGAAACCGGCGCGGCCAAGGGTTTCCGCAAAGCGAGTGCCCCGCTCGGTCGTCGAGACGGAGGCACGCTCCAGCGCTTTCTCGACTACCGACCGAACCGTGTCTCCCGATGCAAATTTCGAGTCCTGCAAAACGCAGGTGAGGCGGACCCGCTTGCGGACCGCGATTTCGCCACTATCCAGATCCTCGTCGCCGGCCAGAATTCGAAGCAGCGTGGATTTTCCCGAACCGTTTGGACCGATCAGTCCGATCCGGTCGCCCTCGGAAACGGTGAAGGAGATGTTTTGGAAAAGCACGGTCGATCCGAAAGACTTGGAGATCCCCTGTGCATTGATGATCGGCGCCAACGACTTGTGCCCTGCTTCCTTCTGAGTTGTAAAGATTTGGTGGACCTGGTCGGGTTCGAACCGACGAACTCTTCCATGCCATGGAAGTTAAGAACCTGCCGGCCATTGATTCTAAAGGAGCTTATGACCGGCGTAAAGGGTCAAAACCGTATTACTTGGCGCAATTTGCTACCAAATTGCTACCAAAAACTGACAAGTGGGTTTGGGGCTGAACTGTGGGGGATCGGCCCGGGAGAGTAGGCCCACGGAATCTCACCGTGAGCCTCTCGCAGAACCGGACATGAACCTCTCGGCGCATCCGGCTCCCATCAAGCAAACACTCCGGTCATTCCGATATCCCAGTGTACGAAGAGAGCCCTTCGTTCCGCGGCAAGCCGTTGTAGAAACTGGCTCGCCCGGACCTTATGGCCTTTAAAGCGCTTGAACTTTCGCATCGCCCAGGCTACGAGCGTCTGATTAACGTGTCGCAGTAAGGGGTACAGCGCCGATGGGGCGTATCGCCCGTAGTACTCGATCCAACCCCGCAGGAGTGGATTGAGCTGCCGGGCAATGGCCTGCAAAGACAGCTGTGTTTGATGGCGAAGTTTCAATTCCCGAATCGTCGACCGCATGGCTTTCATTGCCGAGGAGCTAACTGCGGGATTAAATCCGCAGAATAGCGAGTTATCCCGGAAACGTCGCACCAGACGAGGCCGAAAGCAGTACCCAAGGAAGTCAAATTGGACGTTCGGGTACATGCCTTTGCGCTTCTTGTCCTTGCAGTAGACGATTTTGGTTTTCGTCGGATGCATCTCCAGGTGGCACTCCGCCAGGCGAGTTTGAAGCTCAGACTTGAGCGCCTGTGCTTCTTGCTCGTTACGGCAGTGCACCAGTCCGTCGTCCGCATACCGACACCACGGGAGGTCCGGGTGTGTCCGCGCCATCCAGAGATCGAACGCGTAGTGGAGAAAAACGTTCGCCAAAATTGGGCTAACCACACCCCCCTGAGGGGTGCCGCGATCTCGCTCAATTGTGGTTCCATCTTCCTGCACCATGGGCGCTTTCAGCCATCTTTCGATGTACAGCAGCGCCCATTTACACGTCACATGTTTCCGAATGGCTCGTAGTAAGAGCTCATGGTCAATGTTGTCGAACAGGCCTTGGATGTCAAACTCTAGCACCCAGTCGTACTTCCAGCACCGCTCTCGCGTAACCCCTACAGCATCGAGTGCCGATTTTCTCGGTCTGTAGCCATAGGAGTCTGCCAGAAACACCGGATCCAGAATCGGCTCAATGACTTGTTTAACCACCATCTGTGCCACGCGATCGGCTACGGTGGGCACACCTAAAATCCTTTGTCCTCCAGACTTTTTGGGAATGGAGACGGCGCGCACCGGCGGAGGAAAGTAGGTTCCCGAGCTCATCCGGTTCCAGATCTTGTAGAGATTACTCTTCAAGTCGGCCTCGAACTGCTCGATCGTCTGCCCATCCACCCCGGCCGCTCCTCCATTGGATTGGACCGCTTTGTACGCTTTATACACCAGCTTCTTATCGATGTTGAACGGCTTGTCTGTCGCACGCATCGAGGTCCTCCTGTTTCCAGTTGCTTCGGTCATGCGACCACTTGACCCGACCCCTTTGCTCCAGCCCCATTACGAGCCTTCTTCGCTCCTACGAGTCGGTCCGTCCCAGTGCTCCGCATCGGTACGCTCGCCTCGCGGTTTTGGCCGCTTGGGCTTCTCCCTTCGCATCAGAGCGACTGGTTCCTGCAGTTCCGCGCGATAGCCTGCGTCCGCTTCACGCCCCCTCTACGCCGGTCGCCGTCCACTCGGTCATCAGGCACCCCGCGGACTTGTCCCAGGTGGACCATACGCTCCTGGTTTCGACGACACTTGATTTCTTAACGACGCGTCTTCGAAGGGTTCACTTTCGTTCGTCTCTCGGACGCTCACCTGCACGAGTTTGTTCCCGCGCTTTTCCTCCAACGCT
Organism: uncultured Acidobacteriota bacterium; assembly: GCA_963838905.1. Classification (GTDB taxonomy): domain Bacteria; phylum Acidobacteriota; class Terriglobia; order Terriglobales; family Acidobacteriaceae; genus JABDBE01. The sequence goes on from CAWITE010000017.1 coordinate 65,170, forward strand.
CACCACCACAGCTCTTTACCGCAGCAGCTTGGAGGCAGTTTGAGACCTGCTCCTGAAAGCCGATCTCGAGGGGCCCTTCCCTCATCTATCGCGCAGCTTATTCACACGGTTGATTAGTTCATAATGAACTCCTTGTCCGTATGCTTCTGCAGCACACTATGGTCAAAAAAGTCGTTCGCAGACTGCACTACTCGGAAGAGTGAAGAGTATTGTTATGGGTTCAGGGTCGGTCTTGATTGGAAGCCGCTCACAAGCCGCGACGGCCGCCTTACGTTCATAGTATTTCAGCAGGCCGCCCAGCCGTTCCCACCAGTTTCTGCACCTGCTCAAGTCGTCGGTTAACCCCGCGCGCGTCGGTTATTTTCGAAGACTTCTCGATGAAGTACTCAAGTTCAACTACCGCGGCATGCAAGGACTGCATGCAGGTTGTGGCGGCGGCATCCTTGCAGAAGAGTTTGCCAGCATAGGTTTTCGCGTGACCGGCATTGATCCCTCAGAACGATCGCTGGCTACCGCCAAACAACATGCGCAATTCATGGGCTTGTCCATTCAATACCAGCAGGGAACCGGAGAATCCATCCCGTTTGCCGACAACACTTTCCCCGTTGTGTACTGTTGCGACGTTTTGGAGCACGTCCGCGACTTGCCAAAAGTGATCGGCGAAATCTATCGAGTGACGAAGCCGGGCGGCATATTCCTTTTCGACACGCTGAATCGCACCTTCATCAGTAAGCTGGTAGCGATCAAGATCTGGCAGGAATGGAAGAGCACGGCTTTCATGCCGCCTCGGCTTCACGAGTGGAGAATGTTTATTCGGCCGGAAGAGTTGAAGGGATTGCTTGTGCAGGCGGGATTTGAGTTCAAAGAGTTTCGTGGCACGTCGCCAGATGTGAGCATCGCGAAAATGATCAGCCTGCTGCGAAAAAGAGCCAACGCGGAGATCGGCTATAAGGAACTGGGCCAAAGGTTTAGGCTCGTAGAAAGCAAAGACTTGAAAATTCTTTACATGGGATACGCGGTCAAGCCCAGGCCGAATATGGCGCGCGTTGTGGCGTTTCTAGTGGGCTTTACGAGCGGTGTCGACGACGGTTTCTGCTATTCATTGCAACCGCAACGGAGACGGACAAGGAGAAGGCGATCCCAGCGGATAACGAATTGGCTCCGGGGGTTCACTAAGGCCGTGAAGAGGCGCGAACAGATCCCAATACCGCGTGGTTTAACGGGCAACCTGAGTTCTCGAAAATAGGGGACGGGTTCAACAGTGTCATCGTCAGCGTGTAACATAGCAACATCATGTGCACTGACCCAGGAAGGGCTGTTGGTTGGCGACTCAAACTGAGCCGCCAACCGGTCCTCCTGCATCGGAGGTAGGCCATCGAAACGGAACGTGGTCGTCTATCGTGGAGCATGGCGAATCATTATCTCCCACAACGCTTCGTGGTCCTAACGTGTCTGGTAGCTGCGCTGTCTTACCTCGGCGCAAGACTAGGCGGGGCGCTGATAGTACGGCCGGAAATGGTCTCTCCACTTTGGCTGGGGAACGTGCTTCTGGCATCAGTGTTGTTGCTGGTCCGGAGAAGGATCTGGCCAGTACTTCTGGCAGCAGGCCTAGCTGGATTTTTCTTCTATGACCTGCAGGCAGGGGGGCCGATGCGTTCCATTGTCTGGCTCATTCTGTCTAATGCAGTAGAAGTCCTCACCGCCGTTTTGTGTCTTAGCAGTTCATTCGACGGCGTGCCCCGGCTGAATAGTGTGAAAGCCCTGGCCAAGTACTCATTCTACGCCGTTTTTCTGGCTCCATTCGCTGGAGCTTTCTTGGGCGCGCTTTCCACCAGTGGCCACTATTGGGCGAGTTGGAAGGTGGCTTTCTTTTCGGAGGCGCTAGGATTCCTCACTCTGATGCCAGCCATTTTGGGTTGGGCCAGAGAAATTCCGACTTGGGCACAAAAACCACGTGCTTTTTACCTGGAAGCCGCCGCGCTGATCGCAGGTGTGGTTCTTTTGGGTTATATCGCTTTCGTGGCTCCTGGGCACAGCAGTTCGCCAGTACTACTTTATTCGCTTCTGCCATTTCTGCTGTGGTCCGCTTTGCGTTTTGGATCGATGGGAATCAGCACCTCGATGGTTGCAATTGCTTTTCTGTCGATTTGGGGTGCGGTCCACGGACGTGGCCCCTTCACCGGATCGGAGCCACTCCACAACGTGCTGTCGCTACAGCTATTCTTGTTCTTCGCCGCAACCCCTTTCATGGTTCTCGCAGTTCTTGTGGAAGAGCGGAAACAGGCCGAGGAGGTAGTTCGCGAAAGCCAGAGTCGGTTGGCAGCCATTGTCGCGTCGGCGATGGACGCGATCATCACGGTAGATAACGAGCAGCGAATCGTGTTGTTCAACGCCTCTGCGGAGAACATGTTCCAGTGTCCAGCCCACGATGTGATTGGAAGTTCGATCGAACATTTCATCCCGAAACGCTTCCGCGGTGAACACAGCGAGCATATCCGCCGCTTCGGCGAGGCTGGCGTTACTAACCGCAATATGGGCAATCTGGGTGCATTGTGGGCTCAGCGAGAAAATGGCGAGGAATTTCCCATCGAGGCTTCTATCTCCCACACTGAAGCTGGCGGGAAAAAGCTGTTTACCGTTATCATGCGCGACATCAGCGAGCGACGCCGGGCAGAGCAAGCAGTGCGCGAGAGCGAACAGCGCTTCCGGTTGGTCGCCAATACCGCTCCAGTGCTTATCTGGATGTCAGGTACCGACAAGCTCTGCACCTACTTCAATAAGCCTTGGCTGGACTTCACCGGACGATCCATGGAGGAAGAGCTTGGAAACGGCTGGGCGGAGGGCGTCCACCCCGAGGATTTGCGCAGATGCGTGGATAGGTACACGCAGGCCTTTGATCAGGGTGAGGAGTTCAGGATGGAGTATCGGCTCCGACGGCACGACGGAGAATATCGCTGGGTGTTCGACATAGGCGTGCCGAGATTCAACTCGGACCGATCTTTTGCTGGGTATATAGGCTCATGTATCGATGTCACAGATCGCAAGCTCGCGGAAGAGGCGCTCGCCAGTGTGAGCCGCAGGTTGATTGAGGCGCAGGAGCAGGAACGTACTCGGATCGCGAGAGAGCTGCACGACGACTTCGGTCAACGTCTCGCACTGTTGACCATCGAGTTAGAACTCCTCCAACAAAACTCTCCCAATTTGCCTGCTGACATCCGCAGCCGCATGGGCGAGCTACGGAAGCAGACCTCCGAAATAGCAAGCGATATCCAATCCTTGTCGCACGAGTTGCACTCGTCAAGACTGGAACATGTGGGCATAGCTGCCGCCATGAGAGGCCTCTGCCAAGAGTTCGGGGAGCAGGAAAAGGCGGAAATTGACTTCAAAACTCACGGTCTGCCAAGCCCTGTTCCGCCGGACATTTCTCTTTGCCTCTTCCGAGTTCTGCAGGAAGCCCTCCACAATTCGGCAAAACACAGCGGGGTCCGGCGCTTCGAAGTGCAATTGTGGGGAATGTCGGATGAGATTCTTCTCATGGTTAGGGATTCAGGCGCAGGTTTCGATATCGAAGCGGCAAAGCAGAGCCGAGGGCTTGGTCTGATCAGCATGGAGGAGCGGCTAAAACTGCTGAATGGAACGTTTTCAATCGAATCGCAACCCAAGCGTGGTACAACGATCCACGCTCGTGTGCCTCTCCGTTCGGGAAGCGATTCCATGCGGGCTGCCGGGTAACGGCACCAAGTCGCGAAGGCCGACGACCAGTTGGTGCCAGAAATTGTCGGCGTTCGGCGTCACAAAGTAGATGTGACGTATAACGACCTTGTTGGCAACCATCGTCACTGCTGTCTGTGCTCCAGCGCATTGCAGATTCAACATCACATCCCCGAAACTAGGATTGATTTGGCTCCCCGTGCATCTGGTGCCCGTGATGGCCCCCATCATTCGGAGAGGCTCTCGCTTCCGGGCACGCGAGCGCAGAATTCACATTCCGTTAATTGGAGTGTGCTTCAATTGGAGGCTATGGCTGCCGAGGGAGTCGCGAAAATGGAGGCTGCTCTGAAATGGAGGCTGCTTCGAAGGTGCGGAGAAAGCGCCATGGCATGTAGATCGTGTGGGTCGGAAAACCAGACAGAGTTTGGCGCGGAGATTAACATCCATTTTCCCGGCCGGAAAGGTCTGGACAAGCCCGCTGTCTTGGTATTCCCGAAGTTAGTGGTTTGCTTAGATTGCGGCTTTACGCAGTTTACGTTTCCGGAGGCCGATTTGCGTCTATTAGGGCAAGGTGCTGCGGACCTAGTTTCTAAGGGTGCTTGATAGCCCGTTCACCGGGAACAAAGGCTGAGTGCTCTGCGCAGATTCTTTCGTAGATGTGGCTTTCCTGTTCGCGTCAAGACTCCCCAACACATACCCACACATAATATCCACGTCGTATGTCTTGGCTAACTCGTCCCAGACGCGTCTTCAGGGCGTATCACGGGCGATCCTGAAATAATCCCAAGGTAGCTGCCTTTTCGTTGCCAGCCGCGGGAGCGCAGGGAAACTACCCACGGAACAGTCTGCGCAGCCCATACTCGATTGACCAGACCGATCTCGCATTGCGCCGTCGTTTCAACCTGACCGAGCGATTCAAGCTCGATGTGCGCGCAGAATACTTCAACGTGTTCAACCATCCGATGTTCGGAGCCCCAGGGGCCACCGAACCAAGCAGCGAGTTGGGGATTGCGAATTTTGGCAAGGTCGGTGCTGGCTCCACAACGAACCTCGCCCTGGGCGGCGGCGGAGCCCTTGGTGGACAGAGCCCTCTGTATGCATTAGGTGGTCCGCGCTCCGCACAGTTCACCGTAAAACTGATCTTCTAGCCTCCAGTCGAGCCGGTAAAGATGTCTGGCAAGACACCGATCGCCGGAGCGAGTCGACGGTCTGACCGCGATATTACAACAATTGTGTTTTCAAGGGGATTGCCTCCGAGAAAGTTTTGGTCGTTGCGGGCGAAGCGGCGTCTGATTCTAGAGTAGAATCAAGTCCTCATGGCGTTACGGGTTGAATTCGATCCATCGAACAAGATCCTGATCCTCCATTTTGAGGGGCAACTGCTCGATGATTCGGTCGCAGAGTTTTATCGGGCGATTCAAAAGCATTGGACGACAACCGGCGCCTGCATGGGCATTGTGGACTTCTCGTCGGTTACTGAATTTGCCCTATCCGGCAACCTTATCGTTCAGCTGGCACAACAGGAACCATGCATACCGGATACCATTTCTCGCCTGGCAGGCTAACGATGGTGCTGGTCTTTTCGCCGAACTCGCAAGCTGAAGGTAGTCCGCGTTTCGCTCTTCCCGTTCGCAACCGGCAAGAGTCGCAGTACTGCGATCACTGCCAGCCTCGTGTATCAACTCACATAACTTGCTTGCCAGAAACCAATAACGCGATTGAATGGACCAGAATGCTAGGGAAAGACTAGCGCTTTTCCCAGTTGTATAAGGCTGTAGGCGCAGATAGCTTTATCTCCTCCTTTCATGGTGCCGTTCCCACTTCTTGCCGGTCGGTGGGGCGGCGCTTGTGCATGCTTCAGGTGACTAAAGCTGCTCCGCACCGGATGAAAGATTAGGTGACGTAATGATCAGGAATTCGGAAGTCCTCAGATTACAGGAAGCGCGTGTCGCCAAAATCCCGTGGAGAAAATGGGGGCCTTACTTAAGCGAGAGACAGTGGGGCACGGTACGCGAAGACTACAGCCAGGATGGAAATGCGTGGGACTACTTCAGCCATGACCAGGCCCGATCGCGCGCCTATCACTGGGGCGAGGATGGCCTTGCCGGTATCAGCGATGACAAGCAACTGCTCTGCTTCAGCGTAGGTCTCTGGAACAACAAGGATCCGATACTGAAGGAGCGCCTCTTCGGGTTGACCAACAGCGAGAGCAACCACGGCGAGGATGTCAAAGAGTATTACTTCTACCTAGATAGCACGCCGACCCATTCCTACATGAAGTACCTGTACAAGTATCCCCAGGCGTCCTTCCCCTACGGAGACTTGGTCGCAACGAACAAAGGACGCAACCGTGGCGAGATGGAATACGAACTTCTGGACACCGGCGTCTTCAACGCCGATCGTTACTTCGACGTGTTCGTGGAATTCGCTAAGAACAGTCCCGAAGACATCCTGATCCAGATCACAGTCAGCAATCGCGGGCCAGAGCCAGCCACATTGGACGTTTTGCCGACTCTCTGGTTCCGCAACACCTGGACTTGGTGGCCAGACACACCGCGGCCGTCCTTGAAGCAGGTCACGGGTAAGAATGGCTCCCGTTTTGTCGTAGCAGAACACACCCAACTGGGTGAGCGCTATCTGTACTGCGAGAAAGATGCTCCGCTGCTTTTCACCGAGAATGAGACGAACAACGAGCGAATCTTTGGTACCCCCAATGCCAGTCCCTACGTCAAGGACGGGATCAACAACTACGTAGTAAATGGGAAGCAAGATGCCGTCAACCCGGAGCAGACCGGAACAAAGGCTGCAGCTCACTGCAGGGTCACCATTGACGCAGGCCAAACTGCCACGATCCGCTTACGGCTGAGTGACTCAGCACCTGTTGCGATGGGCGATCCCTTTAAGAGCTTTGGTCAAATCATGCAGCTTCGTCAAGACGAGGCAAACGAGTTTTATCGAGACATCACGCCGGAACGTGTCGGCAAAGATGAGGCGCTCGTCATGCGCCAGGCGCTGGCCGGGATGCTCTGGAGCAAGCAGTTTTTCTTCTTCGACGTGGACCTGTGGCTGACGGAACATGGTGTTGATCCGATGAAGCCCACCGGACGTTTCATGCGGAACAGCGAATGGTTCCACATGGTGAACCAGCACATCATCTCGATGCCGGACAAATGGGAGTATCCGTGGTATGCGGCGTGGGATTTGGCTTTCCACACGATCGCGCTCTCCACGGTCGATACGGACTTCGCCAAAGAACAGCTCGACTTGATGCTCCAGGAATTCTTTCTGCATCCGACCGGGCAGATCCCGGCCTACGAGTGGAACTTCAGCGACGTCAATCCGCCAGTACACGCCTGGGCCACCATTTTCTTGTACCGGACCGAGCAGGCACTTAAAGGGGAAGGCGACCTCGATTTCCTCAGGCGCTCGTTTGCCAAGCTGACGCTGAACTTCAGTTGGTGGGTGAACCGCAAAGACCGGTTTGGAAAGAACCTCTTCGAGGGCGGGTTCCTCGGGCTGGACAACATCGGCGTCTTCGACCGGAGCGCCCCGCTGCCGACCGGTGGCAGCCTTGAGCAGGCGGATGGTACCGCGTGGGTTTCCATGTTCTCCCAGAACATGTTGGAGATCGCCGTAGAGTTGGCTGCCCACGACCCTATATACGAGGACATGGCGCTGAAGTTTGCTGAGCATTTCATTTGGATCGCGCGAGCCATGAATCAAACGGGGCCGGAGGGTATGTGGGACGAGGAGGATGGGTTTTACTATGACGTCCTGCGCCTCCCTGACGGTAGCGCCAGACGGCTCAAGGTCCGCTCCATGGTCGGCCTCTTGCCTTTATGTGCAACCACCGTGATCGAGCCGTGGCAGCGCGAACGGGTACCGCGTGTTACGAAAATCCTGCGTGAACGCGTGGAACGTATGCCCGAACTGCGCGACAGCATTCATCAAGCCGGGAAGGGGCACCTCGGGTATGCAGAACGTGGCATTGCTGCGCTGGTAAACCCGGACAGGTTGCGCCGAATTCTTTCGCGGATGCTCGACGAGAAAGAATTCCTTAGTCCCTATGGAATACGGGCACTCTCCCGCTACCATGACGAGCATCCGTTTGTGGTTCACGTGGAGGGACAGGAATATCGGGTGAACTATCTCCCGGCAGAATCCGACACGGGCATGTTCGGCGGAAACTCTAACTGGCGGGGCCCGGTTTGGATGCCGGTGAATGCACTCCTGATCCGTGCTCTGTTGTCGTTCTACCTTTATTACGGCGACAACTTCAAGATTGAGTGTCCGACGGGCTCGGGCAACCGGATGAATCTGTTTGAGGTGGCTCGGGAAATAGCCAATCGGTTGACAGGGATTTTCCTGCGCGATAAGTCTGGCCGGCGACCGGTGTACGGAGGCACGGAGAAATTCCAGACCGATCCCCAGTGGAAGGATTACATCCTGTTCTACGAATACTTCCACGGAGATAACGGTGCAGGCTTGGGAGCAAGCCATCAGACCGGCTGGACCGGTGTCGTCGCCAAGCTGATCGAACTTTTCGGCCGGATCGACGGAGCGCAGTTACTCAACGCGGGCAAAGCAGGCGCGTTTGCCAAGAAAGATCCGGTACCGGACAAGCGGGTCGCGTAACCAATTCGGGGCCGGCGGGACGCAGGAAAGGGCTTCGTCGGCCCGAACCCCAAGGGCAATAAGAAGTTGTGAACACCAGGTCACCGTGACTCTGTATAGAGCATCGGACAGGAATCGCCGATTACACTTCGGCAAAATCTACGCTCTCGACGTAGCTCTAGCTATCTTCGCATTCGTAGGCTCAACTGCGAATTCAAAAGCCCAGCTTCCGACAACTGAGGCGCCTCCAGCCAAAGCTGAACCCACTGCACCGGTCGATCTGCTCGGACGCGGAACTCCGCATGGTGCAGTGATGGGCTTGCTGAAATGCACAGAACACGAGGACTACGAGACCGCCGCTCGTTACTTGCAACCGATTCCGGGCGACGAAGCGAACTTGCCGCTACGGGCCAGGGAACTTCGGGCGTTGCACCAAAAGTTCAAGGGCAACATAGGGTTATTGAGCGATGATCCGAACGGCGCGGTTGAACCTGGACTTCCGCCCGGCCAGGTACGTGCCGGCGTGCTGACGGTGGGTGGCAAGGCTGCGGACGTTATCCTGGTGCGGGTGAATGATCCGGAGTCAGGAGAAATATGGCTGATTTCGAAAGAGACGGTTGCGAGTATCCCGAAGCTCTATGCCCAAATGGAAAGCGAAGCGCCGTCGGCAGCCGATCGAATCATGCCGGCAGCGCTGACCGGTCGGCGGCTGCTGGGCATGTCTCTAGCGCAATGGCTGGGGTGGCTGCTCTCGATCCCGATCTCGTGGTTGCTGGCTTGGCTGTTGACGTTTCTGCTTAGTGCGCCCAGGCGAGTCTGGTACGAACTCCGAAAACTACCTTTCCGAACAGTCTGGGAGACACCGCTTGGCATGCCGCTCAGGTGCATCCTTGCGATCTTGATGCACAGCCTTTTCGTCTACCTGCTGGAGCCGCCGCTTTTGTATCGCGTCTACTACTTTCGCTTCATAGCAACGCTCCTCATGGGATGTTTCCTGTGGCTCCTAAGCACGATTACTGACCGGGGCTTCGAACACGCGGTAAACCGGACGCGAACGCAACGCGGAGGCGGGGAGTCGATCCTCATCCTGATGCAGCGAATCAACCGCATCGTGCTGCTGATCGTCGCAGTAGTCGTCGCCCTGGCCATATTTGGGTTTAATGTGAAGACGACGCTTGCTGGCCTCGGCATCGGAGGACTGGCAATAGCGCTGGCCGCACAAAAGTCACTTGAGAACCTTATCGGCGGAGTTTCGTTGCTGCTGGACAAAGCTTTACGTGTCGGTGACTTCTGCCAGATCGGCGATCAGCTTGGGACCGTAGAAGATATCGGACTCCGTTCCCTAAAGCTGCGAACCCTCGATCAGAATCTGTCGGTGGTTCCTAACGGATCGCTGGCGCAAATGCAATTTCAGAACATGGCCCGCCGCAGCAAATTGCTTATCAACCAAACGTTCTCGCTGCGAATTGAAACCCAAGCCGAACAATTACGGTTCGTGCTGGACCGCGTGCAGAACATGCTGGACCAACATCCTGCAATCGAACCTGGCAGCTGCAGAGTTCGGGTAATGAGTTTTGTCGGCGCTGCTTATCAAATGGAGCTGTTCGCCTACGGCAAGACGGGCGATTGGGCGCAATTCACAGGCATTCGCCAAGACGTGATATTGAAGATCGCTGAGATCGTCGAGGCCTCCGGTACCCAGTTTGCGGCGCCGACACAATTGGCGTACCTGTCCAGAGACAAAGGCGTCGATGCGGAGAAGGCAAAGGATATTGTGCGTCGTGGGGCTGAGCTCCGGGCCGGCGATGTGTTCAGGTTCCCAGGCGAAGCTCGAACCGGCACGGAATAATCGCCGACCGCGACATATCGAAGCCTCAAGTGAGAGCAGCCCAGAACCCGGCGGCCAGTCTCATCAGCTTTCCCCTCCGAAACACCGCCTTCGGCGTCGGCAAACGAAACTGGTACGGCCTGATTTGGGGCGGTACCGACTCCGCTACAGTGTTCGAGATTGGTTTGTTGTTCTGGCTTTCCGGTTTCAGCAGAAGCGAAATACCGGCCTCTGTCCGCCAGACTAACCCCAAAGTAGCCCGCCTCCGCTAGGCAGGTAATGTCTCGCCACGCCTGGGGAGCTGAAAACCGCTGGAAAGAGTAGCCACCATGAACATCCGAACCTTTATTTTGTGTTCTGCCCTTCTTGTTGCCACGTCTCTCTTCGCGCGAGAAAACACCGACGTGCTGGTCATGAAGAACGGCGACCACATGACATGCCAAGTTAAAGGTCTCGACGCCGGAAGTGCCGTACGTCAGTTTTGACTACATCGATGGCACAACCTCGGTTCAATGGTCGAAGGTGGCCCGCCTGGAAAGCAAACAGTTGTTCATCGTGAAAACCCAAGACGGCTCGGTGTACACAGGGAGGCTCAACACTCCCGAAACGCCCGCAGGCCAGCCAGTAAAGATTCAGGTCGTGGAGAACCCGGAGAAAGAAGTGGTGATCAACAGCTCACAGATTGTCAAATGCGCGAGACGTCCGAAAAGTTCTGGCAACGATTCAACGGCGAGATAAACTGGGGGATCATCTATTCCAAAGGCAATCAATCGACCCAGTACAACTTGGGCTCCCAGACCGAATACCTTCGAGAACGCTGGAGCGCTCAGGCCGACTTCAGCTCGAACCTTTCTTCCAGTAGCGGTGTCAATGCCTCCACCAGAAAATAATCTGCAGCTGAGCGCCTCCCGTCTCTTGCGCTGGAACAATTACTTCTACTCGGGTATCGGTAATTTTCTGCAAAGCTCGGAGCAGGGGATCACGCTAGAAACCGCTCTCGGCGGTGGCATCGGACGTTATTTAAAGAACACTAACCACGCGAGTATCTCGGTGCTCGGGGGCTTCGCCTGGGAGGGCACGAATTAATAAGCCGTCCATCGTCCCGCTAGGCACGCAAAATCTGGCAGCTGCCATGATTGCCGCGAATGTGAAGCTCTTCAGATTTAACAACACCAACCTGAGTGTAACCGCCACATTGTTTTCGGCCATCTCCGAACCCGGTCGTGTTCGTTTCAATACGAACGCGACCTATTATGTGAAGCTCTTCAGCAATCTGTCGTGGAATGTATCGTTCTACGGCAACTGGGACAACCGGCCGCCGGCCAACTTCTCGGGCAGCGACTACGGTTCCAGTTCGGGGCTGAGCTGGACATTTGGCGTTAAGTGAGTACGGCACGCGGCAAAGAGCGACCAGCACTCGCGATGACCAAGTGTTGGCGTTGGTCCTGCACTACTCACGGCCGACCGCCCGGCGTTTGGTGAACGAACCCGGTAGTCTGGCTGGCCGATCGTGGCCTCGCTTGTGCCTACGCGAAAAAGCGGCGTGCCTCGATCTAAAATGTGATGCTGGCCAGGAATTAAACGAGGCCAAGGAGGCCGTCGGTATGTATTTCCTGAAAACGGGTTCGCCGGCGCACCTGCGGTGGCTTCGGGTCTTCGAACCACTGATGGTGACTACCGGAATTGTGCAGCCGCTCGCCACCATCCCGTCGATTTCTAAGTTGTATTTCACACACAGCCAACATGCTTCCGGTCAATCATTGACAACCTGGTCCATCTTTGCCGTCGCAAGTCTGTTGTGGATCACGTACGGATTGCTCAATCGGAAGCCCGCCATCTACGTCGGCAACATTATCGGACTGGTGATGAATTTACTGATGGTGAATGGCATCCTGATGCATGCCGGATGGACCTACTGATGCTCTACGATGAACGTCCAATTCAGGCGAAGAGCCTTTTGCAGGCCCATGTGAACTCAAAACCCCATCGCAGGGTCAATGAGCGCTGGCGATATTACAACAGGCGGCATGTGCCTCCGGCGCACCCTGCTTGTAGGTCTTTGATTTCTCGTGCGCAGACTCGCCATTTTCATGGCATGGCAGTCCGGCTCAACCGCTCTGTGCTGATGGTTCCGCGTTCCCGAGTAGCGGACCAGCCCCGTCCAGAATCGCCGGATCTTAGTCCTACGCTGCAGTTTCAGACTGGCGATTAAGATTTTCAGTCAAGATATATACGATGCTCAGCAGGAGCATTAGCGCCAGCACGTAGCCAAGGAACGCCATCACCATACTTGCTGCTCTCCATAGTCCGTCGCCGATGCCTCGTACCAGTAGTGGCCCGTGCCCAGGTTCTCGTAGCCGGCGGCGATCGCCAGCTTTTCCCTCTCGCTGGCATGTTCCCGCAACTGGAATGCCTTGGCGTAGTAATCGCTGGCCCGCCCTAGCTCGGCGAGACTGAAGTAGTCGCTGTAGCCCATGGCAAAATTCGGATCGAGCTCGATAGCGCGCTGATGGTAAGGCAGAGCAGCGGCAGTGCCTTTTTCGCTAGAAGCTTTTTCGCCAAGACTTAACGCTTTCAGAGCTTCGAGCGAAGACGTGGTGGCCTCAGGAAGTGGCACATCAAACTTCTGCACCGTCGCCAGCGATTCGCCCAGTTCGCCTCGCAGCTTCGACGATGCCTCACCCAGCGCGTCCAGCACCTTCTCCTTGGACCCCGCCGTCACCTGCTCCTCGGCTAGCGTCAATTGACCGGCGAGCTGAGGCGCCATCACAGGAAGCCCTTTACCCCATTAGGGTCACTTGCCGCTTTGCCTCCATCTTGCACCAGAACAGCATGATCAGCGGGTACACGATACCCACCAGCGTAATCCGCCATCCTGCGTAATGCTGGTGAGGGCACGAACTACATTTGTAAATCCCGGAAATCAGGAAAGTCGGAACCGAAAGATATACCGTCGCCGGCACTAGAACGCTCACCAGCCGCGAATGGATGAGAAGGGCGCCGCCAGTCCACAACAGCACAGCTCCGGTGACGGTACCCAAAGCCCCAACGATCATCGGATCGGTCTCGCTGTTAAGGACACCGCGATACACAAGTTCCTGCACAGCCCCGCCAGTTTCCAGGGCTCCAAATACAAGCGCGAACAACGAAACTGCCATGTGACCACGCACCGCTCTCCTCCCAGGTGGAATTTGCTAGCAGCTCAACTAACCGCTCTGAAAAAAACTAGGAACAATACAGACGACGCGAGAAACGAAATCGCCCCGGCCATCACCGCATTGCTGGCGAGGCGCAACGGCACTGCCACCGTCAGCAGTTCCCACAGAGCAGAACGCCACAGAGAAGTCACTCCAGCCGGCCCACGTTCGACGATGGCATCGTGCACTGCAGCCTCGAAGACGTCCGCCATCTCCGCGCCGAACTTGCGGCGCAGATCAGTTGGATAGAAAATGAGCAAACCTGCGTAGACGACTCGACTCAAGCGAACGATTGTCAATCGTCTTTCAGTGGACATCAATCACTCCGCGGTTCCCGGCAACAGCTTGCGTCTGCGCGCCAATCGCACCGCCGACTCCATGCGTGCGAGCTCGGCTTCCAGCAGCGACTTGCCGTTGCCCATGAGCCGGTAGTATCGCCGGCGGCTATCCTCTGAGCTTCGGCTCCTATCCACTTCCCCGATCAGCCCCAAGTCGAGTAGCCGTTGCAGCGTGGTGTAAAGCGCTCCCGGTCCCATACGGAACTTACCATCCGACAGCGCCGACGTTTCCTGCATGATGGCGTAACCGTGCTTTTCGCCGTCGGCCAGCACCAACAGAACGTAGAAGACTACCGGCGTCAGCGGAAGAAGTGGCCGCAATTCCTCAGGGAGATTTCGGTTCATCAAGCACTCAACTATATCAGTAATGGATATATCAGTATGCGATATACATGTCAACTACAATTTTCCCTGGACGATTGTTGAAAAATCACGATTACACTCAAAACCCCAGTCGGTGGACGAACAGATGGCGCAAGCTTGCGATATCGCCTGATTACATCACTTAGTTCCCCAGCTCAGAGTCGCCGTTGCAAAGGGTTCTCACGGCTGGTGTTGCCGAACTTGGGCGGACCCGGAGCCGTGGGGTGTAGAATGTTGTGGCTCAACAGGGCATTCTTGAGCTTCTGAATGCTTTCTGACGATGTCGCCCAAGAGCAGGCGGATGGAACGGGACAGCGCTGCATCACGTCATCGGCTGTAGCGGGTACGATCAAACGTATTCTGGCGTCGAGTTTCGAACCACAGAGGATCACTGGCTATATGGTTGAGGAGAACTCGCATCCGACGATCGATTATCAGTCCGCGAGCGGCGCGCAGTCACCGCGTTGGTGGGCAATTGTACTTTCTGCTCCTGTACCGACATTAATCATAGCGGCCTATATTGTTTTGACTCGCTGGCCGTCGAAGCATTTTACGGTATTGTCTGACTCCATTGCCTTCGTTGCGGCGATCTGTGTTGGCGTTGGTCTGCTCGCCAAATCGCGCCTCAAACCTAACGTCGCTGTAGTGAGCATTGGGCTTTATGTGCCGGTTCAAGAACGGTGAAGGACGTTCAGGGACTTCTCCGGCATTCCCGTGCGGCCACAACGACCGACGTGCATATGCAAGAGATCCCGGAGAGCGTGCAAGCAACCGTCGACGCGATTAATGCTGAACTCAGAGTGAAGCCGGAAGAAATTCACGCTGACTGAAAATGTTTTTGAGATTTGCTACCAAATGCTACCAACCGATTGGTCGGGAAGTTCGTAAGTGATTGCAAATATGGTGGACCTGGTCGGGTTCGAACCGACGACCTCTTCCATGCCATGGAAGCGCGC
Source organism: uncultured Acidobacteriota bacterium (assembly GCA_963838905.1). GTDB lineage: Bacteria > Acidobacteriota > Terriglobia > Terriglobales > Acidobacteriaceae > JABDBE01. The sequence goes on from CAWITE010000017.1 coordinate 80,177, forward strand.
TCCCAACTGCGCCACAGGCCCACTGAGGAAGAACCCATGATCCGGCGAGAACTCCGGATCAGATAAACCAATTCTCGCTTACTGGATGAGGTTAGTCAAACCTCGCGCTCTACCGGTGAACGCGCGCTCCTTTCTAATTTTACGAAAACTACGAAAATGGGTATGCTGAGGGCAAGTGACGATCTCATGAAACTTCTTCCAACTTACGGTTGGCGTTTTCTGGTATTGCTTTTTCTAGTCGCCACGGCGTTGGCGCAGGCAACGCCTTCTCCTGCGCCGACTCCCTCAGCGGCGGCGGGCTCGGCGCCGCCGGTTCCGTACGCCTCGGTCAGTCAACTAAACTTGCTGCTGTCGCGGCTGGAGCAGCTGGCACAGGCCACGCAGGTGGATCTGGCGAAGCTGCGAATCGAAAAATGGAAGACCGATTCGAACACCAAGCGCGGCACGAGCGCGGATGTGGAATCTCTGCAGCGCAACCTGCAAATGGCGCTTCCGGAAATCATCGCTCAACTGCGAGCTTCTCCGGAGAACGTTGGAGCAACTTTCAAGCTCTATCGCAATCTGGACGCCCTTTTCGACGTCTTAGGACCGGTGGTCGAGTCGGCGGGAGCGTTCGGCTCCAAAGACGAATTCCAATCCGTGCAAAACGATCTCAGTGCGATCGAGAGGTCGCGCCGAGAGCTAGCGGAGCGGATGGAGACTCTCACCACCGCGAAGGAAGCTGAGCTCACCCAATTGCGCACCCAGGTTCGTGATCTGCAGGCAGCAGCGGCGCCACCTCCGGTGGCTCCCAAGAAAGTTGTTGTTGACGACACCGAACCGCCTAAGAAAGTCGTAAAGAAAAAGACGGTGCCGAAACCCCCGAAGCCGAGTCCGTCCACGACGACGCAGCAACCCAGCGCGACGACAAGTTCCCAGCCGCCGGCTCAGCAACCGCAAACCCAGCCGCAGCACTAACCCCGGAAACCGCCGCCAATCTTCCGCCCCGTTGGGGCTTGTCTGTTTCCCCTCTTTTCTGCGGTTCCTTCGCACCCGATTCACCATTGCAGTTACTCCCAAGCGCCGCCGTAGCGGAGCGAAGCCCCTGCAGAGCGCAGCGAGCCGGAGGCGGCGCCCTTCACAACCGCGACCTTCTGAAGCGGGGGCGCTCTTTGCCTCGAAAATACCTCTTAAGGAGGCCGGGTTCTCTCAGCGCCAGCCGGACCAGTTTCAATGAACTTTGCCTCTCGGGCCTCTAGCGCGGCGTGGAGCAAGGCGAATTATAACGAAGAACGGTCGAGACGTTGGCCCGCACTATGCCCGCGCGGGTCACGTGACCGGTTGAAAAGTTCGTTGCGGCCCTCGGCTTAAGACTAGTCGGAATTCTTGATCTTCTTATTGCGAGAGCCTAAGCCCATCGCTCTCGGGGTTTTCAGTGAAATCGTCTGGGGCACACCTTCGTGTTTCGATGAGCAAGGTTCGCAGGGTCCGCGCTAAAGCCCTTTGCGGCGTTGCGCCTACAATGAATGACCGAGATGACATTAATACTAAGGCACTTCTTCGCTGCAGTATCCTCGCTGATTGTCGTGATGCCGTACACGAATGCACGGGCACAAAGCCGGCCGTGGTGCAACAGCGGAGTAAGCCAAATCATCCCAGATACGAAAACAACCGCAGAACTCAAGAGAAAATTGGCGGCTGCGAGCAATGTCGCAGGACAGGACCATTCATTGAAACGGCTCCAGCCAATCTCCCTGTCGATTGTGCTTTCGGGAACGGTCCAGCCGGATTCTGTGGTTGAGGAACGCGACGAGGACATAACGTTGTGTTTGCAACTGGACGATGAGTCGCGGAAGAAACTGCAAGAAGAAATTGGGAATCCATCGCGGGTTCCGACCGAAATTCACATTGAAATGGTGGCCTACGCTCGGGATCGCGCCGGAAACACTGTCTTTCGCGGGTGGCAGAAGCGAGAAGAGGATAGAGTCTTATTCAATGCCTCTCCCGTTGTGATGGACACAGGCGGCCACTCGATACAGTTCAAGAATCTCGCTGGGGCAGACAAACACCTGGATGGCAAGCGAATCGAGGTGACCGGCAGCCTGGTTGGAGATCGGCATTGGGAGTCTCGCCAACCGCGTTGCGGGTTTCTTGGCTGTCTGGAGATACATCCGGTTGCGTCCATCAAGATGATCGCTCCAAAGTAGAAGAGCCCATTCGTTTGTGCGGGCTGGCAAACACCTGCTGCAGTTTGTCAGAAGAGACGGCATCGGCAGGGTTCTGAGTGCCGTGACCGGACCTAGCCGTCATTTGGCGTGACATCGCGCTCATTGAGCTGGTTCTGAATGTATCTGCTGTGCCTTCGGTTGCCGGTTCCTGCCGTGATTCCTATCAACCGACTGACGCGGCATCCCTTACCTTGGGTAACTATCACCTAGGTAACCTTGCGCTGGAACCTGGCGGGGCTCTTTGGGGTCTATATGTCCAGGGCAGATCGAGGGTTGCGGGCCGGGCTTGGCGGGGGGAAAGTATGAGTCAAATCTTGGCGAAGGATTGCAAGCAAAAAGCACCTATAATGGAGGTTACGCCATGAGCGTCATGGCAGGAGCAACCACTGTGGGTGATTTAGCGGCGGCAATCGGCGCCCGGGCTCAGGAAGCGGCGATTGTGGCCGAACTGAAGGCGGGATCGGAAGAGGCGTATGCCTGGCTCATCGGAGAATTCCACCAGCCGATTTATAGCCTGGTGTACCGCATGGTGACGGATCCGGCGGATGCGGCTGACACAACTCAAGAAGTGTTTCTGAAAGTCTTCCGCGGAATCAAACATTTCCACGGGGGATCCAGTCTGAAGACTTGGATCTACCGCATCGCCGTGCATGAGGCATCGAACCGGCGGCGCTGGTGGTTTCGGCACAAAGCAAAGGAAACGTCGATTGAACCGGGGGAAGCGTTCACAGAATCGGGCGTGGCTTCGGCGATAAAGGACTCGCTGGTGGATGGCGCGGACTCGCCTTTCGATCGGGTTGCGCATGAGGAGGTTCGAGCGCGCGTCGAAAAGGAATTGCGACAGGTTTGCGAACCCTACCGCACGACGCTCATTCTTCGTGATCTCGAGGAAATGTCGTACGAGGAGATTGCGGAAATTACCCAGGTTTCGCTGGGAACCGTGAAGTCGCGGCTGACCCGAGGGCGGGAAGCGCTGCGACAACGCCTCACGGCATATGTGCAGGAGTTCGGAGAGGAACTGGGGTTGCGGGCTGAAGAGCGGGAACCGAAGGTCGAGTCCCGTTCCCGCTTGAATGGGCGAGAATTCGAGGTGGTGTCATGAAGTGCATCGAAGCTAAATCGATGTTCTCACCTTATCTCGATGGGGCAGTGACGGGTACGGAGATGCTCGCTCTCACCCAGCATCTCGACGCCTGTGCCGATTGTCAGCGGGAGTATGTTTCGCTTCGTCGAACTCAGCAATTGCTTACCAGTGTGGGGCGGCGAAAAGCGCCGGCGGATCTCTCGCTGAAGTTGCGTCTCGCGATTTCACGCGAGGTGGCGCAATCGCGCCGTCCGTACTTCCACGATCTTCGCATTCGCGTTGAGAATGCCATTCAAGGGTTCATGGTTCCGGCGACGGCGGGATTGGTAACAGCGGTGCTGATTTTCGGATTTCTCATGGGCTTCCTGGCTTTGCCGTTGCAAGCCGGGAATCCGGATGTTCCGCTCATGATGAGCACCGCGCCGCAGCTGCAACAGTCGGCTTTTGGGACGGCGCTGGAGTCCATTTCGGATGATTCGCTTGTGATTGAAGCGTATGTGGATTCGAACGGCCGGGTGCAGGACTACCGGATATTGTCGAGTCCCGAAGATGCAAAGGATCTTTCGCCGCAGGTGAAGATAATGCTCACCGAATTCACCACCTTCCGTCCCGCGACCTCCATGGGCCAGCGGACATCCGGGCGGGCGGTTTTGTCGTTCTCGAAAATCAAGGTGAAGGGATAGAGATCGACTTTCGGCTCTTAGCTTTTGGCTCTTAGCCATCACTTGGCTCGGATTCACAGGTTGGTGGCTAAAAGCTAACAGCCAAGCGCTAACAGCCGGTAGTGCCCTAATTTGACGCGTGAGCGGTCGTGTTGCATTGCATAAAGCAGAGCAAAGGAGAACTCTGTGGGCGCAACAGAGAAAATGAACTCGATTGGCCAGCCAGTGCCGGAGTTGCCGGTCGCTGATGTCGAACGCGCACAACAGCATTACCGAGATGTACTCGGCTTTGAGATTGGATGGCTTTCCCCAGGCAAAGAGATTGGGGCCGTGTCACGCGGTGATGTGGCGATATTCTTTCGGAAGCGGAAGCCGCCGTTCGAACCTGCCCTTCACTGGGTGTTCGCTGAAGATATCGATGCGTCGTATCAGGAACTGAAGTCGTTAGGTGCGAACATCGTGGATCCTCTGGAAAAAAAGCCTTGGGGATTACGGCAGTTCACCGTAAAGGATCTGGACGGGAACCTCTTCTACTTCCACCATGACTAACCAAGCGTCGCATTCAAATTAGGACACTCCCTAACAGCCGCCTTTATTGACCCTCTGCTCGGAACCTCTTAAACTGGCTATGTAACCCGCACATTTCACCGCCCTGCAGGAGGGTTCCTGGATAATCGTTTTCGTAGTTCGCTGTTTGTGGCGTTGCTTGGGCTAGTGGCACAAGTGTGGGCGGCTGATGCTGCGCCCCGGGTTGCGTTGGACAACAACGAAGCGCTGTTTACGGTTCTGACGGCGATCAACCATTGTGGCTTCGACTTGGAGCTGAACAATTCCGATCCTCTGCGAGCGCAGATTCGCGCCGAGGTCGCCAAGACGATCGATGCTGCGGCTGACGCGAAGGAATCGACCCAGGCCATGTGCCAGTTTTATTCGGAACATCTGCAGGTGGATCCGGCTCGGACCCTGGCGGAGTATGTATCCTTGGGGCTCAATCTCAATCCTCCGCCGGAACTCACGCTGAGAGTCAAAGAGGCTGATCTCCCGCCGGACGCGAGCTATGTGTCGGGGTTCATACCGAGCGTGCAGAAGTTCTATGGTTTAGCCGGGCTGCATGCGATCTGGACGCGCCATCAAGCAGCCTACGCCTCTTTGACCGACCGATACCACGAGCCGCTGTCCAAGGCGCTTTTCGATACCGAGGTTTATTTGAAGTTGCCGTCGGCGGGCTATCTGGGACGCACATTTACGGTTTTCCTTGAACCCATGGGAGCGCCCGGGCAGGCGAATGCCCGCAATTACGCAACCGATTATTATGTGGTTCTTTCGCCGGGCACCGGGGCCGAGTCAGGGCTTAAGATGGAACAGATCCGGCACACTTATTTGCATTATCTTCTGGACCCGTTGGCGCTGAAATATCCCGCTTCCATGGATCGCTTGAAACCGCTGCTAGGAAGTGTTAAAGGCTCGCCCATGGATGAGAGTTTCAGGACGGATGTTTCGCTTCTAACCACGGAGTGCCTGATACGCGCGATCGAGGCGCGAACCACCTGGACGAGCAAAACGCCGGAAGTCCAGAAGCAGCAACTGGTGCAGCAATCGGTGGAGCAAGGCTACATTCTGACGCCTTATTTTTATGAAGCACTGGCGCAGTTTGAGAAGAGTCCAATCGGGCTGCGGACTGCGTACTCGGGTTTGATCAACGACATCAACGTGAGCAAGGAACAAAAGAACGCAGCGCAAGTGAAGTTTGCCAGTACGGCGGACGAGGAACTGTTGCATCTGTCGCGGCACACGCAGAGCAAACTTTTGTTGACCGCTCAGCAACGTTTAGCGAGCGGGGATGTCGAGGGCGCAAAGAAGTTGGCGCAGCAAGCGCTGGATGAAAAGAACGAAGATCCAGGCCGGGCCCTTTTCATCCTGGCGCAAGTGGCGGTGGTGAGTCGAGATATGCAGGGGGCTCGCGGCTATTTCGAACAGGCGCTGGCGGTGGCCAAGGAACCCTCGGTGGTGGCGTGGTCTCATGTTTACCTGGGCAGGATCTGTGATCTACAGGAAGATCGGGAGGCGGCCCTGGTCCAGTATCGTGCGGCTCTGAGCGCCGGCGAATCGCTGCCTGAGGCTAAAGCCGCCGCTGAGCACGGGATTGCACAGCCTTACGAACCGCCCAGCCATCCGCAGTAACAGCAGTGAAACTACGGGCGACCTGCGATCAGGGAGCCCAGAGTCCAATCTAAGGAGAGAGCATGAAGCGAGCAGCCATGGTATTCGGGGTGCTAGCGGTAGCGGCTTTGGTAGCTGCACAGCAGCAGCAGGCGCCTGCACAACAAAAGCAACCTGCAGGAGCGACGGGCACAACTCAACCGAGTTCGGCACAATCGGGTTCGGCCCAACAAGGTTCGGCCGCACCAGCGGCGCCGCAGGGCAAACGGCCACCACAGGCCAAGACGCAGGCGGAATTCGACGCCTATAACGCTGCAGCAGCGAATCAGAAGGATCCCGCCGCAATGGAAAAGGCGGCAGACGACTTCGCGACCAAGTTCCCCGACAGCGAATTGCGCGCCCTTCTCTTCAAAGCGGCCATGCGTGGCTACCAGAATGCGAACAACGGCGACAAAATGTTGGAGGAGTCGCAGAAATTACTGAAACTCGATCCCGATGATCCGGAGGCACTCATTGCTTCCGCCGAAGTGATCGCAGAGCGCACTCGCGATACCGACCTTGATAAGGATCAGCGTTTTGCCCAAGCCACGAAATACGCGCAGCATGCGCTGGAAACAATCGACACCGATGTTCCAATTCCTGCGAATGTGCCGCAAGCCCAAATCGACGCCTACAAGGGGCTGTTGCGATCAAGTGCATATTCGGTTCTGGGTACGATCCAGTACGACCAGGAAAAATATGCTGACGCACAGGGCTATTTCCAGAAGTCTATCGATGCTTATCCCTCGCAACCTGACCCTGTAGTCGTACTTCGGTTGGCTCTGGCGCTGGACAAGCAGGGGAAATACGGGGACGCTCTAAAACAGGCTAACCGGGCTGTCGATCTGACCCAGGAAGGAACGGCGGCGGGAACCACGGCGCGTCATGAACGGGATCGTTTGGTGCAGTTGACCGGGGGCATTCCGGTCAGCGGGAGTCCTGCTCCTCCGTCCAACCCGCCGGCCGGCTCTGCTCCGAACACGACTCCGCATTGAAGGGCCGCAAACAGATACGTTCAAGCAGATCATGAAAGCGCGGAACATTTCGGAATTGGAGCAAGCTCTGGGCTATCAATTCTCTCGACCGGAGTTGCTGGAGCAGGCTCTTACTCATAGCTCCCAGGCTCGCGAACTCGAATCGCTGCAGGCTCAGACGCCAGCTCGGGTCGGAGACAACGAGCAGCTTGAGTTTCTGGGCGACGCCGTTCTGGGGCTGATTACGACCGAAGAATTGTTTCATCGCTTTCCTCATTTTCGTGAAGGCGAGCTGTCCAAATTGCGAGCCCACTTAGTCAGTGAAAAACATCTGATCCAGGTGGCGCGGCAATTGGAACTCGGGCACTACTTGCGACTGGGCCGAGGCGAGGAAAAAAGTGGGGGGCGGAACAAAACCGCGTTGCTGGTCGACGGCCTGGAAGCCGTGCTGGGCGCGATGTACGTGGACAGCGGCCTGGAGACGGTCCGGCGCGTAGTATTGCAGCACGTGATCGCTCCGGAAGTGGAACACATGGCGAGAAACGGCAGCAGCCTGCCGCTTACCGACTACAAATCAGCTCTGCAGGAAAAACTGCAGGCTACCGGTCGTTCCCAGGCATCCTATGTATTGGTAAAAGAATTGGGACCGGAGCACAGTAAAACCTTTACGGTCGAAATCCGATTGCAAGCGGTTGGCAATCACGGTGAGACCGAGTTCGTGGGCCGGGCCGAGGGTTCCACCAAGAAAAATGCCGAACAGGGCGCGGCGCACCAGGTTCTGGAACATTTGGCTTCGCTGCCGGCGCTTTTGGGCGGCAAAGTACCCGGCAAAGGACGTCCCTAGCCGGAATCGTGATGGGAAAAACGTCGCACCCGGACTGGTTGATTTCGCTGCAATCGCTGCTGACTACCGTAGTCATCGCGGTCTTTGTCGTTACCTTTATCATCCAGGCTTTCCAGATTCCTTCCGAGTCCATGGAAAACACGTTGCTGATCGGGGACTACTTGTTGGTGGACAAGTTGTGTTACGGCGGCAACAGATTTCTGGACCGCATCCTTCCGTACCGCACGGTGCATCGCGGCGATATTGTGGTCTTTCACTATCCGGTTCATCCCAGCGAGCACTTCGTAAAGCGGGTTGTGGGTGTGCCGGGGGATCGCTTGCGCCTGATCAATCGAGAGCTCTACGTGAATGGCACTCACTTGCCGGAACCGTATGTGCAGCACATCGCACGGAAACATGACGTATTCCGGGACGAGTTTCCGCGTCTCGATGTTTCAGCTCCGGGTCTGGAAGGCGGATGGTGGCTACAGATGAAGAAACTAGTCGAAGACGGCGAACTAATTGTCCCGGAGGGGGATTATTTCGTGCTCGGGGATAATCGAGACGACAGTGACGATAGCCGCTACTGGGGCTTTGTGCCGCGGGAAAACATTGTGGGGCGGCCGCTGCTGATTTATTGGTCGGTGCGGAGTGTGGAAGATGACCTGCCAGTTTCTTCGACGCCGGGTGATAAACTCTATCACTTCGCGTATGCACTCAGTCATTTGTTCCAGGTGACGCGGTGGGACCGAACATTTCGAGTAGTCAACTAAGGGCGGGCATCGCCCATTAACGGGACAAAACCTAGTGGCTAAGACAGAAAATACGCAGGCAGAAAAACCGCGCGAAACCACAGTCGAGTTTCTCGCCTCTTTGGCGGCGGTGCTGGTAACGGGTCTGTTCATCATTACGTTCATCGTTCAGGCGTTTGAGATTCCTTCCAGTTCGATGGAAAATACTCTGCTGATCGGCGATCACGTATTTGTGAACCGCGAGCAATTCGCGCCGCGAACGCGGTGGCTTGGTCCCATCCTGCCTTACCGGCAGATACGCCACGGTGACATCGTCGTGTTTCTTTCTCCGGCGGAGCCGGGGCTTTACGTTGTCAAGCGGATCATAGGGATTCCCGGCGACCGCATTCACTTGCGCGATGGCGTGGTCTATCGCAACGGACAGAAGCTGGATGAGCCGTATGTGATCCATCAAGACGAGGCTGGCAGCAATCCTTACCGCGACAACTTTCCTCTGGTCGCACCTTCGGAGTTTAACAATGTGACTCCGGATTGGGAACTGGCCTTGCCGCAGCACATTGAGGGTGACGATTTGGTGGTGCCTCCAAACAGTTACTTCGGAATGGGGGACAACCGCGACGTGAGTCTAGACAGCCGGTATTGGGGTTTCATCCCGGAGGAGAATGTAATTGGGCGGCCCATGTTTATTTATTGGTCGTTTGAGACGCCGGCGGGACAGTATCTGCAGAGAGAAGTCAGTCAACGAGTCGGGTTCCTCGCCCACGTGGTACTCCACTTTTTCGATGAGACTCGTTGGCGGCGCACGTTCAAGGTGGTTCAGTGAGTTTTTGGCGATCCAAACGCGGCGGACTCGTGGCCATGGGCCTTATCGTGTTCCTCGCGCTCTTTCTGGTACGGCCCGGCGCTAATCGCCTGCGAAACCGGATTGTCAATTCTATAAGTCTGGCGCTGGGACGACCGGTGGATGTGGCGGCGGTTCGCTTGCGATTGCTCCCCCAACCCGGATTCGATCTTGATAACTTCGTAATCCACGACGATCCAGCCTTCAGTGCTGAGCCCATGCTTCGCGCCCAGGAAGTTACGGCGTCTTTGCGCGTAACTTCGCTCCTGCGTGGTCGATTGGAGATCGCGCGGCTGAATCTGACCGAGCCTAGCCTGAACCTGGTTCGCAATGCGGAAGGGCGTTGGAATCTTGAGAATCTGGTCGAACGCGCGGCCAAAATAGCGGTTGCTCCAACCAGCAAAACGAAGACCGAGAGACGGCCGGGCTTCCCTTATATTGAGTGTGACCGGGGCCGAATCAATTTCAAGTTCGGAGCGGAAAAAAAGCCGTACGCGCTGACCGAGGCTGATTTCGCCTTGTGGCAGGACTCCGAAAATGCCTGGGGCATGCGGTTGGAGGCGCGGCCCGTGCGGACCGATTTCAATCTCAGTGACACCGGCACACTCAACGTCGCGGGATCGTGGCAGAGAGCAGCAAGTTTGCGCGAGACGCCTTTGCAGTTCACTTTGCAGTGGGACCGCGCGCAACTCGGGCAAGCGACCAAACTCGCCTATGGCAACGACAAGGGCTGGCGCGGGCGACTCAAAGTTTCGACTACGCTCACGGGTACGCCCGCGAATCTTGCGATCGCAACCTCGGCGTCGGTGCAGGATTTCCGCCGCTATGACATTTTCGGTGGTGGGGACTTGCGGTTGGCGACCGAGTGCAGCGGTCATTACAGTTCGGTTGATCACACGCTGTCCGAGGTTGCGTGCAGTGCTCCGGTCGGCGACGGAGAAATTACCCTCAAGGGCAACATCGACGGTCCATTCTCATCACGCGATTACAACCTCTCGTTGACCGCTCGGGACCTGCCGATTCAGTCGCTGGTTGCGCTCGCCCGCCATGCCAAGCAGGGCGTCCCGGATGATCTGATTGCGGCGGGTCGGCTGAATGGGAATGTGAAGCTCCAGCGCGATGGCAGGTCGCGAGCGAGCGGCACGGCGTGGGAAGGTAGCGGCGAAACCTCCGGCTTCGACCTGAGATCGAAACTCAACAAAACGGAATTGGTCTTGGGCAAGGTCCCATTCGTCGTGTCTTCTGTGACGGAGCGGAAGTCCCGAGCGACCTTGCCCGAAAATGTTATCCCGACGGAGACTCACCTTGAGGTTGGTCCATTCGATCTCGCCTTGGGGAGGCCAGCGCCCGTAATCGTGGGCGGATGGGCTTCGCGTTCGGGATACAGCTTCGAGGTCCAAGGCGAAGCGCAGGTGCCACGCTTGCTGCAGGTGGCGCGGATAGTGGGAATTTCCGCTCCGCAACTAGCCTCCGACGGCTTCGCCAAGATCGAGTTGCAAATTGGGGGTGGTTGGTCGGGGTTCGCGGCACCGAGAGCTCTAGGGAAGGCCCAACTGCATTCGGTTCACGCGGAAGTACGAGGCTTGAATGCGCCGCTGGAAATTGCTTCCGCGAACCTTCTCCTCACGCCAGACCAAATTGCTGTGCGGAACGTGACAGCTTCCATCGCAGACACTTCGTGGCGCGGCACTCTGGCGCTTCCAAGACGGTGTGCCTTGCCAGACTCTTGCCCGGTTCACTTTGATTTGCATACCGACGACGTTGCTACCGACCGACTGAATCAGTTATTCAATCCACATGTCCGCCAGCAGCCCTGGTATCGTTTTTTGTCTTCCCCGGCGGCCGGAGTTCCCTACCTGCTCACGGTCCACGCAACCGGCAAACTCACCGCTAACCGGGTGGTGATTCGTAAACTTGTCGGCAACCACGTCTCGGCGAACGTGGAATTGAACAAGGGCAAACTGCGATTGTCTGATGTGCGAGGGGATGTGCTTGGTGGCAGGCACACTGGCGAATGGGAAGGCGACTTTACCGCAAAGCTCCCGGAGTACAGCGGAAGCGGCACACTGGAGCGGGTCGCGCTCAGTCAGCTTTCCGAAACCATGAACGATGATTGGATCACGGGCACGGCAACGGGAACTTATCGTGTGAAAGCATCGGGCCTGGACGCAGGTCAATTGTTCGCTTCCGCTACCAGTACGCTGAAGATCGATGCACGGGATGGCCTGCTGCGTCACGTCGCACTGGTCGAGGGTAGCGGGCCGATGCAGATGCGTCGCTGGACAGCTCACCTGTTGCTGCAGGATGGCAAGTTTGAAATTCAGGAAGGCAAGCTGGAGACTCCGGCAGGCGTATACGAGGTGAGCGGCACGGTGTCCATGACTCGTATCCTGAATCTGAAATTGACGCGCGAGGGCGCGCCCGGTTTTGATATTACGGGCACGCTGACGGAACCGCATGTCTCCCCGATCCCAAGCCCGGAGACGCGAGCGGCACTTAAGCCGTAAGGAATTTTAGGCTGAGTCCAACCGCGATCCAAATCCCCAGCGCCAGCCATTCGTATGCGCTGAAATGCCCTGGAATACCGGGCACAATTTTCATCAGGATCAAGAGCAGACCGACCATCACTCCCACCATCGCAATAAAACGCTTGTGTGGCGCCGGAGCCATCCGGTAATAGGCCGCACACGCTGCAAGCCATCCGATTGCGGAAGCCACCGAACCGACCTCGGAAATTGGCACGAGAATAGCATCGCCCAGAAACATGCATGCAGCCGTGGCCAGTCCAATGCAAAGCACGGCGAGAGAAGGCGTTTGATTGCGCGGATGCACATGGCCAAGACGCTGGTCCACCAACCCACGCCGTCCTATCGCGAACAACAGGCGGCTGGCTGCGACGAAATTCCCATTGAACACTTTGAATAGCGAAAGCATGGCCGTCGTGAGTATGACTCTTACGATCCAGCGCGATCCCACGGCGCGCTCAAAAACAACCGCAGTCATGAATTTCTCATGGGTGAGTTGCTTCCATGGGGCAACATATCCAACCGCCGCGATCACGACGGTGTAGAAAAGAATGCCGACTACAATCGCCATCCAGATGGCTTTAAAGAATCCGCGGGCGCGGAATTCCGGACTGGCTTCTTCGGCGCCTTTTACGACAGATTCAAACCCCGTCATAAAATAGGGCACGATCTGCACGACCAGAAATACGGATACGAATGGGCTGTGGGTGAAGAGCGGTGGGAAATTCCGTGGTGACCCCTTGCTCACTCCGAACCCGACAAACAGCGAGAACAGCGCCAGCGTTCCAAAGGCTGTCCAGTTCTGAAAAGTGGCGCTCAAGCGGATGCCGCTGTAGTTCAGAACTGTAAGGAGCCCAGTCAGGCCGAGCCCGATCACCAAGTGCGGCAGGTAAACTGGCTGGCCTGCGATGCGATACAGTTCGATCGAATCCAGTGAGGGAAAGATGTAGCCCGCGATTTTGCCGACTGCTACAGCCTCCCACGGGCACACAATGAAATAGGCCAGGATCATCATCCAGCCCGTGGCAAAGCTGATCGCTCGGGGAAAAACTTTGGCGGTGTAAGCGACCTCACCGGCCGCATCTGGCATCGCCGCGACCAGTTGCCCGTACACATACCCGATCGGCAGCAGCAGCGCCCCGCCAATTGCGAAGCCCAGGATAGCGCCCCCTACTCCGCCGCGCAGCAGCCAGTCATCCATCACGACCAGCCATCCCACGCCCACCATCGTGCCCCAGCCCAAGGCAAAGTAATCCACCACACCGAGTTTGCGGGCGAGCGTGATCACGCGGCGCGAATTATAAAGCATCGCGTCGGAAGACGCGGCAATACGCGCAAAAACCTCGTGATTCCGGGATCGCGTGTTAGTATCAAATCCAACGCCTGATGACCCTGCAGCATGTAGACATCCTGTTCAAGTTGATCGTTTTCTTGTTCGCGATCAGCATCCATGAGTCGGCTCACGCCTGGATGGCGAACCGCCGTGGCGACCCCACTGCGCGCATGCTCGGCCGGGTCACGCTGAATCCCATTAAGCATATTGATCCGGTTGGAACCGTGTTGCTGCCGCTCATTGCCATGGTCACTGGCTTTCCAGTTATAGGTTGGGCCAAACCCACACCCGTGGATCCGCGCAATTTCAAGAACCCGGTGCTGGATGACATTCTGACGTCTGTAGTCGGCCCGATCAGTAATTTCGTGGTGGCAACGGGTGCAGTTCTAGCTTTGATCCTTATCTCGCGAATCTCGCAGTTGGGGGCAGGCATTGTCCACGCGATTCCTCTCGTATATCCAAGTCATCTGGACATCCTGGCAAGTCAAACGGATTCGTTTTTGATGCCGCTCACTGTGCTCTTCTACGAGCTGATGTTTATCAACATTATTCTCGGGGTCTTCAACTTGATTCCGGTTCCACCGCTGGACGGCAGTCACGTGCTGCGCCACTTTCTGCCCCCCCATGCACTGCGCGTCTACGATACGCTGGGGATGTTCGCCCTGATGGCGCTGGTGTTTCTGGGTGGTGGACTTCTGGGCAGGCTGATTTTTCCCGTGGTCGGAGTTTTTAACTACATCCTGTTGAGATTCTGATGCCTTCTAGATCCAATCAACGTAAACGCGTGCTGAGTGGCATGCGCTCGACCGGCAGACTGCACTTAGGCAATTACGTCGGAGCGCTGCAGAACTGGGTGATCATGCAGGATCACTACGAATGTTTTTTCTTCGTGGCGGACTGGCACGCACTCACGACCGACTACGCCGATACGTCGCGATTGAAAGAAAACTCAATCGACGTTCTGCTCGACTGGCTGGCTGCAGGGCTTGATCCGGAGCGCTGCACCATGTTTATCCAGTCGCACGTACCCCAGCATGCCGAACTGCATCTGCTGTTCTCGATGATCACGCCGCTGGGCTGGCTGGAGCGTGTGCCTACCTACAAGGAGCAGCGCGAAAATATCACCGAGAAAGACTTGAGCACTTACGGCTTTCTCGGATATCCAGTGCTGCAGGCGGCGGACATTCTCATCTACAAAGGTGACTTCGTTCCGGTAGGCGAGGACCAGGTGCCCCACGTGGAATTGACTCGCGAAATCGCACGCCGCTTCAACATGTTCTATAGCCACAAAGGGAGATCTGTGTTCCCCGAGCCCCAACCTTTGCTGACACCGACTCCGAAGTTGCCCGGAACGGACGGCCGGAAGATGTCGAAGTCGTACGGGAACACGATCATGCTTACGGATCCTGAACCGGTCGTGCGGCAGAAGCTGAAGACCATGGTGACCGATCCCGCTCGCGTACGCCGCACTGACCCAGGGAACCCTGATGTTTGCCCGGTCGGCGACCTGCACAAGATTTTCAGCGGTCGCGATATGATGGCCAAGGTAAACGAAGGTTGCCGGACCGCGGGGATCGGGTGCATCGAGTGCAAAGGCTGGGCTGCCGACGCTCTGGTTAACATCTTGAATCCCATGCAAGAGCGGCGCAAGAAATATGAGGACAATCCACGGCTCGCTTGGGATATTCTTGAGGCTGGCTCGGCGCGGGCAAGCAAAGTTGCCAGCGCTACGATGAACGAGGTACGCGAGGCCATGGGAATGTCGCTTGAGTACGAAGCCCCGCGTGCTCCTCAGGTGGCGAAGTAGTTGCCCCGATGAACGAAGAAACAAAAATCGCTTTCGATGGCACCGCAGCGTTGGATCTTGGCCCCGCGCTGGTAGAGAGTGCTGCGCCACGGGTCGAAGAAAAACCACGGAATGAGGAAAGCGACTTCCCTTTTGCCGTCACTGTGGGCGATGTCTACGAGGGGCCGCTGGACCTGCTGCTTCACCTGATACGCAAGCAGGACATTGATATTTACGATATTCCCATCGGGAGAATCACCGCGCAGTATCTGGCGTACGTGGAAAAACTGCGCGAGTTGGATGTGAACATCGCAGCCGAGTTCATCTATATGGCCGCGGTTCTAATTCACATCAAGTCGAAAATGCTGTTGCCCCGTGATCCTGCCGCGGCTTCGGACGCCCAGGACGATCCGCGCGCCGAACTGGTTAATCGGCTGATTGAGCACGAGAAATTCAAATCTGCAGCGCAAATGCTGATGCAGAAGCAGCACATCGAAGATGCCGTGTGGTCGAACCCGGGACTGAACGAATTCAAGGACGCGCAAGGCACGGAGCCGGAAATCGCGGCCGACGTCATTGATTTGGTGAAGACTTTCCAGCAAATCCTCGAGCGTGCCCGCAACCGGCCGATGATCCAGGTGGACGAAGAAACGGTCACCGTGGGACAGATGATCGAGTATCTACGGCGGCGCCTGGCGATGGAAGACCGCCCGATCGGATTGAAACAAATGTTGCGCAACGTTGAGTCGCGACAGGCGCTGGTCTGCATGTTTTTAGCGCTGCTCGAAATGGTGCGTTTGCAAGCCATTCAATTGCGGCAAGATCGCCTGTTTGGAGAAATCCTGTTGCGCAAGCACGTAGGGTTTGAGGCGGTCATGGCGGAACAGGCAGCCGTGCGCGATGACTGGAGGTAGAAGCACTAGAAGCTAGGAGCCCATGAGCCTTAAAGCCAAACTCGAAGCGATCATCTACGCCGCCGAAACCCCGGTGACGCTGGATCAACTGATTGAATTGGTGAAAGAGTCGGTCATCGGCGAAGGCGCTTCCGACGGCACCGAAGTCAAGTCGCGCGTTCGGCTGGCTTTGGAGGAACTGGTCGTCGATTACTACTCTCCGGATCACGGTGTCGAAATTCGCCAGGTCGCCGGTGGATATCGTATGTCGACAAAGCCCGAGCACCACGACATCGTCCGCGCCTTTGCCAAAAGCCTGAAGCCGCCAATTCGCCTGTCGCTGCCCGCGCTTGAGACCCTCGCGGTGATCGCGTACAAGCAGCCCGTAACCGTGCCGGAGATCAGCGAAATTCGCGGCGTGGATGCGAGCGGAGTCATTGCGACTTTGCTCGATCGCAAGCTGGTCACGACTGCTGGCCGCAAGGCTGTGATCGGGCGCCCGATTCTGTACAAGACCACCAAGGAATTCCTGATGCGATTTGGTTTGAAAGATATCGCCGAACTGCCCAGCATGGAGGAGTTCGAGAAACTAGTAGCGGAATCGTTCCAGAGTGATTTGTTGCCGGCGGAGAGTGAACCGACAGATGTGACCAATGATCCTGGCTCGTCGACGACCGAAGCTGAAGATTCCGAGGCGACGCAGACCACTGAAGATTCCGAGATGGCCACGGTAGAAAAGCTCCACTCGGGCGAGAGTGATCCGGCTGCTTGAGGCGGAAGCTTACCCAACAACTCCGCCGATTCTGATTTTGAATTCTCATGCCCGCTGAACGTCTACAGAAGATTATCTCTGCCGCCGGAATCGCGTCCCGCCGCAAGGCCGAGACGTTGATTACCGGTGGGCTGGTGTCCGTCAACGGGCAGCCGGTCACGGAACTCGGCAGCAAAGCTGATCCCAACAAAGATCACATCCGCGTCAACGGGAAACTCCTGCAGGGCCCGGAACGGCATGTTTACCTGCTCATGAATAAGCCCAAGGGATACGTCACCACGCTGCGCGATCCTGAACGCCGGCCCACGGTCATGGATCTGCTGCACGGCGTGGGGGCGCGAGTTTATCCGGTTGGACGCCTCGATTATGCAAGCGAAGGCTTGCTACTGCTTACCAATGACGGTGAATTCGCGAATCGTCTGATGAAGGCTGCCTCCCACGTGCCCAAGACTTACATGGTGAAAGTGGCCGGCAATCCATCTGGGGAGGGCTTGGCCCGGTTACGCGAAGGTATTTCTATCCCGTCAGATCGCGGGAAGAGAGTGAAGACGGCTCCTGCCAAGATCCGCGTGATTCGCGAGTCTGCCAATCCCTGGTATGAAGTCACGTTGATTGAAGGCAAGAATCGCCAAATCCGGCGCATGTTTGAAGAGGTCGGCCATCACGTGGAAAAGATCAAGCGAGTGCGCTACGGTCCGCTTGAATTGGATGTGCATCCGGGCAAATTCCGCAAGCTCACGAACGACGAAGTCTCGAGACTGAAATCCCTAGCCAGGTAGAACATGCGCATAGATGACACTTCCCGTTCCACATGGTAAGGATTAGATTGCCGAAAGATGAGCAACTTCAGCCGCTTTGTGCCCGAACACGTACGGAACCTGAGCAGGTATACGCCGGGCAAGTCGCTGCGCCAAGCGCAGCAGGAGAGCCACGTGAACTGCATCAAAATGGCCTCGAATGAGAATCCGTTCGGGCCTTCGCCGAAAGCGGTGAAGGCGATGCGGGACGCACTCGCCGAGAGCAATTTCTACCCCGACAACGATGCTATCGAACTGCGGCAGAAGTTGGCGGAGCACCACAATGTTATGCCGGAACAAATCGTTCCCACTGCCGGTTCCACTGCATTGTTAGGCATTATTGCGCGGACATTACTGGCGCCAGGGCTCAATGCCGTAACCAGCGAGCGTTCGTTTATCGTGTATCCGATTGCCACGCAAGCAGCGGGCGGGCAACTCATCCAGGTTGCGATGCGAAATGATGGCTTTGATCTGGACGCTATCGCTGCGGCAGTCGATCAGCATACTCGCATCCTCTACATTGCGAATCCCAACAATCCAACCGGCACACTGATTCCTGCAGAAGTGCTCGATCGCTTTTTGGAACGCGTCCCCGAGCATGTCGTGGTCATCCTCGATGAGGCGTACTACGACTTCGCGGAATACTTTGCGATTGGTCGCGGCGTCGATTGCTCGAATGCTCTCGACTATGTGAAACGCGGCCACAAAGTGGTTGTGCTGCGTACATTCTCGAAAGCGCACGGTTTGGCGGGAGTGCGAGTTGGCTACGGAATCGGTCCTGCGGAACTGATGTCCTACTTCGCCCGCATGCGCACCACGTTCTCCGTTTCTCATGTAGCGCAGGCAGCCGCGTTGGCCGCCCTCGACGATGAAGCCCATACACAGAAAACACTTCAGAACAACGCCGAGCAGACCGAGCGCCTCGACACGGGAATTACGGAGCTGGGCTACCCGCCGATTCCAACCTGGGCTAACTTTCTGTATTGCGAATTAGGCGACGATGCCGCCGCTGTCGCCGAGCGGCTCCAGGCCGAGGGCGTAATTGTGCGACCATTAGGGCCGTGGGGCGCGCCAACTGCGATCAGAATTACCATCGGCACGGCAGAGCAGAATGACATTTTCCTGAGGGCTTTCAAGAAGGTAATGGAGCGAGCGACCGCACGGTAGCGACGTTGCTTGCAACGTCCTAGGACTACGGCAAATCAGGTTCCGAGACGTAGCGAGCTACGTCTCTGCAGAAATCTTATTTCTGGCAGTTGGGACAATAGTGGCTGCTGCGGCCGGCGATCACGACGCGCTTAATCGGAGTCTTACAAACCAGGCACGGTTCACCCTCGCGTCCGTAGACCCGATGCTGAAGTTGAAAGAATCCTTCCTCCCCGTCGGCGTCCAGGTAGTCAGAGACGGAGGAACCGCCTAGCGCAATGGCTTCTTTGAGCACTTCCTGGACGGCGGCGTAAAGCAGAGCCAATTCCTTGCGAGTAAGCGAGGCCGCTCGGCGCCGGGGACGGACGCCAGCCCGGAACAGCGATTCATCCGCATAAATATTGCCTACCCCGCGCAGCAGTTTCTGGTTCAGCAATGCACTCTTGATTGGGGTGTTGCGTCCCCGGAAAAGACGGATGAAGGCATCCAGTTCGACTTCGAGCGGTTCGGAGCCGGCGGCTTCAAATCCATGGGCGACGCTCAGACGTCCGAAGCGACGCGGGTCCACGAATCTCAGTTCTCTGCCTGAGGCTAACTTCGCAACCGCGTGCGTGTGTTTCTCGAGCGCTTGATCGGGGTTGCAAACCAGCATCCGTCCCGTCATACCGAGATGCACGATCCACTGCGCTCTGTCTGATAGAGGCGCGGATGCTTTTGAGGATTTCTGGCGAGATTTTCGTGCGACGGGCGAGGACACCCGTCCTCCATTTTCCAGATCGAATACGATGTGCTTCCCGACGCGGTGCACGGCGCCGATACGCTTGGATTCGAGAGTCGCAACAATCTCGGATGCCGCGGATTTCAACGGTTCGGGCTTGGATCCAAGCCACACCGACTCGATGACGTCGCCGGTGACGCGGCTGGCGAGGCCACGGGCGATGGTTTCAACTTCCGGCAGCTCTGGCATGAGATTAGTTTACAGGCGTCGGGCCACAGGCATCAGGCTTCAGGAAAACTTGGTGCCTGACGCCTGCAGCCTAATGCCGAATTGCCATCTCTTGCCTACCGGGGTTATCATTACAAGTACACCTCTGCTCCGCCTTTATCCTTTGTAATTCAGCCACCCGTTGGATTCACTGCGGGCAACGAGTGTGTGCGACCCTGCATTGCGGCTGAGGGCGGCCGCGCTATTTATCTTCCAAGGAGTTGGCATTTGAAGAAGGGCAAAGCTGCGGTGATCGTGGGCGCCCAATGGGGCGACGAGGGCAAAGGCAAGATTGTCGATGTGCTCTCGGAAAACTTTTCCGTCGTGGCACGTTATGCGGGCGGTCACAATGCCGGCCACACCGTCATCATTAATGGGAAGAAATTTGTCCTGCAGTTAGTGCCTTGCGGAGTTCTTCGTACCGGCTGCCGCAGCGTTATTGGAAACGGAGTCGTGCTCGATCCCGTGGCCTTTCTCAAGGAGGTCGCCGCTCTGCGTGAGACTGGGGTCAAGGTGGACGGTAGCCTTTTCGTCAGCAACCGAGCCCACGTGATTCTTCCTTATCATCGCATGATCGAGTTGGCATCGGAAAACGCGCCCGGACGCGTGAAGATTGGAACGACTTCGCGCGGCATTGGTCCTGCATACGAAGACAAGATGGGACGTCGCGGTTTGCGCGTCGCTGATCTGCTGGACCTGCAACTCCTGAAGACTCACATCCAAAACGCCTGCCACGAGAAGAACATGATCGCGCATGCGCTGTTCAACTCGGAGCCGCTCGATGCGGACAAAATGTATGAAGAATATGCCGCCGCCTCGGCGATGGTTGCTCCGTTTGTCTGTGACACCGCTGCGTTGCTGAACAAAGCTCTGGCCCAGGGCGACTCGGTGGTGTTCGAGGGAGCGCAAGGAACGATGCTTGACATCGACCACGGCACCTATCCGTTCGTAACTTCTTCGAGCGCCACATCAGGAGGGGCCGTCACGGGAACTGGCGTTGCTCCCACGGCGATTGATACGGTGATTGGCGTCACCAAGGCTTATTGCACGCGTGTTGGCGGCGGACCATTTCCCACTGAGGCACTTGACGCCAATGGAGACATGCTGCGCAAACG
The DNA here is from genome assembly GCA_963838905.1 of uncultured Acidobacteriota bacterium. Lineage (GTDB taxonomy): Bacteria > Acidobacteriota > Terriglobia > Terriglobales > Acidobacteriaceae > JABDBE01. The sequence goes on from CAWITE010000017.1 coordinate 101,071, forward strand.
GGGCAACGAATTTGGGGCAGTGACGGGGCGTCCACGCCGCTGCGGCTGGCTCGATTTGCCTCTCTTGCGTTACGCTGGCATGATTAACGGAATTTCCTGGTTCGTCGTGACCAAGTTGGATGTGCTGGATGAGTTGGCAGAGATTCCGGTATGCGTGGGTTATAAAATCAATGGCGAGGAAACGGAAGAGGCGCCGCCGCAGGACAGCGGTTATGGTCAGATCGAAGGTATTTATCGAAAAATGCCTGGCTGGCAGACGTCGACCCAGGGAATTACGAAACTGGAGAAACTGCCGAAAGCGGCGCGCGAGTATTTGGCTTTCCTCGAGAAGGAGAGCGGAGCACGCATCGGCATGGTCTCGACTGGACCCGGGCGGGAGGAAACTATATTCCTCGATGAGTTTGCGGTGAAACTTCGGGAATTGACTGGATCAAAAACCAAGGCGCAGGCAAAACTTTAAGGACGGAGCTAGCGATGGTTGTTCTGGTTGTGACGTGGGTGGCGAAGATCGGTCGTGAAGCGGATGTTGTCGGCGTGTTTTCCAAGTTGACCGAAGAATCTCGTAAAGAGCCCGGATGTCTGGTGTACCAGGTCCACCGGCATAAAACCGAGCCTCGCCGATTCTTCATCTATGAACAATACAAGGATGACGCCGCGCTGGAAGCCCATCGCGCTGCGCCCCACTTCTTGCATTACGCGAAAAAAGAACTACCCAAATTGGGAGAACGGATTGAGGGCCATCTGTACGAGCCGCTAGATTGAGCTCGTGTGGCGCAGGCGCCCTCGCCCGCGTTGCTTGTCGCGACCAATGATGACCGAAGCATTACTTGCCCTTGTCCGCCATCAGCACGCCGCCCGAGGCATAACTCTCCTTCGGGACTTCATTAAAGACCACCACAACGGCTTCGCGACGCGCAGCTGCTTCTTCCACCATAGCATCGGTGATGCGTTGCGCCAGTTTGCGTTTCTGATCGGTGGTGCGGCCGGTCAACATCGTGATTTGTACTAGAGGCATATGGTTACCAGGAGAGATCCCTCACTTCATTCGGGATGACGGCGCGCGGCTCGGCTTTCAGCCAGCCCTGAGCAACTGCGCTTAGCGAAGTTGTCGAACGGGCCGCGCAAGCGCCGTCACTTAGCCAGTTCGTATCCCGCAAAGAAATAACTCAACTCGAAGCGGGCTGTCTCGTCTGCATCCGATCCGTGGATGGCGTTGTGCTCGATGTCGCTCGCCCACTTCTTGCGGATCGTGCCTTCCTCGGCGTTCGCCGGATTCGTTGCGCCCATGAGTTTACGCAAATCAGCGATGGCATTTTCCTTTTCGAGTGCCAATACCACGATCGGCCCACTCGACATGAAATCGGTCAGCGAATGGAAAAAGGACCGGCCGGCGTGCACGGCGTAAAATTGCTCGGCTTGGTGCTTCGAAATTTCAAGCATCTTCATCGCCAGTATTCTGAAGCCATTTTTCTCAAACTGCTCGATGATGTCGCCAACCGCGTTCTTGGCTACTGCGTCTGGTTTGATGATCGTAAAAGTGCGTTGCAGAGTCTTCATAGTTCGGTAGTTTGTCCTTGGTCGTTCGTCTTTAGGCTTTCGCCGCGACACCTATTGCTGAGACGACTGTCTCACCGATCTCCGCGGGCGACTTGGCGACGCGGATGCCTGCGGATTCCATCGCCTTGATCTTCTCGGCGGCAGTTCCCTTCCCGCCGGAGATGATGGCGCCCGCATGGCCCATGCGGCGCCCCGGAGGCGCGGTCTGACCCGCGATGAATCCCACCACAGGCTTTTTCATGCGAGACTTCACGTATTCCGCCGCGGTTTCCTCGGCGTTGCCGCCGATTTCCCCGATCATGACCACCACCTCGGTTTGGGGATCCTTGTTGAACAGTTCGAGTGCATCAACGAAGTTGGTGCCAATGATCGGATCTCCGCCGATGCCAATCGCTGTAGACTGGCCAATCCCGCGCGTGGTGAGCTGATAAACCGCTTCATAAGTCAGCGTGCCCGAACGCGAGACGATTCCAACTGACCCTTCGAGATGGATCCGCGCCGGCATAATTCCGATCTTGCACTTGCCCGGTGAAATGATGCCGGGACAGTTAGGCCCAATCAGCCGTGAGCGCCGGTTCTGCAGATATTCCCACGCACGTACCATATCAAGCGTCGGAATGCCCTCGGTGATGCATACGATCAGTTCTAGCTCAGCGTCGGCGGCTTCCATAATGGCATCAGCGGCAAATGGCGGGGGAACGAAAATAACCGATGCATCGGCACCAGTCTTGTCGACCGCTTCCTGGACGGTGTTGAAGATCGGCCAGCCTTCGTGAGTGGTCCCGCCCTTGCCGGGAGTGACTCCGCCGACAATCTTGGTTCCGTACTCCGCGCAGGCTTTGGCGTGAAATGTGCCTTCCCGCCCAGTCAGCCCCTGCACGATAACTCGCGTCGATTTATCTACCAGAATGCTCATAAAATTGTCTCTTCGTAAAGACGTAGCCTGCTACATCTCCCGCCTCATGGCGCAGACGCAGCAAGCTGCGTCTCTACAGCGATCAGTCACGCCGCGGCTGCGGCAACGACTTTTTCCGCCGCGTCCTTCATCGTATCCGCGACGATAAAATTCAAACCCGACTGCTTGAGAATCTCCCGTCCAGCCTCGACGTTGGTCCCTTCCAGACGCAGCACGATGGGTAGCTGAATGTGAGTTTTCTGCGCGGCCTCAACGACCCCCGTGGCCAGCGTGTCGACGCGAAGGATACCGCCGAAAATATTGATCAGTACCGCCTTCACGTTTTTGTCGCTGAGCAGGATCTCGAAGGCATGCGTTACTTGTTCGGAATTGGCTCCGCCACCCACATCGAGGAAGTTGGCTGGCATTCCGCCCGCGTACTGGATGATATCCATCGTAGCCATGGCCAGTCCCGCGCCGTTCACCATGCAACCCACGTTTCCGTCGAGCTTGATGTAATTCAGGCTGTACTTCGAAGCCTCGACTTCGAGGGGATCTTCCTCGGTAATGTCGCGCAGATCGCGCAGATCGGAATGCCGGAACAGGGCGTTGTCATCGAAATTGATCTTGGCATCCAGCGCAAACAGCCTGCCATCGGTGCAACTAACGAATGGATTGATTTCCATCAGGGACGAATCCGTCTCCTGGAACGCACGAAACAGTCCAGTCATCAAACGCGCGGCTTCGTTAATCTGAGCCGGCTTCAGTCCTAACTGGAAGGCCAGTTTCCGCGCCTGGAACGCTTCAAGACCCATCCCCGGCTCGATGTACTCTTTGAAGATGGCGTCGGGGTTCTCTGCTGCGACCTGCTCGATTTCCATGCCGCCCGCCGCGGACGCCATAAAAACCGGCCTCGCTTCAACCCGGTCGATCACAATTCCCAGGTAAAGTTCCTTCTCAATGGGCAGTGTTTCTTCAACGAGCAGACGGCGCACCACGCGACCCTCGGGTCCGGTCTGATGCGTCACCAGTGTCATCCCTAAAATCTTGGAGGCAAGGTCGGCGGCTTCATCCACCGATTTCGCGATCTTCACTCCGCCGCCTTTACCACGGCCGCCGGCGTGGATCTGAGCTTTGATCACAACCCCGCTCGCGCCCGCATCAAAAAGCCTCTTCGCCGCGGCCTCGGCTTGCTCGCGGGTTTCCGCCATTTCACCACGTGGCACGGCAACCCCATACTTTGTCAGGATCGCCTTGGCCTGATACTCATGAATTTTCATAACAATTCCAGATTCACTATGATTTTTCGGCAGGGCTTGCTTGCAGCTTAGAACCGCGGGCGGCAAACACTTGATTCTATCGGAGGGCTTCGCCTACGGCAAACGCAACGTGCCGCCTGGGCAGCGAATCAGGTCCTCGCGCTCTCATTTGGGACGCAGACTTTCGCCTGCGTCTGGTCCTCTACGATGCTACTCTGGTATTCCATCGATGATCACAGACGCACTTCATCGCATTGCGAATCACCGCCAATCGCTCTCCCGCGTTGAGGCACGTAGCGTTATGGCAGAGGTGTTGACCGGCAAATGCACCGATGCGCAAATTGCGGCCTTGCTGGTCGCGCTGCACATGAAGGGTGAGACGGTTGAAGAGATCGTTGGTTTTGCGGAAGCCATCCGCGGTGCCGCGGTGCCCCTTGATCTTCACCCGAACCATATGGTGGACGTAAGTGGCACGGGACGCGATGCATTGGTAGATACCTGCGGCACCGGCGGCGACGCCAGTGGCACTTTCAATATCTCCACCGCTACCGCTCTGGTGGTAGCGGGCGCGGGAGTGCGGGTGGCCAAGCACGGAAACCGCAGCGTGACTTCGAAATGCGGCTCCGCCGATGTAATGGAGGCCCTGGGCGTCAACATCAATCTGCCGCCTGCCCGCCTAGCTGTCTGTTTGGAAAAAATCGGTATCACGTTTCTATTTGCCCCGGCCGTGCACTCCGCGATGAAGTATGTTCAGTCTGCCCGCCGCGAACTGGGCCTGCGAACTGTTTTCAATCTGCTGGGGCCGCTCACCAATCCGGCCCACGCATCGGCTCAGGTCGTCGGAGTATATTCCGTCGCACTGGTGGAAAAGTTGGCGGAGGCCTTCAGTATGCTGGGATTGCACCGGGCCTTGGTCGTGCACGGGCTAGACGGGTTGGACGAAATCACCATCACGGGTCCTACCCGGATTGCCGAACTACGCGAAGGGACAGTTCGCACTTATGAAGTCACGCCGGAAGAGTTTGGGATGAACCGAGGCACGCTTGATGAGATCTCCGGTGGAGATGTCGCAGCGAACGCGTACATTATTCGTGACATTCTCGCCGGTAAGAAATCACCCAGGAAGGATGTGGTGTTGTTGAATGCAGCCGCAGCCTTGCTCGCAGCTGGCAAAGTGGACCATCTCGCCGACGCCCTCCCGCTGGCATCGAAATCGATCGATTCCGGCGCCGCCTCCGAAAAGTTGCAAGCCCTGGTACGGTTCACCAATACCCAGTGGTAGTCTAGTTCCCCGCTGCCTCTTTTTTCAGACGCTCAATCTGAGCGAGGTGATTCGCGCCATGAGTTCCCATCTTTTCTACATATTCCGCGACTGTGACGTCGTGTTTGAGTTCGGGATGGTATGCAGATTTCTCGAGGTCCCCCAATTTCAGCCGGCGCAAGAGCTGCAAGGTGTGATGCCGGTTCAATCCATAGAGCGCGATCAACTCCGGTGCGGGAGTCTCCAGGTAGCCGAGATTTTGCGCCCAGGCATCCTGATCCATGGGAGCAATCACTGGTTTCTTGTCAGCGAGCATCTGCCGGAAGCGATGCGCGTACACGATTTCGATGTCCGCCAGGTGACCCAGCACCTCCAGGATGCACCACTTGTCCGGTGACGGTTTGTAACGCAGCGTCTTGTCGGGCAGTCCCAAAACCGCTGCCGCAATCTGCTTCGGACTCTTCTCCGCTACGTCAAGATGGTTTTTCAGTTCAGCGTCTGTCATGCGCACCTCCAATTTGTGAATTGGGCAATTTTGTAAATGAGTAATTGGAAACCGTCCGTCCCAGGTCCACAGATTCCCCAATTACCCAATTGCCCAATTACTAAGTGATCTCAACTCTCTGCATCCATTGCGCCACTTGGACATTCCATCCCATTTCTTTGGTTATGGTATCGCGCAACTGCGCGGATGCCGCGGGCTCGCCGTGGACCAGGTAGGTCAGGGGTGGCTTCCTGGGAAAGGTGCGCAGCCACTGCAGCAATTCTGGCGTGTCGGCGTGATCGCTGAACTGCTCGAGCGCCGCCACCTGCGCACGGATCGGCACGATGTCACCGAAGATCTTCACTTCAGGCGCGCCACTCTTGATGGTGAATCCGCGCGTTCCCGGCGCCTGGAAACCAATAAAAATCACAGTGTTTCTTGGATCAGGTAGTCTTTGTGCGAGGTGATGCAGGATGCGTCCACCCGTCACCATGCCGCTCGAAGAAACGATGATCGACGGAGTTCGCACAACGTTGATCTTTTTCGACTCATCGGCAGTCGAGGCAAACGTGAAGCCCGGCCATTCTAGCGGCGACCCGTGCTGGCCAATCAAACGGCGCGTGTCATCGCTGTATTCCTCAGTGTGCTTCATGAAGATCTCCACGGCCTTAATCGCCATGGGGCTGTCGCAAACGACCGGGATGGCCGGGACTTGGCCGGACTGCATCAGCTCTTTCAGCATGAAGAGAAATTTCTGTGTGCGCTCAACCGCAAACGCAGGCACGATCACGCTTCCGCCACGTTCAACAGTCTGGCGAATCAGTGACGCCAACTCCGGTCGCGGATCAGACGTCGGGTGTTGCCGGTTCCCGTAGGTAGACTCCATCACAAGGATGTCCGCCGTCTCGCCTTCCGTCGGCCCGGAAGGTACAACTTGGCCGGGCGCAACATTCCGGTCTCGTACGCGGCCAATGTCTCCAGTAAACAACAAACGGCGAGTCTGCCGGTTGCAGCGCAGCTTGAGTTCAACCATCGATGACCCCAGAATGTGCGCCGCGCGCACGAAACAAAACGAAGCCTCCGGGCAAAGCTGCTGAGTCACTCCGAACTGCACGGCGCGAAAATACTGGAGCGACTCTTGCGCTTCCTCGAATGTGTACAACGGCAGCGCCGGGGCGTGCTTCGATTTCTTGTGCTTGTTATAGAACTCGGCGTCTTCTTCCTGCAGGTGGCCCGAGTCGGGCAGCAGGATGCCGCACAAATCGATGGTCGCCGGAGTCGCGTAAATCGGTCCCCGGAAGCCTCCCTTAACCAGACGCGGAATCCATCCCGAGTGGTCGATGTGCGCGTGGGTCAGCACCACGGCATTAATCTGCCGCGCAGGGATCGGCGTCTCCTGCCAGTTTCGCTCGCGCCACTCTTTCGCACCCTGGAACATGCCACAGTCAATGAGAGCCTGGAAGCCGCGGGGATGGGAACCGATGTTGATCAGGTGCTTGGAACCTGTGACCGTTCCAGCAGCGCCAAGAAATTGGATGTACGCCAAAAGAATCCTCCCGCGATCGCGTTCACACCGTCGCGAATTTGGCCATCACTTGGCCGCGTCGACCGGTGGCACTTTGAAGGCGTTGTTGTTGCTCATGTCGCTCTCCGGCACGCTGCCATCATTCACCACGATTTCCCGCGGTGACGAGTTTGCTTCAAACCGAACGGCGGCCTTGGACTTCGCATGCACTTCAACTCGTTTGGTGACTTCGCCGTCTTCCATTCGCAAGGTCACTGGCACTTCTGCCCCGGAGTCTCCGAGATTATCGACTGTCACGGTCAAGATGGAACCGCCGTCAACCCTCGCACGGGGATAAGCGGATTCAACGCGAAAGTCAGGCAAGCCTCGATCACGATAAACCCAGTCGTCGAAGAACCATTCCAAATCGCGGTGAGTCTGGGCCTCGATCAAGTGCTGAAGGTAAGAGGATTCCCTATCCTGATCCGAATGGTATGCTGACAGCGCCTTTTTCAGCGCCGCATCGCCGACCATGTCGCGCAGCATCCACCAGACATACATCGCCTTGCTGCGATAGAACTCTTCGATGCTGGTGTTGATCAGGGATTGATTGGCAGCCTCATTCTCGCTATGCGCCGTTGCAAGTGCCTTCTCGGCACCGACGATCGCGGTTCGGTGCCGACCCATAAAATCCAGCGCTGCGGGACGCCCGTTCTGTTGCTCTTGCTCCAGCGCCTGAGCGAAGTGCGCCAGACCTTCATACACCCACGGACGCGGGGAGGAGAACGCGGCATGAGTAAGTTGGTGAACCGCGCTAAGCTCGTAGACTGCGGAATTGGTGCTGCTCAGCGGCGTGAGTAGCATTGGTCCACTCTCGAAAGACGTGGCCTCCGGATCGGCTAGCTCCACAGTTTCTGCCTTTTGACGCGGCGCGCCAAACCATTCGGTTACGAGTGGTACGGCCAGGTCCGCAGCCAGCGCGTAGTTTTCAGCGCCGGACTTGTGTCCGGGCAGAAAGTACGTCTTCAAACTTGGCCGCTCAAGCGCGTCGTAGCTGCCGATCACAAAGAGAGGCACGGTCGTACCCAGCGGCGCAAACGAGTATTCCCCCTGGACCGAGTATGGTCTGCCCGTTTGCTCGTAAAACTGCCGGCCGCTCTTACCATTGCAAACGAGAAGGGGTGGTTCACCAGTCGCTCCCGAATGAGTCAGCTTGATCTTTAGATTTGCCTCAGCTTCCCGCGCTTTCCATCGGCCCAGCGTCTCGAATACGGTGTTCCCTTCCGACAAATCCGCGGACTCCGTCGCCACCGGATACCACACCACGTATCCGATCCCGCGCACGGCGGTAAAAGACTTGCCGATCTGGTCCCAGTCCGAGTGCTTGGCTTTGCCTTCGGGCACGCCAATTCGCTTAAGCCGCGTGACGTCGAGCGGAATCACTCCTTCGTACCCGATGTCCAGGTCGATTGTGCCCTTCGGTGGAAGTTCGTGAGGCAGCGTCACAATGGCTTCAGACAGTGCGCCCGTGTGATCGATGTCTGAAGTGTATTCGTGGGTGACAAACTCCACGGATTCCCCGCCGATCTGAATCGTCCTCCAATCCAATGTGGAAGACACTTGCAGCGCAATATTTTTCTGGGGAACGAGTGAATCGTTTCGCAGCGTAATCTTGGCACGTACGCCCAGGCGCTGCTGCTCGGGCTCAATCCGCACGTCCAGATCGTAGTTGGTGAAAGTGAAGGCCTCGCGATCGAGGGCGAGACTCGGCGTAATCAAAACAGAGAGCACCCACAGAACACCGAGCCACTTCATGCGGACTTCTTTCTCCGCTGCCGCACGATTTCATAAAGCATCACTCCCGCCGCGACGGATACATTCAAAGATGGTACTTTTCCGAGCATCGGGATCGACACCAGGAAATCGCACTTCCTCGCCACCAGGTCGTGTAAGCCCTTGCCTTCTGCACCCAACACGATGGCGCAGTCCATGTTGTAGTCGAGTGAGTCGTAAGACTGCTCGCCGCGTTCGTCCAGGCCAACCATCCACAGGTTCTGCGCCTTCAATTCCTCAAGCGTGCGGGCAATGTTGGTTACCTTCGCGATGGGCAAGTGTTCGCTGGCTCCGGCTGAAGTCTTGGTCACAATCGCGGTCACACCCGCGGCACGGCGTTCGGGAATTACAACTCCGTCGGCGCCAGCCGCATCGGCGGTGCGCAGAATCGCGCCCAGATTGTGCGGATCTTCCACTCCGTCCAGCACGACCATGAGCGAATACTGCCCACGCTTGGCGGCGACCACATCCTCGAGATCGTTGTACTGTTTCGCCGAAGTAACGGCGACCACGCCCTGGTGCGCATTGTTGCCGGCCATGCGATCGAGTTCGTCTCGCGGGACAACGCGCACGGCAACTCCCTGCCGGCGGCACTCATCGACTACATGTTTCAGCCGAAGGTCATGACGCTCCTTTGCGACGCCCACCCATGCAAAGGTGCGTCCGCGCGCCTTCAGGGCCTCGGCAACAGCGTTGATACCGTATATGTAATTCATGCTCCTGTAGTTTAATTCAGTGGGCGAATGGCCGTCGTCAGGATACAAATTCAAAATCCGGAGCGAGACGATCCAGCTTCGGTTGGCCGAGAAAGTTCGTGAATCGGCTAGACTGAAGGGATGTTTAGGACCAGATTCAAGAAAGAAATCGTCGCGGAGTTCTTGCCTCCGGCTCGCGCCCGCACAAAGCCGCAAGTGATTATTCTCTGCGATGGCATGCCCTCGATCCCCAGAAAGCAGCCTCTCGTTGAGTATCTTTCGCGTAAAGGATATTGGGTGTTCTATCCCCGTTGGCGGGGAGCATGGGAGAGTGGAGGCCAATTTCTCGAGCGCTCTCCACACCAAGACATTCTCGATATCGTTAGCGAACTGCCGAAAGGAATCCGAGAGCTTGCCTTCGGCCGACAATTCCGTTGTCTGCCCGATAAAATCTTCGTCATCGGCGGAAGTTTCGGTGGGGCCGCTGCCCTACTGTCGTCGCTGGACCCTCGAATCACCAAAGTGATTGCCAACTGCCCGGTTGTCGATTGGGCGATCTTGCAGAAAGAGCTAAGCAAGGAGACTTCGAATCCAAGCTATCCAGAATACATCCACGCCGCTTTCGGCGACGGATATCGCCTCTCTGCCAAGAACTGGAACAAACTAAACGACGGCATATTTTACAATCCCGCTCATCATCTCAGAGAGCTTGCGCCCTCGAAGATATTGATGTTCCACGCGAAGGACGATCCGTTCATTCCCTGGAAACTTGTGGATGATTTTGCCAGGCGCGCGGGCATAAGTCTCAGGCTTCTCTCGCGGGGCGGCCATCTCAAAACCGAATATGTCGTGCAAAAATACTGGCCTCAGATAAAGAGATTCTTCGGCTCGTAACTGCGCTGGAAGGCTTGTCGTCCGAAGCTTTGACGCTCATCGGCGCATCTAAATCCCGGCTTCATCAAATGCTAAACTGAAACCCGGAGGCACGGTTGCCCGACGTTTACATTCTCTCCGTTGTGCGCACGCCAATCGGTAAGTTCGGGGGTTCGCTGGCCTCGATGACAGCCGCGGACATAGGAGTCGTTGCGGCAAAAGCCGCCATCGAGCGCGCTAACGTTCGCCCCGATCAGATCGAGGAGACGATTTTTGGCAATGCTCGTCAGGCTGGAGGGGGGCCAAATCCCGCTCGCCAGATTTCCATCCGCAGCGGTGTTCCGCAGGAAGTTCCGGCTTACACGGTAAACAAGGCCTGCGCCTCGGGTCTCAAATCCATCGCGCTGGGATATCAGGAGATCGCGACCGGCAATCTCGATTGCGTGCTGGCTGGCGGCACAGAATCTATGTCTCGTCTGCCTTACTACCTCGACGGAGCGCGCTGGGGCTATCGGCTCGGCAATCAGGAACTCGTCGACGGCATGTATCGTGATGGCTTTTTCTGCCCTCTGGCAAAAACCTTGATGGGCGAGACTGCCGAAGTGCTGGCCGAGCAGTACAAGATCACGCGCGAAGAGCAGGATGAATTTGCTCTGGGCTCGCAGTCGCGCGCGTCGGCTGCCGTTGACGCCAAACGATTTGATAGCGAGCTAGCTCCGGTCACTCTCGAAGGCAAAAAGGGGTCGCAGACGTTTAGCCGTGACGAGCATCCTTTCATAGGAGCCACGATGGAGAAAATGGCCAGGCTCTCTCCCGTGTTCTCGAAAACCGGAACGATCACGGCGGGCAATTCTTCCGGCATCACGGATGGCGCCGCTGCGGCGGTGCTCGCGAGCGAAGACTTCGCCAACAAAAACAACCTCAAACCGCTGGCTCGTGTTCTGGCCGTAACTTCCGTGGGCGTGGATCCGCGCATCATGGGCATCGGTCCAGTACCGGCGTTGCGCAAGATGGAGCAAAAGCATCAACTCCGCCTGACTGATTTCGATTTGATAGAGCTCAATGAAGCCTTTGCCGCTCAGGTCCTGGCCTGCGATCGGGAATTGCATTTCGATCGCGCGAAACTCAACGTCAACGGTGGCGCGATCGCGCTCGGCCATCCCATTGGTTGCACCGGCACACGGATCACTGTCACCCTGCTGCACGAAATGTTCAAGCGCAAGGCCAAACGGGGCGTAGCGACCCTGTGCGTAAGTGGCGGCATGGGGATGGCGCTGGCGCTCGAGAACGTCGCCTGATCGCACGGAACCATCTTTCCGTATTGCCGCCGAGTCTGACGCGGATCTTTTGCTGCAACTGATGAGCGAATATTACGCATTCGATCGACACCCTTTTAACTTGGAAAAAGTTCGTGCGGCTTTAACCGGCCTGCTGCGCGAGCCTGCCCTCGGTCGTGTCTGGCTTGTCTGCGCTGGAGAGACCGTCGTCGGATCCATCGTGCTAACCTTTGGCTACAGTCTTGAACTGCTCGGCCGCGACGCGTTCGTGGATTCACCTAATGTCAAAGTGGATCGACCCGGAGGTTCAGAAGCCGGAGCATTAGCCTGCTTCACTCGATGTTGACACAATGTCGGGCTTTTGCCTCCTCGTTGATGTTGTGGCGGAATGTCTTCTATACTCTTCGTAGGGCTCAGGAGAAGGAATGTCCTTGTCGGCTGTAATCGTGGACGATGAGCAACTCGCCCGCGACGAACTCGCCTTCCTGCTCAAGAACGTAGGGGACGTCGACGTTGTTGCCCAAGGCAAGAACGGCGTCGAGGGCGTCAATCTCATCCGCGAACATAGTCCGGACTTGGTTTTTCTCGACGTGCAAATGCCCGGCCTCGATGGCTTTGGCGTGATCAAGAAGCTGCTCGATCGAAAAGTCCCACTGCCCAGGATTATTTTTGCCACCGCCTTCGACCAATATGCCGTGAAGGCTTTTGAAGTCAACGCCGTGGACTACCTGCTCAAACCTTTCGACAAAAAGCGGGTGGCGCAGTCCGTGCAGAAAGCACGAATCAAGACCGAAGCCAGCGGAGCATCCTCGGAAAAATTAGACACGCTAATGCGGATGCTCGAGTCTCAAAAACCGCAGCCCTCCAAGATTCTGCTCAAGGCAGCTGGCCGCTTGTTCCTGGTCAATCAGAAAGACATTTGTTTCGCGTCCATTGAGGACGGAATTATCACCGTGGTGACGAGTGGTCCGAACGGCATGGAGGGACAGTCGAACTGCCGCACGCTCGAGGAACTGCTGGATAGTCTCGACCCTAATCTGTTCTGGCGGGCCCACCGTTCGTTCCTGGTAAACATTAACCGGATCAAGGAAGTCGTTCCCTGGTTCAAAAGCTCTTATCAATTGCGCCTGGACGACAAGAAACAGAGTGAAATTCCAGTCAGCCGCGCCCAGACCAAGCGCCTCCGCGAACTCTTTGGACTTTGACCTTCTGAATCCGGCTCGCTACCGCGTCACTTTAGGTAAGACC
>CAWITE010000018.1:0-848237 GCA_963838905.1 uncultured Acidobacteriota bacterium
GGACGCACCGCTAGGAGCAGACCCAACGAGAAAGGGCAAGTCGATTTTCTTTAGTGTCAACCGCCCGACCTGGCGGGTTCCAATACGGTCGATGCGGTACGGTTGTCACGGCACATGACACCGTTAGTCATTGACAATGACAATAATTGTTTGTGACGTAGGCCACTTGTGGTATCGTGCCCGAGAGCGGTTCTCGGGGGAGGGCTGTTCGGGAGAGCGTCTGGGTTCTGGGGCGCTCTCTCTTTATGTTTGCGATGTTTTGCGACCCAGGACCAAGTCAGATCCCGCGCAGCCGATTGCCAGTGCAACACACCACTAATTACTGGCAATGCCACGATCCAGATGTAGTAGTAACCTCTGATAACTGCCAGTTATTGGAATTTGAACGTGTGTAAGTTCAGCTCGACGGCCCTGCGAGGAACCTAGGACAGGGGGAGGGGAGTCCTTGCAGGACCGGAGCTGTTTACGTATAGATAAAGATACTCTGAACTTTATAAAGAATTCGTAAAGACGAGGTTGGAGCAAGTGCAAGAAACGGGGTTTTGAGTTCACAGGGGTCTGCGGCCCACCCATAGGGATGAAAGTCCCTTGCCAAGGTTCATTGACCCCAAACTGGTTACCCGCGACTTTCGAGGGAGTGTAGAAATAAATCGTGAATTCCTCCAGTTTGTGTTCCGTCTTTACCTTTGCAGAACTCCCACCTGCTTATGTCGAGAGTGAACACCCGTTGTTGCAACGGGCCGGTCATTGTTGCGTTGCGGGCGGATTGCGTCGAGCTCATCGTTAAACCGGCGATGCTTGTCCCTCTCGATTATTTTGAACTGAATTCGGTAGCCACCCCACCTTGGGTTGTCTACAGACGGCATTGGAGGCCTCGGACCAAAAATGCAGTCGAAAACAATAAATCCAGCGGCGTCAAAGCGATCGGTCAAAGCTCGAGTAATCCTCCTTGCCGCATCCGCAGTGTCCTCGAACTCTCCTTCAATTGAAAAGTCCACATCGAGCGAACCTTCGCTCCGTACGTGTAAACCAGGCTTATTGCATTTCCGCCCTTCAAGACGAGTTTTCCGAAGAGTACGTCATCCGAGAACATCGCGATGGTGACCAAACGGCGTACGTCTGCGAGGTCCACGAGCAGCACTATATACGACTTCGAGAGGCTGGCCCATCGTTCACCACACACAAAGCGGGTGTCCTGCCCTTACTCGCGATCTTGGCGAGAGGGCGGGGCTTTTAGCTGACATCGCGGCGGCGGACCATCGGATACAAGCCAAGCTGCTCACGACGACGCGCTGTCCAGCGAGATTCAATCTCGACCGTGGATACGCGTCGTCCCGATCTGATTGAGGCATGGGTCGCGGTAGTGAGGTGCATAAAACTCGCGGATCTGAGGACTCTGGTGCAAAGTTCTAACCGGGCAGGAACTCGCAGAGCTGTTACCGGACGAGCGCTAGGATTTCTTGGATCGCAAGTACGGGATCGTCCTCCTGGCCGTTCTCCGGGCCCGTCCGGACCCCGACCTCAAATAGCCGGTTGCTCCCACACGCGAGACAGTGCATCGTCGTCACTGTCAGTAACACGATTAAAGCAGTGACGTTCGGTTATAGCAGCCGGTCGATGATTTCCCTTTGACTGGGGAGCAAACGCGGCCGAACGTCGGTGAATGGCAACCAGCTCGGAGAACCTTCCCAGGAATCCCTCAACTCGCCCTCGGCTTCTACCGCGAACACAGCGAGTATCACCGGAACATCGGCTGAGCTACGATATTCGAAGAGCCTCGCCCGTCGCTTCGATCAATCACCAGGACCAATTGACCTTTTCGAATCACTCCGACAGAAGCGTGCAGCCAGCCGAAGAGCGGAAGCCGGGAATAGGCGGCAAGCGCGCTCCGGGATAGGATCCAAAAACATCGACGTTTGATTAGCTGGAACGCGGTAGCACGCCTGATTCGAAACTTATGATGGACCAGGTTGGGCCGTTTGGCAATATACGTGGATATCACTCCTTCGTTTTTCGACTGAATGATCTTCCGCTTGCCGGCCCTGGCCTGACGTTAGCTTAGAAACGACAGGCCAGGAGCCGGCTTGAGGGGCGCTCGAATATTCAACGTGTGGGCACAGCGTCCGCAGGCCAGTACGGCTTATCCGCATCGGCTAAGTAGCCATCCGCGTAGCGATCGTGGTGGCGGACCCAGGACATCGTGAAGGGCAAGCCATCCTCATCGCGGCCTTTGGGAACAAAGTCGAGATAGTTGTAAGTGTTGAGAACGCTCTCGGTCCCGCGCGCGTAAGCGGAATAAGTGTGGAAGATATTGCCACTCTTATCCTTGTAGAAGACGCTGATTCCTGGGGCTTCCGTGCTGGGAAATTCCACAAGATCGAAATTGTACTCGACCTTGCCTTTAGCCATCTCGTCCTGGGTGAACGATGCACGATAGTCGTGGTTAAAGTCGGTTCCGAACGACGAGACCCAGGCAAACCGCCAGCCCAGGCGCTTTTTGAACGGTTCGATTTTGGACAAGGGGGCTCGTGAAACCGCTGCAAAGGAGACGTCACGTTGCGCCAAATGCACCAAGGCGCCATCAGTATGATCCATATTGAAGGAGCAGCTGGGACAGCCTTCGTTCCACTCCGGACCGAACATGAAGTGATAGACAATGAGTTGGCTCCTGCCGTCGAAGAGGTCGGCGAGGGTTTTCTTGCCAGCGGCTGAATCGAAAACATAGTTCTTTTCGACCTTTACCCAGGGAAGCTGGCGGCGTTCGGCAGCCAGCGCGTCGCGCTCACGCGTGAGCTGCTTCTCCTTGGCCAGTAGTTTCTTCCGAGCCGCAAGCCATTCATCTCGTGACACTATTTTCGGGTTCTCTATCACGCTGGTTGACATCTTCATTTCTCCTTATTATTTGAGTTTTGGACGATTTCTCCTGCTCCGTTCTTTTTGCGAGACACCTTCACAGCCAACGCCGTCAGTCCGCCGGCCGAAGCCGCACCGGCAACGATTAGTCCCATGGTTGCCAAACAGAATGGACACATCGCTCACCTCCTGGGTGGCGAAGCTTTGACCGCTAAGCCGAATCTATAGTGGTGACGGGTGAAGAGAGTCGATTTCGACAGAGCAAGTAGGAAAAAGTCAGCCCCGTCTTTGGAGTAGGAACTGTCTTACTGCCGGGTCCTCGGCCAGGCCGATCGCCCGGTCGAAAGCATCCCTGGCCTCAGGTGTCTTCCCTAGCCGTTGCAAAAGGTGAGCGCGGACCGCCCAGTAGGGCTGATAAACGGAGACAGCATTATCCGGGGCGATCTCATCGAGTACCGCCAGTCCTGCGTCAGGTCCGTTCGCTTCGCCAACCGCTGCGGCGTATCCAGTTCGTGTGCCGAGTGTCGGGGATATGCGGATGAGCTGGTCGTAGAACAGCATGATCGCAGTCCACTCGGTCCGGCCGCTGCGCGCCCGCTCAGCGTGGACCGACTGAATCGCGGCCTCGAGTTGAAAGCGGCCGGCGCGACCGCGACTCGACGCTTCGGCGAGATGGCGTTCCGCCTCTTCAATTAATGGCACTGACCACTGCCGTGAATCCTGCTCCGAGAGAGGAACGTACCGGCCCTCCGGCCCCCGCCGGGACCGCCGTCGCGCTTCACAGTGGAGCAGGAGAGCCAGCAGACCCCGAACTTCCGCTTCGCGCGGCATTAGCTGCAGAAGGACCCGTGCGAGCCAGATTGACTCCTCGGCCAGATCGCGGCCGCGCTGGTCAACGCCCGCCATGTCATCCCAGCCGATCCCGAAGGCGGCATAAATCGCTTCAAGCACCGCGTCGAGCCGCTGCGGCAGTTCACGCTCCTGCGGGACTTCGAACCGAATACCGCCGTCGCGGATCTTCGTCTTGGCACGCACCAGGCGCTGCCCCATCGTCGTCGATGGGACCAGGAAGGCATGGGCAATACGCGCCGCATCTAAACCCAAAACGGTCTGGAGCATAAGCGGCGTGTGCATGGCGGGGTCGATCGCTGGGTGGGCACACACGAAGAGCAGTTTCAATCGTTCATCTGGAAACTCCGCCGACAAGGTCATCTCGCGTTCCTCCCTCAGCAACTGGAGAGTAGGCTCACTCGCTTCAGCTACTCGCCGATGACGCACAAGATCGATAAAGGAGCGGCGCGCCGCCGTCAGCAGCCAGGCCTCCGAATTTTGCGGCACGCCATCTCGCGGCCAAGTCGTGAGTGCTGCTACCAATGCGTTGCTGAGAGCGTCCTCAGCGCTGGCCACGTCACGTGTGTGCGAGGAAAGGTAGGCCACCAGGCGACCATATGACTCGCGGGCCACGCGCTCGATCGCCCGATGTGTGTCCTCCTGCTCGCTTCCGTTCATCCGGTGATCCTCCGCTTAGCTTCAGGCGCGAGCGGCCGGACCTCCACAGCGCCGGCCGAGGCCGCTGGGCAGCGCGCTGCCCAATCGAGGGCTGCGTCAAGCGACGGGAGTTCCAAGACTATGAATCCTCCCAGTTGCTCCTTGGTATCAGCGAATGGGCCGTCCTGTACGCGCCGCTTTCCTTCCTTAAGCCGCACGGTGGTCCCCGTCTCCGGCACTTGCAGTGGATCGCCGCCGACGTAGATGCCCGCTTCGACGAGAGCCTTGTAGTACGCCCGCCAAGCACCGGTGTAGGGGTCGGTTCCGTCATTATTCCGTGTCGCAAAAGCTTCCGGCGACTCGTAGATTAGCAGGGCGAATTGCATCAGCTTTCTCCTTGGACCAGTTATGAGCGCTTTTGTGCGCCTGATTGTATGACGGATGGGAGGCGGCCCATTCGACAGATTCCAGCAAATCAGCAGCAATTTCAAGCGGACCACAAGTGAATTGAAGCATGTCACGCCCAAGGCCGTCATTTATTAAGGGTTCGTTGCGGGCGGACTCGAAGCTCCTAAACCTTGCGCGGACGGTGCATGACCCCTACGTCGGGTCGTTCGGGACCAATCCGAAGCCACTACTTGCGAAGACTTCATTGGTCCCTAGAGACTCATCCGGAAAGTCCCCCACGGGAAGGATGTTCCAATCAGACTGGCGGCTTCCCCAAGAAAAACTGGGGGCGGTTGCGTGAAAAGGTCTTGACAAAATATTAATATCTATGCTATTACATAGACATGCAAGATCTTGAAAATCATTACGTCACCCGTTTACAAGGCATCCGGCGCCAGGGCGGGACGGTGCAAGTGTATGCCAACATCCCCCTGCCCTTGGCTTCCGCCCTGGACTTAGAGTCGGGCGAAACCGTGACCTGGAAAGTGCTCGACCGCACCCATTTGCTGTTAGTGCGTTTGCCGGAGCGGAAGCAACTGAAGGGCGAGGCTGCGCCCCAGCCCTCCTCCCGGAAAAGGGCGCGGCGGGCCCGGGAGCAGCGGCCATGATGGGCAAGCTTTCTCCGCAAGACAAGCTGTTTGCCGCTGATCATGTCTATCTCGACTTTGTGGGCCGCGACACCCTGTACGGGTATCTGGCGCAGAACCGGGAGCAGCTGTTTCGCGATGAAGACTTCGCGGCTTTGTACTGCCCGGACAATGGACGCCAATCCGTGCCTCCCAGTGTGGCGGTGAGTGTGCTGTTCTTACGGGCGTACGAGGGGGTGAGTTTTGCCGAGGCGGTGGAGCGGACCAAATACGATCTGCGCTGGAAGGTAGCCTTGGGACTGGAGATGGAAGAAGTACCGATGCAGAAGAGCGCGCTGCAGGAGTTTGAGGCCAAGCTGGTTCTGCACGAGATGGAAGAGCCGCTGTTGAAGAAGTCAATCGCAGAAGCCCGGCGCGCCGGATACCTGCAGAATCGCAAGCTTCGCGTGGCCTTGGATACGACGCCGATCTTGGGCAAGGGAGCGGTGAAGGACACCTACAATCTGCTGGGAGAAGGGATCGAGAGGTTGGGGCGGCGGTTGGCGGAGGTAGAGGAAGAAGAGGTTACGGGGTGGGCCGCGAAGCAGGGGCTGAGTCGCTATTTTGGCAGCAGCGTGAAGGGAGAAGCCGGGATTGACTGGGACGACAAAGGGCAACGGGAACAGTTGTTAACCGAGATCGTGCAGGACGGGCGGCGCCTGCTAAGCCTGGCGGAGGAGATCCAAAAGCAGCATCCCGCGCAGACGGAAGCCATTGCCGCCGCCGCGGCTTTGCTGCTGCGGCTGATCGCGCAGGACGTGGAAGAAAAGCCGGAGGGCGGCTTTCAAGTAAAGTCGGGCACCGCCAAGGATCGGGTCCTCAGTGTTCACGATCCGGAGATGCGGCATGGACGCAAGAGCGCCAGCAAGCGCTTCAACGGACACAAGGCAGCGGTGGCGGTGGAGATGGAGAGTCAGTTGATCACGGGGGTGGAGGTGCTGGCGGGCAATGCTGGGGATCAGGAGAAAGCTCTGGAGTTGGTGCAGCAAAGCGAACGAGTGCTGGAGGCGAAGGTCGAAGAAACGGTGGGGGATTGTGCCTACGGAGGCGGCCCGACGCGGCGAGTCTTTGCGGAGGAAGAACGAATCCTGACGGCGAAGGTGCCGGCCCGTCACAACCGCAATTGTTTTTCCAAGAGTGAGTTTGAGATCGATTTGGATCAGATGGAAGTGCGTTGCCCGGCAGGCCAGAGTACGCGCGACTATCGCTCCGCCGGAGAAGGTCGAGGGGGCCAATTTCTTTTTTCCCAGGCCGGTTGTCAGGCCTGTCCCCTGCGCTCGCAATGCGTCCGTGGGCAAGGGCCGCGGAGTATCAGCATCCAAGCCGAAGAACGACTGCAGCAACAGGCCCGCGCCCATAACCAGACCGAGGCGGGGCGGCAGAGCTTGCGCGAGCGGGTGGTGGTGGAACATCGGATTGGGCGCCTGGTGGGATTAGGGATTCGCCAAAGTCGCTACTTCGGGAAAAAGAAAACCCGCTGGCAGGTGGTGATGGCCGCGGTAGTAGCAAACCTGAGTTTGGTGGTTGGGTACTGCCAGCGGCGGGCTCAGAGCCCCGACGCCGCCACCGCAGCCCAGGCCTCGGTACGGCCCACCAACGTTTTTCTGGCGGCTCTTTCGACC
The DNA here is from genome assembly GCA_963838905.1 of uncultured Acidobacteriota bacterium. Taxonomy (GTDB): domain Bacteria; phylum Acidobacteriota; class Terriglobia; order Terriglobales; family Acidobacteriaceae; genus JABDBE01. The sequence goes on from CAWITE010000018.1 coordinate 7,037, forward strand.
TTTTGGGCCCGATTTCTTCGCCTGAACCCCAACCCCGACTTAGGCGCCGCGTTCGGCGCAGTGTAATGGATGCGAGGCCCACAACGAACCATCACGTCACCCGCACTGCCCCTTCACGGAAAAACACCAGTTCTCGGATGGATTTCTAGGACAAATCACTGTTACCTGAAACCTGAAAATGCTGCTCATACGGTCCGAAGGTTATAATCGCTTCCACTTATGGCCCTCGCTGTTGGGACAAGACTTGGCCCGTACGAAAATCCAGTCGTCGCTGGGCGCGGGTGGCAGGGGCGAAGTGTATCGCGCCACCGATACGAAGCTCAGCCGCGACATCGCGCTTAAAGTCCTACCGGCCGATAGGGCTCACGATCCGGAGCGGCTCGCGGGCTTTCGTCGCGAGGCGAAGGCCCTCGCCCAACTCGACCATCCGAACATCGTCACCATCCACTGGGTGGAGGAATCGGATGGCATTCACTTCCTGACCATGCAACTGGTGGAAGGACTCCCGCTTGACCGCCTGATTCGCATATGGCGCCGGCCGCAGCCTATGGGTAACTTGGCCAGCGTGACGAAGCCGGCACAGCGGTGCAGGAACTGCAAGCTGAAGCCGAATATCGCCCTGATCGCGCGTCCGGCGCTCCAGATGCGGTTCGACCCGGAACTCGTCGAGCACTTGATCGACAGCCTCCGCAAGGCGGGGCTGGAGATCGGAGCCGCGAGCGGATAGGTACCCACAAGGTGCTTTCGCAGTAATGGATTCTCAGTTACCAGGATCACCCCCGAATCACGGGCTGCTCGGAATAATCTAATCGCCGTACTCTTGAAGACACGGAAGAAAAGCACCTGAGTCGCCAGCCAATCCGCTCTCAGCTGGAATCGTAGAGACAGACAGGAACGACGTATCACAATTGTTCTTCTGGCTGAAGCGCGGTTACGAAAGAACGCTAGGGCAGGATCCGATTAGACTGGGGGTCCTGTCTACGAAGTTGGTGGTAGAACCCGCCAGTCGCTGACCACTTGTATGTCAGCAACGGGAACGAAGTGATCGCTGCGACACTTTCGAAACCAACAGCTCATCGCCCGCGGCATTTGTTTATTGCTTTTTCACCTTGATCACGTTGTCATCGGGGTTGCGGTCGATCAGTTTGTCGAGTGGATCAATTCCCGCTTGAGCCGGGAGCTTGTCGACAGCGAATGTGAACTGGGCTTGTTCCTTGTCGATCAGCTGCTTCTGCAGATAAAGATACTTCCCGTCAGAACCTAAAACCCCGATGTCAATCCAGTCATGGATGGAAATCGGATGCTCCTGGCCTTTTCCATCCGCTCGCAATTTCTTCGCTCCGACAACGAGGTTCACTTGGAATTTGCCGTCGGGTTGCTGGACGTAGTTCGCGGAAATCGTGCGGTTGTCATACAGCGTGATGTTCTCCCAAAGATCGTCGTAGAGGTACTGATACTCAGCTGGAGTGTACTTTTTCAAATTAGCGATCAGATCGAGAGAAACAGGATAGGGCGGGCCTTTGAACGCATAAGCCTTGGTAAAGTCGGCCAGCGCCTGGCTGACTTTATCCTCGCCGATGTAATCCTGGATGGCGTACATCACCAGCGCACCTTTGTTGTAATGGATGTATCCCTGATTTACGTCAACCTTGAACAGAGGTTCTTCCTCGTTACGCTCCTGGGCGCGGCCGCGCAGATAGCCATCCACTTCGTAGCGCAAAAATTTCCGGATCGACTGCGGACCGTAACGATGCTTCATCACCATGAGCGCGCTGTACTGGGCGAGAGTCTCGACGATGGAGGTAGCTCCCTCGACGTTGGCGCTAATCACCTGGTGCGCCCACCACTGGTGCGCCACCTCATGTGCGGTAACGTAAAAGGGCAGGTCGATGGCATCGGCCTTCTTGGGATCAACATAGGTGATGAACCCAATCGCCTCCGAAAATGGAATGGTATTCGCGTAGGATGCGGCGAACGTCTGGTAACGTGGAAACTCGATGATGCGCTCCTGACGAAACTGGAAGGGGCTGAAATTGGTGCTGCAGTACTCGAGGCTCGACTTCATCCCGTCCATCATGCGATCGAGATCGAACTCATGTCCCGGGTGATAGTAAATCTCCAGATTGACATCCCTCCACTTGTCCCGGCGAACCGAGTAACGGCCCGAATTGAGTGAGTACAGGTCCAGGATCGGGGCATCCATTTTGTAATGGAAATAGCGGCGGCCGTCCTGCACCCATTCTTTCTGAAGATACCCGGGCAAGATCGCGATCTGGTCCGGGGTGGTGCTGACCGTTCCCTCGAAGTTGATCCAGTCGGCGTCCGGGTTGGCCATGTTCTCGTTGCGCGCGGCAACATCGTCGAGAGTGGGCATGCGTTTGGTGTTTTGCAAGCCGTGTTTGTAGCGCGTGCTGTCGTCGGTTAGCTCGATATCCGGCGCGTAGCCTATGAAGGGAGAGTAACGTTCACCGATATAAGTGCCGTTGTGAGAGAGGTCGGTATTGGGATTGGAATTCTCAAAACCGTAGTTGTCGTACTCCAGAACAAATTCCAAGCGGATGCGGCCATGTGGGGGCAATCGCTTGGGCAAAAGGTAAAGATAGAAGCCGAGTTCTGGATCTTGGATGATGGGCATTTGACCGTCCGCGAGACGCGGTGGCGCGGGCTTCGGCAAACCCTGCGGGTTGAGGCCGAGAGCTGCATCTTGAATGACTGGCGTTTGGTTATCGGAGAGAGCCAACTCACGAACCTGAATGTGCGGCATCGGCACTGGGATCAGATCCATGGGCCACACTGTGAGCGCAACTCGATCGATGTCGGCGGAAGTTTTGTTTTCCACCATCATCGTGCCTTTGATTACCGCGGACCGCTTCTCGGGATAAAGATCGACCTGGGTGTTCACGTCGGTGATCTTGGGTTGGGGCAGATCTTTGTATTGCCGGTATTTCTTCTCGTACTGGGCGCGAGCGTCGTCGACGCGGAACGTCGTCCGATAAGGATTTAGGACATCGGTGTTGTAAAAAATGTAGGTACCCACGCCCACGAAAAGGAGCAGGCACGCTGTGAGCCCGGCGACTGCGGGCCTTGTCAGGCGGGCCGCGGCCAGTTGCAGCCGTACCCGCCAATTGCCCTCTGTACCTCGTACCCACAGCAAACTGCTCACGATCGCCAGCCCGAGGGCGGCAATCCCCCAGTAGAACTGGAACCAGAACAGCGGCTGCACAAAAGGACTGAAGCCATTGAAATCAGAGTAGGTGAAGGGAGGGGCCTGCCCGAAACGGTAGAGATAGTGCTGAAAACCCAGCGCAGGCAAGGCAATAGTAGAGACGAAATAAAGCACGATCACAAAATGACCGAGATACTTGTGGTTCACGATGGTCTGTACCAGCAGCGCGAAGGCGCACAGGATCCAGAATTGGATGAGGCGAATGCCGAAGAGTTCCTTGAAATACACGCCAAGTTCGAACTGGTGGTAACCGTGGGTGATCTGGACAATCAGCCCGGCTGCCCAGATGACCATCACCAGCAAGAACTGGATGAGCATCAAGGCCGCCAACTTGGAAGCGAATAGAACCCAGCGCTGCATGGGCAGCGCGTCCACAATCTGGTTCAGCTGCGCATCTCGCTCGCGCCAGGCCAATTCGCCGGCATAAAAGATGATGATGGCAAGTGCGAATATGAAGAAGCCGCCGCCGCCATCCTCCAACATCTTCGCCGTCACTGGATAAGTTGGGGTTGCGAGGGGGTTGTTGATGCCGCTGGCGGAGAAGATCGCGAACAAACCGCCGGCAAGCAGCAGCACACCGAAGAAAACATTCTTCACCGTCTCGGTGAATTGAATCTGGGTGAGGGAAACGAACTGGCGCAGGGATGCTCCCGCGGAAAAGACGGGATGCGCAATCGGCAGTGCTCCTTGTAGCGCCGGGACGGCGGCGGTACCGAGATTCGGTGGCGCGGCGGCAATTACGTCATCTTCAGTCACGACTGGCTTTCGCTTTTTCTGACGCTGCTCAAGATATGAGAACTTGAACTTCGCGTAGGTAATGGCGAGGATCGCCGCTCCCAGACTGAGCCAAAGAAGGCGGTTGAGCAACAGGATTCCGGCGAGCGGAATCAGCCTGGTGTTGCGTTCGAAGGCGGTCCAGTATTGCGTGATGTGTTGGATCGCGTTGGCCCCGAGGGGATCTGCCAAGGCTGCCGGGACACTTACCGTGAGATCGGTGGAAAGCTGTGTTGCTACGAAATACCCGATCAGCAGGATAGCGCTGGCGGCATATACTGGAAGCATCTTCCTCCCCAGAGCTCCCAATCCAAAAAAGATGGCGGTGATGAAGATCAAATTGGGAATAACCAAAATGAAGTAGGGCTGGAAATAGGCCCCGATGTTCTGTGGTCCTACGCGCGTCGGGTCGATGGTAGGGAGATGTGTCGCGATCCACGCGCCCAGACCGACCCCGGCGAAGATGACAAGCTGGATGGCCAGTGCACCCAGGTATCGCCCCGCGAGGTAGTCAAACTTAGTGATGGGAGCGGTGTAGAAGAAAGAAGTGCTGTTGTTGTGTACGTCCTGATAGGTAGCTTGGCCGGCGATGGCGGCGGTGACGATAATGCCGATGAACGTTACAAAGCTGATCATGTTGTTCAGGGCAAAAGGCGAGTTCACCAGAACTTTGCCGCCAGTCCCAAAATCAACGCTGGCCTCCGAAATTGCGCCGCCGGCAACGGCGGCGAACAGGCAGCCCAAGCCGGCAAACACCAGGAAATATACATAGGTCGAAAGGCGGCCGAGCCGCTGGCGAAATTCGAAGCTGAGAATGTTGAGCACCATATTCATCAGTTCACCGCGGCGGCTGTCGCCGGATGCAAGAATCCACGAATCGTGGCGAAGTAGAGGTCTTCGAGATCGGGAGTAACCGGCTCAAAGCCAGCTTCGGGTCGATCGCTGTTCATCACGTGGATCAATGTTCGCCCGGCGAACAGGCGCATCGAGATCACATGGAAGCGCTCGCCATAGGTAGAAAGCTCGGACGGCTGAATGATTTTCTGCCAGACCCGACCGTCGAGTTCGGCTACCGACGCGGCCGGTTCGCCAGCTCGCATGACGCGGCCCTGATGAATGATCGCCATGCGGCCGCAAAGATCACTGACGTCCGACACGATGTGGGTGGAAAGAATAACGATGATGTTTTCCCCGATGACGCTCAGCAGGTTGTGAAATCGCACTCGCTCCTCCGGATCGAGGCCGGCGGTGGGTTCGTCCACAATAATCAGGCGAGGAGTTCCCAGCAGCGCCTGTGCGATGCCGAAGCGTTGCTTCATGCCTCCAGAGAAACTTCCCAGCGGCTTATTACGATGCTCGAAGAGGTTGGTTTGCTGAAGCAGAGCCTGCACAACCTCACGGCGCTCCTTGGGATTGGCGATTCCCTTCAACACTGCGAAGTGGGAGAGCAGAGTCTGTGCCGACACTTTCGGATAAAGACCAAACTCCTGGGGCAGATAACCGAGGACGCGGCGCACCTCGTCCTTTTGCCGCAGGACGTCGATGCCATCGAGCGAGACGGTGCCGCTATCGGCTTCCTGCAGGGTTGCCAAGGTTCGCATCAGCGTCGATTTTCCCGCGCCGTTCGGGCCCAGCAGTCCGAACATGCCCAGGGGAATGTTGAGGGAAACATCTTGCAAAGCCTGCACGCCATTGGGATAACGCTTGCAGAGCCGTTCAATCCGGAGTTCCATTTGAGCCTCGAAGCTTACGAGCGGTTCTAGACCCTACTTGTCACCGAGACATGATACGGGACCGCAGGTTCTAGAGTTCCATTTTCATGCCCTGTGGGTCAGTTTGGAAAGTCGGTCTTGGAGTTCTTCCGGAGTAATCCCAAGGCAAAAGGTGCCAACCGATCTGCTGTTAATCTAGCCGCTTCCAAAGCAAGTTTTCGATACGATCGGCCCAGGCCTGGGATGGTCTGTTCGTCACCGCTCACAAGCCGAAGGAAGTTGCGCAGCACGATCGTCTTGGCTTCTTCGGCAAATCATCCCTGTAATTCAGAGAGCTTGTGCACGACCGGAGTGATGATCGAGGGAATTCCGAGACTCCGAGTCAGCCAACGATACCCACCAGGGTCATTGGTTTCCGTTAACGGCAAAGACGATTGGACTGTGGCAGTCTCTCGCGGCTTGAGACATCACTGCGAAAGGAGGTTCCAAGCGAGAGCCATTCGAGTGCTAGAATCTCCGGTAACGCTCATAACCTACGAGATCGAGGCAATTTGGCTGGATGCTCCCTAGAACGGCAGCACAATTGTGAACGTCCTCGCAAAAACGGCTGGCGCAAAATTGCTGGCTTCCTTATGTGTCGCTCTGCTCTTGGTCGCCACGGTGGCGCAGGTAGCCCATTTCTGCGGTTTCCAATCGTTCGACGTGCGGGACAGGACGCAGCTGCGTGTGGATTCACCCAACACCACGGTATGCCTGACTTGCTTGATGGCGCAGTCGGTCGCGGCCATCGTGCTGTCCATTGCGTTCTCCTCCATCTTCCGGCGTTGCCTCCAGATCTCACCGCCGCAGATGCATCCGCGGTCCTTTCTCGAGTCTTTTCAGTTGTACGTACGTCCCCCGCCTACTCTCTAGCGCTTTCTGTGCTCTCCTTTCTCGGTATTCCCGAAAAGTGATCTGAGTTTTTTCAGTACGCCTTTAGGGGCCTTGTAAACGGCTGATAGCTAGCCAGACTTGGTCGCTTCGGTTGAGTGCTGGGCCCCCAACAAGCTGTACAGAGGATTTGGAATTCGAATTGAATTTACGATGCTTCAAAACGCGTTCGCTTCGCAGGCATCTGCCCGGCAGAATCGATCGCTTTGATGTGATGTTGATGGGCTTCCGGCGATTTCTCGCATTCGCCATTGTGACGATCTTCTTGTTCATGGCGGTTCGAGACAGTGCGGCGCAATCGCCGACTCTGGTTGGTCTGGATCAGGCCATTGATTTGGCATTAGCCCACAATCATGCCCTCAAAGCCACGCGCACTCTGATCTTCCAAAGCCAGGCACAGGAGATTACGGCGAATCTTCGTCCGAATCCTGTCCTCGGAGGTGATGCTCAATTCATTCCCATTTTTACTCCCAGTGATTTCTCCACTGAAGATCTGGATTTGGCCCAACAGTTCGACCTCGGCCTCTCGTATCTCTTTGAACGCGGCCACAAACGGCAGAGCCGTCTGCGAGCCGCGCAGGATCAGACCGCGGTCACCCGCGCGCAAGTCACGGACGCCGAGCGCGCCCTGGCCTTCAACGTGGGACAGCAGTTCGTCAGCGTTTTGCTGGCCGAATCAACGCTGGCATTCGCGCTGGAGGATCTGAAGAGCTTCCAAACGACGGTCGATATTGCCGCAGTACAGCTCAAGGACGGCGCCATTAGTGAAGGCGACTACCTCAAAATCAAGCTTCAGCTCCTGCAGTTTCAAACCGATGTTTCCTCCGCCCGCCTCGCGAAGGCGCAGGCACTGATCGGCCTGAGGCAGTTTCTTGGGTACGACGCGGTGCCGGCCAACTACGACGTCATTGGTGACTTGGCCTATCAACCGCTGAAAGCGAACCTTGAGGATTTGCAGGCCAAGGCTCTTAAAGGGCGTCCCGATTTCCAGGCTGCCCTGCTCGGAGTAACCGCTGCCCAGAGCCAGATTCGGCTAGCGAAGGCCAACGGCAAAGTCGATGTGAACGGTACCTTCGACTTTACCCATACATCAGGACAGAATACCGCTTCAATCTTCGCCAGTTTTGCGCTGCCCATTTTCAATCGCAATCAAGGCGAGATCGCCCGTACCGGTTACGCGCTCACGCAGGCACAACAACAACAGCAAGCAGCCAGCGATACGGTTCTCTCCGATGTTGCCAACGCCTATGAGGCTTTGAAGAGCAATGACGAAGTCGTGCAACTCTATGCTGCCGGTTATCTTAAGCAGGCGAAGGACTCGCGCGACATCAGCGAATATGCCTACAAACGTGGGGCCGCGAGCCTGTTGGATTTTCTCGACGCCGAGCGCAGCTACCGCTCCGTCCAGCTGGCCTATCGCCAAGCACTGGCCTCGTATATGACCGGGTTGGAGCAGTTGAAGGAAGCTGTCGGGACGAGGAACCTGCCATGAACTTTCGCAAGCGGCTTTGGTGGCGGTTGGCTGCATTGGCCGCCGTGTCGGCAATCACGATGGTGCTCAGCAGCTGTCAGGGGTCAGAGTCAAATGCCGCCAACTCGACTAAGAACTCAGACCACCCAGGACTGTTTACCATTCCGCCGGAACAGATGTCGCACGTTCGGGTGCTAACCGTTCAAACCACGACGCTGACTCGAACCCTCCGGTTAACGGGGGCTGTGGCTTACAACAGTTTTCGCACCACCCCAGTCATCACGCAGGTGAGCGGACCAATCAGCCGAGTCGTGGTGGTTCCCGGTCAGAACGTACATCAGGGCGAACCCATGCTGTACGTCGCGAGTCCAGATTATTCGCAGCTCCGCACCAACTATCTGAAGGCCAAGGATGCTTATGCCCTTGCACAAAAGGCCAACGCCCGAGCTCAGGACTTGTACCAGCACCACGCGATCGCGGAACAGAATGTGGAACAGGCGCAATCGGCCGAGGTGCAGGCCGGCGGCGACCTGGTTGCGGCGCAAGCGGCATTGAAAGTCATGGGAATCACTGATCCTGACGCCCTTGTGAAAGCCCCGCCTTCTTTTGAGGTTCCGCTAAAAGCGCCGGTCAGCGGTCTGGTCGTCGAGCAGGATGTGTCTGTGGGACAACTGATTCAACCAGGCGCCACCCAATGTTTCATGATTTCCGACATCAGCACCGTCTGGGTGCTGGTCAATGTCTATCAGAAGGATTTGCCTTACGTGCGCGTAGGAGACGACGTTACAATTCAGACGGACACTTATCCTGAAGCGTTCCACGGGCGCATTTCCTACGTAGCTGCTTCCTTGGATCCGAGCACACGCACCCTTCCGGCGCGCGTCGAGACGAACAATCCGGGCGAAAAACTGAAGAAAGATATGTACGTCGTTGCAACGGTAAGCGCCGGCACGATCCCCAACGCCATTGCGCTCCCGGATGCCGCCGTACTGCGCGATAGCGAGAATCAGCCTTTCGTCTATGCTGCGACATCCGCGAACCAGTTTGGCCGACGCTCGGTGACGCTCGGAGAAAGTTTAAACGGAAAAACGGAGATTACCAGCGGCTTGAAAGCTGGCGATCGGGTCATCGGAGATGGCAGTTTGTTCCTGCAGTTTGCGAACTCGCTGCAGCGCTAGCCGATCGCGGCGCACTTGGGACAAACGTCCCAAGAATTCTAGCAAGGATTTGTCTATTACAACTGAATGATTCACCGAATAGTCCAAGCCGCACTGCGGCAAAGATTTCTGGTGCTCATGCTGACCGCTTTCATCACGGTCGGGGGAATCCTGTCTTTTCAGCGGATGCCCGTCGACGCCTATCCTGATCTCTCGCCTCCACAGGTCGAAATTATCACCCAGTGGCCAGACCATGCTGCGGAGGAAGTCGAACGGTTGGTCACGCTTCCACTTGAACTCCAGATGAACGGCGTCCCTCATATGGTGGTGATGCGTTCCATCTCGCTTTACGGGTTGTCCGATGTAATCCTCACCTTCGAAGAAAGCACGGACAGCTATTTTGCGCGGCAAATCGTTTTTGAGCGGCTCGCTCAAGCCACGCTGCCAACCGGCGTGACTCCGAGCCTCGCGCCACTCTTCAGCCCGAGCGGTCTGGTGTATCGCTATGTGCTGGAGAGTTCCGACCGCAGCCCTCAGGAACTGAAAACGATTGAAGACTGGGTGATTGAGAGAGCTTATCGATCAGTTCACGGTGTGGCTGACGACTCAGGCTTCGGCGGAACCGTGATGCAATATCAGGTCCTGCTCGACCCGGCGCGCATCTACGGTTATCACTTGACCATTCCTCAAGTCACCGCTGCTTTAGCGGCCAACAACTCGAATGCGGGCGGCGGCTTTTATTCTCAAGGCGGGCAGTTCTACTACGTTCGCGGGATTGGGCTGGTCCGGAACACCGACGACATCGGGAACATCGTAGTTGGCGCCAACAAAGGCGTTCCTATCCGAGTGCGCGATGTCGGAGATGTAACTATTGGGCACGCGCCGCGCCTGGGAGAATTCGGCTTCCAGAAAAATGACGATGCCGTTGAGGGCGTCATTCTCATGCTGCGCGGAGAGCAGACGCAGAATGTGCTGAAAGGAGTCGAAGCAAAAACCAACGAACTGAACCACCAGATCCTGCCGCCTGACGTCAGAATTCATCCTTATTATGACCGCAGCGAATTGGTAGATCTCACTACGGACACAGTGGAAGCGAACCTGCTTCGCGGCATGGTGCTGGTTTTAGTGGTGCTGATTTTCTTCCTGGTCAGCTTCCGCGCTGCCGTGATTGTTGCCCTCACCATTCCGCTCTCGCTTTTGTTTGCCTTCATCGTGCTCCACGCGCACGACGTCGCTGCGAATTTGCTTTCCATCGGAGCGATTGATTTCGGAATCGTCATCGATGGCGCAGTGGTGATGATCGAAAATATCTACCGCGAGCTGGCGCTGCGGGAAGGACAGCAATACAACCTGAATGAAGTCATTCTTGCCGCAGCAAAAGATGTGGATCGCCCGATCTTCTATTCGGTCGCTGTCATCCTCGCTGGTTATTTGCCGATTTACGCGCTGACCGGGCCTTCGGGCAAACTGTTCCACCCTATGGCTGAGACGATGTCTTTTGCCCTGGTCGGCGCACTCATCTTGACGCTCACGCTGATTCCTGTGCTCGCCTCCTACTGGTTCAAGAAAGGCGTGCGGGAGAAACGCAATCCCGCGTTTGAGTGGATGAAACGGAAATACGCAGTTCCGCTGGATTGGGCACTCAACCGGCCCAGGACCACCATCGTAATTGCAACCCTGATTTTCGGAGCGACTCTTCTGCTGGTGCCTTTCATCGGTGGCGAGTTCATGCCCCACCTCGACGAAGGTGCGCTTTGGGTGCGAGCTACGATGCCCTATACCATTTCTTTCGAAGAGGCTAGCAAGATCGCTCCTCAGATACGGGACATCCTGATGTCGTATCCGCAGGTTACGGTGGTGGGTTCAGAATTGGGACGGCCCGATGATGGAACGGATCCTACAGGCTTTTTTAACTGCGAGTTCTACGTCGGTCTGAAGCCTTACAAGGACGAAGCATGGACCGGGGAGATCAGCGAGAAAAAACAGCTCATCGAATCAATCAACAAGAAACTCACGGCCTTCCCAGGGATCATTTTCAACTACACCCAGCCGGCGGAAGATGCCGTGGACGAGGCGCTGACCGGTCTTAAAAGTTCTTTGGCAGTCAAAGTATATGGCGACGATCTGAACATACTTCAAGACAAAGCGATACAGATCAAAAACACGCTCTCCAAGGTGCCCGGGTTCACCGATCTCACCGTTGTGCGCGAACTTGGCCAGCCCAGCCTGCTGGTCGACGTCGATCGGGACAAGATTGCACGATATGGGATCAACGTTGCGGACGTAGAAGCTGTGATTTCGGCGGCTGTCGGCGGCCAGGCGGTGACGCAGGTCATTCAAGGAGAGAAGCTGTTCGATCTTGTTGTCCGTATGCAACCTCAGTTCCGCAGTAGCGCGCATGAAATCGGAAATCTGTTGGTAGGCACACCAGACGGGCAGCAGATCCCACTCAGCCAGCTCGCCAATATTACTCAGGGAAACGGTGCGTCCTTTATCTATCGTGAAAATAACTCCCGGTACATCGGGGTCCAGTACAGCATTGAGGGGCGCGATTTGGAGCGGGCTGTACGGGACGGTCAAGCAGAAGTGAAGAAGACTGTGACGCTACCGCAAGGTTATTGGATGGCATGGGGCGGCGAATACAGCCAGTTTCTCGAAGCCAGGTCGCAGATGTATTTTATCGGTCCACTTGCCGTAGTGCTGATTTTCATGATCTTGTTTGCCCTCTACGGAAATTTCAAATTCCCGGTCACTATTGCCCTGGGCGTGATCATGACCGAACCCGTCGGTGCACTGGTTGCGCTGAAACTCACCCATACTCCCTTCAGCGTTTCCTCGGTCTTGGGCCTTCTGGCGTTGCTCGGGGTTTCAGTGGAAACTGCCGTCATTCTCGTCTCCTACATCAACAAGCTGCGACAGGAGGGAATGGATATCCACACGGCCACACGGGAGGCTTCGCTCTTGCGACTCCGTCCGATCATGATGACGGCTCTCGTGGCCTGCCTCGGATTGCTACCAGCGGCTCTTTCGACTGGCATCGGATCGGATACTCAGAGGCCGTTCGCCATAGTCATCGTGGCCGGTCTCATTTCCCGCCTCTTCATCGGATTTTTCGTCAATCCTGTGTTGTACGAGATGGTTGCCCGCGAGGGCGATGTGCTGCAGGTCTAGACGAAAATCGTCGTAAGGCCGGAACATTCATCGAATGCGTCGTGGCGGGTACCGACGAGCTTGGAGCCCGATGGTTATTACTTCCACGTTGCCGATTATTACCGAAACGGTCAGGTTTCGTGGACACAGGCGCATTTCTGGGGACTGTCACGTTTGATTTAACCGAAGCGCGCTCATCGGCACTAATTCGACAGACGAACCAATAACTTCCGGCTTGCCCGTGATCGATTGTCTCTTGGATGCGCCCGATCGCGCTCTCAACCAGATGAAGCGCAGCGGCGGTGCAGCCGTGACAGGGCCGTCAGGTTTAAGGCCGGGTTGCCCAGCGTTCCGGGACATTGTGTTTCGATCACCCACGTTCCCTTTTCTCGGTCGCCGCACGGAGGAGTATCGTCTGTCCGACCGCCAGTCGACCGATGCGAGTGACCGCGCCGTAGATTCCCGCGGTGTTCTGGTGCACACGAACGACCGCCTTCAGCACTTCTGGCGCCGGACTTGCCGAGTCGGGATCAAGGTTCAACATCGAGCAGCGGATGTCGCCCATCGTAACGGTGACGGCGGGGGCGTCATCCCCCTCGCCGAATGAGAGCACACCGCCCAACCACTCGTCCTCCTGGAAGGGAACCGATCGCAGGGAACGAACCACAACATTCGGGCGAAATCGTCGCACGTCCAGGCTCCGACCTGCGAGTCGTCCGATCTCGCGCACCGTATCGGAGGCGATCACGGAGATGGTCGCTTCATCGAAGATGCCATGCTTCAACTGCATCATCTGCACGGGAGCCCCGTACCGGCGTCCGACCTCAGCGGCCAAGTCCTCCCCGAAGACAGGCATTTCTTCGCCATCCGGCGTGCGAATATGCGTAGGGAGGTCTCCCTGAGCACCGTCTTCACGGCGCTGCGGAACAAACCGGACCAGGTTGGGAAGTTTGCTTGCGGTTAGCCACGGGCACCCGCTGCGGTCGTCTATCCGCTGGAATGCCAGGCGTCTGTCCCCCTCGAGGCCGTGCCAGCCCAGATTGGCGACCTCGAGTGGTTCGCCGCGCATGGACTTCACGGGATACCGGAAGATCGCCTCCACCTGTCCGATTTCTATGAGCATGCTCGATTCAAGTCCGCCCAACAGATAGGGTTGTTCCCGTAGGTCCAGCGACGAGGATGTGAGTGCATGTTGGAAGTAGTGCGCCTACGGAAACAGCCTGTGGAACTAAGCCGCGGAGTTCGCCGCGTATTGAGATTGTACGCCAACAACCACTTCCGGTCTTCCCGTGATCCATTCCTTACCGACTCTTTTGGTGGATAGACTCCCTCGAAAATGGCCGGAAGCTCTTGATTCCGTGTAGGCGCATTTTCATGATCCGTTATGAGCCTCGGATCATGGGAAACTTAGCTCAGTTGCCCACATGCCGCTCTCTGCCGGCGACAAACTCGGCCCTTACAAGATCCTTGCGGCCATCGGCGCGGGTGGGATGGGAGAAGTGTATCGTGCCGAAGACGCGCGTTTGAATCGGACAGTCGCGATCAAAGTTTCCAGCGCACAGTTCAGCGAACGGTTCGAGCGCGAAACCAAATCAATCGCCGCGCTGAATCATCCCAACATCTCCCAGATTTACGATGTCGGCCCGAATTATCTTGTGATGAAATACGTGGATGGGGCGTCGATTGTTAGCGGTCAACATGCGTTCCAACATTTCTTGATCAAGCCAGGTGTTCTTTCAGCAGCGCAGTGACTAATGGGTGGGAGAACACGTTGTGTCAGACCACGGATGCTCCGAAAGCTATGGTGTGATAGACAACGAGCAGCTTCGGTTTGGCTTCGGTCGCAAGTGCCGCGAGCTGTTCGGTGGTGGTGTGGTACTTCGTTACAAATGAGTAGAGGCGTTCGGGCATCTTCGCGTACCAATCGAGCATCTGCGCTTCGTGGATCAGAACATCACAGCCATTACAAGCCTTGATTGTCTCCTCGGTCGGACTCGCGGGTTCTACCACAAGGCGAAAAAGGCTGAGGATTGTCAGCTGTCAGCAAACCCCTCGAAGAGGTTTGGGCTCAACTCAGAAAGGAAACCCCAGGTCGGGTGCCGGCAGACGGCGGGGAGGGATCGGATGCTCCTCCCCTTTGCCTACCTCGATGGCGTCCGCAGGCTGTACGAATAACGCCGGATCAGGGATTGGGTCGAGGGAAAGCTCAACCACCTTTCCTTCCAGCTTTCGATGCCCTTCCAGCAAACACCGTAGGTCACGAGGGAAGAAGTACTCCCAAAATTTCTGATAGTTGCCGTACAGGCAGGAGTAGTCCCCAAAGCGGTTGCCAATTCTCTTCGGCATGGTCGTTTGCATCAGGAGTCCGCTCTCCTTGTAGAAACAAAGTGCGTATCTTTCGTAGTTCTCTCCCGTCAACGTGACCACGCATCGAATTGCGACACCATTTACCTCGTGGTCCGTGGTCGGTTGGAACGTGAATTCCTGCCACCACGAAGGGCTAATCTCCAGGAGACTGGAGAACCGTCGGACTTCGTCTGGAAGCGGAGGCCCACTATCCAGCAACCAGTGCCCAGTCGCCCCGCCGACTTCAACGCGCCGCGAGGCCCCGACTACTGTCTCCCGCCGCCATTGCGTGTTCGATACCCAAGTCTCTGTGTAAGTCCCTTCTAAAGTAGCGAGATCCCGCGTGATCGCTGTGAACGTAGCTTTTAGTCGGAAAGCAGGCGCGCTCGGAGAACGTATATCAGACAGATTCCGTGCCCGCTCCAGCAACGCTTGGGGCTTCGACTGCTCGTCTTCCGCGAACGAGCTGCCGCTCAGCAAAATAACGACTGCGGTCAGTAGAAATGCGGGGTACACCTTCATCGCCGAGAGTCCTTTTGTCTTAGCGTAGCTCAACTGCGCAAGTCTTGGCCAGGCGGGCGGAAGGGGATCACCCCGGACCTGCGGTTTTGCATTGGAGTTCGGTGGCCGGAACGCGTTCCGTCCCATGGGACGACATCCCCCTGCAAACCGCGACGCGAGTTTCTACTCTTTGGAGCCGGCCTGGTTCCAGTCGATAATGTTGACCAGCTTCCAGGGATTCTTGTTGAGCTGAAACTCAAGCTGGCCGTCCTTGTTGATGATCAGCTGCGACGCTGGGTAGAGAGAGCCTGTACTCTTGCTCTTATCAGAATCGTTTAGGTCGATTTCGCCAACGGTCAAGTTGTAGGCGATGGTTCTGGAGTTACTATAAGCTTCGCCGAATCGAATCAGGCGGTTCGTAGCGAAGCGAATCTTGCGCCCCGTGTCGGTGCGGATCAAGCGAATGTAAGCGACGTCAGAACCGACCGTGCCGGTGATTGCAATGCGGCCAACCGGCTTCATCTTCGATAGCGCATCGACCAGGCCCTGATTCTGGCCCTTCTTAAAGGCATCGACGAGGACTGCTCGGTCTTCCTCCGTGGAGAACTGGGAGATGATCAGTTTGACGCTGACCGTCTTGCCCAACTGCGTGCTTGTTCCCATCGCGGTTGCGTCAATCGTCTCTACTTTCCTTTCGTCCTGGGAATTGGCTAGGGTGACCGCTGTCAGCAGCAGAGTAGCGAGTATAAGTCTGCTATATCCGAACTTGCGAATTGTGAAATTGAAATCCTTGCCGCGTGTCAATGTAAAGTCCTTTCGGAAGGAACGTCGTTGACGCCCTGCGCATCTGGTTTGAGTGGTACATGACAATATAATCACTCCATCTGACTTACTCAATCTCAAAGTCACCGATGGAGATACAACCTGCATTTCATGCGGCGACAATACGCTCCGGTAACACTCCCAAGAACAGGATCATTCATGGATGCGCCTGGCAATTGTGCCGGGCTTCGCTTGATGAAAGGGCGTAGGATGTAGTTGTAAATCATCGAGAGCAACGACCCCTTACGCTCGGGTAGCGAGCACCGCTTTCACGCGATCGGGCGTAAACGGAACTTCGCGAATTCGTGCACCGGTCGCATCGAAAACCGCGTTGCCGATCGCTGCCGCGGCGAGCGTGATCGCCGTCTCTCCCGCGCCCATCGCTTTCGCTGCTGGACGGTCGATGAGAATGCAGTCGATGTTTGGCACTTGGATTCCCAGTGGGAGGGTGGTGTAACTCTGCCAGTCGATCGAAGTCACCTTACGATCGTCCCAGGTGACTTCCTCTCCGAGCGCGCGGCTCGTTCCCTGCAATACTCCGCCCTCGATCTGATTACGCAATCCATCGGGGTTCGAAATCGGCCCACAATCGAGTGCGACGACAAACCTCCTGGGCTGCACTCTGCCGCTTTGCTGATCGACTTCCACTTCTGCTACGAGCGCACCGTAACCATTGTCGCCTTCATAGGCGACACAAGCGATGCCGCGCCCCGTAGCGATTCCAGTGCTCGGAGTGCCGTATTTGGGTGATGGACGGGCATCCCAGTTTGCGGCCTTCGCTGCCGCCTTCACGACGTCAATGATCCGCCTCTCTCTCAGGTGCTGTAAACGATAGGCGACCGGATCGGCCTTAGTGTACGCAGCGATCTCATCCATAAAGCATTCGTGCGCAAAAGTGTTTTGCAAGCGCAATGGCGATCGCAGGGGTCCGGTAAAGAAAGGCGATTTCACCGCATGCGTCAGTACTCGTTCACTACGGACCGAACCTGTTCCTCCACACTTGCCGTCGATGCAGCCGGTTACGTACGACGGGACGGCGTTGCTGCCGTTACGCAGCTCCCCCGTAGGCTCGACAGCTGTCTGTGGAGTGATCTCGTCCGTATCAAAACCGGCCAGCATTCCTGTGATTACGTTCCCGGGTTTTTGATATCCTGGTCTCCCGCCGAGCGACGCTGACCATGTCTCACAGTCCCACGCGTCAATCATGCCGCTCGCATTGAGCACAGCCTGCTGCTCGATTGCGCACGCGGCGCCGTAGTTCTCGGAAATGAACTCGTCCTGTCGTGTGAGTTGCACCCGAACCGGTTTGTGCACGGCCTGTGACAGCAGCGCCGCATCGAACGAGACCGTGTCCGCGGCATTCAGCCCGTAACATCCCGAGCCGCGAACGAAGATCACACGCACTTTGTCGAGGGGCAAGGCCGTGAGCGCTGACACGCCGTGCTGTGTCGGATACACGGACTGTGTGGCCGACCAGACCGTGGCTTGATGCTCCTGCACATCGGCCACTGCGCATGAGGAACCAATCGAACCGTGCGCTTGGAAGGAATGCGAATACGTGGCTTTCAAGACTCGCGAAGCCGACTTCAGTTTGTTGTCCACGTCCTTGGAGTCCACGAGCATCGCGTCTCGGGATGGCTGCTTCCGCAGGTAGTCGTAGAAGTCCCTTTGCGCCGGCAGCCCTGGACCGGGCTTCCAGGTAACCTTCAGACCCTTGGCCGCTTGCGCTGCCTGCCACTGCTTCTCCGCGACCACGCCGACGAAGTTGTTCCGCACAACCATCTTGATCAGTCCAGGAACGTGCTGCACCGATTTCTCGTCCACGCTCGAAACCGTTGCTCCAATCTCTGGCGGACGCACGACTCGAGCGTGAACCATCCCCGGCACGCGCACATTGTGAACGAATTCGAACGTGCCGGTTGCAAGCGCAACTCTGTCCATCGACCGAACTGGTTTTCCGAGCACCTTCCATTCGCTCGGCGATATGCGTTTCGCCGCAGAGCTCACGGTGATATTGAAATGCTTGCCCCCAATCAGCTCGCTATAACTGATATGGCGTCCGCTCTTCGCGCTGACGATTCCATTCTCGACCGTAAGTTGAACCGCAGGCACGCCTAGACTCTGCGCTGCCTTTCCGACTAGGGCCTCGCGCGCGGTCGCCGCGGCCTGCGCCAGATTCTCGATATTGAAATTGGTCGGTGTGGACTGACTTCCGGACGTCGTTCCCTGATCCGGGGTCACGGACGTATCGCACTGAACGAGTTTCACCTTATTAACAGATACGCACAGTTCTTCGGCGACCAACTGTGTCTGCACGGTATACATGCCTTGCCCGAAGTCGCATTTTCCCGTGTACGCGGTCACTGTACCATCGGATGCGACCGCGAGCCAGGAGTCCAGCTTCTCCGGATCAACATGCGATGGATGGGTGTCGAAGGGCCCTTGTGCCAGGGCGAATGGCTCTATGAATGATGCTGTGCCGAAACACACTACCAGCGCGCCAGAAGCCTTAACAAAGTCGCGGCGGGAGAAGTTTTTCATGCGCGCATCCTCTGGTAGCGTTTGATTGCGCGCATCATCCTTGTATGCGTAAAACACCGGCATAACACATTCGACATTGCCTCACGGATCTCCTCGTCTGAGGTCTTCGGATTTTCGTCCAGCAGTGCCTTGGCCGTAAGGATCACCCCACTGAGGCAGAACCCGCATTGGGTCGCGCCCTCATCGATAAACGCCTGCTGAATCGCATGCGGTTTTTCCGGAGTTCCCAAGCCTTCTAGCGTCGTGACCTCTTCTTGTTTCACCGCGCTGACTGGTATCACGCAGGAGCGTATCGCCCGTCCTCGTAGAAGGACTGTGCAAGCTCCGCACTGCGCCAAGCCGCAGCCAAACTTGGGTCCACGTAATTGAAGATCGTCGCTGAGCACATACAGCAGCGGAGTTTGGGGATCGACGTCCACCGCGTGAACGTAGCCGTTTACCTTCAGAGAAATAGCTGTCATCCTCTTGCCCCCACTTCGTCAAATTACAAAAGCTTACAACGGATTCCTGTCCGGTAGCTTGACGTGGCGCGGAGTTTGGCGCTCGTCGCCTTACTCCGGCCAAAGGCTCGCATGCAGGATTTCCAGGCTCTTAGCTTGATGGCAAAGAAGCGTAGTGCGACGACAAGTGCAGGTTCGCACCCCCCACCTGTCCGAGCTGCCATAGAGGCGAAATTCATCTTGTATTCTTGCCCACCCGCAGTCGATTCGGAGTAGAATCCTCCTGCCTTAGCGGCGGTGAGCCGACCCAGAAATGAGATATTCCATGAAGGGAACAATGATGCAGTTTCCCCTTACGCTAAGGCCGCTCCTGGAGCGGGCGGCAAAACTTTTTCCGAACGTCGAGATTGTCTCCAGCCGTCCCGACAACTCGATTCACCGTTACACCTACGGGGAAATGTCCCAGCGTGCACGATCCCTTGCCGCAGTTCTCCAGGCGGCGGGTCTTGAGCCTGGAGACCGGGTCGCAAGCCTTATGTGGAACCACTATGCCCACCTGGAAGCCTACTTCGGCGTTCCCTGCGCAGGTGGCGTGCTGCACACCCTGAACCTCCGGCTCCATCCCGACGAACTGGCGTACATCATCAACCACGCCCAGGACCGCTTCCTGATTGTAGACGACGTGCTCTTGCAGCTCTTTGAAAAGTTCAAGGGCAAAGTGAAGTTTGAGCGTGTCTTCGTGGTTCCGTTCTGCGGCGAGGCCGTGCCCGCAGCTTTGGAGAACTACGAAACCTTGTTGCGTGACAACCTCAGTACTCCGGTCTATCCGGATCTGGAGGAGGACGATGCGGCCGCGTTGTGCTATACCTCCGGGACAACGGGAAAGCCTAAGGGGGTGGCCTACTCTCATCGAGCGATCGTCCTCCATTCTTATTCCATCTCGCTGCCGGACAATTTTTCCCTCTCCCGATTCGATTGCATCTTGCCGGCAATGTCCATGTTTCACGCCAATGCCTGGGGATTACCTCACGCGGCTGTCATGAATGGCAGCAGATTAGTGTTACCCGGACCCAATCTTCAGGCGGAAAGATTATTGGATCTCTTGTCTCGCGAACACGTGACCTTTACCGGTGCGGTGCCCACCGTCTGGCTCACTGTCCTCGACACTCTGGAGCGCCAACCCGGGCGTTGGGAACTCACTCCCGGCATGCGAGTTGTGGTCGCCGGTTCGGCAGCTCCGGAAACTTTGTTCCGCCGCTTCGAGAAGTTCGGGGTGCGGGTGATTCAGGCTTGGGGGATGACCGAGACCACGCCGATTGCTACCGTGTGCAGCCTCAAGCCAGAGATGCAAAACTGGCCGGAGGATCGGCAGTTCGAGCTCCGCGCCAAACAAGGGCTACCTTCTCCGTTTGTCGAAATCCGAGCTGTGGGAGATCGCGGCGAAGTACCGTGGGACGGCGAAACTCCGGGCGAACTCGAAATCCGCGGCCCCTTGGTCGCTGCCAGCTATTACAACCTGCCCCAGGAATGCAACCGTTGGACGAACGACGGCTGGTTCCGCACCGGCGACGTCGTCACCATCGACGTCGAGGGTTACATGAAGATCACGGACCGCACCAAGGATCTGATCAAGTCTGGAGGGGAATGGATCAGCTCCGTGGATGTAGAGAATGCTCTTGTGGCCCACTCGGCTGTGAAAGAAGCAGCGGTCGTTGCGGCCCCGCATCCCAAATGGCAGGAAAGGCCGCTCGCGGCTGTCGTCCTTAAAGAAGGTTGTCGGGTCACCGCCGAGGAACTACGCTCATTCTTGGCATGCAAGTTCGCTAAGTGGCAGGTGCCGGATGAGTTCATCTTTGTCCCCAGCTTGCCCCATACCTCGACTGGCAAACTGCTGAAATCTGAATTGCGGAAGCAATTCCAGCATTGGGAGTGGTCTTCAGGAACGGCGGATTGAGTGATTCCTGCTTGAAAGTTTTGATCGCCGCATAGCCGAGGATCCTCTAAGCTCGAGTACTATGGGACACTGCCCAAAGTCCCCTCCTTGTTCGAAATTAAAGGGTAACCGGGGTCATCCGGTAGAACTCCGGTCGAAGGACACCAGAAGTCGGCGTGCAGGGCGTTTGCAAGCTCCTTCATGTATGGTTGCAGCGATTGGGAACTAGTCACGTTAGTGCTTTATCGGAGGCGCGCCCTGACACGAAGCTTGTAGAGAAACAGAGGGTTGGGGCGCGCGTTCGATAAAGCACTCACGTAACCTAGGACTTATCCCCAATCTGACCGGCTAAACTTAGCTCTGACACGCAGATGGTGCTTCCGGCGCAAACGACTTCGGGTTTGCCGATCCAAACAATAGCAACAGCGCGAAGTTGAAAGCTTTCTTTTTGGCCGAACTCAGGCAAGGTCGTAGCGATCCAGGTTCATTACCTTGTTCCACGCAGCCGCGAAGTCCTTCACAAAGGCCTCCTTCGAGTCGTCACACGCATAGACTTCTGCGATTGCTCGGAGCTGAGAGTTCGAACCGAAGAGGAGATCGACGCGCGTGCCGGTCCACTTGATTTTGTCCGTCGCCCGGTCGCGCCCCTCAAACACGCCATCGGATGTAGAGGAGGCCTGCCACTTCGTATTCATGTTGAGCAGGTTAACAAAGAAATCATTCGTCAGCGTCTCGGGCCGGTTGGTGAAGACGCCGTGTTTGGCCTGCCCGAAGTTCGCATTCAGGGCGCGCATGCCGCCGACGAGAACCGTCATCTCGGGGGCAGTCAGTGTGAGCAACTGCGCCCGATCCACCAGCAACTCCTCAGCCGACAGGGGCTGTCCGCTTCGGAGATAGTTGCGGAACCCGTCAGCGATCGGCTCCATTACGGCGAATGAGTGCACGTCGGTCTGCTCCTGCGAAGCATCCGTGCGGCCCGGCGAGAAAGCAATCTTCACCTCGTGCCCGGCCCGTTTCGCAGCTTCCTCGACGCCTGCGCAGCCGCCCAGAACGATCAGGTCAGCAAGCGAGATCTTCTTCTTCCCTTGGTTCCCATTGGACTGCGAGCTGTTGAAATCCTTTTGGATCGTCTCCAGGGTCTCGATGACCTTCGCCAGTCCGGCCGACTTATTGACTTCCCAATCTTTTTGTGGCGCGAGGCGAATGCGCGCCCCGTTCGCCCCACCGCGCTTGTCGGAGCCGCGGAACGACGCCGCCGATGCCCAGGCAGTTGTGACGAGTTGGGAGATCGACAGTCCGGATTTGAGAATCTTCGCCTTGAGAGCAGCAATGTCCTGCTCCCCGATCAATTTATGATCCACGGCGGGAACCGGGTCTTGCCACACCAGAGACTCCTTCGGAACGAGCCGGCCAAGGTACCGCGAGATCGGCCCCATGTCGCGGTGCGTCAGCTTGAACCATGCCCGCGCAAACGCGTCTGCGAACTGATCCGGATGCTCGTAGAAGCGCCGTGAAATCTTTTCGTAAGCAGGGTCGAGCCGCAAGGCGAGGTCCGTGGTCAGCATGGATGGCGCGCGGCGCTTTGAGGGATCGTGCGCATCCGGCACCGTACCTTTGCCTGCGCCATTTTTCGGCGTCCACTGATGCGCACCGGCCGGGCTCTTCGTGAGTTCCCATTCGTAGCTGAACAGGTTGGTGAAGAAGTTGTTGCTCCACTTCGTAGGTGTCGTGGTCCAAATGACTTCCAGGCCGCTGCCGATCGCGTCACCGCCTTTGCCCGTCTTGAATTTGCTCTTCCAGCCGAGGCCCTGCTCCTCGATGCTGGCCGCTTCGGGCCCTGCGCCGACGAGTGCCGCATCGCCGGCGCCGTGGGTCTTGCCGAAGCTGTGACCGCCGGCAATGAGCGCAACGGTCTCCTCGTCATTCATCGCCATGCGGGCGAAAGTTTCTCGGATATCCCGTGCCGCGGCAACCGGATCCGGCTTTCCATTCGGTCCTTCCGGATTCACATAGATCAGACCCATTTGCACGGCAGCGAGCGGACTCTGAAGATCACGGTCGCCGCTGTAGCGCTCGTCCGCCAGCCACTTGCCCTCCGGCCCCCAGAAAATGTCCTCTTCGGGCTCCCACACGTCCTCGCGCCCGCCGCCAAAACCGAACGTCTTAAAGCCCATCGAATCGAGGGCGACGTTGCCGGCGAGAATCATGAGGTCGGCCCAGGAGATTTTCCGCCCATACTTCTGCTTGATCGGCCAGAGCAGCCGACGTGCCTTGTCCAGGTTCACATTGTCCGGCCAACTATTAAGCGGCGCGAAGCGCTGCTGACCGGCCCCGGCCCCACCGCGGCCGTCGCCGATGCGGTACGTGCCCGCGCTGTGCCATGCCATACGAATGAAAAGCGGCCCATAGTGGCCAAAGTCGGCCGGCCACCAATCCTGCGAGTCCGTCATCAAGGCATGCAGGTCCTTGACCACGGCATTCAGGTCGAGCGTCTTGAACTCTTCTGCGTAATTGAACTCCTTGCCCATCGGATCGGACAGGGGGGAATGCTGGTGCAGGACCTTCAGGTTCACCTGATTCGGCCACCAATCAACATTGGTGTAGGATTTGCGAGGGCCGTGCGCTACTGGGCACTTCGACTCGGTGGCGGTGTTTTTTTCCTTAGCTTCGGGGACAACACTCCCCGATGAAGTCGCGAGTGTATTTTCCATATCTTTTTGTCCTTCGTATCTTGGTGAGTACTGCGTAAAAACAAATTATTTTTTGGCGCTGCAGCGGCGGCAGAGGCCAAAGACCTCGACCAACGGCTGCGTCAGATCAAAGCCGTCCGGCAGATGCCGGGATAATCGTTTGAAATCGATGAACTCTCCTTCGATGTCCTGCACCGATTTGCAGCGGGAGCAGACCAGGTGGTGATGAGGTTTGAGATTGCCGTCCACCCGCACCGTGGACGCATGAGGAGTGACCTCTCGCAGCAACCCGCACTCGATGAAAAGCCGCAGATTCTTGTAGACCGTGGCCAAAGAAATGGATGGAATGCGACGTCGGACCGCGGCGTAAACCTCTTCCGGGGAATAGTGTCCGTGCGAAGCGACGACGGCCTCATAGACTACCTGACGCTGGTGCGTGACCGGCAAACCGTGTTTCGCGGCCAGCTCTCGAAACTGTTCATGGGGGAGGCGCATGATTATCGGATAAGAATAATTATAAAACGACTGGGAGCAGTGTCAACCGAAATCTTTCCTGTGACCTTGAAGAGGGCGGGCGGCCCCAAGACCAGGCTCGCAACCACCACGGCATCGGGACCCGCCAGCTCCACACTTGATGCTCCGCCGCCTGATTCCCTCCCTTCAATGCCACCGTCCATTTCGCAGGCCACGCAAACATGGCGGTCTACAAACACAGAGGTCCAGTTACTTACGAACCTTTACTTTCCGTTACTGAATCTTTACGATCGCAGAGTTCGAAACGGTATCTTTACCAAAAGAGCAATTTGACAGTCTTGGACAACGAGAGCTCAAGGAGTGCATCAAAATGGGTCAGGGTTGGGAAGAAGTCTTACCAGGTGGCCGGGTTCGAAACGGATCACCATAAGGTGGCTGAGAACGTTGATCGCGATAACGGTGCTCCGCCAGGGTTCGCACGTTCTCCACCGGAACCGGGTAGCGAGAGGGAACGCAAGCAAGAATGCCTTGCGGACTCCGCAACGGACTCTGCATACGATACGTCGGGTCGAATTTCGGATTCCGGTTTGATGGTCCAGAAATCGCTCACGGCCGGAATACGAAATGTGCTGGGCTGGCAGTTGTGTCTCGAATCGCAGGCATCGCTCGGAGATGAGCACTGTGCTTTCCCCGTTGCGATTCTCGATAGCTCTCCGGTGCCAATATCCGGAGACCCTGGTTTTTGGCCAGCCGAGTTTTTGGGGCGATCATCTTCCGCTGACCATGGGCCGAGTTTTGTAAAATAACGCTGCTTTGGCAGGCTAGAAAGCTATATCGACGGATGCAACAAGATCGGATGGAAACCAAGCCTCCTGCTTCGCCCATTGAATCCGAGCACCAGCGGTTGTCTACAAGTGACCACCCCAAATCAAGGTGGCAGCGGATCTTCGTGTGGGCCGCGCTCCTGCTGGCTTTCGGTGTCATTTTTATGCTGGTGATCCGTCGTCATGAAGATACCCAAAGCGCTCCGTCATCACGACGCGGGGTGACCGGGCCAGTGACGCTTACGATTGCGGTCGCGCAAAAGGGAAACATCGGGGTCTATCTCGACGCGATTGGGACCGTCACTCCGACGTATACCGACTCGATTACCAGCCAAGTCACAGGAATGGTGAGCCAGGTCCTTTACCAGGAAGGACAACTGGTCCACAAAGGGCAAGCGTTGATCGATATCGATCCGCGACCCTATGAGGCCCAGCTTTTGCAGGCCCAAGGCGCGCTGGAGCGCGACACCTATGTACTCGAGCAGGCCAAGATGGACCTGCAGCGTTATCGCGATGCGTGGTCGCGGAACGGCATTCCCAAGCAGACACTCGACGATCAGGAAAAGATCGTGCTGCAGGACGAAGGCACGGTAAAGAATGACCAGGGCACGGTGCAGTTTAACCAGGTCGAAGTGGGCTGGTGCCATATCACAGCCCCAATCACGGGACGGGTAGGCCTGCGCTTGGTGGATCCGGGGAACGTTGTCCAATCGACGGGCGCCACGGTGCTGGCGGTGATCGCCGAACTGCAGCCGATCACCGTGATATTTACCATCGCCGAAGACAACCTGCCTCAGGTGCAGGCCCAGACGCGCCACGGAAAACGGTTGGACGTTGAGGCTTACGATCGAACCCAGCAAACCAAAATTGCCACGGGAAGGCTCCTGACCTTCGATAACCAGATCGATACCACTACGGGCACGGTGAAGCTGCGGGCACTCTTCGACAACAAAGACGACTCTCTGTTCCCCAACCAGTTCGTAAACACCAAGCTGTTAGTGAACACGCTGCAGGGGGCCACGTTGATTCCGACCTCCGCGATTCAACACAATGGCCAGACTGCGTTCGTCTATCTCATCCAGAATGACACAGCGCAGATCCACAACGTCAAGCCCGGCGTGGCGGACGCCGGCCAGACGGCTATCGAGGGGCTCAATCCGGGGGACGTGGTTGCCAACAGCAGCTTTGACAAGCTACAAAATAACTCGAAGATCGTAGTTTCCAAAAAGCCTCTTCCTGCTGGTTCGAGTGAGACTCAAGCCCCGTGAGCCCGTCTCGCCCATTCATCGTGCGCCCCGTCGCGACCGCGCTGCTGATGGCGGCGATCTTACTCGTCGGTATCGTTGCCTACGTTCAGTTGCCGGTTTCGGCACTGCCCGAGGTAGATTACCCGACCATCCAAGTCGTTACCTTCTATCCAGGCGCCAGCCCGATCGTGATGGCGACTACCGTGACCGCGCCGCTGGAGCGGCAGTTCGGCCAGCTTCAGGGGCTCAGCCAGATGACCTCCACCAGTTCGGGAGGCACGTCGGTCATTGTGCTGCAGTTCAATTTGAGCCTCAACATCGACGTCGCCGAAGAGGAGGTGCAGTCGGCGATCAACGCGTCCCAGAGTTTTCTGCCCTCCAACCTACCCGCGCCACCGGTCTATAGCAAGACAAACCCCGCAGACGCACCCGTGCTCACGCTCGCCATCACCTCCGATTCCGTGCCCTTGTCTCAGGTGGAAGACTTGGTGGATACGCGGCTGGCTCCCAAGCTCTCGCAGCTGAGTGGAGTCGGCTTGGTGAGTATCAGCGGCGGTCAGAAGCCCGCCGTGCGCATTCGCGCGAACCCGGTAGCGCTCTCTTCCTACGGAATCAATCTCGAGGATCTGCGCACAGCGCTCGTGCAGGCGAGCGTTAACGCCGCGAAGGGAAACTTTGATGGACCGCGGCAGGATTACCAGATCGATGCCAACGACCAACTCGTCAGTAGTGCTGATTATCGAAGTGTAGTGGTCGCGTACCGCAATGGCGGACCCGTGATGCTTACGGATGTAGCAGAAGTCGTCGATGGCGTCGAAAATAATAAGCAAGCGGCATGGATGAATCAGACTCCCGCCGTCATCCTGAACGTCCAGCGCCAGCCCGGCGCAAATACCATCAGCGTGGTGAAGAGCATCAAGCAGCTTTTGCCGCAGCTCGAAACCAATCTTCCGGCCTCGGTTCAGGTCACCACGCTTACCGATCTGACCACATCAATCCAGGCTTCCGTGTCCGACGTCGAGTTCGAACTGATGTTGACGATTGGACTGGTGGTGATGGTGATCTTTCTTTTTCTGCGAAGTCTCTACGCCACCATCATTCCCAGCGTGGCGGTGCCGCTGTCGCTGGTGGGAACTTTCGCAGCCATGTACGCGCTCGGCTATAGCCTGGACAACCTCTCCCTAATGGCTCTTACCATTTCCACCGGATTTGTAGTCGACGATGCCATCGTAATGATCGAAAACATCTCGCGCTACATCGAGGAAGGCGAAGCACCGATGGCAGCGGCCTTGAAGGGCGCAGAACAGATCGGCTTCACTATCGTGTCGTTGACCGTTTCGTTGATTGCCGTGCTGATCCCGCTGCTATTCATGGGAGACGTAGTGGGCCGGCTTTTCCGCGAGTTCGCCGTAACCCTCGCGGTCACTATCGTCATTTCCGCCGTGGTATCGCTGACCCTGACTCCGATGATGTCCGCGCGCATTTTGCGGCATGAGCCTAAGGAGCAACAGGGGCGCTTTTACCGGGCCTCGGAGCGCGTATTCGAACGCATGATCGCTTTCTACGGACGGACTTTGAAGTTCGTACTGCGCTATCAAAGCATCACCCTTCTGGTAGCCCTCGGCACCCTTGTACTCACCGTGTTTCTGTACATCATCATTCCCAAGGGCTTTTTCCCGGTGCAGGATACCGGCGTCATTCAGGGCATTTCGCAGGCTCCTGAGACCATTTCCTTTAACGCAATGTCGCAGAAGCAGCAGGAACTCGCCAAGGTCATCCTTCAGGACCCGGCGGTCCAGAGTCTTTCTTCGTTCATCGGGGCGGATGGCACCAATACGACCCTCAACAGCGGCCGCATGTCGATCAACTTGAAGCCGCTCGAGAACCGCGACCTCAGCGCCTCCGACGTTATTCGCAGACTCCAGTCCAGCTTGAAAAACGTTCAAGGAATCGCGCTCTACATGCAGCCGGTGCAAAACATTACTGTGGATGATCGCGTGAGCCGAACCCAGTATCAATACACGCTCGAAGACCCGGACGCGAACGAACTGAACGACTGGACCAATCGCTTTGTCGCGAAACTGAAAGCGCTGCCTCAGCTTGAGGATGTCGCCACCGACCAGCAGACCGGCGGTTTGGCGGTCTCGCTGGTTATTGATCGTGTCACCGCCTCGCGGCTCGGCATCGCTCCCGCTACCATCGACAACACGCTCTATGACGCCTTAGGACAGCGCCAGATTAGTACGATGTATACCCAGCTCAACCAGTACCATGTGATCCTCGAGGCCCAGCCGCAGTTCCAGCGGGATCCCAGCAAGCTGGGAGATTTGTATATACAAGCCAACACCTCGTCCGGAACCTCGGGGCCAGGAGCTTCAAACTCGTTTGCCTCCTCTGGATCTTCGTCCGCCGGATCAAATGCGACGACCACCCCGGTACTCTACACGCCGGCTTCCGGCGTACTCTCTGCTCCCGCCAACGCTCTGTCGCCCACGAATACCTCATCTGGCGCAAGCTCCGGGAATGCCACCAGCAGCTCGCAGATGAGCAATGCTGTTCCCCTCGGTGCCTTCAGTCACTTCCAGCGCGGAACCGAAGCACTGTCCCTCAACCATCAGGGACAATTCCCCTCGGTCACCGTCTCCTTCAATCTGGCGCCCAACGCCGCCTTGGGCAGCGCAATTACCGCCATCGACAAGGTGCAGCGAGACATGAACATGCCGCCCAGCCTGCAAGCGGATTTCCAGGGCACGGCCGCTTCGTTCAAGAACTCGCTGTCGAACGAAGCCCTGTTGATTTTGGCAGCCCTGGTGACGGTGTACATCGTGCTGGGCGTGTTGTATGAAAGCTTCATCCACCCCATCACCATCCTTTCCACTCTTCCCTCCGCCGGAGTGGGCGCGCTGCTGGCGCTCATGCTGTTCCGCCAGGATTTAAGCGTGGTTGCGATTATCGGCATTATCTTGCTGATCGGAATTGTGAAGAAAAACGGAATCATGATGGTGGATTTCGCGCTCGAAGGAGAGCGCCAGCACGGCAAGAACGCGACCGATGCAATCTACGAAGCCAGTCTGCTGCGCTTTCGTCCGATCATGATGACCACCATGGCCGCGCTGCTGGGAGGTATCCCTCTGGCTGTAGGAACCGGGATCGGCTCGGAGATTCGGCGCCCGCTGGGAATTGCCATGGTGGGCGGACTTTTATTGAGCCAAGCGCTCACCTTGTATACCACGCCGGTGATTTACATTTTCTTTGACAGCTTGGGAGAAAGATTCTCTAAGTGGCGTGGTCGCGAGAGGCCCGGAGGCACCGCACAACCGGAAGCACAGGTATGAATCCTTCTGAACTTTTTATTCGGCGGCCTGTGGCGACGACCTTGTTGACCATCGCCATCGCGATCGCAGGAGCGATCGCGTTTACGGTGCTGCCGGTTTCCCCATTGCCTCAAGTCGACTTTCCGACCGTCTCCGTCTCTGCTCAATTACCGGGAGCAAGCGCGGAAATCATGGCGTCCTCGGTGGCCACTCCGCTCGAGCGGCAGTTTGGGCACATCGCGGGCGTCTCGGAAATGACCTCCGCCAGTTCGTTGGGGAGCACATCGATCACGATTCAGTTCGACCTAAGCCGCAATATCGACGGGGCAGCGCGCGATGTCGAGGCGGCGATCAGCGCCGCCCGCACTTATCTGCCGGCAAATCTTCCCGCCAATCCCACCTATCGGAAAGTGAACCCCGCCGACTCCCCGATCATGATCATTGGACTGACCTCCAGCAAATACGATCGGGGCAAATTGTACGACGAAGCGTCCACCGTGATGTCGCAGAAGCTTTCTCAGATCCAGGGTGTGGGGCAGGTGTCCGTGGGTGGTAGTTCGCTGCCTTCGGTGCGGGTTGATGCCAATCCCACCCAACTAAGCAACTATGGCCTGACCCTGGCCAACGTTCAGTCCGTGTTGAGCATTCAGAACGCCGACCTGGCCAAAGGTCAGGTGTCGGATGGAACGGTGACGGCCGACATTATTGCCAACGACCAGATCTCAACCGCCGCCGACTACAAACCGCTGATCATCGGCTCCCACAACGGAACCGCGGTCCGGCTCTCTGACGTGGCCGATGTGACCGACGATGTCCAGAACATTCGTTCCGCCGGTTATCTGAACGGCATACCTTCGGTCACGATGATCATCTTCCGCCAGCCGGGCGCGAACATCATCCAGACCGTCGATAATATTCGAACCCAGTTGCCATTCTTGAAGGCTTCGATTCCGCAAGGCATCGACACCACCATCGTTCTCGACCGAACCACCACCATTCGCGCTTCGGTGAACGATGTGGAACGCACGTTGCTGATCTCCGTGGCACTGGTCATTCTGGTGGTCTTTCTTTTCCTGCGTAACCCGCGCGCCACATTGATTCCGAGCGTTGCCGTTCCCGTATCCCTGATCGGCACCTTCGCTGTGATGTATCTGTTCGGGTACAGCATCGACAACCTTTCGCTCATGGCGCTTACCATCTCGACCGGGTTCGTAGTGGATGACGCGATCGTGGTGATGGAAAACATTTCGCGGCACCTGGAACTGGGAATGCAACCCTTTGCGGCGGCGCTGAAGGGCGCACAAGAGATCGGGTTCACCGTGTTCTCCATCAGTGTTTCTCTGATCGCGGTTTTCATTCCCATCCTTATGATGGGAGGCATTGTCGGCCGTCTTTTCCGTGAGTTCGCCATTACGCTTTCCACTGCAATCGTTGTGTCAATGGTAGTTTCTTTGACCACCACCCCCGCGATGTGTGCCTACCTGTTAAAAGAGGAGAAGAAAGAAAAACACGGCAGGATCTATCAGGCGAGCGAGAAGTTCTTCGCCTGGATGCTCGAGACCTATCGTCACACATTGCTCTGGGCGCTCGACAACTCCGGGCTGATGCTGGTGGTATTGCTGCTCACGATCCTGTTGAATGTCGTACTCATTGTCAAGATTCCCAAAGGATTCTTTCCGCAGCAGGATACGGGAGCGATCGTGGGAGGCGTGCAAGGTCCACAGGATTCATCGTTTCCCGCCATGGACAATTCGGTCCGCCAGTTAGTTGGGGTGATCAAGAGCGACCCCGCGGTCGCCAATGTGACCGCCTACACCGGCGGCAACGGTTCCACCAATACGGGGTTCATCTACATCGCTCTCAAACCGCTCAACGAGCGCAAGATCGGCGCCCCCGAGATCATCAACCGGTTGCGGCCCAAGTTAAATCGTTTGCCGGTAGCTTCAGCGTTTTTGCAGGCGTCCCAGGACCTGCGAATCGGAGGCAGGTCGAGCAACGCGCTTTATCAGTACACCATCCAGTGCGACAACGTTCAGGATCTGTCCAAATGGGGGCCCATCCTTTTTGCCGAGATGAAGAAGATTCCCGGCCTCCAGGACGTCAACTCCGACCAGCAAAACGGTGGATTGGAACAGCGGCTGACCTACGATCGTACCACCGCTGCCAAGCTGGGTATCACGACACAGTCTCTTGATTCAGCACTCTATAGCGCCTTCGGCCAATCCGAAGTCTCGATTATTTATACGCAGCTGAATCAGTACTACGTGGTTCTCGAGGTCGCCCCGCAGTATTGGCAAACCCCGCAAGGCCTGAAGAACATCTACCTGACCTCGGTGACGGGCTCGACTGCGTCGAGCAGCGGTAATGTGCCCGGCAGTACCAACGTTCCGCTCGGCGCGGTCGCACACTCGGCGTCCGGCACCACGCCGCTCGCTGTAAATCATACTGGCCTGTTTCCATCGGTCACGGTTTCTTTTAATCTGGCGCCAGGAGTTTCTCTAAGCGATGCCACGCAGCGCATTGCGCTGATGCAGCAGAAGCTCGGAACGCCTTCGACCATTCGGGGCTTCTTCGCCGGTACGCTGCAAGCTTACCAGCAGTCGCTGAGTACCGAACCGATGCTGGTGCTGACGGCGCTGCTGGCGGTCTACATCGTGCTGGGCATCCTGTATGAGAGTCTGGTGCATCCTCTGACCATTATCTCGACGCTGCCCTCAGCCAGTGTAGGCGCGATGCTGGCGCTGATGTTATTCAAGATCGATTTGAATGTGATTTCCATCATCGGAATTGTTCTGCTGATCGGCATCGTGAAGAAGAATGCCATCATGATGATCGATTTCGCGCTGGTCGCGGAACGGCAGGAAGGCAAGAGCACCGCGGACGCGATCTTCGAAGCCTGCATGTTGCGCTTCCGTCCGATCCTGATGACGACGATGGCCGCATTGTTCGGGGCCCTGCCGCTCGCGTTCGGCACCGGCACCGGTTCAGAGCTGCGAAAACCGCTAGGCATCACGATTGTGGGTGGACTGATCGTAAGCCAAATGCTGACGCTCTATACCACTCCGGTCGTGTATTTGTTCCTTGATCGCCTGCGGCTTCGATTCCAAAGCAGGCCGCAGGGCGCGCTTCCGTCGGCCGCTCCGGAGGCCAGTTAGCGAGGTTTAAGATGAACCGTGGGTTAGGCAGAAACGTTATGACGATCGTCCGGCGAAAACCAGTGGACTGCGCGATTCGGGTGTGTGCGGCTGCGCTCTTGCTAATGTTATCGAGCTGCGCAGTCGGACCGAAATATCATCCACCCGCTCCACAGGCGCCGGCGGCCGTCTACAAGGAATCTCCGACCCAGTTCAAGGAAAATGAAGGCTGGACGGTAGCACAGCCCGCGGATGCCAAGCTCCGCGGCAAGTGGTGGGAGATCTTCAACGATCCCGAACTGAACGCTCTCGAGGAACAGCTGGATATAAACAACCAGAACATCAAAGAATTCTTCGAGAACTTCATGGAAGCCCGGGCAATCGTGCGCCAAGCGCGCTCGCAATACTTCCCGACACTCGCGGTCGCGCCCTCATTCAGCCGCTCGCGAACCTCGGGGACGCTGAGTTCTACGCCCGTCAATACAGGTGGCGCAGGCACCCCTCCGAGAGCGCAATTGCAAAGCACCGTCTATTCGTTGCCGCTCGAAGCGTCATGGGAGCCCGATCTCTGGGGCAAGGTCCGCAACACTGTGCGCCAATCCCAATACGCGGCCCAGGTCAGCGCGGCAGATCTCGAGAACGAGCGTCTGACCGAACAGGCCAGCTTGGCAGAGTTCTTTTTCGAGATTCGTGGTCAGGATCAACTGCAAAAGATCTTCAACGATACCGTGGAAGCGGACCAGAGAGCGCTCGATCTGACCCGCGTTCTTTATGAAACCGGCATCGACGACCAGATCTCGGTGGTCGAGGCCGAAACTACGCTGCAAAGCGCGCAGGCAGGAGCAACCAATGTCGGAATTGCGCGCGCCCAGTTTGAGCATGCGATCGCCGTGCTGGTGGGCAAAGCAGCCACGAATTTCTCCATCCCGGTGAAGCCAATGACCGTTGCTCCGCCTCCGATCCCGGTTGGGATACCCTCGGAACTGCTTGAGCGCCGGCCGGACATCGCCGCCGCTGAGCGCACCATGGCTGAAGCCAACGCGACCATCGGCATCGCTTACGCAGCTTATTATCCGAACCTGACCTTGAGCGCGGAAGGCGGCTTTCAGACTGCAACTTTCACGAGTTGGCTCTCCTGGCCGAGCCGCTTCTGGTCCGTCGGCACTGGGCTCTCGGAAACGATCTTCGACGCCGGCCTGCGCCGCGCTACCGTCCAACAATTCGTCGCAAGCTACAACGCGGATCTCGCCGGTTACCGTCAGACGGTTCTCACCGCATTCCAACAGGTTGAGGATGGTCTGGCGGAGGTTCGCATCTTGTCGAAGGAGATTCAGCAGCAACAACAGGCGGTGAATTCCGCACAGACTTTTCTCAAACTCGAACAGGCCCGATTTGAGACTGGCATTGATCCCTACATTGATGTACTGATTGCTCAGACCACGCTGCTGTCAAACCAGCAGACCCTGAATAATCTTCAGGTGCAACAGATGACCTCTGCCGTGGCCTTGGTGGAGGCGCTGGGCGGCGGGTGGGATCGTTCGCAATTGCCAACCCCGCAGCAGGTGACCCAGAAACCGGCCAAGTCGGAAACGACCATAGCGCACTAAGCCTCGACGGTGGATTCGCTCGAGGCCTCAACGCCCGGGAGGCAGTCGAAATGCGATTGAGCCATTCCGGGTTCCCCCCTTCCGGCATCGGCAGGCAGGCGCACATGGGCATATATCTTTACACGGGCTCGATCGCCGGCCCACAGAACCATTTCACTCCCACTGCGATTTGTGGCGTTCCAGCCACCAGCAAGCAGGATTCCCCTTTTGTGGAAAGATCGACCGACTGCACGTCTCCTGGACCGCGCCGACCAGATCATATTCAACTTTATTGCCCTTCAGCGGCGTGGCTAGAAACTGGTTGACCTCCACAACGCCATAGGCCGTCCCGTGGGTGATACGAACTTGCAGAACGACCCAGTCGCCCACGTATAAGATTCCCAGCAGGACAACCATCACGATTGCAAGTTGGCCCAGTCGTTGCCGCCAGCCTCCCGTCATGTGAAAGACTCCGCATACGCCCAGGTTCCGAGTTGGTCGCTGCAGGCCGGACACCACGACGCACGGTCCGACTCTTCAAGGCTCACGATTACTCCTTGCCACGGCGTCAAGGTGAGAACGCAAAAAATAAGCTTGCATGCAATCGCCGAGCATTTCTTCATAAAGCACCGGGAGTTTCACTGGCTCGTGAATTAGAAGCGTATATCCCGATAGAAGACGCAGTAGGTTTCCAAGTACCAGGAAACGACGAACAGAACGCCCATGGCACCCGAAACCCAGCAGAACATTTGAACTGGGAGCGTTGCGGTGAGCCGCGCTCTACCGGCGTATGGCTCCTGCGTCGCGTCGCGAAAAATCAATCCGCTTATCAGGGAGATCACGGCTGCCAATGCCAGCCGGATGAGAGATTCGCAGATCTTTTCATGCATATCCATTGATACAGCCAGGAAAGCAGCATTGAACACGGCGTACAAAGAAAGAATGCACAAAACCAAGGTGACCGGCTTGGCGACCTCCGCAAACATGCTTCGAGCCTCGTAGGATAAACCCAGTCTAGCGCCATTCGAGGTTTTCTGGGAATTGGAAATTAGGACGACGAGCGCAGGAAAGACTGGCGTTAGGTTCTCGCGTAGGGAGTCTTCAGAATTCTAAGAACTTTGCGCAACAGGATCAAGCACGCAGAGGTTTGTCATGCCCACGTCGCTCGAAACCGTTGGCCGAAGAACCTTTACCGATTGCTTACATTACACTTATTTACATTCCACCCTTAATCCGACCGCATCGAACTTGGTAAGCGATGGAATCACTTGCGGAGATCTAAGTGAAACGAATACCCTTGCTGGCGCTGTTCTTTGTCTCTGTCGTCGAGTTCGCCATCGAGCATGCGCGGATAGATCTCGTGCTTATGAGTGCAGCGCTCGCGATCTTGCTATGGGGCGGTTTACACTCTCCGCGCCGCACGCATTCCGCCTTAAGACAACGCCGCGGCGATACCTCGAAGGGAAGGAAATAACGTTCGCTTGGCCCCGCCGGTCTACGGCAAGTATTACGTTTGATGATTCTTCTCCGGACACCGACTTCGTGTTTCCGAGCGTCAGGCAAGAAGCCACTGTCCCACGGGCATCCGTCACCTCGGAGATTTCCGAATTCAAGAATTATTTCGCGTAATCCAAGTGCCTATCGTGCGGCATCGTATCTCTAACTCAGGCGGTAGATGCGTTGGGAGGATTTTCGATTGACGAAGGTGGAATCTTTCTCATCTTTCTCATCCCCTTGGCTGCTTTTTGTTCGGCCTCAAGGAGTTGCTCCATGGTCATCGACTGGTTGAGGTGGTTCTTAGCCGGGGTGATCTGTTGCCTGGCGATCAGGAACTTGTGGCCAATAAACCGCTCCCCAAACTGCACAAGCTCTCCAGCTGCCCTTGTCATATCCGGGCGCAACGGCGGACTCAGGCCGCGCCCGGAAGCCACCGCTTGCCGAGCTCTCTGCGACCGACCAGGAACTGCATCCCGGAGATCGGTCGAGGGTTTGGGCAACTTCGGAAAGCCGACCGGAGAATTTAGTACGGTTGAGCAAGCGAACGAAGATGAGGTGATCGTCAAGTGGGATGATGACGGTCGTATGGGACTCCACCAACCATGGCTCAAGAAGGTCGGGACCCACAAAGTCGCTGCACGAATCCTATGAGCGTCTGAAAGTCGATACGGCTCTTCGACCCAACCCATGCCTGCTCGGTTGAACAGATCGGCCGCAAGTGCCACCGGACTTCCAGCTCCCACAACGGGACTTGTCGGGCGACGCTCTCTTGCCTTGGCTCGGTCGCGTAGTGTGCAATTTTGACCAGACAACACATCTGGACACCGTCTAGGATTAGATGTAACCGCGAAGACCCATCGTGCCGCGCTTCCGCCAACCTTAAGCCTTTGCGATTGAAAGAAAGGCGCTGGCCCACCCCAGACCCTTAAAGAAGGAAATCCCATGCGGGGATTAGTTCTCTCGCTTTCGCATCTTTCTTCGATTCTGTTGGTCAGCTTGTTGGTGCTCTACACACACGTCCTGTGGGCGCAGAGAACGTCAACACTCGAGGAGAGCGCTGTCCAACTTCCTGATGCTCCATCACAGGGCGCAACGGTTTCGGAAGCCCAAACACAGCTTTATCTCACCTACAAAGGATTACCCTTAAGCTTCAAGCAAAATCAGGGCCAGACCGAGTCGTCGATGAGATTCTTCCCCGATCACACGGGCTACGATAGTCCGTCTATCAATGCCAATACCGCGCTGAACCAGCCCACGGGAACGGCTGAATTTTGGTGCAAAAAAAACTACTTCATGGGCAGCGCTCCGACCAAGTGGATGACGTTTGCTCGCACGCTCGGCCACGTACATCATGAGACGATCTATGGCGCCAACGACTTCGAGTACTATAGCCACCACGTGCCATGGGCTGGTTCCGTCATCCTGCGAATCGGTCAGCAGGCTAAAGCTCACCCCCATATCACAAGTGTACTCAAGACAGTCCATCCACGATTCTGATTGTTCGCCTGTTGATCGTTTACGCAGCATGGTGGACGGTCGCGGTAGGGACGACCATCTGCTGATCGCCCCCCGCAGGATCCGCACCAGCACTCGTTAGCGCTTGCGGCTCTTATCGCGGATCAATAACGGCCAAGCGTACCGCTTGTCCGCACCCTCGCCCACCCGTGCGTCCACATCGGCTGCGAAGGAGGCGCGGAACTTCGCCCTGTCGAGAAACAAATAGGCGCGGAGGCAGCATCGGTGGTACAGGTGCGCCGGGCGGCGGATCTTTGATAGGGGTGGCAACGGACTCGCCCTTGTCCGGTGCAAACGCGGTGATATACACGAGCCTGCAACCTTGGGATCGTTTCCGGCTTCGGTGATCACCGCTCCCCCATAAGAGTCCTTACGATGTTGCAGGGACAAGGGAGGGTGCCCCCATCAGGCTTAAGGCTGGGACAGGCTCGAAACAGCGGAGGCGAGATCCGTGCAAGGCTCGGACGAAGGTTGGTAACACATCAGACTACCGAGGAGCGGGCCCACCCTCCGAGAGTTGTCCCGCGCTAACAGGCTCAAGGGACAGAGAGGAGATTCATGACACAGCGCAGAATGCTGGCAAATGCGTCACTCCGAGTACCTCTGGTTACTGGGCAGCATATTTCAACAATGAGTGCGGCGTCTCAGAGATGCTTGCAAAGGGACTGCCGGATGAGCTAACCATCTTTAGGATGGCCCACGAGCTCGAGCACCACCTCGTTGACAGATCTGATGGTTACACTCTGCGGACCAACCGACAACGCCGTTATCGCTGATGAGGGAAACGCAATAGAGATCGGAGCCGAGGTCTTTGCTGCCGAGTTCATTCACTCAGAAGCGGATTTCGTGCGGGACCTTGAGAAAATCGGCACTCCCTCCGATCCAAAGGCGCTTGTCAGACTGAAAGAGGCCACTTCAACGTCTTTTAGTTACCAGGCGATGGAGAAGCGGTCGCTCAGGCTCGGCTTGCTCCACTACACAGATGAGCTCCGCTTCGAAGGCGTGCGTTGGGGATTACTCGAAAAAAGGCTTTTCGGTCGCAGACTGAGTGACGCCCGAAGGCAACAACGTCTAGGGAGACATCAACAAGCTTAGGAAAAACTTGTGGAAGTTCGGCAATGAAGGCGCAGCGCGGAGTTTACGAAAGATCCTTGGCTCGAATGTTTGGTGGGTTCGCTATGCCGACGCAGTAGGACGCATCCGGCGTGAAAAGGCGGGGGTGAAGAGCGCTGCCGTCAAGCTTTATCAGAAGCGTGAGACTAAAATCTTAGAAGGGAAGAAGCCTCCGGAGCAGTTGCGAGGAAGAGTAGTGCGTTTTGCCGAAATTGCAGACGACGCGCTGGCATACTGTAGGGCCAACCACCAGGGACAACAGTTTTGATGCCTATCGCATTGGGCGCCTCAAAGATGAAGCCCCTACAAACCGCTTCGCCACGGTCTCTCCGATTTGCCGCATTGTTGCTCGCAGCCATGTATGGGCGGCATCCGTGTTTAGCCTTGGGTGCCAGGTCATGACATAACGGAACCCAATGATTTCAGGCGGCGGCTTTACAATCTTGATCGCCGGATTTCGCATGATTCCCGCCAGGAAGTTACTGGGAATTGTAGCCACCAGATTTGTTCCCTGAACGGATCGGATTGCAGCCTCAAAATAGGGCACCTGGATTGCAACCTTACGTTTGTATCCCATCGCGGCCAACGGCTTGTCGGGAGACACCTGAATCCCACCGAGAATGGTGATGCTGATATGCTCCAACTTCAGATAGTGTTCAAGCGTAAGTGATTTAGGGAGACGTCTCCCGACGTCAGCCACGCAAACGAACTGTTCGTCGTAGATGGTCTGACTCTGTAGCGCCGACGGGGTTTCCACTGTACTGGAACCAAAAACCAGATCCGCACTTCCATGCAGGACCTCTTCATAACTGCCTCGATGCCAGGGAATGAAGTCGAACTTCACTTTCTTCGCGATCGGTAGCACCTCACGGCAGAGCACCGGAACAAGGACCGCGGCAGCATTGTCTGTCACTGCCAGACGGAAGTTCGCCTGTTCGACTGCAGGATTAAAGCTCGCGCCACTCAGGAGACGATCGAGATTCGGCAGCATCACTTCAAGTTCCTGGAGGAGTCGCTGCCCCTGCGGTGTCAACTCATAGCCAGCAGCCGTACGCACAAAGAGGTTGTCATGAAACATCTCACGCAACCGCTGAAGTGCGCGACTCACGGCAGGTTGGCTCAAGAGCAGACGCTCCGCGGCTCGAGATACATTCCGCTCCTCAGCCAATACTGCGAAGACGACCAGAAGATTAAGATCGGCTTGACGTAATTGTGTTAGACGCATAAGCAATATTAGTACTATGCATTGGATTTATCCCAAATCCCGGCGCATGCTTCATCCATAGACAGCTTCGGCGAACGGAGCTGAAAAGGAAATGGAGGAAGTCATGGCTAAGACAGCAATTGTTACGGGGGCATCCCGCGGCATCGGCCATAGCATCGCACAGCGGTTGGCTTCGGACGGTTTCGCTGTCGTCGTGAACTATGCGGGCAATGCCGACGAGGCTTAGAAGGTTGTGAATGAAATCCGCGCCGCGGATGGAGAAGCGGTCGCAATCAAGGCCGACGTTAGCAAGCCAGATGACGTCAAGCAGCTTTTCGATAAAACCATTGAAACCTTCGGCCGCGTCGATGTTGTGGTCAACAACGCTGGCATCATGCCTCTATCGCCTATCGCGAAGGGCGATGCAGAGACCTTCGACAAAGTTATCGCAACCAATCTGCGCGGCACCTTCCTTGTCTTCGCGCAGGCGGCACAACACCTGACCGAAGGCGGGCGCATCATCGCTTTCTCAAGTAGCGTGCTGGCGAAGTCCTTTCCGACGTATGGACCCTATATCGCCTCGAAGGCGGGTGTCGAAGGGCTCGTTCCCGTACTGGCAAACGAGTTGCGCGGACGTGGCATTACGGTGAACGCCGTAGCGCCTGGTCCCACCGGAACGGACCTCTTTCTAAATGGCAAGACCGAGGAGCAGATCGCTCAGTTGAGCAAGCTGGCACCACTTGAAAGACTTGGGCAGCCCGAAAACATCGCGAACGTAGTTTCCTTTTTGGCCGGTCCGGACGGCGGCTGGGTGAATGCCCAGATCCTGCGCGCCAATGGTGGGTTCGCCTGATTCTCGAATGAATTCATCGATGCATCCACAACGAATCACAGGAGATCGAAAATGAAGAACGTCATTGTCATCACGGGAGCGTCAAGCGGCTTCGGAGCGCTTACCGCTCGTGCTCTCGCCAAAGCAGGCCATACCGTCTATGCGAGCATGCGTGACACCACAGGACGCAATGCCTCGCAGGTCGAAGCAGCAAAGCAGTTCTCCCAGGAAAACAATGTGGATCTGAGAACGGTCGAACTGGATGTCCTGTCCGAGGAATCGACCAATGCAGCTATCCAACAGATCGTCAAAGAGAATGGCCGTCTCGATGTCGTGATCCATAACGCCGGTCACATGGTGTTTGGACCATTGGAGGCGTTTACACCACAACAACTGGCTGAACTCTACGACATCAACGTACTGAGCACGCAACGCGTGAATCGTGCAGCACTTCCGCAGTTGAGGAAGCAGAAACAGGGATTGGTGATCTGGGTATCGAGCAGTAGCGCAGCGGGTGGCACTCCTCCCTATCTTGCGCCGTACTTCGCAGCTAAGGCCGGCATGGATGCCATGGCCGTGGTTTCAGCCCGAGAGCTTACCCGCTGGGGTATCGAGACATCCATCGTCGTACCCGGCGCCTTTACTGGAGGCACCAATCACTTCGCGCATTCGGGCCGTCCCGCCGATACGGAACGTGCCGCTGAATACGAAAACGGACCGTATAAGAACTTCGGAGAGGATGTGATGAAAGGATTCGCCTCCATCGTTCCTCCCGACGCAGACGCTGCAGCCGTGGGGGATGCCATCGTTCAACTCGTGGATACTCCATTTGGCAGGCGTCCCTTCCGCGTGCATATCGATCCGACCCAGGATGGTGCAGAGGTCGTGAATATGGTGTGTGATCGGGTTCGGGCAGAACTATTGCGCCGTATAGGACTGGAGGATGTCCTGACTCCAAGAAGACTGGTTTAGATCGAATAGCTGGAAAGACGAATGAGCGACGCTCTTTCAGAAAGGAAACCATGATGGAATACCGAACGCTAGGAAACACGGGAGTATGGGTTGTTTCGTGCGAGACGCATCTGTTGCCGTCCCTTAAGTGATTGGAAGTCACTCACTCTTCAACCGCCTCCTTTGAGTTGATTGCTAGTAGGAGTCGAATATCACGAATGAATCACAAACAACAGGAGAAACTGTATGCCGGACAAACACAAAAACATCACGTTAGCGTACACAGGAGCCGGCGGTACGATTGTTCATTGGACATTGCTGAAGCTGCTTTCATGCGATGATCGTGTAAAGTAGCGATGTATGTAGAGGACGCATCAAGAACTATTTTCCTCGTTCTGACATGACCCCAGCGACTCAAGGGTCCGAGGAGGCGGACAGCGTGAGCTTCTCAATGCAGCTGTCCCGACTATTTCACAATGACTTCCATGTCACCCTGTTTCTTGACTACTTCGACGCGGACTGCCCCAGCATTGCGTTCTAGCAGAAGATCGGCCCGAGTACTGTCAATTTGAAGGTTCGTCATCCACAATTGCGGAATCCCATCCGGCAGATATGGGCGAGCAAAGACCAGATGTTTCTTGCAACCATCAACCGAGAGGCCTAAACATGCCTGAAGCAACAGGAACACCGCGGCCGCTGCCCATGACTGGGGCGCACAAGCCACGGGATAGAGCGTTGGACCTTCCCGCGTGCGCCGGTCAAGCCCGCAGAAAAGTTCCGGAAGACGGTGCAGATCTACCGCGCTGCTTGTGTCCAGGAGGCCCATCAAGATTTGCCCTGCGAGTTCTCGAAAGCCGTACTTGGCCATGCCGCTGGCGATAAGCGCGTTGTCGTGCGGCCAGACTGAACCGTTGTGATAGGAGAGCGGGTTGTAGCGGGCTTCTTCGGAGGCGACAGTGCGGATGCCCCACCCCGTGAAGAAGTCACGGCTCATCAGGGTGTGAGTGACGAGGCGGGCTTTCTCCGGGCTGGCGATCTCTGCAAAAAGACAATGACCAGGGTTAGAGGCCCGGACCCGACACGGTTTCTTGTTCCCATCGAGCGCCAGAGCGAAGGTTGAGAGATCCTCGCACCAAAACGCCTCCTCGAACCTGTTTAGAAGTTCAGCCGCCTCGCTCTCGAGCGCAGTGGCTTTCTGGTTGTCTCCCATGAACCGGCTGATTTTTGCTGCTGCGCGCTTGGCTGCGTACACATAGCCTTGCACCTCGCATAACGCGATTGGGGCTTCGGCTAAGGTTCCATCTGCATGAAAGATGGAATCATGCGAGTCCTTCCATCCCTGCTGAATCAAACCCCGGCTGCCATGGCGCGCATATTCCACGAAGCCGTCGCCATCCACATCTCCAAACTGATCGATCCACTGAAGCGCGAGGTCGATGTGGGGCCACAAGCTCTGCACAAAATCGCGGTCCCCCGTGTAGTCGTAATA
Source organism: uncultured Acidobacteriota bacterium (assembly GCA_963838905.1). Classification (GTDB taxonomy): domain Bacteria; phylum Acidobacteriota; class Terriglobia; order Terriglobales; family Acidobacteriaceae; genus JABDBE01. The sequence goes on from CAWITE010000018.1 coordinate 49,910, forward strand.
GGCGCCAGCCAGCAGGACGAACAATGGTGTGGCATCGACGGTTCCGTAGTATCGCGCGAACGGCACCTCACCAAGCGCGGCCATTTCTCCCCGGCGCATTTCGTGCAGGATCTTGCCGGGTTCTGCCTCAATCTCAGGATTTACCTCGGTCGCCTGAGTGGAAGCAAGATATTGCAGAACACCCTTCGCGATTCTGGGGTTGACCCAAAGCATTTCCAGCGCGGTGATAATTCCGTCGCGGCCGAAAATCGTGCTAAACCAGGGCACTCCCGCATACGGGTAGTCCACTTCGGGATTCCCAAGAGTCATCATCTCGATATCCGCCACCGAACGCCGGATCCATCGGTTAAGGCGATCGTTGGAACTAGAAATTCCGCAAAAATTCGCGGAAGCGGATTTGCGTTCGCTTTCGGCGGCGACCATTGCGCGCGAGTAACCGATGGAGGGTTTCGAGGGCCGCGGATCGCATGAAATTACCAGATGAACGACTTCGGACTGTTTGGGACGGAGGGAGATCTCGAATCCCAACCCAGCGGAAGAAATCTGAACGGGACAGGGATGGCATTGAACGCGAGTCCGCCGAACTACGGTGTCCAAGCCTTCGTAGGACAACAGAATCGAGTCTGAATCAATCTGGTCTTCCAGCCTGCGTCCTCTTTTTCTCCGGCGCGTGCCTCGCACTTCGAAAATGTCGGCAAAATCGGCAGCAATCGCCAAATGCAATGGAATGTCAACTGGAGTGAGCCCGTAATTGACGATCTGGAACTCTTCGTAGCAGACATTCCGCCAAAGAAACTTGGAACGCAACACGTGGATTGTGCCGCGTTCCACGATCACGTTGTGATCTTCAGACACATCGACATTCGCGAGGTCTGCGGTGAACACGAGATTGTCAGATTCGACCGTGGAACTCAGAAGCAGAGGCCGGGCATTCCACAGGGACAGAACTAATTCAGAGAGGAACCTAGTCCCCTGAAAAAAAATTCCCTGCTCGCCCATACCGAGCGGTTCAATATCGCCATAGCGATCGAACACGGCAAACATTTTGCCGTATTTCAGAACGCGCGCGCGGTTGTCCGATGGCGACGACCTTGTAGCTATGTAGTACTGCTGGGTAACGCTAGCTTCGTCCAACTGGGATCTCCATCGGCAGATAGGACGGTCTGGGGCTCGCCTCTTGTTATGCGATCATAGATCGCGAGGTAGTCCCGCGTCATCCGGGCCACAGTGAAATGCTCTTCGAAACGCCGCCGGCAGTTAGCCCTGTTGAGCTTACCAATTCTTTTTACAGCCTCGGCGGCGCTCGTCACATCGCGAGCAAGGAATCCGGTAACTCCATCTTCGACAATTTCCGGGACTGAGCCAAGGGGGTAGGCGATGACCGGCGTTCCACAAGCCATGGCTTCGATCATGACTATGCCAAATGGTTCAGGCCAGTTGATGGGGAACAGCAGGGCCGCAGCAGTGCCCAGAAAAGCATTTTTTTCGGAATAGCCAATTTCGCCGATGAACTCGAGCAGCGGGTCGTTGAGCAAGGGTTTAATGATCGTCTCAAAATATTGCTCGTCGGCTCGGTCGACCTTGGCGGCGATCTTTAGCGGCATGCCGACTCGCTTTGCAATTTGAATGGCTTGGTCTAAACCTTTCTCCGGCGAGGTTCGACCGAGGAATGCCAGATACTTTCCGGGTTCGCCGTAGAAGCCGAGGCTATCTTTCGGCAATCCGTGATGCACGGTCGCCTGCCAGTTTGCCCAGGGCAGCGGTCTCTGCTGAGCATCTGAAATCGAAACGACCGGCATATCGGAAAAAGTGAGATAAAGAGGTGCTAACTCAGGCAGATCGAGCCTACCGTGCAGTGTCGTGACCTGCGCAAGTTGCACCTGCCGAGTCAGAGGGAAATGTAGATAATCAATATGAAAATGTACAAGATCGAATTCGTCTCTTCGGCTGAAAACTCGCTCCAGCATGTTGACATGGTGTGCCAATTGATCGGTACAAAGAGGGTCCAGCCGCAGGGCCTGTGGGCAGGCCGGGACCAGTCGGGCGGTTGTCATGGAGTCACCGCTGGCGAACAGAGTCACATCGTGACCCAGGCGAACCAACTCCTCCGTTAGCCAAGAGACAATCCGCTCGGTTCCGCCATACAACTTCGGAGGAACGCTTTCATAAAGTGGCGCGACCTGTGCGATTCTCATGAATTGACCGTTTATCCTCCAACGCAAAGCACTTTCTAAGCGACCCGATTCGGGAAGCACACTTCGGTGAGTGATTACGAACCGACCACTCGGAAAGTCGGGCGGTGTCAATCGGTTCCGGACGGCATCCGTTACGTATCACTTCCAACCGATTTTACCGTTCTGCTTCAGCTCTTTCCCTCGGGAACATTCTGTACGTTGTAAGACTACGGCCCGTAGATCTTTCGGACGTGTGATGGTTTGTACGGCAGCGAACCAGAGCTCGCGTCCGTAGCGGAAGCACAGGCCGGTGTTTGTCAGTTACTCAATCTCCGAGCCAAGCACCCACGCCACGCAGGGAATCTACGTAGTCGCAGATGACTTTGGTTGCACCCACGAGAGGGACTGCGAGGATCAATCCCATCGCCCCCCAAATCCAGGCCCAGAATAGCAGGGAGAGAGTGACCGCCAGCGGGTTCAGGCGAAGCCGTCGTCCCACGATCTTCGGGTACAGCACGTTCGTGGTGAGAATGTGTAGAGCAACAACACTAAGCAGCACAACTCCCACGCCGGTCTTGGTTAGAATTCCGATCCCGCCGGCGAGTGGAGGCAGAAGAGCAAGAAAGACCCCCAGGTAAGGGATCAGGCTCACAAAGCCGCTAATCACCCCAAGGAAATAAAAATACGGAATTCCAAGGTGCCAGAACACCACAACGCTTACCACGGCACTAAAGGCACCCACCAACACATTGCCAACAATAAAGCTGCGAACCATCGCCGATATCCTGCCTATCGTGCGGTGGGCTCTCAGGCGATGCTCGCGGCGAAAAAGCTTTACGGTTGCGACCTGAGCGTGATCCTTCCATGTCAGCATGAAGTACACAAGAAAAGGCAGGAAGCTCACCGACAGCAAAACCTCTCCTACCGTACCGCTTCCGGCTGCGATCACGCGGGACAGGCCAGGCGCCTCCTGGACCTCGACCGCGACGGCAGGCTTGCCGGCCTTGGGCGACGCCATTACGGAACGAGTGCTTTCCTCGAGTTTGTTGGTCTGCTCACGGATCCGTGCCAGCGATTGACGTACGTTGCCCGAATATTTCGGAAGCTGGGTGGCGAAATCCACGGCGCGTGTGTAGAAAAAGTCGGTCACACCCCCAGCGACTGCCACCATCAGGAGCACCGCCAAGAGTGCACCGACAGGGCGGGGGACTTTGATTCGACTTAACCCGTTGACCAACGGGTCCAGAACAAATGCCATCAGCACCGCCGCCAATATCGTGACCAGCACCAGTTTGAGCAGGTAGATAAGACCGATGACCGCGATGACCGCGACCACAATCTGGGCAACCGACCCGATCTTGACGGAGGCGTGCAGCGGTTCCGCTTCTTCCACAACTGCCGCGACGGCCTCGCCTTCCGAACGAGCACCGTCTTCAACCATAAGATCGGACTCTGGCAAGGGGTGGGTGCGCATTTGCGCTTCATCCATCTGCTTCGCATTATGTTTTTTTCGCATCGGCGGATCGCTGGAATTGCGCAAGAAGTCTGGAAGACGCACACCCTGGTTATCAGAGCCTTGGATTCGGCGAGAGAACGCCCGTCACGACACTCATCGTCACGGGTGTAATTTCGATCCAAGGCTCGCTCTGTTTTTTATTTACGCGGTCCGCGTACCCATCACAAAATGCAGAATCAACGAGATCACTGCGAACACGAGTAACAGGTGGATTAGCCCACCTGCTACGTGAAACACGGTTAGACCGCCAAGCCAAGCTATCAGCAGAACCACGAACAAAATTGTCCAGATACTCATTTCGTTCTCCTCGTAATTTCGTTAGATTTGAAAACTAATGCGTCTTTGTCGGTAATGCATTCGCGTGTGGCGTCCAAGATCCGAATCATTAGAAGCTGGAATTGGGTCGAATGAAACAGCTCTACCAGAAGTATGATCGGGCTGCTGCAATCTGGTGTGCCTGCCACTACTGGCCCTCACCGGGCTCTCTCGGGACTTCCCTGTAGCGGTGAGGCAGATGTCGGCCCTTTCTCAGAGCTTAGTGCGCTTGATGAATCGGGACGGCAGGAGGAGGCAACTCTCGGCTGCGATGTACCGCGAAGAACAAGAGTGAGAATGCAACGACGCCCAGAGCGACATATATCAAAACTGCGCTGCACCGTTTTCCCGCAAGCACTTGATCTCTCCCAAACCTGGATTCTTGCCTACTTGCACGCCGCGTCTCTTGGATTCCTGGGATGCTAATCGGTTGCACGTCACCATGGAAATTCAAGGGAAATTAAACGTGCCCACGGGCTGTTGTTGTGTTGACATTTCAGGCTCCATTACTCTTCGCCCAATATGTCAGGGTCAATCATCCCCAGAGGGGCTAGCTGGCGTTCTGATGCGTTATGAAAGTTCCCTACTCTACAGCGGTCGCAGTGGCGGGACTCGCCCTCTTTTCATTCGTGCTGTGTCATGGAACGTACCTGCCGTATTCTCTGCATTGGCCGAATCCGGCATGATCTGCCCCCAATGCCTCGACCACCCCGAACGTGAGATTTTGATTTTCCTATACTTGAAGCGCGACGTTGGGTCAGCTTAGGAAGGTTCCCGTTCCAATCCAGAAGGCCGCCAGGCACCTAAGATTTTCCCGATAAGTGCGTGTGACGGTATATTCTCGTCCGTTTCTCAGCCGAAGCTCGTACTCGCCCGTTGAACACGGACGGACATCTTGTACGAAGGAGGTGTTCACCAACACGGACCGGTGAATTCGAATAAATCCGTATGGCTTCAGCTTCTCCGCGATCGTCGAAATCGACTCTCGCAGCAGGTCGGACCCCTTATCCCGCTGGAGTAACACATAATTTCCCTCCGCCTCCACCACAGCTACATCACGAGGGTCAATGAAAAGAATTCGCCCGTTACTTTTGATTCCGATCTTGGACGAGCACTGTTGCGCCATTCCTTTTAGGTGTGGTATGAACTCAATCAATCTTGCCGCGCGCTCACTGGCGGTCCTACGGGACGCAAAATCCAGGGCCAGGTTCACGCGTTCCTCTGAGAAAGGTTTAACAATGTAGTCGACGGCATGCCTTTCGAAAGCAGCTAGAGCATACTGGGCGTATGCCGTGACGAAGACGACAGAGGGCAACGGTCGCTCATAGTGTTGCAGACGAGCCAGAAACTCAAGTCCAGAGAGCTCGGGCATGCTTACGTCGAGCAGCATCACATCATAGTTGTCTCTGGCCAGAAGCTCTTCTTGAGCTTCGATCGCATCGTTAGCGGCATGAAAGCTCTCCACATCGGCCCTCGCAGTCAAGATCTGCGCTAGAGCAATGCGGGCTAGTGGTTCGTCGTCGACGATGAGGACGCGCATATGGGATTCTCCCGCTTGAGGACAGTGTGGACCGGGCTACCCTCAACCCCGACTTGAGGCGAGTTCAACGCAGGCAAGGTCAGGAATACCGTAGCGACGTGATCCTCCGAAATCTCGAAACGGAGACTCGCATCGCCGAAATAGAGATATTTCAGGCGGGCTTCCGCATTGCGCAACCCTACTCCCGTTCCCTTGGACGTGCTGCCACCAACGCTATTGCGCAATCTTATGGTGAGGATACCCTTGCTTGCATTCGCCGCAATTTCTATCCACCCGCCCTCGCGAGACGAACTGACACCGTGGCGAACGGCATTTTCCATGAGGGGTTGGAGGATCATCTGGGGTACCAGCAATCGGAAGGTCTCTGGAGCCACCGGCCATGTGACCTTGAGCCTGCGACCCAGGCGCATTTTTTCGAGATCGAGGTACTCGCTCAGGAACTTCAATTCGTCTTCGAGTGGAATCAGATCCGCGCCATTAAAATCCAGAGTCTTTCTCAGCAAACTCGACAACTTGATGATCATGGATTTCGCACTCTTGGCGTCTGTGTCAGCGAGCGTTGCGATTCCGTGGAGGGTATTAAAAAGAAAGTGGGGATGGATCTGCGTCTTGAGACCTTGCAGTTGACTTGCGGCGAGCGCCTGCTGGTACTCGTATCGTTCGCGCTCCTCTCTTCGCAAGCGTTTGAGGTAGTTGTAAGCATGGGCCGCCACAACGATAGCAATGTATATGAAGATCTGATCGGCAAATCCGTTCCTGATCATCTCAACCCACGACTCAAAGGAGCGTGGCAGATATCTCTGCAAACTGTCGTCATAAGGCGGGACCAGTATCCACAGGATGCTCGTGTGGAGCACAACAAAAGGTGCCGCTCCCAGGCTCCAGAGCAAGACATAACGAATACGACGGTTGGAAGAATCAAGATACTTCCCGACAAGAAAAAAAATGGGAGGGGTCCAAAAGGCTAAGGCGAAACCTCGAAGGGCCACCTCGACCAGCAAGTCGACCAACGACGACCAAAGATGTTGTCGATTAAGGGGCCTGTACTGCACGCCCATGAGCAGCGCGAACCCGCACCAAAACGCGATCGACATGATGTAGGCGCGGGCGACTACGCGGGGAGGCAGGCATTTCATCGGGTCATTCTACTTCGCTAAGAGAAAGAGTTCTATATTCCAGGTACGAGGATACGGATTTTACGATCCGACCTACATTATTGCGTTAGCAACAGCACGCCAGGTGTCGGAAGCGTTCGTCAAAGCTGCTGCCGCGAGACTGCAGAACGACTGTCCGGGGCGGTGCGACCTGTGATCTTCGAGGACGCAACCAGATGCACTGTGGTGAGCGAGGCCTAGAAAAGGTGCGCGCCACCCGGACAGAACGTTCTATGTTTGCTTACCGGGAACGAATGAAGCCGTGAGCCACCCCACTCGCATCAATAAAGTAGCCCGCGATCGCCCCTGAAGGGTTGTTCGTTAACGGGAAGGTGCCCTGGCCGCTACTTGTGCCCGCGTGCGGAGCGTTGAACTTGGTTATGGTTCCATCCTTGCGGCGCAGGAAACCATGAGCCACGCCGCCCGAGTTCACGTACTGTCCGGTGATCGCTGCCGACGGGTTGATTCCCTGAGGAAAGGTGCCCTGGCCAGATGCGGTGCCTGCGCCGGCAACGTTAATCCGAGTGAACGTACCATCCTTAGCACGCAAGTAGCCGTGGGCAACGCCGTTAGAGTCGAAGGAAAATCCCGGGATCATACCTTCCGGGTTGAGACCAGAGACGTCGGTGCCTTGTCCGGCGCCGGTGCCAGCGCCCGGAGCATCGAAGGTGATAATCGTGCCGTTGCTATGGCGCACGTAGCCATGAAGCACATTGCTCGAATCGATGTAAGGTCCCGTAAGGGTTCCCCTCGCGGTGAGTGCAATTACTGATGCCGTACCCGTCCCTTGTCCCGCACTCGTGCCCGCGCCCGGAGCATCGAAGACGGTGAATGTATCGTTGGTGTCGAGATAGGCGTGAGCTACCATGCTCGAGTCGAAATAGAACCCTGCGATGGTGCCCGACGAATTGATATTGTAAGCGAATGTGCCTTGTCCAGAACCGGTGCCCGCGCCCGGAGCATCGATGGTGGTAAAAGTGCCACCGGGGTCGCGTTGATAGCCATGCATTGCTCCGCTTGAGTCGATGGAATACCCCACGAGGACCCCTGACGAGTTGAGGCTGAATGCGAAAGTGCCTTGGCTGGCGGCAGTACCTGCACCGGGAGCCTCGAACGTAGCAAAGTCGCCCCGCGCGGAGCGCAGAAACCCATGCGCTACACCGCTAGCGTCGATGTAGTATCCAAAGGTCTTTCCTGCGGGGCTGATGCCCTCAGCGAGTGTGCCTTGGCCAGAACCGGTGCCTGCGCCCGGGGCTTCGAAACTGGTAATGGTCTGGGCGCTCGCTAAACCACAGGATAGAATTAGCAACCCCACTATCTGCACAATCTGCTTTCGATTCATAACATCCTCCTTAGATCGCTCCGATTAGTTTGGGTTCAAGTAAGCGGCGGATGGGCTAACGAATGACGGTAGCCGCCACCGGGTTAGCTCCTTTTCCAATTAACGTAGTTGTTAGTGCCGAACCATAGCCCATGCTGCGGCTGCAGGGCTATAGGTCAAACTTCGTCGAGTGTGCGGGCCACGGTCGTGAGCATCTTTCGAAACTTCACAAGCTTTGAAGAAGCCTTGCGCGCATGAGATAAGCCCTGTTGCTATAAGGGCTGAAGAGACTCAAGTAGCAAATGTGGCAACTCGGACATTCGACGCAATGGCGAACCCGGACAGACATTCGTTGGGTGTCAGCTGCATCCGTCCTGCCATCGACCAACGCGGGCTAATGGATTTTCAAGCAAAATGACGGAACAAAAGGAATGAGGGGTGACCTTACAGCGGCGAGTAACAGAAACAGAGCTTCAAGGTTTGCATGCGAGTCAGCCATCGCTCAGGTGCTTTCTCGAGCGTACCTGAACTTATGAGAAGGCGAAGTTTGTAAGAAATAATGTACTGAAAACTGTATAAAAAAGTCGAGCCGATCATGGACCACCACTCTTTAACTTCCCATCTTCGCTGGCGTTTCTGCCCCGGGATCCTGGCAACCGACTTGTTAGTAGTTTTGAACCAGCAGGAGCGCACGCCTTTGACCAACGACGCTGTGACGCGGCCTACCCTCAACCTCGCATTTGTCATTGCGCAGGTGGTCATAAAAGCGAGCGGCGGTCGGGATGGTTTCGGCTGGGTTCGACCCGGGGTGGGACTGGTGCACAGACCATCGACCGGTGCCGGTGATTGCCTTTCATGGAACTGCCGATCCTGTCTGTCTATACAACGGAGGCTGGTCGAAGCGCGCCGGCGGCACATTTCCGAGTGTTCCGGGCTTTATGGCGAATTGGTCTCGGCGAAACCAGTGCGGACCGAAACCCATCGAATCTACGATCGCTGCGGATGTCACGCGCCTGCAATACACGGACCGCGCTGACAACGCGGGCGTGGTGTTGTACACGGTCAAGGGAGAAGGCCATCAGTGGCCCGGCGGCAAACGGGCGGCGGCGGAATGGATGCTCGGGCCGTATAGCCGCAGCATCGACGCGACGAGGCAGATGTTGGCGTTCTTTCTTGAGCATCAGCTTACGAGGAAGTAATCTCTGCGAGGGCGCGGTCGAGCGACGGCCATGCCTTGCATAATCCGGTTGGGTAGGTTTGTCGACGATAGGGGAGCGAATCCGTAGGTCCCGCGGTCGGGCTCGGGTGGGACCGTTGATCAGTATCGATTGGAAACGTGGAGTTAGGCGGTGGGAGAGTCTCGAGCAAGTAAGAAAGCATCCCTGCCGACTGCGGTCTTCTAAGCGCCGGCCGCAAGCCCTTCATTTATGAACATCTCTCAACTGCGACCATTCCGCAGAATTATCGAGGAGATTTGTACCGAGCTACCGAGATCGAATGGCTCACTAGAATGGTCGAATCAAAAGCAGGGTAGTAATGGAGGGGCATCTGGTCTTCAGTTCGGGGCTTGATGTGCAAGCCGGGAATGTCAGGTAGACCATTGGTCTGATCGGTCAGCGTTAGGCGCGGAGCATTGCCGAGGTCCATGGCAATGTCCAGTTCAATTCCGTCGGGAGGGGGAACAGCATAGTAGAAACCCCAGAGCCGGTCATTCGGCTCAACAATCTTCGACGGAAGCCTTTTGCCGCCGATCGTCGCGCGAAGAACAGTCACCTTCTCAAGCGCCACCCACAGCACATCCGCATGCCGCAAAGAAGTCAGCCGCAGGCGCAAAATACGCTCGTTGCCCGATATGGAGTCGTCCAACATCACGATTCCCGGTGCAGGCAATTTCATCGGCGGAGCGTCAGTTTTCAAGACCGACTCTCCTCCAGGCGCAACGAAAATGTCGATCTTTTCGCGTTCGATGCGGCCCGTCAGAAACTGCGAAGTCCATCCATCGGGCCTTTCATCCAAACTGATCCATGAACCTTTGCCGGTATCCGCATTCAGCCAGTAAGCAATGGTATCGGGGCGGGGATGCTGGGTGTCGTAGCCACTGTGAAGGGCACCGAACGCGATGAAGCTGAGGGCTAGTACTGCGCAGGCTCCTGGAAGGAGCCATTTGCGGCGCGCCGTCATCACCTCGAGTTGCGCGGCCAACAGCGCAAGCAAGACCACAGTGAAAATGCAGAGGGAGACCATGGTCTGCATGGGCCCCGCCTCCAGGATGGCAAAATCCGCGATGAGAAGAGTGAACAGAAAAACCGGTACGCCCGCGCAAATCAATAAGGCTATCTTTAATAACTTTGAATCAGGTCGGTCTAAGACAAATCCCAGGCCGAGTGGGAGCAAAGCGAAGAGGAGAGGCCACATGAGCAGAAAGCTCGTGCCTGGCGCGAAGAAATAGGTAAGAACCAACAGTGCCATGCACAGGAGAAAAGCGCCCATGGTTAGTTCTGTGGGGCTTGCCTTGCGGCGGAAGGTCACATACAGCGACGATGTCGCTGCGATGGTGAGCGCTAGGAAACCCAAGGCATATATTTGGGCGTTGTAGGCGGACTCAAAGGAACTGTTCACCAGATGGAGCGCCTGGAGCACCCACCAAAGAAAAGCAACCGCCCCGCTTGCTGTGGCCGCAGCTGCCGGCCAGAGCAGCAAACTCAGTCCTAGGCCACGTCCACTCAGCCGCCCGCGTCTGAAAGCGAGTAGCAAGACACCAATAAAAAGTGCGAGCGTGATAATCATCAAGGGCAGAACCCATGTCATCGGATAGATGATGAGTCGTCCGAAAAAAGCAAAATAAACGAGGCGGTGCTCCGCACGAGTGCGCTTGAGATCCAAGTCCGCGAGATCACGTGCGACAGCCAACGTGTAATTTCCTTCGTCCTGAATACTGCGGAGATCGAGATTCTGGAGATTATCCATCCTTGTGTGATAGGCGGTTCTGCAACCGCTATAACCTCCATCCAGCGTCGGGATCGCGGAATCGAGTGCCGTGGAATCGAGGCCCGCAAACCTGGGGAAGAGATCAAGGGAAGCCGTGAGTGGGTGAGGAACTGCTTTGGCGATCTCGCGGACCAACCATTCGTGGAGATGTTTTGTTTCGTTGATTGAAGCCGGTCCGCAGCTTCCGCCGGCGTCCAGGTTCAAAGCTACGGATATCTCTTTCGCCCACGGATGCTCGTCCACGAAACCCTGCACTCCCACTGTTCCGAGTTCTTCCCCATCGGTGAACACAATGACCACATCGTTTCTCGGTGGGGAACCGCTTCTCAGAGCGCGTAGCGTTTCGAGCAGCGTCACAACTCCTGAACCGTCGTCGGTGGCGCCGGGAGCGGGGGCGACTGAGTCGTAATGCGCCATCAACAGCACAACTCCAGTGCTGTTGCTTCCCTTCAGGCGGGCCAAGATGTTCTCTACAGTTCCGGCCCCGTAGGGACCCGGAAAAACGTCCATTAAGCTGGCGATACCCGTCCTTTGAAGCTGGGGTTCCAACCTTTGAAGCTTCAGCTGCTCGACGATGTAATCGCGGACGCGCGCGTTTTCAATCGAGCCGGTTGGGTGAGGGTCACGAGCGATGACTTTCAGGTGCTTCATGGCGCGTTCGGCGGAGAAGTCCGTCACAGGAGCAGGCGCAAGAACAACAGTAGGAGGTACGAGATTGCTGAGCGCGACAATTGCGACGAACAAAATAAAAAGGAATGTCAGCAAGGCTTCCTTGAAGGAGACCGACGAAGCCGACGGACTCATGGGCAAGCCAAATCTTCCTCTCCCTACGAGCCGTGGAGCCATCGCCTTCGTACCCTTTCAATCGGGCAGTTGCCCACCTTCCGGCTCACGCAGCCAGAAACTCCCGATCAACGACATCGTATAGGCAAGGACGGCGACACTGCCAGCCGAATAGGCAAGGTGTGCAGCTGCACTGGGACCGGGCATGACATTTGCGAGTTGGGTGGTAAGAAGTACGCTGGATGCGCCGATCACTCTGGCTCCGATGTTGATCGCGAAACCCTCGCCGGTACCACGCAAGTGAGTCGGATACACTCGCGGCAGGTAATTCCCCCAAAGACTAAACGGCCCATTCAGCAAGAGACCAGCGAGAAAAATCCCGCATATTAGCAGCGCTAGACTGTGCGTTGCAGCGAAAAAATAGACCCAGGAAAAGACAATCAAGCCCGGAAGGAGAAAGATACGTAACAGACGGCGCTGGGACGCGATTCGAACGACCAGAAAGGCAAACAGCAAGCGCCCGGCAATCGTCCCGAGCTCTTGAAACAGCTGAACACGGGTCACAGTTTGCTCAACCAAACGCGGCGCCAGGCTGCGCAACTCCGCAAGTCCGGGCACCACGCGAGGTGTCTGTAGAATGACTCCTGAAGCCAAAGCATAGCTGCACGCCACCAACAGCGTCGTCACCAGTGTGGTCCTTCTGAATGCTGGTCTGAAGAGTTCCGCGGAGTTCGGTCGCTTCAATGTCCCTTTGGACTTTTTCTCTTGCCAGATCGGTGACTCTGGCAAAAAAGGTCGGACAAAGATGAGCGGAATGGCGGGGATTAGTCCCGACAACAGTGTATAACGCCAAGCCTCGTGGCCCGTGCGGATGCTGGGGAATCGTTCGGCGTAGGTAACGGCAAGGTAGTAAGCTCCGGTCGCCATCAGTCCGCCCAGGCCAAAAGCTGCCTGTGTATAGGCCAAGGCGGATTCCCGCTGTCTAGCATTGGAGAAGAGTTCCGCCACCCAGGCAACTCCAGCGACGTATTCGACACACACGCCGATCACGGTTGTACAGCGGAAAATCAGAAACTGGGGAAGTGTTGCAGCATAGGCAGTAGCACATGCCGAAAAGGCGTACAACAGAATGCTCCAGACGAGAACTCGCCGGCGGCCAAGAATATCTGTTAGGTAGCCGCCAAGGAAGCCAAACACGCCGCCACAGGCTAATGGAACGTAAAACACGATGCCCACCCATAGATTGAGCTCAGGACCGCCCGGCTTGAAGTTCCCGAGCGAGATGAGCGCAGGCCGCACAATGAGCGGCAAGACAGTGATCTCGTAAAGGTCGAAGGCGAAGCCGAGAGCGGCGACACCGCAGATGAGCCATTGGAGCGGCGTCAAGCGCGCGATGGCGGGAGCCAATTCCGGAAACGTGACCTCACCAATCAGCTCGCGCTGTTTTCCGGTTAACTCTCGCAAGCACTTTCCTCCATCGTCCGGGGGTGTAGGGGCCGCTGGACCTGCTGCGGTATATTTCAATTCAGGCCGTCTTGTGATACAAGTTCAAATAATTTAAGAATCGTTGAGTGATAGTCATCAATGGATTTTACGTCCAGACAATTCCGGGCTTTTCTGCTGGTTGCGCAACATCGAAGCTTCTCGCGCGCCGCGGAAGCACTCTACATCACGCCGTCTGGCCTCAGTGTTCTGATACGAGAGTTGGAAACCCAACTCGGATTCCGCCTGTTTGATCGCACGACGCGCCACGTCGGGCTGACAAGTTACGGCAATGAATTGCTTGGGGTTGTACGGGAGAGTCTGGAAAAAGTTGATGGTACCATCTCGCGGATCGGGCGATCGGCAGCCGAAGCTTGCCACACTTTGTCCGTTGGCGCGCCACCACTGGTGGCGGCCAACATACTGCCGGAAGCCATTAAGGAATTCCGCACCCACCGGAGCGACCTCCGAATCCAAGTGTTCGATGTGGGTGGACTTGCCCTCTCGCAGATGGTTGTGGAGGGCAAACTGGATATGAGCGTGGGTGCGTTTTTTGAGCCCGCGCCTGGAATCCGCCGGACTCCATTGTTTCGCTTTTGCTTGATGGTGATTCGCCCCAATGACGATCCGGCATTGCGCCGCACCTCTACCACCTGGTCCGCTCTGAAGGGAGAGCCGCTGATCTCGCTGGTGCCGGGCAGTGTCGTCCAGCAGTTCATCGACAAGCATTTGGCCCGCGCCGGGGTTTTCGTTCTTCGGCGCGCCGTCTTCAATTATCTCGATACCATGATCGCCATGGTGGACGCGGGCGAGGGCATGGCCGTCATCCCCTCGTTCGTATTGCCCGCCTGCCGAAATCGCAAAGTTGCGATGAGCAAACTGACTAATCCGGTGGTGAACGTGGACTTCTCGCGAATCAGCCTTCGTGGTAAAAAGCTGCCACCTGGCGCGGACGACTTCACATCATTCCTTCAGAGCTATATCGCCCGCTGGGCCGGACGCGCGGGCATTCTCTAACCATCGAAAAGCCGTCGCTCATCATGGCTCTGCGATCACGCGGACGGCTAAGTCCCGCGCGTGCTGGGAACGGCGAGGCGCTTGCTACGTTCGCAGACCAACTGGAGCAGCGCCTCAAACTGCGTCTGACGAATCCGCAAGCAGCAATGCGCTCCTTCCTGCAAACCATCCTCCTGTCCAAGAAGAAGTAATCATGGACCGTCCAGAATTGTCCCAGACGAGAGATTGCAAATACAAAAGGAACGTTTTGATCACCAAGACGCGTGGCAGCGCTCGACGATCGGCAAGTCCGATATCTTGGTCCAGCCTGGCTGCGGGCACTTTTCTCAACATATAATGCTAAGTCGGCGAGTTGTGATGGATTTTCATTTGCCGGGTTACTCCCAGCGTTTCTTGATATCTACGAGAATGGCGAGATGTTGGTCGGAGACAGAATTCATATCATAAGCAGAACATTTGGCTTGTCCTGGCGAAGCCACGGCTCTATGCCATCGAACTCGATTGCGGCCACCTGAGTTATGCATGCCGTTCTGGATTCTCCGCGAATTCACTGCCTAACTTGACACCCGTGATTCACCCGCGTGGTTCCGTCAAAAGTGTGCCGCAAGCACGAAACCCGCGCCCATGGCTGCTTTGTAGAAGTTCTCCGGAGACCCGATAAACATGCGGTTGCTTTCAATCCAGGTGATAAAGTTCGCGCTGCGAAGCGCACTCCATCAGGGATGGTCGACGTAATGGCACCGGAAGCACCGGGCAACCTCGTCGCTCTGGACGTCACATCTGACGCAAACGGTTTCGTCTGCCGTGTCGAACGCTACGATCCCACGGAAGTTTCGAGCCGGTTTCTGCGGGTGAGTTGGAACGCCATCACGCGACCACCCGGTTACGATCCCGTTGCAGGCGGTGCCGCTTACGTCGAGATCACTCCTGGCTTCGACCATCGCAGTTACGAGGCACGACCGGACATTGCAGGTCCGAGGCTCACATGGCTGGACAAGGTGTTCGGCGATGGCCTCATGTTGATCGTAATCCTCCCTTATGGCTACGCCCTGCTTAGCTTACAAGACGCCGATCCTCCGCCCGTTGCCGCCAAGGTCCATGATGGCCGAATGGTCGTTTATTGGTTGCATCCGAAGCGCACGAGAACGACATGGCGCATGGAAGTCGTCGAGGCAGAACGCATCTCCAAGCTGTGCTCCGCGCTGAACGAAGAGGCCTCCCGCCTGGATCAGCGTGCACCAATGCCCGTTGACTTTGTCAATCATGCTGCGCCTCGCCACTATCCTCCGGGCCTGCGGCCGGATGAGGAAATGATGCGGTTTCACGACCTCTGCGCCTGGATTGGTGAGCAAGGTGGGGATGAAGCCCAAGTCAGCTTCACCGGTGTATTGCTTACTTTCCTCGTCGCGGCGGATCCGATATCTCGTTGGTTCAAGACCTATGTTTCTGAACGAAACATCGCCCTCGAAGACATGCTGAGTTCAAAAGGCTTCGCCTCACTGGCGTTGCTTGAAATGCTAGCGTCGGGCTACACACCTTCTACAGGGAGTATGCGTAAGAAGCCGTGGACTCCATCGGCGCGCGAAGTGCTCACGGCCAGCGATGCATTGGCACAAAGGGTCGGTGGCGAGGGCTGCGCAGTCGGCATCCGTCACATCATGGGTGCCTACTGCCAGTTCCACTATCCTAATCATGAGGCGCAGCTGCGGCGCTGGGGGTTCGATTTGGTGGACTGGCTCTCTGAATATCGAAAGCTGCTCAAGACCACAGCTCTTGCACCCACGGAGCGTGCCGGCTGGCATGTTCTATTCAAAGAGATGGGAATTACGGAACGTGGCGGGTCCCGGGCTGGCGTGCGGCCGACCGACACAACAGCGCGAGCAGCGCCCGGTGGCTGGGACATTTTCATCGCTCATGCGAGCGCCGACAGGGCCAGTGCCGAACAGCTTTACGACCGATTGTTGGCGGGAGGACACCGTGTCTTTCTCGACGCGCGTACCCTCACGCCAGGCGACTTCTGGGATCTCGAAATCCCCCACGCACTCGAAACCTCGCGCATGATCCTGGTTCTGATCGCGTCGAGTTATGAGTCGGCTCATTACTTACGCGATGAGATTGCGAATGCCATCACTCAGGCGCGGAGGACTGGGTTACCGCGCGTTATACCCATTTACATGGATGGTCCGCCGCCTCCCGGGAAGGCTCCGTACGGCCTCTCCGTTGTGCAGGCAATTGATGCCCGAGCCCTCGGTGGCCTCGGTGCTGTCGCGGACCAAGTCGAGCGCCTCTTGGCGTGAAGGCCGAAGACTGGGAGAAACTGCGCCACAGTAAGTTGAGTTTATTTTCGTCTTTTCGCACAAAGCGCGTCGCAAATCGATAGGTGCGACACCTTCCTGTGGCTTTCGAGCAGTGGCGCCGGCGGCGGAGGTCGCAGCCGTTCTACGACTCGGTATCTGACGATCAGCAGCACGTTGTCCAGAAACAGGCTTCGCGGACATCAATGGCGATGTCCCCGAAGCCGACTTCTGGCCCGGAATAATTTTGGGGATTGCCTAATACCCAACTAGCGCCTAGACGCCGTGATCCCAAGTCAGGATTTCTGGATCGACTCCTCTGGGGGAAGCCGCGGCGTCATTTGACTATGCGAGGGATGAAACTGGCGGATTTTGAGTTCACAAGTGAGCCTCGCCACCGGTTCGCCGGATTGAATAATCTGTGACTTTTGACGACGCCGACGGTATCGTGCAAGAGAGCGCGACCGCAGCTATGACCCTATTTACATTCGAGCAGATGCCGCGAAAGTGAGCATGGTTCCGGGAAGGCAATTGAACATTGGCGAGGCTTCCATAGCTCTCCCCTAGGCCAGAATCCATAAACGGCCAACCTGGGCGGGCGTGCTCAGAAAGGTCGCATATGCTGGGAAGAGATGATATTGACACTTGTGAAAAGAACCGACGGCAGCTTCAAGGTTTGCCGGTAATTCGACGGAACGTGGCCGGGATCGATCTCGGGAGCGAGCGCCACTGGGTATGCGCTCCGACCTTGGATGGGAGCAGTCGAGAAATAGCCAGCTTCGGGGCAACGACGCCGGAATTGATTGGCATGGCGGAGTGGCTGAAGGAACGCCATGTAGAGTCGGTAGCGATGGAGAGCACAGGAGTTTATTGGATTGCACCGCACGAGGTGTTGGAAGGGCAAGGTTTGCAACTGTTGCTGGTGGATACGCGGCAGTTGGCACGAGTTCCGGGGCGGGACAAGAAGACGGACCCGACAGATTGTGAGTGGATTCAGCGGTTGCACAGTTGCGGATTGCTGCGGGGGTCGTTCCGGCCCGAGGAAGCGGTCTGCTTGCTGCGAACGTTGGTGCGGGATAAGGCGAACCTGGTGGCGGAGTCTGGGGACTGGCTGCGGAGGATGCAAAAGAGCCTAGACCAGATGAACGTGCGCGTGCATCGTGCAGTTTCCGACATCGATGGGGTGACCGGGATGGCGATTCTGCGGGCCATCGCCGGAGGAGAGCGGGATGCCTTGCAGCTGGCGAAGTTGCGTGACCCACGCTGCAGCAAAACCGAGCAAGAGATTGCCGAACAATTAAGCGGGCATTGGCGGGAGGATCACTTGTTCAGCTTGCAGCAGGCGCTGAAGATGTACGACGCCGTACAGGAGCGAATGGCCGCATATGAGAAGGAAATCCTGCGGAGACTCGGGGAGATGGAACGAGAAGAGCAGCGGGGACAAACGGCACCGCCTCTGCAGAACACCAACAAGGCAAAGGCGATCAAAAAACGCGGCCAGGAGCTGAAGCGGCAGGCGTTATACCGAATGAGCGGCGTCGATCTCACACACATCGATGCCATCGGAGTGGAAACGGTCGAAGTGGTGCTCAGCGAGTACGGCCCAGATTTGAGCCGCTTCCCCACGGAGAAGCAGTTTGTCTCGCACGTCACCTTGGCGCCGCATGTGCCAAAAACCGGCGGCAAACCGGTGAAGAAGAAAAAGCGGAACAGTGCGAGCACGCGTGTTGCGGCCGCTTTGCGCATGGCCGCGCTCTCCATGCGCCACAGCCAGACCGCCCTGGGAGCGTACTACCGCAAGATCGCGCAACGGCGCGGCGGAGATATTGCAGTGTTCGCTACCGCCAGGAAGTTGGCTACGCTGATCTATCGGCTCCTGCGATGGGCTCAGCCGTACGTTGATGAAGGCGCAGCGGCCTATGAAAATCGCTATCTCCAGCAGCGCATCAAAAGCTTAACCGCCAAGGCCAAAGAACTCGGCTACCAGCTGACCCCCGCAGGAACTTAATGTAGAGAAGAAGTCACAGGCCAGTTCTGATCCGTTATGAAAATTCTCTACTCTACATGATTCGTCAACCACTTACCAGCATCTCGATTTGCTTCGTTTTGATCCAATCTGATCAGTTATGAACATAGAACTGCTATAGTTTTACTACAGCGACGGTGACGTGCGGTCTCAACGAGTGAAACGACGAAGATTGTCGTTTCGCAGTTCTTCCTGCGTGAATCTCCCGGTCCAGCCTACTCCGTTGCTTTCATCGTCATCCCCGCACTTGGGACCTCAAAGCTGACCTAAAGATCGATAATCTCCGCTCCGATCCTCGCTTCCAGAAACAGCTCGCCCGTGTCGGATTGGCCGACTGGACCTCGCGCGCGGGCCCTGTTAACCGGAGCAAATCCGAATCGCAGTTGAACCGCCTCCATATGTTGACTGGTCTTTGTCGTTTGACGACCATAACGTACCCCTATACAGTATCGTGCGGAGGGAAAATGGCGCACACAATCAAAGAAAAAGAAAAGCTGATTTTGCGGGTCAGGCGAATTCGTGGCCAAGTAGAAGCGGTGGAAAGAGCTCTAACAAATGAACACAACTGTTCCGATGTTTTGCGGCTCATCGCTGCTGCGCGAGGCGCGATGAATGGGCTAATGGCCGAACTTCTTGAGGATCATGTCAGATTTCATGTGCTCGATCCGAAGCGGAAACCAACCTCCGAGCAGGCCATGGCCGCTGATGAGTTGGTCGACGTTGTCAAAGCCTATTTGAAGTAAAGGCGCTCAGCAGGTTCACCACGGGACATCGGCAGGGACGTTGTAACACGCTATTCATATTCAACGTATTTAATGAAGTGCCGTGCTTCGTGGTCTCGGAAACTGGAATTGCGGGAGGGCGCACAAACGGTGAGACCTACCGCGAACGAGGCGTGAAAATGTTGGGACCAGCGGGACAAGTAACAAACATATAGGAGGACGCATGTGCGGGGTGGGAAAACGTTTCTGCTTTGCATTATTCCTGCTTACAGCCTTGGGGGAGAGTGCTATCGCCCAGAAGGCGTTCACTTGGCAAGAGATTCGGACGAAATTCGAGGCAGCGAACCCGACTCTTCGGGCAGGACAAATCGGCATCGATGAATCCCGCGCGCAAGAGATCACTGCGAACCTGCGGCCGAACCCGAACCTGACCATCCTGGCTGATCAGATTGATCCGTTTAGCGGCGGCCCACCTCACGGACCTTTTGCGTACTTCCTCGCGTCGGGAACGGTGAACTTCCTCTGGGAGCGCCAGCACAAACGCGGACTGCGACTGGAGAGCGCGCAAAAGGGGACTGCAGTCGTAACCTCCGGTCAGGCCGACTTGGAGCGAAATCTGTTATTCAACCTGCGGGGCGCATTCGTCGAGACACTTCAGGAAAGAGCGATCTTGAATCTGGCCAAAGAAAACTTGGCCTACTACGACCATGTGCTGGACGTGAATCGTGATCGCTACAAGGCTGGGGCAATTGCCCAGGTGGACCTAAAACGACTGGAACTGCAGAGGGTTCAGTACCTATCCGACGTGCAAACAGCCGACGTGAATCTGCGCATCGCAAAGATCCAGCTACTGATGCTGCTAAATGATCAGACTCCAATCGATCAGTTCGATGTCATCGGGCCGTTTGATTTCGCGGAACAAATTCCTCCACTTAGCGACGTGCGGCAAGCGGCTATCGATACGCGTCCTGATCTGAGGGCAGCGTTGCAATCTGTCGACAAGGCGAAAACTGATTATCGGCTCGCAGTGGCCAATGGATCCACCGATCCAATTCTTGGTTTCGATGGCGGACGGAACCCTCCGATCGACCAGTACATCGGGTTCAGCGTGAGCATCCCGTTGCGGATTTTTGATCGCAATCAGGGGGAAAAGCGCCGTACGCAATTGGACATCGACCGAAACGATAAGCTGGCCGCGGCAACGCGTGCCCAGGTTTTCAGCGATGTGGATTCTGCCTACGCGACGGTCAATAGCACCGTAATTCTTCTCAAACCTTACAAGGACCAGTATCTGCAAGAGGCCTCAAGCGTCCGGGACACAATTGCGTTTTCTTACCAACACGGTGCCGCGTCGCTTCTGGATTTTCTCGATGCGCAAGCTGATTACCGGAGCGTGCAAGTCAACTATCTGAACCTGGTCGCTTCCTATCTGAACGCAGCAAGTCAGTTGAATCTTGCCGTAGGCCGCGAGGTTATCCAATGAACCGCAAGAGAATCGCAACCTTGGCCCTGGTTTTGGCCTTGGCTTTGTTGGACGCCGGTTGTAACGGCAAGAGCGATCCACAGGCAGAGGCACCGCCGCCGCTGAAGGTCCAGCGCGTCGAGGACCGCAATTTATTTCAGGTAGATCGTCCCGAAAGGTTCCAACTAACGCAGGCGGTGGCGCATGTGGCGTACCTCACAGTTGCGAGTTACCGGCACAGTCACTCCAGATATTTCCAGAAATGTTCCAGTGATTTCGATCGCGACCGGCCGGGTTGTGGAGATTTCTGCGCGCCTTGGCGACACCGTTAAGAAGGGTCAACTGTTGCTGCGCGTGCAGAGCGCGGATATTTCAGGGGCATTTTCTGACTATCAAAAAGCAGTCGCTGATGAGCAACTCGCCCGCACACAACTGGAGCGATCACAGCTTCTCTACGACAAGGGCGCGATCTCTCTGAATGATCTGCAGATTGCTCAGGATACGGAGGCCAAGGCCAAGGTTGACGTGAAGACAACGGCCGAAAAGCTCAAAGTGCTTGGTAATGCCAACGTCGATCAGCCGTCTGGAATCGTCGAGATTCGTGCTCCCGTATCAGGCGTCATCACGGACCAGCAGGTGACAAATGCAGCAGGTGTGCCGGGTTTGGGTTCTCCCAATCCGTTTACGATCTCCGATCTGAGCTACGTCTGGATTCTCTGCGACGTGTATGAGAACGATCTCTCAACTGTCCACCTCGGGGAGAAGGCCGAGATTCGCCTGAATGCCTACCCCGACCAAGTGTTCACCGGAGTCATCAGTAACATCGGGCCCGTTCTCGACCCGAATATTCGCACCGCAAAGGTGCGAATCGAGGTGCGCAATCCGGGACTCATGCGTCCGGGAATGTTCGTTACAGCGACCTTCCACGGTGAACGAAAAGAAACACGTGCAGCCGTGCCCGCTACCGCAATCCTTCATCTGCACGACCGCGATTGGATCTATGTTCCGGAAAAGGACAAGCAGTTTCGTCGCATACGAAGTAGTTGGCGGCGACATGCTTCCCGGCGGCATGCAAGAAGTCGTTTCAGGAATTGCTCCCGGCCAACAAGTGGTTGCGAATGCGCTCGAATTCCAGAACACGGTGGAACAGTAATGATTCGCGCCCTCGTCGATTCCGCTTTGAACAACCGCTTCGTTGTTCTCAGTGTCGCCCTGCTTCTTTTTGTGTGGGGCGTCATCGCGTTCAAGAAGCTGCCCGTAGAAGCCTATCCCGACGTAGCGAATACCTGGGTCCAGGTGATTACCCAATGGCCAGGCCGGGCCGCGGAAGAGGTTGAGCAGCAGGTCACCGTTCCTATTGAAATTCAGATGAATGGCATCCCGCATCTGCAACACGTGCGGTCGGCTTCGTTGGCCGGACTGTCAGTCGTCAATCTGATCTTCGATGACGACTCCGACAACGACTGGGACCGCCAGAAGGTGCTGGAGCGAATTTCGATGGTCACGCTCCCGCCAAATGTTGCCGCCCAGATTGGTCCTGATTTCAGTCCGATTGGGTCGATCTATTGGTACACGATAAAGAGCACCAACCCGGCGTACGACGTAATGGAGCTCAAGTCGCTTCAGGATTGGGTGATCAGCAAGTACATGAAATCCGTGCCGGATGTTGTGGACGATTCTTCTTTCGGCGGCATTACTCGCGAATATCAGGTGCGCGTCGATCCCGACAAGTTGATCTCCTACGGTTTGAGCCTCGCGCAGGTGGAGCAGCAGATCACCAACGCCAATGCAAACGCGGGTGGAAGTTTCATCGAGCAAGGTTCGCAGCAGATCAACGTCCGAGCCGTGGGTCTGGTCAAGAACGTAAACGACATCGAAAAGACGGTGATCAAGACACAAAACGGTACCGCTCTGCGTATCAAGGACATTGCAGTGGTCACGCAAGGGCCAAAGATTCGTCTCGGACAGATTGGGAAAGCGATTCATCGGGCCGACGGCGTCGTTTTCGATGATGACGATGTAGTGGAAGGTATCGTGTTTCTGCGTAAAGGCGCCGACACAGCCACAACGCTAGACGCCATTCACGCGATGGTTCGGCGGTTAAATGATCACATCCTGCCGCCGGGCGTGAAGATCGTTCCCTACCTCGATCGCGACGATCTCGTCCACTATACGACGCACACGGTGCTCCACAACCTTGCGGAAGGCATGATCCTGGTCGTGATCGTCCTCTTTATTTTCCTCGGCAACGTTCGCGGTGCCATCATCGTCGCGCTGACCATTCCTTTCGCCTTGCTGTTTGCCTCCATCTGCTTGGACCTGCGCCACATTTCGGCGAACCTTCTCTCCTTGGGTGCATTGGACTTCGGCATGGTGGTGGATGGTGCGGTGGTGATGGTGGAAAACATCGTTCGCCACTTAAACCGGCGACACGAAGGCACTATCACATTGCTGGATCAAGTCCGCGCAGCCGCCCACGAAGTGCAACGGCCCGTGTTTTATGCCATTGCCATTATCATCACCGCATATCTTCCCATCTTTACCCTGCAGCGGGTCGAGGGAAAATTGTTTAAGCCGATGGCATGGACGGTGGCTTTCGCTTTGCTTGGCGCGTTGATCTTCTCGATGCTCATCGCGCCAGTGCTGGCAAGTTTCCTGTTTCGCTCAGGCGTCAAACAGTGGCGGAACCCGGTGATGGAATTTCTGACCACGCGCTACAGAAAGAACGTCGCTTGGGCTATTCGCAATCGCTGGCTGACCGTCGGGGTGGCTCTCCTTTCATTCGCCTTTACGATTTACCTGGCTTTCGGCGGCGTGATCGGATCGGAGTTTTTGCCCCATCTCGATGAAGGCGCTATTTGGGTGCGCGGCACACTGGCCCCCAGCACCGGACCGACAGAAGGCGCTCGCATTGCGGAGAGGGCCCGCGAGATTCTCTGCTCATTTCCCGAGGTCCCGCAAGTGGTGGACCAGGTGGGGCGTCCGGACGACGGCACGGACACGACCGGTTTCTTTAATACAGAATACTTCGTCGATCTTTTGCCCAAAGACCAGTGGCGTCCGGTCTTCCATCAGGACAAAGAGCGGTTGATCGCCGCCATGAACCGCGAGCTGGAGAAAATCCCCGGAGTCATCTGGAACTTCTCGCAGCCCATTTCCGACAACCTGGAAGAAGCGGTGAGCGGCGTCAAGGGCGCGCTGGCGGTGAAGATCTACGGCGACGATCTCAAGACCCTCGAAGCAATAGGGCGATGAAATCGTCAGCGTCATGCAAGGTATTCGAGGAGTGGAAGATCTGGGGTTGTTTCGAGTCCTCGGCCAGCCCAACCTCGACTTCGCGGTTGACCGCGATCAGGCCTCTCGTTACGGAATCAATGTCTCGGACGTTCAGGACGCTATCCAGACTGCCGTTGGCGGCAACGCGTTAACCCAGGTGCTCATCGGAGAACAACGATACGATCTCGTGATGCGTTACTTGCCAGAATATCGGGACACGAAGGAGGCAATCGAAAAGATTCGGTTGCTGGCCCCTTCGGGCGAGCGTGTTTCGCTGGCTCAGTTGACCACAGTTCAAGTGTCGGACGGAGGTTCGGAGATCTATCGCGAAGCCAATTCCCGGTACATCGCGGTTAAGTACAGTGTGCGCGGTCGAGACCTGGGCAGCACCGTAGAAGAAGCGATCAGAAAGGTCAACGCTGCCGTTAAGTTGCCGCCCGGATACACCATTGATTGGGCGGGCGAATATGAGAGCCAGCAGCGTGCTCAACGGCGGCTCTTGCTTGTGCTGCCGATCACGATCCTGCTGATCTACATCATCCTCTACACGATGTTTAAATCGGTAAAATGGGCGCTGCTCATTCTCACCAACGTGGCGATGGCTCGCATCGGGGGGCTTCTCGCGTTACTCGTGACACATACCAACTTCAGCGTTTCGTCAGGCGTCGGGTTTCTCGCACTCTTCGGCGTATCGGTGCAAACCGGCGTCATCATGCTGGAATACATCAATCAGCTACGCAGCAGAGGTTACACGATTGAAGACGCGGCAGTGGAAGGCGCAGTTCTCAGACTTCGCCCGATCATGATGACGATGCTGGTCGCAACTTTGGGACTTCTGCCTGCCGCCCTGTCTCATGGGATTGGATCGGATTCACAGCGTCCTTTTGCTATCGTCATCGTGGGCGGTCTCATCTCTGACCTGGTAATGAGCATCATTTTGTTGCCAACACTTTACGTGTGGTTCGCACGTCCTGGGGATCATCTGCCTGCGCCTGAAGGCGAAGAGATATAAGAACGAAAACGCACGAGTCAACGACTGGAATAGCATGCAATGAGCACTGACGTTTCGGACATAGAACGGCGACGGAGCACCCGTCACCCGCAAATGAGTGAAGGACTCTGACAAATGAAGAGAGAAGAAGTCTGTGCACGCATCAGAGAAATAGGTATCATTCCGGCGATTCGGGTCTCGTCTGCCGAAGACGCACACTTCGCCGTCGAGGCGGTCGCAAGCGGCGGAATACCAATTGTCGAAATCACCCTGACAGTCGCCGGGGCGGTCGATTTAATTTCCCACCTTGTCCACCACCATCCAAAAATGATCGTTGGCGCGGGTACGGTCCTGGATACCGAAATAGCACGCTTGTGCGTCGACGCGGGCGCAAGCTTCTTGACTGCTCCTGGATTCGACCTCAAGATCTTGGAATTCGCCGCCAAGGAAAACCTCGCAGTGCTGCCGGGCGCACTGACTCCAACCGAGGTCGTAGCAGCGTGGAGAACTGGCTGCAACTTTGTGAAGGTCTTTCCCTGCGCCCAGGTGGGCGGAGACAAGTACATCAAAGCGCTGCACACGGCCTTGCCCCAGATTCCTTTGATCGCGGCGGGTGGTGTGAATCAGCAGACCGCGGTCAATTTCATTCTGTCAGGAGCCGTTGCACTTGGAGTCGGCACGGAACTAATCCCAAACGAGGCAATCGAGCGTCGGCAAGCGCATCGCATTCGCGAACTGGCCTACCGCTTCACCGGCTTCGTGAAAGAAGCGCGCGAACGGTTAGAAAAGGCGAGAAAACAGGATGCTGCCGTGCAGAAGTCTAGGGAAATCGAGAAATGCGAGAGCCGGTAACGCGTTTTGAGTGGGAGGAGGGTTGTTCGGATGATTGACGGCAATGCCTCTTGACATAGGCATACCCAGGGCTAGACTTAAGCGATCTCATCGGAGAACATCGTGAATCATTCTAATTCGCCAGCGACAGCACGACATGAAGCCAAGCTTCGACTGCTTCGGTCTGAACGAAAAACTGAAAGCAAGCATCTGGGACAGCTTCAAGAGGTACTTCGAAGAAAACTGCAGGCAACCGCACACACCCCGAAATTGCAAGGAAGGGCGGCCTAGGCCATTGACTTCCCGGTGCAACCGGGGTTAGAAAATCGTCCCATTCCTAATGCTATGTGTGGAAATCAAGAAGGCCGATCTTCACAGTGTTTCCACGGGAGCAATTCTTGGAAGGTTTTCTAACACCGCCGCCGTAGAGGTGTTGCGGAACATCTCTTTCGAGTGGTCGCGAAACCAGGAATAAACGTGGCGAGGTCGACAAACTGCTTCTGGAACATGTTAAAGCGTCGTAGCTGGCGGTCGGGGCAGTTCTCCCAGAAGAGGACTTCTGGCCCAGAACAACTTCCGAAACAGGAATTTATGCGCCGCAAAAATGCCACGGGAAATTTCATCAAGGTCGTGCAGCGCATTCCGGTAAAAATCCTGGTCAAGCCCAACAAGAATCCGAATCTCGTCCTGCGGCCCGGCATGAACGTTGAAGCGACCATTTACACTCGCTGACTGGTTAGAGGTGCAATGACCTATCTGGGTGGAAGTCCCTCGGCATCCTGGGAACTGGAAGAGGAAAGGTTCCTCAGCAGTACTCTGTCGCAGCTGTCCGACCGGCGCCGCATAGCCATTCTCCTCACTGTCGGCATGGTTACCGCCATCGAAATCTCCAACCGCCTGTCCATCAACGTGTTCCTCCCGGACATGCAGGGCAACGTAGGGGCAAGCTCCGATGAAATCAGCTGGGTCATAATTCTTTATAACGTCGGCTACCTCAGCTCCTTGGCGCTGGCGGCCTGGATGACGCGAGTCATCGGCGCCAGGCGACATTTACTGTTAAGCATTGGGATTTATTCCGTGGGAGCGATGGGCTGCGTGCTCAGCACGGGCAACCTGACGCAGCTGTTGGTTTCACGCTTGATTATGGGATTCGGCGGCGGGGCGTTTCTGGTGCGCGTCGTCTTTCTGTCCGGGCTGCTGTTTCCCGGGAAAGCCAGGCTAGCGGCGGTCACTCAGCTCTACCTCGTTCTTTCCGCTTTTGAAGTCCCGTATCCCTGCGTGATGGGATGGATCACCGATACCTTTCACTGGAATTATGCTTTCCTGGTTGATTTCCCCTTTCTAACTATCGGCGCCTTTCTCATCTGGAAACTTGTCCCGCCAGGTTTTTTGCGTAAGCGCAGGAAAGAGAGCCAAGTCGATGTCTGGGGCGCCGTCCTGCTGATTGCCTCGCTGGCCTGCCTGGAAACTGCCACCAGCCGCGGCGAGCGCGATCTGTGGTTCCAGTCGAACTGGATTACCCTCGCTCTGCTTGCAGCCGCAATCTTCTTTATCTGGTTTCTCTGGTGGGACTACCGCCCTGAGAACGCATCGCCGGTATTGCATTTGCGCATGATCGTTCGTCAAGCTTCCCTGCGCTCTTTCTTCTTTGTGATTATGATCGTGGGAGCATTCTTCGGTGCCGGGCTTTATGTCGTCCCGCAATATCTCCGCTTCGTCCAGGATTACAGCGCCTTGCAGGCGGGCGGATTTATTTCGATGTACACGCTCGGCCTTGGGTTGGGGCTCCAGCTCACTTTGCACGTGCTTATTCCCCGCTTGGGACCCCTCCGCACGCTCGTCTTCGGATTGCTGCTCTTGATCGCCACATATGTCACGATCTTCTACATCTGGACGCCGACCACCCCCACCGTAGTCTTGGCTCCCGCAATTTTCCTGCAAGGCTTTTGCGTCGCGCCCGTTCTCATCGCGGCCGGCAACATTGTCACCAGCAACGCGCCCGTAGCCGACGTCAACGATATTTCCACCACTTACTTCTTTGTCCGCCAGCTCGGAAACACTTTTGGAGTCACTGCGGCGACGGTCATGTTCGATCGCCGCATGACCCTGCATTCCTCGCGGCTCTTAGACGTCTCCAATCGTCTGGACGCCACCACTCGCTCCACCCTCGCGCAATATACCGATCTGATTCACCGCAATGGCGGTGCCACCAGCGTTCCCGCGCTCGGCGCACTGCAACTCTTCCAAAACAATGTAATCACGCAGAGCCGCCTGCTCTCCTATATAGACATCTACTTCGGCTTGGCGACGCTAGGCGTCGTCGCCCTGATCTCGATAGCCTTCACAAAAACAAAGCCGAAACTCGGCCAACACCATTTTCACCCGTGGTAAATAACGAACGCATTCTTTAGTCCACAGAATTTGACCCCAGCCGGCCTGGCGATACAATGACTCCCGCCTGTGATTCACAAAGCCAACCGGAAGTTGGCCCGAAACGGGCTTGGGGGAGATTGATAACGATGTCCCCGAAGCCGACTTCTGGCCCGGAATAATTTCCAGTTAGCCGGGGCTTCAAAGGCGATCCGGAACCTTTACGAGGTGGGCTGAGATCACTTGCGTCATGCGCCTGATCGGTATCAATCAAGCTGACTCAAGGGATGTCAACAAGTTGAGTCATCCTCCCGGATGAAGAACCTTATGCAGGCTCACATCGTCGCCATCGCCGCTCCTCAAACTGCGGAAGACAATCGTCGATAAGATGGTCAACATCCCGAGAGCAATGAGAGCCTTATGGATTCCATGAATCATTTCAGTCGGATCGGAGTGCGTACTGGGAACGAAAAACGCTGCGGCTAAACCCGCTACAGCTACTCCGAAGCTAATTGACATCTGCTGCGCGGTACTTGCGATGGAACTTGCGCTGCTGGCGTCTTCTTCGGCGATGTCGGCGAATGCAAGCGTAGTCATGCTCGTGTATTGCAGCGACGTGAACGCTCCATAAAGGAAAGCCTCTAGCACGATGGCCCAAACAGGCGTTCGCAGACCGATCGTTGCAAACACCATCAGAAGGACACCGAGAATTAAAGTGTTGGAGATGAGGACGCGACGATACCCAATACGACGCAGAATTCGTGGCATCATTGCTTTCATGCTCATGGAGGCGATTGCTTGGGGCATGACGAGCAGACCGGACTGGATCGGGGTGAAGCCCAAGCCTACCTGATAGAGGAGCGGCAGGAGAAATGGCACTCCGCCTATTCCAAGACGAGTGAAGAAGCTGCCGCTTACGGCGGCGCGGAACGTGCGAATGCTGAATAGCCGGAGCTTTAGCAAAGGAAATGGAAGACTGCTCCCATGGATTCCGTATCCCGCAAGCAAGGCAATGGACAACACCAGCAGCCATACCATGTCCGCCGCGCTCAGAGCGTGTTCGCCGAATATCTCCAGCACATAAGAAAGTAATGCGACCCCAGAACCGAAGAGGATGAGCCCGACAACATCGAGCGGAGGAGTCCGCTCTTCGCGGTAGTCCGGCAAATGCAGATAAACGAGGATCAAACCCGTGAGTCCAATTGGAATATTAAGGAAGAAAATGACGCGCCAGTGAAGATACCCGACGATGAGACCTCCGGCGATGGGTCCGAGCATGGGCGCCACCAGGGCTGGTATAGAAACAAAGCTCATGGCGCGCAGAAGGTCTGACTTGGCAAATGTTCGTACCAGGGTGAGCCGGCCCACTGGTACCATCATCGCGCCGCCGCAACCTTGCAAAATGCGACAAGCGACCAGCAAGTGGATGTTGCTTGATATTCCGCACAG
Organism: uncultured Acidobacteriota bacterium; assembly: GCA_963838905.1. Taxonomy (GTDB): domain Bacteria; phylum Acidobacteriota; class Terriglobia; order Terriglobales; family Acidobacteriaceae; genus JABDBE01. Next base: position 79,621 of record CAWITE010000018.1, read on the forward strand.
AAAGGACCCGAGGGTGAATAGACCAATCGCAGATGCGAATACACGACGGGTTCCGAATCGATCCGCCATCCATCCACTGATTGGGATGAAGACCGCCAGGCTGAGGGTATAGCTCGCCAGCACCGCCTTCATGCTGAGGGGAGCGACGCCGAGGGCGGAAGAGATGGCGGGAACGGCCGTATTGAGAATCGTCGTATCCAGCGACTCCATAAACAAGGCGACAGCAACGAGCCACGGTAGGAGCCGCTTGGAGGCATCTGAGGGATCGGATGAAGATGGAGGCGCGATCAACGGGCCGGCTCGGTTCATATGTAGGAAACTGCGGGAGGCTTCTCCACCTCGAACATGTTAGCTGATGTGTCCGACCCATGGTTTCTTATGTACGCGTGTCCCGCTATAGCTAACCCCGGTTAGTCGGACAACTCGAAGCAATCCAGAAACGGGGTTCGGGGAGATCAATGGATGATCTCCTCCAAGCCGACTTCTGGCGGCATCACGAAGCTGCCTCAGAAGAACTTGCTCTTGAATGCTTCGTGTCGCTGCTGAGCTACATTCAACAGTGCGTCGAATTCAGGCTCATTTCGCAGTCCGTTCAAGAGCGGATCCGTTGTGAAATACGGATGACAGAAGAATCCACCTTCAATGCTTCGACGCAATACCCGGAGTGCGGAGGGTTTGTCTCCCAATATTGAGTAAGCTTGTGAAATCTTGTACATGCCTTCGGGATCACCAACTCCGCGTTCTCCGATCTTCTTTTCCAGGACGTACAGGATTTCGAGTCCATCCGCGTTCCGATGCAAAATCGAATCGCTGAGAGCCTTTCCGATTTGTGTGTACAGGTAAGGATCAAGATCGAAAGCGCGATCGAAGTCATTGGAAGCAAGGTCCCAGTTCTTCTGGTAGTATTCTGCAAATCCACGATAGAACAAGAGGAAAGCTGAGTCGTTCACCTCAGGCAAGCTGGCAATAAACTCGTCGTACTCTCCGAGATACAAATAAGCGTTTAAAACGGAACCATTCGCCTTAACCAGAGGATCGAGCTGGCGCGCGAGCTCACACTCCGCGACCGACTCGTTTAGCATGCCCGCAAAGCGGTAAGCATATCCCAGTTCCCAATGCGCAGCTGCGTGGTTTGGATTCGTTTTGAGAGCATCGCGCAGCAATAGCACGGCTTGCTCAACTTTCCCTGTGTCGATCAGTAGATTCGCCAGGAAGATTTGTGCGTCCAATTGCGACGGCTGTATCGCAAGTGCGCGTTCATAAGCGGCTTGCGCGCGGCGGTATTGATCGCGGCCGCCAAACTCGAAAGTGGCATCTGAGGTATAGGACGCGCCCAGGTACGCCCAGGCGGAGGCGTAGTTCGGGTCGATCTCGGTCGACTTCTCCAGCATCTTGATCGCCATGGGAAATTTGTGCTGGCCGTGGAGGTCGACACCTCGCAGGTAATATTCATAGGCGAGCGGATCGACAGGCGCATCGGGCTTGATCCTCTCTGCCTCGGAGGGTGATAGATTTAGTTCCAAGTCTTTGATGATCTGCTGGGCTACCTTGTCTTGGACTCGCAATAGCTTGTCGTACTTTAGATCGATGGTGCCTCTGCCCAGAATCTTCTCGCTCTTACCGTCGATCAATTGATAGGTAATGCGCAGATCATCGTCATCGCGGATGAAGCTCCCTATCAGGAGAGCGTCAACATTTAGATCTGCCGCAACCTTTCGAATGTCAATGACCTGGTTTCGATATTTCTCGACTGCTGCGGAAGGTCTAGTCGTCAGCGAGCTCACGTAACCGAGCTTAGTAATGACGGCGTCCGCAAGCGAGAATCCCAGGAAATCATCATCGGGATCGTGCCTAAGGTTCTGGAGAGGAAGAATTGCCAAACTGTGACGTGCGGGCACAGCCTGGCTTGTCTTGGGTTGCGTCGGATGTAAGAATCTGGGGATTGTTAATATCGCCACGCTTAGCAGTGCGAGTGCGGCAATCGACAGGATCGTCTGTCGGGTCGTTTTGCGTTCTCTCCGCTTGAGCGGTAGCGCGATCGGTTGTGCGTTTTCCGTCCCGGTGACGTCCGCTTTGGCCACCTGCACAACCTTTTGCCCGGTTCGGTTGGCGGCTTCGCTGATCAACTGCGGAGCGGAAACAGTCAAGCCAAAACGCTCTTTTTCATCCCCCCAATTCCTGACCTCGGCGCTGAAGCGATAACCCCGCCCGGGCACGGTCACGATGAAATGGGGGTCGCCGGGAGAGTCACCGAGGGCCCTGCGGATCATCGAAACTTGCTGGGTCAGGTTCGATTCTTCCACAAAACTGTCCGGCCACAGCGACTTCATGAGCTCCTCTTTGGAGAGCATTCGCCCGCTGTTTTGAACCAGCAGCAGGAGCGTGTCATAGGTCTTCGGGGTGAGCGCCACCGCCTTGCCTTCTTTCAGCAAAAGGTGCTGGATTGTGTCTAGAAGGAAGGCACCAAACTCATAAAAAGGACGCTTACATGGTCCCGGCGACTTTGGCTCGAACTGGTCGGCTGTACTCATTGACCGGTTCCGGCAGGAGACTCCTGAGTGACCGACAGGAGCTTCTTGCTGAAAGAACGCCCCGTGTCGTCGAGGTTTCTAGCGAGGAGATTCAGAATCAGATTCTTGGTTCCCAGCAGATCGAGTGCACTGGGATCCATTGATCCCGGAGAATCTGTTTAAACCACGCGAACAAATTCTACGACAAGAATGCATCGCGCGGAACTGCGAAAATGAGTTTCCAACTACGCGCGTTGTAGGGATGGGGATTTCAGCGAGCCCGCAAGCGTTCGTAATTTCTTTCCTTCCTGATGCTTGCAGCTTTCCTAGATTTTTTTGACGGATTTTAGAGATCTTTCAGGACCTCCTTAGGACAGTTTCTGCCGTTTCGAGCGAGAGTGGCTCCGTCGAAGCGCATACGGCGACGATCCGACTGCCCGGTTTCGACTTGGCAGCGGCCAAACCGACTAAATAAGGAGATTGATCTAATGACGTACACAGGAAAAACAACTTACGCCGGCAAGTGCCTCATGTTGCTGGCACTTGCTATCACCATCCTTACCGCTGCGGTAAAACCGCAGGCAGCAGAGGTCCACAAGGAAACCTTTAAGCTCTACCCAAACCCACCCTTCGCAAGCTGCTTTGGGTCTGGCGCCACCGCTGATGTTACGGTTGTGCGGGGCAATCTCGCCGACACCCTATATATAAAAGGACAGAACTTCCAGCCGAACCTGGACTTCGATCTATTCACGACCCAGCGCACGCAGTTGTTGCCGAATGGCCAAGTCAACCCCACTTTCACCAACTTTGGATTGGCATGGTATCAGACCGATCTGCAAGCCGACCAGTATGGAAATATCAACGCGACCATCCACACCATCTTGCTAGACCAGATCTTTGGCTTTGATCCAGATGCCAGTCTGGCCCCGACTAACACCTTCCACGTCGGTTTCTGGTTCAACAACCCGCAGGACGCCGTCCCTTGCGGCTTCGACGCCGGCAACCCAACCCCATTCAACGGTCAGCACGCAGCTGGTCCCAACGCCATGATCAGCGTACCCAATGCGAAGACCAACCTTGGACCGTTGTGCACTGCCCCCGTCAAGAAGGGCAACACATTTGTCTGCAACATCAACCAGTAGAGTGCGCCGCTCCGCGCTTCGGGGGGTAGGCAAGAAAAGTAGCTGTCCCCTGAAGCGCGGTTGAGCGCACATCCAAAAGGGGGCACGCTGATACCGGTACTGTTGACCGTATTCTGCGTGAGCCCTAAGGAACTCAGGGCGAGCAACAGGTGGCGGCGGTGCATGCCAGGGACTCACGCGACAGGGTGTGACCAGGGACTCCGCCGAGATCGAAGTCGGTGTGGTCACGACCGACATCCATGGCCCTGGTTCGTTCACGGTAGTCATTGGTCCGGTCCCATCGGGTACTTATGAGCTCGAATTCTTTGCACGTGACGGCGCAGGATGCAACGTGAGCGGCGGGGGCGGCCTCGCGACGTGCCTGGTGGACTTCCAATCGCCTGGCCGATTTGGAACCGCGACTGCGATCACGGTGCCCTGACATTGTTTGGGGCCGTGTACACTCGCGGCTGAGAAATGTGGAGTCGAATATGGCGCTCACTACTCGAAGACAATTCGTCCGAAAAACGTCGTTTGCGGCAGCGGCTCTTTGGGGAAGCCCGATTGAAGCACTTGCCGGGACGCGGCGAATATTAGAAGCAAGCGGACAGGATGCCGCTCCACTCGATGCCGCCGCGATCCGAAAACTTGCTTCCCAGCTTAGCGGGCACGTAATCACGCCAGAGTCACCCAACTATGAATCGTCACGCTTGATTTTCAACCGCGCTTTCGATCGGCGTCCAGCGCTGATCGTTCGCTGTGCCGGCGTGCCCGACGTCGCACGGGCGCTCGATTTTACCCAGAATCAGAATTTGCCATTGGCGGTTCGTGGCGGAGGCCACAACCGACTCGGATTCAGCGTGTGCGATGGCGGCGTGGTGATCGATCTCTCCGGGATGAACCGGGTCGAAGTCGACGCAGGCACGCGCGTCGCCCGTGTAGAGGCAGGTGCGCTGGTGCGCGACTTGGACCAGGCAACCCAGCGATTTGGCTTGGCCACGACGTCAGGTGGTTGCCCGACTGTAGGAATTGCTGGCCTGACGCTCGGCGGAGGAGAAGGGCTCTTGATGTCGAAGTACGGGGCTGCGTGCGACAACCTGATATCGGCGCAACTTGTGACGGTGGATGGGAGGCAAGTCGAGGCCAGTCAGAGTTCCAATCCAGATCTTTTTTGGGCGATTCGCGGCGGAGGTGGAAATTTCGGCGTGGCGACCGCGCTCGAGTACCGGCTCCACCCGGTAGCCGACGTTCTGGCGGGAACGCTCGTGTATCCGCCTGGGCGAATTCCGGAACTGTTGCAGGCCTTCGTCATGTTCGTCGCGGCAGCGCCGGATGAAATGAACGTCGTCGGCATGGTGTTACCGTCCGAACAGGGTACGCGATTTCGGATGCTTGTCTGCCATTGCGGCGATCCGCGGAAAGGCAACGACTTGCTCAGGCTGTTGCGCACGCTCAAACCGCAGGAGGACAACATCAGGGTTATGTCATACTTGGAAGCTCAGTCGGCAGCATTCCTTCCAGCGCCCGTAGCGCATTTCCAAACGGACCTGTTTCTTCCGGAACTCAACGCGGCCGCGATTGCGAAGATGACGACGGCAACCGACGATCCGCCACCAAACACCAGAGTGTTCATTGTGCCGCTTTACGGCGCCATTGCGCGTGTGGGATTGAATGACACGGCATTTTCCTTGCGTCAGCCGGGTTACGAGTTGGACATCGTGGGGATCTGGAGCGCTCCCACAGAGAAGGCGACTGCGGTGCAGTGGGTCAAGTCTCTGCGAGACAATTTGCAACCCTTTGCACATGGAGTGTACGTCAACCAGTTGGGCGAAACCAGCGAAGAACTTGTCAGAGCGGCGTACGGGTCGAACTACGCTCGCTTGGTGGAGATCAAGAAAAAGTACGACCCCGGCAATGTGCTGCGGCTCAACCAGAACGTCAAGCCGAATTAGGGCCCTCGAATAGTTAGGAAATACATGCGTGGGCGTTGACCTTTACGGTCCAAAACAGTTGCTCGCGCCACCCCTTCTGACGTTTAAGGAGAATTCCTCATGAGCGCATCACAACTAGAAGTGCGGAGCACACTGGTCGCGGGCTCGCGCCCAGGTCCTGCGCCGGAGAAGGTTTTTCGAAACCCTGACCGCATACCAACATACCGCAACACTGAGGGCCGCTATCGAGCTCGATCTGTTCACTGCGATTGGGAAGGGACACGCTCTCTTTACTTGCAAATCGATGTCTCAACGGCGTGCGGATCCGCTGCTCGTTTTTGAAGTCTAAGGAGGATTTCTCAGATGTCGAATGAACGTGGACCATCTCACGCCGTCATGGAAGGTAAGGGAGCGTACAACAAGCATGCAAAACTACCGTCAGAAGGCGCCGCCTTGGCGCTCCCTCTACTTGAAAGAGCGATCAGAGAGGTAGAACTGGACTCGGGCGACGAAGCCATTGTCATCGCTGACTACGGATCGTCTCAGGGGAAAAACTCACTGGCCCCCATGCAGGTCGCAATCAGGTGCTTGAGAAAGCGTATCGCTCCAAGTCGCGCTATCTCCGTCTTCCACATCGACCAACCCTCGAATGACTTTAACTCCCTGTTCGAATTCCTGGATGCCGACCCTAACAGATATGGCGTGGATGATCCCGAGGTTTATTCCGCGGCGATCGGAAAATCTTTCTACGAGAAGGTGCTGCCACCCGGCTCCGTGCATCTCGGATGGTCCTCGTACGCCGCGGTGTGGCTTAGCCGAGTGCCGGCACTGATTCCCGGCCACTTCATTTCTATTCGAAGCACAGGCGCGGTACGCGCCGAATTCGAAGGTCAGGCTGCGCAGGATTGGGAAGCATTTCTCACGTTGCGAGCGCGAGAGTTACGCCCTGGAGGCCGCCTAGTCGTGGTTCTTCCTGGGATTGCTGATGATGGTTCGGTAGGGCTCGAACCTATATTCGACCATGCGAATGCAGCCCTGGAGGAAATGGTCGCCGATGGCGCGATCACATCAGAGGAACGCTCACGAATGACGCTTAGGGCTCATCCTCGGCGAAAGCGGGATCTTCTTGCGCCCTTCGAGGGTAATGGAAAATTCCAACAACTGACCGTGGAAGATTTCGCGATGTCCGAGGTGTCGGACGCTGCGTGGGACCAGTACGCTCGTGATAGAAACAAGGATGCTCTAGCAACCAAGCGCGCCCTTTTCTTTCGCTCGATTTTTGTGCCGTCGCTTGCCTGCGCGCTAAGTCCCGCGCGTGCTGGGAACGGCGAGGCGCTTGCTACGTTCGCAGACCAACTGGAGCAGCGCCTCAAACTGCGTCTGACGAATCCGCAAGCAGCAATGCGCTCCTTCGTGCAAACCATCCTCCTGTCCAAGAAGAAGTAATCATGGACCGTCCAGAATTGTCTCAGACGAGAGATTGCAAATACAAAAGGAACGTTTGGTCACCAAGACGCGTGGCAGCGCTCGACGATCGGCAGCAGTTGCGCTCTTCTGCTGCATGAGGCAATGCTGAGCGGTTCTTCAAAGTCCGATATCTTGGTCCAGCCTGGCTGCGGGCACTTTTCTCAACATATAATGCTAAGTCGGCGAGACGTGATGGATTGTCATTTGCCGGGTTACTCCTAGATTACGGGTAAACCGAAAGTTATAAATGGGACGGTGCAGCTCTGGATCTCGCTTGGGTAACCTGCTGGAATGCGAGATCTTCCTCTGAATCAGGCAGTCGACGCGTTGGGAGGATTTTCGATTGACAAAGCTGGAATCTTTCTCATCTTTCTGATCCACTCGGCGGCTCGTTGTTCGGACTTGAGCAGTTGCTCGATGGTCACATACACGGCGTGCTTGGCCGCCGAGCTCACTTGTGTGCTTGCGCGGGCTGAAATTGGGAGTTCCCCAATTGCCAGAACAAGAAGGTCACTTCATCAGCCTGCTCTTCGTCGCGTTGTGTTTTGGTCGAGCCCATTCCGTGTCCTGCGTCATAGTCGACGCGCAGGAGCACCGGCTTGCCGCTAGCGGTAGTTTACTGTGAGTTGAATCGACGAACTTGTAAGTAGGTATTTTTGATGGTGTTACGAACGTGGTGTTGTCTTACCCACGTGGGGTACTACGATGCCATCGCTACAAGCCCGAGATTCTTGACCAAGGCTTGTTGGGCCAGAGTCTGCTGCGAGAGCACATAGGCAGTACGCGGCGGTCCCTTTTCGCCCTGAGGTGGATAGAGCAGAACGAACTGTTTGATCTGCTCCAGTTCCTCGAGCAGTTGCTCCACCGACAGATCCGCCCACGCAGCTTTCGCCTGTTGGTGCACATACTGCAGCAGAGAGATGCCCAACATGCAGTAGAAGGCGTGGATGCGAATCTTGCGGTCGGTCCAGTGATACATGGGATTCCAGCCCAACCACTCGCCATCTTTCAAGCCGCGGAACACGCGCTCGATGGATTGTTGACCGCCATAGCCGGCCACGACTTGCTCCGCGCTCCAATCCATGCGGTTAGTCAGCAGCACGGTGCGCCCCAGGCGCTGATTGAGTAGCTGCGGAAGAGCCGCGGAGTCGAAGTCAAACTGCAAATGCCAGCCACCGTCCTGCTCTTGCAGTTGATAGCGAATGAGCTCGGCCAGAAACGGAGCGGACAACCAACGGTGAATCTTGCGCTCAATCTGCTCCTGCTTCCAGCGCGCTTTCGGTTTATTCAGTTCCATGGCCAGACGGCGGAGCGACTGCAACACCCGGCTGAGGCTGGTGGTCAGACTGTGCAGTTGTTCGCCGGCAAAAGAAGCCGAGTATTTCACCACGCACAGATGCTCGCGTCCATGGACCAGAGTTTTCTCGGCGGTGGCACGCACTCCGGGTTGGGCACTGCTGCAGGCGGGTAATTCTTCCGTCGCTCGACTGCGGAGTTCCGGCGGCGCTTGATTCCAGGGCAAGGCCGAGATCCAGCCCACACCCGCTTCTTCCAAGGCCACCGTGTTGGCCAGCGCCGCCGAACCTTTATCCAACACCAGCGTGACCGTCTCGCGCGCGATCTGGTTTTGATCCAGCATGCGCGTGATGCGCGTCAACGCCGTGGAAAACTCTTCCACGTCGCCCACGTTCCCGGGATACACGTGATGACAGAGGCTCAAGCCATGCTCGCCATCCAGCACGTAGCTCAGACCCACTTGCCGCAGGTTGCGGCGGCCCTGCTTGTTGTGTCCGCGCTGGGCCAGTTGATTGCGCGTGTTGGTGCTGGCGATATAGGTGTAGAAGTTGGTGGTGTCGTAGGCCAGCAGACGACGACTCACCAGTTGTTTCTGTTTCCATACTCCCAGCAAACGCAACTGGGCTTGCTCCAAGGCATCGTCGGCCGCGCCGAGCGCTTCCGGGCCTTCTGGCAGGATCTGTTCAAAGGCGTCCCAGAACGCTTGCGAGGAAAAGCGTTCGGAGGGAAACTCCCAGAGCGTTGACAGGATGGAGGAGCGATACCAATCGGGAACTTCGGTTTTGGGGCCAGGCTGGCAGATGCGGTGGATGGCCGCCAGCAAGAGGTAGTGAGCGGGCGAGGGTCCGGAGCGTGGCCTAGGCCAGAGCGATTGCAGCAAGTCCCAGACGCCGGTTTGCTGAGCGGCGGCCCAGAGGGCGGCGGGCAAGCCAAACTCGCGGGTGGTGGCGGCCAAGGGGACGGGAGCGGTGCGGTCGCGGACCAGCTCGGCGAGTTTCTCGGCGGTACCGAGATAAGCTTGATGAACGATGCGGGGCTTGCCGTCGACGCGGGCACTTTCGACGATGTAGTAGTAGAGTTTGTTGCCTTTCTTCTTGGCGACAAGGCTTGCCATACAGGGTAATACAATATGACACACCCCGTATATTGTCAAGCAAAAATGCGTAGATATGCACAGGAATCTATTTAATACAGGGTAATACAAAGAGTTGACGGCGAGAACTTGCAGAACTACTCTGTTGGGAATGACTTAGCGGCGCTGCTTGGACTCTTACTCGAGCGCTCCCAGTAAACTACCGCTAGTGGTCGATGCCTGCAGGCGGGCAGCCATCTTGGCTGCCTGCCACGGCGCCACGCGAGGATCGTTGACACCGGTGGTCAGCAGTACTGCGGGGTACTTCATATTCGGCAATACGTGTTGATAGGCATCCATAGCATACAGCGCCTTGAAACCGTCGGGCTCCTGGACCGTGCCAAACTCGGGAATATTGGCGGGCCCGCTGGCCATGAGTTCAGAACGCAGCGAGTCGGAATCGCCCACTCGAATCAAGGCCGCACCGAACAGATCAGGACGCTGGGTGATGGCGCCGCCGATAGTGATGCCGCCCGCGCTGGTGCCTTCGCCGGCAAGGTGAACGGGCGAAGTGTATTTGTGTTCGATCAGATACTCGGCCCCAGCCAGCATGTCATCAATCGTGTGTTGCTTGGTCAGTTTCTGGCCAGCGAGATGCCAATCCTCGCCGTATTCCCCGCCGCCGCGGACATGAGCCACGGCGAATACTCCGCCGCGTTCAAAGAATGCCAGCAGCGTGGGACGAAACGCCGGATCGAGAGTGATACCATATGCACCGTAACCTTCTAGCCATGTGGGATGAGACCCATCCAGCACCATCCCTCGCTTGTGGACAATCGAGAGCGGTACCATGGTGCCGTCCGCGCTCTTTGCCTTAACCTCTTGCGATTCGATTTGCGAATAATCCACGGGAGAGGGTGGCACCAGGCCGGTGTCGGTCAGATTGCCGGAAATCGCATCCAGCGCGTACCACAACGGCGATTTTGTCCACGACGTGAGCTCAAGCCAGGCGCCAGATTCGGTCGGATTTGTAACCAGAGACTGAATAGCTCCATCAAATGGAAGCTTCACCGGCTGAATGGTTGCGCCGTCATAGGGCAAACGTCGCAACCGCCCGACGCCGCCATCCAGATCTTGCACATAAAGCGCATCGCCAGCGGCGGAGATGTTGACGACCACCACGTCGCTCGCCGGAACGACCACCGTAGCATGGGCCAAATCAGGATTCGCGAGACTAGTGACCAAAACCTTGTAGCGGGAAGCGTCTTTGTGGGAAAGCAGGAAGAGACTATTCCCGTGCAGGTCGAAGCCTGTAACCGCATCAGCTTCATCGACAACTTTCTTCCACGCCGTCTTCGCACTGACGTTGTCCTGAAATGCAGACGCGTACAAATCAAGCTCGCGTTTGACGCCGTGGATTACCAGTCCCACGAGATACTTGGGAGCACCCGGCGAGAAGGTAAGGACAGAAAAATCATCTTCAGTCACCTTCACATTGGGAGACACCTGATATCCAAAAACAGCTGATTCTTTGTCAGGATCAGCACCCAACACATGGTGATAGGACCGTAATTTTTGATACTTCGCTGTGGGCGGCGCATCAGGTGGCAGCTTCTGCGTGCGCGTATAGAAGAATGAACCATCGGGCAGCCAACTGGGCTGTCCGAACTGGGCGCGGTCAATGACGTCGCTCAATACTCTGCCGGTTGCGCTCTCGACTACGTGCAAAACGCTTTCTTCCGACCCACCAGGAGAAATCCCATAAGCGACATACTTCCCGTCAAGTGACGGTTGAAAGTAATCGATGGAAGAATGCTTGCCATCTGCCGTAGTCAGCTTCTCGGGATCTACGAGCAGTCGCTCGGCCGCATTGGCGTTCTCACGCAGGTAGAGCTTGCGATTGTCTGAGCCGGGCTCGGTCTTGAAGTAAAAGTAGTGACCACCCCAGACCTGGAGTGCCGAGACCACGCTGCCTGCGTTGTCCAGCGCTTTGATGCGATCCAGCAGTTGATCACGGCCGGGGATGCTTGCCAATACTGCCCGGGTGTAGTCGTTCTGCGCCTTCATCCAAGCCGCTACCTCGGAATCTTTTGTATTCTCGAGCCACCGGTAGGGATCCGTCACCTTTGTGCCGAAATAGTCGTCCGTCACTTCATGCACGGGCGCATTGGGCAGCTTGGATTGGGCAGCAGCAAGAGCAGAGCCGATCACGGCGAGAACGAATAGGAACTCCATTAAGCGTCGCATTTCAAATCCTTATCCTTTCGCAAATCTAACCGGCATTTCCTTGGAGACTCGAAAACGGCAGCCATTGTACATCCATTTCACCCGCTCGCGTGGTTGGGAAACTAAGACGATTTGGCCGCCACGGAGTCAGGTAGCGAGGGCACAATTTGGCAATGTGTCGACCGCATCTGGCTAGAGTGAGCGCAGAAAATCGATGATTTCCTGTTGCTCCGGAGCGGTCAGTTTATTGAAGTGTTCGATGACTTTATTGGCCTCGCTGCCGTGGCTTTGGTGATCCCTGATAGCGTCCACTAAGTTGGACGTACGCCCATCATGGAGGAAGAAGACGCGTTGTCCGACGCCCCAGAGAGGAGCAGTTCGGAACTCGTCGGGGCCGGCGCCGCCTTGCGTGATGCCGTCGGCCAGGCCTTTGCCCATGTGGTGCACGAGCAGGTCGGAGAAAAGGTTCGCAGTTTGATTGGAAAGCGCAGCACTCGGACTGGTCGCGGAGCCGCTCGCGATCATCGCCCCTGTGGTAAACGACGGTTTATGGCAGTGCACACACCCCACCTTCGCAAACAAGTCGCGTCCCTTTTCGCTGGACGCTGTGGGCGGAGCGGGCGTGGGTGGAGCGAGCAACCGCATGAAGTTGGCAAAGGCTTCGATGTCCGAGATGACCGCGGGGTTCGAAATGGCGCTCGAATTGCCTGTGGTCGAGGGAGCGGTTGTGAAGTTAAGGGTGTCGTTGGGAGTGGGTTTAAAGATACAGCTGGGTGTTTCATCGCGCTCTTGCGGGAATAGCTGGTTCGAGATTCCCATCTCGACGTTGTAGGCCTCGCCCGCGAACATGAGAAGGGATTTGTTCTGCGCCTTCCACCCGAAACGGGTGATAGTTCCATCGTTGCCACTGAGATTCACATTTCCGCTGAGGTGCGCGTTCGCGTGTCCGTGAATACCCAGCTCCAACTTCGCCGATGCGTTGGCCTGCAGGTTGGCAAGAATGGCCGAATCGGAAATCCCTTCAATCAGCCCTGCGCCAAAGACAGGAGTCGGGATTCTGAAAATAATGTTTGGATTCCCGCCTTGGCCCGTAAGCGGATTTCCCGCGGGCAGAAAATCGAATTGGGCGATATTGCAGCCGGGCGCGTCAGCTCGCCCCGTGATCACGAAGAGGTCATGCACTTCGCCATCCGCGTTGCCGCTGCTCTTCTTAAACCGGGCTTCGCGGATGGGTCCGTTTGGCACGATGAACCATGGCACCGCGTTCTTGGCTCCATCCAAGGCGGCAACTTCCGGCAGGGGATTTTTCGCCGGGCTCGTTCCTCCCATATTGGGCTGCGAGTGGCAGGAGAAACACTGATTTGAGTTAAAGCGCGGACCAAGGCCGTTGTTCGCGCCCTTGTTTACAACCTCGATTTCAGCGAACCTCCCCTGCCCATCCAGGAAGAACGCCGTCTCGTCCGCTGTAAGACCCTGCAGCGGACCACCCGCACCCGCCGCCCCACCGCGCACGCCTGGGTCTACCGGAGCTGATGTGGTTTGCCCCAAGGTGTAGCCACATGTGATCAAGGCCACCGTCAATATTCCGCAGAGACTCTTGGGCCTAATTCTCCCCAGTATCGTCATCACATCACCTCATGAGCCACGAATGCCGGTATTGTAAACGAGTCTCTTACCTGTTTTTGACTCTGGGGGATCTATTCACAGAATGGCACTGTCTAGAATCGAAAACGTCTAGCCCTAACTTCTCATTGATTGACCTCGCGGACCAGCAGCCTTCCGGGCCGTAACGGTTCGCGAGTTACGGGCAAGCCTTGCTTTGTTCGGATTAGGAAAGGTTTGCCGACGACACGTCCAGAATCGTCGCGACCGCTATGGAAGCGGAACATTTGGCGCCCGGGCATTTGGCAGAGGCGTGCTGAGACCATGCTGTGGTGCGGGGACCATCTTGTGGAGGCAACGCCGGTGGGAGGAGCCACGACTGAAGGTCTTGCTCATCAGGTTAATTCAGCGTGACGGAATCACCACGACGGACCTTGCCACCTTGCACTACGGAGGCGTAGACCCCAACGTTAGCCCGGTTATGCTGGGCTGCTGTACGCAGGACACCGGTATCCTTTGGCAGGTCGCCCTGAGCGAGTGTTGTCATCACGCAGCGCGGACAGGGAGCAGTGATACTGAGGCGAACGGCATCCCCGATTGCGAGCAGGTGCCCGATCCAGGCATTCTCCACGAAATCGCTGTCCCCGCTCGCGGTCTCCACAACAATGTTTGGCGAAACCGTCGGACTTCGAAGCGCCCCTCTGGATACAGGGACCGCAGCCGATCGACCGTGGCCGTGGTCAACACATGTACAAGGGCACAATCGAAAAAAGTACCTTCGGGAAGACCGGAGTCGATGACGGTGTCCCGGTGATCAAGCCCTTCGATGTCCGGCCAGTACTCCTCAGCGGTCGCGGTGCGCATCTCCGGGAGTGCGTATCCAAGTTTCACCTCACGGTGGACGACGTTCGAGACGATCCGGTCGATGTCGGGCTGGTCACTATTGACAATGGTGCCATCTGGCAAGGTGATGCGAACCGGCGGCACCTGCACCCCGGTTTTGGGGACGTCGGACAGTGTGGCGCGGCAGTCGAACATCTGCGGCCACTTCCGCGGATTCTTGGCGCTCACGACCTTCCCGTCGGCACTGTCCACGAGCGCGTATGCGCGATCTCCTAGCAGCCCGCGTTTGGTGACTTCAGCTGCATTCAGTTCTTCTCCCATCATGGATTTGACTGGGTATCGCCAGAGAGAAACGATCGAACCAAGAACTGCCGGCGTCATGGAGGAACCTCCGCGCCGCTGTCGGGTAGAGTCTAGGCGACTGCTGCGTCGGGGGCGACGACGATGTCCGATCGGGTGCTGTTGACGATTGCCCTCAGTTCGCCTTGTTCTGCTGCGGGAACCGCGAACTTATCCAGCGTCTGCTGAAAGTCGTCCAGGAACGAGTCCCACTCTTCGGCGACAATCTTCAAATGGGCATGAGAGTCCGCCATCGACTTGCCGCTGTACTTTTGTGGGCCGCCTGTGGCCCAGCAGGCCATCTCGGTCACAGATACTTGAATCCGCAGGCGGAACACGAGGATGGGCTTCAGCCACCCGAGGATTGGCGTTTAGTCTGGGGTCGACCATGATTCGGTCGATAAAGTCATCAACCACGGTAGCGATGCCATAAACGCCACCAAGCCTGTCGTACAGAGAGGGCTTCTCCATCGCCTGCATAATGAATCCCTGGATAGCTCAACACTGCACCGAACAGCATGAGAGTCAAGTGCGTATTGCGCGATCCCAACATCGCTTCGTACACTTGACACGACCTGACTTCCTCCGACCACAAAATGAGCGCGCGGTATACCATGAGGCGTGCAACTTCCCGTGAACCCGCCACTATTGCCGATGCTTGCCAAGCGAGTGGGTGAATTGCCAGCCGATGGGGATTGGGTTTTCGAACCGAAGTGGGACGGGTTTCGCGCTCTCGTCTTTCGCGATGGAGATGAGATCCTGATCCAGAGCCGCGATGAAAAGCCGCTAAACCGCTACTTTCCTGAGCTGCTGGAACCTTTACGATCGGCATTACCTCCTCGCTGCGTCCTCGACGGAGAGATTGTCATCGTTAAGGACAATGGACTCGACTTCGACGCTCTTCAACTGCGCCTCCATCCAGCGGCATCGCGTGTGAATCTTCTGTCCCGACAAACTCCGTCGTCATTCGTGTTCTTCGACCTGCTTTGTTGGGGAGATCGGGATCTCCGGGGCGAGCCATTCCAGACCCGGCGCCGCGAGCTGGAATTACTGATTTCATCGGCGCCGCCACCCATCCATCTAACACCGGCAACCGACGACCGCAGCGTTGCCTCCGACTGGTTTCGCCGCTTTGAGGGCGCAGGTCTTGACGGCGTCATCGCCAAGCCCATTTTGGGAACCTACGAGCCAAACAAACGCGTGATGCTCAAGGTCAAGCATGAGCGCGACTGCGACTGTGTGGTTGCCGGATTTCGTTGGCACAAGAAAGGTGATCGCACCCTCGTCGGCTCATTGCTGCTGGGCCTCTACGACAATGCCGGTGCTTTGCAACACGTCGGGGTTTGTGCGAGCTTCAGCACCGAAAAGCGCCAGGAAGTCGCAGAATTCATCAGCCCCTACCGCACGGATGCGCTCGTCGGTCACCCGTGGAAGCATTGGGCGGACCATGGAAACGCGACCGATGAAGCCGTCAATCGCATGCCGGGTGGCCAGAGCCGCTGGAGTCAAGGCAAGGACTTATCGTGGGAACCACTGCGACCCGAGCTGGTGGTGGAAGTCGCTTACGACCATATGCAAGGAAGCCGATTCCGTCATACGGCGCAGTTCCGCAGATGGCGAACGGACAAAAAGCCCAGCGACTGCACCTATGCCCAGCTCGAAGTCGTTCCGCCGCAAGAGCTGGAAGCGATTTTCCCCTCCGGTCGCTAAGCCTGGGTCGGCACAGGGCGTGGTGCTCGCTCTATTACGAACAATGGCGGCTGAACGGGCAACCGGTTTATGAGCCACTTCTCTGGGCAATCAAGGCGTCATCCTATCGCCCGGTGCACCAGCGACCGCTCAGTCACACTTGCCCTTACTGCGTCCGAAGGCTAAATCCACTCGGCGTTTTCTCTCGGCCGGCATACTGCGAGCGCTGCGGCGGTTGGCTGGGTGCATTGCCTCCCGACAGTGACCAGTCGCCCCCTAGCGAAGAAGACCAGACGTGGTCTTGCACACAGGTAGGAAGTCTGCTGGCAATGCTTCCCCTGGTCGACCCGGCGGCTGCCCGGGAGTCGCTGCGTCGAAGCCTCATCGTATATCTCGAAGAAATTGCAGGCGGGAATGTCCTCGCCCTCGCAGAGTACATTCGGTGTCCCCATTCCATGCTGCACAATTGGCTCGCTGGTGCGGCGGTCCCTCGGCTCGAAAACCAGCTGCGAATCGCTCGGTACTTGAATGTTCCCATTTCGAGCTTCTACGCTCCATCGGGACCGACGCCCACCAACATTGCAGCCGCAAAGCAAGCAGTTGCCATCGGCCGAAAGCGCGTTGTGTCCCCATCCCGGCATGCGCGCGAAATTCGGCGAACTCTCCTGGCAGCGCTCGATGAAGCCGTGCCGCTCAGCGTGACAGAGATTGCGCGCAGGCTGGGCTACACAACTACCTGGAGCCTTTATGAAGCCGACCGGACGCTTTGCTACAAAATCACTGCCCGATATCGGCAGTCGGGCGGGAAACATTGGTGGAAGGAACCCGGAGTGCCCAGGGTGTGCGAGGTTCGACTGAAGCAAATCTTGGAGCAGTCTCTCGATTCGACAGAATCGACATCAGTTCATCAGATCGCTGCGAGCCTTGGACATCCAAACGATAGATACATTCGACAACGGTTTCCAGAGCTGTGCGCGGCAATCGGCAAGAAGATCGCCCAGGCGAAGCAAGACCGTTTCGAAGGGATGCGCCAGATCTTGAAAAACGCCGTCCACGAGCACCCACCGCCGACCCTCGCGGACTTGAGTCGTCGTCTCTGCTATTCGCACTCGGCAATTCTACGGAGGCATGAACCCGCTCTGTGCGATCAGCTCATCGAGCAATACCGGGCGTACGTTGCGAAGCGCAGAGCTGATCTGGAGAAGGAAGCAGCGGCCGCGCTCGGGGAGACTCCGGTGCCATCTCTGCGTGCTATCTGCAGACGCCTCGATATTACGGTGCCGTTCATGAACATGCATTTCCGGCTGTTGCACGGATGATCGTGGAGCAGCACCGGCGATTCGTTTCGGCTGAGACGGCACACCGGCGTGAGCTGTTGTTTCACGACATCCACGAGATCGCTGCTGAAATTCAAAGCCGCGGTTTGTACCCGTCAGTAGGAAGGGTCGTTGAGCGCCTTCCACAAAGATCTCGCGGCGACTGGAAAACCATTTCCTTGGCGGTTCGTCAGGCCCACAAAGCCCTCGACATCTTTAAGTGGAGATCCAAGGCATCAGCGATTGGACTATTGGACCTCAGTTAAAGCATAACGCCTGCCAATCGGCAACTTTATGGTTTAAATCACAAGTCATGTGCGCACTGCGTTGATCTACGTCTGGTGGGATGATGATGAATAGAAATTCCATCGGGTCGGCGACCAATTCTAGTTTCGTTCATCCAACTTCTCATCAGTCTTTGTTGGTCCAGCGTACAAAGGAGATGAAATATGAAAGCAGTTGTTGTCCACTAATATGGCGGTCCTGAAGTACTCAAGTTTGAGGAGTACCCTGATCCGGTGGCGGGTCCGGGCGAGGTACTGGTGCGGGTCGCTGCCACGAGCGTGAATCCGATCGACTACAAACGACGTGCCGGACTAACGAAAGACTTCTATCCCATCAAGTTTCCGGGATTGATGGGAGTCGACATTGCGGGGACTGTCGTCAAGGTTGGACGCGGAGTGGAAGGCTTCTCTGGCGGCGACCAGCTGTTCGCAATGGCGGCCGACACGTACGCTGAACTTTGCGTTGTGAAAGCAGCTATCCTAGAGAAAGTTCCCAAGGGACTGAATTTGATCCAGGCGGCAGCCCTGCCGCTGGTGACGACGACTGGCAACGAACTAATTTCTGCCACGGCAATCGAAGCCGGCCAGACCGTGCTCGTCGCAGGTGCGGCAGGAAACGTCGGGCGTTCGGCGGTATTCACTGCGAAGCAACGCGGAGCGACCGTGATTGCAGGGGTTTTGAAGAGGCAGATGGAAGAGGCGAAGACCATTGGCGCCGATCAGGTGGTCGCAACCGACGACGACAACGCGATCGCGAATTTTCCACCGCTCGATGTCGTTGCTGATACGGTCGGCGGCAAAACCGCCGAGAAGCTGATCGCCAAGGTCAAGCCGGGCGGAGTGTTTGCGTCAGTTCTCGGGGCGCCGCAGAATGCCGAGCAGTACCCATCTGTAAAGGTGGTGCCGGTGTACGCGGAACCCGACACGCAAACTCTCCGGTTCATGGCCGAAGCCGTTCGAGATGGCAAGCTGGTGATCCCGATCAGCCGTAAGCTGCCACTCAGCAAGGCAGCTGAAGCTCAAGCCGCCGCGGAAGAGGGTGGTATTGGGAAGGTCTTGCTGGTGGCTTAACATTCCTTTTGCGGACAGAGGGCACGAAGGGAGAACGGAAATGAAAAAAGAGCGGCGCGGAATCAACCCCGCTTCGAAGCCGAGTGGCGATGGCTGTGTGGAATGCCTGGCGCCCCCAAAAGGTTGGTGGCTTCACCTCCGCCGGTGTGCGGAGTGCGGGCACATCGGATGCTGCGACAGTTCTCCGAGCCAGCATGCGTCCAAGCATGCGGCGGCGACAGGGCATCCGATCATTGCCAGCTTCGAACCGGGTGAGGATTGGTTCTTCGATTATGAAAAGCAGCGGATGATCAAAGGCGCGGAGTTGCTTCCGCCGCACTCGCATCCGGAAAATCAGCCCGTGCCTGGACCCTCAGGAAGGTTGCCAGCTAACTGGCAATCGCTACTGCACTAGCTGGCGTTTAGTTTCTTTCAGACGTGATGCTATGGAAAGGGTGGCAGACCGAAGATGGCCAAAGGGACGCCTGTCTAGCGCTGTAGCTGAGTTGTAACCGGATCATCCTGAAAAATGTGAACATCTCCGCCAATCTACGCCCCACCTCAGTAGATTTCACAACCTCAGTCAATGAACGTTATGGCGATACTGCGCCAACAACCAACGTACACGTTGTAAATTGGGGCGGGAAAATCGGAAAGCGAGCAGGTTGACAGTCCGCTCGTATAAGACTAGGGTCGTAACTGAGGTGGTTTCTACCTTCTCCTCATTTCAGGTCTCCTGAACTAAGTCAGCCCATCTGAAGTTTTTTCTTCTTAGCAACCCCAATCATAAGGAGATACTTATGTCAGTTCAAAACCCGAAGGAGCTCTTCGTCCAGTTGCTTAGCGGTCTCCGCCAAGGCACAGAGAAGAGTACAAAGATGTATCAGGAAATCAGCAAAGTCGCCGAGGACCCGGACGTAAAGGAGGCTTTGGAAGCGCGGGCTTTCGTCTCAGAGAAAGTCCTTGCCACCCTTGACCAGTGCTTCAAGCTTATTGGCGAACAGCCGGTTAAGGTCAACTCCCGCCTCCATGACATCTTTGTGGAGGATTTTCGCAGGGAACTCGCCGAGATTCAAAACCCAGTCGCAAAGCACCTGTTCATCCTGGTAAAGGCCATCCACCTGACTCACCTTCGCATTGCAGAGTACGCAGCGTTGGTCGCGGCAGCGGATGTAACCGGCCACTATGGCGTCGGCGTGCTGCTTGAAAGCTGCCTGGCGGACAAACTCGCGTTTGTTGAACGAACGCGGCGCTTGATTCGGAACGTCGTCGAGGTCAAAATGGCCAAGAAGATAGCTGAGAGAGTAGCGGCCTAGGTGTGTGTAGTCTCGTTTACGGGACGATTGAAGTGAATTGAGTCGCGCCGACCTGCGCTGAGCAATCTGTGCGGGTCGGAGCGCAATCCCTTGCAACTATCAGGTTGAGCGGTTTTGCGATTTTGCCCGGGAACAGAGGCGGGTCGCATCCCGGCCTATTCCACGTTCTACTTCACTCTCGTACCTGTCGAGTGGAAGTAAGGCGTCCACAACTTTCCGTCCTCCGAGTACTCCTGCACGTAGCTTAAGCTAGGGCGATCGCTACCCCAGACCCGTCATTGTGCTCCGGATCGTGTAGGTCTTCCCTTGGACCATCACCACGGAAGTTGCGCTTAACTCGTTATCTGAGATTGACACCCGCATATTGGATCACCTGCGGAATGTACTGCCGAAGCTAGTAGTTCGCTTTCGGTGTCTGCTTTAACCACGTAGCCCGCCCAACAACTGAGAGCTTGGGCAGTTAAATACTGAAAGCGCAGTCGCGAGGGTCTAAACCCCGATATTGTCAATCGACATTAAGCCAAGACTACTCTTTCGGACAGGTTGAATCGTACATTGCCCAAAATAGACCGAGTGTTCAAATTTGCACAATTTTGAAGAAAATCGGGGGTCGAAACCGACACGATTCGTGACAAGGGCGGTGAAGATTCCATCTGTCTTACGGATGATCCTCAGCCCAACTGAACCGCAGCGCCGGTATCGGTGCTCGCGCGCTGCCCTGCAGTCCCCAAAGAGAAAGCGTCCAAGGCTCATTCGAGTCAAGCACGCCACCGGCGTGTTAAGTCCCCGCACAAATGGGCTACAGAAGAGCAGTTCGCACTCATCGTTGTGATTATCGGTGACTAGCGTACCTTAGCGGAGCAACTAGCAAAATTACCCGTTGTCATTTTCGGTGACTGGCGTATCCTAAGCGGGGACGCTTGGGTCGATGCCAGTGACTACTAAAGACGACGAAGCCATCATTAAGGGGCACATGCTCCACCTCGGACTTTATCGTCGCGTGGCCAACAAGCTAGAGGTTGACCCTTCCTATGTTAGCCGAGTTGCTACCGGCAAGCGAAAAAACTTGAAGGTTCGACGTGCCCTCCTGGACGAGCTTCGCAAGTTACAACGCCTGTTGAGGTGAATGTCGGGCTATACCGGTGCAGATTATCTTGGTGCGTGAGGCAACGAGAGAACGAATCCGAGAACTGGAACATCCCAGCGACCATCACTGAAATTCAGGAATGTCTTGGGCATGAGTCAGCGATTCACGATCGATCGGTCCTCTTTCGAACAGGTCCTGCGCGCAACATCACTAATCCAACAACTGAACAGGCAGGTCCGGAATGGTCACGTCCCCGACCAGGATGCCCCCCAGCCACTATCCGACCTGGTCGAAGCCCAGCTGGCAATTGAGACCGAGGCCATAGATTTGAAAGCGGCCATGAATCGAGTCGTAGGCCTAGCTGTGAAACTGAGCCGAGCCACAGGAGCCGCGACCTGGCTGTTCAGCGGACATGAATTTGTTTACCGTGCCGGAACCGGGAGTGGGGCCAACGATGAGCGATTGCAACTCGATGTGCTATCAGAGCTGGTGTCGATCTGTGGCCCTAGCGACCACTCAATTCATGACCCAGACGAATCAAACCATTGGAGTCCGGCGTATGACGCCATTCACGATCCAGGCTCTGTTAAGTCTTTGCTGGTTGCCCCCATATATCACGGGCGGAGCGTCGTGGGGGCATTAGCGGTGTTCTCGGTAGAATTCAACGCCTTCACGGAGTGTGACGCCACAAACGCCCGTTTGCTGTCTGGATTGCTCACGCATGCACTGGGTAAAGCCGCGGAGGCTGAGCTTAAACAGAACGTCAGCCTGGAACGCGCAACCATGCTGCTAGCGATTGATCAACTCGTCCCCGCACTGAGAAAGCTGGCGAAGGAGAAACGCGAATCCCGCGGGTCGCCGAACAGACTCCTTCCTGTCTTCACTGAACTTGAGCCCGGATCCAAGCTAACAACAGTCCGGGCAGCAGGAGCCAGTACGCAAGAGCCTGGCGACGGCGTACTAGAAAGCTCCGATAGCCCGTCGGCACTCAGAGTAGTGACGGACAGAACTGAGTTTGAGCTGACTGACCGTCTGATGATGCAGACGGAGAAGCGCGATGTGGCCGACAATGCATCACCACCCGCTTATCCGGCACCGGAGCCAAAGCGTGCACGAGAATCGACCTCTGCTATAGTGCCGCCGAACATTTTGACGCTTTGCAGTGAAGCCCTGGCTGCCGCTGCGACAGTTCAGAGGGACTCTCCATTTTGGTCCCTGACCGGTCTGACGGAGTTAGCGGACAGACAACTGAGCAAAGCGAGATTTTGGTTGGTGACCACGACGGATACCCTGGGGGGCCTGCTCGCCATTGCTACGTATCATTTGCGCCCCTCCGCTCCCGTGCGACTCAGGTTGAAGGTACCGATTTGGTCCCTGACCGGTCTGACGGAGTTAGCGCACAGACAACTGAGCAAAGCGAGATTTTGGTTGGTGACCACGACGGATACCCTGGTGGGCCACCTCGCCACTGCTACGTATCATTTGCGCCCCGCTCCCGTGCGACTCAGGTTGAAGCTACCGATTTGGTCCCTGACCGGTCTGACGGAGTTAGCGCACAGACAACTGAGCAAAGCGAGATTTTGGTTGGTGACCACGACGGATACCCTGGTGGGCCACCTCGCCACTGCTACGTATCATTTGCGCCCCGCTCCCGTGCGACTCAGGTTGAAGCTACCAATTTGGTCCCTGACCGGTCTGACGGAGTTAGCGCACAGACAACTGAGCAAAGCGAGATTTTGGTTGGTGACCACGACGGATACCCTGGGGGGGCCCCTCGCCATTGCTACGTATCATTTGCGCCCCTCCGCTCCCGTGCGACTCAGGTTGAAGCTACCGATTTGGTCCCTGACCGGTCTGACGGAGTTAGCGCACAGACAACTGAGCAAAGCGAGATTTTGGTTGGCGACCACGACGGATACCCTGGTGGGCCACCTCGTAACTGCTACGTATCATTTGCGCCCCGCTCCCGTTCGACTCAGGTTGAAGCTGCCGATTTGGTCCCTGACCGGTCTGACAGAGTTAGCGCACAGACAACTGAGCAAAGCGAGATTTTGGTTGGTGACCACGACGGATACCCTGGTGGGCCACCTCGTAACTGCTACGTATCATTTGCGCCCCGCTCCCGTTCGACTCAGGTTGAAGCTACCGAGGCTATCCACAGCGGTTGTTCCAGCAGCTGTGCTCCTGATCATGCTTGTCTTGCTGTTTTCGATCACAAGAGCAAGCCACCCTTCCGATGCCGTAGTGGCACCTTCTGAGACGAGCACTGCGGCGAATCTGATGACCACGACCGAACCCTCGCAAGATTTACATCAGCGTTCTGGCCCCTTTCCTGCGTTCAAATTGAGTCACATGCAGGTAACCGATCCCGCCATGTCGTCTGCGCTGCGGAACTTAAGCCGCCACAAGATTGTCCGGCTGCGGCGTCGAGCCGCGTACGGGGACGATTCGGCGGCCCTCTTACTGGGAATGGCCTACGAAACTGGCCATTTGGTTCCGCAAAACTGCATAAAAGCCAGAGAGTGGGTTACTGAATCGGCAAATGAGGGCAATGCCGCTGCCCAATACAACCTTGGCCTGCGCTATCGACAAGGCGACGGAGTACCCGTCAATCAGGAGGTCGGAGCGCAGTGGCTTCGGAAGGCAGCGGCACAGAAGTATTCCCAGGCACAGTTGGCCCTGGAGTCAGTCCCCTAACGTCACTCCGATGCTACGGCATCGCTAGCCATTCATGAAACTAGCGAATTAAGAATGTTTGGCAAAGCCGCTTGCGTATTCGGGCGAGACGAGACAGTCCCAAAATCACTGCACCAAGGAGAACACGATTGCTGCATTTTTCGGAATGAAGTTCTAGTCTTTCCT
The DNA here is from genome assembly GCA_963838905.1 of uncultured Acidobacteriota bacterium. GTDB lineage: Bacteria > Acidobacteriota > Terriglobia > Terriglobales > Acidobacteriaceae > JABDBE01. The sequence goes on from CAWITE010000018.1 coordinate 103,632, forward strand.
GTCTGAATATAAAAAAGGCATCGGAAGAGTCGCCCTGAGCAAAGGTCGTCTGCTTTTTGGGAAAAGCTAAGATCTTCCTACCGCCGTTGGTGATCGCAAGGAAAGCCTTCGGATCGAGTTGCCTGCGTTCTTTAGGTGTGCAAGCTTCGACACCAACCTCTTCCTCTAAATCAGGCGGTAGATGCGTCCTTCTCCCTCGTGGGTCGGTGTTCGGGAGGATCTTCGATCGACGAGGGTGGGATCTTTCTCATCTTTCTTATCCACTCGGCGGCTCTTGGTTCGGCTTCGAGCAATTGCCCAATGGTCATCGACTGGTTGACGTGGTTTTTGGCCTGAGTGATTTGTTCGCCGGCGATCAGGAACCACATATAGACAGCTAGCGACAAGAAAATCGGACTTGACGGCGACCGGCTTTCTCATAGAAGGCCATAGCACTCACGTAAATTTAATTGAAAATGTAGTTGTGCCGGTCCATAATACCAGCCCAGACTCGCACTCTGGCTCATCCCATGCGAGGCCGCGGTCGTTCGGTTTTCTCGTCCGTATGGTGCCTGTGTTAATGCCCTTCTTTTGCGGGTTCTTCCGCGGAGGACAAGAATATGAAAGCATCAAGAGCGTTCGGCATCCTGTTGGTTGTCTTGATGGGATGGCGTGGTATTGCCTTCTCGCAAAAGTGGCAAGCCTTAACTAATCAACCCAGCTTTGGTGCCGGTCTCCCGCTGTTGCTCACCAATGGCGACGTCCTGATACAGGAAGGTAACCCCGGCAATTGGTCGCTCCTAACCCCGGATCGGTTTGGCAGTTACGTCAACGGGACCTGGAAGCGGGCAGCTTCGTTGCCGCCTGGATACGGGCCTTCTGCTTATGCTTCCGCCGTACTGCCGGATGGCCGTGTCATCATCGAGGGGGGAGAATATAACCTCGGTCAATTGGATTGGACTAATCTGGGTGCGATTTACGATCCGAAGGAGGACGTCTGGGCGCCTGTGAACCCTCCTCCGGGATGGACCGTCCTGGGTGATGCGCAAAGTGTTGTACTGCCGGATGGAACCTTCATGGTGGCAAATTGCTGTGCTTTTCCATTCACGGCCGCGCTGTTAGACGCAAAGTCTTTGACATGGACCTTTACCGGCGAAAACAAGCAAGATTTGTACGACGAGGAGGGTTGGACTCTCCTGCCCGATGGCACGGTGTTGACGGTTGATACGGAAAACGCCGCCCGCCCCAAACACGCCGAGAAGTACATCCCTAACTTGGGAAAGTGGATCAGTGCCGGAAGCACGATCGTTCTTCTGGGCGATCCCCCTACCGCCGAGATCGGCCCGGCCGTGTTGCGGCCGGACGGTACCGTGTTCGCCACCGGAGCCAATTCCAATAAAACTAGGGCCGGGCATACCTCGATCTATCATCCTCCGACCGATCGCATGAAGCCGGGAACCTGGGTGCCTGGTCCGGATATCCCAGATGAGAATGATATGGGCGATGCTCCCGCAGCCTTATTGCCGGATGGCAATGTGCTGTGCGATACCAATCACGGTATCAACAATCCACCTACTACCTTTTACGAGTTCGACGGGACCAAGTTCATGAAAGTGCCGGGCCCGCCCAATGCCGGGAAGGATGCAACCGAGCAGGGAAGTATGCTGGTTTTACCGACGGGGCAGATCTTCTTCACCGATGGCTCGTCCGACGTGGAGATCTATACAGCGAAGGGGAAACCCGATCCGTCCTGGGCGCCGGTTATCACTTCTTCTCCGGGCAACGTTACTCGCGGAAAGACCTATGTAATTTCGGGCATGCAGTTCAACGGCCTCTCCCAGGGAGCCATGTATGGCGATGATGCGCAGATGGCCACGAACTACCCGCTGATTCGTATCACCAACAACGTCGCACCATGTTTTCTACGCGAGGACGTACGACCATAGCACCATGGCTGTGGCGACGGGTAAGAGCAAGGTCTCTACTCATTTTGAGGCACCGACCGATATGGAAACGGGCGCAAGTAAGCTTGTCGTGGTCGCGAACGGGATTGCTTCCAAGCCAGTGACTGTTACCGTTCACTAGCCTTGCACTTTCAGGAGCACGTTCGTAATGAAAAGGAGAACTATCGTGGCGAGCATAGTACAAAACCGGAACGGGAATTCGGCGGAACGTCGGCGGGTGGGGAATGCGGGTCTGAAGCTAGGTGTTCTGTTGCTGACCGCGTTTGCCGCGAGTTCCTCACAAGCACAGACTTTCACGACCCTCCATTCATTTAATGGTGCCGCCGGGGCATATCCCGTCGCAGGATTGATCGTTGATGCAGCGGGAAATCTGTACGGGACCACACAACAGGGCGGCAGCTACGGGCTTGGGACGGTATTCAAGGTGGATACCAGAGGTGGGGAGACAGTACTGCACAGCTTCAAAGGGGGGAAATCGGACGGAGCTTTTCCCAGCGCCGGATTGGCCTTTGATACAAAAGGCCGCCTTTACGGCACCACGACCTTGGGTGGCCGTTCGAACCAAGGAACCGTGTTTAGAGTAACAGCGAACACGACGGTGGTCTACAGCTTCACCGGGACCGATGGGGACGGTGCATTCCCCGCCGCAGGTCTAGTCGCTGACCGTGTGGGCAATGTTTATGGAACCACGCAGCAGGGCGGCACTCATGGCTACGGCACCGTGTTTAAGCTGGACAACGGCGGCAAAGAAACTGTCTTGCACAGCTTCGGAGGCGTACCGGACGGAGAGTATCCCTGTGCGGGATTGATCCTGGATACGAAAGGCAATCTGTATGGCACCACCCAGCTCGGTGGTCCTGCGTCGCATAACGATGGAACAGTTTTCAAACTGAATACGAAAGGCAAGGAAACTGTGCTCTACAGCTTTACCAATGCAGATGGAGATGGGGCTTATCCGATCGGCAGCGTGGTCCGCGATCCGGCAGGGAACCTCTACGGCACAGCCAGCGATGGGGGCGCGAATGGCATCGGTATTGTGTTCAAGCTGGACACGACTGGCAAGGAAAGCGTGCTGTACAGTTTCGGAACGAATACGGGGGATGGAGCCTTTCCGTTCGCAGGGCTGGTTCGGGATGCGAAAGGCAACCTCTATGGCACGGCGGAATTGGGCGGTGCTAACGGCACTGGCGCAGTCTTTGCGGTGACTCCCACCGGTACGGAAACCGTAGTGCACAGCTTCGGTGGGACCGATGGATCATATCCAGTAGCAGGACTGGTGCAGGACGTGAAGGGTAACCTCTATGGGACAGCGACCGAGGGTGGCGCCCACAACGACGGTGTGGTGTTCAAGCTGACTCCCTGAAGAAATGCCGCAGATTGATGCGAGGCTGCGGCAAAGCCGGCGCTCAAACCGACGGGAAGTACTCTTCACTATTGATGATCGCCGGTTCCAGCGATTGTTCCCGGATGAGAGGCAAATCGCAACTTTATGAATCCGGCGGAGCAGCTCTAGATGTTGCTTCGGGTGGCCTACCGTAATGCGAAATCCTTCCTCTGAATCAGGCGGTAGATGCGTTGGGAGGATTTTCGATCGACGAGGAGGGTGGAATCTTTCTCATCTTTCTGATCCACTCGGCGGCCCTTTGTTCGGCCTTGGGCAATTGCTCCATCGTCATGGACTGGTTGAGATGGTTTTTGGACTGGGTGATTTATTCACCAGCGATCAGAAACCACATATATGAGTGCACGACGTCCTTCGGTCCCGCCCTGCGAGCCGCGCAGAGTTGAGCCAACGCGAGGTGCACGGTCGGCGGGCCCGGCTCGGCAGCAATGTCAGGCTGCGTATATGGTCTCATCGAGCGCGAATCCCTTCTGTCGCCGCTCGAATTTCACTTCAAGTTTGTAGTCGTACCCTCAGTCCAGTTCTGTTGATCGGGCATTTTTGACTTGAAAGCCATTTTTCTGTTTACTCTATGTACCACTGGGCGGTGCGCCTATGCCGACAGGTTCAACCACGGGTGGACAACGCCATCTCGGCGACACAATGCGCAGAGATGCGTGGTGGCTGGAGTTGTTGCCCGTCATTGCTCTGCTCGGTGCATTCGGAATTTATGCCACTCTGAGGGCCTTTGAAGGGACATACTATGAATGGGGGCCGTACCTTTCTCCGTTTTATTCGCCTCTCATTGACCCCCATCATCGGTGGTGGCCGTTCTCTCCAGCGCTGCTGATTTTGATCTGGCCTTTGGGATTCCGGGTCACCTGCTACTACTACCGGAAGGCTTACTACCGGGCTTTTTTTCTCGATCCACCCGCGTGCGGCGTCAGCGAGCGCGGGAAGCACCGTTATCGGGGCGAGACTGGGTTTCCGTTTATTCTGCAAAATCTCCATCGCTACTTTCTGTATGTAGGGTTTATCTTCCTCATCTTTCTTTGGCGGGACGCGTTCCGTGCTTTCTTTTTTGACGGACGAATCGGAGTGGGAGTCGGCACCCTAGTCCTGCTGTTCAACGTAATCCTGCTGACGACTTACGCGTTGTCCTGCCACTCGCTCCGCCACATCGTGGGGGGGAAGCTAGATTGCTTCTCCTGCGCAGCCTTCGGAGGCCAGCGCCACGGGGCGTGGCGCTGGTTGAGCGTTTTGAATGAGCGCCACATGCTTTATGCCTGGATCAGCCTGATTACGGTGGGTCTTACCGACCTCTATGTCCGGCTGGTTGCGCGCGGCGCAATCACCGATTTGAGACTCTTGTGACGACAGAATTTGAAACTCACGACCACGATGTATTGATCATCGGCGCCGGCGGCGCTGGCCTGCGAGCGGCCCTCGGAGCTCTGGCGCAGGGCGCGAAAGTGGGAGTGGTTTGCAAGTCGCTGCTGGGCAAAGCGCATACCGTGATGGCGGAGGGTGGAATCGCTGCGGCGATGGCGAACGTGGACCACGCCGACGACTGGCGCACTCATTTTCGCGATACCATGCGCGGTGGCAAACTGCTCAATAACTGGCGCATGGCGCAGATCCACGCCCAGGAAGCTCCCGAGCGCGTGCGAGAGCTAGAGCAATGGGGAGCGCTCTTTGATCGCACCGAAGACGGGCAGATCCTGCAGCGCGCCTTCGGCGGTCACACCTTCCGCCGGCTCTGCCACGTGGGGGACCGTACAGGCCTCGAAATGATCCGCACCCTGCAAGACCGCGGCGTGCAGTTGGGGATCGATGTCTACATGGAATGCACGATTAGCCGCTTGCTGAAAGATGGAGATCGCGTCGCGGGAGCATTCGGTTACTGGCGCGAACAGGGCCGATTTGTGGTGTTTCGAGCCAAGTCGATCGTCATGGCCACCGGCGGCATTGGCAAAGCGTGGAAAATTACCTCCAATTCGTGGGAGTACACCGGCGACGGAATGGCGCTCGCCTACGACGCCGGGGCTGAGCTGATGGATATGGAGTTTGTGCAGTTTCATCCCACAGGCATGGTGTGGCCTCCGGGCGTGCAGGGGATTCTGGTCACCGAGGCGGTTCGCGGCGAGGGAGGCGTTCTCCGCAACAGACTGGGCCAGCGCTTTATGGAACAGTATGATCCGAAAAAGATGGAGCTTTCCACGCGCGACGTGGTGGCGCGCGCCATCTATACGGAAGTACGCGAGGGCCGTGGCACGGAACACGGCGGAGCTTTTCTCGATATATCGCAAAAGCCCGCCGACTATGTCAAGAAAAAGCTGCCCAGCATGTATCACCAATTCAAGGAACTCGCAGATGTAGACATCACCAAGGGACCGATGGAAGTGGGACCAACCTGCCATTACATGATGGGAGGAATTCGCGTGGATGCGGAAACCGCGAAGTCGTCGGTGGCGGGAATGTTTGCCGCTGGTGAGGCGGCAGCGGGACTGCATGGCGCGAACCGGCTGGGCGGCAATTCTCTTTCCGACCTGCTCGTGTTCGGCTGCCGCGCGGGGTTGGCGGCCGCCGAGCACGCGCAACAAATATCAAACACGACCATCGACTCGGGGCAGATCGAAGAGGCGGCGCGTGAGATGCTGACTCCCTTCGAGCGCAAGGATGGTGAGAGCCCATACGCAATTCATCGCGATTTGCAGGAAACTATGCAGAATCTAGTTGGCATCTTTCGTAATAAAGAAGACCTGATTCGTGCGTTGGAGGAGCTTGAGAAATTGAAAGAGCGCGCTGGACGTTTGAGCGTCGAAGGCTCGCGATTGTTCAATCCGGGCTGGCATCTGGCGCGGGACCTGAAGGCAATGCTAACCGTTTCAGAGGCGGTTACGCGCAGCGCACTGGCGCGTGAAGAGAGCCGCGGAGCTCACAGCCGGATTGATCATTCTGGCCTCGATGCAACATGGGGGAGGAAAAATAACGTGGTCGTGCGCCAGGGAAGCGTAATGACGCTTCGCCAATCAGCGGTGCCGGAATTGCCCGGCGACTTGAAACAACTTGTTGCGGACGAGAAATAGCATAAGACAAATAGCGGAGGAGCGATGGCGGAAGCAATCTTTGAGGTGTTCCGAGGAGATCGCCAAGGTGGTCAACCCGCCACGTACCGCGTCCCCATTGCCCCGGGGATGGTCGTGCTGGATGCGCTCCACCATATTCAGGCGCACCAGGCGCCCGACCTGGCGGTGCGCTGGAATTGCAAGGCTGGCAAGTGCGGCTCGTGCTCGGCGGAGGTTAATGGCCGTCCGCGGCTCACTTGCAAGACCCGCATGGACGCACTTCCGCTCGATAAGCCGATCACGGTTCACCCCATGAAAGCGTTTCCGGTTATCAAAGATCTAGTGACTGACGTCTCCTGGAATTACCGCGTCAACAAGAAAATTCCGCCGTTCGAGCCCCGCCCCGGCACCGACTGGAAAATGTACCAGGAAGATGTAGATCGGGTGCAGGAATTTCGGAAGTGTATTGAATGCTTCTTGTGCCAGAATGTGTGCCACGTCCTCCGCGAGCACCAGGAGATGGAGCAGTTCGGAGGACCACGGTTTTTCGTCCGGGTGGCGGGGCTCGAGATGCATCCTCTCGACTCCAAGTCGCGCGTTCGAATGCTCAAGGATGAACTCGGCATCGGTCTGTGCAACATCACGAAGTGCTGCACGGAAGTGTGCCCCGAGGAGATTCACATCACGGATAATGCGATCATTCCGTTGAAGGAGCGTGTGGTCGATGAATTTTATGATCCCGTACTCATGCTGGTTCGGAAAATTCGAGGAACAAGAAGAGAATCGGGCTGACAATAAAAGGAGGTTCCATGGATTTCAAGCTGAAGACTATCTCGAAGGCCGGTATTCCGGAAGCCATCTCGAAAGTCGAGCTCTACCGTTCGCTCAATGAACCGGAGGAGGCAGAATCGATCTGCCGCGACATCCTGGCAGCCGATCCCGAACACCAACTGGCGCTCCGCCTGCTGGGCCTTTCGATCACCGACCAGTTCTGTGGAGACCCATCGGATCGCTATAGGGAAGTGGAGGAACTCTTCCAGAGGCTCGGTGAGCGCTACGAACGCCTGTATTACATGGGTCTCCTACATGAACGGCGAGCCAAGGCACAAATGCGTTTGGGCCGCCCTCCGCACACCATCGCGCCGCTCTTCGGGGAAGCGATGCGCTGCTTCGCGGAGGCGGAAATGATTCGTCCCTCGGGCAACGATGATGCGATTCTTCGCTGGAACCGTTGCGCACGGCTCTTCCAAAGCCATCCAGGCTTTCAGGAAGAGAAAGAGTCAGAAGCATTCGACGCCTTTGATAGCTCGCCGATCTGAACTTACTTGATCACGTGCCGCTGGTCGAGAACTGTCGTCTTGGCTTCGAGTTTACTTCGTTTTCCTCTTCGAATCTTGGTGTTGCGATGATAGCGGGCCGCAGGCAAACGCGGCAGGGTTAGCCTAGTGTAATGCGAGATCCTTCCTCTGAATCAGGCGGTCGATGGGTTGGGAGGATTTTCGATTGACGAGGTGGAATCTTTCTCATCTTTTCTGATCCATTCGGCTCTTTGTTCGGCCTCGAGCAGTTGCTCCATGGTCATGGACTGGTTGAGATGGTTCTTGGCCTGGGTGATTTGTTCACCAGCGATCAGAAAGCATGTATAGGCGTGCACCAGGTCCTTCGGTCCAGCACGGCGAGTCGCGTAGAGTTGTGCCAGGGCGAGTTGTGCGGTGGGCAGGCCCTGCTCGGCAGCTCTTTCACAGATGGCCAGCGTCGCCTTATCGTGGCGAGCGCCATTGGTGGGACTCGCAAACAAAGATGCGACCAACGACTGTGCCGAATTCTGACACGACCAGAATCCGTGACCTGCTACTCCCCCTCGTGAGTTAGGCGTCCCAGCCTTGGGTTCCGCTCGTCCCCTAAAATGTGTGTAACATCCTTCGATCTGCAGCGTACTGCTTTATGGATGCCAAGAGGAATATGGCGAAAGAACCGCAGCCCCGCGAGGGGGGAACCGGGCAGATGGAGGGGATGGATTTGGAGAGCGTAATCGAGTGCGCACGGGGTCACAATGGGGAGGCCCTGGGGGAGATCTATCGTCGTTATGTCCGGCGCGTATTCGGACTGTGCCGTTACATGCTGGACTCACGGGAGAGCGCAGAAGATGCCACCAGCGAAGTCTTCCTCAAGCTGCAGCGCTCCATCGAGAGCTACGACCGTTCGATACCGTTCCCCAGGTGGCTGCTACGGATAGCTGGCAACCAATGCATTGACGCTTTGCGGCGCCGGCAGCGTGGGCGGCGGGCGATTGTGGAAGTTGAAGACGGAGCTGCGGTCATCGAAGCACCCAGTTCGGAGCCCTCACCGCTGGGTGTTGTCATCAGCAAGGAAGAGAGGGCGAGGGTGCGGGACACCATCGCACGCCTGCCGGACAATTATCGCGTGCCGCTGGTCCTGCGCTATTACAGCGAACTGAGCTATGACGAAATCGCGCAGCAGTTGGATCTGGAAAGGAACTACGTAGCGGCGCTGATATTTCGGGCAAAGCAGGAACTGCGCCGGCGGTTGCCCCATAGGAGCAAGTGATCATGGAATGTTATTCGGAACAGACCTGCGCCCTCGCCGTGGACGGCGAACTGGCGGCGGACGAGGCGCAGCGCCTGCGAGACCACCTGACCACGTGCCAGCGCTGCCGGGCGCTGGTGGACGCATTGCGCGCGGAGAACCGGGTACTGAGCGAAAGTCTCAACGAGCTTCCGGAAGAAGCAGCCAGCCCGGCGGGATTTTCCCCTATGCGCCGGTCTTGGGGGTGGGGCGACCTGGCGATCCTGGCCGTGGTGCTGGGGCTAGGTTCGATCGTTTCCGGTTGGTTCAAGGAGCTGGATATTCCGGCAGCGCTGGAATCGTTCAATCCCTTCAGCGTAAGCGGCCGCACGAACCTGATCTTCCACTTTTTTTACTACTTTGCACACGGAGGCACTGCCATGCTAGCCGATTATGCTGCTGTCGTGGGCTGGATTTGTTTGCTGTTACTGTTGGGCGGCAGCGCACTGCTACTTGGACGCCGAGGGCGGCCACACTACCCTGACTTGCGCCTGCTGATCGTGTTGCTTGCGTTGTCGTTGCCCAGCTTTGCCCTGGAACGGCGTCACGGTGAGTTCGTCACCGTGGCCGCGAACGAGACCGTGGATGACACTCTTGTGGCCGCCGCTAACATGGTGCGCGTGGATGGCGTAGTGAATGGAGACTTGCTCACTTTTGGCCGGACCGTGGAGGTGCGCGGCACGGTGAAGGGCGACCTAATCAGTTTTGCCCAGAGGACCGAGGTTAGCGGAACCGTGGAAGGCCACATCTACACCGTTTCCCACACGCTCGACCTGGAAGGGCAATTGGGGCACAGCATCTACGGCCTGGTGCAATCCTTGCATATTGATGACCGTGGCCGCGTGGGTGACGGTATCGTGGTTGCCGTCGGCGACGCCAGCTTCGAGGGCGAGGTGAAGCGCAGTGTGGACATCGTGACCAGTGGCAGTGCCGATGTGAGCGGCAGTATCGGCCGCGATCTGACGATGGTCGGTCGCAGCTTAGCGCTGACGAACACGGCACGGGTCGGCGGCAACCTGAGCGCGCGCGTGCGCCAGTTGAAGGAGGTGCACATCGCCGACGGCGCGACCATTGGGGGCAAACGTGACATCCAGGTGAGGGTGAGGGAGAGCAGCTTCACGCGCCCCAGATTCTACTTTCACCAAGCTGTCTGGTTGGCTGGCGCCATACTGGTGGGATGGCTCGGCATGCTTGCGTTTCCCGGCTTCTTCCAGGCGACGACTCAGCTGGTGGGCTCAGGCTGGCTCAGTCTGGGACTGGGGGTTGGGGTCCTGACGGGCGTGCCGGTGGCCATCGTCGTCATAGCCATAACGCTGGTTGGCCTCCCGCTCTCGCTAATGTTGCTCGCGCTGTACTTGGCTGCGATCTACCTGGCGAAAATTTGGGTTGGAGCCTTCCTGGGGCGAATACTTCTGAAGCCATCCGGAGCCACAAAGGGCGATTGGTTGCTGGGACTCTTGGTGGGCCTGTTGATCGTCACCATCGTTGGGTTCATCCCATATCTTGGCGGGCTGGTCCACTTGGGTGTGGTTTGCCTGGGTTTGGGAGCGTTTGCCTGTCAGCTTTATCGGGCTTCCCGACCGGTAATGTAGTCGGCCATGCAGAATCAATGCCGTCGGGCAGATCGAACGGGAAGTGGCGCGTGACGAGCTAGCCGGAAGTTATGAAGGGGCGGGGCAGATCTGGATCCTGTTGGGTCAGCTTAATGTAGTGCGAGATCCCCAATGAATCAGGCGGTCGACGCGTTGGGAGGATTTCCGATCGACGAGGGTGGAATCTTTCTCATCTTTCTGATCCACTCGGCGGCTCGTTGTTCGGCTTCGAGCAGTTGCTCCATGGTCATGGATTGGTTGAGATGGTTTTTGGCCAGGGTGATTTGTTCACCGGCGATCAGGAACCACATGTAGGCGTGCACCACGTCCTTCGGTCCATCGCGACGAGCCGCGTAAAGTTGCGCCAAGACGATTTGCGCTGTGGGCAGGCCCTGCTCGGCGGCTTTTTCACAGATGGCGAGTGTAGCTTTATCGTGGCCAGCGCCATTGCTAGGACTCGCAAACAATGATGCGACCAGCGACTGTGCGGGACTGGCTTGGTTCAGCGTCATGAACAGCAGTTCCACGCGGCCGGAGACGCCTAACTTGTCAAACACGCGGAACAGGTAGTTCTTGATGGTGTGCTGACTCAAAGCGAGACGCTCGGCGATTTCGCGATTGGTGAGCCCCTCCGCGACACAGCGAACGACCTCCATCTCGCGCTTAGAAAGCACGTCCAAACCTTTGGCATCCACCGCTCGGACCGTGGGGGAACAAGCCAGGGCTTCCACGGCAAACGACATCTGCTGGCTGCTGGCCCAGATTTGTCCGTCGTGAACGCTGCGAACACACTTGCAGAGCGAATCGACGGACTCGTGGCGGCTGAAGATTCCTCTCGCGCCGGCGCGAAAGGCGTGCAAGATGCATTCACGTTTCGAGGAGTCCAGCAGCATTACGGCACGGATCTGAGGATGCGATCCTCGCAGTTCTCGCAGAACTTCAAACGCGCGAAGCGGTTCTTCGTCCAGGTTAGAACTGACCAACAGAACATCGGCTTTATGTGCGGCGGCGGCCGCGACCAGACTGTAGGAATCGGAATCCGAACTGATCACGTCCAATCCGTGATCCCGCTTCAGCGCGTCCGCGAGCAGTTCAGTGTGAATCCGGGTGTTGTCCGCAACCAGTACCCGAATCCTTTCGTGCCTCGCACGTTGGGTCTCCATCGGTTTCTCCAGCGACACCATTCGAATAGGTCCCGAAAAACTTGGAACCAATCAACTCAATGCCACAATCGAAACAAGCTTGCCTGGGCACGGGGGATTCTCCCTCAGGTGGGGGAAACAAAACTTGTTTTGTTCGGGGGAGGGTACGAAAAGCGCAAACTATAATCAAGAATGCCGAGGCGCACTTACGAACACCAGCGACAACGAAGGAAGTTTACTGTATCCTTGGTCGGAATGCAAGCAAAAGGTCGCAAGTCTTTGCACCGGTTGCAACGCGCTGCAACTTCCGTGAAATCCGATCCGGCTTCCCCTTTAGCGATTCTGCACTGATTTGGACTTTCCCAGGTCGTCGAGGATTCAGAATGTCTTGGTTATGCTTTTAGAATCATAGAGATTCAATCATTTTGTTGGGCCTGATTCTCAAGGTGCGAGGGGTGGAGGCCGGGTCGGTTCCCTTGCTGAGGCAACGCCAACCCTCTCTACCGAATGAGAAGTCCTTCTCTAGGCCCAGTGTCTTGTCCGACTGGGAATGTACACTCTGCTCGATGTAAGACGTCCGTCGCTGAGAGGCTGTACCTCTTGCAGCAACCTGCATACGACTGTAGGCTACGGTCACTTTCGGGCAACAACTCAAAGCCGAGTTCCCATCCCCCGTGCCCGGTAAGCGAAAATCTTGAGTGTCAGTGGGCCATTTTTTGAGCCGCAATCCGAGTGCTAGGGCTACACCACGCAGTATAGCGCAGGGAATTTGCAGTTCCTAAAACCGGTGCGCATCCCCGCTTGACGCGAAGAGTAATTTGTAATAATCTAGATAGAATTAGTAGAGATTAATCCTCCCCCTGGTTTCATAGAGAAGGTTCTCCCGGTTCCCCCAGTTTTGAGATGCACCGTCTTGTCTTGGGTTATGTCCTTAGGCTTAGAGGTCACATTGTGACTCAGAGGGCGAAGCTATGAGTACCGGCAACCAGTCATGGGAGTCCTCGAATATGGCGCCAAGCGCTGAACCCAGCGTCGAACACTGGTATGCCGTGCACACCCGCGCCCGACACGAACGAGTCGTCGCCCACCGGCTGCGCGAACTAGGGGTAACAAATTTCTTGCCGCTGGTCACCGAGGTGCATCGCTGGAGCGACCGACGGAAATCCGTGGAGCTGCCGCTGTTCGGTTGTTATGTGTTTGTGAAACTGTGTCCGACGGGCGAGGAGCGATTGCGGGTGCTGCGCATCGACGGCGTGTTCAAGTTTGTTGGCGGCCGCGGACTGGGAACTCCAATCGCTGAATCGCAAATCGAGGCCGTTCGAACCCTGATCGGGCAGCAGATACCGTGGAGCGCCCATCCGTTTCTTCAGATCGGGCAGCGCGTGCGAGTCCGTGGCGGCGCTCTGGACGGCGTCGAAGGTATTCTTCTTGCTCGAAACGACGACAGCACATTGGTGGTCTCGATTGACGCAATTCAGAGATCTCTAGCCGTTCGCATTCAGGGATACGACGTCGAACCCCTTTAAGAATTCTTACAGCTCCCTTTCCCTCCGCATCTCCCAAAGGAACTTCAATCCCGTGACAGAAAACACAATCGAAGCGGTACGCCTGCTGGTGGTTAGTAAGGAACCCACCGTGGTTCGCTCGCTCGGGTCGATCGGGGAAGTGAATTCCTGGCAACTGGAGACGGTGGGCAGCGGTTGGGAAGCATTGGAGTTCGTGCAGGCGGGCGTTACGCCGGACCTGCTTCTGCTGGATTTACCTCGCGGGGATGCAGACAGCCTGCACATCCTGCGCTGGCTGCGCAGACTTCGTCCTAACTTACCAATCATCTTGCTTTGCTATCCCGATGATGCCGGGAGAAAGAATGAAGCGATCCGACTGGGTGCACAGGATTATTTGGTTCGGCCGGTCGACGACGAGCAACTGGAGAGCGTGATTCGGGGCCAGCTCAGCTCACGGAACGATACCTTCGATATGGACGTTGCAAGCGAGGACATTGAGCAGGTCAGCGATGACGCTTTCTTTGTGGGCGCAAGTCCGATCATGCGCAAGTTGCGTGCACAGGCGGAATTGCTGGCACAGGCCAATGTCCCGGTGCTCATCCTGGGAGAGAACGGAAGCGGAAAAGATACTGCGGCTCGGCTGATTCACAAGCTTTCCGTCCGCTCCGGATTCAAATTCCTGAAAGTGAACTGCGCGGCGCTGCCCGGCGATCTGCTCGAAACCGAACTCTTCGGTTACGAGCGCAGTGATTCGGGGGTGGTACGATCCAAACCCGGCAAACTCGAATTGTGTGAACAAGGGACCATTCTGCTGGACGAGATCACCGAGATGCCGAGCAACGTCCAGAGCAAGCTGCTGCAAGTGCTGCAGAACCATCAATTCTTCCGACCAGGCAGCGGCGCCGCAGTCGAGGTCGACGTCCGAATTTTGGCAGCAAGTAGCGCCAACGTTGAGCGGGCGCTTTCCGAAAAGAAACTGCGGGAAGATCTCTATTATCGTCTGAGCGCTTTCACGGTTCAGGTCCCGTCGTTACGCCAGCGCAAAGATGAGATTCCAGTCCTGCTTCGCCATTTCATGCACCATCTGGCGAAGCACTATGGCATGGCTCCACGCACCTTTTCACCTGCCGTGCTCGAGGCCTGCCATGCGTATTCGTGGCCGGGTAATCTGCGCGAGCTTGAGGAGTTCGTGAAACGCTACCTGGTGATGGGGGACAAGGAAGTAGCCTTTGGGGCGCAAAAGTCGGAAGACGGGTTCGAACATGTCGGCCCCGCGGCCCAGAATTCTAATCTAGACCTGGCCGTCTTGGACGGGCGCGGGAACGGCAACGGCAACGGCGGTCAGACTTCCGGCGTCAACTCGCTCAAGTCGCTCGTGCAAAGTGTTCGGTTTGAAGCGGAGAGAAGCGCGATCTCAACCGCTCTTGAGAAAACCGGTTGGAACCGAAAGGCTGCGGCACGGTTGCTGAAGGTCAGCTATCGGACTCTGCTGTATAAGATCGAGCAATACCACATGAGCTCTCCGGAAGCCCCCCCGTCCGCATTTTCGGGGAACGGAACCAGGATCAATGGGAAGCGGATTTAGCCATCAGATGAGGACTTGCGCGTTACAATTGCTCAGTTTGGAGCAAACTATGACAATTCCAATGAGGAAGATGTGCTGGCAGCGGGCAGTGATGTTCGTTATCTGCATGTTGATTCCTGGTTGCCTAACCGCGCAAACCGCACCGTCGAAAGGCGCAAACGGGACGAAGCCGGACCCGCAGACTGTTCCCGCTGACCCCAGCACTAGCGGTTCTTCAGTCCGAGCCCACGATGACACTTACATTATCGGTGTTG
Source organism: uncultured Acidobacteriota bacterium (assembly GCA_963838905.1). GTDB lineage: Bacteria > Acidobacteriota > Terriglobia > Terriglobales > Acidobacteriaceae > JABDBE01. The sequence goes on from CAWITE010000018.1 coordinate 118,688, forward strand.
ACGACGTCCTGTCGATTAACGTTTGGAAAGAGGCGGAAGTATCCAAAACAGTTCCGGTTCGCTCGGATGGCAAAATATCGCTGCCTCTAGCCGGTGAAGTGCAGGCAAGCGGAGAGACGCCCCATCAATTAGAGAAGGAGTTGGCCACCAAGCTACAAAGTTTCATCTCCGAGCCTGAAGTTACCGTCATCGTCGCAGAAATCAAAAGCCAGAAATTCAACATTTTAGGAATGGTCTTAAAGCCGGGATCATACCCGCTGACCAACGCCTCGACCGTTTTGGACGCTATTGCTATCGCCGGCGGGTTCCGGGATTTTGCCAAACAGAAATCGATCTACGTGCTCCGCCAGAATCCCGACGGCTCTCAGGCGCGCTTGCCCTTCAACTATAAAGAGGTCATCAAGGGGAAGGACTTGGCACAGAACGTAAAGCTTCAGCCGCGCGACACCATCGTAGTCCCGTGACATCAGGCATGCTAATACGAGTCTTCGTAGGTATCATTGTGTTGGCTGTGTGCCCCCTCTGGGCGCAGGTAGCAGACTCGGGCGGCGCCGCGGCACCCGCAACCGGCCCCAGCGGTGGAGGGGGGGCCATGGTGACGCCAGCTCCGGTCAGCGGAGAAGGGTATTCGATGGGATTTACCTCTGAGACGCGTTCAAACTACCTGCGAGGAGGACTGACTTTTGGTACCGCCTATGACTCCGACGCGACGACCGGGACGAATGGCCAGCCGATCAGCGACGTGAGCTATTCAATCTGGCCAACGATTTCACTCGACCAGACTCGGTCACGTCTACATTGGGTTCTGAATTACGCTCCGGGGTTTACGTTCTACCAAAAGACGAGCTCACTCAATCAGGCCGACCAGAATCTGGGGGTAAATCTCAGCTATCGCTTGAGCCCGCACGTGACCATAAGCGTGCGGGACACGTTTATCAAGACGTCGAACGTCCTCAACCAGCCAACCTCCGACCTCGTGAGCCCGGTCTCGGGGGGAGTGGCTGTGCCCAACAATTCGGTGATTGCGCCGATTGCCGATACGCTCACGAATAATGCAAACGTGTCGCTCACCTACCAGTTCAGCGCGAATGGGATGGTCGGAGCCAGCGGAACGTTTACGAATCTGCACTATCCGAACGAAGCACAGGTACCTGGCTTATACGATTCGAGTTCGAGGGGCGGATCTGCTTTCTACAATCATCGACTGTCGAAGATGCACTATATTGGTGCTACGTATCAGTACCAGATGTTCCTGGCCTATCCGTCGGTGGGGCAGAGCGAGACTCAGACGAACAGCATTTACCTTTTCTATACTGTTTATCTCAAGCCGACGTTTTCGATTTCTGTGTTCGGCGGGCCCCAGTACTCGAACACCGCCCAGGTCGGACTCCCGACGATGACCGGGTGGTCTCCGGCAGGGGGCGCGAGCATGAGTTGGCAGGGGAAGCTGACAAGTGTGGCAGCCAGCTACTCAAGAACCATCAATAGCGGTGGCGGTTTGGCGGGAGCAGTCGAGTCGAGCACCGCGAGTGGGTCATTTCGTCGGCAACTCACTAGAATGTTGAGTATGTCGGTTGGAGCGAGTTATGCCAGCAACGATGTTCTGGACGCGTTGCCTACATTCCGGACCAGTGGATATACAATCTCGGGAAATGCTTCGGTGCAGCGACAGATCGGCGAACATTTCAACGTGCAGGCGCAATATACACGTTTGCACCAAAGCTACAGCGATGTCGCCGCAATTTCCAGCGCTCCCAACCGAAATCGTGCGGCGGTTTTGATCTCGTATCAGTTTTCAAGACCGTTGGGCCGTTAATTAGAGAAGGCATTTATGGTCGATGAATTAGAAGAAAAACCGGGAGAAGGCCTTAACGTTCAACAGTACGTCGACGTGATTCGCCGTCGACACATGTATTTCCTAATACCATTTTTTCTCGGGTGGCTGGTGGTCTGGAGCGCAAGTTGGGTTCTGCCCTCCCGATACAAATCGGGCACGCTGATTCTGGTGGAACAGCCGAGCATGCCGAAGGATTATGTGACGCCAAACGTCACGGATGATCTACAAACGCGGTTGGCGAGCATTACCCAGCAGATTCTGAGTCGCACGCGTCTTTTGCACATTATCGATGATCTCAACCTGTATGCCGACAAACGCGGTCGGTCAAATCCCGATGAACTGGTCGAGCGCATGCGTAAGGATATTGGGGAGATTGAGCTCGTCCGCGATGCACGAAATCAGATCACTTCGTTCAACATCTTTTATTCTGCTCGCGATCCTCACGTTGCCCAGCAGGTTACAGGCGAGCTGAGCAATCTGTTCATCAGCGAGAATCTGGAACGGCGGCAACAGAAGTCCGAAGACACCACCAAATTCCTGGAACAACAACTGGAAACAGCCAGGCAGAATTTGGCCGAGCAGGAAGAAAAGGTCCGAGTATACAAAGATCAGCATCTGGGAGAGTTGCCAACACAATTGCAAAGTAATCTCCAAATCTTGACTGGGCTCCAGTCCCAACTGCAGAACGAAGAGGATGGTCTCAACGCCGACAGGCAGCAGAATGCTTACTTACAATCGATGCTGGAACAGTCCCGCACCATGCAGAGAACGACCAAGAGTGGGGACGGAACGCCTGTAGGAATACCGGCTTTGGACCAACAGCTGGACAAACTCAAAGCGCAACTCGCCGATCTCAGCTCCCACTACACAGATCGTCATCCTGATGTTCGTAAGGTGAAAGATGAGATTGCGAGGGTGGAAAAAATGCGGGACCAGGATCTCGCAGACTTGAAAGCAGGGGCGACCACCGCCTCGGGAAGTGGCAAACCGCCCGCGTCACCGGCAGACGATTTGGATAGCGGAAATTCTGCGACGATTCAGCTCCAGGGTCAGTTGAAAGCGAATCAGATCGACATGACGAGCAAGGAAACCGAGATCGCTGCCTTGAAAGCAAAGATTAATGATTACCAGGGGCGTTTGAACCAGGAACCCGTGCGTGAACAACAATTCGCCGATCTGACGCGGGGATACGAACAGTCCCAGAGAGATTATGCCGAGCTGCAGAAGAAGAAAAACGAGTCACAAATGGCTACGAGCATGGAACTGTTGCAGCAGGGCGAACACTTCCAGATGATTGATCCTCCCAGCCTGCCGTTGAAGCCTGATTTTCCCAATCGACTCAAATTTTGCGGCATTGGTTTGGGCATCGGGATAGCGCTAGGAGGTATTGTTGCCGGCGGGACAGAATTCCTGGACGATCGCCTTTACAACGAGAAAGCGCTCAAGGAATTGCTCCCAGTAGCGGTGATCTCTGAAATCCCGCCGATTACCAGCCCGCAAGAAGAAAGAAAGCAAGAGGCGATGCTGTGGGTTGGCTGGGCAACGGCGGGCATCGTTTTTGCAACTATTCTTGCCGGATCCGCGATAAGCTACTTGCGTGGGTAGTGTGGGCAGTCCATGTACAAAGCGTTCTACAATCTAAAGCGTAATCCCTTCGAGATCACTCCGGATCCCTTTTTTCTGTTTCCCACCCGGAGGCACAATGAAGCGCTAGCTGCGTTGTACTACGGCGTGCGACGCCACAAGGGATTCGTGGTGATGACCGGAGAAGTCGGTACCGGAAAAACGCTGCTCGTCCGCTGCCTGCTGCAATTACTGAATCAAAGCGATGTCGCCTACGCCTACGTATTCAATAGCCGGCTCTCGCCGGTTGAGTTCCTGCAGTATGTAGCCGGCGACTTCGGGCTCAACGTGTCGGGTAAGAACAAGAGTGAGCTTCTGTTGGTGCTAAGCAACTATGTGATTTCGCGCCACCAGAAAAGACTCACGACCGTGCTGGTCGTAGACGAAGCACACCATGTTTCGACAGAAGTGCTCGAGGAGATTCGTCTCTTGACCAACCTCGAGACAACGAATGAAAAGTTGCTTCAGATCTTGCTGGTTGGGCAGCCGGAGCTAGATGAAAAGCTCGACTCCATCGAGTTGCGGCAATTAAAGCAAAGGATCGCGCTGCGCTCGCAGCTCCAGGCGTTGAATTTGGACGAAACGACAGGTTACATACAGCGGCGCTTGCAACTCGCCGGAGCAAATTCCAATGCCAACATACTTTTCCCTGCCGACACAATTGTAAGGGTCCATCGACATTCGCGGGGGATTCCTCGTCTGATCAATACCGTGTGCGAAAATGCGTTGATCACTGCATACGCCAGACAAGCGCGCAGCGTAACGCCCGACATCATCGAGGATATCGCCGCCGACTTCCGCCTCGGGGTGATTCACCAGCCCAAGACAGAAGGCGCCAATGGTAACGAGGAAGGCGACGCGCGGCGTGCAGCGAAAACTCTGCTCCTCCTGCACGACTATCTGCAGAAACTTCAATCAAGCCAGGGAGAACCGCGGGCAGCGGCAGCAACCGGAGCCAGTAAACATGAGCCGTATATTTGAAGCGTTGCAGAGGTCCGAGGCGGAGCGGTCGGGCGCACCGTTAGCGCGCCCCGCACTTGCAACAGAACTTTTGCAGGTGGTAGAGCGCGAAGCAAGCGCCCTTGCCTTAAAGGATTTCCCTGCGAACGAGCTCGCTCACCAGGACTTCGCTGAGAAGGAATTCGCGAAAAACGTCGAAGGAAGCGTCCTTGCTCCAAAGGATTTCCCTGCGAATGAGCTCGCTCACCAGGACTTCGCTGAGAAAGAATTCGCCAACAGTGACTTAAGTCACTTCCGGTCGTTGCCAGTGTCACTGCCGCAGGACAGCAAGTTAGTGTGCCTTACCGCGCGGGAAAGTTTCGGCGCGGAGAAATTCCGTTTTCTCGGTGTTCGCTTGAGACAGCTCCAACATAGCCGTCCGCTCAAGAAACTGTTGATCACGAGCACGATTCCCGAGGAAGGCAAAAGCACGGTGTCCGCAAATCTGGCGACCATTTTGGCCAGGAGGCAGCAGCCGAAGATTTTGCTCTTGGAAGGCGATTTGCGGCGTCCGTCGTTGTCAAAGCAGTTCGGTCTGGGCAGCCTTCCTGGCCTTAGCGAATGGTTACATGGCGAGCCCCGTCCCATTACGCACATCTACCGCCTCGAAGGCCCGAACTTGTGGTTTCTGCCGGCTGGGCGGCCACCGGAGAATCCCCTCGAGCTCATGCAGTCAGGCAGGCTTTCCGAACTCCTGAATCAACTCTCAGCCTGGTTTGACTGGATTATCATCGATTCTCCCCCGATTCTGCCGCTAGCCGATACCAGCGTTTGGGCGCGATTGGCGGACGGTATTCTGTTGGTAACCAGAGAGGGAACGACCAAGAAGCGAATGCTGCAGCGAGGTCTGCAAGCGCTTGAACAGTCAAAGTTGCTGGGCGTCGTGGTGAACTCCTCGGCGAATACGGATCACAGCAACTATTACCAGCGCTACGGTCCGGGCGCAGCCCGGCAAGCCAGCGCCGTCGCAGAGTAATCAACCCCGATTCGACCATTTATCCCTCAGTTGTGAGCTAGTTTCAGTACCCAGTTCTGTACTCCCCCATAGAGGCAAGCGGTTTCAGAGTAGGTCATTTGTTCCTGCACCCGAAGAGAGGAAGCAGGACGAGGAGAGGCAGTCGTGAATGTACGGCGGTCCGGCGGTTTAGCAAGTCTGGATTTCCTTTCGGCAGATGTTGTGCCGGTTGAGGAACGCGGCGTTCTGGATGAGGGAGCCTTTCACAGAACAATTTCGCTTGAGCAAAAGCGGACAGAGCGCTCGAGAAAGCCTTTCCTGCTCATGCTCTTGGATATGGAGAATGGTCTGCGATCTAATAAGAGCGGGAAGGCGCGCGACAAGATTATACCCGTACTTTCTCTGTCAACACGAGAGACAGACGTTACGGGTTGGTACAAGAATAACGCCGTTGTCGGAGTCATGTTCACAGAAATCGGTACCGACGATCGGAGCACGATCCTGAGCACCATTATGACCAGGGTCAGCGAGAACTTGCGCAAGAGTTTGAGCACGCAGCAGTTTGATCAAATCAACATTTCCTTCCGTTTGTTTCCGGAAGAGTGGGACCATGAAACTCCGCAAACGCCGCGCGATCCGACCCTATATCCCGATCTTTCGCGGCGTGATGAATCGCCGTTGTCGACGCGTTCCTCTGCAGGATCAGTCTTGACGAACTGCCGCAGTTCTTCGCTGCCGCAGGTACGGAGGCTTGCACAATAGTGAAACCGAAAATCCTGGTTGCCACCACGTCTCGCTGGGTCCCAACGGCCCGGCTGGCGATCGCTCTGACGAAGGCCGGGTTCACGGTCGACGCCGTGTGCCCCCCTGGCCATCCGCTCAGCAACACGAGCGGCGTGCGCCGATCGTATACCTACCACGGCTTGGCGCCATTGATCTCGTTCGAAAGTGCGATCGTCGCAACAGGTCCGGACCTCATCATTCCCAGTGATGACCTCGCGACCCGGCACCTGCACGACCTCCATCGCCAGGGACTGCAAGAAGGAAACACGGGAGCGCTGACTTGTGAATTGATCGAGCGTTCGCTTGGTTCACCGGAAAGTTTCCCGGTCGTCTATGCGAGAACTACTTTTATGCAACTCGCCCAGGAAGAGGGCATCCGTGCTCCCAAGACCGAGGTCATCGCGAACATAAACGACCTCAGAAATTGTGTCGCCCGAATGGGTTTCCCGACTGTCCTGAAGGCGAACGGCACCTCGGGCGGCGACGGAGTCAGGGTCGTTCACACAATCGAAGAGGCCGAACGCGCGTTTCGGACGCTGCAAGCTCCTCCACTTTTGGCCCGGGCGGCTAAACGGGCCTTGATAGACCAAGACAAGACTTTGGTTTGGCCGTCCCTCTTTCGTCGTTGCTCCGCCGTGAATGCGCAAGTGTTCGTGGCCGGGCGCGAGGCAACCAGCACAGTCGCTTGCTGGAAGGGAACGGTCCTTGCTGGTCTTCATTTTGAGGTGCTCCACAAGCGAGATTCAGCCGGACCATCAAGCGTTGTGCGGTTGATCGAAAACACTGAAATGTCGGCGGCTGCGGAAAGGATGGTTCGCCGACTCAATCTTTCGGGGCTGCACGGGTTTGACTTCATGCTGGAAGCGCACAGGGGAAACGCGTATCTCATCGAAATCAATCCCCGTGCGACTCAAGTTGGCCACCTGACGCTTGGACCGGGACGCGACCTTCCCGCGGCTTTGTACTCAGCCGTGTCCGGGGAGGCTTTTCAAGCGGCTCCGAAGGTGACAGAAAATGATACGATCGCGCTCTTTCCCCAAGAGTGGATGAGGGATCCGGCAAGCGCGTTTCTGATGTCCGGCTACCACGATGTTCCCTGGGAAGAGCCCGAGCTGCTGCGGGCTTGTGTCCGCAAGCGTCGGAAGCAAAATCCCCGGTACTCCCAGCAAGACTCACCGCACACCCTTTCTACGGTCATCCTCCCACGCTTATGACAACTCCACTGAAGAGTCGAATTGTTCGGGCGGGCTTGCAAAGCAGGACTTCAGAAGTTTTGTCTGAGCGCTTCCCGCAGCGCCGCTCTGCGCAAGGGCACATTCGCAGTAACATGAAGAGGCCGCTTCGAGTGATGAAATTTGGTGGGACGTCGGTGGGTGATGCGTCCTGTATTGGAAAAGTCATTGAGATCATCCGATCCGCTTCACGCGACAGTAATGTCGTGGTGGTTGTCTCTGCGATGAGCGGCGTGACTAACAAATTGGTCGAGGCAGCTACCCAGTCGGAAGCAGGGGATCACTCGCCAGTCGGGGCGATTTTCGAGGAACTGCGCCAGCAGCACCAAGCGGCGGCCAGCGCATTGATCCATTCAGCGGAGGAGCGGAGCCGCATCGACCGCAAAATGAAGGAGTTATTCCAAGAGGGCGACCGCTTGTGTCAGGGTACGATCCTACTGCGCGAGTTGACGTTGCGGGCGCGTGATTCGATATCGAGCCTTGGCGAACGTCTTTCTGCACCCCTCGTAGCGGCTGCGCTGGCGGACCGCGGAGTGCCTAGCGAAGCAATCGAAGCTACGGAACTCGTCGTCACGGACTCCTGCCACGGCGCTGCTGACCCGTGCATAGATGAGACTCGTGAACGGTGTGAGGCACGTCTTCGTCCGTTCCTCGAGCAGGGCATCGTACCGGTGGTAACCGGTTTCATCGGCGCCACAGCAGAAGGTGTGCTCACAACCCTCGGCCGAGGAGGCTCGGATTATTCAGCGACAATCCTGGGGGCAGCTCTCGACGCGGACGAGGTTACCATCTGGACGGACGTGGACGGCCTGCAGACAGCCGACCCACGCCTAGTGCCAGGCTGCTGTACGATCCCCGAAATCTCGTATCGCGAGGCAGCAGAGCTCGCGTACTTTGGTGCCAAGGTACTGCATCCGAAGACTCTTCGTGCGGTAGTGCAATGTGGCATTCCACTTTGGATCCGCAACACGTTTGCCCCGGAACTACCCGGAACGAAAATAACACCGACAGGTCCACCGGACGGTGGGGGGATGAAAGCTCTCACGGCGATCAGTGACGTGGTATTGATCACAGTCGGCGGCCCGGGAATTGTTGGGGTCCCGGATGTTTTGGGCCGCACGTTCCGCTCGACTGCCGCCGTTCGAGCCGATGTGCTGCTGATTTCACAATCGTCTTCGCAAAATGACATCTGCCTGGTCATTTCGTCCTCACTCGCCAAGTCCACGGTGGAGGCACTACGCCACGAGTTTGCACATGACCTAGCGCACGAGAGAATGGAACATATCTCAGTCGATGCGACGGTTGCGATCGTCACGGTGGTAGGCCAAAACATGCGGGGCATAGCCGGAGTTGTCGGCCGCACATTCAGTGCGCTGGATCGCGAGAACGTAAACGTCGTCGCGATCGCTCAAGGCTCAACCGACTGCACGATTTCCTTCGTGGTGGCTAAGAAAGACATGAAAGCAGCCCTCGTCGGTATCCATCGCGAATTCCAACTGGGGAGCACATTGAACACCGCCATCGCTGAGCCTGAGAACTACTTTCAGCGCTACGAGCGTGTGCAGACCAACCATAGTCCTGATCAGGAACAGTAGCCAGTTGTAGACCATACGTCCCAGACTCAGATCGGTAGACAGTTTCTCCCCCCGAGCGGCCTCCAAACCCACATGTCCGAACTTGTTAGCAATCCACTTTCCCGCTCCAGAAAAGATGGAGGACAACCAGAGGAGAAAGTCGTGCAGGCACATCGTCCAAATCCGGCTGTCGCTACCGGGCCGGCTCGGCCTACGACCGGCCGTGAGTGTAGTGCCCTGGATGAAAAGTCCTTTCGTCGAATGATCGCATTCGAGAGGAAGCGAACCGAGCGATCACGACAACCATTCTTGCTCATGCTTCTAGATGCGGGGAATTGTCTCCCCTCTGATGCGACCGGAAAAGCACTAGGCGAGATTATGTCTACCTTGTCGTTATCTACCCGTGAGAGCGACGTGACCGGTTGGTACAAGAACCACTCGATCGTGGGGGTCATGTTCACGGAAATCAGCATCGACGATCGGGGATCGATTCTGAGCACCGTGATGAGTCGGGTTAGCGAGACGTTACGAAACAACCTGCCTTTGCAGAGCTTTGGCCAAATCAGTATTTCCTTGCACGTTTTTCCAGAGGATTGGAACCAGGAAACAACGCAAAACAATCCGACCTTGTATCCCGACCTTGTACATCGTAGTGAGGCGCAGAAATCCGCCCGCATCATGAAAAGATTGATGGACGTCGTTGGCAGCGCAGCTGCCCTTGTATTCCTCTGTCCTGTGTTTCTCGTGGTCGCTTTACTCGTTAAGCTCAGCTCTGAGGGCCCGATTTTCTTCAAGCAACAGCGCCTCGGCCAGTTTGGCAAAGCGTTCACCTTCCTGAAATTCCGATCCATGCATACGAACAATGATCGCAGAATCCATCAAGAGTTCATGAAACGCATCATCAAGGGCGATCATGATGGCACCGCAGAGGGTAGAGGCAAGTCCGTTTACAAGATGACCAATGATCCGCGGGTAACGAGGATTGGACGGTTTCTCCGACGGACAAGCTTGGACGAACTTCCACAGTTTATCAATGTCCTAAGAGGCAATATGTCCCTGGTTGGCCCGAGACCGCCCATCGCGTACGAATGCAAAGAATATAAACTTTGGCATCGCCGTCGCGTTCTGGAGGTCAAGCCAGGAATCACGGGTCTGTGGCAGGTAAGAGGACGCAGCCGCGTGCGCTTTGACGATATGGTACGCCTGGACCTGCAATATGTCCGCACCTGGTCTTTATGGCTTGACATTCAAATCTTAATGCAAACGCCAGTCGCTCTGTTCAGCGATGATGCGTTTTAGGTTCGAATGGCGCACGTCTCGTAGCTTTGCCACGGTGGCGAGGGATGCGAGTCTGGCAGGCAGCGCTGCATTGTCCCGACAATTGAGACGCTAACGTGAGGGGAGTGATAGTTGTGAACACTACGATTAAGCAGACTATGGGTGTCATGATTGGAGCCCCGGAGGGCCTCGATCAATCGGCCGACAAGCGAGAATCAGAAAGGATTAATGTGTCACAGCTAAGATCAGCGACCCTCAATAAGAGGGTCTGGATTGATATCGACAACTCTCCCCATGTGCCATTCTTCTTGCCGATCATGGAGGAACTGGAAAAGCAGGGCCTTGAACTGATCCTGACCGCCAGAAATATCTATCAGGTCCGCGAACTCCTCGAGTTCTTTCATTTGCCGTGCAAGGTGATCGGTAGACACTACGGCAAGAACAAGTTTCTTAAGGTGTTTGGTACCTGCTTTAGGGCGCTCCAGTTGGCTCCTACTGTATGCACATGGCGTCCAGACCTGGCGATTTCACACGGTTCTCGAGCCCAGCTGCTGATCTGCAAGGCACTGGGGATACCGACCATCATGATGCATGACTACGAACACTCCACCAAAACAGGGTTTCTCGAGTCAGACTGGGTGCTTATGCCGGATGTGATACCGGACGGAGTGATGAGTAAGAAAGCGGACAGGGTGTTAAGGTACCCGGGCCTCAAAGAGGATGTCTACATACCTCGTTTTCAACCGGATCCTGCAATTCTGAATCAGCTGGGAGTTTCCGCAGATGAACTGCTTGTCACCGTGCGTCCCCCGGCAACAGAAGCGCATTACCACAATCCGGAGGGTGAGATACTGTTCGCGGAAACCTTGCGACTACTCGCGTCCAACCCACAGGTGCGAGCCGTGACTCTGCCTCGAAACGCGAGACAGGGCCAGCAATTACGAGCGGATTGGAGCGACCTGATTTCCTCGGGCCGCATGCTGGTTCCCGATGCTCCACTCGACGGTTTGAATCTGATCTGGTTTTCGGATCTCGTGGTGAGCGGCGGTGGCACAATGAATCGCGAAGCAGCAGCGCTTGGTGTCCCGGTGTACAGCATCTTTCGGGGAAAGATCGGAGCGGTGGACCGTTACTTGGCTGAGGAGGGTCGGCTGATTCTGATCGAGAATACTCGCGATATCCAAACCAAGATCAAACTGGTCCGATGGAATCGACCAGCCAAGCCTAAAGATCGCAATTGCCCCGTCCTACAGTGCATTGTGTCGAATATTCTTTCTGTGCTGGCTGCCAAGGATGGGGGCGATCTAGCCCAAGCGCAAATGCCAGCAAACTCAAACTCGAGAATCGGACAAGCTTAGTGTTGACGCAAAAACAATTTCACAGATTGGGTGAGATAGTGTAGTTCCACTTGGGCAGGATTTCGTGAGGCCTGATGCGAAGTGCCTGAAGTTGTTCGGGTGTGGGTTCCGTGCCGGTTGGATAGTGGTGACGGTCGAGGTGAGCGTTGACCGACAAGCCGGTTTGAGTTCTGGTGGAGCGAATGAAGCGGAGGATCTTGTGATAGCTGTCGAGCGGTTCGCCGGCCCAGTTCTTGGAGATCTCAGAGAAGAGCCGATGCTCGATGGGGTTCCATTTCGAAGCTCCCGTGGGGTAGTGAGCGACGGTGAGGGTTAGGCCGTGGGAATCAGCCAGTTGGGACTGGAGTTGGGTTTTCCAAGCGCGGCAACGATAACCGTTACTGCCGCCGGTATCGCTCAAGATAAGGAGTTGCCTGGAGCGTGGATAGCGGAGCAATCCCTCTTGGCGCCACCAATGTGCGATGGCGTGAGCGGCGAAGGTGGGAGTGTCATGGGAGACGCCGACCACGACAGAGCCTCGATTGGCGAGCAGATCATAGATGCCATAAGGGATGGCGACGCCAGTGGAATCGGAGCGGAAGTCGTGATCGTTGACCCAGCGGGGAGACAGATCCCAACGCGCACCAGGATTTTTGAAAGGGCCGACCAGTTCACGTTTTTTGGTATCGACGCTAATGATGGGGAGACCGCGGCGTTGAAATCGGTCTCGAAGATCGCCGAGGTAGAGGAACTGATCGTTGCGATCGGGACTGTGGTCGGTGGAGAGTTTCTTGTGATTGACCCGAAGGGAATAGCCCATCTGATGGAGGAGGCGGGCGACGGTGTTGGAGCTAACCAGGACACCGAAGTCAGCTAGCGCCAGGGCAATCTTGGCGGTGGTTCGCCGCGACCACTTCAAGCCGGTGATGGGGTCACCGGCGGTGTCGTATTCGAGCAGGAACTCGATTAGGGTGACGATGTCGGCGTTTTTTTTTCCGCGGGTTGGCGTCCGCCGCCCAAGCGGCGGATGCGTCCCGGCGTCACCTTCTGCTCGAGCAGTTGCTGGCGCCCGCGGGCGACGGTGTGTGGATCCAGGCCGAGGAATTCGGCCAAGATACGGTCGCCGCCGTGCCCCAGCTTGATGGATTCTAGACCGGCGAACAGGCGGCGTTGCTGCTCGTCTAGCAAACTGTAGAACAGCAGAATGGCGGCCTGGAGTTCATGGGGAGAAACCTGGAGAGCGGAGGCGTCGGCCACCAGAGGAACGGAGAGGGCGGTTTGTCGAGTGCGGATCTGATCCCTTGCCTGCCGGCTATCGGGGGAAGTGTACAGGAAGCGTCCAGCCACTTCTGCGCGGCGTAAACGTCCCTCGCGGAGCAGATCGTGGAGAGGATCTTGCACCTCAGCATGGAGTGCGTCAGCGAGTTCGTCGGCGAAGCAGCCGCGCGGGGACTGATGGACGAAGGATTCGATGGTAGCGACGAGCGTGCCGTGACGGGAGAACCAGACCGCATCGCGGGACCACAGGCCGGCCTCGTCGAAGCGGACGGTTTCACGGAGGGCATAGTAGCGCCCGCGGTGCGTGTAACTAGAAAGGTAGTCGAGGGCCTTGAGTTTGCGAAAGACGGTGAGGCTCGCGGTGGTGCCGAGAGCGTTTTTGAGTTCGGGCAAGGTGGCGATCTTGTGGCGAAGCAAGTGCTTGCGGAGGGCTTGGGGATCGAAGGTAAGCGGTCTCATAATGTTATAGTTCCGACTGATTGCATCTTCAATCGGAACTATAACACAACTGACTAATGTGCGGGGGCGTCAGCTACATAAGTGGAACAAATAATGATCACAGTGCTTGCAAGCAATCAGATCATCGAGAGTAGCGGCCCGCGAAGCCCTGGATAATGATCGCTATCCGACTCTCAGTGAGCAGTTGTTGCTGCGTCGGCCCTTAGCGTGCTGCACCCCTTGAAATTCGCAGAGAACCTGATAGCTCCTAGAAGTGGCCCTCGCAGGACCGCTGAGTGACCGTTGTAATCTCGGTAGTTGCCCGGAGGAGAAAACGACCCAATCATGACGTCTTTCGCTGCGCGCGTGGGCTTCCCAGAAGTCACACTATCGACTTGTGAACCAAGAGTGGCTCATTGCATTGAGCCACTCCAAGATTCTCGCTGGGACAAATTCTTGCAGAGGCATCCACGTGCGTCGGTTTTTCATTCTTCCCCCTGGCTACGGGCGCTGTCCCGCACATACGGATACGAGCCCATTGCCTACACAACATCTCCTGCGGAACAGGACCTGCAGAACGGCATTGTGTTTTGCCGTGTCCAGAGCTGGTTGACAGGACGGCGACTGGTTTCGCTGCCATTCTCGGATCACTGCGATCCGCTAGTGGACTCGACAGAAGATCATGATGTTCTCGCCGCCGCCTTGGAACGGGAGTTCGAGCGCGAGCGATGGAGCTATATAGAAGTTCGTCCGCTAGAGCCTTTCGAGCTGGTCAGTCCGCTACGTCGCACGGCAGTGACCTACGCCTTCCATCAACTAGATCTTTGGCCTTCCATAGATGCGATCTTTGGCAATTTCCACAAGAGTTCAACCCAAAGAAAAATCCGTCGTGCGCGGCGGGAAGGCCTTACCTATCGCGAAGGGTCTACAAAACCGCTCCTGGACGATTTTTACCGGCTTTTCACTCTCACCCGGAAGCGACAAGGACTCGCGCCGCAGCCCAGGAAGTGGTTTGCGAATTTGATGGAGTGCTTCGGCGACGCGCTGAAGATCCGGGTAGCGCTTAAGGACGAGCAGCCCATCGCGGCAATGGTCACAATCCGCCACAAGGACACACTGACTTACAAATACGGCTGCTGCGATTCGCGGTTCAACAATCTTGGCTGCATGCACCTGCTCTTCTGGAACGCCATCCAAGAAGCAAAGTCCTTCAAGCTGCGGTTCCTGGATTTTGGACGCACGGACGCAGACCACCAAGGTCTCATCACCTTCAAAAGCCGTTGGGGCGCCACCCAATCCGTCTTGAGCTATTCGAGATACAGCGCTTCGAAGAGCTCTGCACACCTGTTCGACTTATACAGCTCGAAGTGGAAGTCAAGCGCGGCAAAGCATATTCTCAAGCATGTCTCGCCAGCAGTCCTCCCGATGGTTGGCCAGATATTGTACAAACATATTGCATAGGAACCACGTTCTCTCGTAACGCTGTTTTCATCAGAATCAATGAATTACACTTCCAGGAACACTCGCGAATGACAGACGCCAGAGGCTCGTCGGCGCAGCAATCGGACAGGGTGCATTCAACCGTGCAGCGCTTCATTGCGCTAGCCATCCGTGGCTTAGTACCGATGTTTGACGAGCAGCGACAGCTGTTTTGCTACAGCCTGAAGAAAACTGATAAGGGCATGGCCCAGGAAGGAATCTCGCCACGCTATACCATGATGACCCTGATGGGTCTTCGCCGTCTGGAAGAGGGTGGTGGAGTGTCCCCCTTCGAAATCAAACCTGTCCTGCAGCGTCTGCTGGCGAATCTCGATTGGGCGAAAGATATTGGAGATCTTGGTGTGCTTTTGTGGCTGTGTGCCCTGGTGGCGCCTGAATGCCTAGCTGAACTCGAAGGCCGCATCGAACTTGAGACCGCCTTGGTTCGCTATCGAAGCGCACAGCGGGGGGTAACAATGGAGTTGGCTTGGTTTCTCACCGGGCTATCGAATTGGGCTCTGGCCTGTCCGGAAAAGCTGCCGCGACTGAGAGACCTGGCATTTAGGACCTTCGCAATGCTCAAAAAGAACCGCGGTGAGCAGGGGTTCTTCGGACATCTGGCTCGGGATGGCAGTGTGGAAGGCATGACTCGAGGCCGAATCGGAAGCTTTGCCGATCAGGTCTATCCCATCTACGCGATGACCAGGTTTTCCCAGGCTTATCACGAGGAAAGCGCGATGCAGGCGGCTCTCCAGTGTGGGCGTGGCCTGTGCCAGGCTCAAGGGCCATTGGGACAATGGTGGTGGCACTATGATTCCTTGACTGGTCGAGTGCTGGAAGGATATCCGGTATTTTCGGTTCACCAACATGCAATGGGGCCGATGACCCTGTTTGCATTAGGTGAAGCGGCGCAATCCGATTTCACCCCGTGGATTTATCGGGGGTTAAAGTGGATCAACGCGGAGAACGAGCTGGCTTTTAATATGGAGGATGATTCGGCCGACGTAATCTGGCGGTGCCAGTTCAGGCCCACCTCCCAGGTCAAGACCTATCTGAGGGCTGCATTCCATCTGGGGAGCGAGAACAGGCCCTACGAAGCAAGAGAGGACTTGAAAGTGTTATTTGAGTGTCGTCCTTACGAACTCGGCTGGTTGTTGTACGCCTTCGCGGCCAGGGCGGGTCAACCATCTTCAGCGGTCGCGGAAAAGCATTCCAGCACGATCGCGATCGCGCAGAGCGTGGTTTCCGTGAAGGGTCAGCCATGAAGATCATGATAGTGGTTGGGGCCCGGCCAAACTTCATGAAAGCCGCCCCGGTTGTCTTCGCAATCCACGATCACAATGCCAGAGTTGCGGCAGTCCCACGGGACTCGGGGGTGACTTCCGAGGAGAAAATCCAACTTGTGCTTGTCCACACCGGGCAGCACTACGACGAAGCCATGTCGGGCTCGTTTTTTTCAGATCTCGGCCTCCCCAAACCGGATGTTCATCTGGAGGTCGGTTCCGGTTCGCATGCGGTGCAGACCGCAGAAATCATGCGGCGCTTCGAGGGAGTCGTACTCGAGGAAAAGCCCGACGTCGTGGTTGTGTTCGGAGATGTGAATTCCACCGTCGCTTGTGCTCTCGTGGCCTCCAAGATCTCGCCGGACTCGAGCGGAACGCGTCCCCTGATCGCGCACGTCGAGGCGGGGCTGCGCTCCTTCGACTCTGCCATGCCCGAAGAGATTAATCGCGTCGTCACCGATCATCTTTCCGACCTGCTCTTTGTGACTGAGGAAAGTGGGAAAGAGAACCTTTGCCGCGAAGGTGTTGGGGAGGAAAAGATTCACTTCGTGGGCAATACGATGATTGATTCGCTTCTGGCTTCTCAGGCGAAGTCTGAGAAATCTGCGATCCTCGATCAGTTCGGCCTCCGGAGCCGCTCCAACGGATCAGCGAAT
This sequence comes from uncultured Acidobacteriota bacterium, assembly GCA_963838905.1. Taxonomy (GTDB): domain Bacteria; phylum Acidobacteriota; class Terriglobia; order Terriglobales; family Acidobacteriaceae; genus JABDBE01. The sequence goes on from CAWITE010000018.1 coordinate 135,440, forward strand.
GGCGTTAGCCGTTACGCACTCCTGACCCTGCATCGGCCGTCGAACGTGGACAATCGAGACACGTTTCTCAGCATCCTGGAGGGCCTGGAGGAACTGTCCGGATCCTGTCCCATTTTCTTTTCTGCCCATCCCAGAACCCAAAAGCGGATTACTGAGTTCGGTCTGGAGTATTTCTTTCAACCCGGGAATGGAAGCAAACCGACTGGCTCCGCGATTCCGGACCGTCTTTCCGGTGGGATTCGTTTACTAGGTCCGCTCGGATATCTGGATTTTCTCTGTCTGATGAAGCACGCCGCACTAGTGGTCACAGACTCCGGAGGAATTCAGGAGGAGACCACTTGTCTCATGGTCCCATGCGTCACGGTTCGAGAGAATACGGAGAGGCCGGTGACCGTGACCTGCGGAACGAATACCATTGCCGGCACCAGCACAGGGAATATCCGGAGGGCGGTGGCGGAGCAGTTGAGCGGGCGGAAGCGCGCCCGCGTGCCTGAGAAATGGGACGGCAACGCCGGCGGGCGAATCGTCCAGGTAATTATGCAGGAGTTTGAGGAAAGAAATTCCACCGACAGTTCTAGAAATGCGACTTCCCCTGCAACGATGGTTCGCTGAAGCGGAAAATACTGGATGTCCAGAACTCCGCGAAGTTGATTGTTTACGACCTTATCGATAACCTCAAGGAGTTCGAGGATCTTGACAATCCCATGCGCTCAAATATCCAGACGTTCAAGAAGATAGAGAAGAACGGGATTCACATTCCAGAAATGGCAAACGCTGTCGTATGAAAACCGCGATCGTGGGTGAAGACAGGCAACATGACTCCCCCGCCAGGGCGCAAGATGCGAAGGCTGGCTACACCTACCAAGTCGAAGTGGACAGCGTGACCGAATCGGAGTGGTCGGAACGGATCGTCCGATTTGACGACGCCAATATCTACCAAACCTGGTCTTATGGTGCGGTGAGATGGGAGGAGGAGAATCTCAGTCATCTGATTCTGAAGCGCGACAGCGACGTTCTCGCAATGGCACAGCTGAGAATCATCCGACCAGGGAATCTCCGACTTGGGGTCGCCTACCTCAGATGGGGACCGATGTGCCACCTGCGGGGCAGCGGACTCGATCCTGAGACGGTTCGGATCATGGCCGAAGCGCTGTACGAGGAGTACGTCGTAAAGAGGGGGTTATACCTTGAAATCCTCCCAAACGCGTTCTCGGGTTCGGTGCGTGCTCAGATCTTCCAATCGGCTTTCGCCCAATTTGACCATAGGCCCGGCATCAGTACCGAGAAATATAGAACGTTCGTTCTTGATCTTTCCCCTTCGCTGGACGGGTTGCGAAGGGGGCTGGACAAGAAATGGCGCAATCAGCTGAATGCAGCGGAACGAAACGTCCTCAAAGTTGTGGAGGGCGACGGCGGCGATGACTACTGCAGGTTCAGCGCGCTTTATAGCGAGATGTGGAAACGCAAGAAGTTTCGCACCTCAATGAGCATCGAGGAATTCGACCAAATTCAGCAACGCCTGCTAGGGACCCAGCGGATGAGAATTCTGATTTGCGAGCACGCAGGAAAGCCGGTTGCGGGCCTGGTTTGTTCCGTGCTCGGCGAATCCGCAATTTACTTACTCGGTGCGACCAACGATGAGGGGATGAAGGCCAAGGCTTCTTATCTGCTGCAGTGGACTCTGATCCAATGGCTCAAGGAAAGAGATATTCACTTCTACGATTTGGGCGGAATCGACCCTGATGCGAATCCTGGAGTGTACCATTTCAAGAGCGGTCTCTCCGGCGTTGACGTGTCGCAAATCAGTTCTTTCAGTGCGTGTTGCAACCCTTTGAGCGCTGCCTTGGTTAAGATCAGCCAAGTTCTACGCGGCGGTCTTCGCGGATTGCGGCAAGGGCTCGCTCGGTCACGATCGGCGGTAGTAACTCGATGAACAAACGCGGATCTTCGTGCGGCCAGGCTTGTCTGAACGACTCGGGTCCTCTCCGCCAACATCGGCCGAGCAAGTTCTTCGCGACCTCCTTGTTTGATTAGCGGGGAAAGGTTTCTAATATTTGAATTACACTCTGGAGGCCATACTGAGTGGGTGACGAACACAAGCAGCACTTTCAGCCTTCCGCCAACGATTCTCAAAAGGTCAAAGCCAATCCGATGACTCGCGATGAATTCCTCTTGGGAATGGATGAACTTCTCGACCTGCCCGCTGGGACGCTTCGAGGCCACGAAAAACTGGAAGAACTGGAGAACTGGGACTCGACCAGCTTGATTAGCTTGATTGCCATGATAGATACCAATAGCGGCGTGCACATATCTCCTCGGCAGATCGTGGGCTGCTCCACGATTGCTGATCTTCTGCAGCTCGCAAAGGTAGGAAGTAGCTCTTCCTGAGTCAAGCCGCAGTCGTCGTGTAATTGAGGTGTCCATTGACATCAGAGATCAAAAACTTGCAATACGAGATTCCGAAAGCTTTGCGATTCCCCTTCGACCTGCCAAATATCCTGCGGAAGCGTCAGTCCTTAAGGAAGGAATTGCTCAAGCAAGTGAATCTCATCCCAACACGGATTGGAATTCTTGGCGGTTCCACAACCTCCGAAGTTAGAAGCATGCTCGAACTTTTTCTCTTGGCCCAAGGAATCCAGCCCGCGTTCTACGAGTCAGGATACAATCGTTACTACGAGGACGTGTTCCTCGAGAGTCCGGATCTATGGAATTTAAAGCCTGACGTCGTCTTTATCCATACGACTTGGCACAACGTCTCGCAATTTCCTGAACTTCTTCAAGGGGAGGCGCAGGTTGAAGATCTAGTCCGCCGCGAAATGGTAAAGTTTGAGTCTCTTTGGGGGAAAATTCACACGGGACTAGGGTCCCTCATCATCCAAAACAACTTTGATCTGCCACGCCTCAGACCGCTCGGAAATCTTGAGGCCTTCGAATCATTTGGACGCGTGAACTTTTTGCAGAGGCTGAATGCCGAATTCGCGAGTTATGCTCGCAACCACTCCCGCTTCTTGATTAATGACATACACTACCTTTCGGCGCAGGTGGGGCTGGCTACGTGGTTTGACCATACCTATTGGTATAACTTTCATATGGCCTTGAGCCCCACGGCTACAGTGGCCCTCGCCCATAACGTTGCGGCGATTGTTAAATCAGTTTACGGAAAATCCAAAAAGTGCCTCATCCTAGACCTGGACAACACACTTTGGGGCGGGGTAATTGGCGACGATGGGGTGCAGAACTTGATCCTTGGCCGGGACAATCCCATCGGCGAGTCGTTCGTGAATTTTCAACAGTATGTAAAGGATCTACAGCGGCGGGGCGTCATTCTCGCCGTATGCTCCAAGAATGACCTCGAGAACGCAAGAGAAGGTTTCTCACACCCAGATAGCGTGTTGAAGCTCGAGGATTTCAGCGCATTCAAAGCCAACTGGAATCCGAAGCCTGAGAACATCCGCGAGATCGCGACGGAGCTCAACATTGGTCTTGATAGCATCGTATTCGTTGATGATAATCCGGTCGAGAGGGCTCTCATTGCCGAACAAATGCCCGACGTAGCGGTGCCGGATGTCGGATCGGAAGTTTCTTATTTTGCGGAGATACTTGAACAAGAACGATACTTCGAAGTGAATAAAATAGTGCAGGACGATCTCGGTCGCTCAGCCTATTACAGCTTAAATGCGCAGCGGAACGCGTGCCGTGCTGAGTTCGGCGTTTACGAAGAGTTCCTTGCCTCACTCGAAATGAAGGCGGAGATCGGTGCATTCTGTCCAGTCTATCTAGAGCGAATCACCCAGCTGATCAATAAGACGAATCAGTTCAATCTAACCACAAAACGATATACGATGGCGGAAGTCGATTCCGTAACTTGCGATCCGGCCTTTGTCACGCTCTACGGACGGCTGGCCGACAGATTCGGCGACAACGGATTGGTTTCGGCTTTAATCGGGTGTGTATCTGACGATAAAGTCGAACTGGACGTTTGGGTCATGAGCTGCCGGGTAATAAAGCGCGAGATGGAAATCGCGATGTTTGATGCTCTCGTTGAAGAGTGCCAAGCACGCGGCATTCGAAAGATCGTTGGCGCCTATATCCCGTCCAAGAAAAACGGAATTGTTGTTGGGTTCTATGCCAGCCTGGGTTTCAGTCGTATAGACGGAACCTTCGATGGCCGCGAGTTGTGGCAATATGACCTGCCCCAAAATTATTCGGTGAGAACGCGCTATGTTCGCAGGATAGCGGCGGCGCCGCTAAAGCAAGCGAACGTAGACGGCGCAGTAGCGCCCTCGAGGGTCTAGTAATGTTGTAGCAGGGCGGCACCGCGGGTCGAGAACAGAACAATATATAAGAACAGATGAACGTCGCTCGCGTGCGGTTCTCCGGTGGTGTCCCACAGCGGCGTATTGGTACCATAATCATGAGCACTTCCACTCTAATCTCGCGCTTCAGCACTTATTACACGCGCAACGGTTTCTTGGGCACCGTCCGACGGACAGGACTGGCGATACGCCGGGCGCTATTTTCAAACGGCATGGTCCTCTTGTATTGTGACCTAACCAAGCTGACCTCGCCTCCAGAAGACCTGCCGAGTTCTGTGAAAGTTGAATGCAAAACAAGCTACACGGAACTCAGCCAGCAGGACTTGCTTGAGATTATCAATATCTGGAACCCGAAGGAGACCCACCGCAACATCAAAGAGCGATTTGATCGCAAGGCGTCACTATGGTTGATTAGGTCCGAAGATAAGCTGGCGGGGTACATCTGGACGTTACAGGGAGACACTATCGTGCCGCATTACTTCCCTCTGGGGGAGGATGACGTCCATTTCTTTGATCTCTACGTGTTCCCAAAGTATCGAGGTCGGGCGATGAATTGGGTTCTCATCACTCACGTTCTTCACGAGTTGGCGGCTGCCGGTGCGAGCCGCGCGTTTTCTGAGGTGAAAGAATGGAACCAGGTCTCGTTATTATCCTTCACGATGACTCCATTTCGGCTCCAGGGTTGGTGCCGGAAACTAACGATTTTTCATCGTCCAATCGTGTGCTGGGAAGGAAGAAAGCCAGCCGTAGCTGACTTGGGGAAAAGATAGGCTTTAGGCTCCTGTGTTATCGTGCGCAAAGCATCACCAGTTGACGTTAGTCGAGTGGGCTAGTGCTCAAGGCGAATTTGCATGCGCAAGTCCAAGCGCCTTTCGAAGAAGAGACGTTAAGCAGCGAATCGTATTACTGAACTTCCGACAAATTCATGAGTGCAACCCCCGAAGCCAAGAAGAGTTCGGCCGCAGACCTTGTCCGGCGGACAATCAAACTCGGCATAAGCATTTTTTATTTGGTTTTGTACTATTCGTGGAATAACCTGCGCCGTCTATTGGGCAAAAATCGACCCGGGACTGCTGTGGTGCTCTACTACCACAGCGTTCCCCACCGCTATCAAGCTCAGTTCGAGGAGCAGATGAGAATGATTGCCCGTCGGGCGAGGCCGGTTGCGCTTAAGAACCTGAACCAACTTCCCGCTCACAGGCATTCTGTTGCAATCACCTTTGATGACGCCTTGGAAAGCTTTGCGGAAAATGCCGTGCCGGTGCTGCTACGGCTCGGGATTCCTGCGACGGTTTTTGCGGTGACCGATGTGCTGGGCACCAAACCGGCTTGGGGAGCATCGTACTATACTCCCGAAGAGCGCGTGATGTCGGTCGAGCGACTCCGCGGTCTACCTGAACTGATCTCCGTCGGTTCGCACACCTTGACTCACCCTGATCTGGTCGGGCTGAGTTCGGAAGCGGCGGCCAGAGAAATCACTCAATCGCGCGCGAAGCTGGAGTTGATGCTGCAGCGGCCGGTTCCCTGGTTCTGCTTTCCTTATGGCGCTTTCAACGACTCGACCATTCGTCTGTGCCGGGAGGCGGGATACGAACAAGCGTTCACGGCCGAACCAGCCCTGATTACCGGGGATGACGAGGAGTTCGTCTTCGGGCGAATCGGGGCCGACCCATGGGACTGGCGGTTGGAATTCCGGCTTAAGATCCTGGGAGCCTATTGCTGGCAGCCCTGGGCGCGAGCTTTGAAAAGGAGGTTCTTCAGAAGCAAACCCGGGCCAAGGAATTTCTGGGCGTGACCCGCTGCAGGGTAGGGCGAAACCGGTGAGCCTCACTTTAGGTTCCCGAAATTGGACGGAAACGCTCGAAAGTACAAGGGCTATTGGTGCAAGGCTCCGGGTATCGGCCCCTGTACTAGTGTGACCTTGGCGAGATTTTCTACCTAAAATACCCTGTCACTGGGCCTGGTTAGCAGTTCCAGGCACTACATTGTGACAGGGACTCCTCAATGAACCGTATTCTCCCCCCGACGATTTTCACATTTCTGGTCTGCTTAATGCTTGCTAGCGGCGCATCAGCCACAACGTACTACATCGCCGCCAACGGCTCGGACTCGAACAATGGGTTTTCGAAAACTACTCCTTGGGAGCACGCACCCGGCATGCCGAACTGCACCGGAACCTGTGCCTCGACCACGCCCAAACCGGGTGATCAGTTCACCTTCCGCGGTGGCGACACATGGCACTACGCCAGCGGTACCCCTAACGTCGGTGGTTCCTGGAAATGGAATTGGAGCGGTTCATCAGCCCACTGCAATTACAACGCCAACGACACGAGCACTTGTTTCTACATCGGCGTGGACCAGACCTGGTTTGGGGGAAGTTCATGGACGCGGCCCGTCCTTACCGGAGACAATCCGCTCAGCTCCGTGCTTGTGCCCAGTTGCACAAACGACAACACGAGCACCACGTTCTTCAGCGCGAACGGAAATAGCTATCTGATCTTCGATAATTTTGAGATCACTGGCTACTGCTGGAGTGGTACTGGAATGAAGGGAAATGTCACTATTCCGGGCGCGAGCTATACAAACTTCATCAACATGTACGTCCACGGGTGGAGTTCGACCATTGGCTCCTCGGATGACAAGCACATCGTTGGCTACGGTCCGAACTTTGGCAGCGCCAACCACAATGTTTGGGCATTCGATATATTCGATGGCTCGGATGCCCTGAATGGCACAACCACGGCGTCCAACCAGTGTCCTGGGGTATTAGGTCCACCATGTCGAAGTGGCTATCCGTTCGGCGGCGAATCCTACGACGTCCACGACTCGGTGTTTAAGAATGTGTCCCAGAGCATGATCACCAGCCAGCTCTACACCTTTCACGATAACATCATGGAGAATCTCTATGCTACGTATGACGGAGTGACCCACCCCAACGGCATCGAGTCGAACAGCGGCCAGCCTTCGGGGCTGCCGATGTATATTTATAACAACATCTTTTTTCAGATTCAGGAGTCTGCCGGGGTAGGAATGTGGCCAGAGCCAGTTGCCGGTCCTACGGGGATCGGAATGCTCTATTTCAACAACGTTGAGTGGCACGTGAACCCTGGCAACTGCTATATGTACGATAAGCCATCATCGGGCACGCCGGCGGTGAATGTCTATTTCTATAACAATACGACCGATGCTCCTTGCTCATTCAACATCTATGGTGCCCACACGGCTCCGACAGGCACCGCAACTTTCGCCAACAACCACCTGATCGGTTACTCAAGCCTTACCAATTTTGTCGTTAATTCCAGCCCGGTGACGGTGACGGACAACACCGGCCACGTATTCCAGACCGAAGCATCGGCGAATGCTCAGGGCTATACGACAAGCAACTTCTACGGGCCCACGTCCGGTTCAGATGCGACGGTGGGTGCCGGACACAACGAAACTGCCTTCTGCCAATCTATTACGGACGTAACTGTAGCAACCGCTTGCCAGAGCGCCATCGGCAATGTCACCTATAACGAAACCAATCACACGGTGACGGCAAATATTCCGAACGGTCGCCCTAGCTCGGGAGCGTGGGACGCGGGGGCCTACGAATTCAATGCTGCAAATCTACCTCCCAATCCCCCAACCGGTTTGAGCGCTGTCGTTCAATAAAATCTTGTTCAGGTTAGTGCGATGCTTTTGGGCATTACCGTTCACGCGGGCGTCAATCAATACCGCGCAAGATGAGGCACCTCCACGCCCGCTTCTTCAGTATAATTTCAGAAGCTTGTACCCAACTCCGAAGTTGCTTATAACCCCGCGTTAAGCGGTGTCCTTACATGCGCTCCGTCGACGGCATCTGCACCCAATTCGAGGACTCACAGCTGACACACCAGGCCGGGCCTGAATTTCAGGTTCGAATTCTTAGGACATTGGCCGAAGTCGAGGAGATCCGTCGCGCTTGGTCTGGGTGGAAAACTCACCGCGACAGCAATATTGATGTTTGCCTTCAATTCGTCTGGGTTCGGGAGGAGGTCATACGTCCGCATGTGATCGTGATTCACCGATACGGGCGTCCGGATGCCATGCTCGTAGGACGACTGGAGCGTTCTCGGACCGCCCCAAAGGTTGGGTACGTGCGACTGCCCGGTATTCGTTCATTCGTTCTGATGTTTTCCTATAAAGGACTTTTGGGCAACGCGTCAGACGAGAACTGCCGTGAAATTACCAAGTCGATAATCGAAAGCTTGAAGCAGGGGGAAGCCGACGTGGCTTCACTCGACCATCTGGACGTGAGTGCATCTTTCTTTCAATCAGCGCTGAAGCTGCCCCGTTTCGTTAGTCGTGACCATCTAACCCACCCAGCTCCCCACCATCTAATGAGACTTCCTGCGAACGTCGAGGATGTGTATCGTGGCTTTTCAGGAGGGCACAGATCGGAACTAAAAAGGAAAGCAAAGAAGCTATTGTCCGACCACCAAGGGAGCGTCAAGGTATGTTGTTATCGCGCACCAGATGAACTGGACACTGCCATACCTCAAGTGGAACAGGTTGCGAAGAAATCATATCTGCGAGGGCTCGGTGTTGGATTTCAAGACAGCGAGCTCATGCGTCGGCGTCTGCGACTCTTCGCACAAAACGGGTGGCTTCGTATCTATCTTCTCTTCGTTAAGGAGATGCCTTGCGCGTTCTGGGTCGGAACCGTCTATGAAGACAGTTTTTGCAGTGACTACCTGGCCTTCGACAATCGCTTTGCGGATTACTCTCCGGGAATGTTTCTGCTGATGAAGATGATAGAAGATTTCTGCGCTGCAGGTATCAGAGAAATTGACTTTGGTTTTGGAGAAGGAAGATACAAGGAGCGCTTCGGGAACTATCAGACTATGGAGTCTTCGGTCCAAATTTTTGCTGCCAGTCTGAAGGGCTTCGCGCTGAACATAACGCGGACAACGGCGGTCCTTGTGGACAACGCACTGAAAAAAACGCTGGAACGCGGTAACCTGCTCGGGACAGTCAAGAAACTGTGGCGTGGGTCACTAGCGAGACAGGCGACCGTGGAGTGATTTTCCCACAATCCAGTTGAGTCAATTGGATCACGCCCTCAGGGGCAGACTGTACAGAGACGGAGTCCGCGAGAATCTTCTAGGCGAAAATAGCCTCCTAAAGGGTCATGAGCATACGCAAACGAGTGAGGGAGTCCCTCTACGGAAGTTCTCTTTTCATTCCCATTCGGAATGGCTACCAGGTTATTTTTGACCGCGAAACTACTGCACAGCGGGCCGCGATGCGGAAGTTCTACAGTCACTTCGTCCATCGGGGCGATGTGGTCTTTGACATCGGGGCAAACGTTGGCGAATACGCTGAAATTTTCGCGAGTCTCGGTGCGGTCAGGGTAATCGCGGTTGAACCCAACCCGTCCTGCTGCGAGGCCCTCTATCGGCTGGCGCGCATGCGGAATGTGCGTGTGGAGGGCTGTGCGGTGGCGGACACGGTTGGTAGCGCTGAGCTCAAACTTTGCGACAACAGCGGTTTCAGCACGCTGAACCAAGACTGGCCCGAGACCACCAAGCACTTTCCGAGTTACCAGGGCGTGCACTGGCTGAAGAGCATCACGGTTCCGGTGGTCACGCTTGATGCGCTGGCCCAGCGCCATGGCATTCCAGCCTTTGTTAAGATCGACGTTGAAGGCTTGGAAGACAAAGTTCTGGCGGGCATGTCGTTCCGCCCTGCCTCCTTCAGCTTCGAGTTCAACGCGCGCGTCAAGCAAGTTGCCTTGAAGTGTCTCACCCGCCCACTCTTAGAAGGTTACAGGTTCAATGCCATACAGGGTCGCGAATTCGCGTTGTTTCATCCCCGTTGGCTGAGTCGTGACGAGGTAGCCGAGTGGCTCAGTAGCTATGAAAATGAAGGATCCGGCGAGTACGGTGACATCTTTGCCCGCCGGACAGAATGAATTGCCTACGCACACTATGTTCTGTCTGAGACTGAGCTTGGCTTGTGGAACCGCGGACAATCGACATTCGGAATTTTACTAGCTATTCTTGTTGATCGGTTTGCAAAATTCCAGAGAAGGCAAACCTGCTATCCAGAATCAAGAAACTCGGGCGCGGCTATGCGACACGTACGACCCTGTAGTTTTCCAAGTCGGGTAGATTCGGACGGCGGGACCAGGGAAGGCTAAGTGGAACCGGAACACCTAAGGGGAGGATTCGGAAACGCGGTAGGTCACTCGATCGTCAACCCGATCATATTGATCGTGGTCTTGATCGTAGGTCTACTGATATGTTTCGGATCACGCAACCGGGCAATTGCAGCTTTTCTCGCAGGAGCCATCTTGATTCCTATGGACCAGATTTTGGTGATCGGCAGCATGCACTTTCCCATGCTGCGGGTGCTGCTGCTATTCGGGATGGCTCGGATACTGCGCGTGAAAGCCTCTTCGAAGTCCGAAATCCTCGGTGGTGGTTGGAACAAGATTGACCTGGCCTTAATCGTGCTGACCCTCGTCACCGCCGTGAACGGGATTTTGCTATACCAAGACTCGGCGAGAGTGATCTTTGAACTGGGGGGCTTGTTCACGGCTTTCGGCTACCTTCTGCTGCGATCCCTGATTCGCGATGAGCAAGACGTGATGCTGACGCTCCGTGCGTTTGCTTGGGTTGCGGCCGTAGTTGCCGGAATCATGATCTACGAACAGGCGACGGGTCGGAATCCAATCTATGGCCTTCTAGGAGGAGCGCACGCGGAGGTATATGGGTCGGTGATGGAACGAGAAGGGCGTCGTGCGACAGGTCCATTCGGACATCCCATCTTGGCGGGAACGTTTGGGGCGATCTCGTTGCCGCTGTTCGTTGGCTTGTGGTGGAAGGACAAGAGGCATCACACAAGCGCGCTAGTTGGAATTGTTGCCGCCGCAGTGATACCGTTTGCAGCAAACTCGAGCACCGCCCTACTGGGATTTATAGGGGGCTTGGTTGCTCTTTGCTTCTGGCCGTTGCGCAAGCAGATGCGGCTCATCCGCTGGGTAATTCTGCTGACCCTGATCACCCTGCACTTGGTCATGAAGGCTCCCGTGTGGCACTTGATCTCACGCATCGACCTCTCCGGTGGATCCTCGTCCTATCACCGCTTCCAACTGATTAATCAGTGCATTTTGCACTTCTCCGACTGGTGGCTTATGGGAACGAAATACTACGGAGACTGGGGCTGGGACTTGTGGGATCTTTCCAACCAATTCGTCGGCATTGCAGACACATCAGGTCTGATCCCTCTGGGGTGTTTCGTGACAATGATCATCTTTGGCTTCAAGTATTTGGGTAGGGCACGCAAGGCCTTCGGAGGAGACCGTAAGCGAGAATTGTTCATATGGGCGATGGGATCGTCGCTGTTTGCCAATGTGGTTGCGTTTTTTGGCATCGGCTATTTCGATCAGACGATCGTGGCATGGTACGCTCTCATGGCGATGATCTCTGCAGCTACTCTCGTCCCTAGGAGCGTGCAACGGAAGCCTCAGGCAGGTTCCTCAGTTGCAAAATCAGACTTCGGTTTCGGGCCTGAATTGGAGCCTGAACTGGAAGTACTCGAATCACGACCGGACAATTCCGCCTTATTGGATGGACATTCCGGGGCGACTTGGTTTCTCGCAGAAAGTGTGTTATGAAACTATCGATCGTTATCTTGTGCTGGAACGACTCGAGGGTCATTGGGGACTGTCTGCAATCGATCTACGCCGGCACACGCTCAACTGAATTCGAAGTTATCGTCTCCGATAACGGCTCGACCGACGGATCCGTCGAATATATCCGCACGAATTTTCCCCAGGTGCACTTGATTGAAAATAGGCGGAATCTAAGGTTCGCCAAGGGAAACAATGTCGGAATTCGAGCGAGTCAGGGCGAATACATCCTGATTCTCAATCCCGACACGATCATTCACGACGGTGCGCTCGACAAGATGGTCGCTTTCGCAGATAAGCATCCGGAAGCAGGTGCGTGCGGATGCCAAGTGGTGAATGTTGACGGCTCGTATCAGGAACATGTTCGGCCGCTTCCCACAATACGAACCGAGTGGATGTCTACTTTCCGCTTGGGAACGCTGGCGTATTTGTCGGATTGGTTCAATCCTGGTATCTACGTGGGCTGGAAAGGCGAAGGAGAACGCGCGGTCGGCTGGCTCGCAGGCTGCTTTATCCTGGTAAGAGCTGAATTGCTCAAGCGTCTGGGAGGCTTTGATGAGCAGTTCTTCTACTATTATGAAGACACGGATCTGTGCCGCCGAATCTGGGCCGCCGGATACCAGGTCCTCTACACTTCTGATATCGCGATCACGCATCTGAAGGGACACTCCACCAAGCAGCGTTTCCCGCTCGGATTCGAACTTGACAAATACGTTACTCGCTATCGCTATTTTTACAAGTGTGATGGGCGCCGCGGAGCCCGCCACTGTCGCCAAGTCTCATTAGCATGGTTACTGAGCCGACGGATCGGTTTGGGATTAATCCAGCTTGTCAAACCAACGGACGAGAGAAAACTCTGTTTGCAGCGTTACAAGCTGAGCATGAAGTGGAATCTACGAGTGGATCCGGTGCGGCTTGTTGAGAATGGAGAAGAGCCGGACCCGGACGTTAAGCTGACCGACCGTGTTCTGGAGAGATAGAGGCTCCCTATCGTCGCAATGAATACGGAACAAGAGTACTCCCGGAGCACCAAGATTCAATGAAGACAGCGGGGATTGGAGCCAAGGGCCAGTTGGGATTACATTCGGACATCGAGCTGCCCAGTCCTGATTCCATTGCAACTCGCCTGAAAGAAGTGCGCCCACAAGTCGTCGCGAGTGTGGCGGCCATGCACCCTGTGGAGAATTCTCAACGTGACGAGCACAACATGGTAGCGACTCCTGCGAGTACCCAGAGCTCGCGAAAGAGCCACAGAATTGGGTCGTGCGGCTATGTTCTCTTGACTGCCGCATACAACGAGGAAGCCAACATTGAAAAAACGGTCCACTGTGTGCTTTCGCAGACGTTGTTGCCCAGCCGGTGGGTCATCATCAGTGACGGCTCAATCGACCGAACTGACGAAATCGTCCAGCCATACATAAAGGACCACGGCTTTATCCGTTTCTTGCGAGTGATGAGAACTCCTGGCCGGAGCTTTGGCTCGAAGGTGAGAGCGCTCCGGGAGGGCGGGAAACTCATTGAGGGCATCCCGTTCAGTTTTATCGGCAATCTTGATGCAGATGTGTCAGTGGGTCCTTCATACTTCGAGAGTCTCATCGCCCGTTTCGAAATGCGCCCCTCCCTTGGGCTCGCCGGAGGGTTCGTTTATGAGGAGACAGATGGAGAGTTCCGAAGCCGCAGATCAAATCGGGTTTACTCGGTGGCTCACGCAGGACAACTCGTGCGGCGAGACTGCTACGAAGCAATCGGAGGCTACGCGGTTCTCGAGCACGGAGGAGAAGACTGGCACGCGCAAACGTCTGCGAGGATGAGGGGATGGGAAGCAGAAGCGTTTCCTGAACTGCAGATCTTGCACCATCGACACACCGGGGAGGCCGACAACCTGTTGAGGCACAAGTTTCGTCAAGGGAGGCTGGATTACTCCTTCGGCAGTGCTCCTCTGTTTGAGATCTTGAAGTGCCTCGAGCGTGTACCTGAGAAGCCGATTCTCCGAGGCAGTATGGCGAGGCTCGCAGGGTTTTTGTGGTCTGGCATATGCAGGGATAGAAGACCTGTATCCGATGAATTCATGGCCTTTTTGCGAAGAGAGCAGAAAGAGAAAGTCTTAGCCTTGTTGAAGCGTCGTCCGTCCCACCCTATGCAATTCTCGCCGTAGCTTTAGGCCGCGAGGGTATCTTTTGTTCTTCCGATAATGAGTTAGCTTTGGAGATCTCGGTTTACGGCCACCGCCACGATAGCGGATGGAAAAATGATCGCAACTAGGCGAGCTCGGAAAATCCATCACAATATGACTGATTTTTGCACACCCGAGGTAGAACCCGGAACCAGTCCGGTAGTGGTGTCCGCAGCAGAGCGGACAGCCATCAGCATATTGCGCTTCATTCCCGGGTTTCAACGGCTGTCTCCTTCTCGCCGCGTCATGGCAGCCATGCGCGGGGGAACTTGGACTATGGTCGGCTACGGCGCGGGCCAATTCTTGAGGCTCGCATCGACGCTCGTTCTTGCGCGGCTGTTGGTTCCGCAGGCTTTTGGTCTCGTTGCCCTCGCGAACGTGTTCCTGTCCGGGCTCGAAATGCTCTCCGACCTCGGAATCGGCATGGACGTGATCCAGCACCGGCGAGGTGACGATCCGACCTTCATCAATACCGCATACCTCATCCAGGCGGGACGTGGAATCATCATCTGGGTGGTCGCTGCAGGAATTGCTTATCCCTTTGCCCACCTCTATCACCAGCCCGCGCTGATCTCCCTCGCGATTGTCAGTTCGTTTTCAGTCCTCCTTCGAGGACTGGCGAGCGGTTCAATCTGGACTCTCACTCGCCATGTGAAACTAGGTAAGTTGACGATCCTGAACACGGGCAGCGATTTCTTGGGATTCCTAGTGGCGCTGATCTGGGCCATGGTATCTCCAACAGCATGGGCCCTGGTGGCTGGCCGGGTTGCTGCTGCGGCCGCTCTGACCATGGCAAGTCATTTGATTGCGGATAACCCGGTGTCCATGAAGTGGGACAGCAGCGCCGCAAAAGAGATATTCGCGTTTGGTGCTGGCATTTTTCTGTCGACAGCCACCTACTTCGTTGGCGGTGAAGCCGAGCGGCTTGTCGTCGGCAAGTTCATCACCTTGGTGGAGTTGGGATGCTTCTCACTGGCCCTGTCGATTTCTTCTGCTGTGGCAAAAGGCCTCCAGCAAGTCGTTTCGCTAGTTTTTTTCCCTATGATGTCGGATTCCCTTCGGGAAGATTGCGACCGTGCCATTGAACACTTCAAGAAGGCGAGGCATTTGGTCCTCATCATAAGTGTGTGCCTGTCGTGTGGATTTGTTATAGGGAGCAAGTGGTTTGTGATATCGCTCCTCGGGCCGAAGTACGCGATGGCAGGCTGGATGCTTCAACTTCTTGGCGTAAGGGGAGCACTGGAGCTCTTCATGTCAGTCACATCATCGATGCTGTTTGCACTCGGGATATCGCGATACGCCGCGATTGGCAACGTAGCAAAATTGCTTTTCCTTGGCTGTGGACTGGCCATCGCGTTCGGTCGATTCGGATTCCATGAGGCGCTCTGGGTGCTGACACTTGCCCCTCTCGCGAACTACATTCCTGTCGTGGTTGGACTGGGCCGCCAGAGCGCCCCCGCGGTCCGCACGGAGTTGGCAAGCTTTGGTATCTTTGCAGGGATCACTGTACTGACCATGCTTTTGTTTTAGTCTTGGCATGTGAGGACAGGAATGGTGGTGAAATGAGTTCAGAACCATTAGTAAGCGTAATAATCCCAACTTACAACCGCGCAGGAGTGGTCTGTGAAACCGTTGAGAATATTCTCCGGCAGACCTATTCGAATATAGAGATAGTCGTTGTCGATGACGGATCAACTGATGATACGCAGTCAAGACTAAGGTCTTACGGTCGCAGAGTGAGATCAGTTGCTCAAAAGAATGCCGGCCCGGCGGCGGCCCGCAACCACGGCATCGCGATTTCGAAGGGTGAGATCATTGCTTTTCAGGATTCAGACGATACTTGGCATCCGACCAAGATCGAGCGTCAGGTTTCGCTCTTGTCGAGGGTTGGCGAGTCGGTTCCCTGTTGTCTGTGCAACAGCGAGGTACAGTTGCATGATGGGCGCGTGATCCATTCCTTCGATCGCGTGACAGTGGATCCACCAATCCAAGAGGGAATTTGGCTAAACGTACCCGAGGTGCTGGCGACGCGGTTTATTCTTTTCAACCAAGCGGTGGCAATTCGGAGAGAGGTCCTGGAGAGAATCGGAGGGTTCGACGAATCTTTCCGAATCCTGGAAGACGTGGAGATGCAACTCCGCCTCTCGTTGGAAGGTCCATGGGCAATCATTCGGGACCCACTGGCCACTAGGCAAGAAAAGTTTGCTTGCAGCCTGTCGAACGAAGAAAGCCAAGAAACAGCCTGCGAATACGAGGTTAGAGCCCGAGAGAGCATCCTTAAGAGGATCGCCAACAAGCGATTTGATGGTGTACGGCCTCTGATGGAACGAGAAGTCAGAATAGCACGACGTCACCTTCTTGCGGCTCGACTGAAGGGCAAACGTTTTTTCGGAGCTTCAGCCCTCAGTTCCGGTTTGGATCTAACTCAGCGTTTCCGTGACGCGGTCTACCGACGAACGCCGTGGTACCCAAAGATGAAGGTTGCCCGTGTAGAGTCTCCACAAACGTGGGCTTCGACGCGGCAACAGCATTGTGAACTCTTTAAGCGGTAGTCTTGTTCGTAGCTCCCGTAAAATTAACCGAGGAATAAATGAAAGCAGTTCGCCATCTGTTTTACGATCCTCATTCACTGGCTACTCCTGGCTCATTCATGAATAGCTTGCTTAGCAAAATCAATACGATGTGGCTACGATGGACTTACCCATTTGTCTCTGTAGGAAGCGGCTTCTGGGCGCACTACTCTTGCGACATAAGGCGGTGCATCGCCCCTCACATAAAAATAGGAAATGAAGTCAAGATAGACCGCCATGTCTGGCTGACCATTCCCTCCGTCCCCAACTGCAACGAGCCAGTAATCGTGATTGACGACGGCTGTGGAATCGGACGACGCTGCATGATATCAGCTCAAAACCGAATCCATATCGAGAAGAACACTGTCTTCGGACCGCAGGCGCTCGTTATGGATCACAACCACGGGTTTGAAGACGTGACCCTCCCCATAGCGGGTCAAGGTACGACTGAGGGGGGAACGATCCGTATTGAGGAGGGGTGCTGGATTGGTTTCGGGGCAGCCGTTGTCTGCGGTAAGGGTGAACTCGTCATAGGAAGAAATTCTGTTCTCGGCGCCAATTCCGTAGTAACCCGAAGCATACCTCCATATTCGGTTGTCGCAGGAAATCCCGGCCGGGTGGTAAAGAGTTACGATCCCTCAAGGGGAGAGTGGGTCATGGGATCTAGCAGGGCGACTGTACAGGAGAAAGCAAACTAAGATGTGCGGCATAGCTGGACTACTAAAGGTAGATGGTAGCCAGGCAGAGTCAGGCAAACTCAGCATGATGATCGCTGCGCTGCCCTACCGTGGACCGGATGCGAACGGCATCCACCTCGCCGGTGCGGCTGGGTTAGCACATGCTCGCCTGAGCATTATTGATCTCCAAACGGGCGCGCAGCCAATGTCCACCGTGGACGGTCGATTCTGGATCACCTTCAACGGGGAGATCTTCAATTACCTAGAACTTAGGGAGGAACTGGTCAAGAAAGATTACGCGTTCGCGACTCGTTCTGATACGGAAGTCATACTGAATGCTTACCGCGAATATGGCGAAGATTGTGTGTCCCACTTCAATGGCCAGTGGGCCTTCGCAATATGGGACACGACCGAGCAGAAGCTATTCCTCTCACGCGATCGCGCTGGCGTTCGGCCGTTGTTCTACACGCAGACCAAAGATAGCTTCCTGTTCGCGTCGGAAATCAAAGCCCTGTTTGCTTGCCCGGACGTACCGCGGGAAATTGACCCAGTTGGCATGGACCAGATCTTCACGTTCTGGGTAACCCTTTCCCCCAGAACCGCATTCAAGAACATCTCCCAATTGGCACCGGGTCACTCGATGACCGTAAGGGGCAATTGTATCCGTATAAGGCAATACTGGGCCGTGCCTTATGGGCAGGATGCAAACGGATCTAACGGAAATGAACACGGCAGCGCGGAAGAGTTGTTGTCTCTGCTGGAGGATGCCACGCGGATTCGCCTTCGTTCCGACGTGCCCGTCGGTGCATATCTTAGCGGCGGCATCGACTCCGCTTTGACAACGGCACTTGTGAGGAAGATTGCGAGTGATCGGCTTCGGAGCTTTTCCATTACCTTTACAGACGCCGAGTTCGACGAGAGTTCTTATCAGCTGGAAGCGAGTGCGTTTCTTGGTACACAGCACTCATCCGTATCCTGTTCCCAAGCTGACATTGCTGAGATTTTCCCTCAAGTTATTCGCCACACGGAGCACCCGCTGTTTCGCACCGCGCCGGCACCTATGTTCTTGCTGTCGCAATTGGTGCGCGAGAATGGTTTCAAGGTGGTTTTGACGGGAGAGGGCGCAGATGAGGCTCTTGGTGGATACGATATCTTCAAAGAGGCAAAAATCCGGCGATTTTGGGCACATAATCTGGATTCGAAGTGGCGTCCACTTCTCCTGAAACGTTTGTATCCGTTCCTGCCTGACTTTCAGCGACAGCCTGCGGCCAATCTTAGACACTTTTTCCGTGTCAGTGCTGAAGATTTGTCAAGTCCATTTTTCTCGCATTTGCCACGTTGGGAACTCACGGCGAGGTTGAAGCTGCTGTTCTCAGCCGACTTCCAAGCGGAGATAGGGAAGTACGATGCGATGGCGGAGCTTGAAGGGAGTCTGCCCGCCGATTTCGGTTCCTGGGCGCATTTCGGCCAGGGAGAATACCTTGAAGCCAGGTATTTTCTTCCTGGCTACCTTCTCTCTTCTCAAGGCGATCGGATGGCTATGGCTCATTCCGTGGAGGGTCGCTATCCATTTCTTGACTACCGTGTTGTCGAATTTGCAGCAAAGCTGCCTGTGCGGCTGAAAATGAAGGTGCTGAATCAGAAGTATCTGCTGAAGAGGGCGTGCGAGGGTCTCGTGCCTGCCTCGATTTTGCGGCGTCCCAAGCAACCCTATCGCGCACCGGACGGCAAGTCCTTTTTCGACAAGGCGGCGCCGGACTATGTAGAAGAACTTTTGTCACCTAGTGCGATCGAAAAGGCTGGAATCTTCGACAAACGCGCGGTTAGCATATTGGCTAGCAAGTTTGCTGCCGGCAAAGACGGCAGCTTGAAGGACAACATGGGCATTGTCGCGGTTCTTTCCACTCAACTTCTCGCATCGCAATTCCTAAATCGATCGACCGAGGCTATCTGAACAATGCACACAGCAGACATCGAGCATGAAATTCGCAGCTTTCTTGTGGACAACTTCCTGTTTGGCCGCAACGACAAACTGCGTGACGATGAACCGCTACTGGGTAATGTGGTCGATTCGACCGGAGTCGTGGAGTTGGTGGTTTTCCTTCAAGAGCGCTTCGGTATCACGGTGGAGGATGAGGAGGTATCCGAGAACCTCGACACCTTAGAAAAGGCCGTTGCGTACGTCGAGAAAAAGCTCCAAAACAAAACCTAGGACCATTAGACGCCGTCGCGGAGGTTCTTTCCGATTGTCAACCCCCCGCAGCCCGGTTGGACCGAAGTATGGCAAGGTTTTAGTGTAATCACTCTTTTTGGGGTGAGGGTATGTTCTGATACCTTACGTAGTTCTGGTCATGTTATTCATTATACAATAGTTACATAATCTCCAAGGAGAGTCAGAGTAGCGTCGCTGCCTTCGCTTTTTGAAGTGCATCAAGCAAAGGTACATGATAGTATTCCAACATAGATTTTCATCCCCCTTCTTCCCTCACAAATCCTTGGCGAGTCTCGCTGGTTCCTATTGCGGACGTAGCCAGTAGCGAGGTTTTACACAAAGCTATGATAAACACTGTAATCGTTGGCGCAGGCCCGTATGGACTTTCATTGGCCGCGCATTTCCGGTGGTTGGGAATCCCATTTCGCATCTTTGGCCGGCCCATGGACAGCTGGCTGGCGCACATGCCGAAGGGCATGCTGCTCAAATCGGATGGTTTCGCTTCGAACATTTCGGATCCGAACGGTCAACTCACCTTAGAAAAGTTTTGTGCGGAGAAGGGAATCCAGTACGCCCACACCGTGATCCCCGTGCGCCTGGACACATTCACGCAATACGGGCTCGCATTCAAGGAACGGATGGTGCCGGAGCTTGAAGAAAAAATGGTCGTGAGTATCGAGCGCTCGCCGGAGGGATACTGGCTGCGACTCGAAGATGGCGAAACAGTGAAAGCTCGTAGGGTCGTGCTTGCGGTCGGCATCACCCACTTCGACCATGTTCCCGACAATTTGGCACATTTGCCAGCGGAATTCTTGTCACACAGCGCACGTCATCACGAAGTCGAACCGTTCAAAGGCCGTAGCGTGATCGTGATCGGTGGTGGTTCTTCGGCGCTCGACTGGGCCGGGTTGCTGCACGAGGCTGGGGCGCAAGTGCAGTTGGTTGCGCGTCAAACGTCATTGAAGTTCCACGGCAAGCCCAGTGGGAAACCTCGCTCGTTGTGGGAGCGAATACAATATCCCCAAACGGGCCTTGGGCCTGGCTGGCGGTCTAGCTTCTATGCCAATGCACCAGCAACATTTCACCAATTGCCCAAGAGCCTCCGCCTTGAGATCGTCAGGAAGACCTTGGGTCCTTCGGGCGGGTGGTTCATCAAGGACAAGGTCGTCGGGAAAGTGCCTCTCCTGCTCGGTCATACCGCGCAGGGCGCAGAGATCCAGGATGGCAAAGTACGCCTCCAGCTTCGCACAGTAGACGGGACAGAACGCGAAATTGTTGCCGAGCACATAATTGCTGCGACCGGTTACAAAGTAGATCTCGAACGATTGACGTTCCTCAGTTCGGACATTCGCTCAAAGCTCGACGGCGTGAACGGTACGCCAGTTCTCTCGTCGACTTTCGAGTCGTCCATGCCGGGGCTCTATTTTGTGGGCATTGCCGCCGCAAACAGCTTCGGTCCAGTAATGCGGTTCGCTTTCGGTGCTGATTTCGCTGCTCGCACGGTCACTCGAGCCCTGATGAAATCGCTCTGGCGGGAGCCAGCGTCCATTCCTGTTACAGATGTCGTAACCACCACGAAGTGAACGGTCTGAGCGATTTGGAACTGGGTTCCATGTGTTGTCGGTTCGGTTTCGTCCGCTGAGAGTAGTGAACGCATGAAGAGAGAGACCATCGCAATTCACGTTGGCTACGACGGCGATCCCACCACCAAGGCCGTGGCCGTGCCCATCTACCAGACGATCGCGTTCGAGTTCGACAGCGCCGAGCATGGAGCAGCCTTGTTCAACCTCGAAGTCGAGGGGAACATCTACACACGCATCGGGAATCCTACGAATGCGGTCCTGGAGAAACGAGTTGCCGCGTTGGAAGGCGGAGTGGAAGCTCTGAGCGTCAGCTCCGGCATGGCCGCGATCGAATACTCACTCATCAACATAGCCGAGTCGGGCAACAATATCGTTTCTCTGCCACAGCTTTATGGCGCTACATACACTCTGCTGGCGCACATCTTTCCAAAACGCGGAATCTGCACACGCTTCGCAGCGAGTGATCGTCCCGAAGACGTGGACAAGCTCATCGACGAGAACACCAGAGCAGTCTACTGCGAGAGCGTCGGCAATCCGGCGGGAAATGTCGCGGACATAGACGGACTAGCACGGGTCGCGCACAAACATGGCGTACCTTTAATCGTCGATAACACGATCGCCACCCCGATCTTGCTGAGGCCGATCGAATACGGTGCCGATGTCGTGGTGCATTCTATGACCAAATTCATGGGAGGGCACGGTACAACGCTAGGTGGAATGATCGTGGACAGTGGAAAGTTTCCGTGGCGCAAGTATCCTGAGCGCTTCTACATGTTGAACCGGCCGGAGATTGCATACCACGGAGTGGTCTACGTGGAACACTATGGCGATGCGGCTTACGTTGCGCGCTGCCGGACGGTCTGCCAAAGGAACACCGGTGCCACGCTGTCGCCATTCAACGGTTTCCTGCTGCTTCAGGGAGTTGAGACGCTTGCACTCCGCATCGAACGCCATGTCGAAAATGCGCGCAAAGTGGCGGAATATCTGCGCGATCATCCGATGGTGGACTGGATCAACTATGCAGGGTTTCCGGACAACCCACTGTATCCAATGGCGCAGCGGTACTTGGGCTCGAAGCGGTGCTCTCTTTTGACGTTTGGAGTTAAGGGTGGCTTCGAGGCAGGGAAGAAGGTCTTCAATGCGCTGAAGTTATTCAAGCGAATGGTGAACATGGGCGATGCTAAGTCGTTGGCGTGTCATCCTGCGTCCACGACGCACCGGCAACTGGAGCCCGAAGAACAAGAAAAGGTTGGTGTCACGCCGGAGATGCTTCGACTGAGTGTGGGGATCGAGCACATCGACGATATTATCGACGATCTTGCGCAGGCGCTGGACAAGGCCCGAGAGAGAGGCTCCGCCAGATCGCAACGCGCATAGGGCAGGGGGATATCATGCCATTAATCATTGAAGGCGGCCGGGTTCCGCCCCGTTGGGCAGCGAGAAACGGTTTTTCCAGTGTGGGAGCGGTTGGATACTACTCCGTGCGGGCGGCGTGCGTCCGAATCGCATTCATCAACAACATGCCGGACCCTGCATTGGAGGATACAGAAATCCAATTCTTCGAGCTTCTTGATTCTGCGGCCGGAGACATTCCCGTATTCCTCAAGCTCTACTCGCTGTCCGGACTTCCCCGTGGAGAACGGGGACAGCAGCATCTGACCAGCTTCTACTTCGGTACAGACGATTTGTTAAACAGCCAGGTTGACGCCGTGATCATGACCGGAACCGAGCCACGGCAGCCCAACTTGCGTAATGAATCTTACTGGCCTGCCTTGACTAACGTTCTAGACTGGGCGGAAAGCAACACCGTCTCGACGGTACTGTCGTGCTTGGCGGCACACGCCGGCGTCCTTTATAGCGATGGCATCAATCGTTGTCCGCTGAGTGACAAGCAGTTCGGTGTCTTTGACTTCACCAAGGCCACGACCCACCACCTAATCGGCGGTACGGGGAGACGGGTACGTTTCCCGCATTCTCGATGGAACGAAGTCCAGGCGGATTCACTGACCGCGAATGGCTACCTCGTCCTGACTCAATCAGCCGACGGTGGGGTGGACTCGTTCGTGAAGTTGAAGAAGCGGAGCCTGTTCGTGCATTTCCAAGGGCATCCGGAGTATGGTGCCCAGACTCTGCTGAAAGAATACCGGAGAGATATAAAGAGATTTCTCAGGAGGGAGCGAGAGACGTATCCCTCCATGCCGAAGAGTTATTTCGATGCCGCTGCGACGCGACTTCTCACCGATTTTCGAAATGTTGTTCTGTCCGATCGGCGAGAAGAACTAATCGGAGGTTTCCCTGAAGCTGCCCTGGTCGGGACACTGCAGAAGACATGGCACTCATCTGCCACGACCATTTATCGCAATTGGCTGCAGTATGTGTTGATGAAAAAGGCTGAAATTTCGGCCTTTCCTGCCGTGGCGCGAGTCGGCCATGCACGGTCCACGCTCGTAAATAACGAAGTGGCGTGACGAACGCCCATGCCTGAGAATCACGTATCCGATGTCATCATGATCCTCCCCACTCGCATTAGCGACGTTGTGAAGCCGTGGGCGGAGCGTTCGCCTGATCGACCGGCCCTGGTCGAAGCCGCTGGTACCTGGACCTATCGGCAACTAGCGACCGCAGTCTTCCGAGCTCAGGCCTGGCTCCGCGAATCCGGTGTCCGACCGGGTGATCGCGTCATGATTGTTGGGGAAAACTGCCGAGCGTTCGCGGCACTTCTGCTGGCCGTGGGCAGTCTGGACGTGTGGCCAGTGCCCGTGAACGCACATTTGTCCGCACGCGAAATCGATGCGATCCGCAAGCACTGCGGCGCCCGTCGTGTTGTCTACACGACAAGTGTGTCATTGCATGCTACTGAGCACGCTCATCGCCATGGGGCACTAGTAGAAGAGGTACACGATCTGGGGCCGATTGGAATGAGTTCTCTGGACGAAAACGTCGAACCCGAACCAATCGATGCTGACATTGGGAGCCGAGTCGCTGCATTGATTTATACGTCCGGTACCACTGGCCTTCCCAAAGGCGTTATGTTGACCCACAAGAACCTGTTGTTCACGGCCGCGGGGGCGGCAAAGATCCGGTCCTTGGCCCCCGAAGACCGCCTTTATGGCGTTCTTCCGCTATCTCATATTGTTGGCCTTTCGACAGTATTCCTGGGAACGCTGCTTAGCGGAGCGACGGTCTATCTTGCGGCTCGATTCGATCCCATGGCGGCACGCTTGGAGCTAGAAAGAGATCGAATTACGATCATGCTGGGCGTGCCATCCATGTTTTCCCAGTTTCTGCGATACGCCAAACTAAGAAAATTGGAGTCGTTGAAGTTTCCCTCGCTCCGGATCATTTCCTGTTCGGGAGCACCGCTAGCCCTCGCAATTAAGTCGGCAGTGGAGAGCCTCTTTGGTCTTCCGCTCCATCATGGGTATGGCATAACCGAGTGCTCCCCTAACATTGCGCAGGTAAGGGTCGAAGGGCCGCCGCGCACGGATACCGCGGTCGGCCCTGTGTTTCCAGGAGTGGAAGTTAAGTTGATTGGAAGTGACTGCCATCAAGTGCCTATGGGGGAAGTCGGTGAATTGTGGGTGCGTGGCCCCAACGTGATGAAAGGTTACTACCGCGCGCCCGAGGAAACAGCCGCTGCTATCGATGCAGAAGGGTGGTTCAACACGCGCGACCTGGCCCGTTTGGAAGATGGGAATCTCTTCATCGTCGGACGTACGAAGGACCTGATCATCCGATTTGGGTTCAACGTCTACCCAGCCGAAGTCGAGGCAGTTCTGAATGCTCATCCCGCAGTCATCCAGTCCGCCGTGATTGGCAGGCCGATTGAAGGAGATGAGGAGATCATTGCTTTCGTGCAACCGGTGCCGGATTCGTCTTTGACGACTCTTGACGTAGCAGAATACGCCGCACGACATCTTGCCCCATACAAACGACCGTCGCAGATATTGATTGTCTCTGCGATGCCGGTAACCCCGACCGGAAAAGTTATCAAGGGCGAGCTTGCGAAGATGGCCGAATACAGTATCCAGTCGCGGTGACGACTCAACTGGAAGCCATCTACTAGGAGCCTTCGCCTTGACCTGCGGATCGCCTTTTGTCGGCTCCCAAGTTTAACTCGGAACCAACCATTTCTTGAGACTAACGGTTCGTAGTTGAAGAGCCGATGACTGGAAACTTCATTTGGTCGCACCCACATATAGCATCATCTTGCCGGCATATAACGAGAGCGCACGCATCGCAGACACGCTGAATAAGATTTGCGCCTTCATTACGAAGCGCGGTTGGAACGCTGAAGTCATCGTGGTGAATGGCGGTTCGAGTGACGGCACGGGGGACATGGTGTGCGAGTATGCACGGAAGTATCCGGCGCTGCGGCTGCTGGAAATTCCTGGGAACCGGGGCAAGGGATACTGCGTCCGCAACGGAATGCTGCACGCGCGTGGCGACATCCTGCTGTTCAGCGACGCTGATCTCTCCGCTCCGATCGAGGAGGCCGACAAGTTGTTTGCTGCGCTGGCGAAGGGCGCGGATGTAGCCATCGGCTCGCGCTGGCTGGACCCGCAATTACAGATCCAGAAGCAACCGCTGCATCGCCAGCTTTTCGGGCGAATCTTTAACATTGCGGTGCGCGTCATCCTCGGCCTGAAGTTCAAAGACACGCAGTGCGGCTTTAAGGCTTTCACGCGGCGCAGCGCGCACGCGATCTTCCCATTACAGAAGATCGAGCGCTGGGGATTTGATCCGGAGTTGCTCTACCTGGCCAGAAAATTTGGGTTTGTGGTCAGCGAAGTGCCTGTCGTTTGGGCGCATTGCGAAGGAACGCGCCTTAGTCTGTTGCGCGACAGCCTCGGCATGCTCGGGGAAATGCTCAAGATCCGCTCGAACGCGCTGAGAGGGAACTACACTCCCTCTAGCGTTGTTTACGAACTGCAGTAAAGACGCGCCGGAGGCATCGTTGGGGTTGGCAACGGTTTTTGCGACCGGACTGCTCTGCAGTATCCGCTTCCCCTTGTAAAACACGCCATTATCCCGCGAACCTGGAACTCACTGTTCTCCTGGGATTGATTTCCGAGGAATCCCCCCTTGGAGGAAGAACAACCTTCGGACGTAGGGCTGGAAGAGCGTTTTGTATCCTAACCTTGAGCGTCAACCTGATGTGCTCCAGACGCCCTGTCAGCATGCAATCCGGCAGGCCGTCCCGGTAGACCACCATGACGTGGGACCGTACAAAATCGGCTCTGCACTGGGCCGAGACAAGAAAGTAATCGATGTCGGCATTCGGATCCTCGCACCGAAGGTTCCGTATTTCCCTGAACTCCTCAAGTTCCTGAACGGTTCTTGAAATCCTCAGCGTTAGTTGTTCTGCGTCCAGCCCCAGCCGATTTTGATCCCCATGGAAGACCCTTTCCTCCAATTCTTACAGACATCACTGCCGGCGAAATTCTTGTGAGATAACTCTTTGTCCGGCCGCGATGCAAGAGCTACCAGAGTGTTTCTTAGGAGGAGGGACACGCTACTAACCAATAAATTATCTCCTGATACGAACAACTCGTCTATGATTGATGTCACTGATGGCTGGAGCAACCAAGACCGCTGCCGCAACAGCCAGATACCTTCCAGCAGGGGTCACTACGAATGCTTCGGCTGTGATGCAGGTTCTATCGCTATCTATGCTTACGGATCTGGGAATGAGTACTGGGCATCTGAGGAACCTCGGGGAACGCTTACGCCGGCGGGCTGCCAGCGACGCTCGGAACCATCACAAATCCGGTGGGTCCGAACGCGCCGATCGTTTACTCTGCCCGTAGATAACTAGGTCAGGAAGATCAAGAAGCACTGCAAACTTGGTGTTGCGCTCGACGATCTCTCGATATTCCGGGGTAACGTAGATCAAGAAAACTGGGTAGGCATGCATCGAAAGGCGTTCGATGACGACGTTGAATAAAGGGGGACGAAACGGATTGTACATGAACGCCACCACGGGAGAATCGGGGAATGTCAAGACGGCGGCATCTTGCGCAACCAGTGAAACGTTCGTGATGGCAAGCCGTGTCAGATTGCGTCGGCAAGTCTTCAGGAGCGCCTGCGACAGTTCGACTCCAACAATCTGTTTGAAGCCGAATTCGTGGGCCATGATGAGCACTCTGCCCTTGCCGCATCCCAAATCAAAAAACGGATATGTCCTAACTTCAGGCGGAAGGGCTTCACAGGCCTTAGAAAAAAGCTCCGGTTGGGTGGCTTGATAATGTACAGCCGCCGCGCCAATGCCAAGGCGCCACTTGTTGACATGGCGTGTCGTCTCTGTTCCGTGGGTGCGGTCAAACTCGTCTTGGATGAAGAACTCATTGCGGATTCGGGTGCAGACAGACGCGAACATCGAGGAAAAACTATAGCACGTCAGGTTCACGGAGTGAAGATGGCGATTGTCCTGGTGCTTTTTACTTATGTCGATCGCCGCTGGTGGCTTGACGGCGGGGCAGATAGGGCGAAGCGTCGACTCGGTCTTACAGCGACACGGACTTCCCATACGCAGTGATCAACCTTGTTCTTCTAAGAATCGTTCGAACCGCACTCGGTCGCGCGAAAATAGCACCGATGGCGGCACCTAGCGTATTCGTGATGATGTCGGTCGTGCCGGAGATTCGTTGGGGTATATAGGCCTGCAGAACCTCGATTACGAAACTCAGTGTTCCCGCGGCGAGAATCGTACAGAGGATTGCCTTCCCGCGGCTTCGCGTCAACGCCGAATAGGCGCAAACAACCCACCCCACTGGAACAAATCCCACGACGTTCAGAAAGAGGTCTTTCACGTACCTCCAACTTGCTTCGAATTCTCTTGAGGGGGATGTCAACACGGCTTTGTGTGGAACCGCGAAGTTCTTCGGTATTTCAAGATCCGGCCCGGAAACTACTGCGTTGTGGATTTCGCGGCCCGTGCGCTCGGTGAAGGAATAGAGAGCAACGGCTCCGTGTACGTCCGAAGGATCGACTCCGGAGCCGTCTGTCCAGCCCTTGTAGTGCTTAACGACCTCCGCGGGCGTAAGTTCGCTGGAATAGATGGCCAGGCCACGAATCTCCCCTACCCACGGCTGATAATCTACAGGCGAAGCCCCCACTACGATCTGCCCGGATAGTTCACTTAGCGAGATCGTGAATCTGGGGAAAACCTGCGCCTGGCGGCCATTGGTGTAGACGACTGTCCCATTCGGCCCAGACACAATCGTCACCAATACGAGCTTGCGGACCTGAAAGGCATGATCTACATCGAACTTGGTTCGTTTTACCTTGTTCTTGGCGTCCACAACGTCGTGCGAAACCAGCAAGCCGTCCGTCCACTGTCTCACGAGAAACTGTTTTGGGTTATTCGGTGTGTAGAAGCTCAAGATCGTGTACGCCGATTCGATGCTAGCCGGCTTGAATAGGAGCTCCAGGGTACAGGATTGTCGGGCTCTGGTCTCCGTGGGTCTCAATGGCGCTTTGCTTATAACAAGACCGGCGCCGTCGAACCCAATTCCTCTTGCTTCTGGCAGCCAATGAACTCTGTTCGGGGGAAAAGGGTTGAAGGGCCACAGTGTGCCGACCAGAACGGCAGTGATCGCAATGCCGCAGATGATTCCAAGTCTATTCTTTTCCCGCACTGTCTGTAGTTGGTTGTTCACTGTTTAAACAAACTCGCATTGCTCAACGCGAGTGCTTCATCGTCAGCCTTTCGCTCGGACCGAGGTCCCAAGAGATTTCCACAAAAACGTCGCGCGTGGCAAAGGCAAATTACTGTTCATATATCTCTATCGGCAAGTCGTCCGGATCTCGAAAAAAGGTAAAGGGCTTGTTGGTAGCCTTATCGACGCGGATGGGTTCGACCTCAACCCCGCGGACCCTTAGTGTTCCGGCAGTGTCTCGCACACCTTCGACTTCGAACGCAATATGGCGCAAGCCGCGCGCCTCGGGAGACGATAGCCGGGCTGGTGGATTTGGAAAAAGAAAACAGTTCGAGCTGATATCTATCCCCGACCAGCAATCCCAGCTTGAAGGACCTGCGGTCTTCGCGATAGACCTCCCTAAGAATCTTGAAACCAAGAATCTCGACATAGAAGTGTTTCGACCTCGGATAGTCTGAGCAGATGATAGCAATGTGGTGTAGCCGATTGAACATGCTCCCTCCAGCTTGAACTAAGCATACACACGAACCTGCCATTCCGCTTCGGAAAGCCGGGCCTGTTTGAGCGGATGGTTCGGGGCTCGGCTCTTTCGCCAGTCTCACAGTCGTGGACATTCTAGCTACGAGTAGGCGCTGCCACGCCAAGTTTTTCAGCGATGGATGCCGGCGTGGCACTGTGTACAGAGCGTGATCAGATTCTCCTTTAGCTGCTTTCTCGCCTGCGGCGGCAGGTGTTCATGAATCGACATCAGGTAATAAGCCTTCCGCCGCGATCCCGGAAATCGCCTCTCCAGGTACTCGTCGAAGCACTTGAGGTTCTCCAGCCGCCAGTACTGTCCCACCCGCACTTCACATAGATAGCGCCCGAGTTCGACGAACTTGGTGTCGCGCTCCATCTCCTTCCGATGCTCCCAGGCCAGAATCTCGTCAATCTTGCGGACGAATACGACCTGGGCGACTTCCGCGATGCCAGTCATCCACGAGTAGCAAACGTGTTGCGGATCTAGGCCAACAGTCCCTCGGGTTCTTCCGGGTATCGGCTCGACGTGGTCTTCCACTCGAGCAGGCAGCGTTTGCCGTCAAGTGTCCCGATGGCATCGATATAAGCGACGAAGTCGTTCTTTTTCTCGACTCGCCGTGAGAACTTGATCTGCAAGTTGCCGCGCGGCTCGGGAATCCGGATGCGGTCGTCCTGGCAGAACCGGTCCAGAAGCATGAGTCCGTGCTGCAGCATCCGATCCCAGCTGTGACCGTTGGAGTAGTGCAAGACTTGGTTCTGGCACTCAGACCACTCGGCGAACAGGATTGCTCAGGGATCTTCCCGGCGAAAATAGGCGCCCAGAGCTCGTTCGAAGGCGCGGCCGAAAAGCATCGCCGCACGGGTGTCCTTCTCCTTCCAGCCATCGAGGTAGCGATGCCGATAACGCCGCGGGCAGGTTCAGATATTGGCTGATTTGGGTGTAGCTGTAGGTCATCACGCCACCTGAGGGCTTTCCAGATTTGGGAATTCAGGCTCTGTAGTGGGTAAGCAGAATTGGAAGAGGGCTCTTTCCTTCCTTCCGTGATTGTTTCGCATCGGTCCTCGCGGTCAAGGGTGGCGCTTCGCCGCGCCAAAAAACGGCGCGCCCTTGACCGCTCCGGTCCGCTGCGAACCCGCTCCACTATGGAAGGAATGAGGGGAACTGAACGTCCCCCACAAGGCTGCGACGCTTTCCGCTGTGGGAAAATCTAATTGAGTTATGCAAGATTGCGAACTGTACGGACGTATTTTAGGCATCGCGGCTCCATGGCGAGTCGAGCGCGTGGAACTGCAACTCAAGCAGGGCGAGGTGCACGTCTATCTGGCCCATGAAAACAAACGGGAGTGGCCCTGCGCCGAATGCGGAGCCAGTTGTGCCCTCTACGATCATCAAGCCGAGAGGCAATGGCGGCATCTGGATACTTGTCAGTACCGCACCATTCTGCATGCCGCACCGCCGCGCAGTCAGTGTAGCCAGCACGGGGTGCGGGTGGTAGAGCTGCCTTGGGCCGAGGCCAACTCTCGCTTTACCGCCCTGATGGAAGGGCTGGCCATCGCCTGGCTGAAACACGCCAGCCAGAAGGCGGTCGCCGAACAGCTACGGCTGAGTTGGGACGAGATTCACGGCATCATGGAACGGGCAGTGGAGCGCGGTTTAGCCCGACGCAAGGCGGAGAAGATCCCGCACTTGGGGGTGGACGAAAAAGCCTTCCGCAAGGGGCACACGTACCTGACCTTGGTGAACGATCTGACCCATAACCGCGTGCTGTACGTGGCCGAAGGTCGGGAACAGAAGAGTCTGGACGGATTCTGGCCCACCCTCACCGAGCAACAGCGCGACAGCATTGCCGCGGTGGCCATGGACATGTGGGATCCCTATGTAGAGTCGGTGCGGGAACATGTGAGCGAAGCCGAGAAGAAGATAGTGTTCGATAAATTTCATATCGCCCAACATCTGGGGGAAGCGGTGGATCGGGTACGTCGCCGGGAACACAAGCAGCTGAAAGCGGATGGAGATGAACGCCTGACCGGGACCAAATATGACTGGCTGCGGAATCCAGCGGCCATGGATGGGGAGCAGCGGCGAGACTTCGCGCAACTGCGGCAGAGCCAGTTGAAGACGGCGCGCGCCTGGGCCCTGAAGGAGACCGCCATGGCGTTTTTCCACTATGTGTATGAGAAGCCGGCGCGCAAGCATTTTCAGTGGTGGTACAACTGGGCGGTGCGAAGTCGACTAGAACCGATGAAAGAAAAAGCGGCGATGCTGAAGCGGCGATTCGAAAACATCATCACCTACTTGCGACATCAGATCACCAATGCTGCCAGTGAATCGCTCAATGCGAAGATCCAATGGGTGAAGTACACCGCCCGCGGATTCCGCAATAAACAGAACTTCATCAATGCGATCTACTTCCACTGTGGGGGGGTTGGATCTCAATCCTTCGCCCACTAAATAGCCGGAAGCGCCCCAGATTTGCCGGTGAAAGCTCTTCCCATTGACTGACACGAGCGAAGCCGTCGAGCCGGAGTAAGAATACGCCGTTACAAACGATGTGGCTGATCTTGACCACTCCGCGTAATCCTATGAGCTTAGCTTCATCCACTTCGTCACGTCCGAGCAGCTCGGTGTCGTAACCGAAGTCACGTAAGAACCAGTTCAACTTCCACAGCGCTTTGGGGTTGCAATAAAGCCGACTCGATGGGCGGTCAGAGAATGCCAGAGCGTAGCGCTGCATTGCTGCTCAGAATCCGGCAGGGGCTAAAGGATCGGCTTGCCGATCTTGCCAAGCGAGAACACAGATCGCTGAATAAGCAAATAGAGTTCATTCTCGAGAGTTTTCTATCCGATGCGTCCGAGCGCCAGCCGAACGAACGACGCCGCAAAGGAGAGCATGGCCAGGCCTGAGTGCCATCAGCCGGACCTGCAATAGGGGGCTTAGCGGGTGAAGAAAAGATTGGCCTTCTCCAACCGGGACTGGAATCCACCTGACTGCAGCTTATTGGTATGATTCAAGGGACATCAGAGAAATCAGTCGACTCCCGTCCTAAGCCCCGGGTTCTGAAAGCACTTACACAAAATGGTCGCGAGCTTGTTGTGACGGTATCATAACGACGGAAGCTAGAACACGATCGGCTCGATGAATCATCGCGTGATCATGTATAGTTGCCATAGCTACACAATTTCGTGCTCCTAGATAGTAGTGCCCGGAACTTTTGAACTCCAATGATCCGCATTGGCGACTCTCGCTCTCCATCGGAAAGGAGTGAAATAATGGGTACAGAGGACGCTGTCCATTTCACCACGTTGGATCCGAACCAAAACATTCCCCTGCTTGCTCAGCCCGAAAGTAGTGGTGTCAGCCTCATCAATCTGAGTCATAAACAACGCGAGATTGTCTTAAAGAAAATCTCGGAGTGTGGCGCGATTCTTTTCCGGGGCTTCGACGTCGAGGGACAATCTGAATTCGAGTCGGCGGTTGATCATCTTCTTGGCAAGAAGTTGAATTACATCTATCGTACGACTCCGCGAACACAGGTCGGGAAGGGTGTCTACACTGCAACAGAGTATCCGCCACACCTTAGCATTTTGTTGCATAACGAGAATTCTTATCAGCGCGATTGGCCGATGCATCTGGCATTTTTCTGCGTAAAGCCCGCTGATGAAGGGGGAGAAACACCGATTGCAGATACGGCCAGAGTAACTGCAAGAATTGATGGGTCAATCAAAGAAAAGTTCCAACAGAAGAAAGTAATGTACGTCAGGAATTACAAGCCTGGTGTTGACATACCATGGCAAACGGTCTTTCAGACGGAGGATAGAAAAGAGGTCGAAGCATACTGCCAACAACACGAAATCAATTGTGAGTGGACAGGAAGCGATTCGTTACGGACACGACAAGTCTGCCACGCGGTTGCGATTCATCCGAAAAGCGGACAAGTCATCTGGTTTAACCAAGCTCACCTGTTCCACATCTCAAGCTTTGAGGAAAGATCCCGAAGAGCTTTGCTGAGCCGCTATGGTGAACAGGGGCTTTCGCGAAATGCATACTATGGGGATGGATCACCAATCGAGGAAGAGGCGCTGGCGAGTATTCGTGAGGCATACCAGGCTGAAGCCACTGTTTTTCAATGGAAATCTAAAGATCTGTTATTGCTTGACAACATGCTGGTCTCTCACGGGCGTAATCCATATAAGGGAGACAGAAAGATCCTGGTAAGCATGGCTAACCCCTATTCTGCATCCGCGATTCGACACGAAGCAGCTTAAGTTTCCGATCAATCAGCTATGAGCGGAAAAGAAGCTCCTAGAATGCAAGTCGTCGATAAGTGAATTTGATCCTCTTCGTTAGACGAATCCAGTGGTGAAACTTTCGCTTTAGATAACATCTCTAACTGACTATAAATGATGGCCATAGGAGTGTCATTTCCTGCTTCGCAAGGTGCGGGGATCGGTTATAATTTGATTTTAGGCCGATCTGAGAAAGCTCGGCTGGGTAGGGAGCATGTCGGGTGTTGACTGGATTTCGGAGACGATTGGCGAAGGTCGAAGGGAGGGACGCACGCGATGGCTGGACAGATACCCGTCCCAGCGAAAGACGGCGGTCTCCGGTTATGCTGCAGTTGTTCAACTACGCACTGGATCGTCGCCCTGGTACCATAACCATTGCTTAAGTTTCGATTTCAGACCGAAGCGGTCCAATAACACTCCAGTACTCATCGAAACTGCGTTGCATGCGCAATAGATGCTACTTGCCAGAATGGGATATGCTCGGCGGCGAAAGAGCCAGACTCTCGCTTCCGGGTAGCTCTCGGTGGCAAAATACTCGTGAAACTTCATTGGAGTTCCGAAATCGTATAGCTCGGGTGGGTTCTCGTTGAAGAGATTTTCGAGAACTAACAACAATGTGACTGTGCCCAGGCTGTAACTGCGCCATGCATCGTCTACGCCCGCAGATTCGGGATAGAATCGCCGTCCGTATTGATGCCCAACGATAAAGGAACAGGGCACACCATCGCACGTCAACAAGTAAGACCTCAACCACCCACGCTCCGCCAAGAACCGCAATTCTCGCGTCACCACCTCCAGATCTCGCGCCGCGAGGCCCCCACCAAAGTGCTTAAACTGCCACGTCCTTCGGTAGATCTTGTAGGCGGTTTCCAAGAAGGCATCGATTTCAGATACTTGGCTCACTCGCAGCAGGTTGACCTGCCCACGCTCTCGCAACGTCCTAATTTCACGGAGCCGATTCTTCCGCGTCTTTGCGGAGAATTTCTTCATGTAACTCTCAAACGTTCCGTCGAGACGAATTAATGAATGGGGTAACGGTCCTTTTTTGGTGTAGAAACGAAATCCTCGGCGGATGAGCGCCCTGCTTTGCAGATAGTTCCAAAAGAAGGCTCCAGTTTTCACGTTCTCCATGTATATCGCGTCGAAGTCCGCCTGCAGAATCTTACCTATCATCTTGTCATAGGCGGCTTCTTCCTCCGGCATGTCCGGTGTATAACCCTGTAGACGGAGGACACGCATGGGAAACTTCGCCAGGGCAAATTCTCCCAGTTCGCACCTGAGCTGTTCGCAGTTGAGTCCAAATGGAACCGCGCCAACGATTTGATCGTCCTTCTCCAGCAAGAATATGCGGACCTTCTCCTTCTCGTGCTCAAAACGCTGTTCAATCCACTCCGGATCACCTTGCAGTGTATGATCAGGAAACTGACGATGGCATTCCGTCCACCTTTCTACGACCCGGTTCAAGTCAGCATCAAACTGAACTTCCAGAATTTGATAAGACTGAGGAGCCGCACGGAGTGGTGCGGGAATTACTGCGTTTTCATCTTGAAGAGAGCTTAGAGACGACTCCAGCGAAATCCACTCTTTTAATCTCCTGCGAGCGGCTTCGGCAGGATCAAGAAACCTTATGCCTGCTTCTCGCCTCGATTCACTCAGCCACGCGATCTGTCCTCCTATTTCCACCCAGTCCTGGGATCCAGGCAAATAGAAAGTCACTTTGGAGACGGTTGTTTCGATCTCAGAGGCCGCTGCATGTACAGCCAAGCCACCTTCACTGATATCGGAGACCAGACCGCGACTGGTGCCAACGTTGACGTAAGCAAGGGATTGCACCCGACGCCGGGGGTGGAGGCGGCATTTCCTGAACGCGGACTGCGCATTCGGATCTTGGCGGGGCACTGGGTATGCTCGCGGGTTGTACGCCAACGCGTTTCGTTTCCCGGTCTTTCAACTCCTACAGCGGAAATCCCCGCACGCGATCAGTCTGGCCGGCCACGATCATGAAGACGGCACGAGTTGCAGTTAAGGGCCCCGCACAGCGAGAGCCAGCATTCTGTCGTGGATGTTCCTGAATGTCAAATCATAAAAGGAGAATTGTTGTTACAAAATCCGAACAAGTGTTTGAGCGAGCTATATAGTGTTGCATTGCGGGAGGTCGTGAAACTATTAATAGAACGCGGGAACGAGGTTAGAATTTGTGGGCATCTCCTTGCCTATCACAGGCGAGTGGTGAGTCGTGGTTTCTGTTTTCGGTTCCGTCGCAGCGTGGCGATGCGGGATCACCTTTTAGAGTGCGCTAAGGAGCAGGCCATGTTACCTTGACTTGGTGGGTGAACACCGTCCCAAAAGTAGATGTGGCGCAGTGGGTGGATCAGCTAGCTGTCCTAGCATTTTACTGCGGTCCAATTGGGGGGACCGCGGTTGTCGTCTACTCTCGACGTGTTTATCGGGTTGCTTTTCCGATGTGATCGCTGAGGCTACCGTGGATTTTGCTCCGAACGAAGAGCGGCGACGCTTGCCGGGCTGCCGCGACCGCGGGCGGGCTGTGCTACTTTCACGCCAACCCCCAACAAGGCCTCGGAACTGGGCCGAAATCGGCGGAAGAAGCAAGAGCAAACCTGCCGTTGAAAACACCGAGCCCTTGTCGACCGTCGACAATGCTGTCGCGGTGCGGGACCTGGTAGCGCAGTTAATCGGCGACGTACATGCGGGCAAGGTTCACCCGAAGGTTGCTGCCGGTCTGGCACCTCTCATGAACCTGCAGCTGCGCGCGATTGAGACCTCGAATCTAGAGCTGCAATCAGCGAAGCCAGAGAAACGGTTGACGAGGCTCAAGGCAGGTGGCGATAGAAAAAGCGATGTGCAACCAGGTAATGCATGGGCGGCGCGCAGCCAATCAATGGATGGGTAAACCATAAAGGTATACGCCTCGAATTATGGCTAGAGTGTCAACAACTCATATAGCCTGCGATGCCTTAAGCGGTGGCAAATTCAACAAGCCCTCCCATCGACATTCTTTTAAACCGAACTCCTTGGTTCGCGGCATGTGCGACACCGAGCCGCCCGGCTCTACAGCGGCACCTCGATCAGTGTCGGTCCTTCACCTTCCAACCCTGCCCGTAGCGCTTTCCTGAATGCATCCAACGAATTAACGCGCGTACCGGGCACTCCCATTCCCTTCGCCAGGAGCGTCCAGTCGAGATCGGGACGCCCGATCTCAAACACGTCTGCAGCACAGGGTCCGGGACTGCCCGCACCTAAATAGGAGAACTCTCGCTTCAGGACCGCGTACTCGCGGTTTGCGAAAACCACCGTCGTAACGTTGAGACCCTCCCGTGCCATTGTCCAGAGGGATTGTGCGGTGTACATGCCGCTGCCATCGGCAGTCAGGCACAATACACGGCGATCAGGGCAGGCCACCGCTGCACCCACTGCCAGTGGCAAAGCAATCCCAATCGAGCCGCCGGTGTTTGCCAGCCACTCGTGCGGCGGAGCTCCCTTGGTTGCTGCCATTAGGCCACGGCCTGATGTCATCGACTCATCAACCACGATGGCGTTTTCGGGCAGGAGCGCTCCGACTGCCGCAGCGAGCCCTGGCAGGGTGATTTCCCCGCTTGGCATCGGCGGTCGTTCCGCCTTTTCCGACGGTACCTCGGTTCCACGTATCGACAACTCTGCGACTAGGGCCTCGAGGGCGCCTACGTAGTCTTCGCCAGCGTCCGCCAGTGTATGGATCTCACATTCTGGTGGAGTGAATACACTATTCTTTCCCGGATAGGCGAAGTACGCGACTGGAGCTTGCGCGCCCACCAGAATCAGCTGACGAAACTCCTTAAACTGCTCAATCCCTTGTTCGAGGACATATTGAACTCGGTCTACCCTCGGAATTCCTGCTCCCCGTTGCAGGCGAGTGATCGGATACGGAGCCAACAGTTTGGCCCCTGTCGTCGTCGCGATGCGCCCGGCGGTTACCAGCCCTTTGCCGTAGAGCGCGTTCCCGTCAAGCAGGATCGCGGTTCGCAAGCCTGACCGGAGCATCGCGGCTGCACGCTCGACGGTCTGAGTATCGGGCAAGGGAGGTTTAGGCAATTCGGGGATGGCCGCGATCGAACCGCCCTCGCTCCACGCGACATCCGCAGGGATGATCAGCGTGGCAATCTGGCCGGGCGCCGTGCGAGCAGCGACGACGCCTTCCGCCACGTCACGACCTATTTCGGAAGAAGCGCGAGAAGTGCGCAACCATTTGGAATATGGCCGCGCAATGCCTTCGATGTCTGAGGTAAGCGGCGTGTCGTAATGCAGATGATAAGTCGCATGTTGGCCAACCAAGTTGATGATCGGTACCCGCGCCCGGCTGGCGTTGTGCAGATTGGCGAGGCCATTGCCGAGCCCGGGACCGAGATGCAGCAATGTGCTGGCTGGCTTCTCGGCCATGCGGGCATACCCGTCTGCTGCGCCGATGACCACGCCTTCAAACAAGCCCAGTACACAACGCATTTCTCCGATCCGGTCAAGTGCGGCGACAACATGGATTTCTGATGTACCGGGGTTTGTAAAACACACTTCAACCCCGCCGGCCAGCAGCATGCGAATTAGACTTTCTGCCCCGTTCATCTGTCAAAGCCTCGCGGGTTGCGCACTGCGATGTCTGATGTGCTAAGCATAGTTCCTTGGGCGCGCCTAAATCGGAATCGTTTTTAGCTGAATGCTTCTCTCACATAACGAGAGATTACGGACGCGAGGCTCTCGAAGTGGGTCGTGAGCATTCCTAGGTGATCGCCGGCGACAGTCTCGACCTCAAACTCATCGACCAAGTTGGCCCAAACCGCAACCGGGTTAACTGGAAAGGAAGAACTGATCGAGGCCCTCACAAAATTTATCTTGCCACGGTAGAACCTGGGCCGGTAACGCCTAAGCGCTAGATAATCACAGTCCCGCATACGTTGCATGGTTGAGTCGAACTTTGTGGGGAGCAGAGGCCAGGGAATCGCACTTCCGTCGCGGTTTCCGGAGGTCTGTGATCGACGTCCATGCCTGAACGATTGCATCACGGTGGCGGCTCGACGTCTGGCCAGACCCAAGGTCAGGCGTGCACGTTGTCCTGCCGACAGATGATGGATATCCGGATACGAATCCAACATAGCCAAAAGCGCTACCTCCTCTCCGTCTTCAGAAAGCCGTTGGGCGATTTCCAGCGTTACTAGGCCGCCGAGTGAGTAGCCAACAAGGAAAAAGGGGCCCTGTGGTTGCAATTGCCGGATCGCTTGAAGATGGAACTGCGCCATCTCTTCGATGGAGCCGAACGGGTTGTCCACGCCGTCAACGCCTCTAGCCTGCATGCCGAATACCGGGTGCGGAGACTGTATGTGCCTCGCCAGTCGGACGAGTCCCATTACCGTGTCACCCAGACCATGAGCGATGAAAATGGGTGGATGCTCGGTCCCGGCTTTCAGTGGCACGAGTGCCGGAATACGCGGTGTGGCGGGTTGCGTCAGCAGGGCCGCAAGAGCCGCGATCGTAGGTGCCTGACAGATAGTTACCGGTGGCAGTTCGCGCCCACACACTTGCACGATTTCGCGGAACAGTTCGATAGCTAATGAAGGGTCACCTCCGAGATCAAAAAAATTGTCCTCCACACTGATAGATGACCGCTGCAGCACGCGCTGCCACATCGGCGTGAGCACCTCGATCAACGTGCAAGGTGCATTCATGTTTCACACGCACCTGAGTTGTTAGAACAGTCTGTTAGACTTTGCGGTAGTCCGCCGATCATGAATGTGCGAATGCCCAATACAGCTGGCGCATAAGAGGGAACTCGCGGGCCCGGTGTTTCATCTCTCATTGGTGGCGTAGCCGAAGACGGCCTTCAATTCAAGAAATTCTTCGAGCCCGGCCTCACCCCATTCTCGGCCATTTCCCGACTGTTTGTAGCCGCCAAAGCAACCCCCAAAGTCCACTCGCGCGCCGTTGATGTGTACGTTACCTGATCGAATTCGCCTCGCCACCCGGCGTGCGCGTTCTATATCTCTCGATGTCACGAAACCTGAAAGCCCGTAGGGAGTATCGTTCGCAATTCGGACGGCGTCATCGTCGTCCTCATACGAGATGATGCAAAGGACAGGTCCGAAGATCTCCTCACGGGCAACGATCATATCATTGCGGACATTAGCGAAGACGGTCGGCTTCACGAAGTAGCCCTTCGTGAGACCATCCGGCCGGCCGGGCCCCCCGGCGACCAACGTAGCGCCCTCTTCTATGCCCTTGATGATCAAGCGTTGCACCTTCTCGAACTGGACTTTGCTGGCCAGCGGCCCAATGTGGATGCCGGTTGTAAATGGGTCACCCGCCCTAGTCGCGTCCGCTGCCCGCTCGGCTGCATTGACTGCGTCAGTCATTCTGGGACGAGGAACCAGCATGCGAGTTGGCGCGTTGCAGGACTGGCCACTATTGCGAAAGCATGACTGCACACCTTCTTTGACCGCATTCGCAAGATCGGCGTCATCCAAAATGATGTTCGCCGACTTGCCACCGAGTTCCTGGGTGACCCGCTTCACGCTGGGAGCTGCAGCTGAGGCTACTGCAACTCCGGCTCGAGTGGACCCGGTGAACGAGACCATTGCTACATCGGGGTGCGAAGAAATGGCGGCACCGACGGTGCGTCCGTCGCCATTCACGAGGTTAAAAACACCCGCAGGGAGGCCAGCTTCATGGAGAACCTGGGCGAAAAGATGAGCCGAGAGCGGCGCGAGTTCACTGGGTTTTAGAACCATCGTGCAACCAGTCGCGAGCGCAGGCGCCACCTTGCACGTTATCTGGTTCATAGGCCAGTTCCATGGAGTGATGAGTCCACACACTCCAATTGGTTCTTTTCGCATTAGGGTTGACCCCTTGAGCTCTTCAAACTTGAAGTGCCCAAGGACTTTCACGATCTCCGTCAAGTGTGCGAGTCCGGCAGGAGCCTGCGCCGCTCGGGATAGCGATATGGGGGCACCCATTTCTCGCGAAATAGTTTCCGCCATCTCATCCATCCTCAATCGGTAGACCTCGATAATCCGCGCCAGGAGAGCCAGTCGATCCTTCAGAGTCGTTTCCGAATAGGACTCAAATGCCCGTTTGGCCGCAGCGACGGCGCGGTCAACATCGACAGCACTTCCAAGCGAGATGGTCGCAATAGGCTGCTCACTGGCAGGGTTGATGACTTCGAAGTCGTGGGGTTCAGTTGGACTGACCCATTTCCCATCAATATAGAACTGACGGCAGTCCTTCATAGGCTCCTCTTTAATTTCAAGGATGGCAATTCTCAGTGATTGGACATGGATGCAACGGGGCTTGTCGTCTGCTGGCTCTCAGTCAACGCGAGCACGGCATAAGCGGTCGCCGCATCGCTCATGAAGCGTCCAGTGTCCGAAGATGGGTTGCGTCGCTTGTTCAATGAGTAGGAGGGCCAGGAGCCTTCGGTCGTGTTCTGGTTACTCATCAGCCACGAGACACCGCGCTTCAGTGGAGCACTCTGCCGGTCTACACCCGCCTGTG
Source organism: uncultured Acidobacteriota bacterium (assembly GCA_963838905.1). Taxonomy (GTDB): domain Bacteria; phylum Acidobacteriota; class Terriglobia; order Terriglobales; family Acidobacteriaceae; genus JABDBE01. The sequence continues at coordinate 176,629 of CAWITE010000018.1, forward strand.
GCAGAACCAACACGATCAAGCCTGTGGCGTACCCATCGCTCTTTCCCTCCTGCGGTGTTCCATCCTCTCTTATCCATCTACCAAAGAGGTAAGACAGACCCCAGCCTCTCCGGGCATAGGCGAGTGAAGACAGCTGCCACCCTCCATCTGCTTGCTGCATACTCAGAACTTCGTTGACGATTGAGTCTTGCTGTTTTCGCTCGAGGAGTCCTGGAAATCTCATCGACGCCCACAGAAGGACAACACGATTGATTGTGGACTGGGGCGCGTATTCGCGGTCGAGGTATTCGCGCAGAAGCTTGAGATTATTCTGGATTTCAGGGGTCGAGCGATAATTTTCCGGAGCTGTGCCGACTGCGACCGCTGCAAGGGCCGCGCCATAATACTGCGAATCGCTTGCTTCCCACGGCTCCAAGTCGAATTGGAGCCACGACCACGCACCCCTTTTAGTACCCGTTGTCTCCTGGAGTGCCCACATGTTGGCGAATGCCCCGCGCGTGTCGTCGCTCAGTCGTCCGCTTTGGGCGTCATGGCTGGCGAGGATCAGCGCGTTGAGAACCGCTTCGGTCCCGCGGGACTCGACGGCCTTGTATCCTTGGTCGCTATAGAACGGTCCAACTTCCTTCCAGAGGCGCACACGCTTCGTGACATTATCTAGGAGTTTGCTCTCGTTGACCGACGGACCTTCTTCAGCGAGCGCGTCGCGAAGCGCCGGTCGTGAGAGCGCGTAAGCCACCGAGGTGTGACATGAGACGCAGAAGGTGCCGTGATCGCGGGCGGCCCCAGTCCATTCCATCCACCAGCCCTCTCTTTGATCGAGGTAAGCAGCAGCAGCCTTCTGATCCCAGGAAGTGGCGACCTTGGGTTCAGGGTGCGAGCACGCCACAAAAAACGAGAATATGAGGCACGTTGCTAAGACAGATGTCGCCCGCATGGTCGCCTTCATAGAGGATCGCCCGTTAGTAGTCTCTCATAATGAGACAAGCTAAGACAATCTAAACACCCGCCGTCGAAGCAGATGTGGCAGCCCGTGCATGTCATTCCGTCGAATTGTCGATTTGAAGAAGAGTTCGCCGGCTCTTCATCCTTATCCTTCTCGAGTTCGCCCTCCTAAAGTCTTAGCGGGGCACGATCTATAAGCTCCGGTCAGGTGACCTTAAGCCTCTGCGCATGGGCTCGGGTTTCTTAGGAAGAGTTTGCCGACCTGCGAGCCAGACCCGACCCCGAAGATATCTGTAAGCGAAAGAATAAAGAATGATGAGACGCAACGATTGTCTGGCGGCTAGCACAAACCATGCCGACCTTCCGATTGAAGGCTCGCCAGAAATCTTCCACATGGACCACGACATGCTCAGACGCTCCCTGTGACTCACGCGAAATCTCGCGGACTTTGCGCCGATCATGTCGTATGTTCTCGCTTCCAGACAAGCCGACCGGATGGTCTTGCGGAACCACTCCGTCAACGATAGCGGGATAGCATGGTGCACCGTTGCGTTGGCAACAAATAATGGGAGTTCCCCGTCCTGCATAAGATTGGTCAACAGTACGGTATCTTCAGCCCTGCGCGCCACCGGATTAAAGAGATTCCCATCCATGTCTACTCGTGCTCGTCGGATAGCCAATCCGGCAGTACTTAAGTATCGGATGCAACCACTGGGCTGAAGCATATGACTTTGAGTGGTTATAAGGCGCGCAGATCTTCTGCTCTTCCGACTAGCCCGGAGCGGTCCGCAATTAAGCGGAGTTGAAATGCGTTGTGCTCCGGGAAGGCGGTGATAGTTGAAGCGAGGGCGGCAAGACAGTTGACTTGGAGTTTGCAATCAGCGTCCACGAATACCAATACGGTGCCTCTAGAGATCCGAGCTCCTCGATTTCTGGCAACCGAAATTCCTGCATGACACTGTCTGACGATTGTTAGCGGGTAACAATTGAGCCAGCGGCGAATGAATTCGGGGGCAGCTTCGCTGCTGCCGTCGTCCACAATAATCACTTCAAAGGCGGGTCCATCGTAAGCGTGTGAGCAACCCACCTAGTCAAGGCGCAGAGCCCGTGTTGAAATGCGGCTATGGATCATCAGACGAACGTAGCCACGGCAAAACGACGGACACGGGAAGAGATTCGGCAGATTGTGTCGGAGTTTGCAACTAGCGGCATGCCGCAGAGTGAATTCTGCGGCAGTCGAGGGATCTCGCGAAGTACTCTCGATCGTCATCTGAGAAAACAACGCGCCCAGGATCAAGGAAGCAGGGCAGACAATCGATTGTTGGCGGTGGAGATAAGGACAGCGAGCGGGAGATCGGCGAGCACCAGCAGCGGGTTGGTGGTGGGGTTGACCAGCGGACGCAGGATCGAAGTGAACCGGGGCTTCGATGCGGCCACACTGGAGTGCCTGCTGACGGTGTTGGACAAGGTATAGGGCGATGTTCGGATTTGGGCCAGCGACGCGGATCTACGTGGCCACCGGAGCCACGGACATGCGCAAGGGATTTAACGGTTTGTACGGTTTGGTGCGCGACCATCTGGGCTGCGATCCCGAGAGCGGCCACGTTTTCTTGTTCACCAATGCGCGGCGCAATCGCCTGAAGCTGTTGGTATATGACCATAGTGGACTATGGATATGCTGGAAGAAATTGGACGGAGGAAGGTTTCGCTGGCCGGGAGCAGACACTTCGGCCACGAAGATCGTGCTGAGCCACGAGGAACTGGCGCTGTTGTTGGGGGGCATTGATTTGAGCGAGACGCGGCGGCGGAAATGGTATCGCAAGCCGCTCATGGAAGAATCCGATAAGTTACGAATGCCAGCATAAACACTGGCGATTTCGTTCACTTATCCACAGTCAGATCTGTTATCAAAGAAGCATCGTGAGTGCGACTCCACCGGCTGCCGCGATGCCCACTGCTGAGGCAGAGCGTTGTTTCCCCGTCGAAGTTCTCGAACAACTGAAGGAGCAGCTTCCCCAGGCTTTGTTTGCCACTCTGAGCGACAGGGTTGCGACTTATGAAGAGCAGTTCGGGGCGGCGTCGAAGCAGTTAGATACAACCAGGAGCGAGTTACAGTATGCGCGACTGAAGATCCAGGTGCTGGAAGAACATCTGCGTCTGCGGCGGATCGCCAAGTACGGACCAGGCAGTGAAAAGCTGAGTAATCTCCAACTGCAGTTACTGGAGGAAGAGCCCGGGGTCTCGAACCAGGAAGTTCAGGCGGAGAGCGAGCGCGAGGGGTTGCCGGCACCGGACGGCGAGAAGCAGCGGAAGCGGCGCGCGCATCCCGGCCGGCAGACCTTTTCCGCAGATCTGCCGCGCGTGGAGAAGATCGTCGCTTGCACGGCCGAGCAGTGCGTGTGCGGAAAGTGCGGCGCGGAAACGAAAGTGATCGGCTACGACGAGAGCGAAGTGCTGAAGGTCAATCCGGCCGAGTACTACGTGGAAGTGACCAAGCGCGAGAAGCGCGCCTGCAAGCGGTGCGAGGAGCAGGGCGTCGCCATGGCGCCGCTTCCCCCGCGCATCATCGATAAGAGCCTGGTGGCCGACGAGGTGATTATCGACACCATCGTCAGCAAGTATGCCAATCACTGCCCACTCTATCGTCAGAGCGCCATCCTGCTGCGCGATGCGGGCATCGAGATCACGCGGGCCACGATGTGCGGCTGGGTGATGACGGTCGGCGAGATGCTCTCCCCGGTGGTCGGCGCCATGCGCAGGGAGTTGCTGGCCAGCGGTTACATCCAGGCCGACGAAACCCCGATCGATGTGCAGACGCACGACAAACGAGGTAAGAACCATCAAGCCTACCTCTGGCAGTACGGAACGCCGGGGGCTGGGGCGGTCTTCGATTTTCGCATGAGCCGCGGACGCGAAGGGCCGAAGCAGTTCCTCGGCGCCTTCGCGGGCATTCTCCAAACCGACGATTACATAGCCTACGAGCGCGGCCTCGGCGGGCCTGGGATGGTGCACGCCTGCTGCTGGAGCCATGCGCGAAGGAACTTTGTGGATGCGGTCAAACTCAACCCGCAGGACGCCGGCTCGATTCGCGCGGTCGAACTGATAGACCAGTTGTTTCTGATCGACGCCCAGGCGCGCGAGGAGAAGATGGATCAGGCCGCACGTCATCTTCTGCGCCAGGAGAAAGCTCCTCCACTGCTCGCCAAAATCCGGGAACACATCCTGGCCACGAGCAAAACCGTACTGCCCCGCAGCAAGGCGGGCCAGGCGTGCAACTACACGCTGGCGCTTTGGATAAAGCTGACCTGCTTCCTCGACCACCCGCAACTGGAGCTCAGCAATAACGTGGCCGAGAACTCCATGCGTCCGGTGGCGACTGGACGCAAGAACTGGATCCATATCGGCAGCCCTCAAGCCGGCCCGCGCGTGGCCGCCATTCTCTCCGTTATCGAAAGCTGCCGCCGGCTCGCCATCCCGGTGCGCCAATATCTGGCCGACATCCTGCCCGGTCTCGCCGACACATCCATACAGAACGTCACCGGACTCACGCCCAAAGCCTGGGCGGCCAAGACGCACTCCTGAAAACTTCTCTCATCCCTCTCGCACCGCCGTCAACCGTGTACTTGGCCGCACGGATACGGTCCATCGGTCTGGTACTGCAAGGATTGTAGACACTGATCCAGTGGTACCCAGTCGTTGTAAACAGTTATGACGATGCTGAATAGCGGATCCGTAAGTGATATTATATCGGGTCTTCCTTGACCATTCGTCCTTCTTTATTCAGCCGTCTGCAAGCTGACCCTTACAGAATTAGGATGGCATACTCGACACTGAAAACCCAATTCGGTTTGGCGTCACTTTGGTCATCGTCAAAGGATCTCGGCTAAATACAACTAACTGGCCAACAACTTCACAACGCGGCACGTTGCGACACAGGCAGCGAGTTAAATCCGTGATATAGTGCGCTTGCCCGGGTGAGGAAATCGTAGTTGGTCCCTACGTGGCTACGTGTCTTCGTGGCTTAGTGTGCTCGGTTGTTCTTGATTGCCGAACCGTAATCCGCCCTGAAGGCTCGGTCTTATGGGGTTCCAAGCCGTCCCAATAAGGAGGATTCTATGACTCTCTTTTACATGGTTACTGATCTGGGGGTGCTGCCGGGCGGCAATTCTAGTTCTGCCGCTGCCATAAACGACCGCGGTCAGGTGGTTGGTTCCTCGGAGGTCGCAGGTGGCAAGAGTCATTCCTTCCTTTGGACGGCAGGCGCTATCCAGGATCTGGGAACGCTTCCTGGAGGCAGCAATAGCGGGGCGTCAGGAATCAGCATCTGCGGCCAGGTAGCAGGTCAATCGGATTTTGGCGGCAGCGGCGCCAAGACCCATGCGTTCGTCTGGAGTAGCTCTGGCGGTATGCAAGATCTGGGTACACTCCCTGGCGACGACGGAAGCGCAGCGGTCGCAATCAACGCATGCAGCCAAGTGGTCGGAAATTCCTCTCTTAGCGCAGGCGGCAACCTGCACGCGTTTATCTGGAGCAAAGGGCCGGGCATGGTCGGTTTGGGGGCGCTGCCGGGATTCACCAGCTCCGGAACGCATAACATCAACAACCTTGGGCAGGTGGTTGGTTACTGCGCTGTCGCCGGATCGGCGAATCGTGGTTTCCTTTGGAGCAGCGCCATGGGGATGCAGCCTGTGGGCACATTGCCGGGCGGCATCGGTAGCGATGCGGTGGGGATCAACGACTTGGGCGAAGTCGCTGGCAGGTCGGATTCAGGTAATGTCAATATGCCACACGCGGTTTTGTGGAACAGCGCGAGACTTGCGCTGGATCTGGGCGTTCTTGCCGGCGGAACTTGGAGTAGCGCATTCGCGATCAACGTTTTCGGCGTGGTCGTAGGGAATGGCAATTGCACCGGTGCTGGATCGCACGCGTTTGTCTGGAGCAGGAAACACGGGATGCAAGATCTGAATGCTCTCATTGCCGCCAATTCGGGTTGGGAATTGCAGGGCGCCGTCGCGGTAACCCTCGCGGGGCAGATTATTGGAGTAGGCACCGTGAACGGACAGCAACATGGTTTTCTCCTGACACCGCACTGCACGTGGTGAAGCCCGAACCGGTCCCGCTGCGCCGAGCATCGAGGTAAGTCTATCGGTCCGGGATTTTATTGTACGCAACTACCAAGTCTACATTTTGCTTTGCTGATCTGTGTGTGATCCTCTTGGGATCGCTGCCCGCGCAGAGTGACTGATGAATCTCCAAACCGCACTGCTGCGAAGAATTATCACGGTTTCATGGACGACCGTCGTGGCCCTTGCCATCCTCCTTCTGTCAAGGGTGGTTGGTTGGAGGGCTGGCATTCCGGCGAGATTTCGCACTAACAACCCGCCGGTTGTTGTCTCGCCGCCGGCAAACTTTCAGCCGCAGGTTCCATCTGGATTCAGGGTTTCCGTATTCGCCAGAGGCTTCACTCAACCTCGGTGGCTGGCTGTCGCCCCCAACGGGGATGTATTTGTGGCCGACTCTGCAATTGGAAAAGTGGTGGTCTTACACGACCCACAGGGGCACGGAAGTGTTCAATCCCGCGAGGTCTTCGCTGATCACTTGAATCTTCCTTTTGGAATCGCTTTCCATGACGATTTCGTGTACGTCGCCGATACAAATGAAGTCCTACGTTTTCGCTATGACCCCAGAACGTCGAAGCGGCTAGGCGATGCCGAGAGCATACTTGACCTTCCCGGAATGGGTTACAACCAGCATTGGACGCGATCGCTGGCTTTTAGTCCGGATGGCCGGAGGCTGTTCGTCTCGGTAGGATCGAGTGACAATATTTCGATAGAGTCCGATCCCCGACGAGCCGCGATTTTGGTGGCCGATAATGATGGGAAAAACCTGCGAATGTTTGCCAGCGGGCTGCGGAACGCCGTAGGAATCGCCCCTAATCCGGACTCGGGCGATCTGTGGGCAACGGTGAATGAACGGGACGATCTGGGCGACGACGTCCCATCAGACTATTTCACCCATGTCGTTGACGCTGGTTTCTATGGTTTTTTCTTCTCTTACAGCGGCAATCATGTGGATAGTCGGGTCGCGCCTAGACCGGACCTAGTCGCAAAAGCGCTGGTCCCGGACATGTTGCTTGGGGCCCACTTGGGGCCGCTGCAGTTTGTGTTCTACGACGGGCGACAGTTTCCCATCACCCGTTGGCATGGTGCCTTCATCGCAAAGCACGGTTCGTGGAATCGCCGCATCAGAAGCGGGTATCAAGTCGTCTTTATTCCATTCCTCACTACTGTCCGGCTAAATGTCGAAGAGAATCAGTTGGTTGACGCTTTCGGCGAATTCGGCATCTGTCTCGGGGGTCTGAAGGGCGCATAAAATGGGGGTTTTCTCGAAGAGCGTGACGCTCAGAATCTGTAGCGTTTGATAAAGACTGGCCGCCAGGCCCAGCCGTTTTCGTACGATCGCGACCAGCACGTAAATGGACACCGCAATCCAGATCTGTGTCTTCACTGCATTCTCGCTGGTTCCGTAGAAAGCCTTAATGCGCAGATGCTGCTTGATCCACTTAAAAAACAATTCCACTTGCCAGCGGCACTTGTAAATTTGCGCGATGGTAAATGCGGGCAGCACAAAGTTGTTCGTGAGAAATTTCAATTGCTTTTGGATTTCCTTATCGAGGTAACTGACGCGACGCAATGCATCGGGATAGGCTGATGCCGATTCGAACGATGTGAGGATGACGGTCTGATCCGAGCGCACGCCAGTTCTCTTGTCCACTGGATGCGAGTAGCGTCTCTGGATAAGTACATTCGATTTGGTGCGCACGACAAAGAAGGCCGAGCTTAGTGTGAAGACGAAGAGTCTCTGAAAATCGATATAGCCTCGGTCCATGACAAATGTTCAGCTGAACATTTGTAATGTAATGTGAAGTTTCCAGAAATGTGGAGTGGGCACGCCAAGGCCCCCGTAAATTGCGGTTTGCTGGGGTTCCCAACTCCACATTTATACGTAGCATCGGAGTGGCCGTCTTCCGGCGGCCTAATCCACTCTTGAGGCGTACCGATGCTACATTCTCTATTTCCCAAAGCTCACCGCAAGTTTTTATCCCTGCCACTGTTGGGGCCGATTGCCGACGGCTTTGACGATTGGCTTGCCGCCAATGGCTACACTCGAGACTCGCGCGGCAATTCGATCCGCATGCTGAAACATGTGGATGCGGACCTTCGGCGCCGTCATGTGAAAGAAGTCGGTGGTCTGACCCACCTGATTCTCCACGATTGTTGGAGAACTCTCATCAAAACCTATCCCTCTTTCGCGGGAACTGTGAGGACACTGGAAAGATATCTGGCCGGGACCGACCTGATGGCTTCTGCCAGGCCAGAAACAGCAAGCTCCGCTGCCTCGATTTTGCTTGAAGAGTATGCGAACTATCTGCACGAAGTGCGTGGGCTTGCTTCGGACACCATTGCACGTCGACAGCATACAGGGCAGTGGTTTCTCCGGCACGTGGACGAAGAGGGGATCACGCTCAAGACGATCCATCGCTGCCATCTCGAATCCTACATCACCAGAACTGGCAAACGTTTGTGCCGAAGAAGCCTTCAACACGAGGTCAGTGCACTGCGGGTATTCCTTCGATTCCTAGCCATGGACAGGAGGGTTCCCGCAGGGCTGGACAGCCAGATTGATACTCCGCGCCTGTACCGGCTCGAGCAATTACCACGCGCCCTTCCGTGGGAGACGGTCAGCGCTCTTCTGCGATCCATTGACCGAACTTCGGCGATGGGGCTGCGCGACTACGCGATGTTGCTGTTGATTGCGACCTACGGATTGCGTATCAGCGAGGTAGTAGCCATCACCGTTGATGACATTCACTGGAGACAAAGCCGTTTGCGAATCCAGCAGAGCAAGACCTCATCGCCCTTGGAACTGCCGCTGACCAACGAAGTTTCCACCGCGCTAGTGAAGCATCTGAAGCGGACTCCACCGTCACCGCCGTACCGCAGGATCTTCCTGAGAATGCGAGCTCCCATCGGCATACTGAAGCGCACGGCCGTCGAAGACACCTTTCAAGCGGTGGTTCAGAAAAGCGGTCTCCGTATTCCCTTCCAAGGTCCGCATTGCATGAGACATTCCCTGGCAACTCATCTTCTAAAGAACGGGACGCCTCTCAAAACCATCGGCGATATCCTCGGGCATCGTTCTGCGGCGAGCACGTCCGCGTACCTGCGACTAGCGACCGGCGATTTACGCGAAGTTTCTCTTCCAGTTCCGGGCAGAGACCGCCATGTAAAGGAGGAACAGCGATGACCAGAGCAACGGTTACGTTCTCCTCTCCGCTTGCGCCCGTTTTGAAGCGTTACGTGGATTTGAAGCGGGCCCTGGGCCAACGCTTCGACCCCCAGACCCGTACTCTTGAATCGCTGGACCGATTTCTCCAGGACGTTACCAAGTACCCCGTCCTGAATCCGGCTGCCTTCCACCGCACCTATGCACAGCATTTGAACCATTGGGGAAGAGCTGAAGGGGTGAACCCTTTGGGGCCCCTGGAAATCCTGTGGTAGAACAGACAAGCCGCGAAGTTAACGCTTCGCGAGCTGATTTCCAGGAGTCAACCCAAATGGTGATAGACAAGAAGAAGCATAGCGACAAACCTCGCCGGAATCAAGGGTCCTCAGCCGCTATCGCGGAGCCCAATAAAATTGCGGCTTCCACCCACTTTGACTTTCAGGGGAAAAATCTCACTCCCTACGGTGGTCTGTTTCCGGTAGCCACGATGTTAGAGAGGCTGGGCTTTAAGAAGCTGGTCAACGAAACCCTGACGGTAAGGCGCATCCCGCGCGTCATGACCATCTATCAATTCGTACTGGGGATGGTGTTGGCTATTTACGTGGGGTTCGCTCGCCTCAACCACCTTCGTTTTGTGGCTCAGGACCCGATGCTGACCGGGATCCTGAAGGTGAGCCGGCTACCAGGGCAGAGCGTGTTCTGGCGGTTTCTGGCCTCGCTGAATCTGAACCTGGCCGGACAACTGTTGCAACTGCAGCGCATTCTGCGCGAACGGGTGTGGGCCGCAGCCCACGTAGGGCTGACGTCGATCACGCTGGACACCGATACCACCGTGCACACGCTCTATGGCCGGCAGATGGGGGCCCGCAAAGGGTATAACCCGAAAAACAAAGGCAAGAAAAGCTATCAGCCCATCCTCACGTTTATAGCGGAAACGCACGAGTACGTGGGCGGAGAACTGCGCAATGGCGATCGGCCCGATGGGAAACAGATCGCGCGCCATCTCCGCAGTGTGATCGCGGCCTTGCCCAAGGGTGTCCAGAAGATTTTCGCCCGGGCCGATTCCGGTTTCTATTGTTGGGAGGCGGTCGAAGCCTACCAAAAAGCCAAGGTGCGATTCATCATGGTAGCGCGCAAGACCTCGCGTCTGCTGGAACGACTGCAAACCGCCGATTGGAAGCCCTCGCCCAAGACGGACGCCGACCAGCAGTGCGAATTCCGCTATCCGCCGGAGGGTTGGGGTCAGGCCTACCGCTTTGTCGCCTTGCGCTACAAGAAGAAGGAGGAGGAGAAGAGCCCTTCCGAGCGCGAGCAGTATCAACTCTTCGACACCCCGGAGTATACCTACCGGGTGTTTGTGACCGACATGGACCGGGCCATCGATCTGCTGGTTTGGTTCTATAGTCAGCGAGCGGGAGCGGAGAATCTGATCAAGGAAGCCAATAACGATGCCGGATTGGCGGCGCATCCTTCCCGACGCTGGGCCACCAACTGCGTACATTTTCAACTGGTGATGCTGGCCTACAACCTGAATTGCTGGCTGCTGCTGTTCCAGCGGGAAGAGGGAGTGGCCGTGGACAACCTGGAGCATACCCGGTTGGCTACGGCGCGTTTGCGTTTTCTGTTTGTGGCCGCCAAGATCTGGAAGCACTCCGGGCGGGTGGGCATCAGCTACAGCGATCAGTATGCGGAGCGCGGATTGTTTCAGCGCTTGATGAAACGACTGCGGGAGATCACGAACGGGCCGGCTGGCTTCTTGCCGGTGCTCGCGACTCCGCTTTCCGGCTGACTCTCTGCATAGAATCCTATGCACGACCAACCCAGAAGAAACAGACACTTACAACGACAACAGCCAGCGCAGCATTGAAGCTTAGAGCGGAAGATCCTCAGTCGACGTCCCGAACCCGATCTGGCAAGAAACGAGGGCGGCCAAAGTTCAGCAGACAATCCCCCACAAGGTCGAATTCTGTGCATAAGTCAGGTTCCATGCATGGTGTCAAACCCAGGAGCATGTCGCTTCCGGTGTGCGGCGTGTCCGAATGCAGCAGGTGTACAACTTCTGCCTCTATCGCCGCCGGACCGAGCCCCACTGCTTCGTTCCCGATTCCGCCTTGTTTCCGAAGCCTCATCAAAGACTCCAGCCTTACATCTTCTCTGAACAGGAGGTTGCAGAACTGTTGCAAGCCGCCTCGGGGTTGAGGCGAGTGTCACCCTCGCCCCTTCGTCCCGAAATGATTCGGCTCGCCATCGTGCTCCTATTCACCACCGGAATCCGGCGTGGGGAGTTGCTGCGCCTGACTTTGGGCGACTACAACCGGCGGGATGCGACCTTGCTGATTCGAGAGTCGAAGTTCTACAAGTCTCGCCTGCTTTCTCTCAACGGCGATATTGCAGAGGAGGTGGAGCACTATCTGCGCGCCCGAGCCCAGCAGAAACTTCCTGTCTCCTCAGACACAGCCCTCATGTGGAATGCCCTCAAAGGTGGACGGACTTACCACGGCACCACGTTGGCGCTTTGGCTGGAGCCATTGCTCCGGCAATGCGCCATCTTTACCCCGAAGCAGCGACTGCCACGCATCCATGATTTTCGTCACAGCTTTGCCGTAAACGCCCTGCTACGGTGGTACCGGGAGGGCGCTGAGGTCGAAGCTAAGCTCCCCTTGTTGGCCACTTATATGGGACACGCTTCCGTTGTGTCCACGCACTATTACTTGCACTGGATCGAGCCGCTCCGCACGGCCGCCAGTGAAAAATTCGCCCGTCATTACGGTGAGTTGGTTGTGCCCGTGCCGAACCGGAAAGGAGGACAGCGATGAAGAGGAAATTTCCCAACCTGCTGGGCGCCATAGTGCGCGATTATTTCACCGATCACCTGCCGCGTGTTCGCGGAACGAGCCCGCACACCATCCACAGCTACCGCGACACCGTTGTGCTGCTTCTGCGCTTTCTCTCCGTGCGCAGCAAGCGGACCGTGGCGGAACTCGACTTGAAGGACCTGGACCCACCCGGAATCCTGGCGTTTCTTTCTTACCTCGAGAAAGAACGTAACAATGGAGTGGCAACACGAAACGTCCGGCTCTCTGCCATTCATGCCCTGTTTCGTTTCGTGGCTTCGCGGAACCCAGAACATTTGGATTTGGCTCAGAGGGTTCTGGGCATTCCCTTCAAACGGGCGTCACAACGCATCATGGACTACTTGGAGCGGGAAGAGATCGAATCGATTCTGAAAACGATCGATCGGACTAGCCCGCAGGGGACCCGCAACTATGCTCTCGTGGCCACGATGTTCAACACGGGAGCTCGTGTGCAGGAGATCGCCGATCTGCGTGCATCCGACCTTCAACTGACCAAGCCCTTTCAAGTGCGATTGTTCGGTAAAGGAAGGAAAGAACGCTATTGTCCGCTGTGGCCGCAAACCGCCGCGGTCTTGCGCGCCTTCTCGAAGGAACAGAATCTGGATTTGCGATCAGCGGATCACGCTTTTCTGAATCACCGTGGCAGACCTCTGACCCGGTTCGGGATCCGCTACATCCTAGCGAAGTGTCTTGATCGTACTTCCCAGAAGGTTCCCAATCTTCGCAAGAAGCGGCTTCATCCCCACAGCATGCGACACAGCACGGCAGTAGCGCTTTTGAAGTCGGGGGTGGATCTGTCGACGATCAGCCACTATCTTGGACATGCCAGCCTGGCCACGACGAATCGGTACGCGAAAGTGGATTTGGAGATGAAACGGAAGGCGATCGCACAGGTCAAACCGGTTCCTCGCCAATCTCGCACACCGTGGAGCAGAGACCCCACAGTTCTCGATTGGTTGGAGTCTCTTTAACCGCTAAAAATGTGGAGTTGGGGAACCCCAGCAACCGCAATTTACGGGGGCCTTGGCGTGCCCACTCCACATTTCTGGAAACTTCACATTACATAACGTAAAACGAACCTGCTTCCGGCATGATCTCGTCCAGGATGTTTACGTCGTGCACATCGCCACTGGTGACGCGGATGAAGGTGGGAATGTTGCCGTGCAGGTCCAGCAAAGTATGCATTTTGACGGCAGCCTTGCGCCGACGAAACTTCGCCCACGGGAATAGCGACAGGCACAGATCGATGGTCGTCGAATCCAGAGCATACAGACTTTGATCCAGATCGACGCCAATCGGGTCATGCGCATGCAGCGGCCGGGCAATGCCGATCAACACTTGAGCGAACTCCGCAAAGATTCTCCAATCATGAGATTCGTTAGCATCGGCCAGCGTTGAGCGCGACACTTTGCCGCGGAACCCCATGTGATACAGCTTGCTTTGTAGCGCGCGCAAGCAGGACTCGATATCGCGCAGGCTCTCGCGATAGGTGAGTTGCGCGAAGGCTATCGCCAGTAATTGGTCCCAACAGGAAAATCCTCTGAAGTTCGAGTCGCCCTTGTAGCGGGCAACACACTTTTGAAATTCTTTTTCAGGGAGATGTTGGATCAGTTGCGAGAAGACGGTGCGTCCAGAGTTCACCCGTCATTGTTTCACCCCGTAGACCGGCGGAACGAGGTCAATCCAGCCTCTTTCCAATTCAAATCGTTCATGCTTCGGCTATGCGTTATCAGCCTTATCTTCAATGAGTTAGGTCGACTGCTCGAAAATTTAGCCGGACAGTAGTGTCCATTCCTCAAAGGCCTCCCCGCCGGAGAGCCAACACCTTTCTTCTCCGGATTTGTGCCTGATCCCGCTGGCAAGAATGGCGCAGCGTGGGCGTGGCGGTGGAACCGGACGGCTCGGTGTTGATTTCGGATGACGCTGGAAAGCTGATCTGGCGCGTTTCGTACAAGCGTGACCCAAGTCTATAAACTAGCGTCGTGGTAGGCTGGCGGAACCATTTCGGATGGCTGATGGAGATGTGATCCCAATTGAGGCGTGGGCATAGTGAACTGCCGTTGAGCCTAAAGGATCGAACCGACATGTCATGCAGCTCCCAAGCAATCGGACAATGGACACCAAGAATCGTGATGCAGAATACGGTGCTGCGACTACTCTGCGCGTCTGTCCTAGTTGCCATCTTGACCGCAGGACTGTGGCCATTCCATGCACCCAAGAATGAGGTGAGCTGGCTGAAAAATGGCAACGGTCTTAGTTTCGGTAACAACGGGGTAATCCTGAGCCCCAATGCACTTAGCTTGGCTGGTTTGAAAGATGGAACATCCTGCAGCGTTGAGATCTGGTTGCAACCCGCCGTCATTGATACCGGGGGTACTATACTCGCATTCTACAGACCAGAAAATCGTATGGTCGCATTCTCGGTTCACCAATCTCTAGACGACCTACTTTTGCGACGCGTAACTGTTTACCGGCAACGCCGTGAAAGGACTAAGTCGTACATCGGGCACGTTTTCCACCCCACTAAGCAAGCGTTTGTTACGATCACCTCAAACGGGCAAGGCTCAGCAGTCTACGTGAATGGCGTTCTCGTGCGGACATCTCCAGGGTTCGGATTCTCGAGTAAAGATTTGATTGGTCAACTTGTCGTTGGCAACCACCCTCTGAGGGACAATGGCTGGCATGGACAGTTAAGGGGACTGGCTATTTACAATCGAGAGCTCACTGCGCCCGAAGTTTTGCGACACCACGACGTCTGGACTACGAATCAACAAGATGAGATACAGAGCGAAGGTCCGGTCGCACTCTATTTGTTCAATGAGGGGATGGGGGACGTTGTTCATGACCAGGTGAATTCAGGGACTGACCTTCACATTCCAGAACATTATTTTGTTCTGCATGAGCCGTTCCTCGCGCCGCCTTGGGATGAGTTCCAACCCGGTTGGAGCTATTGCGAGAATGTCCTGATACACATCGCGGGCTTTATTCCCCTTGGGTTCTTTTTCTGTGCATACTTCTCCTCGGTGCGCCGCCTTGACCGGGCCGTACTAGCCACGATCGTTCTGGGCGGAGTAGTCAGTTTTGCGATTGAGTTATTGCAGGCATTTCTCCCAACACGAGATTCTGGCATGACTGATATCATCACGAACACGTTCGGGACCGGTATCGGGGCCATGTTGTATACTTGCGAATCGGTGCAAGCTCTATTCGCCACAGGCGGTCTTGCAGGACTGCGTCGACCGGTTTTCAAACGGTAGCCAACCTTGGTTGGGATGAATAACCACCGGTGGAAACACAATACTGGAATAGTCAGCCGACTCCTGATAGGAAGTCGAGACAAGATTGTTTCTTGCTTTCCTAACACTTGTTGGCGCACTTCGCCACCTTGAACACCCTTCGGCTGCCAACATTGACAAATCACTTGAAGGCCCGCAGCTGCGCTGCTGGTGGTGTACCGTTGCAGAAGACTAGTGATAAATGCTGAAAAGCTGTACCGCAGTTGATATGGGTTGGTTGTTAAACGATTCTTCTCGTCGTGCCCGCCAAACGGCAGGCTTTGTCGAGTGATGTAGGATGGCGCCCTCAATTCTGACATCACAATTCAGTATGAGGTGACTTTGGTCATGTTGGTGAAAGTCGCTCGGCTGAGTACAGTGAAGTCGCGGAGGCGTTCGGCACGCCGGGGATGGCGCGATATGAGCCTGCTTGTCAACCCTCCATCACTAATGGTTGAATGGTGCACCCCCAGTAGTACAGGCTACTAGACTGAGTTCCTGGATCGGCTCTCTTCACGACGTTATGAGAACAGTGCGAGTCGGTATCGTTGGCTTTGGCGCAGTGGGCCGCGCCACAGCGAGCATTATCTCGCAACACGCTAGCCTGATCGAGCAGCGAAGCGATGTGAGACTCGAGGTTACGGTCATATGCCGGCGCTCGGGTGTTAAACCGCAAGACATTCCAGGTGGTGCGCGACTCGTTTCCGATTGGAAAGAACTGGTTCGCGCTCCTGAAGTTGACATAATCGTGGAGGTCATGGGGGGGACGGACCAGTCTCTCCAACTCGTTCGTGCTGCTCTGGAGGCAGGTAGGCCCGTGGTGACGGCCAACAAAAATCTGTTGGCGGAACACGGCGATGCAGTGTTCGCTCTTGCAGCTTCCCAAAACCTGCCCATTGGCTTTGAAGCCAGCGTAGCCTCTAGCATTCCCATTGTCCGCGTCATGCATGAATCGACGACTGGTGACCGGTTGTACGCGGTCCACGGCATCCTGAACGGTACTGCGAACTACATCCTCACCCAGATGGAGAACCGTGGCATCGAGTTTGACAAGGCGCTCCAGGAAGCGCAAGCGGAAGGGTACGCCGAGGCCGATCCCTCCTTGGACATCGACGGCGTCGACAGCCGCGACAAACTCTGTATCCTTGCACGAATGGCCTTCGGCGGAAGGTTGAATATTTCACGGATTCCCACTTGTGGTATTCGCCAGATTCGAGCAGCTGACGTTCGCGCCGTAAACCGTCGCGACAGCACTATCCGCCTTATTGGTTCGGCTGAGAACACCGAATCCGGGATCGAGGTGTCTGTGCGCCCATGGATGGTGAGCCGCCATTCCATGCTGGCTAGGGTGCAAGGCGTGAACAATGCCATCTTCTTGACTGGAAGCAAGATTGGGACACAGATGTTCTACGGTCGCGGCGCTGGCGGCGATGCGACCGGAGCCGTCGTGGTTTCTGATCTCATTGAGATCGCGCGTGACCTCGTGCAGGGTCAATTGAGGGCCAAGAATGTGCCTGGGTTCGGAGCTTCGAGGGAGCTTGAGATCTGCGAGAAACCGCGGCCCGTACGCTGGTACCTTGGTCTGACGGCCAAAGATCAGCGCGGTGTTGTGGCTCGCGTCGCTGAGGTTATTGCTCGACACGACATTCACATCGAATCCCTAGGGCAAGAACCTCGCCTCGCCAAGGATGAGCTGTCACTTGGTATTACATTAGAGCCGGTGTCCGAGCCTCTGATCTGTCGTGCTGTGGATGAAATCAACGCTCTGGTCTTCATGGTGGGACCCCTCTTGCTGCTTCGCATTGAATAGGTGTGCCAGCTAATCTATCCCAAGACAAAATCGCGTAAACGGCTGGTCGAAGCCCATTGGCGTTTCGTCAACGAACCGCAGCTCCGGCGCTCGGCGAAGCAGCTCGAGATACCATAGAGAGAATTGAATCCGAACTTCTTGCCTCGAAGTCGCGCAGATCTTATTCTCCTTGACGGTGGGGAAAAGGCCATTTCTCGTCGCTCATCCTAAACCTCCGTTCGAAGCTTGACTAGCTGCTGGTCTTTTCTTCCCGCGGCCGCATCCAAGTCACCTCAACGCAGCGTTAGGACACTGCGCAAGATCTTGCATTCGTGGTAAAAAGTTAGTGAACTGCTGATTCTTGACAACCTTTCGCCGCTGTAGGAGACTTTTGCGTGCGGCTGCGGCTCCTCCGCTCACGAGCCGGCTTAACGCGAGCCCGCAAAGTACGACTGGAAAGACAGGGTGCATCATGAAACTTGGATTGACATCAGCCGTGGGCAAGTTCGTGATGGCGTTCGTGCTTGCGCTAGCGGCGGCCACGACTCCACGCGCTCAAGCACAGACCTTTAGCGTAATTCATAACTTCACTGGCGGAAACGACGGCGGTAATCCCCTTGCCGGCTTCACGATTGATACGGCAGGAAATCTTTACGGCACTACCAATGCTGGAGGGGTTTACGGCGCTGGAACGATTTTCAAGGTGACTGGCACGCGTGAGGAGATCGTGCTACATAGCTTCGCGGGTGGGACAGACGGGGCAAATCCTCAAGCCAGTTTGGTCACGGATGCGGCTGGCAACCTCTACGGCACGACCAACGCTGGAGGGCCTTCCGGTGCCGGAACAGTGTTCAAGGTAACTGCGAAAGGCAAGGAAACCGTGCTGTACGGCTTCACCGGGAAAGCCGACGGGGCAAATCCCCAAGCATCCTTGGCGATGGATGCGGCGGGGAATCTCTACGGCACTGCCAGCGCGGGTGGATCTAACGGCAATGGCACAGTTTTCAGTTTGGCCCCTCAGAAGACGGGCGGGAGATGGAGCGAGAAGGTGCTCTACAGCTTCGGAAACGGCACAGACGGGGCAGTTCCTGTTGCTGGTGTCACCTTCGATGCTGCCGGTAACCTCTATGGCACGACTTCTGCAGGGGGAACTTACGGATACGGCATAGTCTTCCGGCTGAAGCCGTCAAAATCCGGCTGGACAGAAAGCGTTCTCCACGATTTCCAGAACAGTAGCGACGGAGCTGTTCCTTATGCTGGCCTGATCTTTGACAAGTTGGGCAACCTCTATGGCGCCGCCACCGAGGGCGGTACAGGTGGCGGCGGCACAGTTTTCCAGCTAACGCCCTCAAAAGGCCATTGGAAATTTGCCGTTCTCTACGGCCTTCCCGGCTGGGGTATTTCAGGAAGTTTCCGAAACCTCTTCTTGGATGCATCTGGTGATATTTACGCCACGACGCACTGCGACGGTGCTGATAACTCCGGGACGGTTTACAAGCTGAGATACTCGGGCGACACCTGGACGTACACCTCCCTTTACGTTTTTAGCGGCGGTAGCGACGGCCAGTTCTCGTTCAGTAGCCCGGTATTTGACAAACACGGAAATCTCTACGGTACGACGAAACAGGGCGGCGCGAATGGCTACGGAGTCGTCTTCAAGGTCAACCCGTAACTGAACTGTACGGGCACGGAACGCTGGCATCCTCCGATTTGGGTGTCGACGGGTTTTGTTAGGCCAAAACTGTTTGCTGGGTCGGCAGTGCCGCTCCTCAGAAATCTGTTCAATTCTGACGCCTTAGCGAGCGACCATGAACTCGGTGAGCAAAGAAGTACGTTGAGGTGGAGAATTTGCGTTGTATGGAGGTGGAACATGACTGATTTTGTTCGTAAACTCTGGACGCATGAAGAGGGCCAAGATATTGCTGAGTATGCGGTGATGCTGGCCGTCATTTTGGTCTTAGTGGTGGGGACGATCCGATTGATTGGAGGGAGTGCGAACAACGTATTTTCTGCCACAGCGAGTGCGATCGGGTAATGACGAATAAATATAGTGTAGGCGTCGTCCAGCAAGGTGTTCGCGCATCAGCTTCTACTTTTGATTAAGAGGAAAACCGCGCTTGCCGTCAGTCCCCACGATCATCTTATCGCGCTTTCTACTTAAACTCCCGTCGCAAATATGAAGTCTCAGATATCGCAGACGTCTCGTTCTGCTTCTCTTCTGCGATGCATCGCCGCGTGGCACACAGCGCAGAGTGTAATCAGGTTTTGCTCTGAATCATTGCCGGACTGGCTGCGGAATTCCTTGTGGTGGACTTCAAGGTTGGACCTCGTGCCGCACAACTGACATCTCCAGCCATCGCGACGTAGCACTTCATTGCGGAGCTGTTCGTAGAGGTCGGGATCCAGCCGCAGGTGAGGCTGCTTCGGTCGGACCCTAGTCATGACGCTTTCTCGGTTACGTGATGTAAGAATGTCTGCCTCTCTTCGCCGGGGAGGAACTTGAAAAACCGCAAGGCCGACTGCAAGAGGATCTCAGGATTCTCATTTTCCAGATTCGCTCCTGCCAGGAAGTCCGCGCAGATCATTTCCAGGCAGTAACCGCGGGATCTGCTCGTCCCCAGCATCAAAGCTGCGGTCTCGATTGCCTGCTCAACTACCGGCAGCTGACTCTTGTACAATTTGAAATACACAATCTCCCACGGTTCCGTTTCCCGGCCGGTTAACTCTTTCTCGACTTCCTGCTTAAACTGCTCCGTGGTCATCTCGCCGGCTTTGTGCAACCAGATTGCACAATCGAAGTACTGCCGGTCCCGCCTCGCCAGCTTGGCCAGCTCCAGACCCTTGGTCCAGCCGACTTGCTTCAGTTCCTTCCTGGCTTGGGGAGGAAGGTGCTCGTGAATCGACATCAGGTAGTACGCCTTCCTTCGCGACTCCGGAAACCGTCTTGCCAAGAACTCGTCGAACGATTTCACGTTTTCTACCTGCCAGTACTGTCCCGCCCGGACTTCGCACAGGTAACGCCCGAGTTCAACGAACTTGGTGTCCCGCTCGGCGTCCTTCTGCTTTTCCCAGGCCAGGATCTCGTCGATCTTGGTGAGCACGAACATCGCTCGTTGGCGATTGAGCTTGGGCAACATGGGCGGATTTTCAGTAATTAAGCTCGTCAAGCCAACCAAGGTCTTCGGCTCCTGGGCGCTGCACTAGCGCGGCATCCACCAACTCTTGCTTTCCCAGACACAGTCCCAAGTAAGGGCAAGTGCTGCATGGGTTCTGCGGGAAGCGAATGCCAGCGTGGGGCAGAGACTGCGCGGATTCGATTCTCCCGATCGTGTCTTCCACGATCTGGCCGAATTCCTCGCGCTGCTCTTTGCTGATGGTGGTGTGTAGATACTGAATCTCGACCAGCCGCTTGCGGACGAACACAATCTGTGCGACTTCGGAAATGCCTGTCATCCACGAGTAACAAACCAGTTGCGGATCAAGAGCCAGCAGTCCGGCCGGTTCCTCCGGGTAGCGGCTGGAAGTGGTTTTCCATTCCAGCAGACAGCCTGTCCCGTCCAACTTTCCGATGGCATCGACATAGGCCACGAAATCGTTCTTGCCCGAAACTCGCCGTGTGAACTTGATCTGTAGGTCGCGACGGGGCTGACAAATGCGAATGCGGTCGTCTTGGCAAAAGCGGTCCAGGAGCTGGATGCCTCGCTGCAGTATCCGATCCCACGTGTCACCGTTCGCGTAGTGCAAGCCCTGGTTCTGAGATGCGCTCCATTCGCGAAACAACACGGCAACGGCATCTTCGCGCAAGAAATAAGCGGCTAGGGCCTGTTCGAAGGCACGCCCAAAGAGCATAGCAGCCCGCGTATCTTTTTCCTGCCAGCCATCGAGATAGCGATGGCGATAGCGGCGTGGGCAGGTCAGATACTGGCTAATCTGGGTGTAGCTGTAGTTCATCAGGCCACCTGTGAACCATCGAGGTTGGCGGGTGAAAGTTCCTCCCAGCGACCGGCGGGGGCAAAGCCGTCCAGCCGGAGCAGGGAAGTGCCGTTGAGAACGACATGACTGATCTTCACCACGCCGGTCAGGCCGATCAGCTGCCTCTCATCGACTTCATCGCGGCCCAATGGTTCGACGTCGTAGCCAAAGTCGCTCAGGAACCAGTTGAACTTCCACAGGGCTTTAGGGTTGCAATAGAGACGGCTGGAGACGACGTGGCCGGAAAATCGGCTCGGCTCCAGAATCGCTAGAGCAACGGTGTAATAAGGCTTCTGGGCTTGACGGCGAAACTGGACTCTCCGCACTCGAACGAGGAAGAGCGCATCAGGAAGTTGGTCCGCCGCACAGCGATCGGCGGCATGGAGGCCTGCGATCTGGCGTCTCAAGCTGCACCCTCTTTCTGGCCGAGATAGCTGTTGAGCTGGCAGGTTAGGGCATTGCGGTCTTTCTCGGCCCAGTCGGCCAGGTGAGTAACGAAATTCTCGACCTGCTCGCGCGTGGCTTGGCGCAGGGTCTTGACTCCACAGAAATCGGTTGCGTACGACTTGACCAAGGTGGCGTCGAGTTCATGCTGGCGAATTAGCTGGCACAGGCGATCCCGGATTTTGGGACCGCCGTAGTTCCCGTTGGCAGGTTGTGGCGGGAGCTTCTTCGACTCCCGAGAAGATTGTGGCGGCTCGGCAAAGGAGCCGATCTCCTCGACCGAGCAGATGCCGATTCCGTAGGCTTTGCGCAAAGCCCGGTTCACCGCGCGAGTTTCGGCGACGCGCATTTCGGCGCCGTGGACGAGGAACGAGACATTAGAAGGATCGGCATCGCCGTATCCGACAAAGCCTTTGCAATTGCCGGACGTAAAGACAGTAGCTTTGAATGCCCATCGTGTTGCGGCTGGGTCGGAGAATTCTCGAACGCACTGTACCTTTATTCCGGAACACTTCCTTCTATGAGCAATTCTTAAGAGGCCCGCGTGGCTTACGTACCAGTGTTCATGAATGTAAAGCAGATCGCCTAACGCAACGGACAGCCGATATTGTTGACTCAGCTCTCTTAACGCTATAAGCGCTATCCTAGGCAATCCCGCCCATCGGTTTTTTGCAAGCCTAACGTTTTGATTCATCGCGGTTGTCGGTCGGGTCATGAGAAATCCTCCAAAACTCTTTTGTATGCGTAGGCGCTAACGCATGTTATCTGTATTATGCGTAGGCGGGTACGCATTGTCAATAGGGTTTTTTAACGGTTGCGTTCTTGTGCTCAGTTCAGGCATAAAAGTAAGCAGAAATGTCCAAGAAGAACCCTCACGCAGTTGCATTGGGAAAAATGGGAGGCTCGAAGGGCGGAAAAAGACGGGCCGCCAAACTGAGCCCGGAAGAGAGGAGTGCTAGCGCCCGAAAGGCTGCCCTCGCTAGGTGGGCTAAACAGAAGAAGGAGAAGGAATGATCAGCGTTCTTCCGTGGCCGGATTCATTGGGAGCGCCGGATGGCTCGAGTAACGGTGCTCGACCTTGAAGCCACGGAAAAGGACCACGACCTGCAAAAAGAGGAAGTGATGGCGCTGGAGCCAAACGTCTAACCGCTTGATTTGTCAGTCCCGAGCATCAAGGCTGCGGTCTCGATCGCCTGCTCAACGACCGGCAACTGACTCTTGTACAACTTGAAGTAGATAATCTCCCACGGTTCTGTTTCCCGCCCAGTTAACTCCTTCTCGACCTCCTGCTTAAACTCTTCCTTTGGCATCTCGCGAGCCTTGTGCAACCAGGTTGCACAATCGAAGCCCTGCCCGTCCCTTCGTGCCACCAAGAACTCGTCAAACGACCTCACGTTTTCTACCCGCCAGTACTGTCCCCCCCGCACTTCGCACAAATAACGCCCGAGTTCAACAAACCGGGTATCCCGCTCTGCGTCCTTCTGGTTTTCCCAAGCCAGGATTTCATCGATCTTGGTGAGCACGAACATCGCTCGTCGGCGATTGAGCTTGGGCAACACGGGCGGATTCCTAGTAACTAAGTTCGTCAAGCCAACCAAGGTTCTCCGCTCCTCGCCGTCGCACTAGCGCGGCATCGACCAGCTCTTGCTTCCGCGACATCTTCACGCAGGAAATAAGCAGCGAGGGACTGTTCAAAGGCCCGCCCAAAGAGCATAGCGGCCCGTGTATCTTTTTCCTGCCAGCCATCGAGATAACGATGGCGATATCGGCGTGGGCAGGTGAGGTACTGACTAATCTGGGTGTAGCTGTAGATCATCAGGCCACCTGCGAACCATCGAGATTGGCGGGCGAAAGTTCCTCCCAGCGGCTTGCCGGAGCAAAGCCATCCAGCCGGAGCAGGGAAGCGCCATTGAGGACGACATGACTGATCTTCACCACGCCGGTCAGGCCGATCAGCTGGGTTTCATCGATTTCATCGCGGCCCAATAGTTCGACGTCGTAGCCAAAGTCGCTCAGGAACCAGTTGAACTTCCACAGGGCTTTAGGGTTGCAATAGAGACGGCTGGAGATGACGTGGCCGGAAAATCGGCTGGGCTCCAGAATGGCTAGAGCAACGGTGTAATAAGGTTTCTGGGCTTGACGGCGAAACTGGACTCTCCGCACTCGAACGAGGAAGAGCGCATCAGGAAGTTGGCCTGCAGCACAACGATCGGCGGCATGGAGGCCTGCGATTTGGCGTCTCATGCTGCACCCTCTTTCTGGCCGAGATAGCTGTTGAGTTGGCAGGTTAGGGCGTCGCGATCTTTCTCGGCCCAGTCAGCCAAATGCGCGACGAAGTTTTCGACTTGCTCGCGCGTGGCATCACGTAGGGTCTTGACTCCACAGAAATCGGTTGCGTACGACTTGACCAAGGTGGCGTCGAGTTCATGCTGGCGAATTAGCTGGCAAAGACGATCGCGAACAGAGCGGCCGCCATAGCCGTTGCCGTTGGCCTGCTGTGGTGGCAGCTTAATGGCCTCGCGAGCGGACTCGAATCCCCCGGGAGAAGACCCGATCTCGTCGACCGAGCAGACAGGGACGGCGTATGCTTTGCGCAGTGCCCGGTTCACCGCGCGGGTTTCTGCCATCCTCATTTCGGCGCCGAGAATCAATGCGTCGACATTCGACGGGCTGGCATCGCCGTATCCGACAAAGCCTTTACAAGTGGGCGACTTGTAGACCGTAGCTCTGCACGCCCAGCGCGAGCTGCGCGGATCACAGAACTCGGTCGCCATGTCGACGTGGATGCCGCAACATTTCTTGCGCCGGGCCAGGCGAAGCAGACCGGAATGCGTTACGTACCACTTCCCTTCGATTAGGAGCACGTCACCGCTTTCAATTGATATTCGGAGCTCTTGCGACCAAGCCGTGAGTGCCTGTTCAAGAGCTACACCTAAGTTTCTCCCCCACCTGGAGGGCGAGTCGAAGGTTTCGTCGGACCAGACGAGAATTTCTATTAGGGCGCGAACGTCTTAGCACTCTGTACCTCCTCAATTACCCCTAGTTCTTGTTTTTGGGCTGAAGCGAATGTAAAAGTAAATTGTCTTCCTCTCGGATAAATGTACATAGGCATTATATATGCATATGTGCATCGCGTCAACATGAATGCAAAGTGCCACAAAAACCGTGATTGATTGGAAGGCTGTTGGACGCCGCGTGCGAGAACTCCGAGGTTTCGAGATCGTTCAGGCCCAGTTTGCGCGCGAACTGGGTATCAGCCAGGGACAGCTTTCAAGATACGAACAGGGAAAGAGCGAAATCGGCGCGGAGATACTTCTTAGGCTTGCACGCCGATCAGGAAGAACTATCGAGTGGTTGCTAACTGGAAAGGACAGCGCGTAGCCGAAAAGTGATCTCGTCCACCGCGCCAGCAGCCCATCATCCATCGCCAAACGGCTAGCAGCAAATGAAACCTCCAGCTTTTTCCAGGCATGGCAAAGCCGCAACCAGGGGACATTGCTGTTGTGGACAAGCCGGGGACGATTCGAATGTGGTATAAACAGTCACCGGAAAACCTAATTGACAAGTAACGCGGGCCCAATTATGGTTTGAGAGCAGTAAGGCCTATCGGTTTCCAACAAACTCGGATTTGCTTCAGCCCTTCGGAACGTTTCAATCCCAAACTTGATGTCTTGACTTCGTGCGCGCAGGTCTTTTGCACCCGGTAAGGCGGAGGTTATGGCATTGGGAAAATCCCTAACAGACGCAACAAAGGTAAATCCATCTCCGGCAGCGGAAGTTCCCTCGCTGCACTCGCAAGCAGCACGGGTGTTACGAACAGCGGTCCCGCACCTCGAAAAAGCAGTTTTGAGATTCGCTAGGCTGCAAGAGCAAGTTGACGCGGCATTCGGCGGCCGGCCATTCCTCCCTGATGCGTCTCCCATATCGCCAAAAAACATGCAGCGTTACAACGCCTATTTCAGAATGTTGAGGATGCCGACGAGACTGATGACGGACTTGATCGACGAATTGCTGCAGATCCGTGGAGTCGAGCCAGATACTCCGTACCCACTGACACCGGGAGCGGAAGGACCTGAGGTTCGGCAGCGCGTTTTTACCCAAGATGCTCTACTCCTGGCTGAACATCTCACCCAGCACGCGCACACTTTCAAGAAACCGCTGCCGCCATTTGTGGAGTCGGACTGCGGAAACAAAAGTAAGAACGAATCGAAGAGGAAAAATCGGCAATGAGCCGCCACGCCATGGGAGAATGAAAATGAGAATCAAGAAAACAATATCGCAGAAAGTCATAGACGCAAATCGCAGGAATGCTCAACGAAGCCCCGGACCCATAAGCATCAAGGCAAAGGATGCTGTTCGATATAACGCGATGACACATGGGCTACTCGCGAAGCGAATTGTTTTTCGCAACGACGAAGAACAGGACGAATTCAAAGCCTTAATGGATGAGCTAGAACAAGAATTCAGACCGGAGGGCGTGCTGGAACAGATGTTAGCAGAAGAAATTGGTGTCGTTTGGTGGAAACTGCAAATCGTGCAAGGTTGGGAGTTCAAGGAAATCCGGAGCCGTCGGAAAGCTTCGAAGTCGATGATTCGTACACTGGTCCAGGAATCTGATGAGACGCAGTTCCCGCTTTTCCAGGGGGAAGACGGATCTTCTCGTGCTACCGGCTTGAACTGGGATTGCGATGAACTTGTGGTGAGGCGTAGCAGCAGAGAGTTCGAGAAAGACGAGATCTTTGATAAAGAAAAGCGTGGGAACGTAGAAATTGAGGCCAGGCTGACCACGTCGATCGAAACGATCTTGCGATATATGACTCGTCTGAAGCGTGACTTGTATAAAGCAATTCGCGTTCTGGGGGATCTGCAGGACCGCCGGGGTCGAGCCGCGGGTGCGACTCCAGCAGTCGCGCGAGGAAGCAGGCTAAAAAAAAGAAGTTTTGCGAAACAAAGCCACTAAGTTATTTGCTATCAATGCACGAAAGTGCTAATTACCCCAAAGCGAGCTAGTTTCCTTCATGGCCTTAGTGCTCAGTTCGTTGTGAATTTTGGATGCGATGACGCAGATCGCCACGAGCAAGCAGACTTGGAACAAAAAAGACTTGCTGCGTGAAGCAAGGTAATTTGGTCCGGTGATCCTTCATGGTCCCCTCCGACACATGCGTGCAGTTTAGAACGAAGATCGTGTCAGCAGTCTGTGGAAAATTGTCGTTCCGCCGAGGATTGGTTCCAGTTCTGGACCAGCAGCCTCAAGCGCGTTTCGGCAAGAGCAGCCGCGTCAATTAAACGTCTGGATCAGTACGGCTGAACTAGGCGTGAAGTTCGCATTGCCGCTATAAGAGGCCGTGATGGATTTCGTTCCTGCTGATTTGAAAACTTTGTTGAAGATCGCTCGTCCGCCTCTGAGCCGAACCTTGCCCATGATCGTGGCTCCGTTCTTAAACGTGACCGTGCCCGTGGGTGTACCACTGTATTGCGGAACTACGGTAGCTGTGAAAGTTATAGACAGCCCGACTGTTGGGGGATTCAGGGACGCAGCCAGCATGGTCGTGGTGGTGGCTCGGTTCACCAATTGGTGCAGCGCGGGTGACTTGCTGATCGCGAAGTTCGTGTCGCCGGAGTAAGCGGCGGTGATGCAATGGCGGCCGACCGCCAGCGCTGCGGTCGAGAATTTCGCGGTGCCCCCATTAATAAGTGGAGACGTACCGAGAATCTTCGAGCCGTTCATAAACGTGACCGTGCCGGTCGGCATGCCGGAGGCTTTGGGGGTGACCGTGGCGGAGAACGTCACGGACTGTCCAAAGGTGGAAGGATTCGACGAGGAAGTTATTGTGGTCGTGGTTGGGAAGACGGAAGTATTCAGCAGAACGGTAATGCCGCCGACCGCAAGGACTGGCTTCCCGTCACGGTTGAAATCGCCGACCGCGATGCCCGGACCGCCAGCCCCTAGCACGATTGGCGTTTGGAATGTCCCATCGCCGTTACCGAGGAGCAGAAAGTTGCCAGCACCCACGGCCAAATCCAGCTTGCCGTCGCCGTCGAAGTCCGCCATGGCGAGTGACCGGATCCCCCCGAGCGGAGTGGGCGTAGATGTAGTTACCGCCGCCTGGAATGTTCCATCCCCATTGCCAAGGAGAACACCCACCGAGCCAATCGTTACAGCGGAACTGCTTGCATATTCGCTCGCCAACACCAAGTCGAGCTTTCCATCCCTGTTCAAATCCCCCAATACGACGGCATCGGTATACAAACCGCCCGAGCTGTAACTGACCGCTGCCTGGAATGTTCCGTCCCCATTGCCAAGCAGGACCCCCCCCGAGCCGTTCGCGCAGTCACTGTCGGCACAGTGATTGGCCACGAGAAGATCTGGCTTACCATCCCCGTTCACATCCGCCACCGCCACGGAGCTCGCACTGGCTCCGCCAGAGCCGTAGCTCATCGCTGCTTGAAAGGTACCGTCGCCGTTGCCCAGCAGAACGCCCACACTGCCGTTACCGTTTGCCACTATGAGATCGGGCTTGCCGTCCCCGTTCACATCCGCCACCGCCACGGACTCGGCATCCTGTCCGCCCGAGCCGTAACTCACCGCCGCCTGGAAGGTACCGTCGCCTTTGCCCAACAGAACGCCCACGACGCCCCCACCGGTACAGTTGCTGCTGGCACAAGCGTTTGCCACCACGAGATCGGGCTTGCCGTCCCCGTTCACGTCCGCGACCGCCACGGACTGGGCTTCGTAACCGCCCGAGTCGTATGTCACCACCGGCTGGAACGTCCTATCGCCGTTGCCCATCAGAACGCCAACCGCGCCATTGCAGTCGCCGCTATTGCCGCATTGGTTCGCCACTAGCAAGTCCGGATTGCCATCTCCGTTCACATCCCGCACCGCCACCGAATCGGGTTCATATCCGCCAGAGGTGTAGTTCACTGCCGCCTGGAACGTCCCATTCCCATTGCCTAGCAACACGCCCAGCGAGCCAATCATGCAGCCATAGTTGCCGTTATTGCCACAGGCGTTTGCCACTAACACGTCCGGCTTGCCATCCCCATTCACATCCCTCACCGCCACGGAAGAGGCACCAGTTCCGTTCGAGCCGTAGCTCACGGTCGCTTGGAATGTTCCATCCCCATTGCCAAGCAGCACCCCTACCGAGCCATTGACGCAGTTGAAGGCGCCGTCGATGACACAGGTGTTGGCCACTAACAGATCCGGTTTGCCGTCCCCGTTTACATCCGTCACCGCCACCGATTCGGCGCCAAATCCGCCCGAGTCGAATGTCACCACCGGCTGGAAGGAGCCGTCTCCGTTTCCCAACAACACGCCCACGCTACCGGTCGCACAGCCCTCAGGGGCGCAAATCGCGTTCGCCACCAGCAAGTCCGAATAGCCATCCCCGTTCACATCCGCGACTGCCACGGACTCGGGTTCCTCTCCGCCCGAGCCGTAGGTCACCGCCGCCCGGAATGTTCCATTCCCATTGCCCAGCAGCACACCCACGCTGCCGGTCGCGCAGTTTTGGTCGACACAATTGTTTATCACCAGCAGGTCCGGCTTGCCATCCCCGTTCACATCCCGCACCGCAACCGAGACAGTATGATATGCGCCCGAGCCGTAGGTCACGGCCGCCCGGAATGTTCCGTCGCCGTTACCTAACAACACACCCACGCTGCCCTTGGTCAAGCAGTTGCTGTCGGCACAATAGTTGGCGACCAGCAGGTCCGGCTTGTGGTCCCCATTCACATCCTCCACCGCCACGGAATAGGCATCCTGTCCACCAGAGGCATAGCTTAGCCCTGCCTGGAAGGTACCGTCGCCATTACCCAACAGCACGCTGACGGCGCCGCCGGTGCTACAGTTGCTGGTGGCGCAAACGTTTGCCACCACGAGATCGGGCTTGCCGTCCCCGTTCACATCCTCCACTGCCACGGAGAAGGCATCGAACCCGCCCGAGTCGTATGTCACGACCGGCTGGAACGTTCCATCGCCCTTACCCAACAAAACGCCAACAAAACCGTGGTTCATACAGCCGCTATCAGAGCACTGATCTGTCACGACGAGATCGGGCTTGCCGTCCCCGTTCACATCTTCTACCGCCACGGATTCGGCATAATACCCGCCAGAGCCGTAGGTTGGAGCGGTTAGGAAAATCGGATTAGATGCGGGGTCGGCCGAGCGAATCCCCGGATGGCCAAACTTCTGTCTCATCCCCACTTTGCCCCAAGGCGCGAATGGCGGGCCGCCCGGGCCGAGTAGCACAGGATGCGGCAAAGGAAGGGTTTCCTGCAATCCAACTTGTGGCCGGGAAGCTCCCTGAGCGACCTGAGGACCGGAGGCGGGGGATTGCCATTGAGCAAATACCAAAACGGGTACAAGAACCAGGAACGATGCGGCGCACTTCGACAGCATGGCCTTACTCCTTGGATTTTGGGCATGAACGTATCCTCGAGCCGACGGATATCTATCTCATGTCATCATGGGGGAGGAAAACTGCAAGGTCCTGCAGCGAGCTCGCTGCAAAAAGTGGCACCTAAACAAGTAGCGACAGGTTAATTTGAGGGCGGCGGCGTGTCAATAGGAAAGCAGATGCAGCCAGTGAGTCATCGATGGCCGAAATCTTGGCAATTCCCTGCGCGTTTACGCGGTCGGGATGCGTGGATTTCGATGGCATAAGGCGGTGAGACGCAGCCTGAACAACGCACCTGATGGTACGTTTAGTTCTCAATGCATGACGGGCTACTTCTCCTTCTCCAGTGGTCGCATTGCAAAACGATGAAGGCCGCTGGAGCCTTCGCTCTCATACTGGTGAATCCACTCTTAAATAAGCAGTTCGCAGATTTGGGTCAAACTTCGATCCTCCTTCTGAAACCTAGATCCGGCGCGAACTTGATAAGGTTTTGTCGAAAACGGGCCAAAAATGAAGATCTGCTGGAAAATTGTTGCAGCAGTCATCAATTTTCGTGGCCCAGGGTGGACGCCCTCCAACGGTGGTTTGAGTAACAGGTGATCAGCCTTCGAGAGGTTTTAGCTTGGCGATCTTGGCCAGTATTTTTCCTGGCAAGTCCTTGGTCAAGGGTGAAGGCCTGAGCCGAAGTACGATTCTGCGGACGAGTCAGCTCGCCGGGCAACATGAATAATTTGTAGCGCAGTTTGGGTAGCGTGAGGCTTTGCCAAGATTGGTCGAGACGGGTCCGCTGAAAGGCCGTAACCAAGTTGTAGGCGAGTCGAACGATTTCCAAGAACAAGGCGTTCGCGGCGAAGGATGCTGTGGGAATCTTGCGCAAGGCGAAGTCTTCGCGCAGTTCACGAATTCGTGGCTCCATCCCGGCGCGGCCATCATAGAAATGCCAGACGCCGGGAGTGAGCGGTATGGTGGTGACCCAGGCGCGATAGATATAGCGTCCCATAGCGAACAGAGTCGTCTCTGCCTCCTCGGGGTTGATGAATCGTCGCGCAATCGCGTTCGGAAAAGCTTGGAAGAGGAGGAACTGTTAGTGAGATAAGCGAAACCTCTTATTGTCATCCAGCGGGTGCAAATCCCGCCTGACCAAAGTCGAGCAGACAGGCCAGTAGTGAGTCTTGCCATTCACCGGGCGACTGGTGGGTGCGAAGCGTAGACAACAAGGTAGCAGGCCGTGAGGATTCAGCCCCGAAATCATGTATCGTTGCGAGGCCGACGTGTTTTGCGCCAGCGGAAGGCAGTATCTGGCGGCGACCGTTAACGCGAGGTCGCGCCGACTCGCCGGGGTCTCTAGCCCAAGGCATGCTCCACAGGGATGGCCCAGGAACCGAAGAGAGCTCTCCATCTCCTCTCATACCAGGAGGACCGCCTCTGGAAATGGATCGAGAGGTACGTGCAACCAAGGGTCGACCGGAGGAAGCACGGACGGATGCTGGAGCAGTCTTACAACCTTATAGTACCGACGAAGGTGGGGAACCGCAGGGCTCCGGAAACGGGCGGCCACGGAACCCACTGGAGGGAAGGGGGAAGCAAGCGCACGAATCTGCTGAAAGGAAACATAACGAGGCCCTGAACTCGAAACGATATGTTCACAGACATCAACAGAATAGCTGAACTCGCCAAGGAAGATCCGAAACGGCAGTTCTACTCTATGGCTCACCTGATCACAGGCGAGAAGTTGTATGAGGCGTTCCGGAGTCTGCGAAAGGATGCCAGTGCTGGGATCGACGGCGTCACGTACCAACAATACGAGACGAACGCTGAAGAGAATATCCGACAGCTCCACCAGCGGCTCAAAGAAGGCAAGTATCGGGCCCAACCACTGCGACGTGTCTATATTCCCAAAGAAGACGGGAAACAGAGGCCGATCTCGATTCCCGTCCTCGAGGATAAGATCGTGCAGAAAGCGGCGGTTGGCCTATTAAACGCCATCTATGAGCAGGATTTTCTCGATTGCTCGTATGGGTTTCGACCCGGACGCGGGCAACACCAAGCACTGGATGAGGTGGGACGGATGATCTGTACCCGGCCCATAGGGTGGATTCTGGAGATTGACATCCGCTCATACTTTGACTCGATAGTGAGATCGGCTCTGGTTGAGATGATAGAGAAGCGGGTAACCGACGGCAGCGTGCTCCGACTGATCGGAAAGTGGATCAAGGTCGGGGTCATCGAAGACGGCAGACTACTCGTGAGCGAAACAGGTACAGGACAGGGGCAACCCATCAGTCCGCTCCTGGCCAATATATTCCTGCACTACATTCTCGACGAATGGTTCGAGAACGAAGTGAAGCCCCGGCTAAAAGGGGAAGCCTACGAGATCCGCTTTGCTGATGATGCCATCTTGTGCTTTCAGCACAAGGAGGACGCAGAAAAGGTGCTGGCTGTCTTGCCGAAGCGATTCGAGAAATACGGTTTGACACTGCACCCGGAGAAGACGCGGCTGATTGAATTCGGGCGATATGCAGCCAAGAACGCGAGGAAGCAGGGAAAGAAACCTGCAACCTTCAATTTCTTGGGCTTTGTGCACATATGCACCCGCAGCCGACAGGGGAGGTTCACAGTGCACGTGAAGACCATTGCCAAGCGGCTTGGTAGAGGGCTGAAGGCAATCTGGGAATGGTGCAAACAGCACCGGCACGATGCGGTGAACGAGCAGCAGAAAACCCTGAACGCCAAGCTCCGCGGCCATTACCAGTACTACGGACGACGCACGAACTACCGCGCTATTCGGCAGTTCTATCAGAGAGTCCGTTGCATCTGGCGGGAATGGCTGAGCCGCCGGACACGTGGAAAGCAGCTGACGTGGGAAAGGTTTGCAGAAATCCTACGTCAGTACCCGCTGCTGCTACCTCGGATCACACAGGCCCGGGCGGGGGCGGGGAGTCGCGCCTGAAGAACCCACTGCGGGAAATCTGCACGGTGGGGTCCGTGAGGGGGGAGATCCCCGATGAGCCATGGTGGACTTAAGCGGGCACGAAGCTGGAAACGGCGGATACAGCCAAAGGAAGCCTACAGCTCACCGGGACTCCTCTACTCGGAACACGAAACGATTTCCTTTTTGCCAGTCGTGAGGACGATGCTCGAACTCAGCGATTTCCCAATCGCGATTGGCCGGTTCGTAGTGCAACCCCGGCAGCAGGCGTCGAAAGGCTTGAGTTAAGCGGGCAACAACGGCATATTGCGCGGCCTGAGATTCCAGAGCTTCGAAGATCGGGTTGAAGCCAAAGCCAGCATCGGCACGAACGCGAATTTCTCGAATGTCTGGCGGTGTGTTGGCAAAGAAAGTGTCCAGGAGTTCGATGCTGCCATCCCAAGTGCCAGTATTGCCTTGGCGCAGATCGGTATCCCATAAATAAGAGGAGTTGGCTTCGATGCAGAGGAGAGGGTTGTAGGAGCGCTTGCCGCGGTAGCGAGGGTTATAGCCGACCTCGGCACTATCCTGGTGTCCGAAGACCGTGACCACGGTGCTGTCCAGGTCGAAGATCAAGCGAGAGCGGTGCTCGGGCTGATGGATGAAGGTTTGTAGCAATCGGTCGTTTTAGCGATGCATCTGTTCCCAACAACGCGGCGGTGCTTGGAGTAAGAAGCGGCGCAAGGTTTGTGGGTCGGAAAAGCTGGGGAGTCCGGTTAAATATTGGAAGGTACCATTAGTCCGGAGGAAGGAAGAGGTTTCCAAGCGATCCAAGCCCAAGACAATCGGGTAAAGCAAGGCCAAGATCATCTGAGATACGTAGTAGTGGTTGTTGCGACGAGGGTAGGTTAAATGGGTGGCTAGAAAGTGGCGGAGCTGCAGCACTCTGATGAATTCATGAAAGAAGTGAATGCCGCCGACGTGGGTCAGACCCGCATGATCAAAGGCTACTTTTATATTTCGTGGAGAATAGCGCATTTCACGAATTCCTCACCAATGGTTAGGAATTCGTGAAACGATACAAGAACCGTTTTATGCCCGTCAATACAGCTCAAAACGAGCTCTCAACTATGCCAAATGCGCCGGATCCAGGTTCTGAGCGATCTGCGAAAAGGCAACCTTGATTCGTCAGACACTTCAAAAAGAACCCGGTCATTCTTGGCCGGTATAGATTGCCCGCACTACAGATGCAGCCAGCAATGAATGTAACGATCTCTGCTAGCAAGAGATGCCGTGACTCTGAAATGCGTTGGTCCCCAGCCGAGACTGACCAGCACTCTGGGGTCCTGATGAACGATCACCTTAGGCATTCGTATCGGCGTGGTGGATCACTGAATCACAACCTGGATCTGCTTCGAGTCAGCACTTTCTCTTTTTCTCGAATTGACTGCCGTCGCTACGTAATAGTATTTATGGCCTTCCGTTATCGTGAGGTCCGTGAATCTTGTATTTGGATCCAAAACGGCATTGATCTTCTTGTATGGCCCGCCTAATCGATTGCCACGATATACGTTGTATCCGAGGATATGTTTCGAAGTACTCGCCTTCCACGATAACTGAACTTTGTACTGAGCTGGGCGAACCATGCGGGCCGTTAGAGCTTGCTCGGCGGGAGAGTTCTCGGCGTCGCTGGCAAACGAAAGTATGGCAGATGAACTCTTGCTGTCCCTTGGAACGAACGTGATCGTGAAGGGTACGCTGTGACCCGGTGGAATCGTGAAGGGAAGCGATAGCCCGGCCCATTGAAAGTTTTCACTGCTGATCGTTGCGGAAGAGATGGTTACACTAGCGCTGCTGGCGGTAAGTTGACCGCGTCGAGTTCCGGTCGATCCCACGCTCGCATCTCCGAAATCGATCGCCACTGGGGTAACTTGTAGATGCCCGGTCGCCTTGCCTGTTCCGGCTAGTTGTATCGTTAGAGCCCGTTCGGGTGATCTAGAAACAATGGAGCCGCTTCCGTGAGCACGACCGATATTCTGCGGAGCAAAAGTGACACGGAACGTAAAGCTTTCACCCGCAGCCAAGGTTAATGGCAAGTCCAGTCCGTTCAAACCAAACTCTGCCCCTGGCTACATCACAGATCAGTTGTTGGTTACTCGCAGAGTGTGCGCCTGACCGGCTCGCGGGGATGTTTTCCGCTTCTGCGATCGTGATCGACGGTAAGAGTATCGTGATGCACAATACCAAAGAAAAAAGTGTTCGAGACATCAATTGGGGGAGGAACATAGATACAGATTTTGAGAGTTTGTAGGTTGGGGCGAAAGATACCGATAGTACATCCTGGTCGAGAAGACGTGGGTCCAAAACGAGAGAAGCTTGGATCGCGAGGACGCGGGGAATGTGGTCATCGGTCAGCTTGGTTGCGTCACGCGTTTGGAGAATGAAGTGATTTCTTTGCGCGGCTAATTTCCGACTGCGTGTTCGTTGGAGTTGCCGCTGTGCAAGAATCACGAACCAATTGAAAGCGCGTAATATATCAGGAGGAGTGGCGTGATGGATGAAAAGGTAGAGCACTGTCCATACTGCGTTCTGGGTGATGACTTCAGACGGATGGTGCAGCGGCCCGGCTGGTTTATCTGCGAGAACTGCGGTCACATAGTGATTCCCGACGATCCAGATTTCAGGTGCTCCTGCGGCAACTGCCCGAAGATGAGGCGGGCGGCGTAAACCGGTTCGTCGTATCTTAGAGATTGCAGCATTTGTCGAACAATGCAACTGAACTCTGCGGACATAGCGTCGCTGGCGTCCTAGATTTGGCATGTCGACGCTTCATTTTTGTCAGGTGGAGACCGTTCGCTGGCACGGCAGGGCCTCTTGGGACCAGAAATCTGCCACGTCAGATACACCCTGTGCGGTGTCCTGTCAAAGCTGTCGCTTAGTCGCGCGATTCATTGCCGATCTTTCCGCTTTTCGATCAGGAATTCAACTCATATGATTTGATCGAATGCGGTGGACTGCAGGGCCGCCCGCGAACGGATCCGATGATCGTGACTGCGTCGAGATTTCACCTGAGGGCTTCGAATGCACTACTGAGACCTTCTCGATTAATCGATAAATTTTAAGATACCGCTCCATGACTCTCCCCCGGTAATTGGTCGATCCCTGCTTGCAATAGCTTCCATCGCAACTCTTCTGATATCAATGACGCACGCATAAGCGGCTGACGATAATGTCGTCAAGCCCGCCTTGTCCGATACGAATACAGCACGTTTAGCGTTGGTACCCGCGAATCTGGGTTTCGGCAACGTCGGCGTCGGCCGACGAAGGATTCGGACTCTTACGCCGAGCCCATCGAGCCTGAACTTTGGAAATGTGCAGATCGGCAACGGTTAACAACTCTCCGAAACTGTAACCAACACCGGTGGAGTGAACGTTAGTATCTCGCAGGCCTCGGTGGCGGGGACCGGTTTCAGTATGACCCCATGGGCTCCGTTGGTGATCACCCCCGGGCAGCATTACACCTTCACCGTCGCTTTTGCGCCGCCCTCCACCGGAAATTTCTCGGGAAATGTTGCGATTGTCTCGAACGCGTCAAACCCGAATCTGTCCACACCGCTCAGCGGTACGGGTACGCCCGTGCCCCAGGGACAGTTGTCCGTGTCCGCCACAACCCTGGCCTTCGGCAACGTGATCGTGGGAACGAATGGCCAAGAAAACGGGACTCAGCGCAACTGGTCAGACTGTGATTTGATTGTGTCCTCCGATAACGTGACCGGCTCAGCTTTTGTCGTAACCGGATTGTCGTTTCCGGTTACGATTCCGGCCGGGCAACACGCGCAGTTCACCGTAACGTTTACGCCTTCCGGAACTGGCGCCGCATCCGGCAGCGTATCGTTCGCAAGCAATGCCTCGAATTCTCCGACTGTCGAAAATTTCACCGCCACTGGAACCTCTCCCCCGCAGGATAGCGTCAATCTCTCCTGGACCGCGAGCACATCGCAGAACATCATCGATTACAATATTTATCGTGGCGTTGAAGTCGGGTGGACCTTATTCAAAAATCAATTTGGTCCTGGACGCAAGCACGCTTTATACGGACACGACCGTCGCCGACGGAACGACCTACTACTACGTAACGACCTCGGTCGATTCGAGTAAACGTAGATAGCACCTATTCCAATCAGACGACGGCCGTGATTCCACCGCCATAGTCGGCGCCTGGCAGTGCATTGGTGCTGTTGGTGGTGGCCGATACCGACCTTACATTCGGGAGCAATCTTTTTCGTAGGTGGTTGATGTCCCAGCTGCAGGCGGACAGGTTCGCTGCCGTCGGTAAAAGTGGCTACCTGACACGCAGTAACAGAACGGCTTCGATCATAAACTCGAAGAGCGTTGATCACATCGACCGCGGCCCGAATCGTAGACTCGGAAACAGGCTCTCCGGTGATGACGAACTATACGCGGCCCTGAGCACCGAACTCCTCGGCCTGGAACCAGACTATGGCGCCGGAATCACGGCCTGCTGCGGTGGACTCGAGTAGGCGCTCTCCTGGTTATTCGAATTGACTGCAGTAGATACGTAGTAGTAAGTCTGGCCGTCGGCGACGGAGTTGTCCGTGTACGTTGTGCCTGCGTTCAGCGAGGAATTGATTTTCGAGTAAGGACCGGCCGAAGCAGTGCCGCGATAAATGTTGTACCCAATCACGTCGGGGGACGAGCTGGCTGTCCAGGAGAGAGAGACGCTATGTATCGGCGTAGGAGTACCCGTCCCACTCAACGAAAGCGCGGCCGAATTTGAGGCATTACTGGCGAAAGAAACCGTACCGGAGGCTGCACCGGTGGCTTGGGGCGTGAACGCCACGGTAAACTGCACATTATTGCCGGCTGGAATTGTTACCGGGAAGGACAATCCGCTTAGAGTGAACTCCGAACTGCTCACGTTAGCAGACGTGACGGTCACACTCGCTCCAGTAGCGCTGAGTGTTGCCGGAAGATTCGCACTCGTTGCGACCACCACATTGCCGAAGGCCAAGCTCGCAGGGGTTACCGCTAACTGCCCGGCAGCCGTACCTGTGCCGGACAGTGGAATGTTCACAGTACGATTCGACGCATTGGAGGCCA
Organism: uncultured Acidobacteriota bacterium; assembly: GCA_963838905.1. Classification (GTDB taxonomy): domain Bacteria; phylum Acidobacteriota; class Terriglobia; order Terriglobales; family Acidobacteriaceae; genus JABDBE01. Next base: position 214,623 of record CAWITE010000018.1, read on the forward strand.
CAGCTAGGTTTCCGCTGGCACTCCCTGCGGAGGACGGAGTAAAGATGACGCTGAAAGTTATGCTTTGTCCCGACGTGAGGATCACCGGCGGATTAAGGCCAGTAACACTAAAAGCCGTGCTCGTGACGGTATCCTGAGAGATGGTGACGCTTGAACCACCTACATTGGTCACCGTTTCCGACAGGGTCTGATTGTTGCCGGTCTGCACGTTTCCGAAGTTGAGGCTGGATGGATTTGCAGTGAGGGTTCCTGGTGCAACTCCGGTGCCCGAGAGAGCGATGTTGAGCGTTGGGTTGGAGGCATTGCTGGTGAGAGAAAGAGATCCGCTGGCCGCTCCCGCCGATTGCGGGGCAAACACTACGTTGAAACTGGGGCTGCTCTGGCCCGGAGCTAAAGTCAAAGGCAGATTCAAGCCATTCATAGTGAATCCGCTGCCGGTGACTGCGGCTTGTGTGATGGTGACGCTGGAGCCACCGGAGTTGGTCAGAGTTTCTGCCAGGCTCTGATTGTTGCCGGTCTGCACGTTGCCGAAGCTGAGGCTGGATGGATTTGCGGCGAGCGTGCCTGGCGTAACGCCTGTGCCTGACAAGGGGATATTGAGCGTTGGGTTGGAGGCATTGCTGGTGAGAGAAAGAGATCCGCTGGCCGCTCCCGCCGATTGCGGGGCAAACACTACGTTGAAACTGGGGCTGCTCTGGCCCGGAGCTAAGGTCAAAGGCAGATTCAAGCCATTCATGGTGAATCCGCTGCCGGTGACTGCGGCTTGTGTGATGGTGACGCTGGAGCCACCGGAGTTGGTCAGAGTTTCTGCCAGGCTCTGATTGTTGCCGGTCTGCACGTTGCCGAAGCTGAGGCTGGATGGATTTGCGGCGAGCGTGCCTGGCGTAACGCCTGTGCCCGACAAGGGGATATTGAGCGTTGGGTTGGAGGCATTGCTGGTGAGAGAAAGAGAGCCGCTGGCCGCTCCCGCCGATTGCGGGGCAAACACTACGTTGAAACTGGGGCTGCTCTGGCCCGGAGCTAAGGTCAAAGGCAGATTCAAGCCATTCATGGTGAATCCGCTGCCGGTGACTGCGGCTTGTGTGATGGTGACGCTGGAGCCACCGGAGTTGGTCAGAGTTTCTGCCAGGCTCTGATTGTTGCCGGTCTGCACGTTTCCGAAGTTGAGGCTGGATGGATTTGTGGCGAGCGTGCCTGGCGTAACGCCTGTGCCCGACAAGGGGATATTGAGCGTTGGGTTGGAGGCATTGCTGGTGAGAGAAAGAGAGCCGCTGGCCGCTCCCGCCGATTGCGGGGCCAACACTACGTTGAAACTGGGGCTGCTCTGGCTCGGAGCTAAGGTCAAAGGCAGATTCAAGCCATTCATGGTGAATCCGCTGCCGGTGACTGCGGCTTGTGTGATGGTGAGGCTGGAGCCACCGGAGTTGGTCAGAGTTTCCGCCAGGGTCTGATTGTTGCCGGTCTGCACGTTGCCGAAGCTGAGGCTGGATGGATTTGTGGCGAGCGTGCCTGGCGTAACGCCTGTGCCCGACAAGGGGATATTGAGCGTTGGGTTGGAGGCATTGCTGGTGAGAGAAAGAGATCCGCTGGCCGCTTCCGCCGATTGCGGGGCAAACACTACGTTGAAACTGGGGCTGCTCTGGCCCGGAGCTAAGGTCAAAGGCAGATTCAAGCCATTCATGGTGAATCCGCTACCGGTGACTGCGGCTTGTGTGATGGTGACGCTGGAGCCACCGGAGTTGGTCAGAGTTTCTGCCAGGGTCTGATTGTTGCCGGTCTGTACGTTGCCGAAGCTGAGGCTGGATGGGTTTGCCGTGAGGCTTCCTGGTACAACTCCCGTGCCCGAGAGAGAAATGTTGAGCGTTGGGTTAGAAGCATTGCTGGTGAGAGAAAGAGAGCTGCTGGCCGCTCCCGCCGATTGCGGGGCAAACACTACGTTGAAACTGGGGCTGCTCTGGCCCGGAGCTAAGGTCAAAGGCAGATTCAAGCCATTCATGGTGAATCCGCTGCCGGTGACTGCGGCTTGTGTGATGGTGACGCTGGAGCCACCGGAGTTGGTCAGAGTTTCTGCCAGGGTCTGATTGTTGCCGGTCTGTACGTTGCCGAAGCTGAGGCTGGATGGGTTTGCCGTGAGGCTTCCTGGTACAACTCCCGTGCCCGAGAGAGAAATGTTGAGCGTTGGGTTAGAAGCATTGCTGGTGAGAGAAAGAGAGCTGCTGGCCGCTCCCGCCGATTGCGGGGCAAACACTACGTTGAAACTGGGGCTGCTCTGGCCCGGAGCTAAGGTCAAAGGCAGATTCAAGCCATTCATGGTGAATCCGCTGCCGGTGACTGCGGCTTGTGTGATGGTGAGGCTGGAGCCACCGGAGTTGGTCAGAGTTTCTGCCAGGGTCTGATTGTTGCCGGTCTGCACGTTGCCGAAGCTGAGGCTGGATGGATTTGTGGCGAGCGTGCCTGGCGTAACGCCTGTGCCCGACAAGGGGATATTGAGCGTTGGGTTGGAGGCATTGCTGGTGAGAGAAAGAGAGCCGCTGGCCGCTCCCGCCGATTGCGGGGCAAACACTACGTTGAAACTGGGGCTGCTCTGGCCCGGAGCTAAGGTCAAAGGCAGATTCAAGCCATTCATGGTGAATCCGCTGCCGGTGACTGTGGCTTGTGTGATGGTGACGCTGGAGCCACCGGAGTTGGTCAGAGTTTCCGCCAGGGTCTGATTGTTGCCGGTCTGCACGTTGCCGAAGTTGAGGCCTCGGGGAGTTGGCGCCAGCGAACCTGGAGTCACTCCCGAACCTGAGAGCGGTACGTTTAGAGTTGAATTCGAAGCATTGCTCGCAAATGCAATGCTGCCGCTCACCACTCCAGTCGCTTGCGGCGCAAAAGTCACGCTGAAATTAATGCCTTGACCGGTTGCCAAGGTCAGTGGCAGAGCAGGCCCACTTAAGCTGAATCCGTTACCGGTCACCGTGGCTTGAGACACGGTTACGCTTTCCCCACCCGAGTTTGTGAGTGTTCCCGACAGCTTCTGGCCACTTCCGACGATGACAGCACCTAAAAGCATGCTGCTCGGGTTTGTCATAAGCAAGCCAGGCGAAACACCTGTCCCCGACAGCGGTAAGTTCAGGTTGGAGTTCGAAGCATTGCTCGCAACTGCGATGCTACCGTTGGCGGCTCCGGCCGTTTGCGGCGTAAGGGCGACGTTGAAATTTGTGCTCTGCCCGGCGACGAGAGTCAATGGCAGAGTCAGCCCATTCACGCTGAACCCCGTCCCGGTTACTGCGGCTTGGGAAACGGTGACGGTTGAGCCGCCGGAGTTGGTCAGCGTAACTGGTTGATTCTGACTTGTTCCAACTCTAACGTTCCCGAAGCTTAGGCTTGCTGGAGCAAGAACGAGCTGGCCGGGAGGGACGCCTTGACCAGAAAGAGCAATCGTAACCAGCGTGGTGGTCGTGGCGGCTGCGCCAGTGTTGGCAGAATATGCAAATCCCGACAGCGCGCGGACGCGCCTTTTCGCAGAGGTCGACGCGGATGCGCTGGTTGTCAGCGAAATCCAGCCACTGTCGTTAGCGCCTGTTTGGGGGGCGAAGATGACGCTGACGCTGACGCTCTGTCCGGGATTTAGTGTGATCGGTGGATTCGGGCCACCCAATTGGAAGCCAGTTCCGTCTATTGCTGCATGTGAAACCGTGACGATCGAGTCGCTAGTATTAGTCAACGCTGCTGACTTGGTTTGGTGGCTACCCAGTATCACCGTGCCGAAATTGATGCTAGCTGGAGCGGACAGCGGGCTCCGAGCTACACCACTGCCCGACAGCAACAGCGTCGCAGTACTGTTGGACGCGCTGCTTGAAATCAAAATTGTACCTGTGACGCTTCCGGTAGCATTGGGTGTGAAAGCAAGGCTCAAAGTAGTACTCTGACCGGCTGCGATCGTTAGCGGAAGAATTGGCCTATTGACAGAAAATTCAGCTGCCGTCGACGCGATGCTTGAGACAGTAATCGCGGATGCTTCAGTGTTAGTGGCAGTGATCGTAAGGGTGCTACTGCTGCCGACGACAACGTTGCCGAATTCAAGGCTGGAACTGCTCAGCGCCAGATTACTGTGTACGCGCGATTGATTGGACGGGGCGGCGCTCAGGCCCTGGCATCCAAACATGGTCGTTAGGGCGAGGAGAATAGCAAGCGCATTCCAACGAGCATGAATTTTCATAAAGATACTTGACCGTCGTCATCTGCTCCGCGTGAGAACCGGAAGTGAGTTGCATTGGCCGCGCGAGTGACAGCAACCAAAGAAGTCAAATGCCAAGATCAGTCTGGACTCCGGCTTAAACATGAGGTAGGTCGCGGAGGGTCAAACTGGGAGCAGAAGAAGGCCAGGGTTGTCACTGTGCTAAATCCCAATCGACCGTCCGACTCGGCAGGCGAATGTCGGGTAACAGCAGGTAATCATCAGTGGAATCATCGAGTGCTTGGGATCTCTCAATTCAGGACCGAGGCGGCCAGCAAACTTACGCGGTCGCAGAATACTGCTGATTCTGACCGAGCGGCGAGCTCAGGGCATGTCTTGTTGGCCAGTTTTGTCGTGTCCCGTCGTACACAGAACTCTGTTCCCGTTGCACACGGAATGAGCGACTGGAAACTCGGAGCACGGTGGCCAGACTCACGCCGGTTCCTTCCGTGCGGATTGGCACGTCGACCGGCTGTCGCTCCCATCGGCGCTTGTCTCCTGCTAGCTGCCGGTTCAATGCCATACTTGCAATTTAACAGCATCGTGAACCGAGCTTCGCCTTACGAAGGAACACGTCCAGTTGCAGCTGCGATCCAGAGTGTCACAAGGAAGACCGCGGAGGGTGTGGTTGGTCCCACGACGACAACAGAGTTCTTGCTCTTCTGTTGCACTACTTGGCATTTAGGATATTCCTAAGTGGATACCCGCTCCATTTTGGAGAATGTGGTGTGCCGAATTCGGTTGAGTCTTCCCGCACGACCTGTCATGATCTCTTCCGCGGTGCTCCACACTTTCGGTTTTCTACCCGGTGCGCCTCCTAGCGGAGGCCCGGACCCGGCTAACCCATATGAGCAGTTCTAGAAAGGTTGCGCCACGCGTATACCCACACGGGTGACCCGCGTAACTTGATGGGGAGGTCGAGAAAACAAGTGGCTCGCACTTTCAGTCTATAATAGTCATCATTCACAAGCGTGTGAAACCATGGACATACGAATTGAGTCGCGACAGTTGGGAGCTGTTTGTGTTCTGGCCCCGCAGGTTTTCCAGGATGATCGCGGATTTTTTACCGAGGTTTTCCGGGCGGACCAGTTCAAAGTGCTAGGACTGCCCACTGAGTTCGTCCAGGATAACCATTCCGGATCGGTGCGCGGAGTTCTCCGGGGGTTGCACTTTCAGTGGGAGCCTCCGATGGGAAAGCTGATGCGGGTAACCCGGGGCACAGCGTTCCTGGTGGCGGTCGACATCCGCAAAGGATCGCCAACGCTGGGGAAGTGGTTTGGCGCGGAGATCTCGGCGGAGAGCCGCAAGCAGATCTGGGCGCCTGCCGGGTTTGCACGCGGGTTCTGTACGCTCTCGGACTTCGCCGAGATTCAGTACAAATGCACCGGTATCTATAACAGCAAAGGCGAGTCCGGCATCCGCTGGGACGACCCAGAGGTCGGCATACGCTGGCCCATCACGGAGGTTCAGCTGTCGGAGAAGGATCGCAAGGCTCAGACGTTGAAGCAATGGTTAGCTTCGCCAGAATCGGAAAATTTCAGGTACACAGAAAATCACACCATGGTCGGGAGGTAAGTTTCGTGAAAATATTGATTGCGGGTGGCGCAGGGTATCTCGGTGCAGTCCTGGTTCCAAGGCTTCTCGATCGTGGCTATGAGGTAGATGTCCTCGATTTATTTTGGTTCGGCAACCACCTTCCCCCCGAAGCCGGAATCATCAGGAAGGATATTTTCGAGATCAACGCGCAAGATTTGGAACCGTACCAACAGGTCGTGTTTCTTGCCGGTTTATCGAATGACCCTATGGCGGAGTATTCGCCGAGCGAGAACTTCATTTTCAACGCGGCGGCTCCGGCTTACCTCGCCTACATTGCCAAGAAAGCGAATGTGAAGCGCTACGTGTACGCGTGCTCGTGTTCTGTTTACGGTTACACCGACAACGAATTGTTCGATGAGGAGCGGCCGGTTTCATCGTCCTACCCATACGGGATTTCCAAACTTCAGGGCGAGCAGGCGGTGATGAACCTGCAGGGTGAGGACTTCTCGGTGATCTCGCTGCGCAAGGGCACGGTTTCCGGCTACAGTCCGCGGATGCGTCTGGATCTGATCGTTAACACCATGTTCAAAAACGGCGTGCGCAACCGGGAAATCACGGTGAACAATCCTTCGATTTGGCGGCCGATCCTCAGTATCGAGGATGCGACCAACGGATATGTCCGTGCGATTGAGGCCAGCGACAGGATCTCGGGTATCTTCAATATTGCTTCGGGAAACTATACGGTGGGGGAAGTGGGCGATCTGGTCAAAATGGCGATTGAAGAGCAGCTCGGATTCCGAGTGCATCTGACCATCAACCACAAACAAGATTTCCGCAACTACAAGGTCAGCATCCAGAAGGCCGAAAACGTACTCAGTTTCCACCCCAATCACGATGTCAAGTCGATTGTCCGGAATCTGATTGAACACATGGACAAGTTTCAGGACTGGGACAACCCGCAGTACTACAACATTGAAACTTTGAAGTTGCTAGCAGCGAATGGACTGCGCGCAGTTGCCGAGGTCTCCCGTTGAAGGTGCTGCTGATCGGTGCCAACGGTCAATTGGGGAACGACCTGTTGCGAGTTTTTCAGAGCGCAGGCGACCTTGTTTTGCCATTTACCCGCGCACAGCTGGATGTCTGTTCGGAGGAACGAGTATCCGAAGTTGTCGCCCAGGCCAAGCCGGACGTTGTGCTCAACACGGCTGCCTTCCATAAGGTTGAGGAATGTGAGAAGAAGCCTGCGTTGGCCTTCGAAGTCAATGGCACAGCTGCCATGAACCTGGCACTGGCTTGCCAACGATCAGGTGCCCTCCTGGTGCACTTCAGCACGGACTACGTTTTCGACGGGAAGAAGAATGCTGCATATGAAGAGACCGATCTACCCGCCCCTCTGAATGTTTACGGTGCCTCCAAAGTTTTGGGGGAACACCTGATTGCCTGCAACACCGACCGATACTTCGTCATCAGGACCTGCGGTCTTTACGGGGTTGCAGGCAGCAGCGGGAAGGGGGGCAACTTCGTTGAGAACATGCTCAAGAAAGCAATCGCTGGAGATGCGATCCGGGTTGTTGCCGACCAGGTTCTTACTCCCACCTACACCGTGGATCTTGCTGAAGTAACGCGAAGTTTAATTATGACCGGAGCTTTCGGACTATACCACCTCAGTTCGGAAGGGCAATGCTCTTGGTATGAATTTACTCGGAGAATCTTTGAGTGCGCAGGGATTGCCGCACAACTGACGGCTGTGAAGACCGCGGATTTTCCGAGTCCCGTCAAACGTCCTTCTTACTCAGTTCTGTCGAAGACGAAACTGCGTGGTGTGCATTTGTCGATTCCATCCTGGCAAGACGCGTTGCCGAGATATCTCCAGGAGAGAGCAAAGAAAAATCTCCTTTCATCTGTTGTCCCCGTTCCCGCGAACAGCTGACCTGAACTCCAACACGGTTCGTCAGTATCACTCGGCGTAGTGAGCGCCCGGATCAAGCGGATCTCTCTTTCTGCGGACATGTGAAATTGGGCCGGCGAGATCAAACGTCGTGCAGTTCGGGATTATCTATTGCGAGATCTAATTTAGCCAATGCCCTGCCCTTGTTCGCGTCGGGCTGCGTGGATTTCGATGACATAAAGCGGTGAGAAACATTGCTCGCACAACGCATAGCGATGCACGCTTAAGTTTTCAGTGCCATGATGCACTACTTCTCCTTCTCCCGCGGTCGCGAACAAAAGAATGAAGGTAGCTCGAGTCTTCTCTCTCATGCTCGTGAATCCGGCCTCTGAGAAGTAGTTCGCAGACTTGGCTGGCATGGGGCGCATTACGGTGCAGAAGTAGTCAGCAACGAATGTGACGATCAGTGATCGGCGCCACCAAATTCATACCGTAACTCCGAAATACGCCGGTCCCTGCTTCCCAGAATGACCAGCACTCTCGGCCCCTGCGGAACGATGACCGTAGGCATTGGTACAAGCGTGGTGGGTCACGGAATCGCAACCTGGATCTGCTTCGAGTCGTGACTTTCTTTTTTACTCGAATTGACGGCTGTCGCTACGTAATAGTATTTATGGCGTGCGGCCACCTTAAGGTCCGTGAATCTTGTATTTGGATCCAAAACGGTATTGATCTTGTTGTAAGGCCCGCCCGATCGGGTGCCACGATATACGTTGTATCCAACGATATGTTTAGAGGTACTCGCCTTCCATGACAGCTGTACCTTGTGCTGAACTGCGTCAACCACACGGACTGTCGCCTCTTGCTCGGTGGGAGAGTTCTTGGCATCGCTGCCAAACGAAAGAATGGCAGATGAACTCCTGCTGTTCTGTGGAACAAACGTGATTGTGAAGGGCACGCTGTGACCCGCTGGAATCGTGAAGGGAAGCGATGGCCCACTCAATTGAAAGTCTTTACCGCTGATTGTTGCAGAAGAGACGGTTACATTGGCACCCCCGGCGGTAAGTTGACCCGTCTGAGTTCTGGCCGATCCCACGCTCGCATCTCCGAAATCGATTGTCGCTGGGCTGACTTGCAACTGTCCGGCTACTCTGCCGGTTCCAGCTAGTGGTATGGCGAGTGTCTGCTTAGGTGCCTCAGAAACAATGGATATGCTTCCGTCGACACGACCGCTCTTCTGCGGCATAAAAGTTACACTGAATGTAAAGCTTTCACCTGCAGCCAAGGTTAAGGGCAAGTCCAGTCCGTTCAAACCAAACTCTGCTCCTGTTGAAGCGGCTGAAAGAACCGTCAGACTGGTTCTGCCTCTATTGGTGATAGTCACAAGTTTGCTGCTTGCCTGACCCACAACGACTTCGCCGATCTGCAGCCCGGCTACATCACAGATCAGCTGTTGTTTACTCGCAGAGTGCGAGCCTGACTGGCTCGAGGGGATGTTTTCCGCTTCTGCGATCGTGATCGACGGTAAGAGTATTGTGAGGCACAATACCAAAGAAAAAAGTGTTCGAGACATCAATTGGGGGAGGAACATAGATACAGATTGTCAGAGTTTGTAGCTTGGGGCGAAAGATCCCGTTAGTACATCCTGGTCGTGAGGACGCGGGTTCAAAACGAGAGAAGTTCGGATCGCGAGGACTCGGGAATGTCGTCATCGGTCAGCTTGGTTGCGTCACCTGTTTGGAGAATGAAATGATTTCGTTGCGCGGCTAATTTCCGACAACGCATTCGTTGGAGTTGCCCCTGTGCAGGGATCACGAATCATGTGAAAGCGCGTAATATATATTTTAAGAGGAGTCGCGTGGTGGATGAAAAGGTAGAGCACTGCCCATACTGCGTTCTGGGTGATGACTTCAGACTGATGGTGCAGCGGCCCGGCTGGTTTATCTGCGAGAACTGCGGTCACATAGTGATTCCCGACGATCCAGATTTCAGGTGCTCCTGCCGCAACTGCCCGAAGGTGAGGCGGGCGGCGTAAACCGGTTCGTCGTACCTTAGAGATTGCAGCATTCGTCGAACAATGCAACTGAACTCTGCGGACGTGGCGTCGCTGGCGTCCTCGATTTGGGCTGTCGACGCTTCATTTTTGTCAGGTGGCGACCGTTCGCTGGCACGGCAGGGCCTCTTGTCACCAGAAATCTGTAACGTCAGACACACCGCAGTGCGGTGTCCTGGCGAGGCTGTCGCTTAGTCGAGCGATTTGTTGCCGATCTTCCTGCTGGTCAATCAGGAATTCAACTTCATATGAGTTGAACGAATTTCGGTGGGACTGCAGGGCCGCCCTCGGAACGGATGCGATGATCGCGACTGGGTTGAGCCTTTACCTGAGGGCTTGATGTACTACTGAGACCTTCTCGATTAATCGATAAACCTTAAAGATACCGCTCCATGACTCTCCCCCGAGTAATTGGTCGATCCCTGCTTGCAATAGCTTCCATCGCGATTCTTCTGATATTAGTGACGCACGCACAAGCGGCTGACGATATTGTCGACAATCCCGCCTTGTCCGGTACGAATACGGCACGCTTAGTCTTAACGCCCGCGAATCTGGGTTTCGGGAACGTCGACGTCGGCCGACGAAGGGCTCGGACTCTTACGCCGAGCCCATCGAGCCTGAACTTTGGAAATGTTCAGATCGGCAACGGTCAACAACTCTCCGAAACTCTAACCAACGCCGGTGGAGTGAACATTAGCATCTCGCAGGCCACGGTGGCGGGGACCGGTTTCAGTATGACCCCATGGGCTCCGTTGGTGCTCACCCCCGGGCAGCATTACACATTCACTGTCACTTTTGCCCCGCCCTCCACGGGAAATGATAGTGGAAATGTTTCGATTGTCTCGAATGCGTCGAACCCGAACTTAAGCATCCCGCTGAGTGGAACGGGCACGTCCGCCCCTCAAGGACAGTTGGCCGTATCGCCGACCACCATGGCCTTCGGCAACGTGATCGTGGGAACCAATGCACAACTGATTGGAACGCTTAACGCAACTGGTGCTAGTGTTACCGTGACTTCTGACACTTTGAATGGCGCAGCTTTTGCTCTGAGCGGGTTACCCTCGTACCCGATCGTAATTCCGGCAGGCCAATACGTGCAGTTTACGGTAACGTTTACGCCTCCGGGAACCGGCATCGCGTCGGGGAGCTTATCGTTCTTCAGCAGCGCTTCGAATTCTCCCGCGGTCGAATCGTTGACCGGCACCGGCACTCCTCCCTCGCAACACAGCGTCAATCTTTCCTGGACAGCGAGCACCTCGCAGAACGTCATCGGCTACAACATCTATCGTGGCGTTACGTTGGGCGGACCCTACTCGAAAATCAATTCGGTCCTAAATGCCAGCACTCTTTATTCGGACACTACTGTTGCCGACGGACAGACCTATTACTACGTAACGACCTCGGTCAATTCGACGAACGAAGAGAGTCCCTACTCCAATCAGACAACTGCCGTGATTCCACCGCCATAGTCGGTGCCTGGCAGGGCATTTTCACTGTTGGTGGTGGCCGATAACGACCTTACATTCGGTCGCAATTGTTTTCGGAGGTGGTTGATGTCCCAGCCGCAGGCGGACAGGTTCGCTGCCGGGCGGTAAAAGTGGCTGCCTGAGACGCAGTGGCAGAACGGATTCGACCATAAACTCGAAACGTTGATCACATCGATCGCGGCCCGAATCGTAGGCTCGGAAACGGGCTCTACGGTGATGAAGAACGATTTGCCAGCAAGAGTTGCGCATCAGTTCGGACGTCATGAATTTCAGTCGGGGCAGGTTGAGGTGTAGAATAGTAATGAGTAGCATGGAGGTGCGAACATGACGGATTTTCTTCGCAAGCTCTGGTCGCAAGAAGAGGGCCAAGATATCGCTGAATATGCAGTCATGCTGGCCGTCATTTTGGTATTAGTGGTGGGTACGATCCGCTTGGTTGGCGGGAGTGCGAACAACGTGTTTTCTGCAACCGCAAGTTCGATCGGGCAATAGACTGACGTACGCTGGAGTCTCTGGGTTCTAGCGAACAGGAGGCAATCCAGCAACTCGCGATACCAAACTACGATGCGTGTCGGTACCTCTAGTCCATCTGCCAGAACCTATCTTTCAGCGGTCATCAGTACGTGAGCGCTAGCGACCCGCTTGTTGCCCCCGTCCTTTCCAGTCAGCAGCCACTCGATAGTTCTCCCTGATCTGTGCGAAAGCCGAAGAAGTATCTCTCGCCGATTTCGCTTCTTCCCTTCTCATATCTTGAAAGCTGTCCTTGGCTGAGGCCCAGTTCGCGCGCGAACTGGGCCTGGGCGATCTCGGGGCCTCGGAGTTGGCGCAAGCGGCGACCAACACCCTGCGGGACACGCGGTTTGTGGAACTCTGGCGTTACTTGTGCGAAGTGCGGGCAGGACAGTGTTAACAGGTGGAAAACGTGAAGTCGTTCGACGAATTCCTGGAAAGACGGTTTAGCTGAAGGAAGTGGGCTGGACGAAGGGGCTGGAGTTGGCAAAGATTGCGAGAAGGGACCGGCAGCACTTCGATTGTGCAACCTGGTTTCACAAAGCTCGCGAGATGCCCAAGGAAGAGTGTAAACAGGAAGTCGAGAGGGAACTGACCGGGCAGGAAACCGAACCTTAGGAAGTTATCTACTTCAAGCTATACAAGAGCCAGCTGCCGGTGGTCGAGCAAGCGCTCGAGACCGCAGGCTTGATGCTGGGGACGGACAAATCCCGCGGTTACTGCCTGGAGATGATCTGCGCGGACTTCCTGGCGGGAGCGAATCTGGAGAACAAAAATCCCGAGGTCCTCTTGCAGTCGGCCTTACGATTTTTCAAGTTCCTTCCCGGCGAAGAGAGGCAGACATTCTTGCATCACCTCACCGAGAAAGCGTCGTGAATTGGGTCCGACCGAAGCCGCCTCGCTTGCGGCTTGATTCCGAACTGTACGAACAGCTCCGCAACCAGGTGCTGCGTCGCGACGGTTTCCGATGTCAGTTGTGTGGCACGAAGTCCAACCTCGAAGTCCACCACAAAGAATTCCGCAGCCACTCCGGCGACGACTCGGAGCAGAACCTGATTACGCTTTGTTCTGCATGCCACGCCACTGTGCATCACGGTTGAGCAGTTGGATAGGCGATGACGAAAACTCTTTTCTAGCCTCTAGACTAGAAAGCTTTGCCGAGAACTAGATAAACTGCTGGCGAGCAGAAGCAGAGACTTATCAAATGAGGTCGAAATCCACTAAGGCGGCGATGATCGGTTTGGGAGTGCTTGTTCTCGGAGCTACGTGGATCGGCTTTCAGCTTGGCACGCACCGTCACACCGGAATATTGCGGGCCCTGGCCACCGCCAAGCACTTTCTGAGCGAAGCATCGACATCTGCCAATGTGCAACAACGGAGTGCAAGCACGCCAGCCGGGCCGCAACATAGCGTCAATCTGTCGTGGAAGGCTAGCACTTCTCCAGTGGTTGGCTACAACGTGTATCGTCGCGGCACGTCGGGGGTGGTCAAGCTCAATTTAGAGCCGGTCACTGGAACCAGCTACGTCGACCGTACTGTGCAGCCGGGACAGACCTACTTCTATGTGACCAAAGCGGTGAATACGAGGGGAACAGAGAGTTCCTCTTCGAACGAGGTTCGAGCCGACATCCCTTCGCCGTAGATTTCGTAAGGGGAAGTGCGGGCCGACAAGGGATCATTCTATTGCTTGGCTCGAGTGTAAACTTGCCGTCAGCCGGCACGGCTCTCTGACTTGGCCTTGAATTTCGATCATATCAGTGAGCTTTTCCCTGATTGCGTACATCCGCCCGTTCGACAATCCAAGCGAGTCGAGAACCTCAGGTTTCCGTCTGCTCTACACCGGATGTATCCTCATACTCATGGATGCCACTCTGACGTTCCGCTAATCGCGACGAAGTACTCGCGTTCTTCGAAAGGTGATACTCGCCATCAATCGCGACTGGAGCGTACTCTTGCAATTGTTGACAGAAAAGTGTTCTGACGATGAAAGCGGAAGAGGTTACCATGACATTTGCGGAATCTATCGACCCGATCTCATGAAAGCTACCCCCACCCCGCTTCCCGGTGTCCTGCTCCTCGAACCCAAGGTCTTCGGGGACGAGCGTGGTTTTTTTCTGGAGAGCTATAACGAAAAAGTCATGGCCGACCTCGGATTCCGGGAACGGTTCGTGCAGGACAATCAGTCGTTCTCCACGCGAAACGTTCTTCGCGGGCTGCATTACCAGCTGTGCCATCCGCAGGGAAAACTGGTGCGGGTGGTCACTGGCGAGATCTTCGACGTCGCGGTGGACTTGCGACGGAGTTCGCCGACCTTTGGCAAGTGGCACGGCACCACTTTATCTGGAGAGAACAAGCTGATGTTTTGGATTCCACCCGGACTCGCTCATGGGTTCCGGGTCGTCTCGGAGGGTGCTCACGTTCTCTACAAGTCAACGGATTTTTATCATCCGGAGTGTGAGCGTACGTTAGCGTGGAACGATCCCGACGTGAATGTTGATTGGCGACTCGAAGGCGCGCCTATCATCTCTGCGAAGGACGCGCTCGGCTTACCGTTTCGAGAGGCTGAAACGTTCGAGTAACAAACACCGCATTTGAGATCACTTCGCATTCAGGGCGATGCCTCTTCGGGGGACTTGTCCACAGCGCATGTTGATTTCCGCCGATGGTGGAGAGCTAATTTTGCGGGTCTTCTACGGACCGGAAACCGGGCCATGACTAGTTCGACCGTGGGAAGTCGATAAGGGAATCCGGTGCGATACCATTGTCAAAGAAACCATGCACATTCTTCATGTCGTCGGGGCGAGGCCGAACTTTGTGAAAGCTGCACCGGTGATCCGCGCCCTCGAGACGTGGCCCGACGCACGGCAGACGCTAGTCCATACCGGTCAGCACTACGATAGCAACTTGTCTGACATTTTCTTTTCCCAGCTCAATATGCCAGCGCCGGATGTGAACCTCGAAGTGGGTTCCGGCAGCCACGCCGTGCAGACTGCCGAAGTGATGAAACGGTTTGAGCCAGTGGTTCTGGAGCGCAAACCGGACCTCGTGCTGGTCTACGGAGACGTGAATTCCACGGTAGCTGCGGCGCTCGTGTGCTCGAAATTACGTATTCGAGTTGGCCATGTTGAGGCTGGACTTCGTTCATTCGATCGCACCATGCCGGAAGAAATCAACCGGATCGTGACAGACCAGCTCGCTGATCTGCTGTTTACCCCTGCGGAAGATGGTGATATCAATCTTCAGCGCGAGGGTATTCCTGCGGAGAAGATCTACCGCGTCGGGAATGTGATGATCGATTCTCTTATTCAGCTGCTGCCAGCGGTTATGCGATTCTCCAAGAATGGCCTTCCACAGCGCTACGCTCTAGTAACGCTACATCGCCCATCCAATGTCGATGACAGCGCGAACTTGAAGAATATTTTGGAGTCGCTGCTTAAAGTGAACGAGCACTTGGACGTGATTTTCCCCGTACATCCGCGGACGCGTCAACGTATCGAGAGATTCGGCATCAACATCGAAAAGCTCCACTTCCTTGGACCGTTACCTTACATCGAATTCCTCTCGTTACAGCGCCGCGCCGTAGTCGTCATCACTGACTCGGGGGGCGTCCAGGAAGAAACCACTTATTTGGGAGTCCCGTGTCTGACCCTGCGAAGTAATAGCGAGCGACCGGTGACGGTGAACATGGGGACAAACGTTCTAGTTGGGCAGGACCGGCGGCTGCTGGACTCGGAGCTGACCAGGATTCTCGAGGGAGGAGCTAAGAAGGGATCCATTCCACCGTTGTGGGACGGTCGCGCAAGCGAGCGGATCGCGAGAGCTTTGCATGGATATAGCGCTCGATGAGTCAACGCGTTCGATGGCACACGGCGAGAACGAAGAATCCGAGTGCAGGACTACTGAGCCGCAATCTCGATGGCTAGCGGTAGTTTACTGTGAGTTGAATCGACGAACTTGTAAGTAGGTATTTTTGATGGTGTTACGAACGTGGTGTTGTCTTACCCACGTGGGGTACTACGATGCCATCGCTACAAGCCCGAGATTCTTGACCAAGGCTTGTTGGGCCAGAGTCTGCTGCGAGAGCACATAGGCAGTACGCGGCGGTCCCTTTTCGCCCTGAGGTGGATAGAGCAGAACGAACTGTTTGATCTGCTCCAGTTCCTCGAGCAGTTGCTCCACCGACAGATCCGCCCACGCAGCTTTCGCCTGTTGGTGCACATACTGCAGCAGAGAGATGCCCAACATGCAGTAGAAGGCGTGGATGCGAATCTTGCGGTCGGTCCAGTGATACATGGGATTCCAGCCCAACCACTCGCCATCTTTCAAGCCGCGGAACACGCGCTCGATGGATTGTTGACCGCCATAGCCGGCCACGACTTGCTCCGCGCTCCAATCCATGCGGTTAGTCAGCAGCACGGTGCGCCCCAGGCGCTGATTGAGTAGCTGCGGAAGAGCCGCGGAGTCGAAGTCAAACTGCAAATGCCAGCCACCGTCCTGCTCTTGCAGTTGATAGCGAATGAGCTCGGCCAGAAACGGAGCGGACAACCAACGGTGAATCTTGCGCTCAATCTGCTCCTGCTTCCAGCGCGCTTTCGGTTTATTCAGTTCCATGGCCAGACGGCGGAGCGACTGCAACACCCGGCTGAGGCTGGTGGTCAGACTGTGCAGTTGTTCGCCGGCAAAAGAAGCCGAGTATTTCACCACGCACAGATGCTCGCGTCCATGGACCAGAGTTTTCTCGGCGGTGGCACGCACTCCGGGTTGGGCACTGCTGCAGGCGGGTAATTCTTCCGTCGCTCGACTGCGGAGTTCCGGCGGCGCTTGATTCCAGGGCAAGGCCGAGATCCAGCCCACACCCGCTTCTTCCAAGGCCACCGTGTTGGCCAGCGCCGCCGAACCTTTATCCAACACCAGCGTGACCGTCTCGCGCGCGATCTGGTTTTGATCCAGCATGCGCGTGATGCGCGTCAACGCCGTGGAAAACTCTTCCACGTCGCCCACGTTCCCGGGATACACGTGATGACAGAGGCTCAAGCCATGCTCGCCATCCAGCACGTAGCTCAGACCCACTTGCCGCAGGTTGCGGCGGCCCTGCTTGTTGTGTCCGCGCTGGGCCAGTTGATTGCGCGTGTTGGTGCTGGCGATATAGGTGTAGAAGTTGGTGGTGTCGTAGGCCAGCAGACGACGACTCACCAGTTGTTTCTGTTTCCATACTCCCAGCAAACGCAACTGGGCTTGCTCCAAGGCATCGTCGGCCGCGCCGAGCGCTTCCGGGCCTTCTGGCAGGATCTGTTCAAAGGCGTCCCAGAACGCTTGCGAGGAAAAGCGTTCGGAGGGAAACTCCCAGAGCGTTGACAGGATGGAGGAGCGATACCAATCGGGAACTTCGGTTTTGGGGCCAGGCTGGCAGATGCGGTGGATGGCCGCCAGCAAGAGGTAGTGAGCGGGCGAGGGTCCGGAGCGTGGCCTAGGCCAGAGCGATTGCAGCAAGTCCCAGACGCCGGTTTGCTGAGCGGCGGCCCAGAGGGCGGCGGGCAAGCCAAACTCGCGGGTGGTGGCGGCCAAGGGGACGGGAGCGGTGCGGTCGCGGACCAGCTCGGCGAGTTTCTCGGCGGTACCGAGATAAGCTTGATGAACGATGCGGGGCTTGCCGTCGACGCGGGCACTTTCGACGATGTAGTAGTAGAGTTTGTTGCCTTTCTTCTTGGCGACAAGGCTTGCCATACAGGGTAATACAATATGACACACCCCGTATATTGTCAAGCAATAAATGCGTAGATATGCACAGGAATCTATTTAATACAGGGTAATACAAAGAGTTGACGGCGAGAACTTGCAGAACTACTCTGTTGGGAATGACTTAGCGGCGCTGCTTGGACTCTTACTCGAGCGCTCCCAGTAAACTACCGCTAGCGATAGAATCAGCTCGGTTTCCAGGAATAACAGTTCACCGGCAGCACTGAAGGCGCGGCGGATGAGGGCATCCGCAAGCTGAGCGACGATGGCCAAGCCGCCGATGCAAAAGTTGCCTGTTCGTACAGTTGGCTAGCAGTGTCTTACAAGACCTGACGCAACGGGAAAGCCGCCGCTCCATGCGAGGTTGATTTGCGGCGTGATCTCGTACACGGTGGCACCACCGAAAGCGTCGCCGTATCCAGTCACGCCATAGAAATTGCCCAGGGCATCGACCACAAACCATTCGGGATTCGTCCCAGGGCTCACGGGTGTGGAAGATATTTTCCTTTTCTTGTGGATAAGCTCTTGCATTACCACCTTAAATCCCAGGTTACCGTCGCACGCCAAAGGTAACGGTCAAAGTAACTTTGTGATCCAAGGAAGCTTGGCAAGGAACTCGCTTCTGCGAGGTTCGCGAATGTGCTAAGTCTCCCGCTGCTAGCATTCCCCAGCTGCAGACGAGCATAAAACGGCATGATCCCTCTGTCCGATGGCTGCCAGCCAAGCGTTGGCACCGCGATTGCGCAATAGGTAGCATCCCCCGCATACATCCATGACAAGAATCATCCGGGCGGCCTTGGTACGGCTTGGGTTTCCTGCGGTACCGTGCCGGCAAACGCAACCGCCTCAACTAACAGAAGCACATCGGCCAACACCCAGAACTTTGAGAGATGGACAGGACAGCCGGCGCGCTGACCGAACTCGTGCTTCTTTATCCTCCGCCCAAGGAGTAGGCACCGGCAACAACACCAAGTGCCAACAGGAGACACATCTTTCATGAAGAGCGTCACCACGGTGCTTCTCATTCTTGCTCTGGCCAGTGCAGCCATGGGCGCGGAACTTCCATCTTCCCCACGTCCCGTCGAGCACGATCCGGGCGCGTGGGCATTCACAACTGGGTTCGGTTCCGTGATTACCGGCACATTCACGAAGCCATGGATCGGTCTTGCAGCGGGCGTGACCATCGGACTCGCGGCCAACTTGCAAGATAGCAAGAATGCCCGGCAAAACATGGTGGGTGGCATCTCCGGTGCGGTCGGTGGCTACCTGCTCATCAAGACTCTTAAGCGCGATTGGCATCGCAAGAAGTAGTTTCCCAACTCCCCCGGTTTTCACTTTCAGGATGCATTAGGGCAAACATCTGCGTCGACGTGCTGAACGGCAAGAGGAAGCCAACGCCTGTATGCGGCACCCCGGACGAGTCTCTCTCCTAGATCAATGCATAATCGCGATTGTTCGCCCGTTGCCCAGATAATTTTGTTTTCTGCTTTGGCTGCCATCTGTAACCCCCAACGGCAATTTCAGCAAGTGCACCGGCCCGGAATGGAAGTTTAATGTCGACCTCAACCCGGCAGACGTGTTGACCGACATCGGCGCCTGTAAACTCCGCAACGTGATCTGGGTAATTCCGACGGGACAGAACTCCGACCACCCGGGGCCGAACGGCAACACGGGTGGGCCCTCCTGGGTCTCCTCCATTGTCAATAAGATTGGCCACGTGCACGGAGATGGTAAACGGCAAGACGTTGACCTATTGGCAGGACACGGCGATCTTCATTACCTGGGATGACTGGGGAGGCTGGTATGATCACGAGCCACCAACTCTATTGTCGGTGCCGCAGCAAGGCCAAGGTGATTACCAGTACGGCTTCCCGTACCGTTGGTGGTAGTCTCGGCTTACACTCCCCAGGGATACATTGACAACCCTTCGCTACGACTTCGGGAGCATCCTGCGGTTTGTCGAGCATAACTTTGGTATTCCGGAGGGTGCGCTTAATTTCGCGGACCAACATGATGAATAGCCGCAATGGCATTGCGGTCCAGGAGAAAGAGCCTGCATAGCCTGGCGGTCCGAGATGCCAGTGACCAGTGAGAGTAGAAGTTGGAAATGATCTCCGTCGTTGAGTGGTGGACTATTCTCAAAACAACAGGATCCCTCGCCAGCAAGGAGGTCAACTTTTTAGGAGCACGTTATCGGCTGCTTCATGCGCAAGAGTGCCCAAAGCTCTCCTCGCGTCAGGACAGAATTGCCAGACTCTTGCAAAAAGATGGCGACTCAGCCAAAGTTCACCGGCACGAGTGGCGAAGACGGCTTACCCGTTTCGAAAGGCTGAGACGTTCGACTAACAAACAACGCAATTCACCTGTTTGTCGACCTTTCTTTACCATCTTGGGATGGGAGGCGAGAGCCACGCATGAAAGCCCGCTGCACCCCGCGCACGATGAAGCTCTACGACCGGACGACGGACGAAATCGTTAGCACAGTCGAGAAGATTAGTAACAGCCGAGAATCGCCCGCATCATCTGACGCCTCTCCTTGCCGGTAGCGTAATCGGCTCCGGTACAGTCGACTTATTCTGCCCCGGGGGACGGACCATGCCACACGCAACCGAAAACCTGACAAAGTAACCTGCCCTGCTACCAGACTAGTTGATAAACTAGTTTACATGGCTCACCAAACGACCGTCGGAGTGTTTGATGCTAAGACCCATCTCAATGGCCTCCTGAAAAGAGTCTCCAAGGGTGAGACCATTCGGATCACGAGGCGGGGGGTTCCGATTGCCAAACTGATTCCAGCCGACGATGGTGAGAGAGAGGATCCGGACGAGGTTGTGCGACAGATTCACGAGCTTCGAAAGGGCTCGAATCTGGGAAAGGCCAGTATCCGCGAGTTGATCAATGCCGGCCGCCATTACTAAGAGAATCGTTCTGGATGCGTCCGTGGCCGTGACCTGGTGCTTCGAGGACGAGAATACGCATTTCACGGAAGGAGTTCTCGATCTGCTTTCGACGGGAACCGAGGTGGTCACCCCTGCGATTTGGCCTTTTGAGGTTGCAAATGCCTTGCTGATGGCCGAACGACGCAAGCGCATCACCTTAGCGCAGTTACGGCCTTACTTCGGCGTATCGCCGGACTGCCTATCTCGGTCGAGCCTATCGAACCGGGGCGAGCCTTCGAGCAAATCCTGTCGGTTGCGCGACAACAGAGTCTGACCGAGTACGATGCCGCCTACATTGAGTTGGCTCTGCGCACCGGACTTCCGCTCGCCACTTTCGATGACAAGGTGAAACAGACGGCTAGGCTCGTCGGCGTGGGATTATTGAAAATCTGAATCTAGTACTTGGCTTGGGTGAGCGCCGCGCGAGCGAGCGACGGGTCTTGTTACAATTTGCTGCTCATTCAAATGTCAAAGGACCTGCCGCAAGCCCGGGAATAGTTTTCGGTGCGCTCGATTGAGGTATTTCAGACCTGAGAAGTCCCACAGGACGATCCCACAATAATCAATCTCGTCGCCGCTTGCGTCTGAGAGAGAATACATTCTGGGTAGGTAGCTCCGTGTTTGGCTTCGTATCCATCGAAAAACTGGTTTTCCGGTTCGGGGCACTGATGCTCCTCGCGCGCCCCTGCCTTGCCCAAACTCAGCCTCCGCCCAATGCTACATACAAGCTCGAGATCACCGTCACCGACGAAACCGGCGTTGCCGTGGGCTCCGCCCGCGCGATGCTCGGCACTGCCTCGCAAACCAATCCGCTGCATTGCGAAACCGACTTCGCTGGACACTGCACTTTCCTCAGCTTGCCCAAGGACACGTTTCAGCTTCGGGTCGAGAAGCAGGGCTTCTATGCGGCAGTCCTGCCCTCCGTCCAGCCGGAAGTCACAGCCGCAGTGGGCGTCACTCTTTCCCGCGTGCAGGAAGTCCGGTCCGTGATCAATGTGAACGAGTCTCCCTCTCCTATTGATCCCGCTCAGGTTTCCTCCAAAGAACAAATCTCCGGACTGGACATCATTGATATTCCTTATCCGGCGACGCACGACTACCGCAACGTTCTGAATTTCATCCCTGGGGTGGTGCAGGATTCCTCGGGCCAGCCCCACGTTGCTGGCGCCCAAACCTATCAAACTCTTACTTTGCTCGATGGCTTCAATGTCACCCAGCCTGCAAACGGCCTTTTGCTCGTCCGCGTCAGCACCGACGCTTTCCGTTCCATCGAGGTCGAACCCAGTCGCGAGCCCGCAGAATACGGCAAAGGTTCAGGCGGCGTCCTTAGCCTGAACACGGGCATCGGCGAAGATCGTTTCCACGTTATCGCAACTAATTTTATTCCCTCGATTCAGGACAAGAACGGCCTTGCACTCGACCAATGGACCCCGCGGGTCACGTTTTCTGGTCCGATTCGCGCTCGAAAAGCGTGGTTCTTCGACGCGGTCGAAGGCGAGTACGACAACTTCATAGTCACCCAGCTTCCGCCTGATGCTGACGCTGACCACTACTGGCGCGCCGGCAATCTCGCCAAAATCCAAGCCAACCTGACCTCGCGGAACATCCTCACCACCAGCTTCCTTTTCAACTTTATCCATGACGAGCACACGGGTCTTTCGCCCTTGCAGCCCGTCTCCGCTACTCCGACAGATGTTGAATACGTCTACGTCGGCACCGTCAAGGACCAGCATTACTTCAGTGGTGGCGAACTGCTGGAGACCGGTTTCAATGTTTCACAGTACAATCTCGCGTTAACACCGCTCGGCACTCAGCCCTACTTCATCACCCTCAACACCGCTGGTGGCAACTACTATCTCAACTCGCAAACGAACGCTCGCCGATGGCAGGGCCTCTCGAACCTGTATTTGCCGCCGCGCTACGCGCATGGCCGTCACGACATCCAGCTCGGCATCGACCTCGATCGCATCGACTACGACGCCAGCTTCCTCCGCCAGCCGATTTCTTACTGGCCGGGGCAGACCGTAACCACGCCCAACGGCGCATGTCCTACGAGCTCCAGCAGAGTCCCCATTACACCTTCGCCCTGTGCACGGTACTCCGTATTTTTCGGCGGCAACTATTCCACCACTTACAATTTCGAAGCCAGCGCTTACGCGGAAGATCGCTGGCTGATCACCGACCGATTCCTGCTCGAACCCGGCTTGCGTCTCGACTGGGATGAAATCGTCCGGACGCCGCTGCTCTCTCCTCGTCTCGCCGGCACCTATGTCCTGGACAACTCCGGCAACACTAAAATCTCAGCTGGGATCGGCGTCGTCTACGACGCCACCGACCTAAGCTTGATTGCGCGTCCGTACGCCGGAGAGCGGCAGGATTACTTCTTCAACTCCGCCGGCCAGCCAACGGATCTCAGTGGCACAGTCACCCCAGCCCCATCGCCGGTTGTCTCCACCTTCTCTGTTAACCACCAAAACCTCGAGGCTCCGCATTTTTTGAATTGGAGTATTGCACTCGAAAAGAAACTTCCGGCATCCGTCTTCATGAAAGCTGAATTCATACAGCGGCGTGGCACGGACGACTTTGTTTACAACACACCCAACAATTTGCCTGGCGGCAACTTCATTCTGAAAAACACGCGTGACGACCACTACAACGCTTTCCAGCTGAGTCTGCGTCGCAGCTTCCATCAGCGCTATATGGTGACGGGTTCCTATACCCGCTCCAGCACGCATTCCAACCAGGTCCTCGATTTCAATGTAGACAATCCCATTCTTGGTCGCGTCGTCCCGGGAACCACGACCATCACCAGCCCGCAGGCTCCCGGCCCTTTTCTTTGGGACGCGCCGAACCGCTTCCTCTCCTGGGGTTTGTTGCCCTTCTTCCGCCTCCCCATCATCCATGCATTGGATCTCGCATACTCCGCCGAAGCCCGCACTGGATTCCCCTTCAACGTCTTCACCGATCAGCAACTACTCTACGGATTGCCTGGCTCCTATCGTTTCCCGACTTATTTCACTTTGAATTTGCAACTGGAGAAGCGTTTCCACCTCTTCGGCTACTACTGGGCGCTGCGCGGCGGCTTTGACGATATCACCGGCCGCTCGAATCCGGTGGTGGTCAACGCCGACGTCAACTCTCCACAATTTCTGACTTTCAGCGGCTACAATCGCCGCGCTTTCACCTCCCGAATCCGCTTCCTCGGAAGACAGTAGGGAAGTGCCGCTGAGGACGACATCAGCGGTCTCCGGATTCACAGGAGACCTAAGTCTGGTTTGACTTTGCTGTCGCCAGGAATATCGCGGTGGCGTTCAGCCGAGCTTTCCTCTTGCTCGGTTAGGTTCAACTGATTCTCGGCTCCGACCTGGAAGCAACGACTCAGTTCGCAAGCGCAGGAACGCCCGTCGTGTGCCCAACTGAGGGTCAGCGAAACTGGATGCAAGCTAGGCCAGACGCGTTCTAGGACGGGGGCAGGGCAAGTAAGCGCCGAACCCAAGTGAATGCTACGCGATACTATCTCCATTTATATAATTAGGATACAGCGAACAATGTAACTATCACTATAGTATTTGCATCAAGCATGACACAATCGGCGAAATTGCGGACTGCTTCCGTGACGTTGATGGTCTTTTTCACAAAATCAGATTAAGTGCAGCTCGGAGCTTGGACCCTAAGCCCGGGCTATAGGGCAAACCAGCGCTACTGGTTGGGCGCGTCGTAGTCGGTGGGGCTGCGGTACCCTTTACGGCTGCGGATGCGTAGGCCCTTCTGGTTCTGCGCTTGAACTTCGATGATGCGGTAATGCCCATCCGTCCTGAACGCCGCTGGCTTGTAAGACACCGCGTACTGGCTGCGCAGCTCTTCCTGAATGTTGGCGAACGCGTTGGCTACGTCGGTGATCTGGGAGGGTACGTACGATCTCCCGCCCGTTGCTTCGGCAATCCGTTCCAAGGTCTTGTTGCCGCGTCCACCGGAACTGGTCGGGTTGGTGCTGATGGTATACACCGAGACCTCGGCTCCCTGCGCCATCTCGATGGCTTTCTCGCGAGTCACGGAGCTTGCGTTGTCATCGCCGTCGCTCAGCAAGATAACGGCGCGTCGGACGGGGCCAGCCTGCGGTTGCTTCAGCAGCTTGTCCCGGCACGCGTAGTAGAGCGCATCATACATTGCCGTGAGGCTGCCTGGTTGCAGCGTGCGAATGCCGACCGAAAGCTTCTCGATGTCGTCGGTGAAGTCCTGCGTGACCTTGGGAGTCAGGTCAAAGCCGATGATAAAGGCCTGGTCGGACTTCCGCCGGATCGTCTGTTTCAGAAACTCGATGGCCGCTTCCTGCTCAAACTTGAAGCGACTGCTCACCGATTCGCTGGCATCGATCAGCAGGCCGACTTGCAGGGGCAGATCTGTTTCACTGTTGAAGCTGAGGATCTCTTCCGGTGGCTTATGGTCGTCCAGAATTTTGAAATCGTTTTTCTTCAGATCCTTGATGTAGTGGCCATGCTTGTCGGTGACGGTGAAAACCAGGTGGACTTCGCTCACCGTCTTGCGCACGGTGAAAACCGATTCATCCGGTTGTGCGGGCGCGCCGGAGCCAGGGCTTTTTGCAACCCCATTCTGCGGTTGCTTAGTTTGAGCCGAAGCGAGCATGGTCGCTCCACTCTGGATCGGCCTGGTAACCGATGCGTGAGCGCTGCTTATCTTCGGCGGAAAAGAAGCTTCCGGCTGCGACGGCGAGAGGTGTGACGCCGCACGCTGAGGCTGACTGTTCGGTTGTGCAGCGGAGGCTACCGACATCAATTCTAGCCGCGGGTTCAGCGCGCTGACCGTGGGCAGGAATAGAGCAAGGCCGGCTATGGAAGTGATTGGGATCAACTTCATGGCTTTCGCGATTATAGCTGCTGGCCTCTTTCGGCAAGCGGCGGAAAGGGCGTAGTTCCCGATTATGTCCGAGCGCACTGTTGGACGAGTTGCAACCTAGTTCCGAAGAATCGATTCTGGTGCGCGTCGAGTCCATGTGTGCCTTTCTAGAACGACCCACGGCGCAGAAACAAATCGGAACCCTGAGCCGCGGAGTGAGATTGGACATCCGGCTGTCCTCCGAATTGCTTGGTGCCTCAAGTGTTGGCTATACGCTCCCAACGCGGGGATGATTCACCGTCGAATTTGTTTATGCTTTCTTCGGCATGCCACGCCAGGGCGCGTCACGACTGAGCAGTTGGATGGCGCTCTTCTTTCACGCTTTCGTCGACTGTACGCCGGATGTATCCTCTCAGTCATGGTCTGTACACAGACGTTTCGCGAAGCGCGACGAAGTACTCGCGTCCCTTTAAAGGTGATAATCGCGATCGAGGGCGGAGCCGAGAGCCGAACATTTGAGGGCGAGACCATCATGGTCAACCTGCATGGGGCGTTGATCGCGACTGCGATTGGGTTGAGTAGGGGAATGAGAATCTCGATTCGCGTCTACTTGACCGATAAGCGTGCCTCGGCTCGTGTGGTTCATATCGATCCTGAGAACCCGCTGCATTGTGGGATCGAACTGGCAGAGCCACGAAACATATGGGGAGTACCGTTGCCGCCGGATGACTGGGAAGAGAAGGGGACCGTTTGAGATCAGGCCTTAGGAGGGAGGGGGCCGTAGTGATTTTTGGCCGCAACAGGTATGCTCCAAGAAAAGATCCGTATTCCGGGAATTGTTGGAAACCCCTCTCAAAAACTTAAGCTCCCTGACCCACACAAAAATTGGCCCGCGCGGATCGAATCTCAAGCCGTTAGAAAACGGGGTAGTTTTCTAACCCCAGCGAACCTCTGTTAATGTGCAGGGGATGTAACAACGCAGCGGGAAATTGCCCGTTCACGCAAGTTCTCTTTTGATCGCCTAGGAGGTCTCCTCAATGTCCGAAGCTGGAGGTTCAAACATCGAAGTCGCCCAGCATCTCAGCGAGCACAAAGGATCGTCGCAGTCTTTGGGACACGAAATATTGGAGATCGCGGAGGCCGTGGTGCTCGCCGTAGTCGCTGTCACCACTGCCTGGAGCGGCTATCAGGCAGCGCTCTGGACTGGACATCAGGCGGAACTGTACGGCCACGCGAGCAAACTGCGGATTGAAGCCGAGGGAGTCGCCACATACGCCAATCAGGAGCGTTTGTATAACGCTTCCACCGTGGTTGAGTGGCTGAAGGCCGAAGCCCACGGCGACAAGAAGCTCGCCGACCTTTTTGAAAGGCGTTTCCTTCCCGAGTTTCGTCCCGCCTTTGAAGCTTGGAAAAAGACTGACCCACTTAACGACCCCAAAGCTCCGGCGGGTCCTCAGTTGATGGCAGAATACCGCAGCTCCAAGACGGAAGCGGCAGCCAAGTTGAATGACCAAGCCACAGAGGTTTTCGAGCAAGGCACCCGAGCCCGGCAACAATCCGACCAATACGTGCGAGTGACCGTGACGCTGGCAACCGTGCTGCTCCTGATAGCGATCAGCCAGCGTTTCAAGACTCGTGCTGTGCGCATCGGACTGCTGGCGACCGCCATGCTCCTGCTGTGCTTTCCGGTTTACCATATCATTACGCTGCCCCGAGCATAGACTGGCCTGCCGCCGTCCGCCGCTATGGCGGCGATTTGCACTCCGGATCAGTGCACCTTATCTGGGGGTGCCGATGTTCCGCGGGGCGGGCATCACGCCTCTAACTAGCGGGTCGGAGCGAAGCGGCCCGATGTTCGCTGCTGCGTTTGGCTCAAGCCTCCAGGCAGAATACATCCGTAACATTGACCCTTCTGGGTCCAGTTGTGATCGTGCTAGGGAGAGGCAAAGTTTGAAAGAGTCTCGGAAGAGCACCCGTCCGCCGCGCATCCGTGTTCCCAACCATGAGCGTGCATTGTTCACCGTCAATAACCAGAAGTTTGTGGGAGTGATTCAGCGGCTCTCCCTTACCGGAGGTTCTGCTATCTTGTCGAAAGGCCCGATCCCGCAAGGAACGCTGGCCGACATAGGTTTGAACGCCGTGTTTGGGAAGGTGAGGGCACAGATCCAGTTCCTGCACAGCGGAGCTGACGGGATACCGCGCTCGCCCGAGCATTTCGCTTCATTGACATGGACGACGTAAGTCGCGAACGATTCAGCGCTGCCGCTGCGCAAATGCAGAGTGCGGGTTTCAGCGATGTGGAAGAGAAAGGGACCTCTTTCGACAACCTGACATCTCAAAGTATGAGCAAACTCCGAGACAGCATCCCCCGACTTTCCGGGTTGATCAATTCCACCCGACGAAAGAGTACAAGAAAGTGACCGGTCCTACGGGCACCCTCTGTCAAATAAATACGGAGCCGCACCCGTCCGCAACATTTGTGGCGACCGGGACGACTCCAAAAGTTCAGCGGCTGACTCGAATCGATTACTTCAAGTCTGCGTTAGAACGCCGCTAGGCGGCGACTTTCTTCTCGGCTACCCTCTCAGCCACCTTGGTCTCGATGACATTTCTGATCAGACGGCGAGTCCGTTCAACAAAGGCGAGCGTATCCGCAAGGCAGCTTTCCAGCAGTACACCGACGCCGTAGTGGCCCGTCATGTCGGCTGCCGCAATCAGAGTTACGTACTCCGCGATACGAAGGTGGATCAGGTGGTTAGCCTTGGCCAGGATAAACAAATGCCTTGCCACAGGAGACTCGATCTCAGCGAGTTCCTTGCGGAAGTCCTCAACGAAGATGTCGTGCATGCGGCCACTAAGCTTCACGGGTTGCTCCCCGATGAGTTTAAAGCACTGATCGAGTGTGGCCAGGACCTTGTCTGACACGAAAGCCCGGGCCTCCAGAGCTTCTTTTATGTCTGGATTCTGGGCGACTTGGCTAATCTCCTGAAAGATCTTTGTCGTTCGCTCGGTACCTTGCCTCAGTTCGCTAAGCAGGACCACGAAGAATTCCTTTGGGTTCTTGACTGTCATGATTTTCTCCTTTTGCGATGATTGGTTGCGTTTGGGCTGGTTTGTTGAGTTGCGAAACGTTGGAGTATGAAGCTAGGCAATATGACGAATTGATGCTAGACGGAGTCTCTTTGCCGCGGAAGTGCCAAAATTACGAGTTCGTATCAAAATTAATGCTAGGAGGAAGCCTGCATTGCAGCCCGTTACGGTAGCGGGTTGCGCGAATTGTGGGCGAGTTGATTCTG
This sequence comes from uncultured Acidobacteriota bacterium, assembly GCA_963838905.1. Lineage (GTDB taxonomy): Bacteria > Acidobacteriota > Terriglobia > Terriglobales > Acidobacteriaceae > JABDBE01. The sequence continues at coordinate 243,144 of CAWITE010000018.1, forward strand.
GAGCAATCGGGCCGCCAGCCTTGAGAGTCGGGATGCGTCCACAGGAGCAAGCCTTTGCCGTTTGCGGAGTAATCGCGAATGGCGCCGACCATGTGCGCTGCCCAAACCCAGGTTCCAGAAAATAGGACGACCAGTGGCGATCGAAATAAGTGGTGCCAGTGAGCAGCATCATTTCCAGCCGACTAAGGCCGGCCTTCATTCGTCATGAGATCAATGAGCAATATGTCCGAATCTTCTATCAGTCGGTCGAACACAATCCCCCTGCCGTCGGGGGTGATGTCAAAGGTCCGCATGACCGCGGAACTGCTCAGGCTCGTCAAGCGCCGTGAGTGCATCGTTCTAAGGTCGAGCAGCCAGAAATCCTGCTCGGCCATCGTACCTCCGAGCATGTAAACTAGGCCCGTGCCATCGGGCAGGAAACGCACACGCTCCCCTTCGCGCTGCACTTTGATTTCCGGCAGATTTGCCTGCGTACCATCCGGGTGCACTGCCAGGAGCGGCGTGAGCGTGAACACCTGCGCTCCGCAATACACGATCAGGTCCCCTTGGGGTGACCACACAGGATCCAAGAACGGTCCCGTCGCAATCCGAACTTGCGTGCCACCGTCAACGGGGAGTTTGAACACACCCTGTCCATTGCGATCGTTGCCGGCGACGACAATCCATTTGCCATCAGGAGACCAAGACGCCGTGCCCCGAACATCAACATCGCTCGCAAGGCGGCGGAGCCGCGTTCCGTCCGCCGTCATTACATGCATCTGTTGCTTCCCATCTCGCGCCAGTGCAAACGCAACGTTCTTCCCGTCTGCCGATATCGCCGCAGGCGACTGGAGTGCACCTTCGGAACCCTTCCAGATCTCCATCGCTTTCCCATCGCGATAGCTCCACAGTCCGTCAGCACCGTCGCGCGACGATAGGTAGAACAACGATCCGCCTCCGAAGCGGGGCGCCCGCGAGCGCGTGGTGGGGAGTCGGACGGCTTCGACGTCCTGTTCTTCGACAGGGCGATCGGTGATCGGAACGCTCCATAAGTTGACCTGAGGGTTCTCGACACTCGCCGCAAGACGACGGCCATCTGCTGTCGCTGCCAGAGCGGTGTATTGTTCCAAACCGGAACTCACGCGTTGTGAAGTCCGGGTTCTTCTATCGAACGCCCACAACCATGGCCCATTCCCGTCTTTGTTGTGGGCAACGAATAGAACCGTCTGCTCGTTGATCGGGGTCGGGTACGCAACATCAGCGTTGAGATGTGTAAGTTGTTCTGCTGCTCCCCCGTCCGCTGGAACGTGCCACAGGTCCATCTCTCGCGTAGCCGGGCGGCCCCGCACGAAGTAGATCCAGCGTCCATCCTTCGACCAGACCTGATAGTGGTTGTGTAATCCGGTCTCGCTTTGAACGATCAGGCGTTGATTGTTGCCGTTGTGATCAGCCACAAATGTGGGGTCGCCCGCTTGCCACGTGTGATAGACCACTCGCGTGCCGTCAGGTGACCATGCAACCTCGGCGGCAGATTCATCTAGAAAATTGTGCGGCGCCCCGCCCATTAGCGGCCATAGCATGAGCCTCCGTCCTTCAGTGCCCCCGCTCCACACTTCTAATCCGTCCCCTGAGAATCCCACCGCACGGAGGGGTGCACGCGCATCTCCGATTCGACCTTGTGTAAGGTTCGCCAGGCTGTTCCCGTTGGTTTGAATCAGCCAGATGTCGAACGTGCTGCCCCGGTTGGAAATGAACGCGGCGAATTTCCCATCTGGAGAGAGCGCAGGATTGCTTTTGGCTCCTCCGAAGTTGGTCAGCCTTGTGAAATGCGCATTGGTAAGCGGGTTCTGGGCTGTCGGCGGGTGACGATTAGCGACGATCCACGCGAGTATTCCTGCCACAAGCAATGCCACCAGAGTCCACAACATCCAGGCGTAACGCCCCGGCGCGAGTGCGGATAAAGTAATTACTCGGGCGCTGCCGGGGTCAGTGTCACGTTTGAGGCGCTGCAGGTCGGCGCGAATGTCAGAAGCGTGCTGGAAACGTAAGTTGCGCTCTTTCTCCAGACACTTGCTGATGACCCGTTCTAGGTCGGGAGGGACGTCTGGGTTGATTCGGACTGCCGAAACAGGCTGGCGTTCTAGAATGGCGTTGAGAATGATTCCTGAGCTTTCTCCGCGGAACGGCATGGCCCCGGTCGCCATCTCGTAGAGAACAGCGCCGAACGAAAATAAATCCGTGCGGGCGTCTAGTTCCTTGGCACGGACTTGCTCTGGCGCCATGTAAGCAATTGTGCCAACAGCTTGACCAGGGCTCGTGAGATGCTCGTCCAGCGTTACAGTCGAGTGTTCTGCGGCCGCCGCATTGCCGGATCCGCGGATCGGCTGCGTGACCTTCGCCAATCCAAAATCCAGAATCTTGGCATGCCCACGTTTGGTCACGAAGATGTTGGCGGGCTTGATGTCCCTGTGGACTATACCAGCGGTGTGAGCAGCATCGAGCGCATCCGCAAGCTCAATTCCGAGCGACAGTACCTCGTCAATCTCCATCGACTTGCCGCCAATTCGATGCTTTAGGGTCAGCCCGTCCAGAAACTCCATGACTATGAAGGGCTGCCCTCCCTGCTTGCCGATCTCGTAGATCGTGCAGATGTTGGGATGATTGAGGGCGGACGCAGCGCGGGCCTCCCGCCTAAAGCGTTCCAACGCTTGGGGGTCACCGGCTAGGCCTTCGGGCAAGAACTTCAGAGCGACGAGGCGCCCAAGCTCCGTGTCCTCGGCCTTGTAGACCACACCCATGCCACCGCCCCCAAGTTTTTCGAGGACTCGGTAGTGCGAGATCGTGTGGCCGATCATTGGGCTGAAATGTTAGGACTGAGAGTGATGTAAGTCAATGAAGTCGAGGAAGTTGGCTGCGTCCCCAAGCGTCAGTTGGCGGAAAATCGCCATAAGCGCTCATTGACCAGTTGTCAAAACGTGTAATGGCCTGTTCTAGTAGGTTATCGGAAGTTATCGAACCTGCGACCCGATTACTGCGAAAGTGACACTGACATATAATGCTGGAGCACGGACAAGAAACCGTTTCCAGTCCCGAAACAAGGGTTGGGCTCATCGGGGTTCACAAAACGCTTCTGAGTGTTGCCCTGCTCCTATTTGCAATGTGCCCTGCTTCCGCGCAATGGCAGCGCATTGAGATGGATGCCAAGGGAGGTGTGGGAAATTCCGTCTTAAGCGCTCCGCATCCCTTACCGTTCTATCTAATGCCGTCGTCGGATTCGCGACCCGAGCAACAGCCTTTGTCTTGGTTGTAAGGTCAAGGACGGCCGGGCAGTCAGTTTGAGTGACTTCGACGTGGAAAGCTCAAAGCAATTGCTTGGCGAATCCTTCGGAAAGAAGATTTTCCAGATTGAACTTTCGTTCGCTGTGAAAAAAAGGTCTGTGGTCGAACGGCTGCATCGCGAGTGGGAACAAGAGAACAAACAGGAAGGCCAGAACGTGTCCTTTGACAGTCTTCCGCCGGCCGAGTGGAAGTCGATCGTGATGGAATCCTCCCCGGACATGTACAAAGAGCTATACCTAATCATCGATGAGGGCACTTATGTTCGGCCTCTGGGCGAAGCTCGGCTGCTCACGGTTGGAGACGTGCGGCTTCTGGCGACCGATGATCCGGGAGACGGAAACGGAGGCTTTTGTACGGAGGGATATTGGGTTTTGCAGGCTGATGGACCTTGGTTGTTGGACTTCACTGCCGTTCATCAGGAAATCGACAGAGTAATTCCGAGGGATGCTACGGCACCTCAAACTGGCTGCTGGGCGTTGTCCATTGACAACGCCGAGGTGAGAAGTCCAATTCAACTGAAAGGGGCTGAATGTCGCGCTTGCGGCTACGTCGGCACTGCGGTCGTACACTTTAAAGTCAAAGATCATCGCGCGGTTCCTGTATCGTCTTCCTTCGAGTAAATATCCGACAACACATCAAGATATAGTGTGGATGCCGATTGTTGATGAAAAGCGCTATTCTACTCATTGGCACTGAGCCGTGGGTTTTGAGTGTAATGGTGGTTGCGACAACTGACAGGAAAGCCCCCGTCAGCACGCCGGGAATATCCTCACCCTACTCGTCGTTGTACAATTTGAAGCGGTCTTGACCGGGGAAAACGCGCCCTGATAGAGCACGCGAGCTTCATTTGGCATCCACGTGGACACCTCCATTTTCGCCGCATTTCTTGAGTTCTCTCGCACGGTGCCATCGATGTGCGCCGCTGGCATCCTACTTTTTCTGGTTGCGCTGTGGACTGCGAAGACCGATATCGCGCGGGCCCGCGGCCTCGACAAGATCGTAGCCTTAAGCAACTTGTGTTTCGCCGCCCCCTTGGCGGTGTTCGGCGCCCTGCATCTCGCGGCCGCTGAATCCCTCATGCCAATGGTGCCCTCCTATATGCCGTGGCGGTTGTTTTGGGCGTATTTCTTCGGCTTTGCGCTGCTGGCCGCGTCCTTGAGCATTGCCACAAAAATTCAGGTGCGCTGGTCCGGCCTGCTGTTCGGGATCGCGATGTTTCTTTTTGTGGCGATGTTGGACATCCCGGGATCTCTCGCCAGCCCCAGAGACAGGTTTGGATGGACGTTGACTCTCCGCGAAATGTTGTTCGGTGGCGGAGGCTGGATTCTCGCGGGAAACGCCATGCGCGAGCAAGGCCACGGACAGGGCAAAAGCTGGCTCATAACCGTGGGCCGCGTGGTAATCGGGATCGCTGCTATATTTTATGGCATTGAGAATTTTCTGCACCCAGACAACGTTCCCGGAGTCCCCCTCGAAAAACTAATGCCCGCGTGGATTCCGGGGCACCTGCTCATTGGCTACCTGACAGGCGTAATTCTTCTGGTTGCTGGGGTAATGATTCTGCTGGCCAAGAAGACGCGAATGGCCGCAACCTATCTCGGTACCTGGATTGTGCTGCTGGTCTTATTTATCTATGGGCCGATCCTGATCGCGTCGCTGGCCGACCCGAGCACCGGCGTCAAAGTTGAGGGGATCAACTACTTCTTTGACACGATGCTCTTTGCCGGAGCGATTCTCGCGCTCGCCAGCGCGACGCCGCGCACGGATTAAAATTCTGCCTGCGAACCTGTTACTGAACTAGGACCACGGCAGTGTTGGTCTGAAGCTGGCGCCTGGTTGCGCGCGTGTGTTCTCTAAGCGCGGTCATTTCATCATCGGAATGTGGAGGGAGTTGTTGAAATGATGCTGGACGCCACGTGGTTCTCTCTTCCTCACCACCGCACCGGACAGGAGGGCAGCGGCTAAGGCCAAAAAGAAGGTACGCTCTATAGCTCAGTTTACGGCGAAGGTCCGCTGCGGAGAAGCGAACCCAGGCGCGCAGTCTCTCTGGTCTGCAGTCGAGGTTCGATGAGGAACGTTCAGGAGAAGATCCCTTCGGACGACCACCATGATAGACTCGTCGATGGTTGGGAGTAGGGTTGTGAAGCGAAGAGCGTGGGCCTACATCCGTTGTGTAGGGTGCGCCGCAGCCGCATTTACGTTGTTTTCGGGTTTGGCACTTACCCAGACAAACCCCGAAGAAAAGTCCCCACAGCCGACCTCTGCGGCGGACTCGCCTCAGGCAGCGGCGACCATCCGAGCGTATACCGACCTGGTTGTCATTCCGGTAACCGTGACCGATACGCTGAACCGGTTCGTTCTAGGGCTTCAAAAAGAAGATTTCCATTTGTTCGAAGATGGCGTGGAGCAGAACGTGGCACACTTCTCCGGCGAGGATGCGCCTCTTTCGGTTGGCGTGCTGTTTGATGAGAGCGGAAGCATGGACTATAAGCTTCGTACTTCTCGCGACGCTGTCGCACAGTTACTGAACACGTTGACCAAAGAAGATGAGGCGTTTCTCGTGGAGTTCGCGGACCTTGCCAAAGTATCGATCGGATTCACGGGCCACACCGAAGAGATTCAAAGTGCTCTGAAAAACGCTCAGGCGGGCGGTCTGACCGCGATGCTTGATGCCATCGACACCGGATTACGCGAGATGAAAAAGGCGAAGAATTCCCGGAAGGCAATCGTGGTCGTTTCTGACGGAGGGGACAACCGCAGCCACTACACTGCGGCCCAGATCGAGTCGCTTGTTCGCGAAGCCGACGTGCAAATCTATGCCATGGGTGTTTTCGAACCGGTCTTCTCTCTCGGGCTGACGCCTGAGGAAATCTCCGGGCCGCGTCTGCTGTCCGAAATTGCGGCGCAAACAGGTGGGCGGGCTTTCGCGGCGGCGGTCCCGGGCGATATGCCGAGCGTTGCAACCCGGATCGCGGTCGAATTGCGCAATCAGTACGTCCTTGGCTACTACCCTAGGAATAAAGCCAGAGATGGAAAGTACCGCAAGGTGGAGGTGAAGCTTGCGCCGCCCCCCGGCCTTGGTTCTCTTCTCAAAGTGCACTGGCGCCTCGGGTACTACGCACCCGCTCAGTAATTTGCCTGTGACTAGCGGTGAACGCCCCCGTGCATTCCAACCTGTGAAATAGGGCGCGTCGGCGAAATAGGCCGCATCGGTGAAATAGGCCGCACGGGCGAAATAGGGCGCACCGGTATCGGGTGCGGACCAGGAGCGCGTGGAAACGGTGAAACTCCGGCGTAGGCCGGTAAACGAAAAGGCGTTCGAAATCCACCCAGCCCCAGTCCCACAAACCAAGGCAGATAAGTGTAGCCGGGCAAGTAGATGGAGTTGAACCCCGGCTGATCCGAGCCTAAAGAGCTGTACGCGCTGGACAACCCCGGCCCCATGGCAGGAAGACCGAGCATCGGAAAGTAAGTAAAACTGGCAAGGCCAGAGGTGTTCATCGAAGCGGGGTCCTGGATGTTCGCCGCGATGGCATTATCCGCGGAAATCGATTGTTGGCGGCCTTCGGCCCAAGTGCTAAGCGCATCGCGGGGCTCGTCGATCGATCGCTCCGGCACGAGCACGAGCGCGAATGGCACATACATGCCTTGCCCAACCAATAGCGCCCCCTGATTGGGGTTAGCGGATACTTCCGCCTTACCCTGGAGCACCCACAAGCGCGGTGGATCAGAATCGATTCGGTAGACGCCCCGTTCGAAGAAGCGCACGTTCCAATTTCTGTAAATTAACGTCACCGATGTGCCGGAGCTTGGCTCCGCCGAATCCACGACTGCCGATCCCGCCAGCAATTCGACACGGGTATCCGAGAGTTTGTTCGCAACCATGCGAATCGTAGTTCTCTCGCCTATGCGGACGAAGACATCAGGCGTAAGCAGCACCTCCGCACGGCCTTCCGCTGTGCGTAGTTCGGCGCCTTGGGGCACGCTTGAAAATTTTCCCGGATGAGATTCCAGCGGCTGGTCGCCCAGGTAAACAGCCCCTTCGAAGAAATGGACTATGCCTGAACGAGTGGAGATCACCGATTGTCCGTCCGCAGGAGGCGTCAGCACGGTGACTACGGCAAGGGTCCAAAACGCACACGCGCGACCGTAAAACATGAAACAGCCCCGAACAAGTATCTGCCCATCCGTAGCCCCAGTCAAGAGGGAGTCTCTTCCAATGCAAGATGAGCCTGAAGGAGGGGCTTGTTTCCAATACAAGATGAGCCTGAAGGGGTAAGGCATGCTGAAGATGGATGATCAGCGTGCACGAAGCAGAAAAATTAAGCTTGCAAGAGATTGAGCAGTTTCTTTTGGCCGCGAAGGGAGTACGGTTCGAGGCCAGCCAACGAGAAGAGATTTACGGATGGGTGGAGCGCTTGTTATGCCAGCAGGAGTACGCACGGCAGGGACGACGAGTGCGGGGCTTGCTGCGGCGCTATCTGGGGAAGATGACGGGGCTGAGCCGAGCGCAACTTACGCGCTTGGTGGGCCGCTACCTGGCAACGGGGCGAGTACGGATCAGAGCCCGCCGACGCCATCGTTTCCCCACTCGCTACACCCGGGCTGATATCGAACTGCTGGCACAGGTCGATGAAGCCCATGAGACCTTGAGCGGCCCCGCCACTCGGCGCATTCTGGAGCGCGAATTTCGCGACTACGGCAAGCCCGAGTTCGAGCGCTTAGCCGCAATCTCGAACGGCCATCTGTACAATCTGCGCCGCACCCCGCGCTATCGTCAGCGACTCCAGAACTACCAGAAGACGCGGCCCAGCCCGGTGACCATTGGCGAACGCCGCTGTCCCGATCCGGGAGGGCAGCCCGGCTATCTGCGGGTGGATACGGTGCACCAGGGCGACACCGAAAATGCCAGGGGGGTGTTCCACCTTAACGCCGTCGATGAGATTACGCAGTGGGAGATTGCGGCGGCGGTGCCGCGCATCTCAGAAGCTTTTCTGGAACCAGTGCTGGCCGCGATGCTGGCCCAGTTTCCCTTTGTCATTCACGGTTTTCACTCTGACAACGGCAGCGAGTTCATTAATCAAACCGTGGCCCGACTGCTGAACAAGCTGATGATCCAGCAGACCAAAAGTCGGCCCCGACACTCCAACGATAATGGGCTGGCGGAAACCAAAAACGGCGCCATCATTCGTAAACATATGGGCTGGGGTCATATCCCGGCCGCCCATGCCGACCGCATCGGGCAGTTCTACAGCGCGCACCTGAACCCTTATCTGAACTATCACCGTCCTTGTGCACAAGCCGACGTGGAGGTGGACGCGAAGGGACGAAAACGCCGCCGCTACCGTCGCTATCAAACCCCGCTGGAAACGCTCTTGTCGCTGCACCAGCCCCAGCAATATTTGCGTCCCGGCCTCACCCTGGCCACTCTGCAACGCATCGCCGGACTCATGAGCGACACCGAAGCTGCACGGCGCATGCAAAAGGCCAAGCACCAGCTCTTTGAGCAATTGCGTAAGACAGCGTGAGCAAAACAACCCCCAACCCGCTTCTGTTGTGCGCCAAACAGATGCGGTTTCTACGCCGATGAGCCAGGCAAGAGGGCTCCAACGCCGCCCCCTTGCCTCGCGCTCCATTCCCGGGCTCAAAACCAAACCCAAAACCAAAACCGGTTCTATCGCACAATCTGTGGGTAAATCCACCCTATAAAACACAAAGGCAAAGATGAAGCCGGGCAAAGAGCGCCCGGCGTCGTCGTGTTTTAGCATCCAAGGCCTCCGCTCAGGAGCTTCACCAAAAAAATGGGCTAAAAGCAAAACCCTCGGTGCGCAAGGAATGCTCCGGCCGCCGAGGGCTTTACTTGTGCCGATTTCTTCGGAGCCAGTCCGTCGCATCGGCCTTGGATCTTCCTCTGGGCACGACCCCACGAGGACGCTTTCACCCTATCACACGCGGGGTACGAGGAGACCAGCTATACAGCTCAAGGTTAAGACTATCTTGAATGGCCCAAAACCGTTCCGCCTGCTAGACTCCTTCACAAATCATCCCAGAAAGGAGCCATCTTTCATTCTTTGCCTTTCCCGTTCCTTCAGGCTCATCCTTGGATTGGAAAACACTGAGGGGTGAGGACGTATCGAGCGGTGGCGTGAAGCTCCTTGTGCAAATACGGGGAGCCTGCGGGTTTTCCATTCCAGACGAATTTCTGGAAGATGGAGCAGGTGATCCGGTCTACGCTCTCGACAATCCCAAAGCAAGGGCCGCAACGGAAGTTCGGTTAAGGAGAGCTCTGACAGTTCGCTCTCCAGGAGCCCGCGATGAACCTTCCGGACCAACACTGGATGGCCATTGCCGCTCATTTGACGAATTCCCCTTCTCCTCCGCTGGACCACGGATCATACGTCAGGCAGAACCGAACCCGGTCAGAGATGGGTGGATGACCATAGAACAAGAAAACATTTATGGAGTTCGGATCGGGATCAGATAAACCCACTTCGCCCAATACCTGAAAAGCCTGCGCGGCAATCTGCCCGGAATCCGGCGTCAGCCCGTGCGTCACCTCCAGTCCGTACTGGTCCGCCTGGTGCTCCAAATATCGGCTGAAAGCTGAGCCGACCGGGTTTATCACAAACAAAAACACCGACAGAAGCAACAACAGCACCGGCAGCGATGCCCAATCCTGCAAGCCGCGAATCTCCCAGGAGCTACCGCAGCGTGCCAGCAACCACCCGATGCAGCGATACCCCACATAGAAAGCGATGAGTAGAAGAACGGCGAAGAACGCTAGCCCCTTCGGTATGTGCTGCAGGACGTAGTGCCCCATCTCATGGCCGGCAACAAATACGATCTGCGGGGGGTTCATCTTCGCGATGGTCGTGTCCCAGACCACGATACGCTTGGAAGCGCCAATGCCGGTCACATAGGCGTTGAGGTCAGTGGTTTTCTCGCCGGCTCCCATCCAAAACATGCGCTCCGGCGGAATGTTTTGCCCAGCGCGAAGCACCATTCGCTCGAGACTGGCCGTAAGCGCAGGATCCTTTTGCTGCAAGGGTTCGAACTTGTGAAACATGGGATCGATAACCAGCGGTTGTAGAAAGAACAGAAACACGCCGATCGGCAAAGTGATCAGCCAGAAATATAACCACCAACGCTTCGCACTCCGGCGGATGACAACGTAGAGAAGCCAAATAAAGATGGTGCCAATCACGAGCGAGATCAGCTCGGCCTTGATCCAATCCCAACTCCACGAACCCCACCCCTGTATTGAAATCCCGTACTGCTTCTCCACCCACTCGCCATAGATATCCAAGGGCAAGGTCAAAATCGCAATCGTCAGCAACAATAAGGGAGAGAACAGAGCACTTTGCAGAAAGCTCTTCGAGGACAACCGCTCACTCCAGTTCCGATATTTCGTCGCCAGTTTCCAGTGCAGAATCAGCCACAAAACTACGATTCCATAAACAAAGCCGAGCAAAGCCAGCCGAAAACGAATGCGATTGAGATCGTGCGCCTTCGTGTAGAGATCTGGTGGAAGCGTGTAGGCCGTGACTTTCCCGCCGGACTGCGGTTGTATGGTGGGCGCCGTGGTTCCAGGTGAGCCGGGGGACGCCGGCTGCACCTGCGCGCCGAAAGCGGCGGACGGCGATCGATCCGGGGCGGCCATCAACGCAATTACGCAGAATATGAGCACTGCAACTGCGAGAACAGCCCGGAATGTTGTCATGATTGGCCAGTATTTCATGAAGTAGCATATGAACCCAACATATGGGTCCATATCGCTGTCCTCGCCATCGAGCCGTTCACGGTACGGGTATCTTATCGGAGGACTGCCCGGGCAATGCTCAATCGGCATTACGGTTTGGTTCGTGATGTGGGAGTGCTGATCTTCGCGGTCAGGGGGCTGATCGTATACCCGATTCGCTAAGCACTATCAGGGAGCCATCGGCGCGGTTGCTTTAGGTCCACAGAACTTCTTATTTGCACTTGTGAGCACGTACATTACGGCGCCCGTCACGGGCCGCAGCAACCGTCGGGGAAGGGTGAAAAGTCATGGCTGTGTTGTGAGTTCAATTTTCTCGGGTGACTGGCCATTATTCTTGCCTTCGTCCTGATTCAGTTGCCGGTTGTCATCATGCACTAAGATGCCTTCGCCGCCGATTATCAGGAGGAGGAATGTCGGCTCATTGGCATGGCGATAAAGTTCGCTGGCATCTGCGGGCAAAGAAGTCCGCGTACACGGAAGGAATCGAGAGACTGTTGATCAAAGCCCGACTACTCATTGGGAGGCATGTCCAAGCTGTTCTGGGAGTCCTCGAGCGTTGGCCATTATTGCGCGATTGAACTGCCAACAGTGGCGAAGGTGTTAGTCGCGCTCGATCCGATGAGTCGTACAGTGCCCGCTACGAGCACGAGTATGACTGCCATCATCACCGCGTACTCAGCGATGTCTTGGCCGTCCTGCTGCGACCATAATCTCTGCATCATCAAGTGTGAGTTTCCTCTGTTCTTGCGGCTTGTGCAATGGCTCGTCGGTGGTGGTTACAGGAGTACTGAATGCGGCTGTTACTCCGGGAGTAAGTTCCTCTGGACTTACTAACGTCATGGCCCGATTGGGCCATTCATACCAGCACCTCCACCTGGTAGATTGCCTTTGAGCAGTTTTCGGGGGAGGGCTGTTCGACCGAACGTCCCACGACTCGGGTGAGTCTGGGGCGTTTTGTTTTGGGCGGGGGCTCTTGCTCACTCCAGTATTCCATGGAACGGCTGAGATTCTGGTCGAACTCGGCAGCGCCGGCTACCGATGACCGAATCAAGCTGCCTAACCGCGTGCTTTCAAAGGAGTCGAACTATCGCGGTCAAGCAGCCGGTCGGTTCCCTTTGAATACGACTCTCGGACGCTAAGGGGAGAAGAGCGAGGATCGGACCCGTCACTTTCTTGCACTCTTGATTAGCACGGAAAGGCGGGAGATGCTGTCTCGGACCTTACTCAAGCTCTGCGATGTCAGGTTGCCGAAAGAGTTTCCTTTCTCTTCCGCATCGCTGAAACCCGCACTCTGCATTTGCGCAGCGGCAGCGCCGAATCGTTTGCGACTTATGTCGTCCATGTCAATGAAGCGAAATGCCTGCGCCACTGGTATCCCATCCGCTCCACTGTGCAGGAATTGGATCTGCGCCTTCACCTTCCCGAACACGGTGTTCAAACCCATGTCGGCCAGCGTTCCTTGCGGGATCGGGCCTTTCGACAAGATAGCAGAACCTCCGGTAAGGGAGAGCCGCTGAATCACTCCAACAAACTTCTGGTTGTTGACAGTGAACAATGCCCGCTCATTGTTGGGGACACGGATGCGCGGCGGACGGGTGCTCTTCCGAGGCTTCTGCAACTTTTTCGGCATCATCATCAGCATTACAAGTAGACCCAACAAGGGTCAATGTTACGGAGGTGTTCTGCCTAGAGGCTTGAGCCAAACGCACTGGCGAACAGCAGCCCGCCGCTCTGGCAACTACCCTGTTCGTCTCAACGGGATCGATGCAAGTTCGAGGGATGCCGTAGAGCCCGCGCGAAGGTCTCGTCTCAAGCACACCGACGTTCGGCCAGTGTTTCCGTAAAAATATGGGGCTGTTGAAAAACTCGAGATTTCAGAAATTAAGGGAAATTGTGGGGATAGAAAATGTCTAGCAGAGCAGAAAAAGTTGTTTGTTTCTGGTCCACCCTTGAGTAATCGAAGCGGAAACGACAGCAGGGAACAAATCAGCACCTCCAGACCTGAGCAAGATCTGATCTTGATAACGCGGGTTGAGGCGGCCATTCCCGTCATCGAGGAATGACAAATCGGTTGCGGATCCCGAGCCATGAGCCCGCCAATTTGGGCAGAACCCGCATGTACTTTTGGGACCTATTTGGATTCGGGTGTTAATAAGAGAATGAGGAAGCTGCAATTTACGTTGCTTGACCGTCAAAGAAACTCGCGCGGTCAGGATCGTGGTGCAGCGGCTCTTCAATCCCCCGCCGTGCGCGAGCACGGGCAAGAGAGGCGGTACCGTGAGCTATCTCACGCCGCAGTCGAAGTGTGTCGCTAGCCTAATTTCTCTTTTAACTTTTCTATTCATCCCAGCCCTCGCCGCCGCACACACCGTAGGCCTTTCGTGGGACGCCAGCACCTCCCCGAACATCGTCGGATACAACGTCTACCGTGGCTCTAGCGCCAACGGGCCCTACACCAAAATCAATTCATCCCTGGATCCGAATACCGCGTATTCCGACACCACAGTCCAAGGCGGCGATACTTATTTCTATGTCACGACGGCGGTTGACAATCAGGGGGTCGAGAGCACGTATTCCAACCAGTCCGAGGCTACGATCCCGGGTGGCGGCTCGGGTTCAGAAAGCGCGTTGTACAGTTTTGCGGGTGGCAGCGACCCCAAGCTTCCGTACGCTGGCCTGATCTTCGACAAAGCCGGCAACCTTTACGGCACCACGGAACTCGGCGGAACCAACAATCAGGGTACGGTCTTCGAAATGAGCCCCAACTCGAGCGGCTGGACCGCGACCGTGCTCTATAACTTTACCGGCAGCACCGACGGAGGCCAGCCCTATGCCAGCCTGATCTTCGACTCTGCCGGCAACCTTTATGGCACCACGAATTTCGGCGGCAGCTCCAACTGCAATATGGGATGCGGCACCATTTTCAAGCTGACGCCCGGCTCCGGCCGATGGACCGAGAGTGTTCTCTACACTTTCACCGGGGGCAATGACGGTCGCGAACCCTACGCCAGACTGCGCTTCGACGCCGCCGGCAATCTCTACGGCACAACTTTGCTCGGCGGAAATATCGGGTCCGTCTGCAGTGAGGGCTGTGGCACCGTCTTCAAGCTGACACCTGGATCGAGCGGATGGACCGAGAGCGTTCTCTATGCGTTTAAGGGAGCAGCCGACGGAGCTTCGCCCTACGATGGCCTGGCCTTTGACGCCTCCGGAAATCTCTACGGCACGGCTGGCGCCGGGGGCGCTTCCGGATACGGCGTCATCTTCAAGCTCTCGCCCGGCTCCAGCAGATGGACCGAGCGCGTCCTTCATGCCTTCAAGGGTGGGAACGACGGTAAATATTCTTACGGTGATCTGATCCTCGATGGCGCCGGCAATCTCTACGGAACGGCGTACCAGGGTGGTGCGGGATACGGCGTTGTATTCGAATTGATGCTGAACACGAACGGTCATTGGACAGAGAAGGTACTCCACACCTTCAGTAATGCTCCGGCAGGAAATCCCGTTGCCGGCCTGGTCATGGACACGGCGGGCAATCTCTACGGAACTACAATGCTGGGCGCCACCCGGAGTTCCTGCGGCGGCGGATGCGGCTCGCTCTTCAAGCTATCCCCTGTCTCCGAAGGCGGCTGGACCTACAAAATGGTCCATGTCTTCGGACAGGGCACGGACGGATACCATCCCACCGGCGATCTGATCCTCGACTCCGCAGGAAATATTTACGGAACCACCCAAGCGGGCGGGGCCCAAAGATCGGGAATAGTGTTTGAGATCATGCACTAGCCGAGTGCGGGACAACCCGATCATGTATGCGATGGGCTCAGACCGCTGAGCTGTTCTTCTGCAGCGTTATCGGACCAGCAGTGTGCTGCTCAAGAATCTGGAGCTACTACCGGACAAGTCTTGGCTGGAAGTCCCGTCGATCAAGCAGCCTGAGTTCGCAAGGTCCCGGAGGATGTCGAGACTGCGGGTGGGCGAAAGGCACCGTAACTTGTTGCTGGGGACTAGGAGGACTGGAGATGGGTTGTCCCGCCGACGCTATGGCGTAGGCGTGCGATTTGTTGCCGATCTTCCTGCTGGTCAATCAGGAATTCAACTTCATATGATTTCGAGCGAATTTCGGTCGACTGCAGGGCCGCCCTCGAAACGGATGCGATGATCGCGCGTTGAGCCTTTACCTGCTTGGTATGTACGACCCAGACCTTCTCGATTAATCGATCAAACCTTAAGATACCGCTCCATGACTCTCCCCCGGGTAACGGTGTTTTGACTCAGGCGCGACGGCTTGAGTTGGCGCCCGTCGTCACGGTTCGCGCTCGTCAGTGAAAACTGTGAATTGCAAGAGCAGTGGCAAGATCCCGGTTGCATTCCGGGGTGTCTGGAGGCTGGTTGCTGTTGATTTCGTGCTCGACAGCTCCGAATCGATCAGGGATGCAGCCTGGTTCCACACGCGAGGATCGTTCTCGATCTCGTGATGAGGCTTGTTGAAAGTCCGAGCGAGCCAGGGATAATTGTCGCAATTGATGGGGTGGTTCTGGTACGTCATCCGAAAATTTCCAATGATTCTGGTCCTTGCCGGGTCAGCCGCTGAAATTTCTGAGCGTCCATGAAGTAGACCTCTGGGCTGATAGAAATTGACAGCATTGGCTACGTTGGGAGGGATCGTGGAATCCTCCTGCCCGGGTTTGGCAATGCTATCCAGTTGGATGGTAAGCAGCACCGGGATACCCCGCTGTCCTAACTCTCGAGCGAACGCAACCGTTTCCGAAGCGCCCCAGCTATGTCCGTAGATGATGATTTTCGCTTGTTCTTTCTCGATACGCGTGAGCGCGCCGTCACGATCAGTGTCGAGCAGGCGCAAGACTTGACGGAGAGCTTTTTGCCCTTCGTGATTGGAAAACACTTCCGCATGGATCTGCGAGGAGTAACGGATGCGAAGGTGTGTGGCAAACTGTACCTCAGGATGCTTCGCGTCGTCGCGCTTGGCAAAGCCGCCAACAAATCCAACGACGATCATTTTCGGGATTGTAGAATCCGCAGCCTCGCATGTTGGTAGACAGACCTGTTGCGAAGTGTCGCTGGTGCTACTCCGATTGATAGCGTTTCCTTGTGGGAGTGATAACGACTGGCCACGCGCGGCGCTCACTGCCGTAAGGCAGATCGCGGCCCGGACAAACAACATCGTGAACATCTTCCCTGAGTGACGTTCTCTCATGCGAGCAACGCGGCCCCACCAATTCCGGCGTTCCGTGTCTACTTTCAACAAAAACACCTGATGTATTGCAAGATGCTTGCCACATGTGCCGGGATGATGATTGTTTGCATGTTTCCTAACGCCGCCAGATACAACGAATCGCATAAAACATTGTCAAATAGCGAGTTCAGGCAACTTGGATGCACGGCTGGATTGCACGATCGAGTTGTCGCGAAAAGGGGGGAAATGCCTATCGCTGGTGGAGAACCAGGGGAGAATGCGGAGCACTGCGCAATCCATAGGTAGAAAGTGTGAAATTTGCGAGCCTCCCTTTACCGATTTGCTGCCAATGGTGGAAATGCATGGAAATACCCGCGGTGTAGCGAACAGAGAGGTGGTCTTCGATTGCCGCTGCGGCCCGAATGACGAAAGGCGGGCTACGCCCCCCGGCTACTCTCGGGCGGAGTTTGCAATCCGCTTGCGGTCTGAATGCCGGTTGTGATCTCGGGAATGATGCCCAGCGTTCTGTAGATGGGGCGGACGTGCTCTCGGATTGCGCTTAGCTGGAAGGCGAACCATGCGTCGGCCCGGCGATGCACAGGTGGCTACGCGTCTCTGGGGCAGTCGCGCATTGAAGCGAATCGAACGTGGACTGACCATCAGCGTTGCTTCAGCTTTTATTGCTTTGTTCGCTCGGTTATTTTCGGCAACCAAAGTGACGTTCGTAATTTGGTGGATCTTGGGAGTTGCGGCAGAGTGGGTGGATGAAGAAACCTAAGCCCTCCCCGGAGAGAATCAAAGAACTGATCGCGGCCGGTGTTCCTGAGGATGCAGAGGACATGGAAGAGGCCCTGAAGGAACGCACAGAGACGGCTGAGTTGTTGGCCGGAGTCCTTGATCGTGAGGAATCACGTCGCGAGTTAAGCGACGAGCAGGTTAAGACGCTGGAGAGCCTACTTGCCTCATTGCGAGGCAAAGCTGCGAAGGCTGGTGCGTGAGATGCAAGACCATGTTGCACCCTCTACTTCACTAGGAAGTATTGTCCCATCCGCAGCGTCAGACGACTTGTGGCTGCTGGGATGAGCGAGGCGGAAGGCAAGGCCGGGAATGGTGAACAGGCTTTGTAGGCTTTCCACTGCTCAGAATCCTGCTCTCCACTGGCTCCTGGCGACGGTCGTAGTGTTTCGGGTTTTCATGCCTCCCTTGGCCGCTCCGGAACTCGATTTCCAGAGAGTGGTTCAAGTGGTGGCATGAGCATTGTGAGCATCATTGAACCGCGGAGGATCCACCCTCTTCTGCACAATTGAGACTGGCGGCCAGCGTTTCCTCTCGGCGGTGTCGTTTGGGAGGCGGCGATCCATCAACAGTGCCCCCTCGCCGACCGTTCCGCGACACGAGGTCTGCCATGAAACAGTTACGCGTTTGGGACGGGTGGATACCTCATGCCTGCGGACGCACCTCTGAAAGCGAGTGCGTTTTTCTGCAGGGATGGACGCACGGAGGAGTAGAGACTGTCTTGAGCCTGAGGAAGCTTAGCGCCATTCTGTTGTTTTGCCTGTGCTCGATTTCCCAGGCACGGGCCGGGGCAACTCTGTTCTTGGGAGAGCCGTACGGTTACGATGGCTGGTTCGCCGGAACAGGCCATGCTGCGGTCTACCTCAGCCGCGTCTGCGCCACATCTCCGGTCGCCCTGCGTCTCTGTGCGCCGGGCGAAACCGGAATCGTTATCAGCCGTTACAGCGGTGTCGCGGGATACGACTGGGTCGCAATTCCCCTCATCCCTTACCTGTATGGCGTAGAGAAACAGGAAGACGTCCCGCTCTTCGCCGACGCCAAGCTGGTTGCGTTTCTACGCGACCGCTACCGACGCACTCACCTGGAATCGCTCGCTCCCGATCTTCCCGATGCCGGGACGCCGGGCGGAGGCTGGTACGAGTTGATCGGGGCCTCGTACGTCCGCAGCATCTACGCCTTTGAGATTGAGACCAGCCCGGAGCAGGACGCCATGCTGATCCGCAAGCTCAACAGCTGGCCCAATCGCCAGCGCTGGAATCTGGCTACGGCGAACTGTGCGGACTTCGTGCGTGAGGTTATCAATTTCTACTACCCGCACGCCGTGCATCGCAGCATCATCAGCGACCTGGGCATCACCACGCCAAAACAGTCGGCCAGAATGCTTTCCAACTACAGCCGCCATCATCCCGAGTTGCAGACATCTACCTTCGTGATTCCGCAAGTCCCGGGAACGGTTCCGCGCTCCAGGCCCGTCCACAGTATTTTGGAGTGCGCACTGACGGCGAAGAAATATATGCTGCCTTTGTTCTTGCTGCACCCCTACATTGCGGGCAGCCTTGTCGCCGGCTATCTAGTGCACGGGCACTTCAACCCGGCGAAGAACGCGCTGATCCTTGACTCAAAACATCAGTTGGAGGCACCCCTGACGCCCACGGATCGCCGCGCGTTTGAAGGCCGATTGGAGGACCTGGTTCAGACCGCGTCTCCGGAGGATGCTGCCGCAGAGGAGCGCTACTGGGCGTCTTTGCACGCCGCGGCAGAACCCATCCTCGATGCTTCCGGTGGACCAACCCTGCAGCTGAATGTGGGTGGTGAGGTTACGCCCGTGGGCATTGCGCGAGCCAATATTCTGAAGGTCCGGGACAGTTACAAATTTGCTGCTGGCCTCATGAAAGCACGCTTACGCGAGGAATTGAAACCCGGCGCATCCCGAAAGACGGCTCGCTCTGATTTCGAAAACGATTTGGCGCTGCTGCAGCAACTGCTAACACCGCAGCCTACAGGATTTGCAAGCACCGCCGGTTCGCCGGAGAGCGGCGCTCAGTCCGCAGTCGCCGCTCAGTAACTTGGCGCGGCCACCCAGCGCGGCCACCCAGCGCGGCCACCCAGCGCGGCCACCCAGCGCGTCCACTCGACCAGATCGTTGATGTAATCGCATTATAAGAGGGTGCCCGTTTGGAGTATTGTGATCGTTCCCATATCGTCACCTACGAAAGGAGCACCCTCGGGAACAGTGAAAAGTATGCCCGATTCGCTTGGCACTACAGCGGAGCCATTGGCGCGGCTGCTAAAGGTCCACAGAACTTATTATTTGCTCTCGCGAGCACCCGCAGTGCGGGGCCCTCTCACAGGCAACCACACAGGGGAGAAGGGTGGAAAAGTCAGGGCCGTGTCTTGAGTTCAATTTTCTTGGACGACTGGCAATTATTCTTGCTTTCGTCCTCATTCAGTTCCTGGTGGGGTTGCGCGTGTAACGAGCCGGGCCAATTCACAAGCGGACCTAACGACCTTGGAACGGACTGACTGCCGTTATCATCCATGAAGACTAGTACATCGTCCTGTTAGTTCTTTATAGTATTGTGAGCTCGTCGACGCTTCCTTGGCTTGCGCGGGTGCGCCGCTTGATATTCCTTCGTGGCCTCGATAATACGCTGGAGCTTCTCCGGTCCTTTGGTCCACACGAAGGGGCGCGGATTTTCGTTGTTGCGAGCGATGTAGTCCAACAGAAATTCCTTCAGTTGGTGTTTCGAAGTATGGACACTTTGCGATAGCGCCTGCTTGCCCAGAATGCTGAAGAAACATTCCACCATATTGACCCAAGAAGCATGGGTCGGGGTGTAATGGAAGTGCACGCGGGGATGCCGTTTCAACCAGCGGCGGGCGGCGTCGTTCTTGTGGATGTTGAGATTATCCAGAATCATGTGTAACTCACGCTTTGGAAAGGCTGCGATCACATCTTTGAGGAAGCGCAGGAAGTTCACCGAAGTGCGGCGTTGCTTCACATGGGCCACGACTTGGCCGCTGGCAATCTCCAGAGCCGCCAGCAAGGTTTGGGTGCCGTGACGGACATACTCGTTGGTCCAGCTGCGCGGTTTCTTGGCGCTCAAGGGCAGCAGCGGCTGGGTGCGATCCAGTGCCTGAATGCCGGTCTTTTCGTCGACGCACAATACCAGCGCGTTCTCCGGCGGATTCAGATACAGGCCGACCACGTCCAGCAGCTTGGCTTCAAAATCGGGATCCGGGCTGAAGGTAAAGGTGCGAATCCGATGCGGTTGCAGATGGGAGGCCACCAGGATCTGGTGCACGGTGCTGCGCGGCAGCTTCAAGTCCTGGGCAAGCGTTCGCACACTCCAGCGACTGTAGTGTTCCGGCTGCTGGCAGGCTCGCTTCTGCACCTGCTGTACGATCTCCAGCCCGTGTTTGAGAGGCCGGCCGCAACGAGCTGCATCCTGCAGGCCTTCCAACCCGCGGCTGGCAAAACGCCGGCGCCATTTACTCACCGTTACTTCCGGCATCTGCACGGCGCCAGCGATTTGCTGATTCGTCTTGCCCAGAGCGGCCGCCAAGATAATGCGGCACCGCTGCACCAGACCGTGCCGAGTGGACGGCGACCTTACCAGGTGGTCCAGCGTGGCTTTAGTAGTCGGGTCGAGCGAGACAGCGGGAGCGACTCTCGGCATGCACCCACTCTAGCCGAAAACCGCAATAATATAAACAAATATTTGGACGATGTACTAGATTCTGCCAGTGGTCGGTGCGGAAGATGCTGATCTGCAGTATCTCGGACACATGGGTCGTTTTCGGCGACGCGGGCTTGTCTTGGAGAGCCGTGGGAGGCCGTCGCCATCCAGCATCCGCTGAACTTTCAGCAATTCTGCACTCGGCAGGGAACCCTCCGATACTTTGGTGCGGTTTCCATGGGACGTCTCCAGGTGAAACTGGCCGTCGTGGCGTAATAGAACACAAATCGTATTTCCCGGTGTTGCGCGCTGAGCACGCACCAAGTACGGAGAGATCTCAGGTTCGGCAGGGGCGCTGGTTTTGACCAAATGCGGGCCCACCGCCTGAAATCAAAACGGTGGAGACGAAATGAACCAGCACGCAGCGCACTCTTCCAGATTACATCACAGGGGCGTGACTGATGTAATGAACGCAAGACGGCGCGTCGTCGCAACCCGTAGAGGCTCTTGACGTCGAGCAATTCGTCGGGGAACTCATTTACACCAAATGAGGGGCTCCGATTCAGCCTCCTGCTTCGCCGCACGAATCCGGGGCGAACACAGCGAGCTTTGCGGGTGAGTAGAGCGTCTGACTTGTGGAACAGATTTTCCCTGCCGTGGAAGCAGTGTTCCCACTGCAAACCAGATCCTGGTTACGGTCGTAACGTTTAAAGTAACGATCACGGTAACTCACCTTACAGAGATAGCCCGGTGCATCACTCGCACCTCCGACAGCTCATCGAGGGCATAAGTCCGGCTTTCAGTAAGACTTCCACGCTACAGTAAGCCCCGCGCCAGCCTACCGTACCACCAAGCCTTCCAGCCGGAATCTCCTGGCACCGCGATTGCACTATCCAGTCCGCAACTCCCCCCTACGAATTATGGCAAAGCCTGTCCATACAGTGTCGGTGTGCGTTTTGTTCGTTGGATTGACTTTTGCGCAGACGCCGACACTCCGCGTACTGCCCTGGAACGATCATCCCGCCGCCGTGTCGCTCACCTTTGACGATGCCAGGCCTGCGCAATTGGATGTCGTGGTTCCGGAATTGAACGAGCACCATCTACACGCAACCTTCTTCGTCATCGTCTCCAAACTCACGCGTCTGGATGACTGGAGAAGAGCGCAAGCGCAAGGTCACGAGATTGGCAATCATTCCGTGACCCACGAGCACCCGGAGATGCTAACCCGGGCAAGCGAAGAGATCGAAGTGGAAGACGCTAAGAAGTTCTTAGACAGCAATTTTAATTCGAACGTTGTCATTTTTGCGTACCCATACGCCGAGTTATCCCCGGGGTTGGTTTTCTGGGTCAAGAAGTATGACTTTGCGGCACGGAGCTGGCACGGAAATAGCGATTTTCCCTACATCACTGCGGACGTCGAACCCGACTGGTATGACTTGCCTAGCCAGCCGGCCTACACCAAGTACGATGCTGCGGTTTACAAATCGTGGATCGACAAAGCGTTCGCAGTGCACGCCTGGACTGTTTTTCAAATTCACGGCATCGGCGACCCCTCGACTGGATTTGAACCTATTCCTACCAATACTTTCCTTTCTCTCCTGGATTACGTCACGGCAGAAGAAGCCAGAGGGCTCTGGGTTGCTCCCTTCGGGACCGTGGCCGCCTACTTGCGCGCGCAGAAGATTTTAGAAGCGGCAATACCTCAAGTTCGAAGCGGCGAAGAAAGATTCGTCTGGAAAGCACCCGACCCGTTTCCTTCTGGGGTGGTGCTCAAGGCCGCGATTGAAGGCGGAACGCACCTCCATGTTTACCAGGGAAACCGTGAGTTACGTCCCAGCAAAGCTGGGATCTACTTCATCTCCTTCGATTCTGGGGAAGTGATCGTCAAAGGTGCACTGTGAAGAGGCTCTGCGTGGTGGTTCCCGCCAAGGACGAGCGGTTAGGGATAAGCAAGACGTTGAGGAGCATTCTCAGTGCCGGCGTGCTGTCCTCGGATATCTACGTCATCGATGACGGCTCGAGCGATGGTACGGGAGAGATCGCTCGCGCTCTCGCCGTAAATGTTCTCCGAAATCCAACGAATATTGGCAAGGCACGCAGCCTAGCGCGAGTCACTTACGCATCTGAGCTGACCCGGCGCTACCACTACGTCTGCCTTATGGATGCCGATACTGAGGTTTGCCGAGATTATTTTCGGGCGGTGCGCGCAACCTTAAAGGACCCGGAAGTGGCTGCGGTTTGTGGCCGCGCCAAGAGCGCTCCGCACAACTGGCTCACTTCGTATCGCTGTCTGGCTTACTGGATCTCGCACGCGATCTATAAGGCTGGCCAAAGCAACATGGGCGTGATTACCGTGACTCCTGGTTGCGCCGCCGCGTTTCGGGCGGATGCGTTCGGTCAGTTGGAATGGAACAACGACACCATCGTTGAGGACATGGACTGCACCATTCAGGTCCATCGCAAGAAGCTGGGCAAGATCGTTTATCAACGCAAGGCTGTGGTTTCGACGCAAGACCCGAGAACCCTCCGCGACTACATCAAGCAGATGTACCGCTGGCACACCGGAGCCTGGCAGGTGGGGAGGAAGTACGGAATGATCAGCGGGCGCAGCAAGATTGACTGGGAATACAAGTTGTTGATGGGAGAAGGCGTGATCTTCGGCCTGCTTTTTCTCTTGCTGCCTGTCTGGCTACTGTTCTGCCCGCGAGTCGCGCTTTATACGGTTGGCATGGATTGGATCGTGCTGATGTTCATGTCATTGATCTGCGCTGTGTGCGATTGGCGCAGCGATGTCCTAATTTGCTCGCCGCTGTACACACTCCTGCGTTTTGTCGACTGTTCGGTTTTTCTCTACAGCTTTTGGAGAACGGTGGTTCAAGGAAAACAGGTCCGGGGGTGGTTTGCAGTTAAACGGTACTAACAAAAAAGTGAGACTGATGAAAACCAAGTCGGGGTTCGCGCTGTGCACGGTCGTGGTGCTGACGGTTTTTTCTGCCGCTCAGCAGAGTGCTACGCCCGCTTATCAAGGGAATCTGATCGATGGCATCGCACTCCCCGGGCAGACCTGGACCTCGATAGGCAATCTGAGTCCCATCGAACATAACAACGTCTATTTCCAGTCGTACATTGAGCAGAGTGCGACGGCGTTCGCGACGTTTTCAGGTTCGATGACTTTGACGCCGTACGTCTCGATGGGTCTGCTTTTTGACACCCAAGGCTACGACTGGAACAACAGGATTGAGCCCCGAATCGGAATGAAGGTGAACAGGTTCTTCCGCAACGGCATCGTGAGTCTCGGTTCTGCCTATTGCTATGAGGATGAATTCCAGACTGTTCAGCGTAGCGACCTCATTGTTTATGCACAGGACTGGTTTGGCTGGCAGCCCGCTTCGGAGAAGGCGAGTCGTTTCCCCGGCTCCTCCTGGGCCGCGGTGGGAAACATATCGCCTGTCGAACGCGGAAACATCATCGGGCAGGGATATGTCTCGCAGGGCGTGATCGCCAAGCGAATGCGCGGCACTGCACTTGTGCCTTACGCGGATTTCACTTTCTCGCGCGATACCAAGGGTTTCGATTGGGACAACAAAGCTCTTTTTGGTAGTGGAGTGAAAGCGGTTATCCCGCATGGTCAGTTCTATACCGAATTCGGTGCCGCCTATCTTCATGAATACCGTTTTCAGACGGATCGTTCTGCGGGAGGTCTCGCTCTGTTTACGAATTTCTCGTTTGGCTGGGATCTTTTGAGTCGAAAGGCAGGTAGGTAATATGCCTTCTCACGGTTTCGGGAGTCTCTCCTGCCTGGTTCATTTGCTGGCAAAACGACCCAATTTGCCGGCCGGCATCACCATGGGACGAATGGCAGCCCAACGTTCTCGTCAAGGCCCGCTTCGTCAACACGGGCAACCAGTTCGATCTGCCAATGTAAACCAGCAACTCTTCAGCACTCTACCCGTGTTGCAGTCCCGGTGGAAGCTCTTCCTGACGATCTGGAGTGCGCAAGCTATCACCGTGTTGTGCCTGATCAACCTGCACCCGTTGTTCCCTAGAGTTTTTTCAGCGGCCGCGCAGGGACCTAGAAAGACGGTCATCACTCTTGTGCCTTTTCAGTCTCCTCTCTCGCACCAGCCTCAACCCGTCGCTCCACACCTGATCGTTAGACCTAGGCTGGCACAGCAAATGCCTGCAGTTGCGCGGCTGACCGTGCCAATCCCTGAGCGCAAGCCGCGGGAATCCGAAGTCAAGACTCCCGAGTTGAAGATCGAGAGCAAATTTCCGGCGATCCCTGGTCCACCGGCCTCCAAGGTCGTCGCTACCGATACGTTCTCCAGCGGCAGGTCAATCGCCGTCACCACCGACGTGCCAGCGATCGCAGTTCAGACTGGCGGATTCGGCGACCCCAATGGCGTTCCGGCACGGGATAAACGCGGCGCAACCAGCGTCCTCGCCATGGGCTCCTTTGACCTGCCTGGTGGTTCAGGGCACAGCAACGGATCAGGCGGTGCCAATCGCGGCGCGGTTTTGAGTTCCGGCTTTGGCGATGGGGTGGCGCCTGGCAACTCTACGCAAGGGGGAGTTGTCCAGCAGTCAGGATTCGATTCGAAACGCGCCGGCCCAGAACCACCCAAGGCCAGCCTCATCAGCGGTCCGGCAAGCACTCCGGTACAGATCTTTTCCAAGCCAAATCCTGAATACACCGAGGAGGGACGCAGGCTGAAGATCGACGGAGAGGTCCGCCTGGAGGTTCTGTTCAGCACCAGCGGTCAGGTCCATGTGGTTCGAATACTGCAGGGTTTGGGGCACGGACTGGACGAAGAGGCAGTAAAGGCAGCCGAGCAAATCAGGTTTAAGCCAGCGTCGCATCAAGGTCAACCGGTCGATTCGACGGCTGTCGTGCACATCATTTTCCAACTTGCTTCTTAAGGGGAGTCGTCATGCGTGGTTTGAGACAAGTCGTGCTTTTGTGGCTCATGGTTTTGCTGTGCACTGGCCTCAGTGCTGCGGAGAACCCGACACTTTCCTCTCTAGCCTTAGGGTCGGCCAGTGTGGTGGGCGGTAACTCAGTCGAGGCTACGGTCACGCTCGACATGGTGGCTCCCTTCGACCTGGAAGTATCGTTGGCCGCCGATCCCTCGGAAGCAGCGGAGGTGCCCCACAACATAATCGTGGCGGCTGGCTCCAGGAGTTCGACTTTCTCGATAAGCACCCATCTCAGCAAGAACGCCGTTAGCGGTAGCGACAGCACCGTGACCATTTACGCCAACTATGGCGTCACCAGGAAAGCCTCGGTCTCGTTGTTGGCCCCCGTATCCTTCGACCGAATGGTCGACCAGGTTGTAGAACGAGAACGTGAATTCGTCGCCACCATGAAGAGCATGCATCCTCTGGTGGAAACCTATGTCCAGAATCTGCACGAGGAAAAGGATCACATGGTTGTGCCGACCAGCGATCAATACTTCCTCGGACGATTGGATCTGAGCAATGGGCCTAGCGATCAATTGTTCGAGAAAGACCGCCCTGGCTTTGGGCGTCATTTCTCGAATCTCTGGTCAGGCGTTCTCTACCGCGGTTTCGTGCCCGCCGGTTTCGCTCAGATGGTCATGTTGGATGCCGATTTCCAGAAGGGCAATTACTACTTCAACTATGTGCGGCAAGAGTTTCTCGGCGAAGTGCGCTGCATTGTGGTTGATGTGCAGCCCAAAGAAGCAGCTCCCAAAGGGCTGTTCACCGGCAGGATCTGGGTTGAAGACCGCGATTTCAATATCGTCCGTTTCAATGGAACCTACACCGCCCGTTCGCGCTACAGCTATTACCTGCACTTCGATAGCTGGCGCTTGAACCTGCAGCCGGGCCAGTGGTTGCCAGCCTTTATCTACACTGAAGAATCCGATACCAGGCCCAGCACTCCTCCTCTCCACCGCTTGTATTTCAAGGCGCAGACACGATTGTGGAGCTACGACGTGGAAAGTCTCAAACATAACCAGGAGTTTACTCAGATCCAGGTGGATACCGTGCAGGATCGTAGCGAATCCGGCAAGGATGCCAGCCCGGTAGAAGCCGAACGGATGTGGGAACGGTTAGCGGAAGACAATGCCCTCGATCATCTCCAGAAAGTTGGCCTGGTGGCGCCGGCGGGAAATATAGACAAGGTGCTGCAAACCGTCGTCAACAACCTGATTATCACCAATCGCCTGGAAATCGCTCCTGGTGTGCGCTGTCGCGTATTACTGACTTCGCCGCTGGAGTCCTTCACCATTGGTCATACGATTGTCGTCAGTCGCGGTTTGCTCGACGTACTTCCGGACGAAGCTTCTCTGGCGATGATTCTGGCTCACGAGCTAAGCCATGTCGCCCTGGGCCACCGCATTAATACGAAACTTGCCTTCAACGACCGGTTCTTTTTCCCAGACCAGAATACCTTTCAAAGACTGGATTTCGAACGAAATGCTTCAGACGAAGCCGATGCCGACCACAAAGCACTGGAGCTGCTTGCCAATTCCCCCTACAAAGACAAACTGGCAAACGCCGGACTGTTCTTGAAAGCTCTCCAGAGCCGCGCACCCGAACTCACCAGCCTGATCCGACCTCATCTTGGCAACCGTTTGGGTACCGCCAAAACCATTCGAATGTCTGTCCTGCTCGACTCCGCTCCCCAACTGGAGCCGAGGCGGATCGATCAGACAGCCGCCCTGCCGTTGGGTGGCAGGATCAAGCTGGACCCCTGGAGTAATCGAGTGGAATTGGCCAGCGTCGAACACGTCACCTTGCTCTCCTCGCAGGAGAAAATGCCTTTCGAAGTTGCGCCGTTCTTCCCTTATTTAACCCGGCTGCCGGGAGTTCAGATAGAGGCGATGGCTTCCAAATGACTGCTTATTACTTCTTGAAGTGGAGCGCTGAGAAGAAAGCGCGTTGGTTCGAGGCGTCGCTGGACAGTTCCATTTTCGGGGCATGCCAGCCACGTCGTGAAGGCAAGCGTCACTGCTCGAGGGAAAATCTAATGAAAAAGTTCGCCACCGTGCTGTTCGTTGTGCTTGCCTCGATTCCACTCATCCAATGCGGTGGTGGAGTGACTGGATCCGGCGGAGGAACAACCCCGCCCAGTCCAACCTCAGTTCCCCCCGCAGCCTATACCCCTCATCCGAATGGCCTGTGGTCAACACTTCTTCAAACTATGCCCATTAATCCGATTCATGCGGCACTGCTCCACACCGGAAAGATTCTCGTGGTGGCGGGTTCCGGCAACTGCCCGCCCCAGCAGGCAGGTTGTCCACAAGGGCCGCAGTATCCGCAGGGCGCGGCGCTTCTCGACTTGTCCCATAACAACATCCGTACCATGCCGACGACGTGGGACATGTTCTGCAATGGCATGTCAGTCATGCAAGATGGCCGCATCCTGATCAATGGCGGCACCAAGGCATACGGAGCGCTGGCTGTGGTGGGTACTCAGGGCGACATTCCTTTCACCGGCCTGCCCAACGCATCGATTTTTGATCCTTCCAGCGCGTCCTTCGTAGACATACCTGCCGCGGCACATGGGCGTTGGTATCCCAGCCTCACTGAACTTAACGACGGCCACATGATGACCACATCTGGACTGAACGATACTGGTGGGAACAACAATACCAGTGAAATCTGGGACGGACAGCAATGGAGCGCAGAGATTCCGGGGAATCCCAACATCGCAAATTTTCCGGGCTTCCAATTCCCTCTGTATCCCCGAATGCACCTGCTTCCCACCGGGCATGTCTTTTATTCCGCACCATCCTCTGCGACCCTCGACTTCGATCCTACTGGCCAGACTTGGACACTCGTTGCCTGGACAATTTACCCGGGACAGAATGATCCAAACGGAGAGCGAACCTACGGCACGTCTGTGCTGCTCCCGCTTACGCCGCAGAACAACTACAGCCCAAAGGTGATCATCATGGGCGGTGACAATCCGGCAACCGATACCACTGAATTGATCGACTTGAGTTCGGCGGGCGCCCAGATTTCTACTGCCTGTCCTGCCTACGCTCCTTGCTGGGTACAGGGGCCGAAGATGGCGCAGAAGCGCGTCGAGATGGAAGCCACAATTCTTCCAAACGGCAAGGTTCTGGTGGACAGCGGCTCTGCCGCAGACGAGGACGCGAGCACCGCAAGTTTGCAGGCTGAAATCTACGATCCGGCGTCTAACTCATTTTCTTCCGCCGGGGCGAATGTTTTCCCCAGGCTCTATCACAACACCCAGTTGCTGTTGCCGGACGGTACAGTTGCTCTTCTCGGCGGCAACCCGGCACAGGGTGTATTCGAAAACCATATTGAGATCTACCAGCCGTCGTATCTTTTCAATTCGGACGGCAGCCCCGCAACCAGGCCCAGTATCGGCACGGGTGCACCTGCTTCGCTCACCTACGGTCAGTCATTTACCGTCCCGACTCCCGATGCATCCAGCATTGCGTCCGTGGTTCTCATGAAAGCAGGAGCGGTCACCCACTCCTTCGACATGGATCAGCGTTACGTTGGCCTTTCATTTTCGGTGGAAGCGGGTGCAAGTTCCGCTGGCCTCACAGTATCGGGTCCGCCCAACTCGAATATCGCGCCTCCCGGGTACTACATGCTGTTCCTGGTCAACAAGGCGGGCACTCCCTCACTCGCGACATGGGTACAGGTGTCAGGTACCGCTGCAGCCGTTGCCAAAGTTGAGCTACATCCAGAACGAGTGCCTACCCCTAAGTACATAGTCCAGAGGCGGCATGTAACTGAGTCGGCGCTGCCGATGCGCAAGGAAATGCATATCCACTAAGCTGGAAGAAGAACTAAGGAACATCTGGACTGTTATCACCGATGTCCCGGCGATGACCGCTAGCGTTCCTAAATGTTCGCTGCGTTCTGATCCGATCTGCGCTGTTATTGAGCCCAGAATTTGAAGCTCGAGACATAAATGTAACGCTCCACACCGGGCGTAGCTAAGCCTCCAAAGCGGGTGGAGTTCGTGCCCCATTGATTGATCATGACATAAGCGGGGTCGGAGGGAATGTTCGACGTACGCGTAGATACTTTCTTTCCGTCAATGTAGAAGACGATCTTGCCGGGTGACCACATAAATGTGTATCTGTGAAATCCGGCTTCAGGTGATTGCAGGAACGAACTGGTGTATTGCTGAGCATGGAGCCCTTCCAGTTAGTCATCTCAATCCGGTTGGGATACTGGCCTTCGACTTCCCAGTCGATTTCTGTCTGCGAATTGTTGATGAATGTGAATCCGCTAGAGACTTGTCCTGACGTTACCTGACCGTATCCGTCCTTGGTAGGAGATGTGCTGCTCATTCGCATGGTCCACTCGTAAGTTCCGTAGCCGAAAGTTGCTTTGGTTTGAATCTCACCGCCTACTGAGGATATCGAATCGTCGCTGTTCTCCGTTTGCGTTAAGCTGATGCGGAGTAAGCCCTGCGACAAATCAATATTCGCGGGGCGGAACACTCCGCCCCCTGGTGCATTCCAATTGCTGACAATCCAAACCTTCGTGTTGAGCACTCCCCTGTTAAAGTCGTCCTCGAAAGTAGGTTTGGAAGCGGATTGCGCTTGTGGTGCGCAGCAGACAGCTAAGAGCATAATGATGTAATGATGATTCGTAGTCTCATCTGATTGGATTGTCGAAAGCAGTCCGGTTTGGGCTTGGGACGTGGCAAGACTTTACCGTCTCCTCACGTCGCAGGCGCAAATCGAGAGCGCCACTCGCGCCCAAGGGGGCAACAATCTCGTAAGGTCCGAGCTTCGTTCCAGAGATCTGTGTCATTGTTGTTTGAGGATTATAGCCGGTTTCTGACCTGTTGTGCTTACTTGGCCGCTCCTAGCGGAGGGAGAGAGATTTGGCTTCCTGGGATTTGTATCGCCGCGTCAAAAGCCGTAACGGAAAGTGGCGGACCCATTTTTGTGCCCAAGCCAAGGAAGCGGACGGAACTCCTGCGGAAGCTGAAGGAAATCTTTCGGCGATACGTAAATCGAAGAAGGGCAATCGTATCTGTGAAATCTCCCCGCTTTTGATGGAGCACCTTCGCAAGTACCTCCGCACTTTGCGACCGAACCGCTTGGGCCTGTTGTTCGCTACGCGCAATGGCACACCTTGGCACCTTGGGATACGGACACGGGACGGAAACGCAAGCTCTATCCTTTGCTTAAGAGGCTAAAGATTGAGCGCTGCGGATTCCATGCCTTCCGCCATGGTAACGCGACAGTCATGGACCAGGAACATGTACCGATTGCTACACGGCAGAACCGGCTAGGCCAGTCTGATGCACGAACCACCATGGGATACACGCACGCGATCTCGGAAGATGGACGTCGATTCGCGACGCGCCTTGGGGAGTTGCTGATGGCTGGCAACACTTGATTTTGGACCTAATTGGACCTCGATTGTTTTGGGTGAAAAGCTAAATGATTGGAATGATTAGAAAAAGTTGGTTGCGGGGGGTGGATTTGAACCACCGACCTTTGGGTTATGAGGGGAATTCCAGCGCCCACAGCAAACAACTCCAGCCAATCAAGCCCTACAAAACACTGCATCTCCGCACTCAGCGCTTCGTTCCTCGTAGGCCCATTTTGCTCCCTGTTCACGCACAGAACGCGCACACCACCCAAAATCCTTGTTGTACCCCCCTTATATACACGTAACTCCGTCAGAACCCGCATGTTTATTGATGAAAAACATGACGGCTCAGCTTTTTAAGTCCGTCAGCATGACGTCATGTCCCTCCGCAGCGCGCCATTTCTTTTTTTTCTTTTCGCAGTTACGCAAATCCTCGAAGGTCCCCAGACGTTACGCAAAATCTCGCGAGGGTGCTCTGTCTTCCTAGCGCTCCCGCCTGCCTGATTTACGCGTTCCCGATGAAAGCCCTCAGCGCGTAGAAACAGAGACGACTAGTCCGTCATTTCCGGCGTCGGGTTGTGCGCCAGAAGCACCAGGGACACGGGCTGTTAGGGTCGTATCACCGTCGAAGGGAGAGGCATACCAAGCCCCACCTTCCGAGAGCGTATCATGCAGCACCGAGTCCGCCGCTTTGTAGTAATAGGGACACTCACATTTTCTCGAGTACGGACGCCATTGGGCGCAAATGTTCCGCACGGATTGCGGAAAACCGAGCACCTCAAGAATGTGGCTTCCCGCCTGCTTTGCATGACTGTGAGCAGCAACCAATAGGGCTTCTAAAACTGCAGGGTCATCTTTCTTCACCAACATATCCGCAATGACCGATCTTCGCAAGCCACTTGTCTCGTCTGGAATATCATTGCGAATCACTGCGTAGCCGCGCAGTTCGCTATTCTTCGAGCAACAAAACACGCGCGTAGTACCTCTATCGCCGGGGATCTCAAAATGCCATCGCAGCGCCGCAGGACTGCGCTCGACAAGCAACCGAGATCCTTCGTTTATTTTCTCTATCCAGAGATGCTGGAAACTGTCATCGATTTCACTAACTCCGATTTCGGTCACAGCGAGACCCCTCGAAGCCTTCCTGGGCCATCGTCTGCGGAGAACTTTATCAATCGCGATTGCGGGCGAGGCGAGCATGCCGCCTATATTCGAGACCGGTGAGCTGAGTCGTAACTTCCTCATTACTACTGTGGCAAAGGCATATGGTCGTAGCACCCAAAAGAGAATGGTATCGTAGTCTGGTTGAGGAATAGGGTTGCATTTAAATGCGCGCGCAATCTTTCCGACTGCCTTGGTGGCGGTGGTACAAACATAAAGATCGACAGATTTCTGGCGAAAAAACGCTCTGGCTAAGGTTAAGCCGCCGATTGCGCGGTACGGACGGTCCACCGCTAGCCCATGCGAGGCGACGGCAGTCAGGGTTCTGTCGCCGTAGCGACATAGCAGCGAAATATTCCCCAAATAACCGACTACCCTGCCTTTCGCCTCCAGGACCCAGCCGATAGGAGGTTCGGACCGCATGTGCGCCAAAGCGGGGTTCCGCTTCCACAAGCGATCCCAGTCCTCGATGGAATCTTCGACCAACCCCCAGCGTCTCTTTAGCTCCGCTACGGCGCCGAAGTCGGAGAAAAGCGCTTCTCGAAGCATCGCTGGGGCCGCAGCAGAAGGGGCGCACGCACCACTCTGCGGAACAGAGAGTTTTTCCCGGCGTCTTTCGATCGCGCTAACTATCGCGGAGACAAGTCTTCTTTCAATCGAGGCCATTCAAGCTGCATATTCTAAGGCTTTTTGGGGCGTTGAAACAGTGGCCGACTAGCAACCCCATTCGACAGGTTGGCCTGCAAGGTCTTTGGAGTGGTGCTTAGACTGATCGACCCTTGACCGGGCGACTGAAATACTACGCGGGAGCATCCTTATATGTTGTCGTCAAACTTGAGCTTTCCCGTAATCTTCGCTGACTCAGGCGACGCGGAAATTCTCCGATGCGTGATGGGCGGCGTTGGGTGTCTTACCCCAAGGTGCCGATGGAAGCCGCTAGTATTGAGCGAATTAGGTCGCTCTATGCGGGTTATGTGCTGAGATCCGCGCCTGCGGTTTTGCCGTCGCATGCTTGTCAACGCCAGTGCGCGGAAAAACGGGCCGAGAAGCGTAAAGACCGTGCTAACCGCTCGAATTCCAAACCATTCCCGGTGGAATCTCAAATAAGTTGAGGAGGAAGACGGATACGTCAGCCAGCCCGTAGGGAGAGTGATTGAACTCATCAATCCGATTCTGCGGGGATGGGTGCACTACTTTGCGGTGGGGCACTCGAGCCAGTGCTTTTCCTACATTAAGCTCTGGGTGGAGAAGAAGGTTCGGCGACATCTGATGCGCGCCCGAGAGCACAAAGGATTCGGCTGGAAGCGTGGAGTACGCAATGGCTCTACAACACACTCGGTCTGTTTAACGACTATCGGGTGGTACGTCGAGCCATCAGGCGAAAGCCATCCAGCAGGGATCGGCTCCATACCTTGATGCGAAGCCCACAGGAAAGCCCAGCAAATCTGCACGCTGGGTTTGATGAGGTGGGGGCTGGAGACCAGCTTACGATTCGGCTCGTCCGGCACTCCCACAGGAAACGTGGGAGCAACCGATCGGCTGAATCTACGGAGCCTCGCGCCAGTCCTCGACCCTACCAGGCATAGGAGACCAGACGCAACACCGGAAGCCCCACGGGGATCGCGGTAGGGATCAACTGGCAACTCGCGAGAGACAGGCCGTGCCGTGTGGGGTGACGGAGCGTCCGTAGTACCGATGACGCCGGGTAATGCGAGGGCGCAGCGTATATGGAAGCCATCATGGACTGGTGGCTTCACTTCCGTACTGCGGAGGCATGCGGAGACACTCCTTGAGTAGACCAGCCTCTTGGAGAGACACCCTATCGCGGCACATGAGATCTTCAATGATCCCTTTGGGCAAGTGGTGTACCTCTCAGTCCTCGCCCGCTAGCGCCACACTGCGTGGTCTGTCCCAGAGAGCACCCTATCCAGATACGTTGCCGCGCTGATCAGCGCCAGGTGAGTAAATGCTTGGGGAAAGTTCCCAAGGTGCCGACCGTTCGAACCAAGCTCCTCCGAGTACAGCCCAAGATGATTGGCATATCCCAGCATCTTCTCAAACAACAGCTGAGCCTTTTCCAACTCCCCCGCCCGTGCCAGGCATTCGATGTACCAGAATGAGCAGGCAGTAAAGCTCCCCTCGCCACCCGGCATCCCGTCCACCTGTGTGCGTTCCGCCTCGTAACGGTGGACCAATGTGTCTTCCACTAGCCGGCTCTCAATCGCCCTCATTGTCGCCTTCCACATCGGGTCCACCGGACTGATGAACCTCATCAGCGGCATCAGCAACACCGAGGCGTCAAGATCTTTGGTCCCCTTCGATTGCACAAACGACTGCAGTTCCTCATTCCAGAAGTTTGTAAAGATGTCCTTCCGAATCGCATCGCGGGTGTTCTGCCACTCCTCTACCGGACCGGAAAGTGAACGCTTCTGCGCCAGACGCAGGGCACGGTCGAATGCCACCCAACACATCAAACGGGAATGCAGAAATTCTCGGCCTCCGCCACGGACTTCCCATATCCCTTCATCCGCTCGCTGCCAGTTCTTCCCTAGCCACGCCAAAATGCGCTGGACATCCTGCCATCCTGCATACGAAATAGGGTTCCCATACTTATTAGCCAGATAAATGGAGTCCATCATCTCCCCGTAAATATCCAATTGCAGCTGTTGGTAGGCTGCGTTTCCAATTCGTACCGGCCGCGAATTCTCGTAACCTTTCAGGTGGTCAAGCGTGAGCTCATCCAACTGCTGCCGGCCATCAACGCCATACATTACCTGTAACGGCCCGCGCTCCGCGTCATCACATAGCCGCTCTTTCAGCCAACCAATAAACGCCTCCGCTTCTTCCACAAAGCCAAGCCGGATCAGCGCATAGAGTGTAAAAGTCCCGTCGCGCAACCAGGTAAAGCGATAGTCCCAGTTGCGTACTCCGCCAATTTCTTCTGGCAAAGAAAACGTCGGCGCCGCAATCAGAGATCCCTGGTCACAGCTCGTCAGCAGCTTTAACATCAGCGCCGAACGGTTGACCATCTCCCGCCACCGTCCCTTGTATTTCGATTTCGCGATCCATTTCTTCCAGAATCGTGACGTCTCGTGGAATCGCTTTTCTAGCCGCTCCATTTCTGGTCGCTGTCCTTGCGGATGAACCCCGCCAAAGAGGAATGTCACCGCCTCGCCAGATCGCAGACTGAACTGCGATGCCGCATCCTGCGATTGTTGTTCCAGCGCAATCGACGAATAGAGTGCCATCGAAGGGCAAGCCTGATTCGCGGGCGTAAAGATCGCACACTTATCGTCTATCCGGATGGTATGTCCGCACATCCCATAGTTGAACCGGGGCTGACACAGCATTTTGAAACTGACCTTGCCCTTGACTACCGCCACTCTCCGGATGATCTCATTCGGTTGTTCCTCTTTTCCCCCTAGAGGCATGTAGTCAGTCAGTTCGGCAAGGCCGTCCTCCGCAAGGAACCGTGTCAGTAAGATGTTGGTCTCTGGCAAATAAAGCTGCCGTACCCTTCGCTCATTGAACTGTGGCTGGATCTGAAAACAGCCGCCCCGCTCGTCATCGAGCAGGGCTGCAAACACTGTGGGTGAATCGAACTTCGGATAGCAGAGAAAGTCGATCGAGCCGTCCATGCCCACGAGCGCAATTGAGCGCATGTTGCCGATCACGCCGTAGTTTTCAATTGGCCGGAACGTCATGCGTAGAGATCTCGTCGGGGATGAGCAAAACTCGTTTTCGACGCATTTCAAAACAACGAAAACACCTAGCAAATGCAAACCCGAACCGCGTGCCTCACGGCAAGGCTGAGCTGCGCTAGAAGAAGCTTCGCGGGCATACACCTAACCGGAATTTCCGTTTAAGCTCCCAACAACCCCAAACTATACCCCAGCGAGGAAGTCCACCGCACTATTTTTCTTTGGCTGAGCCGGTGCGTACATGGGTGAGATTCTGGGTAAGTCGTCGTTTTTAACCGCAATACTCAGCCGTTCTTTAATTAATGGTTGAGGCTATCGGACATTTGAGAGAAGGCTTCCGTATCGAAGTAGCATTCTGACAAGCCACCGATGAACTGTGTGAGACGTCACGAAGATGTTATTGGACCCACAATGGCCCCGTCGGGCATTACAATCTCGATCTCGCTCGGCCCAATCATTCTACATTTCTCCATACCTTCAATGGTCTGGCAGGGAGGATGGCATTAGAAGGGCGAACACGCGGGAGCCAACATGATGGCCTGATCCCTGTAATAAAATCACTGGCCGCAGTTCTAGTCCTCGAAGTCCGCAACGTTGCGAGTCGCGAGCTTGGCTGCTCGCACTTGGGCAATGGCTGCGATCGTGCGCATCCGCATGACTGATAGGTCTGCGAGGGCGCGGCGGTGAGCGGCAATCCTGGAAAAGCTCGCGCCGCGGGGCTGTCGAACCCGAGGACGCGGTCCGCCAAATCCTCGGCAAACATTGCCTCCGCCGCTGCCAGTAACCCCTCGCGGCGCTTGCCCTTGGCGAGCAGCTCAGGTCCATAAAAGATTTCCGTCTCGGTGATCGACGTCGTGAAGAGTTCTGTTGCGGATTGTTTGGCAATCCAGGCCACAACCCGAGGATGGGGCGTGGGCCTCATGAGCTCTGAGAGCACATTCGTGTCCAGGATGATCATTCGCCAAATTCCGGGGCCTGACGCATCGGGTTGCGTTGCGGCAACTCAAATTCGAGCCCGCCAAACGCCGCAAATCGCCGGCGGATGGCCTCCGCTAGGTTCCCCTTTCCCGGGGAGGAAGCGGTCAGAGCGGAACGCAGAATCTCTCTGGCTTCTTCCTCCATCGAACGTCCTTGATGCGCCGCGCGGACTTTAACTGGGTTTTGGTCTTCTCGTAAAGTTGTCGAATGGTCAATGTCGCCATTCTGTTAATGCTATCACTGCCACGAATGCAAAGCGGTCGCGAACCCGAGGCGCCAGGCTAACCCCCGCTGTCATCCTTCAAGGACGCCGCTCCATCTGTGGGCTAAGAGTGCCTGTGATCGCGTGCGGACGAGAAGCTACTCGAACACGACGTGACGTTGTTTGCGTTCTGAGCCGGTTATTCGATGCCACGGCTGAGTCTCCATTCCGTCAAGTTGCCAATACCCAACTCACCCAACTCAATAACCCCAACGGCCTCGCGTTCGACAGCAAAGGGAACCTGTGAGTTGCCAACTACGGCGCAAACCAGGTGCTTGTAGCTCGATCCATCCAACGGCACCGTACTCAAAACGATCACTGACTACGTGAAGGGGCCAACACGTTTAGCCTTTGATTCGCTTGTCAAACCTCTGGGTCTCGAATACTACCGCAGGCACGGTTATCGGATACCGGGCCAAGACTTTCCAGCGATTCTTTTCGTACCAAGGGTTGGGCGCTAAGCCGCTCGGAGTTGCCGTTGATGCATATGGGGACACTTACATCGCCAACAATGCGAAAAATGACATCGTCGTTCTTAATGTTTTTTTTAGCCTCGTTGAGACTCTCACGACAGACAAGAGCGGATTCAATTTTAGCTCGCCTAGAGCACGGGCAGTCCATGGCAGAAATCTCTATGCGGGTTTTGGGCCCGGCTCGGGCGAGAATGCTGTGATTGGTTACAACGTGGGAGAGTTCTTAACAGGTGACCCGGCAGAAGTCACAGTGTACAACGACAACGTTAACACCGGACCCACGGGCATTGCCTTCGACAGCCAGGGCAATGTTTACATCTCCGAGTTGTACAGCGGCACAGCCGTAAAGTATGGACCCGGGGGCGGCAAACCCTTGCTCGTGAGTAGGCAGGGAACCGGCGGCTGTGAAGGGATCGCGGTGGACGAAAGCGGGAACATTTACGTGGCGAATTCGACGTTGAACAACATCACGGTCTACAACTCATCGGGCACGTTCGTCAACACACTACAACTCATCTCATAAATACAGGATAGGCTTCTTTCGGGTAGATCGGTAGCCATTCCAGTCCGAATCCTTTGTCATTTGAAGGGCTTCCCGAGATTCAGCGGAGATTGCTCAGCAGCATGACAGTCGCTTAAGCTGTGTGATGTTGCTCACACCCGCCTTTTGCAAGCAAAAATCGCAAAGGAGGGGCATCCCCCAAGTCCGATCCATCGGCCACTCGAAAGCCTGGGCCATCCCACCGGAAATCTATGGGGGGTAGTTTACCCGGCGTAGCAATTCCACGAAGCGCGGGTCTGAACGCAGCGAATCAAGTCTCGGATCCACTTTAAGAAGCGCCATCGCGTCAGTGCGCTCGGCATAAGCTTCTCCCAACCACGCCAAAGCCTGATCTTTGTCACCCAGGGCAGTGTAGATGTACGCGAACCCGTCGGGCAGTACATAGCGGTGTTTCCTTTGGTCCTTCAGTTCGTCCAGTATTCGGAGCGCCTGGTCTCTGTTGCCCGCCACCGCATAAGCTCGACCAAGCGCTGCCACACATACTGGCAGCCTTCCGGAGAGATCGACTGCCTTTTGAAACTCTAAGACAGCTTCCTTCGACATTCCCTTGGCGTCGTATGCGAGCCCTAGAGTCCAGTGCGCGGACGCGAATCCGGGGTCGAGTTCGAGGGGCTTCCGTAGCTGCTGAATCGCATCGTCGTATCGGCGCGCGTTGAAGAGAATCCACCCCAGATCCGTGCTGATGATGAGCGATAACGGATCCAAGCTCTCAGCCGTCTTGT
The DNA here is from genome assembly GCA_963838905.1 of uncultured Acidobacteriota bacterium. Taxonomy (GTDB): domain Bacteria; phylum Acidobacteriota; class Terriglobia; order Terriglobales; family Acidobacteriaceae; genus JABDBE01. The sequence continues at coordinate 282,093 of CAWITE010000018.1, forward strand.
TTTCGGCTACCGCTTCGGAAAAATGTCCTGTTTCTACTAGGTAGATGGCATACCAATGGTGAGCTGTCGCATAGCTTGGGTTGAGCTCAATCGCCCGCTTGAACTCGCCCTTCGCGCCCTGCCAATTCCAGTCGAAACCTTGCTTCAAGTATCCAAGTGTGGCGTGCGCTTCCGCGAGCGTGTCGTCGAGCTGGAGCGCCTTCTCGGCGGCCGCCTTCGCCTTTGGGACAGCCTCTCGGGGAGACAAAACCGCATACTCACCAGCGGCTAACATGGTGTAGGAATCCGCCATGCCCGCATAGGCGAGAGCGTAGTCCGGATCCTCGCGCAGCGCCTGCTGAAAGTATGCAAGGCTCTTTTCGAGGCCCTCTTTGGTTCTTTTGTTCCAGAAGTGGCGGCCCTTGAGATAAGACTCGTGCGCCTCGACATTGATGGTTGGTGTCTGGGCTAATCGTGTTTGCGCTGCCGGGGTCAATTGCACCTTGATCTGGTGCGCAATCGCTTGCGTCAGCTCGCTTTGCAACCTCAACACATCGGATAGCTCACGCTCGTAGCTTCCCGTCCAGAGGTGCCGCTCGGGCGAGGCTTGAACCAGATTGGTGCTGATCCGCACGCGGTCGCCGGACTTCAGCACGGTGCCTTCCACCACGGCATCCACGTTCAACTCCCGCGCGATCTGCGGCAAGGGCCTGCGTACCCCCTTGTACTGCATGACCGAAGTCCGGGAGATCACGCGTAGCGAGCCAAGCTGTCCAAGGTCGGTGATCAACTGGTCCGTCACACCATCGGCGAAGTAATCCTGTGCCGCATCACCGGAAAGGTTTTCCAGAGGCAAGACGGCCAGCGAACGAATGGGAGAGACTCCCTGCCACTTGTGCCACTGCCAGACAGTTACGGCCGCAATCGCCAGAGCAACGCCGAGCGCAGCCAGCAAATAGTTTCCCCTCCTGGCAGAGACAGCCGTTGGCGGCGCGACCGTCTCAGCAGAGGGTCCTCTTACAATGACGGGGGGGCCCCGATCTACCCGCCATCCATAGACCTGTCCGGAAGCGGCAACGGCTACTGGGCCGGCACCGGAGCCTGCAGTGTTGACGACTGCGCCGATGAACCGGTACCCCCGGCGAGGAATCGTTTCGATGTACCTCGGCTTTTCGGCACCGTCACAGAGCGCGGCGCGAATCTGGTTGATGGAAAAGTTGATCCCGTGCTCGAAGTCGACAAAAGTCGAATTGCCCCACACGCATTGCTGGATTTCGTCCCGGGTGACCACCTGACCCGCGCGCTCGATGAGCAGGAGCAGAACACGAAACGGTTGCGGCTGTAGCTTAATGGAAATGCCGGACTTCAGGAGCCTGCCTGCAGCCACATCTAGCTGGAAGGGTCCAAAGCAAAGGATTGGCGAGGACGGCCGCGATGAGGCCATACAGCACCTTATAGAGTGCGACGGGCGGATTGTAACACGCGGCATACATTCAGGACAGAAGACATAAGTGTCCGACGTTCAATCCGATAGACCCTTATGCAAAACTAACCAACAACAAACCTCGTATTCATTGCGTGCTTGCAGAAGAAACGCTAGTTTCGCGGACAAGCGTGGGGTTGCGCTTGTGGAACGCAGGCAGACGCCAGCCAGTCTCACTTCATACCCGCAAACTCCCCCGATTCAGGAGGCTCTATGAATTACAAAAATCCGTGCGGGCGATTCTTGGTCTTGGCAGTCCTCGCCTGCATCCTGCTCGCCTTTGGCAAGTCCGCGAGTGCTGCAAATAACGAGGGCCGAATCGCATTCCTTATGGGGCCGGACGTCTACTCGATGAAGCCTGATGGGAGCGAGGTCAAGCAACTAACAAATTTAGGATCGCAGAATATCATCGCCACCTATCAGTCTTGGTCATTCGACGGCCAGCAGATTGTGTTTGTGGAAATTCCGCCGAATTCCGCACCTCAGCTTTGGCTGATGAACTTTGACGGTACGAATCAACATCAAGTACTAAGCGACGGCAACTTCCAGGACTGGGCGCCCAGTTTCGCGTCCGACGGCAGCCATTTGATTTTCACGCGTTGCCAGCCGACTTGGCCCGCCCCGCTTACCAGTTGCGCCATTTACGGGGTGAATACCGACGGCACAGGCCTGCAGCCGATCACTCACTTCTCCCCAGTGGTGAATGAGTGGGAAGCGAACTACTCGCCAGATGGAAAAACAATTTCATTCGAGGCCTTCGAACTCGGAGGAATCCTGACCGCGATTTATTTCATGAACCCTGACGGCACCCACATGCAGCGAATCACAAGGCCAGCGCCATGCGCCACCGATGCGAATTGGTCGCCGGACGGCAGAAAGATCGCGGTGTGGACGCACGGGTGTAACAATCCGCAACCGAATCAGATTTCGACGATGAACGCTGATGGAAGCGGGGTTAGCCAGCTTACCAATACGAAGATCCCCATCGTCAATTTCAATCCCACTTGGTCGCCCGATACGAGCCGCATAGCTTTCGAACGCGACGACCTTTCGAAAGGGACCAGCGCGATTTTCGTGATCAACGCAGATGGGAAAGAGCTACGCCAGATTCTTGAAATTCCCATCTCAGCCAAACGATCAGTACCGCATTACGGAATCCCTGGTAGAAAGGGCGCGGCGCAGCACGGCCCGAAGCGGATCGAGCAGGGTGGCTTTTTCCCCAAGTGGGGACTGTCGCCGCAATAGGGTAGATCGGACTAACAAAGAAGAATTCAGGAGGCATTTTATGCGCAGATTCAGATTCGTACGGAGCCTTTTCGTTGTGGTCAGCGTTTCCGTGGTGGTCTCACTTGCGGCGCTGCCCGCCTCGGCCACCTTTCCCGGCAAGAACGGCAAGATCGTTTTCGTCGCAAACCCCAGCGGATCGTGGCAACTTTACACCATCAATCCCGATGGCAGCGACATGACCCAAATTACGAACCTGACGGCAACCACCAGCGAGTTCTGGGCTCCCAACTATTCTCCGGATGGAAAGAAGATTCTCTTCAGTTACGGCCAAATCAATTCCAACGGCGCGTGTCAGTGTGACTTGTATGTGATCAAACCAGATGGAAGGGGCTTGACGCAACTGACCAATGACGGCCTCTCGCAGTTCGGGCACTGGTCGCCGGACGGCAGCCGGATCATTTTTGCTTGGACAATTCCGCAAACCGGCCAATGGGTGATCACTACAATGCTGTCGGATGGAACGGGCAAAAGGACAAAGCTTACCAGCCCCTTCTGGTTGGACGTCGGCAATGCCTACACTCCGGATGGCACCCAGATCGTGTTCGATGGCCAGCAGGGAGGATTCGTCTCCGCTGTGTGGACCATGACCACCGAGGGCCATGACCAGAAGCGAATCACAGCTGCGCCACTGGAAGGATGTCTAGCGGACGTCTCGCCCGACGGGCAGCACGTGTTGATGTTGAATCACTGCAATACGGCTTTGACTGGGGCGATTTTTGTGGCCAATCTGAACGGTAGCGACCGTCAGCAGTTAACGCATCCGCCGAAGGGAAAGACGGATATTCCCTGGGGTTACTCACCGGACGGCACCAAGATCGTGTTCATCAGCAACCGGATGAGTTCCAACTACAGTCTGGATCTGTACACAGCAAACAGTCATGGCACCCACATCCGGCGAATCGCCAGAGGACTGACCGTCGGCGGGTGTCCCGACGGGAACTGCGTAACCCCGAGTTGGGGGCCGCAACCGACGAAGACTCGATAAGCGGAGTGGGCGCGATGGCAAGCAGGCAAAGCTCAATTGCGCCTTCCACCAGCGCCTGAGGAGAAGCACAGGTGAAGTTGCGGAAACCCGAGGATTAGGGCCGGAGCCGTCTGCTGCTGAGTATGACGCAGCCCCGAGAGCACAGCCGCAAGGAGGAGAACATGAAAAGCAAAATATTTGTCGCAAGCACGGCGAGCTTGTTAGCGTTTGCTTTGCTAGCCGTCCTGACGGGGCCCCCAGTGGAGGCGCAGAATAAGCCCACTGTTAACGCCGATGCGCACCAGCTTCGCTATAGATTCGTGGACTTAAGCTCGCTCGGAGGCCCCAATGCAGGTATTAACTGTTGCGGGATAATTCCACCGATCCTGAACAACCGGGGAGTAGCCGTGGGCAGTGCGGACACCTCCCTTCCCAATCCCAACTTCGCCATCGAGAATCCGATTTTCTTCTTGTCGTGTTGCCCCCCCGGACCAGATCCATTCATCAATGTAGCGGTCGATTGGCACCACAGTTTCCCGACCAATCTCGGTGCGCTGCCGGGTGGGTATAACAGCGGTGCCGGGGCGATAGCAGCTAACGGAACCATAGTTGGATCCTCGGAAACCGGCGACATCGACCCGCTGCTGGGGGTGGTAGAGGCTCATCCTACGCTTTGGTCGCACGGTGAGATCATAGATCTGGGCAGCTTTGGAGGGGGTGAAGGCTTAGGCATTCAGGCCAACAATCGAGGCCAGGCAGTCGGATTCGCTCAGAACAGCACATCTGATCCGTATGGCTATTTCGGCTTCGGAACCCAAAGCCGGGCATTTCTCTGGCAGAAGGGAGCGCTGCAGGATTTGGGCACGTTGGGAACTGGCAACGATGCCCAAGCTGTTTTCATAAATGATGCCGGCCAGATAGCCGGCGTCTCGTATACGAACACAACGGCAGTGACAAATAGCGGATTCTATTGCCCACAAGATGACCCGGTACAGCATCCGTTCCTTTGGGAGAACGAGCAAATGCTGGATTTGGGTGCCCTTGGGGGGAACTGCGCTGCTCCTGCAGCCATCAACAACCGCGGTCAAGTGGCCGGAAACTCAGATGTAGCCGACGTTACTGCGCTCCCACACGCATTTCTCTGGAGCCAGGAGACGGGTATGAAAGACCTGGGTACCCTCGGTGGAACCTTTTCACAGGCAGACGGTCTGACCGATGCAGGAGCGGTAGTTGGTGCTTCCACCCTCGCAGGAGATCAAGTATTCCACGCCTTTCTTTGGAGGAATGACGAGATGACAGATCTCGGAATCTTGTCCGGTGACTGCTACAGCGGCGCGTATGCCATTAACTCCAGCGGGCAAATTGTAGGCGACTCGTTCTCATGTGACTTTGTGACAACGCCGTTTCTATGGGAAAACGGCCAGATGATCAACTTGCAAGCATTCGTTCCGCAAACTTCAGGATTCACGTTGGCGGAGCCCAGTTTTATCAATGATCGCGGAGAGATTGTCGGCTACGGATTCCTCAGCAATGGTGACGAGAATGCTTTTCTTCTGATACCGTGCGCCCAGGATGAGACGGAAGGTTGCGAGGACGAAACCGCGAACGCCAGCAGTGCACAGGTGGCCTCAAGTACGAGCCGCCAGAGGCCAACAGCCGAACATAGTCACAGTCGTGAAGAGATCATCTCCGCGCTTCGTACCCGTTTTGGTCATCGGAACAACCGGTTCGGAATGGTGCCAAAATAATCGGCAGACTGAGGGGCGATGCTCCCTTGGCCGACGCGTCAGAAATCGGCGGAGATTGCTCAGCAGGACGACATCGCTGGTGACTTCGCCAGGCGGGATAGCAGCAGATGTTTTCCGTCAATGATGAATCTCGGTACCCTGGAGCCATAATGCGTGGGTCCGCGGCTGCTTCAGTCTAATTGACGGTCGACAAAGCAAGCAGAACAACTCCCACCAAGTTTGCATCATCAAGCCTATGCCTCACATGTCACGAGACCTGACTGACGCCCAATGGGCGATTCTCGACGCTATCATCCCTGAACCACTGCGTCGCGGAGACGGACGGGGAAGGCCATGGAAGGATCGACGCACTGTCCTAAACGGGATTCTTTGGGTCCTGCGGACGGGCGCTCCGTGGGCCGATGTTCCCAACCGCTATCCGCCATACCAAACCTGCCATCGCCGCTTCCAGCAATGGGTCCGCTCCGGAGTGATGAAAGGAGTTCTGGAAGCTCTTGCTCTTGAGCTGAAGGTCCGTGGTGTTCTGGATGTAGAGGAAGCCTTCATCGACGGTAGCTTCGCTCCGGCGAAAAAAGGGGATCAAAGGTCGGGAAAACCAAGCGCGGCAAAGGAACGAAGATCATGGCAGTGGCAGATCGTAATGGTCTTCCCGTCTCTATGTGCATCGAAAGCGCTACCCCTCACGAAGTGAAGTTGGTGGTTCCCACCCTGGTCGAGATGGTGATTCCAGAAGCCCCCCAGAATCTGATCGGCGACAACGCTTACGACTCGGACAAACTCGACGAGGAACTCAGCCGCTATGGGATTGAACTTATTGCTCCGCACCGCAGCAATAGAAAAAACAGAACACAAGACCTACGTCGTTTGCGACGCTACCGGCGACGCTGGAAGATTGAGAGGCTGTTTGCCTGGCTACAAAACTTCCGCAGACTGGTTGTCCGTTATGAACGATATGCCGAGAACTTTCTCGGGATGCTCCATCTCGGCTGCAGCCTAATTTTGCTGAGGTATTTGTGAGATGAGTCCTAAACTAAGTGGCGCGGGTGGTACCAGTCCAATCGGAGAAAACGGCGGAGCGTGATCAGCTCTGCCATTAAATGGCAGGTGCCACCTGAACGGTGCCCGATTGATTAATTTCCCCTCGGCGTACGCGCGTCCCCATTTACGACAATATATCCTGACACGATTTATTTAGCGACATCGGAAACCTGCCAAGAGATGCGGGAGCATCTCCAGGTTTTTGTCAACAATGAACCCAAGATCTACCTTGTCTTCATGCACTTGCCAAGTTCTTAAGGCACGATTTCGAAGCAAGACATGATCACGCTTTATAGCAGATGCCATACGAACGCGCGTTCACGAAGAAACCGACCTCGATGACATGGTCGTGGAATGAACCTCGACAAGAGACGAAGCGGAGCTCGACCTAAAGCAACGGCAGGTAAAGCGGGGGACAATGCCAGAGTGGGGAAGGGAAGCGGGCTATACGGCGAGGACGCAACCGGTGCTTGGGGCTAGGACGAGTGGGGACGGATTGTCCCGCCGAGGCTATGGCTTAGTCGCGCGATTTGCTGCCGATCTTCCTGCTGGTCGATCAAAAATTCGACTCCATACAGGTAGGCAACCCGGTTGCGAACGATTCCGCTAATGCGGACCGGTGTGACGCAGTGTGAATCGACAAGTTCAACATCGATCTGAGCTCCTATGGCTAAGTTCGCAAGCGCAAACAAGCAAATGCCACCTGCGCTCAGCTTGGTTCCGCGACCCGGTATCGCCGCTGTCCCTCTCATATCACCGGCCACCACGCGGATTGGCACGTCAACCGGTCGTCGCTCCCATCGGCGCTTGTCTCCTGCTGGCTGCCGGTTCAGTGCCATACTCGCAATTTAACAGCACCGTGAACCGAGCTTCGCCTTACGAAGGAACACGTCCAGTTGGCCTTGAACACATCCTGGAGGGTTGGAGTGAGAAGCCGTTTGAAGTCGTGGCCCTCGAGTTGAAGAGGTAGACACAACCACGCAGAATTCGTGATCCGATACGCACTGAATACTGTTGCATTGTCAACCTGCGGCAATCTAGTCCCTGCACCAATTCCGGGCAATTGACCCTTCAGCCGCAAAGGCGTAGCGTGGTTAGTACATACAAAACAAGTCCGTCGCCGCGCCCTGCGGCGAAGGTTCCTTTCACCCTCTAACCCATGAAGGGAGCATCCGATGTTCACACGAGTAGTCGAAATCAACGCTAAATCCGGAAAAGCAAGCGAGCTCGCAAAAGCTATCCAGGAGAAGGTCCTGCCGATTCTAAAAAAACAGACAGGATTCATGGATGAGACCGTCCTAGTCTCTGACACTGAGCCAAATCGCATCATCGGTCTCAGCTTCTGGAATAGCAAAGAGGACGCTGAGCGATATCACCGTGAAGCGTATCCTAAAGTCAACGATGTCCTGTCGCCCCTCCTGGAGCAGACGCCAGTCATCCGGACATTCAACGTCCACAGCTCCGGCACCCACAAAATCGACGCCGGCAAAGCCGCCTGAGGCACCGGGTGGATGCATCGCAACCAACCGCGGGCGAGCCACGACTCGCCCGCTTTGAAATTTAGCAAGCCCCGGGGAAGTCGGATGTCAATCGCTGACATTTCAGAAACGATTGAAATTCCGCAGCTTTCATCAGGTCTCGACGGGTCGAGGAAGATTGATAACCTGCGTTCCCAACTAAGTGAACCGACCGGCTAGAACAGGTCATTTTCGTCTTGACGATCAATCCTGGCACGCGCAGAATTTGTGCCTCTTCTCGGGGTAGCTCCCCCCAACCTCCCAGAGCTGAGCGATATCACAACCATAATGAGGAGGTTGGCATGAAGCTCAGGATTGCATGCTTTCCATTGGCGACTCGCATATGTTCTTCGATGCTTGTATTCCATACGCTACTTCTATGCAGTCTTTCGTTTTCAGGAGAAGCCAAGGCTCAAAAGATCAGCACCGTTGCGGGCGGCGGGCCTGCCGGTGGGACGGCTCAGACGGCGTTTATCGCATATCCCGGTGGAGTGGTCAAAGACAGCGCGGGAAACACTTACATCTCGTCGAACTATGGGCACTATGTGTATAAGCTGAGTACCGCAGGGGCTCTCACTGTGTTCGCTGGCAAAGGCTACGCCGGTTTCAGTGGAGACAACGGTCTTGCCATCCATGCGGCTTTGAATATTCCAGCCGGACTGGCGATCGATAAGGCGGGTAATCTTTACATCGCTGACTCTGGAAATAATCGCATTCGCCGGGTGGCCGCTGCGACAGGAAAAATCACGACCGTCGCCGGTAGTGGACCTGCCAATAGGTTCTTCCAGGGTAGCTACAGCGGAGACGGCGGACCTGCAATCCAAGCGCGTCTGAATGCGCCTGTGACGGCCAAGGCAACCTGTTTATCTCTGACGAAGCCAACTTCCGCATTCGCCGGGTCGATAGCAAGACCAAAGTTATTACGACCGTTGCCGGAACCGGGAAAGGCGGGTATGGTGGCGACGGGGGGCCGGCAACCAGCGCGGAAATTTTCTATGCAATCACAGTAACCGTGGATAAGTCCGATGATCTCTACATTGCGGATTCTGGCAATAACCGCATTCGTCGTGTTGACGGCAAAACCCAGGTGATAACCACCGTGGCTGGAGACGGCACGGGGGGATTTAAGGGAGACGGTGGCCCAGCGACGCAAGCCGAACTCAGCTTTCCCAATGCAGTCACGGAGGACCACGCAGGCAACCTCTACGTTATCGACACCGGAAACAATCGGGTACGGAAGGTAAACTTAAAGGGAATCATTAAAACGTACGTCGGTACCGGCGTCGCGGGCTTCAGTGGCGACGGTGGTCCCGGCACTAAAGCTGAAATCAGCGATTCTTCCGGTGGCTATGTCGATGCGTCGGATAATCTCCTGATCGCCGACAGTGGCAACCAGCGGGTCCGCATCGTCAACACAAGCGATGTTATCAACACAATTGCGGGAGGCGGGTCTGGGGGCGATAAAGGTCCGGCGAAGAAAGCTCTCCTCAGCTACCCGGTTGGAGTTGCGATTGATGGTTCCGGCAATCTGTTTATCGCCGAATCCGGTACGCCGGTCATAAGAGAGGTGAGCGCCAAGGGAACCATAACGACGGTGGCGGGAAGCGGTTCCGAGGGATTTAGCGGCGATAACGGGCCAGCCCTCAAGGCGGATTTCTTTGGTCTTTCCAGCGTGGCTGTCAATAGTGTCGGAGATATATTTATGGCAGATACCTATAATGCCAGGGTCCGTCGCGTCGATCATGTCACTCACAAAGTTACGACGTTCGCGGGCGACGGAAAGTTTTGCAGCGCACCGCCCTGCGGCGATGGGGGGCAGGCCGTAAACGCTAGCATTTCGGAGCCGGGTTCCCTGGCCGTGGACAGTTCCGGCAATGTCTACATTGCAGACCCTTACGATTCCGTGATTCGCCGGGTGGATGCTCAGTCGAGAATCATCAGCAGTGTGGCGGGGAACTACGTAGCGTGTACTACGCCCACCTCACCCTGCGGTGATAATGGATCTGCGACCAACGCCAATCTGTATTTTCCCTTTGGCGTGGAGTGGATGCCTCCGGCAACATCTTCATTGCGGATACTGGGGATAACCGTGTGCGACGCGTGGATGCGAAGAGCGGAATCATCACGGCGGCGGTGTTCAACGGCCAGTACAACATTAGCGGCGACGGGGGACCCGCCCTCGATGCCTCTATGGCTCTGCCGCTATCCGTGGCGGTGGACTCCGCCGATAATATTTTCATCAGCGGCGGGTACGATTTCACTTTCGGATTGGGAGCAGGAATCGAGCTAGTTCAGAAGGTGGACGCTGCCACTCAAATCGTGAGCGCGGCTGCGGGGCAATATAAGAATCCGCTCAATTTTGGCTTCACCGGGGATGGTGGGTTAGCTACCAATGCTACGTTGAACAATGTCGGCATTGCGGTCGATAGCGCCGGAAATCTGTATATCGCGGACACAGGAAACGATCGAGTAAGGAAGGTTGGTCCATAACCCTTACCACAAAGGTCCCAGGTAAAGCGATGGAATTCGCGAACGGCATGATCTATGCCGACGTCCGACGTCCTCATAGCAGTTGTTCTCGGAGCGCTGGTCGGCGAGATTTATGTCCTCCAGGTTTGTCTGCTGAGATAGCGGTCATTACTGTCCTCAGTTCTCGACCTGACATCTGATCGATGGATGACGTCGTGATGCAGAGGATACGAGTTTGTGGCGTACCGATGACTGAATCAAGCTGCCTAACCTTTGATAGTCGTCATCGTCGATCATAATGAACTTGAAAGGCTGCAGGCACTTGAGCGTGTCCAAAGCTGGAGTCAGCAATTCGGCGAGTCCCAGGACCGGGACTCCTTTGGACATGAATATCACCTCTATCAGTGTTCCTGGCAGCAGCGGTTTAGACAGCCGAAGCAGGCCACCGGTTAAGGAAATTGTCCGCAATTTGCCGAGACCATGACGACCGTCCTCGAACCGGATGGCCGCAGGGGCCATGGTGTGAAACTGTACACGAACGGCGCGCTGATTCTGGTGCGGTTGGGGAAAATGAGTCTTAGGCACACTGAAACTATGAGTCCTCGCGCACGGGTTGGCGAGATTACAAAAGAGCCTGAACAGATTCGAAAAATGGTCACTGCAGACCTATCGCGGAAATCCAGCAGCAAATGCAAACCCTCGGACTCACCGATCAGATCAAAGCATTAACCCAATCCAGGAAGGATGCGGGCGCTTTACTGGCAGCGCACGATTCAGTAAACGCGAAACACATCGGGAGCATCTGGAAACTATTTCTGAATAACCCCAAAGAAGCATGGCCGGGGATGGTAGTCATGCTCGCTGCACATGGCGTGACGCCATTTCCAGTCCCGCAAATTCTAGGAGCTATCACTGGCGCGGTCGCGCTTGGTAGCAAAGCGCGTTCTGCCGGTGCTAAGGTTGGCGGGCGCCTACAGTCCGAACTTCCGCCCGAATCCTTCCAAACGCGCACTCCCGCGATGGAACCGAGGACTTACGATTACAAGAATCCCGACGAGGGCTTCGATACACCAAAAGCCGCACCGCCGACGCCGCAATCCAAGGCCAGTGATATTGCGGCAATCAAGAATCAACCATCCAAGCCTGAGACGCCTCCTCCGTTAACGAAAGCCAGTAAGGCTAACGCCGTTAGTTCGATCAAGAAGCCTGCCGTATCTGGCGAAGTAATGCCAAAGCGGGGGGCACCAAAGTTGGGCATCAACGAACCGTCGAAAGAGGTCGCAGGTGGTGGCGTAATCGACAACGTGTTTGGCGAGAAGACGATTACACCGTCAGTTAGGGAATGGGTAGAGAAACACGGTTTCGAGGAACGCCCTACATCAGAGAAGGGCACATTTGAAGTCGGTATACCGTGGACTAATTCAAGTAACGGAACAAAGGGTATTTCATGGGAGAAATTCAGCAATCTAAAAGAAGCCCGCGACGTACTCGGTTATTAATTTCGCCACTTGGGACTTCGCCATTCGATCCATTTATTGCGCAATTGATGCCCGACCATGAATAGCCAGATGATGACAAGCGAGATCATTACACCGGCGCTTAAACTCACGTCTCAAATTCTGCTCTAACTCACGCTAAAAAACAATCCGCTTAAAGCGAAAGATGCCCACTCAGCCCAAAGCTAAACCGTGGAATCAGTTTCCTCGAGATGACAGTCTCGGCACGGCCAGTTTGCAGTGTCTGGACTGGATCGTAACCCAATTGAATCAGCAGATTGGACAGGCAGCAGTCCCGCAATCGTCGGGAATAGGTGTCTACGGGCAGAACATCATTGACCCGACTTCTGGGCGGATTGCTCCAAGGGCAGTCGGACCTCCGCGATTGCTACCGCGATCCAGGTGGTAACGACCACAACTACGGCGACGTTCTACTGGGACGGTTCAAACGGTTCGCAGCCATTCAAAATCTACCGCGACGATGTGACGGTGTTTGGGCCGTTCATTACCGGCTCTGGTCTGATCTGCTCTGGCCTCACAGCAAGCACGACATATTACTTCTGTCCTACTACGATGAGACGCTAGGAATCATTGCATTCGCCAACGTGCCCGGAACCTCAGTAGGTTCTCCAGCAATCGCCTCCACATTGCAAAACAATCTAGCGGCCCAGCAACAAATTCTCCGCAACCGTGTTCCGCTGGCATTTCTCTTGACGAGCACTGGCGTAGCAACTCCAAGTGCCGGCTCAACCAATCATAACGGCGGCTCTGGCGGGGCTGGGGCAGGCGTCGGAGGAAACGGACTTTACTTACGATGCAACGCTTACTTGCATTCCTTCTATTGGCGCTCCATGCTTTTGCGCAGTCATTCTATCGGCTTCCAAGTCCGATGCCGAATGCCAAGATTCATGTCTGCCCAGTACCCAGTGGTGGGAACCCCTGCCCTGCACCCGCGTCCATTTACCAAGACCCTGGCTTCACGATTCCGGTTGGCCCTGATGGCAACGTTGGTTTTTGGGCACCTTCCGCACAGTACGTTGTCCAAATCCTTGCCCCGTATAACCTAGAGTTTCTTATCAGTTTGGGTGGGGGCGGTACTGGCGCATTCGCTGGAATCTTCAATGTTGGTACATTGCCAAATCCTCCCACTACCGGCAACAGCACATTGGCAACCGTTAAGTTGCATTTTCCGCAACAAGCAACCAGGTTGGCCGGGTCCTCGGTGCCACTTTAGATTTAGGAAGGATGTGGCCCCCCCGCCGCAAATCTCAGGCCATCAGAACCGTTTGCCCATATGGCGAGAGCTCTGGTCAGCGCCGATAGGTGCCCATCAGTTTGGCCCTAGCTTAGCTAAGCAGTATGTGACCTTGCATGGCCTGCTCGACATCCTCGTTGCTGGCGCCTGGTTTCAAGTCGAGCATTTTGTCCAGAGCATAGGGCGAGGATTGTTTTGATGGGCTTTGGCCAGAATAGTTCGGATTCTTCCAGCTTTCCTTCAGTTTGGTCGAGGCGTACCCGTTTGCCGCCGCAAATAATTAGGACCGCAATGAGCAGTGTCTGCTTCAAGCTAGTCCTCCAATCGCAATCCAGTGACAAGTTCCATACATGGGACAGTCTCTTCTGAGTAGAAGCGCTGCAAGCTTACAACTTCTCCGGCGCCGGGGATACGAGCATCCTGCAAATGCCCTCCCGTCCAGAATCGAGCCGAAGCGCATCATTCAGCCAGGGAAGCGTTCCAGATGTGAGAAGGGAACAGCGGAATCAGGTGCTTCTTCGGCTCGTATGCAGATCACGAGAAACCGGGTGCTGGCTAGCTGAAAAGGACATCGTACCTGACAACCGCGTCAAGAAGGAGAAGGTTCAACGGCGCACCTCGGAGCAACACGATGTCCCGAGTTTTGGTGTTAGGTAACCTGTCCTTTCGGACATGCGCGCAACGCCAATTGAAGGATTACCCAACATCCTTTCGTGATCTGCCGCTCGGCAGGCGGCTTGAAAGACAATGAGCGAAGGAACAACCTCTCTTCTGGTGACAACGGCCAAGAGATAGAAAGTTCCACACTCCCCCGCAGAGCAGTATTTGCGGCGCACGAGAGGCGACGCAGTGAGAGATCACAGTTCACCACTGAAAGCAGTAAAGTGCCTACTGGTACTGATATTCCTTTTTCCCTTCTCTGCAGGAGCCTTCGGGCAATTAACCGCTAATCCGTCCACCGTAAACTTCGGCAACGCTCCCCTGGGAACTGGGGCCACTCAATCCGTGGCCGTCGGCAATTCGGGTGGACAGAGTCTGACCCTTTGGCGAGTCAGCATTACGGGGACGGAGTTTAGTTTGAGTGGACTCGCCTTGCCAGTAACTTTATCTCCAGGTGAGTCCCTGAACGCAACGGTCGTTTTTAGCCCTCAGTCCGCGGGTACTGCGACTGGCAGCATTTCTCTTACTTATAGTGGCACATTTCGGCATCACGACTGGAGGTCCAATAATACTTCGGTCCTGACGGTTTCCTTGTCCGGCACGGGTGCAAGCTCTGGCTTCCTTGTCGCTAGTGCGAGCAGTGTGAGTTTCGGTAGCCTTCTGGTAGGGAACACTCAGACACAAGCCGTCAGTCTGACCAACTCTGGCGGCACGAGTGTAACAGTCTCCCAAGCGACGACTCAGGGATTAGGTTTCAGCGTTAATGGGCTGACCCTGCCAGTTACCCTGCCAGCGGGTTGGAGCACAAGTTTCAGCATCACTTTTGCCCCGCAAGCGGCTGGATCTGCTAATGGCAACATTGCTTTTGCGAGCAGTGCTTCTAATTCGACTTTAAACCTGCCACTGTCAGGTTCGGGCATGGCTCCTGGCTCGCTGTCCCCAACTGCCGCAGGGCTCAATTTCGGCAACGTACAGACCGGCAACAATCAAACCCTGGTGGAAACTCTCACCAACTCCGGTGGCTCCAGTGTTACCGTCACGCAAGCCGCAGTGGCCGGCAGCGGATTCACCGTGAATGGCTTGAATCTGCCTTTGACCTTAGCCCCGGGACAGAGCAGCCCGAGCTTCAACGTAGTGTTTGCCCCGCAAGCGACGGGAGCGGCCAGTGGCACTCTCTCCCTTACCAGCAATGGGTCCAACCCGACGCTTAATATCCCCTTGTCAGGCACAGGCGTTACGCCAGGCACGCTCGCCGCAAATCCATCCAGCCTCAGCTTCGGCAACGTGCAGACCGGCAACAATCAGACCCTGGCAGAAACTCTGACCAACTCCGGTGGCTCCAGCGTCACCATCACACTAGCCGCAGTCACCGGCAGCGGATTCACCATGAATGGCTTGAATCTGCCTTTGACCTTAGCTCCGGGCCAGAGCAGCCCCAGTTTCAACGTAGTGTTGGCCCCGCAATCGGCGGGAGCGGCCAGCGGCTCTCTTTCTCTCACCAGCAATGCTTCTAACCCAACGCTCAACATTTCTCTCTCGGGCACGGGAGTTGTACCAGGAAGCCTCACGGCAAACCCATCCAGCCTCAGCTTCGGCAACGTACAGACCGGCAACAATCAGACCCTGGCAGAAACTCTGACCAACTCCGGTGGCTCCAGCGTCACCATCACACAAGCCGCAGTCACCGGCAGCGGATTCACCATGAATGGCTTGAATCTGCCTTTGACCTTAGCTCCGAGCCAGAGCAGCCCCAGTTTCAACGTAGTGTTTGCCCCGCAATCGGCGGAAGCGGCCAGCGGCTCTCTTTCTCTCACCAGCAATGCCTCCAACCCAACCCTCAATATCCCCTTGTCGGGCACAGGCGTTACGCCGGGCACGCTCGCCACAAATCCATCCAGCCTCAGCTTCGGCAACGTGCAGACCGGCAACAATCAGAACCTGGCGGAAACTCTGACCAACTCCGGTGGCTCCAGCGTCACCATCACACAAGCCGCAGTCACCGGCGGATTCACCATGAATGGCTTGAATCTGCCTTTGACCTTAGCTCCGGGCCAGAGCAGCCCCAGTTTCAACGTAGTGTTTGCCCCGCAATCGGCGGGAGCGGCCAGCGGATCTCTTTCTCTCACCAGCAATGCCTCCAACCCAACGCTCAATATCCCCTTGTCGGGCACAGGCGTTACGCTAGGCACGCTCGCCACAAATCCATCCAGCCTCAGCTTCGGCAACGTGCAGACCGGCAACAATCAGAGCCTGGCAGAAACTCTGACCAACTCCGGTGGCTCCAGCGTCACCATCACACAAGCCGCAGTCACCGGCAGCGGATTCACCATGAATGGCTTGAATCTGCCTTTGACCTTAGCTCCGGGCCAGAGCAGCCCCAGTTTCAACGTAGTGTTTGCCCCGCAATCGGCGGGAGCGGCCAGCGGCTCTCTTTCTCTCACCAGCAATGCCTCCAACCCAACGCTCAATATCCCCTTCTCGGGCACAGGCGTTACGCCAGGCACGCTCGCCGCAAATCCATCCAGCCTCAGCTTCGGCAACGTGCAGACCGGCAACAATCAGAGCCTGGCAGAAACTCTGACCAACTCCGGTGGCTCCAGCGTCACCATCACACAAGCCGCAGTCACCGGCAGCGGATTCACCATGAATGGCTTGAATCTGCCTTTGACCTTAGCTCCGGGCCAGAGCAGCCCCAGTTTCAACGTAGTGTTGGCCCCGCAATCGGCGGGAGCGGCCAGCGGATCTCTTTCCCTCACCAGCAATGCTTCTAACCCAACGCTCAACATCGCTCTCTCGGGCACCGGAGTTACGCCAGGAACCCTCACTGCAAATCCATCCAGCCTCAACTTCGGAAACGTGCAGACCGGCAACAATCAGACCCTGTCGGAAACGGTGACCAATGTAGGTGGTTCAAGCGTCACCATCTCTCAGGATACCGTCACGAGCACGGCTTTTAGTGTTACTGGCCTTAATCCGCCGGTGATCCTCACGTCGGGACAAAGCATAACTTTCAGCGTCATCTTTACTCCGTCCTCCGCAGGGAGTGCCAGCGGAAACCTGGCTGTGGCCTCCAATGCGTCGAATCGTACTGTGAACATTCCACTGTCCGGCACAGGTACGGCTGCCGGGCAGTTAGCGGTAACCCCTGCGAGCTTGGCCTTCGGCAATGTGGTGGTCGCAACGAGTGCGAATCTTCCGGCAACACTCAGCGCCACGGGAGCGAGTGTGACCGTCACGTCTGCTAACCTGAGCAGTTCGGAGTTCACTCTAAGCGGACTGTCCTTCCCGGTAACAATTCCAGCCGGCAATAATGTGCAGTTTACCCTGGCGTTCACGCCCCAAGCCACCGGTGCAGCCTCCGGTACGGTTTCTTTCGCCAGTAATGCCTCAAATTCGGCCGCGCTTTCGTTGAGTGGGACGGGTACTCCGACGCCGATACATAGCGTCTCTCTCTCCTGGACAGCCAGCTCGTCCCCCGACGTGATTGGGTACAACATTTATCGCGGCACTGCTTCGGCCGGTCCTTACTCGAAAATCAATTCCTCGCTGAACGCAGGCACAACATACACGGACAACGCGGTTGTCGACGGCCAGACTTACTACTACGTATCTACTGCAGTCAATTCGAATAACCAGGAGAGCGCGTACTCCAGCCCGCCGCAGATGGCCATGATTCCGGCGCCATAGTCTGGTTCCTGGGTGAACCTGGACCTGCGAGACAATCATCGTCGACCTCAGTGCCGCATGTTGTTTTTCGGAATACTGCGGCATGTCCCATGCCCGCCAGAACGCTCGCATTTCCTCCGTACGACCCAGTGAGATCCGGATGTCTGGCAGAAACGAGGGGGGCCAAAGTTCAGCAGACAATCCCCCACAAGGCCGAATTCTGTGCATAAGTCAGGTGTAACATGGGATACCTCAAGAAACGGAAATGTACTGTACGTTTGTGGACAGTCGATGTAGTTGTTTCAATGACTTAGGTGGGCGTTGAGGTGGGATTCTGCGCTGTCTCAGGCGGCGTAACACCCATTTCTATCCTGCTGATTACGAATGACGGTAAACTGATTCCGCCTTCGCGTACTGTAGCGGTCCCTTTCTTGAGGTGGTCCCTAACTTGGCCAGTAAAGCCAGATGGGGATTGCGCAATCTTGTTGAGAGGCGCAACACAACAATGCTTATGATCGATTGAATGCATGTTGAAGGCAGGAGCGGCGACGGCGACCGAGACCCCTTCCGACAGTCCGTATAATCAGGAACTTACATTTCGCAGTTCCGAGGAATGACCAAACGGAGATTTTCGGTAGGATGTGATCAATACCTCTAGATCTCGACACCGCCCCAGATTTGGTCTGCACAGGAAGAGGGTAATGCCAGGGAAAAAAGGGCGGTGCACAGCAGATCAGTCGGGCTTACGATGCACTTCTGTTGAGTGTTATTGATCTGCTCGAAACGGGGAGGCAAATAGCCGCACGCTCGGTCAATGCTGTGTTGACCATGACGTACTGGCAGGTCGGTCAGCGTTTGGTGGAGCACGAGCAGGGCGGTGCGGAGAGGGCGGATTACGGGAGCGGATTACTCAAGCGTCTGTCGCGGGACTTGCAGGCGCGCCTGGGTCGTGGTTTCTCTGAGAGAAACCTGGAGCAAATGCGCCAATTCTATCTGCAATGGCTGATTTCGCAGACGCTGTCTGCGAGTTCCGACCAAGTGACTCCGATCCAGATTTCGCAGACAGCGTCTGCGAAATTGGCGACAGGAGTTCAATACCAGCCGTTCCCGTTGTCTTGGTCCCACTATGTGTGGCTGATCCCCATCGCGGATACCGAAGCCCGCCATTACTATGAGACAGAGGCCCTCCGCGGCGGTTGGTTCGTCCGGCAACTCGATCGGCAATGCGGAGATTAACATCGAGGAGAGCTCATTATGCCGACGAAAAAGAGCGCGGTTCCACCGAACATATGCCAGCTTGAGGTCACACTGCTGGGCACGAGCCCACCGATCTGGCGCCGTCTGCTGGTGTCTGCGGACGTGACTCTGGCGCAATTGCACGACGTGCTGCAAGCTGCGATGGGGTGGGAGGACGGCCACATGCACGAATTTTCCATTGGCCAGCGGCGCTTTGGACAACCCGCTCCTGAAGACCGGCTCATGGGGATTCCCTCTGTGCAAAACGAACGGACCGTGCGTCTCTCCGGCATCCTGGGGAGGGTTGGCTCCAAGGCTATTTACACGTACGATTTTGGCGATAGCTGGGAGCACAGCATCGTCCTGGAGAAGCGGCTTCCAGAGGATCCGAATATGGCGTATCCGGTCTGCACGGATGGTCAACTCGCGTGTCCACCAGAAGATTGTGGAGGCATTCCCGGATTCTATGATCTGGTAGAGGCCCTCAACGACCCCAACCACGAACGGCACGAAGAATTCCTCGACTGGATCGGCGACGATTTTGACCCCCAAGCCTTTTCGGTTGACAACGTCAATCGAATGCTCGCGCCCCTGCGTAGGCACCGACACAAAACGTCACGCGTTTAGTCGTAGCCATTCCCGCACGGCTTACCGAAGATACGGGGATCTGACGCGGTAAACAAATACACTTTGTTCTTCATGCCGCGCTGCGTCACAGCTGAGGCGTTCACCTTCCTGGGCTTGCATGTAGATCAGAAAAGGGAAGGGCGGAAAAGTCATGGCCGTGTTGTGAGTTCAATTTTCTTGGACGACTGGCAATTGTTCTTGCCTTCGTCCTCATTCAGTTGCCGGTGGGGTTGCCTGTGTAACGAGCTGAGCCAATTCACAAGCGGACCTAACGAGCGTGGAACGGGCTGACTGCCGTTATCGTCCACGAAGACTAGATTTTGCCAGTGGTCGGTGCGGAAGATGCTGATCTGCAGTATCTCCGACACATGGGTCGTCTTCGGCGACGCGGGCTTGTCTTGGGAGAGTCGCGGGAGGCCGTCGCTATCCAGCATCCGCTGAACTTTCAGCAATTCGGCACTCGGCAGGGAACCCTCCGATACTTTGGTGCGGTCTCCATGGGACGTCTCCAGGTGAAACTGGCCGTCGTGGCGTAAAAGAACACAAATCGTATTTCCCGGTGTTGCGCGGTGAACACGCACCAGGTACGGAGAGATCTCAGGGTTGGCAGGGCGCTGGCTTTGACCACATGCGGGCAAACCGCCTGAAATCAAAACGGCGGAGACGAAATGAACCAGGACGCAGCGCACTCCTTCAGATTACATCACACGGGCCTGACTGATGTAATCAACGCTAAACCGCGCGTCGACGCAACCCGTACCCTCACCGGCAAGGGAAGCCAACCTCATTGTTGCTATCTCAAAAGATGCTCCCAGACTTTGCGAGGGGCATGCCGTGCGCTTGACATCCCGGTTGTCATCATGCACCAAGATGCCTTCGCCGCCGATTATCAGGAGGAGGAATGTCGGCTCATTGGCATGGCGATAAAGTTCGCTGGCATCTGCGGGCAAAGAAGTCCGCGTACACGGAAGGAATCGAGAGACTGTTGATCAAAGCCCGACTACTGATTGAGAGGCATGTCCAAGCTGTTCTGGGAGTCCTCGAGCGTTGGCCGTTATTGCGCGATTGAACTGCCAACAGTGGCGAAGGTGTTGGTCGCGCTCGATCCGATGAGTCGCACAGTGCCTGCTACGAGCACGAGTATGACTGCCATCATCACCGCGTACTCAGCGATGTCCTGGCCATCCTGCTGCGACCATAATCTCTGCATCATCAAGTGTGAGTTTCCTCTGTTCTTGCGGCTTGTGCAATGGCTCGTCGGTGGTGGTTACAGGAGTACCGAATGCGGCTGTTACTCCGGGAGTAAGTTCCTCTGGACTTACTAACGTCATGGCCCGATTGGGCCATTCATGCCAGCACCTCCACCTGGTAGATTGCCTTTGAGCAGTTTTCGGGGGAGGGCTGTTCGACCGAACGTCCCACGACTCGGGTGAGTCTGGGGCGTTTTGTTTTGGGCGGGGCTCTTGCTCACTCCAGTATTCCATGGAACGGCTGAGATTCTCGTCGAACTCGGCAGCGCCGGCTACCGATGACCGAATCAAGCTGCCTAACCGCGTGCTTTCAAAGGAGTCGAACCATCGCGGTCAACCAGCCGGTCGCTTCTCTTTGGATACGACTCTCGGACGCTAAGGTGAGAAGAGCGAGGATCGGACCTAGGGTCACTATTTGACGGTGTGCGGTATAAAAGCCCGTCCCCACCTGAAGGGTAGTGGTGGGAACGGGTGGCTAAGTTTCGGTAGGAGGAATTACGTTATCTGCTCCGATGGCTCAAACACAACTGGAAAACCGCTAGTCTTGCCCTAGAATTTCTTGGCAGTCAAGATTTGGCCAATTTCTCAATGAGCGCTGGCTGGTTACATCAACAATCAATCACATCATCGTCCGGCAGGCGGTCCCGACAAGCACAGAGTTCGGTTCTCCCCCACTCGAATACCGATTGTCGCCTACGAAAACACATCGCCAACTTCGTTTTGCCTGAGATAGTGAAAACACTTGGATCAGGGCGACTCCGTATAGAACATTAGAAGGACACCCAGAACAATCATTAACGTGGGCCAGAGCTTCGCGAAGACGGTCTGCCACTTTGTACTGACTTCGGCCAAACCTTTAGTTAGGCCAATGCCGAAACCGGTGGCCGCGTAGCTGAGATGTTCCGCGTGAATACGTGCCATGATCGCCACGTGGTTCGTTCCCCTCATTCCCGCATGATGAGAATGGAAGAGCAACAGAACAGAACCCGCCACCGCGAGCACGGGAAAAACCCAAGCGGCCCATATCGCTTTGAGACGCTCACGCGCTCTCCCCATTTCAACCAGACCCAAACCAAGAAGCAAGAGGGCGAAAGTCT
Organism: uncultured Acidobacteriota bacterium; assembly: GCA_963838905.1. Taxonomy (GTDB): domain Bacteria; phylum Acidobacteriota; class Terriglobia; order Terriglobales; family Acidobacteriaceae; genus JABDBE01. Next base: position 303,865 of record CAWITE010000018.1, read on the forward strand.
TGTGTTGGATAACTTCGGGATTCGTTATGGTGCCCTGGATCCACGACTTCGGACCAAAAGGCCAGAGTTCCGTGTCGCTGTACACAAGAACGAATAAGCCTGAAAGAAAAAAACAGACGGGCCAAGCGTAACGTACGGCGGGAAAGCGCTTCTTCAAGGTGTCTTGGGCCAGGATGAAAACCCCACCCAGGACCACGAAAAGTCCGATGAGGTGGTGATTGCCCTCGCTCTCGCGCTTCCATTTTAGGAATAAAGCTGGTGTGGGTTCCTCCCTAGACATGGACATGCCAGGGTGCTCATGTTGCGAGTGAGGATCCTGAGACCAAGTCGGCAGAGGGACCAATAGCGCGAGAAGAGTCAGTGAAAACGTTATGGTTCGAATGCTTTGAATCAACGGGTTCACCTCGGTTGTATTCGAATTCGTTGTCGGCAATCAATTCTTCCTTGAGAAATGCGTTTTGTGAGTCATTCATGGCGCATGCTCTCCACTGGATCCAGTCCGGCCGCGAACGTAGCTGGAGCGGTTCCGAAAAGAATACCTACTGAGCACGAGACTACGATCGCCACAACAACAGACAGTGCTGAAATGGGGAGCCTGTATTCGGTAAAGATGCGCACCGATAACGGCAATGCCAGTCCGAAGATTACTCCAGCAGAGCCTCCAATGAGAGAGATCAGGATGGCTTCCGACAAGAATTGAAAACGGATATCACGATTGGTCGCGCCGATTGCTTTGCGTATGCCAATCTCGGTAATGCGTGAACTTACCGTCGCCAACATTATATTCATGATTCCTATGCCACTCACGAGGAGCGTCACCGTTGCGATGAGCAGCAACACCAAGGTGAGTGCGTTAGCGGTCCGCTCCGCCATTGCGACCACCTCCGTAAGATTCTGTACGAAATAGGACGACTCCGACCGATGACGGGACTGGATAACTTTTCGGATTCTTCCGCTGACCGGAATCACAATGGACGGTTCGGCGGCTGAGAAATAGAGCTGTCGTACCTCAGGCGAGTTAGTGAAATACCGCGTGACGGTGTAGGGAATCACCATGGAGTTGTTGGTCACCTCTGACCGCCCAAAGGTGTCCACCCGCTCTCTGAAAGTCCCGATGATCGTGAAAGGCAAACCACTCAGTTTCACAACCTTCCCTACCGCAGCATCCGCCGACCCGTAGACTTGCTCGGCGAGTTTTTGCGTGATTACGCCAACTTTGTTGTGTGCCTGCTCGTCCGAGCCATCGAAAAACCTTCCGGAAAGAACCACCAAATTACGCACTGTGATGTATTCGGGGAACACGCCCAGCACGTCGAGATCACGCTCCTGGTTAAGGCCAATAGGGATCCGGTCAGCGAGCGGAACCACCGGAGACGCAGCCACGATGCCCGGCACTTGCCGTAATACAGCGTGCATGTCATCGATGGTCAAAAAATCGGTCCCGTGGTCTCCACCTTGGTATTCAGCTACGATCATGTTCACGCCGATACCCTGAATCTGATCCAAAACGTACTTCTTTCCCGTCATGGCGATTGTGACCACGAGAATAAGCGAAGCCGTCCCGACGACCATCCCTAATGCTGTGAGAGCAAACCGCACTTTGTCGCTGCAGAACGTGTCGTAGGCGAAGCTGACAATCTCGCCATAGGCCATCTTGGGTGGGTGGTGGGCGTCAACAGTGCTAGTAGTAGGCATGTTAATTAAATGGGTCGCCATGCCCACGGCGCACGACACGGTGTGCTTCTGGGGCTGAAAAGGAAGAATGTCAACTCTGACAAGTCCTCCTTGGAGATCCGATGGTCGCAACGCCGATTCTCGAAATCTTACCTCTGTGAAACCGGCACGTCAATGAAAGCCGTGGAGTTTGCCAGGATCCATAAGGATTGTTGGCGAAAAATCGCCGCTCTAACAATGTCGGCCCGTGTCAAGCACTTTTCGAGCGCACTACTGCATGCACTCAAAGCAGAGCGCCATTTCGCTCTCCTGGAAGATGTTGCCTTTCCAACCGTAGGCTCGCTCGTAATCGTTTTCCAGGTCAGGAACTCAGTCCGACTCATGCATCTCTTCGGTCACAACCGCGATCATGATTACTACTTCGAACTCCCCCGTGAAGAAGCGCGGGATCCCCAATCGCATGTCCAGAAGAAGGCTGCTTGGATCCCTGGACGAGACACAATGTGGGCGTACAATACGCGGCAAGATCCTGCTTTGGCTTGGAGTAAGAGGCTTAATCCGCTCCTTTGCGATAAGGTTGGAATCGCCTTGAGGGTTTCGCACCCAGATGAATCTTCTTTGGGATTCATCCAGATCCGGTCATCGGGTTTGTAAAATCGCAGCAGGCCACGACATACGGAGCGCTGCGCTGAGTGTCCGAAGTGGGAGGCCAATTCTACAATCGGCCTAGCCGGAAGAAACCTGCCACTTTTGCTAGTTTGTAACGGAAAATCTTCAGCCTAAGATTGTTAGCGGTTCAGGATTGACGGGACGAGGTGTACATTTCCAGCCAGGCCCGCTTAAAGCGGACTCAAGGAGGCTCGTCATGGGATTTGTCGCATGGATTGTGGTTGGACTCATCGCAGGTTGGCTTGCTGGTCAAGTGATGAAGGGCGGTGGCTACGGCGTAGTCGTCGACATCATTCTCGGCATCCTCGGCGGGGTCTTGGGCGGTTGGGTCTTCGGGCTGTTAGGAATCAGGGCGGGCGGCGGCATGATCGGCTCCATCATTGTGGCATTTATTGGCGCTGTAATTTTGGTCGGGCTTACACGCCTACTAAGAAAAGCCTGAGGACACCTAAACATTCTCATCACGCCGAACGACAGCCGACACGGTTCCGCATCACATTCACGACGCCCGGAACTTACCCGTATGTCTGCGCCTTTCACGCCACTCATCCTCCTCGTAGGGCCGGTGGTAGCACGTGACGCCATCGGTCACGCAACCTGGTGATCCCGTGCCGGTTCACTTCTGGCAAACGCGCCCGCTTTACCCGCATCGAGTAACTGAGCTCCGTCGAGCCGGCCAAAAAACTCGATCAGTTTGGCGACGATCCCGGTCCAGCCAGTTTGATGGCTCGCTCCCAATCCAGCGCCGTTATCTCCATGGAAGTACTCGTAGAACAGAATGTAATCCTTCCAGTGAGGATCGTTCTGGTGTAGATGACAGTGGAAGCCCGAACCGGCCGCCCCAAGTCGAGGTGGGGCGGGCCGGATTTTCGGCGAACGCCGTATCCAACTGGCACTGGAAAATCCTGGGGCGCCATCGGGGCGGATCATGTTCTCAAACCGGTGTCTTTCGGGTACTTCGCCAATGGCTTGGGCGATGATCAGGGGACATGTTGCTCACCGCCAGACATTGCCCTTCGAATCCAACGCGAGGGTGCGGACGCTGATCCCACACCGGAAGGTTTCAAGTCCTTCACCCAGACACAGTCCGAGCGAACTGGCGAATTTATGCAACTGGCAAAACTGCCAGTCCGCACGGAAATCGTCTGAGCCTCGCCGGATTGCTCCTGGCGTTAGGGGCGACCCGCTTTTCGCGGATCAAAAAGAGTGCGGAGCGTACCGATGATCGACTGCGCCGAATCCACTCCTACAGCCACGTTCTTAGGCGCTAGGCACGTGACACTAAGCTACTTCACGCTGCGGCGTCTTCTTTGTCTGGGGACGCGAAATGTCCTTGTTGACGTGCACGCTTCCCGTCAAGGACGTACCATCTTCGATGGCGATGCGAGGTGTATAGATGTCACCCACAACGGTGGCCGATTTCTTCAACTTAGCGTACTCGAGGCCGTACAGGTCTCCTTCTACTCGGCCTTGCACCACGATGCTACGAGCTTGCAAGTTGGCTCGGACACGTCCCTCAGGCCCGACAGTAAGGCTACCGTTGAGCTCGACATTACCTTCAAGTTCGCCGTCCAAATAGAGACTCCCACCTCCGGAGATGTCACCCTTGATCACGACCGACTTCCCGATACGTGTGACATCGGGGTCGGAACTCTCGACCGATTGCAGCCCCAGAACCGCCTGCAGAGATTCCTCGGATGGAATAATACGCAAGGGAGGCATGGGGCTAGGCATAGCTGCCTGCCTATTCTCATCTTTGTGAGTCCATTTCCACATCGCACCCTTCTTTCTTTCGGAGCTTCAACATCAGGTCGTGCGAAATCGATCACGCTACCAATTGGCTTCTTGCAGTGGCCCAACTTCGTAACAGATCTTGAAGATAGCTCGCTAGTCTTTCTTCCATCATTTTCTTCGCGGCTACAAAGGACCCAGCGACAATCGCAATCGGGACTCCTTCCGCCATACCTACCCAGGAGTCGTCCTCAAGCCAAAACGTGCATTCCAGAGTGAGCGCGGGTGTGACTGGCAGAGAAACAGGACAAGGAGTCATGTTGGCCTCGCATCCGCCAATTATATGCCGAGCCGGCAGTTGACTGGGGCCGTAAATCTGCTCCTAACATCGCCGTCCAAGGTTCCGCAAGCAAGTCTTTCTGCAAGGCTCAGAACTGGCAATTTGACGACTGCAGAATCAGTGAGTTTGTGCGACCGTGGGAGTGACCTTTTGGAATGCCAAGGGCTTTTGAGGGTAATGGTCTGTGGGTGTTGAAAAACTCCGTTTTCCTCAAAACAGCGAAAATTTGAGGGATAGAAAATGTCTAGGAAAACTGAGAAAGTCGTTTGTAGGGCATCCTGACGTAATGTGATTTTTGGCGAATTTCGTGGGAAGGAGTTTTTCAACAGCCACGTCTGTTTCGTCAATTGATTGACTCTCGATCAGGGGGGACAGATAATGAACCACTATCGTAGGGGCCCCGGATTTGATGGTTCTATGAGTTCTATGCAAAGTCGCCTATGGTGGAACGCAGCGAATCTGAAATCCTTGTTTCGTATTACGATCCTCGCGTGCCTGGTGGCCACCATGTCCTACCTCGCTGCGAAGTTAGGGACGACGGTTGTAATACGGGACTCGTTAGACTGGCCGCTCTGGCCGGGAAATATTCTCCTGGTATCCGCGCTGCTGTACCTTCCCCGCAGAATCTGGCCGATAGTAATCGCAGCGGCCCTTGTGACATTTGCGTTCTATGATCTGCGCATGGGCATATCGATTCGTTCCATCATTTTCTTCCAGCTGTCTGATATAGCAGAAGTCCTGACAGCTGCATTGGGTCTCAGTTATTGCTTTGGCGGTGTGCCTCTGCTAGACAGCGTCAAGGCCCTGGCCAAGTATGCTTTCTTCGCCGTGCTCCTCGCACCATTGGCCGGAGCTTTTTTCAGTGCGCTTACCACACACGGGGAGTATTGGAGAAGTTGGCGAATTGCTTTTTTGTCACAGGCGCTAGGATACCTCACGCTGATTCCAGCCATTTTGGGTTGGGTTAACAAGACATCGGAATGGGCACGCGCGTCGTTTTCTCGCTACCTTGAAGCGTCAGCGCTACTGGCTGGTTTGGCTGTTCTGGGATATTACAGTTTTGTTTCATCTTCGACCATCATCGCACCGGTGCTGACTATCGTGCCCTTTTTGCTCTGGTCGGCTTTGCGCTTCGGAACAACCGGTGTCAGCAGTGTCGCGATTGCTGTGGCCTTTCTGGCGATCTGGGGCGCAGTCCAAGGACGCGGTCCCTTCATTGGGTCGGAGTCGGCTAATAATGTGCCGTCAATACAGGTATTCCTACTTTTTGTTGCAGCCCCTTTCATGGTTCTCGCGGTCGTTGTGGAGGAACATACACAGAGCCAGCTTGCCCTGCGCCAGAGCGAGGACAAACTCCGGCTACTTCTCGACTCGACCGGCGAAGGCATCTATGGAATTGACCTCGAAGAACGCTGCACGTTCTGCAACCCTGCTTGCCTTCGCGCCTTGGGATATGAACGCGTGGACGAACTGCTCGGCAAGAATATGCATAATCTAATTCATTACGCTCGTGCCGATGGGACGATGTTCCCGGTTGAGCAGTGTCGAAGCTTCCGGGCAATCCGAGCCGGCGAGGGAATCCACGTTGACGACGAGGTGCTATGGAGGGCGAATGGTACGAGCTTCCCAGCTGAACTCTGGTCGTATCCACAGCGCAGAGGGCAAGAGGTTGTTGGGGCTGTTGTCGCGTTTATCGACATCACCGAGCGAAAACTGGCGGAAGAGGCCCTCGCAAGCGTGAGCCGCCGGTTGATTGCGGCACAAGAGCAGGAGCGTACCCGGATCGCAAGAGAGCTTCACGACGACATTTGTCAGCGTCTCGCACTGTTGGCCATCGAACTGGAACAACTCCAACAAAACCCTCCCAATCTACGCGTTGAAGTCGGTAGCCGGATGGGCGAACTACGGAGGCAGACCTCCGAGATAGCGACCGATATCCAATCCTTGTCGCACGAGTTGCACTCAGCAAAGCTGCAATATCTGGGCCTGGCTGCCGCCGTAAGGGGATTCTGCAAAGAGTTCGGGGAACAGCAGGACGTGGAAATTGACTTCAATACCCACGGCCTGCCAAGCCCGTTGTCGCCTGACATCTCTCTTTGCCTCTTCCGAGTTCTGCAGGAAGCCCTGCACAATTCGGCAAAACATAGCGGAGTTCGATCCTTTGAAGTGCGATTGTGGGGAGTGTCTGGTGAGATTCATCTGACGGTGAGGGATTCTGGTCTGGGTTTTGACTGGGAAGCGGCAAAGGAGAGCCGAGGGATCGGTCTTATCAGCATGGAGGAGCGGCTCAAACTAGTGAACGGAACGTTCTCAATTGCATCACAACCCAAGCGAGGCACCACCGTCCACGCTCGCGTGCCTCTCACTTCAGGAAGCAACGCCATGCGGGTGGCGGGGTAGGATTCTTTTCCTTAGACAACACCCTCCGCCGATAAGTTCCGCCCCCAAACTGTAGTGGACTCCGCGATTCCGATGCTCTTTACCCGGCTGCATGCATGACACCGTGTTTCGAACTGACAGGCACACGGGCGTGGATTGTAGTCCCAGGCTGGGGTCGTGAATCGATCGAAAACGTTCCCTCCACCAGTTTTACTCGCTGCTCCATTCTGGTCAGACCGAGCCCTCGGCCTTTCCTTGCTGCTTCAAGGTCAAAGCCGGCGCCGGAGTCACTCACCGTCAGATGAATCTCACCCGCCGCACCCCACAAGTGCACCTCGAACTTCTGGACCCCACTGTGCCTCACCCCGTTGTGCAACGCTTCCTGTAGAACCCGGAAGAGGCAAATAGAAATGTCCGGCGGCACGAGGCTGGGGAGACCGCGGTTCCTGAAATCAATCTCTACTTTCTTCCGCTCCCCGAACTCTGCGCAGAAGCTGCTCATAACCGCAGCGATGCCGAGATACTCCAATCTGGGAGAGTACAATTCGTGCGCCGAAGCTTTGACATCGGTCAGTATTTCCAAGGTTTGCGTCCATACTGTGTTCATGCAGTCGAGAAGTTCAACCGTCTGATTGGGGAGGTTGTTCTTGAGTTGTTCGATCCCAATTGCCAATAAAGCAAGACGCTGACCGATGTCTTCGTGAAGGTCTCTGGCGATCCGGTTACGTTCCCGTTCTTCTGCCTCAATCACTCTACGGCTCATGGAGGAAAGTGCCTCTTCCGCCCGCTTGCGCTCAGTGATGTCCTGCAAAATGCAAGCCACACGATCTACGCCGCCGGGGCCTTCGATGGGGAAGTTCGAGATGAGTAAGTCCCTTTCGCCAAGCGCAGGGTACGTGTATCGCATCTCGTACCTGACGACTTTACCTCGGAAACACTCATCCAACCTTTCCTTGACGACCGTCTCAAAGATTCCCTTGTTCAATACTTCTGGGACTAAACGCCCTACGACTTGGTCCTTCGTCATGCTCCCATTGGCCAGGAACTTACGATTCGCGATCAGGTAACGATATTCTCGGTCCACAACCGCAATCATCTCCTCCGAACCTTCCACGGCCTTCTCGTATTCTCGCAGCTTGTCCTCCGCCAACTTGCGTTCTGTGATATCTACCGACACGCCGAGCATCCGCTCGGGGTTACCATTCGTTGCGTAGTAGAACTTGCCTCGCGCTGCCAGCCATCGAACCGTCCCGTCGGGCCGTACAATGCGAAACTCCGCCGCATACAGTTTTCGGTTTTGCCTTGCATCAGCGATCGCTTCTGAGACTTGCTGTCGGTCCTCTGGATGTACGCGACGAATGAACTCCTCTACACTTGTGGCATAGGTGTCGGACGGGATTCCGAAGATAACCTGCAAGTCGCCGAACCAAAAATCCCGTCCGCTCTTGACATCCGATTCCCACGCCACCGATGTGCTAGCTTGCATTGCCAAACGGAGCCGATCATTGGCCAAACCGAAATGGAAAGCCAGTTCGCGTCTGGCAAGGTACTCCTTTATGTAGGCGGCGCTCGCTAGACACACAATCGCGGCGATTGCGACAAATATGCGGAGCGTACGCAGACCAGTGTTCTCATTCCGCTTAAAAAGCTCCCACACAATCGGGATAGAGATCATCACAACCACGAGCATCGCCCACACCGACCCTTGTGAGCTGTGGTTGTTATCGGATCGCGTTGCGCTTGCTTCCACTCCCGGTACCTGGCGTGCGCGTAGCGGTATCCACACAAACCAGCAGACAGAAGCGGTGAGGCCCAGACCATACACCTTGCCGTTGACGTATCCTCCCGAGTCAATTGCAAGGTTGGCGACTGCGGAACTTAGGGCGTACAGTGTCGAGGCGCCCAACAGATGAAGATAGGTTGACTTCCAAGGACCCTGCACGCGAAGGCTCAAAATACCCAGAGCCAAGACCAGCACCAAGTTCTCTGACAGGTAGAGAATGTCAAATCGCAGGGCGTAACTGGTGGCGTCCCGGAAATATTGATAGGGAAAGACCGCGTACCCATAAAGAAAACTCCAGAAAAACAGCAAGAGCAGAGAGTTTAGGATCGCGCGGTACGGCTTGCGGTCGGATATATTCCGGTGTGGAAGGGTTGCGACAGCTGCCATGAGCGCTACAACGTGCAGGAACAACACCGGATCAGCAATCGAATTGTCGGGTACCTCGATACGCAGACCAAGCTCGTAGTAAAGATAAAGTCCCTGATTTAGCGACCATAGGCCGTAGGCAATGGCGAGGAACATCCAGAATAGCCGCCCCCCCAGCACGTTCTGGATTCCGTTGCGGATGGCGAAACTAGTCGCCAAAAGCAGGAGAAGGAAGTAACTGATCCCGCTGTACGAAAATAGTGTAGAACCTGGCTTTACGGCGAGTGAAAGGACGGCTTTGATGACTACTATTCCGATAAGCGCCGTCGGCCAAGAAGAAAATCTTAGCCCCGTTCCGTGATCCAACGAGAATGGTTTTCTCATGATTCCAGAAGACCGCTAAAGATAAAGCCGCCGATCAAAAGCGGAAACAAATGCCCCTCACTCTCTCGCCGATCCGCGAGGGATCGGGATAGAAACACCAACTACCGCGAGCACAAACGCGTCACAGGTGTTATACGCGCCTTTTCTCGCTCGGGGCAACCTACCATTTAAGGTGCGGTTTTTTGGACCAACACGCTTCCAATCAGATTCTGCCTGGACGCACAGGTTGTCGCCGCGCATCAGAAAACGTGGTTTTTTGACCATGCGCTGCGGTTTGAGAGTGAATCCCCTTCATCATCATCGCCGAAGCGCAGCGGAGGTTCTCTGGTAAGTTAGAGTCGACGAGGCGAAGAGTGAAAAACCCCGATCGCAGCAACGATCGGTGTTTCCGTTTCGAGTGGCCCCTGAGAGTAAAGAGAACCACAACTGCGATGAGTTTCCAGTCGGCCATTCCGTGGCGGGTTGCCCTCCGGCAGAGCCTGCCTCCGCTTTACCGATCGGTGACGATTCTCAACAATCCACTTTGCCGTACAATCATTTTTCAGCGAACGGCAACTCCCCCCTTAACTTCGTGTCTCAGTCCAAGTGCGCACTCCAAAAAAAAATGGAGTGAACCCTTATTTTGAGACAGTTTTCCGCGGCCACACTTCCGTGTCCGACCATTACTCCCGAGTTGCGAAAAATAACTGGTCCAAACTGTCCTATAGGGCCTGTGGCCCGCGAAACTTCATGAAAATCGCTCAACGTCAGACAAGTCAGAGCTAGTGACGCTAACTCCTTTGATTTCAGCACGACTTAATTTGCGACACAAGGTTTTTCGAGCCTGTTGGATTACTAAGGCGCATACGCTGAAATAAGATCCAAACAGATTTGGGCCGGCTATTTTTAGCAACCCTACATAATCCGCTAAGGAAAGACCTTCCGGGAGTTGTCGCACGGTGGCTGGATGCGAAGTGCCGCCCACACCGCCCACCGTAGACCAGATCTCATATCTGGAACTGCCATCGCTCTTTCTCACGTCCTCATCAGACTTCAGCGCTATAATCGCGCGCATGAAATCCCCTTATCCTGGAGTCTCGATTCTCTTAGCAATGTTTGTGGCGGGCGTGACTTGCATGGGGCGAGCGGCGAGAGCGCAGGCGGCGCCATCCGACGATGGGCAGGCGCTGGTGAAACAGGGGCAAAAGCTCAATAGCGAAGGCAAACAGGATGAGGCACTCAAGCTGTACAACCAGGCGCTCCGGGCGTCTCCGAATTTCTACGAGGCGCATCTGGAGTCGGGCGTGGCGCTTGACCTGAAGGGCGACTACGCAGCCGCACGCGAGCACCTGAAGAAGGCGATCGAGGTGGCTCCAGCCGACCAGAAGAACCGCGCACTGCGAATGATGGCGATTTCGTTTGCTTTCGAGAGCAATTCGGCCGAGGCGGAGAAATACGAGAAGCAGGTGTTTGATGCGCTGATGGCGAAGTCGGACTTTGAGGCGGCGGCCGGAGTGGCCAATGAACTGGCGCGCATCAAGCTCGAGTCGGGCGATATCGACGGCGCCGCGAACTGGTACAAGATCGGCTATGACACTGCGATGCGCAAAACGGAAATGAAGGACGCCGACCAGAACCTGTGGGCATTCCGCTGGGCGCACGCCCAAGCCCGCATTGCCGCGCGCCGCGGACATCGCGATGAAGCACAGAAGCAGATTGCCGCGGCCAAAGTGGCGCTCGAGAAGGCGAACAATCCGAACCAGGCACAGTTCTTTCCCTATCTGACCGGATATGTAGCGTTCTATGGCGGCGACTACAAGACGGCGATCACGGAACTAGAGAAAGCCAGCCAGGAAGACCCGTTCATCTTGATGCTACTCGCGCAGTCATATGAGAAGGCGGGCGACGCCGTGCGCGCGAAGGAATATTACGGCAAAGTGATGGCAAATAACGGGCACGGTCCGACGAATGCGTTTGCACGTCCGGTGGCGAGGAAGATGTTGGCGGGCGGGTAGTAGCAGCCGTCTGGAAACCACTTTCCTTAAAGCCTCGGCTACCGCACGGTTGCCACCTGGCGACCGGCCTCGAAATCCTGAGCGGATGACGGGCTACCCTTACCCAACCCGGTAAGGTAAGGTTTGCCGACCATCCGAGAGTTATCGCGTGGTGGCTCGGACGGGCTATCCATTTTGACCGAGCCTTGACATCTCTATGACAACCCCTCGAATCCGCCGCCGTACATTGGCCTTAGGAGCGGAATAGTAGAGGATTTGTCGAATGGTGCCAAAGTCACATCGCCTAAGAACTCTTGGCAACATCCATCTAAACGGGACTGACTGGCAAACATGGATTTTGCTATCAACATTTGGGCTGGTATTTGCCTTGGTGCTGATGAACGGATGCAGCGGAGGAATGAAACCAACCGTCGCTCCAGGACCCGCCGCCAGTTTTGCCTTTATCGCCAACTCCAGCTCAGGGAATGTCTCCGCTTTTACGGTCGGCTCAAACGGCGTCCTCTCGTCCGTGCCCGGCTCACCTTTTCCAGCCGGGGCTGGAGCGGAGTTTATGGCGCTAGATTCGGTCCACAAGTTTCTGTATGTGAGCAATCAGAATGCCGACAACCTCTCAGGTTTTTCTGTTAACACCAGCACTGGAGGTCTGACTCCGGTTCCAGGCTCACCCTTCGCTACTGACGCATCGCCTCACGGAGTGGTCGTTGATTCGGCAGGGAAATTTGTCTTTGTTGGCAACCAGAACAGTGGGACCATTTCCGCTTTCAGTATCAACAGCGCCAAAGGCACGCTCACTCCGGTTCCCGGATCTCCCTTTACCGGAGTCATCAGCCCGTTTGGGCTGGCTATCAGTCCTGCCGGGACGTTCTTGTACGTGAACGACATCGGTGCCAGTACCGTCTCTGGGTTCTCGATAGACCCCGATACCGGTTCTTTAGCGGCCGTTCCCGGCGCAGCATCCCCAACCGGGCAAACACCGATTGGAATTCTCGCCGATCCGAACGGCAAGTTCCTCTACGTGGGGGACCACATGCAAGACACAATCTCGGGGTACAGTATTGATCCGCAGAGCGGTGCGTTGACTCGTATCTCGGGTCCGGCGGTTGCTTCTACTGGCTGCCCTGGCTGCCACATGAACACACGCCCATTGCGGCTGGTCGTACATCCCATAAACAATTTCGTGTACGTGAGCAACGTGGCAGCGAACACCTTGTCTGTTTTCGGCCTGAACAACGGCATTCTGTCTCCGATTTCAGCTCCAGTTTCAACCGGCCAACATCCGTTTGGAGTGGCGCTCGATCCGAGCGGCAGCTTCTTGTACGTGGCCAACAAGGTCGACAATACCATTTCCGCCTTTTCTGTAGATCCGATGATGGGAACGCTCTCTCCCCTTCCCGGCTCGCCATTTTCGGCGGGTGGCAGCGCTCCGACGGGAATTGTGACTGTCCCTAAACAATGAGGACTCTTGAATCGGTTTTGCAAGATTATGCCCGGAGGAAATCGTGATTGATGATCACAGCGGCTGTGACGAACGGAAACCAGGTGTCGCCAAAGAATTTGTAGCAAGCGGAAAGCACAGGAAGCCGCTCGGTTTTTCGGGCGGCTTTTGTTTTGAGGAACCCCAGCCCGAGTTGCGGAAGGCCGGCAAGCGTTTCTTTCCTCATCGCTGACTGGTACCCATAGTTGACGAAACCACTCAATTCTCCCGAATCGGCGGATGCATTTGGGAGCGGCAGATCGACTCGAAGACGTGGGCCTCGCGCCGGATCTGATTCCACTTTCAACACCCCGCCCATCTGACCCACTCGCTCGTTCTTTGCGTATGCGTGTTTCGAGCAATTGTCCAAAGCCTCTTGCACGATTCTGTACACGCACGTCTTATACTCTTCTGGTAAGTTTTCTGAGACGTTCTCGTCCACCGTATCCACAAGCATACCGGTACGCTTGGACACTTCACGCGCCTGCCAGTCAAGCGCCGCGACCGGACCCAGGTCATCTAACTAACATCGACGGGCGCAAGCTGGGCGCTGCTGCTGCTCTGCATGAAGAGACGAGGGCAGGTGTTCGCAAGGTCTCTTGGTCGTTTCAGCTCAATAAAAAGAGCTTCCCTGTCCAGACGATCCGGCAAGGCTCTTGCTACCGCGCCGAGTATGGCCTGAACGTGTCCACCGAGCCACAGTTGCCCGATCAGATATCTTCAACTGGCCGCTATGCCATTGTATTCAGATACATTAGCTATGCGTTAGCGGAGGCAACGGGCTTGCGCTTGGTACGCTGGCCATGTAAACTAGACCAAGTAAACTTAGTTTTATGCTTTGAACATGAAGACGGTGAACATTCACGAAGCCAAAACCCAGCTCTCGAAACTTGTGGACGCGGCATCCAGGGGCGAGTCGTTCGTTATAGCGAAGGCGGGTAAACCCATGGTTAAGGTCACGGCTGTCAGCGCTCCAACCGGCAATCAAGTACGCCGTCTCGGTTTTATGGCGGGCCAAGTTTCTGTGCCAGACGACTTCGACCAAATGGGTCGAGATGAGATTGAGCGGATTTTCGGTGGCGTATGAAGCTGCTGCTGGATACGCATCTCCTCCTTTGGGCTGCCGGTCATCCTGATCGACTTTCCGCAGATGCTCGTCGCTTAATCGACAATCCAGAGAATGAGCTTCTGTTTAGCGCCGCCAGCTTATGGGAAGTCGCGATTAAGCGTGGGTTGGGCCGGGATGACTTCAAGGTGGATGCCCGGGTCCTGCGCCGCGGATTGCTTGACAACGGTTATAGCGAGTTGCCGATTGTCAGCGATCACGTCGTCGCCATCGAGAGCTTGCCGACAATTCACAAGGATCCATTTGACCGTCTCTTAGTGGCACAGGCCACCGTAGAGGGTATTACGCTGCTTACGATCGATTCGTTAGTGGCGAAGTATCCCGCGCCCATTCGAATGGTGTAGGCAAAGGCGCGCAGAAGTTTGCAGAGCGCGTCAATCAAGAAACGGCTGAATGGGTCGGCTTAATCGGATGCTTGTCCACTATTACTGCATGTCCGTTACTAATGGACAAGGGCAGAATTCGACAGTTCGTGCCGCCGATACTGGCATGAAACCCAACGTGTTCAACAATTTTCCCTGTTCACGTTCCGTGAACGAGGAGAAACAATGAACGTCCAAACTAGACCTCACGGAGTTTGAATTCGCCCTTTTTGCCGCAATTCTTTCAGCTCATCAAGACAGGGAGCGCATTGTCGGATGTGCGCTAGCAGGTGGGCGAGTTGAGTTTCCGCGTGCTGGCCCCTGTTAATAAGGACCTGAATGCCGCCCGTATCGTAAGGCCGGAATTTGAAAAACTACTCGCCCGGTTTGGCGCGAAATTTGTATATGTTTTCGACGTGAACCGCAAAGCGCAAAGATGGAAGGACTTGGGATAACGATGGCTGAGTCGAAGACATTGCAACTGGTAGGTGCGGCCGGGCCCGGAGGAGCTTACCTGGTTACACATGGCCTGGTGAGCCCCGCGCAGACAATCGAAATTTCGCAAGGCCGTTTTGTCGGACGTCCGAGCACTCTATTCGTTGTCGCGCAAAAAAAAAGACGCTCAAAGGCAGATTAGCGTTAAGGTTGCAGGCGACGCTTCTATTTTCGCAAGAGGTCAACTCGAGATTTGAAGCTTCCGAGGGACGGTTCAAATCAAGCAGTAGCTCCGCCGGCAGTGCGCGCCGGAGCAAGCGGCGACGAGATAAACAAACCCAAGAACCAAGCTAAGCGCGATTGCGATCACTCCCAGAGCCATGCGAGCCGTGGACAACCACATCCTCACACGAGGACAAAAACTGGAGACGGACTCAACACACCCGGTTCATTTTCAAACCATTTTACTTCTGGATTATAACTTTGTACTGTAGTGCTGTGGGCAGGTATAAAACCGAAGAGTCAATCACGAGGGGCATCAATGGCATGGAACTTGTTTTGAGTCCCTCGTGCAAAGCTTCTCATCAAACCCGTTGCTCAAGGGTTCTTCCACGAGCGTGTGCTCTCGATTTTTTATCGACCGATGTCATTGCCTTGAATTGACGGGTTAGCCCCTTCAACGAGACGCGGCATCGGCCGGCTGAAGCAATGAAAGATTAATCCTCTCTAGTGAGGAGCCGGCTGCCGGAGAATGAGCATGATCAATATCTCGAAACGCAAACTTCTAATTGGCGGACTCTTTTGCTTGATCGTCATTGGGTTGATCATCGGAGCTGCTCGCCCATCCAAGCACGCGTTGGGTGCGGTGCCAGGCGCCACGCCGGATGTCGAAGTGGTCAAGGTCCAGCAAGAAGATGTTCCCATTTACGGGGAATGGATCGGCACCCTCGACGGACTGGTCAACGCCGATGTTAGGGCGCAGGTCACAGGATACCTGCTAAAGCAGGGTTATCAGGAGGGCGCGTACGTCAAGCAAGGTCAGCTTCTTTTTCAGATTGACTCACGTCCGTTTCAGGCGGCGCTTGATCAAGCCCAAGGCCAACTGGCACAAGCCAAGGCCTCACTGGCTAATGCCCAGGCCGTGCAAGGCCGAACTCAACTTGATGTGACACGTTACACCCCTCTGGCAAAGGAGCAGGCGGCCAGCCAGCAGGATCTCGACAATGCCGTACAGAACAACCTTGCGGCAATCGCTACTGTGGAAACGGCGAAGGCGCAAATCAAGACCTACGAGGCCGCCGTTGAAACCGCGAAAATTAATCTAGAGTTCACGCGCCTCGTCGCTCCTATCGACGGCATCGCGGGACAAGCCCAACTTCAAGTCGGGGCACTCGTCACCCCAGCTAGCGGGGTTGTAACGTCGGTTTCCACCGTGGACCCGATCAAAGTTTATTTCACCGCCAGCGAGCCACAATATCTGGCATGGCGGAAGCGCTTTCCGACGGAGACCAGCAGCGAAGCGGCGGGCAAAGCTCTGCACCTTCAACTGATTTTGGCGGACGGCTCGACCTATCCCCACGAGGGCACGTTCTACTTTGCGGACCGCCAAGTCAATGAGAGTACCGGCGCCATTCGGCTCGCCGGGCTGTTCCCCAATCCGGGAAGCGTTCTGCGACCCGGCGGCTACGCCAAGGTTCGCGCGGTCATCTCGACCGAACATGGCGCACTGCTGGTTCCTCAACGTGCGGTTTCAGAGCTCCAGGGTGGCTACCAGGTTGCGGTGGTCAATAGCGACAACAAAGTCGGCATTCGTACGGTAACGGTCGGCGACCGTGTCGGTACCCAGTGGATTATCGCGGACGGGTTGAATCGCGGAGAACGAGTCGTCGCGGAAGGCGTGCAAAAAGTGCGCACTGGCGCACTCGTGAATCCCAAGCCGTTCGGCACGGAAAACAAGGACAGATAGTCCGATGTCGAAGTTCTTCATCAACCGTCCCATCGTCGCGATAGTGATCTCCATCATTTTAGTGATGGTGGGCACGCTCACCATCCTGACTTTGCCGGTCGCGCAGTTTCCCAACATCACTCCGCCCGAAATTCAAATCCTCGCTACCTACGTCGGAGCCGACGCGCAAACCCTGGAGCAAGCGGTTGCCACGCCCATCGAGCAGCAGATGAACGGCGTGGACAACATGAATTACATGTACTCGCTGAACGCGACAGGCAACTCGAACACCACGCTAATTGTGGATTTCGACGTCAAGACCGATCCGAACACGGACCTGATTCTCGCGCAATCACGCGAAACGCAGGCGGCTTCACAGCTCCCATTGGACGTCACCAACTACGGAATCACGGTTCGAAAATCGGTTACGGCTCCGCTCATGCTGTTCGCACTCTATTCTCCTCATGGAACCTATGATGCCAACTTCCTGTCGAATTTTGCGTACATCAATCTCGTCGATCCGATCACGCGCTCGCAGGGCATTGGCAACGTGCAGGTCTTCGGCGCGGGACAATACGCGATGCGGCTCTGGGTAAAACCCGATACGTTGGCGAAGCTCGGCATCACGGTTCCGGACATTATCAGCGCCATTCAAGCGCAAAACACGGTGAACCCGGCGGGCAAGGCAGGCGGCGAGCCTGCCCCAAAGGGACAGGAATTTACTTACGCGGTTCTCGCCCAGGGCCGCCTCTTGTCCCCCGATGAATTCGGCAGAATTGTGGTTCGTGAAACCCCCGATGGCGGGATCGTCCGAGTTCGCGATGTCGCACGAATCGAGCTGGGATCCCAAGACTATAGCGTCACAGGCCGTTTCAATGGAAAGCCGAGCGCCGTCATTGCCGCTTACCAGTTGCCTGGCTCGAACGCGGTTGATGCGGCAGACGGCATCAAGAAGTTGATGGCGCAGATGAAGCAAAGCTTTCCCGAAGACATCGATTACGCCGTCGCACTGGATACGACCCGTTCGGTCACCCAGGGAATGAAGGAAATTGTCGAAACCCTGCTGATCGCGCTCGCGCTCGTGATTCTTGTTGTCTATCTCTTCTTACAAGGTTGGCGTGCCACGCTGATACCGCTGCTTGCCGTGCCGGTTTCGTTGGTAGGCACGTTCGTACTGTTTCCGCTGTTCGGCTTCTCGATTAACACGCTTTCGCTCTTTGGGCTGGTCCTCGCGATCGGCCTCGTGGTGGATGACGCCATCGTCGTAGTCGAGGGCGTCGAACGGCACATTGAGGAGGGCATGACGCCGAAGGCAGCGGCATTGAAGGCCATGGAAGAACTATCTGGCCCGGTCGTTGGCATTGCTCTGGTTCTCTCCGCCGTGTTCGTGCCCACGGCCTTTATCCCGGGCATCACCGGCAGGCTGTATCAACAGTTCGCGGTGACGATTGCGATTTCCGTGCTGCTTTCGGCGTTCAATGCTCTCACATTGAGTCCCGCGCTGGCCGCGCTACTTCTTCGCCCCAAGCAGCCCAGCCGCGGTCTGCTGAGGAGATTTTTCGATTGGTTCAACCGAGTCTTCGATCGGGCTACCGACGGGTATGTCCGCTGGAGCGGTGTGCTGCTCCAGAAAACCATCGTCGTGATTGTGCTGCTCGTGGGTTTTAGCATCGCGGCGGGATTCTTCGCCAATCGCGTGCCCTCGAGCTTTCTGCCAGACGAAGACCAAGGTTATTGCTACATCAACCTGCAACTGCCAAACGCAGCTTCCTTGGAACGTACCACGCAAGTCGTGGCGGAAGTCGAAAAAATTCTAAGCAATACTCCCGGGATTCAATATTCGACCAGCGTCCCAGGCTTTAGTTTGCTCAGTTTTGTTCGTACCAGTTACAACGCCTTCTTCTTTGTGACCTTCAAACCCTGGGATGACCGTAAGACAAGAGCCGAACAATTTCAAGCCATCAAGGCGCATCTCAACCAGCAATTGAGTAAGTTGCCGGCGGCAATTGCCTTCAGTTTCTCGCCGCCTGCCATTCCAGGGGTTGGCACTGCGGGCGGTTTCACATTTGTGCTCGAAGATCGCGCCGGCAACGACGTTGAATTTCTGGCAAAAAATCTGGGAACCTTCATGGAGGCCGCTCACAAGCGTCCTGAGATCGCAGGTTTGAGTACTACCTTTCTGCCCAGCGTTCCGCAAAAGTTTGTTGACGTCGACCGCGACAAAGTACTCAAGCAAGGTGTGAGCCTCAACGATGTTTATCGCACGGTCCAAGCGTTCATGGGCGGCTATTTCATCAACTACTTCAACCGCTTTGGTCGCCAGTGGCAGGTGTATATCGAGGCCGAAGGTGAGGATCGCGCCAAAGCGGAGAACGTTGGACAGTTCTATATTCGCAACAACCAGGGAGAGAACGTGCCGCTCTCCACGCTTACCACCATCAAGCCGCGCCTGGGCCCGGAATTTACCATGCGCTTCAATGAATATCGTTCCGCCCAGATCAACGGCAGCGCAGCGCCCGGTTATAGCGCGGACCAAGCCAGCGCAGCTCTGGAAGACGTCTTCAGACAGACGATGCCGCGCGAGATGGGTTTCGACTACTCCGGTATGTCATTTCAGGAGCAGAAGGCCCGGCAAGGTGTGCCACCTTTCATAATCTTCGGACTTTCGTTGCTTTTTGTTTTTTTGATTCTTGCCGCGCTCTACGAAAGTTGGTCGCTGCCTTTCAGCGTGCTGCTGAGCACCCCGGTAGCGATCTTTGGAGCCTTTTTTATTTTGTGGCTCCGCCGCGTACTCCTGAGTGCGTTCCTGCCTCCTTTCATGGTGCAGATCGAGAGCGACATTTACTCGCAGATCGGATTAATCATGCTGATCGGATTGGCAGCCAAAAACGCGATTCTGATCGTGGAATTCGCCAAGGATGAGTATGAGCATGGGAAGTCGCTGTCGGAGGCCGCACTTGAAGGCGCCAAGCTTCGGCTGCGGCCCATTTTGATGACTTCTTTCGCGTTCATTCTCGGCTGCGTCCCGCTATGGATCGCAAGCGGCGCTGGTTCGGTCGCTCGACAAATCATGGGAACCACGGTTATCGGTGGAATGATGGCCGCCAGCGCAATCGGAATCTTCTTCGTGCCTGCGATTTTCTATGCGGTGGAGAAATGGTCCGGCGCCGGCAAGGAACCCGCTCCCGGAATGTTGCCGGGAACCCCCAGCCCCGCGCCCGGAGATTGAGATGTGCGCTAGCACGACAGGTGGGAAAAACAAGCGGAGCGCATCATGAAGCTCACAAAATTGCTGATCGTGGTCTTGATCTGTGGCATGTTCGCCGGTTGCAAGGTCGGCCCCAATTACCATCGGCCGTTGGTTCAAACTCCGCCGACCTATCGTGATCTGCAAGCGAATACTCACCTTCAGGCTCAGGCCGCCTCTTACGCGGATTTACCGTGGTGGCAGGTCTTCCAGGATCCGAAGTTGCAAGAGCTCATTCGCACCGCACTCAAGCAAAACTACGATCTGCAACTTGCAACCGAGCGCATCAACGCCGCTCGCGCTCAGCTTGCGATCACACGCTCGAACCTGTTTCCTCAAGTCCAAGGCAACGGCAATTTCGCTGGGGGAAAAGAGTCCAATTTCCAGAGCAAGTTCAACTTCCTAACTCTAGCGGCTGATGCCACCTTCCAGGTGGATTTGTTCGGCCGTTTGCGTCGCGCGACGGAAGCCGCACGTGCCCAGCTGCTCGCGACTGACGCCGCGAGGCAAACGGTTATATTGACCCTCGTCAGCGACGTCGCAAGCGACTACTTCGCACTCCTAGAGCTTGACCTACAACTCCAAATCACGAATGAGACGGTCAAGACACAAATCGATTCGGTCAAACTAACTACGTTGCGCCTTCAGCATGGTGTGGCCACGAAGCTGGATGTTCTCCAGGCTCAGCAGGTCCTCGACACCGCGAACGCGGCGGTTCCTGACTTGGAGCGGCAAATCGCTCAAGAGGAAAACGCCATCAGTATCCTGCTGGGCAATTACCCGCAGGATGTGCCGCGGGGGCTTCCTCTGATCGAGCAACCACTCCCGCCAGAAGTGCCGCCCGGATTGCCTTCCACAATCATCGAGCGCCGGCCCGACATTCGCGAGGCGGAACAGAACCTAATTGCAGCGAACGCAGAAATTGGAGTCGCAAAGGCCCAATTTTTCCCGCAGATTTCCTTGACCGGCTCCGGTGGGGGGGCCTTTGGGCGAAGCAGCGTCTTCTCAAGTTTGATGAGCTCGCAGGTCGGGGTCTGGTCTTATGGGGCTCAGGTGAGCCAGCCAATTTTCACGGGTGGCGCGTTGAAGGGCAATCTCCACCTGGCTGAATCGCAGGACCGGCAGGCTCTCATCGCTTACCGGCAAACCATTCAGCAGGCTTTCGGAGATGTTTCCGATGCATTAATCGGCTATCAGAAACTCCACCAAGTCCGGGTCGCGCAAGAGACATCGGTCAAGGACCTTCAGGATTCAGTCGATACGTCCCTCGTACGCTATCGCGGCGGCATCACTACCTACCTCGAAGTGTTAGACGGCCAGCGATCGCTATATACAGCAGAGCTGACTCTCGCGCAGGCGCGCGGCGGCGAGTACCAGAGCCTCGTGCAACTTTATAGGGCACTTGGAGGCGGCTGGCGGCCATAGTCATGGCATCGGGCTACCGCTTGACGAAGATCAAACCAAAGTCGCACCCAATCGTTTCACGTTTCAATCGTAACGAACTTGAAACGGAGGGTCCTTCGGCTCGTTTGCAATACGCCCAGCCGTAAGCCAAGAGGTATGTCACTCGTTGGAGATGTCTAGGCCACACGAAGCACGATCTTGCCGTGTGACCTGCGTCTTGCCGTTCCCGGCCCACTGGGCGACATCCCATGAACCCCTGGCAGGTTCCGGCGATGTCCTTCGTGGCCTGGGCCGCATCCTCGAGCGCGTACACGGTCGCGACGTCTGGTCGTATCGTCCCCTCTTCCAGCAGTCGCGCGATTCTGCCGAGCCCGTTGAATCTGGAGGGGAACCGGCTCTACAAGCAAACCGGCAAGGGGAACAACGCTAAAAGTCGAGCAAGAAGGGGACACAATTTCACTCCTGCAGTTTGCTTCCCCCTCGAAAGCGTCGCCGATTGTTACGTGTGTTATTTCCGATTGTCAACATAAGAAAGTCCCCCCCAGAAGACCCAATGAAATTTTTTTGGTGTGCCAGTTGTGTGCCAGATTTGGGAGTCGCTGACTGCGAGGGCGTTGCGCGACTCGTCGCTCATCGCCGCGGGGGTCCGAGAGACGGCACGCTCAGGATCAACGATCCGCCGGCCGCCGCGTTTCGGTAGGCGCCGCGCCTATTCGAGCCGCGAGCGAGTCGAAGGCGGGTGTCGGGCCGTTCCAGCGCAACTGGTCCACGTTGTCGAAGACCACGATGTCGCTGCGAAGCGTAGCGAGGGTGCGAAAGAGTAGTGCGCTCTGCTGCTCGCGGGAGAGAGTGGCTGCGAGGCCGCTCGCATTGACGGCGTTCACGTGCCACTCGCGGTAATCCGCAGGAATGGATTCAAGATGCATAAACTTTGCAAGCACGGCGGCAGACGACTTCGCACCCCAGCCTGGAAGCCCCGGATAACCATCTGCCGCATCGCCCACCAGTGCCAGATAATCGGGAATCGATTCCGGCGAGACGCCAAACTTCTTCATCACACCGGCCTCGTCTAAGGTGACGCGCGTCCGGCGATTCAATTGGACGATGCGCGTGCCGCGCACACATTGGGCAAGGTCCTTGTCCGGCGTGCAGATGATCACGCTTTCGACACGCGCGTCTCCAGCGGCCGCGACGGCTGCCGCAGCCAGCGCGTCGTCCGCTTCAAACTCAACCATAGGCCAGACGACAACGCCAGCCGCAGAGAGGACATCTTCGAGCAATGGGAATTGTGCTAGTAGGTCTGGTTCGATGCCTTCGCCGGTCTTGTAACCTGGCCACAGTTCGTTGCGAAATGATTCAATAACGTGATCGGTCGCAACCGCGATGTGCGTGGCGCCGTCTTTGATCATGCCCAGAACCGAAGCAAGGACGCCTCGGACAGCGGCGACCTCTCGTCCGTCCGAATCCTTCGCGGACGGCAGCGCGTAGTAATGCCGGAACAACTCGTATGTGCCGTCGACTAGATAGATGTCCAGGGCGCAACTCCAACACAAACCTATAGGATACCTGCCGTTTGGATCAACTGTGAGACCGAAACCATGGGCAACGAGCCGATCCCGTTGGTTTCTGATCTGGTCGTGGGCTCTTCGCTGTTGCCGGGTACTGTGGATTTATCTGTGCAGAAGTGTGGACAATTTACCGTCTATTCACTAAACGTCAACAATTCAACGGGCTTGCATCCTCGCCGGGCGCGCTCGTGAATTTCAGACTTTGCACTGAAAACGGGCGTTGACAATCTTCGAGCAACTCTCTAAGTTTGCTTCCGTCGACGGCTGAAAGGGTTGGTTTAATTAAAATTTTGCCAGTCCGAAGTAGGCTGAGTGATCAGCTCAGAAGGGCAACCAGATGAGCGGCCAGACTTGAAAAAACCGACGGCTCTGCGAGGAGTAGTTGGGGTTTGGAACCGCGAAAGCGGTAATCGCATCAAGGGCTGTGACGGTACGTGCCTCCACGCAGTTGGCTCCCTCGCAGGAGCTGACCGCTAGAGCATAACCAATGTCACAGCCTTTACCTTTTCCCAGCGTCTTCCTCGTAACTGACCCTCGCAAAAATGGGTCCGCAGAAAATTTTCCCGCCCCGAGATTTACTGTTGCCACGCTCACCCGCTTTCCAGCAAGAATTTTGTGAACAACCGTCCAAGCTACTTGACTGGCACCATCTAGGATGGCCTTAACCGGGTTGCTCGAGAAATACTTGCTGGTCACTTTGTACAATACAGGAGACATGGCAGTGACGATCGAGATGCAGAATACGGGTGACTCTCGAGCGCGCAGGGAGATTCTTGCCGGTGTCGAGCATGTGCTGAGTGATCTGGCGGGAGAATGGCGGGTATCAATTGTCGGGTCTCGTGCAAATGACGACTGGGAAATGAAAGTGGAGGGACCCCACGGATTCGAACGTTCGTACGCTTTGGTTGGGGAAGCGGGAGAACACCAACCTGAGGCAATACGGAACGTACTTATTAAGCTACTGCCAGCGAGCACACGATGATCTACCATACTGGTTCGCGTTGCCTTCCAGCCGAAGGAAACATCGCATGATCTAGCTGCGTCAGTTCTTCGAGACGGTGGAATGAGCGACGAAGAAGATTCCGAATTCAAGTCGTCGTCTCAACGACCAGATTTTGCGAGCGTTGAATCAGATTAGGAAACCAAGCACTGCCGTCGAAATCACCGAGTTGCTCAATCCGCGATCTGGGCTGGAGTGGCGAGCCCAGTGCGCCTACCCGAAGACTTTGTTTCTGCCCCGCGACAGACTCCCGTTCTCATTGGTAGCAATGCAGTCCAGGTTGAAGAAGCTGATCGCGTAGCGCGCTGAGATTTTCGTTGCCGATCCGAAGGGGAACATCCCGTTACGGGCCAACGATTCAGGATACGATTCCGCAGGATTGGACTACCTGATCAAGACGAGCAAGCAATATTACGACCGATGCCGACAGGAGCGAACATTAAAGAAGGGCGACCCTGTGGCGCTGCGCCGTGTCGGCATCGCAGTGGTCGAGCAGGTCGACGACAAAGACCTACAAGTCGTGCACAAGAAAAAGTACGCGCTCAAGATTCCCCGCAACCATGTAGCTTGGGACCAGCAGAACATGCCTTGGGAGGCGAGTCGTTGGCGGCTTTTTTGAAACCAATGTGTCGCCCTGCTCAGCGCATAGAACTCGTCCAGCGCAGAGACGGATTGGCAGCTGGCGAAAGTCACAAGACGAATTAATCTTGCAAGAAGCAAGGACGTGTGGCGTGGAAATCCTCAAGGACTAAGATCTCTAAGAGATGCCTAGACCGCAGTCGAGATCTCGCGATGCGGAGAAAGCGCGTGCCACATCGCCGAAAGGGCAAGGGAGCGTTTTCTCAACCCAGGCCGGCCCTCAGTCAAGGGCTCTGGCAGTCTAGCTCCGTGCTTTCTTGCGAAACAAAGCCAATATGTACCCTGTCTTCATACACTTACGAAATTGAGCACAGGACGATAAGGGATCGTGACTCTGGGCCCACCCAGAGTAGCCTCGTTGCGGCCTGATTCGGTGTTATACGAACAGTCCCTGCCATTGAGTGCTACGGAAGTGAACGTCCGGAGTCTCCGAAGGATTTCGTCGTGAGGTAGAGGTGCATTGACTTAAAAACCCCGTTAAAAGGTCATGAGCATTATGGCGATCTTTCGTCAGCAACCGCCTAGCCACCGTGCAAAATCACGCAGCGTGGAGCGCATTGGTGGGGCGACTTTAGGTCAGACGTGCCATTCACAAGAATTAGGGCGGGACTTACATTGCTAAGTGAGCAGTTCTGGGGGAGGGCTGCCCGGGCGTCCAAATGACTCGAGAAGAGTCGGACGCCCGTTTTTTCTTGTGACTATGGATGAGCCCTTGACTAGCGGTTGGACTGACCATGTCCGAAATCCTCGGTCACGTAAATCGTGTTTCCGTTGCGGACGACGGCAAATCCGGCCACGTTGTAATCGGGATTGAGTAGATTCTCCCGGTGATGGGGAGAATGCATAAAGCCCCGGTGCACCTCTGCTGCGCTCGGAGCGAGACCTACGTTTTCTCCCTCCGCGCTGAATTGCAGTGTGCTGGTGGCTGCCAAGCGTTGTGGCAGCGCGGGCTCACCGGGCAAGTCATGCGAAAGCCGCTTCTGCGAAGCCATAAGCGCCGAGTGCTTCCGCGCAGCCCTCGTTACTCCTTCATCGCTTTGCAGTGGCGCTAGACCGGCTTCAGCCCTGGCCTGATTCGCGAGGTCAAGAAGCAGGCGCTCAGCCTGGGAGTCGTACGGAGCTGAAACTGCTTGCGGCGGCCGCGGAACCGTGGCCCATGGATTCGTCGGTTGCTGGAATGCCGACGCTAGGCCTGCGAAGCAAACGGTCAACCAAATAGGGAGAGATAGACGCATACCTGCGGGCCCCATTAGAAGTAGAACCCGAAACCTCTCGCTTTGTTTCCCTCGCAAATCTTAGAACGGAGGAGCGTCCGTTCCATGACCTGGTAACTCCGCACAGCAAACGGGCATTCTCATGGGGCAGACCGGGGGCACATCTAATATGGGTATGAGAAGAAAGTCGAGACTCGACAAAAGTCGGAAGAGTCGAGACAAAAAGTCGAGATTCGACTGTCGCGCGACTTTGATAATGTCCCCCTGCGGCGACATTAGAAAGTAAGCGTGTGAGCAACCCACCTAGTCAAGGCGCAGAGCCCGTGTTGAAATGCGGCTATGGATCATCAGACGAACGTAGCCACGGCAAAACGACGGACACGGGAAGAGATTCGGCAGATTGTGTCGGAGTTTGCAACTAGCGGCATGCCGCAGAGTGAATTCTGCGGCAGTCGAGGGATCTCGCGAAGTACTCTCGATCGTCATCTGAGAAAACAACGCGCCCAGGATCAAGGAAGCAGGGCAGACAATCGATTGTTGGCGGTGGAGATAAGGACAGCGAGCGGGAGATCGGCGAGCACCAGCAGCGGGTTGGTGGTGGGGTTGACCAGCGGACGCAGGATCGAAGTGAACCGGGGCTTCGATGCGGCCACACTGGAGTGCCTGCTGACGGTGTTGGACAAGGTATAGGGCGATGTTCGGATTTGGGCCAGCGACGCGGATCTACGTGGCCACCGGAGCCACGGACATGCGCAAGGGATTTAACGGTTTGTACGGTTTGGTGCGCGACCATCTGGGCTGCGATCCCGAGAGCGGCCACGTTTTCTTGTTCACCAATGCGCGGCGCAATCGCCTGAAGCTGTTGGTATATGACCATAGTGGACTATGGATATGCTGGAAGAAATTGGACGGAGGAAGGTTTCGCTGGCCAGGAGCAGACACTTCGGCCACGAAGATCGTGCTGAGCCACGAGGAACTGGCGCTGTTGTTGGGGGGCATTGATTTGAGCGAGACGCGGCGGCGGAAATGGTATCGCAAGCCGCTCATGGAAGAATCCGATAAGTTACGAATGCCAGCATAAACACTGGCGATTTCGTTCACTTATCCACAGTCAGATCTGTTATCAAAGAAGCATCGTGAGTGCGACTCCACCGGCTGCCGCGATGCCCACTGCTGAGGCAGAGCGTTGTTTCCCCGTCGAAGTTCTCGAACAACTGAAGGAGCAGCTTCCCCAGGCTTTGTTTGCCACTCTGAGCGACAGGGTTGCGACTTATGAAGAGCAGTTCGGGGCGGCGTCGAAGCAGTTAGATACAACCAGGAGCGAGTTACAGTATGCGCGACTGAAGATCCAGGTGCTGGAAGAACATCTGCGTCTGCGGCGGATCGCCAAGTACGGACCAGGCAGTGAAAAGCTGAGTAATCTCCAACTGCAGTTACTGGAGGAAGAGCCCGGGGTCTCGAACCAGGAAGTTCAGGCGGAGAGCGAGCGCGAGGGGTTGCCGGCACCGGACGGCGAGAAGCAGCGGAAGCGGCGCGCGCATCCCGGCCGGCAGACCTTTTCCGCAGATCTGCCGCGCGTGGAGAAGATCGTCGCTTGCACGGCCGAGCAGTGCGTGTGCGGAAAGTGCGGCGCGGAAACGAAAGTGATCGGCTACGACGAGAGCGAAGTGCTGAAGGTCAATCCGGCCGAGTACTACGTGGAAGTGACCAAGCGCGAGAAGCGCGCCTGCAAGCGGTGCGAGGAGCAGGGCGTCGCCATGGCGCCGCTTCCCCCGCGCATCATCGATAAGAGCCTGGTGGCCGACGAGGTGATTATCGACACCATCGTCAGCAAGTATGCCAATCACTGCCCACTCTATCGTCAGAGCGCCATCCTGCTGCGCGATGCGGGCATCGAGATCACGCGGGCCACGATGTGCGGCTGGGTGATGACGGTCGGCGAGATGCTCTCCCCGGTGGTCGGCGCCATGCGCAGGGAGTTGCTGGCCAGCGGTTACATCCAGGCCGACGAAACCCCGATCGATGTGCAGACGCACGACAAACGAGGTAAGAACCATCAAGCCTACCTCTGGCAGTACGGAACGCCGGGGGCTGGGGCGGTCTTCGATTTTCGCATGAGCCGCGGACGCGAAGGGCCGAAGCAGTTCCTCGGCGCCTTCGCGGGCATTCTCCAAACCGACGATTACATAGCCTACGAGCGCGGCCTCGGCGGGCCTGGGATGGTGCACGCCTGCTGCTGGAGCCATGCGCGAAGGAACTTTGTGGATGCGGTCAAACTCAACCCGCAGGACGCCGGCTCGATTCGCGCGGTCGAACTGATAGACCAGTTGTTTCTGATCGACGCCCAGGCGCGCGAGGAGAAGATGGATCAGGCCGCACGTCATCTTCTGCGCCAGGAGAAAGCTCCTCCACTGCTCGCCAAAATCCGGGAACACATCCTGGCCACGAGCAAAACCGTACTGCCCCGCAGCAAGGCGGGCCAGGCGTGCAACTACACGCTGGCGCTTTGGATAAAGCTGACCTGCTTCCTCGACCACCCGCAACTGGAGCTCAGCAATAACGTGGCCGAGAACTCCATGCGTCCGGTGGCGACTGGACGCAAGAACTGGATCCATATCGGCAGCCCTCAAGCCGGCCCGCGCGTGGCCGCCATTCTCTCCGTTATCGAAAGCTGCCGCCGGCTCGCCATCCCGGTGCGCCAATATCTGGCCGACATCCTGCCCGGTCTCGCCGACACATCCATACAGAACGTCACCGGACTCACGCCCAAAGCCTGGGCGGCCAAGACGCACTCCTGAAAACTTCTCTCATCCCTCTCGCACCGCCGTCAACCGTGTACTTGGCCGCACGGATACATTAGAAATGTCCCCATTTTTCGATGTTAGGACATTAGAAATGTCCCCTAATCTGGAGGCCTCCACAGGAGGCCAGATTGGGAAGGGCAGCGATGAGCGGTAAGGAATTGCGGCGGGCGGGCATATTGTCGCGGGTAGAAAGCGGCGAGCTAAAGCTGGTCAATGCGGCGGTGATGATGGGAGTGAGTTATCGACAGAGTAAGCGATTGGGACAGCGGTATCGAGAAGAGGGAGCGGAAGGGCTGAAGCATCGTAGCGTGGGACGGGAGTCGAACCGAAAGAAGGCCAAGAAATTTCGGGAACGGGTGTTGCGGTTAGTAGGCAAGAAATATTCCGGGGAGGAAGCGGAGCGATTCGGGCCGACGTTAGCGGCTGAGCATTTGGCCAGTGAGGATGATGTAGAGGTGAATGCGCAGACCCTGCGACGCTGGATGTTAGCGGCAGGGTTGTGGAGCCAGGCACGGAAGCAACGAGTACATCGCCAGCGACGAGAGCGGAAAGAGCATGTGGGTGAGCTGGTACAAATGGATGGAAGTTTTCACGATTGGTACGAGGGACGGGGTCCGAAAGGTTGCTTGATGAACATGGTGGACGACGCCAGCAGTGAAACCTTAGCTCGCATGGGGAGTGAGGAGACGATCTGGGCTGCGGCGGGAGTATTGCGGGCGTGGATCCAAGAGCACGGCATCCCGGTGGCGCTGTATACGGATTGGAAGAACGTGTACCTACGAGAAGCGAGCGGCAAGGAGCAGTTGGAGGGAGTGGTGCCGGTGACTCAATTTGGGCGGATGTGCCAGAGTTTGGGAATTCGCATTATCGCGGCCAATTCGCCGCAGGCGAAAGGCCGGGTGGAACGAAATCACGGCACCCACCAAGACCGCCTGGTGAAGAAGATGCGTCGCAAGAAAATCCGGACGCATGCCGAGGCCAATATGTTTCTGGAGAACGAGTACTTGCCAGAACATAATCGGCGATTCACGCGAGTTCCGGCCCAGCCCGAGGACTATCATCGGCCGACTCCGCGGGCCGCGGAGCTGAACGATGCCTTTCACCTGGAGACGGGGCGAGTGATCGGCAACGACTGGGTGGTGCGGCACGATAACCGCTATTTCCAGGTGAAAGCTCAATCCCGGTGGTATGCGCCGGCCAAGGCCAAAGTCATAGTGTGCGAATGGGAGAACGGGAAATTAGAGATTCGCTATCGCGGCCGGGCGGTGGCGTGGGACCAGATCCCGGCGCCTATTCCAGCTCGGCAAGTAAAGCCGGTGCAGGCTGCACCCCGGAGAAATAAGACAGTCACTCCCAAGGCTGATCATCCCTGGCGCCATAACCACCGCAAGATGGCTCTCGGGGGCACAACCGGGATGCCGTTGGCAGACGCCATTCGCGTAGCCGGGTCTTCCACTTCGCCCTAACGGGCTCAGTTCCAGACGCCTTCCACAAGTTTTCCCGTGGTGACGGTGGGATAGGATACTTGCCTTTGTAGGTGAAGGCCTGAGTATCCCCCCACTTTCCGAAAAAAGTATTTGGGCTTGAGACGAAATGGCGAAGCGATGTTCTCCAGATTCCGCCCCTTCGGGGCGGGGATTTTCCAGGCATGCGGGGTCTATCGTCCGATGCTTTGTAACGTGCACGATGAAATCTTGTAGGATTGCGGCAGCGCGAGAGTGATTGTTCCCGCGCTGCCCATGATCGGCTCGATGAGCCCCGCCAGGTTATCCCTCAGCAGCCGACCTTGATATCGAGGTGTGCCATTGCAACTGAGCCACCAATCACAATCGCTTCCGGCCAAGCAGAACTTAATTTGAGAAAAATCGCTTCCGGCCATGGAGAAAAACGTGACTCGTTACACTACGAGAAAGGGGACATTTCTAATGTCGCAAGCAAGGGGACATTTCTAATGTCGCTTGACAAAAAGTCGAGATTCGACTTGACAAAAAGGCTGTCAATGCTCGAACATAGATGCGCAGGCTTTGCCCCTCCCCGGCACGTTAACGTTTGCCCTTCCCCAAGGAGAGTTAGGTCTCTCTTTTCCGATGATTGTCTTACGCGCTATTCCGAAGGACATTGCCGCGCGTGAGACCGTCCCCAGTTTGGCGAAATAACCGAGTTCACAAGTAAAATACTGTTTGGTTGCGGCGACGGAAGCAGAAAGTCGACTAGCTAACAGACGGGTTGCTTCGAGCCAAAAGGGAAACCTGGAGAGACTCCGCTCGGGCGATGTTACGGGCAAGGCCGCATATGGGAGCCTTGCAAACGGGGGAATTTCTATGAATGCTATAGCGTCACGACCGGGTCTGGTCTTAGTAGATGACTTCATGAACCTGGTGGCAGCCAATTCTGAAGCAGTTCAGATACTTGCGTTTCCAGATTCTCCGGAGAAGCTTGGTCATTTGAGCGGTTGGCTCTCAAAGAAGATCCGTTCCTGTCTAATCGACCGACAATCGTTGACCCGGCCCAGCTTCGTCAATGAGTTCCGTTCCGCTAAAAGGACGTATCTTTGCCGTGCTTTCCCGCTCAATCCCGGCACAAACGGTGATGCTCGTCCGGCGCTAGCGCTCATGCTAGAAAGAAAGTCGAACGGCGGTGGCTCCGTGGCTGAGATTTCACAACGCTTTGGTTTGACCGCGCGTGAACAGGAAACGATGCGACTACTCGCACAGGGTTTCTGCAGCAAAGAAATTGCGGTACGCATGAACATCAGCCCCAACACGGTCAAAGCTTTTGTTCATCTTGTAATGGTCAAGATGGGCGTGTCGACTCGGTCGGGCATCATCGGAAAGATGGTTGGTGTAGACAACACGGGCAACGGGTCGAACGGAGAGAAAAAGCCGAACTTCCTGCAGCACACGTAAATTTTGGTGCCCGCTCTGCTACTGTGATCGCCCGGGTCGCCTGAGCGGCGACCCGACGGCGACTTGACGTTTGCCCTGGATTCCAGCCCGTCCTCAACTGCAACCTGCCGCGTTTCACTCACCGGTACGACCACATGGCCTCTCTCAGGGTAGCCCACGCTTAGTCCGACCAGTTAAGATTTTTCACTACTTAAAGTAGGGAATTGTAAACAAGACAAATGAGGGTAGAGTTCGAGTGCGCCGAACGGACGCCGCACGCTCTTCCCCTGGCTTCCCTAGCGTGATCCATAACAGGAGGAACTACCATGTTTCGAACCGGAAACTCCGGATGGCTTGCGATCGCATTGGTTGCTGCCACCTGCCTTCTCACTGCAAGCGTGGGGTGGGCTCAACAACCTCAAGACACTTTCCAGGTCAACTACTTCTCCAACGCGAACAACAGTGCGGGGACCGATGCGTGGACAAGGATCATTAACACCTGACTTATGCACGCTTTTCTGAGTTGAGCAGCAATCACCGCACTGATTTGAACGTTGGGAGGCACCACGGCGGTTATCCCCAGTAAAATCAAGGCTCACGAGACCGCATAGAATGTCGGTTTTGCGAGCTTATCGGGAAACCCAATAAAAATGCGCCTTCCGCGTATGCTATTTCGTCCCCACTTCTGTGCCTAAAATTCTATGCACAGATTGCCCTACATTTTCAATGACTTGCAGGCATGCATCGTTGGGCCTCACGGAAGCGTCGGCCGGTCCCATCGCAGAACGGTCTCAGGTGCGCATAAGTTAGGTAACACGGGTGCTGACGCACCTTCCTTCCCACCCAGCAATCTCTGCGCGATGATCTACGTTTTCGACAACAAACAGGAACTGAAAGAATGTTGCGGCTGCCTGATCAGCACCAACGGATTAGCCGAACTCAGTCTGGACAAAAACCTGGTCTCCAATCCTTTTGATGGACGCTCGCCAACCGACGGAGACATCAAAATTGTTTCCGCGGCGCCGAACGACAACTTCGGCGGAGTTCCATGCGACCCAACCGGCGGTGGCATCGGCAGCAATGGCAAGTACGTCCTTAACATCGTGCCCACGGTAGATCTCCGTGCGTGGGGCACTCACGTGCAAAAAGACCGCAATCTCACTGAGGATGAGTACCAGGATGCCACCCTGGCTACGGCTGAATTGGACAGTCTGCAGGAAGAATGCTACGGAATCGTGACCGTGGGCAGCGGTGCCGGGATTTGCGGCGAAGGAGTCGGAAATTCGTCCACCGTTTGCAATTGATCGGGCTAGTGCCACTGAGTTCGAGAACAGTCATTGCCGCGTGCGTTCGCGCACGCGTACTGCAACCGAGCGCCAAACTTCAAGGAGGAGTTACATGTTTCGAACAAAAAGTTTGCTGACTTACACCGTGCTCATCGCGTCCGTAGTGTTTCTGGCGGCAGTTTCGCCCGCTCAGACTACGAACAAAAAGCCGGACGTCTACCAACTGACATACTACAGCAATGCATTGAACACCGCGGCTCCCGACGGGACCGTCCACATTGTGAATCCTGGTACTGCTGTAACCAAGCTCGATGCGGACGGGAAACCGCTCGACGGGAACCTCTGTGCCCAAATCTATGTGTTGAACAACGATGAGCAGGAAGTGGAGTGCTGTGGCTGTACGCTTTCACCGGACAGCGAAAGAACTCTCTCCATCAATAAAAACTTGCTGGGAAATCCAATTAACGTCCACATCGTCACTCCCGATGGTGTGATCAAGATTATTTCCGAACCGACGCCGGCAAGCGGACCGTGCCGCCCGGATTTCGAAACGGGCAACGTAGCTGCCGCACTGCGTTCTTGGGATACCCACATCCAGACCAAATCCGAAGGGTATGCCGAAACGGAGGAGGAGTTTGCCCGTGCTCCCCTTAGTGCTAACGAGCTTCTCTGGTTGCAAAACCAGTGCAGCGCGATCTACACGAGTGGCAGCGGCCACGGGATATGCACCTGCGGTTCCGGCGACTAAACACGCTTAGCGCCAGGGTACCTCACGGTTTCCTGGCGCTTAACTTCACACTATCAATAGGGAGGACTCCAATGCTTCGATCAACGGCAATTCGTTTCTTGCTCAGCTTTACCGCCGCTCTCTTCGTTTCTTGTACGGCCACCGCCCAGCAGAGCCCCGGCACTTTAGCGATGGTCAACGGGAAAGCAATCACGACGCAGGATCTTGAACAGAAGGAGGTCAACCGCCTTCTCCAAGCCCAGTATCAGTACTATCAGGCCGAACGCAAAGCCCTTGACGACCTGATCGTCCAGCGCTTGCTGGAAGAGGAGGCCCAAAGGCAGGGCATCAGTACGGATGAACTGTTAAAGCGCGAAGTAGACAGTAAGGTGAAAGATCCCAACGAAGATCAATTGCAGGTTTACTACGAGGGCCTGGATTCGAAAGAGCCCTACGACCAGGTGCGGGAGAAGATACTGGATCACATTCGTGACTTGCGGAGGTCCAAGCTGAGCTCCGCCTATATCGAGACCCTTCGCGCCCAGGCCACCATCGTGGTGCAACTGGCGCCGCCGATGGCAAATGTCGGAACAGAGAACGCCGCGGTCACTGAAGGGCGTTCAGATGCTCCCGTCCAGGTGGTGGAGTTTGCCGACTACCAATGCCCCTATTGCCAAAGAGTCAATCCGGACCTTAACAAACTGATCGAGGAATACGCGGGCAAAGTCTCGGTCGTTTATAGAGATTTTCCGCTGCCAATGCATCCCCATGCGGAAAAGGCAGCCGAGGCGGCCCGGTGTGCTGGAAAGCAGGGTAAGTTCTGGGCGTACCACAATCTTTTATTTCAGGACAAGAAGCTCGACACTCCTGATTTGAAGCAAGAAGCGACAGCGCTCCACCTGGACTCAGCCAAGTTCGATAAATGTCTGGATTCTGCGGAAGAAGCGGCAAACGTGAAAAAAGATCAGGATGAGGGGATGAAGTTAGGGTTATCGGGCACTCCAAGCTTCTTTATTAATGGCCATTTCATTAGCGGCGCGGTGGATTACACCACGCTGCATCAGATGGTCGAGCAACAACTGACCTTGTTGTCATCCGCCAAAGGGGCCTCTCCAGCGGGGTCCTCCCAGAGGTGAAGCCTCGGCGGTGACACCAGACCGGGCGGCCGGTTGACCATCCGGCCGCCCGTGATGACAAAATCGAAGAATAGGATTGGCATTCCCGTGGTCGCAAGGTTCAAATGAAGCAAATCCCCCTTGCTTCATTCCTGACCGATCGATGACGCGTGGACGAGTTGTTACCCCCTTGACCGAAGGCAGTTCTACGATGAGGATTAACCGGCTGCTTTTTTGGCTACTCTTTCTGAGCAGTGGAACCCGATTCCTCGCTGGTCAGAGCGCGCCTTCGATTCCACCGCGACCGCCAAAGGCTGCGGTGCCGCAGGCGGCGCAGCAGAACATCGCGAGTGGACTTAAGATATCCGCCAGCTCTCTTTCGTTCGGAAATGAACCGCTCAGCTCAACTTCTGCTCCTCAATTCATCACCGTTACAAATGGAAGAAAATCTGATCTCACTCTTACCGATGTCGTCAGCAGTGAGCCAGATTTCAAGCTGGTACATAACTGCGCATTGTCCCCCGACCTGATGCCAGCCGGCAGTAGTTGTGGTATTTCTATTCGCTTCGTTCCGGGCGCGGTCGGCCTACGCAGTGGCAAGATAAGAATCGCAATCAGCGGCGATCCTCCGGTGCAGCCACTAATAATTCCGCTTCAGGGTAACGGAGTGGACAGTCCGGTTACGTTATCGCAAACATACCTGGTATTTCGGACTGTACTCGTGGGGACGACCAGTATGCCCCAATTTGTTCGTCTTACGAACCGCAGCGTAGCTCCTGCCAAAATCACCAGCATTGCCGCTTCTCCCGATTTTGCTCTCGCCCCCACGACTGCCCAATGCGTACCCGGCAACACACTGGGGCCACTGGCAAGTTGCACGGTTGCCATAGTATGGACTCCCGGTGATTCGGGCTCGCGCGGTGGGCAGGTAACGATCGCGGATTCTGACCCGGCGTCGCCTCACATTATTGATTTACAGGCGAGCGCAACCGGGATCAAGCTTTCGTCCGGTACCCTACGATGGAATCCCACAGCAGTGAGGGTTACGGGCAATTCGCAGACCTTTGAAGTGAGGAATGAGGGCCGCACTACAATCAAAGTCGAGAGTGTCGAGGCGAGTGGAGATTTCTTTCAGCAAAACACCTGTGGCAAAGAGTTGATTCAGCATCAGAGTTGCTCGGTCACAGTGTGGTTCCAACCGACCGCCGTGGGGGAAAGAGATGGAACGCTCTTGATTCATGACTCCGACGTTACAGGGATGCAGCAAATCTTCCTTACGGGAGTTGGCTCTCCTCTCGATTTGTCCCCGGTAAAGATGGATTTCGGCAATCAGGCCGCGGAGAGCACCAGCGCGCCTCAGATAGTTACGATTACCAACCGAGGCGGTGCCAATGTGAACATCGCCGCCATCAATGTGAGCGGAGATTTTGTCATTCCAGGCAAAACATGTAGTGACACCGTCGCCGCTGGCAAAAGCTGCCGGGTCAGCATCAGCTTTTCCCCGACCGTGAGCGGCGTAAGGACGGGAGCTCTGAGCATCGAAACCGATGCCAAGGGTGCTCCACAGAAAGTGACCTTGAACGGCCAGGGACGATAGGGACTAGCCGCTTGCGACGGTTAGCCCTGGTAGCCGCGAGACGGTAAGATCCTTTACCGGAAGAGCAAAGGGCAGCTTGAGGCTACGCTTTCGGTGCGACAATCTTTCCAATGATCGCAGACCGGCTCGAGACGTTCATCTTGACCATCATTAGACGAACAAAACTGTTGACAGTATTTGGGCTGATATTCATTCGCGTGGCGATCTCTTTACTGGTAAGCCCCTCACCCAATAAGCGCGCAGTTTCTTGCTCGCGTGGGGTCAGACCAAACCGTTGCGAGACTTCCTCCATTGTGAAGTGCTCGGGTGATTTTCTCTCCAGCATGAGAACCACTACCGAAGCAGGGCTATTGGGACTTGTGCCGGCGGTGAGCGGGAACGCACGACAAAGATGCATCCGCTTCGCGGACCGAAATTCGCCGACGAAGCTGGGTCGGGTCGCCGATTGTCGGTCGAGCAAACAGGACCGAATCTTCCTAGTAAGCCAACCTCGCAAATCACTAATCGTTTCCGGATTGTCGGGAAATGTGAGGATCTGAATCGCATCTGAGTTACAAGCGACCATATTTAGCGACACGTCATTTAGCGACACGTCCATCACGATCAAACCGGGACGGGCGGGAGTAGCATTCATCTGATTTCCCCCCTTGCGCAAGTCAACGATCTCCGAATCTCGCAGCAGCGATTTCGGCTTCGCGTCCGGGGAGGGACTGAATTGGCGAACGTCTAATTATTTACTCAATCATTTACCGCGGGATCATGTTACTAAAACATTCCTTTTTCAAAGTTAGTGCTTTGGCACTACTAATCTCTAGTTACTTCCTTTGCCTATGAGGGGAAATTTAGCAAGTGCGCGAGACCCGAAACGCTCAAATGAAAATGGTGTCGCCACACTCTGGCAACCGGGGAGAATTGTTCGAAACCTCCGCCAGAGTAGGGGTAGATGATCGCTGTGTCAAGAAGGAGAACGCTGCTCAAATGTCGTAACAAAAAAGTCCTAGTCCGTTTGGTCTAGTGCGATGGTTGAAAAGAAAAGTGCAGGAAGCATGTTGACAAAAGATACAAAGGGGTCAAGAATGGGTCCCGACCTTTCCCCAGAGGGCACCGACCGTGTTCGCCATATTTGAATGCCAGGCGAAGCGCGGGCAGTCGAAGTAAGCGCCCGTTCCGTAAATAAAAATTGAGGAGTCAGCTTGAGGTTGCAGCGGGCAATCGCGCCTGCGAGCTTAATTCCCGGAAGACGCGCAAACTTCGACTGGGGCAGAGAACACATGGATAAGGTTTCGGAGATGGAACCAAGGAGGAACTCCAAATGACCAAACCCAGTTTCTTTCGCGAGATGTGGTCAAACGATGAAGGCCAGGACATAGCTGAATACGCGGTGATGCTGGCCGTGATCCTAGTGATTGTCGTAGGCACGATACGACTAATCGGAGGGAACGCGAACAACGTGTTTTCCAGTGTCGCCAGTTCGCTTGGCCAGTGATGCAAGCCTCGAGCCATGGAAAATTTCTGCTGCTTCACGCTCGCCGCGGCGATTGAGGCATTGCCGGTGCGCCGTTATCGATCCAGGGACGCAAACGCCGCTGATCTTCAACTCGCCTTCTCTGGTACATCCGCATCGAGGTGAATGTTTCCCGGCGCCACGCTCTTAACCACGGGGCTCGGTCTACCTTGCAGCCTTCGATCCGGCGTCGTTGAAGTTGGAACGACCATTTTAGTTGCCTGGGCGGCTGCTGGGATTGGAGTGCTAGCTCGTTTCGTCAGGACAGAACGTATAGCGAGAATAAGAATCTTTGCAACCTTGCCGAAAGTGGCGCGCACGGCCTTCAGGTTCGATCCTTTCCGTGACGCCACATCGAGCGCGGCTCTGTACTTTCGAATCCATTCCTGCTCCTTCTCGGTTGAGCCGATCGTCTCCGTGTCCATGCGAGTTCCTGCTGCCGCTCGATCTTGGTATTCGTTATACGCCAGCGCTAGAGTTGGAGCAATAACAAACCGAAAGACTAGCCAATTGGTTGAGGCGTTGGACTTGCCGTTAGGACTCGTTCCTCTGAACCCCCCACCGGCTCCCCTCTGCGGAGCTACGAAGGCAGCGGCATGGTGGATTCTCTGCAGAGAGGGGCACCTGGTGAACAGTGAAAGGCACTTTTGAGCTGGACGTTCCTCAAGGAGAATCTCGATAAACACTCTGCTCAAGGCTTTCTCACCAAATCGTGCGAAGAGCCCGCGATCGTCGAATCTCGCGGTCCGCGGTGAGCAGAGACATTCCCTCGACTATCGCGGTGGCTCCAATAATGCGATCGGCAGGATCCTTAGGATAGGTCGCTGGGAGTGCGAGGGCGCGTACGCACGCGCGGCCGCTGATCGGCAGGACAATGAACCGTGCCTCGACTTCGTGCAAAAAGGATTCGAGACTGATATCGAGGCGGATGCGCGCTTTGCGCGAGAGCGTCGTCAACTCCAAGAGGGTGATGTCGGAGATGGCCAAACCGTCGCCGTTCTGTCTCGCATCATTGATGGCCGCTTTTGCGTTCCTTGAAAGTTGACTCTGATCAAACGCCAGCCAGACGACAACATGCGTGTCGAGGAGAATCACTTGAGTTCTCCCCATTCTTTGTCCGAAATTGCTGGGGAAACGATATCGCCCGCAATAGCGCCCTTGCCCACCAAGAAATTGTAGATGTCGTCTGTGTTTTTGTCGGCAGGGACAAGTTTCGCCACCGGCTTGCCGTGTTTCGTGATCACTACGGTTTCCCGCTTAGCCTGAACTTCGTCCATTACAGCGAGGCAATGTATCTTAAACGAACCCGCTGCCATTTTCTTCATTCCAAGCTTTCCGATCATAGTCATTATGCCATAGTCGTATTTCCCAATGGCAAAATCTACGCTCTGCACGACACAGCAAGAGGTTAAGGAGTAAGCATTTGCTTGTATGTTCCTTCCCGGCGATCGGGGCACCAAAACGCTAAGTGCAGTGCTATGGCCTGATCTTGAACCCTGTGCCTTGGGCAGCGGTGCCTCCACTGCTGGTAGCGGAGTACAGATTTCCGGCGCTGTCGAGAATGAAGCCAGCGGATGGCAGCCCGCGCCGTCCACGCCACCAGTAAACGCGTGCAGGACGCGATCTTTCCATTTCCCGTCTCCGGAGGGCGTCAATTCAAACGCTGTGCCGCCGCCGAGGCCCCCGCAGCCGCCGCCGTTGATGCCGCCAACCGAAGTCGTGCCGTACAGATTGCCCAGGTTGTCGAAAATCAGACTTGATGCAGGATAGGCTTCGTCACCTTTGACGCCGATAAAGTTGTGGAGCACCGTCTCGGTCCACGTGTTCCCAAGGCCAGGCGTCAGTCTGAATACGACACCAGCGTCATCGACTCCGCCTCTCAAGGTTGAGCCCTACAGGTTCCCCTCCTGATCGAAGATCAGGCTCGAAACGGGCCACCAGCCGTCGGCTCGGTTGAACGAGAACAATATGTTTTCGGTCCAGACGTTACCGCTTCGGCTCAACTTGAAGACCGCGCCCTGATCAAAGGATCCGCCGCGAGATTATAGCTTCCACCCACCACAACCAGCGCGAGACGAACTACAATAACCAGTGTGCGTATTGTTTCATTATTGTCGAGCGCCACAGAGATCGTCTGCGCTCTGGGCGCTGGCGAAATGCTGGTAGGGCGGTCGCATGAGTGCGACAACCCGGACTGGGTGCGGCGCCTGCCGCCATGCAGCGGGCCCGCATTCGACGTGTCGGTTTCGAGCCAGGAAATCGATGCAGAGGTTCGACGCCGCATCCGTTCTGGCGAACCTCTCTATCACCTCAACGCGAAATTGATCGACGAGTTGCGCCCCGACCTGCTGATCACACAAGAGCATTGCGAAGTCTGCGCCATTACTCCCGACGACGTCGAGCGAAGCGGGGCATGTGCTGGCAAGCAGCTGGCGCTATCCGCTTCGTCGTTGGACGACATCTTCCAAAGTATTCTGCGGATCTCACAAGCGATCGGTCTGGCAGACGAGGGTAAGGCCGTTGTCCAGCGCGAACAAGAGCGTCTGAACCAGGTCAAGCAGGAAGCGGCGCGTTCGGTCCGGAAAACTGTAGTCATGCTGGAGTGGACAGAACCGCTGTTCGCGATGGGAAACTGGGGCCCGGAATTGGTCGAAATCGCAAACGGAGAACTTCTGCTGGGGGAAAAAGGAGAATACTCAGCCGCCATTGCCGCCGAGCGCCTCCGAGAGGCGAACCCGGAGTACTTGATCGTTGCGCCCTGCGGCTTCAACTTGCAACGGAGCCTGCGGGAACAAGCTGTCCTGGAGCGACATCCATGGTGGCGGGAGCTTCAGGCGGTTCGCAATGGTAACGTCGTTTTTGCGGACGGGAATCTGTTCTTC
This sequence comes from uncultured Acidobacteriota bacterium, assembly GCA_963838905.1. Taxonomy (GTDB): domain Bacteria; phylum Acidobacteriota; class Terriglobia; order Terriglobales; family Acidobacteriaceae; genus JABDBE01. The sequence goes on from CAWITE010000018.1 coordinate 344,399, forward strand.
AACCGTTCCGGAATGACGATCGCACAAACCGCGGAAATCATCGCTGAAATTCTTCACGGGCGTGCCTTCGGCGAAACCAACGAAGGAACGCATTGGCGGCGGATCGAATCTTATGCGGCGCAGGATTCGAAACCGGCGACCGCAAGTCGAACGTGACGAAAGTCGCCTTATCGTGGAGCAGCGGCAAAGACAGCGCCTGGACTTTGCACGTTTTGCGCCAACAGCCCGACGTCCAGGTCGCGGCGCTGATCACCACCTTTAACTCCGAAGCTGACCGTGTGGCCATGCACGCCGTGCGGCGCGCCTTGGCTGAAGCCCAGGCCGAGCGAACCGGCCTGCCTCTCTGGGCGGTGGAACTGCCATGGCCGTGCTCCAATGAGGAGTACGAGCCTCGCATGCACGCCGTGTGTCAACGGGCAAAGGATGCGGGAATTACTGTCATTGCATTTGGCGATCTCTTTCTCGAGGACGTCCGCAAGTATCGGATCCGCCAACTCGAAGGCAGTGGGCTCGCACCCCTGTTTCCGCTTTGGCAAATTGCCACCGATCGATTGAGTCGTCAGATGATTGCCGGCGGCGTGAAAGCGAAGATCACTTGCGTGGATCGGTCGAAGCTCGCGAAAACCTTTGCTGGCCGCGACTACGACACGAAGTTGCTGGAGGATTTGCCTCCGGAAGTTGACCCGTGCGGCGAAAACGGGGAGTTTCACACCTTTGTGTACGATTCCCCCGTGTTCACAAGCCCCATCGGAGTGCGCGCCGGGGGAGTAGTCGAGCGCGATGGGTTTGTGTTCGCCGACGTGCTTCCAGAGTAGCCGGTTTCGCTTTCAACCTACCGCTGATCCCGCAGGGCCACTTGCCGCTCCTCCGGCGTCATCTGGTTCCACAAAACTTTCAAGTCTTGTTCGATGCGGGTATTGCTGGGATCCTTGCGCAGCGAGCGCGAGAACCAGCGGTAAGCGGTGGGCAGATCGCGAGTGGCGCAGTGACCAGTCGCATACATGGTTCCCAGAACATTCTGAGCCTGGGCATTCGAGTGCTGAGCCGCAGCCATCAAACTTGACCTGGCCCGCGTGCAGTTTTCCGGCACCCCGTTTCCGTAAAGATATTTCTCGCCCTCAGCCTCCAGTTCGTCCGCCCGCGAGACCGGTGTCGGCGCTGGCTGAGTTCGCACCTTGGGAGATTTAGGAGCAGGCGCAGGCTGGTTCGCAGTCTCGTCGGAGTCGTCGTTCTTCGCCGCGCCCCCCGAGTCACCCGCTGGGGATTGAGCGGATGGCTGGGACTGATCCGCTTCGGGAGACTGGGCTGAATCCGCGCCGCCTGACGCCGGAGCAGCCGGCGGCGTAGTTTGTCCTTGTGCCACTGGCACTTGCGCATCGGCTCCCACACCTTGATTCCCGACTGGAGTACTGGCGTTCGCGCCGGTCGCCGGAGCTGTCGGCGAAGTCGAGTCCGATCCCGCGGGCGCAGAAGAATTCGCCTGCGTGTTGCCCGCAGCATTGCTCGAGAACTTGGAGACGAGGGAAACTAAATTCTCTCGCCAGTGCCAACCCGCCGCAATTGCCCCAGCCAACAGGATCAGCAACACAAGATTCCGACCTGTGTGACTGGGAGCCGGTTCGTCTTCGAGAAGGTAGCTGACACTTCGAATCTCAGCCCGTTCATTCCCCGAACCTAGAAACGAGGGCCCGCTGACAGGTTGCGGGGCAACCTCTTTTGCCCTCGGCGCGGCCCCCGCTGCTTTTGGCTGGGCGAGCGTGGGCGAAGGAACTTGCCTCGGGGGAGGCGCTAGCTGAGTTCCGCCCGGACCTGGAAGACGCAATTCGGCAGCGCACATCCCGCAAAAGCGGTGTTGCGGGAAGTTTTCGTAGCCGCACTTTTCACATTTTACAAGCATGGATACTGGCATAAGAATATACCGACTTTGGATGTTACGTCGCCCCGTTTCGGTTGGTTGACTGAAAACTGAAGGGTGCATCTCTCCCACTGTGGAAACCGCTGACAGTTCAATACTTTTCGGATTTCATCGCGCGCCTCTGCGAAAGCAGCTCTTCGACGGACATCAGGCCACATAACCGGACCAAGAAAAAAGCGCAGCGAACGCTTGCCCGCAATCTCTCGACCGCCAAGGTCCTTCTAAACAGATCATCATCAGCTGATCGCCGACCGTTCATGTCCTTCGGTGACCTATGGCAAATCGGCGCTAGCCCGAATAATGAGAACGCTGTAATTTACGCGGTTCGATCGCGAAACTCCACGATCTAGATCGCGCGTTGCAGCGGCTCTTCAATCCCCCGCCGTGCGCGAGCACGGGCACGAGAGGCGGTACCGTGAGAAACCTCACACCCCAGTCGAAGTCAATCGGTAGCCTAATTTCTCTTTTAACCTTTCTATTCATCCCAGCCCTCGCCGCCGCACACACCGTAGGCCTTTCCTGGGACGCCAGCACCTCCCCGAACATCGTCGGATACAACGTCTACCGTGGCTCTAGCGCCAACGGGCCCTACACCAAAATCAATTCATCCCTGGATCCGAATACCGCGTATTCCGACACCACAGTCCAAGGCGGCGATACTTATTTCTATGTCACGACGGCGGTTGACAATCAGGGGGTCGAGAGCGCGTATTCCAACCAGTCCGAGGCTACAATCCCGGGTGGCGGCTCGGGTTCAGAAAGCGCGTTGTACAGTTTTGCGGGTGGCAGCGACCCCAAGCTTCCGTACGCTGGCCTGATCTTCGACAAAGCCGGCAACCTTTACGGCACCACGGAACTGGGCGGGACCAACAATCAGGGTACGGTCTTCGAAATGAGCCCCAACTCGAGCGGCTGGACCGCGACCGTGCTCTATAACTTTACCGGCAGCACCGACGGAGGCCAGCCCTATGCCAGCCTGATCTTCGACTCTGCCGGCAACCTTTATGGCACCACGAATTTCGGCGGCAGCTCCAACTGCAATATGGGATGCGGCACCATCTTCAAGCTGACGCCCGGCTCCGGCCGATGGACCGAGAGTGTTCTCTATACTTTCACCGGGGGCAATGACGGTCGCGAACCCTACGCCAGACTGCGCTTCGACGCCGCCGGCAATCTCTACGGCACAACTTTGCTCGGCGGAAATATCGGGTCCGTCTGCAGTGAGGGCTGTGGCACCGTCTTCAAGCTGACCCCCGGATCGAGCGGATGGACCGAGAGTGTTCTCTATGCATTCCAGGGAGCAGGCGACGGAGCCTCACCCTACGATGGACTGGCGCTCGACGCTGCCGGAAATCTTTACGGCACGGCTTATTCCGGCGGCGCTTCTGCAGACGGCGTCGTCTTCAAGCTGTCGCCCGGTTCGAGCGGATGGACGGAGAGCGTCCTTCATTCTTTCAAGGGCGGTTGGGACGGAACATATCCCTATGGTGATCTGATCCTCGATAGCGCCGGCAATCTCTACGGCACGGCGTATCAAGGCGGCGGTCGGGGATATGGCGTCGTGTTCGAGCTGCAACCCAACTCGCAGGGTCGCTGGACGGAGAAGGTGCTCCACGGATTCCTCAACACTCCGGCAGGAAATCCCGTTGCTGGCCTGGTCATGGACGCTGCGGGCAATCTGTACGGCACCACCATGCTCGGCGCTACCCAGACTTCGTGTGGCGGCGGATGCGGCACACTCTTCGAGTTATCCCCAACCTCCACCAGTTGGTCCTACAAAGTTGTCCACGTATTTGGACAGGGCACCGACGGATTCCATCCCACAGGCGACCTGATCCTCGACGCTTCCGGCAACATGTACGGCACGACGCAAGCAGGCGGAGCCCAGGGCTCCGGCGTGGTCTTTGAAATCCAGCACTAAGCATCACTGCTCAGTGGAGGACGGGCGCCCGCCGCTCGTCCTCCGTGGAGCAAGTGCCGAAAAGTTGTCAAGCCCCCTGACGCGAACTTTTCCCCGCAAACTGCTGATTACAACCCAGAAATAAATCTCCCCAAAATGGCGGGTCTATCCCTTCGAATCTGATATTCTGAAATTAGTGAACTAAGCTTCAGGAAATAATGAAAGGTACAGGACGCCGCCAGGTCCTTGCTCACATTCCGTTTGCGAAGTTCGCGAAATCGCGTTCGTCCCTGCTTCCCGAGATTCCCTTGACGCCCCGAAATCCCCGGAGTACATTTCTTCTTCCCCCCGATGTAGGGCCCCGAATTTTCCCCAAGGAAATCGTTTCGCGTCCCAGAATCTTTGCCTCGCAGAATCAGGAGACCAATGAGGCCTGTCCTCGCCGCCGCCCTCAGCCAATCCAAGCAACCTTGTCATCCTGAGGCAGCGGAGCCGCTCGCTCGCGAGCGGCTCCCGAGCAGAAGAAATATCGCCGCATGTTCCATGGAGCACGTTCAGGATGCGCACCGGCTGTACTTGGGCGGTGAGCACGAATGAGCCCGAGCCCCTACCGGACGCCACGTGTGAGCCCTCTCAAGGCCCCCAGTCTCCGGCAGCTTCGCCGCTACGCGATCGCGCGCAGCCTTTTCAAGGCCACCAGCCTGCCGCGGGCCATTGCGCGCCTGGGCTTTGTCCAGGCCGACCCGATGCGGGCGCCCGCTCGCGCCCAGGATCTGATCCTCGCGCAGCGCGTTAAGGACTATCGCGCCGGCGAGCTGGAGCGCCGCTACCCGCGCCTGGCGATCGAAGAGGCCTTCTTCGTCAACTACGGTTTCCTGCCTCGCGAGACCCTGGCCCTGGTGCATCCGCGCGGGGCGCCGCGCGACTGGGACGCCAGGATGCAGGCGCGCGCCCAGGAGGTGCTGGCCTTTGTGCGCCAGCATGGTCGCACCCACCCCAAGGACGTGCAGGCGCATTTCGACCATGGCCGCATCAAGCGCTGGGGCGGCGACCTGAATGCCAGCACGCATCTGCTGGAGGGCCTGCACTATCGCGGGCTGCTGCGCGTGGCGCGGCGCGAGGCCGGCACCCGGGTCTACCAGGCGATCGAGCATCCGCCGCAGGACGACAGCCCCGAGGCCCGGCTCGCGCGCGCCGGCCAGTTGCTGGACATGGTAGTGCAGCTCTACGCGCCGCTGCCTGCGGCCAGCCTGGGCTATCTGTGCAGACTGTTGCGCTATGGAGTGCCGCACCTGGCCGCCGAGACGCGGCAGATCCAAGAGCACGCCAAATCCCGCTATGCCCATGCCCAGGTCGACGGCCTGCTGTGGTTCTGGCCGCAGGGCGAGAAGCCCGTGGCCGCCCGCCTCTCGGTCGACGATAGGCTGCGCTTCCTCGCGCCCTTCGACCCCGTGGTCTGGGACCGACGGCGCTTCCAGTTGTTCTGGGGCTGGCAATACAAGCTGGAGGCCTATGTGCCGGCCCACAAGCGCCGCATGGGCCATTACGCGATGCCCATGCTATGGGGCGAGCAAATACTGGGCTGGGCCAATCTGAAGGTGGTCGATGGCCGGCTGCAGCACGAGCTTGGCTTCGCCGGCCCGCAGCCGGGCGGCAGCGCCTTTCAGCTGGCGCTGGACGAGGCATTGCAGCAGATGCAGGAGTTTCTGGAACTCTAGCACTCCTACGGCTTTCGTCGGACGGGTGGCCGAGCCTTTCGCGGAGCAAAATGCACCATAATGGTGCATACTGGTGCGACGGCGAAACGAGCTCATGCAAAATCAGCCCGCGCAAAGCATGTCCGGCGAAGCGTAACCTTGCCGGCCAAGATCGCCCGACAGGTCGAGGTCTTTGCCCGGCAGCGCGATCTCATCGACAATCGCATGCTTGTGGAACTCATCGAGCGGGAATCGAAGCCCAACAACAAAAAGAGAAAGCATTCTTCCAGTTGGCGGAATGTTTCCGCGCCGCCAGCGACCCGGAGCAGGTCAAGCGGTTGGGGGACCAGTTGGGCCGCTTCGTGTTTGGTGAATAATGCCACAAATCCCTCAGGGGCTAAAGCCCGGCGTATTTTGGCTGTTAGGGCACGATTGAACCCGTGCCCTCCCCGAATCGGGTGCCCCACGTCTCGCGATTTTCGAGACGTGGGAGAGCGCCCACATCCCATTTGGAGTTTGACTGAATCGGTGGGATCATAGGGCACTGCAAAACGCTTGCCAGAGCGGATGCTGAACAAGAAGAACATCGGGCGGGCATTCGGTGTAAGTCTCGCAACGATCTATGCAACCCTAATCGCCGAAACAATTTATGACATCTGCCCTGGGATGCATGTCTGGCTGGTCTGGTTGATATTCATCTGCCTTTTCACTGGCTTGTATTGTGCGGGGTTCGGGGCACTCGTTGATCGCCCGGCCGAGCTCGATCGGAAATTCCCGACTAGCAGCAAGGATCCGCAGAAGAAAGAAGGAGCTCTACGACTGGCTGGATTCACTAGGACGGCGCTAGTTCCGCCCCTCCCACGTCTCGAAAAGCGCGAGACGTGGGGCACCGGGTTTTCCTCACGGACTAAAGTCCGGAATATTTTCACGCTACTGGCATGACTGAAGTTGTGCCCTTCCCGAATGCGACTTGTCCAATCTCGAGGTCTCTCTGTGCCTCTGTGTCTCCGTGGTGAACAGGTGAACAAGGTGAACAAAGGTGAACACGCTGTTCTTTACACTCCGCCACCAACGTGTTAACCTCATAATCGTTACAAAACAATTGAAAAATTAGACAGGAGTGCACCAGGTTAGTGCTAGCCAGAGAGCAAAAGAAATCCCTCATCGACCAGTACGGCACCCATGCTACCGATACCGGTAGCCCGGAAGTGCAGATTGCTCTGTTGAGCGAACGCATTGGTTCATTGACGGAACACTTCAAGATGCACCAGAAGGACCACGGCTCGCGCCGCGGTCTTCTCATGCTGGTCAGCAAGCGGCGTCGCCTGCTCGACTATCTCAAAGCCTACAATTCCGATCGCTATAAGACTGTGGTCCAGAAACTCGGTCTCCGCAAGTAGTTGCGGCCGGACCCGTTGCTGGAATTCGTGTATTTAAACGGCCCACAACTTTTATCGGACATCAACGGAATTGTTCTGCCGTCCTTTCGGATCGTGCTTCGTTCGTGAGAGGGACCGCAGCGGTTGAATGAGAAAAGCGGAGAAGGTGCGTCTCCAAGTAGATCCCGAGTCCACACTGGCACCGGGTGCCCCACGTCTCGCGGTTTTCGGACACGTGGGAGAGTGCGCTAATCCATTGTGCAACCTACCCGACGCGGCACCGGCGTGCCCTCCTGCCCAGAAGGAAATAAAATGAAACAAGACGTATCGGTTCAACTCACCGGCGGTAAAAGCCTTTCATTTGAAACAGGAAAGTTAGCCAAACAGGCGCACGGCTCGGTCGTGGTGCGCATCGGCGAGAGCGTAGTCCTCGCCACTGCGGTGTCCAATCCGGACCCGCGCGAAGGCATCGATTTCTTCCCCCTCACCGTCGATTATCGAGAATACACATACGCCGGCGGACGTATTCCCGGTGGCTTTATCAAGCGCGAAGGCCGTCCCAGTGAGCGCGAGATTCTAACCAGCAGGCAGATCGATCGGCCCATCCGGCCGCTGTTCCCTGAAGGCTTCAAGTGTGAGACGCAAGTCATTGCGTTTGTGCTTTCGGCCGACACAGAGAACGATCCCGACGTGGCTGGCATCAACGGAGCCTCGGCGGCGCTGACGATTTCAGACATTCCATTCAACGGGCCCATTGGAGCCGTCCGCGTAGGCCTGGTTAGCGGCCAGTTCATTATCAATCCGACCTACAGCGAGATGCGCGATAGCTTGCTGAACATCATGGTCGTCGGCACAGCCGACGGAATCGTGATGATCGAGTCCGGCGCCAAGGAAGTAAAAGAAGAAACAGTCGTGGACGCGATCGAATTCGCCCACACCGAAATTAAGAAGATCTGCGCCGCCATTAACGACCTGAAAGCAAAAGCCGGAAAGCCCAAACGCGCAGTCACGCCACCAGAGTTCGACGAAGTCTACTACGGCCATCTGAGAGCGAAGATAGGCAACGAACTGGCTGAAGGCCTCGACACCCAGAAGCATCCAAAAGCAGAAAGCTACAACCTGGTCCGCGACCTGAAGAAGAGACTGCAAGCGGAGATTCCGAAAGAAGAAGAAGAAGCGCAGGCCAAACTAAAAGCCTACTTCGAAATCCTGCGGGAACGAATCTTTCGCGAGCAAGTAATCAACAATAAGAGAAGACCAGACGGCCGCCCCTTCGACAAAGTCCGCGACATCTGGGTAGAAGTCGGAGTGCTGCCCCGAACCCACGGCAGCGCCATCTTCACCCGAGGCGAAACCCAAGCCCTGGTAACGACAACATTAGGCACCAGCGACGACAAGCAACGCCTGGAAACCTTCGAAGGCGAAGCCAAAAAGCGCTTCCTTCTCCATTACAACTTTCCGCCGTTCTCGGTTGGGGAAGTTCAGTTTTTGCGCGGAGCTGGACGGCGGGAGATTGGACATGGGGCGCTTGCCGAGCGGGCTATTTCTGCGATGTTACCTACCGAGGAGAATTGGCCTTACACCATGCGCGTGGTCTCCGACATTTTGGAGTCGAATGGATCTTCTTCCATGGCGACGGTTTGCGGGGCTTCGCTTTCTTTGATGGATGCGGGGGTTCCGCTTAAATCTCCTGTGGCTGGTGTGGCTATGGGGTTGGTCAAGGAAGGGAACGATTACGCGATCCTGACGGACATTGCCGGGGCTGAGGATCACTACGGCGACATGGATTTTAAAGTCGCTGGGACCAAAGACGGCATCACCGCGCTCCAGATGGACATTAAAGTCGGGGGCATTACCGCTCAGATTATGCGGGAGGCTCTGGCCCAGGCGCAACGGGGGCGGTTGCACATTCTCGACAAGATGAACGAGGGAATTACCTCGCATCGCGAGAAGGTCTCGGCTTATGCTCCGCGAATTTACACTCTGCAGATTCCGGTGGATAAGATTCGCGACGTGATTGGGCCCGGTGGCAAGATGATTCGCTCGATCATCGAGCAGACCGGCGTGAAGATCGATGTCGAAGATACGGGTAAGGTCAACGTGGCTTCGAATGACGAGGCTTCCGCGAATAAGGCGCTGCAGATTATCCGCGATCTTACTGCTACTGCCGAGGTAGGGAAGACTTACCTGGGAACGGTGACGCGGCTGGCGGATTTCGGGGCGTTCGTTGAAATTATTCCCGGGACCGACGGGTTGCTGCACATCAGCGAAGTGGCTGAGCATCGCATCAAGGACGTTCGCGACGAACTCAAGGAAGGTGATCAGGTTTTGGTGAAGGTGCTTGCGGTTGAAGGTAATCGCATTCGCCTTTCACGCAAGGCCATCCTCAAAGAGCAGCGGGCAAAGATGGGTGGTGGCGAACCTGGACCTGAGGGCGGGGAGCCAAGCAACGGTGAAGGTGCTGGGACTCCGGCCCTGACCATCGAGGGCGGGGGAGATTTTCCCGACGACGAACCGAACTTCAATCGTGATGCGGTCGCGGGCGTCGCTCCGACGGGCGCGGGAGAACGTGGCGCCGGCGATCGTCCAGACCGCGGTGGAGACCGCGGACGCGGTGGTAGACCGGGCGGTGGTGGTGGCAGAGGTCGTGGCCGTGGACGTGGACCGGGCGGTGGTGGACGTGGCGGTCATGGTGGGCCTCGGCACTAGGGAAGTCGGCCACGAATTTTCACGAATCACATCCGGCAGGACAGAGAGGCCGCGACTAAAGTCGCGGCCTTCTTTTGGTGTGCGAGAATCGCGGATTACTTACGGTGCTCAGTGCCTCCATCGCTGTCCACGCGAATGCCATTGCTGCCGATGTTCACGGGCACCGGGTTTCCTCCCATGGTCAGCCGGGATACAACTGTACGAAACTCGCGTCCCTGATTTACAACCACGAGTTCCAGATCGATCCAAGACCCGTTCGGGTAGTTGATTCTTGCTTTCCCCGTGCAATTGGAGTTCACCATATATGTACTCGTTTCACTCGCAAAGTTCGTTGACGTGGGAGTACCGTTGATCAGGACGAAATATACCTGGGTGAACTTTCCTTTTCCATCAAAAGCAGTCATGGCGACGCCGTTTTGGGGCAGGACGGTGCCCGCCGCAGGCAGAAGTTCGCCGGAGATGGTTTGTCCGTACTTGCCGGTTAACGTGGTATTCGAGCACCCCGCTGCTTGCGCAACGGTTGCGCCCCCAAGTGCCAGGCATGTTAGCGTTGCCGCCAGGGTTGCTTTGCAGATCCAAGTTTTCATGTTTTGCTTTTTCATTTTGTGACTCCTCAGAACGATAAGTTTCCTGGGCCTTGAGGCCTCAGTTGGTCTCGGTCGAGGGGCAGATTGCCGCAATCCAGCAGCCTTGGCAATGGCGCGTGCATGAAGGTTGGCTGATCTTTTCGTGAACTCGTAACTTGCTGAAAAGGTGGTCGTTGTCGCCTGTGCAAGGGGCGCGATGTAGAATGGCGTCCTCTTTGTGGCGGATGTTTCTTATGCCCTCGGATGTAATCAGGCTTGGAGATGCACTCGAACTGGACCGGCGAGCCTACGAACTGCGCCGTTCCTAGTACTTAACGTAGTAGTACTAAGGGGTTCTGGCAGGAAATTCGGAAGTGGAACGAAAGAGATTTTCCGAACGTCGGAGAGTTCGACATACCGCAAGTCTATTCGCGGCTCGGAGAAAAAGAAAAGGCCATGGTCTCGCTTGAAAGAAACTTTGAGGACAGGGCTCCCTGATACACTGCACTCCGAGCCGCGCTTTAACGATCTGCTTCGCCGCATGAATTTTCCAGAGTGACCGCGAGTGAGGCTTCCTGACTCGAGTTTGAGATCCTCACGGAGAGGTTCACTCGGCTCCGCACCGCAGGAGTGGCCCGCACCACGCGAGCAACTTTTGACGATTGGGAGAAAAAGCAGATAATTAGTAATAGTGTTTTTCCATCGTTGGGTTAGCGTTTTGAAAATTCTGTTTTGGATGTTGGCAGCTTGGTCCGGGAGTGTTTTTGTTCCGGGAGCTGCCGCGGTTGTGCAATCTTCCGCGCCATCTTCGCCGCAGGCCTCGGCCCCGTCTTCGTCTCCATCTTCGGCGCCCCCGGCGACACCGTCCGCGCAGTCGACGGGACAGATTCAAGCTCCATCATCCACGACTCACTCCTCATCCAAGCCTTCTTCGGCCTCGACGCATAAAAACCCGTCTGCGGGAAGGAAGAGTGCGGGAACGACGGCTGCGAGCGCGACGCGGCGGAAGCACGCGTCTCCGCGGTTGCAGCGCATGCATGAGGCGTTTGTGGCTTCGGCCAGTTTGAAGCCGATGGCGCAACAACTGCTACAGGATCGAACTCCGGCGGCATACGCGGGCGTGGAAGGGTATGCGCGGCGTCATGCAAAAGAAGACGCGGGAGCGCTGGCGTGGCTGGTGGTCGGGTATGCGCACACGCTGGATAAAGGGTATGCGCAGGCGATTGACCCGTTGAACCGGGCGAAGCCGAGGGCCGGGGATCTGGGGGATTACGTCGATTTCTATTTGGGAACTTCGTACTATCAGACGGGGCGGCAGGCGGAGGCGGTGGCGGCGCTGGGAGCGTTTGATAAGGCGTATCCGGAATCGTTGTTGACTCGCGACGTGCATGTGGCTTACGCCAATGCTCTGGTGGCGGAGGGGCGGCCGCTGGATGCGATTGAGTTGCTGGAGAAAGACCGGGAACCGATTCGAGCGGACCTTGAACTTGCTTTGGGACGGGCGTACGAAGCTGCGGGGCAGCCGGCGAAGGCGTTGGTCATCTTGCGAAATTTGCATTTCACCATGCCGCTCAGTTGGGAAGCGAGCCAGGTCGAGGGTGATTTGAGGAAGCTGGCGGGAACTCCGGGGACGCAGCCGCCAAGTTTTGCGGAGCGAAGATCGCGCGCCGACTTGCTGGCCAAAGGCAAACAGTACAACCAGGCGGCCAATGAGTATCACGACCTGTTGAATGATGCGGGCCCGGAGAATCGCATTGTGATCGAGATGGCGATGGCGGAAGCTTTGCGGCACGCGGGACAGGCAAAAGAAGCCAAGAAGGCACTAGAGTCGATGCCTGAGACGACGCCGGAGATGAATGCCGAGCGCTTGTTCAACCTGGGAGAGATTGCGCGTAGTGCGAATGATGATGAAGCTTTTCTGCGCATTCTCGAGCAGCTGCGGGAAACGGCTCCCACGAGCACATGGCTGGAGCAGGCACTGCTTTCGGCGGGAAATATTTACTTATTGCGACACGATTATGACCGGGCGATCGATTCTTTCCGGGAATTGCAGAAGCGTTTTCCAGACGGTGGACGGGCCTCGTACGCGCTGTGGAAAGCCAGTTGGCTGAGCCTGCGGCAAGGCAGGCGTGAGGACGCGGAGAAAGGTTTCGAGGAGCAGGTTGAGTTGTATCCGTCGTCGGGGGAAATCCCCGCGGCACTTTATTGGCGAGGCCGTTTGGCGGAGGAAGATGGCGAAGCGCCCAAGGCGCGGGCGTATTACCAGAAAGTCTCAGAGCGGTTTCGGAACTACTACTATGGCGAGCAGGCGCGGCAGCGGCTGAAGAAGATGAAAGTCGAGAGCGATCCGGTGCATTATGCGCTGCTGGACCGGGTCCCGCCGATCGACCCGAGCACGAAGATTACAGGCGATCCGCTTCCGACCGACAATCTGCGAGTGCAGAAGGCGCAACTTCTGGCGAATGGAGCGCTGCTGGATTTGGCGGTGCGGGAACTGCGCGCGGCGGCGGAGGAGACGAAAGGGAACTGGCTGGCGCCCGAGACGGCGCATCTTTATGCGGATGCCGGTCGCTATGACATCGCGATTGAGACTTTGAAAAAGGCGGTGCCAGGTTATTTTGCGGTGGATATTCCAAGTTTGCCCCGGCCGTATTGGGAGGCGTTGTTTCCCAAGCCTTACTGGATCGACCTGAAAAAATTCTCGTCCGATAACGCTCTGGATCCCTACATGGTGGCGGCGCTGATCAGGCAGGAGTCGGAGTTTAATCCGAGCGCGGTGTCGCGGGCAAACGCAGTCGGGCTGATGCAATTGCTGCCGAAGGTAGGGAAGTCGGTTGCGAAGCAGGAAAAGATGAAGCACTTTTCGAACAACGAGTTGTTCACGCCGGGAGTGAACATGGAGCTGGGTACGCGTTACTTTCGCAGCATGGTGGATAAATTCGGCTCCTTCGAGTACGCGCTGGCGGCCTACAACGCGGGCGCGGAACGGGTTCAGGACTGGCTGGGCCAGGGCCACTATCGAGATCCGCAGGAATTTGTGGAGTCAATTCCGTTTACGGAGACGCGGGAGTACGTACAGGCTATTCTGCGAAATGCTAATGTTTACCGGCAGTTATATGGGGAGCCGTAGAGCCCAAAGTTTTTAACCACAAAGGACACGAAGTTCACAAAGGAAGTCGGACAACACGCTATGCTTCGCGGCTAGGCGGACGTTTCGTGGGCGGGGGTCTTTGCCAACAGGATTTCGACGACGAGCAGGCCGGCACCGACGACGATCGCGCTATCGGCTACGTTGAAGGCGGGCCATTGATATTGGCCGATGTAGAAGAGCAGGAAATCCACTACGCGACCGTTGAGCAGGCGGTCCCACAGATTTCCCAGAGCTCCCCCGAGAATCAGAGCCAGGCCGATCCCTGTGGTGGTCATGGAATGACTGTTGCGCCACAGCAACGCCGAGACGACTATCAGCGCAACAATAGAAAACAACACCAGCATCGCGATTTTCCATTGGGCGGGTGAATCGGCGAACAGGCCGAAGGCGGCGCCGCGATTCTCCACATGGGTGATGCGGAAGAAACCTGGAATGACCTGTTTGCCATCGTGCAGCGGGATATTTTGGGCGACGGTCCACTTGGTGGCGCGATCGAGCAACACCACTAGAAAGGCGATCAGGAAATGGAACCGGCGCATTAGGTGGGGATGAGTCATTAGGATTGGCGAGTTTCCACGCCGCGGACCTGGCAAGCGCGTCGCTCGGGACCCCACAAAGTCGCCTCCGTGGCAAGGCCGATTTGGGGCTGGCTGTAGCTGGATTCGAAGTCGAGCGGCACTCGGTTCATTTACTCCCAAATGATTGAATTCTCTAATTATAGGGAGCGCCGCGACTAACGTCCATGGGGCGGCCGGGACCTTCGTGTCGGGAGCCCCGAAAGCACTGTGGAAAAGGGAGTGAAAAAGTGTACAATTTTGTTAGAAGACGATTTACTGCGCTTGCGCATCTTAATGTAGGGATGCGCCGCCTCTGTCGTCTTGACGACGAATAGCGCGCCATCGCACAAGTTAATAACACCGGGCAAGCAACTTGCTACGGCGAGGGTTCATCAAGCATAGAGTGTGTGGTAATTCTTTGGGGGTCCGGTCTACTCGGGTCAACTATGGCAACTGACGACATTCAGCCTACGCGGGGAGGCGAACCCGAACTAAACCTGCTGCTTTCCAAGGATGTCTTGGACGAGCCTCTGTGGAAGTCCCTGGTTCAGAATATCCAGGAGATGTTCTTCCCCAAGAAGCAGGCGCCGCTGGTGCTAACCTCCAAGCCGATTCCGGTCAAGGACATCTGGGGATTCTACGATTACAAGAAAAACGGCGCGCTGTTCTCTAGCGTGGTTCATGTCATAGCGATAATATTGATCATTGGTGGAACCATACTCGGACGACGTGTGGTGCAGCAGATCACGAAACCTGCCGAGGTCGTCACCCTGATCGCGCCCGATGATCTTCCTGCTCTGCCGCCTTCTAAAACGCAAGCGGGTGGTGGCGGCGGCGGTGGGGACCGTGACATATTGCAGGCCTCCAAGGGCAGGCTGCCCAAGCAGTCGATGGAACAGATCACGCCTCCGATGGTGGTAGTGCGAAACGATCATCCGAAATTGGCGGTCGAACCTACCGTGGTGATTCCGCCGGAAGTTCATCTGGCGTCGAACAACCTCCCGAACTTGGGCGATCCCATGTCGCACTTGCCTGGGCCGCCGTCAAACGGCACGGGTTCGGGCAGCGGTATTGGCTCGGGCAATGGTGGCGGTGTAGGTTCGGGTGAAGGACCCGGATATGGACCGGGCCACGGCGGTGGGACTGGTGGCGGAGCGTTCAAAGTGGGGGGTGGCGTGTCCGCGCCCAAAGCAATTTACGCACCTGATCCCGAGTATTCCGAGGAAGCACGCAAGGCAAAATATCAGGGGACATGCGTTCTGTGGTTAGTGGTAGGGCCAGACGGACGGGCGCGCGACATCCGAGTGGCTCGAACGCTGGGTCTCGGGCTGGACGAGAAGGCCATGGAAGCGGTGAAGACCTGGAAGTTTGAGCCCGCGATGAAGGATGGCAAACCGGTGGCAGTCCAGATCAATGTGGAAGTGACTTTCCGGTTGTACTAATCCCAACTTTTATTTGCGAAGGCGGTCGCGAAAAATCGCGGCCGCTTTGTTTTGTCGAGAAGTTCGCTTGGAATGACTTCGCAGGGTTCAGTCGAAGGACCACGAGGTGCAGCAGAGCGCGTTTCGCCAATCCCAGGCGTTGGTACACTTGGATGGCGCGAGTGTTCTCCGGAAGGACGTGCAGGATGGGCTGTTCGCCACGGTTGAAGATGCGGTCAACCAGTTTGGCGATCAGAACGCTGGCGTAGCCGTGACCGAGATGGTCGGGATGCGTGCATACGGCGCTGATCTCGGTGTAGCCCGGAAGCTTGAGGCGCTCGCCAGCCATGGCCGCCAATGTTCCAGCGATACGGATGCCAAAATAATCTCCCATCTCGTGGGTTCGCGAGCCGAAGGGTCCGGGATGGTCAGCTTGGTCAGAGCCAGCATTTCGGGTACATCGTCCTCGGTGAGGCGAATCACTGCCGGGTTGGAGTGAACGCCCGCCGGACTGCGACGTTCGCAGAGCATCTGGAGCAGCGGGGTGGTCCGGTCGATGGTCCACGGAGCGGGTGGGTCGGGCGGCTGCTCTAGAAAAAGCCCAACCCGTTCGTCCGGGCGAAGCAGAGTAGCCAGGGAGTTGTAGTTCTCCGGTGTCGGCTCGCAAAAACCTGCCAGCACGCTTACTTCGTGCGGGAACTTGCGCGCTCCGTTGCGGGCTTCTGCGAAGTGCGCATGCGTGCTGATCAACGCTTGCCAGATCGGATTCTCGAGTGCGTGCATGGCTCGTCAAGTTGGTTCTGCCGAGCTTTGCTCGGCTCCCCGTCCGGGGTACGTGGGCATCCCAGGTCAGGTTATTTTGATGCAGTATTGCCGTCCATCCGACTCTTGCTTTTAAACTCGAAAGTGAGAGATGGAAGTCCAATCCGATTAGATTCGAGGATTACTCGGCGAGATCCACGTGTTGCACATCATCAACCGGATGTCCGAGGAACTGTGCGCCGAGGCGGCGAAATTTTTCCGCTGAGTCGGTGGCGAAACATGTCAGGCGAGCTAACTTGCGGCGCTCCGGTTGAGGCGCGGAGGGCAACGGAATGCGGCGCAGCAGCCTGCCAACGGCATCCGCTGTGGCATCGGCGGAGTCGACGATCTTGACATGCTTGGGTGCGACCTTACACAACACCGGTTGGATGAGCGGATAATGAGTGCAGCCGAGCAAGAGCACATCGGCCGATTTGAATTCGTCGGCGAAGGCTTCTTTAAGGTAAATCCGGGCCACCTCTTCGGTGACCGGATGATCGATCCATCCTTCCTCCACAAGCGGCACCAGTAACGGACACGCCTTCTCTCTTGCTTGCACGCCTCGAGCCTCCAGAGCTTTCAAATAGGCATGGCTGCTGACGGTAGCTTCGGTACCGATGACAACGACTCTCCTGTTCTCGCTCTCATCCGCGGCGCGCTCGGTCCCAGGTTCGATGACACCTACCACCGGAACACTTGCCGCTTGGATGATCTTGTCTAGCGCCAAAGCCGTGGCCGTGTTACAAGCGATTACCAGCGTCTGGGCGCCACGCTGCTGGAGAAAGTGCGCTGCGCCGACAGCGTATCTGGCCACAGTCTCCGCGGACTTCGACCCGTAAGGTAGTCGGGCGGTGTCTCCAAAGTAGAGGTAGTCAACGTCAGGGATCAGTCGAAGCAAAGCTTTGAGGACAGTCAGGCCGCCAAAGCCCGAGTCGAAAACGCCGATGCAGGTTCTGCGCGCGATCATGAAAAGATCAGGCGTGCCTCTCGGATTTTGCGAAAGCAGGGCTGGCGAAGTCTCCGCTCCTGCCGCAGCATGGCCCCGGGGGAATGAGCGCGCCGTGGGGGCAGGTGCGGGGGTGGCCCAGGAAGGCGCAGATCTTGTCGGTGGCTTCGGGGGACAGAATGTGTTCGAACTTGCAGGCCTGTTGTTCGATTTCGGTTTCGCTGTCCATGGCGAGACTGTCGGTGAATAGGCGTTCGGCAAGGCGGTGACGACGGACGATATCGGCGGCGCGCTGGCGGCCGCAGGGCGTGAGTTCGACAATCATGCTGCCGTCGCCGGTTGAGACTCCGGTCGGTTTGAGGGCATCGTGGCAGGGATTGATGAACGGCTTGTGGTCGTGCGGCTCGGGTGGATGCGGTGTAGCAGTGACCAAGCCCATGGCGATCATTTTTTCGACGGCGATGCTTACCGGGAGTGCGCCATGCACTTCCATTCGGCCGACTTCGGCGATCTCGCCATGTTCGGCCAGCGCCCAGAGTTCTTCGAGAACCTCGTCGAATTGTTCTTCGTCGGCCATGGCGAAGACTTCCTGAGCTGCGATCTTGCCGTGGTGCAGCTCAATGCGGCGGTCAGCGAGGCGGGCGACGACGGGGTCGTGCGTCACCATGACGATGGTGCGTCCTTGCTGGTGGAGTTCGCGCAGCAAGCGCAGGACAATCTCTTCGTTAACGGCGTCGAGGTTACCAGTGGGCTCGTCGGCAAGAACGATCTTGGGATCGTTGATCAAGGCGCGCGCGATGCAGACGCGCTGCTGTTCACCACCGGAAAGCTGCGACGGGACGTGGTGGGCACGCTGCTTCAATCCCATGCGCTGCAGGGCTTCGAGGGCTTC
Organism: uncultured Acidobacteriota bacterium; assembly: GCA_963838905.1. GTDB lineage: Bacteria > Acidobacteriota > Terriglobia > Terriglobales > Acidobacteriaceae > JABDBE01. The sequence continues at coordinate 362,333 of CAWITE010000018.1, forward strand.
TTGCTCGTCCGTCATGCTGTGGAAGTATTGCGCCAGCATCACATTTTCGAGGGCGGTGAGATAGGGAATCAGATGGAACTGTTGAAACACAAAACCGATTTTCTCGGCGCGCACGCGATTCAGTTGGCCCGGGGAAATGCGGGCCACGTCTTCGCCGTCAAGCCAAATCTCACCGGAAGTTGGACGATCCAGGCAGCCGATCAGATTGACCAGCGTCGACTTGCCGGAGCCGGACGGACCCATGATCGCGATCCACTCACCGGGATCGACGTTGAGGGAGAAATCGTCGAGAGCGCGGATGACGACGCCGTTGGCTTCGGCCAGGGCGGGGAACACGCGGCTGACGTGGTTCAGCTTGATCATCTCACTCCCCTCTCAAGATCATAGCGGGTTGCACCCGCCGCAGCAGAAAAATCGGCAGCACGGCGGAAACTAAGGCTACAGCAATGCTTCCCACGAAGACTACCGGCAAGACATTGAAGCGCGGGACCACCGGCGCATGAAAGTTCACCCGGCCAATCCACGCGGCAACTCCTACCCCGATGCCGAATCCGAGGACGGCTCCCACGGCTCCCAAAGCGGCGGCTTCGGCGGCGAAGAATCCGCCAATCAGTCCTTCGGAGGCGCCCAGAGCCTTCATGATGGCAAAGTCGCGGCGCCGGTCAAAGACCCATCCGATCAAGGTAGAGAGCACGCATAGAGCCGCGGTCGCGACAATGAGGATAGCGGCCGCAGCCAGAGTTGCGCGGGTTTTTCCGAGCACACGGGCTTCGCCTTCCATGATCTGACGGATGGGACGGACCTCGGCAGTGGGTGCGGCTTGCGACAGTTTTTGAATCAAGGCGTTGACTTCTTCCGGCGAACCGGAGCACGCAATCTCTATCGTCGAAGGTTGAACTCCTGTCCAGATTTCAAAATCCTTCAATGCAAGATAGACACGGCTGTCTTCCGATGCTCCGGTGCGCAGGGTTCCTGCAGGCTTGAGATGAATGTTGCGTCCCTGGAAGGTGAGATCAAAAGCTTTCCCCTGTGGGCTGACTACGGCGGCGGCGCGCGTTCCAACCAGCGCATCTAGCGAGGCGTTTGGCCAAGCTGTAACCGACCACCAGCTATTCAGATTGCGAACTTGATCGAGATTGGTTCCGGAGACGACGACGGATTGACCGTCGGAAGTACGGGCGACAACATAGGCAAAGGGCACTGCTCGACCGTGTCCCGCAATTGCGGACTCGACCTTATCGACGGCGTCGGCGGGAAGCGCCTGGCCGTCCTTTCCAACCACCACGATGTTCGCGCCGTAGTTGCGGAACTCCTTGCGCAGCTTGGCTTGCACGTCCACGTACAGATTGAGCATGGCCGTGGCTACAGCGGCGGCCACTACCATGGCCACGAGGGCCGAGGCGGCGCGTCCGCGACGGAGCACGGCGGCGCGCATCAACATGCGCAGGAACATCGAGGTGTGAGGCTTGGCGGCGCGGCGGCTAACCAAATCAGAGTTGCGATTTGAACTCACGCTTCACCTCGGAGCGCATAGACGGGATCAAACTTCACGGCGCGGCGAATCGCCATTGCGCTGCCGGCGAAAGTCACGATCACAGCGATAGCGAGGATCACGGGGAAAAGAACCGGCTCAATGGCGATTTGCGAATCGAAAATGGATCGGCCGATTTGTCGGGCGAGCAGTGCGCCGCCGGCGAAACCCACGACGCCACCGATCAGGGCCAGCAGAAAGGCTTCCGCGAAGAACAGGGCCGCTACGGAAACATTGCCGGCACCCAAAGCCTTCATCAAACCTACTTCGGTGCGCCGCTCAAAAATGGCTGTGGCCATGGCTGCGGAAACGGCCAGAGCGGACGCGAACAACGCCGCCAGCGTCACCAAAAGCATCAAGCCCTTAATGCGAGAGAGCACTATACCTTCATTCTGCGCGACCTGGCGAATCTGTTCTGCATGGGAGTGCGGAATTGCCTCTTGCAACTGAAAAGCAATCGAAGCCGCATACGGCGAGCAGTACCAGCGGTCGTACTCTGCCCCTCGCAGCGTTTGTGGATCACGACGGGCGAAAGCGTCTTCTGGCTTGGTCAGAGCGCTCACATACAGGCGCCGTACGGCATCGGGCTTGCCGAGAATTTGTTGGGCCAGCGCGAGGGGAGCGATGATTTGATTGTCTTCCGCTCCGCCGGTAGAAAGAATACCGGCGACGCGGTGTGCTTGACCCGCGATTTCAATTTCATCTCCCGTCTTGCGACCGAGTTTTACGGCCAGGCTTTCACCTAGCAACACGTCGGAGGAGTTATCGTTGGGCCACGCGCCCTGCACCTTCCACCAGGGATGCGTGCTACGCACTCCGGTTACGAAATCCTGTTTGCCGAAAGTGAGCTGCTTCGAGAAGTAAGTTCCGAGCAAGGTGAGGCTGTTCGTATCATCGCTGTGGCTCAGGCGGACACTTACCGGCAGCATGGGCGCGAAGCCCACGATATTGTTTCGCCAGAACATCCCTTTGATTTTGGGCAGGTCGGCTTCGTTGAGATAGGCGCCGTCGCTGGGTGGCTTAAGATCTACGCCTCCGATTTGAACATCCAGAGTATCTTCCTGCGGAGTTACGACGAGGTTCGCGCCATAGGCGCGCAGCTCGCGACTGATCTTGTCGCCAATGTCGGTCGCCACACTGATCATGGCGGTGGCGACGCCAACGCCTAAGGTGATCGCGACCCCGGCCAGCAGCTTGCGGCGTTTTTGCCGCCGCAAGGATTCGTACACCAGGCGTCCGAACATGGCTATTCCTGGAACATGTGGCTTTTTGCCGCGATGTCCGCCTCCTGGATGATGACGGCGTCGGAGGTTACTTGCGCCTTGAGGGGCACCGGATTGCATCCGCCGGGCGTTCCGACTGACTGCGGATTAATCGGCGCGGCGCAGTTCTTGCAAACCACTCCGTTCGGCCCTTTGTAGAAGCCCACAGCGCCGCAGATTTCGCAGGCATCCAGAACCGTGGCAATCTTGCCGTCTGGCTTCTGATAGAGCCAGAAACGAACCGTGGTGCCGCTTTCCTGAGCGGAGAAGCGATGGAGGTCACCGTCCATCACCTGGGTCAGCGGAATGCTGACTTGGCCGTTCACAAAAGTGACTTCCGTCGCGGGCGACAGTGCGCTCACGCTCTTGGTGTAGATGAACTCAGCGGTGACCAGGACGATGAATACAAACGAACTGGCATAGACGGAGGCCATCCAGAGTCGTTCACGGCGGGCACTCCACACAGCTTTTCGTCTTTCGGCTGCGGACACAGGCAAGGGTTCCGCCTCACGCCGCTTGACCTCGAACAGCACCATCAGCGCGGCCAGAGCGAGAATCGTGATGAAAAAGAACAGATCGTTGCGCACGATCGGGCCGATAATCGCCATCTCCGTCTTCGAAGAAGGGAGGACGCCATTTTCAGAAAGCTCATGCAAACCGGAGATCACCAATTGCGCAGCGACGAAGAATAAAATCACCGTGGTGACACGGAAGAATTTTTGCAGATTGATGCGGACGCTGCCTTTGACGAACATTACCCCAAATACAACCGCCGCAACTACGCCTAGAAACGTGCCCATGAAGCTGAGCAGTTCAGTCGAGTTCAAAGAGACTGCGGAGAGAATCAGAACCGTTTCCACGCCCTCCCGGAGCACCATCAAGAATACGAATGCAAAAAGCCCGAACCAGGCGTTCCTTCCTGCGAGCAACCCAACTTTGCCCTCGATCTCGCCCTTAAGCTTGCGGCCGGTCTTCATCATGAAAATGATCATGGTGACGACGAAGAAGGCGGCGGCCAGCATGACCCAGCCTTCGAAAATGTCCTGATTCCACTGCGTCCGGGAAAGCAGAGCCGCGACTCCCAGGCTACCCACGAAGGCGGAGATCAGGGCCGCGTAAACGGATTTGCGAAGCTCTGGCCGATTGATTTTTGACAGATAGGCCAAGGTAATGCCGACGATCAGGGCGGCTTCGACGCCTTCCCGCAAGGTTACGATGAATGCTTCCAACATCTAAAATTCAGCCTTTTCTAGGAGTCCGCGATATTGAAAATGAATTTCAATTTCATTATCTAGGATAGTCTTTCGCCTTCCATGACGTCAACGCGCGGAATCACGAGCCCCTGATTTAGATCACGTTCTTAGTCAGATGCTGCTGTCGCCCGCTTGGACTATAGATGTTTAAGAAAAGCTTTCGCTTGCTCCAGGTGAGGGAAGAGCTTCTCTTCTGCCTGGAAGTCCGACGAATGCACGCAGCGCCGGCTGCCGCGCAGTTTTACGGGATGTTTCAGGTGCAGCATTTCGTGGTAAACGATGTATTCGACGGCGTAGGACGGAACGCGCGGGTGATCGAAGACGCGGCTCACGACGATGGCATTATGGGCGGGATCGTAATGGCCGAGCCGGTTCCGAGCCTGATCGCGGCTCCAGGTGATCTGCGGCCGAGCGAGCAAGCCATAAAAAAATTGCTGGTTCAGCTCTTCAAAGATAGTCTCCAGGTTATAAGTTCGGCCCTGGGCACTTTCGATTCGCTTGCGGCCGCGCATCTGACGCACGACGTGGGCCTTCCTGGTGATGTCTTGACCGGAAATATAACGGCGATACCGGGTCGCGAGTCTTCGCTCGATGGGCTTGCGGTACATCTTGGCCAACAAAATGTGAGCGATTGCCCTGAGCACCCCTTCCGGCGCTCCTTCCAGCAGGTCCGAGAGACGAACCAATAACTTTCCCTGCCGCAAGCGGATGGTGTTGTTGATGTTTACGAAGGCAAAGAACTCAACCGCGAGGTCCGGCATGGGCGCGCGAGGACGCAGTTCACGATAGCTTTCCTGGAAGACTTGAAGAAGCCTCTCTCTCACGTTGTGGTTAGATTAGCACGGGCTGAATCCTAAAACGCAAAGAGCGCGGAGGAATCGCGGAGGGACCGCAGCTAGGTCCTGCGAGTTTTACTTTTTCTTGTGTTTGGCGGCTTCTTCTTGTTGGTTTAGCAACTGCCGGTGGTCCTGCACGCCGCCGTCGACGGCATCCAGGACATTGGTCAGCAGGAAGTCGTATTGCTTGCTTTCGTCCTTGTTGGCATCCACGGAGCTTTTCAAGGCGCGCAGCTTGGCCTGGAACTCGGTATCGGCTTCGATGACCGATTTCAAAGGCTTTCGCAGATCCGCTTTTCGCTCCACAAAGGTATCGATGTTGTCATTCAACTCATCGTAGACATCCAGCAAGTTCTGCAGGCGATCGCGGGTTTGCTGGGCGCGGTCGGTGACTTTGGGGTCGGCGCGCATCTGTTCCAGCGAAGTCAGCCGGGTGCGTGCAAACCCGATGTACAGCTTCAGGCGTTCAGCCGGGTCCTGGGCGGCGTCGCGCAACTGGTCCTCTTCGAGAGGATTAAGCGGGTCGCCGCGTCGCTGTGCCCAGGCGGTCGAGAGCAGTAACATCGCCAACGCCAGCCGTTCGAGCTTGCCCGAGGTCGAAATCATTTACCCTTGCCAAACATGTGGGATAGAAGATCGGTGCGCAAGCTTTCGAGGCGATCGGCGGCTTCTTGCACGGGGGGTTGATCGTCAAAGTTCAAGCTACGCTTGATGTCTCGCAGCTTGGCTGCCATTTTTCTGAAGTCGATCTCCGTGTTCTTGAGCTTTTTGCCCGACTGAATTGCCGCGTCGTGCGCCTTTTCCGAATAGGTAACCACATCTTTCACCGCAGCCTGAGCTTCCTCAACTTTGCCGGCGGTGTATAGCTCGTCAGCGGCTTTGAGTTGGCGTTCGGCGATTTCCGTGCACAAGGCGGGGCGATCCTCGACCTTGGCGGCTTCTTCCCGCGCAATCAGTTCCTGCAGAGTTTCGGTCTTGGCGGACGCCAGGAGTGAAGCCGCCACGAGAACCGCAAAAATTCTGATCCGCAGACGCATAGCGTTTATTTTTTCGGCTCTATCGCAATCAGCCGATGACGAGCTTGCCACTCCTGATCAGGATACGCTCCGTTCGCGACTTCCAGAAACCGATGATAATTCTGCGCAGCCATTTTATAGTCGCGCAAATGATCATAAGCGCTGGCACGAAGGAAATAGCTGACGGGAATCTCGGGTAGAAACTTCGCGCGCGCGTCCGCTGCCTTGATTGCGAGTTCGTAATTCTTGTTTTCGACCGCCGCTACCGCTAAATCGCCGTAGGCCTCGCCGAAATCGGGTTTGAGCTTGACGGCGGTCAGAAATTCCTGTTGCGCGTCCGCGTATTTTAGCCGTTTCAAAAAGGCTACGCCGAGGGAATGATGCAATTGCGCGTCATTTGGGTGGGCAGTCAGCAGCGCGCGGTACAGGGCCTCCGCCTGATCGTATTTCTTGCTCTGGAAGTAAAGCTCACCGAGATCGTTCTGCACCACAGAGTTCCCGGGATCCAGCTTCAATGCGGCTTGCAGTTCGGCGATTGCGTCGTCGTTCTTTCCGCTAATAAGCAGGATGCGGCCGAGTTGCATCCGGGCAGCCGCATCTTCCGGATGCATGGCAATGATCTTGCGCAGAATTGCATCGGCATCCGCATACCGCTGTCCCCGCATGTAGATATTGGCCATGCCCGTCAGAGCATCGCTGGAATTAGGATCGATGGCCAGCACCTGCTTGTATTGTTGCTCCGCGTCAGCAAATCGATTTTCCTTCTCCAGCAACAACCCCGCCGAAAGATACGGCTCAGTATTTTTGGGCTCGAGGGCACCAGCCTGCTTATAGGCTTCGATGGCCTGGTCTGGCTTGCTGTTTTCAAGCACATGAGCCAAAGATAGCCAGGCCCGCGCATGGCCTTCGTCCACATTGGCAGTCGGTTTCAGAGTGGTTGCAGCGCGAAGAAATTGCTCGGCATCAGGTTGGCCGGTCTTGGCCAGCATGAGTCCGAGATTGAGATTGGACTCAAAGACCTCCGGATTGGCAGCCACAGATTTTCGATATGCAGCGATGGACTCCTGAGTGTTTCCCCGCCGGTTGTACAGAAATCCCAAATCGAACCAGGCTTGAAAGTTGTTTGGATCCGCTGCCACCACTTTCTTCAGTAAAGGTTCAGCCGACGCGTCGTCACCTTTTTCGATGGCGCTCTCGGCTTGGGTAAGCTCCGGGGGGAAGGACGAATCCTGCTCGGCCACCTTGTGATGGCGTATGGTCTGGCCGGTACTCTGGGCAAGGAGGGTTCCGTCGAGAAAGAACGCCAGAACGAGCAACACAGTCCAGATTGGCTTATTTGCCCCCGTTCCGCGACGATCCATTCCCTGATGACCCATTTCCCGACGATCCATTTCCGTTCAATATACCTGCCAGAAAGTTTCCTGTGTACGACTTCGGCAGATTGGCGATCGCCTCGGGCGGACCCGAACCGACAATATACCCGCCACGCTCGCCGCCTTCGGGACCGAGATCAATCACCCAATCCGCAGTCTTGATCACCTCGAGGTTATGCTCGATCACCAGAATTGAGCCTCCTGCATCGATTAGACGGCGGAAGGCGGAGAGTAGTTTGCTGATATCGTCAAAATGCAGTCCGGTGGTCGGCTCATCGAAAATATACAGGATGTGCGGTCTGCGGCGAGGACGGTCGTCCGAGGTGCGCAGCCTGCTGGCTTCTCGCGCGGTAGGCTGCAGGTGAGCCGCCAACTTCATGCGCTGGGCCTCACCACCCGAGAGTGTCGCGGCCGACTGCCCCAATCGTAAATAGCCAAGACCTACTTCCTCCAGGACGCGCAGTTTCTCCACAATCTTGGGTGCGCCGGCAAAGAACTGCAGCGCTTCCTTCACGGTGAGATTCAAGGCTTCATGAATATTCTTCCCACGATAACGAACCTCCAGCACTTGTGGTTTGTAGCGCGCTCCCTTGCACTCCTCGCAGATGAGCTCCACGTCGGCCAGAAACTGCATTTCTACCGTGACGGTCCCGTCGCCTTGGCAGGTGTCGCAGCGTCCACCGGGAACGTTGAAGGAAAAATGTCCGGCGGTGAAGCCGCGCTTCTTGGCCTCTGGCAAGGAAGCAAACAGATCGCGGATGCCATCGAAGGCCTTGATATAAGTGACCGGGTTCGACCGCGGCGTGCGTCCGATCGGAGATTGATCAACCAGCACGACCTCGTCGATGAACTCGGCACCTTCCACGCGATCCCAGGCGGGCGCGGCGCTGGTGCCTCCGTTGGGCTGCTTCTTCGCTTCTGACAATGCCCGATACAGCACGTCGTGCAACAGCGTGGATTTCCCCGAACCGGAAACCCCTGTAATCGCCACCAGCATACGCAACGGGATCTCAAGGTTGATCCCTTTCAAGTTGTGGGCCCGGGCGCCGAAGACTTTAATTTGTTGCGGTCCGGGCTTGCGACGAGCGCTTGGTATCTGGATCCGCAGCTCTTCCGAGAGATAGCGTCCGGTAAGCGAACTCGGCATCTTTTGGATCTGATCGTAGGTTCCGGCGGCGATCACCTTGCCACCATTTTCTCCGGCGCCAGGTCCCAGGTCGAGAATCGTGTCCGAAGCCTGCATGACATCACGATCGTGTTCGACCACCAGAATCGTATTGCCCAGATCGCGCAGATTGTGCAGGATCTTGATCAGGCGGTGCGTGTCCCGGCTATGCAGTCCGATCGATGGCTCGTCGAGCACATAAAGGGTTCCCACCAGGCGCGAGCCCAGCGATGTCGCCAGTTGAATGCGCTGCGCTTCACCGCCCGATAGCGTGGACGCGAGCCGGTCGAGGGTCAGGTACTCCAGTCCCACTTCATTCAAAAAGCGCAGGCGTTCGCGAATCTCCTGCAGCAACCTCTCGGCGATGCCCGTTTCCTGGTCCGTCAGTTCTACCGCTTCAAAGAACTTCGACGCGTCTTCGATCGTCATGGAGCACACGTCGCGAATATTCTTGCCATTGATCTTCACCTGCCGCGCCTCCATGCGCAGGCGGGCTCCGTTGCAGGCGGAGCAGACCGAATATCCGCGGTACCGGCTCAGGAAAACGCGGACGTGAAGCTTGTATTTCTTGCGCTCCAAATAATTGAAGAATCCCCGTACTCCGAGGAAGCGTCCCTCTCCCGCAATGATCAATTCCCGATGCTCGCGGTCCAGTTCGCTCCAGGGCACATCCATTGGGATGCCGGTTTCGCGAGCGAAGCGCTTGAGGTCGCCAAGCAGCGACCGGTACTTGGGTTTGGTCCAAGGCTCAATCGCGCCTTGATTCAGGGTCAGGGATTTGTCAGGAATCACGAGGTCCAGATCGAAGTCGATGGTGTTTCCGAACCCCTGACACCGCGGGCAGGCGCCGTATGGGTTGTTGAAAGAGAACAATCGCGGTTCCGGTTCCTCGAAGCGAATATTGCAAACTTTGCATTCGAAGCGCTGGGAGAAACGCAACTGTTCAGAAGCCTGTCCTTCACCCGGAGCCGTCTCGAAGATGACTTCACCGGACTCGCGATAACCGATCTCAACCGCATCCACGATTCGAGCCCGGGACTCCGACGATACTGTTAGCCGATCCACCAACAGAAAAACGGGTTCGGCGAAATTAATATTCAGCAACGACTCAGGCGTAGAAAACTCAAAGATTTGTCCGTCCTGATAGAGGCGGTTGAAGCCGCGGGTGCGCAGATCAAGCATACGACTCTTAAGTTGATCCGATGCGAGTTTCTTCGCATCAGTTTTCGGCCTCTTCTGGCCCTTGCGCTTGGCTGCGGCGGGAGGTGCGTTCGGCTGGCTCGAAGCTTGCCGCGCATTGCTCTGCAGCGGGAAAAGTACGTTGAGCCGTGTTCCCTGGTCCATGCTCAGGACCGCATCCGCTACTTCGTCGACCGTGTCTTTCTTAACCTGGTTGCCACATTGCAGGCAGAAAGTCCGGCCAACTCGGGCGAAAAGCAGGCGTAGATAGTCGTAGATCTCGGTTGCGGTGCCAACCGTGGAGCGAGGGTTTCGTGTAGTGTTCTTCTGCCGGATCGCTACTGCCGGGGCGATTCCTTCGATAATGTCTGCGTCTGGCTTCTCAATCCGCTCCAGAAACTGGCGGGCGTAGGCGGAAAGCGATTCAACATAGCGGCGCTGGCCCTCGGCGTAAATTGTGTCGAAGGCAAGCGACGACTTGCCCGATCCCGACACCCCGGTAACCACCGTCAGGGAGTTATGCGGGATCTCAAAGTCTATATTCTTGAGATTGTGAACCCGGGCGCCGCGAACAATGATGGTTTCAGTGGACATCGACTCTTAGCCGCCATTTGCTTTCTAAGTGATAGATAACTCTAGTTTAACAGCTTTTTTTGGTTTCACCCGTTGCACAGACACCGCACAAACGGCCAAATTGGTCCATAGCTGTGGTCACGGTCGAGGGCAACGTCTTGGTGGTAAGCGAGTTCCTGCAGCGTGCTTTCGGGATGGATATTCTGGGTCAGTGACGTTAGTCCGAAGTTCCTGATTTATTGGATCGCAGGCCGAATTTGTCTCTGTGAAAATGTTCCCATGTAATTAACAGACTTGTCTTTACTGTAAATATTATATGTTCATAATAGCTCCCATGTACATCGAGACCGTCCCCAACCGCAACTCCCCGTCCGCCATCCTCCTCCGCGAGGGCTGGCGGGAAGGCAACAAAACCTGCAAGCGCACCCTGGCCAACCTCTCCATCGGCCCAAGGAAAAAATCGAGACCCTCCGCCGCTGGCTGCGCGACGAACCCCTCGTCTCTCCCCAAAGATCTGCTCGCTACGCGAAAAACTTTGCCCCACGGCCATGTCGAAGCTCTCCTCCTGGCCATTCGCAAGCTCGGCCTCGATGCCATGATTTCCTGAAGCCCTGCCGGGAGCGCGACTTAGTGCTGGCCACGATCGTCGAACGTTGGCTCGATCCCGGTTCCAAGTTGGCCACCACGCGGCCGTGGCACAGCACCACCTTGGCGGAGGAGCTGGGGGTGAGCGAGGCCCTGGAAGATGAGCTGTATCCGGCCATGGACTGGCTGTTCGAGCGCCAGCCGCGCATCGAGAAAAAACTCGCTGCGCGCCACCTCCGCCAGGGCAGTCGGGGGCTCTATGACGTCCGCAGCAGTGATTACGAAGGCCACCATGGTCGGTTAGCGCAGTATGGGCATGATCGGGATGGCCAGAAAGGATTGCCCATCATCGTCTATAGGCTGATGACGGATCACGAAGGCCGCCCCCTCGCCGTCGACGTCTATCGTGGCAACCCGGGCGATCCGAGCACGGTAGTGGATCCAGTGAACAAGCTGCGCCAGCGGTTTCACTGGTCGCGGGTGGTGCGGGTAGGAGATCGCGGCATGCGGACCCAGCCGCAGATGGAGAAGCTTAAAGCGTGTACGCAGATGGGCTGGATCACCGCCTTGACCAGTGTGGCCATTCGCGGTTTGCTGGCCGAGGGATGCTTACAACTCTCGTTATTGGACCAGCAGAATCTGGTGGAGATTCCATCGCGGGAATATCTCGGAGAGCGCTTGATGGTCGGCTACAACCCTCTGCTGGCCGAGGAGCGCAAACGGGAGCGCGAGGAGTTATTGGCGGCGACCGAGAGAGCGTTGACCAGAATCGTGAAAGAAGTGGAGCGACGCAAGAACAAGCCGTTGACGGCGACCGACATTGCTTTGTACCTGGGCAAGGTGCTGGGGCATTACAAAATGGGCAAACACTTCGCGCACCAGATCGAGGATAGGAAGTTGAGTTGGTGGCGGCGAGTGGAGATGATCGAGCAAGAAGCGAAGTGGGATGGGGTTTATGTGATTCGCACCCGCGAGACGGCGGAACCGTTATCGGCGGCCGATACGGTGCGCGGTTATAAGAGGAGGACGGCGATTAGGAACGGATCCGAAGACTAAGAAGTTCTAGAAAATGGTCATGGGCGGCAGCCTACCCGCGAAGAAGGAATGAAAGTAGTACGCTGCAACACGGGGCGAGCCAACTATACGCCACACGTGAGATGTTCGCAGCGTCAGCGGGCCTCGCCCAAAATCCATCCCCCACGGCGCAACCGCCAGAGCCGTATCACATCAAGAACGATGTCTTGGGCGAGCCGATTTCTGTTTATCGTCAAAATAATCCGGAATGTTCCGACAAAGACCCGATCACTGGATCGGCCAATTTTTACCAAGCGAAAACTACAGGGAAATGGAGCGGCACATGCATGGCACTAAGCTTCGATCCAGAACTGCCTGTCGGCAAATCTACCCCGATCACCTATGCTGACATCTCCATGAAGGCAAGAGTGGCGAGCTTTTCCGAAGACCGTTGGGTGTGGCTTATATTCAAACCACAAACGTGGATCGGTTATTTGAGGTTTACGACTCGACTGAGGAAGCAATTGGGTCCTTCCGTCCTCCCCCCGAAGCTGCCGCTGGGTGACATTTTCATATCGCGATTTCACCCAAAACCCCTCAATGAGTTCACATGGGCCTGCGGCCCACCTATTGACATGAAAATTAGGTTGAGTCGGCGCGTGTACGATTGATGTAGCGTGGACGGCAAAGGTCGTTAGCACTCTGGATGAAGTGAGGCCGTCAATGAGTTTGAGCAGGATCGCGCGTTTGAACCAATCTGTGTCGCGCCACCCATCCCGACAGGGAGGGTGGTAGCACGTGACGGTGTGTAACCTTATTTTGCGCGCGTTCTGCCGCTTCCACGCCAGGAGGAAGCGATGAAGATCGCGGGGATTGACGTACACAAGAAAGTGCTGATGGTGGTTGTCATCGATGTGAATACGCCGGAGGAGAAGCCGGAGCGGCGGCGATTTGTCACCATGCCGAGCGAGTTGCATCGGCTATTGCTCTGGTTACAGGAACAGGGGGTGGAAGAAGCGGTGATGGAATCGACCGCCCAGTACTGGCGCTCGGTATGGTTGGAACTGGAACCTCATATGCGTTTGCACGTGGTCAGCAATCTACTGGGCGCCAGCGGGCTTGGCATTTTGCGGGCATTGGCCGAAGGCGAGACGGACCCCAGGCCATTGGCGCGGTTGGGAGATGAGCGGTTGCCATGCACCGAGGAGCAACTGGTGGATGCATTGACGGGAAGAGTGCAGCCCAATCACAGGGCAATGCTGGGGTTACAACTGGAGCGGTGGCAGTTGATCGATCAGCAAATTGCCGAGCTCAACGGCATGATCGCGCAGGCCATGAAGCCGCATCAAGACGCCGTGATCCGACTGGCGGAAGTGCCCGGTTTGGGAGTGGATTCGACACAGCAGGTGATCGCGGAGGTGGGTGCCCAGGCCAGTACGTTCCCTTCGGCGGAGGAGTTGACCTCCTGGGTGGGAACCTGTCCTGGCAAGGACGAAAGTGCGGAAGAGAACCACAGCAGCCGCTCCGCGAAAGGGAATAAATATCTGCGGCGGGTACTGAACCAGGCGGCGCACGCTGCGGTGAAGAAGAACGGCAGTCACTTTCAAGCGGTGTTCCGGCGTCTGCTGCCGCGGCTGGGCTATAAGTCCGCCATCTGGGCCGTTGCCCATCGGCTCTGCCGTGTGGTCTGGAAGATCTTGCATGAGGGGGTGCGATTTATCGAGCAAGGCCGCGAACCGGATCCCCGGGCCAAGAAGAAACGCGCTCAGATGCTGGCGCGAGCGCTTCGCAAGCTTGGCTACGAGGTCGCAATCACACCGATAAACCCGGTTACCACCGCACACGGCTTGCAAGCGTAGAGGAGGATTTTCGACGGAGTGAAATCGCGATATCTCAACAGTTGAGCGGCTGGTCACTCCCAGCCACGCCAATCTTGAAGCTCCGAGCCGTTCTTCGGCCAACCCTTGACGATCTGGATGCGGTCGAGGTTACCGCATTTCGCAGGTGTAAACCGATTTGGAAAAAGGGCGGGCTACGCGGCGAGCCATCGTTGACTGCCCCGCCCTTTAGCGTTGTGGTCGAAGGAAATCACATGCAGGGCGGCCCTGCATCAGTGGTAAACGTGTTGTTGTCAGAAAACCAACCATTGGCCGCAATTGAAGGTGCGCCAAAGAACCACGAAAAGAACACCAACTCTTGCAAATGGTATTTGTAGCCGTTGGACATCGTTACCGTGGGGATATTGGTCCCGGTCAGCGGGTCGCCCACTTCAAGGTTACCCTGGCAGCCCGGTTGTTGTCCGATATGTCCCCAGGGTGGCACCGGATTATCCGCGAAGGGGTCATTCATCCACTCCCCCACCTCGTGGGCGGAGACGGACGTATCAAAAACTCCCGGTCCGAAAACACCGGTTGTGTCGAAATCCATCGGCGAGTAGGTCTGGATGGGTAAGCCGGTGAAGCCATGGTAGCCCAGAATGCAGCAGGTATTGATGTTAGTGACCGGAGACGCCATCACTACGTTCGCCAGCAGGAAAATCGGCAGCGAGCCGGGGTTCACTCCTTGCGAATAGAGCGCTGGAATAATCGTACTGTCCAAATAAGAGTCAAACCAGTTGATGTCGATGATCCCCAGCCGAGCGCAGAAGGGCGGATTGCCAAGGGAGTGGGTAGACAGGGCCAGTCCGTCGGCTGCCGGCACGTTGATATAAACCGTGTGGGTCGTCGTAACCGGGTGGAGTAATACATGGTAGTCACTTCCCTGGGTGTAGGCCCAGAAGTTGGCCCGCTGGAAGGCATCTTCATACTGCGTGTTGCCCACATGGGTGCCACCAAAGTCGAATTTGGCGTTCTCGATGATCGGCGATTGCCGATACAGAGTCAACGGAACATCGTTCGGCGCAGTGAGGCAAGCCGTGTTAGCCACGGTGGGATCAAGCTTGGTGACGCCCGGCTTGGTGGTAACTTTTCCGGTCGTGAAATCAACTTTCGTTCCGATCAGGTTGGTTGTAATTACAACGGGAACGATCTGGGTAGGGACGTCAACACTCTGACGTCGCTCGTGACCAAATGGATTTCGGCCCACCATGACGCCAGAATAGTTGTTTCGGTCTCTTGTTGAGGAGACATTAAAGGTCCACAAGGGGAGCCTGGAGCTATTCGGGCTATGTTGGCGTCGAGCCGGCCCCCGTTGCGGCATGACGGTCGTGTAGGCTCTCAGTCTCGCCTGGCTTGGACTCGCCGCCGGGTCCTGCCCGAAGGCTACGGTTGTGGCAGCACACCACACAATTGTGGTGCAGAAGAAAAGCAGCAACGATCTGTACTTCATTGGGCACCTCCTAATTTTGTGGAATTCGAATACGCTTTCGGAGTCCGTTCAAGGAAACGGACACATTTCTCCAGCGGACAGGCGTAGTCACTGGAGATGACCGGAACTGCTAGTTCCCAGGTCGCCGAAATTATACACCCGGTGCGTTCAGCAAGACCGCAGATAAGACCGGAGAATTTCTCGGAACGAACCAGCCTGGTGATTTCTTTGGGTCTGGCATTTTTAATGACTCCATGCTATGAGATTCCTTCATGGCCCTCTTTGAAGACGATATCGAAATCAAGCCGCGACCGCTCGGAGTACCGGTCACTGAGCCTGTGATCGTTCCTGAACCCGTTGCTCCTCCCGTTCAGCCCGCTATGCCACTCGAAACGTCAATCAAGGCCACTGTAGAGCAAGACGGGCCGACCCAAAGCGAACTTTTGTTGCAAGCCATTATCTGCGCATCCCGCAAAGCAACTCCGAACCGAGCGAACCTTGTGTGTGTACGCTTTACTCGTGAACACGCGCTAGATTTTTGAGTTGCACAAACGATTGCACCAAACATTCCCACTCAAGAGAAAAATGGCCCACTTTTTCCGTCAGTGGGCCACTCTATCCGCTTGAAAAGACGTTACCCGCTTTGGGCCAGTTCTTTCAGTGGACATCAGTTATGGGTATCTGCAAAGTGCCGCACCCGCCCGGGGCTCTCGAATTTCCACGCCACGGGGTCTCCTAGGAAGCCTCGGAAGGGGTACGGAACTCTCTATTATAAAGCAGCGCCCGGCGTGAAGCCGGAGAGTAATCAATTTTGCGATTATTTTCGCGCTGCAAACGGAGTACTATCGTAGGCTTTCGGCTGTGGTCGTACATTCGCCGGAGGCATAACTACATCGAGCCATGGTATCGTCCCTAACCGCTACTCTCGCACGCGTGACCTCACGTAGTTGGTCGGGGCCGGGTCTCGTCGGCCTGCAATCGGTGCTGCTTTTCGTGGTCCAGTTTTCCGATCAGCCTTCCAGCAAGAAAGATAATGTCTATAACATCCTGTGGGTGCTGGTTTTTGGGTTCGCAACCCTGAATATTCTTGGCCTGGTGGCGAGACGCTTCGAGCCACGCCGCAGCAATCTGAATTTCGGCGAGATGCTGGCGATCACGGTAACGGTCGTTTCGGTGATTCTCCTGGGTTGGGAAATGCTCTCGCTGTTCCACATCTTTCCCATCAAGATCCAACCCCATTGAGTTTCTAGATCAAGAAGCGCGCATTTGCGCTATGATTTCCAGTATGGCAGAGAACTCCTCGGCTTTCGATATAACCTGCCCCTGCTGCAGCGCGGTGCTGAAGGTCGATCCAACGGCGAAAGGGGTTATCGCCCATACCGCCGCCGTCAAGCCCAAGATGTTCAACGATTTCGAGGCAGCTGCCAAGGCCATGAAAGAACAGGACAGTCGCCGCGAGTCCATCTTCCGTCAATCGGTGGAAGCGCAAAAACACGCCGGAGATCTTCTGGAAAAGAAGTTCCAAGAAGCGGTCAAGAAAGCTAAAGAATCTCCCGATACCGGCAAACCCATTCGCGATTTTGACCTCGACTAACGATCTTCGGGAACCGAACGTTTCGACCACGTGCGAGGGTTTCGTCGATTGTAAAGTTTTCATGAATTTTCACGGGGCGGAATTTTTTGTGTGCGCGCTGCCGCACAATCGAGCGTAAGATTACGCTCGATGTCCGACCTTCCCCTGCTGCTCGGTCATCGCGGCGCGCGTTCGTCTACCTCGGTCCCAGAGAACACCTTTGCGTCTTTTGACCTGGCGCTTGAACACGGCTGCGACGGTTTTGAATTCGATGTGCGCCTAACCGGCTGCGGACGCGCTGTAGTTTGTCATGACCCCAAGGTTGACGGCATCACCGTCGCGCAGGCAACTGCAGATCAGCTCGTTGCTCTCCCCATCCTCGAGGATGTCCTGCGGCGCTACAGTCAGCGGGCGTTTCTCGATATTGAGCTTAAGGTTCCAGGTCTGGAGTCGAAGCTTCTGAACTCATTACGCGAGTACATGATGGAGGAAGACTACGTGGTCTCTTCCTTTCTGCCCGAGGTAGTGATGGAACTGAAGACCCGCAGCGCGAAGCTTCAAGCTGGGATTATTTGCGACCAGCCTGGACAACTTACGTGCTGGCGTAAATCGAACCCGGAGTATGTTATTCCTCATCACTCGCTGGTCACGCTTAAATTGGTGAAGGAAGTGCACGATGCGGGCAAGAAACTGCTCACCTGGACGGTGAATGATCGAAAGACAATGCTGCGCCTCGCCGATTGGAAAGTTGACGGTATCGTTGCCGACGATACGAAATTGTTGGCCCAGACCTTCGCATCGTAAGCCGAGGTGCGCGAATCGTTATGGAAGACGCGAACCTACGCTTTGGCTTTTCGAGTCGCACCTGCCTGGGAGGCTTTACGCAAAAAAGCATCTCGTTCTTTCGCAAACTCTTCCAACTCCACGGTTGTGCGCTCTTCACCCCATCCCATAACGGCGCCAATGCGCGTTGCGGCTTCCCGGCTGCAAGACGGCGACCAGCACGCGCCCAGAGCCGCCGGTACTCGCCGTAGCAGCACATCCGCTAGCGTAGCGGCGCATTCGTTGCTGAATGCGTCCCACGCCTCCGCCACAATGTGGCTGGTATGCGGGCACAACGGAGTGCGCATTTCCGCACTGGCGTGAGCCCTACGGGCGACGGTCAAGGCTCGCTTTCCGTACCATTCCACAATGCTGCGTGCGACGTCGGCGCTGATTCCGCCCGCCTCCGCGACTTCAACCACCCACCGTTCCAGAGTCGGGTCAACCCCGTCTCCGGAAGCTATGGCCAGCGTAGGTCGGGCGACTTTCACGCCAATCCTCGCCGCACATTCACGCGCCAGGCTGCCCGCCGTGGTGAGCTTTCCCCCGATTACGGAAATCATCTGGGCGGCGCCGTCCGGGGTGTGGTCGTGGAGATCGTGTTTCCGGGTCACCGCCGATGGACTTTTCTTGGGCGAAAAGGGAAGTGGCCGGACTCCGGCGAACGCATAGTGTATGTCGTCGTGCGAGAGTCGCACTCGGGGAAACAAGTGGAAGAAAGAGCGCAGCAGATAGTCAATCTCGTCCGCAGAGGGTTGCACCTCGCCGGGATCGTTTCCGTCCGCGACTTCGGTTGTTCCGACTAGCACCTGTTCGTTCCACGGGATCACAAAGATCGGACGACCATCGACCGCTTCGGTGTAAACCGCGGCGTGCGGCGCGCCAGCGAACTTCGATAACACGATGTGCGATCCGCGCACTCCACCAACCATGGGGTGCTCAGTCTGAATGTTTGAACTCTGACAGATGCCATCTGCCCACGGGCCAGTCGCGTTGATGATCCAAGTGGCGTCGACGCGTTGTTCCTTTCCGTTGAGCTGATCTCTCAGCGATACACCAGTGGCGCGCCCGTTGTGAATTGTTACCGCCAGTACCTCGGTGTGATTGCGCGTCACAGCACCGGCTTCGATTGCCTCCACCAGCCATTGCGCAACCAGGCGCTCGGGAAACTCGCACTGTGCGTCGTCAAAGCTGAAAACAGAGAAGTGCTTTCCAGCGTCCAGCAGACGCTTAAGTTTGTCCTGCTCGGTGCGGCTTCCATCCACTCCACGGACGGCGCGTCCCATCTTCCGATAGAGCCATAAGCCGGTGCGTACTGCGAGTGCGCTGCGGCGGGTCTCTTCACCTAACGCCAGCAGGAACTGCAGGGGATGCACCAAATGGGGATACCGCTGAAGCAACCACGCCCGCTCCCTTAAAGACTCCCGCACCTGTCCTATGTCGCCATGCTCGAGGTAGCGCAAGCCTCCATGAATGATGCGGGTCGAACGGCTGGTCGTGCCCGCGGCGAAATCGTGTTGCTCCACCAGAAGCGTGCGCCGTCCGGCGCTAGCACATTCGCGAGCGATGGCCACTCCGTTGATTCCTCCGCCAATAACAATCACATGGAAACGCTCGTTCTCGAGAGATGGTCGCGAGTTCATGCGTGGGTTTAGATGCGTACCCATAGGCCGGGCGGGGAGGATAGGCGGATATCGGTTTCTAGTGTCGCCCCCATGCGTCCCACATAGAAAGATAACGTTAGTTTTGGTTTGTGGGGAATGACTCCTTTAGTTCCTTGTAGATCTACGAATCACGTGGCCCGGACGTTCCTCGTCCGGTGAGCGATCTTGAACCGTGATATCCGTCATTGCCCCGGCACGCGGGCCTCATTTACAGTGATTGTCCCATGCCAACTACAGGACAGCGTTTCGAACGGGCGGTTTCGATCATGGCGCGCCTACGGGGTCCCGGCGGATGCCCGTGGGACCGCGAGCAGACCTTCGACTCCATCAAGCCCTTCACACTCGAAGAGACCTACGAAGTGCTCGAAGCGATTGACAATCGCGATTGGGACGAATTGACCGGTGAGCTTGGCGACCTTCTGCTGCAGGTTCTGTTTTACGCGCAAATGGCGAGAGAGCAGAACACGTTTTCAATTGACGAAGTGATCGATCGGCTTTCCAATAAGCTAGTCGATCGCCATCCCCATGTTTTTGGCGACGTGAAGGCTGAGACCTCGTCCGACGTTGTGCGCAACTGGGAAGCGCTTAAAGCTGAAGAAAAGAAAAAGCGCCGGGAGGCAGGAGGCGGAAAGTCGGCAAAGAATGACAGCAGGCCAGAGTCCGTTCTTGCCGGAGTCTCAACCGCGATGCCGGCGCTGCTGGAGGCTCACAAGCTCAGTTCGCGTGCAGCACACGTGGGCTTCGATTGGCCGAACGTCCAGGGACTCTTCGAAAAGCTCCAAGAAGAAACGGAAGAGCTGAAGGAGCAACTCAGGGACTTCCCCGCACCGGGCCCTCAGCCCCGGGGACGAGGCGTTGCCGGAGCCGGTCGACCGCAGATCAGCGAAGAGCTGCGCCAGCGGCTGGAAGGCGAGGTGGGCGATCTTTTCTTTGTGATGGTCAACATCGCCCGCTACCTTTCGCTCGACCCCGAGTCGACGTTGAAGAAAACCAATCGCAAATTTAAACGTCGTTTTCAATGGATGGAGGATCAGTTGCGAACTTCGGGGCGCGCTCCCCAGCAAGCGTCGATGGAAGAACTCGAATCGTTATGGCAACAGGCCAAGCAACAGGAGCGGGATGCCAGGTGAGCGCAGATTCGATCGATATCCGCAAATGCCACCAGCTTGACGAAATGCGGGCCTGCGTTCGACTGCAGCAGGAAGTCTGGAATTTTTCCGATGCCGACCTGGTACCGCTGCGCATGTTTGTCGTGGCAGAGAAAATCGGAGGGCAGGTGATCGCCGCGTTCAATGGCAACGAAATAGTAGGATTTGCCCTCTCAATACCGGGTGTCCGGGGCGGGCAGTCCTACCTGCATTCGCATATGCTGGCGGTGCGGAAGCAGTATCAGAATGGCGGTCTGGGCCGCCGCATTAAACTTTTCCAGCGTGACGACGCGCTCGCCCGTAGTTTTGAGCTGATCGAGTGGACCTTCGATCCGCTGGAAATCAAGAACGCGTATCTCAATATCGAGAAGCTGGGTGCCATTGCGCGCCGCTACAGCGTAAACCAGTACGGAATTACCTCTTCACCATTGCAGGGCGGACTGCCCACCGACCGCTTGGTGGCCGAGTGGTGGCTGAAGTCGAAGCGGGTCGAAACGTTGCTGCAAACAGGAAAAAAGCCGCACCTCGAGAGCTTGGCCACGATTTCCGTTCCGGCTCAGATTTACGATTGGAAAGCCACTGCCCCAGCTCGAAGTCAGGCAAAAGAAGTGCAAGACCACAATCGAGAACAATTCATAAAAGCATTTGCCGACGGATTGGCAGTGCTAGGCTATGAGCGCGACCAGCGGGGAAGCGGCGAGTTTCTGCTCGGCCGCTGGGAGGAGAAGTGGATTTATCCCGCAACCTGAGCCCGGGAAGTTTTTTGTAGGCATGCATCCCTGTCGTAAGCCTCTTTGGACGCTATGAAAATTGAAGCTATCACCCTTCGTGAAATTCAAATGCCGCTCGTCCATTTTTTCGAGACGAGCTTTAAGCGCACTTTCAGCCGCAGAATCCTTCTGCTGACCGTCCACTGCGACGGCATCAATGCCTGGGGGGAATGCGTAGCCGGGGAAGATCCGTTCTACAGCAGCGAGTGGACGGAGAGCGCGTGGCCCACGATCAAACATTATCTCGCGCCTGCAGTGCTGGGCCGGACGCTTTCGGCCGCACGGGAGGCCGTACCTCTCATGGCGAGAGTCCGGGGCCATGACATGGCAAAGGCTGCCATCGAGAACGCGCTGTGGGACGCAGAGGCCCAGGAGAAGCAAATGCCTCTATGGAAGCTGCTCGGCGGCACGCTGCCAGAAATTTCATGTGGCGTTTCCATCGGCATTCAGGACTCGATTGAGCAACTGCTCGAGAAAATTCAAACCGAAGTTGCCGCCGGATATCGGCGCATCAAGATCAAAGTCAAACCGGGCTGGGATGTGAACGTACTTGAGCGCGTCCGCTCGCGCTGGCCCGAGATTGTGCTCAGTTGTGACGCAAACTCCGCTTACACTCTGGACGAACTCGAACACCTCCGCCAATTCGACCAGTTCAACCTCCTGATGATCGAGCAGCCGCTGTGGCATGACGACATCTTTTACCACTCTCGCCTCCAAGAACAGCTGCGTACGGCGATTTGTCTGGACGAGTCCATTCGCCACGCGCGCGATGCAGCCAAGGCTCTGGATCTAAGCGCATGCCGCATCATCAACATCAAGGTTGGACGAGTGGGGGGATTCACCGAAGCCAAGAAGGTTCATGATGTTTGCGCATCCCGAAACATCCCAGTGTGGTGCGGGGGCATGCTCGAGTCGGGGGTAGGGCGCGCTCACAACATCGCTATTTCCGCGCTGCACAACTTTCGCCTGCCGGGAGATGTTTCCGCCTCGAAACGATACTGGAAGGAAGACGTCATCGAACCTGAAGTCGAGGTCACGCCGCAAGGTACAATTCAGATCCGCGATGTACCAGGCACCGGCTATCGTGTGCGTGAGGATTTGATTGAAAAACTCACTGTCCGCAAAGAAACAATCCGCGCGGGGGCGTAAGGACTTGCAACTGCGCCCACGCACTGCAGCCGACGGCGCCGCGAACCGCGTTCTACTTTGGCTTATCGCCTCCGAGCTGTTGGCGGTTCTCCGCTAGTTCCGCCTCCTGCTTCTTCAGTAGTTCCACTCCCTGAGCGAAACTCAGATTCGAGGGTGCTGGCCGAAAATTGCTAAAGACTTCATCCGACTTGATATTGAGGTTCTTGAACAGAAGCGCTTTGCCCGTGAAGCTCAGGCTCATGCGGCTGACTTCCCAGTTCCCCTGTATTACTTCAGCCTGCTCCACCAGAAAGTGTCCGCCTCGGTCCAAGTGGCCCAGGATTCCCCAACCGAAACCCACCTCTTTGCTCAAGGTTCCATCGATCTTTGCGATGCGATGCTGGTCCGCGTCGATCAGCAGGTAACCCTGCATTCCGGTAAGCACCTGCTCCACGTGGCTGGGTGGACTGTATTTGGGATTAGGTCGGAACTTGAGGCGGATCAACTGGTCGCCAGCTTTCCCGACTGTCTGATTGTCAACCGTAGTCCCTTCGGCTTCGTAGAGGAATGCATCTGGTAGCGCCTTCATGATGCGTGTTTCACGCTCCGCGTCTTCTTTCTCCGACTTCTGCTTTTTCTTGAGTGCCTCGGGATTGTTTGCCAACTCGGACAAGCGAGCCTCTTCGGCTCGGCGCTGCTCTGGTGTCAGGGGCTTATCGTTGATGGCAATCAACATTCCCGCCATGCCTTCGCGGGTTTCGACAATCAGCTTACTCTGCGACCCGTGAGGCGTTTCCTTGCGATCCAAACATATCGCTCTCGCGTTGCTATTGCCGGGCGCGATCTCCTGCTGAACCGTGCGGCGCACCAGTTCGACGGGCGATTCAGAGGGTTGGTCTGCAGAGAATGCACGGACCGCATTGACCCCTGCCAGCAGAGCAATTGCGATCGCCAGCTTCGTGTTGAAGTGCATCCGCTCCATGCACGCCCAGTTTTAACTTAGACGTTAGTTGGCTTACAGCCGTTGTATATGCTTGTTCCCTCCGGGGCAAGTCGGAAAAGCGAAAGCCCTGGTCAGTTGACAGGGCCTTCACGAGAAACCAACTGAGCATTGTGTGGTGAATACGAGCTATTTTCCCTTGTACGTGCGTGGCGAGCCCACTCCCGCACAAAGGTCCCAGCCCACCTTGCAGCGTGAATCCCCCTGTGTGATGTCGTAGAAATCGGCCTTGTACTCTTTCTTGATGGTGTACTCTTTGTAGATCACGGTGAGTTCGTCATGGGTTGACTTCATTTTGCCGCCAGCGGCATTCACGATTCCGGCAAAAGTCGGTGAAGACCAACTGGTGCCGGCAACCGCGCCCCACTGGCCTTGTAAGTAGATGGCCGCGCAACAAAAGTCAGAAGCAACGTCGGGATATCCGCGGTTGCTTCCTACGATCTTCTTAATGACGTCCTGGTAGCTGGGTCTGGGCTCATACGGGCTGATATCGCCACCACCGCCGCCGGTGGCGTACTGCTCGTTCATGAAGTTACCTTTTGAATCCCGGTTGAACACCGTTCCTCCAACGGATACTACATTCGGGGACGCTGTGGGATACAAGGTCGCTCCGATACCAGAATCACCACTCGCAGCAAAATAGACAACTCCAGGCTCAGTGAAAAGTTTGTCGTAGCCTAAATCGGTGGAGGCCTCGAGGTCACCCCAACTCATGCTGATCACGCCACCACCATTCTTGGCCACCAACTTACTCGCCACCGTCACCGCATACCAGTAGGGATCCGTGTTGCAGGTGCCGGACAGGCACAGCTTAGATTCCACCAGAAAAAGTTTGGCTTTCGGCGCCATGGCATGAGCCCATTCGATGTCCAGGGCTTCTTCCGGCAACCACTCGCCATAAACTGGGGGCTGGTGGCCATCGGCATAGACCACCGTGAAGTCGGCGTCGGGTATGCCAAAGTGCTTCGAGAAAGCGTGCAGATCCTGCTTCGCAGTCGGGTAGTGTCCCGCGTCGATGATAGCGATGGCTCCCCAGCCGCCGGTCGGAACGTTTGTGCTGGTGGTGATTGGACAACCCTTGGGTCCCTTTACTAATTTGTAGACGCAGGCCAAAGAGCCAGGCGTCTCCGCACCCGGAGCAGGGCCGCCAGTGGTATTGGGGAGGTCTGGAATGGCGATAGAGTAGTTTGTATGTATGCGGCCAGGACGCGGAATGCTGGACTCGGGAACGACAAGGGTAAATCCATTGATTTTTGCTTCGTCAGCAGCGTGAACGGGACCGGGCAATAGACATGCGCCAAGCCATAACGCAACCCCAGTAATCAGGGGGACCACGATGGAATGTTTCATGCACTCACTTTTTCTTTAGACCGGGGGCTTCGGTTTTTGAATTTGCAGACCGACCGGAATTGTACACTGGCATTGGCCGGCAGCACAGGCAGAATCGTCCGATCGTCAACGGAAAGGCTGCTTGAACTCTGCAAATTTTTTCACTAGATCTCGCGCCTTATCCCCCAGAATCGACCAAATAGTTTAGAATCCGATATTCCCGCTTTAACCTGCGGCCGTGCGTTCAAAAGGAGAACCCTAGGTATGGACATGCCAAAGACCGGAGAGTTCGCACACATCGGTAAATCTGTAGTGATTAAAGGAGAGCTTTCCGGCAGTGAGGATTTGTACATCGACGGAACCGTCGAAGGCACGATTCAACTGAGTGGGAACAATCTGGTAATTGGACCGAACGGGCACGTGCATGCCGATGTCAGCACCAAGGTTGTGGTGATCCAAGGCAAGCTGGAAGGCAACATACGAGCCACAGAACGGGTGGAGTTGCGGAAGTCTGCCGTCGTCGTGGGTGATATTGTCACCCAGCGAATTGCGATGGAGGACGGAGCTTACGTCAAAGGCAAGGTGGAAATCCAGAGGGAAACCGCCAATCCGAGCTCACCGCCCGCACCCAAGCCCGAGCTGCAGGTCGAGGCGAGGAGTGCTGCGGCGGGGAGTACTCCAGTAACCAAGCAATAGAATTTTTCGCCGGTTCAACCGCGCAGGCCGCGATATATTTAGATTGCGGAACTCTGTTGAGCCGGAGGCCGGGAATTTACCGTGGCATCCGTTACGCACAGCTTCATGAAACTTTTTCGTGGTCCATCCACCGTCCCCGGTCAGGGGGTCAGATCTGTGTCTACGACGCAGCGGCTAACACGCCGCTCCAGCGGACTGGGCGCAGTTTCGCGCACGCTGCAATCCGAAGAACCGATCTGTGTTCTAGATATCGGTTCCACGTCCGCTGCCAACATCCGTTATCTGACCCAACGCGGACATAAGATCTACAGCGAAGATTTGCTCGAGGCCTCGACCGATCCCGCTCTGATCACGAAAGACGAACAGGGACAGATCATTCTGGATAGCAGGCGTTTTCTGGCCGATAACCTCGTCTACCCAGCCGCACAATTCGACATCGTGCTGTGCTGGAACTTGGCCGACTATATGCCGGAAAGCCTGGTCAAGCCCGTGGTCGCCCGCCTCTGGTCGACGATTAAACCCGGCGGCATGCTGCTCGCGTTCTTTCATACTCGCGAAGCCGGACCGGACGCGCCTTGCTACCGCTACCACATCGTGGACAACGACATTCTGGAGATGCAGCACGTCGAAGCGCGGAGAGATTTGCGCCGAGGTCCTACGGGCGCGCTTCATACGTCAATCGAAAAGAGTTTTCGCTTGCAGCGGGTCTTTAACAACCGTCACGTAGAAAATCTGTTCCGCGACTTCGGTTCGATCAAGTTTTTCCTGACCCGCGACAACATCCGCGAAGTACTGGTCGTCAGGTAAAGTGGAGGACCGGTCTCACCGGTCCTTGCGGAGCGAAGCTACGCGGCGCAGCCTACCTGGTCCTTCTCAGCAAATATCGTGTGATCGCGGGCATCTTTTCGAGTAAACGGAAAACTGGAATCCGCACGCTTTGCGGCAAACTCAGCATGCGCCGGATTTTCGAAGCGGTGCGGAACACCGGGGTGAGTCGTGTCTCATATGCCGAGCGATAGTCGCACGCAGCTTGCTGCAGCGAGATTCTTCCAGCGAGGAACGGGATCAGACACTCGGCCGCCAGGGTGCCGCTCTGCAAGGCGAGAGAAACGCCGTCCCCGACGAACGGATCCACAAAACCCGCGGCGTCGCCAGTCATCAGAATCTGGTCTCGCTCCGGTTGCGGTTCGCGAAAGACGAGCGGCGATGTGGTCACTGGCTCGCTAAGCGGCCGCCATCCGCGACTCCGTTTCTGCAATCCAGGGTGGCAATCGAATACCTCCAGCAAGGTGCTGGCCACATCGGCCCGCACCATGGCGCAGACGTTGACCCTTTCGGTTTGCTCGTCCCCCTCCCTGAGGTTTACCGGTTGTACTCCGCAATAACCGCCATTCACAAAATAGAGATCCACAGAAGCCAGCGGGGGAGACTCGGCGAAATGTCCTTTGAGCCCAAGCCATTTCACCGGGGTTTTTGTCGTATCGGTTCCTGTAAGATTCAGGTTTGACCAACGGCCCGAGGCATTGATCAGCGCGCGACCCTCAAATTCTCCGACCGAGGTTGTGACCAGGAACGGATCCGTGCCGGAGATACTGTGTACGACGACCTGCTGCCGGCCGTCAACTTCGCTTCTTTCCGCTGAATCCCAAAGAGCAGCGTCGAGATCCAGGCGCGAGATGCTGGCTGCGGACGGATCGACCGGGGTCTGAATCATGCGACCGTCGAGAAAAAGGCGAGCTCGAGCAATTCGAACAGCATCGGCGACCAGCCCTGCGTGTTGCGGAGCGAGCAGGTCGGAGAGAAGTTCGAGGGATTCGGCGGACACGAATTCTCCGCAAACCTTGTGACGGGGAAACTGCCCGCGCTCGAGCAACAGCACGCGGGCACCATGGCGAGCGCAAGTGATGGCCGCGGAACTTCCCGCGGGTCCGCCGCCGACCACGATCAAGTCATACATCGTTATATCTTTTCCACGCGATTGCTCCCATACGAAACACGGGACGGCGCTCAATCTCCACCCTCGCAGCCGTGGTTTGCCCCAGCATTTCGTGCATTTCCTTAAGGGTGTATGCGCGACGGACCGAAGCGGGTGCATCATGGCGGTTGAATCGACTCCGATAAAGTGCCAGGCTTGCATAAGCCAGGGCGAGGTGAATTGGATCGCGGACCAGGTCGTTGATGAGCACCGCGGTACGGCCCACGCGCAGGGCCTCGTTGACAAACTGCACGAACTCCCCCGGTTCCAGGTGGTGAGCAAAGAGGCAGGAACTCACTAAGTCAAAGCTCCCGTCCGCGAAAGGAAGCGCCAGCGCATCTCCGGCTACCGCCGAGCTTCCGTTTCCAGAGCCGTTTTTCAGATGCGAGTGGGCGCGGTCCAGGAGCGTGACTTGGAGCCGGACTCCCGACTTCCGCATGTGTGCGCTGGCAGCATGAGGGACGTATCCCGCGCCCGCCGCCACTTCTAACAGCGAGAGCGATCTGGCTCCATGTTTACGTACCACCTGCGCGATCATCGACTGGGTCG
Source organism: uncultured Acidobacteriota bacterium (assembly GCA_963838905.1). Classification (GTDB taxonomy): domain Bacteria; phylum Acidobacteriota; class Terriglobia; order Terriglobales; family Acidobacteriaceae; genus JABDBE01. Next base: position 390,080 of record CAWITE010000018.1, read on the forward strand.
TGGCAATCCCCCCGAACCACCGATTGATTTGGCGGATGTCGGAGAGGGCAGCGGCGATCTCGGCGAGTGTGCCGGAATCGGTGTCGAGCAATTCGGGGATGACGACGCGCTTCATGTTGTAAGAATTCAAGTGCGGCTGGGGTGTTCAATTGTCAATGGAAAATCTGAACTACACTTCCGCCAGCTCTTCTTCGAGCAATTGCTTGTTATAGAGGTCGGTATAGTAACCGTCTTTGGCTACCAGTTCGTCGTGGGTACCCAACTCCACGATTCGTCCGGCGTGGAGGACGGCGATGCGGTCGGCGTTGCGCACGGTAGAAACCCGGTGGGAAATGAAAATCGTAGTTCGGCCCTGCATAATTTCGCGCAGGTGATTGAGAATTTTGTCTTCCGTATGGGTGTCGACGCTCGAGAGCGCATCGTCCAGAATTAAAATGCGTGGATTACGAATGATGGCGCGGGCAATTGCAGTGCGCTGCTTCTGACCACCGGAGAGCGTAATGCCGCGCTCACCCACCAGAGTCCGATATTGCTCGGGAAAACTCTCGATCTCTTCGCCAATGCTGGCCGCCTGCGCCGCCCAGCGAACATCTTCGTCCGTAGCGTCCTCTTTTCCGAAGGCGATATTCTCGCGAACGGTTTCGCTGAAGAGAAAAGTTTCCTGCGGTATAAAACCGAGATTGCGGCGCAGGGCAGCGATCGGATAATCGCGGATGGGAATGCCGTCGATGAGCACAGTTCCAGGTTCGGCGTCGTAAATACGAGAGATCAAGTTAACCAGCGTGGTCTTGCCGGAACCCGTAGGGCCGACAATCGCCAGGCTGCTGCCAGCCGGAACGCGGAGATTAATATCATGCAGAACCGGAGTAGATCCATAAGAGAAGTTCAAATGCCGGAACTCGATCTCCCCGCGTATCTGTGTGGGTGCGAGCGTCTCGCCCGTTTTGCTTTTGACTTCGATTGCCTCGCTGTCCTCGATCTCCGGTTTCTCCACCAGAATCTCGTTGATGCGTCGCATCGAAGCCGTCCCACGCTGGAAAATATTGATGACCCAACCTAGCGCGATGATGGGCCAGGTAAGCTGCACCATGTAAGTGTTGAAGGCAACAAAACCGCCCACGGTGATACGGCCCGCAATCACCTCGCGGCCGCCCAGCCACAGCACCAGTACAATGGCGAGTCCCAACATGGTTTCGAGCGTCGGCCAGAGCATGCCCATCAAGCGAACCAGCTTCAGGCTGCGCTTAATGTATTCCTGATTTGCTGTTTCGAAGGCCGCGATCTCAGCCTCCTCTTGCACGTAAGCGCGAATCACACGCGCGCCGGAGAAGTTTTCCTGGGCTCGAGCCGAGATGTCAGAAAACATCGCCTGGATTCTCTCAAAGCGTTCGTGAATCTTGCGGCCAAAATACTGGATGGTGACGCTGACGATCGGCAGAGGCAGAAAAGCGTAGAGAGTCAGTCGGGGACTGATCGAGAGCATGAAGGCCAGCGCACCGGCCGTAAACACAATCGTGTTCGCCGAATACATAATTGCCGGTCCCAACAGCATGCGGACGGCATTCAGGTCATTGGTGGCGCGAGCCATAATGTCGCCAGTTCGCGTCCGCTGATAGTACGAGTAGGAAAGGCCTTCAAGGTGCCGGAAGAGGTCATTGCGCAGATCGAATTCGATTTCCCGAGAAACGCCAATCACAATCCAACGGGTCAGAAACTGGAAGATTCCCTTGAACGCAGCCACTGCCAGCAGGAGCAACGCATACGTGACCAGCTTGTGTCGAGTGATGCCGAGATGAAGATCATCCACCGCCCGCCGAATGACCAGTGGAAAAAGAATCCAGACGCCATTGGTCAGGAAGACACAAATCGTCCCCACCACATAGCTGCGGCGGTACTTCTTAAAGTAGGGAATCAGGGGACGCAGGCTTTTCGGCAGCATCAGCTCGTTAGATGCGATTCTACCAGCCCGAGCTTCAGTTTCGCCGCATCGTCCCCATCAGCGGCGCGACTCGCGGCAGCGACCAATCGGCGAATGCCACTGCGCCGGCCGTCAACAGCGCCACCACCCAGCTCCCGAGAAAGAACCAGGTGGAATCGATCAAGTAGGAATAAAGAAGATCAACGTCCATGGGTCACCCTCTCACAGAAACCATTACGTCAGCAGACCTTTTCCAGCAGCGCGGATGATCCTCTGCCCTGCAGCTGCACTTTTCCGGTCAAGTGTTTGTATTCGTCCAGTATCTCGCGGACGGCATTCAGCCGTCCGAGCGAGGTCAAATGCATATCGGTGAGCGCGTGCTCAATCTGCGACATCCAGCATTCGACGGCCCGATCCACACCAACAGCCATCTCGCTGGCAATAACCTCGATAAGATTCGTTGGAATGACTGCAGTAGCCAATGCCTTACCCGCCTTTCGCAATCGTGGAATGAAGCGCCAGGGGGAGGAATCCCCCTAATTCCTCCCCCTCCCCCTCGGATTCAATTACTGACTGGGTGCGTCTTGCGAGTGCGCTCCCTGCTCACGTTCCTGCATGTGTTGCTCGAACCGCGCTTGCCGCTTGGCTATGAACTGGGCCAGCTTCGTCTTCTGGTCCGCGGTAAGAACCTGGTAAGCCTCGGAGGCGACGCGCGCGTGCTGCACTTCAAGTTGAGCATGAACTTGCGCTCCCTGAGTTGCAATTGTCTGCGCCTTGGCCTCATCAAACGTGCCGCTCTGGATAAGCTGCATCATTTGCTCATGCGTCTGCATTTCCTGCTTGAACAGAGGTTTCATCGCCGGCTTCTCTTTAGCTACGATCTGTTTGATCTGAGCCTGTTGCGCGTCGGTGAGATCCAGGTAATCGGTGAAGAAGCCCAACATGGGCCCGCCAAAAAAATCCCCACCACCACGTGGGCCGCCGTGGTGCTGCGCCATCGCAAGTCCCGCCACCAAGACGATAGCCAAAGCTGCGAACGACATTTTGCTGCGTAATTTCATAACCTCTCCTGTGAGCATTCCCCGTAGATCGGGAAACCTCAGATTGCGTATGATCATAGAAACACTTTTCGCGCTCGCTGGTGGTAAAGAGTCAGTCAACCGGAGTAAAGTTTTGTAAAGCGCGATAACCGCTGTATTGACAATTCTTTACCACGGTCATCGGCGCGCCTAACTAAAATGGGAAAAGTGGATCGCATTCTGGTTATCGACGACGATGTGGAGCTGTGCAGCCTGGTAGAGGAATATCTCGAGCCCGAGGGCTTTCAGATCGAATCAGTTCACGACGGCAATCGCGGTCTGGATCGGGCGCTCAACGGGGATTACCTGCTGGTCGTGCTGGATGTAATGTTGCCCGGCATGAACGGCTTTGACGTGCTGCGGCGGATTCGGAACACGTCGCGCATTCCGGTTCTGCTGCTCACCGCACGCGGTGAAGACGTGGACAGAATCGTAGGTCTCGAAATCGGTGCCGACGACTATCTTCCCAAGCCTTTCAATCCCCGCGAGCTTGTAGCCCGCATCCGCGCCATTTTGCGTCGAACCCAGGCCGCGGAAAAAGACGGAGAAAGGGCGGGCGAGGATCAAATCCCCGAAGTCGTCCGGGTCGGTGATATCGAGCTTGATCCCGCCACTCGAATTGTTCGGCAGAATGGCAAGCCGGTGGAGCTGACTTCGGTCGAATTCAATTTGCTGCACGTCTTACTGCGCGAAGCTGGACGCGTGGTGACCCGTGAACATCTGGTGGACGCCGTTCTAAGCCGCAAGTTTTCTCCTTTCGACCGCAGCATCGATATGCACGTCAGCAAAGTTCGCAAGAAGCTGGGGGATTCTGACAGCGGCAGCGACCACATCAAAACCGTGCGTGGCGTGGGCTACATCTTCGCGCATCCCCGCCAGCAAGCCACCACCAAGGTCGCTAGAGGCGAGGAAGCATGAGAAGCCTGTTTCTCAAGATCTTTCTTTCCTACTGGATGGCGCAAGCGCTCTTCCTGGTGCTCGCGATTCTCGTGACTTTGGCCACGCGCCCCTCCAGGGAAATTTCCAATCTGCAGGCGCAGGAACCAAAGTTTCTCAACGAAGCTCTTCAAGCTTATCAATCGGGCGGCGACGACGGGGCGCGAAAATATCTGAGGAACGTCCACGACAATCAGCACGTCCGGCTCTTCATCTTCGACGACCAGGGCCGCGAACTCCTCGGCCGCAACGCGACCGACTGGATCGAACGTGTAAAGCGCGGCAGAGTCCACACCGCCGATACCTTCCTGGGACGTTTCGGGCCGGGCCAGTCCCTACGGCAAAGCATCACGGCCGACAACGGGCGCCGCTACCTGCTGATTATCGAGTTGCCCCCGGAAGACCATCCATTTTTCGGACCGCATGGCGTGCCCGGCTTGGGCATCCTGATCGCGATTATTTCGTCCGGGTTGGTGTGTTACATCCTGGCACGATATTTGACCTCGCCCATCGTGCAGCTCCGGGGCGCGACTCAGAAGCTAGCCTCGGGCGATCTGACCGCCCGCACTGGCATGCCCGCATCTCGGCGACACGACGAAATGGCGGAACTAATGCGCGATTTCGATCGCATGGCGGAACGCCTGGAGGATTTGGTAACCGCCCAGAACCGCTTGCTGACCGACATTTCGCACGAGTTGCGATCCCCGCTAGCGCGCCTCAATGTCGCCCTCGAACTGGCTCGGCAGCGTAGTGGCCCCGAAGCCCGCAGCGCCCTGGACCGCATCGATCGCGAAACCAATCGCCTCAACCAGCTCATCCAAAGACTGCTGACCATTGCGCGCCTCGAAGCCGGGGACGAATCCATCGAGAAGATTCCGGTCCACCTCGAGCAGATTATTAATGAAATTGCCAAGGATGCTGCCTTTGAGGCTCAAGGCCGTGGTTGTCAGGTCGAGGCCACGATTGTCGATGACTGCCTGGTCGTCGGAAGTCCGGGCTTGCTGCACAGCGCAATCGAAAACGTTGTGCGCAACGCCATCCGTTACACTCACGATGGCACGAGCGTGGAAGTGCGCCTGGAGCAGGGCGTCGGACAACAGAACGGCGCGAGCGTCCCAGAAGCCGTCGTGCGCGTCACCGATTCCGGCCCCGGCGTACCTGAGGACGCGCTCGATAAATTATTCCGGCCCTTTTATCGCATCGACGATGCCCGTGGACGCCAGACCGGTGGCGTGGGGCTGGGCCTAGCCATCACGGATCGTGCCGTGCGCCTGCACGGCGGCACTATCAGAGTATCGAATCGCCCGCAGGGCGGCCTGATGGTCGAAATTCGCCTGCCTCTTGCCTCGGAAGAAACAAGAGATACGACCGATCCGCAAACGATCACGATCCTGTCGCGCGAATTCTGAAGCGTGGCGCAAACAGGCCTCGTCGATTTGTTTACTCATGAAATAACATGCCGACATCATGTTTACCCTTGAACGACGAATACCAGAGCTGTGTGCCCAGGCTGTGACAGCGCAAGACACAGACGAATTGCAGCCCATTCTGGCAGAGCTGAGGCACGCGTTGCGAACACCTCGAACAGCGCAGGGAAATGGTTGCCGAGTACCCATTTAGCCCAGTGAACTCGCCAGCCGACGAATGAAAAAAAGGCAGCTAGGCTGCTTTCCCAGGAAGTCTCCAGTAAGTTGGCGGGCCTCCCAGGTCCTGACGGATATGCCTCTCAAACACGATCCCGAGCTTGGCAACTGCTCGCCTCATCACCTTGGGGGCCGATCCCACTAATGCGGCCACAGGACAGCAGGTCCCCCTGTGGTTCGATCATGCCCGGCGCAGCAGTAAGCTCGCAGAGCAGTAACTCGACCGCTTCTTCGAGATGTTTAGCCCATAGGACTGATCTCATTGGAATCACCAAGAACGTAGGTCAATAGAACACAGATCGAGTGCGGGCAATAAAGCGTCTGTATCAGCGCAAATATGCTGCACACACTTCGCCTCACTTTCGCCATGGGGAAGGAGGGGGACTTTCCGGCTTTTTTCGCGGCCGTTCATCCACGCTTTCGCAGTCCGTATGTTTCGATCGTGACTTTCGCGGTGCTTGTGGTAATTTTCTCGGTCTTGGGCAGCTATCAATGGAATGCAATCCTGTCTGCTATATCACGACTCTTGATGTCCATCGCTGTCGCTGTTCCGGTGCTGCGAAAGAAGCAGCCCGATGCCGATGCCTTTCGCCTGCCTGGGGGACTGTTGTTCGTGGTGCTTGCGCTCCTCTTCACTGGACTCCTGGTCACAAGAATTCGTCTGGACGGCCTCATGGCCCTTACCGCTACCTTCGCCTTAGGTGTCTTCTGAATTGGTTTTGGGCGACCCGCTCAGGAAAGGAGTCGACCAACCAAAGAACTTAAGGAGCAGGTTGTAATGTTGGTGCACCTATGCTTGGTGAATGCGTATCGTTGAAGAAAACTGGCAAGGGCTCGCATCGTTGTTTCCCGTAGGATGGCAGCAAATGGCTTGGCAGTCCGGTGCGGTCGAACGATTACGTGGCTTTCCATCGCCTGACTTGCTGTTGCGTATGCTAATGCTGCACGTGGCGCGGGGTTTACTCGTTGCGGGAGACCGTTGTGCGTGCAAACCTGGCGAAATGGACCGACATTTCGGATGTCGCCCTGTTCAAACGCCTGCGCAATAGCGGGGGATGGCTGCGTTCCTTGCTGTATCGAGTTGCTTCGGGAAAACGGGGCGTATCCGCTCGAAGACCTCGGTCGGACGATCCGGATTGTGGATGGCACGATCGTCAGAGAGCTGAGATCCACTACTGCACCAGGAGGATCACGAACATCTATAACGGCGAAGGCTTCTAGGACCGCGCGGGTTCTCCGTCTAAGTCGATTACAGCCGTGAAGCAACTTTCGCCCTCGGCGGCGGTTCCAATCAGGGTGGGTGTTTGCGCTTCGGTTGTATTCCTGATACACAAATGAGGGTACCCTCTTGATCTCCAACCGTATGCCGGGAAGGTTCCTTTGCCGGGGCCTGCGAGATCTTGAATCGACGACACGGAGAAAGAATGCGGATGAAGTTCCGTTTCCTGCAGCATGTGTTACTTCCGGCTTTGCTTCTCTGCCTGATGGCTTGCAGTACTAATTCGACCCTGGTGAACGGTGGCAACGGCCTGCTGTTTGTGACCGCGCAGGCTAATACAACCGTCTCCGTTTACGGCATAAATCTCTCAACCGGTGCCCTGAGTACGGTGGGGTCCAGCATCGGCACTGGCGCGGCTCCTGCGGCCATCGCCATTACGCCAGCCCTGGACGCAATGTTTGTCGCCAACAGCGGTTCCAACGACATTTCCAGTTACACCACGAATTCTGACGGTTCGCTCGCGGCGGTCAGTGGAACGACGAAGGCCGGAACCACGCCCATGGGGCTGGCTATCGATCCCGCCGGCAAGTTTCTCTTCGTAGCTAACCAGGGATCGAGCAACATCTCGGCGTTTACGATTGGCACGGGTGGAGCCTTGACGGCCGTGCCCGGTTCGCCATTTACCACGATTCCAATCGGACTCTCGTATCCGAACGGTACGCTGCCGGTTGGGGTTGCGGTTAGCGGCTCGGGAAACTTCTTGTATGTGGCGAACCAGTTGGCCAATTTTGTCTCTGTGTTTTCGATTAATTCCACCTCGGGTGCGCTTAGGGCGTCCGGAGTTGCTTTTTATGCAACCGGGGATTCGCCTTCAGGACTGGGCATTTCGCCCAACGGAGGTTTTCTCTACGTCATGAACGCAGCCGCCACTTCCAACAATGTGAGCGCCTTTGCCATTTGCGACATCGTGGTGACCAGTTGCCTCAACCCGACCAGCCCGGATGGCACGCTTACGCCGGTGGCGGGTTCCCCGTTCGCGGCGGGTCTTGGTCCTGTCGCGATCGCCTTTGATCTGAATTTTAACTTTGCCTATGTGGTGGACAAGGGATCGAACACGATTTCTCAATATTCATGGGGTCCCGGAAACGGTGTTCTGACTCCTCTTTCTCCGGCCACCATTTCCACCGGCTTAACTCCGGTGGCGATGGCCGTTCGCACCGGAGCCACGGGAACGAACATTGGGAACATCACAACGAATCCTACCGACTATGCCTACGTGGCGAACGAGGGTGCCGGCTCGATTTCGATCTACACGCTGACCACCAGCACCGGGCTTCTAAACGTTTTGGGTATGCCGATACTTACCTTCGGGCAGACTTCCGCTTTAGTCGTGAGGTGAGGGCGCTTCCTAGGTAGGCACTTTCAGAACCAGATACCCGCCGACCAAGGCGAAGATAAGATCCGGCGACCATGCGGCTAACACTGGCGGCAGTTGGTTGATGTTGCCCATGGCCTCGAACAGTCCAGCCACGGTCCAGTACACGACCGCAATTCCGACGGCCACGGCGACTCCGGCGATCGCTCCGCGCCGTCCCGCGGAGAGCGAAAATGGAATGGCGAGCACAGCCATGACCAGGGTGATGATCGGAAACGCTAACTTCTTTTGTAGCTGAACTCTCAGGCGAACTACGTCGAAGCCGCTTTGTTGCAGGTCGCGGATGTAGCGCCGCAGCTCCTCATAATTCATTTCGGAAGACTGTTTCACTTCTTTCTTGAAGTACGTAGGAGGTTCGCTGACCGTGGGGAAGGTGGCGACATCGAAGGTGTGGTAGTTCTCAATCGCGGGCCCGCGCAGATCGCGTACCCATCCCTGCGTGCAAACCCAGCGCTGCAGGCTCTCCTCCCAGTGTGCGCGATCGGCGTAGATTCGTTTGGTGAGTTGGAAAGTGGCGGGATCGAACTGGAAGACAGCGAGCCGGCCGAACTGATCGCGATCGGAGTCGAACAACTCGTAATAGTAGATATCGGAGTGCTGTCCGAAAATCCACTTGCGGTCCGGATTCAGGTAGGTTTGAGCCGGCTTGCCTTTGATCATGTTGCGGAGCGCGTCCTGGCGTTTGTTGGCGTGCGGCAGGTAAAACTGGTCGGCGAAGAAAAGCCCTGTAGCGAGTATTGCCGAGGCTACCAGCAAGGGCGCAATGATGCGGTAAATGCTGATTCCCGTGGTCTTGATGGCGGTGATTTCGTTGGATCGCTGCATCACGCCCAAAGTTATTAGAACCGCCAGCAGGATGCTCAATGGCGTGATGTTGTAAACGAAGTATGGCGAAACGTTGAGCAAGTATGCTCCCACGACCCGCGGCGAGATCTGGTTGCGGAGAATGTCTCCCAGCAACTCGAACGCGGTAAACACGAGCAGCAGCATGAGGAAGGCTGCCACAACCATGGCCAGATTCATGCCGAAGTCGCGCAGAACGTAATCGTCCAGGATCATGGGGAAGCGGGCGCTGAAAACGCGACGGCGATTGGCGGCGCGCTGGAAAACATCCTCGGCGCGGTGGGTGCGGAAGGGCATTGCAGCGGCTTCGTGCATTCCCGCTCCAAACGGACGCCAGAGTCTCCGCAGGGAAGTGATTTCAAACGGCCGGTGTTCGGCTCGCCACAGCAGGAAAGCGCCGCCCAGGAAGAACACGATGTCAGCCAGCCACACCCCGAATCCGGGCGACAATTTGCCCTGCCGGGCCAGTGAAACTCCAACCAGGGACACGGAGTAGTAAGCGAACACCAGCAGAATGGTGAGCACGAATCCGGTGGATTTGCCGCCTTTCTTAGAAGACAGGCCGAGGGGAATTCCCACCAGCGCCAAGACTAAGCACGACGTGGGCAGCGCGAAGCGGCGATGGAACTCAATCAAGTACCAGCGGGCTAGAGCGCGGTTTTTCTGGTCATTGGCCTGCCGCCAAAGGTCCCACGTCCCCATTTGCGAAACGGGCACGAGATCCTGCTCCTTGGTGCTGTCGGCTTGGGGTACAGGAATGGGGATGTCCGTCTGCTCGAAGGTGGAAATCTGGTAGTGACCGGGAATCTTGGGATCGATCTCGTGAGTCGAACCCTCGGTCAAGTGCAGATGCAGAGTCTCTGGCCCCTCGCTGACCAGAATTCCTTGTTGTGCCAAGGTGATTCTCGGGGAAGACGGGATGCTGGTATCGGCGATGAAGACACCCTTCCAGATGGCTGCACCCTGGGCCGCTTTCACGTTCTGAACGTAGAGCACGAGTCCGGGGAAACCCTCGTAGAACACACGTGGCTGAACTTCGAATGACACTTGCGAAGACTTCAGGCGGTCCTGCAACCGGACCATCGCAGCTTGGGACTGGGGCGCCACATACACTCCATTGGCGAGAGCAAGAAGCCACGCTGCCACGGCAAAGATAGAGACGATCCGGAGAAAGCTCCAGACGCCGATGCCGCTGGCGCGCATGGCTGTGATCTCGCTGTCTGCCGCCAACCGGCTCAACCCGATCAGAATGCCTACCAACACACCCGCGGGAATGCTGATCGTGAGTGTCACCGGAACGATGAAGAAGAAAACTTCGGCCACGCTGGGCAATGGGGCGCTGTTGCGGACTACCAGTTCGAGGATTTGTCCCAAGTCGCGGGTGAACAGAACGAAGGTAAACACTGCCACACCGATCAGGGCATGAGCCGTGACTTCGCGCAGAATGTAGCGGGTGAGGATCCGCATCGCCGGGGCTAAACCGAGTCTAGCACGCGCTCCCGAGGCCCGGCACGCGGGATGCGCGAACGGAGTTCCCCGGGAATGGAGGGTGGCATCAAAAGTCCAAGATGTCCGGAACCATGGCCTCGTCCTGGACCCCTCCTAGGGCGAGGAAGAAAGGGCAGTTCTCCCCCAATGAAATCTCTTACCGTGATGTGCGTGGACGACGACGCGGGGATTCGGGAACTGTACGGAGCCTTGCTCGGCCAAAATGGTTACGAATTCATCGCCGCCAGCAATGGCCGTCACCCACTTCAGGTGTTTGAGACCAAGGAAAACGAGATCGATGCCGTGATCCTGGACTACGAAATGCCTGGAATGAATGGGCTTGAGCTGGCAACGTGGCTAAAACAGCGGCATCCGACCTTGCCCGTGATTATGGTCTCGGGTTCGCATCCAGACCTGGAACAAATGGCCCCATTCGTCGATGCCGCAATGGGAAAAGGTGTTCCATTACAGCACATCTTGGACCGGCTTCAAGTCCTGCTTGCCCCTTCCCGAGTTCCTACGCCACCCTCCCTTGGTCACGTTCAGTGACACCGTCTGGGCGGAAAGCCCGCGCAGCTGCCGAACCTACGACAAAATGCCGACTAATCGGCTTTGAGAAAGACTGCTGCTAACGGGGGCAAGGTCAGATTCAGGGAGTACGGGCGTCCGTGGACCTCTTGTTTCTCGGCCAGTACACCCCCGAAATTTCCCATGCCACTGCCGGCATACTCTTTGGCGTCGCTGTTGAGAAGTTCCCGCCAGAAGCCCGGCCCGGGAACGCCCAGGCGATAACCGATCCGGGGAACCGGCGTAAAGTTGCACACAACCACAATCTGTTGTTTTGACGACTTTCCCTTGCGCACTAACGAAATCGTGCTGGCAACGCTGTCGTTGCAGTCGATCCACTCGAAACCTTGGGGATCCGTATCGAGTTCGTGCAGGGCGGGCTCGCTGGCATAAAGCCGATTTAATTGCTCCACCCAACTCAGCATTCCGCTGTGAAAGGGATACTGCAACACTTGCCATTCCAGACTGATGTCATGTCCCCACTCGCGCACTTGTCCGAAATCATCTCCCATGAACAGAAGTTTCTTACCCGGCTGCGCGTACATATACCCGAAGAGCAATCGTAAGTTGGCAAACTTTTGCCATTCGTCTCCGGCCATTTTCTGGATGAGCGAGCCCTTGCCGTGAACCACTTCATCATGCGAGAGGGGAAGAACAAAATTTTCGGTGAAGCCGTACAGCATGCGAAACGTAAGCTGGTTGTGATGGTATTTGCGATGGATGGGATCAAGAGCGAAGTACTTCAGGGTATCGTGCATCCATCCCATATCCCATTTCAGACCGAAGCCCAGGCCGCCAAGATAGATCGGCCGCGAAACCATGGGCCACGACGTCGATTCTTCCGCGATGGTTTGAATGCCGGGATATTCCTTATAAACTTCCTGATTCAGTTGACGCAGGAAATCGATGGCTTCGAGGTTCTCGCGTCCGCCGTATTTATTAGGAAGCCACTCGCCTTCTTTCCGGGAGTAGTCGCGGTAAAGCATGGAAGCCACAGCATCCACACGCAGTCCGTCGGCGTGATACTTATCTAGCCAGAACATTGCGCTTGAGAGCAGGAAACTTCGGATTTCATTGCGCCCGTAGTTAAAGATGAGAGTCTTCCAATCGGGATGAAAACCCTCGCGGGTGTCGGCGTGCTCAAACAGGTGCGTCCCATCGAAATAGGCCAGCCCATGTTCATCAGAAGGGAAGTGCGAAGGCACCCAATCCAGAATTACCGCAATGCCGACCTGATGCAGATAGTCGACCAGATACATGAAATCCTGCGGCGTGCCATAACGCGACGTCGGAGCGAAATACCCGGTGGTTTGATATCCCCACGAGCCGTAGAAAGGGTGCTCCATCACGGGCAGGAATTGGACGTGGGTGAAGTGCATGTGCCGAACGTAGTCAGCCAGGCGCGGCGCTATCTCGCGATAAGTCAGCGGGCGATTGTGCTCTTCCCGCATCCAGGAACCGAGATGGACTTCGTAGATGGAAATCGGGGCTTGGAGGGAATTCTTCGCCTGCCGGTTTTTCATCCAGTCTTGATCGGTCCATTGGTATTCGAGATCCCATACGACGGAGGCGGTTCGTGGCGGTTTTTCGTGCCATATTCCGAATGGGTCAGCTTTGTCGACCACGTGCCCATGATGGTTTGAGACGATATGAAACTTATAGACCGAGCCCTTGGTCACTCCGGGGATGCAGCCCTCCCAGATGCCCGAACTCTCGCGAGCGCGCAAGGGATGTGAACGCGGATCCCAGCCGTTGAAGGTGCCGATGACCGACACCGTCTTCGCATTCGGAGCCCATACGCTGAACGACGTGCCGGGTTCGCCGTTTTGAGAGGTGAGGTGGGCGCCCAGCTTTTCATAGGTGCGGTAGTTGCGGCCTTCGTTGAAGAGGTAAAGATCCTGCTCGGTCAGGAGGCCGGCCTCAGAGCGGGAACTCATCGTAAGCGGGGTTTTCGTCATCAAAGGAATTGGGCCACCTGCCCTTGGTAGTGTACCGGATTTGTTCCCTCAGCGATCGCTGCGGTTTTCTCTGCGTGCTCTGCGATTCAAGGTTTTCCGCCGTCTTCGAGTTCGAAACACTCCTCGCCAGATCCTTCGCCCCGCTGAAGAGCGCGGTACTCAGGATGACGCCATTCTAAATTCGACCCAATTCAAATAAGAGCAACGCTGATCCGCCACTGCATGGCCTGCATGCTAGACTCTCAGCACGGCTCTTGTTCTCGTCACGAGCCGTCACGTTCAATGGCCGCTCTGCGCGTAATCATTCTCTGGCATCAGCATCAGCCTTTCTACAAAGATCTGGTCACGGGCAAATACCGTCTTCCCTGGGTTCGGCTGCACGCCCTCAAAGACTACTATGGGATGGTCAAACTGTTGGACGAGTTCCCCAACGTACACCAGACCTTCAACCTTGTTCCGTCGTTGATCACGCAAATCCAGGACTACGTTGCCGGAACGGCCGACGATCCGTTCCTCAAGGTCGCAGCCAAGCCGGCAAAAGATCTCACGGCCGACGAACGCCGCTTCGCCCTGCAATATTTGTTTCAGGCGAATCCGGTGAACATGATTGGCCGCTATCCGCGCTACCATGCGCTTTGGGAGCGTTTCCGCGGAGCGGGCGATTCCGCCGAACGGGCCGAAAAGTATTTTCAGCCGCAGGACTTCACCGATTTACAAGTGCTCTCGCAGATCGCATGGTTCGACGAGTTCTTCCTGGAAGACCCGGATGTCGCCGCGCTCATAAAAAAAAGTCAGGGATTCTCGCTCGAGGATCAGGCACGGGTGATCGCCCGCCAGCGCGCTTTATTGGGCACTGTGCTGCCCGCCCATGCCGCCGCCGCACAGCAGGGCCGAATCGAAATTTCGACTTCGCCCTTCTATCATCCGATTCTGCCACTGGTCTGCGATACAAACATGGGTGCCGTTTCGAGTCCCGGATTGCCCTTACCCCAGAACCGCTTTCTCCATCCAGAAGACGCGCGGGAACAACTCCGGCGCGGCCTGGATCTGCATCAGCAAGTCTTTGGCGTTCGGCCGGTCGGCGTCTGGCCTTCCGAGGGCAGCGTGTCGGAAGAGGTTTTTGCTATTGCACGGAGGCTGGGTGTGAATTGGATGGCCACGGACGAGGGCGTTCTCGGCCGAAGCCTGGGAATTAATTTCGCGCGTGATGGCGAAGGCCGTCTTTCCGCCCAAAACGCCGAAAAGCTATATACCATGCACCGCTTCGAAAGCAGCTCGACGGAGATGCATTTGATCTTCCGCGATCACACCATCTCAGACTTGATCGGATTCGTTTATTCGGGGATGCCTGCGCAGGACGCTGCCAACCACCTCATCCACAACATCAAGCAAGCCGCGCAACCGGTTCTCAATCAGGGACGAGACGCCGTTGTGTCGATCATTCTCGATGGCGAAAACGCCTGGGAATACTACCCTGGGTCTGGCCGCGAATTCCTTCGCCGTTTCTATGACGCTCTGCAGCGCGAAGCAGGGGTCGAGGCGGTCACGGTATCCGAGGCGATCGCCCGTCATCATGACTTCGGCAAGCTCACCTCTTTGGTTCCCGGTTCCTGGATCAATGCCAACTTCAACGTGTGGATCGGTGCTCCAGAGGACAACCGCTCCTGGGATTATCTCTACCACGCCCGCAACTTCTATGCCGCGAACGCGCCCCGGGCGAGTGAGGCGCAACGCAAACTGGCCTTCGAAGAACTGCTCATCGCAGAAGGCAGCGATTGGAACTGGTGGTATGGCCCGGAACATCATTCGGCGAATGACCGCGAATTCGACGAACTCTATCGCAAGCATCTCTCCAACGTGTATCAAGCCCTGGGCGCGATCCCGCCCGATTACCTCGCCCAGCCCATTGCCGGCGCACAGACTCGACCCGAGTTCACGCCTCAGACTCACTACATCCATCCTCGCATCACGGGCGAGATGGTTCGCTATTTCGAGTGGATGGGTGCCGCGGTTCATACCGCGGACCGCCGCGCGGGCGCGATGCATGGCAAGCAATTTCTGGTGGATTCGGTGTATGCGGGAATCAATGACACCTATGTCTACGGCCGCCTGGATTTCGTGGGCAAGCCTCCCGAGATGGATTTTGACTTAGTGGTCAATCTCGAATCCTGGGCAGCGGAGGCACAGCGTCCCCGGCGCGCGTTGCGAACGGACGTACGAGTCGAGGCCGGTACCATACGATCGTGGCGAGTGACCTCTTCGGATGAAGAACAGCCCTTGGCGACGTCCGACCAGCCCTGCGAAGAAGTCAAGATCGCCTTGCTACGAAACTTCGAATTCAAACTCCCACTGGCATGGTTGCTGGCAAAGCCCGTGGCTTCCGCCAGCAGCGCCGAAGGAAAAGCAACCACCCCGGTGACGACTCTACTACGCCTGCGTTTCAGTCTTTGGCAAAACCGCTTGCCGGTTGACGCGCTCCCTCTTGAGGGATGGATCGAGTTGCGTCTTCTCAGCGAAGAAGACCTTGCTGCTTTAGCGTTCTAAGCTCCCCCATTTCCTTCAACCGAACCAATTCCGCCTGATCAACCGGAACCCCGATCAAAGAGAATAAACACTGACAATCAAGTTTATTCTCGATTAGCCCTTTTCTTTCCAGTCGTTAAGGGGCACCATTGCACTCAGAGGCGTCCTGGTTCGGAAAGGAGAACAGCCATGACCGAGCAGCCTCACGAAGTGCCGCAGCAGGAGCGAAGAAAATACCCACGCACCAAGGCCACGATTGCAATTGAGTTCAAACCGGAAGGCGCAGCCGTCGCCAGCCATGCCGAAACCGCCGATCTCAGCCTCAGCGGATGCTATGTGGAAATGAGCTTCACGCTGCCTGTAGGGAGCAATTTGGATATTGTTCTCTGGGTCGAAGAAACACGGTTGGCAATGAAGGCGGTGGTCGCAACTCACCATCCGCAATTCGGGAACGGGATCAAGTTCCTGGACATGTCTCAGGAAGACCAAGCCAGGCTGGCGCATTTCCTCAAGAGTTGCGAGGAGGCCGGAAAAGAAAAGCCGGAAGCGACGGCTTCCGGCTGACCGAAACTAAAGTCTGACAACGGTGAGTTAGTTTCCAGGAGCACTAGGCGCCGGAGTCATTGCCAACGGACGGCTCAACTCCATCGTCAGCAGAGTGCCGGCAGGCAGCGAAGCCGAGTTCTTTTTGACCAACCAGTGAGTCACGGTCACTGATGCCCCGACTGCTCCGCCGATCAGAACGCCTTTGCCTCCGCCAATCAGTCCTCCTACGAGCATGCCGCCACCGGTGCCCGCCCCCATCTCGATAAGATCGTTGTTGTCGTACCCTTTACCCTTGAACTGCCCTTCGTTGTTGACACTCGTTCCGTTAAAGAGGTCGGTGTGCTCGAGCGTGGCACTCAGGACAAAGTAGTCCCCGTTCGGCATGATCAAGGTGTCAGGGAAGATGGTAATGGTAGGCTTGCCGGAAACCCGGTGCGGCTCGGTGGCGTTCACCACGCGTCCCTGCACGGTGGCGCCGATGGGAATCACAGCTTTTCCATCGAGCATCACCGGTTCGGTCACTCTGCCAGAAAATGGATCCCCGCTCTTGCTGGAGGTCGTCAGCGTTTGCACCAGCTTTACTCTTAGGTTTGTGCCCGCAGGCAGTGAGATATTGTTTTGTGCCACTGCAGCCACCGCCAGCAGCACCACGCTAAGCAATGCAAGTTTCTTCATTTCGCCTCCTGAGTCGGTCGCAATTTTTCGAACGTCTTTCATGACAAATCAACCCGCAGCTGCCAGTTTCCGGACCGCCTCCATAACTCTTTCCATCGGCGCTCGATCCGTCTGGTTCTCGCCGCGATAGATGTAACGCACCGTGCCGCCGCCGTCGATGACCAGCGTAGCCGGATGCGCGATGTTGATTGCATCCGTGCCCAGCCGGTGATAAAGCCCGTACGCCTTCGTCACTGTTCGATCTTCATCGAGCAGAAACGGAAACGAGATCGGATGCTTTGCCAGAAACTTTGCCGGCTTGAACATCCCGTCGCGCTTCTCGGCGGCAATCAAGACCAACTGCACCCCGGCTTGTTCGAGTTCGCTTTTCACTGGCTCAAACTGGGCCATGCGTCTTACGCAATTGGGTCACCAGGTGCCGCGCACGAATTCCAGAATCACCGGCCTGCGCGCCCGCAGACTCGAAAGCGAAAAAACTCCTTCGCGGTTGGCTGCGGTGAGTGAAAAATTCGGCGCACGCGAACCAATTCCCAGAGTTTCCGTGCGATTTTGCATCTGGAATCGACTCTAAGGTACCTGTGAGTCGAGAACAAGGCCGGATGCAGTAAACGAACCACCGGAGGCACGGGGTTTCAAGTGTGGTGCGGGGAGACTGCTGTCAGTTTGACTTCTGTGAGGGTGCGAACATGGTCACCGTCGACGCGTCACTGAGCCATGTCGTCCGGTTCATTTATAATCGTGGGGCACCCGCACTCTGGCCGCTTGTTTTTCTGTACTTGCAATTAGTTAGGAGATTTCACTGCGACGTTTCTTGCCCGTTTTTCTCCGTCTTTCCCAAACGTTTGGGCATGATTTGGGTATGATTTTTCAGAAGTCCAGCGCATGCTCACGACTGAAGCGCACGCACAAGGTTCGCAGAGCGGCTCGGTTCGGAGTTTCTTTGCGGGATAGACAAATGATGCTTTGCAACAGGCGCTCCGCTTCCGTGCAGCCTTCTCGCTCTACAGTGCCTCGTGGTGCGATTTCGCGAGGTGTGGCAGACTGAACGGGAGGCGCGACAGGTTCAGGTGCCGGCGTAGGAAAAAGCGGTCTGGGTTCAATGGGGGAAAAGTCCAGCGGGAACGTTGCGCGGTCCATGAAGAAAATTATTTATCACAGAAGTTCAACAGATGCCAGATGAAAAAAAATCCCGATCAGCTAGTTGCCGATGCCAATGCGCGTGTTCTTAAATCCGATTTGACGGAGGCAATCTGTAAAGCACCTGCATCCGTAGCAGGTATTCCAGGAAAAGAAGGTGACTGGGATACCTGTCCGGCCTTCGCCTGCTTGACGTCTTGGTTCACCATTGCTAAAGCTTCATTCGTACTTCGTAGGTCCAGCAGCGCCTGAAATGTTTTCTGCTCCTGTTCCAGAACTGCGGAAAAACTTCTTCGTTCCGCTAGTCGTGCAGATTTGTCACTTTCATCGTGCTCCCTACGATCCTTTCTGATTGCCAACACCTCTGTTACCAGAAATGTGGATATTATTAGCATCCATGTGGCCTTTTCTGCGCCAGTAGCTTTGGTTCTCGCAGCCATAAACGCCGCTGCTACTCCCATCACGGCGACACATACGCCTGGAGACGGGACTGCAAACACGAGGTAGCCTGCACCAATGGTAAATGCGGAAGTGATGGCGATCCCAAACCACCGGTTTTCCCAAATTGCTTCCAATCTTTCGCGAAGCTCAACTTTCCATCGCAGGAACAGAAGGTGAAGCCTAACCATCGCACAAACCTCCACCGAGTCCAGCGAATGAGTCTCACACTCACAGAGCCGCTATCCTTGACGCGGAAAGTATACGATTTCTTCTCGACCCGCCCGGTTAGCATCTTCCGTAACTTGTTGATTGTTGCTAGTGGTAGACCACTCCGAAATCGAGATCGCCGCTCATATCACAGCGTAGCGCGAAGTTTTTTGCGAATCGTAATCCACAGCGCCGATGTGTGCCTGCAGGCGTATATCCGAAGTCGGACTCATGATGGAAGGGAAGAAAGATCAGGCGGCGCAACTGGCCGCAGAATTGGCGGCGACCATGAAGCAGTCGCTGGATATCATGCTGACAAGAAGTGGATACACAAGTTACTAAGTAGGGTATGGCTTCCAGGCTGCGCTTTCCAGCCTGCAGGCAAGGCTTTTCACAGACTTTTCCACAGTAAACCCAAGGCATTCGTCCTAGCGCTTCCTAGAGTCGAATTTTGGTAAAACATAAAATCCCACGCGACTGCAGTTTTGTTCTAGAAGTGACCATGGACAAGCCGATAGAGCGCAGCTGGCCAAACGGTCCGCTGCGACAGTGCCACGTTTCGCACACCGCATTGAACTGGCGCTACGTCTGCGACCAGTGCTTGCGGCCAGTGCACGGGATTTATTTCGTAAGAGACCAGTTGGGCAACGGTAGTCAGTGGCTGTGTAGCGAGTGCAATACGCAAGCGAAAGACAAACGGCCACAGCCGGAGAGTTCAAGGTCTGCGCAGGATGCGTTCTAGCCGCAGAGAAAGTCCGGATGAAGCCGCGATCTCTGCGTGGACAGGGTAGAAGGGTATGCAGACGATCACGACCATGATCTCGCTGGTTGGGATGACGCTGGCCGCATTCGTCTCGCTGGTGGGAATTACCTTCTGGTTGAGTCGGCAAATCGTGAAGATCGTGGGTTGGATTTATAGCGGAGAAGTTTAGGGGGGACAAATGAGTAAGCGAAAGCGAAAAGACGTTGCTGAAGAATTGACGTGCCTGGTCTGCAGGAACACGGTCGTCGTGAAGCCAAAAAAGATGCTTGAACTGATTACGAGAACAATGCATATTCGCTGATTGCTGTTCTAGTAACTGTTGCAACATCGCGATTACGCTCAAACCCCCGTTCTAGGGTCAAAACGTGTAATGGCCTGTTAACAACAGTTGTCGTGCTCCCACCTTCGGCGTGATGCGAAAGAAAAGGCCGCCCAAACATCAAGCGGCCTCTATTCTTTGACTCCCGAATGGGTCAGAGCGTCACTTCGTCACCCGAAAGACCACGTCGAGACAATTCTTCTAGCCATTCACTCTTCCCCGTGCCCTCGAAGTAGGCCGGAAGTCTCGCTTGACATCGTTCCCCGGAGGAGTACGATGTGTCGGTCTGACAGGAGGGCTGTCATGACGAACACCAGTGCAACCTCGGCCCTGGGTTTCGTCGATGCTCTGGAGAGCGACCAGTCTCGCTGTTGCGCTCCGGATCGAGCTTGCGTTAGAGGGGGTTGCCGTCTCATCGCCGCAAGCGCAATTCACAAACTACTCCACTCGTTTAAGTGCGAATTCCCGCTAACCATGTCGCAGAAGAGGAGGTTAATTCCATGAGGCAAAAGGGATTCTTGAGATTGCTTTCGATGGTGGCTTTGGTCGCCGTAGTAGTGGCGCTGTGCGGTACGAGTGCGGCCGCTGCTCCGAAGTATGTCGTGACCAATGACGACGTTCCCACAGCCGGTGCCAACTCCGCAACCATCTACTCGATTGGCGCTGGTGGCAAGCTAACCATGGTAATAACGATTACAACAGGCGGAACGGGCGCCGGTGGCGGCTATTTCGCGACCGGTCGAGTAAACATTCTACGCAGCAAGACGCAGAATTGCGCCTACGTCAGCGATGCCTCGGGGCCAAGCGGCGCACCTCCCGGTGACGTCGCGGCAATCGACATGTCAAAGCTAACACTGGCGGGCACGTTCCCGGGTTTGGCCCTTGATAGCGGCGGGATTTTTGGCGTCGGTCTTGCGGAAAACCCCAAAGGTAGGTTCCTGTTTGCCGCCTACGCCGGCTCGGCCACCATCGCCACCTACAAGCAGCTTCCAGGTTGTAAACTAAAATTCCTCGGCGAAGTGATAACGGTCGGCGCGAGCTACGGCGCAGTTGATGGCATGAAGGTAACGCCTGATGGTCAAACGTTGGTCCTCGGCTACGGCGATGGCTCCGTTGGCTCCTATAAAATCAGCAGCACGGGCACGCTGAGATTGATCTCCAGGGAGTTAGTCGCCGATGGCGGCATTGCAGGTGGCGTGGACATTACCGCGAACAGCAGGTGGGCGCTGTTCGGCGATGCCTCCGCTTCCCCGACGGTCGAAGTTGCTCGCATCCACGGAGACGGCCGGCTCGGGCCAACTGTCGGCTATTCAGGTATAGGCACAGGATCGAATAGCAACAACGTTTGGCTCAGTCCGGATGAGACGCTTATCTACGTCTCCAACAATTCCTCCGGGCAGATTGCTGCCGCTCCCTTCAATGCGACCACGGGCGTGATTGACACCGCCCATTCCTGCACCTCTGGCGTCCTTACGGGCTTCAATTCCACTTGGTTATTCCTCGGAGGTCTTGCCACGGCTAGCACGGCGGGAACAGGCTCCCCACTGTACGGTGCCGAGTTTGGCGCGGGACTTGCGTCAGGCATCGGGATCGTGAAAGTAAGAAAGGGGCCCCCTTGCCGCCTGGCGGAAACCTCTGGGTCGCCCGTCTCGGACCCTGCAAGCATTGGCCTGCTGTCGGTTGGGGTAGACCCGCCACGTAAGTTCTAGTACGAACCGTTATCGCAAGCATTGGCACGGCCTTCGGGCCGTGCCTTTCTTTTGAGACTCTCTTTACCCACAAGGCGATGCGCATTCTCGCTGATAGCCGTGAAGCATGCGCGTAGCTTTTCTGGGAACCTCGAGATTTGCGTAGGAAGGGAGTGGGAGATGGTGGGCTCCAGGTCGGCCAGTACAGCCATGCTGATGCGTGTTCCGACCGGGATGGCTGGGTTTTGCGAGTAATCGGCTTCAGCCATTCTTGCCAGCCCTGCTCTTAGTCCTTTACGGGCTGGGAACAAATCGCTCTCCGCATACTGGACACTCGATTCGCTCAAAGTCGACACGCCTCACGTCGGCTGGCGAAATCAAAGCTCCACATTTCGGGCATACCGCATCGAGTGACTCCCGCACCTTTTCAAGATTAAAATTCCGCGATTTTGCCATGAACCCGAGCATGTGACTGGCATTGATCAAATCGTCGCGGAAGTTCTGGATACCGCCACCACCTTCGCTGAAACCGCCCGTAAGGAAGCAATTGCGGTGATCGACCGGATTGAACTGAAAACTACCCCCGTGCAACTGGAGAAACTCGCGGAACTCAAGCGGACACTGGCTGCAATCGAAGACAAGGACAATCGCGATCTGCTTATCTCTCGCGCAGCACAGATCCTGCGCGGGACTATCACCAAAGGGGATTTACAGAAACAGGTGCAGACCTGCCGCTCTCTTCTTCTCGCTCAACGAACGGAAACCAAAGAGCACACCCGTTTGGCTGCACTAAAGAACAAGACCGTCAATCGTGTCCAGCTGGCCCGCGATCTGGAGAGGTTCTTTGCCGAAAGGCTATATCTGCCCGTCGGCGCAGCCTTGATCTTGGCTTTCTTCACCGAGAACACCTACACCTATGACGCATTTGACACCACGCCCTACGCCTGCTTGGAGAGCGCGACGCCGGAGTGTGGAAAGACCACAGTAGAGCGTCTGCTCAACTCCTTATGCCGTCGGCCTCAGTTGGCCAGTTCGATCACTGAGGCCGTGTTATTTCGACTCGTCGACGCCTGCCATCCGACGCTACTGCTGGACGAGGCGGAAAGCCTGGAAGGACGCAGCGAACGGGCTGAGGCGCTGCGATCAATTTGTAATGAAGGATATAAGAAGGGCGGACAAGTAGCCCGCTGCGAGGGTGAGGAAAGGGAAATCCGCTGGTCGATGTTTTCTCGCCCAAAGTTTTCGCCGCGATTGGAGGCGTGACGGGCACGCTGCTCTCGCGTTCGATTGTGATTCACATGGAACGCGCTCCCCGGAACTCAGTGCGCAAGAGTACGCGCCTGCGGTCACTCGAACGGGACGCCAAAATCCTGCGTGAGCGGGTGTCGAGGGTTTGTTGGTTCATGACTTCCGCCGAAGTGCAGCCCGTAATTTGCGCCGGGCAGGAGTGGCGGAGTCAGTTGTCATGACCATGGGCGGATGGAAGACGGCGGCTATGTTCCGTCGTTACGCTATCGTCAATCCACGCGATACCGCCCAGGGAATCGCAAAACTTGAACAACACCGGGCTGAGAATGGGCATGATTTTGGGCATGATTCAGCCTTTTTGGCACCATCGGAAGCTGAGACCAGAACGGGAAAATTAAACTAAATGCTTGCAGCGGCTGGAGTTACGAGTTGTCTAGGAGCAGCGGGCAGTAAGCAAGTTGGTTCCACGCCAGTCATTTATAATCGCCATTCTTGTGAACCAACAAAGGACGTACTCATGCCCATAATGAATATCGCCGATATCCACGCCCGTGAGGTTCTCGATTCACGTGGCAATCCAACAGTCGAAGCCGAAGTCACTCTGGCCAACGGAACCAGCGGACGCGCTATTGTCCCCAGTGGCGCCTCCACCGGCGAGCACGAAGCCGTCGAACTGCGCGACGATGACCAGCAGCGCTTCCTCGGCAAAGGCGTGCTCAAGGCGGTTGAGAATGTGAACAGCGAGATCGCCGAGGCCCTGGCCAATTTCGATGCCTCCGACCAGCGCGCTCTCGACCAAAAGATGATCGAGCTCGACGGCACCGAGAACAAAGGACGCCTCGGCGCGAACGCGATCCTTGCTGTCTCGATGGCGGCGGCCCGCGCATCGGCCACGGCCTTCGGCTTGCCTTTATATCGATACCTCGGCGGTGCCGGCGCCAACACGCTGCCCGTGCCTATGATGAACATCCTCAACGGCGGCGCACATGCCGACAACAATGTCGACTTCCAGGAATTCATGGTGATGCCCGTCGGCGCCGAGTCGTTTTCCGAAGCCTTGCGCTGGGGCGTTGAAGTCTTTCACACTCTGAAGGGCGTGCTCAAGAAACGCGGCTACAACACCGCTGTCGGCGACGAAGGTGGGTTCGCGCCTTCCGTCAAATCAAATGTCGAAGCTATTG
This sequence comes from uncultured Acidobacteriota bacterium, assembly GCA_963838905.1. Taxonomy (GTDB): domain Bacteria; phylum Acidobacteriota; class Terriglobia; order Terriglobales; family Acidobacteriaceae; genus JABDBE01. The sequence goes on from CAWITE010000018.1 coordinate 413,894, forward strand.
AGGTCGTGCTCGAGGCCATCCAGCAAGCCGGCTACAAGCCGGGGGAAGAGATTGCCATCGCCCTGGATCCCGCTGCCAGCGAGTTCTACCAGGATGGCAAGTACGTCTTTAAGAAGTCCGATAAGTCCGCAAAGAGTTCGGACGACATGGTGCGGTTCTGGGCGAAGTGGGCAAACGACTATCCCATGGTTTCTCTTGAAGACGGTTTGTCCGAGGAGGACTGGGACGGTTGGGAGAACCTCACCAAAGAATTGAGCAGCAAGATTCAACTCGTGGGCGATGATCTGTTTGTGACCAACGTGCAATTCCTGCAGGAGGGAATTGACAAGAACGTAGCGAATTCAATTCTCGTCAAAGTGAATCAGATCGGTACCGTGAGCGAAACGCTGGACGCGATCGATCTGGCGCGCCGCAACGGATATACTTCGGTGATTTCACATCGCTCCGGTGAAACGGAAGATACCTTCATCGCAGACCTGGCGGTGGCGACTGGAGCGGGACAGATTAAAACGGGTTCAGCATCCCGCACCGATCGCATCGCAAAGTACAACCAGTTGCTGAGGATCGAAGAAGAGTTGGGAAGCGCAGCGAGATTTCTAGGATTAAAGGCGCTGAACTACCGAAAGTAATGTGCAAATGGCGCTCGAACTGCAAGTTTCTTTAATTACCACGGGGATCGGCGCTGATGACGTGCCGGTGTTTGCCTTCTTCGCGGGCCTCTTGCTGTTCGCTACCATCGGCGTCATTCAGATGATTCGGGTACGAACAAAATGGACTTGGCGCCGTATTGTCAAAGACACCACCGAGTTGCTTCGGACTGCATTCGTCACAATCGCAATCGCGGGCGTGGCTTCATATGTCTCCGCCCGCATTGCGGATCGGCTCGGATTGAACGATCTGGAGGCCAATTACCTTAATCGAGCGATCGGATCGACGGCAATCCTTGGCCCCTGGTTTGCGTGGACGCATCTCCGCATTAAGAGGCATCGCGACGAACGCGCATTGGTCGAGCATTAGGCTAATCTTATTGACTTAGTCCATGACTTAGCTATAATTATCTTATGGAAGTCAATATCCATGAGGCTAAGACCCACCTGTCCCGCCTGCTCGAACGCGTCGCGCGGGGCGAGGAGGTTATTATCGCCAAGGCGGGGGAGCCGGTAGCGAAACTGGTGGCAATTAAACCGCCTGGCCGCAAGTTCAAACTGGGATCAGCAAAGGGTGAATTTACCGTCCCAGATGACTTCAACGATCCTTTGCCCAAAGAGATCGAAGACCTCTTCTGGTGATGAGGGTCCTGATTGATACCCACGTACTTCTCTGGGGACTCACGGAGGAGGCCCGTCTCTCGTCAGATGTCCGTATGCTTTTGCCTGTGGCAGACGTCTGGATAAGCGTGGCCAGTATTTGGGAGATCATCACGAAAGTACAAGTTGGCAAGTTGACCTTGCCGAGTCCAGTGGGCCCCTTCCTGACCGCGAAGCTCGCATCCAACGGCGTTTCGGTTCTGACAGTCACCTTGGATCATGTGTTGAGGATCGAAAGCCTGGAACTTCATCACCGCGATCCCTTCGACCGCATACTCATCGCGCAGAGTATCGAGGAGAAACTTCCCCTGGTGACTGCTGATCCGCACTTTGAACGTTATCCTGTCGAGGTAATCTGGTAGGCTTCACGGAGAAACCTATGAAGCATCTTTGCATTTCCCTGGCACTCATCCTTTTCGTGGCCGCCACGGCCCTCGCGCAACAACCCGCACCCGTGACCGGCGATGCCGCCGCCTCGAAGGAAGACATTCAGCACCTGTTTGAGGTCATGCAAATTCACCAGCAAATGCGTCAGGTGATGGACGCCATGATGAAGCAACAGAGCACCATGATTCACGAGACTCTCAAGAACCGTTATCCGCAAACTTCCGCCGAGCGAATTGCCCGGGCCGACCAACTGATTTCGGAAACCATGAAAGATATGCCCATGGACGCGATTCTCGACGACATGATCCCGATCTACCAGAAGCACTTTTCAAAGACTGACATCGATGCCATGAGCACTTTCTACGCATCCCCGACCGGCCAAAAGATGATGCGGGAGATGCCCGCCTTAACCTCCGAGGCGATGCAGGCCTCCTACGCGCGAATGCAGAAGCAAATGGATGCCATGATGCAACGGGCCGAGCAAATCGTAAAAGAAGATCAACAAAAACCGAAGAGCACACCAGCAACCCCGCCGTCCGTGCAAAAGAATTAATATTCAGTGTTTCTTCTTCGCAGGGAAGGCCCAGCAGTTAAGAAGACGTTCATCCGCCTAATTCCGCGGAGCGTTGTTTTCTGAAAGCTGAAAGCTGGAGAGCTGAGAGCTTATGTCCCGTCCCAAACCACTCGTCCTAATCATTCTCGACGGCTGGGGTTATCGCGCCGAGACCAAGGCCAATGCCATCGCGCTCGCCCGCAAACCCACCTACGACCGCCTTCTGCACGAGTATCCCAACACCTTGATTCAAACCAGCGGTTCGTACGTTGGACTTCCCGACGGTCAGATGGGCAACAGCGAGGTGGGCCACCTTAACATCGGCGCGGGACGCATCGTGCACATGGACAGCACACGTATCGAGCGGATGATCCAGAACGGCGAGTTCTTCTCTCACCCCGTCCTCCTGGCAGCCATGAAAAACGCTCGCGCCGGCGGACGGCGTCTTCACCTGTTCGGATTGCTCTCCGACGGCGGCGTGCACTCCTACCAGACCCATCTGTACGCACTGCTCCGCATGGCTAAACAAAATGGAGTTGATCGCGTCTTCGTGCACGCCTTCATGGATGGTCGCGACACTTTGCCTACCAACGGAGCCGGCTACCTCGAACAACTTCAGCAGAAGATGCGTGAGTACAACACCGGCAAGATCGCGACCGTGAGCGGCCGCTACTACGCCATGGACCGCGACCGACGCTGGGAGCGCATTGCCAAGGCTTTCAACGCCATGGTCTACGGCAACGGTGAGGCCGCGAAGTATGTGGACCCTGTTCAGGGCGTTAAAGAGTCCTACAACAAAGGCGTGACGGATGAATTCATCGTCCCCTTTGTCTGCGTCGACAACAAGGGCGAGCCGGTCGCCACCATTCGCGACGAGGACTCCTGCATCTGTTTCAATTTCCGCGCCGACCGCGTCCGTCAGATTACCCGCGCCCTAACGCGCAACAGCGGCCTCAACGAAAAAGCTGGACGCGATTTACCCGGGGCCGACGATCTCGACGCCACCATTCCTCGCGATCACGTCCCCAAGAGTCTGGACTACGTTTGTATGACTCGATATGACCAACAGTTCGACCTACCCGTCGTCATCCCGCCCGAGTCGATGAACAATATCCTCGCCAACGTAATGGGGCAGATGAGTCTCCGCAACCTGCGCGTCGCCGAGACGGAAAAATATGCGCATGTTACTTACTTCTTCAATGGCGGGGTGGAACAGCCATTCCCCGGCGAAGACCGCCTGCTCGTGCCCTCGCCCAAGGTTGCCACTTACGATCTGAAACCGGAAATGAGCGCCGCCGGTATCGCCGATGCGGTGGTAAAAGCGGTAGAAGATGGAACCTTCGACGTAATCATCGTAAACTTCGCCAACGCCGACATGGTGGGACACTCCGGCAAAATCGAACCCACGGTGAAAGCCGTAGAAACGGTAGACGCCTGCCTCGGACGCATCGAGCCCGCGGTCCGTGCCAAGGGCGGCGCAATGCTCATCACTGCCGACCACGGCAACGCCGAAATGCTAATCGACCCGGTGACCGGCGGTCCGCATACGGCACACACTACGAATCCGGTTCCTTTCATCGTCGTCTCAGAAAACAGCAAGCAGTTCACCCTCAAGCCCGGAGGAGCGCTCCGCGACATTTCTCCGACAATGTTAGCGATGCTGGAGATCGAAGAACCGCAAGAGATGACCGGCCACGATTTGCGGGTACCGCTGAAAAAGAACTAACCATTCGTGACACCGAGCGCCCAGGGACGTCATTCTGCGGAAGTGCAAAACCTTTCATCTTGACCGCGCCGTTAACCGGGACGATAATTGGCCGCTTCAACCGCCTCGTGACTTTCCGCCACAGTCGCGCGGAGTGATAAGGTGTGGGCGCAGAGAGGATAGCCGGTGTCCGCGTTTGGTCTTGAGCGGGCTCCTAAATTGTAGTGTCATCCGTTTGATCTTGCTGTCAGCATCAACGTGGGGCGTCCGGGAGCACAAAGGTCAATTCCTTGACGTGAAGCCGTTCGCGCTAATGTCCTGAGTCGGTTTCACGCCGGCGACAGGAAGCCGTCAGAACAATTTTCTCTAGGAGGAGAAATCAGTGAAACGGTTGATTCTGGGTGTATTGCTAGTTCTAACGTTCGTCGCTGTAGGTCTCGCAGCGGCGCCACCGTTAACCTTCAAGGTCACAGACGTCCACGCCAACAAGACGGCGCTCGAGACGGACACCTACGGTGTCAACAATACTGGCGTCATCGTCGGCGACTATGTGGACTCCAAGAGCGTTCAGCACGGAATGATTCTCGCCGGAACAAAGTTAACCACCGTAGACAACAAGACTTGTCAGGCTATTTCAGGCACCGGTGGGATCTCTTTCTACGGCGTCAATAGCGCTGGCGCGGCAGCGGGTTGGTGCACTAGCACCAAGACCGATCTGCCCGAGGGTTTTGTCTATGCTAAAGGGAAATTCACCGCAGTCAATTTCCCGAAGTCCAATGGAACTGAGCCTACCGGAATCAACGACAAGGGAGAGGTCGTCGGAGAATACCTCGACAGCGCTAACAACGCGCATGGATTCCTCCTTGCCAATAAAAAATATACGGCAATAAACGTGAAGGGTGCTACGCAAACCGCGGCCTGGTCGATCAACAATGCCGGTGAAATCTCCGTATACACCGGTGTGACAGCTCCGCCTTTCGCAGCTTACATCCTGAAGGGAACTAAGCTCATAAAGGTTGCAGACCCACATGCCGGCAGCGATGGAACCGTTATCCATGCCCTCAACAACAAGGGCGACGTCGACGGAACTTATTACGATTCCGCCGCCAACACTCATGGCTTCCTGCTTCACGGCGGTAAGTACTACGATGTCGAGGATCCAAACAGCCCGAATCTCAGTCGCGCTGACGGTCTCAATGACAATTCTGAACTGGTAGGACGTTACGGCTCCGGCTCGTTCGGCGGTACTGGTTTCAAAGCAACCTACAAGTAATCTCTGCGCCTCGCCGCCTCACGCTCACTCGAGCCTGAGGCGGCCGGGCCCCTTTAGAAAGCCGCAATTACGGCCCTCAGGGCAGCAGATTTCTGGTTTCAAAGCTTGGGCTCGGGCTGATCGCGCCATCCATTGTAATGGCGCTGGCGGCCGGCGTGTACGCGTATTCATCACGGACCGTGAAGCACCTGAAGGCAGACGCTTTAGAGTTCGAGTGTGCCGTGAAAGTACAAGCGTGCCCTGCCGGCGATCTTCACCCGATCGCCGCCGATTGTGCACCGCATGTATCCCCCGCGGGCGCTGAGTTGTTGCGCACGAAACGTGTCCTTACCCAGCCGCCCCGCCCAATAGGGAGCCAGTGTGCAGTGTATCGAGCCGGTTGCGGGGTCCTCATCGATGCCGACCGACGGTAGAAACATTCGGCACACGTAATCCACGTCACCCTCGCCGGGAGCGGTAACAATCGTACCGCGCCCGGCGTCCAGTTTGGCAAGAGCGGCAATATCGGGCGAGAGCGCTCGCACTTGCTCAGCCTGATCCACCACCACGAGGTAATCGCGCGATTTCACTACTAGCGCCGCTTTCAAACCTAGGGCTGGTAAGAGGCCGACTGGCATCTCACATGGTTGGGGTGGCTTGGCGGGAAAGTCCATTTCAAAGCCGTCTTTGCCCTGAGCGGTGGTGTCCTGAGCGACGGTCAACATGCCGCTGCGGGTGTGAAAACGAACCGGCCACACCTTGTGTTTCCGCAGCGCGAGCACATAGGCGGATGCCAGGGTCGCATGCCCGCATAAGTCGTCCTCGACTTTGGGTGTAAACCAGCGTAAGTCGAAATCACCATCAGCGCGAGGAACAACAAAAGCGGTCTCGCTGTGCCTGTTCTCAGCCGCAATTTTCTGCATGATGCTATCCGCGGGAAAAGCGGAAAGGATGCAGACCCCCGCCGGGTTACCTGCAAAGAGCTCACCCGTGAATGCATCAACGTGGTAATACGGAATTGCCATGCTGCCGTTAAAGTATCACAAGCTAAAACGCTGCTCATCGGGGCACCGGGCATTGTGTGGGGCGGTCCGAAGGTGTATCGTAACCGCGACAGACGTTCTCCGCTCCCAATTGGCCTGTCCGCCGCCTCGATCTGACCAAAAACAATCAACCGAAAGGAGATCTATGTAATGAAACGAATGTTGATCGGCGGAGTCGTGGTACTGAGCTGTGTTTTGGCACTCGAGCATGTCGGATTTGGTCCGAAATACGCTGCGACTCCAACTCCTGCGTCACTCCCCTGCACGCCAAAAACGTCAGAGACCCCCTGCTGCCCGCAAGCAAAGACCCTGACGACGACTAGCACAGCAGAACGGGAGAAGCCGATCCTTCCCCTGTTCCTCCTTAGAACAACAAAAGGCAGACGGCCGAACGGCACTGATCTCGGGTAGCTGCCGTAACCTCGGCATAGCGCTCACCGCTCCAGAGCCCGTCCTTCCGGACGCCGGCAACTCCAACCCAGTTGCCGCAGAATGCGCCAAGCCTGCGAGGTATGGTAGCGGACCCGGCATTCCTCCTCGATCAAGTGCGCCACCCGCCACGCCGTCCACAGTCCGGTCTCGTAGCCCAATGCTTCCGGCCCACGCTTCAGCCCGCGCTGGATCTTCTTCAAGTCCTCTGCGCTCAGGCGGGGTCTGCGTCCGGCGCGCCCGGCTTTCTTCAGACTGCGCCATCCTTCCGCTTCCAGTTGTTGCCCCACCGCCTCACCGATTGCCGGTGCACGCCGACCCGCCGCGCCACCTCGGACTGATGAATTCCCTTGGCCAGCAACCGCGCCGCCCGCAAGCGCCGGTGCCCCAGTGCCTGAAGGTCTCACCGTACCCCCGCCGGATTTCCCATGGGCCGACGATAGCAGCCAACTAGAAGTGTCACTATATTATTCAACGCTCAATAGCTGCCAGGATGGAAGTTTTGTTAGGCGCTCTTAGTGACCCGCCACCTTCTGCTTCGCCAGGTAGTCGTTAATCGCGGTGCCCCATTCTTTCCCATTCTCGCGGTCCGAGTTGCCCAATTCCTTAACGTGTTCGTTAGCCTCGGAATTCAGAGCGGTTCGCTCGTACGCGACGTTTATCTTCGTGTTGGCCGGATCGATTTCTGAGAAGCGAAGATCGATGAGCACGACCATCGCCTCCGGGATGACGTAAACATACTGAAAGTGCCGGGCGTCCAAGTCCAGGCACGTGTTGATCCAATAAGCGTGATGGTGGCCGTGCCGGATGGTGAACACCGCTCCCTGAATATCCTGTGCTGGCTGCGGATATAAGAAATGCGGATCCCAATGCCCCGCTGCCCAGGCACGCTCGCCCTCTGGCCCAAATAACGGAGCCACAACCTGGTAAGGAGCCTGAACCGTAAACTCGAACTCATTGCGAACGTGAACCACAGGGGCGCCGGAAGCAGCGCGATGGCGATGATAGAGCACCGCCCCTACCGCCAGTGCACCTACTGCAAGAAAAATCGCCACAGCCGTCTTCATCGCCTGCGCTCCTTTAATTGATGGCTATCGGATGCCTTCAAAGTCATGCCGTAGAGCTTCTTGAATTGTTCAATCTCCTTGAGCGTCTCCGAAGAGAAAGGCGCTTTCCCCTCGAAGGCGTGCAGCACAACTCCCTCCAACAGGTCGCCAAGAGTCATGTCTTTCAGTTCTGCAATCGCCTTCAATACTTTCAATATTCGTTTTTCGAGCCTTACGCCGGTTTGAACGCGTTCGACTTCGACAGATGAGGCTGGTTCTTTATCGCGGGTCATATCGATTATATTACCATGGTACATGAGTACCATCAATGCTGATTCTACAGACGCAGGCCTGCAAAGACGGAACCAATGATGAGGGTTGGCGTTATTTTGCAGTCCCAGCGGACTGCATTCGCGGCACAACTGAAGTCACAGCCCTAACGATGATGACTAGGCCGAACACCGCTGAGGATGAGAAAAAACAGCGACGAGACGAGGGCGATCAGGAGCAGCAGTGCCAGGTCGGTGAAGCGCCTTTTCAGCTATTGCGTCCGAATTCTCCCGGATCTGAAGAGGACCTCGTGGAAGTAGCCAATCCAAAACGTGGCCGCGACGACGAACAAGCCAATGCGGATGGTTGTGTAGGTGAAATGCAAAACGACGCAATCATACACGATGGCTTTATCTGCTCAGGAATCGATGGGGCACCCCGGCTCGCAGCCCGCCACCGGCCCAGGGACTATAGAACTCAAGCTAGGCGCTTCGTCTTGCGAACGTTTCCCCACCAGACTGCGGTATCGTCAGGACGGTTGAGCATCTTCGACAATTCTTGCTTGATCTGCACCAGCCGGCTTTCACGCACATCCGAAGCGGTTCGCTCCACTGGACTGTGCTGGCTCTGTTGCGAATACACAACGTTCCGGTTCCGGAGGTCGGTGATTTCGTGACGAAGGCTGGAGAGGTGTTCCGCGAGGTAAGGCATAATCCCAGCATACGCCTGAAGCAGGCTTCCGTTTGGGTTTCTTCACCGTGTTGCAAACGCAGAGCTTAGAGGTCGCGTCCCGCCAATGTTTCATTGCTCTTCAGGAACCAGCGAGCCTCCCGAAGCTTCTGCATGCGCTCACCAGCAACCGCCGCACCCGGTCAGCGATTGACACTATGGCTGGCCTGCACAACAATAAGAACAACACCCAATCACAACGAGCGGAGAAAACTTATGGCTGACGAAGGCGAATACCTACCCGAAGCCCCCACTGGGTCCGGGGGAAGCGCCACCAAGTGGATAGTGTCCCTGCTTGCAGTCATGTACGTTGCGGGCTCACTTTACTTTCTGTTCAATTTGCGCGAACGCATCGATCAAATGGGCAAGGCTCAAACCGCGAGCAATGCGCAGATCGCCGAGCTCGCTAAACGCATGCAGTCCGCCGAGGCCGATGCCGAAACCCTGGCCACCCAGCTGGGCATGACCAAGAAGGAGCTCGCAACCCGCTCGGCCGAATTGCAACGGGAACAGGCCTCGCAACGCGCCTCGCAACAACGCCTCGCCGAGGAACAGAAGCAGCAGATGAGCCAGGTGAACGGCGAAGTCGCGACCGTAAAAACAGATGTCGGTGGCGTCAAGACCGACGTTGCCTCGACCAAAGCCGAACTCGCCGCCGCGGAAGCCAAGCTGCAGAGCACCATTGGCGACCTGGGCGTGCAGAGCGGCTTGATCGCGAATACGCGCGGTGACCTCGAAGTGCTCAAGCACAAAGGTGATCGCAACTACTACGAATTCACGCTGGTCAAAGGCGCGAAGCCCCAGCCTGTTTCGACAGTCAGCCTGCAACTAAAGAAAACCGATCCCAAGAAAGGCAAGTTCACTGTGAACGTTACCTCTGACGACAAGACCATCGAAAAGAAAGATCGCAACGTCAGCGAGCCCATCCAGTTTTACTCCGGGCGCGATCACTTGCTGTATGAAATGGTGGTCTGGACCGTGGACAAGAAACAGGCAGTGGGATACTTGAGCACGCCGAAGAACGCACCCGTACCAGTGACAAGCGGCCAATGATATGCGAGTTGTGTTCCACGTGGAACACTTCAAAATTATCTATAAGCTAATCATGGATTCTAACTTGGCTGCTGTCATTTGGTTAGGACCAGGGGGACTGGTTGGTAGTAGGGTTGGATTATTACCTTCAGCGACTTGCGATTGATAAAGGCGTCCGGGGTTACGGGAAATGCGACGATGATGGTTCCTTGGGTCCGACCTCCGGGTTCGATTTGGGCTTCGCGTTCGAGCGGGTTGAGGGCGTGCTGCTTCAGCGTAGGGAAGGCTTGGAAGTAGCGGTCGAAGTCGGCTGGGGAAGCGGCGTCTGCGGAGAATGTTCCGCTGCCGGAATCGAGGTCGGACTTGATGGTACGGATCAAGTAAGGTTTCTTCCCGTTGTTCTGGAGTGACACGTTGATCGCCACCATCGTCAGATTCTGATCGGGAACTTCCACTGAGACTACGTCGTCGATCGATCCCGTCGCGGCGGATTGCGGCCGTTGCACGAAGGCGATGACACCCGCGATCAGCGCGATGATAGCCGCTCCGATGAGAACGATCTTTACCGGCGGCAGGTTTCTTTTCGCGGTGCCGAACTCTTCCCCGATGTGAAACGGAATGCCGGGTTGGGATGGGGCCGGTGCGCCGGGAGGTGCGGATGGGGGAGATGGTGTGTCCTCGGGCATATCTCGTCTCCGATTGTAATCGCTTTGCCAGCCGAAATCACAAAGAGGCTCGCTCGCGTGCTCGTTCAATCGAGATTCGGTCTGCGATCACGACGTACATCCGCGATATGTGAGTGAGATTCAAACCGCTTCTCCCGCGCGACGCGCGGTTACCCGGACGCGGGCGTCCGGGTCTACGTGGGCATGAAAACGCTTCAACTCGTCGAATGGCTTACTGCGCTGTCGATCAGCAATTGCTGGCTGTTCGCAACTTCGTGGGAGGCGCGGTTCGAGGTTCGCACATAACCGCCGTTCGGTTGCATGTGGCGCGCCTTTACGGTGTCGGCCAAGTAGATGGCGAGAACCTCGTCGTGGAGATGGCGGAGTAATTTGGGGTCACGTACCGGAAACACTACTTCGACTCTGCGGTCGAGGTTGCGCGGCATCAGGTCGGCGCTGCCGAGGTAGATCTCTTCCTGGCCGGCGTTCCTGAAATAGTAGATCCGGCTATGCTCAAGGAAACGCCCTACGATGCTGGTCACCCGGATGTTTTCGCTTACGCCTTTCATTCCCGGTCGCAGGCAGCATATCCCGCGCACCAACAGATCAACTTGTACACCAGCCTGCGATGCTTCGTACAACAGGCGGATGGCGCGTTTGTCGACGAGTGCGTTCATCTTAAAGATCAGGTGTCCACGCTCGCCGTGGCGCTGATGATCGATCTCGCGCTGGATCATCTGTTCCAAGTGTTCTCTCAGATCGATGGGCGCAACCAGCAACTTTCGGTATTCGGCTTTGTCAGAGTAGCCGGTTAAATAGTTGAACAGGTCGGTGCAGTCGGCACCAACCTGTTCGTCGGAGGTGAACATTCCGATATCGGTGTAAAGCTGGGAAGTAATCGCGTTGTAGTTGCCGGTGGAAAGGTGGGCATAGCGCCGGATGAGATTTCCTTCCTGACGCACGACCAGCGCGGTCTTGCAGTGGACCTTCAAGTTCTGCAATCCGTAGACCACATGGACGCCCTCACGCTCCAGCTTGCGTGCCCACTCGATGTTGCTCTCCTCGTCAAAGCGCGCCTTGAGCTCGACCAGCACGGCAACTTGTTTGTCGTTTTCAACTGCTTGGAGCAGAGCCTCCACCACCGGCGCATTTCGGCCCACGCGGTAAAGAGAGATCTTGATGGCCAGCACGGCGGGATCCTTCGCAGCTTGCTGCAGAAAGGAGACAACCGGTTGGAAGGAGTCGAAGGGATGGTGAAGAAGGATGTCTTGCCGGCGAATGGCGGCAAATATGTCCTCTGTCTCCTCCTGGGGCTGCAGCGCGGCGGGGACTGCCGCTACGAACGGCGGATACTTTAGTTTGGGACGATCCACCGCAGCTAGGTGCCGCAGTCGGCTGAGAGCCAGGGGTCCTGTGAGCTGGTAGACATCGTCGCGATCGACTTCAAGATTCTCGATCAAGATCTTGAGGAGGGACGGCGGCATGGCTTGATTCACTTCCAGCCGGATGACGTCGGCAAAACGCCTCTGCCAGACACCTTCTTCCACCGACTCCAACAAGTCACCGGCCTCGAGTTCCTGAATGGCAGTGTCGGCATCCCTAGTGACGTGGAAGGGGTGCGCATCCAGGATTCTCATGCCTGGGAAGAGCAGCTTCAGGTTAGCTACGACCAGTTGCTCCAACCAGACAAAACATTGCCAGACCGGGTTCTTCGTGTCGGCACCTTTTTGGCGTGGGAGCGGTTTCACGGCAACTAATTGAGGGATCGAATTCGGTATCTTGACCCGGGCAAAATGTTCAACGCCTTCTTTGTCGCGAATAAGAATGGCCAAGTTCAGGCTGAGGTTCGAGATGTGCGGAAAAGGCCGACCCGGATCAAAGGCTAAGGGAGTCAGGGTGGGGAAGACCGTCTCGTGGAAATATCTGTTTAAGGCCGATCGCTGCGCGTTCGTCAACTGCGAATAGTCAGCGACCTCGATGCCGGTTTTGCGGAGGGACGGCAGGATTTGTTCTTGCCAGCACTCGTGGGCAGCTTGAAACAGTTTGGCCACTCGCTCACGGATGGCGGCGAGCTGGGCCGCCGGAGTCATTCCGTCTGGGCCGCATTCGAGCACGCCTTTTTCGAGCTGCCGCTTGAGGCCGGCGACCCGCACCATGAAGAACTCTTCCAGGTTGGAGCCGACGATGGAGAGGAACTTGACACGTTCCAGCAAAGGAACGGTCTCATCCTGCGCTTCCTCGAGCACCCGCCTCTGGAAATCCAGAAGACTAAGTTCCCGATTCACGTAGAGCTCGGGATTGTCGAAGGGAGAAACGGTTGGCACCGTCGTGGTTGCGATTGTCGCGATTCGACCGCGGCCGTTTCGCCGGTCAGACTTCTTGCCGGCGTTTTTCGCCGTGATGGTTTCGGTCGCGCGTAGGGGAATCGTTTTAGCCATGGTCGTTTTGGCGGCAAGGCAATTGTAATTTGGAGAGTGTGGTTTCGTCTGCGATCTCTACCTTTGGAGCCAGTTTTAACGGGGCTGTAACAATTGTGAGTTCGGAGGACTCCGCTTGGGGATGGGCCTCAGTCTTTCGCCGCGCTGGACGAAGAGCCCGTGTCGCAAGCAAGTGCCGTCCCTGAAGGGACTCCGATTTCTTTCCGTTCTGCTTTCCCGGCACTGCCGTGCCGGGCTTTCAGATCCCGCCGCGGTGCGCCTGGAGTACTGCGTGTCTGACTGACGCGATACGGGGATTTGACTCTGCTTTCCCGGCACTGCCGTATGTGTGAGAACCAGTCTTTCGCCGCGCTGGGGCTTGTCGGTTTCCAATTTTTACCCACGCTTACGCCGTGGGCTGTATTCTTGCGCCGCTCGGCGGCTAATCACGTGGGGCTTGGTTTCGCCGTATCGTCGAAATTCTAGCTCTCCCGCACACTGCCGCGGCGGGCTTTTCCGTAACAGCCGCGGTGCGGCTGGGGCGCTGCGTTTCTGACTGATGCGATACGGAGTTCCACTACCACGCGTGCTTCATGGCTTTGCTGAAGTCTTTGGCGGGGAGGGTGTTGAGGACGTCTTCTTTGGTCAGCCAGGCGCGGCGGGCTTGCAGGATGCCGTATCGGATTTTGTCGAGGTGGGTCGTGTGGTGGGAGTCAGTATTGATTACGATCTTTACCCCGTATTGTTTGGCTAAACGAAGATGGCGGTCGCACAGGTCGAGGCGGTCGGGATACGCATTTAGCTCCATCGCAACTTTACGTTGGGCCGCGGCTTTCAAGACGGCGTCGACGTCGAACTGGTAGGCGTCGCGACGGAGCAGGAGGCGTCCCGTGGGATGTCCCAAGAATGAGGTGTTGGGATTTTCCACGGCCTTGAGCAGGCGGTCGGTCATCTCAGTCGGACTCTGGTTGAAGTGGGAGTGTACGCTGGCGATGACCAGGTCCATTTGTTCGAGCACGGAATCGGAGAGGTCGAGCGTACCGTCGGAAAGAATGTCGACTTCGATTCCGGCGAAGATGCGGATTCCATCGATCTTTTCATTCGCGGCGCGGATGCGTTTGATGTGTTCGACGGCGCGTTGGTCATCGAGTCCATTGGCGAACGCCAGATTTTTGGAATGATCGGTAATCGCCATGTATTTGTAGCCGTGAGCGCGGGCGGCTTCGGCCATTTCTTCGATGGTGTTGCGGCCGTCGGTTTCGACGGTGTGCATGTGGACATCGCCCTGCAGATCGGTTTGCGATATGAGTGTGGGCAGGGTGTGCTTTTCGGCGGCGTCGATCTCGCCGAGATTCTCGCGTAGTTCAGGGGGGACGTAGTCCAGCTTGAGTTTGGCGTAGATCTCTTCTTCGCTTTTTCCGGCGACAACCTTTTCGTTGTCCAGTTGTGCCAGGCTGTATTCGCTCAAGGTGTAGCCCATTTTTAACGCGCGCTGGCGCAGGGCGACGTTGTGGGCCTTGCTGCCGGTGAAGTACTGCATGGCGGCGCCGAAGGAATCGGGGGAGAGAAGGCGAACGTCTACCTGCATGCCGCCGCGCACGCGAAAGCTGACCTTGTTTTCGCCGCGAGCCATGATGTCCATTAAGCCTGGCAGCTTGATGATGTGGTCAATCAACTTTTGCCGTTCTTCATCGTCACAGCACGCTTTCCCGGTCACCAATATGTCGAGATCGCCAACGGTTTCGCGCCCTCGGCGCAGCGAACCGGCAGGCGTGATGTTTTCGATTCCCGGATAAGCTCGCAGGTGCTCGATGATTTTTGCAGCTTGAGCTTCCGCCGTGTCGAGGAGGAAGCGTCCAGCGACACGACGATAGTCCTGAATCGCTTTCAGCAGCTTCTGCTCGTGCTTTTCGCCCATGCGCGGCAGAATGCGAATCTTGCCCTCCTGAGCCAACTTCTCCACGCCCTCGGGGTCAGACACCTCGTAGGCGCTCCAGATCAGGGCGATGGTCTTGGGGCCCAAACCTTGAATCTTGAGCAACTGGAGCATCGAGGGGTGATACTTCTTGAGCAGTTCGGCGTGCAGAGAAAGCCTGCCTTCTTTGAACATTTCTTGCAGGTTCAATAGCATTCCCTTGCCGATGCCGGGGATGGCGAGGACTTTTTTCGGTTCGCCGATCAGGTCTGCAATCTGCTGCGGAAAGGCTTCGATAGCCTCGGCCGCGTTGCGGTAAGAGCGGATACGGAAGGAATCCTGGCCGTCGATTTCGAGCAGGTCAGCGGTTTCGTAGAGGATGCCGGCGATGGCTTTGTTGTCCATGCGAAATTAAGATTACAACCTATCGCGTAATTGTCGAGTTTTCGGCAGATTAGCTTTGGACACCGGGCCGTGCGGCGGAGAACATCCACACGGTTTTTCACATACCGCGCGGACTACAACACGCTGTCGTCCCGAGCGAAGCGGGGAATCTAGGTTCTTGCCTGCACCACGCGCGTCGCCGCAGGCAAACACCCCGATCCCTGGCTTCGCTCGGGATGACAGTTCGACGGGGAGATAGTAATTTGATTCTGGAGCTTTTGGGGCGATGAGTTCACCAATTGCTGAGCAGCTTCGGGATGCGGTTTCGCAGGCGCGTTGGAATGAGGCTGTCGCCCTGCTGCAGACTTCCGACGCGGCACAGGCGGCTGCGGCAGTGGATGAGCTTCCTTTCGAGCAGCAACAATCCTTGTTTCGCCACCTGCCTTTGGATCTTGCTGCTTCTGTGATCGTTCATTTTCCCTACTATCACCAATATGTTCTGCTGCACTCGTTGCCTGCGGGAGAAATGCGGGCGTTGGTTGACAAGATCAGCCCCGACGATCGAATGCGGTTGTTCGACGAATTACCGGAGGAGGCGTGGCAGCGGCTCATGGACGAACTCTCGGGGTCGGCCATTGTTGATGCTCCGGGTGGGTACGCGCCAGAAACCCGGCGTGAGCCGGAACCGCAGCTTGCTGAGCCGGGGGAAACGCTGATCGAAGGCCGCAAGATTGAGAAATCTTATGCGCAACCGGACGGGAGGGACATTCAGATCATTGCTCCGATGGACCTGGCCGTCGAGTCGGGGATTATTTGCGCCTTGCTTGGGCCTTCCGGATCGGGAAAATCGACCTTGCTGAGAATTCTGTCGGGACTGACGGCGCCATCCAGCGGCACGGTGTTGGTGCATGGGCAGCCTCTTGACGGCGGCGCTCTCAACATTGGCATGGTCTTCCAGAGTTTTGCTTTATTCCCGTGGCTGACCGTGTTGGAGAATGTGGAAGCCCCGCTGGCGGCCAAGGGGCTGGAGCATCCGGATCGGCATCGACAGGCGTTGCAGGCGCTTGCCATGGTAGGGCTCAAGGGTTTTGAAAACGCTTATCCCAAGGAACTGTCTGGAGGCATGAAACAGCGGGTCGGATTTGCTCGGGCACTGGCAGTCGAGCCCGAGGTGTTATTCATGGACGAGCCGTTCTCCGCGTTGGATGTGCTGACTGCGGAGAGCCTGCGGCGCGAGCTGATGGAGCTGTGGACCAATGATCAGATCCCCACGAAAAGCATTTTCCTGGTTACGCACAATATTGAAGAAGCAGTTCTTTTGGCGGATCGAGTCGTGGTTCTGGGAACGCATCCGGCGAAGATCAGGGCGGATTTTCGAATTTCACTGCCGCAACCGCGCGATCGGAAGTCCGCGGAATTTCTCATTTATGTGGATTACATCTACAAGGTGATGACACAGCCTGAGCTGGAGTTTGGGCCGCTTACCAAGCTGCCGTCTCTGCGCAAGCCTTCGATGCAAGTGTTGCCTCATGCGACCGCTGGGGGAATGGCGGGACTGCTTGAGTTCCTGAACGATCGCGGGGGCAGGGAAGACCTGTACCACCTTGCTGAAGAGTTGCTGATGGAAGTGGACGATCTGTTTCCTATCGTGGACGAGGCGGTGATGCTCGGCTTCGCGGAGTCAACTCAGGGCGATGTGCAGATTACGACGGCGGGAAAGGAATTTGCCGAGGCCGATATTACGACGAGAAAGAAACTCTTTCGCGACGCCGTCCTTAGTCATGTGACGCTGATTCAGCAGATCCACAATGCGCTCGAGCGGAAGTCGGACCGGGCGGTTCCCCTTGGCTTCTTTCGCGACGTCTTGGATAAACACTTCTCTCAGGAAGACGTTCAGCATCAGCTCGATGCCGCATTGAATTGGGGCCGATACGCAGAGATTTTCACCTACGACTCGCAGACTGACCGGTTGCTCCTGGACGACGCTGCAAGCGTGGCCCATCCCAATCAAGCCTGAAGTCGATTAAGACCGTGATCTATTCGGCTTGCTCGATAATCGGCAGGTTTGAAGCGATCTGTAAGTCTAGAATCAACTGAAGTTGATTTTCCACCTGGAAGAAGCGAACCACGAGAATGGTTGGGAGTGATTTCTTCAAGAGTTCGTAGTATTTCTTTCTCAGGGCCAGCCTCTGGTCGTCCAGCGTCATCACTCTCTGAGCGAGTTGATCTGCTTTTGGGTCGCTCATGGTCAGAAAGTTCTGGGCGTAGTCCTGGATGATCGCAAGCTTCTCATCGCCTAGTTTGGTCTGTTCGGATTCATAGTTCCGGTAGATGGGCCAAAACACGGTAGCTTGCTGATCATTCAACTGCATTTCTTCCTTGATGATCGCTTCCTTCCTGGCTTTCAAGTCAGTACGAAGGAGGCGGACATAGGCTTGATCGTTGAGCTCTTTACTCTCCGCCGGATCCTGAACCTTTTTTTCCTGAGCCCAAAGGCCAGTGGCTACGGTTAGAGTCAGGACCGCGATCATCAATCGAATTCTCATGAGTTCCTCCGAAAATTATTCCGTTCTCTTTGGCTGAGTGTTACCTACCCTTATTGCGCGATTGGCAGCATTACGGGTTGCGTCAGGTGGAACTCCAACTGCGCTTCGCTGGGAATCTGAACCTGGTCGCCTTTCTGTACGACGGAGCCCACGCCGCCGGCGACCGCGCCAATCGCAGCACCCATGCCGGCGTTGCCCGCAATGGCGCCGATGGCCGCGCCCAGCCCGGCGCCTCCGAGCAGCCTGAATGCCGAACGTTTTCCTGAGCTCTTGCCTTTTTGCGAATCGAAAACATCGGTCATGATCGGGATTGCATTGCCACCGATCACGATTTGTGTCAGCTGGAGTTTCAGCTGCGATGCGCCGGTGGCGCGTCCTGCTGAGTTGGCCTCGACTACCTGGCCGTAGACCGTCGTACCTGCGTATGCGACCACATAGCCATTGGCAGCGAGGTTGGTAGATAACGTGGCAGAGAACGTTTGGCCGGTGTACGCGGTGCTCGTATCCAAGCCGTCCACCATGCGGAGGAGAAGGACAGTTCCAGCCGGGACTTGGACTTGCTGCGGTGCCGCCGGCGGGGGCGGCGGAGTGGGGACAGGTCCAAAAGACAGGGATTGGACTTGCTGGGATGGATAGATCTGAGTGGTTCCATCCGGCCCAACGAACTGAACTCCCGCTGAGCTGCGGCCGAGGAAAGTCCCAGTGATGACTTGGCCGTTGGTCAGAACAAGCGTGTCAGCCGCAGCCGTGCACGCCATCCCGACGCAAATCGCGCAAAGGATAAACACTCTCAATTTCATGCGCCCCTCTTTCTTTTCCGTCTTTCCGTGTCCGCGTCGAAGGCTCAGACGCTCTGAACTGGGTGAACTTGCTACGCCGAGACACTGCATCTTACCTTTTCTAAAGCTTGGAGAGAATAGCTACAACCGACAAAATTTGTAGTGTGTTCCGTGCTAGAAAATAACCTTTCCAGCAAGCTGCATGTTGAACGGCTCGCCGGGGCCGATGCCGGGACCTCCGAAGAAATCACCGATCGTGTCGGTCACAAAGCCGCTCGATCCCACAGACCCGCCGCCCGTCGCAAGATTAATCCGATTGAAGACGTTAAACATTTCCGCGCGAAGCTGCAGTGTGAAGCGTTCGGTAATCGGAATATTCTTGAT
Source organism: uncultured Acidobacteriota bacterium (assembly GCA_963838905.1). Lineage (GTDB taxonomy): Bacteria > Acidobacteriota > Terriglobia > Terriglobales > Acidobacteriaceae > JABDBE01. Next base: position 432,737 of record CAWITE010000018.1, read on the forward strand.
GACCGAGACATCCACATCGGCAAAGCCGGGCCCGTAAAATTTATTGCGCGAGAGGTCGCCATTAGGATCGTCCGGCAAGCAGGTCGGCGATGGCACACAGAATGCAGCAGGATTAACCCATGGCTCGCCAGTGGCCGGGTTGAAGGCGTGCGAAACGCCGGCAAATGGATCGCCGATCAGGTTCAAGCCGGGGCGCTGGCTACCGGATGCGCCCGGCCCGGGGAAGTTGAACGGTTGTCCTGAGTGGAATGACAAGAGCCCGTTTAACTGCCAGCCGTGGGTCAGGATTTTCGGCCCATGCGCCGCGCCGGGAATATCGTACGTCCAATAACCGGTAAAGTTTTGACGTGTGTCGAAGTCGCTGTTTCCGTACTCCTGATTCAGGTTGATGCCGTCGAGCGGAATTACGCCACGGAACTCGGTTGCCTCGTCCAGGGCATGGGCCCAGGTGTAGGCGAACTGGGAGGTAAAGCCATGCCAGGACCGTATCTTCAGCAAAGTCTGCAGGGAGTTGTAGTTTGAGGTCACTGCGCTATTGAATTGGTTGATGGAGCCGACGTTGGGATACTGGACGTCAAATGTGCTGTTCTGATTAATGTTCTCCGTGACCGTCAGCTTGCGTCCCTGGCTGCCGACGTAGCCCACCTGCAACACGGCGACTTTCCCGAAACCTTTTTCCACTTGCAGGTCAAAGTTGAGGTAGTAAGGTGTGCGAAAATTCTGGCCGACTGAGAACACGTTATAAATATTGGCGCCGGTCACCGAATTCGGAATGCCGCACCCGGGCTCAAGGGTGTAGTTCAGGCTTGCGCAAGTCACGACTCCTGGGAAGATCGATTGGCCGCCCTGCTGAACCGTCTGCCAGTTGTAGGCATTCCGGCTGTAGTTGTCGACTGCGTCCGGTCCGGCTGGATTGTTTTCCAAGCCGTTCGCCGCAGCGTTTGGCGGACGATTGTCCAGGAACGGACTAATCGCGGTTTGCTCGTAGAAAACGCCGAATCCGCCTCGCACCACGACGTTATCGCTATGCCCAGGTTGATAGGCAAAACCGAATCTTGGCGCGAAGTTGTTTTTGTCCGCCGGGTAGATGGAACTGATGCCAGCTCCCTGGATGACCAAGCCTTTGCCCGGTATGAAGACCGGGAGATTGTTGTCGCCATTGTGCAAAGGGCCGGCATATTCGTAGCGAAGGCCCAGATTCAAGGTCAGGTTTGGTGTTGCACGCCACGCGTCCTGCCCGAACAAGGCGAACGAGTTGACTAAGACGTGGCGCTCCGCGTTTCCGACCGCGATTGAGGATGTGCTCACATCGCCAGCCAGAAAGTCCGCCAGAGCCAGCGTGTTCGAGCATGTGGCGTTGGCTGCGGGGCACGTTCCAGCCCATGGCCCTTGCGTACCGTCGAAGGTAAAGCTCCCTAGTGAGCGCCGGAAATAGAATTCGTCCACTCGCCCCTGACGCACTTCACCCCCGAAGCGTAGCTCGTGCTTGCCGGTAACGTAGGAAACGATGTCAGTCAGGTGGCCGGTGATGTCGTTACGGCCTTCCGGCGGCGTGATCCCCACCTGATCGAACCCGGAAATGACGATATTCGGGGCGCCAAGAATGGGCAGGCCGTTAATGAGCGCGTCCGGGCTAAGGTATAGACCCAAGGCTTTCGTATCGAAACTGTTGTTGGCATCGTGAAATGCCTGGTTGAAATAGCTGACCCCAAAGAGTATTTGATTGCTCAACTTCGGTGTGAACTGTGAGTCTAATACCGCGGAGTAATTCTCCACGCGGATGGGAGCGGCCTCAAAATAGTAGCCGAGATTGGAACTTGCCTCGACCAGCACCAACGCCGCACCCGGCGGTTGGATTTGGTTTCCTTGTCCCATGAACCAGTGTCCCGACAGATGTTCCTTGTGGTTGAAATTATGATCCAGCTTTGCCACGTAGTTGTAACTGTATCCAGTGGCGGGGACATTGCCGAAGAAGTTGCTGAGGGTGCCCGGCAGGGAACTGATCGAACTTGGCCACAGAGTTGAAAATAAGGTCGTCGAGAGTAGGCTTTGCGGGACGTTGTATTTCGTGAGCAGGCTCTGAGCGCTCTGAATCCATGCCGACGACGGTTCGGTAGCCAATCCCGTTAGTCCGAAAATGTAGTTCTGCTTTTCGAAGCCGAGAAACAAGAATGTCTTATTCTTGATAATCGGCGCGCCCAAAGTGAATCCATAGTTTTCATTTCGGAGTCTGGGCGCTCTCGGGAACAGCGGGGTTGGCACGAAGAAAGGTGAGCGCGCCGCATAGAACTCGTTTCGGTTGTAGTAGTAGGCCGTTCCGTGCACTTGATTGGTGCCAGACTTGAGGACCACGTTGATAGTGCCTCCGGCGTTACGCCCGGATTCCGCGTTAGACTCGGTTTGCGCGGAGAATTCTTCAATGGCGTCGATTGGCATTACCACGCCAGCGATTCCCGAGACGCCACCCTGATTGATCGCCGGAATGTTATACCAGAAGTCATTGTTATCCGTGCCGTCTAGCTGCCAGTTGACTCCATTGTTACGAGCCCCGTTGATGGTGCCGCCTCCGTTGATTGAGTAGCCTCCGTAACCCGGCGCTATGGCGATCAATTGAGTGAAGTCCCGCCCGTTCAGCGGCATGTTCTGTAGAGCTTCCTCCGGGATGGAATCGCTCTGAGTCGCCGTGGTCGCATCGACGGTGAGCAGAGCGGCCGACACATCCAGCGATCTGTTTTCCTGCGCAAGCGAAAGGTTAACCGGCAAGGTGTAAATGGAACCCGCCGTTATTCGAACGCGATCTGCGGTGTAAATTGCAAATCCAGAAGCCATTACGACGATCTTATAGTCGCCCAGAGGAAGGTCCTGCAAGGAAAACTGGCCGTCCGCGGTAGTGAGCGTGTTATGGTTCACACTTGTTGCGGTCTCGATGGCTTGTACTTGAGCATTCGGAACAACCGCGCCGGACGGGTCGGTGACATTGCCATTGATGGAGCCACGGAATGTTTGCGCGCCCAGGAAGGCGACGTCTGATAACAACAAAAGGAACAGTGTGAGAACGCGCTTCATAAATTTCCGACTGATGTTCGAGATCGAAATTCAGAGAAACAGAAGGCAAAGTCGGGAAAAGCGTTCGAGCAGAACTGCATCAACGCATACTAACCGGCGCGGGAAAACGCTAAGTTCACGCCAGCAGGCTTAGTCTCATTGGTGGCGACCACTTTAACTGGAACCCGAACGGTTATCTCCGTGCCGCGCGTCAACTTCGAAGCAATCGAGATCGTGCCGTTCACCAGCCTGACTCGTTCCTGCATGCTGACCAGACCCAGACCTCGGCCCTTCATCGCGGCTTCAAAGTCAAAGCCCACGCCAGCGTCGCTAATCGTGAGATGAATCTCACCCGGCGTTCCCCAAAATTGCACCACGAAGCGTTGTGCGCCGCTGTGCTTCGCCGCGTTGTGCAAGGCTTCTTGCAGAACGCGGAACAGGCAAAGGGAAATGTCGGACGGTACCGGGGTGGGAAGATCGTGGCTTTTGAAGTCAATTTCAAGCTTTTGCTTCTCGCCGAATTCCTGGCAAAAGCCTCTCATGGCCGCAACCACGCCGAGATATTCCAGCCGGGGAGAATGCAACTGATGGGACAAGGCCTGGATATCGCTGGCTATGTCAGCGGTGTATTTCCGTAATTCGTCCACACGGCTGAAGAGTTCAACGCTCAACTCGGGCACGTCCATCTTGAGTCGTTCAAGCTCGATGGCGAGCAATGCCAACCGTTGATTGATGTCGTCGTGAAGATCCCTTGCGATGCGGGTACGTTCTTGCTCCTGAGCCTCAATCAACCTGCTGCTCACATTGGAAAGCGCCTCTTCCGCAAGCTTGCGCTCGGTAACATCCATGCACGATCCGATGTAACCGGCAAATGAACGGTCGGGATTGAATCTGGGAACCCCGATGTCGAGAACCCAGCGATATTCGCCATCGTGTCGCCGGAGCCGATACTCCATCCTGAAGTCCTCTCGCTTAGCAAAAGCCTGGGTGTAGGTATTCAGGCACTTCTGCAGGTCTTCGGGGTGAACCCCTTGCGCCCAGCCGTTTCCAAGCTGCGATTCGAGTGACTGCCCTGTAAAGTCGAGCCAGGGCTTATTGAAATACGTGCACAGCTGGTCGATGCCTGACATCCAGATCAGGACAGGAGCCGTGTTCGACACTAAGCGGAAGCGTTCTTCGCTTTCCCGCATAGCGTCTTCCGCCCGTTTACGCTCAGTGATATCGTGAACCGTGCCATGAAGCTGCACGACGTGGCCCGCCGCATCACGTTTTGCTTCGCCCCGAGCGATGAGCCATCTCGTGCTGCCATCGGGTCGGACCATCTCGAGATCGAGTTCGTAAGGGGTTGCAGTCCGCAACGATTCCTCTCCGGCGCGCCGCAGCCGTTCCCAGCTGTCGGGAGCGTAGAGCTTTGCGTGTTCCTTATAGCTGGGGGCTGGGAGATTCGGATCGAGGCCGGCGATTCGATAGAGTTCTTCCGACCAAGTCACCGTGTCCTTTTCCGGGTTCCATTGCCAGGCGCCCACCTTGGCCAAGTGTTGGGTCTTCTTTAGCTCCGTCTCTTGCTGCAACCGTGCTTCCTCGGCCTGCTTACGCTCAGTGACGTCCACGCCGATCCCTAACGCACGTTCGGGATTGCCGTTGGCCGCGTAGTAAAACTTGCCCCGGTCTGTGACCCAGCGTATAGTCCCGTCCGCTTGCACTACGCGAAATTCGGCGACGTACGGCTTCTGGTTTTGCATCGCATGCGCGAGTGCTTTCGCAACTCGCTCGCGATCGTCGGGGTGCACCCGTTGATAAAATTCTTGGTCGGTTGGGAGATAGGTGTCGGCGCCAATCCCGAATGTGGTCTTCAGATCACCGAACCAGATGTTTTGTCCAGTCCTCAAGTCCCAATCCCACCCGGTCGATTTGCTGGATTCCATGGCCAGGCGAAGCCGATCGTGGGCTACGCTGACATCGGAAGTGAACTCGCGGTTAGCCAGGTAATCCTGGATAAAGACCGCGACGGCTAAGACCACTCCGGCGATCATTACCAAAAGCAGGCGAATCTCATGGGTCCCAAACGGTTCATCCGTGCGGAACAATTCCCAGAGGCCGACAATCGGGATCGCAAGCACGGCGAGCATAGCCAGAACAGAGCTGTACGTCGTGTCCGTGGTGTCCAACTGAACGGTCTGCGCCAGCTGCGGTGCTAGTCTCCGGCCCTGCAGACCGATCCACACGAACCACGAGATGGCAAGGGTGAAAACCATTCCGATTAGACCCCTTGCGGCGGGGAAAGAGTTCCGTCAAATCGCCCGAAGGGTCTTTCAAGGCCCAGACGACGTTCGCAGCCAATGAACCGAATGCATACAGGGCGGACGCGCCGAATAGGTGCCAATAGATGGACTTCCAAGGAGGTTGGGACCGAGAGATCACCATGCCCAGAACTCCGAGGAGCAGGAGATTTTCCGCGAAGTAAAGACCCTCAAAGCGCAAGATCATGGCCGACGCCTGGGACCCGTACTGGTAAGGAAACAGGAGATAGGCGTAGGCAAAGACCCAAACGAAGAGTAAGACGAGAAAGTTGAACGTGGTCCGATACGGCCTTTGCGTGGGTAATCGTAAATGGGGGCGCGATGCCACCGCCGCGATCGTCAAGACGATGTGCAGAAATAGTGGAGGATTGTCGAACAGGAAGGTGGGAATCTTGCCGTGCAGGACCACACTGTAGAACCAAGAACAGGGGACGAGCGCCCACAGCCCAAATGCCCCTGCCAGGAATAGCCAAAATAACCGGATGGTTTGTCTGCTCTGGATCGCATTCACGGCGGCCACGCCGCTGGCCAAGAGGAGCAAAAGGAAATAGGTGATTTCGCAGTATGCGACCAGGGCGGGACCTTGCTTCAGCGTGAGTGAGAGAGCGGCCTGACCTACCAGAAGGGCCACGGCCACCGCGGGCCACGAATAAGGTCGCGATCCTAGCCTAGGAGGTATACCTGGCATGCTTTCTCCCGGAGCAGGAATTCAGTGCAGATTTGCTGAACTGCCCGTGGTGCGCGAGTCGGGCTGAACACGGCGCTGCCTTCGACCCCGAGCCACTGATGCAGTTCGGCCCCAATTGAGATTTGAGGACTGGCAAAGGTGATGGACTCCATCAGTGGGCCAAGGCGAGACGGACACAGTTACTCGGAGACGAGTCGGAGCAGCCTCTCCTGCGCGGCCATCGCCTAACGGCACGCAACTAGCATCTTTGCTAGCCGCCTAGGAATAAACCGTTACGCGCCGACATACAACTAGCAGTTTCACTAGTCTAGTGTATCGTAAATAACTTTACAGACTATCCCTTCTTTTTTCTGCCCCGGGGCAGGGTGGACCCGGGTTTGATCTGCTCCAGCTTGACCCGCGCCCGATCGATTTTCTTCATGATGCCCTCGACGGTGGCCGTCCAGATGAAGGGCTTCGGATGTTCGTTCCAGCTTCGCATGAATTCCTCGATTGCCTGTTTTAAATCCGGCACACTTACGAAGCTGGCGCGCTTGATCGCTTTGTTGCTCAATTCTCCAAACCAACGCTCCACCAAGTTCAGCCAACTGGAACTGGTCGGAATGAAGTGGCACACAAACCGTGGATGCTTCTTCAGCCACGCTTGTACGTGCGGCTCTTTGTGTGTGCCGTAGTTGTCCATCACCAAGTGCAATTCAATCTGCGGGGGAAACTCCCCGTCCAAGCGGCGCAGAAATCTCAGCCACTCCTGGTGGCGATGCCGGGCGTGACATTCACCGATCACCTTGCCGTCCAACACGTTGAGCGCCGCAAACAGCGTGGTGGTGCCATTGCGTTTGTAGTCGTGCGTCATCGTACCGCACCGGCCTTTTTTCAGGGGCAGGCCCGGCTGCGTGCGATCCAGCGCCTGAATTTGGCTCTTTTCATCCAAACACAGCACCAGCGCCTTGTGCGGCGGGTTCAAATACAACCCCACCACATCGGTCAGCTTCTCCAAGAATTTCCGATCCCGCGACAGCTTGAAGGTGCGGCTCAGGTGCGGCTTGAGATTGTGCAGTTGCCACAAGCGGTTCACCGTACTACTGCTGACCTGTTGCGCCTGCGCCATGAGTCGGCAACTCCAATGGGTCATCCCCGGGGGCTTACTCTGCAAGGTCGCTTGGATGATCCGCTCCCGCGTGGCCTGATCGTACTGCGGCTTGCGCCCGCGTCCGGGAGCGATCTGCCAAACCTCCCCGATGCCTTGCTCGCGCACCCGCTTGCGCCACAGCAGTACGGTGGGGCGGCTCACGCCGAGTTTCTCGGCGATCGCCACGTTCTGCTCACCCGCCACGGCACCCAAGATAATCCGGCAGCGCAGGGCCACCTGTTGTGGAGTCCCGTGGGCGGATTCCCATTGTTCCAGCTGCGACCGTTCCGCCGCTTGCAAATTGATCGCCAAGCTCGTATTCGGCATGTGCGAGATCATAGCAATTGCGGCAGAGTCTGTAAAGTTATTTAAGATACACTAAACTAGTAACACCCGTGCTGGGGCCTTCAGAGGGAGAGTGGTTGGCTCGCGACGCGAGTTTCGGCACTTGGCGTACCCGGGATGCCTCCGGTTGTTGGTTGTCCGCGAAGGGAATCAGGCTTCGGCCACTCTGACGTAAGTTAATGAGCTAAATATTGTGCGGAGAGGCGGTCAGGTGTATATTACGGCTCTGTCGGAAAGTCAAAACTAGAGATTCCGACGTACGTCACCTGCTGCAGGTCAGTTCGCCGCTTTTTAAACGGACTCGATTGCTGCACGCGTTGCGATTACCCGTAAATTTTTCTCTACTCATTGGTGCTGCAATGACAGGCACGGAGCGACGCCAAACTGCACGGACGACAATGGATAGGCACGCCTATATCAACATCGAGCCGGACAACGGTGGCATCGTGTTGAATGTCTCGGATGGAGGACTATGCTTTCACTCTTACGATCCCGTTAAACCCAACGGAAACAATGGAAAAATCCGCTTCTGGTTCTCAGACCAGAACCAGCGAATCGAAGCCGACGGTACGCTGGCGTGGATGGATGAAACGCAAAAGGGAGGCCTGCGGTTCACTGCGCTGCCCGCGGAAGCCCGCGAAAAAATTCGCGATTGGATCAACCACCCTGCAACACCACTGCCCGCTGACGCTGGGTCAGTAGCAACGTCGCCGCGCGCAGTTCCACCGTTTAATGGCTCCTTGAATACAAAGGATACGCGGAGCTCACCAGAGGCCAGAGTACGGATTCAATTGAGCGGCTTCTCACGGGGTTTGGCGACCGGGCTCATGGTTTCGGTTTTGGTGGCGGGTGGGTTCTTATTTAATGGCTATCGCCGCGAGGTTGGGGTGTGGCTCATCCACCTGGGAGAGCGGTTTGCGGCGAAACCCGAAGCGCAGATCTCAGCCGTCCAAGCGGCGTCTCCGGCTGTGTCGCCAGAGCCCCAGCCGACGCCGCCAGCACCGGCGATAATATCCCCAGCGCCGCAGATCGTGCAACCAACGGCGCAGGCGGTGTTAGCAGAGCAAAAGGTGAATTTGCCCGCGCCAGCGCCGGCTCCCGCTCCGCACGCCGAGAAGGTCGTGCCACAACCGGAAAAGCTCGCGCCACAACCTTCATCGAACCTTGCGAAGCCTCAGCAGGCGAAGGTCGAGGCAATTGAACCGTTACCAGCTCCGCCCACGGCTCTGCCCAGCAGCGTTAGCAATCCCGCTCCCAAACCCGCCGCCACGGTCGCCACTACGCCGACTTCGTTGAACCCGACGACGACTTCTGTCTCGACGACCGCGCCCACCGTCGCGACCGCGTCCAACCTGGTTCCGGCTAAGCCCGACACAACTCCGAAGCAGCAACCTGCCACTCAACCTGCTGCCCCATCGGCTGTGCACACCGAGGAGTCTGGACCAACGAATCCGGCAGCGAATGCAGCCGCGACTTCGGAACTCTTCTTCGAAGTAGGCAAATTCAAAAATCCATCGCAGGCTCACGACGAAAGCGACAAGCTGGCGCAACTCGGGTTTCCCGTAACCGCCGTTCAGAAGGGTTTCCTCTGGACGAATTCCTACCACGTACTTGTGGGTCCCTATGGCGATGAGGATCACGCCAAATCCACGCACGACAATCTGGTTTCGAGCGGTTTCAAGCCACGAACCTTCCTAAGAGGCTCGCGGGACTTCACGCTAGGTTCCCCGGTGGTGCTGGGCGGTGCGCGCACGCCTGAGGGAGATTACATAATCCGTTGGGAATCGTACGTCGGCAACGCGACGGTTAAATTTCAGCACAATAATTCCACGGTTGCGGAAGCAGATGGGAAGTGGGTGAAACATGACAACAAATACCCGCGTAATGCGTACATGTACAGAAGAAACCCTGACGGATCGCGCACTCTTCTCGAGATTCACTTCGAGGGTATGCGCGAGGCCCTTGTCTTCTAGCAGTCTTCTAGCAACGTCTCCTAGCAACTCGTTCTGATCGACCCCACTACTCTCTGTCATTCCGAGGAGCGCAGCGCCGAGGAATCCGGGCTTTCGTCGGCACGCACGAAGCAGCCCCGGCACCACTCTCTCAAGGACGACTCTTCCTATTTCCGAGTTCGATGGAAAAAATCTGTCCTTCACGACTTGGCCGGAAACTTCGAAAAACTCTACGATGGCCTTCAGTCGTTCCACATGGTGCAAGGATGCAGTTCGCCTGCAGGAGTGAATTCACTCGGTAACTGAATTCTGAAGTGGTTATTGCTATGCAGCGAACGAGTGCCATCGCCCTCGAACTTCAGTTCCATGATTGCGGGCAGGGAGCACTGCACATCCATGATCTTACCCTTTACCCCGTGGTGCGGACCAGCGGCTCTTCGGATGCGGGTTGTTTCGCAGCGCCGAGGGTCGCCTGCGCTGAAGATTGCAGTCGGAGGACTCCGGGCGGAATTGCCTGCATGGCTTCGCGGGAATGTTCTACTTGCTCGCGTGACGCCTGGTATTGCTGGGCTGCCTCCAACAAATTCTGAACCGAGCTGGCCTCGTCGGGGGTCTTGGCCAGGCTCGCGGCGTTCTGCAGCACGGCGATCGCATCCGTGGGACGCTGCATTTGTAGCAAAATATTGGCAGTGCTGAGCCGGTAGTGAAGATTGCCAGGTTCCAATTGCACTGCGTTGAGGGCCAGGGTGTGAGCTTCGTCGAGATTCTCGCGCCGAGCGCTTCTCGCTGGAGTCACTCAGGACGATAAAATGCGGGCTGCGAACCTCCAGCCAGTTTTCCGGCTTGTCCCGCGCAGAGGCTACCAGCACGGCGAGTACCGTAAGCAGCCAAAGGATACAGTTTGGTCATGTGGCGCGCCAATACAGATACACCCAAAAACCAGACGCGTCAAACTACCGAAGAGAGCTTCGATAAGGCTCAGATGTTCTATGAGATTCGTAGTGCAGTGGTGCAGAGTCGGAAAAGACAAAACCGGATCCGAACGGACTTGTCGGAAAGGAAACGGCAGACTCGCAAAGCTAGCGAAGCGCCAAGCCCAGCGACGATCTCGTGACTCAATTGTAGCTTAACGTGTTACTTTATGAAGCCTTCGTAACATTCGAAGCCTGAGGACCCTTTGGTCCTTGGGTTATCTCAAACTCTACCTGATCCCCCTCCTGCAGGCTCTTGTACCCTTCCGACGTAATTGCGCTGTAATGCACAAACACGTCTGCCCCGTCATCCCGACCGATAAATCCATATCCTTTGGCATTGTTGAACCACTTGACCGTACCTTTCAAACGTTCCACTTACGCCCCCTAGGGCACAGAACTTTCCTGATCCAATCCATGCCCTCCGATTTCCTGCCATTTTCCGGCTACTCGAAGAGGCTGTCAAGAGAAACGAATGATGGAAGAAGCACAAAAAGATGGCTATTTGCGACGCTTGCGGCTGGCCCACTCTTGATTGAGCCAGAGTACGCCTGAGATCGTCTTGCCATCGTGGAGGCGACCGGTCGTTATCATGCGGACGGCGACGCTCAAAGGAAAAAATTTCGTCTCGATGACTTCATCTTCCTCCGGCTGCGCGATGCCGGGACGCAGGCCCGTCGCCATGTAAATGGACATAGTTTCGGCAACAAAACCGGGGCTCGCATAAAACTTCAGGACTCGCTTCCAGCGGGCGCCAGCATAGCCGGTTTCCTCGAGCAGTTCGCGTTTGGCCGCAGTCAATTCGTTTTCTCCCTTGTCAATGCGACCCGCGCATAGCTCCCAGAGATACTGCTGGGCAGCATGGCGATACTGGCGCACCAGCAGCACGTGAGGCTCGGAGTGGGTCTCGTCAACTGCGAGAATCACGACCGAGCCGGTGTGGTGCACGATGTCGCGACGGCCACGCACGCCGGTGGGCTCCAACACCTGATCCGTCGTGACCCAAAAGGCCGGGCCACGGTAGGCTTCGACAGAAGAAAGAACGCGAGCTTTGGTCTTGGAATGGGATGATTTCTGCATAACAACAATATAAGCGACAAGCGCAATACCGGGTTGATCGAAGCTGGCGCAGAGATTTTGTCAGGACAGCAATTGCCCTGATATGCTGCCCGCGATGGCAGCGAAACCACGGATTGCGATTGTCGGCCCGGGAAGACTGGGCAGAGCGTTAGCAATGGAGCTGAAACGAGCGCAGTACACGATCTCCGAAATCGTTTCCGGCAGCAGCGCTGCATCAAAACGGAAGGCCGGTGATCTGGCTCGAAAAGTCAAGGCCCACGCCTCTACCAGCGACCGCGCTCGTCTGGATGCCGATCTTGTCTGGTTCTGTGTGCCCGATCGTGAGATTGCGTCGTCGTCGCGCCAGCTTGCATCGGTTGTTGACTGGAGGAAAAAAATTGCCTTCCACTCCAGCGGTGCACTGGCCAGTGACGAACTGAAGTCTTTGCGCCAAGGTGGAGCAGCGGTAGCTTCGGTTCATCCGCTGATGACATTCGTGACTGGATCGATGCCATCTCTCATTGGAGTGCCCTTTGCAATGGAAGGCGATGCGGCGGCGGTTCGCTCGGCGCGGCAGATTGTGCGGGCGTTGGGAGGAGAAGCCTGCACCATTCGAAAGCAGTACAAGGCTGCTTACCATGCGTGGGGAGCGTTTGCTTCACCATTGCTCGTGGCGATGCTGGTGACTGCGGAACAGTTGGCGCGCAAGGCTGGGCTATCCGCGCTTGGGGCACGCAAGAAGATGCTTCCGATCGTGAGACAAACAATTGCGAACTACGGAGCGCTCGGAGCGGCTGGAGCGTTCAGCGGGCCCATCGTACGCGGCGATGCGGAGATCGTGCGCAAGCATCTGCAGGTCCTGAGAAAGCTTCCTGAAGCGACGGACGTCTATCTGGCGTTGGCGCGGACAGCGCTGCGATATTTGCCAGCGCGTAATCGCGGGGAGTTGAAACGGGCTCTCGATGTGTAGGTCACTCGTCTTATTTTGGTTTGTTTGTGAGCAGTTCCGCGCATGAGGCCACGCAGGCATCGGGTTCAAGGTGCCGAAGGTCATCAGCGGTGAAGATCCCCGTACATACCGCGACGATCTTGGAATTCGCCAAACGAGCCGCCTTGATGTCTTCGGGAGTGTCGCCGATAAAGCAAACCGCCGCCGATTTGCCCAGCCTGCGTTGCACCTCGATCACACCCTGGCGGAAGATGTCTGCCCGGTTTTCGTGGTGGTCGGTGAAGCAGCCGAAGCTGAAAAACTCGCGCAGCCCGACCGCTTCGACCTTGAGCCAGCCAACAGATTCGAGATTGCCCGAGGCCACGCCCAGCAACTTGCCGGCAGCCTTCAATTCGGCAAGCACGTCGGGAATTGCAGAGCACACCGTGGGCGTGACGCGATGCGCGTTCGCTGACACCTCGCGGCGGACAATTTCCAGCGCTGCTGGAAGGTTTGCTTCGAATCTCTCGCCCGAAACTCCAACGCGCTCCAGAGCCACGCGCAAGATCCCCAGATCGGTTTTGCCGTGATAGGCAATCCCGTCAATCGTAGTATCGACCGTGTATGCCTCGCGCATCGCTTGATGCAGCGCGTTGCGATGGACGCCGTCACGGGTGATGAGCAAGGTGCCATCAATGTCGAAAAGATAGGCATCCGCGTTCATCCACTGGAAGCCATTTGATTTGATTGCTCGGGTCTGAAGTTGGAATTCGCTCATGATTATGCTTTGCAGTTCCTGAAGCCTAAAGCCCGAGGCGCGGTTCTTTATGCCACCATCAGGCGCGTGATTTGTCTTGCCCAGCCGGTTCGCTCATCGCAATCCACCACGACCGCGCACAGGCGGACATCCCCCGTCGCTGCCTCGAAGCGTGTCGGCATGTTGCTAAGAAACTTGCCCACGATCAATTCCTTCTTCACCCCGATCACACTGTCGTAAGGCCCGGTCATGCCGACATCGGTGATGTAAGCAGTGCCGCCCGGCAACACGCGCTCATCGGCCGTGGGAATATGGGTGTGGGTGCCGACGACGACCGTGACTCTTCCATCGAGATACCAGCCCAGCGAAATCTTTTCCGAAGTTGCCTCCGCGTGAATGTCGACAAAAATAACCTTGGCTTTGATTTCCTTTAGCAACTGGTCGGCCACGCGAAAAGGATCGTCATTCGAGGCCATAAAGACGCGGCCCTGCAGATTGATGACGGCATATGGAACGTTGCCTTTGCGGCCCTCGTATAAACCCCATCCCGGCATTCCCGGCGGGTAATTGGCAGGACGCAACACCCGGCGAGCCGGGCTGTGCGGATTTCCGTCGGCGGCGTTGAAGTAGTCGATGATCTCGCGCTTATCCCATATATGGTTGCCGGTCGTAAGAACGTCAATACCCATCTCGAACAGGTCCTCGGCCAAGGGCGGGGTGATGCCGAAGCCGGCGGCTGCGTTCTCTCCGTTGGCGAGCACGAGATCAATGGCGTGCTCTTTTACGAGAGTCGACAGGCGATCCTTGACGATGGTTCGTCCCGGTCTGCCAAAAATGTCACCGATAAAAAGAATGCGCAAGTGAATTTTACCGAGAGTTCGATGGTAACACGGGGTCTTGGACGACCCGGGCCGAGCTTGTGTGGTGACGGGTCTCTGATCCGTCAAGTCGAGCGAAGCTCGACAATTCTCGATTTCTCTTCCACGGAAACCAGCTCAAAGACCCGGTACCACACGATTCAAGGAGTCAGCTCTGCGGTCTTCAAAAAGTCGTAATTTCCAGGCGGGTTCAACGTCAGATTTCGTACTCGCCGCGTGTGCACCATTACATTCTCGTAATACCACAGGTTGATGTAAGGCAAATCCTCGGCCACGATTTGCTGGATCTCCGCATAGATCTGTTTGCGCGTGTTCTGATCGAGTTCGCCGCGGGCCTGGTCGATCAGCGCATCCACGCGAGGGTTTGAATAGTAAGTGCGATTGGCGCCGTGCGGCGAGAATTTCGCCGAGTGGAAAACATACTCGAACATGTCCGGATCTTCGTTGCCTCCGACCCAGCGCAAAGTGTGTAGTTGGTAGGCGCCTCGCGTGATGTCGGAAAAGAAAGTAGCGAACTCAAAAGTGCGAATATCCAACGCGATGCCAACCTCGCGCAATTGTTGCTGGAGTACGGCCGCGACCAGCCGCGGGCTTTCATCTGTCGAGGTTTTCATGGCGAGATGAAAGCGCACGCCATTCACGGCCGGATACCCTGCTTGTTCAAGCAATTGCCGGGCCCGATCAGGGTTATAGTCGTAGCGCGGTACATCACCGTTATAGGCCCAACTCTCGGGAGGAAGCAGGCTGTAGGCAGGACGCGCGAAATCGCGCAATAGATAGTGAATGATGGTCGCTCGGTCGATGGCATACGCCATCGCCTGCCGCACCCGCACATCTTTCAGAATCGGTTCTCGAGTGTTGAATGCCAAATAGCCTAGCACCGTGCCCGGAGCATGAAGGACCTCCAAGTTGGGCTCGCGTTCAAGGGCCAGAATCATGTCTCCAGTGAGTGAAGTAACTGCAATGTCAGCGCTACCTTTTCGCAACTCAAGTGCACGTGTGTTGACGTCTGGAGTCACCGCGAACCGCACCCGTTTCAGATGCGCCTTCGAGCCCCAGTAGCCGTCATTGCGTTCGATGATCACTTCCTTGTCTGGCTCAGCGCTGACGAAACGGAACGGACCCGAGCCGACGGGATGGCGGCTGATTTCATCGCCGGTGCCGTAGGGCACGATTCCGATGGCTCCGTCAGAAACGTTCCACAACAAAGTGGCGAAGGGCTCTTTGAGATGAAAGACCACCGTGGCATCGTCGGGCGCGTCGATGTGATCTACCGGTCGATACGTGGCCGCCTTAGTGCTTCGAATCTTGCCTTGCAGGAGGGAATCGAAGGTCCACTTTACATCGCGTGACGTGAGCTGCCGTCCATCGTGGAATCTCACGCCCTGATGCAGATGAAAGACGTAGGTCAGAGGATCAGGAATCTCCCAACGCTCTGCCAGTCCCGGCTGAACACTCAGGTGCTCGTCGCGCGTACACAGGTCATCGAAGAGCAGTTCGTCGATGCGTTCCGACTGCGCATCCAAGCCTACTCGGGGATCTAAATTAGTTGGGCTGTTCTCGATGACCATCACTATGGCATTGGGATCAGGTTTGGCGGAGCAGCCAAGCACAAGAACCAAGGCTGAGAGAACGAAGAGGGTCCGAAGCAACAAAGAACACGTGGGCACAGCCGCCCCCGGCGGTGCATTCGCCGCACAGCGGGGAAAGAGTTTCCGCTCACGCATACGAAATCTTTCCCAAAATCGCCGGCCGCTTTGCTCCGGTTGCCGAGGGGACGTTCGACGGTTTCCGATTCCATGTCTGGAAGGCGAGCAACGCGAATGCCGCTGCTTCTTTCGCCTCCGAGGGCAGGCCGAATTCATCCGAGGTACGGATCTGCAGGCCAAGCGGTCGCAATTCGTTCGCGAGCATCGCCATGAGCGTCGGATTGCTTGCGCCGCCGCCGGAGACAACGAAGTCCCGGTAGGTCCCTGTCCGATATATTACGAAACGTCGAAGCGCGTCCGCTACGGACTTGGCCGTCAATGCCGTGGCGGTGGCAACGATATCGCGCTTATCGCCGCGCCCGCAGCGCCGGATGAAATTCTGGGCAAACTCGCGGCCGAATTCTTCGCGTCCTGCGGTCTTCGGCGGCTTGCGTCGAAAGAACGACCCACGCATGACGTCGCTGATCACGAGATCGAGCGCCGCTCCGGAGGCAGCGATTCTCCCATCGCGATCATAGGGCTTGCCAAACAACCGCTCGGTGACTGCATCAATCAACATGTTGCCCGGACCCGTGTCGAAAGCCACTACCTCCGTGGCAGACGCGTTCGCCGGGATCGCGGTCAAGTTCGCGATCCCACCAATGTTCTGCACGATTCGGCCGACACGACTGTCGCGGTACAAAAGAAAATCAAGGAAGGGAACCAGCGGAGCCCCCTTGCCGCCGGCCGCCATGTCGGCTGGGCGGAAATCGGAAACCACCGGAACACCGACGCGTGCAGCCACCAATGCACCCTCGCCAGTTTGCCAGGTGGCTGCAAGCTTTCGTCCCAGAAACGGAGCAGCCTCGCCCTGGTGATAGAGCGTCTGACCATGGCAGCCTACAAGTTCGGCCTTCAGATGAAAGCGGCGCTGGGTGGCCAGGATTGCATCGGCGTAAAGTTCAGCGAGCAAGAAGTTCAATCTGGCTAAGTCGGCCACGTTAGCCTTGGTTGAATTCATCGCAGCCAACACAGCCCGGCGAACTCGCTTCGGGTAAGGGTACTCCGCGTGTGCGAGAAAGTGGAGGCCGTGCGTCCCCGCCCGGCTCCGCGACGAGGTTATGCGCACCAGCGCCACATTGATTCCATCGGCGGACGTTCCGCTCATTACTCCGGCAACGATCATGACTGATCCTGCCGCTTTATCGTTGCCAACCGGACCTGTTCACTAAACTCCCACAACCGGCGCGAAATCTTCTCAAGCTTGGCCGCAGTTGGAGCCGGCCTCGAGGGCTTCAACTCTTTAGACTTCTTCTTGAACGCCAGCACACGCGCCACCGATTCCTTCGCCCGCCGCGCAAACCTGGCGTCGCGCTCCGCCTCCCTTACCAGCGCTTCGTACGAACGCGTGACGTGTTCCTCGATGTGACAAATCAGGCAGAGATCACCACCGGCGCGAATATGCTCCACGGCAGCTTGCTCGATGGGCGCGGCCTTCAGCACGCCACCCATCTCGAGATCATCAGAAACTATGAGCCCTCGATAGCCGATCCTCTTACGCAATATGTCCGTAATCCATTTCTTCGACAAAGATGCCGGGGTGGAATCCTTAGTCACCGCCGGATACGCAGCGTGCCCAACCAGGATCAATGGGGCTTCCCGACGAAGCGCGCGATAGGGAGCAAGGTCTGAGTCCCACAGCTTCTTCCACGGCTTTTCCACATTAGGGAGTTCGTGGTGCGTGTCTAGATTAGCCTCACCAAGGCCGGGAAAATGTTTGATTGCTCCTAATACTCGTGTGGAGCGGAGTCCAGCGAGAAATTCACGGGCGTAAATCGTGGCTTCGTTGGGATTGGCAGAGACCGCACGAGAACTCATCACGTTGCGCGAGGCTGCAAATGCCAGATCTACGACCGGAGCAAAGTCTGTGTTGAAGCCCAAGGCCCGGCAAGATTCGCCGATCGTCTTCCCATGTTTCCGATAGAGTTTGCGATTGCCAGCGGCGAAGACGTCGGCCGCAGAGGGCGCAGGACCGGTGACGTTGCGAAAGCGATCCACTCGGCCGCCCTCCATGTCCACGCAGGTGAACAAACGCGTGGAGACGCAGGACTGGCATTGTTGAAGCAGCCGGTGCGTCTGCTCTCCACTCGTGATATTGCGTGCGAAAAGAATCACGCCCGCAGGTTGCACGCGCGTGAGCAGGGACCGAAGCCGCGGCGACATCTCGGTGCCATCGAAGCCCACGACGAGTAGTTGGCCGATCGGTCCGGAGATTGATGTCGTCTTTTTCAATCCACTTGCTTCTTCAATTCCGCCAACAGATTCAGCGCCTCGAGCGGGGTCAACCGATTCAAGTCCACCTCGCGTAGTTTTTCGAGAACCGGCTGCGACAGTGGTGTGAAGATGGTAAGCTGAGCCGGCCGGCGCGGACGCAACTCGTCGCTTGCCAATTGTTCGGTCACTCGCTGTTCCGCGCTCTCGTGTTCTGCCAGCACTTCCCGCGCCCGCTCAATGACTTCATTCGGCAACCCCGCCAACTTGGCTACTTCGATTCCGTAGCTACGATCGGCCGCGCCCGGTTCCACTTTCCTCAGAAACACAATTCCACCGGCGGTTTCCTTTACCGAGACGTGATAATTCTTCACTCCCGAAAGCCGATCGGCGAGTTCGGTGAGTTCGAAATAGTGCGTGGCGAAAAGTGTCTTGGCCCGCAGCCGCGCGTGGATGTACTCAACCGCCGCCCAGGCAATGGCCAGCCCGTCGTAGGTGGCCGTGCCCCGTCCCACTTCGTCAAGCAGGATGAGTGACCGCGGCGTGGCCGTATGCAGGATGGCTGCAGTCTCGGTCATCTCAACCATAAACGTTGAACGCCCGCGTGCGAGGTTATCACTTGCACCGATGCGGGTGAAGACGCGGTCCACAACACCCAATCGTGCCGACGCTGCCGGTACAAACGATCCCATCTGCGCCAGAATCACAACCAGCGCGTCCTGGCGCAGATAGGTTGACTTGCCGCCCATGTTCGGTCCGGTGAGAACCAGAACCGTATCTGTGGTTGCGTTGAGATAAAGGTCGTTGGGCACGAAGCGCTCGCTGCCACCGGCCAGTTCCTGTTGCTCGATCACGGGATGCCTTCCGGCAACGATCTCGATATCCGCGGAGGCGTCAAAGTTGGGCCGGCAGTAGTTGCGCAGAGCCGCCACATGCGCCAATGCACAAAGTACGTCGACTTCGGCCAGCGCCAACGCGGTTTGCCGGATGCGTCTGGCTTCGCCCGCAATCACCCCACGCAACTCCGCAAACAGCCGCCGCTCGATCTCCACGATCTTTTCCTGCGCATCGAGGATCTTCGACTCGTACTCCTTTAGCTCGGGAGTCGTGAAGCGCTCGGCGCTGACCAGGGTCTGCTTGCGCTCGTAGTCGGGCGGCACTAAATGCAAGTTGGGCTTCGAGACTTCGAGATAATATCCAAAAATGGAGTTGAACTTGACCTTCAGCGAGTTGATTCCCGTGCGCAGCCGCTCGCGCTGCTCGATCTGTGCCAGGAATTGCTTGCTGTTGCGGCTCAGATCGCGGAGTTCGTCGAGTTCCTTATCTACGCCACTCTGAATCGCGCCGCCGTCCATGAGCGAAATCGGCGGCTCGGGAACAATTGTCTTATCGATTCGCTCGCGAAGATCGCCCAGTTCATCGAGAGAGCGGTGCAGAGTCTTCAGTCGCTCGGTCGCGAACCTTGCCAGCGCACGTCGCAATTCCGGAAGTTTTCTCAGTGATGCAGCCAGAGCGAGCACGTCCCGAGGATTCGCCGTCTCAAGCGTCACGCGGCTCAGCAAGCGCTCCAAATCGAGGATTCCGTTCAACGCTTGCCGCAATTCCTCGCGCGCCACGGTCTCGTTCACCTGCGCCTCGACTGCGTCCAGCCGCGCATTGATCTCCGCTACTTCGATTGACGGCCGCAGCATCCACGATCGGAGCAGACGTTTGCCCATTGGCGTGACCGTGGCGTCAATCGAACGAAAAAGGGTTACTCCCGCGTCCGTCCCTGCAAACAGCGGCTCAATCAGTTCCAGATTTCGCACGGTTACTGCGTCAAGGACTAAATGGTTCTGCCTTTCATAAAAGCCGACCCGGTCGACGTGATCCAAAGTTCCGCGCTGGGTGGAGTGAACGTAATAGAGGATGGCGCCCGCTGCTGAGGCGGCTGCCGGTTTGCCCGCAAGTCCAAAGCCCTCCAGCGACAAGACTCCGAAATGATTTTCGAGCAGCGGGATGGCATGGTCGGGGGCGAAGACCCAATCATCGAGGGGAGTCTCGGCGAAGCCGGCACTGCCGCCCGTTGGGCGGCCGGACGGGCGAGGGCGCCCGTCCCCACGCGATTTTTGCTCATCAAATAGGGGAGCCGCCGAGCCGTACAAAAGCTCCTTGGGTCGCAACTGCTGCAGCTCTTCTTGTATTCGCTTGCCCGCATCTTCGCCGCTAAACTCGGTGGCGCGAAATTCGCCGGTGGAAAGATCCAGAGCCGCGAATCCTACCCGATCTCCGATCTGCGCCACCGCTGCCAGAAAGTTGTTCTCCTCAGAGCTCAACGACGAATCCGCAGCCGTGCCGGGCGTAACCACCCGCGTGACCTCGCGGCGCACCAGTTTCTTGGCAAGACCGGCACTCTCCATCTGCTCGCAGATGGCGACCTTGAATCCTTTGCGGATGAGCTTGGAAATGTAGCCTTCCGCCGCGTGATAAGGGACGCCACACATGGGGACAGCCACGCCTTTCTCCTTATTGCGAGAGGTCAACGTGATCTGCAACTCGCGTGATGCCAGGATGGCATCGTCAAAGAAAAGCTCGTAGAAATCGCCCAGGCGAAAAAACAGCAAGGCGCTAGGATGTTCCTTCTTGATCGCGGCATACTGCCGCATCAACGGCGTGGACGGCTCAGTCATCGCAGGCGGCTTCGTGCGCGGATTATAACAAACCGGATCATGACTCAAGGAGCCCAACTTCCGACAGTGTTATAGACAGACTAGACGAGGACCCGGCGATGATTCCAATGACAGGGGATTCTGGTGTCTACGCAGTTGACGCAACTGCGATGAGGTGCTTTCCTTATGCATGGAACTGCGCAAGGATCCGATCACCCGCTCCTGGGTTATTACTGGCGACGACGTTCCCGAAAACCCGCCGCGTCCGGAACCATTTTGCCGGTTCTGTCCTGATTCTCGCGAGCCACCTCAGTTGATCGCCAGCATGTCCGGAACAGTTGGGGCTCCGTGGTCGACGCGCGCGGTCGTCCATCCCAACGCGTTGTATCACATCGAGGGCGAGGCAACCCGCCGCGGTGACGGTATTTACGATCGGATGCGCCCGATCGGCGCGCACGAAGTCCTGGTGGAGAACCCCTCGCACGACCGGCATCTGTGGACTGCAAGCGATCTCGAAATCGAGCAGTTCCTGCTGCTTGCCGCGCAGCGTATTCAGGATCTGAAAGGCGATGGACGTTTCAAATATGTCGGCATCTATAAGGATCACGGAAACAGCGCCGGGCAAGAGTTTGAGCATCCTACTTCGCAACTTACCGCGACCACATTCGTACCCCGTCGCGTGTTGTATGAATTGCGTGCCGCCCGCGAATACTTTCAGAGCAAGGAACGTTGCGTTTTCTGTGACATTATTTCGCAGGAATTGAAGCAAGATCTCCGTGTGATCGAGCTTCGCGGCGACTTCGTCGCTATGTGCCCGTATGCGCCGCGTGTGCCTTACGAAAGCTGGATCATGCCGCGCACCCACGAGGCCGCTTTCGAACGCTTTGGTCTGAATCGTCCGGGGACGATGCGCGATCTGGGAGCCCTGCTGCGGCGCACTTTGCAGCGCATTCGTACCATCACTGAAGAATTTCACCTCGTACTGCACACCTCGCCCAACAGCCTGCACCGGTCGGGAAACCTGGGCTACTGGAAGACCATCGACGAGGATTATCACTGGCACATCGAAATCATGCCAGTCCTTGCTTCGAAGGCGAAATCGTATACTTTCAAAGAGGTTTACTATTCGCCGCTATCCTCCGAGACTGCCGTTAAGCGCCTGCGGGACGCGAGGATTGAACCGTAGCAAAAACGTCGTTGGTCCTTGATCGTTTGTCGTTGGCTGTAGATCGTTCGCAACCGATTCGAAGCAGAGCAAACTTCCAGCAATCGAGGTCCGACGGCTGACGACCAACGACACAGGACCACCACTGCCCTATGACCATTCGCCGCATGAAAACCTATACCGGCGGACAAGGATACGTTTACCAGTATTACTTTGTGGGAAAGCGCGCGGCGATGAACAACTCGTCCGAGGGCGCCGTTACTGAATACGTATTCGACGTCACCTCTGATCGCAAGACGACGTTCGCGGTAAGCGTCTTCCTGCCAGAGGAAGCCACGAAAGAGTGGGCGGCAGGTCACGCCCGCACTCTCAGCGAAGCGGAACAGTACGGCGCGGTCAAGATGCGGCTGTTCCAGGCATTCGATCAGATCGAAAACATGATGGCCGATGGCCGACGGCTACTGGTGAACGCTGAGATTCTGGAGCGAGTTCTAGCCACCCTGGGCGTGGAATGACCCCAGACCGAGAACCATGAACTCGAATTACTTTTATTCTCAACCAGCTGATGTCACCCATGAATCCCTGTTATGCGAGTCGTATTTGTGATCTACATCACAATGACTGGTGATCTCGCGGGCTGCCTTCTGCCTCATCGACAGGGGCAGACTGTAATCAATCGAACGGATAGACAGAGGATGCCCGAACCCCTGGGGCATGGTCGCCGACAAGCGCCTGTTCGACTTGCGCAGGGAGGCTGGGGAATCAACGGCGATTCTCAATGCCGAGTGCGTTTTTTAACGATCTAAAAGCTATGTCGTCGGCGAGCAACGCGACAAAGCCAGAGCCTTGGGCGCATCTTTTCAGCGACCCGAGGCGGAGGCGCAAGCCCTAGCGGTTTTCATCCACCCGTGCGATCGCTCCGCTCCTCTGGGCGGCGCTCAATCCACTCCCAAAAACCGGCACGGTTATGCGAACGCGGAACCTGAGACCAGAATGCCCCTCAACCCAATGCCGAACAGCACATTGACGTGAGGGGCATCAACAAAATGCCAACGAGTTGAGGCCAATTCTGTTCGCTTACGGTATCCGGATAAATCCGTGTACCGCTCCCGACGCATCGGCAAACAGTCCAACAATGACACCGCCAGGATTTATCCCGGTTGCATCGCGGCCGTTGGGTCCGGTCCCGGGAGGGTCGAACGACGTGAAAACGCCATTGCTCAGAAGAAAAGAGTGTGCGACGCCTGCGGTATCGATGTATTCCCCTACGCTGTCGCCCTCGGGATTACTCCCTCCAACAAACGCAAAAATAGCCCCCGGAAAATCAATCGTAGTGAACGTCCCGTGTGATCGCAGGTATCCGTGACCCACTCCACCACTATCCGTGTAAGCGCCGACGACTGCACCAGACGGGATAACAGTGGCGGCAAGGCTGCTGATTGCGCCGGGTGGATCGAAACTTGTGAAGACGCCCTTCTTGGATACTACAAAACTGTGGGTAATACCGCTCAAGCACGAAGCCACGGCACAGGAAAATCCTGACATTTGACCTGAGGGGTTGATACTAGTGAGAACGGTTCCAGCCGCGCCTGAGAAGTTAACCGTTGTGTATTTTCCTCTATCCAGAATGAAACCGTGGCTGGGCAGTACTCGCGTCGAGGTAGCTGCCAACAATTACTCCTTGGGGATTGATGAAGTTGGGAGTAGTCGACGTGGAACCCGGAGGATCGAACGATGTGAATACATCTTTCTTGGTTAACGTGAAACCGTGAGTAACATTCGATGTGTCGGTGTAGCTGCCGACGCTGATACCCTGCGGATTGGGACCGCCGTTTAGAGTGGTCGTAACCGCACTTGGAAAGTCGATAGTGGTATAGGTGTGTGCGGACGCGGTCGAGAATACTGTCAATGCAACGCCGATCACGCATATTGCCACGAAGCGAAATACCTTGGTCATGGAATTATCCTCCTTGGTTTTTTCGTTCGAGGTGGCGAACCGAAAATGGTGGTGAATGTTGGACCCACAGCTCCTGTGCGCCGTGAGAGATTGCGTCCAATGTTTGGTCAGGTTGGTATTTGTGTTATGTCTGGCGACGCAAGTATGTCTACACCCGCCTCGCCTGCTCGCGATGCTGCCATGTTTTCGCAGCAATATTGCCAAAGGAATAGTTGAACGAGAGCTCTTTCTTGGTAATTAGATAGCAGTCTTGTGACGAAGAACCGGGCACAAAACTTACTGGTTTCTGGAGATTCGTAGGGTCGCGTCTATTAGATGATAATGTAGCGGTACTACCGGGATTGCCGAGGAACGAATCGAGATCCGAACATTCGTTGAGCGGTCGCCAAGAAAATTCTAGAGCAGGGCTAGGGGTTCTCTAGTTGTGTTGGACTAGCAGCAGACAACAGGAAAAACGCTCTGTGCATAAATCCTCCGTCTGAATCTTGCTTCTCTGGGGTCCAGAAGCTGCCTAACGAGGCTTAAGCGGGATCGCTGTTCGGAAATCGTAACACCATGACAGGAGTTGAAAAAGAACTGACTCCGTGGTGGTAATGTGGCGCTCTGACCTAACTGATTTCTTGCCCCTAAAGGCTAAAAAATGATTGTCCAATTCTTGCTGTTCGTAATCGCAGTTCTGCTTGTTTCGATTTTCTGGGAACTGACTAAGATTAACGACCGCCTCAAGACGCTTCTTACGTCAAAAAAACAGGATCATGACTGGGCGAAGCAAGACGCCGCATGACATCCGGAGCAGCCAAACCTCAAGAACCGTAAATCATCCCGTGAGGCTGCCCATCCGCACTAGCAAGACTCGTCAAGATGCCGTGGCGTCTCTGCTTGCACTTATGGCGGTCGAACTGATATTGAAGATTAGCCTGAGCCATCGCTCTGCTAGAGCCGCTACAGGAACCGTGAAACGCTCGGCGCACGTAGTACAGATTGCTATGGCGGGCACAATTGAAATCCACTCAACCACGGGAAGTCGCCGAGGCGGGGCCTCTCCCTTGTGCTCCATGAGTTTGCCGTCTAGTGTCATGCCGCTGGGTGTTTTTTGAGAAAGTAGAGATTGCGCCGGGCGTCTTCGATCAAGTCTCGCTCATTGCCGTTAATCGGATTCCGGCCGTGCAAAGCATCTTCCAGTCGGTCCCCGATGGCTTTCTGTGCTGCTTCAATCTTGTCCAGCAGTTTGATGGGGTCCAACTCGACGAGTGCATCGTTGTAACGCGTCAGCCAGTTGCGGTTTTGCACTTCGGGTCCTCATTTTGATGATGTAGCGCGTAGAGCGGCGGTTTCTTCGCGACCGTATAACGCAAATGGTTTAACGTGCGAGTTAGAAATTGCGAGGAGCTGGGTCGCGGCGTTATGCGCATTATCCAAGGCAGCGTTGTTGACCAATCTACTCCAGAAGTTAACCCCTTACTCCTTTGTGTACGGACTCAAGACGGGCGCTTTTGTACATCTTAGATGCAGTAGATTTAAAAGATTTATTCTTGCCAGATAAAGCCAGAAGAGCCACGATAGATCATGGGAAAACGGACGGCATCGGTAACCGTGAAGATGACCGCAGAAGATCTCGCCTTGCTCGAACGGGCCGCGAATACCATCTGGCCCAAAGCGGTACTCACGCGTTCGAGCATCGTGCTAGGGCTGGCGCGGATCGGGGCCGAAGCATCCTTAAAAGAGACGCCGAAGAAGAAGCCTCGGGGCTAAGGATTCATCGGGCAGGGGACGAACCGCTCGACACGTCGCAATTAGGCAGGCAGGTGCGAATTTGTCATGAGTACAGCGAGAGACCTCCGGAAGCAGTTAGTTGACGTTGCCCTGGAGTGGGAGAAACATTTCGGCGTTGCGCCGAGCATCACGAGCGCGATTTCGGAATTGGGTGCTGCTAGGCTCGTCGGAATGAGCGAGGACGCCTATTGCGCCGGGGAGGCACACATCGCACCGCCGTCACGAAGGATACTGATTTTGTCTGCGGCGAAGTCCGTTACCAAGTTACTGCCAGCCGACCTAGTGGAAAGAAGGAGTCTAAGGTCAGACTCGTCAGCCATAAGACAGAGAAAAAGCGGCCTTTCGGTTGGGATTTGGTTAATCTGGATTCTACAGAATCCAAGAGGTACGGGAATTTACAGCGGATGAATACCGAAGAAAGTTCGGTGTTTGTTCGACCGCTGGCGGACGACATGAGAAAAGGCCGACCGATACCTTTTTCTATGGATGATTAGCGGCGGCCACGGAACGTCCGAGGTGAACTCTGTACATATTTTGTACATAAATTGTCCCACTCGGTGGATTTAGTGGGCTCAGTGGCATCATGGAATCAGTAAGTTACAGACACAAATAGGGGTCTAAGTCGTAAATGCCTATACTTTGGCTTCGAGTTGCGTTGGGTTTTTACGCTATCGGTCTGCTGTATGCGTTGGTCGCGCTAACCCGCACCAGGGACCTGTTGAACAAGATCGCCTTGCACGCAGCTTACTTGGGCATGGTCTTTCATTTCGTCTCGCTCACGGATTCCATACTCCTCACGGGCCAGATCACGTTGACCTCAGTGCACAATGCCGAATCGGTGTTGGGCTTCCTGATCATGGTCGTTTTCATGATCGTGTACCTGCTGTATCAAACCACGTCTCCGGGCATTGTCGTTTTTCCTCTGGTTTTTCTGCTGACCTTCGTCGCCGCAACCGGGCAGCAGCCATTCTTGCTGACATCACCAGGATTGGCGCGGGGTTGGCTATTTGCGCACATCGCCCTGATCTTCACCGGCTACGCCGCGCTCGTTTTGAGTTTCGGCGCCAGCCTGCTTTATCTCATCCAGGAACGCTCGTTGAAATCGAAAAAGGGAGGCGGACTTCTCTCGCGTCTGCCCGCGCTTGAAGTAATCGACGAAATCGGATTCCGATCGCTGCTGCTTGGGTTTCCCTTCATGACCCTAGGTCTGATTGCGGGGACGGTCGTTGCGCAAGCAACCTATGGACGAGTAGACCTTCTCGATCCTAAGATTCTGCTCTCGATCCTGATGTGGGTCGTATACCTGGTCATGCTCTACACCCGCTGGACCGCGGGCTGGCGAGGCCGCCGCGCCGCTTATCTCGCAGCCGGAGCATTTGTTGCCGCGATCATCGCGTGGGCCGCCAACTACTTCAGCACGATTCATAGGTTCGCACAGTCATGAACTTTCAGCTCATCGGCGTCAACCACAACAGCGCGCCAGTCGAGGTGCGGGAACGTTTAGCGATACCGGAGTCCCGACTGCCCGATGCGCTGAAGTGTTTCACCCAACATCCGGGGGTTGACGAGGGGCTGATCCTGAGCACTTGCAA
This sequence comes from uncultured Acidobacteriota bacterium, assembly GCA_963838905.1. Taxonomy (GTDB): domain Bacteria; phylum Acidobacteriota; class Terriglobia; order Terriglobales; family Acidobacteriaceae; genus JABDBE01. Next base: position 459,883 of record CAWITE010000018.1, read on the forward strand.
TCGAGTAGAACTGCTGGCCCAGACCAAGAACGGCAGCGCCGACCTGCGTGCCTTTCTCGACGACTATTTTCACTTGGAGCGCGCCGAGCTTGAGCCTCACCTCTACGAATATCGCGAAAATGAAGCCATCCGCCATTTGTTCCGGGTTGCGTCGAGCCTCGACTCAATGATCTTAGGGGAAGCGCAAATCCTGGGGCAGGTAAAGGAAGCCTACGCCACCGCGCGGGCGGTGGGCGCGATCCACTCTCAACTGGACTTGCTTCTCACCCGGGCCTTTGCCGTGGCAAAAAGGGTGCGCACCGAAACGGCCGTGGGCTCATCCGCAGTCTCGGTGGCCTCGGTAGCGGTTGAACTTGCCAAGAAGATTTTCGGATCACTGGCCGGCAAGCACGTGTACCTCGTCGGAGCAGGGAAGATGAGCGAGCTGGCAGCTCGTCATCTGCTTGCTCATGGCGCGGCGTCGATCTTTGTGGCCAATCGCACATACGACCGGGCTATTCGCCTGGCCCAGAAATTCGACGGCCAGGCCATCGAATTCAGCCGGCTCTACGATACTTGCGACAAAGGCGACATCGTTATTACCTCGACTGGAGCTTCGCACGCGATTTTCCGCCGCGAACACGGCGAATTATTTCTGAGCCGCCGCAAGAACCGTCCCATGTTCTTTATCGACATCGCGGTGCCTCGTGACGTGGACCCGGAGATGAATAAGCTGGACGGAATCTTCGTCTACGATATCGACGACCTGCAGCAAGCGGTGTCATCGCACGTCGCGGATCGCAGGAAAGAGGCCGAACACGCCGCTGCCATTATCGAAAGCGAGGTCGAGCGATTCCAGGCTCGTTTGCAAACTCTAGACGTCGTACCCACGATTGTTTCTCTACAAGATCATTTGGAAACCATTCGGCAGGCCGAAATCGATCGGGTTCGTGGACGCCTTGGCGTGTTATCGCCCGACCAGGAGCTTGCGATCGACACCCTCACGCATGGAATCGTGAACAAGATCATGCACACGCCCATTAGCACCCTGAAGACCGCGGCCCGCGAGTCCGAAGCCACCACGGTCGTCGATATTGTTCGCCGCTTGTTTAATCTTCAGGAAAGAGAAAAAGACAAGAAGGCTGCCCAGTCCGGCGGTGGGCCTGGAGGGCGCGGCTGATGGCCCGTCTCCGCATCGGTTCCCGGGGTTCGCAACTCGCGCTTTGGCAAGCCAATCACATCAGCGCGCTCCTCCGTGAACGTGGTCACGAAGTCGAACTGGAAATCATCAAGACCACCGGCGACAAGATCACCGACGTTGCCCTCGCCAAGGTTGGAACCAAAGGAATGTTCACCAAGGAGATTGAAGAGGCGCTCGCCGAAGGACGCATCGACCTTGCCGTACATAGTTTGAAAGACCTTCCCACAGAACTTTCCCAGGGTTTTGAGATCGCGGCCGTGACCACCCGGGAGAATCCGCGGGACGTATTTTGTTCTCGCAACTACGAAAGCATCGAAGATCTGCCGCGAGGAGCACTTGTGGGTACCAGCAGCCTGCGCCGTCAGGCACAATTGAAAGCCGTGCGGCCCGATCTCGAAATCTGCCCGCTGCGCGGAAATGTTGACACTCGCTTGCGGAAGCTGGAAGCAGGAGAATACGATGCGATCATTCTGGCGGCGGCGGGTCTGAACCGGTTGGGCAAGACACAACTTGTGAGACAGGTGATCCCGTTCGAGGTAATGTGCCCGGCGGCCGGGCAGGGAGCGCTTGGAATCGAGATTCGCGCCGGGGACTCGGTCACACGACAGCATCTTGCGTTTCTGGATGACGCCGAGGCGCATGCAACTACAACCTGCGAGCGAGCGTTGCTCAACAAACTAGGCGGCGGCTGCCAAGTCCCTATCGGGGCGTTTGCCGAAGTCCGCGAGGGACGGCTACACCTCGAGGCAATCGTGGCCGAGCCCGACGGCTCCAAGATTCTGCGCGAGTCGCTCGACGGCACCGATCCAGTTCAGCTAGGAGAATCCGTCGGTGAAGTGTTACTGCAGCGCGGGGGAGAGGCGATTCTCGAAGCAGTCTACGGGCAGGGAATTGCTGTGCCGCAACAGCCGTAAACCTGTGGTGCGGACGCTCTTGTCCGCCTGGTTCCGATCGCGAATCGCGCCAACTAGGAGACCTGAAGTGTACATACCCGAATTCAACCGCCAGGAAGATCGCTCTACCATCCTCGCTTTCCTGCGAGCGAATCCATTTGCCATTTTGGTTACCACCGCGGAGGGTGTTCCGTTCGCCAGTCACCTCCCGCTTCTCATTGACGAGGCCGGAGATCAGATCGTGGTGCAGGGTCATATGGCGCGGGCGAATGCGCACTGGAAGTCGATGAAGGAGAGTGAGGAATCGTTGGTCATCTTTCACGGTCCCCACGCCTACATTTCGCCCAGCTTGTATGAGATTCGAGAGAGCGTTCCGACCTGGAACTACGCCGCCGTACATGTGTACGGTCAGCCGAGATTGTTCTCGGACGAGGAAGCCCTGAAAGCAACGCTACACCGCATGATCACTACCTTCGAATCGTCGTACATGGCGCAATGGTCTGAGCTGAACGAACAATATCGAAGCCGGATGATGAAGCATATTGTGGGTTTTGAGATCAGGGCCAAAAGGCTGGAAGCAAAGTTCAAGCTCAGCCAAAACCGCACCAAGGGAGAACAGGCCCGAGTCATTCAATGCCTGAACCAGAGCAAAGACTCGAGCGTTTCCGGAGTGGCAGAACTCATGCAGCAAGAAGGCTTGGGCGGTTAATTCGATGACCAAGAAAGAAGGTCTCCCGCTCGCTGGACTCCGGATTGTTGTCGGTCGTGCGCGCCATCAGGCCAGCGCACTTTCATCCGGCCTGCGAGAACTTGGTGCCGAAGTCATCGAAATCCCTTTTATCGAAATCCGCAAGCCACGGTCTTACCAACCCCTGGACACAGCCCTCAAGAATCTACAGGACTACGATTGGCTTATCCTTACCAGCGTGAACGGAGCCGACGCGCTTTGGAAGCGGATTCGTAAACTTCGCTTAACCAAGAGGCACTTTAAGCACTTGAAAGTAGCGGCCATCGGACCCGCTACAAAGAAGGCGATCGAGAAATGCGGTATTAAAGTAAATGTCGTTCCTGAAGAGTACGTCGCAGAATCTGTGGTAGAGAGCTTGCGTGATCAGGTAGCTGGGAAGCGTGTGCTATTGGCCCGAGCCCGAGTCGCGCGCGACGTAATCCCTCGAGAATTGCGCAAACTGGGCGCCAAGGTTGACGTGGTTGAGGCCTACGAAACCGTGATTCCACGATCCTCCCTCACAAGACTGCGCGCGATCCTGAAAAACTCGAACCGCCGTCCTGATGTGATCACCTTCACCAGTTCTTCTACGGTGAGGAACTTCGCGAACTTGACGGGAAAGAACGTGCGGCGCGGGCGCCCTCGCCCGCGAAAAGCTAGTCCGCTTGACGATGTCCGTTTCGTTTCGATCGGGCCCGTCACCTCGTCGACGCTGCGCGAGCTTGGCCTCCCGGTTGACCTGGAAGCAAAGGAATACACGATCCCCGGCTTGATTAACGCAATCGTCTCTGCTCGTGTGAAACCGGGTCTCTGACCGGGTCGCCGCCCGCAGGTGCGGCCGGCGCTGAGCCGGGTGAACGCTAATCCGCGCCAGATCCTTCGGGCCTGACGGCCACTCCGGATGACGTCAAACGACAGCCAACCTACTCCGTCAGCGAGCAACTGCAATCGGCCGGTGGCACGTGCGCTTTCAGGAAGCCCGATACGCGCTGGTAAGCGTCGATCTGATTCTCCACCCGCGCGAATCCGTGGCCTTCGTTGGCGTACACCCTAAACTCGACCACGCCGCCACGCTTCTTGATCGCGTCAATCACCTGCTGTGATTCCTCTTTAGGGCAGCGCGGATCATTTCCACCGGCGAGCAAAAACAGCGGCGCCTTGATCTGATCCACAAAGAAGATCGGAGAACGATCCTGGAACAGAGCTTTGTTTTTCTCAGGATCACCCATGGTGGCAAGGTCCGATTGTTGCAGCACCGGATCCTCATTCTGAATTTCCGTAAACCAGTTGACAAATGGAACGATTGGCACGCCCGCAGCCCAAACGTCGGGCGCCTTGGTGACACCCATCATGGTTAGGTAGCCGCCGTAGCTGCCACCCATCAGGACGACCTTCTTCGGATCGAGATAACCGGTCTGCTTGATAAAATCCGCCGCCGCGAGCACGTCCTGCAAATCGCCGCCGCCCATATCGAACAGATTCGCCTGTTGAAATTCCTTTCCATATCCCGTTGAACCGCGATAGTTCGGTGCAATCACCATGTACCCCTGGTTGACCATGTGCTGAATAAACCGGCTAAAGGAATTCACCGACTGCGATGCAGGGCCGCCATGCACATAAACAATTGCCGCGTTCAGCCCATTGCGCACCATGTTGTAGGGGACATACACGAACGCCGAGATGGTCCATTTGCCATCGCGAGTGGGGTAGTGGACCAGGAATGGCTCGACCATATCTTCCGAGCGCACGCCGGCGATCAGGGATTGTGTCACCTGATGCGATTTCCCCGTGTCTAGTTGGTAGACCCAAAGATCTTTCGCGGCGGTTGCCCCATTGTGGTTATAGAGTAAGTGTGCCCCATCCTTACTGAAGGCGGAATGTTCCCCGGCTAGCTCATTCACGCCCTTGGGGAGAGGCAACGCCGCAATCTTGCCCGTGAGGAGGTCGCGTACATAGATGTCGGTATTGCCTTCGATATTCGCAGTCCATGTAATGCGCTTGCCGTCGGGCGAAAAGTGACCGCCAGCGATCTCCCACTTGTCTTTTGTCAGCCACGAAATCTTCTTTGTAGTTATATCGAGCAACCCAACATTGTCGTACCCATTGGCCGCATTGGAAGTGATCAGCAGATGCTTTCCATCGGGCGAAAAATCATTGGCGCGGTAAATCTGTTCACCCTGGTGCGGAGTTAGCAGGGAACTCTGACCCGTAGCGACTTCTGTGATGAAGATATTCGAATCCGTTCCCTTGGCCTGCTCCTGGGTGTACGCGATCCATTTGCCGTCGTGTGACCAGATTGGATTGTCGTTCAACTTGTCGGCCGGCGTGCCGGTCGTGATGTGTTTCACATCCCGCATCACCATGTCGTAAACATCAATCTCGAACACCGACGACGTCTTCGGTTTCACGGTATAAGTCAGATAACGGCCGTCGAGCGACCATCGCGGATACTCCTCCGCGATTTCGCGCGTATGAGTCAGGTTCACCACCTGTCCGGTCTTCGGCGAAACCATGAAAATGTCCCACTGCTCGTCGCCTTCATAATCCGACATGTAGGCGATCCATCTGCCGTCCGGTGACCACGCAGGCGCCGTCTGCCGCTGATCGCTGACCGTAAGCTGCGTGGGCCAGCCACCTTCCGCCGGGACCAGCCAGAGGTTATTGCGGCCACTGATGTTGCTGACGAAGACGATTGTTTTGCCATCGGGGGACCACGATGCCTGCCCCACCTGGCGGGTCATGTAGAGCTTCTCAATGGAAAGACTCTGCTGATTCTGCTCGACATTGGCGTTGGGCTTGCTGGTGATCTGCTTGGGGTCGGTGATGGCCTGAGGTACAGGCAAAGTCTGGGACGCAGCAATCGTACTCATGAATACGACAATAGCAAACGGGATGAAAGGGCGCATTCGATTCCTGAAGAGTCGTTAGACGAGGTCAGAATAAAAAGTTTAGCAGAGGCGACGTAGATTCCTTCCCCCCGTGCCATCCTCGCCTGGAACAGTCATTTGAGCGGTAGTGGCTGCTTCGCGAAGCGAAGCAGCCACGGAGTCGAAAGATCGCTACCCTCCAGCGCTTGAAATGAGGCGGCAGGGAATTCTCGCAAGAAGCTAGTTCGAAACGCCATCCGAGAGCGCTGAGCCGTGCAGGGATCCTTCGACTCCGCGCATCCGGTCACGCGCGACCGGATGCGCTGCGCTCAGGATGACAGACCATCATAAATCCGGTCACAACCTCGCATTCTTGTGAATCTCGACGGTTGTCCACGTCTTATCTCCAGCGTGGCAAATATTCTCTAGGGCACAGTCCACGCACTTAGGCCGGCGCGCGAAGCACAACTTGCGCCCATGCCAGATGAGTTGATGTGGGAACAGGATCCACTTCTCGCGCGGAATTACTTTCATCAAGTCCTGCTCGATTTTCGGCGCATCTGTATTCTTGGTGAGCTCAAGCCGGCGCGCGATGCGGGTAACGTGCGTGTCCACCACGACCCCGTCCGCTTTACGAAACCACGTGCCTAGCACGACGTTAGCGGTCTTGCGCGCCACGCCCGGCAAAGTAAGAAGTCTCTCCATGTCATCTGGAACCTGCCCGCCGAACTCGCTGACAATCTTCTTCGCCGCGCCCACAACCGATTTCGATTTATTGCGAAAGAAACCCGTTGAACGGACGTCGGGCTCAAGCTGTTCGGGAGTGAGCGCAGCGAAGTCTTCCACGGTCGGATATTTACGAAACAACTCGGGCGTGACCCGGTTGACGTTCACATCGGTCGACTGCGCCGACAAGATGGTTGCGACCAGCAACTCCCACGCGCTCTTGTGGGTAAGTGCGCAGGTCACATCCGGATAAAGAAGGTCGAGCCGCCTCAGGATTTCAGCAATCCGCTCGGGCGCGAGAGGATTGTGTTTGGCGCCGGGCGCAGACTTCTTGGGTTTCGTGGTGCCGGCTCTCTGACCCCGCCGCTGCGCGCGCAGTCCGGCAGTTTTCTGCGACGCCTTACTGGAGCGGGAGACCTGTGCTCCTGCTTGACGTCCTGTTTTTGCTGGTTGTCGAGGAACTACGCCGCGTACCATGTGCATTCCTTCGGTGTATGGAATTGAGTTTGAATGTTAGCAGAAGCAAATCCCCGACGGAGAGTCCGCAAGTGCTTTCAGCGGCCCAATCCGACCCTTTCGTAATCGGGGAAACCTCTCCGTCCAATTGACGAGGACCAACGCGCTAGGTAGTCTGGAAGTGATCCAACAAAGTTGAGGAAGCTCCTGTGGCAGTGAAGTCCGTCCAACTCGGGCAAGTCTGGCGCAAGGATGACGACGGAAAGGATTACCTCGTGACCAAAGTGTACAGCGAAGTGTTCTCGCAGTACGCTATGCTGCGCCCGGCCGAGGTAACCGCCCCCGACGCGCCCACAGTGCGGGTGAAAGTGGCAAAAAGTACACAGGGTGCATCCCTGCCCGGATTCACCTTTACTCAAGAAGGCTCATTCTGAAGTATTAGAGAGTTGCTTGCGACGTCTTAGTGTCGGCCAGAGACGTAGCGAGCTAGGTCTCTACAAATTTCATTCCCGATCTCTCCCATGACTGAAAAAATCTTGGCAGTTCTGTTTGGCTTCATTCATTCAGTTATCGTTACGACGCGCTACCCAGGCATCGCCCTCCTCATGGCGATTGAGTCAGCCTGCATTCCCCTGCCCTCCGAGTTGATCATGCCCTTCGCCGGCTATCTGGTCTACGAAGGCACGATGAAACTGTTTTGGGTCGCCACCGCCGGCGCCATCGGCTGCAACCTGGGATCGTTGATCGCGTACGAGATCGGATGCTACGGTGGTCGCCCTCTGGTCGAAAAATACGGTCGCTGGATCCTGATGGGCCGGCGAGAGCTGGATTGGGCCGACCGCTTTTTCGCGCGCTGGGGATACCTGGCGGTTTTCATCGCAAGATTACTTCCGGTTGTCCGTACTTTCATCGCACTGCCTGCGGGAATTGCCCGCATGCCGCGCGCACGATTTCATCTTTATACTTTTCTAGGTTCCTGGCCCTGGTGCTTCGCACTGGCCTGGTTTGGGATGAAGCTAGGCGAGAACTGGCGCGCGTTGGGCAAGTATTTTCATCAGTTCGATGCCGTCATCGGCCTCGCCCTGGCGGCGGGAATAATTTGGTTCGCGTGGTCGCACTGGCAGAACCGCATGGGTGCAGCGGAAAATTTAATGTAGGCTGGGGGCGTTCGCGCTTTGTGCTGCAACCGAAAATCCTCATGGTTGTCTCAAAAGGAAACTGCCTATGAAGCATTTTATTTGTGTGCTAACGCTGTGGTTCCTGGGCACAAGCTTCGGATTCTCCCAAGCCACTCCGGCCGCGTCCGGTCAGCCTTTCGTGGTCGAGTATTACTACAAAGCCAAGTGGGGACACGCCGACGAGTTCCTGCAGCTCTTCAAGAAGAATCACTACCCGCTGCTCAAGAAGGAAGTCGAAATGGGGCGCATGCTCAAGGTCTGTTTGGACCAACCGCGCTACCACACCACGGAAGACGGACGCTGGGACTATCGGGTGACCATCGTCTTCAAGAATGCCACGGTCGCCAACGAACCTTTCGACGAAGACGCGCTTAAGAAACAATTGTTCCCCGATAAAGAAACCTACGTACGCGAAGAGCAGCGCCGCTTCGAAATCCTCGATGCCCACTGGGATCTGCCGGTGAGGACCGTAGATTTGGAAGCGAAGTAGCAGCAGGCTCAAGGTCGTTGGTCATTGGTCGTTCGCCCTTGGCCAACGACCAATGACTAACGACTGTCCTTATCCAGCCAATCAAAATTTGGAATGAGCTCCACGAACAATGTCACTAGATAATGGATCCATGGACTCCTCTCTACTAAACGAGGATGTAGAGGTTGATCTATTGCATGACATTGGCAGTCGCCCGGGCGCCGCCGACCCGGTCCACGACGTATTAGCCCGGCTTGTAGACTTCGTCTCAGCGCTGGTGAAGTGCGATTGCTGTCTGATTTACGTGCTTGAGGGTGACGAGCTTGTGCTTCGGCATCGAAAACTCCGCAACCGGAAGTCGTAGATCGCCTGAAACTGCGCATGGGGCAGGGAATCACAGGCTGGGTGGCCGAACACAAGGAGCCGGTTTCCGTAACTCAGAATGCAGCCCAGGATCCACGCTTCAGGCTGTTCAACGAATTGCCACAGGATAGCTACGAAGCTTTTCTTTCCGTGCCATTGTTGTCGCGCGGAAACGTGGTTGGAGTGATTAATTTGCAGCATCGCGGTCCTCATGTGCATACTCGTCGGCAAATCCGGCTGATCGCAACTACGGGTTTTCTGGCAGGAGCGGAGATTGAGTTGGCACGTCTGGAGGAAGCCAACTCTAACTTTTCCGAGAAACTGCAAACCCGAAAACTCGTTGAACGAGCCAAGGGTATTTTGCAGCGCGATCTGGGATTAAGCGAGGAACAAGCCTATCTCACCTTGCAGGGGCAGAGCCGGCAGAAACCCAGATCCATGAAGGAAATTGCCGAAGCCATGATTCTCAGCGACGAGGTGAAAGGCAATTCATAGATCACATGAGGTACACACAGGCCAGCTCTTCACCTCATCCTGAGGGGCCGTCAGGCCACGAAGGATCTGGCGCGGATTGGCAGGAGTGGGTTGACTGGCTTGTCGCGGGCGGTCCGCCCGCGGGCCCGAGATAAAACTCATACTCTCCCGCCGGAACGACGGTGTTTTCCCAATTCACTTCGTAAGGCAAGTTGAATCTCCCTTGCACGGGACTCTGCGGTAACGCCAAGCCAGCGAGTTGGCCGAGTGCGCCCAGGGTCAGGATCACGGCAAACCAGAAGCTGCGAATCGATTTCATGGAATCTCCTGTTCTGAATGTGAGGAGCACACTGCGGGCAGGGGGCCAGAGGTGTGACTCAGTTACGGCTGCGAACCACGAGGTCAGGAGATTTGCTATCCAGCAACATGGCTTGCAAGCAAATGGTAGGTTCAGGTTACTTACTGCAGAGCAAGTGCGAACTGGTTGCAATGATGGCCGAGGCCTGCCGCGGAGTCCAACGAAAAAAATGATCGCAGTCATTGATTTGTAGAGCATTGATTTGCAGAGCATTGATATGCAGAGCACCGATATGCAGAGCTGCGACTTGCAGAGCAGCCTGATAGCTGCTCCTCAGCACACCCGTCCTGCCGCCGAAGCGCAATATCCTTCCATTCAGCGTCCCTCGGTTGCAAATCACCTGTCGATACGAGAACATACCTGTTTGCCTTACATCCCCGGCGCTCACTGACAAGAGCTCTCATAAGGAAACCTCCATACGATGGCGACTCGGCAGAAGTCCGCAAGAACTGAAAGCAAGAAGCACAACGGTAGTGAGATTCAATCTCCTAAGGGCAAGCTCGGAGTAATGATTCCCGGCATGGGCGCGGTCGCGACCACATTCGTGGCCGGCGTCGAAGCTATACGCAAGGGAATCGCCAAGCCCATCGGTTCCGTTACCCAGATGGCAACCATTCGTCTGGGCAAGCGCACGGATGCGCGCTCGCCCAGGATCAAAGAGTTTGTTCCCCTGGCCGGGCTCGACGATCTGGTCTTCACCGGCTGGGACATTTTTGAAGACGACATGTATGCCGCAGCGAAAAACGCGGGGGTTCTCGATCGCGAACTGCTCGACCAGGTCAAACCGTTCCTCGGCTCGATCAAGCCGCGCAAAGCAGTTTTCGATCACAATTACGTCAAGAAGATCGACGGGCCCAATGTCAAGAAGGGCAAGAACAAGATGGATCTGGCCGAGCAGGTGCGAGCCGATATCCGCGATTTCAAAAAGTCTTCCGGAGCGACACGCCTGATCACCATCTGGTGCGGCTCAACGGAAAGTTACATCGAGCCGACTGCAGCTCATCAATCGGTAAAGTCCTTCGAGAAAGCGCTGACTCAGAATGACGAGAACATCGCGCCCTCGATGATTTATGCCTACGCCTCGCTGATGGAGGGCGTGCCCTTCGCGAACGGAGCACCGAACCTGACGGTGGATATTCCAGTAATGCACGAGTTGTCGCGAAAGAACAACGCTCCCATCTGCGGCAAAGATTTCAAGACTGGACAGACCCTGATTAAGACCATCCTCGCCCCCGGCTTCAAGGCGCGCATGATTGGTCTCAACGGATGGTTCTCGATGAATATCCTGGGCAACCGCGACGGCGAGGTCCTCGAAGATCCCGGATCGTTCAAGACCAAGGAAGAATCCAAGCTCTCGGTTCTCGAACACATTCTGCAACCCGAACTCTACCCCGATCTCTACGGCAATTTCACCCACAAAGTCCGCATAAACTATTACCCGCCCCGCGGCGACAACAAGGAGGGCTGGGACAACATCGACATCTTCGGTTGGCTTGGTTACCCGATGCAGATCAAGGTGGATTTTCTTTGCCGGGATTCGATTTTGGCTGCGCCCATTGTGCTTGACCTGGTTTTGTTCATGGACTTGGCGCAGCGCAGCGCAGAATTGCGCGGGCTTGGCATTCAGGAGTGGTTGAGTTTTTATTTCAAGTCTCCGATGACTGCGCCGGGACTCTATCCTGAGCATGATCTGTTTATTCAGTTGATGAAGTTGAAGAACACGCTGCGGCATCTGCGCGGCGAGGAACTGATCACCCATTTGGGGTTGGAGTATTACGATTGAGCCTCTGCCCGAGAAAATCACTAACCACAAAGGACCCGAAGGGCCACAAAGAATAACCCGCATTCCTTTGTGGCCCTTCGGGTCCTTTGTGGTTTATGCCTTTCGTTGTATCCACGTGACAGCAGCGCTTAGGCTGCACTTTTCTCGCGCTTGTACTCGTCGAAGGTCTCCAGGAATCGATCGATATCTTTGCTTTTGCAGGTAGTACGGCGTGGACAACCGCAGCTTTGACGGCTCTCCGCCACGGATGCGGATCTTGTGCGTCTTGCACATCCAGGTCTCCAGATCCATGCGCTGGATCGGGGGAACACGCACATGCTTTTCAACTCTATTTTCTGTTTGTAATGAGGGAGTTGAAAGGATTGGGGACGAAAAGGGGCCTGACAAGATTTTGCCCTTATCGGGGAATCGGGTGAATCGGGCGTTTTCCGGTGCCGCAATGGAAGTGGCCAGCCCGGCTCCCCGGATAACCTTCCCAGCAGATTCTGCGTCGAACCCTATAGGGATAATGTGCGCAACACCGGTTGCGTCGAGGGGTATAATTGAATTATGGGCCCGCTCGGGCGGGAAAACGGAGTTTGGCTATGAAGTTCCGATTATCGCTGTTAACGGCTGCGTTGTTCACCTTCAGTAGTCTAACCCCTGCGGTGTTCGGGCAGATGGGTACTCCCGGCAGTCAGCCAACTCCTGGCGGCGTTCCCACTAATGCCCCCGTCCCTAACGGCGATCCTGGAGTTTCCGGGACTGCGCCTCAAAGCGGTACGAACGGCTCTGCTACCCAGAGCACTCCAGTTCAAGCCGCAGATCCGGATAAGGTCAAGCATGACGGTGGCAAGAACGACGTGGACGCCATCGGCAATCGGAAGATTGGCACACGCGGCGTGGGTAACTGGTACTCCATCGAAAGCGACATCAAGATGGGGAAACAGTATTCCCAGATGGTCGACTCCAGTTCGAAGTTCGTGACAGACCCGGTAGTCACGGAGTATGTGAATCGGCTGGGACAGAACCTGGTCCGAAATTCGGATGCGCAGGTTCCTTTTACCTTCAAGATCATTGACTCTGACGTGGTCAATGCCATGTCACTTCCGGGAGGATTTGTCTATGTTGACTCGGCAACTATCCTGGCGGCGGACGGAGAGGCGGAACTGGCCGGCGTCATGGCTCACGAAATCGCTCATGTGTGCGCCCGCCATGCCACCCGGCAATTGACCCGGTCGCAGTATGCGAACTTCGCCACGATCCCGCTGATATTCGTCGGCGGGGGGATTGGATACGCCGCCTATGAGGCCGCCGGTTTGGCGTTACCTCTGACTTTCCTAAGCTTCCAGCGCTCGTTCGAGGCGGAGGCCGATTACCTGGGCCTGCAATATATGTACAAGGCAGGATACGACCCGCAATCGTTCGTTTCCTTCTTCGAGAAACTGCAGGCCATGGAAAAGCAAAAGCCGGGAACGCTCTCCAAGGCTTTTGCCTCACATCCCCAGACGCCCGACCGGATCGCCAAGTCCCAGGAAGAGATTGAGCATATCCTTCCAGCTCGGCTCGAGTACACCGTGACTACGTCGGAATTCGACGACGTCAAATCGCGGCTGGCATCGCTCGAAAACCGGCGGAAGGTGATCGATAACAAGGACGGCAACAAGCCCAGTCTGCGACGCACTTCGGGGACTGACACAACCGGCAATGGAACAACGACGACGAGCGACGATGATAAGCCTACGCTGAAGCGGCGGGATGACAGCAACTAGCCACCCTGCGGGTGGCCACCGGGTCAAAAACCTTGCACCACACATGCCACTCACACCGGTGGCTTCGGCCGCCGGTTTTGTTTTGCTGGCGATGCTAGAATCCCCCCGTGAGGACCGACATCCTGCCGTTGTGCGACAAGCACTATCGAACCATGGAGTTCCTGCTGGCTCCATTCAGCGTCAATTATTCGGTTGAGTTTTTCCGCTGCACGGATAAGTTTTGTCGGCGTTGTTTCAGTGAATCGCTGGGCTACGTCACTCCAGTCAGGGATGAGCCGCCCATTGTCTCGAATGACCAGCCGTGTTGCGACAAGCACGGCCGGCCCATGTTTATCTCGAGTCTCGACCGGCAAAGGAATGTGCTGAGGTATGTGTGTCCCGAGCCCGGCTGCCGGGAGACAGCGCTCAAGGGATAGTCCGGATTGGCAATTACGAACGAGCCCGTTTCTTACCCCGGACCCCAGCCAACGCCATCAAGCCGGATCCAAACAAGGGCAGTGTCCCCGGCTCAGGCACCCGGATTGTATCTGATGAATTCCTGGGGAAGACCACACTTGTGGCACGACTGCGTCTCGGGAGTCGGGTGTATATCAGGTAGTTGTTGAAAGCTCTTGGGCAGTTTTGCAGCTAGCCGGCCAACGGAAAGTGGCCTGGGGCTAGATTGTTTTACTCCGCTGGCTCCTGTGGAGGCAAGTCTGTTTTGGTACGCCAACTCCCGTGAACCGCATTTCCTCATGTCCGGACCAGGTTTTCTTCGAAGGCCGCCTTGCGAAAATATTCCAGCGACATCCGCAGGCCAGTTTCGAGATCGATCCTGGGCTCCCAGCCCAGCAGGGTTCTTGCTTTGGTGATATCGGGCTGGCGTTGTTTGGGATCGTCCTGCGGCAGCGGTTCGTACTTTATCTTGCTCTTCGATCCGGTTACCGCCAGCACCCGCTGCGCGCATTCGAGAATGGTGAACTCGGTAGGATTCCCGATGTTGACCGGAAGATGCTCTGAAGATTTTGTCAGCCGCATGAAACCGTCGATCTCATCGCTGACATAGCAGAAGCTGCGCGTCTGGCCGCCATGGCCGTATACCGTCAAGTCTTCGCCGCGCAGCGCCTGCTTCATGAAGTTGGGAACGACGCGGCCGTCGTTGAGTTGCATCCGAGGCCCATACGTATTGAAGATCCGCACAATGCGCGTGTCTACCTTGTAATAGCGGTGGTAGGCCATGGTCACGGCTTCGCTGAAGCGCTTGGCCTCATCGTAAACCGAACGCGGTCCGATGGGATTCACATGTCCCCAATAGGTTTCTTTTTGCGGATGCTCGAGCGGATCGCCGGAGCACTCCGAAGTCGAAGACGTCAGGTATTTCGCCCCGTACTTGCGAGCCACATCCAGAGCGTGAAAAGTACCCAGTGACCCGACCTGCAGGGTTTCAATTCCGTGCTTGGTGTAATCGACCGGACTGGCGGGGCAAGCGAAGTGAAAAACATAGTCAACCTTGCCGCAATCGAATGGCTGACTAATGTCGATCTGCTGAAATTAAAATCGCGGGTCGTTACCCAGGTGATCGATGTTGGATTGCCGTCCCGTCAGAAAATTGTCGACGGCAATTACGCAGTAACCTTTTGCGAGCAACGCATCGCACAGATGAGAGCCGAGGAAACCAGCTCCGCCAGTGACCAGAGCGCGCAGCTTATTCATGAGTTGCTGGCTTTTCTCGGCGGAGCGCCTGCCGCGAGCGGGAGAGTCTCGGGCACGGCCGCCGGCCTTCCAACGCTGTAGTAGGTGAATCCGTGCGCTGCCATCGACTCGGGATCGTAGAGATTGCGCCCATCAATCACGATAGGATATTTCAACTGTCGGTGCAGGCGATCCAGGTCCAGGCTGGCGAATTCATCCCACTCCGTGAGAATCAGGAGAGCGTCGGCTCCGCGGGCCGCCTGATACGCGTCACTGGCGTACTCGATACTCGAATGCAAAACCTCTCGCGCCCGCTCTTGCGCTGCAGGATCGTAGGCCGCAATCTGACAGCCCTCTTGCAGCAGGGTCTGCACCAGCAAAATCGCCGGGGATTCACGGATGTCGTCCGTCCCCCCTTTGAATGCCAGGCCCAGCACGCCCAGACGCTTGCCCCGCAATGTCCACAGCGCATCGTGGACCTTGCGTAAAAACCGGTGTCGTTGGTCCTCGTTAATGCGCATCACTTCATCGAGCAGGCGGAACTCATACCCGCACTCTCGCGCGACGGCGCGGAAAGCACTCAGATCCTTGGGAAAGCATGACCCACCATATCCGACTCCGGGATTCAGAAAGCGGGGCCCTATCCGGCTGTCGGTTCCAATTCCCTGGCAAACCTGCTGCACATTCGCGCCCACCGATTCGCACACCGACGCCACCGCATTAATGAACGAAATCTTCATCGCCAGAAATGCGTTGCACGCATGTTTTATCAACTCCGCACTCTTCGTGCTGGTGATGATCAGTGGTGGCGGGGTTTGCGCCCGGTCCGGGCGGGGGATCGCATCCGCGCGCTCGTAATAACTGCCATCGGTCAGCGGAGCATAGATCGTACGCAGCACGGAAGCGCAGCGTTCATTGTCCGCGCCCACCACGATGCGATCGGGATAGAGGAAATCGGTGACCGCCGTTCCTTCCCGGAGAAACTCAGGATTGGATGCCACATCGAATGAATCCGGCGGCGCCGCATGGCGCAGAATGATTTTGCGTATCCACTCGCTGGTATACACCGGAACGGTGCTCTTCTCTACGACAACCTTGTACCCGTTGATTGCCGACGGGATGATCCGAGCCACCGATTCCACGTAGGAAAGGTCGGCATGTCCCTGCTCCGTAGGCGGTGTTCCCACGGCGATGAAGACGGCTTCACTTGCTTCCACTGCGGTTTTTAGATCGTCGGAATAAGTGAGATTGCGGCCGTGATGACGCTGCAGCAGTTCCGGCAGGAAGTTCTCGTGAATCGGAACCTCTCCGCTCTTTAGAGCAGCCAGCTTCTGCTGGTCGTTGTCCACCAGGATGACCTGGTGGCCCATGTCGGCAAAACATGCCCCCGCCACCAGTCCCACATATCCTGAGCCCACGATGGTAATGTCCATCCAAATCTCCCGATATCAGGCCGACACAACAAAAACGAGCAGACTCGACTTCAGACACTTACTGCACCAACTTTTCATGGCGAAGAGGGCCACGCTCGCAAGAACCTGGCCCTCATCGCACGGACAGATTTCCCCATGCCCAAGAAATTTCTATCCACTCCTCCTATGTAGCCGCGGTGGCGAGCGCCAACCGCGGCCGGTTCGAAGCACTCTTCAGACTCTACTGCACGGTAAGTGTAAGGTTTGCGGTCTGCGTTACACCCGACGCAGTACCACTCACGGTAACGGTGTAGCTATTCGCCGGCGTGCCCCCGCCGCCACCGCCGCCTGTGCCTCCACCCGAGGTACTGCCGCCACCGCAAGCTACCATGAACACTAACCCCGATAGCGCCAAACAGAGGAGGAGCAGACCAAGCAGCTTTTTCTTCCTCGAATTTGGACCCGACCCCATGCCGAGGAATGCCATACCACCAATGGGCAGGAACATGGCGTACAAGAGCCCAGAGCGGTGGAACGGAGACGACTTCAGCGACCTGGAAGATGCCACGGTCGTGCTGACGGTGAGCGTGGATTTGCCCCCAGAGATCGCGCCGAACGTACAAGCCGGTGCTGGTGTCGATGCCGGCGTGATGCTGCTGCAGGAGAGCTTCACGTTGGCAACATCAAAGCCCCCGGTTGCCGTGAGGGTTACGGTGGACGTGGCTGACCCTCCGGGTGCGACCGATGCCGGTGACAGAGCCGAGGCCGCGAGCGTGAAGTTCCCGAAGGTCGCCGTTACCGTCTGACTGGAAGTCAAGGTGATGGTGCAGGCTGCCGTGCCCGTACAACCGCCTCCCGTCCATGCAGTGAAGGCAAACTTGCTTGCCGCTGTAGGAGTCAGGGTAACCTTTGTGCCCGCGGGGAAAGTGGCCGTGCACGTAGTCGGGCAGTTAATTCCAGTTGGAGTGCTGGTAACCGTTCCCGAACCGGTGACGGTGACGGCAAGGGTAGGCTCTACAAAGCTCGCCGTAACGGCCTGGTTGGAGTTCACCGTTAACATGCACGTGCTGGTGCCCGTGCATGCGCCACTCCAACTGCCAAAGAGGAAATTCGTACCCGGCGTGGCAGTGAGCGTGACCTGAGTGCCGAGGTTGAAGGTGCCGGTACATGTACCTGGGCAGCTAATTCCGGCGGGACTGCTGGTGACCGTTCCCGTACCCACGATGGTCACAGAAACGGTGGCCGTCACGGCGGTAAACGTTGCAGTCACGGCTTGGTTGGAAGTCAGGGTTACCGCGCATGTTCCCGTGCCCGAACATCCCGCTCCACTCCAGCTGGTAAAGACGGAATTCGCATTCGGAGTTGCAGTGAGCGTAACCGCAGTGCTAGGCGCGAAGCTGGCTGAACACGTGCCCACTCCCGGGCAAGTGATACCGGAGGGGCTACTGGTGACGGTGCCCCCACCCGTACCAGCGAGCGTCACGAGAAGTCCATCGGTGTTCGCCGTGTACAGCGAGACGAAGGCATCGGGACAGACTACGGTGAGCGTTTGCCCGGTCAGCCGGTTCAAGACCTGACACTGCGGCGTTGAACCCTCTCCGCCGTTCAGTGAGCTATCCGCGACCGCAGCCGTTGACGAGGCCTGGATCGGGAAATTCGTTGAATTTGTGTCGCCGACAACATAGATGTCGTTTCCAGTGCTGTCGAGGGCTACGAAGCCACCTTGAATGTCTTCGTCTCCGGAGCCGCCAATGTAAGTGGAGAAGGTGAGGGTTGACCCGGTAGAGTTCAACTCGCTCAAGAAGGCGTCACTATCGAACTGGCCAGTCGTGCCGCCCCCGAAGTTTAGCTGGGTCGGATTCGCCACGGGAAATTTTGTCGATGTGGTTTGACCGGTGACATAAACATTGTCGGAGGGATCCAGTGCGATTCCCAAGCCCTTGTCCATGCCTTCCCCGCCCAAATAAGTTGAATACACTAGCGCTGTGCCAGCGGGGTTCAGCTCAGTGACAAAGGCATTTTGCACGCCGTTCAGTGTGGCTTGGTACGGGTTCAAGGTCGGAAAATGGGTGGATCCTCCCGACGCTGTTCTGCCCGTGACGTACGCGTCCCCGGTACTATCCGTGGTGATGGCGAAAGCATCGTCGACATCTCCGCCGCCCAGATACGTCAGATACGTGTACGCGAGAGGCGGAGTGGCCGTTGGATTGAATGCGGCCACAAACCCATCATCAAGAAACTGCCCGTTTGCTGTTTCGTTGCAGTTTTTCAGAGTCCCGGTCCCGCATTGCTGTTGAAAAGCTCCCGCTGTGAACGGAAGATTCGGGGATTGGGTGCCACCGCTGATGTACACATCTCCAGTTGCCAAGTTCCACGCGACACCGGTGGCCAGGTCTAAGTTTGCTCCACCGATATAGCTCGATATCAGAAACGGCGCTGTGCCGTCCGACTTGACCTCGGTAACAAATCCGTCGGCCGAACCGTTGTTGGTGCTGCCCTGCGGCAAGGGATTGACGATCGGGAATGGTGGCGTCACTGTGGTTAAGGAGTAAGTTTCGCCGACCACGAAGACGTTCTGGCTGCTGTCCACGGCTACGGCAAACGCTTCATCGAGATCCGTGCCGCCGAGATACGTGGCCCACGTAATTGACGAACCGGCCGACGCCAGTTTCGCCACGAAAGCATCGCCATTGCCGCCTCCGAACGCGGGTTGCGCCGACGTGGCAGTGACTCCGGGGAAGTCGGTGGACTGCGTCAACCCGACGACATAAATTCCGGTGCTATCGACGGCAACTGCTTGCGGCAGGTCATTCTGTGATCCGCCGAAAATCGTGGTGAAGACTATAGCGCCCGAGGCGTTGAACTCAACCAGGTAGCAGTCATACTGCCCTGCCGGCGGGATGGTAACAGGGCTACCCGGAAGCGCAGTGGAGGAGTTCGTGGTACCAACGACATAAGCGTTTCCGCTGCCGTCAACCGCAATGCCGAGGCCCGTCTCTTCGCCGCTGCCATTGGTCCCGCCGCCGCCAAAATACGTTGCAAAAGTGATGGAGGGATCGATTACCAACTGGCGGCTGCGATCGTAGGAGCCCAGAGCAAATACGACCTGGTGATCGTTTTTCACCACGAAGTGAGAATCCACCGCCACGCGCGTACCGTTTTTCTCCTGATAAGACACGGGGTGCTGCAAGCGCAACTCACCGGCTTCCGAGGTCAGGATCAGATTGCCCGAATCATCTGTACGGATGCGTTGCGCGCCTTCAAAACTTAATTCGATGTTATCGGGATTCGCGCCTGGATTTACCACGACATCGAACTCCAACTGGTGAGTGCCGTGGTAGATGACATCAACTCCGGGATAAACATCGCGATAGCGCACGCGCGCGAAAGCAGGAATGTCGGTGTGCCAATTCTTGGCATCATTGCCAATGAAATAGTTCTTTACGCCCGGCTGTTGATCTTCCGAGGTTATGACCGGTTGCGGATTAGCGCCTGGCATAGTCATGCGAAGGACCGATTCGGCATTCGGAGAGGCGGCCAGATTAGAACCTGACCTGGTCATCGCAGATGGACCGTTTTGCTTCTGCCTCAGCAAATCGAGCAGAGCGGAATTCTGAGGTCCGATCGGCATGGTGAATACAGCCTCCTTGGAGGTCAGGAACAAATTGTATCCATGCCAATGAGTCATGTATTTGACCTGGGCGTCAGCTTGACCCTGATTGGGCTCAAAGGTGAGAGGCAAATTGCCAAAGGCGACCCGGGCGCGTTGCGTGGCGCCGGAGTTGGCTGCACCCGGCTGATCGGTGGATGAACTGGGGACGCACACCGTGAGCAGCACACACAGGGTCAGGGCAAAGAACACAGGCAAACTCGGCCTGTTACTGGGACGCTTCGCGCTCATGAAACTCCTCTGACGATTCATAAGATTTGCAGATTTTCCTGCCGGACAGTGGGTCAGCTGCTTTTCAAACAACATTGTTTCGTCTCCCATGTAAGTCTGTTTTTAGTTTGTTGCCTGCACGGCTTCGCGGGCTCGCTCGTGAGAAACCTTTTCAGTCGGATCTCTGTTCACGTAAGAACAGAGATCTTGCTCGCTTGATAATTTCCTGCAATCCGATTCATGCACCGCACGGATGGGGCAGGTAACCGTTACCGGAGCCAGAACTAACCACTGCCGACAATCAATCCGCGCCAATCCAACCGAGATTTAGGCACATTCTCACACGCACCTAATGTACCAAACTAGTGGCAAAGTTAATCCCTTCTTCCCCAGCACTTACATAGCTGCGAGGAGCCGCAATGCGCAAACGATTGCACACCTCTGGGGACTTTGAGCCGACAAAACTTTGTAAAGCTTCTCGATCCGCTGGCCCGGCGCCTACCTTGAAATCACAGAAGCGGTGCTGCTACACGTGCTTGGAGCTGACCGAAAATAACTCCCGCTGTACGGCCACTCGCCGTTTACGTACGGACGTCAGAAGGCTACGCGAAAAGCCCGGTTTCATCGCCTGCATCACCCGCGACGGATCGCCTTTCTCCGGCTGCTGATAGGGGGATGAGTGTGGTCCGGTATGGCGACATAGCCTAACTAAGCCCACGAAGCCATAACGCCGGCGGACTTCTTCCAACACTGCCAGAAACAGATCGCGACGCTGCGGGCTAGCCAGCCAGGATTGCCGATGGTGCGTAAGAGCGCCGGGGATGGTTGGACACCCAGCCAGCTTACTCGTGCCGGCAAAAAAGCTGTGGGCCGCCGACCTCGCCGTCCCCACCTTTACGGAAAACGTAAAGGTGGGCCAGCGCCGCGGAATGAAGGCGCCAGCAGCGTTTCCCAGCTGGGAATCTCGCCTCCCACCCTTTCCGCAAAACATGAATAAGGGTGGGAGGCGAGAATGCACATTCCCGACCATCCATATCACTTTTGACGTCAGCAAGCTCCACGAGCCCATCTGTGCGCACCCACCCGAACCGTCAGTTCCGCAGCCCGTCTAATCATTGACCGCGCGCCTTCTAATAAGCTAACCTGTAGTAATATACATTATCTATAAGATAGCAATCGGCTCTTTGAAAACCTGACCACGCTACCCTGGCCCCGTCCGGGGCCGGCTAAAACCCTAACTAACTAACTAACTTCTATGCTCTCTATATTTTGCGTGTAACTCCTTTAAACTCAGAGATCTAGCATATAGTCGCAAAATTGCTCTTTTGTTTTCAAGATCTTGCATAACAAGAGGAGGAGGAGGGCGCCCTGGGCACCCCGTTCTAAACAGTAAACCCCGTCCCGATGTGGGAAAGCGGCAACATCGATGTCCGAGATTTTGCTCACAAGGCGCGGCCCGAATGCGTATCCAAGCAGCGTTCGATCCTGGACGAATCATCTCGAAATGAGGTCGGGTTGCGCCTCGCCGGTTGCTTCAGAGTTGCTTAGCCCAAGCTTGCTGGAGATGGCCCGAACCGACATCCGCAGGCACATAAGCACGAAGGGATAAGGGTCATCGGCAGCATACCAGGCACGTTCAGTGACGCCTCGAAGCGAGCGCAACCAGTCTGTCACCGTCAAACTGCCACGTCGGTAGCAGGCGTAACTGGCAATCACGTCCTGGATGTCCTGCATGAAGGTTCGTCCTTCAACTGGTTGTCCTTCGATCGCAGGTCGTCCGGTGAGATCCAAGTGAAGAGCGCGCACAACATCGATGCCGTGATCAGTACTGAACAACCTGAACTGCGCCCCGACCCGAGGGTTGAAATCGAGCAGGTTGAAGCATCCGTTGCGCCCATCGAGACGGAAATCGAGATCCATGATGCCGCGATAGCCAATGGCTGAAAAGAGTTCGATCGCCTGCCGCTGCAGCGCGTCGTTCCGAACCGACCGAGCCAGCGTGGTGGGCCCGGCAAACACCGGATAGGATCTTAGTTTGACGCCGGTGAAAAGTACGATTGGCTTAGATTGACTGTCGCAATATCCATGGACGATCCAGTCCTCGGAGCCGGTGGCAGAGATCATCTCCTGAATCATTAATGTTGTGATCGGATGCTGCTGGGAAAAATTATCGTAGTATTCGATCAGATCCTGGCGTTGCGATACGATGGCAACGCTCTTGAAGCCTTTCGGGAGGAGCCACGGTTCCGTGACTTTGGCGACAACCGGGAACTGCATGTGCTCTGCGACATCGCGCAGTTCTTCCCGTGTCTGGGGAAAAACGGTCGGAGGGCAAGAGACCCCAAGCTCTTTACTTAGATGATACAGCCTACGCTTGTTCGCGAGCGTTCGAGGCAATGTTGGCGGCTGCCGCACAAACATGAACCACGGCGCTAAGGCGTCGGCATGCTCGGCGATCAGAATGGCGGAGAAATCGTCAGCCGGCACCAGAATCGTGGGGCGATCGAGGATCTTGCCAATCCTGGCCATGCCCTCCAGAAACTGATCGGCGTTCCGGCCGTCCGCCCCCCATAAGAATCTCCCGGTCAGGTATCGGGAGGCTCCGGAGGGAAGAGAAGGGTACCGCTGAACGGCGAATACCGGAATGCCGAGCCGGCCAAGGCTTCGAATGATGCCCAAAGTACCGTGAAGGAACGGATACTCGCCGAAGTTCAACACGAGGACAGCAACCGATCTATCGAAATGAGCCGCGATTTCGAAATCCATTGCCGTTAATTCCATTGCCGTGCCAATATCTGCAATCTTTCCACAGGACGCCGAATGCGGATTTCGCACAAGCCGCGTCCGGAATGCCGGGTTAAGCGCGCGGGTCGGAGTTGATCCGCGGCATTCTCACTTGCGCGACTTTGGTGATCTAGCACTTTACCGCACGTCTGCAGGCGCTCGCGATTCTTCGGGCCGTGTATTTTGCACCGGCGACGAAGCGCATCGAAGGACCAAACTGATTTGCCGCAGCAAGCCCGGTGAAGTGCAGCCCGGGGATCGAGGATTCGAAGTCAGAGGAAAGCACGGGTGCTGCGTCATATCGCTGAAGTCGCTCTAACAAGCTACCGTTGAGAAATGGCAACGCACTCATATCAACCTTGTATCCGGTGGCGGCGACGACGTGATCGGCGGACATTTCACCCACCCGACCGTCCGCGCGAGAAACGCACAAATGAACGTTGCTGCCCTTCTCACGAGCCTCCCGCACGACATGCCCGCACAGTACGGGGAATTGTCCCTCTACGCGATCACGCAGCCACCAGGCACCGGCGGGGCCGAGCGCGCGCCGGACGATTGCAGATCTGAACTTCGGAGGCAGGAACTGGAACATCCCAGCTCCATTGGAATAGAACCAGGCCTTCCAGCCCGTACCCAACGCCGAGGACGGGCGGGGGAGCCGCCCCAGGGCGGTTCGGGGGCCGGCATGCGGACGAGGGTTCCATACAACCCGTGGTTCACGCACCAGGACGCGCACGGTCGCTCCTCCCTCATGGAGCAGGGCCGCCGTCTCAAGCGCTGACTGTCCGCCGCCGATGACAATGACGTCGCGCCGAGCAAGCGTCGCGAAGTCGGAATGGTCGCGGCTGTGCGACATGAGTTCCCGCGGCAAAGTCACGAACTGGGGAGGCAGGTAGCGGAAGTAGGTTGTCCCTACCGCGATAACGACACGACGCGCCATGACCAACTCTCCGGTATCGAGGCCGAGTTCAAATGCGTCCGGCTTTCGAGCCAGCGCCACAACCGCACATTCTTCCACCTCGGGCACCAGGCGTCGTTGAAACGCAAGGCCGTAATCGACGAACGTCTCCAGTGGGATAGCCATAACCCGATCGCTGTAAGGCAGGTCACTTGAGGCGCAATGATTCGCCAGGGTCATTGAACGCGTCGGGTCAGAAAGATCGGAGCCGGCACCCTCGGACTTGAGGAACATACCCTTGGGCATCGCCCTCCGCCAATTAGACATCGGGATTCCGAAAACACGAAAACCAATGCCTTGCTGCCGTAGATGCGCCGCGATGGAAAGTCCATAGGGACCAGCGCCGATGATGACAACCTCAGTGTGATTAAGCGGAGCCATTTGGTACGACCGACAGTCCGGATGGAACGACCGAGTATATCAGCTGATCTGAGCGATCTCTATGATCCTCCTCCTGCTTCTTTGGAGTGATTACGACGATAGCCAAGGCGAGTTCTTGCTTCGCACCGCTTTCGGTCTTGAGGTCTGGGAAATCGTCGCCGCGGAGGTCAATGGGCACTAAGCCCATGACCGCAGGCTGCTTCGTAGGGGAGGCGCTCCGGCTCAGGCGGATCAGTTCCTCAATCGGCAGAACGCGGCTGGGATCCCGATCCATGCTGAGCGGACTGAGCAGCACAAAGTCAACGGTATCGCTATCTGGCATCGCGGCGTAGCGCATGGTGTAGTAGCTGGGCCTGAGCTTTTGGTCATGAAAGTCTTCGCGACATCCCTCACTGGCTTCAGCCAAGAAGTGAATCACACCTAGGAGTGCACCTGGTTTGAGCGTCCGATAAAAAGCATCGCCGGACACAGGCGAGCGATCTTGCGCGACTGCGGTCTTGCCCCAAAAAACCTCGCAGATTCTAATCTTTAGGCCGTTCGAGTAGGTGAATAGAAGTGAGCCTCGGGGATCGAGATAATCGACAGTTTCTTGGGGGGAGGAGGTCGACGCGTGAGGCGCAACCGGTTCAATCGAAAGCGGTTCAGTTTCGACACCCCAAGCAGAGACTGCGTTGATTGCCGCTGCCAAACCCAAGAGTAGCAGCAGCGCTATAAAACGGAGATGGTTCGGGCTCTGACTTCCTGACATACGCGTCCTGATCACTGAGGGCACAGCTCACCCTGCCCTCTATTGCCTGCCGCTCCCAATTGTCGTCGATCTAATATGGATTTGCGAAATGCAATTTTCTTCATCTTATCCACCTCGCCAATATTGACAAACCGCTCCAGGTAGACGAATATATTTTGCAAGTGTTGGGCCCCCCGTTGATCCGAGGCGATCCCCCCTCCTCGATGAATTAACCCCGCGATGATCCTGCAGTGAAGATATGATCAAGTTGAACATTGTACTATTACTGTTTTTAATGGCTCCTTTGCTGGCGCAAGGTCAGACTGTTACCTCATTTGAAGGCATTGAGGCATCCCAACTAGCGGCCCCGGAGCTTGACATTGATCCCAATGGCGCGGTGGGCACGAAGCAGTTCATGGAGTGGACGAATGTTTATTATCAGGCATTCGATAAGAACACGTTCGCTCCCGTATGGTCAAAGCCGCAAGTGGGTACGCAGCCCTGGCGGAATAAGAAAATGTCCAATTGTTACAGCATCGCTGGGGACGGGGTAATCCTGTTTGATCGCCTGGCATCGCGATGGGTGATTGCGGGCCACACCTCGCCGGGGATCAATGGGAACTACTATTACTGCGTAGCAGTATCCAACACGGACGACCTGAGTTCGAGTAGGTTGAGTTGGTATACCTACAGCTTTTTTCTGAACCCGGTGCTAGGAAGCAACTCGGCAGGGCATGTTTACTTTCCGGACTGGCCCAAGCTGGGGACGTGGAGGGATGGATACTACGTGAGCTTCGATCTGGAGGATGTGGACAACCATTATCAAGGAATTGGTGTTGTGGCTTGCGCGCTTGACCGCACCAATATGTTGACTGGATCTACCCCGAGGCCCATGCAGTGTTTCAGCGATCCCGACCCGATCCCGACCAATGGCGTCCGTTATCTCAGGCACAGCCTGATCCCTGGCGATGTAGAGGGAACGACCCCTCCTCCGTCCGGGCGGGACGAGTTCTACGTGAGCATTCAGAACCCCCCCAATGACGGACAGAGCACGACGTCGAACTCGATCAACTTATGGGACTTCCACTTGGATTGGGGGAATCCTGCGAACTCGAGCTTTAGCAATTCGTCACTCACCGTTCCCACCTACACGCCGGGTTGTTACAACGTTGCCAGCGTAGGAAATACTTCTTGTGTTCCCGAACCTGCGCTTGGACCCAATGGTGGTCATCGCGTAATCGACTCGGTGGGGGATCGCTTGATGCCTCGTCTCGCCTACCGAAATTTCGGTACGTATGAGTCGTTTTTGGTCAGCCACACCATCCTGGTGGGGACAAACCTCAGCAGCCAGACTGGAATCCGATGGTACGAGCTTCCAGGCAGTGGAGTTCCGACGCTTTACCAGAGTGGCAACATCGCACCCGATAAAACTGTATTTCGTTTCATGCCGAGCATAGCTCAGGACCATAAGGCGAATACCACCGTCGGCTATAGTTTGTCGAGTTCGGCACTTGATCCCGGCATAAAGGCGTCGCACTGGAATTTACAAAGCCAAACTACCCCGACTGGCCTCACACTTTATAGCGGGAGTGGAGACGAAGAGAACTCGCGGATTTGGGGTGACTATTCGAGCATGACGGTCGATCCTGTTGACGACTGCACTTTCTGGTATGTAAACGAGTACTTCGCTTCCAACCAGACTGGCAATTCGATCAACTGGAATACAAGGATCGCAAATTTCAAGCTTTCGAGCTGCCAGTCTCTCAAATAGAAAGAGGCCTGCCTGCCGAAGTATCTCGTCAGTTCGTCGACGTTGCTGAGCGCCATTTGCTTCCAGCGATCCGATGCGCATAACCTGTGCCATCCACAACGAAGCATGAAAAGAGTCTCCCGGCCCACCACCCTGCTTCAACAAGTTAACAGGTCAAGCTCTTTTTTGATGGAGGAGCATTGGGGATCGGATACAATCCTTAGCGCTCGGCTCCCTTCATGAGCACGTCCGGAGCAAAGCGGAAAGTTCTGCAGTTTGACATGCTGAAAGAAGACGACAATTCGCCGATCTTGTTCGTTGCAGCGTGGTTCGGGCTAGTCGCGGGACTAGTTGAAGGTGTCGGTCTTCTGGCCGTTTTCGGCTATGGGTGGTTGGGTGCGCATAACAACCTTCGCGCGGGTGTTTCGGTCGAGATAATCTGGATTTCGGCGCTCTTCGATCTAGGATGGTTTCTTTTGCTCGGCAGTCTCGGTATTTGTGTCCAAAAGACCTGGCCAAGGCTTCACTTAACCCGGATCCTCATACCTGCCTTCGTATTCGTGGCATGCGTGGATTGGCTTGGTCTGAGCGCGAGACTCAGTCCAGTCTCGGTTCTCACCCTTGCGGCCGGTATCGCGGTCGCCTTCAACCGCTGGTTCCGGAGGCACGAACTTCTTACGCTGAATCTGCTGCGGCGTACACTTCCTGCGGTTGTGGCCATTACGATCCTCTGTTTCATTGGAATCGAGGGGGCGACATGGCTAAGGGAACGCTCCTCAATGAGTGAGTTGCCTCCCGCTGCGCCCGCCTCGCCTAATATTCTTGTAGTTGTGGTTGACACACTGCGGGCCGACCACCTCCCACTATATGGCTACCGCCGTTCGACAAGCCCAAACTTGGACGCACTTGCCAAACGCGGTGTGGTCTTCGATAACGACATCGCACCGTCATCTTGGACGCTTCCGTCCCATGCCTCGATGCTGACCGGCCGTTACCCGCACGACCATGGTGTCGACCGCGAAGTTACGCTTGGCGCCCAATATCCGACGCTTCCCGAGGTACTCGAGCAGCACGGATATCGCACAGGAGGTTTCTCGGCTAACTTGTTCTACTTCACGCGGCGCGCTGGATTAGGCAGGGGGTTCGTTCATTTCTGCGATTACTTTTATTCAGTGGAGGATATGTTTTTCCGAACGCTCTGGGGCCGCGTGCTCAACCGTTACCTCCCGAACAGCGATGTCGTCAATGAATATCTTCCTCGGAAATCTGCCAGGGAGGTAAACCGGGAGGTGCTCGATTGGATTGATCACGATCGCGAGCGGCCTTTCTTCGCCTTTATCAACTATTTTGACGTGCACGGACCGTACATGGTCAGGTCCCCCGCTCGCCAAATGTTTTTCGGCACCCAAACCAAAGACACTCCGCCCGTGATCGATCGGCGCATTGATCGCGACCACGATCCGTACTTGTTCAGGCTATCGCGGATGCCTGCAGTGGAATTCCAGCATCAGATTGATGCGTATGATGGCGCAATCCATGAAGTAGATCAGCAGTTCGCGAATCTTTTCTCTGAACTCCAAAAGCGAGGCCTAACCGAGAATACGCTTGTGGTAATAACTTCTGACCATGGCGAAAGCTTCGGTGACCACGGCCTTTTGGAACATTGGAATGCGCTTTACCGAGAACTCATTCAGGTCCCCCTGATCTACTATTGGCCGGGTAAAATCCCTGGGGGCGTTCGCATCAGCAAGACAATCTCAGGCGCGTCCTTGCCCGCCACAGTTCTTGACCTGGTGGGAATTAAGTCGGACGCGAGCTTTCCAGTTCCGTCCGTTGCCCAACTGTGGCAGCGACCGGAGGTTGATCCGGAGTGGCCGGATCCTCTAGCGGAAATGGCCCAGAATTTGAATCTTCCCCTTGGATATCCTGCGTATCAGGGCTGGTTGAAAGCCATTGTTAGCGCGCGTTGGCATCTGATTGTCTCGGAAAGGCTGTCACCTGAACTCTACGATTGGGCTGCGGACCCCGAAGAACTTCACAACCGGGCCGCGAATGGCAATGAAGAAGCATTTAAGGCGATGTCAACCGAGTTATGGAGGGAAGTAGCGTCTGGGAGTCCAAACGATTCCCCGGGCGATAGCGGAAGTCCGGTTTCAGTATTGACGAAGTGACCCCATTTAAGAAAAAACCAGGGGGCTGCATCCGGGCTGACCCTAGATCGCGGTGGCGTAGCCCTGTTCTGGTAATGCACGCTATCTGGAAGAGTGAGTGATAGAGGTTTTAGAACATTCGGACAGGCTCGGGGCTGACCGAAGCGTGCGGAGCGTTTTGGTTTTGCTTGGTTTTGCGCTCGATATTGACAAAATCCAGCTTCTCAGGCAATCTGTGCCCAGGTATTAGGAATGTGCTAGCGTAGCGCTGCGAATTCCTCTGGCCTCTCGGCGTTGATCCCGTCAAAATCGAGCGAGGCATTATGGTTAGGGCGAAGATGCTGGTGGTCCTGTTGTTTGTGGCTTTGGGACAGATGCGAGCGCAGACAATCCACTCCCATCCGGGCATTGAGGCATCCCAACTAGCGGCCCCGGAGCTTGACATTGATCCCAATGGCGCGGTGGGCACGAAGCAGTTCATGGAGTGGACGAATGTTTATTATCAGGCATTCGATAAGAACACATTCGCTCTCGTATGGCCGACGCCGCAAGTGGGTACGCAGCCCTGGCAGAATAAGAAAATGTCCAATTGTTACAGCATCGCTGGGGACGGGGTAATCCTGTTTGATCGCTTGGCATCGCGATGGGTGATTGCGGGCCACACCTCGCCGGGGATCAACGGGAACTACTATTACTGCGTAGCAGTATCCAATACGGACGACCTGAGTTCGAGTAGGTTGAGTTGGTATACCTACAGTTTTTTTCTGAACCCGGTGCTAGGAAGCAACTCGGCAGGGCATGTTTACTTTCCGGACTGGCCCAAGCTGGGGACGTGGAGGGATGGATACTACGTGAGCTTCGATCTGGAGGATGTGGACAACCACTATCAGGGGATTGCTGTGGTGGCTTGTGCGCTGGACCGGACGAACATGCTGAAGGGGTCGACCCCGAGGCCCATGCAGTGTTTCAGCGATCCCGACCCGATCCCGACCAATGGCGTCCGTTATCTCAGGCACAGCCTGATCCCTGGCGATGTAGAGGGAACGACCCCTCCTCCGTCCGGGCGGGACGAGTTTTTCGGGAGCATTCAGAATCCTCCGATTGATGGTCAGAGCACGACGTCGAATTCGATCAACTTGTGGGCCTTCCATGTGGATTGGGTAAATCCCGTGAACTCGAGCTTCACGAATTCGGCGATCATTGTCCCGCCTTACACTCCGGGATGTTACGACGTTGCCAGCGTAGGACACACTGAATGTGTACCCGAACCTGCGCCCGGCCCGCACGGGGGTCACCATGAAATAGACTCGGTCGGCGATCGTTTGATGCCCCGTCTCGCCTATCGTAATTTCGGTACATACGAATCGTTCTTGGTTAGCCATACGGTTGAAGTTGTGCTTGGCAGCAACGGACCGACCGGAATACGCTGGTACGAGCTCCGCGGCAGAGGAATTCCCTCTCTTTTTCAAAGCGGAACGATTGACCCGGGCAACGGCATGTTTCGCTTTATGCCCAGCATCGCGCAAGACCACAGCGGCAACGCGGCCGTGGGCTACAGTGTGTCGAGCCCATCGGCTCATCCAGGTATTCGAGAGGCGTCGTGGAGCCTGACAACCAATCGTCAGCCGGTTGAGGTCACGATCCAGAAAGGAGCGGGAGATGAGGAGAACACCCAAAAATGGGGTGACTATACGAGCATGACTGTAGACCCCGTTGACGACTGCACTTTCTGGTATGTCGACGAGTACTTTTCGGCGAATCAGGTTGGGAATTCGATCAATTGGGATACCAAGATTGCTAAGTTCAAGCTTTCAACCTGCCAGCCGCTGAAGTGAAATGGTTACCTCCTTGAAGTAATCTCACTGGCTTGCGAGAACCATGTTGAGGACAACCGGCTTCTAACCCGCCACCCGTCTGCGGTACCAAACCCTAATGGGTTCTTGGTTTCCAGGAGGTTCCAGGATTTGACCCCAAGACCCAGGACTGTCGAAAACCAAAGAAAGTCTTGCATAGAGAAGGTGCACCCAAGCCGAACAGTGTGCTCTTCAGTACGTCAGGATCCAGATGGCGCCTGTTTTCTCCGTTAGCCGAGGCTCGCGATGGTTGCGCTCGTTTGCTTTTATTATGTTTGCTTTTATTACTGCCGCTTGTAGGTTTATACGTTATACTTTGTCCCGTGGTGAGTGTTTGCGGGGGATCTTTGAAGTCTTTGTTAAACCTGGCTGTCAAGAAGCGGAGCGATTTTCTTGGAAACCTTAGTAGTTAGGGCGTTTAGGGCGTTTCGCCTCTTGCCCGAATTCGGGAGATCAGGTACTCTGCCCGGAGGTGGTGCGTTGCTCGGCGTGCAGTGGGTGGTCGCGTTACTAACACTTAATCTATACTCCCCCAATATTGCTGCTCTGCTGGCCTGTAGGGAATGGTATCCCCCGCGGAACGCCGAGGTTTGACTGGGTGCAGTTTTCTTGGGGCAGGGGTTAGCTCAGAGGGGAAGGCATGCGCCCAAGACCCACTTCGCACGCGGCAAAACAATGTTAGATCACTTTGTAACGATCAGCGTTGACGACGGGCATGTGACGGATCTCAGGACGGCTGACCTGCTACAGAAGTACGGCTTGCAAGCCACCTTCTACGTCCCCGCGCGAAATCCCGAGCGTCCGGTGATGAGCGTAAACCAAATCCGGGAACTGTCCCGGAGCTTCGAAATCGGTGCTCACACCATGAATCACGTGCCATTGAAATCCCTGCCCGACTCCGAAGCCTGGAATGAAATTTCAGGGAGCAAGCAATGGCTGGAAGACATGCTGGGGCAGCCCGCGGTTTCATTCTGCTACCCACGGGGCAAGTTCAACAGCTCAACCCCTGCCTTGGCCAAGAAAGCGGGATTCCTGGGTGCACGAACTTGTTTTTTCAACTTGCACGGTTTTCCGCGCGATCCGTTTCTCTGGGGAGTTAGCACGCATGCTTATCCCCACAGCAAAGCGATTCAGCTCCGGCATGGGGCTTCGGAGGGCAATTTCGCTGGCCTGCTGAATTTCGTGCGCGTTTACAAAGGCGCCAGCGATTGGCAACAGCATTTCCGGAATGGATTGGACCACGTCCAACATTTCGGCGGTGTCGCACATCTCTATCTTCATAGCTGGGAGATCGATGAGCTCGGACAATGGGACCGACTGGAAGCCGTCTTTGCCACGATAGCTTTACGCGTGGGATTTCACAGAACCACGAACGGCGCGCTTTTTCAGCTCTGGAAGGGTGAATATGAGCATGGAAGGAATTAAGCCCTTTGAACCGACGGTCAAGGAAGGCTCGGCTACCGGTTCAAGCAAGCTCGAAGAGGTTCTGAAGGTGATCTACGAGTCCGTTTCCGAGCTAAACCTCCAGTTGCCCGAGGGCCAGCGTATTGAAAAATCTCCGGCTGCGGTTCTGTTCGGTGCCGGTGGCAAGCTAGACTCTTTGGCTCTCGCGAACTTCATAGTGATCACCGAGCAGAAGCTGGACGAATGTTTCGGGTGTCGCGTCGATCTCACGCAGGACGATCCGTTTTCACCGACGACGGGCCATTTCGGGACGATTCGTTCTTTGGCGACCTACGTCTCTAAACTGGCAGGAATTGAAGACTCACAGTCACGAACGGATTAACCTTACGCGCAGAGAGAACTTTGAAGCTGCACCTCATCTCCGATTTCAATCTGGAAACGCTCGGACACTACCTCGAGAATGACGCTTCATCACCGAAGCTTTCGGTGGTGGCGGAACCATTTGGGCAGGTTTTCCCCGCTCTGCTTCAGCCTTCACAGTCCAGTCCCTCGGATTTTGCAGTGGTGTGGACGTCACCGGAAAAGATGGTCCCGGCGTTCGCAGCAGCCCTGGATAACATTGCGATCGGTGAGGATGGGGTAGTCTCGGAAGTTCAGCAGTTTGCTGACCGCCTGCGGGCGGCGCAGAAACATTTCCGCGCCATTTTTGTGGTGTCCTGGACTCTCTCCCCTCACTACCGTGGGAACGGCATACTGAGTCTCAA
The DNA here is from genome assembly GCA_963838905.1 of uncultured Acidobacteriota bacterium. Lineage (GTDB taxonomy): Bacteria > Acidobacteriota > Terriglobia > Terriglobales > Acidobacteriaceae > JABDBE01. Next base: position 492,842 of record CAWITE010000018.1, read on the forward strand.
AGCAGGTGGAGTGCGGAAGGTTCTGCTGAAAATGAATCTCACGCTGGCCCAAGAATTGGAGGATTGTCGGGGCATTTATTTGCTCGACGGCCAGCGCTGGATGGAAGAAGTTGGGACGAGTTCATATAGTCCCAAGCTGTGGTATTTGACTAAGACACCTTTTCACGGAAACGTTTTCCGCCAAGCTGTTAGCGATTTGAAGGCAGCCATCTCTGCTGTCCTCGGAACCTTTAAAAAGCTGATAGTGGTTGATCTGGATAACACTCTTTGGGACGGTGTGGTCGGCGACCTGGGATGGGAGAATCTACGACTGGGCGGCCATGACTACTTGGGCGAAGCGTTCGTCGATTTTCAGAAGGCGCTGAAGAGTTTGCGCAACCGAGGCATCTTGCTGGCGATCGCCAGCAAGAACGAGGAGAGTGTCGCGCTGGAGGCTCTCAGCAAGCATCCCGAAATGGTGCTGCGGCCAGATGACTTTTCGGCGTGGCGGATCAACTGGAACGACAAGGCTGCCAATATTGCTGAGCTGGCCGCCGAATTGAACTTGGGCCTACAGTCAACCGTCTTTATCGATGACAACCCGGTAGAACGAGCCCGTGTCTGTGAAGCTCTACCGGAGGTTTACGTGCCCGAGTGGCCTGACGACAAGACTCTTTTTGCCAGCAGGCTTCGTGCCTTGAACTGTTTCGATTCCGCTTATGTTACCGCGGAAGATACCTCGCGGCACCAGATGTATGCCACTCATAAACAACGCGAGCTGCTGCGGCGGGGAGTTAGTTCGGCTGAGGATTGGATACTCTCCCTGGAAACGGAGATTAAAGTCGAGGAACTAAGCGACGCCAATTGCGCACGTGTGGTCCAGCTACTAAATAAAACGAACCAAATGAACCTTGCCACTAGACGCCTGGCGGAAGCGGAACTGCGGGCTTGGGTGCGACAGGAGAATCGAAAGTTGTGGGCCTTCCGGGTGAAGGATAAATTTGGCGACTCGGGGCTGACTGGCATACTAAGTCTCGAGATTGAGTCGGGCGGGGCTTTGATCACCGACTTTGTGTTGAGCTGCCGGGTCATGGGACGAAACGTGGAACATGCAATGGTCGCTTTTGCCGCCCAGCACTGCACCTCGCTGGGACTGCGCGAACTGCACGCTAATTACGTTCCTACCCCGAAAAATAAGCCTTGCCTCAGTTTCTGGATGTCCTCGGGTTTCGTTTACGACGAAAAGGGGAATCGATTTACGTGGCCGCTCACCCGAACGTACCCCTCTCCGGACGGCATCAGTATCCGTCAGCCGGAAGCCGTGGAATGCAATCCGGTCCATTCGTCAGAACGGGTTTTAGTGGATGCCGAGACTGCATCGCATAAGGCAATAACGAATTGACGGTGGCTGGGGCCGTGTTGTGCAGTCTATGAACCCGGCGCCAGGTCTTGAGGATCCTAGCCCCGGTCACGGTCTGACGAACAGGTTGTCCGTTTCTCTCGATTAAGAGCTGAACGATTTCAATAAAATCAAATCTTCTCATGATCGCCAAGGACGACACTGCCGCCGCGACGCTGGCTCCCCGATTGCGCGAGCTAACCTTCGCGGATTATGAGCAGATTGCGGGGTTAGGGTTCCGTTACGGCTTGGAGATCGAGACTTACGCGGAGTGGGCTCACTTGTGGGCCGATAACCCCGTTTTCCAGGAAATTCCAAACTGGCCGATGGGTTGGGTCTTCGAGAACGAAGATAACGAGATTGTCGGACATATCGCCAATATTCCGTTGCTGTACGAGTTGGGTAATCAGAGGCTGATTGCAACTGCCAGCCGCGGCGTTGTCGTGGACACCCGCTATCGTAATTATTCGTTCCAGCTCCTGAACCAGTTCTTCCGGCAGAAGCAGGTTGATTTATACCTCGCCACCACGGTCAATGCTCAAGCCATCAAGGCATACGAAATTTTTCGCGCCTCGCGAGTTCCGACAGGGACGTGGAATCAGACCGCCTTTTGGATCACGAACTATCGAGGTTTCAGTGCCAGCCTCCTCGCAATCAAGGAAGTTCGTGGAATGCGGGGCCTGAGTTATCCTCTTTCCGCTGGTTTATTTCTTCGCGACACACTGGCAGGAAGATTGACCAAGACCCGTTGCAGCGACGGTGAGCCTAGTTTTTGCACGGGATTCGATGACCGCTTCGAGGATTTTTGGCGCGATCTGCGCCGCAACTTCCCGCGCCGTCTGCTGGCGAACCGCTCCCGCCACACGCTGGAATGGCATTTCAAGTATCCCCTTGCGAGCGACCGGACCTGGGTGCTGACCGTCAACACAGGCAAGCGACTAGCTGCGTATGCCATCTTTTTTCGGCAGGACAGCCCCGCCTTCCGTCTCAAGCGAATGCGCTTGGTCGATTTCCAGAGCCTTGACGGAAACTCAGAATTGCTTCTTCCTCTGCTGTGTCATGCTCTCGCACGCTGCCGGCGCGAAGGCATTCACATGCTCGAAGCCATTGGCTTTCCTCCAGAAAAGCAGCGGGTCATCGACAGCCTCTTACCCAACTGGCGAAACCTCGAATCGTGGCTTTATTTCTACAAGGCCGCAAAACGTCAATTGGCCGAGTGCCTCAAAGATCCCCAGGTGTGGGACCCATCCTGTTTCGACGGCGACGCCAGCCTGTAAGCCCGCAATGTGGAATCACCTGAACTAATATCCCGGCAACGCTCGAGGACAGTTCTCGTCAGGTTGAAGTGCCAGTCGCCAAGTTGACCCACGTGCGACGCAATTCCGGCGAGCCTAACTTTTCAGCTTCCAATCGAGAGCGCGTTTAGTGGCCACCCCGTTCTAAGGATTTCGATGGAGACCATAATCTGGATGTGGCTGTCTTCTTTCAGGTGGGTAAGTTCACTTGGGATTTTGCGGTCTTGTTGGGTGACGGCGCGGAAAAATCTACGATAGCCGGAAATCTCTATCATCGCGGAAAGAGGAAGGTATAGTGTTGCGAGCGTGGTTCCGGAGGCGGGATTGTTTCGCAAGTGCAACGCAAGAACGGCGAAACCCTCTGACGGGGAATGAGCACGGGGTGATCATCGGGGCCTGCGTGAGCGAGGCGGGACCCGAGCCGAGCGCGAGGTAGCGCTGACGTTGATGGATCGAGGCGCGCTGGGACGACAGCGGACGCTGGGAGCCGCCAAACAATATCAAGCGCCACGCTTTGTGGAGGCCCGGCGCGAACCTGATTTCGTACCCCATGCAGAGTAGCTAGGAGCGGGGGCAACCTGCAGCGGAATAGCTTACGAGAAGAAGAACGAAATAGCGCAGACTTTCAGCAGAGCCAGCGGAAGCGGAAGCCGGTGGAGCAAAACTTGCTTGGATCAAACGCTGCGGGCCGACAGATCAAGCTGCGGACCCGGAAACGAGTGGAATGCCGATTTCAGATTTTGGCCGAAACCTACAATCTCTTTAGCGGCCAGCAGCTGAAAGCCGGGTTTCAATGTCGGAGTAACGCCGAATTGATGAACTGAGCAAACTGAACCCTCAGCGCGCAAGGCGGTCCGCAATCCGTGTATGTGAGTTTGTCAGCACTCTGTGAAGTGGTTGGCCGAAGCCCCTCTGACCATCACGATTCAAGGAGTGACCTTGAAGACACGCCGCAGCAGCAGGAGGTGTCGCAACAGGTTTCGCCCTAGGAAGCCGTACCGTAGAGGTAGAGGGAGTGCCTTGCGAATGCAGAAGCAAAGCTGCGGCAGGATTTGTGCCGTCAGCTCTTAGGGTGTGGCTGTGTAGGACGGTCCTCGACGCCAGTGGTATTGACTGAAGGCCCAAGTTCAATTTGGCGGCAAGTTCAGCAATATCGCCAGCCTTGTCGTTCCAGTTGATCCGCTAAGCCCGAAAGTCATCTGCCGGCAGCACCATCTCGGGATGTCTGCTGAGAGCCTCTAGGGCGACACTCACGTTAGTAGCTGGCGCTCCGGAGCGTTGCTCCGCTTGGACGGGCGGAGGCACTAGTCGCTACAGGAGCCATGGTGATGCACATGGGAAAGACACCCATTGGGTATTAAGCAGAACCGCCCTCTGACCTACTTGGTCTCGGGACGATAGGCAGATCGGTGCTTGGGTAGTTGTCGAGGCCCCCGTTGCGATCCCTTCACCGCCGCCAACGTTCAGTTTGATTTTACCCACTGGTCTTTGAGGCTGCCATCGCCTTTGCCGTGAAAAGAGTCCCGCATCTGATGCGGACTTGACCGTGTACAAGTGAAGCTGAGGAGCAGTGCGAGCGCACCGCTCCTCAGGTTTCCGTCTCGCCTAGTTTTCTACGAGGATGGGCTTTACCCCGATTGGGACCTTCGAATCCATAATGGGGATGGTCTCACCGTCGAGAGTTCGATACCGTGTGTACTGCGCGTCGACGTTGTATTCGATTGTGTCGCAGCTTCCCTGGTTACAGCTCTCTGCGGTATCCCAGATCGCTTCTGCTTGATACCCGCCTGGACGGCTCAGTTGGCAGGTCCAGACGGTTCCGTTTGCCGTGCACGCAGAGATTAGCTGGGCGCCTACCAACCAGTCGTACATCTGAGCATAGGCAATACCGGGCTTCAACAGCGTTCCAGGAAGGCTTGGGTCCTGTGGGTCCGGCGTCCAGAGCTCACCCCATAATCCGTTGTTCCACTGATACCAATAGAAGCGCGCAATACCGAGGGAGCGCTGCACTAAGTAGAATCGGGCGAGAAATGCCGCCTGCATGTCCGGATCGGTAAATCCGTTTTTCGAGGTGTCGCCCCAACTGGCTTCCGTGTCCCATATTTCCTTGGAACTCTGGCCGTATTTGGCGAGAATAACTCGCGTCAAGCTCATGTCGGGCACGAGGTCTTCCGGTTGACCAGGACTCCCTTGACGACACACATAGGCATGCACGGCGAAAACATCCGTATATTTCACGCCCCCGGCAGCTAGATACTGGTCGAACAAGTCTCGCTGGGTTCTTAGCTCAGGACCAAAGGCTGGATTCAATACCAGCGCGTGTGAGTCTGCCGCCTTGATGATGGCTGAGGCGTCTTGCGCCATTCGGACTAGTTGCGGAATCGTGCCCGTCCAGCGCCGTGAATTGCCGAGGCCTTCATTCCACATCTCCCATCTCGTGATGTGACCGGTGGTACTGTTCTGGTTATGGGTGACCAGTGCGGTGACGAAATCTTTCCAATACTGATCGGGGCCGCTACCGTCAGCATTGAGGTCCTTGGGCGGATCGCACGATCCCGGGTTGGCGCCACAACTGGAGTCGCTGGGATTGGAGGAGGCCCAAGTCGGTACTTCGCCGAAGGTGTAAAGAATATGGACGTTGTTTGACCGAGCCTCGGCCAACCACTTATCCAATAGGGTCCAGTCATACACCCCATCACTCTTATTAATATCTTGCCAGGAGACCCCGCTGTCCCAAAGGCGCATGCGGCTAAAAGTAACGGAAGGCCAGGGCTGTCGCGTCACAGTACCGCTGTTCATTTGCAGACCAAAAAACGAGGATGGAATATTCTGTTGTGCGGATACGGAAACACAAAGTAGGAATGTGGCTAGCGCAGTTGCGAAGAAGCGTGCGAGCTGATTGGGATGGTTCTTGGTAGCCTCGGACCGCTTCTCACAGGGGTTGAAGGAACGATACCGGTTGCGATCATCGCGGTCCGCGATGACCAAGGGATCTTGTGAGCGCACGAATACCTCCTCATAGAGGGCAGCCGGTCGCCTAGCCAGTACTCCAGAATCGGACGTCTTGCAGCTGGACCGAGGTGCCTGCCTGCTCTGGGGAAATACTCATAGAAAGAGTGCGGCAACACTAGCTGACGAAGGTCACAAGGGGGCAGGTCTTCAGTACACGTACTGATGAACACCTTGGAAGGATTCTCGACTGTTTCCCGCCGGCGGACCCATGCGGTTGGCGGTTTGGCGATAGGCTATCAAAGGAGAGACGAGCGGTCGCGCCACCCCGCTCGTCTCTCCTCGTGATTATTTTAGTTTTCTACCAGGATAGGCTTGATGCCGATTGGGACCTTCGAATACTTAATGGTGAAGGTTTCACCGTCAATGGTTCGATACTGTTTGTACGTTGGATCAACGATGTATTCGACTGTGCCGCAGCTCCCGTGGTTACAGCTCTCTGCGGTGTCCCAGATGGCTTCTGCTTGATAGCCACCGGTTCGGCTCAGTTTGCAAGTCCAGACGGTCCCCCGTGCCGCACACGCAGAACTCAGCTTGGCGCCTACTAGCCAATTGTTCAACTGAGCATAGGCAATACCGGGCTTCAGCAACGTTCCTGGAAGCCTGTGGTTATGTGGGTCCGGACTCCAAAGTGCACCATCGACCCGATTGTTCCACTGGTACCAGTAAAAACGGGCAACGCCGATTGACCAGTGCATCAGGTAAAAGCGGGCAAGAAATGCGGCCTGCAGGTCTGCATCGGTAAGGCGAGTTTTCAAAGTGTTGCCCCAACCGCCTTCCGTGTCCCACAGCTGCTTGCTACCCTGCCCATATTTTGTGAGAACGAGTTTTGACAGGTTCATATTACCAATAAAGTCCTCCGGATTGCCGGCACTCCCTTGGTGACACACATAGCCATGCAATGAGATAGCATCCGTATATTGCCCGCCCCCGGCAGCTAGGTACTGGCCCAACAGGTCGCGCTGGTTTTTCAGCTCAGGACCAAAGGATGGATTCAATACCAGTGCGGATGAGTCTGCCGCCTTGATGATGGCTGAGGCGTCGCGCGCCATCCGGACTAGTTGCGCAATCGTGCCTGTCCAGCGCAGCGGATTGCCAAGACCCTCATTCCAGATCTCCCAGTTCTTGATGTGACCGGTTTTACTGTTCCTGTTATGGGTGACCAGTGCGGTGACAAAATCTTTCCAATATTGATCGGGGCCGCTACCGTCAGCATTGAGGTCCTTGGGCGGATCGCACGTTCCCGTACCAGCCGGACAGCTGGAATCATCGGGTTTGGAGGACGCCCATCGAGGCGTTTCACCGAAGGTGTAGAGAATGTCGATGTTGTGCTTCTGGGCATCAGACAACCACTCATCCAATAGGGTCCAGTGATACACCCCATCAGCCGTATTGATATGTTGCCAGGAAACCCCGGCGTCCCAGAGGCGCTGGGCACCGAATGGTACCGAAGGCCAAGGCTGTTGCCCTAGGGTGCCGCTGTTCATTTGCAGACTGAAGAGGTTCGGCGACGTCTGGCTATGGCCCGCTAAAGAACAAATCAATAAAAATAGAAGAAGAACGGCTGATGAGAAAGTGACCCGTTGGCAATACTCCCGATATTCTATGGCCATCGGCTGCAGGGTCTGAAGGTTATCCGCAATCTCCATTTGAGACCCGAGGCGGACCTCATCACGGGGAAAAGGTGACATCGTTGACTCCTCGCGAACTGAAAATACTTGCGGCTTCACTCTGCACGTGTGGTTTCTGGGTGACTAGATGTCGGAAGTGCATCGTAGACGATGCCAGCCGAATTCAGGGCATGCCGTTAGCCCCCCGCATTCGCTCCGCATAGCGTTCAAACCCGGTCGACGATCGAAGCATTCGTCCACCAAACTGTGTAGGGAAAAACTTGCTGGGTGAAGACGAGAAGTTCCGACAATACGCTTTGGTCACGAGGAACTTGTTGCGCCCGTGATGGAAGGATTTTACGGGGCATCGAGCGGAAACGACGGAAACGGGTTCATCCAGAGTATCATCCAAGATCAGCAAGACTCGGTTCGGAGAAGACACACGGCGCGACCTAAGATGTTCTTTACCCGTATGCTTGGCGGGGGTTCCGGTCAGTCTCAACGGCTGCGGCGAAGGAAATAGCATGAAGTCATCAACTCCGCCGCCGCAAAAGATTCAGCCCGTGGTTGTCCTTCAGGAGAATCGCACCCCCGACAATCTTTTTCCGGATGCAAAGCTGATCGCTGCGGGTGCTGACATCCAAAACTTCGGTGTGAATTCGAAGGGCACGCAGATTACGCTGACGCCCGCCCCGCTGGCAAGCGACTTCAATCCCGACCACTCCCACTCTTCATTGACGTGAGCTGGGTGATTCCCAGTGGGGCGGCATCCGACCATGCTGGGATCAACGACGGTTCGGACCCTCCTGGGTGGCCTCGGTGGTGAACGCTACCGGCAACAGTCCGTATTGGCCGAAGTTCGTCGTGCGCCGGTGATGCGGCAGGTGGGGGCTCCGCGGGAGGCTCTGTTGATTTGGTTGCGGTTCTGGTGCGCACAGAACGGGAAAAGCGCATCGGTGCGGCCCCCTGACTATACCCGCGCATCACCCTTTTTATCTGGAGTTCTCGTGCTGAACTTCCAGAGGGTGAAGTGTTGGACTCCTTTAATCATCGTCGGGAGAGGTCGGTACCGTTTTATCCTCTAAGAAGTACTTTGCATCCTTTGTCGCCGGAATGGTCTGGAAAGGTCTAGGGTTATGCTTGAGTTCAAAAAAACTAGTGAAGTCCGTGAAAGCACGTCGATCTGCAAAAGTAAGTGCACCCTCCGCGATGCCAAAGTTCTGTTCGATGTACCTGACGATGCTACCGAAATCTAGCGTGCTATTATTCACCAATTGCGGAGTGTAGGCGGAGACTACGATCATCGGGACGCGGAAGCCAAACTGGTACGCGCCTTCAGGAAAAGGCAGGATAGGCGGCGGCTCGTGGTCGTACCATCCACCCCAGTCGTCCCAGGTGATAAAAATAGCGGTAGAGTCGTTGGAATTGTTTCCCCAGTAATCGCACTTGTGCTTGCTGTTCGTCCAGCTGTTGCCAATGGCATTCACAATGGAAGCCACCCACGCAGGTCCTTCCCCGTTATTGCCTCCTGGATGATCAGAATTCTGTCCCCTCGGAGTCACCCAGCTTACCCGCGCTAGTTGACAGTTGGAGATGTCGGTCAGCACATCGTTAGAATTGCCGTCAACAAATCCATTGGCGGCACCCTTGGTCCAGTCCTTACCTCTACACTTCCCAGCACTCGGCACACAAATATGATTGATCGCAACCGGCGCGGTCCAAATGGCTTGGGCGCCTGTTATGTTGGTCGTGTAATAGGTCCAGGTAATGTTCAAAGGGTCGAGCAGGTCCGCGACAGTATCATGCTCGAAACAGGGGAAGATTTTATTAGAGGGTTTCTCGACGCCGTTCTGATCAATCAACTGAACCCTCTCCCTTGCGTCTGCGATGCAGCCTACATTCAAAATATTAGCTTCCCCTATATTCTCTGCGGCAAAGATGCCCGCACGGTCGTCCGCTGCGCTAGGCGCGGATGTGGCTCCAAAGAGGAACTGATGCGCAGAGAAGCTTGGTCCTTGGTTGGTCTGGAACATGTAATTAGCCCAGCCGTACTGCGTGGCAAGAATCAGATAAGGATCTAACTGATGCGCTGGTTTCGTGTAATCGACGTACCTGAATTGCGGATGTGTGAATTTAGTGCATTGCGAAGCGGGTGCGCACGACACTAGAGCAGCTCCATCCATCAGGCACTGTCCAAGGGAGTTCTTGTCGCATTCGTTATTCCATGCATGGATGTGGCCGTGACCTAGATCGTAAGTATTTGCTAACGGGATCGGAGCTGGTTGAGTGAAGCCGGTGGATGAAGTCTTGTCCAGCCAGTTACTGGTCTGAATGTTATATTGACGTCCGGTTGGAGTCGTACTACAGGAACTGCTGTCGCCAAACGGAGGGGCGCACAAACCCTGGAATAGGTTGTCAGGCGAGCGGTTTTCCTGAACGATCACCACGATGTGCTGAATGCTTGAAATCTGGGCTATGGCCGCCCCAGACAAGAAAGTAAGTAACAGCAAACTTCTAGTTACTCTCATCACCCTAATCCTTTAGACCGGAATCTCCTTGTTCAATCTAAAACGGCAGCGATTGTACACTATCCCGCACCTGCTCACAACAGCTTCCCTGCGCATCAGTTCCTCTTTGGAGCCACATCCGCGCCTAGCGCAGCGGACGACCATGCGGGCATCTTTGCCGCAGAGAATATAGGGGACGCTAATATTGGCTCTGAACGAGAATCTGGATAAATGCGCATATTACGCGGCCTTCCGAAGAACGAGGAATTCGGTCTTGGCCGCGGCTAAGCGCTGCGCCTTGAGCAGCAGATAGTTCATGTCGCGATAACCGCGGCCGCGTCGCAGCAGAGCTTTGATGTTGCCGTGACGGCTTCAATCACTCCCATCGGCACCTTGATCCGGCAGTAGTGCAAGATGCCATGGAGATGATCCAGCAACATGCGGGCTAGTTTCTCCATCGGTTTCAGCCGCTGCCAGCGCAACTGGTCGATCCAGCTCTGCAGGTAACGCAACATGGCCCCTTCGTAGGTGTAATTCCACAACTGCGAAAGGCTCTCCTTGAGGAGATAGGCTTTGAGAATGCGGCGATTCAGAGCAAACAGGGCGTTCAACTGGCGTCGCTTCCCCCGGTCCAAGTTGAGCCGACTGGTCAAAAGCAACCAGCGCTTTCCCCGTACCAGATCCCGTGCGGCTCCTCCTTTGCGGAAGAACTCCGCCCGCCCCACCTCATCCAGGGATCTGTCCAATTGATAAGTGACACGTTCACCACAGGCGGATAACTCATGGCTAACCGATGTAGGTGCGAGACCGCTAATCGGTGGGGTTAGCGATGCAGCCATGTCTACACGCGAGTGCTACTTCTTTTTTTTACCTGGTTGTAAATATCCATGAGAAGTTTGTAATTTGCTTCCGCCGTATACTTGGTTTCATATTCGCGGCGCGCTCGCCTTCCCATCTTGTTCATTTGATCCGGATGAGCCCAGGCCCAGTCCATCTTCTCCGCCAGATCATCTACTTGTCCTGGCGCGAAGAGAAGCCCGGTCGAGCCATCGGATACGATCTCCTGCATAGCGCCCATGCGGGAACAGACAACTGAAGTACCGCAAGCAAAGGCCTCGACAATTGCGACCGGGAAATTTTCGTAAAGCTCGCTGGGAAATACCAGGAAGCGGGCCTTCCGCACTATTTCAATGACCTGCGCGCGCGGGACACGTCCCTTGAAATCGATCCCCGAAAGATTCCTGTGCCGCGCGGCTTCTTCCAGTCCGGGGCGCTCCGGCCCGTCGCCAAGAATCAAGAGTGGAAAATGCGAATTGCTCCGTTCCCAAGCATGCAGAAGGTTGTCAACGCGTTTTTCCGCCGAGAGCCGGCCCGCGAAGACGGCGTACTGCTCCCTGTCGCTGGGTAGGCCGGGATCGGGATGCACGAAATTCGGTTTCACAAATATTCTTTCCTCAGGCAAGCCTGAGTCGACGAATTTCTGGCGGGCAAACTGACTGAGCGCGATATAAAAGTGGCTGGGCTGCGACCAAGTATGCAGTCTGCGATGAACAGCAATCATGCCTGCAACTACAGCAGTAGCGGCCCCGGAATCGTGATAGCAGCCATGGCGAATACCGGACCACAAGCTCATTTGCACGCACTCTTCGCAAACATGCCCATCGCGGTAGAAGAGGCCCGTCGGACACATAAGACGATAATTGTGGAGGGTGTGAACGACCGGAATCCCGGCCTCCTCGCAAGCGGAGAAAATGGACGGGGAAATCATGACGAAGGTATTGTGCACATGCACAATGCCAGGTCTTTCCCGCTCAAGCAGAGCTTTGAATTCCCTCCGCGTGTCGGTTGCCCATACAGTGCGTGGAATTAGTGCGAGACGTTGAAGTCTCGAAAAGGATTTGATTTCATCGTTGCTGCGGAGATACGTAATTACTTCGTGGCCAGCATTTCGCAGCATGTGGCACTCTTGCTCGACGACGACATCCTCACCGCCCGCATGTTGATACCGGTTGTGTACGACGAGGACCTTCACGTGTGGCGGGACTCTCTTCCAAGCTGCCGCGGCAGAAGTGGTTTGCTCACTCTGCGAGCCGGGTAAAAAGGGTAATGCGCGTGGCCGTAGCCGAGAGAAGCTGACCATGAGTTTACGCAACATGCAGAGATCTGCATAGAGTCTTTAGTCCCTCAGTTTGAAGGCTCTTGACCACGGCCCCAAAATGAATATACTGCGTCCAGAGTGCAGCTTCCGCGCTTGACTTCGTCCTCGTTTGTTGTTTAACGCAATGGGCTGTCTTCAGCCCGAATCTTTAAGAGGGACTAATGGTAAGCAACGCAGTCAAGAGTAAATTTCTTTCAGGGCCAGCCTTTGCCTGGGCGGTCGTTTTGATGGCGCCGTGTCTCTCGCTAGCACAAGTCAACGTAACTACCTATCACAACGACTTGAGGCGCACTGGCCTGAATCTAAACGAGCCTGTGCTGAAACCAGCCAACGTCAGCTTGAATTCGTTCGGCCGGCTCTTCAAACAGCCGTTGGATGGTCAGGTTTACACTCAACCTCTGTACGTTCGCAACTTGGCGATCCCGAACAAAGGCGTTCACAACGTTGTTTATGTGGCGACGGAACACGATAGCGTCTATGCGTTCGACGCAGATAACAATACTGGCGGCAATGCCCTTCCTCTGTGGCAGGTGAGTTTCATCAATCCTCCCGCCGTAACCACGATTCCGAGCAGCGACTACGGAAATTGCCGCGACCTGAATCCGGAAATCGGCATCACAGGGACGCCCGTGATAGACCGAAGCACGGGAACGATGTACCTGTTGGCCCGGACTAAAGAAAACGGGAACTATCTGGATCGCTTACACGCTCTGGATATTGCCACAGGGGAAGAAAAATTCGGCGGCCCGGTTGAGGTGAACGCATCAGTGCCCGGAACTGGGGATGGGGGCACAATCGTGCAGTTTGATAATTTCACCCAAAATCAGCGTGCTGCACTCGTCTTGAACAACGGGATCGTCTACATGGGATTCTCACTTCTGTGCCAAGCCGTCCCGTTCCATGGATGGTTGCTGGGATATGACGCCCACACCCTCCAGCAGAAAGCTGTTTGGAATTCCACCGCAAATGGAAGCTGGGGTGGAATATGGGCGGGTGGGGCGGCCCCGGCAGTCGACACTAATGGCAACACTTTCTTAGCCACGGGTGACGGGACTTTTGATGCTCAGGACGGAGGTTCCGATTACGGTAGCAGTATCGTAAAGCTGCCTCCACCCAATGCAAGCTGGGCACCCTCTGACTATTTCACGCCCTTCAATTTCAAATATCAGAACCAGCAGAATCTGGACCTCGGTTCAGCGGGAGTCGTGCTCCTGCCGGACCAGCCACAGGGTCCCCATCCCCATCTCTTGTTTATGGCGGGCAAGGAAGGAACCATATACCTCGTCGACCGTGACCAGATGGGCCACTTCCACAGCGGGAACGACTCCCAGATTGTGCAGGCTCTGCCGGGAGCGTTGGGCGGCCAGTGGGGATCCCCAGCATGGTGGAACAACCATGCCTATTTCAGCGGCCCTCACGATGTGGTGAAGAGCTTCGGCTTTAATCCCACGACCGGACTGCTCTCGACCACTCCAGTTTCGCAAAGCTCCGCCTCGTATCTATACTTCAACGGGTCCACTCCTGTGATCAGCGCCGACCAGAACAACAACGCGATTGTCTGGACTGCAGAAGATCATGCTGAGCAGGCGACCATGCACGCCTACGATGCCCTGAACCTTGACCGCGAACTGTTCAACACCGAGCAGAATCCCACGCGTGATGGCGCTGGCGCGGGAGTACGCTTCATGGTGCCGACAGTGGCAAACGGAAAGGTTTACCTGGCAACCAATTTTAGATTAGCCGTCTATGGTTTGTTCACGTCACGACCGAGCAGCGTCACGTTTCCTGTGCAATTAGCTGGAACAATCAGTTCTGCGAAAACCATAACCCTTACAAATCCCAGTATTGCGACGATGAACATAACCAGCATCGCTGCCACAGGAGAATTTCGGCTCTCCAAGGGAACCTGCCCGATTTCCGGGAGCCAGTTGGCTCCCGGAACAAGCTGCACCATCGGAGTCCAATTTGCCCCCCAGAGAGGCGGGCTCAAGTCTGGAGACGTCAAGGTCACGGTCGCGGGGATGTCTCTTCCGATGGCGGTTGCCCTCACCGGCACAGGGAAATAGCTAACGTTTTCGCCCCACGCGCTGAACTGGTCGGCGGTGCTGATCGGACACACCAGCGTGCCCAAGCTTCTGACTGTGAATATCTTGGGGAAAGATCGTACGACTTTCAAGTCAGTGAAGATCGGAACTGACCGCGCGTAGCATTCGATTTCGTCCCACACCTGCACCGGATCGCAGAGAGGGCCAAGCCAATGCTCGATTTATGTAACCTTTACGCCGAACCACAGCGGGACGCGAAGCGGGACGCTGAACCTGAGCGATACTTCGGGCAACCAGGTCATCAATCTGACCGGGACCGGTGAAGCAGTTGAGCTCTCGGCGACGTTCCTGGGCTTCGGAAAAGTGAAAGTGGGAAGCACCAGTGTGCCGAAAACACTGACCGCCCAAGTCCTGGAAAAAGCTTCAGCAACCTTAAATGGTACGGACCCCGGCGATTACAGCATGCAGTCAGACGCTTGCAGCGGGCAGACCATTCCGGCGGGGGGCAACTGTCAAGTCACTCTGGTATTCAAACCATTGCATCGGAAGCCGGACTGCCAACCTCAAGGTGCCGAATAATGATGGTGCGTCGCCGCTCGTCGTCAAGCTTTCCGGTACGGGGCAGTAGTTGGAATCGAAACGAACGGTTGAACAACCAACGTCATCTAGCGCTGCTTCGTGGAGGTGCGCCAGAGAACCCGGCCCATGGTGTGTTTTGTGAATGTCGAAAGCGTGGATCGCATCATTTACTCCATCTTCCAGCGCTTCAACCTGGAATGGAAAACCCGCACCCTCTCCGTATTTACACAAGCAGCTTGACGTCACCCATGTCGACCCCTGTCGCGCGACTCTTGACATTACACCCTATTCGAATAATAATTCAGCAACCTCGGGCCACCCCGCCGCCCTGCGAAATCATTACCTGACGCATTGATTGGAGCGATGAACAGAGCATGAAAAGCAGTACAGTCGAAGACCCCCGTTTTGCGGTTGCCGGCAAACCGTCAACTTGGAAGCCAAGGACAAATGCGCTTGAAAAACTGCTTGGCTCTAGCCTGTATTTCCGCATGGGCATTTACGCTGGAAAGCTCGCCGGGACCAGTGGCGCATTCGCTTGTGAGGCGGCATTGAACCACGCCATGAACTATGTATATTCCTGCGGGATTGAGGGAGACTACCTGGAGTTTGGAGTATGGGAGGGGAGAGTGTTCTCGGTGGCTTGCCATCTCGGACAAAGACGCAGCTCTTCCATGAATTTTTACGCCTTCGATTCATTTGCTGGCCTTCCGGAAAACAATGAGGCCGATGCCACCGGCTACGAAATGTATAAGCCCGGGACATTCAACTGCAGTGAGCCGGATTTCCTCAACAACGTGCGCCGCAAAGGGGCGGACATGAACCGAGTCGTTACGGTTCCGGGATGGTTTGAGGAATCGCTTAAACCGGATAACCCGCGTCTGGCTAATCTCCGTAAAGCTGCCGTGGTGTGGGTGGACTGCGATTTGTACGCTTCCACGGTATCTGTTCTAAGCTTTCTCACGCAGTATCTGCAGCCTGGCAGCATCGTCTTTTTTGATGATTGGTTTGGCTTTCGAGGCGATCCCAACGCCGGGGAGCAGCGTGCCTTTCGTGAATGGCTTGAGGCAAATCCGCAGTTTTCCGCCACCGAAATGATGCGGTTCAGTTGGCACGGCAATTCTTTTATTATCCATAACGCGGCGCACATTTAGATGATTCTGGGACGTGGGAATTGGGGCGAACCGAGTGTGACCACTGAGACGCCGTCTCAGGAATCCGGCTTGGGCCACGAGGTTATGATCGCGGGACTCCAATTCCATCATATCGGCGTAGCCTGTCGAGACCTCGAGAAGGAAATCCGCTCCTTCGCGCTAGTGGGGTACAGGCTCGAGGGCGAGCAGTTCTCCGATCCGCTGCAGAAAATTCACGGTTGTTTTCTGGTAGGCCCCGGGCCCCGTATTGAATTGCTCGCACCCATGGACGACGCTTCTCCGGTGATGTCCTGGCTGCAAAAGGGCGTGAAAATGTATCATCAGGCCTACGAAGTCGAGTCCATCGAAGATGCCGCCGCGGCGCTGTGCGCCGAGCACGCGGTCGTCATTTCTCCAGGCAAGCCGGCCGTGGCGTTTGGCGGTCGCAAAATCACTTTTCTCATGTTTCCTAATCTCCTGCTGGTCGAACTCATCGAATCTGCATCGCCACGCTAGCTTCACCGATGGGTGGTGAGTTGTTTTCGCGTGATGCATCGAGGAAGTGAGACCGAGACTCACGGGCAGTTCCGCTGCGCTTGTGAGTTTTTGCCCACGCCCTGTGAGTTTGACGGGCTTGTGTATACCGACCACAAAATGTTCCCTCCCCCCGTTTCCTTGTACATGGGCGATACGAATCGGGCTTCTGGGGGCCGTTTAAATCGGGGTTCTGCGCTGTTTGCGAACCAACCCCCTGTGAGTTTGACCACATCTAAAGAAGCATCGTAAGATAGCAGCCGGTTAATCCGGTTCTTCCAAAACATCCGATCGTCATTGCAATCCAAGTTGTGACGTGAGCAACCTCAGGAGGATCTCTGTGATACGCGACCACCGGAAAGTAAATGTTCTGTGTCGAGGGCTGCTTCAACTATCGATTTGCACACTGTTGATATCGGCAGTAGCCCCGGCAACAGATACCGACACTGCCCCAAACGGTCCGATTCCGGCGACCCTTTTCGGACTGCACATGCACAAGCCCATGATTCTGCGGAACCAGCCATGGCCAACTGTTCCTTTTGGAGCGGGCCGGCTGTGGGACACAGGTACCTACTGGGCGGAGATCAATATCGCCGATGGAAAATACGACTGGGACTTACTCGATAAGTGGCTAGCCAGGTTCCACGAGCACGACATTGATGATCTTCTATATACCTTTGGCCGCGCACCACAATGGGCGTCGTCTCGGCCCAATGATTCCGATTGTGCGCTGGCCGGTTCCGCCAAGCCCATGGGCGATTGCGACCCGCCGAACGATTTGAAACCGGACGGCACCGGACCTAATCAGCATTGGAAAGATTTCGTCACTGCCATCGCAACCCACAGCAAGAACAGCCGTACCTCGCACATCCGTTATTGGGAGATTTACAACGAACCCAACCAGGAAAAGCAGTGGAAGGGAACGAACGCACAGATGATTCGGATGGCGAAGGACGCGCGTGAAATTATTTTGGGCATCGATCCCCATGCTGTGATTGTCACGCCGCCCGGCTCGGTCAAGTTTTACCAGAGCTGGATGGAGAACTATCTGCATGACGGCGGGGGCAAGAATGAAGATGTCATGGCGGTTCACGCCTACGTCCATACCGGCAAACCCGGCGTGTATCCCGTTGCGGCCGATATTATCCCTGGCCTTAAGTCCTTGCGCAAAATGATGGAAGATCGAGGTTTGGCTTCGATGCCCCTGTTCGATACGGAGTCCAGTTGGGGAAGAGCCCGTGTCATGGGTTTTGAGAACGATGACGACTTCCAGGCAGGTTTTCTAGCGCAATTCTATCTTCTGCATTGGTCGCAGGGCATCTCCCGCCTTTACTGGTATTGCTGGAATAATGCCGAAATTGGCACGCTCTGGAGCCCTGACCCCGACAATCCATCCGGTCCGGGCCGTGTGCATAAAGCGGCGGGTGCTTACGAGCAAACCTACCATTGGATGGTTGGAGCCAGTATGAATCCTTTATGTTCACAGGCTGGCGACGGGATATGGACCTGCGGTCTAACTCGACCGGGTGGCTACGAAGCTCTGGCAGTCTGGAGTACTAGCGGCAACAAGTCTTACACGGCCAACGCCAAATTCAAGAAGTTTCGCGATCTGGACGGGAATACCACCACCATCACCGGGGGAAAGGTCAATATCGGCTTCAAGCCCATTTTGCTGCAGAATCAATGAGAGTCTGGTGAATCGTGCGAGACCAAGTGCGTACGACGCTGCCTCTATCTGGTGTTGCGTCTCCTCGGAAACGACGTCAATGTGCGGTTCCGCTCAGACTGACTTCCTGCGGACCATACATAGCATCGTGCGACACGGTAACGACTCCCTTGATCGTTCCCACGTTTGTCGGAGAGAACTCGACGCCAAACGTGCAGCTCTGCAAAGCCGGCAGAGTTGACGCGCAGGGAGTGCTGCCAGCGGGTACCAGCAAATATAATCTCCGGTGGCGACGATCGAAGCGATTGTCAGGGAAACGTTCTGATTGTTAATCAGAGTCACGGTCTGGGGCTGGCTCGTGGAGCCCACAGCCTGCACAGAGAATAGCAAGCTCCTGGGAGAGAGTGCCACGGCAGGATGCCAGTACCAAAGAGATTGAACGTCTGCAAGCTGACGCTGGAGTGGTCGTTGATGGTTACCGCATCGGCGGTATTTCCCTGTACCGTGGGACCAAACGTCACTAGTATTCCGCAAGTGGCGCCAGGGGCCAGCGGACCTCCGCAAGGCGAAGACTTAACACCCGTGACCGCATAATTCCCGCTCGCCGCGACGCCCGTGAAGTTTACGGTCGTGCTGCTGGTGTTGCTTACCGTTGCCTTCCTCTGGGCCGAGGTCGTCCCAACTACAATATTGCCGAAACCCGGAGAGAAAGCCAGTGGCACCGAGCTCCCCGATGATCCCGACTCACGTTCTGGGGACTGTTCTTGGCGTCGTCGGTTACGAGCAGAGATCCGGTTTGCGTTCCCATTGCAGTCGGTGTGAAGGTGATAGTGATTGTGCAGCTGCCGGAAGCTGGCACGCTGGCGCCGCAGTCGTTGGTCTGTCCGTATTCGCCGGTAGTGGCGATGTTTGAAATATTCAACAGATGGTCTGATTGTTCGTCAGGCTGACGGGCTACGGGGAACTGGCCATCCCCACCAGTTGAGCAGGGAATATTACACTTTGTTTGAGAAAGGGAAACTGGTGGCGGGGAACTGTTCCATGGAGCGAACTTGAACGACGCGATGCGGGTATTCCTGCTTTTGGCGCTCCTCTGGTAATACTCGTTGGTGCACCAGAACGTGCAGTCATCGACCGGATCGATTGCCATGGCGGCGAAGTCGCCCCAGCGACGATCCGCCTCCTCCGTTCCACCGCCTTCCATAATGCTGGTTCCTCCCTCCATGGTGTTCACAGCGTCGTTGGTGAGTCGTCCCGTGTAACGAATGGCCGGATTCATGCTCGCGCTGGAAACACTGTAACCGAGCGCCATGTCGCCAGCACTGTCCATTGCAATGCTACCCATCCAACGCCAATTCGAATCGGGTGCAACAGTCGCTTGCTGCTGGAGGGTAGGGGGATTTCCAGCCGGGTTCCGGATCTCATACCAGCGCACGCCAACGTTGCTTGACGTTGTGCTGACCGAATGCTTGACCACTATGGATTCGTGGTCGCCGAAGTCATAGACGGCAAACGCCGCATTGACTGCCTGTACGTATTCGGTGAATCTTACTCCGACACCCTCAAAATTCAAGCCGTCTACCGTCTGTACTTTTGAGTTGCCAATTTGGTCGAACGGGTTCAATGCTGATTTGATAGTGTCGCTCAGGCCGTGACCAGTCAGACCGTCCCTTTGCGGGTTTTCGATGCCTTCCAAAAGGTCCCACACGGCGGGAATCGGCTCAAGATCACGCAGCGGAGGCGATGTGATTTGCATTACCGGCGGATACACCCTTACATGGGCACGGGGTTTTTGTGCCAACAAACAGGTAGGCACGAAGCTGGCAAGAGAAAAAACGATGAGCGTGGAACTTACCTCTTGGACAAATCCCGCCTCAAACTGCGACGATTCTAGCAGGCCGAATACCCTGAAGGTCAAACCGGGCATTCGCCGCTCATTGCACCAGTTCATACAACATCAAGGGGGCTAAACGCAAGGCCATTTTACGGATGTGAGCCTTTAGTCTCCATCACTTACGCTGTGGTGGAGTCCTTTGTCATCAAGGGTTACGGCCCCTTGACTAGGTTTGCGAACCTTGTGTAGGCTTGCGTTCAAGATTTAATGGCCGAAAAATGGCCGTACTGTATGGTTAACCCCCTTCTTTTTAATGGGTACTTAGACTTCTTTTAATGAATACATATACATATAGGTAGACAGAGACAAGGGTGCCTTTAAGAGGAAGTGTCTGCGCTGACGATATAGTTTCGCTGCTCGATCGAACAAAAGGGGTCATCCAAATGTGATTGAGGGGGCGAAGCTCTGTTGATCGTACGCTGCAGGTCTGACAATAGTCGACCTGAATCCGCTTGAGGAAGTAGGGTGATCGCGTAAATTTTTAGTTTGTTTCGTTCCTGGATCCGAATCGTCGATTTGAGCGCATGCAAGTAATGTATGCAGGTTCTGTACCCATGGTGCGGAGCGCCTTTCAGAGTTAATCTGTGGTTCTAGTCTCCACCTTGGATGTGATCCAATTTTCTCTGTGGGTCGGACGTTACGAGGGTGGTTCAAGGTATGTCGTCGAAGGCTTACCGTTCGAAACGTGTTTACCGGGGCCTGAATTTGACCTATGCGAGAGTATCCATGAATAAAATTTCCGTTTCTTTAATAATCGTTCTGGTGGCTTCTCTGTCGGCACTTAGTCAGGAAGGCGGGGCCGTTGCTTCTCCGCCTGCTTCGACGTCCGCCGCTTCGCAGGCAAGTTCAACGAACACACCTTGGTTTTCTCAGCGCTATCCCAGATACGAAATGCGCCCGGATGACAGCTTTGATGTGACCTTCGAGATCACGCCTGAGTACAACCAGACGGTTATCGTCCAGCCTGATGGGTACGTCTCCATGCGAAGCGTCGGCGATATCCGTGTTGAAGGGCTGACGGTGTCTCAGGTTACCGATAAGCTGCGCGAGGCTTACGGTAAGATCTTGAACCACCCCATGATTTCTATTGTCCTTAAAGATTTCGCCAAACCCTACTTTATTGTGGATGGCCAGGTCAAGAATCCTGGCAAGTTTGACTTGAGGGACGATACGACGGTGGTACAGGCAATCGCCGTGGCGGGTGCGTTCCTGCCTAGCGCAAAGCACTCGCAGGTCGTGCTCTACCGACGTGTATCGGACCAGTGGACGCAAGCGACGTTGCTTGATGTAAAGAAGATGGAAAATGATCACAATTTGTCGGAAGACGTCCACCTCCAACCGGGAGACATGTTGTTTGTTCCCAAGAATCGGATTTCCAAGATTGCGCCCTTTATCCCGAGTGCGAACGTAGCGATGGTACCCGGCAAGACGTTCTGAGGAACTATGGCAGACTGCCGCGTCCCTAACGGACTGCGCAGCCACTCGAGAGGAAAAGGCTAAGGAGATTGAACATGGAAGGGCAGGAGTTAGTTCTTCAAGGCACAGGTCGGATTACTTCTTTCACCGCTCGCGACTTTGCTGCCATGGCTTTTCGGCGGAGCCGGACGTTGATTTTCTGTTTTTCCGGAATTCTGCTAGGTACGATGCTCGCGGCGATCTTCATGCCCAGCTACAGCGCTCAAACCGAGATTCTTTTGCGTCGCCAGCGCGTTGATCCGGCAGCGTCACCGGAACAAGCCAATGGTTTGACCGTGAGCGGCACGGTCACCGAGGAAGAAATTAACTCGGAAGCAGAGCTCGTTCACAGCAAGGATGTGCTTCGCCAGGTGGTGTTACGCAGTGGGCTTGACACGCCACACACATTTCTGGGGTCTCTGCTTGCCTCCAGCGATCCCGAGAAGCGGATCGAAAAAGCAATGAAGAAGCTGGATTCCGGTCTAACCGTGGAGCCCTTGCCCAAGAGCAACGTTATCCGAATCAGCTACAGTTCCAGCAGTCCCAAGATGGCGGCTCAAGTCCTGACCGTCCTGGACGACGTCTATCTCCAGAAGCACGAGGAAGTGCAGCGAACTCCGGGTCAATTCCAGTTCTTCGACAAGGAGGCCCAAAAAGCAGGTGAGGAGTTGGCTGCGGCCGAGGATCGGGTGAAGGCCTTTCCTGAGGAGAGTGGCACCGCCAATCCCACCTTGGCGCGTGACATCACCTTGCAAAAGGTGAACGACATGAACCTGCGTCTGTCAGAGACTCAAGCCTCGATCGCTGAGGCTAAAAAGAAGATTGATGCATTACAACAACTGGCCAACACGACCCCACCCCGGCTAACTACGCAGATGCGAAAACAGGACGATGGTCCGGTGTTGTCGCAGATGAAGAACACTCTCCTCAGTCTTGAGATCAAACGCAGCGACCTTGCCTCCAAATATCAACCTGATTATCCTCCTTTGGTGGAACTGGATCGCGAGATCGCCGATACTCGTGCCACGATTTCGGGAGAAAAACCTCTCAGCGATATCACCACAGATCAGAATCCCGCATTCGGTTGGATTGACTCAGAACTGGTGAAGTCCAAGGCCGAATTACGAGGTTACGAAGCGAAAGCGGCCGAGACTGAGAGGCTCGCTCGCGAGGCTCAGGCAAATGCCCAAAAGCTGGAAATCCAAGGCGTCGAGCAGCAAGACCTACTCCGTGCGGCGAAAACTGCTGAAGACAAGGCTTTGTTGTATTCCCGTAAGCGGGAGGATGCGAGAATTACCGACGCATTCGACGAGCAGCGCATCCTGAATGTCGCTATAGCAGAAAGACCCAGTGTCCCGAGTCTACCGAGCATGTCCCTTTTGATGTATGGCCTGATTGGCGTCTTTCTGGCCATAACCGTGAGCTCTGGCGCAGTTTTCGCTCTCGAGTACTTCGACCCCTCTTTCCGAACCCCCGCTGACCTCGAAGGGTTTTCCAATAGCCCACTGCTGGCTGCCGTGCCAGACGAAGACGCCGGTCTAAGACTGAGCAGCAGTCGGGGAGAGAGCGCTTCCAGGTAGGTTGCCGGCAGTACGAAAACTGGCACCGGCTGATTGCTTAACGTTATCTCTTGCGGTCAGCCATGCAAGATGACAGTCACCGCACTACCCCGCGTCAACGGGTGGACATCGCTCGCTCCCTACTAGATTTGAACATGTCTTCTGCGAATTCCATTTGAAAGAGCGCCATTAGGAGTGGTTCATGAGCAAGAATTTTGAATTGTTACAGCAAGTTGGCGGGCAGCAAGAGATGTACGATATTTCCAAACAGGAGAGACCGGCGACAGCGGTCGACCCTACTGCTACCGGAACCACTGCCGTCGGAACTACGGCGTTGGAACCGACCGGAATGACGCGGGAAGAGATTACGAAACTGGTGCATCGCTTGTTTCTTATACCGGGAACTAGCGCGCCCCACACCGTCGTTTTCGCGGGAACGGAAACCAGCAATGGTTGTAGCTGGCTGGCTGCTCGCGCCGCTGAGATTTTGGCCTCCCAGGTAACCGGGTGCGTTTGCCTACTGGACTGTAACCTTCGTAGCCCCAGCCTCCATCAGCAATTCGGGCTCGAGAATCACTTTGGACTTTCAGAGGCGCTAAGCCAGAACAACCGGATCGGTCAATACCTTCGACCGTTATCAATGCCAAATTTATGGCTATTGAGCAGCGGATCTCCTACCGAAAACGGGGCGGCGCTCCTGGGCTCCGACCGCATGCGGGCGCGCCTACGGGAATTGCGAGGCGAGAATGAGTACGTAATTGTAGATGCAGGCGCGCTCGACACCGGAACCGACGGTATCGTTCTGGGTAGCTTGTCTGACGGTGTGGTGTTAGTTCTAAAGGCCAATTCTTCACGTCGAGACAGTGCTCGCAAATCCATGAAGGAGCTTCATGCCGCGAATGTTCCCATCCTCGGAGTGGTGTTGAACCGCAGAACATTTCCGATCCCCGAAGCGATATACAAACGTCTTTAGCTGCCGTTCGCTCGTCCTCGACGAGTAATTTCGCCCGCAACTTTTCGCAGCCGTACCGTCCGCTGGTGCGCCACCCAATTAATCGCTAGATCGCTTTCTACTCCAACCTACCAGGATCTCTGCAGAAGTTTTTCTAAGGGGTGTTCCGAATGCATGCTATCAGACGGCAGATGATGATAGGCGCCATGAAGATGTTTGATCTGGCCCTGATGGTTCTCTCGTTTGGAATCGCGACGTCGCCTGTTCTGGCGAAGGTTGGGCCGGTCTCGTTCGCCCAGTTCCTCTCAATCAGAATCAAGCTGGAGAATCTCATTGTGTTTTTGGTGCTGCTCTGCATCTGGCACTTCATATTCTCCATCCTCGGACTGTACGGCTCCATGCGGCTAGCGAGTCGCATGAAAGAAGCCAGGGACGTGATTAAGGCAACCAGTTTATCGGCCTTGGTTCTTCTTTCCGCTTCTTTCGTGCTTCGCTTCCAGATGGTGACGCCCAGTTTCGTGCTAATCTTCTGGGTCTTCAGTACGTCGTTTGCGGTCTTGAGCCGGCTTGTGGTCAGGATGTGGCTCGGGAGACTCCGCATCCACGGACGCAACTTGCGCAACGTGTTGGTTGTCGGTTCTAACCGCCGGGCAATCGAGTTTGCTAAGACCATTCGTTCCAAACCTGAACTGGGCTACTGCGTCATCGGGTTTGCTGACGAAGAGTGGGCCGAAGTCGGAGAACTCCAACGCTCGGGTTATTCCCTGGTTTGTAATCTCGGAGAGGTCGCGGCATTCATTCGCGGCCATGTAGTGGATGAAGTTGTGCTGGCCGTGCCCTTGCGTTCTTTTCATGATCTCGCATCGGAAATTGCCGCGAAGTGCGAGGAGCAGGGGATCATTCTTCGGGTCTTGTCGGATCTGTTCAACTTGAGAAACCAGCGTCCCACTTCCGAGGATTTCGAAGGCTCCGCCTTGGTTACCCACTACACCAGTGTGGAAGAAGGCTGGCCCATGGTGATCAAACGGGTTCTCGATTTTTCGCTCACTGCGCTACTTCTCCTGGGAATTGCGCCTGTGCTGCTGCTGACCGCTGTCCTGATCAAACTGACTTCTCCCGGCCCGGTATTTTTCGTGCAGCGGCGGGTTGGCTTGGGCAAGCGGATTTTTAACATTTACAAATTCCGGACGATGATTGCAAACGCCGAGGAGAAACAGGGAGAAATCGAACATCTCAATGAAGTCTCTGGGCCGGTATTCAAGATCAAGAAGGATCCACGTATCACGCCGATTGGCAGATTCCTGCGAAAGACCAGCATCGACGAACTGCCTCAACTCTTCAATGTACTCAGTGGCGACATGAGTTTAGTCGGGCCACGCCCGCTCCCCATTCGTGACTATGAACTGTTCAGCGAGGCGGGTGAGGACTGGCAGCGCTGTCGCTTTAGTGTTCGGCCAGGGATCACCTGCCTCTGGCAGGTGAACGGGCGGAGCTCATTACCATTTCATAAATGGATGGAACTTGACCTACAATATGTTCGCACCTGGTCCTTGTGGCTTGATCTTCAGATTCTCGCCCGGACCATCCCTGCCGTCCTTCGCGGTTCCGGCGCCGCTTGATCCGTGGTTAAATCACCCTTTGATTCTTTGCAGTTCTAAAGCGGTTTGGCCCTCGACACAAATATAGACGCAGTGAATAGATTCGCCGACGGACCGTTGACGCCGGAATTGGTGACTCCAGGCCGTACCCCGTTCAGCGCTCCCCAGATGGTTGAGGGACAGGAAGTTCAGCAAGGCTTGGCTTACTGGAAGCGTCAGCTTGCCGGGGTGGGCTCCGTGAACCTGCCCCTTGATCGGCCCAGACCGGCTTCGCCAGCCACTCATTTTGCAGCGCGGTCATCGTGCGTAGCTAAGGATACAAGTAACCGGCTCCGACAGTTCAGCTTGGTTGCGCAGCTTCCGCTTTCGGCTGTGCTCTTAGGCGCCTTCCGTCTCTTGCTCCTTCGCTATGGTTGCCCAGAAGGGATCGTGATCGGTTGCTCACTGGCCGGGCTCGGTGCTCCAGTCGTGGATGAGCGGTGGCCCAACGGCCAGAGCCAAATTTTATTGCGCAGCGATGCCTCGGGCGACCAGACATTCCGAAGTTTGGTCAAGCAGATTCATTCCACTATCTCTGAGGCGCTTGCCCAGCCAAGCATTTCCCTCCGACAGCTCATTCAGGATCTGACGCTTGAACCAGGGCTGAACCACGCCATTTTTCAGGTTCTATTCTCGTGCGGGACTTCCGCGTTTGGGGCCGAGAGACGGGACCTCGGTCAAACACACACCCTGCCGGTTGACTTGCACTTGGATGTAGAGCAGAGCATGGAAGACCTTTATCTCCATCTGTCGTACAACCGAGAGTTGTTTGAGGTTGCGAGTGTCGACCGTATGCTTGGGAATCTGCAAACTTTGCTGCGAGGCGTCGCTGAGAATCCCGACTGCCAGTTGTCGAGCGTGCCAATTCTCGCCGATGCGGAACAGAGGCAGATCCTGGTCGAGTGGAATCAAACCTCTCGCCCCTATCCCAGCGAAAAATGCTTGCACCAACTGGTCGAGGCACAGTCTGAGCGTTTACCCGGAAGCCTCGCTGTTATCTATAAGAACAGGCAACTGACTTATCAGGAATTCAACGCCCGCGCCAATCAGTTGGCTCATTACCTACGCCATCGCGGCATTGGTCCAAATATGAGAGTAGGACTGTGCCTGGAAGCCGGACTCGATTTTGCGATGGCAGTCTTGGCCACATTGAAATCAGGTGCGGCGTGTGTTCCGCTCGACCCCAAGTACCCCCAGGAGCGTCTGGCCTACATGTTGCAAGACGTGCAGGCGCGGCTTGTGATTACTGAGAAGGGCATGTTACCGGAAGCGGCGACGGCGAGTTGCGAAATGTTGTTCCTCGGGGACCAGTCGCAACAGTTGTCCAGGCAACCCCGCATCAATCTGGACAGCGGTGTTAGGCCCAGTGATGTCGCTTATGTAATTTACACTTCCGGTTCAACGGGAAAACCTCGCGGCGTTCTTCTCACCCACACCGGTCTGGTGAATTACAACGCAAATGCCACCCGCATGTACGGCATCGGCCCGGACGATCGCGTACTCCAGTTTTGTTCGGTCAGCTTTGACATCGCACTGGAAGAGTTCTTCATCACTTGGTTGAGCGGAGCCGCTCTTGTGCTCAGACCGGAGGATATGCCGCTCGCTGTTCCTGACTTCCTGGAGTGGATTGATCGCGAACAGGTAACCGTCCTGGATTTACCAACCGCCTATTGGCATGAGTGGGTGCATCACCTTCCCCAACTGAAGAAACCTGCGCCGCCGAGCTTGCGCCTCGTGATCGTCGGTGGGGAAAAGGCCTCCTCCGCGGCCTACGCTGCATGGTTGGGTTCGGTGGGTCGCCGGGTGCGCTGGATCAATACGTACGGACCTACCGAAGCCAGTATTGCCGCGACTGCATTCGAACCCAACTCGCATGCCGGGCGCCCCGTACCCGAGAACATCCCAATCGGTCGCCCGTTAGCAAACACTCGGATTTACCTTCTCGATCGCCATCTTAATCCAGTACCGGTCGGGGTTCCCGGTGAATTGCATATCGGTGGCCTGGGTGTTGCGCAAGGGTATCTCAATCGCCCTGAGCTCACTGCTAAGAAATTCATTTCCGATCCGTTCTGCTCCCAGTCGGGTTCGCGGCTGTACAAAACCGGCGACATGGCTCGATACTTGCCTTCCGGTGAAATCGAATTCCTGGGCCGCGGAGATGATCAAGTCAAGATTCGCGGTTTCCGCGTTGAACTCGCAGAGATTGAATCAACCGTTGCGAAACATCCTGCGGTTCGCGAATGTGCGGTCATTGCCCGCGAAGATATTCCAGGCGATAAGCGTCTGGTGGCTTACTTGGTACCGACCGCTGAAGCGAAGCTTGACAGTGCCGGGCTTCGCCGCTATCTCCAGCTACATCTGCCCGATCACATGGTGCCGTCGGCCTTCATCGTTTTGCAGGTCATGCCATTGACACCAAATGGCAAGATCGACAAGCGCGGACTGCCGGCGCCATCCGAAGCTTGGGCGGACGGAGCCGCGCCAGCTACCGATGCTCTGCAGGCGCAACTCGTGAAAATCTGGGAAGCCGTGTTAAGCAAAAAGCCGATTGGGATTCGCGACAATTTTTTTGAGTTGGGTGGCCATTCTTTGCTGGCGGCCAGATTGATGCACCGCACCGGGCAAGTGCTGGGCAAGACTTTGCCGTTGGCGATGCTTTTCGAGGCTCCCACAATTGAGCGCCTGACCGCAGTCCTTCGACAGGACGGATGGTCGCACCAATGGTCTTCGCTGGTGCCGATTCAGCCCAGGGGCACGAGGCCACCTTTTTTTTGTGTTCATGGAGTTGGGGGAAATGTCCTCAATTTCCGCGAGCTTGCCCAGTTGATGGGTCCTGAGCACCCGTTCTACGGACTGCAGGCGCAAGGCCTCAATGGGGAACGTGCCTGCTTCTCGCGGGTTGAGGACATGGCCGCCCACTACCTCAAGGAACTGAAGACCCTTCAACCGGAGGGGCCCTATTTCATCGGCGGCTATTCTTTTGGTGGCCTCGTCGCCTACGAAATGGCACAGCAACTGCGCGCTGGCGGTGAATCGGTTGGGCTGCTGGCGCTGCTTGACACTTACGCCGGTCGTTTGCGCTCCGTCTCTGGGTCCGTTCTCCGCATGATGCGGCATCCTTCCCGCCAGAGTCTCTTCCACGACATGCCGAAAGCTGCCGGGGAGAGCTTGCAACGCAGAGTCCGGGGCCTGATGATATCTCGCGTCCTGAAAAACGTGCTTCGCTGCAATCAGACCGCCGCTGATCGCTATATCCTGCGACCGTATAATGGAAAGATAACGCTATTTCGTGCCAGTGAACTGTCTCTGAGGAGCTTCGAGGAGCTTTATTCTGCATGGACAAGCCTCGCTCTTGGAGGTTTGGACCTTCAGGAAATAACCGGCGATCACGGGGGTGTTCTGGCTAGCCCACAGGTGGATGTGCTGGCGGCCAAGCTCAAAGCTTCCATTGACAAGAACGTAGTCAGTGCTAACGATGTTCTGTCCCCGGCATTCAGCGGCGGATCCCCAGCCTGAATGGCCCGAAGCACGGAGTCAGTCCAGTTGGAATCAGCCGCATAGCTGAGAACAATCCTTGCCCAAACCCAGCCGCCAGGAACCCGTTTTCTCCACCGTCAAATCTGTCGAGATTCCGGTGGATTCAGTGATTGCTCAATTGCATAGTTTTGAGCCGTCCCTCTTGGAAAAGCTTAGGTTGGACAAGCTTAGGCTCTGGATCAACAAAGGTGGGCTTGCGCTTCTCGACCAGGGACTCATTTCCGGCTCCAATTTCATACTCAGTATGTTGTTGGCTCGCTGGTTGACGCCAGAGTCCTATGGCGTATATGCGCTGGCTTTTGGAATCTATGTTCTGCTGCAGTTGGTTTATGGCGCCCTTGTGCTTGAACCTATGGCAGTTTTTGGGGGGGCGACATACCGGCAATGCCTGCGGCAATACTGCCGTTCGTTGCTTTGGACCCATCTCGTGATCGCCGGTGTTATCTGCCTGCTCATGGGCGGTTCGGCAGCGGTAACCCATGCTCTGGGTTGGAGAAACGGATTGCCTGGCGCGCTGCTCGGGGTGGCTCTGTCGTCGCCCTGCCTGTTGCTGCTGTGGTTTGCCCGGCGCGCCTTCTATTTGGAGATGTCCCCGGCCAAGGCCGCGACAGGATCAATTCTTTACTGTGTCGTGCTGTTGGGTGGCCTGTTTATCGTTTATCGCAGCGGCCTGCTCTCGCCCTTGAAAGTGTTCGTCCTTATGGGGGCGGCAGCGCTTCTGGCGGATCTATTCCTGTTGACGCGTCTTAAGTCAGAGTTGCCGGCGGGAGGCCCGGCCCCCGTGATCAGAGAAACTTGGCGTCGACATTGGGGCTACGGGCGCTGGGCACTGGCAAGTTGCGTGGCTTCATGGACGCCCACTTACATCTTCTATCCGCTGCTCAGCACGTTTTCGGGCGTCGCCCAGTCGGGAGAACTCAGAGCGCTCATGAATTTCTTCTCCCCTCTGGATCAGACTCTCAGCGCGCTTTCTCTGCTTTTTCTCCCGTATGCCGCCAGAATGCGGGCGGAGCGCGGACGCAAAGGCCTCGCCGTCCTTACTCGCAACCTTATGGTTTTGTCTCTTGCCGGTGCCGGGATTTATTGGGGCTTGATCAACGAGTTTCGTGAACCCGTCTTTCGGCTGCTCTATGCTGGCAAATACGCAAATATCAGCCACTTGGTTCCCGTACTTGCCTTGGGATCCATGTTTTGGAGCGCAGGTTACGGCCCGGCGATCGCCTTGAGGGCCATTGAATCTCCTTATTCCATCTTTCTGGCATACCTCGCAACCACGCTGATTTCCGTGATCGTGGGAATTCCGGCGACCCGTGCGTTTGGCCTCAAGGGAGCAGTTTGGGCAGGCAACGCGTCGGAGGTGGCCTCGTTCTTGATTCTGATGTTCCTAATGCGCCGCAAGTTGACGGCTGGCCCGATTGAGGTTCCCGCTTGTCCATAACTAGTCCATCTACATTGCGGAACGAAACCGTATACGGAACCGCAGTCGGGAAACCGCGCCGGAAGGGTCTTCTGCTGGGAGCTGGTTTCGCGATTCTTGTTGCCTTAGTCGTAGGCCTTGGCCCGGATTGGATCATTTCCGACACGGCGCTCAAGACCATGACAGCCACCACCCTACTCCTAGTCCCCCTGTGCGTGGTGTTGGCCATAGCCAAAGCGAAGGGAGCAACGGCTGGGCAGTTAACTTTCGCGGTGGCATTGATCCTTTGGTGGTCGCTGCTTATCTCCGATCAGTGGTTCGATCGCGCGAGCGATGCTGAGAACCTTTATCAGGCACAGTACTCGTTTGATGCTTACGGCCAGGTGCTTACCTGGTTCATCGCGTTCCTTATCCTGGCCTTGATCTCATTCGCAAAACCTGAATACCTGCGTAAGCTGACCCTTGGTTCCTATAAGTGGGTCACCCTTTTCGTGCTGTCATCCTTGATTGCTTCGGCGTATTCTCCGAGTCGCTCCTACTCGCTGGGTTGGTGGTGCAAACTTTTCGTGGTTGCCTTGGTCCTCGCCCTTTGCACCAGTTGCATGGAGAAGATCGATCAGATCCGCGCCTTCCTCTGGAGCACTATGTGGGGGCTGCTATTGGTGTGCATGCTAGCCTTGGGGGCGGCCCTGTCCGATCCCACAACGCTGTTTGCGGGGATCGAGGGTCGGCTCAACGCGGACCCCGTTGTATTGTCGGGCACCGCGAGCTGTCTCCTGATCGTGAGTCTGATCCTGAATTCTCTCCACGGACGAGTGTGGCTGAAATTAATCAGCCTGTTCGCCGTGGTAGTAACGATCATTAGCTTCGGCAAGACTGGAATAATCGCCGGCGCGATTTCGGCGAGCATCTTTTTCCTCCTGCAGAAAAAACTGGCTTCCAGCATCCTCGTATTGGTAGGAGTGGGAGCATTGGCCGCAGTGCTGGTGGCAACCATCACTCCACTCGGAAACTACTTTGCCACCTATCACGGAGGAGCAACACTTTCGGGCAGAACCGAAATCTGGAAGATGGCCCTGCCAGCTATCAAGCAGAAGCCGTTCCTCGGGCACGGCTACTTAGCCTCCAAGTTCATGTTTAAGGAACAAAGAAAAGTCGACGCAGCGTCGCACTTGCACAATGGCTTCTTGGACACGCTTTACAACAACGGGCTTCTTGGGCTGGGCTTATTGTTAGCCCTGCATGGAACTATATTGGCCAATCTCTATCGCGCCCGCGCCCTCATCTCAGCTTGGAAAGGCAGAGAGACGAATGATATTCGTCAGGCTAATATCTTGCTCATGGGTTGCTTTGCTCTGTACCTTGATCTGTTGATTTATGGCTGTTTCACGCCTGCGTTCGGTGGACGCATGACCGACCATTTCATGGTGTTTCTCTCGATAGTTGGCCTGAGCATGGCGCTGGAAGGGTTTGCGCGGGGACTGGAGAAGCAAAGCGTCGTAATCCGCCCCCCCGAGGTTTGGCGAAGAGGTTTTTCAGTACCCTCCCCAAGTTCGACCTAGGACGGGTTTGCAACCACGTCCGAGGTGTCCGATTCGACCGATATTAGTTCAATCAATTCCACGAAGGAGATCAATCGCAATGGCAAATCTTGAACGCATTCTTGTAACTGGGGCCGGGGGTTTTATCGGGCACCACTTGGTGAGCCGCCTGAAGGCAGATGGTTTCTGGGTAAGAGGTGTCGACATCAAGGAGCCGGAGTATGCCGCCTCCGATGCCGACGAGTTCGAACTCCTCGACCTGCGCGAATATGCCAACTGTGAATTTGCCACTCGCGGCATCGATCGCGTGTTCAACCTGGCCGCGGACATGGGCGGCATTGGCTACATCACTGCTTTTCTCGCTGACATCTCACGCAACAATATCCTCATAAATGCCCACATGCTGGAAGCCGGCCGCCAGAACGGCATCAAGCGGTTTCTCTTTTCCTCCTCGGCATGCGTCTACGCCGGTTACAAGCAGAAGGACGCCAATGTGCAACCGCTCAAAGAGGAAGACGCATATCCGGCCGATCCCGAGCCCGGGTATGGGTGGGAAAAGCTCTATGCCGAGGAGTTATGCCGCTACTATCGCAAAGACCATAAGCTTGAGACCCGAATAGTTAGGTTCCACAACGTGTATGGGCCTCTCGGTACTTATGAGGGCGGCAAAGAGAAGGCGCCGGCCGCTATTTCCCGGAAGGTAGCCTTGGCGGCCGACGGCTCAACCATCGATATCTGGGGCGATGGTCAACAGACCCGATCCTTTATGTACGTGGACGACTGTGTCGAGGGGCTGATTCGCATCATGAATTCTGACTATCACGAGCCTCTCAATCTGGGCACAGACGAACTGGTCACCATTGACGGCTTGGTCGATATGATCAGCACGATCGCGGGCAAGAAACTAACAAAAGTGCATGATCCTTCCAAGCCACAGGGCGTGCGCGGACGCAACAGTGACAATGACCGGCTACGGGAGGTGCTTGGTTGGGAACCTTCCATCGACCTGAAAACCGGTCTCGTAAGCACTTACAAATGGATCGAAGCCGAAGTGAAAACCAAAGCCGCTTCACAACCCGTCGCCGTCTAGGATTAGCCCATAATCATGGCTGAACTACCAACCGCTGGTCGCGTGAATGTGCTCGGTGTCGGGATTACCCCTTTGGGGACCAAGCAGGTAATCCAGTTGATCGGTTCGAGCATCGACAAAGGAGCCAAGGGCTACATTTGCGTTACTGGCGTTCACGGCATCATGGAGGCGCAGCGCGACCGCGTTCTGCGCAGCATTATCAACCGCTCCCTGGTAACCACCCCTGACGGCAAGCCCACCGTCTGGGTGGGTTGGTTACAGGGATTTCGGGAAATGACCCGGGTCTACGGCCCCGACCTCATGCTGGATACCTGTGCCGAGTCTGTCCAATCTGGATATACCCACTTCTTGTACGGGGGAAATGCCGGAGTGGCGGAGCTGCTCAAACTGAATCTGGAACGAAGATTTCCTGGTTTGCGCGTGGTTGGTACCTACACGCCTCCGTTCCGCCCGCTTAACCCCGCTGAACAAACGGAACTGCAGGAACTGGTTGCGCGCCTCAAGCCGGACATCTTTTGGGTCGGCCTTAGCACTCCGAAGCAAGAGCGGTTCATGGCTGAATATCTTCCTCAACTCGCCACCAAGGTGATGATTGGCGTGGGTGCAGCGTTTGACGTCCACACCGGTGGTATCAAAGATGCACCTGACTGGGTAAAGCGGGCGGGGTTACAATGGTTTCATCGCTTGTGTCAGGAGCCACGCCGCTTGTGGAAGCGCTACCTCTATAACAACCCGCGCTTCGTAGTGCGAATCGCTTCTCAACTGCTTCGCTTGAGAAAATACGAATTGGCATAAGTGCGGAATCAAAGCAATCGAGACAAGGACTTCGAAGAGATGCAGATACTCAGCAGTGTCGAAAACCTGCCGCACCAGAGACCTGCGCACAGCGTGACCTCCGCACACCTCCTATTGTTGGCGGCATGCTTTGGGCTAATCACTGGCTTGATCGAGGGTTTCGGGCTGCAGACATTCCACGGCTTTCAGTGGTTCGCACTGAACTCCAGAATCCCCGAGGGTGTGTCCATCGAAATCCTGTGGATTTCCCCCATTATTAATTTGGTCTTCTTTTTGTTTGTGGGACTCCTCCTTGCAATTCTTGGCCGCTTGGCGCCTCGTCTCCCCATCCTGCGAGTGGCTCTATTTCTCTTCTCCTTCATGGCAGTCGTGGATTGGCTAGGGTTGACCGGACGCATCGGCATCTTGGCCGAGCTGGTTCTGGCCACTGGTTTAGCAATGGTCATTAGCCGTCGCATGTATGAGAGGAATACGGCGCTCTGGGCCTACGGCCCCAGAGTCATTCGATGGGCGGCCATTACTACCCTGGTCGCGTTGCTTGCTGTAGAGGGCGGGATCTGGTTACGTGAGGAAGTCGCTACCCGTTATCTGCCGGCCGCAGGCAAGTCGTCGCCAAACGTCCTTGTAGTCCTGGTGGACACGTTACGCGCTGATCACCTCTCGACCTATGGGTATGTGCGCGCTACCAGCCCATTCCTGACTGGCATTGCCCGTCAGGGTGTGCTTTTTGAAGATGCAGTTTCGACGTCCTCCTGGACACTTCCGGCCCATCAGTCTCTGCTCACCGGACGCTATCCGCTCGAACATGGGCCGCTTCGCGAGCAACCGCTAAATGAAAACTATGCCACGTTGGCCCAGGTTTTGGATAAACATGGCTATCGCACTGCCGCCTTCTCCGCTAATACTGACTTCTTCTGCCGGCGCGCGGGTTTTGCCCGCGGATTTCTGCACTTCGAAGATTACTTCTATTCCGTCGAGGACATGGCCTATCGAACTTTCTGGGGCCGGGTCTTTTTCCATAACTATTTGGCTGGACTCGTAGGACGCGACGAGTTACCGGCTCGCAGAACGGCCGCTAACGTCAACCGCTCTCTTCTGCGCTGGCTTGACCGCGATCAGGACAAACCTTTCTTTGCCTTCGTCAATTTTCTTGATCTCCATACTCCTTATCTGCCGGAACGGTCCTACCGCTACAAGTTTGGTGGCCGCGATGCCCGGGCTCAGTGTCCGCTGTATCCGCTGAGTCTGTCGATGCTGCTGCATTTTCCAAACGAGTTCGATTATCTGATGGGCCTTAGCGCGGAGTGTTTTCAGATGCAGATTGACGCCTACGACGGGGGTATTTCGTACGTTGACGATCAAATTGCCGCGCTGTTTGCGGAGTTAGCCCGTCGTGGACTCGACAAGAACACTTTGATCGTGATTACATCCGACCACGGTGAATCCTTTCGCGAGCACGGCTTTGTAACTCACGGTACCTCCCTCTATCGGGAACTGCTCTGGGTTCCACTCATCTATTGGTGGCCTGGTCACATTCCTTCTGGCATGCGGATTGATCGGCCCATCAGCGCTGCTTCGCTCCCGGCGACCATTATGGATTTGCTGGGCGATCCCGATGCTAAGGAATTTCCGGTGCCGTCGCTGGCCCAATTGTGGAATCATCCCGGATCCATACCAGATTGGCCCTATCCCATTTCCGAGATGGCCCAGGATCTGTACGTGCCCAAACAATACCCCGCTTACCAAGGTTGGCTGAAGTCCATTACGGATCCCCGGTGGCATTTGATAGTGACGGAATCTGGCGCCACGGAACTCTACAGTTATCCCCAGGATCCAGGCGAGATCCAGAACCTGGCAGAGAGTGCCCAGGGCAAGGCGGTCGTCGCGGCCATCGAATCCCAGTTGTGGTCCCAGGTGAACGCTCAGAATCACAACAAGGCTGGTTTAACTCATCCCCTCAACGAAAACAAAGTAGCCCGGGTTCAATAAGTAAGTGAGTAGTTGTGCTGCCCGGTTCAACTGATCCAATTTCAAGGAGAACGTAATGAGACTCTGTTTATTTGCGCTGTACGGTGGTCCGGACCAAATCATGGGAGTGACTTCCGCTCTGGCTACTATCGCGGGAGTGGCACTCGTCTTCTGGAACAAAATGTTTGCTTTCTTTGGCAAAATTATGAACAAATTCCACCCATCTTCGGCGCCGAAGGAGACTATGAAAGACGCCCTGCCCCGCGATTAGTACTTATGAAAAAAAAGGTTATTGTCGTTGGGTTGGATGGGCTTGAGCCGACCCTTGTGGAATGTTTGCTCCAGCGCAACCAGCTTCCCAATTTTGCGAAGATCCGCACCTCCGGCTACTATGGTCGGCTCCGGACTACCTACCCAGCCCAGACTCCCGTGGCGTGGTCATCGTTTGTGACCGGCACCAACC
Source organism: uncultured Acidobacteriota bacterium (assembly GCA_963838905.1). Lineage (GTDB taxonomy): Bacteria > Acidobacteriota > Terriglobia > Terriglobales > Acidobacteriaceae > JABDBE01. The sequence continues at coordinate 529,061 of CAWITE010000018.1, forward strand.
CTGGCGGTCATGGTATCTTCGACTTTATTTCCAGGGATCCGCAAACTTATTTGCCGGACATTGCCCTCAATCGATTCGAGCGTCCCAAGAGCATGCTGGCGCAACCGCGAGCCGTCAACAAGCGCCAGGGTGTGCCCGTTTGGCAATTTCTGAGCAAAGCAGGAATTCCCAGTACCGTACTGCGTTGCCCCGTCACTTTTCCCGCGGAAAACCTCTTGGGCAAGATGTTGTCGGGGGTTGGAGTGCCGGATATCCGGGGCAGCCAGGGCACCGGCACCTTTTACACCCAAGACCACACCATCAAACCGAAAGAGCACGAGCAAGTGGTCTATCTCGAGCGTGCGGAGGAGATCGTCACTCGTGTCCATGGTCCGCGCAATCCTCGCACTAATCCGCCATCCGACTTTACCGCGGAGATTCGGATTCGAGTCGATCGCAGCGCTCGCAAACTGGTCATTACCGCGGGATCGAACCCAGCCATCGAAGCCCCGGAGAACGGTTGGAGCCGTTGGATGCGGCTCAAGTTCAAGCTGTCCATGCTACAGTCGGTGACCGGCATCGTGCGTTTCTATTGCCGGCGAATCGATCCCCATGTAGAGTTCTACGCGTCGCCCGTGAACTTCGATCCGGCCGCCCCGCTTTTTCCAATCTCCTCGCCGGCCGACTACGGCAAGACTCTCTCGGAACAAATTGGTCTGTTTTCCACGGTAGGCATGGCCGAAGACCATACTGGTCATAACAACGGCCGCTTTGATGAAATGGCCTACAAGGCCCAGTGTGAGATGGTCTTCAAAGAACGCGAAGACATGATGATGCATGAACTTGGTCGCTTCACCGAAGGTTTCTTGTTCACCGTATTCGATACACCGGACCGCTTGCAGCACATGTTCTGGCGCTTCATCGACCCCGAGCATCCCAATTTTGACCCGGATCTCGCCGCCAGCCTGGGACCGTACATCGATGGACTGTATCAGCAGTGCGACGTTCTTCTGGGCCGCGTTCTGGAAAAGGTCGACGAAAACACTCTGTTGATCGTTCTTTCCGATCATGGGTTCAATACCTTTCGTCGCGCGTTTGATACCAACACTTGGTTGTGGCAGAACAATCTCCTGGCTCTGGAAGGCGGCAAGAAGCCCCAGGAAGACTTGGGAGACGGCTTTGCCGCGGTTGACTGGTCCAAGACTTATGCTTACGCGCTGGGTCTTGGCGGAGTTTATCTGAATATGAAAGGTCGCGAGCGCAGTGGAATTCTGGAAGAGGGCAGTGGCGAAATCGAGAGAGTCCGTTCCACGTTGCAAACCGGACTGGCGAACTTCGCCGATCAGGAGACCGGGCGCCCGGCAGTCCGCAGTGTTTCCCGAAAAGAAGAGATCTATTCTGGACCTTTTGTCAAAGATGCTCCTGATCTGCTGCTGAATTTCTGCCCTGGCTTCCGTGTTTCCTGGCAGAGTTCCCTCGGGGGTTTCGCGAAATCTTTGTTTGAGAATAATAACCGGCGCTGGAGCGGGGACCACATTATTGATCCGGAAGTCGTACCCGGGATTCTCTTCATGAATAGGCCGGTGGTGCACAACCACGCTCAAATCATCGATCTTGCGCCCACGATCTTGCACTACTTGAACGTTCCCGATCATCTGTCGATGGAAGGAAAATCTCTGCTTTGAAATGGTATAAGCGATGAAAATTTTGGTGTTAGGACTGGACTGCGCTGCCCCGGACGTCATCTTCGGCGATGAGCGCCTGGTAAACATCCGTCGTTTGATGGACGCAGGCCTCTATGGCAAGCTGCAGAGTGTCGTACCGCCAATCACCGTTCCCGCGTGGATGTGCATGTCCACCAGCCAGGATCCGGGTTCCCTCGGAATCTACGGCTTTCGCAATCGTATGGACCATTCTTACGAGAAACTGGGCTTTGCGAATTCGAACTCAATTAAGTCCTACGCCATGTGGGATCACCTGGCGCGCGAGGGCAAGAAATCAATCATTGTCGGCGTGCCGCCAAACTTTCCGCCCCGGCGGATAAATGGAATCAGCGTCGGATGCTTTCTGACTCCCGATACCACCAAGGATGATTTTACTTATCCGTCCAGCATTAAGGCCAAGATCACCGAACTGGTTGGCGAGTACCCCGTCGATGTGAAGAACTTTCGCACCGATCGCAAAGATTGGTTGCGCGACGAGATATTCGCCATGAGTCGCAAACAGTGGCAAGTGGTCAAGTGGCTGCTCACCGAGCAGGAGTGGGACTATTTCCACTTCGTCGACATCGGACTGGACCGCGTGCATCACGGCTTCTGGAACTATTTTGACAAGAAGCACGTGCAGTACGAGCCCGGAAATCCTTACGAGAATGTCATCCCCGATTACTACCTCTGGCTCGATGAACAGATCGGCAGTGTTATTGAACTGCTCGACAACGAAACCATCCTGCTGGTTGTGTCGGATCACGGCGCTCAGCGCCTCGATGGCGGCATCGCCGTCAATCAGTGGCTGATCGACGAGGGCTTACTCGTACTCGATGAGTATCCCAAAGAAGTTACACCCTTCAATCAGCTCAAGGTCAACTGGGCAAAAACCAAGGTGTGGAGCGAAGGCGGCTACTACGCCCGAGTTTTTTTTAACGTGGAGGGACGCGAACCCCAAGGCACGATCCCGGCCGCGCAGTATGAGGTGTTCCAGGACGAGATCAAGGCCAAGTTCGAGGCTATGAAGAACGATAAGGGTCAGCCTCTTAACTCCCTTGTTTTTAGACCAAAGGAGATCTACCACACCGTTCGCAATGTTCCCCCTGATCTGATTGTGCATTTCGGCGGATTGGATTGGCGCTCTATTGGTACTGTCGGTTATCCCAATATTTATGTTCAGGAAAACGACACGGGTCCCGATGGCTGCAATCATGCCCAGTACGGAATGTTTTTGTTGGCAGCGCCCAATTGCCCGATTAACGGTGAATTCGACGGCGCGAAACTTCTCGACATCGCTCCCACACTGCTAGACCTCGCTGGCTATGATATTCCAGAATCGATGCAGGGACGGTCCTTGGTCGCAGGGATGGAAAAGCGTATAATTACGGACGGCACAGAGGCAGAGAAGGAAAGGATTATTCACGACCGTCTGGCTGGTTTGGGCTACGTCTAGGCTGGAGTATCGCTGTTGATTGCGTATCTGAAAGCAGATCACGGAATCACACCAACAGCGCTTGGCGTTTCAATTGTGGTAGAGCACGGGGTTGGGCTCTAGGTTCGAAGACGCTATCTTTTTCGGGTTCTTGCTCTTCTTCGGGTTTAATTCAGACACTCAATGGCGGCTTGACAGTTTTCCCAGTTTCTTCTTAAAGGAATGTAAATTCAGTATGGACATGGCATCCAACGCGATGTCGACCCCCCGGATCCTGCCCGCGATCTCTCCCCATCTCGTTCCTGAACTAGTGGATAAGTGGGCGGACATTACGCCCGGCGCAATTGCGCTGAGTGATGATCACACACGGATGACCTATGGGGACTTGAACCGCTGTTCCAATCAGTTCGCCCAGTATCTGAGCACGCTCGGAGTCAAAGCGGACTCCTTGGTTGCACTGTGTTTGGGCCGTTCCGTGGCGCAAATCTGGAGCGCTCTGGCGGTTCTCAAGGCAGGCGGTGCATACGTCCCCTTGGACCCGTCCTATCCAGTCGACCGTATCTCTTTCATGGTGAGGGATGCGGAGCCATGTGTGCTCATTACTAACCGCGCGATGGTTGAGCATCTGCCGGCAGGTCCGTGGCGCACTGTCGTCGTCGATCGCGATCTCCGAGAGATCGAACGGCAGCCCATGCATGCCCCATCCTGCTGCGTGACCGGCGAGAATCTGGCCTACGTGATCTACACCTCGGGTTCGACCGGGACACCTAAAGGCGTCGAGATCACGCATCGGAGCCTGTTGAATCTCGTCTCCTGGCACCAACGCAATTTTGCGGTAACCGCCCGGGACAGAGCTACTAGTTTGTCGAGTGTCGGATTCGATGCAGCCGTCTGGGAGGTATGGCCACATCTCGCGGTGGGAGCGAGCGTGCACGTACCGGGAGACGCTCTGCGCTACCAACCGGTGGCCCTTCGGGATTGGCTGGTCGAGATGGGCATCACCATTAGTTTCGTTCCTACTTTGTTGGCGGAACGTCTAATCACTCTCAGTTGGCCCGCCCACACGGCGCTGCGCGCTTTGCTTACGGGTGCTGACGTACTCCACCATTACCCTTCTCAGACACTTCCGTTTACTTTCTTCAACAACTACGGTCCAACCGAGTGTACAGTGGTGGCGACTTCGGCGCCGGTCAGCACGGTAGAACGTCCCGACCTGGTTCCCCCAATCGGTTGGCCGATTGACAACACCCAAGTTTACATTCTCGACGAACATTTGAAGCCCGTGACCGCCGGGTCAGCTGGCGAACTCTATATCAGCGGTAATAGCGTGGCGCGCGGATATCGCAACAATCCGCAATTGACCGCCGACAAGTTCGTTGCGGATCCTTTTAGCACGATCGCTGGTGCGCGGATGTATCGCACCGGCGACTTGGGGCGCTCACTGCCGGATGGGCAGATTGCTTTTTTAGGGCGGATTGATGATCAGGTCAAGATTCGCGGCTACCGGATTGAACTGAATGAAATCGTAGCCGCGCTCGATCACCACACTTCAATCCAGATGAGTTTCGTCCTCGCGCGTGAAAACAGCTCCGGCCAAAAACAACTCGTTGCCTATGTTGTGCCACGCAGCGGAGCAAAACCGTCCGGGGAGGACTTGGGGAAATTTCTTGTGTCCCAACTGCCAGACTACATGGTGCCCGAAGTGTTCGTGTTCGTTCCCTCACTTCCCTTGAACGCGAACGGCAAGGTGGACCGCTCAGCCCTGCCCATGCCCCAGGAGGTTACGTCAGAGACAGGCACAGACACGGCGCCGCGCGTCATGATTGAGGAGCGGTTGCGGGACATCTTGCAAACCTTGTTGGGTATTTCCACCGTCGCGGTTGACGACAACTTCTTCATGCTGGGAGGAAACTCCCTTCTTGGCACTCAGTTAATCTCCCGGATGCGGGACGCCTTTGGAGTGGAAGTATCGCTGCTCGCGCTCTTCGACCACTCGACCATCGCAGGCTTGGCGGTCCAAATCGAGAAACTCATTCTGGAAAAATTGGATGCCGGGCAGCGGGATTCAGCCTAGAGTATCGCCGATATGGCGGTGGACACGCAAAATCACGCTGCAAAAACAGGCAAGGCCGACCCAGCCCTCAGCCTGTATCACCTGTTGAACCCCGAGGTTCTGGCGGATCCTTATCCCTTGTTCCATCGTCTGCGGACGGAAGACCCGGTCCATTGGGATCCCTTCCTGCACGCTTGGGTAGTTACTCGCTACCCGGATGTGCTGGAGGTGCTGCACACATTCTCCGCCGACCGCACACCCCACCCCGATCAGCTCACTGCCATGGGTTTGTCCGAACTGAATCCCATTGCGCAGGTCATGGTCCGACAGATGCTTTTCCTCGACGCCCCCGCGCATAGCCGTTTGCGTGGCCTCGCTTCCAAAGCATTTACCCCAGCCCGTGTCGAGATTCTGCGGGCCCACATCGAAGAGATCGTGGAGAGCCTGCTGGATGAGTTAAAAGGGAAAGATCGGATGGAGGTGATTGCCGACTTGGCCGAACCCCTGCCTGCAATTGTTACGGCGGAAATGCTCGGTGTTCCCACACGAGATCGTCATCAGTTGAAGGCTTGGTCCGCCGATTTTGCGGAGATGTTAGGTAACTTTCAGCACAATCCGGATCACGTCCCGAGGGTCCTGAAGACGGTTCAGGAAATGACTGCATACTTTCGCGATGCGATTCGGAAACAAAAAGAGCATCCGCGCGAGGGTCTGATCCAGGCATTCCTCACCGCCGAAATTGACGGAGACCGGTTCACGGAAGAAGAAATCATCGCTAACTTGATCGTGACCATGGTTGGGGGACAGGAGACCACCACCAACCTGATCGGGAATGGCATGTTGAGTCTTCTTCGCAACCCGCACCAGTTACAAAGGCTGCGCGAAGATTTATCGCTCATCCCTTCCGCCGTCGAGGAAATGCTGCGCTATGAGAGCCCAAGTCAGCACACCGCCCGTATGGCTCCGAGCGACCGGGAAATGGGTGGCAAGCGCATCGCCAAGCGGCAGGCAGTCATAGCCGTAATGGCGGCAGCGAATCGGGATCCTGAGCGTTTCCCAGACCCGGATCGATTTGACATCACCCGCAATGACAACCGGCATCTGGCGTTTGGATATGCGGCGCACTTTTGCTTTGGTGCTCCGTTGGCACGCATCGAAGGCCAGCTCGCCTTCGGAGCGATCCTGCGTCGCTTCCCCTTCCTGCGACTGGAAACGGAAAAGCCGGTCTGGCGCACCAATCTCGGGTTACGCGGTGTAACCTCTCTCAGCGTCGGCCTTCAATAACCCACCTCTACGGTGGGCACTTCGCGCATGGTGCGCGAGCTCAAATGCCTGGCTCAATCAGCCCCTCGGATACTCGTCAGCTCCTGCAGGAATACCTCCAGGCTGCCCGGCCCGCCCGACCATCACCGATTCTTCCTTCGAGCGTCAACGCCCCTGCTCCGCTTTCGTTCGGGCAGGAGCAAATGTGGCTACATCTCAAGATCGCACCCAGCCACGCCGCCTCCGCCTATAACGAAGCGATTACGATTCACCACAAAGGGCCCCTCGACGCGGACGTGTTGGCCGCCTGCGTGAGCGAGGTCATCCGCCGCCATGAAGCCTGGCGCACGACGTTCGCCGAAGCGGACGCGCGCCCGGCTCAGATTGTGCATTCTCCCCGATCGCTGGCACTGCCCGTGATCGACCTTGGTGAATTTCCCGTGGCTGAGCGTGAAGCTCGCGCGTTGAGAATTCTTAGCGATGAAGCCCGCCGCCCTTACGATCTGGGCATTGGTCCGCTTGTGCGGCCTACGCTCGTGAGAATGGCGGATGCGGAGTACCGGTTGATGCTCGCCATGCATCACATCGTGTTCGACGGCTTTTCGATTTATCGGGTACTCTTGCCTGAACTCGCTGCGCTGTACGAAGCATTTTCCAACGGCGCACCGTCGCCTTTGCCTGAGCTCCCCATTCAGTATTCCGACTTTGCCCGCTGGCAACGGAACCTGCCGCAAAGCCCCGCAGGTTCGCGTGCGCTGGAATATTGGCGTAAGAAACTGGCTGGTGATTTGCCTGCCCTGCAACTTCCCAGCGATCGACCCAGGCCCGTAATGCAGACATTTCGAGGAGCCACCTACAAGTTTAGTCTTCCCTCGGATTTAAGTAGTGAGGTAAAGGAGTTCAGCCGCCGAGAGGGTGTCACCTTATTCATGTCTCTGTTAGCAGCATTCGACGTTTTTCTGCACCACTACACCGGCCAGAACGACATTCTGATCGGCGGGGTTACCGCCGGCCGCAACCGCGCCGAACTTGAGCCGCTCATCGGCTTTTTCCTGAACACGGTGGTCTTGCGTACCGACCTCTCTGGGGATCCCACTTTCCGCGAACTGCTGGCCCGCGTAAAGGAGACGACCCTCGAAGCACTGATGCACGACGATGTTCCCTTCGAGCTTCTGGTCAAGGAGTTGCGTCCGCATCGTGACGTCAGCGTCAACCCATTTTTCCAGGTACTTTTCTCCATCGAACCTCCTCGGGCATTCCAGAATTCTGATTGGGGGCTCAGCCAGGGTGAAGTCGATCTCGGAGCAACAAAATTCGATTTGGATTTCCAGTTGGATGAAACCCTGGATGGAATTATCGGTCACTGCTCCTACAGCACTGACTTGTTCGACTCTGCAACTGTGGAGCGCATGGTCCAACACTGGCAACAAGTGCTCGAAAACGCCGTGATGGACGCAAACCGACGGATTTCACAGTTGTCCCTTTTGCCCCCCCTGGAAAAGCAGCATCTACTGGTCGAGTGGAACCAAACTGACGCGGACTACCCCCGCGATCGCTGCATTCATGAACTCTTCCAAGAACAGGTGGACAGGGCTCCTGACGATGTGGCCGTCGTCTATCGGGACGAGGTACTTACCTACCGCGAACTTAATCGTCGCGCCAACCACCTAGCTCATCGCTTGCACGGCTTGGGCGTAAAAGCGGATACGCCAGTGGGTCTTTTTCTTGATCGCTCAGTCGAGACAATCGTAGGACTTCTCGGCATACTTAAAGCCGGAGGGGCATATTTGGTTCTCGACCCCCAGTCTCCTGCCGAACGGCTATCGTTCGTTGTCCAAGATGCGAATCTGAAGGTCGTGCTGACTCAACAGCGCCTGCTCGATCGCTGGACTGCCCCTTCGGTGACAGTTTTGTGCCTTGACGCCTCTTTGGCAGCGAGTGCGAGCGAGCAGGATGGACCATTAAACAGCGAGGTTACTTCCAACAAACTTGCGTACGTAGTGTACACGTCGGGTTCCACCGGCTACCCCAAAGGCATTGAAGTTACCCACAGGTCTGTGGTGCGCCTGATTTTTGCGACGGCGTCTGTGAGCCAACCCGGGAACGAAGTATTTCTGCAACTCGCGCCGCTCACCTTCGACGCCTCCACTTATGAGATCTGGGCTCCGCTGCTGCGAGGCGGGCGTTGCATATTGTTTCCCGAGAATACGCTCACCGTATCCAGCTTGGGAGAGGTTATCCGGAAGAATGCTGTGACCACGTTATGGCTGACCGCATCCCTCTTTCATACTCTCATTGACGAAGCTCCCGAAGTTCTATCCACGATTCGCACTCTTCTGATCGGCGGCGAGCCTGTCTCTGTGTCTCATGTGCGTCGTGCGCTCACGCTGTTGCCCGCCACAAAAATGATTAACGGATATGGCCCGACCGAGGGCACTACCTTCACTTGTTTGTATTGTATTCCTGCACAACTCGAGCCGGGCATAAGTTCGATTCCCATCGGTCGTCCTATTTCCAATACCCGCGTCTATATTCTTGACCCGCATTTGAATCCTTGTCCCGTGGGTGTCCCGGGCGAATTGTGCATCGCGGGCGATGGTTTGGCCCGCGGATATTTGAACCACCCCGAACTCACTGCCAACCATTTTCTGCCAGACCCATTCAGCCACGATCTCGATGCGCGCATGTACAAAACCGGCGACCTTGCCCGCTATCAGGCAGACGGGAATGTCGAATTCCTCGGGCGACTGGACCAGCAGGTCAAGATTCGCGGTTTTCGTATCGAGCTCGCAGAAGTTGAGGCGGTTCTGCACGAACACCCAATGATCCAGGCGGCTGTTGTTGTTGCGCAGGAATACCGCGGTTCCAAACGGCTGGTGGCGCACGTCGTCCCTAAACCCAGCTCGCCTCATACAAAGCAGGAGTTACTTACCTTTCTCCGGCGACGAATTCCCGATTACATGCTGCCCGCAAAGGTCGTTTGTGCGGACCGTTTGCCCACCCTTGCAAACGGGAAAATTGATCGCAAGTCGCTTAACTCGATGGCAGACGATAACGAGCAGCCGGAGATCCGCTCCCACGAAGTCCCAAAAGATGTAACCGAAGCACGACTTCTGGAAATCTGGGAAAGCGTACTGCCAAACCGTCCTATCGATCTGCAGCGGAGCTTTTTCGAACTGGGCGGACATTCGTTGTTGGCATTAACTTTGGTTCATCGTATAGAAACAGCCTTCGGAAGGAAAATGGGGTTAGCCACATTCGTGAATGCATCGAGTGTCCAAGAAATTGCCGCAGTTCTGCGTGATCCGGGTTATTCTGAGCAACTAGAATATTCCTCGGTCCCATCGCAATGAGTGATATTTCAGGTCAAGCGACATCCACCTCGATCGCAAAATCCCTGCGGTTGCGCGAGGCTAAATTTGAAGACTATCCGCATGTGGTCGCGCTTGAATCCAAGTTTCACCTGGACACTAAGAACTACGAGGCGTGGACCCATCTCTGGATCAATAATCCCACCTATCGGAAAGTTAAGGACAGATTCCCCATTGGGTGGGTTTTGGAAAACCGCGATGGTGCGATTTCTGGATATCTTGGCAACATTCCGCTTGACTACGAGTTTGAGGGCAAGAGACTTCTGGCAGCAACCACGCGTGCCTGGGTGGTCGATACCGCCTTTCGTGCGTATTCACCCTTGCTTTTAGAAAGTTATTTCCACCAGTCCGGCGTCGATCTTTTCATGAATACAACCGTGAACTCCCATGCTGCCCAGGCCTATAGTGTTTTCCAGGGTGTACCGGTGCCCGTCGGCGCTTGGGACCGTTCGCTGTTTTGGATCACCTCGTACCAAGGTTTCACGGAGAGTGCCTTGAGAAAGAAGCGGAGCGTGACCACGAAGGCGTTGAGCTATCCGCTGTCTCCGTTTGTATTCCTTCGAGACCGGCTCATGCGACGGCGTTTCCATCGAAAAGACAACAAAGTGATCGTGATTCCGTGTGCTGGCTTCGATGACCGTTTCGATTCATTCTGGGCGGCACTCAGAAAGAAGAAGGCCAACCTACTGCTCGCAGTCCGTACTCGGGAAGTGCTGGAGTGGCATTTCAAGAGCGCTCTGGCTCACGATGCGGCATGGATATACACCGTGGCGGGAGCTTCTGGTTTGGCGGCGTACGCCGTTTTTCTTCGCCAGGATCAACCGGAACTCGGCCTTACGCGAGTCCGCCTGGCCGATTTCAAGTATCTCGAGGAGGGGAGCGGCCCTGCTCAGCTAACGGCCATGCTTCAGACCGCGATCGACCGGTGTCGCCGGGACCGCATTCACATGCTTGAAATCATCGGCCTCGCCCCGTCATTGGAAAGGGAAACCCAACGGCTTTCTCCTTACCGCCGTGACTTGCCTAGTTGGTTGTACTTCTACAAAGCAAAAGACAGCGACTTGGCAGAGAAGCTCAAAAATGCGGCCGTTTGGGAGCCCTCTCTTTTTGACGGCGATTCCAGCTTATAGCAGGGCTCCGGTTACTGATTGATGAGCAGGAGCGGCTTGGCTCCGATGGCGACGGTGGAACCAGTCAGCGTGTTAGTGTTACCCGCTAGATCACTGTATCGTGTGTAGCCGGCAGGGAACGCGAAACTGCTTGTAGTACACGCGCCCCGGCTGCACGATTGGCGCTGGGCACTGAACGGTGCTGCAGGCCAGGGTTGTCGGGATATTATGCCGGGATTCCTTTGCATCCCCATATAGATTGTTGGGATGCCATTGGTGGGGCACCTGCTGGGTGGGAGAAGAAGAGGAAGAAGTAGAAGAACTTGAAAGGCCAGCGCCGGATGTCATTCCGGCTACGGCGGCCAGCAGTACAAGCACTCCGAATATCCGGACGCACTGTACAGGGCTAGGGCTTCGTGGGATCATCGATAAAGCTCTCCGTCAGGGAGATCCAAATTCCACGTCGGACGCGCGGACTCAAGTCCAGAACCGTTATTTGCTCTTAACTTCGAGCGTCGTTCGGGCCAGACAGGGCCGCCCAGATGGCAAAGGACCATGAACTAAAACACGAAGTCGGGTGCACCTTGGGGCAGGGGCAGGCCGTGTCGGATCGCGCTCTAGGCTTACAGACCTGCATTTTTGGCTTGGTGCACGCACCTCAACTGATTCTTGGCGCTGTAGATTGAGTTCAATTTGGCGAGGTTTGAGAATGTCCCACAGCAATAACCCGTCGATTCGTCCGGTTGGCAAGCGGGTGGTTTTCTTTCGGCGTATTCGTCACCGCATTACTTCTACTCGGGCACGCGTTCCCGTGCTGTGGTGGCGCCACCTTGGCCTCAAGCCGGAAGACGTATTCCTCGGATGCTACCCCCGCTCCGGCAGTACCTGGTTGCGCTTCACCCTGTTTGAGATCTTGACCGGAAGGCCTTCCAGCTTTGATTCGGTTAACGCAGCATTTCGCGGCCCAGGCGACCGTCGGCGCGGATGGCCGCTGTTACCAGGCCAAGGCCGATTCCTCGGTACTCACGAACTCTACCGCTCCAGCTACCGAAAGGCGGTCTACCTGGTCCGCGATGTTCGCGACGTGGCGCTCTCCGAATTCGCCTTCGAGAAAAACCTGGGTGTCGGTCCCGAACACTTTGACGACTACTTGGTAGACATGCTCGATAAAGGAAAGAGACATGGCCGCTGGCAGGACCACGTGCAATCCTGGCTCGACTCGCCGCTGTTCAGCAATGGAAATCTATTGCCGATTCGATACGAAGATCTGCGCAATAACAGCCTTGACGAATTCATGAAGCTGACCGATTTTCTGGGGGTTCGCACTGATCGCGATGCCGTGCAGCAGGCCATCGCTAATAACAGCGTCCAGCGAATGCGGGAGAAAGAAGATCGCCTTTACACCCAGGAGAACTACGCCGCTGTGCCCAGACGGCCTCTGAAAGGCGTTCAACCCGACGGTCGCTTCATCCGCTCCGGGAAGATCGGCGGATGGCAGGACAAACTAAGCCCGGAACAACTCCGGTTTATCGAGGAACGTACAGCCCCTGTCCTGCGGCGCTTGCAGTACCCGGTGCTGACTTTGGACGCTGACACGTCTTCCCGTGTGATCGCCTCTGTGGGTTCACGACTCGGGTGAAGCATGAATCCGTTCTCTCATCAAAGCTTCTTGACAAGTAGTTTTATGGAACCATGCTCTTGCTCTCTGCCTCGAAGGGTGCGTGCCGCTTGAGATCTACAGCTTGTGCAAACTCTTGCATCTTGACAGGATTTCGCGCATGCGCGAGGCTGGGCGCAGCGCTATTGTAGTAGCAAGAATCGCAGTGCTTCGCGGTTTCCCCCGAAAACACATACAAACTCAGAATGAACTCACACGAGACACCGGCCTTTAGCGGTTATCTGCTGTGGGTTAGAGGAGAAGCATGAAACTTGTTGTCCTACGTTTTGCGAGAGTCGTTTCCATGGCCATTTTCCTGGCGATCAATTTGCAGGCACAGCGGATAGGTACTTCTGCGGGTGGCTTCGTGAATGACGGAAATGTAGCCACAAACGCTGCTATGTCTCTACCTCAGAATGTTGCTTTCGACAGCGCGGGCAACATGTATATTTCCGACGCCGTGAACCAGCGTGTTCGCAAGGTCGACGCCACCACCAAAATCATCACCACATTCGCGGGCACGGGAATTGCTGGAAGGAGACACGGCGATGGTCACCCCGCGAACCAAGCGGGGATCAGAAGTCCCCGAGGCATCGTAGTTGACGCTCCTGGTAATGTCTATTTCTCGGACAGCGGCAACCAGAGCGTACGCATGGTTGATACGTCCGGTATTATCCATACTTTCGCCGGCAATGGTAACTCGGGTTATACCGGGGACGGTGGCCCAGCCACATCCGCTGAACTGAACCAGCCCGCTGGATTGACAATTGACTCTGCTGGCAACATCTACATCGCCGACACTTTTAATAATGCGATTCGGATGGTAGACACTTCCGGCATTATCCACACCGTGGCTGGCAATGGGAAGGAAGGCTACAGCGGTGACGGAGGGGCAGCGACCTCCGCCGAGTTGGACCGTCCCAGAGGGATGTTTGTGGATGTCAGCGGAAACCTGTTCATCGCTGACACTAACAACCGCGCCATCCGCGAGGTAGTATCAGGTATCATCAACACCATCGCTGGCAATGGCCTATTGGGTTGCACAGGTGATGGCGGCGCGGCTACCGCGGCGTCGATCGGGAACCCTCGAGACGTGCTTGTCGGCAACGGGACGTTGTACATCTCCAACGGCGGGTGCGATCACATTCGGGCGGTGACTTTGAGTTCCGGCATTATCACTAACTTCGCGGGGACAAACCTGGGCTACGATGGCGAAGGCAATCCGCCGTTGTCGGCCAAGTTCTCAACCCCAACGGGCCTGGGACTCGATCCTTCAGGTAACCTCCTAGTTGTGGATTCGGGTAACAATCGGGTTCGCCAGATCACTAGCACTGCGGTGAACACAATCGCGGGAGGATATACCGGTGATGGCGGTCCCAGCTTGCATTCTGCCTTGAATGATCCCCAGAACATTGTCTTCGATAAGCACAGCAACATGTTTATCGTCGAGGGGAATGGAAACCGAGTTCGCAAAGTTTCAGCTGCCGGAACCATCACAACCTTTGCAGGTACCGGGGTCACGGGTTCCAGCGGAAACGGTGGCCTAGCCACTGCGGCGACACTCAATAATCCTTTGGGCGTGGCTGTGGACGGTAACGCCAATGTGTATATCGCGGACAATGGCAACAACGTTATTCGCGTTGTGAGCAAAACCGGCACCATCTCCATCTTTGCGCAAAATGCGCGCTTCTCATATCTGGCGTCGCTGGCCATAGACTCGAATAACAACGTGTATGCCGCGGACCAAAACGCGTGCGTGATATGGAAGATTACGCCAGCGGCCCTGGTCTCTGTGATAGCCGGTGAGGTCAACAATTGTGGCTACAACTCCGATGGAGGTCCAGCCACCAGCGCTTTGCTCCACGCACCGTACGGTGTGGCTCTGGACTCGAGTGGCAACCTGTTCATCGGCGACACGAGCAACAACCGGGTCCGAAGGGTGAACACCGCCGGCATCATCAGCACCGTTGCGGGTAACGGAACCTGCGGTTACACCGGCGATGGCGGAAGCGCCACCGCTGCTGAGATATGTACTCCGTTAGGCGTCAAGGTCGATCCCGCCGGAAACTTCTACATCGCGGACTGGCGGAATGCCGTTTTCCGGGTTGTCAAGAGCGGCATAATCACGACCTTCGCTGGCACGGGGAAGACTGGCTTCAACAATAACGGTGAGCTCGCAATTAAGGCCAACATCGACGGACCAGCCGCGATTGCGATCAAGCCTACCGTGAATACACCTTTTCTTGTGGACGATCAACAGTACCGCGTCAGATATGTGAAGTAGTTCTGGCGTAAGCGACGTTCCAGAAGCATTCAACTGCCCGAGCCGTAGCCTTAGTTAAAGGGTTACGGCTCGGGCATTTTTTTTGCCCGGCGAATCCTTTCCGGGACGCAATTTAGCGGTTCGCGGCGCCGAACGCGAATCGCAAGCGCTTGCAACCCGGTGTTCAAGCTCTCGCTGCAGACATGTGGGGGCCAACAAGTCGGCTGGTCAATTAATCGTCGTCAGAGTCGGTGGGCGACCGTTTGTCTTCCAGGAAGTGCTTGGTCGTACTTCGCCGGAACGGTTTGAAGTCGAAACAATCAGAAGGTCGCCGGTCTGGCTGAACGCATCCGCGTAGGGAATGGAGGCGCCGGGGGCGATGGTGCCTAGCCTGGGGCGAAAGTCTTTTCGATGAATTTCAGGATGCTGCCGAAGACATAAACCGTGTGGGAGATGTTGGCCGGCTTCGCGTAGGGTGACACCACGATTAGCGGCACCCGGAAACCGTATTCATAGGAGTTTGTAATGGAGGGCGGTGGAACGTGGTCGTAAAAGCCTCCCCAGTCATCCCAGGCGATGACGATGGCGGTATTGGCCCAATACGGACTGTTGCCGGTAGCGTTCACCACCGAGGCCACCCAGGAGGGTCCGAACCGTCGTTGATCCTAGCATGGTCGGATGCCGCCCCACTGGGAATCACCCAGCTCACGTCAATGAAGAGTGGGAGTGGTCGGGATTGAAGTCGCTTGCCAGCGGGGCGGGCGTCAGCGTAATCTGCGTGCCCTTCGAATTCACACCGAAGTTTTGGATGTCAGCACCCGCAGCGATCAGCTTTGCATCCTGAAAAAGGTTGTCGAGGGTGCGATTCTCCTGAAGGACAACCACGGGCTGAATCTTTTGCGGCGGCGGAGTTGATGACTTCATGCTATTTCCTTCGCCGCAGCCGTTGAGGCTGACCAGGTCTGGATGAACCCGTTTCCGTCGTTTCCGCTCGATGCCCCGTAAATCCTTCCATCACGGGCGCAACAAGTTCCTCGTGACCAAAGCGTATTGCGGAACTTCTCGGCTGGCATCGTCTACGATGCACTTCCGACATCTAGTCACCCAGAAACCACACGTTTAGAGTGAAACTGCCAGTATTTTCAGTTCGCGAGGAGTCAACGATGTCACCTTTTCCCCGTGATGAGGTCCGCCTCGGGTCTCAAATGGAGATTGCGGATAACCTTCAGACCCTGCAGCCGATGGCCATAGAATATCGGGAGTATTGCCAACGGGTCACTTTCTCATCAGCCGTTCTTCTTCTATTTTTATTGATTTGTTCTTTAGCGGGCCATAGCCAGACGTCGCCGAACCTCTTCAGTCTGCAAATGAACGACGGCACTATAGCGCAACAGCCTTGGCCTTCGGTACCATTCGCTGCCCAGCGCCTCTGGGACGCCGGGGTTTCCTGGCAAGATATCAATACGGCTGATGGGGTGTATCACTGGACCCTATTGGATGAGTGGTTGTCTGATGCCCAGCAGCACAACATCGACATTCTCTATAGCTTCGGTGAAACGCCTCGATGGGCGTCCTCCAAACCCGATGATTCCAGCTGTCCGGCTGGTACGGGAACGTGCGATCCGCCCAAGGACCTCAATGCTGACGGTAGCGGCCCCGATCAATATTGGAAAGATTTCGTCACCGCACTGGTTACCTATAACAAGAACAGTAAAACCGGTCACATCAAGAACTGGGAGATCTGGAATGAGGGTCTTGGCAATCCGCTGCGCTGGACAGGCACGATTGCGCAACTAGTCCGGATGGCGCACGACGCCTCAGCCATCATCAAGGCGGCAGACTCATCCGCACTGGTATTGAATCCATCCTTTGGTCCTGAGCTGAAAAACCAGCGCGACCTGTTGGGCCAGTACCTAGCTGCCGGGGGCGGGCAATATACGGATGCTATCTCATTGCATGGCTATGTGTGTCACCAAGGGAGTGCCGGCAATCCGGAGGACTTTATTGGTAATATGAACCTGTCAAAACTCGTTCTCACAAAATATGGGCAGGGTAACAAGCAGCTGTGGGACACGGAAGGCGGTTGGGGCAACACTTTGAAAACTCGCCTTACCGATGCAGACCTGCAGGCCGCATTTCTTGCCCGCTTTTACCTGATGCACTGGTCAATCGGCGTTGCCCGTTTTTACTGGTACCAGTGGAACAATGTGGTCGATGGTGCGCTTTGGAGTCCGAACCCGCATGATCCGAAGCTTCCAGGAACGTTGCTGAAGCCCGGTATTGCCTATGCTCAGTTGAACAATTGGCTAGTAGGCGCCAAGCTGAGTTCTGCGTGTGCGGCACGGGGGACTGTCTGGACTTGCAAACTGAGCCGAACCGGTGGGTATCAAGCAGAAGCCATCTGGGACACCGCAGAGAGCTGTAACAACGGGAGCTGCGGCACAGTCGAATACATCGTTGATCCAACGTACAAACAGTATCGAACCATTGACGGTAAAACCTTCACCATTGAGTATTCGAAGGTCCCAATTGGCATCAAGCCTATCCTGGTAGAAAACTAAAATAATCACGAGGAGAGACGAGCGGGGTGGCGCGACCGCTCGTCTCTCCTTTGATAGCCTATCGCCAAACCGCCAACCGCATGGGTCCGCCGGCGGGAAACAGTCGAGAATCCTTCCAAGGTGTTCATCAGTACGTGTACTGAAGACCTGCCCCCTTGTGACCTTCGTCAGCTAGTGTTGCCGCACTCTTTCTATGAGTATTTCCCCAGAGCAGGCAGGCACCTCGGTCCAGCTGCAAGACGTCCGATTCTGGAGTACTGGCTAGGCGACCGGCTGCCCTCTATGAGGAGGTATTCGTGCGCTCACAAGATCCCTTGGTCATCGCGGACCGCGATGATCGCAACCGGTATCGTTCCTTCAACCCCTGTGAGAAGCGGTCCGAGGCTACCAAGAACCATCCCAATCAGCTCGCACGCTTCTTCGCAACTGCGCTAGCCACATTCCTACTTTGTGTTTCCGTATCCGCACAACAGAATATTCCATCCTCGTTTTTTGGTCTGCAAATGAACAGCGGTACTGTGACGCGACAGCCCTGGCCTTCCGTTACTTTTAGCCGCATGCGCCTTTGGGACAGCGGGGTCTCCTGGCAAGATATTAATAAGAGTGATGGGGTGTATGACTGGACCCTATTGGATAAGTGGTTGGCCGAGGCTCGGTCAAACAACGTCCATATTCTTTACACCTTCGGCGAAGTACCGACTTGGGCCTCCTCCAATCCCAGCGACTCCAGTTGTGGCGCCAACCCGGGATCGTGCGATCCGCCCAAGGACCTCAATGCTGACGGTAGCGGCCCCGATCAGTATTGGAAAGATTTCGTCACCGCACTGGTCACCCATAACCAGAACAGTACCACCGGTCACATCACGAGATGGGAGATGTGGAATGAAGGCCTCGGCAATTCACGGCGCTGGACGGGCACGATTCCGCAACTGGTCCGAATGGCGCAAGACGCCTCCGCCATCATCAAGGCGGCAGACTCAAACGCGCTGGTATTGAATCCAGCCTTTGGTCCTGAGCTGAGAACCCAGCGAGACTTGTTGGACCAGTATCTAGCTGCCGGGGGCGGGCAATATACGGATGCTATCTCATTGCATGCCTATGTGTGTCGTCAAGGGAGTCCTGGTCAACCGGAAGACCTCGTGCCCGACATGAGCTTGACGCGAGTTATTCTCGCCAAATACGGCCAGAGTTCCAAGGAAATATGGGACACGGAAGCCAGTTGGGGCGACACCTCGAAAAACGGATTTACCGATCCGGACATGCAGGCGGCATTTCTCGCCCGATTCTACTTAGTGCAGCGCTCCCTCGGTATTGCGCGCTTCTATTGGTATCAGTGGAACAACGGGTTATGGGGTGAGCTCTGGAAGCCGGACCCACAGGACCCAAGCCTTCCTGGAACCCTGTTGAAGCCCGGTATTGCCTATGCTCAGATGTACGACTGGTTGGTAGGCGCCCAGCTAATCTCAGCGTGCACGGCAAACGGAACCGTCTGGACCTGCCAACTGAGCCGTCCAGGCGGGTATCAAGCGGAAGCGATCTGGGATACCGCAGAGAACTGCCAGCAGGGAAGCTGCGACACAATCGAATACAACGTCGACGCGCAGTACACACGGTATCGAACTCTCGACGGTGAGACCATCCCCATTATGGATTCGAAGGTCCCAATCGGGGTAAAGCCCATCCTCTTAGAAAACTAAGCGAGACGGAAACCTGAGGAGCGGTGCGCTCGCACTGCTCCTCACCTTCGCTTCGTACCCGATCAACTCCATCTGGCACCCCGTCTCCGAGAGATCCATCGCTCATTCCAACAAGTCTGTCCCTTTGTGTGTCCGGCTCCAAGTCTTCAGCTGTACTTCCCGGAGCCCGTTATGCAGCGCAGCGCGAACTGCGCGGTTCACAAAATTTGGGTGTCACGTCGACGTGAATGCCATGACATCTCTTGCGCCGGGCCAGGCGCAGCAGACCAGAATGCCTTATGTTAACGCCGGCGAAAAAGTGATCCGTTTTAGCCGGTTTAGGCGGGCGCCAGAGATCCATAGAGAGCCCCGGTCGACGGGGACGCGGTAGGAACTTTACAGCAGTTTCTAAATTGCTTTGCACGCGCAAGCACGATTCGCGTATAACACGTGCGAGAAGACCAGTTGAATTCTTCTCCACACATTCCCTTACGAAAGCGCTGGAGTCTGCCTTGCTCAGGTCGGAGGGAAATGCCGAAGGGGTATCGCGTTCGTCAGGTAAATCGTCTTGAGAATGTAGGATCACCGGCTGTGAGAACTTTCCAACCACTCCAACGCTCAGGCCATGGGCCCTG
Source organism: uncultured Acidobacteriota bacterium (assembly GCA_963838905.1). Taxonomy (GTDB): domain Bacteria; phylum Acidobacteriota; class Terriglobia; order Terriglobales; family Acidobacteriaceae; genus JABDBE01. The sequence goes on from CAWITE010000018.1 coordinate 548,766, forward strand.
CGTGCGCTCGGGAGCGGCGGTTCGCAGCGCGGAGGAATTGCAACCTGCCTCTCGACCGGTCGAGACGAATATCGACGCCACGGGAATTCCGCAGTACGGGCAGGAGTGGATGGCGCGGGAGAATCGCTTTTGAACTAATCCTTCGGCTGGGGAAAAACTCGCAATCGCGAGGTCTCCGACGGCGGCCATCGCATTCGTGTGTTCCGCGGCCACCGGCTAGCTCTCTGGCTCACCTCTAAACCGGCCAAACTGGCTCCCTTTTAAATCGGCGCTAACAGCCTTATGTACCATTTGCCTTCGATTAGCAGTACGTCACCGTTTTCGATCGATATTCTGAGTTCTCGAGACCAGGCCGCAAGTGCGTGTTCAAGAGCCTCGCCTAAGTGCCTTCCCCACCTGGAGCGTGCAAGCCGTAGGTTCCGTCGCACTAGAAGGGACGTTCTATTAAGCGTCAGACCACTAATCACTGTGTACCTCCTCAATTACCCCTGGTTTCTTGTTTTCGAGCTGGAGCGCATGTACAAGTAACCTGTCTTCTGCTTTCTGCATGTACATATGCATTATATATGTATATATGCATTATACCGAAATGAATGCAACGTATCATGAAATCTACGATCGATTGGAAGGCTGTTGGTCACCGCTTGCGCCAACTTCGAGGTTTTGAGATGGTCCAGGCCCAGTTCGCGCACGAACTGGGCATCAGCCAAGGACAGCTTTCAAGATATGAGAAGGGAAGAAGCGAAATCGGCGCAGAGATACTTCTTCGCCTTTCGCGCAGATCAGGGAAAAGCATCGAGTGGCTGCTGACCGGAAAAGACGGCAGCTAGCAGGAAGGCTCGATACGTGTGCATACGTGGTAGCTGCTAAAAATAGGTTCTGGCCGATGGATTAGAGTTAGCGACGCGTGAAAATCCGCACGAACCTTGTTGCACAACTGAAGGCTGGCGCTCGATACAGCGGCGTGATAATCGGGAATGTCGTCGTTCTTGTGCAGCGGAGATTTTCAAACGGGCTGCGGTGGAATGCTGGAGAGTCCGCGTGTGCCTGGTCCAAGGCGTTAACTGATGAGGGGAAAGACAGTAGCAAAACAAATGCCCCAATCGCGTACACATCACGATTGGAACTTATGTGGTCTGTCCACCGGAAAAAGACCCAGCGGGTTGGCCCACCCCCTCCCCATGCCAACGTTGACGGTCCGTGGCCTGTGCCTTATTCTTGGCGATTGCGAGAGAGATGAGCGGTTCAGTGTCGTGCTGATCTGGCCTGATCAAGTTCAATCCTTTCGTAAATTTGTGTACTCAGGATCATCCCGTCAAGAAAATTCCGTCGGTGTGAACGACGGGTGCGAATCGCGGGTTGAAACCATCGGGTTGAAACCATAATGACAAGGAGCGTTTGGGTGAAGATTTTGGTAGTGGGCGGGGCGGGATACATCGGAAGTCACACAGCGCGGGTCTTGCGAGGGGCTGGCCTCGAGGTGCTCGTCTACGACAATTTGTCCACCGGCTTTGAGTTCTTGGCCAAGGGTTTTGAGATCGTGGTTGGGGACGTCCACGACAGCGGGAAACTCCTCGAGGCGGTAAATCGGTCGGATGCGGTGATGCATTTCGCCGCCAACCACTACGTGGGAGAATCGGTGGTCAATCCGCGAAAGTATTACCGCAATAACGTAGAAGGTGGCCTCTCTCTTTTGAACGCGATCGTGGACAGCGCGAAGAGAAATTTCGTGGTCATTTTCTCGTCCACTTGTGCGGTCTATGGCGCTCCCGCGAAAATGCCCATCACCGAGGACCATCCCCTCGCGCCGGTCAACCCTTACGGTGTCACCAAAGCTTTTTTCGAGCAGGCGCTGCAGTCGTATGACACGGCCTACGGAATCCGGTACGCCAACTTGCGCTACTTCAACGCGGCAGGGGCGGACGAGAGCGGAGAAATCGGCGAGTGCCACGAACCGGAACCGCATCTCATTCCGTTGGCCCTGCGCGCCGCAGCCGGCTTTGGCCCTGAACTGCAAGTCTTTGGCACCGACTACCCGACGCCGGACCGCACCTGCATTCGCGATTACACGAATGTGGTGGATCTGGCGGAGGCGCACGTGAAGGCGTTGCAAAGGCTGCAGGCGGGAAATGCTTCTTTTACGGTGAATCTCGGAACGGGAGAAGGTTCTTCGGTGAAGGAAGTAATCGCAGCGGTGGAAGAAGTAACCGGAAGAAAAGTTCCGATGAAAACTGTGCCACGACGTCCAGGCGATCCCCCCGCTCTGGTCGCGGATCCAGCGCGCGCGCAGCAGTTGCTGCAATGGAAAACAAAGCGCTCACTGCACGATAGTGTATCGACCGCATGGAGATGGATGCAGCGCAGGGGAAAATAGCGTTAAGCGGCCTTCCCTGAAGTCTGATCGCCTGAAGCCCGTTGGCATCAGGAAACACGAACCGGAGAGACGGGCGTGTTCTTCTTAGATCTCTCCTCGAGGTATCTCGGCAGTGCGTCCTTCCATGTCGAAATCGACACACCCACCGAACGCAGCTTAGCTTTGGAGAGCACCGAATTGGCCGGGCGACGGACAGGACTCGCAAACTCAGAGGATTTAACGGGCGATAGCTTTGCGTACAGGCCAGCGCGCTCGAAAATGTAGCGTGTGAATTCATACCACGAGCATTGGCCTTCGGAGCTGAGGTGGTAGAGCCCGTAGCGTTCAGTCAAAATCAGGTCACGTGTCGCCTGAGCGAGGTCGGCGGTGTATGTGGGTGTAAGAATCTGATCATCTACCACGCGAATGGCGTCTCCAGCCATGGCTTTTTTCAGCATGGTCTCGACAAAATTGCCGCCTTTGCCGCTACTTCCCGCGACGCCATACAGACCGCAAGTCCGGATCGCGAAATAGCGCTCGGCATACGCTGCTATCAGGTGTTCTCCCACGACTTTGGACGTACCGTAAACGTTTACCGGGGCGGGCAAGTCGGTCTCCTCATATGGGGAGCCTTTTTCATATCCCCCGAAGACGTAATCGGTGCTGTAGTGCGCGAGAGTCGCGCCAGCAGCTTTGCACGCCTGAGCCAGATACATTACGGCGGTGCCATTGACCTGGAAAGCCAGCGCAGACTGCGTTTCACATTCCTCCACCCGGTGGTAAGCGGCCGTGTTCAGCACCACTTCCGGCTTGACTTCCGCCATGGCCTTGGCGATTTGCGCTTCAGAACAGACATCGAGTTGAGCGTGTGTGAAGGGCGTGACAGTATCGCCTGCAGCACGAAATACCTTGAGCAGGTCAGTGCCAAGTTGCCCGTTGGCGCCGATGAGAAGCACCTTCATCGGGCCACCTCGGCGAGGGAACGTAAGCTGTTGTTCGCAGACAGCAGTTTCAGGCTGTCGATGTTGTAGTACTGCGGGTTGTCCCAGTCCTGGAATTTGTCCATGTGCTCGATCAGATTCTTTACGATGGCCTTGACATTGTGGTTAGCGTGGAAGCTGAGAACGTTTTCCGCCTTCTCGATGCTAACTTTGTAATTGCGGGAAATCGGTCTTGTGGTGGATTGTCAGATGAACCCGAATCCCGAGCTGTTCCTCGATCGCCATCTTGACCAGGTCGCCGACTTCTCCGACCGTGTAGTTTCCCGAGGCGATATTGAAGATGCCCGAGATCTTCTGGCTAGCCTCAATCGCCCGAATGTACCCATCGGTGGCGTCTTCGATACTCATGATCGGGCGCCCGATGGAAGGGTTGTTGACCGTGATCTCGCGGTTGCGCACTCCGTTTTTAACATGGTGTTGACGATTAAGTCCAGGCGCATACGCGGGCTGTAGCCGGAAATGGTTCCTTTGCGCAGAGAGATGACCGGGAACTCGTCGTCGACCAAGTTCATCGCGGTCTGTTCTCCCTGGAGCTTTGAGATTCCGTAAGGATAGAACGAAGAAACCGGCCGGGTTTCGTCGAACAACTCGTTGACAGTGTATCCGTACACCAAGCAGGAGCTGGCATAAACGTAACGTTTCACCTTGGCCTTTTTTGCGACGTAGGCCAGGTAGGCGGGAGCGGCCGCATTGAAAATGAAATTCTCGCTGGGCGAATACTCGGCCATGGGATCGTTCGACAAACCAGCCAGGAACACCACCTGCTGATACTGTTCTAGATCGGGCACGGAGATCTCGAAAATGTCCTTGCGAATGATTCCGGTCTCGGCCGACAGATGGTTGCCGAACCAGAAAAGGTCCAACACATCCACCTCGTAGCCACGGTCGAGAAGCTTTGGCACCAGGACCGATCCACTGAATGCCGATCTCGGGATCGTCGCAGCGTATTCCCGATTCGCCTTTGTTGCGGTAGATGCCGGTGCACTTGTACTGAATCTCGGCGTAGTCGGAAAGCACGCAAAAGCCGCGGGCAAAACCGGCGGGCACCCAAATCTGTTTTCGGCTCTCCGTGGAGATTTCCGCACCAAACCACTTCCCCAACGTGGGCGAACCCTTGCGTATGTCTACGGCGACCAGGAAGGCGGTGCCGCGCGTAACCCGCATCAGTTTGCCCATCGGCGGTTCCCATTGAAAATGGAGTCCGCGAAGGACTCCGCGGACCGAGCCAGAATGGTTGTCTTGGACAAACTCAGTCGGCAGGCCTAGTGACTTGAACTGATCCGCACGGAAAACTTCGGTAAAGAATCCCCGATCGTCCTGGAATACTTGAGGCGCCAGCACGCAAACATCACCCAACTCTCTCGATACGTATTTCCATGATTTCTCAATCTCGCAAATGGCACTTGTAACCGACTGCCAAATCAAGACCAGTCAGCCACTGATTGTAACAGCCTCCCGCCTAGGAGCCTTCCTGATTAGCAATGCAACCCAGCAGGGAAGACTACTGGGCAGTTCGGAGTCTGCCTTACTTTTCGCGACCTTCGTTAGGGATAGCCGACGAATTGCCGAACTGGGAGGAGAGATCGAGGGCATCCAAAAAACCGAGTACGCTTCTTTAAAATGCTTGCCCAGCAGATAAGTTGTCGGCTCGTTGTCAATGGCGCTGGATAAAGCTGGCACGAGCACTAACGATTCCGGAGCAGTTCGAGATACGCGAGCTGCCGGTGTGGGTAGGGGTCGTCACGATGTGCTCACTATCTGTTTTTATGGTCGCCGGTTTATCAGAGTTCAAATCTCCTGACGTGTAATCCACAGCTGCGTCGAACGTGGTGGGTCCACTGCCCTGCTGTTGGTCCCGGAATTCGAGGTAACATACCTTCGACGCATCGAATACTTGGGGACGATATTGTATGTCCGGGTCAGTGGACGTACTGATCCAATCAGTCCGCTGCCGCTGTTGCTGCTGCTGGCCAAACAGGATTCCGGCCCAAACAAGCACTTGCACCACTACAGCGGGGATCGGTTTTCTCATGTTGTCCCTTCGGAGAGCAGCGTCACGACGATGCCAAGTCGATCTTAGCAGCATGGCCGAAGCGTCTTCCTCTGCCGCAAGGTCCGTGTCCTTCTGACATCGTAGAACGGTTCCATAATAGTATTGCAATACCACAGATTGTGGGATAAGCTCCTTGTATACCATTACAGGGAGGCTGGTGGCTTGCCCTTTGTCAGTCGCCGAGCGCAGTTGAAGTTAAGCCCGCAGGAGAGGGAAATGCTGAGCGCGCTCGCGCTGTCGAGAAGCGAGCCGGCGGCGCGCGTGCAGCGGGCTTCGATGCTGTTGCGTTATTACGCTGGAGAAACGGTTTCTGAAATCGCCCGGAGCCTGGCGACGAACCGGCCACGAGTCGAACGGTGCGTGAGCAAGGCTCTGGATCTGGGGGTGAGGCAAGCCTTGGCCGATTTGCCGGGCCGTGGCCGCCCGGCGGCGATATCCGCCGAAGCGCGCGCTTGGGTGGTGACGCTGGCCTGCCAGAAACCAAAGGATCTGGGCTATGCCCAAGAACTCTGGACCACGCGGTTGTTGGCAGAGCATGTCCGCAAGCATGCGGAGGCCGCTGGCCAGCCGAGTCTCAGGAAACTGGGGCGAGGAACGGTCTCCAAGATTCTCAGCACCAACCCAGTGCGTCCCCACAAGATTCGGTACTATCGGGAGCGACCCGATCCCGAGTTCGACGCCAAGATGGTGCAGGTTCTGCATATTTACAAAGAGGTAGAGATCTGGCGCAAGAGAGGCGCGCCCCCGCCGGATCTGGTAGCCGTGCTCTCCTACGCCGAGAAGCCCGGTATTCAAGCCATCGAGAATACCGCCCCGGACCTGCCGCCAGTTCCAGCAAAGCACTCTGCCGTGGGGCGAGACCATGAATACATCCGACACGGAACCCTGTCGCTGTTAGCCGGGATCGACCTGTGGTCCGGCGAAGTTCTGGGCCTGGTGCGCAAACGGCATCGGAGCGCGGAGTTCATCGAATTCCTGCGATTGGCCGACGCGCATTACCCGGCCGGCACCCGTATCCGGGTTGTGCTCGACAATCATTCCGCCCACATTTCCAAACCGACGCGCGCCTTCCTGGCCACGCTTCCGAACCGGTTTGAATTTACCTTTACGCCGAAACACGGGTCCTGGCTTAACTTGATCGAATCGTTTTTCGCAAAGATGGCGAAAACCCTGCTGCGCGGCATCCGAGTCGCCTCCGCCGACGAACTGAAGGCACGGATCGAACTCTACCTCAAGCAAGTTAATGAGACCCCTGTGGTCTTTCGTTGGAAGTACAACCTGGAGACCCTGTCTCTGGTTTAGTAATTGATATGTTATTTAAGAATCACTGTACTAGTAGCCTCCGAGCGCCAATCCTAGACTCTCACAGTAGATCCAACATGGCTTGCCCGAGTCTTAGCCAGGAGTTGCAAGTGTCCAGAACATTCCCCCGAAATTCTAACAATATCGCGCTCCTTGGAACCATGTACTGGAAGGACTTGGGAGGGCGTCGAGTGGAAATGACCGAAACGGGGTTCTTACGATTACCATCTAAGATAGACGTAAAACTGTCATTCTAGATAGAAAGACTCGGTTGGGAGAAGATACATGCCGCAAGCTAAGATGTTCTTGCTGTGGGGTTTATTGATGTGCTTAGCGGGGGTCTTGGTCAGCCTCAACGGCTGCGGAGGAGGGAGCAGCGGAAATTCGACTACGCCGCCGCCACCTCCCACGCAGAAGATTCAACACGTAGTTGTCATCTTCCAGGAGAATCGTACCCCGGATAACCTTTTTCAGCAGGATGCAAAGCTAATCGCTGCGGGTGCAGACATCCGAGACTTCGGGGTAAATTCCAAGGGCGAACAGATCACGCTGACGCCCGCCCCGCTGGCCAGCGACTTTGATCCGGACCACTCGCATCCTTCATTCGTGAACATGTATGACGGCGGCAAGATGGATGGAGCTGACAAGATCCCAGTCGGCTGCAACCCAGGTTCGCCACCGCCTTGCCCTCCGCCCAATCCCCAATTCACCTATGTCGACAATTCCACCGGCCTCCTGGCGCCCTACTTCCAGATGGCCGAAACCTACACCTTCGGCGATCGCATGTTCCAGACCAATCAGGGGCCGAGCTTCCCCGCGCATCAATTTATTATCTCGGGAACGTCCGCGCCGGTCCCGCCAGGGGATGCCATGAGTAATTTCTTCGTCGCAGAAAATCCGAATGGCATTCCAAACGTAACGGTAGATATGCAAACTGGGTGCACTGCTCCTCCGCAAGAACTTGTGAAACTGATCGATTCCACGAACCCAGATCCCCATACCAACGAAACCCAATCGATGTATCCCTGTTACGATCATCCCACCCTGACGGACTTGCTAAATGCCAACAAGATCAGCTGGAAATATTACGCGCCATCGCCCGGTTCGATTTGGACGGGCCCTAACGCGATCCAGCATATGTGCGGGCCCAACGCGCCCATCCCCAACGCCACCCAGTGCACCGGTTCCGATTGGACTAATAACGTCGTCCTTCAATACACCCAGGTGCTAACCGACATTGCCAACGGACAACTTGCCAGCGTGACCTGGGTGATTCCGAGTGGAGCGGCGTCCGACCACGCCGGGACCAACGATGGGTCGGGACCCTCCTGGGTCGCCTCGGTAGTGAACGCCATCGGCAACAGCTCGTATTGGGCCAATACCGCCATCATCATCACCTGGGATGACTGGGGAGGCTTTTATGATCACGTCCCGCCACCCTCTATTGCGAATTCCTATGAGTTTGGGTTCCGGGTGCCGCTGATCGTGGTGTCGCCCTACGCCAAGGCAGCCACCGTCTCGCACACAGTTTATGACTTCGGCAGCATTCTGAAGTTCATCGAAAAGACCTTCAGCCTGGGTACGGTTGCCCCCGGTGCCTCCACTCCGTATGCCGATACATTCACCCAGACAGGCGACCTGTCTGATTGTTTCGACTTCAATCAAACTCCCCTGACCTTTCAAACCGTTCCCGCGAAGTACGACGGCAAGCATTTCCTGGAGGACAAGAGGCCACCAACCGATCCTGACGACGATTGATTGGCCAGCCGCAGGTCGTCAGTGATCATCATCGTCAGGAAAGTCACGATGAGTGGGTTGCTCATGAGTTGCGGGAGAGCCTTCGATCATCTGCGCGCTCGCGGAATCAACTCCCATGCCGATCAGCCGCATAAGGTGAGGAGTGCCCGGGTCGTCATCGTCAATACGAATTTGGCCCCAACGAGGACCCCAGGCGGATGGGGTGAACTTCACCGTAAACGTGCACGTGGATGAGGCAGCCAAAGCTTTGGGGCAGTTATTGCTCTGCCCGAAGTCCGAACCGACGAGTGAAATTAAAGATATGTTGACATTTGCAGGGCCTGCATTGACCAGGGTGAAACTCTTTTGGCTTTCGGTGCCGATTACCTGATTGGTCTGGAAGTACAAAGTGCCGAGGCTGGATGAGAAGAATGGACCGGAGGGACCGATGATATCGCCTTGAGCGGCGAGCGCCGAACCAGTGCCCGTGACGGAAACTGTTTGCGGGCTACCTGGATAGTTGTCGTTCAACGTGATCGTGGCATTCCTGGGGCCCAGTTGCGACGGCGTGAAATGAACAGAGAACGTGCAGGATTGATTCGGCAGGATGGAAGAAAGGCAAGCGGACGGAGAAAGGCTAAAATCCGGACTCCCCGTTAGAAGGGCTGAGCTAACGCTAAGCGGCTGGGCGCCAACGTTGAAGACGGTCATGTTGTTGGTATTGTTGGACCCAATCAGTCGCTCTCCGAATATGCTCGGCGGCGGCGCAATCGGACAAGTCCTCTGGTTCAGAGCCACAGGAGGGAGAGGACTCTGCGTAAAATCGAATGCGTCTGTCATGTCCTTGGCAGTTACATCCCGAGTTCCCAAAGCGGGAAGCCCGAATCTCGTCTCGATGAATTTCAAAACGCTAGAAAACTCGTACTGAGTATGGATAACCGTGCTGGCCTTAGCGTAAGGAGAGATGATGAGAAGCGGTACTCGGGGGCCTAATCCGAAGCGATCGATCTGCTGCGGAGCGACGTGATCGTAGAATCCGCCAAAATCGTCCCAGGTTAAGAAAATTGCCGTGGAGTTCCAATCTGGACCCTGCATAATCGAGTTGATCTTATCGACGGTCCAGTTCTCACCATAGCAGGTTGAATAATTCGGATGCTCTGTCATTTCGTTGGGGGCAGTGAGCCAAGCGACGGTCGGGAGATTTCCACTCCGCGCATCATTGTCGAATTGAGCTTGGTCAGCCATTCGCGCAGACCACTCTTGCCCATAGCGGATGTGCTTGATGTTGTTGTAAACGTTCCACTGGTACCCCGAAGAGCCGTACGGTCCAGAATAGTATTTCCAACTGATTTGGTTGGCATCTAGAATGTCGCCCAGGGTCTGGATATCGAAGCAGGGAGCTTCATTGGTCAGAGAGCCATCACTTTGAAGGAATTGCGCCGTGATTGTTGCCACGCTGTCGCACCCCCAGCCTTTGCTGGTGGGATCGACTTCATTCGGGACGCTCACCACGTTATTGGACTGACCCGCAATTGTGTACAGATGGTTGGGAAGGCTCGGACCGTGGAGCGAACTAAACATGGCGTCAGCAAGGACAAACGTTTGGGCGTACGCCCAGTAGTTCGGGATGTCCTGCTGGCCCATCTGGGTGAAGGCTAAATTGTCGCCGACATTCGCGCCATAGTTAATGTCGAACAGATCCATTTTGCCGTCGTCGATGACTTCAATGCCTGAGAACCAATCGTGACCGATGTCGTGGGGAACTTGGTCAGGAGTGTGTCCTAACGGGATGATTTCCCCGTTCGACAGCTTTCCGGACTTTGTCCCATTGGCCCCGGGAAATTGTCCGAAATACTCGTCGAAACTCCGGTTCTCCTTGACGATGAACACTATGTGCTGGATTTTTTGCGTGGGTGGCGGCGTAGTCTGCGAATTCCCGCTGCCTCCTCCGCATCCATTCAGGCTAGTCAAGACCCCCGCCGTGCAGGAGAGCAAGGCCAACAACAGCAATAACTTAGCTCGAACCATGTCACCTTTCTCTGACAACGTTCTTAACCGGGATGATGTCTGATGTCTATGAACCCGTCTACGGTTGTTTCCACTCGCGGGAGTTTCAAACCCTGCCAGGATAAGCCCGTGCCGAGAGGACGATTTTCGCAATTTCAGAGTTTCTCAAGACCATGGTGGAAGGGTTTGTGGTTTCGTCGCGACCAGGGGGTCAGAGGTTCAAATGCTCTTCTCAGGAACCATTCGGCTGATTCTTTTGGAATCAATCGAATGGCATTGGGCGAACACGAGGTCTTGTCGAAAAGTGAAGGCAATAGACGTCGTTGGCATGGGAAGACAGAAAAATCCCTCCCTCGGGAGGCGGTCGAGGTTAGCCGCAGCAGCGGACGGTGGCCGAGTCGCGCACAAAGAAAAGTACTCTTCTGAACGGGATCAACCGGCGGCTGAGCCACCGATGGTCACCACTGTTTGGGGCACAGAACTCGGGACCTCGCTTCCAATCGGGCTTCCACAGCACCACTGACAATCCGGCCTACTTCCGCCGCCTACCGCTAGCCTGAGTATGATCGACTCGCGGGGGGATGGCGCTACGGTGTGTCCAGTTCCTCGACCGTTTGGTCCCGCGCACGCGGGCCGCTGGGGGTGAAGTGAAACCGGACTCGCGGATGTGGTTGGAGGAACTCACGGACCACCTGAGTTTTGTGGCCGGAGAGATTGTCGAGGATGATGTGAATCTGTTGCCGAGGTGGGCACAAGCAGACGACCTCTTGCAAAAAGGCGACGAACTCACGGCTGGTGTGGCGGGCAGCGGTTTTGCCGTGGACGCGACCGGTGGCGGTATTGAGGGCTGCATATAAGGAAAGGGTCCCGTGGCGGTAGTACTCGAAGCCGTGGCGTTCGGCGCGTCCCGGCGAGAGCGGCAGGACGGGATTAAGACGATCCAAGGCTTGAATGGCGGTCTTCTCATCGACGCAGAACATGGCTGCGTGTTGGGGCGGGTGCAGATAGAGGCCGAGGATGTCGGCGGCTTTGGTTTCGAACTCGGGGCTGTTGTCGCTGTGAGCCCGTCGCGATGGAACATGTGGCCCCCCTGTGGTATGTTTTTGCGTTGCGCGTCGACTGATGACTACCTGTATGTCAACGCGAAAGAGAGCTTGGCAGAGAATGCCGCTTCCCCGCTCGCCGTCGGCTAAGTCCCTCTCGTTAGGGGCAATCCCGGCGGGCCGGTTAGCACAGGGCAATGGTCGCGGCTCTCCCGCGGCAACCGAAGTCTGGTTTGGCATCGCAATTGCTGCCGTTCTAACCGATAGCCCGTTTTGGGACCGCGAGAGTCCTTTCCCCAGATTCCCGCGTCCCCCGAGGAAGGCCCCAGATTCCGGCAAGATCGGCACACGTAGTGTGATCGCGATACTGGTTCGAGAAGGCAAGTAGGCAACATGCCACATCTCGGTATTGGACGCATCTCTCTCGGCAACCGGGTGCTTGTTTACTTGTACGCCCGATGGAGATTCCTCGATGCGGAAGGGCCTGTGTGTGGAGACTCCGTCGGTGAGCCATAAATGACAGGGATTGGCTCGACGTTTATAGAGCCGCGGCAATGGAATTCGACCGGGACAAGTTGCCCGCGAGCATCGACGTGGCTGCGAAGGCTATCCACCAACGCTTACGGGGATTGCCGATTGCACACTCTAAGCGATCTCGCCGAGCGATTAGAGAAATGGCGCCACTCAAAAGGCTGCAGCCGGTGTCACAATAGTCGTCCCGGTTATCTTTGTGCCAAAGCACGTACAACGCGCGGGTAAAGTTACGCGCGAGTAGAGCCAGAAAAAAAACTTAACCATGAGTAGCAGGTGCGCGCGCCGAAGCTGGTTCTGAAAGAGTTCCCCGGATGAAGTGGAGGGAAGAGGGCTCGTGAGGATAAGAAACTGCATGCTTATGATGTTTGTGTTCACCAGTGTCTGTTCGATGGGCCAAGGCTGCCAATCGGGCGACTGCCAGCCGGGAGTAATCGCCGGCCCGTACACTGCGGCACAAACTGCTGAGAACACGGTCGCTAACTTTCCGCAGTGCGTTGGTTCGTTGTGCACCACGGGACCCTGGAACGGAAACCAGATCGAAGGGATCGACGCCCAGCAAAACATTGGCACCAACTACCAGTTCTACGATGAAGTTCTGAATCTGGACACCAATATTGCTGTAGGTCCAACCGTAACCGGAGAGAATGCGCAAATTCTACAGTGGGTTGATACAGGGGACCTTCAGGCGTTTGACAAGTTAACCGGGCAAGCCATCTACGGCAACGCGGGCGGGATCACGGCAGTTCCGAGCAACGCGATCACTCTCTGGTCCACTTCGACGCAACCGGAGTGCCGCACCCCTTCCGGGAACGTTCAAGTCATCTACGACCGTCTGGACAATGTGTTTGCGATCAACCGGCGCGTAGCGTACAGCGTCGGCGGCATCTCTCATTACGCGTGGTGCATTGCGCTGAGTTCGGGCAGCGATCTTTCCAAAACCACGTGGTACGCGTACGAGTATAAGATGGACACGGTAATTCCTTGCCTGCCCAGTTCGGTCAACTGTACCACTGGGACTGCTTACTACTACTTTCCCGACTGGCCCCGGATCGCAACTTGGTCAAATGGCTTTTATATTGCTTTTGATTTGTTGGACCCGACGTCTTTTTATCATCCATTCGGCTTTGAAGCTTGCCAGTTGGACCGTGCGGACATGGTGCTCGGCCAACCCGCGAACCCGATGACGTGCTACACCTATATGGTCCCAGAGAACGATGAGCGCAGCCTCATCCACTCGGTCGATGTGGGGGATATCGACAGTGCGACGGGACCACCGAATGGGGAGCCGGAATATTTCCTTTCTATTGTTAACCCCAGCAACGCACAGCAGGGGAACAACGGACAGGGATTTTGCACCAGCCAGAGCACGCCTTGCACATCCAACCAGTTGGCCCTGTTTACCTGGGGAGCGAGTGGTTTGGCGGGGCCAACCTTGGTCACGGTGAACCCATACACACCGGGCTGTTACGACACCGGAGAACAAGGGAGCGAGGGCAACACGAGATGCGTGGCGGTACCGAGCACGAATCTTTCCCGACTCGGAGGGTATGGCAGCCTTCTGTGTGGAGACTATGGACCGCCGTGTCTCGACTCACTGGGTGACAGGATGGCGAACCGGCTGACCTACAATAACCTAACTTCGTCCGGAAGCGGGCCGAACGGGGCGTACCTGACAGCGTCGCATGTGGTGATGGAAAGCACCAGCAACGAGCGCACCGGTATTCGCTATTACATTTTGCAGGTTTCAAACGGGGCGGCGACGGTGCTGGTGAATAGTGGCGGCACTTCGGGTCCTCCGGACTTGCAAGATCCGAATGCGACCCTGTTTTACTTCATGCCGAGCGCCGCTCTCGATCAGAATGGCAACTTGGCAGTCGCGTACACGACATCTGGGGCCTACTGTTCCAGCTGTCAGACGCAATACAATCCAGCCATCAATGTTGACGTGCTGCCTTGGGGCGCTTCCGGCTTCGAACCCCCAACGCTGATCATCCAGGGAACTGGGGACGAGGAGAACACGATGCACTGGGGCGAGTACGCCGCCACGGTGATCGATCCGACCGACAATCTGACGTTCTACGGCGTCGGCGAATATTTCAATACCAGTCAAACCGGCACGAGCAGTTGCGGGAGCCCGTCAAGCAATTGCTACACTTGGCAAACTCGCATCTTCCGGGGCCAGAGTCCCTTGCTGGCACTTTCTGTGCTTCCCCTAAGCCTAACTTTCGGGCAGCAGGCAATCGGCACTACCAGTTCACCCCAGATAGCCACGCTAACAAATACCGGAGCCACGACGTTGACGCTCTCGAACATTGCTCTCAACGGAATCGACGCCAGCGACTTTGCGCAGACCAATACCTGTGGCCCGACCCTGGCACCGAATGACTCTTGCCAAGTCAGCGTGACGTTTACGCCCGTGGCAGCAGGGAGTCTAAGCGCGGCGGTGAGCATCACCGACGACGCTCCTCGTAGCCCCCAGACAGTGGGCCTCGCCGGCACGGCCACCACTTCTGCTGCTACTTTATCGCCACTCAACGTCACCTTCCCTGGCCAGTACGTGAAGAACTCTGGTCCCACACAGACAGTGACGCTGACGAATACCGGCACGGCCACACTCGCGATCACGAACGTGGCCGTCAGCCCCGCCGACTTCGGCATGGTCAGTACGCAGACCACCTGCGGAAGCAGCCTCGCCGCCGGTTCGAATTGCTCGATCGGAGTCTTCTTCGACCCAACTGCAATCGGCACCAGAACCGGGACGTTGACCGTCGCGGATAACGCAGCCGGTAGCCCGCAGATGGTGACACTCACCGGAACGGGGCAAGATTTCGCGGTTGCTCCTTCCGGCTCAGCGACGGCTACGGTCGCTCCGGGACAGATCGCCAACTATACGATCGCAGTCGCGCCCGGCGGCGGATTCGATCAAACTGTGGTGCTGAGTTGCAGCGGAGCGCCACCACAATCTGCGTGCTCTCTCTCCTCGAGTTCGGTTGCGCTCCACGGTTCTACGCCAGCGTCAGTTACCGTCGCGGTAAGGACGGCCGGAACCACGGCGAGTCTCGCGCACCCCGCTGGTTCTACTCCTGACAGCGGAAGGCTTGCGCTATGGTTGACCCTTTCTGGCTGGTCCGGGCTGGTGCTAGGCTCATGTGGTCGGTCCCGCAAGCGGCACGGTCGATGGCTGTACGGACTAGCCTTCCTTTGCTTGTTCTCACTGGCAATCACGTTTTCCTCCTGTGGCGGCGGGAGCACGGGCACGGGAAATAGCACCACCAGCAGCAGCCCGCCCGCGACCCCAACCCCGGCCGGCTCCTACGATCTCACCGTGACAGGCACTTTCACGTCCGGCTCGACTACGTTGACCCACGCTACGAAGCTTACTTTGGTCGTGCAATAAACCATCCCCAGGCGGCATTGTTCTGCGATGCGTGCGCGGCCAGGTCAAGAAATTTCCTAGCTAGCCTGGAGATTCCAGTTCATTTATGAATTCAGCCCCTTCGGAGTGGATCCCCCCAAACGGCTCCCGCTGCGGGACCTTGCGCGGAGTTATCTCTCGCGTTGCTCTCTTCTGAAGCCTGAGGGAATCTCCATCCTAAAAAAATCTTTTGGGATTGTGAGGGAATTGACCTGGGAATGTCGCCTTTTATAAGTGAGCGGGAAAATAATCGGCCAGACGGCCAATTCCGATCATAACGCAAACAAAAAGAGGAGAAAAAACATGAAACTCAAGTCGCTTGCTCTCAGCTTAGGATTCGCAGTGCTGGCCGCTGTCTCGATGTCGGCCCAGACTTCCTACAACTTTAGGACCATCGACTATCCCCACGACACCTTTACACAGCTTCTGGGTATCAACGTGAAAGGCGAAATCGCTGGCTACCACAACGTGAACGATAACAAAGGGTTCACCTATGAGCTGTCCACCAAGAAGTTCAAGAATGAAAATTTCCCTGGCTCGACTGCCACTCAGGTCATCGGCATCGACGGGCTGGGTGGGACGTGCGGCTTCTATGTCGACCAGGCAGGCGTCACTCACGGTTTCATCGACGACAACAACGCCTTCAAGTCGATCGATTTTCCGGGAACACCTTTCAACCAACTGCTCGGCCGCAACGACCTGGCGCAGGTGGCCGGCTACTATAGCCAAACCGCAAACGGCAGCGGACCTTTCGTCCCCTACATTTACGATATCAACGGCGGCGTCTGGGAAGTAATCACGATCCCGGGATCCACCAGCGCGCAGGCAACTGATATTAACTTCAAGCAGCAGGTTACCGGATTCTTCATCGACGCCAACGGCGTCAACCACGGCTGGTGGCTGAATGCGGGAACGCTGCTTCAGCTCGATTATCCGGGCGCGATCTTCACCCAGGCGACCGGTGAGAACAACAAGGGGCTGGTGGTTGGCACCTACCAGGATTCGTCTGGCGCCTCTCACGGCTTCGTCTATAACAGCAATACCGCGACCTACACTTCGGTGGATGATCCCAAGGGAGTTGGCTTCACCCTCGTGAACGGTGTCAACGATGAGGGCATGCTCGTCGGTTTCACGATGCCAACCAGCACCACGGCGCAGGGATTCGTGGCGACTCCCAAGTAGTACGGGTCAAAGCTACCGATTTAAATCTAATGTCTGTTTCCTGCCGTCGGTAAAGCGCCTTGGAAGCCTGCAAACCAGCAGGCTCCAAGGCGCGGTTTCTTGCATCCCGAATCGTTAGCGTATCGTGGTATCTCGAAACGGCGCGACTTCACACGACAGCGCTGGCTTTATGCCTGATGGACTGTCTCGCCGTTGGCGTAATACTCAGCAGTTCCCGGTTCCAGCCGCCGGCCATCCGGGCTGAAAATTCGGAAGTGAGCCAGGCCGAATCTCTGCAACGCGAATTGCAGCGTGGTGGTCAGCACTCCGATGCCGTACTTCACGCTGCGCCTGAAGTTGATAGAGGAGGCATCGTCAAAATACTTGGTCGGACACGATACTTCTCCGATGCGGGAACCGAAATGCACACATTGCGCCAGCATCTGGTTGTCGAAGACGAAGTCGTCGGAGTCCTCGAGAAGCGGCAGGCGGGTGAGTACTTCGCGGCTGAACGCTCGATACCCGCTGTGATATTCAGAGAGCTTAACCCGCAAAAAGAAGTTCTCGAACGCAGTCAGAAAACGATTGGCGATGTATTTCCAGAGGGGCATGCCTCCGCGCAGGGCTTGTCCTCCCAGAATGCGCGACCCCAAAACCACGTCGTAGACCTCATACGCAACCATGCTGGCCATGGCAGTAACCAGTAGCGGCGTGTATTGGTAGTCCGGATGCAGCATGATGACAACGTCCGCGCCCGCAGCCAGGGCCTCGCGGTAACAAGTCTGCTGGTTGCGCCCGTAACCATAATTTGCGTTGTGCACGAAGAACTGCAATCCGAGTTGCTTGGCGACTTCGACTGTCCGGTCAGAACTGTGATCGTCCACCAGGATGCGAATGTCCACAAGATCGGGCAGTTCGCGCACCGTTGCTTCCAGAGTCTTCTCCGCGTTGTATGCGGGCAACACTACCGCGATGCGTTTACCGTTTATCATTCCTTACCCTTACAGCTCATGATACCTGTGCGTTGCGCGTTCCCGTCAAAGCAAGCCTGGTGGCAGCTTTGGTCAACGCGTGACTCAGGTCCTGGAGATGGCGTTCTGCGGTGAGGTAGCTGATCACCATCATACGCAGCACGCTTTGTCCATTCACTCTGGTTTCCGAGATCCAGCGCCGGCCGTCGCGTGTGACTTCTTCAACGATCCTGGCATGTGCCTCGGCAAGGTTTTGCTGGCCAAGGTTTGGCTTAAACCGGAACGCGACAATGGGGAGAATTTGGGGAGCGGCCAACTCGAAATGCTCCGAGACCCGTATCCATGAGGCGAAGCCTTGCGCCAAACCGAGTTGACGATCGATGTGTTCCTCGTAGGCTTTCCTCCCATGGACTCGCAGCGTGAGCCAAAGTTTGAGCGAGTTCATGCGCCGCGTCCACTGGCTGCTGATGCGGGAATTGTCGAGGCCCTTGGACTCGGCCGCTTTCGGCATGTACGGAGCAGCGACGGCGAAAGCTCGCTCCAGCATTTCGGGATGGCAAGTCAGGATTACGCCGGCCGCCAGCGGCATAGCCAACCATTTGTGCGGGTCGATCGTGATCGAATCGGCTTGCTCGATGCCGCGAAGCAGGCTGCGGTGTTGATCGGAGAAGATTGCCGATCCGCCGTAGGCGCCGTCGACATGCAGCCACAAATCGTAGCGCCGGCATATTTCGGCAACGGTCACGAGATCGTCGACCGCACCGGTGTTGGTGGTTCCGGCTGTAGCGACTACGCAGAAAGGCTTCTTTCCGGAAGCCAGGTCGGCCTCTATTGTCGGTTCGAGAATTCGCGGATCTAGCTGCACATTTTCATTCACGGGGACTCTCCGCAGCGCTTTGCGCCCAACTCCGAGCAGGCCAGCTGACTTATCGATCGAGTGGTGCGCCTCGTCGGAGGCATAGAGAACGGGCTGCGAACCAATCGAAGCGATGCCTTCCTCAATCGCATCCGGAAATTTCGCGGCCAGGGCCAGTGCCAGTCCGGTGAAGTTCGCCTCATTGCCACCCGAAGTAAACGTTCCGTTGAATTCGCCTGGCCAGCGCACGCGTTCTCCGATCCACCGCACGGTTTCATGCTCGATCTTCGAAGCCAGCTGCGAGCGTTTGACCGTGGCAAGCTGTGGATTGAGCGCGGCCACCAAGGCCTCCGCCATAACGCCGATGTAAGTGGGCGTGGGATTCATTAGTCCGAAATAGTTGCCGCTGGGAACATGAAAACCTTTATCGACCATCTCGCGAAAGATTTCGTCGAGTACCTTGTCAGCGTCTTCGCCATGCTCGGGTAGGACATTGTTCAGAGCAGCGAACGTCCTTTGCTCGGCCGGAAGTTGCACCGGGCGGTCGGGCAGGGAAGCGAGGAAACTGTCGATTTGATCAATGAGGTGGTAGCCAAGACGGCGGCGAGTGGCGGAGTCCAGGTCGAAGCGCATGACAGTTTGATTCTAGCTATTGGAATAAAGAAGCAGTCTATCCGAACCTTGCGGTCAAAGCGCGCTGGCGCACAAAACACAGTGGCTCTGCCATTCTGAGCGAAGCGACGAATCCATGTAATTTGCTCGTGCGACCAGGTATCCTGCGAGCGCGACAAGCTCTATTCCATTGCCTCCTCGGCGTTGGATGCTTTCTCTGGTCTCAGCAGCGGGAACAGAATCACATCGCGAATGGTGTGGGAATCAGTCAAGAGCATGGCCAGCCGGTCCACACCTACACCCACGCCTCCGGCCGGCGGCATGCCATAGGAGAGCGCACGGATGTAGTCTTCGTCCATCTGGTGAGCCTCCTCGTCTCCGCGCTCGCGTTCCTTGAGTTGCTGTTCGAAACGGAGGCGCTGATCTTCGGGGTCGTTCAGTTCGCTGAAGCCATTGGCAATTTCCATTTGCCCTGCAAAGATCTCCCAGCGCTCCGTCCAGTCAGACTCGTCGGCTTTTTGCTTGGAAAGCGGAGAGACTGCAGTCGGGAACTCATAAATGATCGTGGGCTGAGTCAGATGCTCTTCCGCCACCGCATCAAACAGAGTGGCGATGGTCTTTCCGATTGGCTCATTGGGGTCGTACGCTATATGCGCGTGACCTGTATTGAATCCGCCCACCAACGCTTGCACTGAGTCGTGAGAGCTGAAGTCTGCCATCGTTGGCTTCCCCCGTACGGCGTCTGGCCAATAATGAATGATCGCCTCGCGCATGGTCATGCGCCGCCAGTTCGATCCCGCCCAATCGATCTCGTGCTCGCCCCACTTCGATTTCGTGGTGCCGTTAACATCGATGGCTGCTTGCTCGATCAACTGCTGCGTCAGATCCATGACCCCACGGTAATCGGTATACGCCTGGTAGAACTCGAGCATGGTGAATTCGGGATTCCATCGCCAGCCTAGACCCTCGTTGCGGAAGTTGCGATTGATTTCGTAAACCCGGTCGAATCCACCGACGGTCAGCCGCTTAAGATAAAGCTCGGGAGCGATGCGCAGATACAAATCCATGTCCAGCGTGTTGTGATGGGTGACAAACGGTTTGGCGACTGCGCCGCCAGCGATTTGTTGCATCATCGGCGTCTCGACCTCGATGAAGCCTTGCGCGTCAAGGAACCGCCTCATGGATTGCACCAGTTTGCTGCGCTTGAGAAATACTTCGCGCACCTCCGGATTCATGACGAGGTCAACGTAACGTTGGCGGTATCGTAACTCGACGTCGGTCAGGCCATGCCACTTTTCCGGTAGTGGCAGCAGGTCCTTGGATAGGAACGTAATCTCCTCGACGTGAACGCTGAGTTCGCCGGTGCGGGTGCGGAACAGATATCCGCTGACTCCGACGTGGTCTCCGAGGTCGAGCAATTTGTAAAGTTCGAAGCCTTTTTCGCCGACCGCATCCTTCTTCAGGTAGATCTGCAACTTCTGTCCGCCCTGCTGCAGATGCGCGAACCCGGCTTTGCCCATCAAGCGAATTGCCATGATGCGGCCGGCAACCCTTACATTGATTCGCGATGCCTCGAGTTCCTCTGTCGACTTTCCCGAGAAGTCCGACAGAATTGCGGGAATCGTGTGCGTAAATTCGTACCTGGTCGGGTAGCATCGTTGCCCAAGCGCTTCAATCTGCTTCAGCTTCTCACGCCGCAGTTCGTAAATTTTCTGGTCGAGTGCCAATGGGTTCCTTTGATTCGCGAAGATGGAGAATCGATTATAAACAAGCGCCTGATGGGTGGCTTCCCGGATCGCTCTCGGGCGGGTTTCTCCGCGGACTCTATGGCGATTCTCCGCAACCTCCGCGATTTAAGACTTTGCGTTTGCCGGCCCATACAACCTTAGAACGCAGAAAGTGCGAGACGAGCCGCAGAGTACGCGCAGAGCAAATTGCTCGTTGCATCTTCGAGGTTACTGCAATTGGGAGACTGTTTCGTGACGAGAGTCCTTGAAGCCAGCGGCGGTCGGCGGTAATATGAAGTGCTTCCGCGTTTTGTCAATCGAGCCGGAAGTCGAGACCTATGCCGCAAAACTACGTTCCACTATTCATTTTTATAGCGGTGGTGGGAGTGTTGATCCCTATCACACTGCTGGCAGCTAAACTGGTTCGTCCCGAGAATCCGAATCGCGAGAAATTGATGCCATACGAATGCGGCATCGATCCCATCGACAGTGCTCGAGGACGTTACACCGTTCGTTACTACATTATCGCCATCCTGTTCGTGGTCTTCGACGTGGAGACCATCTTTCTGTTTCCGTGGGCGGTGAAGTTCAAGGCGCTGGGAACATTCGGGCTGGTTGAGATGCTCATCTTCCTTGGCATCCTGATCGTCGGTTACATCTGGATCTGGGGTAAAGGAGCGTTGGAGTGGGTGTAGAGGAGCATTCTGCACTCAGCACTTCGCATTCAGCCAGGAAGGATTGATGCGAGGACCGCGCTTTGCCAATCATTTATGACTAACGCAACTCTCGACGGTGAAACTTTCGTTGCCAGCCGCTGGACGAAAGGGAACTTGCTTTTCCCGATTCGCATTGTGGTGAATTCGCTTCATGTGAGCAAGGTGAAGCCGCGGTTTTTCGGCACGAGCGAGGAAAGCATCGCCATCGCGCAGGTCGCATCGGTGCAAATTTCAACTGGAATCGTGTGGTCGAACATCCGGATCGACTCGTCAGGCGGGACGAACCCGATCACCAGCCACGGGCATCGCAAGGCAGATGCGCAGCGTATTCGTGACCTGATCGAGACGTATCAGGCCGCAGCTCGTCGGACGTGAAGCGGCGCTTCAAGACGACTTGCACACTCGTCGTTGACACAGTATCCGCAAGCTGTTAGAAGTTAACGTTCTCCAAACCTGTTGCAGCGCCGGAGGTCTGTGCCTTCGTAGCTATGCCCGAGGAAACCAAACCGTCCACGCCGCCACCGGGCGGTGAGTCGAAACCGGTCGCCGCTCAAGCGTCTGCTGCGCCAGCTAAACCTGCCGGTCCCACCCCCATTCCGTGGGAGTCTTCCATGGTTGCCAAACTCAAGGGCCA
Organism: uncultured Acidobacteriota bacterium; assembly: GCA_963838905.1. Taxonomy (GTDB): domain Bacteria; phylum Acidobacteriota; class Terriglobia; order Terriglobales; family Acidobacteriaceae; genus JABDBE01. The sequence continues at coordinate 570,888 of CAWITE010000018.1, forward strand.
ATACGGCTCTGGCATCCGCGAAGCCAGTACCTACCTCGGACAAAACTACATGGTGGTCGAACCTTCTGTCGTTTCCGAGTTGCTGCAGATTCTGCGCGACCGCGAGCAATTTGACTATTGCGTGGACATCACCGCGGTTCACTATCCTGAACGCGAGAAGCAGTTCGATCTCCTCTGGATCCTCTATTCCTTCCCCAGGAACGAACGGATTCGCGTCAAAATCATGATCGCGGATGGCGAAAGCGTCCCGAGCGCTGTCTCGATCTGGGCCACCGCAAACTGGCTGGAGCGTGAAGTTTACGACATGTTTGGTATCCGCTTCGACGGGCATCCCGACTTGAAGCGCATCTTGCTGCCCGATGGCTGGAAGGGCCATCCGCTCCGCAAAGACTACGGCATCATTCAACAGGATCAGGAATGGGTGCAGGCCAACCTGGGGATCGAGAGTGGCCAATAACCATGACCGATCGCACCATGATTGACTCGAAGGCGATTGATCCGAAAACGACGGCCTCGAAGGCCGCCGATCCTTACCTGTCGCACCTGGAACTCGATCAGCCCGACAAGACCTTTCTTGACAGCAACGAGCTGGTTATCAACATGGGGCCGCAGCATCCGGCGACTCACGGCGTGCTGCGCGTAATTCTCAAGCTGGATGGCGAGAAAGTTCTGGGCACAGAATGCGTGATCGGCTACCTCCACCGCGGAGTGGAGAAGATTGCTGAAAATCGCACTTACACGATGTTCAATCCGTATGTCGATCGCATGGACTATGTGGCCGCGGTCTCGAACGGGCTGGGCTACTGTGAAGCGGTTGAAAAACTCCTCAACATTGAAGCACCGCCACGCGCCAAGTACATCCGCGTCATTCTTACGGAACTGAACCGGATGGCCAGCCATCAGCTGTGGCTGGGCACCCACGCTCTCGACATCGGCGCCATGACGCCGCTCTTTTACACCTTCCGCGACCGGGAAGAGATTCTGAAGATTTTTGAAAAGTATTGCGGCGCCCGTTTGACCACGCATGCTTTCCGCATCGGCGGCTGCCAGTATGAGACTTACGAGGGCTTTGAGCGTGACGTGACCAAGTTCCTCGATTTCGTCCCCCCCAAAATCGACGAATACGAAGAACTCCTCACTACCAATCGAATCTGGCTGGAGAGAACAAAGAATGTCGGCGTGATCTCCCGCGCAGATGCCATCGCGCTCGGAGTTACCGGCCCGGTGCTGCGAGCGAGCGGGGTGAAATGGGATCTCCGCAAAGCCCAGCCCTATGCGGCGTACTCGGATTTTGACTTCGAAATTCCCATTGGCGCAAACGGCGACACCTACGATCGGTACACGGTGCGCATGGAGGAGATGCGGCAGTCGCTGCGCATCATCCGGCAAGCCGTCGAGCGGATTCCTGAAGGCCCGATTATGGCGAAGGTGCCTAAGGTGATAAAGCCGCCGGTTGGCGAAGTGTACCACTCGATCGAGGCGCCGAAGGGTGAACTGGGATATTTCATAGTGAGCGACGGATCGACGCAGCCCTACCGCGTGCGCGTAAGGCCGCCGTCGTTTGTGAACCTGCAGGCGCTGGACGTGATGGTGCGCGGCGCCCTCGTTGCCGACGTCATCGCTGTGATCGGCACGCTGGACATCGTGCTGGGCGAGGTGGATCGCTGATGCTCAACTACATTACTTCCTACCTCAGCAGCAACACGACTCCTGGGCAGGCGGGCAATGTGTTTTGGGCCTTCGTCTATATCATGGTCGTTTTCGGCGGCGTATCGGTTGCCGTTATGGCGATGAACTGGCTGGAGCGCAAGGCTCTTGCTCATTTTCAGATTCGCCTTGGCCCCATGCGCGTGGGCCCGCACGGCTTGCTTCAACCGATTGCCGATGCGATCAAGCTGATGACCAAAGAAGACATCATTCCGGCCGAAGCTGACAAGTTTGTGTTTTGGATCGCGCCCCTGATCATTCTGTGCGCCTCGTTCGCGGTGTATATTGTTGTCCCCTTCGGTCCTACTCATGCAATCACGGACTTGAATATTGGGATCCTCTTCATGCTGGGGGTTTCCTCGCTTAGTGTGCTGGGCGTCGTGATGGCGGGCTGGGCGTCCAACTCGCATTACCCGCTGATCGGTGCACTCCGATCCAGCGCTCAGATGGTTTCCTACGAAGTGGCCATGGGGATGGCCGTGGTTTCGGCGGTGCTGATGACCAGCCTGCATGGGCTGGGGCCTTATGGAGTTGGAGCGGGCACGTCGGGAACGGGGACGCTGAGCATGATTGGCATCGTCCAGGCGCAACAGGAGCAGCATGTTTGGTTCCTGTTCAAGTTTTTCCCCTTGGGCTTCATTGCATTCGGCATCTTCGCCATCGCCATGGTCGCGGAGACGAACCGTGCGCCGTTTGATCTGCCGGAAGCAGAGTCGGAGTTGACCGCTGGCTTCCACACCGAATATAGCGGCTTGCGCTGGTCGCTTTTCATGCTTGGCGAGTACGCGGCGATGATCGCAGTCTCGTCGATCGCGGTGACGTTGTGGCTCGGCGGATGGTTCCGGCCTTTTCCCAACACCCTTACCGGCGAAACTTGGGATCTGGTCTTCTCGTTGTTTCCGGGATTGAGTTTTCTGGCACTGGCAGTCATCGCTTTCGTCGGCGTTCGCCGTATGCCTAAGCATCCTTACTTCCGGGTGCAGACAATTGGCCTAGCAGGATTCGGGGCCGTGCTGGCTTTGATTGGCCTGATATTGTTTGCGCCTCCGGTACGCGACCGCGTGCAGGACATCTTCTGGTTCGTCGCGAAGGTGGCTGGCTTCATGTATCTCTATATCTGGTATCGCGCCACGTTCCCGCGCTACCGCTTCGATCAACTCATGAAGGTAGGATGGAAGGTGCTGTTGCCAATCGGAATTGGTGTGCTCATCCTGACGGCTATTTTGGGAGTGGTGCTGTAGCATGCCGCAAGTTATTCAACCCGGCATGCAGCCCGTAGCCACGACGTTCTTCTTCTATTTTTTGTCCGGGCTTACCGTGCTGAGCGGCGTTTTCGTCATCACACGCAAGAACCCCGTGCATTCCGCGCTGGCACTCATTTTCGGTCTGCTCGCCCAAGCGGGCCTGTACCTGATGCTCTATGCACCGTTCGTCGCCGGCGTCCAGATCATTCTGTATGCGGGCGGCATCATGGTCCTTTTCCTGTTTGTGATCATGCTGGTGAACATCGAGCGCTCCCAGAGAGAAGAGCAGTTCAACAAGCAATGGCTGGTTGGGCTTCTGGCGGCCATCGCGTTGGGCGGACTGTTCGTGATGGTGTACGTGAAGGGCAAAGCCTTGTTTCCGTACCCCATCGCACAGCCACTGGAAAACAGCAACACACAGCAGATTGGTGTAATGCTTTACGGACAATACATGTTCGCGTTTGAAATCGCCTCGCTGCTCCTGCTGGTTGCGATTATCGGCGCGGTGGTGATGGCGAAGAAAAGAATTTAAGAAGGCAGAGGCTAGAAGCTAGAAGCTCTTTATGGCTCCAATCGGCACCCTTCATTATCTTGTGACGGCCGCGGCCCTTTTCATACTGGGCGTGATCGGCGTGCTGACCCGCCGCAATGTGGTCATCATTCTGATGTCGATCGAACTGATTCTGAACGCGGTGAACTTGAATCTGGTAGCGTTTTCTCGATTGTGGGGATTGCACGGACAGGTCTTTGCAATTTTTGTGATCACCGACGCGGCAGCCGAAGCGGCGGTAGGCTTAGGAATCCTGATCGCCTTTTTCCGCAATAAAGAAACGGTGAACGTGGACGAAGTGGATCTATTGAAGTGGTAGAAGCGCTACGGGCGAGGAGCAGTAAGCCAACGACCAGCGACGAACGACCAACGACATGTTTTTCCTAACCCACATCTGGCTGATTCCTCTCCTGCCGGCTTTCGGTGCGGCGACGATGTTTTTCTTTGGCCGCAAGCTGCAGAAAGCCACAGTCAACGCGATCTGTGTCGGCGTCGTGGTCCTTGCATTCCTGTTCGCTTGTAGCGCGGTCTGGCAATACACGGATTACGCCCACGATAAGCCCGGCAAGCCCTACCAAACCATTGTTTACACCTGGTTGGGAACCGACACCGGCCAAATGAACTATGTGATGCGCGACGGGAAGGCAGCGCCGTTTCAGGCCGATGTGGGCTTCCTGCTGGATCCGCTCTCCAGCATTTGGCTGCTGTTCGTAACCGGCGTCGGAGCTCTGATCCACATTTACTCGACGGGCTACATGGCACATGAACACGGGTATTACCGGTTTTTCGGGTACCTCAACCTGTTCATGTTCTCCATGCTCACGCTCATTCTCGGGAACAATTACGCGCTGATGTTTGTGGGGTGGGAGGGAGTGGGCCTGTGCTCGTATCTGCTGATCGGGTTCTATTTCCATCGCCATTCCGCCAGCACCGCAGCCAACAAAGCATTCATCGTAAACCGCATTGGAGACGCAGGCTTCCTGCTGGGAATGTTCACCATCGCCTGGTATTTCGGATCGTTGCGATTCACTGAGGTCACGCATCTGGCGCGTAGCGGGCATTTCGCCATTGGCGATCCGATCATTACGGGCGCGACTCTGCTCTTGTTCGTCGGTGCCTGCGGAAAATCGGCGCAGATTCCGCTTTACGTTTGGCTGCCTGACGCCATGGAGGGTCCGACGCCAGTTTCCGCGCTGATCCATGCCGCGACCATGGTGACCGCAGGAGTCTACATGGTGGCGCGGTCGAACGCGTTGTTCGTGCTTGCGCCAACTTCGATGAAGACAGTAGCGATCGTCGGGGCGCTGACTGCGATCTTCGCTGCATCAATTGGCCTGGTGCAGAACGACATCAAGCGCGTGCTGGCGTATTCCACGGTGTCGCAACTGGGATACATGTTTCTCGCTCTGGGCGTGGGAGCATTTTCTGCGGGCGTATTCCATGTATTTACACACGCTTTTTTCAAAGCGCTGCTATTCCTTGGATCAGGGTCGGTGATTCATGCCATGAGTGGTGAGCAGGACATGCGCAACATGGGAGATCTGCATAAGCGTATCCCCATCACGCATTGGACGATGTTCATTGCGACCTTCGCGATTGCCGGAATCCCGCCGTTTGCCGGGTTTTTCTCCAAAGACGAAATTCTCTGGCAGGCATGGTCTTCCGAAGGCGGAGCCTATCGTCTGCTCTGGTTCGTTGGGTTCATTACTGCATTGATGACCGCCTTCTACATGTTCCGGTTGATGTTTCTGACTTTCCACGGCCGGCCGCGGATGACTCACGAGGTCGAACACCACATCCATGAATCCCCGAAATCGATGACGGTACCGTTAGTAATTCTGGCCGTCTGTGCCGTCGGCGCTGGCTGGCTCGGGTGGCCACACAGTATCGGCGGATCCGATCATTTTGCGAAGTTCCTGGATCCCGTTTTTGCCCGCGAAGCGAAAGTCTTCCAGGAAGAAGGGAAGACCGCTCAGTTGGCTGCCGGCGAGAGGGAAGAAGAACATACGAGTCCAATTGAATACGGACTGATGTTCCTTTCGGTAGGCGCGGCGGTGACTGGTTGGGGTATGGCTTGGCGCGCATATCGTCACGCGGATAAGGGCTATGTCGAGCCCATTGCGGCTGCGGCACCGCCACTTTACGACGTGCTCTATCACAAATATTACGTCGACGAAGGCTACGACTACGCCTTCACCGGTCGCCGCAAATTAGGAGACGTGCGCCTGGGCGTGATGGGCCTGGGAGAAGCGGCCTCATGGTTCGACTCGCACATCGTCGATGGGATAGTCAATGGAACGGGCTGGACCACCCGTGCGTTCGGGACGCTGTCGAGTTGGTGGGATAAATGGATCATCGATGGTGTATTGGTCAATGGTCCCGCGATACTTTCACGAATGTTGTCATACCCGGTGCGGTTGCTGGAATGGGGATTGGTTCAGTGGTATGCGCTGGTGATGGTGATGGGGTTGGTAGGGTTCGTCGCCTATTATGCGTGGCGATGACTGATTGTGTGGCGCGGGCGCCCTCGTCCGCATAATGGACAAAAATGCAAAGCCATATTCTCTCGATCATCTTATTCACGCCGCTCGCCGGCGCTCTCTTGCTCATGTTTGTTCCGAAGGAGCAAAAGGACGCTATTCGCTGGATCGCGAACATTTTTGCTTTGGCCGGCCTTTTAGTCTCGATCCCGTTGGTGCCGTGGTTCTGGGCACAGCGCTTCGAGCCTGGATTTAAGTTTATGGAGGGCACGCCCAACAACTGGATTCCCTCCATCGGCGCCGGATACGTGCTCGGAATCGACGGCATTTCTTTTCTGCTGATCATGCTCACCACGCTGCTGGGATGGATTTCCATCCTCTCGTCCTGGAGCGCGATCGAGAGCCGGGTGAAGGAATACTACATCTGGTTTCTGGTGTTGCAAACGGGAATGCTTGGCGTCTTCATGGCGCTCGATTTCTTCTTGTTTTTCGTTTTCTGGGAAGCCATGCTGGTTCCGATGTACCTGCTCATCGGCATCTGGGGAGGTCCGCGTAAGCTTTATGCCGCGATTAAATTCTTTCTGTATACCCTGCTTGGTTCAGTCTTGATGCTGCTGTCCGTCCTGTTTCTGTATTTCTACAACTTCCGCCAGACCGGCCAGTATACGTTCAGCATCCAGGCGCTTTATAAGACCGCCCCACATATTTTCCACGACCCCGCGTATGGTTCGTCGTTTGCTATTTTGTTGTTCCTGGCATTCTTCGTGGCCTTCGCCATCAAGGTGCCGATGTTCCCGTTCCATACCTGGCTACCGGATGCGCACGTGGAGGCGCCCACAGCGGGTTCAGTCATCCTAGCCGGCGTTCTGCTGAAAATGGGGACGTATGGTTTTATTCGATTTGCCTTGCCGTTCTTCCCCGACGTGGTGATGCATCCCAAGGTGCGCTTCTGGATGATTTTTCTCTCCATTATCGGAATCATCTACGGCGCATTAGTTTCGCTGATGCAGAAGGACATGAAGAAACTCGTGGCCTACTCGTCCGTGAGTCACTTGGGTTTTTGCACTCTAGGCATTTTTGCCTTGAATCCAATGGGACTGGCCGGGTCGGTGTTGCAGCAAATCAACCACGGCATCTCGACTGGCGCGTTGTTCTTGATCGTCGGCATTCTGTATGAACGGCGGCACACCCGCGAGATTTCCGAGTACGGAGGCATCTCGAATGTGATGCCGCTGTATGCCACGATCACGATGATCATGTTTCTCTCCTCCATGGGGTTGCCATTGTTGAACGGCTTCGTGGGCGAGTTCACCATCCTGCAGGGCACGTTCATGGAGAACTGGAAGTGGGCGGCGTGGGCTGTGCCAGGTGTGATTCTGGCAGCGGCTTACCTGCTGTGGTTGTACCAGCGAGTCTTCTTCGGAACCGTAACCAATCCGAAGAACGAGAAATTGCATGACCTGACGCCGCGCGAGGTGCTGACCTTCGCGCCGCTGCTCATCGTGGCTTTCTGGATCGGGTTGTATCCCAGGCCGTTCTTCGAGATCCTGGAAAAACCGGTGAACCAGTTGGTGCTGACCGTCCGGCCCGATTATCCAGGGATCGGCGGGGCGGTGAATGCTTCCGCTCCGTCACGAGAACCCCTCACGGCAAACACCCCTGCGGTATTGGCTTCCGGCATCTCGAAGGGGAACAAATAAGTGCCTAGTATGCCACAATACTTCACCGGTACGGACTACCTCCTGTCCCTTCCCATCGTCATGCTCACGGTGTTCGCGCTGGGCATCCTGCTGATCGACCTCATGATTCCGCCGGAATGGAAGTGGACGAATGCGGTAACCGCCTTAATGGGCATTCTTTTCTCCGCAGCCGGAGTGCTGAAGATCCAGTACGCGCAATTCGAAGCCGCAAAGCTTGGCCGTTCGCTCGAAGTCGCCTTCGTGCACTCGATGGTGCTCGATCACTTCTCGATTTATTTCTATTACCTTTTTCTCGGTGGAGCCGCCCTGTCGATCTTGATCTCAGTGCGCTACCTTGAGATCGAACATGAAAACCACGGCGAGTTTTACGCGCTGATCCTGTTTTCGGTGGTGGGCATGATGTGCATGGCCTCAGGATTCGACATCGTGCTCATCTTCATTGGCCTTGAGCTCATGGCGATCTCCACCTACGTGCTGGTTGGATTCCTGCGCAGCGATCGCCGATCTAATGAGGCGGCGCTGAAATATTTGCTGCTGGGAGCGTTTTCGTCGGGAATCTTTGCTTACGGCTTGTCTCTTCTGTATGGGCTCACCGGCTCCACGGACCTGGGGAACATCAGGCAGGCCCTCACAATACAGATGGCACAGAACGCAAATCGTGTTAGTCCGGTGGCGGTCATTGCGCTGCTGACCACGGCGACCGGGCTGTTTTTTAAGATTGCTGCCATTCCGTTTCATCAGTGGCTGCCTGACGCTTACGAGGGTGCGCCGACCAGCGTTACGGGATTCATGTCGGTGGCGGTGAAGGCTGCGGCTTGGGCAATGCTGTTGCGTATCTTCCTGTGGGGCTTGTATCCCTTGCGGACGGTGTACGTGCCGTTGCTGATCTTAGTTTCGATCCTCACTATGACCGGGGCAAATTTGGCGGCGCTGACGCAGAACAATCTCAAGCGACTGCTGGCCTACTCCTCGATCGCTCACGTCGGTTACATGCTGTTGGGTTTGGTTGCCTTAGCTTCGGTGGATTATCCCGCGCCCGCTTTTTTCGACGGCTTCAAGGGAATTCTGCTGTATTTGCTGGTCTACACTTTCATGAACCTTGGCGCCTTCGCCGTGGTCACTTCGCTGCGGCAACGGAATGTGATCGGCGACGAGATCGATGACATTGCCGGACTTTTCTCGCGGGCTCCAACCGAAGCCGTCCTGATGCTGGTTTTTCTTCTATCCCTCGCAGGGATTCCGCCTCTGGCGGGCTTCTACGGGAAGTATTTTATTTTCCTGAGCCTGGTGGAGAGCGGCCACTATATTCTCGCGTCCTTGGCTGTGCTCTACGCGGTTTTCGGGCTTTATTACTACATGCGTATCGCGAATGCCATGTTCATGAGCGAGGCTTTGGATAAAACCCGGCTGCCCATCAGCCTTGCGATGCGGGTGGCGCTTGGCGTAACCGCATTCGCTACTGTCATCATCGGCCTTTTCCCCGAGCGATTCATCCGAGTCGTGACCTGGTCGATGGGCCTCGGTTGAGGTCTGTAGTCTATGTCTCCCCTTGACAGCGATCGGCCTGAAAAGAAGAGCATGTTGGTGCAACTGGCGAACTATAGCCAGCTGGCATTCACTCTTCCGGCGGCAACCGTCGCCGGATGGCTGCTCGGTTTGGCTCTGGATCATTGGTTGCACACGACCTGGCTGTATTTGGTTGGGCTGATCATAGGCATTATCGCCGGTTTCGTGGAACTGATCCGCACTGTCACCTCATCCGACTCAAAGAATTCATGATGAGCGAAGATGGTGAGAGCCGCGCCGAGTCGTTCTACTCTGGCGCGCTGGCGCGTATTCCACGGTTCATGATCGCGCTGGCACTGCTTCTCAGCGGAGCGGGTTGGCTACGCTTTGGCTGGCGCGTCGCACTCGGGTTCGCCTGCGGATGCGCTATTGCCTACCTCAATTTTCATTGGCTTAAGCGGGTTGTGAGCGCCTTGGCGGACCGTGCCACCCAGACCGCTTATAAACAATCGAGCGGTGGAATTGTGTTTAGATTTCTGGTGCGATACTTTTTGATGGCAGCGGCCGCGTATGCTATATTCAGTGTTTCTCCCGCGAGTCTTTACGGGCTCTTTGCGGGCCTGTTTCTGCCTGTAGGGGGCATCGCGTGCGAAGCGGCTTTTGAGCTGTACATGGCTTTGGCGCGCGGATTCTGACTATCCCAGCAGAGAGTTTGGCAGCAAAGCCAAGAGCTAGGAGCTGATAGCTAGAAGCTGGATCATGCACGAACAACTCTGGTTTACAGCGTTCCTGAATCACCTTTTCGCCGGCCCAGTTACCGGGCTGCTGCGGACACTGCACCTTGAACCGAAGTATCCGGATGCGCCCATCGCTAATTCGGTGGCGATGGAGCTTCTGGTATTCATCTTCCTGGTGATCGTATTTGCTCTTGTGCGCTCACGGCTTTCGGTCGACAAGCCGGGTGCGCTGCAGCACATTTTCGAAGGCGCTCACGGATTCGTTCAGGGCCAGAGCCACGAAATCATCGGTCATCACAGCGAGGGTTTTACGCCATTTCTATTGGCGCTCGGTTTCTTTATCCTGATCTGTAACCTGATCGGCGTCATCCCCGGCTTTGAATCGCCTACCGCGGTCCCGGTGGTTCCATTGGGCTGCGCGATTTGTGCCTTCGTGTACTACCAAGCTCAGGGATTCAAGCACGCGGGGATCTCCTACCTGAAGCACTTTGCCGGGCCTATGCCTGCGCTTGCGCCCCTGATGGTGCCGATTGAGCTTATAAGCCATCTTGCCCGCGTGTTGTCGCTGACCATACGTCTTTATGCCAACATGTTTGCCGGCGACATGGTGACTTTGGTCTTCTTTTCGCTGGTTCCGATCGGAGTGCCGATCGTGTTTCTTGGATTGCACATCGGCGTGTCGTTGCTGCAGACGTACATCTTTGTTCTGCTGACGACCGTATATCTGGCTGGAGCCGTGGCGGAAGAGCACTAGAGGAAGTTTGCGTAAGCCACTTCACAGCTTGCGGACAAACGTCGAACTCGGCGGCTGGAGTCTTGAAGGGCGCGGCTTTGCGCCGCGCCGTAGATCGCTTTCAAAAATTTGCGGTACGGCTGGGAAGCCGTGCCCTTTCAAAGCTCCAGCGCCAGAGAGTTTTTTCGCAAGCTGTTCCGTCGTGCCGATCAGACCATGAGTGGTATGGGTAGCAAAAACAGCAGGTCTCTCCACTCTGCATTGCGATTGATAAAGCCAATCGCAATGCTCCGGTCGGGATGACGAGATGGAGCTAGATCGGTTTTCAAAGTTTTGCTGGTCCACCGTTCAGCGTGAGGGCGTCTGCAAGGTATGACGTCAACCACCCACTGGCGGTAATTCATAGTCCACGAGGAGAAACACGATGCGTAAATTGAGTAATCTGTTCATGATGGTGTCGTTGCTATGCTTTGCCGCTCCTGTCTTCGCGCAGGGCGGGGAAGCAGCCGCTGGTGGGGTTAACTGGGTCGCGATCGCCGCTGGATTTTCCATGGCGTTTGCTTCCGGCATTTGCGCTCTGGCGCAGGGCAAAGCCACGGCCGCCGCGGCTGAAGGCTTAGCTCGCAATCCCGCAGCCCGGCCTGGCATTCAGCTAGCGCTGATTCTTGGTCTGGCCCTGATCGAGTCACTGGCGCTGTACACGCTGGTTATCATCTTCGCCAAAGTGAAGTAGAAACGTCTCCTGAAAATGCAAAGGCCCCAGCTCGAGTTGAGCCGGGGCTTTTGGTTTGCCGGTGACTTCAAGAAGGCGGAACTTAGACCTTGCGCTCACCCTGCCACTCGCTGCCTCGTATCTCGGGAGCACGTTCCACTGCTTCCATCAAGATTGCGCGCAGGCGAAGACGACTTTCCAGGTCAGTATTCACAATTTCAAATCCGACTTCGTTCACCCGGGCGCGACGCAGCAAAACCTGCCCGCGAATGTGTCGGACGCCAACGGAAATGTCGATGTTTGCTTCCGAGCCAACGCGGAGATTGTCTTCCTTCGTGCCCATCCCGCCGCCTAAGCTCAGTTCGCGAAGGGAGACGCTGGACTTTCCCCAAGAGCTGCTGATAATCGCGGACAGAGATTTACGTAAAACAATTCGTTCATAACGCCGCTGCCGCACCCAAGGACATGCCGGAGCGGCGTCGAGCGGCGCAATCGCCAGTTCGCCCGGCGCCAAGCCGCTATCCGACATCACCTGGCCTGCGTACCGCGGATCGATCTTGGCCAAGGCTTGTGCGGCTGCGATTCGCAGTTCGCGATGATTGGCCCACTTCCACATCTTCTTGGTCTCGAGCAAATTGCGCAGTACAGGAATGGATTCGGGTTCGCGCAGTCTTCCCAGGGACTCCACTGCCTTGATCTGGATGATCGCGGACCGACCTTGGGATTCGCCAGCCTCCGCCATGACCATGAGTGGGGGCACCGTGGTACGGTCGCCGCTCATGCCGATCTCGTCGATGGCCTGGGGCAAGACCAGCGCATCCAGATGCTCCAAAATTTCCAGCAGAGTACGTCCACGATCCGGAGCAGCGCCGTAGGCGATTTGGCGAACCACGATATCGTGATAGAACCGGTTCCATTCCGGCAGACGGATGGGCAGTAACTCCAGCAACGTCGGTACGTCCAGACGGCTCAACAGCCCGACTACTGCTGACGCTTGCCGCACCGCCCCCATCCGCAGCATCTCTCGCGCTTGTTGCAATGCGTTGGGGCCAAGATCGCTGACGATCTCTACCATCCGGTCGCACTCTTCGCGCCGCATGCAGCGGAAGAATCTGTCGGCCAGATGTTCCACGGCCGCTTGCGAAGTGCGACGCAGCACGAGGATGAGGTCGGGAGGAACTTGTGGCAGTCGCAACGCCTCTTCGATGAACTCCGGCAGGCGATTCTCCACTCCAATGCGTGGGCGCAGCTCGTTGGCCAGTGCTGGGCGCTGCTTGGCTACGCCCTCAATGGCTACGCAAACCTCACTCAAGGCGGCAAACTGCTTGCGATTTCCGGCCTCTGAACTCAGCCGTACAAAGGCCGCGCTAAGCAGACTTTGCACTTCTGGATCGGGATCCCGGACCAGAGCCTCACCGATTTTGTGAACGATGGGGCCGATCAAATCAATACCGGGGCTGGCAAACAAATCGGCCAACTGGCTCAGTCCGATGGCTGCTTTGCGACGAGGTTCCGCATCTTTGGCAGTGAGGCAATTCGAGTAGTTCTGCAGGATGGAGGTGGCGCTATCCAGGTCTCCGCGCTCCAGCAAAACCTCGATAAACTGGCGAATGTTGCGCGGTGGCACGCAGGGCGCCTCGCTCGACAGTAGTACGCTTTTCTTCCCCGCCTCCGGCACTTCCGCCCAGAACATTCGATCCAGAATGTCGGCGTGGGACTCGACCAGAATGCCCGCCTTGCTCATCTTGTCTTCGTGCACCCGCAAAATCTGCCGCAAGGTATCCATCTGCCGGCTCATATGTTCCAGCATCTGGTGCACGGCATTGACCTTGATGTCGCCCTTTTGGAAGCGTTCCATGGCGAAACGGATCGCCATGTGCTCGGCCGCCTTCATCAAAAGAGGCGTATCGTTCTTTTCCGTGGGATTCTTTGCAGCCAGGCTTTCCAACAGTTGTTGGAGGTTGAGCTTGGTGTTGGGATCTGCCTGGGTCAGTTCGTTCTGCAGCGATTCTGTCTTAGCACGGGGATCGGCACCGACTTCCCCGAACTTAGTAAGCAGGCGGATCGCCTGCATCACTTCTTCTTCCTGAAGCGGCACAACTCCGCCCGCCCAGGTCCCGCCGCCCGAGCTTCTGCCATCGCCGGCGCCTGCATCAGCGTTGCCCGGGTTAGTGCTGGGGATATTCGGGACACTGCCAATCGGGACGGTGCCGCCTGCACCGCCGGAGCGGGAGCCTTCGGCTGCGGCAATGAGTTGCAGCAACTTCTGTGGATCATTCAGCCATTCTTTGAATTCGGGGCCGAGACTCTGGGCTGCAATTTGCGCCGCAATGGTCACATCGGCCGAGCCCGGATCAGCCGCTACAAATTTCACTTCGTTGATCCGAATCGTGGAGCTCTTATTGTCTCCGAAGATGTCTTTGATCTGCTGGACTACATCCTGAGCTTTGGAACCGCCCACGGCAAAGGCTTTGATCAGGCGGGCAAAATCGTCGACCGTGACTCCCTTTGAAAAGTGAATGCTGGCAAGCCCTGCCGCGGTCAGAAGCTGGGCGAAGCTGCGTTCGGCTTGTCCCGTTTCAAGGGCTACGCCATCCAGCAGGAGGCGGTTATCGGAAACTCCTAGGAGGAAACCACTGTCAGGCAAGCCGTGCTGCAGTTCGTTCCAGGTGACTTCAAATTGGCCTTCTGTGCGCTTGTGTTGAAAGCCATAAAGCCGCACATATTTCACCAGAATGTTCAGGCTGTGAATAAAAGCCCGAGCGGACGCATTCCGATCTTCTCTCTTGGTTGTGGCGGCGGTGGAAATACGTGGCTCCTGAAACTCCGATCTAAGGTTAATGCACAAGGTAAGGGGATGCATGTTACGGAGGTAATTGGCCTCAAGCGGGCTTCAGGAGCGCCTCTGCCGCAGACCAAACCTGAATTCCGAGCGGTTCGGATCTTTTCCCCCTGCCCAAGGGTTCGCGAAATAGCAGCCGTTCAGCACTGGAATTAATTCTCTCTAGCGGCGAGAATGATTGGTGATGCTGCAACCTCAGAAACCACGATGCCTCTGCCCGTAGCCGTCGCCCCAGCAATCAACGCGCAGAAAAAAGCAGGCCTCACCCTCTGGATGGAACGGGTGCTTGAGGAATGCGACCGCGCCAGCGTGGAGTTTGGAGCCGATCCGGTCCACGATCTGCGTGTGGCGCTGCGCCGCTGCCGTTCCATGGCTGACGGGCTTCGCGTCATGGATCCCAATCCCGCCTGGAAAGAGATGAAGAAAGCAGGTAGGCAACTCTTTCGCGAGTTGGGGGAACTGCGAGATGCGCAGGTGATGGAAGAGTGGGTACGACGTCTGGGCAGTCCCGATGACCCGGTGGCCATCGCCCTACTGCAGTTTCTCGCCGGCCGTGAAGCGCATCTCAAGCAGCAAGCTGCCCTGGCATTACAGGACTTCGATCGCAAGCAGTGGAAGCGATGGATCGTCTCCTTGCCTCGCCGAGCGGCCAGAGTGCGAACGGGAAGCGCCCTGTTCAAACACCTCGCCCTCGAGCGTTGGACCGAAGCATACCGATTGCATCACTTCGCCCTCCGGAGTCGCTCCCATATCGCATTCCACCGCCTGCGTATCGGCTTGAAGCGCTTCCGCTACATCGTGGAGAACTTCCTGCCGGAGCAACATGCCGCATGGAGCGATGATCTCAAGGAATTACAAGACGTGTTGGGCGAGCTCCACGACCTCGATGTGCTTTGGACGACGGCACTCCAAGTCAGCGCTTTTCCGGACGCGGACGCAAGGTCCAAGTGGCATTCCCGGATCCTCGAAGAGCGCACACGGAGGGTCGAGAAATACCGTCGCAAGATGCTGGGCAAGTCCTCGCTATGGCAAGTCTGGCGGGCCGAATTACCGGCCGGTAAGCAGATCGAATCTGCCGCGCTGAGCCGCCTCAAGCTGTGGGCTTCGCTTCTCGATCCTGACTTCAAGCATTCGATTCGTGTTGCTCGATTGGCGCTTCAGCTTTATGACGGATTGCCAGTTAAGAGGGTGCCGGCGGACTCCGGGCCGGGAGATGAACGCACCATCCTGCAGGTGGCCGCTTTGTTGCACGATGTTGGCCTCGCCAAGGATGAAAAAGGGCATCACAAAGCTACTTACAATCTGATCCGAGGTTTGACGCCTCCCTTGGGCTGGAGTGCAGAGAAAATGCGCTGGGTTGGCATCGTCGCCCGTTATCATCGGGGGGCTCTGCCTAGAGCCGGGCAGAAAACGATCCTGGGGCTAAGCCAAGCCCAACGCCAGGTTGTCCTGAAGTTAGCGGGGATTCTACGCTTGGCCAACGCATTCGACAGCGAGCGAAACGGACGTATCGAGCGTCTCCAAGTCCACGAGCACAACGGCTTCTTTGAGATCGCCGCGCAAGGTTACTCTTCGCGCGATCGTGTGGCAGAGAGCGTCGCGGCCGCGCGCCACCTCCTCGAAACCGTCTATCGCCGCCCGCTGCTGGTGAAGCCACTGAGAGCTCCGAGGCCTAAGCCAGCAGCTAGAAGCTAGAAGCTTTCGAGTCACTTCCATCTTCGCTTGCCAGCGAGTACAACCTAACCATCTCTATGACTCACGCCCAACTGGTTCAGAAAGCCGTCGCATGGCTGCGCTCCTATCGTTGCGGTGTTGTTCTGTCCGAGCAAGCTTGCCTCAGTGGCGAAATGCCCGACGCGATCGGATGGAAGCGAGCCTGCCACTCCGTGCTCGTCGAATGCAAGATCTCGCGTGCTGACTTTCTCGCCGACCGCGATAAGCCCTTCCGCCGGAAACAGGAGCTCGGCTTGGGCTGTGAGCGCTTCTACCTTACGCCCTCAGCCATGCTTCGTCCTGAGGAACTGCCTGCCAGCTGGGGTCTGCTCGAATGCCACAATCGGAAAATCAAAGTGCTGCAGACCGCCGCAAAAAACTTGCGCACTGCAACCGGCTTTCGCTATGAAATGAATCTGCTGCTCGCCAGTCTCCGACGCGTGGAAATCCGCATCGAACCCCAGAACCTTACCGATTTCCTGAAATGGAAGAATCGCCTGGCCGAGTATAACCGCGGCCAATTGCCAGAAGGCGTCGTGCCCGCCGAAGAAGAACCAAATTTCTTTCTGGAAAGGGAAGCCGTCTCCAATTAAGCGCGTCGGCTAGTAATCCAGTTCTTTTATCCGCGCGAATCCGAGTAGATCCGTGGCTGGGTCTTAAGGGCCAAAAAAGAAAACCGGGCTGGTTGGCCCGGCTCCTTACAGCGTCGAGTTGAGATGCGGTTACATCACAGCGCGGCGCAAGCTGACGCGAGACTTGCAGGTCGGGTCAGCCAAGAATTGCTATCCAACATCGGAGAAGACGAAGGAAACATTGCTGGGGTAAGCGCAACTCGAAGGCCAGGATAGGAGTTATCCATCGCTTGATGAGATATCTGCAAGTCTATGTAACGTAAATGCTTATCTGTGTATCGGCTGATACGGCAAAGGTTGCCCACGGCTAGCTTTCAGTCAAGATGCAAATGTTTGCACATCTTGGAAAGCGACAATCACAACTCCCGCCGGCCCTCCATCGACTTCAGCATGGTGATCTCGTCGGCATATTCGATGTCGCTGCCCACAGGAATGCCCATGGCAATTCGCGTTACCTTGAGCCCTGCCCGGCGCAATTGCCCCGAAAGATAGGTCGCGGTGGCTTCGCCCTCGACCGTCGGATTAGTGGCAATAATGACTTCATCTACCTGGCCGTCCTCGACCCGCCGCATCAGATTGGAGATGCGTAACTGCTCAGGGCCTACGCCGTGCAACGGGGAAATCGAACCATGCAGCACGTGATAAACCCCGTTGAAGTGTTTGGTCTTCTCGATGGCTCCGATATTGGTGGGTTCCTCGACGACGCAAACCATGCGCTGGTTGCGGGTAGCGCTGCTGCAGTACACGCAAGGATCAACATCTGTAATGTTGTTGCAGGTGGAACACAAACGCAGCTTGGCCTTCACGTCGCGCACCGCCGCAGCCAGCGCCTCCGCATCCTCATCATTGGAGCGCAGGATGTGAAACCCGAGCCGCTGTGCGGTCTTGCTGCCAATCCCCGGCAGCTTCTTGAGTTCATCGATCAGCCGTGCCATCGGCTCTGCAAATTTAGACATAGAGAACTGATTCATCCGGTGATTGAGGAATTGGGTAATTGAAAAGTCGAGAATGAAGAGGACAATGACCCAATTACTTAATTGCCAAATTTCACATTCCAGGTATTCCCAACCCACCCAGCATCCCGCCCATGGTGGATTGCATGGCTTCATCCACTTTCCGGCTCGCTCCGTTGATCGCCGCAGTCACCAGATCCTGCAACATTTCAACGTCGCCGCTCTTCACCGCCTCGGGATCGATCTTCATGCTCAACACCTGCTTGCGGCCGTCCATCTTGACCACGACGGTGCCCCCGCCGGACGAACCCTCGACCACGGTCTCCTCCATTTTCTTTTGCAGCACTTCATATTGCCGCTTTGCCTGCGACATCAGTTCCTGCAAGTTAAATCCGCCCATGTCGTCCTTCCCAGTGAAAACTCAAACTCCAGCAGCCTGAAGCTCGAAGCCTATCGCCAGCCTCAACGCTTTTCTTTGTAATCGATAATCGTCCGAATTTCCGCGCCAAACTTTTCCTTCATACGGCGGACAATCGGATCCTGTTCCGCCCGGCTCCGCCCTCCGCCGTTGGAGGACGGCCGGCTCGTCGCCGTGCTCGCTGCCCGGTTACTCGGGATCACCTTCAGCTTAAGCGCGCGTCCAGCAACTCCACTGGCCGTCGCGATGGCAAGCCGTCTGGCATCGGCTCCGAGCGTCATGTCGATCACAGTCGCCGACGATGCCACCTTGATCACTAACTCGTTTCCTTCTATCTGCCATTCTCCACTTTCCAGCATCGAAACCAGCATTTGGTGGCCGCCAGCTGCCAACGCGTTCAGCACCGGGTTACGCAGAGAATCGTGCGGAAGGTCGTCTTTCCGAGCCGGTTGTCTTTCTGGAAAGCTCTCTGGTCCCACGGATACTTCGGGTACGGCCTCAGCGACCGCTGCGGGAGCTGCCGCCCCCATCACCACGCTTGGCGCCGCCCGACCGGTTCCAGATGCAGGAACACCCGCTGGGGGACTATCGTCAGCTAAGAGCTGCGGCTTCCCACTTTTTCGCGCCGAATCCGCCGCGAAAGGGGAAACTTGATTCGCACGAACAAGCGTTGTCGATTCCAACTTCTTCGCATCGGGAACAACCGTTGGCTTGCCCGCGATTCTCGGACCGCTAGTCACGGCTCCCCCGGCAACGCTCAACAACTCTTCAATCGGCAGCAAGCGTTGCGCGTGCGACATCTTCAGCAGGCCTAATTCCAGATGAAAGCGTTGTTCCTGCCGGTATCCAAGTTCCCCATGAGTGCGCAACATGATCTGCAGATGCCGCGCCAGATCCTCTTCGCTGAACAGTTGGGCGACCCGCGCCACCCGCGCCCGTTCATCTCCCGAAATCTGCAGCAGGGAAGAGTCTCCCCCGGCGATCTTAGCCACTACTGAGTTGCGGAGAAACCGCACCATCTGCCGCGCAAAATGAGTGGGACTGTGGCCCTCGCTGATCAGCCGGTCAACCAGCCGCAAAACTTCCTCGCTCGAACTGCGGGCTACCGCCTGCATTACTGCTTCGAGCACCGTGGAAGGGGCTGCACCGGCGAGCTGCCGCACCGCATCGGCCGTGAGGCGTCCGTTGCAAGAGGCAATGGCTTGATCCAGAATAGAGAGCGCGTCGCGTATCGATCCGTCGCCTGCTTCAGCTAACAACGCCAGCGCATCTTCGTCGGCTTCAATCTTCTCCCGGCCCGCCAGATCCTTCAGTTGTCCCAGAATCTCCTCAAAGCGAACCGCCCGGAAACTGAAATGCTGGCAGCGCGAGCGAATCGTCTGAGGAATATCTTCCGGCTGAGTCGTGGCCAGCATAAAAACCACGTGGCTGGGCGGCTCCTCCAAGGTTTTCAGCAGGGCATTGAAGGCCGCATCCGTAATCTGATGAGCCTCATCAAGTATGTAGATTTTGAAGCGATCGCGCGCCGGGCGATAACGCGCCGCTTCGCGCAATTCCCGAATCTCATCGATGCCCCGGTTGGTGGCCGCGTCGATCTCGATCACATCCACCGAGTTTCCCGCCCGAATCTCGGTGCAAGACTCGCAAACGCCGCACGGTTCAGTTACCGGCTTGTCCGAAGACCGGCAGTTCAGCGCCATAGCCAAAATACGGGCCACGGTGGTCTTGCCGATGCCCCGGTGCCCGCTGAAAATATAGCCATGGGCCGAACGTCCCTGCTCAATGGCGTTCTTTAACGTCCGTGTAACGTGCTCCTGCCCAATGACTTCAGAAAAGTTTTGCGGACGGTATTTGCGCGCCAGAACCTGATAGCTCATGGTGTGGAAGCTCGATTATACGTGATGTTGGAAACTCGCGGAGCGTACCAGACTGCAGAAAAAACACAAAGCTTGCACCAGCCCGACGCAGCCTCCCGGACGCTGGAGCGAACTCGGAAAAGTGCAACGAAGTCCTTGCAGAAAAGATACCCTACAGAGTAGGCTTCTGTGTTGGCTTTCTGGCCGAAAGGGGCTCCAATGCAACTGAAACTTACTGTCCGTACGGTGGATGATATTGTGGTGGTCGATTGCGCGGGTCGCATCGTTTTTGGCGAAGAGTCCGCAGACCTGCGCGACACGGTGAGAATGGTGATCACGCAGAGCAAGCGCGTCGTACTCAATTTGTCAGGCGTAACCTACATCGATAGCGGCGGCCTGGGAACGTTGGTGGCCCTATACACAACCGCCCGTAACAACGGCGGCTCGATCAAGCTGGCCAATCTGACCCAGCGCGTGGGAGACCTGCTGCAGGTAACCAAGCTCGTGACCATTTTCGATGTCTATGACAGCGAAGAAAAGGCCCTAGAGTCATTCCGCAAGGGCGCAGCCGCGTGATGCCGGATCGTGTGGCGCGGACACTCTTGTCCGCGTCGGTCTTTAAGGGCAAGCCGTCTCATCTAAATCGCGAGTGATCTGCCGAGAAAAGCCTCGCCGACTGCTACTATGACGAGGGACAGCCGCATCCGGGAGACAATCCGCAAAATCCCTCGTGGTAAGGTTTCGACCTACGGGGCAATCGCGCGCGCCGCAGGATATCCCGGAGCCGCCAGACAGGTAGTTGGAACGCTGCGCCATTCCGTTGACCTCCCGTGGCAAAGAGTGCTGGGCGCCGGAGGCGAGATCAAGCTACGTGGAGATTCGGCGATCGAACAACGCCTGCGCCTGGAAGCTGAAGGAGTAGCCTTTCGAGGACGTCGTGTAGATATGAAGCAATACGAATTCAAGTTCGCGAAAGGGAAGACAACGGCCAAAACAAAGAAGAAACGAACCCAGACTAAAAACAAACGACCAACCACTAACGACCGCTCTTAAACTGCTCGTCGATTTCCACCTGATATCCCGCACTCAGCCGGTTGCTTTCATTTGCCATGCCCACCACCGCCATCAACTCCTTAAATATCTCGTCCGTCATACCCTTTTTTCGGGCCGACACAGTGTGTGAAGCAATGCAATAATCGCACTGGTTGCTGACGCTGACCGCAACGTAAATCAACTCCTTGGTCAACGGGTCGAGCGCTCCCGGCGCCATAATTTGCTTAATGTCTTCCCAAGTCCGTTTCAGAGTTGCCGGATCGTTGGCAATGGCCTTCCAGAAATTATTGATCCAATCGGTCTTCCGCACGGCCATAATGTCGTCGTAGACCGCCCGCACTTCCGGGCTCGCGTCTTTGTACTCGACCAATCCAAGGGTCGCCATTTTGTCTCCGAGTAGATTTGTTACAGACCAGATTTTCTCAGCGCACTCCGCGGATCTTCTCAGCGAACGCTGCGATAAGCTTTTGAATGATTAGCCCTTCGGCACCTGCCCACTCAGCAATTTCCCTAACTCGCTCGACCCGCACCGCAACCCAACATAAAACGTCCCAAACAAGGCATACACCGCACTCACTTCATCAAACCGCATCTCATAGATCAGCTTTTTGAACACGAGAGGATCATCGGCAAACAAGTCGACTCCCCACTCCCAATCGTCAAATCCAATCGACCCGGTGATGATCTGTTTCACCTCGCCGGCATACCGCCGGCCCACCAGACCATGCTCGTTCATTTGCCGCGCCCGCTCTTCGATGGGAACGGTGTACCAGTTCTTGTCTTCTCCGCGACGCCGGTCCATAGGATAGAAACAAATATAACGGTGCCTCGGGAGTTCGGGAAACAAACGTGGTCGCATGGCCTCGCGCTGCCTCGTCAGAGTTTCCTTGATCGCGCGATTCCATTCCTCCGAGTGCGGCTCTACTCCGCGTTCCGCAAGCTCGCTGTACACCTTGATCGTAGACTCATACAGCCCCAGTTCAATGACCGAAAGATACGACGTCGTCGGCTCAAGATAATCGCTCAACCGAAGCCGGGCTACCTGCATTTCCGCCTGATTCAATTCGTCGAACGACTGCCGGAAATGGACAAACATCAGATCGCCCTTATGTCCTATCAAGGAATAAAGCCCGGACTGTCCCGACGCATTCTGCTCCATCTTCGCCAGCACACTACTGGCCTCGTGGATGACCTTCGCTTTTTGTGCTGGACGCAGCAATCGCCAGGTTGACCAGCGAAACCGCATCATCTGGTGCAGCACGCTGTAACCTTCAATCGTTAGCGGGACAGGGGGAATCTCGCTTGAAACCGTGGTCGCACGCGCGCGTTCGGGTTGAGCAGTGCGGGAAACGGGCATAGGTTTTCCTCGTCGAACCTATTGTACCCGCGAAAGCGAACAATGTAGGCGCGGGCGTCCGCGCGGCCCCGTCGGAAATTTACGCACAGTCACAAGCATTCCGTGCAGAGGCGTCATCTTGAACACGCCAGTCTGCCGCTACCAGAGTCCTGAGGAGTTGCTCGCAAAGGGGCAAACTGAGAAGTACGGCGAATCAACGCACTCAGTGCACTCGGTTATACAGCACAGCCTCGACGTAAGTCACCGCATCGCAAACATCCAGTCCAGAGGCCAGCAGACAAGTCACATCGTCTTCGGTCAAGCCCGCTTGCTGCGATGCCTCCTGCAATCTCTCTACCGCAACAAAGATGGGTACCCTGTATTTATTTTCCATGATTTCAGCCCTCCTTTTTGCCGGTTCGCATGAATCTGGTTCGCATGAGTCTAGAAAGGGGCAGTACAGAAAACATCGGGTCCTCCCCCGAAGACCTAGTCAGCCACCGAACTGCCCCTTCCTTGCCCTGAAAATCCAGAGCAAGCCTGAATGCAGTCTTGGTGGAACTTCTAGCAGCGGAGCGAGCGATGGAGGAGTGGTAAGAAGCTGGATCCCGTATGAGCAAACACTAGGGAGTGCTCACGGCGGCGGGATGCGGTTTGAGCAGGAAAACGAAACGGTACAACCGTGCTCACGCTCAACAAAGCGGGCGTGGATGTGACCTGAGCATGTACGTCAACCGGAGCCGTGCCTCGATGAAAGGCAGTGTCCGGAAGGTCCACTTCCGGCAACACAAGAATCAACACGATAAGGAACAGCATGGTCATCAGAACGAATAAACATGACGGTTTTATCGTCCAGCGTCCCATGGCACAGAAGGTACCACAAACTCCAGCCGCGTCAAACCCCACGAACGTGCCACGCGTCTACGAGGACGCATAGTAGGATAGCGAGCATCCACAGATCGAATCCACCCAACCCGAGTCGCGAACAACGCAGACTAAACTCACACCGCGCGCAGCACGATCATGGTGGCGTCATCCTGAAAACGCCCGCCGCAGTGCTCCGATGCCGCCTGCATCAACAATGTCTTCAACTCCTCTGCGCCAGCACTCCGATTCTCCTGCGCAATCCTGATCACGCATTCCTCACCCAACGGTTCGTCCTCCCGATCACAGGCTTCGACCACTCCATCGGTGAACAGCATCAGCGTGTCCCCGGTCTGCAGTTGCACCTCGCTCTGCTCATAAACCCAATCGGGGAATTGTCCGAGCACCGCTCCTGCCGCATTCAGCTCGCTGGCCGCTCCATTCGCCCGCACCAGCACCGGAGGATTGTGTCCGGCATTGCAGTAGGTCAAGCGATTGTCCTTGCTGTCGAGCACGCCATAGAAGAACGACACGAACTTACCCACAGGAGCGATCTCGCACAGAATGCGATTGAGCCTCCGGCACAACTCGCGCGGCGATCGCGTGTCCCACATAAGCGGTTTCAGCGCCGCCTGCAAGCTGGACATCAACAACGCCGCCGGTAATCCTTTACCCGAGACATCGGCGATGCAAAGCACGGTCTGCGTCTCACTGATGCGAACCACATCATAAAAGTCTCCGCCGACGTAGCGCACCGGCTGGGTCATGCCGGCAATTTCGTAGTCTTTTACTTGCGGGATCTTCTTGGGCAGCAGATTGCTCTGGATTTCGCGCGCGTCCTTGAGTTCGTCCTCTCGTTGACGCCGTGCCTGACGCAGCGACCGGCAGCGCTCCACTTGCGTCTCCAGCTTTTCCAGCAGCACCTGATTCGCCCAAGGTTTCTGTACGAAATCAGAAGCCCCGCGCCGCATCGCTTCCACGGCCAGGTCCACGGTACTCCAGGCAGTCATCACTACCAATGGAAGGTTCTCGTCGATCAATCGAATCTGCGAAACCAGTTCTAGGCCCTCGCCGCCCGCAGTCGTGTCACGCGTGTAGTTCAAGTCCATGAGCACGACATCGAACTCACGCGCTCGCAGTGCCTGCAACACTCGCGCAGGATGCGTCACCGCCTCGGTCCGATATCCCTGGCTCTTGAGTAACAACTGCAGAGCATCCAAAACATGTGGCTGATCGTCCGCCACCAGAACGCGCCCGGCAAGGGAACCTCCGGCTGCGATCTCAGCTCGATTAGACGGGAAGGATTGTAGGCTTTCCATGCAGAAGGGAATTGCACCCCGTGGGCCAGCTGAACTCAAGTGTAAGCTGCTGATTTCACAGGAGCAGGGGCTTGGCACAAGATCGAACGCAGGGCATGACTGTGCGGGCCCGGAACTGCGTGTCCGAAAACGAACAGCTATCCCACGGAACTTTGAACCCTCAAGCGCCAGACTCGGACCAGCCAGACGGCGGTCACCCTGAGCAAAGCGAAGCATCCATCGCTGGTTTCACAAATGGTTTGTGGAAGAATACGGTTTCCAGCCCTGTCTCCAAGACCCGCTATTGAGCCAAGACCCGCTATTGAGCAAGGTACTGTAGTGTTGCCAGCCCTCCTTAAAGTGGGATTTGTCACGAATGGTGACTACAGTGTTCACTGTATTGTCGGCAGCCCGACCGTGAGCTATTGTCGCTTCAAGGTTCAACCTTAGCGGTCATGGGTTAGCGCCGGTGGCATCGACATTCGACCCTCACGATCGCTCTACAACCCTGACTCAAACCCGCACGTTTCAGGCCGGACCTACGGAGGGTCGGGCCTTTTTCTTTCACCTGATCTCAGACGCGCCGATGATTGCGTTAACGGCTGAGCCAGACAGAGGTATTCATCTACTCCGTCCTAGCGGTTGCTGGCTGTCACGGCTCTGGTGACAATCGCGACTGCGGTCCAAACCGATGGATCGGCTTAGTCACTGGACGGTCGCGGCCCAGACTCCCAGGGTATTGAACGAACTCCTCATTGTGCTGATGCTTTGGTAATCTCCATTACGCTCTTGCGTCGCTACAGTACCGTGTCGGGAGAGTCACCGGGCGAGTAAAACTCGGATCGAGCGCAAATCATAGAGCAGCGCTGACGGAACCACAACGAAAGAACTGTCGATGAAAACAAGGGGGGAGCCAATCTCCGAACGCGCATTCGGAATTATCGTCTTGCTATCGTACGCGATCGGCGGGGGAATACTCGCAAAGTTGTTGGAGTCCGTGATCTTGACGACTGGCCCAAACTTATTTGCAGCGACGTCAGAGCTGAACAAAAACGGAGTGAAATGTCCACTATTGTTATAAGCGAAGACCGCGGCCTTCGCGACTCCGTGGCTGCGGCTCGCCGACGATATCGACTTCGTCGTTGCCTACATCGCTCCGCGAGACGTTTGGTTAAAATAGTTCCCGTGAAACTGGTAAAGCCGGTCGTCGGCATGTGCTTCTATCCCCGGGGATGCAGAAGAGGCGGTTACTACGAAGCTTACCGCGAAGCCTGGCATCTCATGGCGCCAGGCGGAGACCTAAAACCGCAACCGCCAATAGCGATCCGCGTGCCCCCAATCGATCGCCCCCCGGAACCGCCAGGCCGACGCAAAGCCCAGGTAGTAAGAATCCCCGCGAGACAAACAATGGAGGCCGGGCGTCCCCTCCCGTCCTTTTAAGAGATGAAATTAACGCTGGTTGCCCCACCCTTTCGCGTTCTTTGCGAAGGGTGGGAGCTTAGAGCTAAACCAGCAACCGGCACGAGGCCTACAGCGCCGTGCACACTGCCTTGACTTCCGTGTACTGCTCCAACACTTCGTGACCCATTTCGCGCCCCCAACCCGACTGTTTATAGCCGCCAAAGGGCAGGGCAGCATCGAAGATGTTGTAGCAGTTAATCCAGACCGTACCGGCGCGGAGTTGGGAAGCCAGACGATGCGCCTTTGAGATATCGCGCGTCCAAATCCCCGCGGCCAACCCATAAACCGAATCATTGGCCTGCGTGACCAACTCTGCTGGATCGCTGAACGGAATGGCCGTGACGACTGGTCCGAAGATCTCCTCCCGCACAACCTTCATCTTTTCGGTGGTGTTCACCAGAACCGTCGGCTCGACGAAATAGCCTTTGTCGCCGTGCCGGCCGCCTCCGACAACAGCCTTGGCGCCTTCGGACAATCCCGACTCGAGATATCCGCAGACCCGATTCAGTTGTTCCGCGGAAACCAACGGACCCATATCGGTTGACTCATCCTGCCCCGATCCGACGTTGATTTTTTTCGCGTGCTGGGCAACGCCTTCGACAACCTGATCGAAGACTTTGTTCTCGACATAGAGACGCGAACCCGCGCAGCAGCATTGTCCGTGATTAAAGAAGATCGCGCTGGCCGCCCCCGCAATCGCGGCATCAAGATCGACGTCCGCAAACACAACATTCGGAGACTTGCCGCCCAATTCGAGCGAGACCTTTTTCAGATTCCCCGCGGCTGCCTGCAGAATGAGCTTGCCGACTTCCGTCGAGCCGGTGAACGCAACCTTGTCCACGTCCGGATGAGCAGCCAGCGCGGCCCCAGCAGTCTCGCCATAGCCCGGGACGATGTTCACCACCCCATCCGGAATTCCGGCTTCCTGAATCAGTTCACCCAGACGCAGTGCGGTAAGCGGCGTCTGCTCCGCCGGCTTAAGTACTACCGTGTTCCCCGTAGCCAACGCCGGACCCAACTTCCACGCAGCCATCAGCAACGGAAAATTCCACGGAATAATCTGGCCGACCACACCCACAGGCTCGCGCAAAGTGTAAGCCAGAAACTTCGCTCCAGGCGCATAAGGCACCGAAATCGGAATAGTATTCCCCTCAATCTTCGTAGCCCACCCCGCAAAGTATCTGAATAGGTCTACGGCTAGGGGGACGTCGGCTGCGCGGGCTATTTTTAGGGGTTTTCCGTTGTCTAGGGATTCCAGTTCGGCGAACTCTTCAAGATTTTCTTCGAGCAGGTCGGCGAGCTTCCAGATGGCGCGGCCGCGCTCGGAGGCAGTTAGCTGCGACCATCGGCCGGTCTCGAATGCACTGCGAGCGGCTTTGACGGCGCGATCGATGTCCTCGCGGTCGCCCTCAGCAACGCGAGCAAGAACCTCGCCGGTCGCCGGGTTATACGTGGCGAAGGTTTTACCGGATGCTGCTTCCACCCATTTGCCGTTGATCAGGATTTTGTGCGTGCGGGAGATGAAGTTGTGGATCTTGTCTTCTAGCGGATCGATTTTCAAAGCTGTTGCCATATTTCCTCCTGGCGTGCGGATGTTTAGCGGATTTCATGAGTACCTGCGATAGCTGGACGCTATCAACTGTTCTTTCGCCCCCGTGGGGCTTGACGTTTTTTCGCTTCCAACCCACGGCTTGCGCCGTGGGCTGCATTCTCTTCGCCGCTTCGCGGCTGTTGCGGGTCCTCCCGTTCTATTCTTACGTCGGCAGTTGCAAATTGTAGCTCATTTTACTGGCTTAGGGACGCTCCTTTCTGTCCGATCATGATTGCCTCCTGCATCTGGCGGAACAGGTCGCCGATGGCGGCCGGTGAGTGAGACATAAATATGGTGTTGCTCTTATCGTTGGCGCCAATTTCCTTCATGGTGTCGAGGTACTGGGTGACGAGGACGAGCATCATCACGTCATGCGGCGTAGAACCTTCGACTGCCTTTGAGAAAGCCTCGACTGAGTCTTTCAGACCTTCGATGATTGCCTTGCGCTGGTTGGCGATGCCCTGGCCTTGCAAAGCTTTGCTCTGGGCTTCGGCTTCGGCCTGCTTCACTTTTAGAATTTTCTCGGCTTCGCCGCGCGCGGTGGCAGCCACCTGCTCACGCTGGGCGGCGTTGATGTCGTTCATCGCGGCCTTTACTTTTTCATCCGGCTCGATGTCGGTCACCAGAG
Organism: uncultured Acidobacteriota bacterium; assembly: GCA_963838905.1. Classification (GTDB taxonomy): domain Bacteria; phylum Acidobacteriota; class Terriglobia; order Terriglobales; family Acidobacteriaceae; genus JABDBE01. The sequence goes on from CAWITE010000018.1 coordinate 598,902, forward strand.
CCTGATCGATGGCGTATCCGTACGTTTTCATCACATCGTCCAACCCCTCTTTGATGGCAATCGCAATGTCAGATTGTTGTAGGAAGGCATCGTCGAGAATCATCTTGGGGACGTGGCCGAGTATCACGTTGAACACGTAGGAAGAAATCTGCTGCTTGGGATTTGCCAGCTTATAGAAAGCCTCATACACCTTCTCTGGAATCACGTGATACTGGACGGAGACGGGAATCTTCACGAATACGTTATCTTTGGTTTTGGTTTCGACGTCGAGGGCCAGTTGTTGGACACGCAAGTCGATGCGGCCAGCGATCTGATCGAGCCATGGCAACTTGAAATTGATGCCAGCATTGGCCACACGAAGGAACTTCCCCATGCGCTGGATCACAACAGCTTCGGCAGTTCTCACCTGGAAGAAACCGCTGAGGATGGTACCGACCGCGAAAACAGTCACTATCGCGTACAAGAAAACCTCGAAGCCTTGCGAAGCGTCCATCGGTAGTCCTCCGTCCAGTTCTTGAGCTTGCTGGTAGACGGCTGCGGCCGCAGGCTAGCACGAACGGGAATCGGAAGCATGATAGCGGTTAGGAGGATTTCGCACAATTCCTAAATGGCAGTTGCGCTATTAGTCTTGCCAGGGGTGTGGCTGCGCCGCGTGGCTTATAAAGGATGGCCTCGCTAGACAAATTCTGATTAAATATGAACTTCAAATAAGTGCCGCACGAGCGTGGACGCTCGCGCCTACATTTGCTCAACAGGAAAGGTGGATCATGAAGAATCTCTCGAGGTTTTCCCGGCGTGAGTTCGTGACCCTGGCCGCGGCGGGACTCAGTCTGGCTGTCCCTAAGGGGCTGCTTGCATTTGCGCAAAAAGAATCTACGGGTAAAGCGCGGCCACCCATCAGTGCGGACGAAGCATTGCGCCAACTCATCGAGGGCAATGCGCGTTTTGTGAAAGGGCAGCCCGCGAGTCCGCGGCGCAGTCCAGAAGATTTTCGTGCACTGGCTGAAGCCCAGTATCCCGAGGCCGTCATCGTGAGCTGTGCGGATTCCCGAGTGGCGCCGGAAATCCTGTTTGATGTCGGTGTGGGCGACATCTTCGTAGTTCGAATCGCGGGCAATGTCGTAAGCGGCGCGGGGGTCACAGTCAAGGGCAGTATTGAGTATGCGATCGCCGAACTGAATGTGCCTCTGATCCTCGTGTTGGGTCACAGCGGGTGCGGGGCGGTGAAGGCCGCAATGAAGCACATCGATGCCAAAGATTCGCTGCCGGGAGCGATCGATGGCCTGGTGGAACTCATCAAGCCCGCCGTTGTCCAGAGCAAGGGAGAACCCGGCGACGCCCTGGAAAACGCGATTCGGAAGAATGTGGAGATCGGAGTGGAGCGCCTCAATGAACTGCAGCCCATCCTGGCGCCGCGTGTTAAGGACGGAAAGTTGAAGATCTCGGGCGGTGTGTACGACTTGCGCACAGGGAAGGTGACCATGCTGTAGCATGCAAAGTCATGAGATAGCTGGGAAGGGCTTAAGTCGGACGGCCGATGTTGCTCGTGCACGGTGGGCGCTGCAGGCACAATGCAGAGATCCTTCGCTTCGCTCAGGATGACAGCGTTGGGGGCGACGCCCGCGGCTACATTGGATTATTGCGGAAGCGGTAGCGGAGTTGTTTGAGTCAACATCTTTCCTGGCGGTGGCACGGGAGCCACGACATAGCAGGGCAAAGGGCTCTGCCAGGGTAGCGTGGTGGAAGGGAAGTTCTGGGCGTAGGTAAGCGAATACTTGATTTCCACAAACTGGCCATGCGGAGCGAAAACGGCACGCCTGGAAATGTTTTCGAGGGTATCGTCGCAGGTCACGTCCCTTACCGCTGTAAGTTTATAGAGCTTTGAATAGTCCAGGCCGAAGACCGGCAGGTGGGGCTGGTAGATGAGAAATGCGTTGGAGAGGGTCACGAACTGAGATCCGGCGGGTGAGAGCATTTCAAAGACATAGGATTCGCGATTCATCCCGAAACCGGTCAAGGGAGGGCCGTCGACCCGGGCCACAAATTTGCCCGTGAGGACCGTCCCCAATGGTTTCGCGGATCGGGCGGCACAATCAATCTCCGCGGTTGCGCAAAACATCACCAGGAATATCACAGCCGAAGTTCGCAGGCGTCGCGTAATGTACGGGTTTATCGCCAAGTTCAGTTCCAAATGTAAAGATTTCGATAGCGAACGTCAATCGCGGGCGCTACTGAAGTTCGCTATCGAGGTGGAATTCAATTCCCGGCAGACAGTCCCTTGTTTACCAGCACCTTTACGTCGACCCGGCGATTTTCTGCCCGGCCAGAAGCCGTCTCGTTGGATGCTGCTGGATCTGCTGTGCCCATGGCTCCAGGCGCTACGATGTGCCGAACGGGCACATTGCAGTCCTGCAACAGGAAAGCGATGACTTCCTGGGCGCGCTCCATGCTCAGATTCTGGTTCATCGCGGCATTGCCTGAGGAGTCGGCATAACCTTTAACCTCGATGATATAGCCAGTAAGGCCCGTAGCACTCTGCGCCAGTTGCTTGAGCGAGGCCTTGTCGGAAGCCGAAATTGTGGCGCTCCCGACCGCGAAGTTGACCGTTGTCTGGCCCTTGTTCTCATAGTCAGTAAGATCATCGAAACGCTTCGTGGTTGCCTGAATCTCCTGCTGGTTGGCGTCGATCTGCTCCTGGTTGTTGGCAATCTGCTGCTTATTGGCCGCAGTCTGCACCTGGTTCGCTGCAATGCCTTGGGCATTGGTTTGAGTAGCTTGTTTGTTCGCCGCGATGTTCTGCTGATTGGTCGCGACCGCTTGTTTAGTCGGGGTCAAGCCGGCTTGAATGGCTTCAGCCGTTTCCAGGTCGTCCGAGTTGAAGTTGATGGTTTTGGCAACGACGCGGCTCTGTGCATCGCCGACGCCGTCGACTGAGATTTTCAGGCCCGGAACCAGAACGGTGGCCGACATCTGCTTCTTGCGGAGGCCGAGACCTTTTGGCTGTTGGACCTTGGTATCATCGTCAAGCACAACGGTGACAGTGCTGCCGTCAGTGGTTTTGATGGTCACAGATTCCCCGGTTCTTCCGGTGATCAATCCCTGGACTTTGACCTTCTCGCCGCTTGATGCGCCGTAGGCCATTCCGACTGCGAGGCAAAGCACCAACGCGGTGTATCCGATTCTTGTTTTGCGGTTCTGCATCATAGGGTCATCCTTTCGTTTTGGTTGGTCCGTGAGGCTGGCTGGCGTGCAGTCAGCCTCACGGAATTGTGGTTACACGCTTCTACTCAGCAGGCGGGGTGGATGCAGCGGCTTGTTGTTTCGAAGCTTTCGTCTTCTTCGGAGCACCGGTTTTATCCGCTGGTAAGGAACTCTCGTCCACAATGACGGTGTCCTTCACGGTGAATGTTCCGCCTTCAGGGACAAAGTAGAACTGGGCTTTGGCGCCAGTGTCCCGGGCGTCGCTCTTGCGAACTTCTATACGACTGGCGTCGATCTGCTGTTTGGCTTCTCCGCCAGTGAGATACGACTTTGCATTGTACGCCCGAAGAGACTCAACGTTGTTGACCTCAACTTCCTCTTGCTCTTCGGCATAGCCCACGACCACGAGTTTGCCATTGGGTTCATGCTGCAGGCGAAGAGCAACTTCGTCCAGCACGGCCTTGCATTCGTTGTCGATGCGCGCAAGCTTCTTTGCATTTTTGAACTCGCAATCGCTGATGAGGCTTTCGCTGACTATGGTGACCGGCGCCGGGAGCGCTTCCACGTTCGCGGTTGCTACGCAGGTAGCGCTTAGTCCGTGCACGTCGGTGACATTGACCGTGACATTGAGCGGTCCCGGTGGAGCGTTGCTGGTGTCCAGAACGGCAGTGGATGAGAATTGGCCGGGCTGTCCGCCCGCTGTGGTCTCGCCTTCCTTGACGGATCCGGCGCTAGCCGAGAAATTACGGTCCTTAATCGGGCTCCCGTCAGGACTGCTGCCCTGGACACTGAGGTTAACCGGATCGCCGGGATGTACGGTCGTCGGAGTAGCCGAGCAAGCCACCTGAGGTGGTTGCGGCTGTTTCACGGTGAACGATGCCGAGCAGGAGGCAGAGTTCATTTTCTTCTCCTTCGGATCGGTGACAACCGCCGTGACGGTATAGCTGCCCGGCGCCAGCGTCGTAGTATCTACCGTGGCTGAAGTGTTGTCCCCATTCACGCTTCCGCCCGTACCCTTCCAGTCGGTCGTTATAGGGTGTTTGGGATTAAAGTCCGCGGTTTGCAGAGAAGCCTTCACCGGTCCCTGCCAGGGCAGCACTTCCGTGGGAGAAACGGAACAGGAAGCCTTGGGCGGCGGCGGCGGCGCCCCTCCAAACCGGAAACTGAGCCCGGCGGAGTAGCGAAGGTTTTGCTGCCACTTGGTGCTGTTGATGTTTCCCGGTGCGTTGGTAATATTGAATGGAGAGAAATGCGTTGGCAGGTAGTCGAGTTGAACCGGGCGAAAACTGATCAGCCGACTCACCCGGATGTCGATGCCTCCGCCCGCAGCCAGCGCAGCTGCGTTCTGCGTGCTGGCAAATTTTGTAGTCGTGGGGCCTGGGGTTACCGTGACCCCCGACGGAGCAGTGGAACCTACGGGAATGAGCGAGTTAGGGACAGAGAAACTTCTCGAATTGTGCACGCCCCCCCCCAGGATCTCCAGGAACGGGGAGACCACGCCGGCCTTGTTAAAGAAAACACGCGGTCCGAACAGATAGGTGAAGGCAGTTTGGTCGGGTGTGAGGGTGCCGCTGCTGCCGATGCTCAGCGCGCCGTTGTGAACACCTCCAAGTTCCGCTGCAAGTCCTATCCACTTGTTGAAGTTGTACTGAAAAGAGCCGACCCCGCCGTTTGCGGTGAAGGCGTTGACAGGAGCCGAAGCGTTAAACCGAACGAAAGTGTAACCCCCGTAGATTTCTTCCTTGGGTATATCTTGTGCAACCGAACAGATCGCAAACAGCAATACAAACGCGAAGCTCACAATTTTCCTATTCATGTAAGTTTCCTTCTTCTCCCACTCAACCGTACATTTGTCGAGACTGAAAGTGCGCCTGAATCCTGTAAACCGATCTCTCAAACAAAAGCATGGCCAGTTGGACAGATTTACCTCTCTGCACTGAGGGAATGTTAGAAAGCTATCTGCCTCTCGCACACTACTAAATGTGCTAGTTTGCGGGGGAGATTCTGCCAGTTTGGCCGGGAATGCCAGTCCTCACGGGCAATTGCGAGTCCATGCTTTGGAAAATCCAGCCGGATTTGTCAACAAAACCGCCGCTACGAGAGTCCCCCGAGCCGCTTGCGGCCTACGCTGTTAATTCGGGCGCTGCTCAAAGGTGCAGAGCAAAAGACTGGCAGAAGTAGTAGGTATATCGGGAGGCGTTTGCGGCTAGCATTTCCGTGACAAAGCCACCAGACCTCGAAGGATGGGGCCAATTGGATGTGGCCCAGCATCGAGTTGAGGCGCGGCGAATGAGGGACCACAAGTCCACCGTCCTTATTACGGGACAGAATCGAGACGACGGCTGGCCCCGTGGGCAAGGTATGGTCATGGAACGTCACAAGCGAGCGCGACTGCTGATTGCGGATGATCATCTCTTGCTGGCTGAAGCCTGCAAGAATCTGTTGGAGCCAGAATTTGAAGTAGTCGCCATCGTGGGCGATGGACGTGCTCTGCTGCAGATGGCAGCTGAGCTCAAACCGGATGTTGTGATCGTGGATATTGCCATGCCGCAATTGAATGGATTGGATGCAGGTGAGCAGGTCAAACATTTCCTGCCGTCGGTCAAGCTCGTATTCCTGACCATGAGTCTGGAGTCGGACGTGGCAGCAGAGGCGTTTCGCCGCGGAGCCTCGGGATACGTAGTCAAAACCTCCGCCGCTGAAGAACTGATCCTGGCCATCCGGCGCGTCTTGAAAGGCGAATCCTACTTGTCGCCCATGATCACGCAAGATACGGTTAATTTCCTGCTTCGAAGCGGACAGATCTACGATGCCGAGAAACGAATCTCCGCGCGGCAGCGGGAAGTCCTGCAGTTGCTGGCCGAGGGCAAGTCGATGAAGGAAATCGCCAACATTTTGAACTTGAAGCCCGGGACTGTGGCGTTTCACAAATACAGCATTATGGAACGGCTCGGGTTAAAGACCAATGCTGAACTGCTGCAGTACGCGATCAAGCGACACATCATTCCTTCGTAAAAAGCAGCGTTCCGCCTGTTTATTCAGCCCTAAACAATTTCGCAAGGCTGTCCAGGTCAGCGGCACTCGCATCGCCGATCACGAAATATCGCAGCCCCCCTTGACTCCATGTTTCCATATTGAACGGCAGATTCTTGCGCGAGACTGACTCCGCGTGCAAATTGGCCCGCAGTGCTCCTTCTGGGAAGATGAAGACAGAAATGGGGTGCTTCCGAACATCGTAGATCAGTTGTGCGCCCGGCGTTTGCTCCAGATAGGTCATCCGGCCTCCAACCAGAGTGAACTCGATGTTTCGGAGTTCCGGCAAATTGAACGCGAAGGGAATCTTTCCCTGGAACCATGGCTTCACCGTGTGGCGATCCGTGGAAATCACACCCACTGGCGACGAACTGGCAAGCGTTGCCACGTGCAGGTCCGCAATCTCGCTGAAAACGTGGTCTCTGGCTGATAGGGTTCCAAGATAGTGTGAAGTCAGCACGCCGACCACGAGGACAACGACTGCCGTGGCCGCAGCAAAGATCCAGCCTGGACGGAGAGCGCGTCGGGATTTGGCTGCGACGCTTTGCTGCGTCCGTCTCCGGAATTCAGTACTGGGAGTAAAACGTTTGCCCGCAACTTGAATGGCGCGCTTCATCTGGACACGGCTAAGGGCGTCTGCCGCGCAAGAGGGGCAGCTACGGAAATGAGCGTCGAAGTTTCGTGCCTCTTCCTCCGGGAGCTCCCCATCGAGGTAGGTATCGAGCTGTGCCTTCCAGGACTCACAAACCATGGTTCACCCTTTCTGAATCGCCGGACGTAAGCCGTCACGTAACGTTTTTCTAGCACGCGATAATCGCGACATCACGGTGCCGATAGGGATAGAGAGCGTCTCTGCGATCTCCTGGTACGACATTTCCTCGACCTCGCAAAGAAGGATGATCTCCTGGTAATGGACCGGCAGATTTTCGATGGCGCGTTGTACCAGTTGGGAATTGGAGCAGCTCATTAGAATCGTTTCAGGAGTTTTGCTTTCGACTGCCAAGTCGGCTTCGTTCTCCTCCAAGTCAAGAGAAACCGTCGAAGTAGCTCGTAGGCCGGTGCGCGAAGTTAAGAACGTGTTGCGCAAGATGCGATACATCCAAGCCCGAAAATTAGTCCCCAACTGGAAGGACGAAAATCCTCTCAAGCCCTTGGAGTAGGTTTCCTGGACCAGGTCTTCGGCCTCTTCTCGATTCTGGGTCAGCCAGTGAGCAAAGTTGTAGAGCTGGTCGAAGAGCGGCATGGCCAGTTCTTCGAACTCGCCGGATTGGAGGCTCGCGCCTGGCATCCGCACAAGATTAAACTAGCAACTAAGGCTTTTATACAATAAGGAAGAAAGTGCCAAAAGGCCTACACAAGCCTATCCATCGTACAATTATCGTCAGCACGTAAGGCAATGTGGCGGCAAGAGCGAGGCATACGTTTACGGTCGTATTCGACTCGCTGACCTCACACCGCCCGTGGCCGAGGCATTCCTGAAAGGCCAGATCACCATCGGCCACGCTTGCTGATCGCCAAGCTCCCGGCTTCGCAACAGCAAACCGTACCTCCAGCCGCGAGGCAATGCCAGCTCAGTTCTGCTAACTGGACTACCCTATACCCCCGTTCCTATCGGGCGGAGCAGCAGAACATGTTTAAAGCCAGAGTCAGCGGAATAACTGTCAGCCAATAACCGAGCGACTTTAGGCTAGCGGGCGGGGAAGAGGAGCTAGCGAAAGTGCTAGCCGGTCAGCAGAAATTTCATGGTGGTAGCGTCTACACCGCCACAGATACTACCTTTGGGAATGCTTTCTTTGTGCCGCCCTATCGTGCCGGCGACGGGCGTTGCCATGGCATGGAAAGCTCCGGAAGCTCTGGCGAACTCAGATTTTCTGATGTTGTGACACAGACGCTCTCGATGCTGCCGGCGAAGGTCATACCAGTCAAGTCGATCTGCAGCAGTGGAAGCTTTTATTTCCATCCGAAAGAGCCGTCGTACCGGCCCGCTTCATTCCGGTGGCGTTATTTCGGCCGGCCCAGCCAGGAATACTGCCACGCGGCGGAAACAGTCTGGTAGTTCCCGCCAAACCGGATATAGGTGCCGTTGCTGTAGCTGAATTTCAGGGATTGGTGCTTTGACACCGGGACGGAGAAGGTGCCTCCGATGCGGGAACTGGTTTGCTTGGATTCGAGATTGCGTATGCCGTTCAAGCTGGTGATGCCACCGACCCAGAAGTTGCCATCGAGTGAGACCCAAAGCCGGTTTCTCTTGAAATCGCGACTCAGGTGTCCTTCAAAGGAGCCGACGGGCGCTTCGGTTTGCGGCTTGGGAACAGGAATGTCGAAGAACGCGTTGTTGGCGGTGTAGAACCATACACCTGCATATCCATCGAGCACCCAATAGCCCCAGCGTTGAGAATAGCCGAACTCCGGCTTGAAGGCCCAGCGGTTAATCCCCCAGTTGATTAGCTTGGTGGGATCGTATTGACCGGTCGGCGCGATTACCTTCAGACTGGCGCCGAGCAGCATCTTCTGCTTCCATTTCATGAATGTCTGCGCGGGCATTGCGGGACCGCCCTTGAGGTTCACGGAGAGCCGGGCCGAGAAATCCAGCAGGCCCGACCGGTAAATCGATCTTTGCGTGCCCAGGACGCTCCCGGAGAAAGTTCCCACGGCGTAGGGCAACGAAGCGGTGATATTCGCGGACCGGCCAAAGAAGCTGAACGAGTGGTAGTAACTGAAGACCGGCACGTTGTACGTGCCGGTGGCACCCGTTATGGGAACGGTCCCGTTAAAGTTAAGGCCTCCGTCGTAGAAGGACCACGTCAGCGTGACCGCATTCGAATGCACGGGCGTAATGATGTAGGCGCGCGGCGCGAGGTCCTGCGCGCGGAGGACCTGCATTGGACATACCGCGATGACAGCCGACACCACTAGCTTGAGAACAGATCTCATTCCCCTAAGTCAACCTTCACCAGTTCACCGGTCTTCTTGGAGCCTGCGCCTTGCACGAGAACCCAAGCCGGAGTCAACCCGCACAATCAACGCTAGTGTGAAGCATCGAGGCTCCGCCTGTACCCTCATGGGCTAGCTACCCGCCACATGATTTTCACTGACGCAGGATTCAATTGATGTAACATGAAGCCAATCTCCTCCGAAATATCCCAGCATGGCTCGACATTGCGCACCCGCTCGGGAAAGCTGATCAGTGTTGTTTGAATTCAGCAGAATTTCCTTTGTTCCATTTGGTCTAGAAATGAGGATGCTGAGCATCACACCGAACTGGTTCAACTGGTGATTTGGGCTTTTGCCAGTATTGTTCTGGAGAGCGCTAGCGCTTTCAGGACTCCTCGCTACGGTTGTTTTGCAGGCTGCGGCTTCGGGTCTCGAAGCGTCCATGAAAAGCCGAACACGAAAGTGCGTCCTTCCGGACGGGCCTTCGCAAGATACTCGTCCTCATACTTGAAGAAGAGATTCAGACCCTTCGGCGGAAGAATGAAATTGCTTTGCACACCGACGGCGTGAACCGAGTAGTACGGAACCGCGGCAGTAAGGCCCTGGTTAGCCGAGACCTGCCACTGGTCGTAGCCGACCACACCGAGCTGGAGCAGCCGGCTGAAGTCTTTTTTCAAAGGAAGAATCTGTCCCAGTCCCCACTCATCGGTAAAGGCCTGACCCGGCGTTATGTTGATCCCTCTCTTTTTCCCGTGGATCTCCCAGTCCGTGGCCAGGCTTAAGCTGGTTCCCTTGTTTTTCGTCAGGTAGAACGTGGTCCCAGTGGCGAAGTTGTTGCCCCAGTATCCGGAACCGACGTTGTTGCTGGCTAAGGGAGAAAATTTTCCCGTGGGGGCGACAAAGGCGTAGCCCACCCAAAGGTCCGCTCGCTTCAAATTCCAAACCAGGTTCGCAGGCTGTACCCAAGTATCAGCCATACCTTCGCCGCCGCCGCTGAGACCGAATTGAGCTCGTGTTATGTCCGCAGTCAGAGAACCATTCGCCAGATTCAACGCAGCCATGGTGAAGAATCTGCCGCCGAGAATCTTATGTGCCGGCACGTAATAGAAGATGTTTTCCGTTACCCAGAACCCATAGGTTCCCGTGATCCCCGCAACCGAGTTCCCATTTGAATCTTTCAGGGAATCGGCAGAGTAATTGATCGTTAAGTTGGCATATGTAAATCCGGGATCGGGGGCTATGCCTGCATTGAGACCATACTGCCCCGGCACGTATTGCCCTTTCTGCTGTGCCCGCAAGCCTGACGTGCAGCCCAAGATGATACCCGCAAAAATTGCAAGTCTAAATCTGGTTCGGAGGGTCATTTGTAATGCCTTTCGTTGAATTTCCGTTTTGGGCGTCTCCGGGACGATTCCTAAGCATAAGCGCTGCCAGATTTGCGGCTGACAGCGCTCTTGTCTGCGTTCTCAAGCTGCTTCTGTGTGGCGACCACCTTGCCGTCCAGCTTCAGCACGCCAGCGCTGCCCCCGGATATTCCGTCGGATGCCATTACTGCGACTGGCGCTCCTTGATCGCGGCCTCGATTTTCGCCTTGACGGCACTCAGGTTGAACGAGGCTGGATCCTGCATTGGTGGATAGTTGATCGCGGTTTCGCCAAGCTGCAACACAAATTGCTGAACGAAGACAAACCGCCAACCTTCCCGCCCGAAGAACTCGTTGAAGTACGCCGGGGCGCCCTCGAGGAAGTTCGGAATTGGCGTCCGCTCGAAGGGATCCTGGCGAATGTTATAAATCTTGGGCATGTCGGTATCAATCTTCGGCCCCGGCCAGCCGTCTGGTTGGTCGTAGAACTGATACTTGAAGTTATCTATCCGCACCGCTCCAAGCCTCGGTCCTCCGAAGTAGTAAATCTCGTGGCGAGCGGAAGGTCCTTTGCCCTCAAGCAAGTCCATCTGGTTGTAGCCGTCCAGGTGGTTCTTGTAAGTGAGATCGCCGAGCTTTACGCCGCCAAGGAGCTTCTGTGTGATGTTCGGATCCCCCGCCGCAGCGACGAAGGTGGGGTACCAATCCATGCCGGAGAAGATCCCATTCTCGACCGTGCCTGGTTTGATGTGACCGGGCCAGCGGGCGATAGCAGGAACGCGGAACCCGCCCTCGAAGATGGTGCCTTTCGACCCATGAAACGGCGTCATACCGCCGTCAGGCCAGGTAAAAGTCTCGGCGCCATTGTCAGTGGTAAACACTACAATCGTGTTGTCAGCCTCACCTATGTCGTCCAAGGCTTTCATTAGAGCACCGACGCAATCGTCCAACTGCGCCATGCCCGCTTCCTCGGGGCCATAGTTGGTATCGTCATTCATGAGTGCCTTGTACTTAGGCGATATGAAAGACCAGACGTCTTTACGCGTGGTGTTGTGCCAGATGAAAAACGGTTTGCCTTCAGCCTTGGCTTTCTTCATGAAGCCAATGGTGTTCTCGACAAGCACTTCGTCAAACGTGGTCACGTCGTACTTGGCGGTCGGCTGCGTAACCTGTTCTTGTCCTCCATACAGCGTGCGTCCCGTGTCCGGGCCAGGCGCTAGCGGACCTTCGTCTACAACTTTCTGCTTGCCGACCGGTCCCCATCTCGGTTCCGACGTGTTATCGACCGTGTCGGTCGCCCAGCAATGGACCAGGTTGCGCGGGGCTACTTTGGCACGTACGGCCGGACTTGTTGGATAGGAGTACCAAAATGGGTCCGACATGGCATCGAGGTGATACAGATATCCGAAGAACTCATCGAAGCCGTGAACACAGGGGAGGAACTTATTCAGGTCGCCAAGATGGTTTTTGCCGAACTGGCTAGTGTCGTAACCCATGGATTTAAGTGCCACCGCGATGGTGGAAGCCTCGGCCGGAAGGCCGATCGGAGAGCCAGCCTGCCCTACCGTTGTCATTCCAGTGCGAATGGGCAGTTCGCCCGTGATGAAGTTCGCGCGGCCCGCGGTGCAGCTGGCTTCGGCGTAGTAATCGGTGAACAGCATGCCCTGAGCGGCAAGCTTGTCGAGGTTCGGCGTCTTGCCCGACATCATTCCACGATGGTAGGCGCCGATGTTGAACCAACCGACGTCGTCGCCCATGATGACGAGGATGTTGGGTTTCTTTGCCTGTGCTGAGGCAGGCGGCGGTGCCCGAGCCCCAGGCCACGAAAAACATCGCAACAACCACAGCAAATCTTTCGCTGTGCATAAACGTCCTCCTCCTCTTCCTTCTTTTTCCTTCTTCCTTCTCGGTTCTCGGAACAACGACTTGTGCTGATTCTTTAGCTGAGCCCTAAACTTGGCAGTCGTTGGGGTAGGTTGCGCTTCGCCTCCCCGGCTTGCAACTAGCAAAAGTTACAGTATCGTGCCTGTCACGAATTGTGCCTCGCATGGTTCGGCGTCCGTTAAAGATCCCTGCTACTCGGCAGACTGGTAACACTGATAAGTGACAAACCAGCCGGGCATGACGTTTACTTCGGTTCCATACTTTTTCAATTTCTGGGGCTGTGGAAGTTTACGTGTCTCGGCAGCTCTTTTTTTTCGGTTGTCCTGATTCCCCAAAATTCCAGACGAGTGTGGATTACCGCGCACATCGGCTAGACAGGGAACGACTCCGCAGTCGAGGCAGTCATGGCAAAACTAAACGGAAATTAACAGCGTGTGTCATCATTCGTGACACTCGCTAACGTTCCCCTCGCCAGAGGAGCCTATTGGTGTCAGCTCAGCGGAGGGGGTGCACTATGTCTTACCTAAGTAGCAGCACTGCGATCACCTTTATCAACTGAAGACCTTCCCGCCAGAGCCCCTATATAACGCGGTTCAGCGCATTCTCCATAAAAGCAATACTAGGAATGCTAGGGTAATGACTAGCGGTTCTCCCAGTGGTATTGACGTCGGAGGGATAGCTTCACTTTGTCCTTTCATCCCGGTTTCCACCTTGCCGGGTCATGGGCCTGGTGGGGACCGTGCTTGCGTAGGCTGCCCCTGACCACAACAGGCCGCTGCTGATGCCCAAAAGAAAATCGCGGAGCTCGAATCAGCGAGGGCTAGGCGGGAATTCTTTCTGCAGTTCTCGCCTAAGACACACTTTCACTTTGGCTCCCCCCAGTGGGGAATGTGCTGCGATTGGAGGCAGCCGAACCATTCACCGTTGATTCCATTCACTACCTCACCGGCAATAATGCTAGCGTTGACTCGGAAGAAATCTGTAAGGCGGGGACTTCGATACAAATTCCAATAAGCGACGATTACATTAACAAGGTGCAGCCAGTGGGACCGCGGCACAACCATGATGATGGGTCAGCCCCCATGCAGTTTCGGCTCGTCATCCGGAAAGACGGAATGAGCAAGGAAATTCTACTTTCAGCCGTCATCAAGCCCGAACTCATCCAAACTACGCCGGGCCAACTCTGGGTGAGAAAACTAATAGGCTGATCGCTACTATGCCGGGAGCTCATTCATGACTTTCTCATGCAGTGATTCCACCGGCATGATCGTCTAGAATGATTCACATGTTCTCTGATGAGTTCGCTTAAGTTTAGCCCCGGGGGCCTCACTGCCGGTTATCTTTTGCGGTTCTTGGTTTCCACGTCCTCGGCTGCGGAAAGTTCCGATCTCGGTGCCGTTCGGTGCGTCTTCGGCTAGTTTGGATTTGGTAGCCTGTACAGCAGATTGGATCTAGCAGATACTACCGAGCACTCTTTCCTCGCCTCTCTGATGACGCTAAAGTAACGCTGCCGGTGCAATCGCCCGGGTTGCCTCCATTCACGCTGAAATGCATGGCATGGAAGTCCAGGGTGAAGCTTGAAAATGAACTGAGCGCGCTCTCGCCGATAGTGCCGTAGAATTCATTAGGTAGGCCGATGGCCTCTGTCAGAATTGTAAGGTCCTTTACCCTGGCGCATGATTCCCCAAACTTTGCCACTAAACTGGGGACTTGGTATGCGGGGAGGGCCAGGGTTCCTCCCGCTCCCGAGAGTTCCAAGCTGTCCAACTCGTTGACATTAGCAATCCCTGTGTTCTCTTCGTAGAATTCGGCAGACAATACAGTCCCCATCGTACCAGTATCGAGTGTGAACAACTGCGTTCCGTGTCCGAAGTCAGCCGAGATCAATGGGGTAAACTTTTCCAGAAAGAAGTTGTGGGAACCCGTTGCTTTGTCGGGGGCCCTCTCAACGGGACTGAAGTTGATTCGTCCGTCCTGATGGAAGGTGACTCTGCCCAGAGCTGCCAGTACGGGGAGGCCCAAACTCCCCTCTATTCGATAGTCAAACTTGGGAAAACTCAAATCCGAATCCTCGACGACCAGCACAGCAACGTTGCGGAGAAGTGCTGGCCCAAGGCGGATCTCCGGAATGACTCCTGTACGAATCGACACAGAGAGGCCTGCTATCCCTTGCGCGGTCTCGCTGCCAGTTGAAGTTTCAACCCCGAGCTTGTTGGCGACAGAGCGGCTGACTACCGATATATTGGCTCCGCTGTCAACGATCCAGGAACCAGTGTAATTGCCCGAGGTAATTGAAACCTGGAACAATCCAAGGGTATCCCGCTTACCTCGGACAGTGAATACCCCAGCAGTCGTAACCGTCTGGGCTCGCGCATTGCTCAGCAGACCCCATCGCGAGGCCTCCCTGCCCGCACTACACTCGGAGTTTTTTTCTTGTTGTTCAGCGAGGCGATTTGCCTGGGCGTAAAACCTAGCGGCATTCCCGTAACGAAAGCTCCTGGCGTAATCATCCGCAAGCGTGCATAAAGCAAGTTCCGCGCGAACGGGATTGTGCCTTAGAAGGGTGGGTATCAGGGGTTTAAGTAAATGAACAGATTTCTGCACGTGATTGATCCGGTTCGCCAGTACACCTTGGAAATAAGCGAGACTCGATGGCGGCAGTTGCGATTCACTGGTTACAAGAGCGTGCTTTAGCTCGACGTAGTGTCTTTGCTGCAACAGTACATCCAGCCCGGCTGTGAAGTCCTGGGTTTGTGCACAGATTGAGGAGGATGTCCAAGTCAATACGGTGAGAAGCGCAAGCAGTGCCTGTGGCAGGCGCAAGGCATCAATGGCGCGGGCAACCGTCGGTACCTTAACGTACATCCCTTTCAACCCATCCGTGGCAGCTTCGTCCAGAGCCTGCTGGACGCTTGGGTCTGGTCCTTCATAGTCAAAACTCTTTGCGGGTTCAATCCCGATTCGCCTTAACCGGGCAACAATCGCCCCCCCGGTAATATGGATCCTGACTTGGGTTGGTGTTTGGCGTGGAGTAACTGTCATGAGGGCGGGTTTCATGGTGCTGTACTCCTACGTACTGATCGCGGTGCTTTCGTGTCGCCTTTGGTGCTCGCTTATGCGAGATGAACCTTTGCCAATAGCCAGTCCTTTGGCACCGACTGAAAAACTAGTTCATCCTCTGGCGCGGCAAACTCAATACTGCAACGCCCGCAGACAAACTCCCGCGGTTCAATATGGTCGCGTCTGACGACGTATGTCGCTCCAAAAGCGCCTACTAATGCACCGCAGTCGGTCATTGGGCAAATCGCTCCTGCCGCCACTTCATCATCACGTTCTTCCCACTCATGCGGCATGCTGTCCGACTTTCAACCCCCTTCTTGTATGACCTCCGGTCTAGTGTATCTTAAATAACTTTACAGACTCTGCGGCAATTGCTATGATCTCGCACATGCCGAATACGAGCGTGGCGATCAATTTGCAAGCGGCGGAACGGTCGCAGCTGGAACAATGGGAATCCGCCCACGGGACTCCAGAACAGGTGGCCCTGCGCTGCCGGATTATCTTGGGTGCCGTGGCGGGTGAGCAGAACGTGGCGATCGCCGAGAGAACGTCGGGGGTGAGCCGCCCCACCGTACTGCTGTGGCGCAAGCGGGTGCGCGAGCAAGGCATCGGGGAGGTTTGGCAGATCGCTCCCGGACGTGGGCGCAAGCCGCAGTACGATCAGGCCACGCGCGGCAGCGCTCATCGAAGCGACCTTGAGAGTAAGCCCCCGGGATGACGCATTGGAGTTGCCGACTATGGCGCAGGCGCAACAGGTCAGCAGTAGTACGGTGAGCGGAAATTTGGTGCGCAACTGCAAATCGTCAAGCCGCACCTGAGCCGCACTTCAAGCTGTCGCGGGATAGGAAATTCTTGGAGAAGCTGACCGATGTGGTGAGGTTGTATTTGAACCCGCCGCACAAGGCGCTGGTGCTGTGTTTGGATGAAAAGAGCCAAATTCAGGCGCTGGATCGCACGCAGCCGGGCCTGCCCCTGAAAAAATGCCGGTGCGGTACGATGACGCACGACTACAAACGCAATGGCACCACCACGCTGTTTGCCTAGCGCTCAACGTGTTGGACGGCAAGGTGATCGGTGAATGTCACGCCCGGCATCGCCACCAGGAGTGGCTGAGATTTCTGCGCCGCTTGGACGGGCAGTTTCCCCCGCAGATTCAATTGCACTTGGTGATGGACAACGACACACAAAGAGCCGCACGTACGAGCGTGGCTGAAGAAGCATCCACGGTTTGTGTGCCACTTCATTCCGACCAGTTCCAGTTGGCTGAACTTGGTGGAGCGTTGTTTGGAGAATGAGAACAAAGCGATCAAGCGCGCCAGTTGTCAGTGCCGGATTTAAAACAGCAATCGAGGAATTCATGAGAAGCTGGAACGAACATCCGAAACCTTCATCTGGACGCCACCGTCGAGGGCATCATGAAGAAAATCGATCGGCGCGGGTCAAGCTGGAGCAGATCAAACCCGGGTCCACCCTGCCCCGGGGCAGAAAGAGAAGGGATAGTATGTAAAGTTATTTACGATACTAGAACAGTCATCCTCTGCACGACAAACTCAATACTGCAACGCCCGCACACAAACTCCGCGGTTCAATATGGTCGCGTCTGACGACGTATGTCGCTCCAAAAGCGCCTACTAATGCACCGCAGTCGGTCATTGGGCAAATCGCTCCTGCCGCCACTTCATCATCACGTTCTTCCCACTCATGCGGCATGCTGTCCGACTTTCAACCCCGTTCTTTTATGACCTCCGAGGGCTCTGGCAAAGGAGAGCTAACGCTACGCAGCAATAACCCCTTTTCTCGATCTGCCGAGGCAAGAACGACAGCATCAGGGACAACACGAAACGGCTCTGAGAGCAGAACCGTTACCACGGTTCCGTCTTCTCGCAGACGCAGGGTCCTTGTGGACGAGCAGCGATGGCAAAGCCAGAAGTACTCCACTCGGTTGCATTTGGGCGAACGGAGCGGCGGACCACTTTCGAGGCGAAAGAGCCTGCCCTCAGTGAGATGGCGAAACGGCGTGAAACACAAGGGATTGCTGCACTTGGCGGCCATAACGGGAAACCCATTAAAAACCAAATACGGCGCGGTGTGAACTAGCAGAAACGCCAGATTACTTACCAATAATGCATAGACTAATTTTGCGTTGAGCGTGGCTGTCCACGGAGTTGAGTAGGCGCAATCGAAAGTTGTGTCCGTGGTTTACTAATTCTGCTACGGTTCAATGGCGGCACAGCACAATGCAGGCTATCCACTTCTTACCAGACCTGAAATGCCGCGATCCATACCCATCTATACCGGCTAGGCCGGTTGCGCGCATGGCAGCAGGCAAATCAACATCCCCATCCTAAGTCGGTTTGCAGGACGCGACGCCCGAGAACCTCCGTCTGGAGCGGGTTTCAGATGCAAGAGATTTACAGATTTGTTGGCTCGTCGGGAAACTTTTAAGAACTGGCCGGGTTCCAAATTCGTAACCACTCGTCGTTTCACGCACAAATGACAGGAGGAAACTCCTGGTTTCACAAAACTCTTGAGCAGGGGTTGGAGCGGCATTGACAACAAGTAACTTATTGATTCTAGGATCTGCCACAACGGCTAAAGGCTCCATTGCCCGATCCATTGTACGTTTATTGTACGAAAATGTTCTCGCTCTGGAGTCCCGCAGCCACCGCATAGCGACCACACTATATCCCATAGATTCGCCGGGATAGACTTGGGGATCCGCCTAGTGCGAAGACAGTGTCGCGAACTCTTTTCGAACGATTGGAGCAACGCGGGTCCCCAGTAACTCGATCGACCTTAACATTTTCTCGTGAGGGAGAGCCGAGACACCCATTTGGAAGGTAATTCGAGAAAGGCCTCCCAGAACTTCGTTCACGTACAGTATCTTCTCCGCGATCGTTTCAGCATCGCCGATCAGCAGGGCACCGGTGGGTCCCCGCAGAGCGTCAAATTGCGCCCGAGACGCCGGTGGCCAGCCGCGTTCTTTGCCGATCTCCGTGAATGTGTGGGCATATCCGGGGTAGAAATCGTCTGCAGCTCTCTGTGTGGTGTCTCCCAGAAAGCCGATTGCGTGAAGTCCGACAATGAGTTTCTCGGCAGAATGGCCGGCGCGGCGCCCAGCTTCGCGGTAAAGGTCGATCAGGGGGCGAAATCGCTTGGGTTCTCCGCCGATAATTGCGACCATCAACGGAAGTCCGAGCGTGCCGGCACGAACGAATGATTCGGGAGTGCCGCCGACGCCAACCCAAATGGGCAACGGATTCTGGAGTGGACGGGGATAGACCGCCTGTCCCGTGAGAGGAGCGCGGTGCCTGCCCGTCCAGCGAACATGGGTGTTGTCGCGAATCTTGAGGAGGAGATTCAGCTTCTCCGAAAAAAGCGAGTCATAGTCGTCCAGATCGAAACCGAAGAGCGGAAAAGCCTCTATTGAAGAACCTCGCCCCGCAACGATCTCAGCACGCCCATGGGAGATCAGGTCCAGAGTGGCGAATTCCTGAAAGATTCGGATCGGGTCGGCTGCGCTGAGCACGGTTACGGCACTTGTTAGGAGAATGTTCTTGGTGCGCGTCGCGGCCGCACCAAGGATGACAACTGGAGCCGAGTCCACAAACTCGCTGCGGTGGTGTTCGCCGATGCCAAAGACATCGAGGCCAACCTGCTCTGCAAGGATAATCTCATCCAACAGATTGTCCATGCGCTGGACTGGGCTGATAGTCAGACCCGTAGCCGGGTCAGAAATGACTGCTCCGAAGCTGTCAACACCGATCTGCATCTTATGACTCCTGAGGTTCTTGGCCCGCGCACGCTGGGTCGCGGACCGCGGACCGTGCTGAAATGTTTTTCAGTGAGCCGCTCTTAACCCCTTCAGTGCTCCGCCCCAAGCAATAACCTCGTCCGCCATTAAGTGCACAGCTTTGTCGTGCTGCTCGTGCGGCTTAAAGGTCGTAAAATTCTCGAAGTCCGTCCACATCGAGAGCGCCACCTGGGCTCGAACGTCTGCAATCTTGATTTCACCCATGACCAGCCTCAAGTTTTCGACCGCTCGGACACCGCCCGCACCGCCATATCCGACGAAACCAGCCGATTTGTTATTCCATTCGTGGTAGAGAAAATCGATAGCGTTCTTTAACGCCGCCGAGGTGGCATGGTTGTATTCGGGGGTGACGAAAACATAGGCGTCAAGCGAAGCAATTTTGTCACTCCAGCTCTTCGTGTGTGCTTTCCCGTACTGATGCATTATGGGGGGCACAGGCTCATCGAGGAGTGGCAGTTTGTAATCCTCGATGTCGACAATTTCAAACTCCGCGTCGTTGCGGCTTTTCAGGAGGTTGTGCACCCACTCTGCGACGGCCGCGGCTTTCCGTCCCGGTCGCGTACTTCCAACGATGATTCCAACCTTCAGCATTTCATTCCTCTCCCTTCTGGCGTGGTGCTCAGCTGATCTGTGGTTCCTCTGAAGTCCGTAATCATTTCCTTAGCTTGTTCTTTGCTGCTCTTGACCTTTGGCTCCTTTTTGGTCGAGTTTTTCTGCTGCGAGCAGGCCGAGCTTCTTCAGCGATCCGTAGAGTTGTTCCATCTCCCTTTCGGACAACACTGACATCACCGCCTCAAGGTCCTTTGCATGCCGTTCGAAACATGATGCCGCCAGCCGTTTACCCTGCATCGTGAGTTCCACGACCCGCGCCCGTCGATCACTCGGGCTCGACTTACGAACAACCAACCCGAGTTTCTCGAGGCGATCGACTGCCGCAGTCATCGAGCCACTGGCCAAGCGCACCTTGTTCTGGATCTCTGAGATGGTGAGCGGGCCCTTGTGTAATAGCGCTTCGATCGCAGCAAAATCCGTGAGGCACAGTCCCGTGTTGGCGATACTCTGCTCAGCGAGGAGGCTCAGCGCGCGATAACTCTTCGCAATTACCAGCCAGAGCCGAGGTGCTTTCATGCGATCGCTCTTTTTCACCTTTGGTTTCCTAATCAGGCAGCCTGTGGACGTGTCTGGGCGTTGATCCTGCTCTTCGCGGGGGAGGACAAAAGGCCATCGACCGAAGCTGCTCCTGCGCCGCGAATCATAAGAAAGGCCGAGGTTGCGATCAACGGGAAGTGGTACTCAAAACCTTCGCCTTTCTGTGTCCCAGTCCAGTTCATCCAGAACCCGAACCGACCATGAACCATCGCGATGGCCACGATCATGTTGTACAGGACCCCAAAGGCAGCCACGCGGGTGAACAGCCCGAAAATTAACCCTAATCCGCCGAAGAATTCCGCCGCGACTGCCAGAAATGCAAATACAGCCGGAATGTGCAGGACTCCCGTGAAGAAGCCCATCGTGCCGGTGAATCCGTAGCCACCAAACCACCCGAGCATCTTTTGGGCGCCATGCGCGAAGAAAATTACGCCGAGAGTACCAATCGGAGAATGGTTGTTGCAATGTCGTTGTCCGTGGCCGTCAGTTTGCGAATCATAAAATCCTTTGGTGGCAAGCTCGCTTACCCGCAATTCGATATCACCAGATAGGATGATATATCCTCATATAAGGATTCGTTTTGTCGAGGTAAATACGAATTAACAGTTATTAGGATCAGTCAACGACTTTTGGGGTTTCAGCTCGCCGGTGAATCTTGTCCGGTAGCCGGGCATCTATGGATGCCAGCATGTAGTAGGCTAGGGACTTTCACAAAATTCGCAATGACTTCCGCAGCATGTGGTTCCGAACAGACTCATCAAACGCAGGGCGTTCGTCTTGTGGTTGACGCGATTCCGACGCTCGCGTGGGCCGCTCGTGTTGACGGCTCCGCTGACTTAGCCCATCACCGTACCCCGCGGAGTTTCACGGCCCTTGCTGGCGGAGGCGCCGCAGATGTCGGAAGCTGGGCTGTTGAATCCCCAGTGGAACCTACGAATACGAAGATAGCCAGAGCTACGTCGAGAGCGTAGATTTTGCCGAAGTGCAATGGGCGATTCCTGCCGACGGTCCATATGAAATCACGGTAACCTGCTGCTTACACTTCTTGTTGCCTTGGGACTCTACAGGCCGTAGACAGCGGGCCGGACGGAGCCAAGAATGCCCGACGGCGCCGCCAGGTTTCACTCTGTTTGTCGGGTTTAGCGTTCGTAGTGTTCGGCGTTCTTCTGGTCGCGATCACCGAAACGGCGGTAGTCTGGTCCAGCTCTAATCAATTCTGCGAGACGTTTGCCATTCCATGATCTGGGCCTCGGTCGCGTATAAACGAGGTCCGCATTACGTTAACCGGGTCGGGGTGAGCGCCAGTTGCGGCCGATGTCACCTCCCATGACTCGAGTCACGCTACCCCGCCGAAGTTCGTCAAATAGCTTTTGTTAAGGCGGACCGCGGGGCCAAAGATTTCTGGAAAGAATCGCATAAGATCATCGCTACCGAGGAGGGGTGGGAGAAACGTCGTCCGTTGCTGCGGACAACTTTTGAAAACTACCTGACGTCACACAATTACATTACCTGCCGTGGTTGCCACAAGCTGGATTCGATCGGCGGACCGCGCAGCCAGATGAAGGTCATGGTGTACAAGGATGTAATCAATGTCGCCGGCGTCGATTGCCTGCAGTGCCATCGCAACGTCGGACATGTCTACGAGCAGGGAAAGACGAAAGATGGCGGCTGAAGGGCGTATCGTGGCAACAGTTGTACGGAGGGGTGAAGCTGTTGACGGTGTGGGGCGAGATCAAAGGCCCGATGGCGCAATATGCCGGCACGACGTATACCACCCAGGAATCGCTCGACCTGCTTGCGTATCTGCTCCAGCAAAACGGCCTCCCCGCCGGGAGGCAACCGCTGGCCGATACGAGGGAACTCTCCGACACGATTCCATCTAGGTAGTGCGAAGACTCTCTCTTCTCAGTCAAGCAATTGTTGTGTGGAGAGCGTCGAGAGGGGCGGGGTATGAGTTTCTTGAGCATGGCGAAATCTATCGATCCGATGTCCGACTCATGCACGCTGGGGGCGGTTACGTGGTGGTGCCCGCCACGCTGCCTTGGGCGTGCCGATCGCACAAGAAATCCGGGCCCCACCTCGGTTTTTCATTTGGGTGCAGGGCCTGCTCGAGATTTTTCGATACCTCCTGCGGTGCCGATTGGAGTAGGGCTTGAGGGAGACGCTGAAAGCATACTTAAAGAAAGACGTCATTCAGCCACCATCCACTGCACAGAAGAAGGGCTAGCGCTTTTGCCAGTTCACACACCTGGCTAATAGCGCTAGTCTGAAGCGCAAATCAACTGGCCCAATTGCAGACGAAGATTGATTTCGGATGCGGTTGCGGCCATGAGGGAGAAGACTTATGAAGCGAAGCCGGACTGTAAGAATCGTGTTCATCGCAAGTCTGTCACTGGCAGCGCTTGTGCTGACTTGCAATATTGCTGCTGCGCAAAATATCCAAGGAGTGATCAATGGACGCAGCGGCGCCACTATGACGCTACAGACTCAGGATTCCGGTAACGTGGTCGTCATCCTTACGCCCTCCACCGAGGTGGACGAAGTTGAGGGACTGTTAAGGGCTCGGAGAAAAGAGATGGCAGTCACCGCGTTGATCCCGGGCCTCCCGGTACAGGTCCAGGGGTCCTACAATGCCCAAAACCAATTGGTGGCGAACGTCGTCAAGTTCAAAGGGTCTGACCTCAAGAACGCGGAGGACTATCAGGCTGGGCTAGACCCGACCAAACAGCAAGTCCAGGCGAACCAGCAACAGATACAGCAAAGCGAGCAGCAAATTCAGGCCCAGAAACAGGCTCTAGCGCAGCAAAAGATCCAGCTTGCAGCCGAGCAGCAGAAGACCGAGGCGAACCAGGCGGCCATTGCGGCGAACCAGGCGGCCATTGTAGCCGACAATAAGCGCTTCGGAGAGCTGGCTGACTACAACATCTTGGGAGAAGTGACGGTTTACTTCGCCAACGGCAGTACGACGATTGAACCGAAATATAAACCTCAACTGCTGCAGTTGACCCAGCAGGCAATGGGCATCAAGGCTTACATACTCCAGGTGCAAGGGTATGCATCCGCCGTGGGATCCGCAGCCCTTAACCAAAGACTGAGCAGCGAGCGGGCCGCCAATGTAACTGAGTTTCTTGAGCAGCAGGGCAACATTCCATTGACCAATATGCTGGCTCCCGGAGCGATGGGAACGAGTCAGCAGGTGGCATCCGACGCAACCGCAGAGGGACAAGCCGAGGATCGCCGGGTCGTGGTCAAGATCCTGCAGAACAAGGGTATCGCTGGCACATAAGCGAGCGTGCTCAAACTGGGCGACGCGGCATAAGCTGAATCCCTCTTTCGGGGGTTTTGCGGTACCTAACTAGTCGATCGATTCCATAATAAGATTGCAATACTACTGATTGTGGGATAAGATCCTTGTATACCATTGCAGGGAGGCTGGCCCCTTGCCCTTTGTCACTCCCTTCGACCAACGTTCGGGAGGGATCTCGTATTGCTTCGAAGGCAGTGTTGTTATTTAGGAATAGGTAGCGAATCTGGCTGCTGTCTTATTTACTTCTTCCCGGTGTCGGGTCTAGATGAGTCTGTGTTCGGCCCGTAAGATTTCGGCAGCGCGTTCGCCGATGATCACGCAAGGGGCCATGGTGATCGCACGCGGGCTGGCGATGAACCCGAAGAAGATACGCTAGGTCGACAGGTACCAAGGCCACCTTGGAAGCTAGCTTGCCGCTATCTTCCCGAAATTAGCGGCTCAAAGTATCCGGAACCCATCGCCACCCGCCCATTTCACTCCCGTGTCTAGTGCTAAACAAGGTCGAGCGCCATCTTGAGAGCCTCATTCAGATCGGCGACCTTAGAGCTCGAAAGAGAACCAACGAAATTCGTAAGATCGGCCTTACGAAGGCTCACAAGGTTGTCACACATGATCCAGCTTGAGTGCTTCAATCCTTCTTCTGTCCCAATTGGAACCTGAGTTGATAATCCTTGACCACTGGTGAAGACCGGTGCACATACCACGGTCGAGAATTTCGAGTCAATAAGCACCTGTCGGCTCACAACGACAAATGTCCGGTGCGACTTAGGATCACCCCCGGGCTTATTCACACGATAAAGCTCTCCGCGCTTCACACTCGACTCCAGACAGTCATTCCACGGATGCTTGGTATTGCATTACATCCGCCGCCTCGGCATTGAGCTGATCGGCAGCATGGTTGATTCGTTCCAAATCGCGGGCCTGAATGGCTGCCCGCTCACGCTCAAGCAAATATCTGCGAAGCACGCTTTCGATGAAGGCTGAACGCGAGGGGCTCGATCCAGCCAAACGATCGATTCTCGCCAAGACGTCCGCAGATAGTGTGATAGATGTCTTCTCTTTCATACTACCAATATACTACGCGAGAAGAATTCATGCAAGCAAGGTGGCACCTGCACGGGTCTGTGGTTTTGCATTGGGGCCTGATCCAGAGGCTGGTTGGCCGTTCGCGGGCTGGGATCTCGTTGCCGAACGGTCCTGGTTTACTGGTGGGAAGATTAAGAAGCCTTGAAGCGGTGCCGGTTTATGCCCAGCTTCCTTATTTTGGATTCGAGTGTCTGTCGGGGGATGCCCAGCTTAACGGCGGCGCCGGTTGGACCCCCAACCACGCCTTCGGATTGCCGGAGAGCGGCTTCGAGGATCTCTCTTTCGTGCTCGACAAGGTCAGCAACCAGCGGAGCAGTTGTCGCAGCCAGTTTGGGAGTCACGTGCGTGAGCCAGGTCTTCATCTACAAAGAAAGTCTCCCCTTCAGACAGAATCACCGCCCGCTCGACTACATTTTGCAACTCGCGGATGTTGCCCGGCCAATCGTATGCGTGGAAGAGTTCGATCGTCTTCTTGTCTATATTTCGAATCTTCTTGCCCAGCTTTTTGGGCGTAGCGGTCGATCAAGTATCCGACCAACAAGGAAATATCACTAATGCGCTCGCGCAATGCCGGCAATCGAATCGGAAAAACGTTGAGGCGGTAAAACAAATCCTGACGAAACTCGCCCTCGGCCACCGCTGAAGTCAAGTCTCGATTCGTGGCCGCTATCACCCGTACGTCAACCGAAACCGATTGAGTGCCGCCCACTCGTTCGAATTCACGCTCCTGAAGAACTCGCAGCAATGCGACCTGCGTCTCTGGCGGAAGATCGCCTACTTCATCGAGGAATATCGTTCCACCGTCGGCCGATTCGAAACGGCCCAGCCGACGCTGAGTGGCCCCTGTAAAGGAACCTTTTTCGTGGCCGAACAGTTCGGAAGCAATCAGCGACTGGGGAATCGCCGCGCAATTCACTCGAATGAAAGCACGGTTTGAACGCTTGGACCGGTTATGAATTGCGCGAGCAATCAGTTCCTTTCCTGTTCCGGTCTCACCTAAGACCAAGACTGTGGAATCCGTCGGAGCTACCTTGGAAACTTGAACCAGCACACGACGTAATGGCTCGGAGGAACCGACGATTTCTTCGAACATGGATGAGCGTACGATGTCTTCGCGCAATGCAACGTTTTCGTTTCGTGTCCTGTCTTCGGCGCGCTTGCGATCATCGATGTCGGTTCCGGTCGCATACCAGCGCACCAGACGTTCTTCTTCGTCGCGGAGCGGGTTGTAACGGAGCAGAAGCCAGTGATACTGACCGTCCTTCCGAAGCGCTCGTAGCTCGATTTCAAACGGCAGGCCGCGAGCGAAGCCTCCTTCGCGCTCCTCGCCCACCCTCTCGAGATCTTCCGGATGGAACGTTCTGGCGCGAAAGTCCGATGCGAGTACATCTTGCATGGTGAGGCCGGTATAGTCGAGCATTTCCTGGTTCGCGTAGAGCGCGTTGCCCTTCGGGTCCAGGACGACAATGGTGTGGGGTATAGCATCGGTAATTCGGCGAAGCTCCCGCTCGTCCTTAAGGAGTTTCGTCTCCGCTCTTTTTCGATCTTCGATGTCGGTATCGCTTCCAAACCACCTGACGACGTTGCCTTCAGCGTCGAATTCTGGAAGGACACGTATAAGGAACCATCGGTATTCTCCGTCATATCGCCGGATGCGGGTTTCCAGTTCGCCTGGTTTGGGGTCATTCAGCAAGGCAAGCCATTCACGAATGAGTCGATCCAAGTCATCGGGGTGAACGACCACCTTCCAACCCCAACCTTTCCCCTGTTCCAGGGTCAGGCCGGTGTACTCGTACCAACGTCGGTTTAGAAATTCTTTGGATCCATCAGGGAAGCTCGTCCACAAGAAAGATGGAACCGTGTCGATGAGGGTCTGGAGCCGGGCAGCCTCCTGGCCGAGCTTTTCGAGAGCATCGCTTTGTTCGTGGCTTTCCGAATCTTGGGCCAACTCACTCATGTTCACTCAGTCCGCCGGAGTGTCAGAACCAATATCAATAATTCTAAATCAAGATCTAAAGCCAAGCTCAGCCGGATGGCTTCATGCTGAATTTTCGGCGAAAGCTGAAATTACAGCCTGACTTCAATAGCTAAACACCAACGACTCAATTGATTACGAGTGGCGCCGGGATTGCCATCTGTTAGGCGTGAATCGTTCGACAGTCAAGCATGACCTTGAAAATTGAGAAGTACTCTGACGAGTACAGCACGACGATTCGACTCATTGGGCGAATGCAGGCGGAACATTTGGCGGAACTGGAGACGCAGATCAAGGAGAGCGGATCGAAGATCGTGCTGGACTTGGAGGAATTGAACCTGGTCGATGTTGAGGCTGTTCGATTTCTCGGGAGCTGTGAAGTAGCGGGTGTCACGCTTGTCAACTGCTCGCCCTACATACGCGACTGGATCGGCAAAGAACGCGATTAGAGCAAAGGTCAGGATCTGCGTCCATGACCGCCACCTCAACTAAAAGGAGCGTTTATGTCAGACCAAGTAGTTTTGATTACGGGAGCGCTGACGGGAATCGGTCGCGCCGCCGCAATCATCTTTGCGCAAGAAGGGGCACGAATTGTTGTGTCTGGCCGTCGAGACAAAGAAGGACAAGCGTTGGTTGCCGAGCTACAAGGGCTCGGAGCAGAGGCCATTTTTGTCCGTACTGATGTCCGCAAGGATGAGGACGTGCGCAACCTCGTGGATCAAACGGTCAAGCGTTTCGGACGTCTGGATGTTGCGGTCAACAATGCTGGAACCGAAGGCACACCCGGCCCGGTGACGGAGCAGACTGCAGAAACCTACGCCGCGACCTTCGACACAAACGTCCTAGGTACACTGCTCAGCATGAAGCACGAATTGAGGGTGATGCTGGCACAGGGGAGCGGGAGCATCGTCAATGTCTCGTCGGCCTATGGAAGCGTCGGGGCTGCCGGAGCGTCCGTTTATGTGGCCAGCAAACATGCGATAGAGGGCCTGACAAAATCCGCTGCACTGGAAGTCGCCGGGACCGGAGTTCGGGTAAACGTAGTCGCTCCGGGCACTACGGACACCGGTATGCTCACACGCTTCACCAGCACAGATGAAAATAAAGCGGCGCTCGTCTCGACGGTACCGGTCAAGCGTATGGCAACGTCGGAGGAGATCGCTCACGTGATCGCCTTTGTTGCTTCGGAAAATGCGTCGTACATGACAGGTTCTTCCATCCCAGTCGATGGAGGCATGATCGCTGGCTAAATCTTCCTTGACTACGGCACCTCGCTGCTCATGACAAGTCGTTTTCTGAACGGCGAGTCGTGAAAAGGCTGGGACGACGCCGAGCAAACGTGTTCGTTTTTGGATTGTCAGGGTATATGGAATGACTACACTTCAAGGCAAAACCGCCCTGGTGACAGGCGCATCACGCGGAATTGGGCGGGCCACTGCATCCGCGCTCGCTAACGCCGGTGCGCACGTCCTTGTGCACTACGGTCGTTCCGCGCAGGATGCGGAATCTCTCGTGGCAGGCATCCTTTCAAAAGGCGGACGCGCGAACGCAATCAGGGCCGACTTGGGAACTCCGGAAGGGGCAACGCTGCTGGCGAAGGAAGTTCGTACGATCGTCGGCGAGCGATTGGATGTGCTTGTGCTCAACGCCGGAATCAGCAAGGCGGCACGCCTCGCGGATTATACGGTAGAGGATTTTGACAACCTCTTTGCGACAAATGTCCGAAGTCCGTTCTTCCTGGTGCAGCAACTGCTGCCCATTCTAGGTGACGGCTCAAACATCATCGTGATCTCTTCGATCGGGGCCCACGCCGTAGTTGGCAAGCCCGGCGTGGACAACCCTTCGCTGCTTGCCTACGCCTCGACCAAAGGAGCATTCGAGACTTTGGTCAAGAACTGGGCTGCCATTCTTGGGCCGCAAGGTATTCGCGTCAATGCAGTCGCGCCCGGTGTGATCGATACGGATATGTCGAATTTTACGAAGACTGAAGCAGGCCGCGAGGCCACTCTTGGGATGCAAGCACTAAAGCGAATCGGCAAGCCGGAAGATGTCGCGGACGTCGTCGCTTTCCTGGCGTCAGACGCAGCCCGCTGGATCACGGGAGCCAGCATCCCCGTCGATGGCGGGTCGAAGCTTTAAGGACCTGACGCCTTCCTGGCGTCAGCTGCAATCGAACGGATGAATGAGGAGGGTCGGCAGATGGCAAAAACAAAAATGGCAGGTGAGACGATCGAATCCAAAAATAAGAAGTTCGTTCTGGAAGCCTTCGACACACTGTTCAACAAGCGTGACTACGCGGCGGCAGAGCGCTTCTGGTCACCGAACTACATTCAGCACAGCGCACACATAGCACCAGGTCGCGAAGGGCTGTTCAATCTCGTCCGCTCAGTGCCGGAAACGATGCACTATGAGAACCAGCTCATCGTTGCAGAAGGTGATTACGTCATAGCGCATGGCCGCTTTACGGGAATGGGAAGGCTCGCCGCCTGGATCGCAGCCGACGTTATCCGGTTCGAAGACGGTGTTCTTAAAGAGCATTGGGACGTTCTGCAGGACGAGGCAACCAAGGCCGAATCTGTCAGCGGCCTTCCCATGTTTGGCGACACATTCCCCAGGTGACAAAGCCGAAAACAACGCGATCGTCCTGAGGGCGTTCGACACCCTTTTGAACAGATCAAGGAGACACTAGCTATGATTTCACCCGTTATTTGAACGCCATGTATGTGATTTTGGGAGCGAGCGGTAACACCGGCTCGATCATCGCCGATTCCTTGCTATCGAAGGGCAAGAAGGTGCGCGTCGTGGGGCGCGACGCGGGGCGACTGCAGCGCTTTGTGCGCCAAGGCGCGGAAGCGTTCGCGGGCGACGTGAGCGACGCGGCTGCGCTCACCAAAGCCTTCAGCGGCGCGCGTGCAGCATACTTGATGTTGCCACCGATCACCTCCCGGGAAGACCAAGAGCGAGAGAGCGATGCGATCGCGCAGGCCGTAACGGAGTCCGGCCTGCGTTACGCGGTGCACTTGAGCAGCTACGGCGCTCATGTCCCGGAAGGCACCGGGCCAGTCACGGGGCTGCATTCTTCGGAGCAAAAACTCAACGCTATCGGCGGTTTGCACGTTCTGCACCTGCGCGCCGCGTATTTCATGGAGAACAATCTGGCGGCGATCAGCATGATTCAGGAGATGGGAATCTTCGGACACGCACTGCTACCCGACCTGAAGCTGCCCATGATGGCGACGCGCGACGTTGGCAACTGCGCCGCCCAGCGCCTCCTAGACCTGGATTTTTCCGGCAAACAAACTTGCGAGCTGCTTGGCGAGCGCGACCTGTCGATGGCGGAAGCCACCGCGATCATTGCGCGCGGCATTGGCAAACCAGATCTGCGTTACGTGCAGTTTCCTTACGACCAAGTGCAGCAGGTGTTAGAGCAGATGGGCATGCCGCCGAAGAAAGCCGCGGTGTACATCGAGATGTTCAAGGCGATCAACGCAGGTGTCCTCGCTGCGCAGGAGCCGCGTTCGCGGGAGAACACTACACCGACTTCGTTTGAACAATTTGTGCAGGATGTCTTTGCGCCTGCATATCACGGGAAGGCTCGCGCCGCGTAGACCCAGCGTCCAGGGGCGCAAGTTGCTTGTCGTTCAGCGAGAGTGAAATGCGAATGAGGGAAATAGAAATGAACGGCACATACAAAGCAGTGGAAGTGTCAACACCGGGCGTACTCCGTGTTGTCGAGCGGCCGATTTCGAAGCCGGCGGCTGCTCAAGTCCGTCTACGCGTCGAAGCATGTGGCGTTTGTCATCCCGATCTAGCAACGGTACAGGAAGATTATCCAGGCCTGAAATTGCCACGAGTGCCTGGGCATGAGGTCGTGGGCCGAATCGAGGAGATCGGTCCGAATGTTTCTAAGTGGAAAATCGGGCAGCGTGTAGGTGTCGGCTTTTTGGGCGGGCAAGACAGCGAATGTGAGCCGTGCCTGCGCGGAGACTTTGCGAACTGCTTGAACCCCGTCATATCAGGAATCACAACCGACGGCGGCTATGCCGACGTGATGATTGCCGAAGCACGGGCGCTCGCTACCATTCCCGATGAGCTCACGTCCGTGGAAGCCGCCCCTCTCCTCTGCGCTGGCATAACGACCTACAACGCATTGCGTAACGCCGGCTTGCGCGCTGGCGATCTGGTTGGCATTCAGGGAATCGGCGGGCTCGGACATTTGGGAGTTCAGTTTGCCCGGCGCATGGGGTTCCGCACCGTGGCCATCAATAATGGACCGGAAAAAGCGGAGCTGGCCAAGGAGTTGGGCGCGCATTCCTATGTGGATGCTGCCGCAGAAGATGTCGCTGCTGCGTTTACAGAGGATGGGCGGCGCCAAAGCGATCCTAGCGACCGCTCCAAGCGGCAAAGCGATTGCCGCACTGGTCCCGGGCCTCGCAGTTCGCGGCAAGTTGATCGTGGTTGGAGTCGCGCCCGACGCCATCGAGGTCTCCTCCCCGTCCCTCGTATTCGGCGGGCGCTCGATTTATGGCAGCTTGACGGGCAGCGCCATCGACACCCAGGATACGCTGGCGTTCAGCGTCCTGCAGGATGTGCGGCCCATGATCGAAACGCTTCCGCTTGAGAAGGCTCCCGAGGCCTACGCTCGCATGATGGATGGAGAAAGCCCGTTTTCGCATGGTGTTGGTCAACGGCAAGGATTAGGTCCAGGTAAGCACCCGGAGGGAAAACTGTGAACCAATTTCAACCAATCTTTGACAAACAAAAAGACTACTTCAATACCGACGCCACCAAAAGTTACGAATGGCGCATTGAACAACTCGACCGCATGGCAAAGATGCTGAACGAGAACAATGAGGCTTTTCAGGAGGCGGTCAGCAAAGATTTCAAGACCGCATTAGAAGAGAAGGTCTTTGAGGTCGCAGCTCCTCTGGCGACCATTGAGTTTACGAAGATGCAATTAAAGGAGTGGATGAAGCCGACCTCCGCCATGGTTCCAAAGGCCCTCGCGGCCTCGGGACACACGGCCCAAGTTATCCGAGAGCCATACGGTGTGACGCTGATCATTGGTCCGTTTAACGGTCCCCTCATTCTCTTGCTTGACCCGGCTATCACCGCTCTGTCGGCAGGAAACCCTTGCATCATGAAACTTGCAGAGTCGATCCCGGCTACATCTACGCTGCTTCAAGAACTCATTCCAAAATACTTCGAGGCCGACTCCGTGACTGCAGTTTCCGGGTCACGTGATGAAGTCACGGAACTGCTTAAATTGCCATTTGATTTCATCTTCTTCACCGGGAGCGTAAAGGTTGGCAAGGTGATCATCCGCGCTGCGGCAGAGAATCTGACCCCGGTTTTATTAGAACTCGGGGGGGCAAAACCCGGCCTTTGTTGATGCGACCGCTAATCTTTCTGATGCTGCTAAGAAAATTGTCTGGGGCGCGATGGCATGGGGTGGCCAATGGTGTACCTCACCTGGTTACGCCTATGTGCACGAATCCGTTGTCGGGGAGTTCGTTGCGGAGTGCAAGAAGGCAGTGATCGAGCTCTACGGAACCGATCCGAAGAACAATTCCGACTACTCGCGCATCATCAGCCCAAAAGCTGTTGAGCGCCTGACGGGGCTCATTGATCAAAAGAAGGTCATCGCCGGCGGTGCGTCTGACCCGAAAGCGCGCTACATCGATCCGACAATCCTCTATCCCGTGACGTGGGACGATCCAATCATGGAGGATGAGATCTTTGGGCCGCTTCTGCCGATCCTCACGTACAAGGACATCGATGCGGCCATTCTTGAGGTGAAGAAGCGCCCAAAACCTCTTTCCGGCTTCCTCTTCAGCCGTGACCAGAAGGCTATCGATCATTTCCTCGCGAGCCTGTCCTTTGGCGGCGGAGCGATCAATCAGGTGAATGTTCATCTATTTGTGGAGTCTATGCCTTTCGGAGGCGTTGGATACTCCGGCATCGGTCACTACTACGGGAAGGACGGCTTTGACGCTCTCACTCACGCGAAATCGATCCTGGTTTCGCCGCCCGACGTAGCCATCGAGCACCTTTTCCCGCCCTACACGCCTGAAAAGGTACGGGAGCTCAACCAGTGGTTCGGGTACTAGAAGGCGATGTTGCGCAGCAGTCCCTAAGCGTCGCAATCTACGAGAATCGATAGGAAACAGTCCATGAACCTGTTGCACGCCCTCTTTACCCGGAACCTCTTGATGTCAGGAGTAGCAATTGTCCGCTATATTCCTCGGGCCTTTCGGGTGAAGCAGGTCGATGGGAGTCTCTTCTTCACGGAGGAGAAGCGGCAGGAATATCGCTGTCGTGTGGAGAGTGTGACGCCTCACTCCCCGCGTCAGTGGGGGACCATGGAGGTTGACCAGATGCTTCACCACCTCAACCTAGCGTGCGGAGGCTCACTCGGTTTCTACAATCTCCCGGACGAGAGTTACCTGACTTCGCGGACGTTCTTTAAGTGGATTCTCGTCGATTGGTTTTCGGAGCAGCCGGTCGGCCTACGGCTTCCAGCGGGCTTCAAAATCCCACATTCGCAGAGATTCGAGTTCGCGTACGAAAAGGCACAACTGCTGAAAATCTTAGAGGCTGACTGGAACGCGAGAACCGCCGATGCCTGGAAGCCGCATCCCATGTTCGGCAAGATGACGGCAAAAGAGTGGGGCAAGCTCTTGCAGATTCACGTGGATTATCACCTGAGACAGTTCGCAGCTTAACGTGGTGTTCGGCATGAAGGTCCTGATTCTCGGAGCAACGGGATTGGTGGGTTCTGCTGCCGGAGGTGACAGGGTGGGGACCCGACGCTGCAATCTGCGCGACCGGCACAACGATCAAGAAGGCAGGATCGAAAGAAGCCTTCCGTTCGGTCGATCACGATCTGCCGTTGTCGTTTGCGCGGCTAGCTCACCAAGCAGGCACGCAGAACTTCGCAGTCGTCTCGGCCATAGGAGCATCGGTCGATTCGTCCTTCTTTTACGCAAGGGTGAAAGGTGAACTCGAACGAGATGTTCGCGAGATCGGTTTCAGTTCGCTCACCATCTTGCGGCCCAGCATCATCGAAGGAGAGCGCGATGAGGTTCGTCTTGCCGAGAGCCTCGTGCTGAAGCTTTCACATTTCCTTGCGCCCGTCCTTCCGAAACGATTCCATGTCAATCCCGCTCCGAAAATCGCCCAAGTGCTCGTCGATGCAGTCCTGACTGAGGAGCCGGGCTGCCACTTTAGACACTCAGACAGCCTCGTCTGACAGCTAGTTCCAATCGGGGAAAGAAAGTTCACAGAGGCGGAAGAAGAACAAAGATAAAAACAGAGCACTTGTCCTTGAAGCTTTCGACACGCTCTTCCATAAGCGTGACTACGAAGCAGGTGAGCGTTATTGGTCTGCCAACTACATCGAGAACCCGGCGGAGAACCCGCCTCTGCTATTGTACGAAGTTAAAATGTGTCAGTAAACAATTGATAATAAACGAGATATTGGTGGAGGCGACGGGAGTCGAACCTTCCAGCACCATTTAGATTCTGTAACTGACTGATCCTACAAAAGGAAGAAAGTCCAAAACGCCTACACAAACCTGTCCATGGTACAACTATCGTACAATTTTGCTGGTTGAAAAGTGCAAATCGCACACGGCGCGTTACCCGGGAAAAGGCAGACCAGCAACATCACTAAGCTCCACCACCCCACGCTCCAAGGTGCCCAGTCTTTGCCATTCCGCCTCGACCGCTGATGCTCCCTCCTCCCGCACTCTTCTGGCATTGCTAAGGGCCTGTTCCGCCACGCGACTGACTTCGTGTAGAAGCTTGCGAATCTCAACTTCCAAGTACCCGTGGCTCTCTTGAATCCGGTTTAGGATGTCGCTCTGTACGCGTGTGCTATTGACTTCGAGCAGTGTGACTAGGAACTCTCGTGCGTCGTTCTTGATGAAGAACAGAGCACCGACGAGACTTAGGAAGACGTCAGCGATCCATCGCACAGGTGAGACAGGTTCCGCCACCTGGATAAAATCCGCAAAAGTGAACGTCGAACGAACACGAAAACCGGCTTCGGGGTCGAGCGCGTGCGGCATGCGCGCGAGCTCGGGTATACCTCCCTCAGCTAGCTTCCTGAGAAAGTCATTGCCCAGCTCCACGAACCGAGGAGAAACCCGGCGGTACTGCTGCTCTGCTTCCTCTTGCTCGGGTCTCAACCACGGGAGCACACAACGTTTGGCGATTTCCTGGGCCTGTTTCATCAGTCGGCGACGATAGCGCGAACCCAGTGCATAGGGGAGGGTCGAGATTGCTTGTTCAAGCTCCTCCTTCGCTCCCGGCAATACTCTTGTAAGAAATGCTTTGTGCCGATCTACAAACAGATCGGAAATGTGTTGCTGCTCGGCCATGAATAGAAACTTGAGTTCTCGCATCGATCGTTCGGCCTCCGCGATCGTGATCTTCATCGTCGCAATGCGCCGTTCCGATTCTTCAATGGGCCGCTGCAGGGCTTCCCGCTCTTCGCCTATCACTGCTAGCAGTTGTTCGCTGAGGCGGCCGATTCCTCGCTCACAGGCCGAATAGATCAACCGCCGCCCTGATTGCTCAGCCAGTCCGTCAAGGGCTTCGACCAGTTTTTGCCAATCACGTTCCGGGCTGTCATTGTTGATTCGTTCCGCCGCACTCACTTCCAAAATGGGGCCCAGACCACGCTGCAGTCTCTTCCGCACTTGGCGGTCTGCGAAATCCATCGCAGCGGCCTTCTCTTCTGGAGTTGTCCGATCAGCCTTGTTAAGAACCAGAACAATATCCTGAACCTGCTGCGCTACAGCTTCGACGAGCCCGAGTTCCTCTCCAGCCAGCGGCGGATCGGCACCGATCACGACCAACGCCGCATCGATGTGGGGTATGAACGCGTGCGTTGCCGCCGTATTGCCGGTGAATACTGAGCCGAGGCCGGGAGTGTCTACGAAGCACATGCCACCGGCCAACAGCGAGCTAGGCACAAAAACCTCTACGCCTCGAACTCCTTTTGTGTTCTCCGGGTTAAATTCCTCCGATACGTACTGGTTGAGATCGGAAACGCTCACGTCCGCCCAAGAACCATCTTCCCCTTGAAGTCGCGCTTTTCGTTTCTCGCCAAACCTGATTACGGTAGGGACTGCGGTCACCGGAGTGAAGCCGACGGGAAGGACAGCGTCGCCAATCAGAGCGTTGATCAGGGTGGACTTGCCGCGCTTGAACTGGCCAATACAAGCAACATAGAACCGGCCCTCGGAGATCCGGCTTGCAAGATCCCTTGCCTCCTCAGCGATTCGACCGGAACCCAACTCCTCAGCCAGTTGGGCGAGGCGATGGAGTCTAGAGGCACCGTTCACATCGCTCGTCAGTGCGGCTACTGCCAAGGAAGGATGTTCCGGTTGCGCGCCAACCGTGATTGGCGAATTGTCTTCGCTTTTTGGCATGTCCTCATGATGCCGGGGAACGGGCGCCTTCTTGATGCACGTACTTGATCACTTCCACGTCGGACATGGCGATTAAGCCTTCGTCCACCATTTGGTCCAAGGCAGGCAGGAGCTTGCTGATATTTTCATGCGTGTCCACAACCGACACCATAATGGGACGGTCGGAAGACCTGAGCAGGTGAGCCCGATGAATCAGCGTACTGGCACCATAGCCTTCAACGCCGCGATAAACCGTTGCTCCGGCAATGTCGAGCTCTCGGCACTTCTCCACAATTGCTTGGTAGAGCGGCTTACCGTGCCACTTGTCATCTTCGCCGAAGTGAATCCGGAGCATCTTGGCTTTGCCTTCGAGTTTCATACACGTGTCTCCTGACGCCGTTCGGTCTTCTCGTAGTTGTGGGTGTACTTGATGACATCCACGTCGGAAAGCACGACCAAACCTTGCTGCACCATTTCATCCAGGATTGGCATGAACGCCTTGAGCTTCTCTTCCGTGTCCACGATAGAGAGCAAGATGGGCCGGTCATGCGAAAGACTCAGTGCCGCATCTTTGTGAATTCTCCGATTTGCGCCGTAGCCCAAGATCCCGCGGTAGACTGTGACGCCAGCAATATCGTGGGCCCGCAAACCTCCTACAATGGCTTCATACAGCGGCTTGCCATTCCACTTGTCGTTCTCGCCGATGAAAATCCGCATCAATTTGGCCTTGGTTTCGCTCTTGAGTGCGGGTTTCTCCGGCACAGCCGCTTGCTCTTTCTTGGTCTCGGCTGGCTTCACGATGGTCGTATCGTGCATTTCGATCAGCCCGGTGCCAACCATCGTTTGCAGCTTGGGCAGCAACTCCTCCACTTTCTGCGCAGTCTCGATGAACTCAACCTTGACAGGCAAACGGGTTGCCAGGTCCACGAGTCGAGTCGTGTGCATTTGGTGGTCGGACCCAAAGCCGGCAATGCCTCGGGTCACGGTTGCGCCCGATACACCCCGAAAGAACAGAAAATCGAGGATGGCGGCATAGGCCGCACTGCCGTGATAGTGCTGGTCCTCCGCAACGTAGATGGCGACCTTCTTCGCAGGTCCAGATGTAAGCACTCTTCCTCCTCCGATCTACAGTCCTCGCTGGCTGACAAGAAATTCAGCCGCACGCCCCAGTATCCCACCACCGGTGTGATCTCCTTGCTTTGTATGTTCTAGGAAATCCCCCAGCTCTTGCTTTAGTTCAGTCCGAGTTCGTTCGACGATTTCGCCAATCAGCCGTCGCATCTTTAACGGAGCATGATCCTGCAGTTTACGTGAGTGACCCAGGCAGAGACTGCCCTGGCTTTTCATCCATTGGACAAATATGGCGCGTTGCATCTGCTTCACCAGATTTCGCAACTGCAATTTCTCTTGCGCGAGAATCTTCTGGCAGAAATCACAATCCGACGCCCCAACCTTAACGGCCGACGAATCTTCCAGCAGCTTGAGATAAAAGGCAGCTGCGCCCTTGGCCGGAGCCGCCCGCGCGAGAAGCCAAGTATGGAAATTACATAAACTCAGGTCATCGCACACGTGGATCTTCTCCGCGAGGGCCGATTGAAATTCCTTGAGCACTCCACAGACCGGGCACGCCCCTCTCACCAACGCCTGACCCACATTGATCTCGTGCGCTACTGCATCAGCCTTCATGGGATTACCCTCCCTGCAACTGCCCCGACCCAGACACCAACAAAGCCGACGACCACGCTCAGCGTGACATTGAGTACTGCCGTGAAAAATTGACCGTCTTGAAAGAGGCGAAGCGTCTCATATTCAAAAGTGGAAAACGTCGTATATCCCCCGATGAAGCCGATTGGGATCAGATATCGCCAATTTGGACTCCAGGGTGCTTTCGTGGCCAACACAGTGAGAACCATGCCGATCAAGAACGAACCCGTCACATTGATCACAAAAGTGCCATAGGGAAATCGAGCGCCCAATCTCCCCCCGATGAAACTTCCGAGCCAGAAGCGCAACACCGAACCTAGAAATCCTCCGATTCCAACCATCAGATACTTGATCAAGTCGCCGGGCTCCTTTCACTCTTAGGGACTGAATTCCTGGATTCCCAAACTCGCTATCCAGTTGCTTGTACTGGCTCGCCCGCGTGTTTGCCCTGTAATGCGTCGAGACTGTGACGAACAGCCCGCTCTTGTTCGCTCGACAATTCCTGCGAGCCGACCATTCGCCCAACCTGTGCTCGATACCCGCTGGCGTAGGCCTCGAACCGCCGTTGAATCTGACCATCTGTTTTTTCCGCCCAGTCGTAGGCTAGTTGGCGATAACCCGAAACCGCTCTCAAAACCTGCGGCCCGATGGATCTGGCTAGCTTGTTGGCGATCCGCCGTTCAGCAAAGCTACGTCCCAAGATCAGGGCGACAGCGGGGCGCTTCATGGTTGAAGTGATTGGTCCGACTTCGAACACCGGCATTTCGCGTAACAAGGCGGAAAACTCCTCTGCGGTTGGAGCGTCCGCCAGTCTCAAAAGGTCCGCGGTCGAGCGCAAACTGTCGTAGAGTTCACGACCTGTGGAGTACAGGAGATCATGCAGATTCTTGGCTTTTTCCTGAACTGTCCGGTTCACCGCATCAAGCACGACCTGTTGCGTGCCATTTTCATGGCTGTCTGTAGACCAAAAGGCAACCAGATCAGCCGCAGCGTTCCATAGTGACCGCGAGGCGAGTTCACCGATTTCGTCTGTAATCTTTCGCGCAGTCGCGTGCGTTTCCTGAAGCTTGCCACTCGCCTGACGCAAACCCGCTTCTACATCGCGAAGCCTCTCAATATCGATGGCGGGCTCATGCCCCTTGGACCGCAAACGTGCGCGGAGAGCCGCTTCCACCGATTGCTGCAACGTCCCCACTTTCCGACGGATCGACCGAAGCTTCAATTCCTGTCGCTGGCTATACAGGGGAGCGATATCGTTCTCAAACCATTGAGTCAGCAGATCTCTGCCGACTGGCAATGCACTGACTGCGTGCACCTGGGTCTCAAAGTTCAGTTCCGAGCGGATATGACCCTTCACATACTCGATAACCCGCGCTCGGTCATCCACCATGAGCAGGTCAGCCTTGCTCAGTAGCACGTTGGCTGGAGTACCCGCATCGTAGAGCGTTTGTATGGTCTTGAGATCGTCGGGCGTAAGCGTCGAACCTGCGTCAATCAGAACCACTCCCAGGTCACAGCGAGGCAAGTACGCCAGCGTCTCAGCGGCTCCGCGAGTTGCCAGAGAGCCGAGGCCTGGCGTGTCCACAAAAACGATGCCATCTCGCAGCCTTGGCGAAGAGATCTGAAGCATGATGCGTGTGACATGCTTCTCGTTCCCCGGATTGCGCTGCTCTGCTACGAAGTCTGCCAGCCGAGAAATCTCGAACTGTTCCGGCGACCTGTTGGCGAACCACACATTCACGGCTGGCGTTTCACCGTAAATGATGCGGGTAGGAACGGCGGTAATGGGAGTGACGCCGACCGGCAACACGTCGGTCCCAAGGGTTGCGTTCAGCAGCGACGACTTGCCAGAGCTGACGCGTCCAAACACCGCGATCTCGAAGCGATTATCCTCCAGCCGATCCAAAATCATGGAAACCGTGGACCTGAACTCCACCAGTCCTTGTTCCCCGATGATCGTTTCAAGTTTCTTTAGCAGCGCTACTTCGTCTCCCTGCTGTTCGAGCCGTTGCAGCCGTTCTTGCAAATTCTCGCCCGCTCCGCGCATCACGAACTGGTCGAGTTGGCCGACTAGGCTGAGCAGTTCGCCGGCAATCCCGTTCAGTTCGACTGCGGTAGAGGGCGGGACCTCGCCATAGCCACGCATGTATTTTGGCTGCAATTCTTCAGCGGCAATCGCAATAAACGTCAGAGCGGTATGCAGCGATCGGCTGACGGGAATCGAAGGCTCAGGCCGCTCAATGCCCTGACCCTCCAGGACACGGGCCAACTGGACTCGGATGCGAGCGATGTAATCTTCGATCACGGGCCGTTGTGCCGGCGTGATATCAGAAAGGTACTCAGGGAAGGCATTCTTGGAGCTGGCAACACGGAGCGCATTCTCCATGTCGGCCAGTTGCTTGTCGATGTACCGACACGTAACCGATAGGCGCCGGGCGTGGTTCGAGTTGAGAGACTCCTCTGGCATGAAGCTCCAGCGGAACGCAGAGACGCACGCGTCCTGCCTGTAACTACTTAGGAATCTCTTGGAATCAGAAGATGGAGGGGGAAACTTTGAAATTGACCCCTACCAAGAGAATTCCTTCTTCTTCGTAGGAGTCATCTGCCCGAGTCGGGCGGTTAAAGGTGAACTCCAACACCCACTGAAATTATGACAACCCGGCGTAGCGAAGTCAATCGTCGCCCGGGCGTAGCGAAGTTCAGCGGCTTCGAACTGCGGGCGACCAGTTCATGCGGAAGTCGATGTAGAGCGGTGAGATCTTGATGTGCTCGTCGGTTCGATATTTTGGGTACTTAGCCATCTGCAGCATGGAAAGAATCGCTCCCGGATTTCCTTCACTCAGCTCCAGCACTTTCGCAAGAAATTCTTTGATATTCGATGCCGACAACCCCGCTCGTCCTACCATCTCGTGAGCAAACCGCTCCGCAGCCGCAGGGTCAAAGTTCTTCAATTCGTACCTTTCATGTCGATCCGAATACAAAGGCTGTAGGAACCCCGCGTCTTCCATGTGGCAGGATCGCGCAACAGCGATCACAGGAGTGGAGCACGCCCCGATGATCTCCCGAACTGCGGCAGCGAAAGATTGGGACGGACGATCTACGTGATCCAGGACAAGCGAGTAGCCTCCTCCGCGCAAGGCATCCATCACGATACCTTTGAGCGATACGGCGGATTTTGTCTGGACGCCATCTCGGCTTCGGCAGGTTCGTTTGACGTGCGGATCGCCTTTCTCCAGCAACAACTGCGCTACACTACGAAAGATGACTCGCGTGGTGGCCGAACTCGCGCAATAGAAAACCGAGGGCATTTGCGCCAGCAGACTTCTGATTAGCAGCGTCTTTCCGGCCCCTGTGGGTCCATGCAGAAGAAAAGCCTTTCTCTTCAGCAGACGCTGCTTGAGCACCTGCAGCTCTTCCTCGCGATCGAAAATGAAGTCATCCATGTGTCCAAAGACAATCCGGGAAAGACAACGGCGCAGCGACTCCGACAATGAACCTTAAGCTATCGGAATCGTCGCGCCCCCCTCAATGCGTCGCCAGTTCGCCAGCCCACTTGGCATAAGCTGCCCGCCCAGCGTATTTGGCGCTCCTTCCAAGTTCCCTTTCGATTTCAAGTAGCCGATTGTACTTGGCGACTCTCTCCCGCGAGTCCAGAATCTCCAGTGCGGTTAGTTTCTTTTATGTTCGACATGATTGCATCCTCTTTCTGCCCCCTCTAAACGGAGCCGCTTTGAAGAACGGTGATGAGGTCCTTTTCAATTTCAGATGGAAAAGACAGACTCTTCAGTTTTGCGATGGTTCTATTGACTGGGTATGAAAACGACTTGAGCTCAAACGCGCCGTCGTTCCACACGGCGTAACAGGCATCGGGCTTGCCTGTCTTAGGTTGGCGTAGGCTACCGGGATTGACCAAAATCTGATTCCCGATCTTTCGCGCAAACGGAGTGTGCGTGTGGCCGACGAGCACTACATCCGCCGCGACCGATTTAACTTCCTTAACCCATTCGTCCGAGTCTTGCGGGCAATATCCATACAGCGAGGCTGACGGCCTTGCATGTGTGAGATAAAAGCGCGAGGTTCCTCGTTTGATCTCAGTCTTCAGTGGCAGGTTTCGCAGGAATTGTTTCTGGTCCTCAGTGACAACAGAGGCGCTGAATCTTTGCGTCGCCACTGCCATATCGCGATAACGCCGACCGCATCTCGGGTCCTCATCGTATCCGATCGAATGATCATGGTTCCCGCGCACTACAACGGAGGCTTTCGCCCTCACGAATTCCACAACCTCTTTCGGCTCCGGACCGTAATTGACCAGGTCTCCCAAAACCCACAGCTCGTCGTAGTCATCGGGTAAGGCCCGAAGAGCTTCATAATTACCGTGCACATCCGAAATGATCGCAATCTTCACAAGCTTGTCTTAAACATCCGCCAACGGCGGCTTCAGTGCACGACCATCACAGGGCAATGAGCGTACCTCAAAACACGCTCTGAGACCGAGCCTAACATCATCCGCGAGATCATGGATCGGCCCCGCCGACCCACGATAATCAGGTCCACTCCGTCCGCCTCCGCGCGATGGATGATCTGCTCTCCAGGATGCCCCACCGCCATATCTGTCTTTACATCCAGGTCATGCGCTCGCGCCTTCTCAAGGATCTTCTTGAATCCCTCTTGGTAATGCTCCCGCGCGTCGTCCAGGACTGCCTCCAGTTCAACGGAGATCGCTGGCTCCGGGGGCCGAGCAACCGCGAAGATCAGCACGGTCGAATCAATGCAGT
Source organism: uncultured Acidobacteriota bacterium (assembly GCA_963838905.1). Lineage (GTDB taxonomy): Bacteria > Acidobacteriota > Terriglobia > Terriglobales > Acidobacteriaceae > JABDBE01. The sequence goes on from CAWITE010000018.1 coordinate 641,606, forward strand.
CTGCAAGCGAAAGCGCGACCTCCACAGCCTTCTCCGACTGCGGAGATCCGTCATATCCCACCAACATGTGTCGAAAATGCACATTATGTCTTTTTCCACTCATGGAGTTTCTCCCTCGGCGCTTAGGGTGACTGCCTGGGAAATCGTAGTATCTTCTTTTTTCTTGAACTTCGACAACAGGTGCCTCGGCATGAACCAGGCATTGGCGATCATGGTAGGAATCACTGCACTGCCGATCACTGTGGCCACCAAATGCGAATACTGCGCTTGATCAATAATGCCGTGGTTCAAGCCAAAAAGGGCAGAAATAGTTCCAAAGGTGAGGCCGGTCGACATCATCAACGTGAAGTACAAACCTTCTTCACGCTGGTAGTTGAATGCCTTTACTGTTGGGAACAGTCCGACCATCTTGGAAATCATCTTCGCAAAAAACAGCGCGACGAACACTAGCGGAGCGGCCCTCAGCGCAGGCACCGAAACAAATGATCCGGCCCGGATGAAATAGAACGGCGTCAGCAGGCCAAACGTGAGAGTACGCAGTCGCCGGATCAAGACATGGTCTTTGCCAACCGTTCCCGCCAATACCATTCCGATGATGTATGCAGGCAAAACAGCTTCGCTCCCGGACCATACCGCCAATCCCCCCATCGCGAACAACACGAAAAGCAGGTATTTCGCTTCCAGTTCGGAGACCCGCCCTCCATAGAACTTGAAAAACCACGGAGTGAGGAACGGTAAAACCGCGAAGATGGCTGCGCTTGCCCCCACGAAGATCAAAGTTCTCACTGTGAACGGGGAGAAGATGAGGCCCAGCGCGATCACTGTTCCCAGATCGTTCACAAAACAGGCTGCCAGAATAGCCTTTCCGAAATCTGTGACGTTGAAACCGAGTTCCAACATCACAGCGTAAACAACAGCCACTGATGTTGTGGACAGAGCAACGCCTGCCAGCCAACTTGATCGGGTTGTCCAATGCAGGACGTAATGGGCAACAGCCGTGCAACCCAGAAACGGGCCGATGAACCCCACCAAGCCGATAACCGTGGACTCTTTCCACTTGGTCCGGAAGATCTTGGGATCGAGTTCGGCTCCAGCTAAGAAGGTGAGCACGATCGCCCCGGTTCCGGCCAGGAAACTGATCCATTCACTCTTGGCGGCAAGACCGCCCTGCACTATAAAAGCGCCAAAGATGAGCTGCGCCACCGTGCCCACAACAATCTCGGTGAGCGCCGTGGAAATTTTGAACCAAATGGCGAGAAGGGTCGCCACGAGCGCCAAGCCGACCCACAGAGACGCAAGAACCCAGACGTTCTGCATAGAACGACACCTCGACTTCCGAACTTTTTCTGGCGGATTCTTGCCGGTACCATGACTCCGCGACAAGGCCCGCTTGTCAGGAGTCATCAGCTGTTCCCGGCTCAAGGATAGGACAGCGGTTGGAGGTGAACTCCTTCACCGTTTACTGTTCAATACCATGATGCGTTTCGAAGCCAACCAGAGTCAAGGGCTTTGAGAATATTGCCCCCAAGCCATTACGCAACATGCCTGATCAAGGGATCAAGGTGCCGAGAAACTTCGCGGACCTTGCCTTTGTTCCGAGTCCAACTTGCAGATCGCAAGACCTACTGCAGCGGCGCCACGTCCAACGAAGATGGTGCTGCGCGGTTCCTTCCAATTAGGAAACGAAAGTTGTCTGAGGCGTTTCGCGATTTGATTTCTGATCGAAGTAGTGTGCTCGATGGTCAATAGGTCCAGAATGCGCTTGTTCGTGGCAAAGCTCTCTCGGCCAAAGGTGAACACAGCGGAGAACACGCCCGCGGAACGTTATTGTACGAAATTAAAAACAGTCAGTAAAATATTGATAATAAATGAGATATTGGTGGAGGTGGCGGGAGTCGAACTAATCACGGTGTTGAGAGCGTGTAGGTTATTGATTCCAGGAACTGCCACAACGGCTAGAAGGCCCCATTGCCCAATCCATTGTACGTTTATTGTGCGAAAATGCATGCGTTCTAGACTCACCTTGACGCCACATCGCGACCCCATTATCCCACGGGTCCGCTCAGATTCGTTGAGAAAAAACTCGACCGCGTTTCGCGAATCTAGCGCCGCAAGTCTGGCTAAGGCACTCGCGCACTAGAGTCGGTCATACTTCGTATTGCCTGGACATCGCGAATTGCCGGATCGAATGGAGGTGACGCTTTCCTTCCCAGCTGGTTTGTTGAGAACGATGGCCCGAGGTGCGGAGCGTCCAAGTGACTGATGCAACCTCTGATCCCGATTCGGCCGACGAACTAGAGGCTATCCGGAATTTCTGAGCACATCTCTGACTGGACCCAAGGGCCTGGAAATCTGATAATCTTCCTGCGAAAGGAATACTAGATGCCCGTGAAGGCAATAAAAGCACCCGTGCGAGCAAAGCGCAGCAAGGCTGAAATGCAGCAAGAATTCGCGGAGATCCAAGAGCAGGTGGAATCTGCGCGCGAGGCCGCAGACGCCAAGGCCGAGGGGGCCGCGCGACTGCACGCGGCCGAGGTCCGGCAAGGCGCTGAGGGTATAACGGTCGAGGCCGTAGTTCAGAAGATTTCCGGGCTGGGACTGGAGGTCGGCAAGGCGCTTGCCGATATTTCCGAGCAGCTCACGCAGGAGGTGAGGGTACTGGCCACGCTGCGGGACGCAGTTGCGCTCGAGCGGAAGGAACTGGAGCAGCTTCATAAGATTGATGTGGCGGCAACGGCGCTCGATCAGATGGTGCAGGATTATGCGCGGGAAAAGCAGCGGGCGGAGGCAGAGATAGGCGCGCAGCGCCAGGCGTGGGAGGAAGAGTCGGCGCGAATCGAGCGTGAGCGCAAGGAGCAGGACGACAATCTTAAGAAGCAGCGTCAGCGCGAGATCGAAGATTATGAGTATAAGAAGGCGCTCGAGCGGAAGAAAGCTCAGGACAAATATGAAGAAGAGATGCGCCTCGTGGAGAAGAAGAACCAGGAGCGTCAGGAGGCTCTGGAGAAAGGCTGGCGACAGCGCGAGGCGGAACTGAAAGAGCGCGAGGACGAACTGACGCATTTACGAAAGGAAGTGGAGGGTTTTCCTGCACGTCTCCAGAATGAGGCGGAGACTGCAGCGTTGCGGGTGCGACGCGAGACGGAAGCCAAGTTCGAACAGGAGGTGCTCGTTCTGAAGAAGGACGCAGAGACCGAAAAGCGGCTTGCTGAACTGCACGTGAGGACCCTGGAGGAGACTCTGGCCCGCCAGGCTGCTCAGATCGTGACGCTTGAAAAACAACTAATAGAGGCTAAGCAGCAAGTGCAGGACATCGCCGTAAAGGCGATCGAGGGGGCCTCCGGGTCGAAGGCGTTGTCACATGTAAACCAGATCGCGATGGAGCAAGCAAAGAATCGACCCCAGGGGTAACAGGACGCCCTTATCCCGGATCTGCTCGCAGACGCGCCGTGAAGCCGAAGTTAGAGTGGAAGCGTTTGTCTGAGCATTTTCACCGTATAGAGCGCTGTCCCTGGATCCGTTGCCCAGTTACGTTCGGTCTGGACCTGGCAAAGACCCGTCAACACACAAACGATTTCCTTTACGGTAATTGTGAAAATACTCCTAACCTCCATTTTGGACAATAGCCCAGGCGATGATCCCGCTGACAACTAGCGCCTCCTGCTCGACGATGTTAGACGCGGGAGATGTTGGCAAGATAGTCGAGAGGAAAGATGATGGCATGGCCAAGAAGACGAAGAAGCCGAATCAGAAGATGCAGGCGTGGATCGAGGCGCGAAAGCGCCACCATTTGTCTCACGCCCAGGTCCACATGGCTCGCGAACTGGGGATGAACCCGGCGAAGTTGGGAAGATCGATAACCACAAGCAGCAGCCGTGGAAGCTGGCCTTGCCGCAGTTTATCGAAGAGCTCTACTTCAAGCGGTTCGGCAAGACTTCCCCAGAAGCAGTTCTGTCTATCGAGGAGCGATGCCGCCTCGAAGCAGCGAAGAAGGAGGAAAGGCGCACTGCCCGGTTGCGTGCCGTGGACAGCCCGACAACGCCGGGAAGCTCCATTACGTTGACGGAATCAGACGGGAACAAGTCAGGTGCAAACCCCATCGGCGCCATTGGGGACGTTGGCCCGCGGTATGCTACATTCGGCGGTTCCCGACCGCGATAGTCTCGGGTGCCTGAAGGGGTACGCGCGTGCCGAGAAAGGCCATCGAAAATAGAAGAGTTGGCTATTTTCGTCAGTGAAAACGGGGAATGCGCTGGTTACAGAAACGGTGGGCCCCTGCCGCTTGTCATCCGCCTTAAGAGTAGTTCGTTGTGGGGTGTGCCAATTTATTCAACATAAACCAAAAATGAATTTCTATTCTTCGCAATAGCCACCGTTCCCGGTTCCTGGCATTGGGCTGAAGCAGCTGAAGCATTCGCTTGGTTGACTCGCTCCCATAAATATGGGAGCATGGCTCATGAAGACTACGTTGGAAATTCCCGATGCTATCTTTCGTCGCGCCAAGACGGTGGCGGCCGAGCGCGGGATTCCTTTTCGAGCCCTCGTCTCGGAGGCGCTGTCGGACAAGCTACGCGCCCATTGCGATAGAGACAGCAAGCCCTGGATGAAGACGTTCGGCAAACTCCGTCACCTGCACAAGGAAACGGCCAGAATTAATCGAATCATGGAAGAAGAGTTCGACCAGGTCGAGACTGAGGATCACCAGTGATCCTGGACACCAATGGATTGTCAGCCGTCGCAGATGGCGATGCAGCGCTGGAGCCGATCCTTCGCAAAGCAGCGGAGGTCGCCGTTCCGGTAATTGTGTTGGGCGAATACCGATATGGAATTCAGCAATCACGCGACCGGCAGCGCTACGAACAATGGTTAACAGAAACGATTTGCAACTACCGAGTACTCGATGTGGATGAAGAGACGGCCAACTCCTACTCTACTATTCGAACCGAACTCAAGAGAGCCGGAACTCCAATTCCTTCCAACGACGTTTGGATTGCCGCGCTCTGCCGTCAGCATTCTTCCTCCATCCTAAGCCGAGACCGCCATTTCGATCTTGTTCGCGGAATCGAGCGCATAGATTGGTCACTCTAAGAAACCGAACTAACGCCCTTGATGAGTGTTCTCTAAGTAAATATACATTGGGCCTCGGGGATGTTTTAATGAGGTATGCCCTTTCAGAGGAGGCGTCGGCCCCTGGTCTTGAGCGCGGACGAGCAGCGCATGTTGGAACGCCTCCGCAAATCGCGAACCGAGCAGAAGAGGCGTACGGTACGCGCGGCGATCTTGCTGGACTCGGTCGCCGGTCTGAGTGATCAAGCCATTGCGCGGGACCATGGGGTGAACCGTAACACGGTGATCCTCTGCATCCAGAAATGCCTGCGCTTTGGCGTGCAGGCGGCCTTGGGAGAATTGCCGCGTTCGGGCAAACCGCGTCGGGTTTCGGATGCGGCGATTGCTTGGGTTCAGAACTCTGCCTGTCAGAAGCCTAAGGAGTTGGGCTATGCCCAAGAGTTATGGACGTACGGTCTGCTGACCGCACACCTGCGCCGGGAGGCAAGGTCGGCGGGGTACCCGGAACTGGAGCAGGTGAGCCGCTCCAAGCTGCACTCAGCTGATTGATGATCATTGGGTGAGTTGAACGGCAACCCTTCCCTTACAGGATTAGGGAAGAGCAGCCCGTAACCCGATCACGACCCAAGCGTCGCTGGGCAATGTCGCATTTGTACTATGAAGGACTTCGCTTGTCGGCCTATCCTGTCGTTATGCAAAACAGCTCATTTGTGGTGAAATCCGATTTGGACCGTTGGGGCCAGCAGATCGCCCCTTCGGTGTCGGCGTGGGTGAAGGTCTCCCGCAAGGATACGGATCCGCCCACGATCCAAAAGCTAATCCGGCCCTCCCGCTGCGCGAACGCCTTCCGCAATCTACCTGGTGGCGAGGCTGCTAAGTTGGAAGAAGCTCAGCAACAAGCCGAACACGAAGATGGCACCGAGTCGTGGGGAACCGTTGCTCGGAGATTCATCTCACGTTGGAGTTGCTGGGACCCTGACACCCGTCCGACGGTCACTCGGAGCGCAACGCTTGCATAACATCGACGCGCGCAGCGCGTGCCGCGGGCAGCACCGACGCGATGAGCGCGACCGTCATCAGCACGAACGCGGAGAAAAACACAGGCAATGCGCCCGGCATCTTGACGTCCAGGAAATATCTGCCCGCCAAACGCGCCAGTACGAACCCGAATGCCGCGCCTGCAAGTACGCCCGCCGCAGCCATCACGGCCCCCTCTGCGATCACGCCTTTGAGGAGTCGCCGCGGCTCCGATCCCAGGGCCAGCCGGATGCCGAATTCCCGCGTTCGCGCGCTCACCGAAAACGCCAGCACGCCCGCGACGCCCACCACGGCGATCGCCAACGCGACAGCCGCGAATACGCCAAACACCAGCGAGTTTAAACGGTCCGGCGTGAGCACTTCTGCCCGAATGTCTTCGAGAGTGGCGGCGCGCTCAACGGGCTGATCGGCGGACATGGTCGCGAATAATGCGCGTGACCGATGGGACCAGCGCATAGGGATTTGCACCCGTGTGAATGAAGAGACGACCGCCAAACATTGGACCTTCGTCAAAAGGGCTGTAAACGGTGAGCGTGGGTTCCGGAACGACGTGTTCGTCGTCAATATCCGCCGTGACGCCGATGATGCGGTGCGGCGCGACAAAACGCGCCTTTTGGAGTTCGGTCCCGTCGCATGAATTGCAGCACGGGATCGGTCCAATAGACATGCCGATTGACCGCATCCTGATTGGGGAACATGCGCTGTGCGAGAGCCTGGCTGACGATAACAACAGGCTCTTCATTTTTATTACTCTGGCCATTATTATTCTGGCCATCATTATTCTGACCATCATTGTTCTGACCATCGAGCGCATTGAAATCGCGGCCGGCAATGATAGGAACGCCAAGCGACGCAAAAAATCCGGGAGAGATGACACGCCACTGCGCCCGCGGATCCTCTACGCCGGCGGCATGGACGTGTCCGTCAGCGGAGAATTGCAGACCAGGAGCGGCGGGACCGCCGCCATCGCGCCAGGGAACGACATTGCCGAAGGCGGTCTTGCTCACGCCCGGCAGGGCATCAATGCGACGTATCGCGTCCTCGTAGAAATCGACGACCTGCTGAGATGTCTTCCCATAGGACATAGCAGGAACATCGATAGCGAGGACGTGCTGCGTGTCCAGACCTGTCTGCGCCCTTTGCAGTGCGATCAACGTAGTGATCAACATACTTGCGCCGGCCAGCAACACGAAGGACGCGGCGATCTGTGTCACCGCGAAGATCCGCTGGCGGCGCCTCGTGCTGCCGGTGATCCGCACACTTCCGCTTGATAGGCTCAGTCCACTCGGCGTGCCGGAAGAGGGCAGGCGCGGGACGAAAGCGAGAATCACCGCGGCGACGATAGCCAGCGCTGCTCCGACCCAAAGCAAGCTCGAATCGACTCTGAAATCGAGCGCCCGGACGGAGAAGCGCGAGGCGTAGCGGGCCAGGATGGCCACCATCGGCTGCGCGCTCATTACACCGAGTGCGGCGCCAGCGCCGCAGAGCAGAAGGCTTTCGGCCAACAGCATGCGACGCAACACGCCTGTGCTTGCGCCCAGCGCCACGCGGACCGCCAGCTCACCTTCGCGGCGAACCGTCCGTGCCAGAATCAGATTGGCAACATTGGAACACGCGATGATCAAGACCAGCCCTGACGCTGCGAGCAGCACAAGCAGCACGGTCCGGGCGCCCGACGTGATCTGGTCACGAAGCAACTTGGTCCCGATCTGGAAGTCCGCTTCCTGTGCATAAGCTTCGGGGTGGTCCTTCTTCATCGTGGAGTAGACGGAGCGCAACTCAGCACGAGCCTGATCGAGGGTGACTCCCGGAGCCAGACGGCCGAAAAGCTCAGTCATGCGATGGATGCGGCCAGTGACCATGGTTGCGGAAAGATGATGCGGGCTGGTGACCACGTTGGCGATGATTTCGGTATCTTGGGGATACGGGACGCAGGGTTCGAGGACGCCGATGATGGTTGCAGACCGATCCCCGGTGCTACCGAGGCGGACGGTTTTCCCCATAACCGAAGGATCCTTGTGAAGAGCGGTCGTCCAGAAACGGTACGTGAGAACAACGACGCCGGCAGCTTTAGGACCATCGTCTTGAGGTCCGATGAGGCGACCGAGCACGGGATGAAGGCCCATCACGTCGAAATACGTGCCGCTGACAACGCCACCTCGAATTGAACGAGGTTCACCGAGGCCGATCATGGTGAAGTCCATGGTGGAGAAGTCGCCAAACGCGCTCAGGGTTTTCACGCTCGCGCGCAAATCCTCTATCTCGGGAACGGAAAATGTAGCGTTTTCGTCGCCGATGCCGGGGGCTCTCTGCCGGATGTAGATCAGCCGGTCCTCGTCGCGGTTGACCAGAGGCTTGAGCAGCACTCCGCGCACCAGCGTGAAAATGGCAGCGTTCGCCCCGATGCCGAGCGCCAGCGTCAGAACCACGGCGATCGCCAGCCCTGGAGTCCGAATTAACGAGTGAGCTGCAACTCTCAGATCGCGAACGAATGACATGTTCTTGCCCCTACTGATCATTCTTTCCCTCGTGGCCGCCCTCATCGCGAGGTATCCTTTCGCCGTCGCTGCTCGCTCTCCCTCATCATTTCGGTCAAATCCGCAACCGGCCGTACCTCAACCGGTCCAAGTCCATACTTAAAGCCTGGAAGCTGTGAGGTAAGCTGAACGGCATGATTGAGGTCTCGCGCCTCAAGGATCTGAATGCCGCCGAGCTGTTCCTTGGTTTCCGCATAGGGGCCGTCGGTGGTCGCGACTTTGCCGTTTTTCCAGTACAGGGTCAACGCGGTCTCCGGAGGCTGTAGAGGTACTTCGGCAACAAGATGTCCGTTGGCGCGCAGATGGTCGTTGTACCCAAAGCAATCGTCGAGCGTTGCGTGTCGCTCGTCCTCGGTCATCCCTTCGAATTTTCCTGGCTCGATGTATCCCAAACAGATGTATTTCATCAATTCCTCCTTGTTTCCTGTGACTCGGAGAGCCGTAGCTCGTCGTTCTGTTATCAGATAGTCGTTCGGGAGACCGAAAATCGACAGCTGCTCCATTTTTTTGGCCTCGTCAGAGGAATCTGTGGGTCACTGATGCGATCGAATGGCGGACGGAAGTTGGGCTCGAGGGTGCCCTGTCCTTGCGTTTTTAGACTGAGTTCCTTTCGAGTCCTATCTGATTTTGTTTAATTTACGGGTGTCCCCGGTTTTCGATGAGCCAGGTAATGCCACTTGGAAGCAGGGATGCTGACCCGGCTCGCGGCACCCCGACACCGGCCCGTCAGGCCGGCATCGCCGGCAGTGTTGTCACTGCCGCTCAGTTGCTTCCGTCGGGCCTCCAAACCGAGCGCACCTCGACCGGCGCCCGACAGGCGACGGCAGCCTTGCGCCCCCACGCAAGTGCATCATCCAGATTAGCGGCTTCCAGCACCCAAAAACCGCCTATGTGCTCCTTCGTCTCTAGGTACGGCCCGTCGGTGATCAGAACCTTACCATCGGGCTGCGCCCGCAGCGACCTCGCGCTCCTGGCGGGGGAGAGGCCGCCAACGAAAATCCTGACACCGGCAGCCACCATCTCATCGTTGAGCGCGTCGATATCGCGGGACATCGCTTCGTCCTCTGCGGACGGGTCGTAGTCGTCGGGGTGGTGAATAGCAACCAAATACTGCGTCATGATTTCTCCATTCTCCTGTAACCGTCTTCGGGCGGGCCGGTTGCCCTGCCTTCACGATATAGTCGAACGGCCGGACCGGAATTCGACAAATCGTCCAAGAGATTTTGCTTCTTCCGCGCTTTAGAACTATGCTTTGCACCTGGTCATCTCAATATCCGCATCGGCTTCTGACGAGTCTTTTTTTATTTCAACTGCCGAATCCGCTCTTGCAGGAATTGCCGCTCAGGTTCCTGTTGGGTCAGCGCCAGAGCTTTCTCATAAGAGGACCGAGCCTCAGCTGTCCTGCCGAGCCTGCGGTACATATCTGCACGGGCGGAATGCGCCAGGTAATAATTTGCCAATCCGCCATGTTCCAACACCGCGTCGATATGCGTCAGACCAGCCTCTGGACCTTCGCACATTGCAATTGCCACGGCACGATTGAGCTGTACAACTGGCGAAGGCTGAATTCGTACCAATCGGTCGTAAAGCGCAACAATCTGCCGCCAGTCGGTCGCAGCGACCGATTCCGCCTCCGCATGAACGGCCGCAATCGCAGCCTGCAGTGTGTAAGAGCCGAAGCGGCGGGACTTCAGGGCTTTCTCCAGCAATGCCACTCCCTCCGCGATCTGCTCCCGGTTCCAGAGCGAGCGATCCTGGTTTTCCAGCAAAATCAGCTCTCCGGCCCGAGACGTTCTCGCGGCGTGACGGGATTCGTGTAGCAACATCAGGGAGAGCAGCCCCATGACTTCCGGCTCTGGCCGGAGTTCGGTCAGCAACCGGCCCAGTCGAATCGCCTCGCCGGTGAGCTCGGCCCGCGTTACTTCCGCTCCCGCCGCAGCAGAGTAGCCCTCGTTAAAGACGAGATAGATGACCTGAAGCACCGCGCCCAGTCGCTCCGGCAATTCCTGCGGTGTCGGCACCTCGTACCGAATCGGTGTCTCTCGAATCTTTGCCTTGGCGCGCACAATGCGCTGCGCCAGCGTACGCGGAGTGATGAGGAAGGCCTTTGCTATTTCCTCGGTTGTCAGCCCGCACACCTCACGCAAGGTGAGTGCAATGTGCGCTTCCGGCGCTAGAGATGGATGACAGCAGGTAAAAATCAGGCGCAGCCGATCATCCTCAAGGCTGTCCTCTTCATTGGACCTTTCCGCCGAACTCCATTGCGCTTCGAGATATCGCACCAGCTCGTCTTGAGACGCATCAAATCTTGCCCGTCGACGCAGAGTATCAATGGCTTTGAATCGGGCCGTCGAAATCAACCATGGTCGCGGGTTGCCGGGTACTCCACTCCGCGGCCACAGGCTCAGCGCAGCCGCAAAGGCTTCGTGCATCGCCTCCTCGGCAAGATCGAAATCACCGAGCAAGCGGATCAGAGTTGCCAGGATTCGTCCCGAATCCACGCGATAAAGGGAGTCGAGCAATTCGCGTATCTGCTCGGTGGAACGCTCGGCCATGACGACGACCTTAGCAAACCAGCTACCCCGAATCAATTTGGCAAGCAGCGATCGATGCAAAGTGCCCAGATCGTGACTCTGAAATCTGGACAACAGAACGCTTCCTCGGTTGACTCAAAATCACCGATGCACTCATTTGAGCTTCGTACAAGCTCAACACTACCGCGTTGCTCTCGAGTCACGAGCAATCCGGAAGTTGAACCACAAAAGCGAGACGGTCAGAATTTGGCTTCGGGGACTCGAGGCATTTATGAGATGGGTTGTACCGCGCTGTCCGTTTCAGGACACCGCTATTGCAAATTCCGACACTAAAACACAATCCTAGCATTCGGACAGGATTGTTCGCATTCAATTCGCGGGTGTCAACCCTTACCTTGGGATTATGTCAGGTTGGCCCGTTGACCGGGAACCCCAATTTGCGCCTCAGGAGGGCTTGTTCCGTGCAGGCCCGCACCGAATCGGGCAGCGTTTTGGGTTCATAGAAGCGATCATAGAAATCGATGTCTACGCGGCAAACCTGGAATCCAATAACGGTCCGAAACGGCGCCGTATAGGCTGGGAACCTTCCGTAGCGGCGAAAAACATAATCGCAATACGCTACGGTCGCTTGCACCGTCGCTGCGCTCGGCGCCGGTATCTTGGCGGCACCAGAAGCCGATTCGCACCAGGCACTCTGTTGCGTTCCACCTCGGTAGGTTCCATCTTGCCCGAACTTCGCTTGCACGAAGGCGCGGACCGCATCCTCCATCGATTGGTAGTAGGGTGGGCAGAATGGCTTCAGCAGCAGCTGGTTGTTATGTTCCAGCCCTACTGGATATTCCAGCACAGGGTCTTTTCCAAGCCACCGCGCGAGAGTAGACATCAACCGGGGCGCTCCGGCGTAGCGGCTGGCCCTCATGGATTGCATGCGGAAGCCGGCGGCCTTGAACCAGCTGTATTCGTGCCGCGCGAAATTCGGGAAACCGCCCAATCCAAGCGCCTCGGTCATGAGTGCAAGGTTCTCCAGAACCATGCCGTGTTCGGTGGCCATCGATTCCAGCAGCGACGATTCCATCATTTGAATGGTCGCTGAGCGGAGGTCGCGCGGTTCGTCGTGCAGGTGTCCGTCCCGGCTGCGCGCAAAGCGACCAACCCCTGCGGGACGGCACCACGCCCGCTCATCGCGCAAGAACACTCCCATGTCTTCTCCGAACAACTCGAGGAGCGCGTTGATGGTGAGCGCGGTGGTTTCGATGATCGGCAGAAAGTAAGTCGTTCCGGGAGCATAGAGCGACCATCGGTTGATCGAGAAATTATGCCCAGGATCTAATGGTGGCGCCGTTCGATTGGCGGACAACTGGACTCGGGTGCGTTTATAGAGGTCAGTAAATGCGCCCTTTCGCGCGAGGCTGACCAGTTCCAGGAACTCGGCGGGAGCAAAATCCTGGGGGCGCTTCAGCAGCCAGGTTCCGCTGTCGTTGGTGACCAGCACCGACACAGCGTTCACCGCGTCAGGGCTCGCAACCGTGCGACCGAGTCTCCCAACTAGCATAGTGCCACCTTCGCGGGCACCGTAAGAGAGATCTCCGAGGGCGTAGCCTGTGATGCCGCAGGCGGCGAATGCGAGAGCCGCCTCCTCATCCTCGGTGAGAGGAACCGGTGCGTGAGAGCTCTTGTATTGCAAGGGGCCAGCTGGAATAGTCATTCCCAGACCCAATCGCCGCGAACGGCGGTTGACGAGGACATCAAACAGCGTCGCTTTGAGCGGATCGAGAAACATATTCAGACACTGCGTCCTGCGGCAGTGCCGCTCTTGCCCTGTTTCAAAAGCATGGCCGCGTCCGGGCGCACCGCGCTCAATGCCTCCGCCACTTGGGTGTCAATGGCCAGCAGCCGCACTCGCGTACGCGCACGGATGCAGCAGTCGAGTTTTGGGCGGGCACCCTCGCCGAAATAATCGCCCGCCTTCAGCGACTGCAGGATCGACTCGCCGTTCCCGTCGTTCGCGACTATGTCGAGGTCTCCCGACTCCACAAGGTAGTGATAGCGCCGGGTCTCGCCCGCGGCGACAATGATTTGGCTCGGTTCATACAGAACGTGCCAGATCGCTCCGCGCTCGTCCATGCGAGGATTCACGACATCGCGACCAAGAATCAAAGTCAACCACCAGTCGAACATCAGGCGGACCCGCCGCGTCCAACTAGGCACGAACATGGTGAGCACAATGAAACGCCATCCGATCCACGCCAGGAAACCGGAAGCGGGGATTCCCTTCATGTGCGCAATCGCGCTGCGATGTCCGAGCGTGCAGGCCTCGCCAAGTCCGTTGAAGGAATACGGCTTAGGCGGTTTGCCGGCGGTGGCGCGCACGATATTGGAGCCAATATTGGAGCCGGCCTTTTGCGCATAATGCGCCAAAGGAGGGCACGTGCCTCCGTCTGGGTGAGGAACAGCGGCACAATCGCCCCCGGCCCAGATGTTGGTTGCGCCTGGCACGCGGCAGAACTGGTCGGTGACCAGCCGTCCGCGCGCGTCGCGTTCGTATGGAAATTGGTCGAGTAAGGGGGACGACCTCATGCCGGTGCAGGTGATGAGAGTGCGCGTGGGGATGCGTTCACCCGAGTTGAGAACTGCTCCTTCCGCGGTGGCGGCCTGCACGCCAGTATTGAGGTGCATCTCCAGGCCCAATTGCAGGACGCGTTTCTCGGCGTAGCTCACGAGGGACGGAAGACGTTTCCCCAGCTCCGGCAAAATGCGCGGGCCAGCCTCCACCAGCGCCACTCGGAACTCTTGGAACTTCAACTCCGGATATCTCGTTCGCGAGAGAAAACGGAAATAGTCCACCAGGTCGCAAGCGACTTCGATTCCCGCGTAGTTTCCGCCGGCGACAACAAAAGTGAGCAACCGCTTGCGCTCCTCAGGATTCGTCTCAATGGATGCCATCTCCAGAACGCTGACCAGATGGTTGCGCAGCCGGTAGCAATCGGCGAACGTCTTCAGAGGAAAGGTGTGGTCTGCGATCCCAGCGTAGCGGGAGAAGTCCTCGATGGAACCGACGCCGACCACCAAGTGGTCATAAGGCAGAGTGCGGGTCCGGCCGTCGAGCGAACTCCGTGTCACCACGTGCTGATTGCTAACGTCCACCGACTCAATCTCGGCGTTATGGAGATGAGCTGGCACAATCATTTCCCGCACTGACGAATTGATCTGCTGTGGTTGTATCTTGCACGTCAGCATTTCCGCGATCAGTCCGTGGACAGTGGAATAGTTATCACGGCTGACCACGGTCAGCTTGACCTCGCCTTTTCGTACCGCCGGACGCAACGCGCGAGCCAGGTAAATGGCCACCCAGCCACCGCCCAGACACACTACACGTACGGGATCTCTCATCGGTTTCCTCCGTTGGACGCACGCTCGCTCGCGGATTGTGGCTCCGTCTCACCTATCTGGGAGTCGGACTGATCTGCGCGCACCGCGAGCCGGCGAGGAATCACGAACTCTCCTGTGCGCCCCTTCAGACCGCGCTCGCTCAACAGATGTCGGAACGCTTTCGGCCCGGCGACTTTTGCCAGAGCTTGCACGCGGGTACTGAACCTGCGCGCGGTTTCTATCACCCAAGTCGCCGGGCGAATCGCGGGCAACAGCCACTTCCAGCGAGTATTGGGAAACCCAAGAGCGTCGGCCTGCTCATCCCCAATCAGAGCGCGCGAGAGCCCGTAACAAACGTTTACGCTGCATAAGTGCCCTGCTTTGAAGTTGCGGACATACGTGAATGAAGTCTCCATCAGGGCATCCACCAACGCTCGTGAATCGTCATCCGGTTGCGGTTCGAAGGCAAACATCAGATCAAGCAGTCGGTGACCCTCAAATTCGTCGGCAATCAGCAGTTCATGATCGACGCCCAGCAAGTATCCGGCGTAACGCCATACATGGACGAGAGCCTCCCGTTCCACACGCTCGAAGTGGTAGCCGAACCGCGTTAAACCGTCGAGCACGCCAACGGAAAACATGACGTTGGTGCCAGCCGTGTGGCACTGATTGATGGGTGCTCCCCAGACTTCCGGGTGCCATTGACCGGAGTCGAGAAGCAATCTCCGCACTTGCGCATGGATGAGGCGCACTCGCACGGTCATCGCAAACCCTTCGGAAAACCGGCCCAAGCCATCGGGCTGACAAACGGCGAATACGTATCGCGTCGTATCTTTGAGGCGTTGCGAAGCACGATGCACCAGTTGACCCGACAGCGCGAGCGGCTTGTTGCCGGCCGGCCAACTGTAGATGATCGGCAACGCAAGCATCGCAAGCACTGCAAAACCCATCCGGCAGCGCAGAAATGTTGCTCCACCCAGATTGCATCGGTCGCGATCCACCCAGAACGGAACGCTTTCCAGCTGGTGGAACAATGCTCGCAACGACTCTGGTGCATGAGGGACTGCGTCTAGACCCTTCGCCAGCGCCAGATCCAGCAGCGCACGCCATTCGCTTTCGGGCATGCGGGCAAATTCATCCATCACGGCTTCAGCTAGAGGATCGGTGGTCCAGAGAAGCTCCACATACTTCTTCGAGCGGGAGCCTCGGAGGACGTCGGCGGTATTGAGGCCGGAATATCCCGACGGTACTTCGTGCTTCGCTTCCGTCATCAGTTGTGGCTGCTGTTTGAGGTGAAAGTATCATATGCCGCACCATCCATCCTCTTGCTGCCTCAGGTTCGGGTTACGGCCGTAATATCGTTTGATGATGCGCGAGCTGGCGCCCGCGTGCGAGGCTGAAGCGAGCTGAAGGTTAAATCAAGAGCATCGGTCGAGATCGTTTGTGCGCGACGGGCAAATTGGAACAATTGCCCCCGGATTGGCCCTGACTATCGCGCTTGGGGTGAATGAAGGGCCGACTCCCGGATTGCACGGCAAACAGGAACTTATAATAGATCCTGCCCAAGAATGGCAGTGCGAAGACCGAGCATCCATTTCTTCCCAGCTATTCCTGCCAGGAATAATCGGTCGTTCGATTGGTTTTTGATCGGCGAGAAGGAAAACCGTGAGAGAAGCCCGGCGGAGGACCCGCCTCCGCAGAATGCTATTGTGCGGAATTAAAATGTGTCTGTAAGCAATTGATAATAAACTAGATATTGGTGGAGGCGGAGGGCGTCGGACGATCTAGCGTGTTGACAGCACGTAAGTTATTGATTCCAGGAACTGCCGCAACGGCCAAAAAAGGCCTCATTGCCCGATCCATTGTACGTTTATTGTACGAAAATGCTTTACGGTTTAGAGTCCCGCGGGCACGTTGCGACCTTAGTATCCCATGGATTCGCCCTGATGGATCGGGGAAAAAGCGCCAAGCTTCCTGAGTTACAGTGAGTCACCGCCTTTGCATCTCTTGGGGACGCCAGCCGCCTCTATTGTTGCCCGTGGTCGGTGAACTGGGAGCAATCGCGATCGCTTCCCATAAGCCGACATGTCCATAACGCGCGACCATGAGGGTTGAACAGCGGACTACTCGTGTGAAGTTCCATCATGGGCAAGTTGTACCTTGCTGCGGGCGGCTGCGTGGACGCGACGAATCGCATCCACGACGAGTCCGGGCTCATCAACCTGGATCATGTGGTTACTATTGTTCGCCCGGATGAGCACGCTATTTGTTGACAACGCAGCCAGCCGCGTTTGACCTTCGCTCCAGCCCTTCTCAAGAATGAAAAATGGTCCCGGAAACGGCTGGCCATGCGTAATCACTGCCAGGGGCAAATCCCCGAGACTGCCCACACCTCCAAAATTCGCTGTCGGCAGTTCTACGAGTTGCAAGGAGGCCAAATCATCTCCCGCCGCCGAATACTCGTCCGGCCGCACAAATGAGAACCCCACATGGTCCAGTGGAAACAATTGACCCAACAGCCGCAAAACGCCGAAACGAGCCACCACCTCGACAGCCTTGTTCATGACCCTGAGCCGAGAATAGAAATTGAGAACCTCTCGTCGGAAGAACGCCTCTTCTTCCGGTGTATCGACGAGGACCAGTCCTGCCGTCTGATCGGGATGGTTGCGGGCGAAGCATCGGACAATGAAGCCGCCGTAGGAGTGCGCCACCAGAATGTAAGGTTCGGGGAGACCCGCGTTGGTAAGCAGAGTGTGGAGTTCTTCGGCGCGTTCTGCAATTGTGCGTCCAGTTGCTACCGGCTCGCTCCGGCCGTATCCGGCTCGATCATAGGTACAAACGCTGGCGAACTCGGCGATTTTATCCTGGACTGGCCACCACAGCCGCGATGGCTCACCTGCCCCCTGTTCGATCACAATGGTCGGGCCGACGCTCGCCTTGTAAAGCAAGTGGAGTTTGTGGTCTCCGACGGCAACGATCCGCCCGGGCGCGGGATGGACCTTCTTATCCTTCCATTCGGCAGCTTTCTCATAAATATAGCCCGCCGTGAGAAGCGCCACACCGGACAACAACGCGATGACCAGATCCCATTGCCAGCTTGAGGCCATGACGAGGTATAATAATACATTGTTGTATAAAATACACGAGTGTAGTTTATGAAGAAGATAGCGCGACACGCGGAGGCGAATGTGGTCGATCGAGCCGGGGGTGGCAAGCGCGCCCGTACAAGAGAGAAACTCATCTCGGCAGCCGCGGCAATTATCGGCGAAAAGGGTTACGACCGAGCACCGCTCGAGGAGATCGCCGCACGCGCCGGAATGACCCGAGGCGCGGTCTACGGCAATTTCAAGAACAAGGAGGATCTCTTCCTGGCGCTCATTGCCTCGCGCTGGAAACCGATTGTCCCGCCATTGAAGCCCGGCGCCAGCCTCAAGGAACAATTACACATTCTAGGCGAGACGGTCGCCAAAGAGGCACAGGCTCGTCGAAGTCAAGCTACCGTAGCGACTGCATTTCAGCTATACGCGCTGACGTACAAGTCAATGCGGTCCCGTCTGACGAAAAAGAACGCGGCCACCTATCGGCTCATGGCGAAGGAATTACTAAAGGTCGTGCCAGCGAAAGAACTGCCGATGTCAGCCGGGAAGTTTGTCTGCATACTGGATGCGATGACCACAGGCTTGCTCTTCACGTATTTTCAAACGCCCGAACTGATAACCGAAGACATTATCATCGCCGCGTTTGAAGCGCTGGCATGAAGGCGGCGGGGATGCGGCACGCCGCCTCCCTTGGCCGGCTATGCTCGGCTAATTCGCCAAGGGCTTGCTTTCTCTTGCCACTTCGGAGCATTCAAGCCCATCGCGAGGAGCCACAGGAACACCGATGCTTCCGCGAGGAGGGCGCAGGCCAGATTGTAGTGGGACAGATAGCTTACCAGCGGATTTGACAGGTAGGTCAGCCAGCCCAAACCGGCAAACGCCATCAGCGCGCCCAGAATTCGAGGTACAAAAGTCGACCTGAACATGAGGTGGCCGATCAGGAGGCAATAGAATCCGGTAAATACCAGGGCGACGTCCACGCCCCGAGGATTCAATCGAAGAGCCCCAAAGGTGAGTCCCACGAAGTTGAAGAACGCCGCAAGCAAAGCGAGACGCTTGTTTACCGGCTTAAAGATGGTATAGAGGATCAGCGTCACAGCGGCCATACCCGCGTTCGCAACGAGGCAGATTGCAGTCCCGCAGGGAGAAGAGACGTATATCTTGTGCCGCAAGGCGGGCCGCAAGGAGAAAGAAAAGGCGATCCGCAAGCGGTTTTCCCCTAGAAATCCATCCGAGAACTGGTGTTTTTCCGTGAAGGGGCAGTGCGGGTGACGTGATGGTTCGTTGTGGGCCTCGCATCCATTACACTGCGCCGAACGCGGCGCCTAAGTCGGGGTTGGGGTTCAGGCGAAGAAATCGGGCCCAAAAGGTCGAAAGAGCCGCCAGAAAAACGTTGGTGGGCCGTACCGAGGCCTGGGCTGCGGTGGCGGCGTCGGGGCTCTGAGCCCGCCGCTGGCAGTACCCAACCACCAAACTCAGGTTTGCTACTACCGCGGCCATCACCACCTGCCAGCGGGTTTTCTTTTTCCCGAAGTAGCGACTTTGGCGAATCCCTAATCCCACCAGGCGCCCAATCCGATGTTCCACCACCACCCGCTCGCGCAAGCTCTGCCGCCCCGCCTCGGTCTGGTTATGGGCGCGGGCCTGTTGCTGCAGTCGTTCTTCGGCTTGGATGCTGATACTCCGCGGCCCTTGCCCACGGACGCATTGCGAGCGCAGGGGACAGGCCTGACAACCGGCCTGGGAAAAAAGAAATTGGCCCCCTCGACCTTCTCCGGCGGAGCGATAGTCGCGCGTACTCTGGCCTGCCGGGCAACGCACTTCCATCTGATCCAAATCGATCTCAAACTCACTCTTGGAAAAACAATTGCGGTTGTGACGGGCCGGCACCTTCGCCGTCAGGATTCGTTCTTCCTCCGCAAAGACTCGCCGCGTCGGGCCGCCTCCGTAGGCACAATCCCCCACCGTTTCTTCGACCTTCGCCTCCAGCACTCGTTCGCTTTGCTGCACCAACTCCAGAGCTTTCTCCTGATCCCCAGCATTGCCCGCCAGCACCTCCACCCCCGTGATCAACTGACTCTCCATCTCCACCGCCACCGCTGCCTTGTGTCCGTTGAAGCGCTTGCTGGCGCTCTTGCGTCCATGCCGCATCTCCGGATCGTGAACACTGAGGACCCGATCCTTGGCGGTGCCCGACTTTACTTGAAAGCCGCCCTCCGGCTTTTCTTCCACGTCCTGCGCGATCAGCCGCAGCAGCAAAGCCGCGGCGGCGGCAATGGCTTCCGTCTGCGCGGGATGCTGCTTTTGGATCTCCTCCGCCAGGCTTAGCAGGCGCCGCCCGTCCTGCACGATCTCGGTTAACAACTGTTCCCGTTGCCCTTTGTCGTCCCAGTCAATCCCGGCTTCTCCCTTCACGCTGCTGCCAAAATAGCGACTCAGCCCCTGCTTCGCGGCCCACCCCGTAACCTCTTCTTCCTCTACCTCCGCCAACCGCCGCCCCAACCTCTCGATCCCTTCTCCCAGCAGATTGTAGGTGTCCTTCACCGCTCCCTTGCCCAAGATCGGCGTCGTATCCAAGGCCACGCGAAGCTTGCGATTCTGCAGGTATCCGGCGCGCCGGGCTTCTGCGATTGACTTCTTCAACAGCGGCTCTTCCATCTCGTGCAGAACCAGCTTGGCCTCAAACTCCTGCAGCGCGCTCTTCTGCATCGGTACTTCTTCCATCTCCAGTCCCAAGGCTACCTTCCAGCGCAGATCGTATTTGGTCCGCTCCACCGCCTCGGCAAAACTCACCCCCTCGTACGCCCGTAAGAACAGCACACTCACCGCCACACTGGGAGGCACGGATTGGCGTCCATTGTCCGGGCAGTACAAAGCCGCGAAGTCTTCATCGCGAAACAGCTGCTCCCGGTTCTGCGCCAGATACCCGTACAGGGTGTCGCGGCCCACAAAGTCCAGATAGACATGATCAGCGGCAAACAGCTTGTCTTGCGGAGAAAGCTTGCCCATCATGGCCGCTGCTCCCGGGCCCGCCGCGCCCTTTTCCGGGAGGAGGGCTGGGGCGCAGCCTCGCCCTTCAGTTGCTTCCGCTCCGGCAAACGCACTAACAGCAAATGGGTGCGGTCGAGCACTTTCCAGGTCACGGTTTCGCCCGACTCTAAGTCCAGGGCGGAAGCCAAGGGCAGGGGGATGTTGGCATACACTTGCACCGTCCCGCCCTGGCGCCGGATGCCTTGTAAACGGGTGACGTAATGATTTTCAAGATCTTGCATGTCTATGTAATAGCATAGATATTAATATTTTGTCAAGACCTTTTCACGCAACCGCCCCCAGTTTTTCTTGGGGAAGCCGCCAGTCTGATTGGAACATCCTTCCCGTGGGGGACTTTCCGGATGAGTCTCTAGAGGTATGAAAGGGCTCTGGAAGCTCTGGAGAAAAGCATTGCCAGCGGCCGATTGAAGGATCGCTACAAGATGGAGCGCAGACTGGGACGGATTCAGGCGCGGCACCCGCAGGTGAACGATCTGTTCGAAGTCACTCTGCGAGACCATCGCCGGCCGACGCCGCAGCAGATGCTTTCAGCGTCACCCACAAGGCATAACCGAGAAAGGCCACCAGGATATTGTACGAAATTAGAATGTGTCCATAAACAATTGATAATACACGAGATATTGGTGGAGGCGACGGGAGTCGAACCCGCGTCCGAAAATGTTACTGGTCAAGAGACTACATGCTTATTCGCGTTCATGCCCTGGGCATTACCCCAGGACCTTCGCGGCCGCCGCTCAGAACGGACAAGAAACGCCAGCCGCTAGCCTGAAGATCTCGCCCTCCCGGCCCAGACGTAGCCGGGAAGACCAGCCCTCTGTGTGACGCTCGCTCACCGCCCGAGGGCGAAGCGGTGGAAAGCGGCTGCCTAATTAATTAGGCTGCGTATGCCATTTGTTGATTGGCAATTATCATTTTGCCCACGATTACGGGTGTGTGCACCCCGGCATGCCTCTTGGCCGCAAGCATCTCCGTCGAAGCCGTGACGCCCCCACTGGTGGGATTGGCCATGCAAAGACCTACTTCCAATCTAGGAGGAAAAGGAGACGAAGTCAAACCGCCGAACGGCCCACGATTTTACGCTCTGATTCGCCGGCTCGGTTGCCCGCTTTCGGACCGCAGGGTGGAGATATCGAATGAAAGTGCGGGGCGCGGGCCTACTAGATGCCGAGCGAGTTGCCTTTATAGACTGGAAGGCGTTTACAACTTTCTATAACTAGCTGGGTTTGCTCGGCGGTCAGGCTGAGGAATTCAAAACCATAGACTCTGCCCAGGTTACGTCGTACCACTGCCTGCACCTTGCCACCAGCAATCGGCGCTAATTCCACGCTGTCATCTGCTCTCAACGAATCGAAAGTAATGGCCGAGAGACCGCTTACGCTGATCTCGATGCTGATACCTCGTTACACCGCCCCGTCGGCCGAGAGAATAGTTAAGGGAACGCTGAAGCGATACCGAGGGTGCCGTCTCCGGTCGGGCGAGATCTCCGCTAAGTCGTGGAGTTCAATGTCAGTCTTCATGCGTTGGCTTCTGTTCCATTCTTAACATCGGAGGGAGCTGAAGTTTCCTTTAGCTGGTCCGGTTTTTTGCATCCTCCCGCCCTCACCTACATCTGACTTAGAGGACCCGCCTATAGAATAGAGGGCGTTGACCTAATATGAATTTCATCGTCCAACGCTGTCAGGAGAACTGCCAGTGAAGTCGGAGTGTTTGCCGTTCAGCAAGATCCCCCATACAACGCGGCTTTTCGCCGACTTCCTTTCCGATTACTCTAAAGTTCAGCAGTTCTATCCCCGGTCTGCTTATTTCAACCAATGGTTCAAGGACGAGGCGTCGAACCTGGCGTATGCTTTCGAACGCCGAGAGCTCGTTTCTGCGATTCTCGATCGACAGAATCAATCCTGGAATGCATCCGCCAAGACTCTCGAAAATATTACGCGACTTCGAGGGGGTGCATCGGCGGTGGTTACTGGACAGCAAGTGGGACTCTTCGGCGGTCCAGCGTTCACGATTTTCAAGGCACTGACAGCAATCAAACTCGCCGACCACGCGACTCGATCCGGCGTCGATTGTGTGCCCGTGTTTTGGCTGGCCACCGAGGACCATGACCTTGCTGAAGTGAATCAGGTCTCGATTCCCGGATCTGATGGTTCTTTGCAGAAGCTGACGGCGCCGGCCCAGGGTTCGCCCAATGCGCCGGTGGGAACGGTAAGGTTAGGCTCGGAGATTGATGCAGTCGTGGAAGCTGCCACGGGGTTGTTAGGGCCTGGCGAGATTTCCAATTTTCTTCGGGAAGCGTACCGCCCGGGCGAGAGCTTCGGCAATGCCTTTGCACGCTTGCTCGCACAGCTATTTGCAGATTGGGGCGTGATCCTTTTGGATGCGGCCGACCCCGAATTTCACCGGATTGCGGAACCTGTCTACCGGGCAGCGATCGAGCGCGCTGCCGACTTGGATGAAGCCCTTTTGAGTCGTGGGAAGGCGTTAGAAGCTGCGGGTTACCATCAGCAGGTTAAGGTGACGCCATCGTCGACGTTGCTGTTCACAGTTCGAAATGGCGCGCGAATGCCGGTGCATCGTCGAGTGAACGGAGATGGAGCCGCTGAATTTCTCATCGAAGAAGAACGAATTTCGAAAGCGGATCTGCTAAGCCGCGTCACATCGTCGCCCTGGGATTTCAGTGGCAATGCACTGCTCCGGCCTGTCATTCAGGATTACTTGCTGCCGACTCTTGCCTACACGGGAGGCTCTGCCGAAGTCGCTTACTTCGCCCAGGTGGCTGTCGTCTACGAAATGCTTCTAGGTAGAGTCACTCCGATCGTCCCGCGTTTCTCTGCTACCATCGTCGAGCCAAAACCGAAAACATTACTTGAGCGCTACGGGCTCGGTTTACCCGATCTTTTCCTAGGTCCAGAGAATCTACGCGAACAGATGGCTTCCCGCACTTTGCCGAAGGAGCTGCAATCTGCGTTTGATCAAGCCGAGGCTTCGCTGGAAAAGTCTCTGGGGGCAATTCGTGAGGGTCTGGCTCGGCTGGATTCAACCTTGGTTGAGTCGGCTACCAATGCGGCGTCCAAGATGCAACACCAGCTGAGCCAACTGCGCTCGAAAGCTGCCCGCGCCGAGCTCCGCCAGACAGAAGTTCTCACCCGGAAGGCCGATGTGCTCAGCAATTTGTTATATCCCGGCAAGGCTTTGCAGGAACGCGAGATCGCGGGCGTGTACTTCGTAGCGCGTTACGGGAGAGAGTTCTTGCGAGATGTGTACGAAACCATCCACCCCGACTGTGTCGATCACCAAGTAATCTCCGTGTAGGCGCGAGCGTCCACGGTCGTGCGGCGGTACCGTGAATGACGCGCCAGCGTTCGGTGCGGAGAAAAACCGGTTACACCTTCTGTTCTAACCCTTCCAGCGATTCCACCCGAGGCAGGCCAGATTCACGATAAGCTCCAGATACGTCGAACAATATCGCCTGCATTCCCGCCCGGGACGCACCCAGATAGTCGACGGAATACATATCGCCGACGTAGACACTGTCCTCCGGCGCGACGTCCATACCGCGAAGTGCACTCTCAAAGATAGCCGGATGAGGCTTCTCGTATCCGACTAAGCCCGAATCGGTAATCGCGGTGAAACAGTCAGCTATTCCGCAGCGCGTCAGCACATCGCCAATCTTGCCGTCGGCGTTGGAGATCACCGCAAGCGGATATCGGCGTCCCAGCCGCAACAGAGTCTCGCGCGTGCCCGGACGGATGTCGCGCCAGTTCGCGGAAATACGCGTGGCATCGACCAGAGCATCGCGCAAAGCATCGTCATGAACGCCAAGCTCCTCGAGCAGGTGGGAATAGAAGAGATACCAGAAATTGTGGTCCGACTGGCCGTCATGCTTCAATATCTCGTCGAACTCGTTCTTCGTTTTTCGCTCGATCGCATGCCATTGTTCGAGACTCGGAGTCAGCTTTTGCTGGTGTAAGCGAGCCAGGATATGCGGCCGGTCAGGGAAGAGAAGAGTATTGCCAACATCGAAGAAGATTGCTTTTAGCGGAGCAGGCATCGGAAAGGTCTGCCCTACTCCGATTCTTCATCACGCTTCTTGCCATACCGCAACGCCAGGCCGACTCCAATCGTCATGAATCCGATGGGCGGAATAATCAGGACCACAACTCCTCGCGTGATCGCGCGCTGGCCTTCCTGGTTGAGGGCGCGTGCGGTGCTGTAGCACATGGCGCAACTCTGAGCAAAAGCGGGAGCCGCCCACAGCATAACCAATAACGCTGAGATGGTCAGACGGACCTTCATCGGACTCCCAGGTGGACGATTCGAAAAGCGTCGGGAAAGAAAATACACATCAGGCACAGACAAGCCGTCACCGCGGTCATCATTACCCACTTCATGGCGGGGACCTCGTACTTCAGGTGCATGAAGTAGCCGATAATCAGCGCGGACTTGATGATCGAAAGAATCATCAGAGCTTCCAGCATCTGCAGCGGCTCAAAGACCCGCTTGTAGGCGAGAACCACTTCGACTGCGGTGAGCAGCAACAACGCTCCCCATACCCAGAAATATTGTCCTTTACCCTCATCGTGCGTTGCGGCGGCGGTGTGCATTCAGCCTCTCCTGTTTAAACTCCCAAAATCTTGGTTCTGCTCGCCAGATTCCTTCGGGTTTGGAAGCCCCTCAGGATGACGTTTTTTTTCGGTACCACATCACACCCGCGTGGACATCAGATACACCAGAGGGAAGATGAACATCCAGACTAAGTCCACAAAGTGCCAGTATAGTCCGGCAATTTCCACGTCGTGCGCGTCGTAATCTTTGGGCTTCAGAATCAAGATCACAGCGGCGACGATAAATCCTGCGAGCAGTGCGTGGACACCGTAATGGAACACACTCTTTGCCGGAATCAGCCACCACGCGACTGCCCAGATAGCTAGCAGGATTGGCAGAAAGGTTTTGCGCAGGGAAACCACACCCAAATAAATGACTCCAATGGTCACGTGCAGCATGTGCATGCCGGTCAGGGTAAAGAACGTCCCGCCGAACTGGGGGACGTTTGCAGCCCAGGGATTCTTGAATGGGGTCATGCCTTCATCAATCAGGTGGGTCCACTCCAACCCGTGCAGGACGATGAACGCATATGCCAAAGAACATGGTGAAGAGAATCCAGTTGCGGGTCCAACTGCGATCGCCGCGCCGCGCCGCCAGCACCGCCAGAACCATGGTCAGTGAACTGGAAAGCAGACACCCGGTCATGATCGTGGCGTTGGTGATGCTTTCCTTGCCGAAGGGCGTGGGCCAGTCAGGATTCGAAATGCGTCCGTAGCTGTAGGCAAACAGCAGCGCTCCAAACGTCAGAGTGTCGGAGAGCAGGAACAGCCACATGCCGACCTTTTTCGAGTAGGTGCCAAACAGAGACGGCTCGTAAACATCCGCCATCCCGTGTTGCACCGCGACTTCAGACATGATTTCTGTCTCCTTATGTTCGTGTGGCGCGGGCGCCCTCGCCCGCGTCTTCCTCTAGCGCACAAACCACAACAACCCGAAAATGTAGAGCCACAACAAAAACATGAAATGCCAATACCAGGCAGTCACATCCACGACAACCCGACGCGCCTCTACCGGCGTGTGCAGCAGGGAAACCGCGGACGCATAGAGCAACACTAAAATGCCTCCGGCGAGGTGAACGGCGTGGGTTGCGGTCAGGACATAAACGAACGAACTGCTAGCGCTGGTGGCCAGATAAAAGCCGCGATCCGCAAGCTCGCGCCAAGCTATCCACTGCCCAACCAGAAATCCGCCGCCAAGCACCACGGTGGTTCCTAGCCAGGGGAATCCTTTGCCCTCTCCGAGAGAAACGCCGGGGATGGAACGAATCGGCGCGAGAGCCGCTTGCCGTGTAATCTGCCGCCGCGCCAATTCCGCTGCAATACTACTCACCAGCAGAAGAGTCGTGTTTACCAGGAGCAGCGTGATCGGAAGATCGACGGGAATCCAATCACGAACATAAGTATTGGTGCGTTCATCGAGAGTAGGCAAGCCCCGGCGCACTACATAAGCGCTGGTCAGGGAAACGAAGATCATGGTGACCGAGGTCAGTCCGATCGCCAGCCCCAGCCGTAGCCGACGTAACCGTGCTCCGTAATCCGGCGAACCATCGCCGCGGCCGTCGCCACCCCCGCCGTAGGCAGGCGGACGTACGCCACCGCCGCCTTGGCCTGTCTTCGCTACGTCAATCGAAACTGGAGAACTCAAAGTTGCCATTCTAATGAGATGCCACCCTAGCCGGATCCGTCTGCATCACATAATCCCGCGGCGCTCCTGGCACGCCGTACTCATACGGCCCGTGATTCACTACCGGCGTGTGTCCTCCAAAGTTATCGTGAGGCGGCGGCGTAGCCGTGATCCACTCCAGGGTAGTTGCCTCCCACGGATTATCGGTTGCCTTGGGGCCTTTGAACATGCTCCAGAACAAATTGAGCACAAAGATGAGCTGAGCCGAGATGGTCACAATCGCAGCATAGGTCATGAAGCGATTGAGCGGCATCAAGTGTTGAAGATAGGCTAACTCCGTGAACTGGGAGTAGCGCCGCGGCTGGCCCGCCATGCCCAGATAATGCATTGGCATGAAAATGCAATAGGTGCCAATCAGCGTAATGACGAAGTGCACCCGCCCCCAGGTCTCATTCATCATGCGGCCAAACATCTTGGGGAACCAGTAGTAGGTAGCTGCAAACATGCCAAAGATCGCAGCCACACCCATAATGAGATGGAAGTGGCCGACCACGAAGGCCGTGTCATGCAATGGAATATCGAGCACCGGCTGCGCCAGAAATGGCCCGCTCAACCCTCCGGAGACAAATAGGGAAACGAACCCAATGGCATAGAGCATCGGCGTCTGGAAGCGGACGCGTCCGCCATGGATCGTTCCCAGCCAGTTAAACGTCTTAATGGCCGACGGAACGCCGATGGCCATGGTCATGAGCGAGAAGGCAAAGGCCGTGTACGGGCTCATACCGCTCATAAACATATGGTGGCCCCAGACCATGAATCCCAAAAAGCCGATGGCCATAATCGCGTAAACCATGGCCTTGTACCCGAAAATCGGTTTGCGCGAGAAGGTTGAAAGCAACTGCGAAGCCACGCCCATCCCTGGCAGAATCGCAATGTAAACCTCAGGGTGTCCGAAGAACCAGAACAGATGCTGCCACAGCAGCGGCGAACCGCCTTTGTGGCCCATGATCTGACCATTGACCACGACCAGGGGAACATAGAAGCTGGTGCCCAGATTGCGATCCAGCAGCAGCAAAATGCCCGCGGAGAGCAGAACGCCGAAGGCCAGCAGCCCGAGAATCGCCGTAACGAACCAAGCCCAAACCGTGAGCGGCAGGCGCATCATGGTCATGCCCTTGGCTCGCAGGTCTAGCGTAGTGGTGATGAAGTTCAGGGCACCCATCAGTGAGGCGATGCAGAAAATCGCGATGCTGGCAATCCACAAATCCGCGCCCAATTGTTCGCCAGGTCCGGAATTACTGAGAGCGCTCAACGGCGCGTAGCCAGTCCAGCCGTGCAGCGGAGCTCCTCCAGTCACCAAGAAGGCCGCCAGTATCACCACGAAAGCTATGAAAGTAGTCCAGAATGAAAGCATGTTGAGGACTGGAAACGCCATGTCCGGCGCGCCGATCTGGATGGGCAAAAAGTAGTTCCCGAATCCGCCCTGCGGCGCAGTGGTCAACACGAAGAAAACCATGATCGTTCCATGCATGGTCATCAGTTGCAGATAGGTTTCGGGCTTGATCTCGCCGACCAGCGGCAGAACCGCAGTCGGCCAGACCATGTGAACTCGCATTAGCAGCGACAGAAACATCCCGACAAATACCGCCACCAGCGCCAGAAAGTAATACTGCAGCCCAATCACCTTATGGTCCAGGCTGAAAATGTATTTGCGGATAAAGCCCAGAGGAGCCGCGTGCGAGTGGATTGTAGCCGAAGTCGCCATTACTGTTTCTCCGCCTCCTTAGTTACCAGCCACTTGTCAAAGTCTTCCTGGCTTACAACTTTCAGCATGCCGTGCATCTTGTAATGTCCGAGTCCGCAAAGCTCGGCGCAGGCGATCTCGTAATCGCCAACCTCGGTGGGCGTGAAATGCATGTGGATGGCAAGTCCAGGAACCGCGTCCTGTTTGAACCGCATCTGAGGAACAAAAAAGCTGTGGATCACGTCGACCGCACGCAAGGTGAGATTCACCTGCCGGTTCACCGGAAGATACATTGTTCCGGTAACGACGTCATCCTTAGCCGCCGGATCGGTCGTATCCAGCCCAAGCGCAGCTTCGTTTCCAGCCGATGGGTCCATCAGCTTCGGATCAGTCCGGCCAAATTTTCCGTCGGGCCCCGGATATCGGAAGTACCAGGCAAACTGCATGCCGGTGACTTCCACCGGAACCGAGTCAGCGTCCGCCGGCGCAAAACGCTCCGACGCCCAAATGGGACTGCCCATGAGGTTCAGCCCTATAAATAGGATGGCGGTCAACGCCGTCCAAACCACTTCCATCCTCGTATTGCCGTGAGAATAGGTGACTTTACTGGCGCTTCCCCGATCGCGGTACTGCCACACGAACAGACCGAGCGCGCCTTGGGCGGCCACGAAAACGATCCCCATCAGCACATAAGTCAATGCAAACTGATGGTCGATCCAAGGCGTCGACGTCGATGCGCCGTGCGGAAGCCACCAGGTTTGTGCCACGAAAAAATAAGTGCTGACAAAGGTGATCAACCAGATAATCGCAAGAAGAGCGAGGCCCATCTACAAGACCTCCAAGGGTCGGGGTTTGTGTATCGCCATAGCGCGTCCAAAAAACATGAAGCTGCGGTTGGCCCCGAAGTTTATCACAGGCATCCGCGCTGCGCGCAAGGACTTGTTGTGGAAGGAATCGATTCGGGAACATCGCTGTTGAAATTCGCAACCACAAACGAGACCAACCTTAGCCTCGACTCCTCCTGATCGTTTCCTTCAGATTGTTTCCTTTGTGTACCGGAGCCTGCACTGAGCGTAGTCGAAGTGTGTTCTTCGTGGTTTAATGCTTTTGACGTATGCCAAAGAAATCATCTGGCCAAGGCCACGACACGCCTTACATCCGCCTGCAGAAGAACTATTGCTTTGCCTGCGGGAGTAACAATCCTGAAGGAATGCGCCTCAAGTTTACATATGACGAAGAGCGCCATTGCTTTGTCTGCCGCTTCCGCCTCGGCAAACGCTACACCGGACCTCCCGGTCACGCCCACGGTGGCATTATTGCAACCATCCTTGATGAGGCTATGGGCAAGGTCAACAAGTTGCGCCACGTGATCGCGTTGACCTCACAGATCACCGTGAACTACCTGAGGCCCGTGCCGTTGAACAAACCCCTGCTGGTCGAATCCCGCGAGGTGCGTGTCCACGGCCGACGGCACATCAACATGGCGGAGATTCTTAATCCCAAAGGCGAGGTGCTGGCTCGTGGCCGCGGTTTGTTCATCGCAATCGATCCCCAGAAAATGTTCGCCAAGTTCGTTGATAGATAAGATGAATGGAGGACGGGCGTCCCCGCCCGTCCCAAATAATTAAGCTAGACACTCCTGCAAAACCCTCGCCAACTGCTCCACCCCGCGCCGAAGTTCCCGCGCATCCACCGCCGCAAACCCCAGCACGATCCCGTCGCGCCTCGCACGGCCGTAAGCATACCGGCTCAAAGGAAGCACTTCGACATCGTACTTCGCCGCAGCCTGCGCCGCCCGCTCGGCCAGGATTCCGCCCTGCAGCCAGCCCACTGTTCGCAACCCCGCCTCGACCACCGGAATCTCCAGCAGTCCCCCAAGCCGTTCCCGAGCAGATTCCATCAGCACCGACAGGCGCCCGGCGTACAACTCCCGCATTCGCCGCACGTGCCGTGCAAAGTGGCCTTCGCGGATGAAATCGCAGAGAATCGCCTGATCGATCAGCGGCGGATGATGCGTGCTCACTGACTCTGCCGCCGCAAAGATGTCCACCATGTCCGCAGGAACCACCAGATAAGCAAGCCGCAGAGCAGGGAAGAGAACGTCAGTGAAACTGCCGGCGAAGATCACGACCGCGGCCCGATCCAAACCCTGCAATGCCGGGATGGGCCGTCCGGAATAACGATATTCGCTGTCGTAGTCATCTTCAAAGATGATCGTCCTCGACCGTCGCGCCCACTCGAGAAGCGACAACCTACGGCGCAAGCTCATGGTCACGCCAAGAGGGAACTGATGTGCTGGAGTCACGTAAACTAGCCGAGGACGCTGCTGCGCCCACCGTCTTCGCCCAACGTCAAGATTCAAACCTTCGGAATCGACGGGCACCGGACAGATTTTTGCTCCCACCGCACGGAACACGACCGCAGCGCCGGGATATCCCGGTTCCTCCATCCACACCGAATCGCCCGGGTCCAGCAGCAAGTGCGCCGCCCTGTCGAGCGCCTGTTGCACTCCCGAAATGATCAACACCTGATCCGCCGTACACTTCACGCCCCGAGACGTATTCAGGTATTCGGCCACGGCTTCGCGAAGCGGACGATATCCCAATGCTTCCCCACCAGTGAGCAAACGTGCCGACACGCGCCGCAAACGTCGTGCTGCCACCTGAGCCCAAAGGTTCGTAGGAAAAGCGTCGAGCGCAGGTTGGCTCGCGCGAAATGCCCGCACCGGACGAGACTCGGCTCGTGGCAAAGGCCGCAGTCGTCGTGCATAGGCGGAAAGCGGAATACCGCGTCTCCGGGTTCCCGTGGTTGATTTTGCGCGCGGCGCTTGCAACAGCTCGTCGGGAAGAGTCTCGCTGACGTAGGTTCCTGAACCCACCTTGCCTTCCACATAACCCTCGGACCGCAGCTGCTCGAAAGCGGTGACAATTGTCGGACGAGAAATCCCATATTGTTCGGCCAAATCCCGCGTAGCTGGCAGACGCGCGCCCGGGTGCAATCGTCCGGCGAGAATCTCCGAGCGCAGTTCTTCATAGAGCCAGCGATATATGGGCATTCGCGGCTTCGGGCCCCTCAGGTTCAGCGGCAGTGTGCTCGACTTCTTTGCCAAGGCTTATCGAACTTTGTCATTCCGGCCATTCCAATCGGCGGAATACGTACCCACAAAACTAATTGTCATCAAAACCAACCGGTCATCCTGAGCGCAGTCGCTGGTTCGCGAAGCGAAGCAGCGACGGAGTCGACGGATCTCCGTCATCCCAATTCTCGCCTGAATGCTTCAAGGCATTCTCCCTGCCAGTGGTATGGAAAGAATATAGGAAAATGGACATTCCAAGCTAGCCAATAGGTTGGTATCGTAAACCTCGGACTCATCCGCGAATGATTTCGCGAAAAATGGTTCCGGGAGGGTAGGGCTTTAGCCGTGCCCTCAGACCCATAAGAACCGGGCTTTAGCCCCGGAGGACATTTGCCGAAAAACCCGTTCCCGCGAAAAGAGGACTTATGGCGAATAACAACGGAAGATCCACCAGCCTGCGGCTGAAAACAGGCCTGGCCGAAATGCTGAAAGGCGGCGTCATTATGGACGTCACCAACGCCGAGCAAGCGGTAATTGCCGAGAAGGCCGGCGCCGTTGCGGTCATGGCTCTCGAGCGCGTTCCTGCGCAAATCCGCGCTGAAGGCGGAGTAGCGCGGATGGCTTCGCCCAAGAAGATTCGAGAGATCATGGCCGCGGTCTCGATCCCAGTGATGGCCAAGTGCCGCATCGGACACTTCGCCGAAGCCCAGATTCTTCAGGAGCTGGGCGTTGACTATATCGACGAATCCGAAGTGCTCACGCCCGCCGACGAAGCCCACCACGTCGACAAGCACGCCTTCACAGTTCCGTTCGTCTGCGGCGCCCGCAACCTGGGCGAAGCCTTGCGCCGCATCGCCGAAGGCGCGGCCATGATTCGCACCAAGGGAGAAGCCGGCACCGGAGATGTCGTCCACGCCGTGAAACACATGCGCCAGATCGTGCAAGAAATGAAAATCCTGACCGTGCTCAGCGAGGAAGAACTCTACGCCAAGGCCAAAGAACATCAGGCCCCGTATGAGCTGGTGAGAATCGTCGCCAAAGCAGGGAAGCTTCCGGTGCCAAACTTCTCGGCGGGCGGCATCGCCACTCCCGCCGACGCCTCGCTGGTCATGCAACTCGGCGCCGAATCCGTATTCGTCGGCTCCGGCATCTTCATGCAAGATTCCACCACCTTCGCCGATCCGCAGGAAGCAGAGAAGCGGGCGAAGGCGATTGTCCAGGCCGCGACCCACTACAACGACCCTAAAGTATTACTTGAAGTCAGCGAAGACCTCGTAGGGGCCATGAAAGGCCTAGCGGTAGCCGCGCTCGACCAAGCCCACATGCTGCAGACCAGGGGCTGGTAGGCAGATTCCATGGCCGATGAGCAAAGCATCGTTGTGATTCCCGCCGACTCTGCGGAGGTCGCCAGAGTTGAGCTGGCGACTGAGCTGGAACGAGTACTGCAGCTGCGGGCGACGATTGTTGAAGCGACCCCAGGGCTGTTTGCCTCTGGGAAATGGGGAGCCGCTGTAGTTGGGGGCCGGATTGTGCAAGGAGCTCTCAAATTCAAGCTTTTTCAGGAGGTGTCCAAAGAAATCCAAGAGTTGCGTGCGAAAGGAAAAGTCGCCGACGAGTTTGCCGAGAAGAAGTGACGCCTGCAATTCGTGGCTGGAGCTTTTCACGGTCATTGTCAACGAAACGCCGAACGAAGACAGGCTCGAAGCACTCAAGGCGATGTTCTATTCGGTGAGCAAGATCCATGCCACAGAGGGCCGAAAGAGTCGCCAACTATCAGCTCTTCCAAATTGCAAAGAAGCTAACTTCCGGCCAGGTCCTCTATCTTAGAGCTTCCTACGAACTCTTCAATGCCAACGATTTCAGGCGAGGAGAGACGGCCAACACTCGCGACTGGCTCGGCAAGATTGGGAAAAAACTGGGTCACGACGTAATTGGCTTGCTGGACCGACGATATGGCCTTAATTGGACACGGGCTTCTTAAGGAACGCCTTTACGCCGACAAGAGTGGCATCGTTGAAAACGACGCCCACATGACTCCGCTCGGAATCAAGTTTTGTCAAAACATCGAGGAGTATCGCATCGAGTCGGCCGACGAACGGCGGGGTTCTCAGTAGACGAACGTATATGAAAATTGGTGTTCTAGCACTCCAAGGTGATTTTGACGCCCACCGCCAACGGCTCGAAGAGCTGGGCGCCGAGGTTGTGCTCGTCAAGAAGCCCGAGCAACTCGACGAGATCGATGGCCTGGTAATTCCCGGCGGCGAATCGGGCACGTTTCTAAAACTGCTGGGCGAAGCCGGATTCGAAAAGCTGAAGCAGTTTGTGCGAGTGAAGCCGACATTCGGTACGTGCGCAGGCGCAATCCTACTAGCGAACGAAGTAGAAAACCCGAAGCAGTCCGGATTGGGTGCCCTCGACATCCGCATCCGCCGCAACGCCTACGGGCGCCAGATCGACAGCTCGATCCGGGAAGGCCGATTGGGTAAAGAGCCGATCGAAATGGTCTTCATCCGCGCACCCAAGATACAACGCGTCGGCCCCGGAGTAGAAGTAATCGCCACCGAAGGCGGCGATCCCGTCGCAGTCCGGCAGGGAAAAGTAATGGCCGCAACTTTTCATCCCGAACTGAGCGAAGACACCCGCGTGCATCGGGCCTTCCTGGATTTGGTTAGCAATGCGCGCACGGTTGATAAGGCCAGCAAACAAGCCCGGAGCGGCGGAGTTATTTCGCAGGTAAGAACTCAATAGCCACATCGCGGCTGGCGAGTTTGAAATCAAAGTCCGCGGTTACGAAAACACGCTCCGCCGAATCCGCCGCCAGTTCGATTGCAAAAGCATCGACGTAGGGGATTCCTCGCTTTAGCTTCACGAAGGAGGCGCGGACTGCCCGATCGGCATCAACCGGAACAATTTCCAAGCCGAATTCATGGAGGCGCGAAAGCGCAAGATCCATCCCTTGGCGGCCATGAACTTTCTGGGTGATCCCAGCGACTTCCCCCCAATGTAACGCTGAAATCATTGCCTCGCACCGTCCCGCGAGGTGAGACTTAATGATTTCCGAAACGCGAACGCCACCGGCCTCGCCATCCAGATAACGCAGAATGGCGCTCGAGTCAAGAATGTACGTCACCATTTGTCCTTTCGCCGCCGTTCGTGCTTTAGTTCCTCGGAACGCGAAGGCTTGCCGGAAATAAGTGCTTGACAACTATTGTCGCGTAACCGTACAGTTACATATTATGCGGAACCGTTCGGTTACATATTCCACGGAAGCCACTTTTCAAGTGCTAGCCGATCCGACCAGACGAGCCGTGCTTGACCTTCTTAGAAAGGGAACTCAGCCGGCAGGGCAAATTGCCCGGGCTTTTCCAGTTTCACGCCCGGCCATCTCCAAACATTTGCGATTGCTTCGCCGCGCCCATCTGGTGCAGGAACGTCGCGAAGGCCGCCACCGCCTTTACCAGCTCAACCCTGAACCGCTGAAAGCTGTGGATTCCTGGCTGGAACAGTATCGCGTCTTCTGGCAAACCAGCCTGGCTAACTTGAAGACTTTTGTCGAAGCCGAGTACGCCAAAGAAAGTGCACACGATCGTTCAAAACACAAATAACAGGAGGAATCAAAATGAGAGCACTACGCATTGCAGCCTGCATTGTCCTAACCGCGACCGCCGCATTTGCCCAGTCGGGCGCGCAAAGATCTTTCGACCAACTGAAATCGCTCGCCGGTTCATGGGAAGGGAAGAACTCGATCGGCCAGCCGGTGCAGGTCTCTTACCGCATGACAGCTGGAGGCTCTGCGTTGATGAGCGAAATCGTGGGACACGGGGAAACCATGATCTCAATGATCAACTTCGACGGCCCTAATCGCCTGCTGCTGACTCATTACTGTGCGGTCGGAAACCAGCCGCGCATGCAAGCCAGCGCTTCGCCGGATGGCAAGACCATCACTTTCAACTTTCTCGATGCCACCAATCTCGACAGTCCGCAGTCGGGGCACATGGATCAGGTAGTGATCGGCATGCTCGGACCCGACCACCACACCGAGGAGTGGAACTTCATCGATCATGGCAAGGAGATCAAGGAATTCTTCGACCTGACGCGCAAGAATTGAAGCACGTTTAACGTGGAGAACCAGGCTGTGAGACAACTCAATCCAGGAGCCACCTATGGCACAAGTAGTTGTTACTCCCGATCAAGATGCAATCGTCAGCGAAGTGGAGGTCAAGGCACCGGCAGAGCGAGTATTTCAGGCGCTCAGCGATCCCCGCCAGCTCAAGCTCTGGTGGAACAGCGACGAATGCCAGACCGAGTTCTTTGCAATGGATACCCGCCCCGGAGGCCAATGGCGTTTCGGAACCAGGAAAAGCAATTTGAACGTCAATGGAGTGAACCAGTTCTTTTGCCAGGGCGAAGTATTGGAATTCGATCCACCGCGGGTACTGGCCTACACCTGGGTTGCAAACTGGCACGACGACAAATCCCGCAGAACGATTGTGCGCTGGGAACTGACGGCGACCCAAGACGGCACCCATGTCAAAGTCACTCACAGTGGTCTTGCCCAGGAAGCGGTTGCCCGCAAGGATTACAGCGGCGGCTGGCCCGGAGTTGTGGAAATGCTCAAGAAATTTGTCGAGACGAAATAAAGGAGGCCTCATGGCTACGATTGAAATCACTCCCGATCAAGATGCGGTAGTTGCGGAAATCTTCATTGCCGCGCCACCGGAGCGTGTCTTCCAGGCGATTACCGATCCCGCGCAGACGTCGCAGTGGTGGGGACAGAAAGGCTTGTATCGCATCACGGAGCGGCACGCTGATTTCCGCCCGGGCGGCAAATATTGGTGCATCGGCGTGGGCGCGGATGGTACGTCGTTCCGCGTGGAAGGCGAATATTTGGAGATCGATCCCCCGCGCCTGCTGGTGCAAACCTGGGTCGCGAGTTGGTGCGGCGAGGTGACGACCATTGTGCGGTGGGAGCTCGAGCCTCAACCGGTTCATGGCCTGCAGCATCGCGGTCCGCAGAAGCTGGGGACTGGTACGTTGGTGAGGGTTCGTCAACAAGGATTTGCGGGAGCCCCGAAGGCGGCTGTCGATCACGCCCAGGGATGGACGCGCGTCCTCGGCTGGATGCAGGCGTTCGTCGAAAAGGGAGAGACCGTCGACACCCGCGAGTAGGAAGTTCAGGCCGTGTTCAATGCCGGGTGCCGGGCACGCCGGTCTCGCGTCCTCGAGACCTGTGGTTCCGAAATCCACATCTCGAAAACCGCGAGATGTGGGGCACCCGGCACTCGTTGAATCATACCGATGCTGGCAATCGCTCTCCGACACTCGATATCTTTTGTTCGTGCCAGTGGCGAGCTTGCGCGATGCAGATGATGTGCAGGATGAACAGCAAGGGTACGGCGAAAGTCGCAATCAGGCTCAGAGGGAGCACGGTCATAGGGCTGGTCGCGATCCCATGCGGTTCGATCAGCCGGGCGGTCGTGCCCATGGTCACCGCCGTCACCAGATCTGCGATCCCCAGCAGTTGCCACAAGATGAAGCTTTTGCGGTGATCAGGATTCGCGAGTCTCATCGCCACCAGGGGCGCGGTCGCTCCGATGGCGATGTCCCCCCACCCTGCGGGCAACGCGAACAGGCCCGGCAGAAGGCCGTAGGTGTACAACGCGAGGAAGGCGAGACCAGCGATCCTCCAGGCCTGAAGGAACGTCAATGTACGCGGGTCCAAGGCCAGAACGAATTGGCGAAATGCATCCGAGGTTGCAAACCACAATAGGAATAGGGCAATCGGAGCCAGCGCCGCCACTCCCAAGGGAGTCGGCGGACGGCTGCGATCAGTGCTGAATACATGCAGGGCCGAGGCGACAAGAGAAAGAATGAACCAGGTGCCAATCAGCGTGGCCGTGAGTTTTCCGTAATTTGGGTTCGTCTTCGTCATAACAATTTCTCCTTGTGCGGTTACTGCAATTCCGTTACTGCGCCGGTTACTTTGTCGGCCAGCTTCAGCAAGTTGTCGCTGAGTTCGTTTCCAAGCTGAGTGCGCAGCCGGCCTTGCACTTTCTGCCAGTGGGGCAGCGCACGTTTTAGTTGAGCCTCGCCTGACTTCGATAGCCGCATTCGCCACTCGCGGCGGTCCTGGCCACGGCGCTTTGCGATCCACCCGTGCTGGCCCATGATCCCCAGGGTGCGAGTCAGCGTGGTGCTATCCATGGCCAGCAGCTGTCCCAGTTCGCCTTGCGAGACCTCTCCGGCAAGCGACAGCGCCTGCAGGACGGTGAACTGCGTGGCCCGCAGTCCGAGCGGGCGCAAGGCCTCGTCGTAAAGCTGAGTGAGGGCCCGCGATGCGCGGCGAAGCGTGGCGCACGTGCAGGGAAGAGTTGGCAGCGAATCGGTCATGCTGCATTAGATGCATATACATTTAGTGGATTCACAAAATCTTCGAAAGGGAACTCGCTTGACCGACAATGCGCGGGTCTGTTACGCTCCGCCCGGACTTTCCTGGGGAGGTGCGGTATGCGTCCACTGGGTGTGACTCTCATCGCCATCCTGCACTGGTTGCGCGGCTTGGCTTATGTGGCCGTCGGATTCGCGCTGCTCGGGATTACACACCTCAGCGCGCACCTGATCTCGAGCGTTGCCTCGGACACCTTCTTCCAACGTCTGATTTCTGGTCTGGGCAAGACGCTGGGATTTGCGGTGCTGATATTTGCCCTGCTCTACATCGTCATGGGGTTGGGCCTGTGGGCAATGAAGAATTGGGCTCGGACGTTGACCCTGATTTTTGCGCTGATCTGGCTGGCCTCGGCCATGATTCGCCTGGTCTCCTATCCCTCGCCTTTTCACGTGCTGCGGGCGGCGGTGGATGTGGCGATCCTCGTCTATCTGATGTTGCCGGATGTGAAGCGAGCCTTCGCAGCATGAGGAGCGATTCGCGGGGCGGATCCCAACTTTCTAGGTATCGGGTGCCCCAGGTCTCACCCTTTTCGAGACCTGGGATCTGGCCGATTCCGCAAGCACAACGCGAGACATTATGGCCGTACTACTTCATCGGCGAAAAATCCGTCGGACGCATGTACGTTGAGTCCACTTTTTCCACCGTCTTCTCAGTCTGCTCGGATTTCACCACCGCTTGAAACTCCGGGTCGGCCCGCATCGTGTCCCAGTTCTTTTTCGCTTCCTCCCGGCTGGGGTGAGCCAACATAAAGATGAATGTGTTGTCCCAAGCGGGAGCATCCTCGGGTACCCAGTAACCCACAACCTTCAGATCGTGTTTGGCGAGCAGCTTTGAAGTCGTGTCGCGAAACCGTGACTCCAGCGCCGGCTCTTTGCCCGGCACAGTGTGATAAATGCGAAGTTCAAAGACGCGGTCGCTATCGGCCCTCACTTGGCTCAGGTGCGACAGGCGGGCGGTGACGAGCGATCCGGCGGCAAATGAAACCAAGGCGATGCCTAAGACCGTCCAGCCTTTCGATTCCCAGCAGTTAAGTGTCATAGAATTCTCCGAAAGAAAAGTTAATTGTGCGGGAGTTCCCTATGGTGTACGTGCGGGATTGCATTTTGGATTGTTTTGTCCCGGACAATCGTGTCCGGGCCAACCCGGCCTTTCGTCACCGGTTAAGCACGTGTAGGACAAACACTCTGGTCCGGCGCCTTTGACTTTGCTTCTTGCGAGATCCGAGCCAAGAAATATATGGTTACAGGCTTTCGGGGCTCGGTTACCGTCTCGTAGCCTAGCGCACGTTGCGCTGCGACACGCTCTCGAATCCCTTCTCAAATTGCGTGACCAGTGGAGTTTCGCCGGCCTGGAGACCGCCGCGTCCCATGACTCGCCAGAGAAAATTGCCATGCGTCCGCGCATCGTAAACGGCCAGCAGATCTTCGGAAGGCCTGCTCGTCACCAGGATGATGATGTCGGCTTGGGAGGGCTGGTACACGATCATCAGTTTGCCCCAATTCTGAATGGCATTCTGCACGGTGTTGATCGCGGTCCGATCTTCGAAAAACAGGTTCGGATCGAACTGATCTCCGTCATAGGAGGCAACGTAGACATAGCGTGCATTCGCCAGAATGCCCGGAAACACTGGCACTTTCGCGGTACTGGGATTGGGCGCAGCCAAGGCGGAAATCGCCGCCATCACAATCAAGCTAATCGCCACGAGAGAAAATCGTTTCATGCAAGCACCTCTACCTGGTTAGATGCCTTCGCACGGGGCGGACCCTCTGACGCTCTCGAATCAACGCCTTACGTCACCTGCGTGGCTGTCTCGCGGCCTTTGTCCGGTGAAATCAAGAACCGGGCAATTCCCAAAATGGGAAGCAGCCGCTTGCATTTTGTTGTTTCAAGCGGCGTGGGGAGGTTTACGCGCTAAATCGCGGAGGTAAGCTTTTTTGGCCAAAGCTTCCAGCCTCGGCTTTGGCGTGTCCAAGCCTTGGGTCGAGAAGCGTCATGACTTCGTCCTCGACTCGGGATATCGCTTCTGCCGCGTGCAGGACTTCGTCTCGCGAGACTGCGCTGATCCCAGTCGAGGGTCCAGCCGCGCGGGAACGCGCGGCCTCCATTCTTTCGCGGCGTGGGGCCTGCGTTATACTTGAGATGGGATGGCTGACGTCGCGCAGAAGACTTTCTACCTCGAAACCTTCGGTTGCCAGATGAACGCGCACGACTCCGAAAAGGTCGTGGGCACGCTCGTGTCCGAGGGATACCGGCAGGTGCAGACCGTCGAAGAGGCTGAACTGGTTCTGTACAATACCTGTTCCATCCGCGACAAAGCCGAGCAGAAGGTCTTCAACCGTCTGGCCGACTACAAGAAATTCTATAAGCTGGGCAAGCGCTTCGGCGTGCTGGGATGTGTAGCACAACAGGAAGGCGAAGAGATTTTCGAGCGCGCGCCCTATGTGTCGATGGTCTGCGGCTCGGCGTCGTATCGCAATCTGCCTCAAATGTTGATCCAGATTCAGGCAGGGAAGCAGCGCGTCACCGGATTGGACGACCGCGAAACTGAGGAATGCTTCGAGACGGAATTCACTGCGCGCACCAATCCGCACCGGGGTTACATCACGATCATCGAAGGCTGCGACAAGTTCTGCGCCTACTGCGTGGTTCCCTTCACGCGCGGCAAGGAGCGCAGTAGGACTTCCGAGTCAGTAATGTCCGAAGCTCGACAGATGGCCGATCTGGGGTACACCGAGATCCAGTTGCTGGGACAGAACGTGAATTCCTACAAAGACCCCGCAGGGAAGAAGACTTTCGCCGAACTGCTGGCGGCGGTCGGGGAGACTCCGGGCATCAAGCGGGTGCGGTTCACGACTTCCCATCCCAGGGATTTTGGGCCCGACATTATCGAGGCCATCGACGCGGTTCCTACATTGTGCGATCACGTCCACTTGCCGGTGCAGAGCGGGTCGCCTCGTGTGCTCGATGCGATGCAGCGGCTTTACACTCGCGACCAGTACCTGGAACGCATCTCATGGATGAAGGCCGCGCGGCGGGAGATTAGTATTACCAGCGACATTATTGTAGGGTTTCCGGGCGAGACCGAGGCTGAGTTCGAGGAGACTCTGGCGCTGCTCGAGCAGGTTGGATACGACGCCATCTTTGGCTTCAAGTATTCGCCGCGCCCCAACACGCCAGCGCTCAGTCTGGAAGATGCAGTCCCCGATATCGAAAAGGCACGCCGTTTAGCGGTGCTCAACGAGAAGCAACGGCTTATCCAGAAGCAGCATAATGAAAAGTATCTGGGAATAACTCTTGAAGTGATGGTTGAAGGCAAGAACGAGGCACGAGGCCAGTGGGTCGGCAGGACGTCGCAAAACAAGGTGTTCAATTTTACCGCCCCCGGGCACGTTAAACCGACAATTGGAACCTATGTAACTGTAGTGACAACGGGCACGTTTCCCAACAGCCTTTTGGGCGAAATAGTGGTATAAGGAGCTTTTCGGAGATCACGATGGAAGTCGAAATGAAAATTCGGGGCCTGCTCATGGATCCAGTAACAAACATGCCAATCGTGATCCTGAAGGACGCCGGTACAGATGCTGTGCTGCCAATCTGGGTTGGTATTTATGAGGCGAACGCAATCGCGCTGGAGATCGAGAAAGTCAGCACGCCGCGGCCGATGACCCACGACCTGATCAAGAATGTGCTGGTCGGCCTGGACACCAACGTCCATAAGGTTGTAGTGACCGAGTTGCGGGAAGACACGTTTTATGCGGTGATCTGGCTGGAGCGCGAGGGGCGCATCGTCAGCATTGATTCGCGGCCGTCGGATGCGTTGGCGCTGGCTTTGCGGGTGGATTGCCCCATCTTTGTGGAAGATGAGGTTCTAAAGAATTCGAAGTTGGCGACTACGGCTTCCGACCGCGTGACCAGCGAAGAGTTGCGCAAGTGGTTGGAAGGCTTGAATGACGAGGATTTGGGACGCTATAAGATGTAGTGGGCGACGAAGAGGTTGAAACCACCCCAAGTACACGAAGATTCACAACGGAAATCCGTCCTTAAAGACCAATCTGTGCCTGATCCGGCGAAACAGCTTCAGCAAATCTACGTGGCTGGATTCGAACTAAAAGTTTTCGAACGTTTTCCCAAGTGCGTGGGAGTGGTGCGGGATAGCTGCATCGCGCTGGTGGTGCCGTCGCCGGACGGGCTGCAGATGCTGGGAACTCCGGGTTGGCTGATGGGGGAAGCCATGGGCGTTCTGGTTGAAAGCGGAGGACGAAAAGTCTTTCAAGCCAAGCAGGAAATCCTTGAAGCGACGCCGGAGAGGCTGGAGGTGCTGAGTCGCTTCCGCGAGGATTTGGGCAGGTTACTTCGCCTGACTGCCACACCTTGATTTCTAAGTTGACATAATACCTATTATCGGACATTGCCGTTTCGCTCGCCATGCATGCACCTTTGAACGCATTCCATATCACCGGAAAATCGAGCGATTGCGACAAAGGCCAACGTCTTTCGTGCTGCCCGGGCCCGATAAGTTCTCAATAACGCCAGAGCGGGTATCAACACCGCTAATGGCTACGCGGATTATGACGCGGTTCCGAATACTGCCGGCAGCGTGTCCGATTATCTGGCATCCGCAACGGCACAAAGCAGATGATGTCCACAATCTGTTGCACGTTTTTGTCGTGTGCGTCCTGCGCTTCCTGCGTGCGGTTGTGCAGCTCCTGGTCCTGGTTTGAGAGTTGTGCTGCTCGATACGCCTCGTTGGCGTTTGCAAACTTGAT
This sequence comes from uncultured Acidobacteriota bacterium, assembly GCA_963838905.1. Classification (GTDB taxonomy): domain Bacteria; phylum Acidobacteriota; class Terriglobia; order Terriglobales; family Acidobacteriaceae; genus JABDBE01. The sequence goes on from CAWITE010000018.1 coordinate 684,562, forward strand.
GTTCTGCTGGTCCTGTTGCGCTTGACGCTGCGCGGCGGCCTGCTGCTGCTGCTGATTGATCGCACCGGCTACGCCAGAAGCTGCTCCGCTGGCGAAGTTCTTGGCGCCGGCAGAATTGGCGAGTCCAGCAAGGGCGCCAGCAAGGACGTTGCGCCACAAAGACGGCCGCTGCGGTTGCGCGGCTGGAGCTGCTGACTGACCGTCTGGTGTTGATTGAACTGGATTGGTTGGCGTGTCGGGCGAGGGTGGTGTCTGTGACACGTTGGTGGGTTGCTGCGATGACGAATCATCGCCAAGGACGGAGAGAAAATCGGGGGTGGAACTCATCTGGAACTCCTTCTAACTTTCTTGGATTTCAATTTGGATTTTGACTTCTTTCGAGTAGTCGATCGTCGACCACGCGGAATGTTTTGTTTTTGCGGGTGACGGAGAGGATGCGGCGGATTGCCACAATGAACTCATCGAAGCCGTAGTACTCGATGGGTCCGTCTTCTACTTTGATCTCTATGCACATTGCAGCTCTCTCATCGTCCGTGGCACATAATCGACATCGGTGTCCCGAGACTCGATCATCTTGAGTGTCTCCTTGAGCGGAACGTAATTATCGAAGAGTTGCTCGGCGCGTTTACGATCGTAGTTACGGACTGGGCACTCGAGGCCCAACACTCGAGCGGCTGCCGCGTACATCTCATCTGGTAGCGTGCCGCGTGTCGGTCGAGAGGTGCATGAGTGCAACGTCCACGCCAAACTGATCGTTACGGTCGAACTCGTGGCCCTGCCCACGGAAACTTTCTTCCCGCTGCGAAGGGTCTGCGGCCTTGGTCCGCGGTTCCCTTTTGCGACTCCGCACACAACTCTCTTTTGCGAGTTCGGCCAGGATGGTGGCTCGTCGAGGATGACCAGGCTCGAGCAAGTCCAGTTCGGCGCGCAGCATTTGTGACAGCTGGCGTTTACCGAGTCTCTTGGGTTTGGCGTCCTTCTGGCGCACCTTCATCGCCATCTGCTTCGCGTTCAGTTCGGTGAAAAGGGCCATTCTGGGATTCCTTGGGGTGTTCCGGATGGGGTGGTTACTGCTGGTTACCAAGCAGAAGAGGGCTACTTCCCTGTCCCACTAATAGTACGCAGGTATTTCGCTGATTCTGGGATTTATTTTGATACCGCGGCCCGCGCGGAATCTTGCCATGGTTGGAGCCGGCCACGATTTAAGCACCTTGCGAATTTTGCCAGCCGCGCACAGTACGTGACCCGCCATGGGGGACCTGGCGCCCCTTTCAAGAACTTGTGAAGCTTACCTTTTCTATGATTTAGAGGCTGACTGCAGACGCTGCTCGCCGGCGGCATACCTTCAAACACTTCCGGGCCGGCAGCGCAGATTGGTTGTGGGGGTTTCAGATGAGCCTGGCGCTAGAATGCTGTACTCTCCGCCATTTGTTGGCAGAATTGAACTTGCGGGCGCGGTAGGTATCAGTTAGCGGTCAACATGGGTGGTTGTGACAAACAATGTCAACTTTCCGACGATCATTCGGTTCTTAGTAACGCTACCCGCGCGCCTGCCAGAGGGTCTGTAATGTCCGTAACCGCGGCTATCGAACGTTCACGGTAACGGCGGGAGATGCGATGCCGTTGCAGACCACCTGTAAGTCGCTTAGTCCCGTTTGCATCCTTTTCGGAACATCAAAATGCGTGGACACCGGTTTGCTGCCGGTGGCGATCGCCATGGTGCTATGGTCGTGGGTCCGTGCATAGTACACGTTTCCGGTGACTCTGTTCGTCATGCGCAACAGCGGATAGTTGGTCGCAGCCTGGACATCGTCGCCATAAGCGGCGCCCTGTGAGAATCCGTTGAAGTTGAAACCCGACACAACATACGATTGTCCACGCGTAATTTTAGTTGGCACCGAAGTGATCTGCGGTTCCCACTCGTGTTTCGGACGTCCTCCGTGCCGAAACACCCAAACGTTGGCAAAGTCTGTCCAAAGAACCTCGCCAGTGGGCAGAATTAGCATGTTGCCAGAGTACGAAGAAACATTCGGCGCATCCGTATTGCCTGCGGTAACGTCGGTCAACGTACTTCCGTCCCACTCGAAAAACCTAGAACGCAGGTTGAAGATACCGGGGCTGGTTTGCACCAGTACGTTACCATTGGGCAGTAATGACGCCGGGCCGTCGGCTATATCCAGGTCGTCAGGGAAATCGGGACCGGCTGTCCAAGTTTTGGTTTGCGTGTTGTATATGGAAGTGTGGCCAGGCATTCCAGGAGCACCGTTGGCTCCAGTGGCAAATACCGTCCCGTCGGGCCGCAAGACAGCAGGACCGACCTCGTACGATGCATCCTTTGCATTAGGGTACGAATCCCAGAGTTGCACAACCGTGCTTCCGGCGGTCGACCACGTGCCCGTGGCAGGGTTGTAGAGCTCCGAATTCGTACCTGTAGAATCGTACTGAAAGACGTACGCATCGACCGTCAGCACGTTTCCGTCGGGCAGCAGATTCCAGCCTTCTTCGTCATTCACGTCGAACTTGCCTTTGCCCCTCACCGACCAGGTTAGCGTCTTCGCATTCAGCAAGGCCTGGTGCTTAGTGCAGCAATTAGCCTGCATGTAGGTGCCGTTAGGAAGGACGACACTTTGGGCGTCTCCGATCGTCGTCCAGCCGGTTGGCGGCGCTACGGATGACCACAGATTTGTTTTCGGGTCATAGATAGCACCAAGATTCGTCCAGACCGCCTGGCAGTTACCTCCGGTGGCGTTATATTCCCCGCCCTCCATAATAACCCGGCCGTCCGCCAGCACCGCCGAACCGAAATAGAGAGGTGCGTATCCAGCTGGCAGCGACGCGATCCGCTTCCAAGTGCCATTGACGTAACTGCCGAATTGATCGGGAGTGAGCCGCCACCAAGTCGATCCACAAGATTCGTGTGCAATGACCGTGCCGTCGGTGAGCAGGAGGGGATTGCCAAGCCCGAGATTAGCGTTCGGTTGGTTCACCAACGGAACCCACGTTTGCGAGCTGGCGAGGCGGGTTGCTGCGAACAAAAGAACGAGCGAGATAGCGAACGCGCGTAGATTCTTCATCGTTTCCTCCTGCAACTGCTGCGATCTTCCAAAGGCGAGCGAAGGGACCTTACCCGGAATCTCCTTGTTGGTTCAAAAACGGCACTGATCATACACCCATCCCGCTGTTCGCCGATAGTGTGAAACAATTTTCATACGGACCGCCCCCAACGGCCGAGATTGGAACCCCCACCGCCGAAATTGACCGATGTTTCGCCGCTTTTGCAACACCTCTCCCCTTACTCCAACCGGTGTAGACGAATCCCGCCGCTGACTTGACCGCCATCCATCTATCCCGTCGGTACCGGCCAGCATCGCCCGAACCGCCGCCAATAGATAGAAACCCTGTTGACCCTATATTCCTTCGCCATCTCGTTTCCTGCCGCCAGCCCAGCTTGCCTCTGGCTGCCGTCAAATTGTGGTCATCGTGAGTTCTGATCGTTCACGCCGTCACCCCCAGAGCCGTCTCAACTGCCGGAACGTAAACCAAAGACTTCTCCTTCCGCGCTCGCTTCCGCGTTTGCTCCGCAATCCACGCTCTCGCTACTTCCACGGTGCACTCACCAGGCTTTGGCTGAACATATCGCGGAGGATTACAACCCGCGCGGCAAAGGATCTTCCGGGCGCCGTGAGGGCATTTCCAATCGGGCTGAGTTGTGGTCTGCAGTTCTGCGCGGTAGGGGGCCACGGTCTCTGCCGGCCAGTCTCCAATCCAGCGCGAGACTTGGCCCCTGCTTACTCGATGAGTGGGAGCGATATAATTCGCGACGCAAGCAGGATCGGGCTCTGCAGCACGAATTGAATCGAGTTATTTGATCTGCCGTAGATTTTCGTCGGTCTCGGGCCCTTCGCTTTGGTTTCATCAGCGGGTCGGCACCGCAGTCCAGATACTCACCGCCTTCAGGTCGCACGTTCTTCGTGGACCAATCCCTCCAAGCCTCTGCCGCCATCGTGCCGCACCATTCAACATATCGGCGATAAGACTCTGGAGTTCTCCCGTCCTTTCGCCGGCACACTGACAGCCGGTCCACAAACTCAGCAACGAACTCTGCCGGATGCGTTCTGAAGTAGTGCCCTGTAGCGTTGCAGCATTCGCCGTCTTCGGTAGCCTCGTGAACGCGCTGCTCAAATCCCGGAACCATCGAGACCACTTTGCAGTGGTTGCCATGCGCGCTTTCGATTACTTCTCTGTTGGTGCGGTAGATGCTCGGCACTCCCAGCGGTTGAACTACATTGCCGCGGAATAGTCGCACTGGTGGATTGAAGCTTTGGTAGCTGCTTCCGAGATTGATCGAGCCCACACCAAACCCGGTGAACGGCTGCGGGTTGCCATATCGAATCGCGCCAGCAGCACCGCAATATCGGGTATAAAAAACCTTCCTCAAACGTCCAGGCCTTCTTGCTGCGCAACTCTTCGGCCTTGAACAGAAACTCCACAGCGCGTCTCAGCACCCTCTGAACGGTGAGCAACGAGAGCCCCAGCTCTATCGCGGTATCCTGCTCGCTCAACCCGTCCCAAATCCGTTCGCAGACGTTGGCCCGAATTGGTGGAGTGCCATGAAGGTCTAACCACATCGAGTGCTGAGAAAGTGCAGGCCGCGGAATCGAGTCAAGCTGGCGCGTCGGATTTTCGAACCGCTGCTGCTTGGAGCGTTGCGCCGCATGGATGAAATTGAGGCAGACCGTCTCGATGTATTTCTTTTGTCGTGGTGAATTCCATCCATTGGTTGCAGCTGCCGCGGTGATTGGCTCACGCTGGTCGGCCAGGTGTCGGCGAATGGCAAGAGTCCAGTCCTGAGGCGATGTGCGCCGGTTGGCCGGTTTGCCGATAGCTTTGAGGGAGCGTTGCCTGCCAGCCAAAGCTGATCCAATCGAAGTCGGTTGGATTCTCACCAGCGCAGAAAGGGCAAGGCTGAATTAACCAGATGTGATGAGGCCTGCAGCAATTGAGGGTCGTTTCCATTTTCTTCTCGTGTCCGTTCTTCGTACGCATTTTGTCGATCTACTGCGCCTGCAAGTCCCGCCAGCCGGTAAGATCACGATCGGCCTCACGCTGCTGTCTGTAATAGCGCACCTGCCCGGGAGTCCATCCTGCGGCGCGATATGTGCGATTGAAATATCTCGCCGTTTCCCAGCGATTCAGCCTCCGCCTCTGGCGTCTCCGCCTGGCCACTTTAATGTCAGCTTCGAAGAGTTACATTATGTCATGTAAGTATGTCACTGAAAACGTTAAGCTTGCACACTGTCTATAATCGGCCATTGCATATATGGAGCGCTGCGGTGAAGGTTTGAACCGGTGCTTACCTCGCCTGCCGTTGCGTCGTCTGTGGCTCCCCGGCCAGCACGATCTTGGCGTGGAACAGTGTGCCTGCGACCCGGGTTGCGATGGCGATCAGTTCCCTTTGTCCGGCGAAGACCTTCACCATTCTGGCTTGGGAGAGTTCGGGTAAATTCACGGGGCGGCCGCTGCGGATGCGACCGGCCATTTCATCATTGGCTGTGACGGATGGAAATTGCGGCAGAAGTTTGCGGGGATGAATGAAGAGATCGTCCGCCTCACCCATCTTAAGAGCGGCATCCAGTTCTTCTAAAGTATGGGCATCGGCTAATTCGAATTCGCCGACTGCCGTCCGACGTAACGATTCCAGGTGAGCGCCGCATCCCATGATTTGACCCATATCGTGCGCGACAGAGCGCACATAGGTTCCGGAGGCGACGCGGGCACGGAAGCTGGCGCGGTCGTTTTCGACCTGTGTAATCTCGAATTCTTTAATTTCCACTTGAACTGGCTTGAGCGAAACTTCGGCGTGTTTGCGAGCCAGTTTGTAGGCGGGCACGCCTTGAATCTTCTTGGCCGAGAACGGTGGTGGCGTCTGCTGGACCAAGCCTCTAAATCGGGTTGCCAGTTCGCATACTTGGTCCAATGACAGGCTGACGGCTTGGGCTGGACCGGCCGGTTCGCCTTCCGCGTCGTAGGTATCCGTGGCAAAGCCAAAGCGGATCGTGCCCTCGTAGGTCTTCTCGCAAGAAGTGTAAAACCGCGCCAGCCGGGTCAGATTGCCGATCACCAATGGCAGCACTCCGGTTGCCAGCGGATCGAGCGTGCCGAGATGTCCCACCGACCGTTCTTGCAGGATGCGGCGTACGCGATTGACCACGTCGTGGGAAGTCAGACCGGCGGCTTTGTCGATGATGAGGACGGCGTTCATGGAATTAAGCAATTGCGAAATCGGGTGATTTGGTAATTTAGAACCGGAACGTCCCGGCCAAGGGCTGCTATCCTTGCTGAGGGCAAATAAGGGCATCTGCCAAGAAATCTACCTCATTGTGACCGCGAGCAAAGTGCAAAACCCAGATTCCTCGTCGCTTGCGCCCCTCGGAACGACAAGTCTGGTTGGTGTCGCTTTGCTTATCGGAATGACAAGTGTTTTTGGTAGTCCCCTCATTTCTTAATCTCGCATGATTCCCATTCGCGACGACACGCCCCGGTTCAGCACTCCGTTCGTTACGTACTTCATTATCGCTCTGAATACCGTGGTCTTCGTATTTGAATTGTCGGTAGGCGGACAGAGTCACCGGGCGTTGAACAGCCTGATCTATCAGTTCGGGGTCGTTCCCCTTCACTTTGAGCGGGCATTGCTGGCTTGGCCGGCTTCTTCGCTAGTTGGGTCATTTCTTCCGCTTCTCACGTCAATGTTTTTGCATGGCTCGTGGCTACACCTCATCGGGAACATGTGGTTTCTTTGGATCTTCGGTGACAACGTTGAAGATCATCTGGGCCACTTTACGTATCTACTTTTTTATCTGGTCTGCGGTTTCGCCGCAGCGGTCGCGCACATCTTCCTGAATGCTGGGTCGAATGTTCCGAGCGTGGGGGCGAGCGGGGCGATTGCCGGCGTGATGGGTGCGTATTTCGTGCTTTACCCGCGAGCGCATGTGCTGATGTGGTTTCCGCCAATCTTTCTTTTCCATCTGCCTGCGTGGCTGGTGCTGGGATACTGGTTCTTCATGCAGTTCCTGAGCGGCACCGCGATGTCGATTGCGGAGACCAGCCAGAGCGGAGGAATCGCGTTCTGGGCCCACGTGGGAGGCTTCGTGGCCGGTGTTGTACTGATCAAAATATTGCCGGAACGACCGCGAAGGTATCGGTATGCGGCTTGGTAGATTCGCGCAGACCTTTGTCGCCAGGAAGGAAAGTCCGGCCGAGCTTTGCTCGGCCAGCACGGGCGGGGAGGTGGACGCCCCGCGCCTACATGTTTGCTCCCGTTATAATGTTGCTGTGAGTGTCCACTCGGTTCAGCCAGTTGCGTCCGCGGAGTTCCCTACCCGGTGGGGCAAGTTCCGCATCTTCGGATTTAGAGATGCCGCGGGTGAGGAGGAGGCGGTGGCCCTGGTGATGGGCGACGTGCGTTCCGTGCCGGCACTGGTGCGTATCCATTCGCAATGCCTCACGGGAGATGTTTTCGGCTCGCTGCGCTGCGACTGCCGTCAACAACTAGAGATGGCGTTGGCCATGATTGCCGAGCAAGGAGCGGGAGTGCTGATCTACGAACAGCAGGAAGGGCGAGGCATTGGGCTGATGGCCAAGTTGCAGGCTTACGAGTTGCAGGATGCCGGCTTGGATACGGTCGAGGCCAATGAGCGCCTCGGATTTGAAGCGGATCTTCGCGCGTTCGCACTGCCGGCGGGAATCCTCAAGGCTCTTGGTGTGTCCAAGGTGCGATTGCTGTCAAATAATCCCGACAAGGTTGCGGCGCTGGAGCGGGGCGGAATTGAGGTGGTTGAGCGGGTCCCTTGTGAAGTAACTCCGAGCAGCCATGCGGAAGATTACCTCAAGACCAAGAAAGAGAAGATGGGGCATTTGTTTAGTTCCCGGTGAGGGTCGCGCCGGTGGAAAAACAAGATCGCGCTAGTTGGTCGCTGCCGCCAGCACTGCGCGCTTGGTAAACACCTTGATCATCTCCCGCCGGTATTCTGGAGTCAGGGCAGATGTGGTTAGCGGCTTGGCCGTTTTCGCGGCCAAGTTGCCCACCGCTTCGGCCAAGGCTTCGTCCACGATCTTTCCACGAAGCAACTCGCTCGCTCCCTTGACCAGAACCGGAGCGGGATTGACGGCGGTGATCGCTAGACGTGCATCGGCGACGTGACCGTTCGAACGCTTCATGACGACGGCAACTCCGGCCAGCGGATAATCAATCGATCCTCGAACACGCAGCTTGCGATAAATACCGCGATAGTCGGCGGACGATTCCGGCAGGAACACTCGCGTGACCAGTTCATTGGGCTGCAACTTGCGATAAGCGACGCCGTCACCGGTGTAGAAATCGGGTAGCGGCATCCGCCGCACACCCGAGGCGCTCGCAATTTCAATCTCCGCATTCAAGCAGAGAAGCGCCGGGGGAGTATCGCCTGAGAACGCGGCCCAGCATTTTGTTCCACCGGGGGCGACATGGCACAGGTCTCCGTCTTTCTTAATACAGAAGCCACAGCCCTTGCGCCAGGTGAGCGACTGGTTGTACCACAGGCAGCGGGTGTCTAGACAGATGTTTCCGCCAATCGTGCCCATGTTGCGCAGCAGAGGCGATGCAACCGTGGCGGCCGCTTCCGTCAGCACTGGATAACGGCGTCGCAGAAGATCGGAGTGCTCGATGGTGGTCAGCGAGGTAAGCGCTCCGATCTCGACGCCACTTCCCTGCTGGCGAATATCTTTCAGTTCCGCAATGCGCCGGATATCGAGCACGTACTGGGGCTCGAACAATTTTTGCCGCATGGACGGAATGAGGTCGGTGCCTCCGGCTACGATTCGTAGCTTATGCGTGGGAGGGCTACCCTGACCATCGCGAGCGGGAGAGTGGTCCGCTTCCACACGGTCGCAGTACTTTGCCAGTTGCGAGATTGCTTCATCGAGCGTGCGTGGCCGGAGCAGTTTGAATTGTGGGAGACTCAATCGTCGCCTCCCGTTTGAGCAGGCGTTTCGCGCCGCGAGGGATCCAGCGGATGGCGCTTCGGTCCCTTGCCGCGATACCAGAGCGATCCGCCATGCTCGCGAAACATTCTTGGTGAAGTGGGATCGACGCCTTCAGTGAGGTTGATGTGCTTTGCGTTTTTCTTCGCTCGCAGGGCCGCGAGCACACGTTCCGGGGTGAATGGAGACTCGTGCAAACGGACGCCGACTGCGTCGTAGATTGCGTTTGCAATTGCGGGAATGGTCGCTGCAAGTGAGCCTTCGCTGCACTCCTTCGCGCCGAACGGGCCTTCGGGGTCGATGCTCTCCACGATGATCGGTTCGACCTCTGGCGATTCCACCGACGACGGGCTGCGGTACTCGAGCAGGCCGGGGTTCATCAGCATGCCATCCTTCCAAACCATTTCTTCGGTGAGGGCCTGGCCCATGCCCATCCAGACGGAGCCGATGATTTGGCCTTCGACTGAGACTGGGTTCAGGGCGCGGCCGCAGTCGTGCGCCGCCCAGACTTTGTGAACGGTGACTTCGCCGGTGTCTTCGTCGACGGTCACTTCAGCCACCTGGGCTGAGTACGAGTACGCTGGCGACGGTCCGACACCAGCACCTTTATGTTTGCCGCCACGCGCGTCGGGAGGCGGTGCATAGGAGCCTGTTCCGGTCAGGGCTCCGTGGAAATCGATGGCAGCGACTACGGCCTCGTCGAACGTCATCCAATCTTTCGGGCCCTCGTCTTTGCGTTTTTGTTGCAGCGAGCCGCGAAGGATTTGCCCCTCGACGCGACCACTGACCGACGCTCCAGACTGGGTGACATCGTCGTCCGCAGTCTTGGAAACAACTGGCGGGGCGCTTGCCTGCTTGTACACGATGTCGTCTCGAAAGATCAGGTCTTCGGGTGGGCAATTCATCTTGCGCGCGGCTGCCAGAGCAATCTGCTTCTTTACTTCTGCCGAGGCGCGCAATGTTGCATTGCCCGCCATGAAAGTTACGCGGCTTGAGTAGGAGCCTATATCGATAGGAGTAAGGTCGGTGTCGGCAGCCACGATCTTGATCCGTCGGAGAGAGCAGCCCAGAGTTTCAGCGGCGATTTGAGCCGTCATGGTGTCCGAGCCCTGTCCGATCTCCGAGGCTCCGGTGTACACGACGACTCCGCCGTCACGATCGATCTTGATGTTCACGGTGGAGTGGGGCATGTCAGAGCGGATAATCGAATTGGCGGCGCCGCTTACGTAGTGACTGCAGGCAATGCCCAGCCCGCGTCCTTTGGGCAGCTTGCCCTTGCGTTGTTTCCAACCCGAGCGCTCGACAGTTTTTTCGATACACTCCGGCAATCCGTAACTCTGTACGCGCAGGCCATTCACCGTGATGCACGGAGGTTGGAGCAGATTGCGTTGGCGAATCTCTGCGGGATCCAATCCCGCTTTGGCGGCGAGTTCGTCGAGTTGCGATTCGAACGCGAATCTCACATTCACTGTGCCGTGCCCGCGCATCGCTCCGCAGACGGGCTTGTTGGTCAGGACGCGATAGCCGTCATATTGAATGTTGGGGATGTCATAAAGCGCACCCAGCAGCGCGCCAGAATAGAGAATCGTGACGACGCCGTAGGAGCAATAGGCGCCGCCGTCCTGGATTACGCCGGCCTTGACGGCTGTAATGCGGCCGTCGTTCTTGATTCCGGTCTTCAGATCAATGATCGTGCGCGGGCGACCACGATGCGCCCAGAAAACCTCTTCGCGGGTGTAGGTGATCTTCACGGGGGCCAACGCCTTTCGCGCTGCAATCGCCGCAATGATTTCGAGCGGGACGACCTCACTCTTTCCACCGAAGCCGCCGCCGACCAGCGGCTTGATGACGCGAACTTGCGCCATCGGCATTTCGAGCACCAGCGACAGTTTATGTTGCAAGTAATAAGGAACCTGAGTTGACGATTGAACCGTCAGGCGTCCGCGGTTACCAGTGTGCGAATCGATTTCGAATGCAGCCAATGTGGAGTGCGGTTCCATGGCTGCATGGGTGACTTCGTTAGCGATGAAGCGGGCTTCGGCTACATGGTCGGCTTCGGCAAAACCTTTTTCCGGATCGCCGAAGACATGGTGATAGTCTTTTTCCAGGTTGTGGGCCTTGTTGTCGTGGATGAGGTCGGTCTCGGCCTTCATCGATTCTTCCGGATCGAAATAGGCGGGCAAGAGCTCGTATTCAACGTCGATCAACTCGAGCGCCTGATCCGCCGTGGCCTCGTCGACCGCAGCGACACAAGCGAGGTTATCGCCAACGTAGCGGACTTTATCGAGCGCGAGCGCGTACTCGTCATGGCCGACGGGCAGGATGCCATAGGGATTGGGCGCGTCTTTTCCTATTACGACGGCGACCACGCCTTCCAGTTTTTCGGCGCGGGTGGTGTCCATGCGCTTGATGCGGGCGTGCGGATAAGGCGAATGCAGGATTCTCCCGATGAGCATTCCGGGCAGCGTGAGGTCGTCGGTATATTTGCCGGCGCCGGTGGTCTTGCCGGCGGCGTCGACCATGGCGGTAGGTTTGCCGATGATGGAGAAGTCGTCAGTCTTTGGTCGTTGGTCGTTGGCCACTACAGATTCCTCGCTGTGCTCGGAATGACAAAACTAGCGTGAGACTTCACTTTGTTGCTGCCACTCCTTTTTGTTCGGCGTCAATCGCCGCTTTGATGGCCTGATACATCTGGCTATAGCCTGTACAGCGGCAAAGATTTCCGCTCAGCGCGCTACGGATGTCTGGCTCGGTCGGTTCCGAGTTTTCAGCCAGCAGATGCTTGATGGTCATAATGAATCCCGGAGTACAATAGCCGCACTGCGCTCCGCCCCAGTCGCCATAGGCTTTCTGAATGGCCGCCAGGCTTCCGCGCTCGCTCACGCCCTCGACCGTCGTGATTTCCTGTCCCTCGCAACTTGCCGCCAGCAAGGTGCACGACATCATCGGGATGCCGTCCACCAGCACCGTACAGGCGCCGCAGGAGGAATCGTCGCAGCCGCGCTTGGATCCTGTGAATTCGAGATCCTGGCGCAACACATCAAGCAGCAGCTTGCTGGGCTCGAAGGCAAGCTCGTGCGAGCGGCCGTTTACTTTGAGTTCGACGAGTTCTTTCTTCATAGCTTAGCTTCCGGCTTCTAGCTGTTAGCTCCTAGCCAAGAATCAAGCTCGAAGCTCGGAGCGAGCAGCCTTCAATACCCGAAATCTGCCTGCGCCGCATACGCGTGCTGCTTCACCCCTATTTCTTCCACGCGGCACGCTCCCAGTTGGTTCATATAAGCGCGTCGATCAGCCGTGTTGTACACCCAGCGATCGAGCCACGCGTCGCTGTCAGCCGTGGTCTTGGTCTGCTCATGATATTGGCGGAAGAACGCGTCGTCGCGTTTGTAATATCCTTGGACGGGCGAGGGATGCGCACCGTAAGGACACTCGACCAGGGCGTTCACGAGGAAGCCGGGAATTACGGTACGATTGGGATCGCTGGCAATCACCTCGGGCGCGACGATCTCCTCCGCAAGTACGATCACGCGCTTGGCCGCACGAACTCCTTCGATCATCACTCCGAAATTGCCCCAGCAATGTGCGTTGCCTTCGCGATCCGCCCGCTGCACGTGAACGATGGTGACATCGGGATTGAGCGCGCGCACCGCGTGCAGGGACTCTTTCGGTTCAAAGGGCGAAAAGACTTGATCGAAGAACTCGTTGCCCTTGGCGACATCGCTCCCCAATCCTGTTCGAGTCGGGAGGAACGGCAGTCCCATAGCTCCGGCTTGCAGAGCCAGAGCCACCGTGAAGTTGGTCAGGTTGAAGATCTTTATTCCATCCTGTTCGACGGCCCGACGGAAGTTGTAGGCTGATCCCATCATCACGTTTCCCACCCATGCGGCGATGACTTGGTCGACACAACCCGCAGCGATGATCTGATCGAAGAGAATGTCCGAGATTGGTCCGATCAGAGTCAGACCGCGTTTCTTCTGACGAATGATCTCGTGTCCGGCAGCGAAGGGGATCATCTGCTCCATCTGCAAGCCGAGCGCGACCGACGTGCCATCCGGCACCAGCTCGGCAATTGCTTCGCGCATTGTAAGGACCTTAGACACGTTCCGAGATCACTTCCCTTTCCACACGGGCGCGCGCTTTTCAAGAAAAGCATTGATCCCCTCTTGCGCATCTTCGGTCTTCATCAGTTCGTCGAGGTAAATAGTCTCTGCTCGCGCCAGCCCCTTGTGGAAATGGATCGCGTCCCAGACATAGATTGCTTTCTTGGCAGTGGACAGCGCCACCGGGCTCAGTTTTCTCAGCTGGTCGAGCGATTGTTCCGCGGCCGACTCAACCTCCGCGTCAGGCACGGCGTGGTTTGCGAGACCGATGGCCGCCGCTTCCCTGCCGGTGATGCTGCGTCCGGTCAAAATAAGTTCCGCGGCGCGCTTCTGTCCCACGATCGCCGCCAAGATGGTCGCCGCCACCGGCGGATAACATCCCAGTTTGATTTCCGGGAAACCCCAGGTGGCCGAGTCCGAGGTATAAACCAGGTCACAAACCGCCGCCAGTTCCGCCGCTCCGCCCAGGCAATTTCCATGCACACAAGCGATGCTCACTTTTTCGCTGTTAATCAAAGCGTGGATCACGCCGTGAAATTTGGCGAGCATCTCGTAAACCTTGTCCGGCGTGTGGGCGGCGACGTCAACCCCCGCGGAGAAGACGGTCTGCGACCCGGCGATCAACACAACTGCAATTTGACTATGCGCTTCGATCTTCGCCAACGCCGCTGCCAGTTCCTCCATCATTGGAATATCAATGACGTTCACAGGCGAATTCCGCAAGGTGATGCGTGCGATCGGCGCGTGCATCTCGAGCGCAATCCGCGAGAACGTGGCTGTTTGCGTCGTCATTGGCTCGTGTGGCGCGGCCCTCGTCCGCGCGTTACTTCGTCCAGAAACCGGTCTTGTCGTATTCTCGGATGGCTTTTAATTCCGCGGTGCTCGGCCCGGGAGTCTGCGCAATCTCGTCGCTGACCCGCAATGTCCATCCAGTATTGCTTAGAACATCCTCGAGATCGATGCCGGGATGAGTGGAAGCAAGGTACGCCTCTCCATCATCGCCAAAACGCAACACCGCCTTGGTCGTGATTACAGCGGACGGCCCGCCTCGCGGCAGACCCACGCGCTTGCGCCAGCCGGGGCCGTCTCCGTTTCCGGGGCTGGTTCTATGAGAAACGCGTTCGGGCAGCCGCTGCTTGTCGTGTTCCAGAAGAACTACAAACCGATGCGCGAGAGACGCAATGTCGCAAGCCCCGCCGGAACCGGGCAGCCGCGTCCTTCCATTCGGCCCCCTCACTTCGGTCGAGTTCAAATTGCCGAAACGATCAACCTCGGCGGCACCGAGAAATCCCAGATGGACACGACCGGACTGCAGCAAGCTCATGACGCCGAGCATGTCCAGGCATTGCGTTGCGCCCTGGATGTTGGGTGGATCGGCCATTGTATAGATCAACTCCGCTGCCGGGGTGGTACGGATCACACCATTTTCAAATAACCCCACTGCATTGGGCGCATGTGTTTTCTTCGCGACCACAAACGCGATTAGCGGCAGCCGCATGCCGACGAAGACAATTTCCGCGTCCTGGATTTCGCGGGCAGCGGTCGCGACCATAAGCTCTCCCAGTGAATAAGGGCCACTGCCAGTTGCCTTTTTCGAGCTGTCGGTCGCGGTCGTCAGAACTGCAGCGCCTGCGGAGCTATGCTCCGCTGGACAGCCAAGGGCGGCTGTCCCTACGTGGTCATGGTTGAGCAAAGATCCTCGATCCTATAGGTTAATCGCCGATTTGCGAACTTCGCCGATTGACGAGAGCGGATCGCGCGCACCCTCTTTCGGTGCAATCCATTTCTTTTCATTCGCGATGATGTCGAGCAACAGCTTCTTGTCCTGGCCGCTCGGCATGTAATCTCTTAGGTGTTCCTCGTAGTGCTTATCATCGATCGCCTCGCCGGTCTGCGCGTGGAACTTCTGTCCCCCCCAGCGGCCGATATTGCGATTGAATTTAATATCTGGCGCGTACAGCTTGGGCTCTCCCGGTTTGAGCACGCTGTTGAATCGCTCGATCAATCCGGCCACTTCGTCGCGATATAAATGCCGGTTATAGTCGTTCAGTTCGTCAACTTTTGCTTCTTGCGGATTCTTGGGTTCGTCGTAGCGACCCTTGACTCCCCAGACATAAGCCCAATGCGCCGACGAGGAGTTGTCGGTGCCAAACAGGTCGTACGAACTGGAGATCCACTTGTTCAGATATTTCTGGATCAGCCACGCCGGAATCACTCCCGCCTCGACAATCCGACGAAGTCCGTCGTTGCCCGTGCCCATGTGGAAGGCCTCTTCGCGCAACATGTAAGACATCGAGCGACCGAGCGGTGCGAAGGCGGAATACTTCAACATCTGCAATTGGAATTTTCCATCGCGGTCGACGAAGTCGGTGTAGGTGAAAAAGTCCATCCAGTTGTCCACATCGACGTTGAACGCGCCCAGCAGGCGCTTGTTGTCGAAGGCACGGCGTTCGAGCATTTTCTGAGCCTCGACTTTTCCGGAGTACCCGAAGTGTTCGACCAGCAGCGCGCACATTTGCCAGCCGTGCCGCATTTCCTCGATCATCACGCGGGTGATTGCCCTGCGATCCCAGTCGGTGGGTGCGCTCTCAAACAAATTTCGCTGCTGCTCGACGCTGGCAAACTCGGTGTCACCCTGATACACGATCAGGTTAATCAGCGCGTCGCGCATCTGTTGGGTGGGCACCTGGCGCAGGTTTTCCCATTTGCGGCGGCCCTTGAAGGCGCCGAACTGGATCTCATCGGTTTCGATCGCGCCGTAAAGCGTGTCGAACTTGAAATTGGCAATCTCGTCGTGGTTGACGCCGATGTCTTTTCGCCAATCGTCGAACAACCCAACCCAGTCGCTGAAGGTACCGATTTTTGCAACTTTACCTGGCATATGTGTGATTCCCCTCAACCAAAAACCTTTCAAGCACAAAGGGCACGAAGTATGAAGTATCACGAAGGAAACCCGCGACCTGTCCTTACTTTGTGAACCTTCGTGTCCTTTGTGGTTCTAGCTTTACCCCATATTTAACCAAACTGTTTTCAGCTCAGTGTAGTGTTCGATGGCGTGAACTCCCAACTCACGACCGAAGCCCGAACTCTTGTAACCCCCGAACGGCAAGGACGCGTCCATCAATCCATACGTGTTGATCCATACCGTTCCAGCCTTGAGTTGTCGCGAAACCGAGTGAGCTTTCTTCACATCGCGCGTCCAGACCGCTGCTGCGAGGCCGTACGGATTGTTGTTCGCTTGGGCGATGACTTGATCCACATCGTCGAAGCTCAACGTCGCGAGCACCGGACCGAAGATTTCCTCTTGGGCAATCTTCATGTCGTTCTTCACGCCGCTAAAGATCGTGGGTTCGATGAAGAACCCCTCGCCACCGTCTACGGAAACACGGCTTCCCCCCGCGATCAGCTTCGCGCCCTCTTTCTTGCCCGCCTCGATGTAGTCGAGAACGGTTCGCATCTGCTCCTGGCTGACGATTGCGCCCATACGGGTTTTGGGATCAAGCGGGTCGGCGGGCTGCATCTTTTTCGCTCGCGCAACCAGTTTCTCCAGGAATTCGTCTTGTACTTTGCTCTCGACGAACAGGCGCGAGCCGGCATTACAGACCTCACCCTTGCCATAGAAAATCCCGGTGATCGCGCCTTTGACGGCGTTATCGATATCGGAATCCGCGAAAACGATGTTCGGTGACTTTCCCCCGAGTTCAAGTGTCAGGCGCTTCATGCTGTCGGCGGCGCTGCGCATGATCTCCTTGCCCACATCGGTGGATCCCGTAAACGCGATTTTATCGATTCCGGCATGCCGGACGATCGTCCTTCCCACCTCCGACCGGCCGGTCACAATGTTTAAAACGCCTGCCGGTACGCCCGCTTCGACCGCCAATTCGCCGAATCGCAGCGCGGTCAGGGATGTGAGGCTGGCTGGCTTCCACACGATCGTGTTGCCGCAAGCTAGCGCTGGACCAAGCTTCCAGGAGGCCAACAGGAGCGGGAAATTCCACGGAACGATGAGCCCGACGACGCCCACCGGCTCGCGCAACGTGTAAGTGAATGCGGTCTCAACCGTGTTCACCGTCTCCCCATGAATCTTCGTGGCCCAACCGGCATAGTAGCGGAGAACGTCGATCACCATCGGCATGTCGACGTAGCGGGACTCGAAAATCGGCTTGCCATTGTCGAGAGTTTCGAGTTCGGCAAATTCGTCGATATTCTTTTCCAGCAAATCAGCAAGACGCCAAATCAAGCGTCCGCGTTCGCTCGCGGACATCTTCCGCCACGGACCTTTGCGATCTTCGAAAGCACGGCGGGCCCCTTCGACGGCGCGGTCCACATCGGCAGTCGAGGCTTCCGCGATTTGCGTTAACACCTCGCCAGTTGCAGGATTCGTGGTGTCGAAGCTCTTCGAAGCGTCGGCCCACTGACCGTCAATGAATAATCGCCCGGGAGAAAGTTTTGTTTTGGTAGCCGTAATCATCAGTTCATCACCAGAAGCTGGAGGACGGGCGTCACGCCCGGCCTGTTCTTGCTATTTCGCTTTGAACACAGCCGGACGCTTCTCCACGTATGCGGCTAGACCTTCCTTGGCGTCTTCGCTTTGGAACAACAATTGCTGATTTTCGCGTTCCACCGCGAGCGCGGACTCCATCGGAATCTCCCACCCGGTTTGTACAGCTCGCTTGATGCGCCCCACGGCCTTGGCCGCTTTGTTCGGCGGGCAGAACTGGCGAGCGTATTCCATGATGTTGTCCATGAAGCCGTCGCGCTCAAAGATGTCGTTGATGATCCCGAATTCTTTCGCCTCTTCAAAGGAGAACGTATTCCCCGTGACCATCAGTTCGATGGCTTTGCTCTTCCCCACCATCCGCGACAGGCGCTGCGTGCCGCCGGTTCCGGGAAGCACGCCCAGATTTACTTCTGGCAAACCGATCTTGCCCGCATCCTGACGTGCGATGCGAATGTCCGCGGCCATGGCAATTTCGAGTCCGCCACCGACGCAGTGCCCGTTGATCGCCGCGATCACTAGTTTCGGTGTGTGCTCCAGGCGGAGCAGCATTTCGTTCGCGTGCAAACAGAAGTAATACTTGAAGGTTGGGTCGACGCTAGCCAGCATTTTTATGTTGGCACCTGCGGAGAAAAACTTGTCGCCGGAACCGGTGAGCACGATGACGTAAACGTCGTTGTCCATGCGCGCTTTCAGGATGGCCTCGTCGAGCTGGCGGTTCATTTCGTAGGTGTAGGTGTTAGCGGGAGGGTCGAACATCTCGATCACCGCGACTCCGCGATCAGTCCGGTAGTTGACCAGTTGCTTCGTGCTCTCGCCCGCCGCCGGTTGCAATGTAGTGGCCATGCGTAGACTCCTTTTCGCAATAGTTAGGATCTGAATTTAGTTCGATACGGATCTCTTTTTCTGGGCCTTCTTTGGGTTGCATCGTTGACGCTCAGTGACGGCGCTGATTCCCCGCAGGAAGATGTCTCCCATCCCACGTGACAGCTCCTCGGCATCGGCATCCACCCGTGGGTTGTACCAGGTGTAGATCCAGTTCATCATGCCGAATAAACTGAGCACCGCCATCCGACTAGAGAATTCTAGTCTCTTTGCCAGCTTGAAGTCGTCCAGCAAGCCGACACATATCCGGTAATACTCTCGCTTGATGGCCGCGACCTCGGCGCCGAAACCGTTTTTCAGTACCTCCGCTTCGTGCGAAAGAACTTTCATTGCTTTCTGGTTGGCGAGAAAGTATTCGAGATGGTTGAGAATGAAAACGCGGATGCGCTGCTCGGG
Source organism: uncultured Acidobacteriota bacterium (assembly GCA_963838905.1). GTDB lineage: Bacteria > Acidobacteriota > Terriglobia > Terriglobales > Acidobacteriaceae > JABDBE01. Next base: position 703,459 of record CAWITE010000018.1, read on the forward strand.
ATCAGAAACTTCGTCGAGCCGCTTCCTCAGTCGCTCAACAATCGTGCTGAAGGTGTGTTTCTGGATGAGATACAGCAGCTTCTCTTTGGACTCGAAATAATAGTAAAGCCCCGACAAGGACATGCCGCTGGAGCGAGCCAGATCGCGCATGGAAGCGCCCTCGTATCCTTTATCGTAAAAAACCTCAGTTGCGTGTAACCGAATCTTGGCCAGCCGGCGATCGAAGCGGCTTTCGGCAGGAGGCGCCGGAATTTCGCGGCAGCGAACGGAAGCTGCTGACGTGACAGGAGAGAACGATGCCATGAAAGTTCGAACGTTCGTTCAAATCAAGGATAACGCAGCCTGATGAGAAGCGCAAGGACTGGACATGAGAAATGACCTCAGTTGCCGACGTGCTTCTGGTCCAGTCAGTTGCGTATATCCGCCATCCACTGCTCGACCTCCGCTTTCAAGTCAGCGGTCAGCGGTAACAGGGGCAGGCGCACCGGGCCACCGAAGTAGCCGTTGAAATCCATCGCGTGTTTCATGCCGGCGATGCCCAGCCCAGAAACTATCTGCGTAGAGGCCTCGTCGATTCGAGATTGTTTCAGCCGGGCCAATTCCAGATCGCCTTCTTTCCATGCAGCATAGATTTCATAACACGCGGTTGGGGCTGCGTCGGCAAAGGCGAGAATCGCGCCCACGGCTCCTGCCTGCAAGGATGGTTCGAGCGTCTGCGCAGCCCCGACGAGCACTTGGAATCCAACTTCTTTTTGCCGGGTCTTCAAGCCTGCAACCACGCTGACGGCCGCGGACGAAGGCTTTGTGGGCCCTCCGCCTCCCAGGGTTACCAACTCGCTGCCGTTTCCATGGCCTGAGCTTGCCGCTTGGAGCATGCGAGGAGTGACTGCGTCGAAGGTTTCCGTGACCGTGGCACTCCGCTTCACGTGCCGTGTGCCCTCGACCAGGCGACCGACTTTTTCCACGTTCGCGCTCGATTCTTTGATGCCAACGATGTTGGGATGATCGGCGAGTTCGATTACGAGTTCGGCGGGCATGTCGTATCCCGTGAAGGGCGGAACACTGTAAATCATCACTGGCAAGGGCGACCGGTCGGCCACGGTGCGATAAAACGCCAGGATGTTCGCGGGTTGCATTTGTTTTTTGTAATAGAAGGGTGTGCGCACGAGCGCGACGTCATATCCCAGTTCAGCCGCGTAGTCGGTGAGCTTCAGCGTGTTGATCGCAGACTCGCTGCCCGTACCCGCAATCAATACTTTGTTTGGGGCGGCTGCTTCGCGTGTGCTCTTGAGCACATCTCGCTGTTCCTGATCTGACAGATAGATGGCCTCCCCAGTGGAGCCCAGCGCAACAATCCCCGCAACGGGAGTCTTCGAGTAACGCTCCACGTTGGCTTCGAGCTTTTTGAAGTAGAGGTTTCCGTCCGGATAGAACGGGGTCGTTAGGGGAGGGAAAATTCCATAAAGCAGCATGAGTTCGTGACTCCTGGGCAATCAGCCCCTAGTGCATGCCTTGATTGGCTCTCCGTTGCTGCATACGATCCCGCACAGCATCGGTGACCCTCTTCGCACTGGAACATTTATCCAGCCTTGCGCTTTCAATGATCGAGTACACCCGTCGGCAGTCCCAGCCGACGCGAGCAAACAAGCCTGATCTATATTCAATGCACGCCCCAGCGCTGGAGGTCGAGACCAAAGCTCAAGATTCAATTCTTGGACGGGACGGCGACTGCAGATTGAAAAAAGAATGCTTTGGCGGGAGTGAGAGATTGCGAGGAAATTCGCCGACGCTTGTGCCGCGGCCAACGGAGCGAGGAGTGCAGTAGAGAGGATCGCGTGAACTACTATACGGTAAATAGGAAGCATAGACGGTTCAGATGATGCCCGCAATGCATATTTTACTACCGCCGACTCGTCATCCGTTCCGCGTGCAATTTCTGCAGCGCCTGCACTCTGATCTCTCCTCGCTGCAACGCCGCAATGCCCTCGGCGGCAGCGCGGGCCGCGGATAGCGTTGTGATGGTCGGAATACGTGCGCTGACCGCAGCGCGGCGGATGGCTTTCTCATCAAAGAAAGGGTCGACCCCATGCGGAGTGTTGATGATGAGTTTTATGCGCTCGCCTTTGATGAGATCGACCACGTTGGGCCGCCCTTCTTTTACTTTGTACACGCGTTCGACCGTCATACCGGCGTTCTCCAGTACGTCGGCGGTGCCTGCCGTGGCCACCAGCTTGAAACCCATGTCGACAAATTTGCGGGCAACGTCGGCCACCTGCGGCTTGTCATGATCGGTGACGCTGACGAAGACCATGCCTTGTGTGGGTAGCTTCTGGCCGGCCGCGGTTTGCGCTTTGGCGAAGGCTTCACCAAAGTTGTCCGCCACGCCCATAACTTCGCCGGTGGATTTCATTTCGGGGCCGAGCACCGTATCGACGCCGGGAAACTTATTCCAGGGGAAAACCGGGGACTTCACGTAATAGCAGTGCCCGGTGTCGAGGTCGGCGTGGCGCTCAATGAACTCCGGCAGAAACTCGCGCAGCTTTCGTCCGGTCATCAGTCTGGCCGCAATCTTCGCCAGGGGCACGCCGGTGGCTTTCGAAACATAGGGGACCGTGCGCGAGGCACGCGGATTGACCTCCAGCACGTAAACTGTTCCTCCCTCGCCGTTGTTCTTCGAATTGCCGTTGCTCCTTGGAATGGCAAACTGAATGTTCATCAGGCCAACCACTTTCAGCGCCCGCGCCAGCTTGAAGGTGTAATCGCGCATGCGGGCCATCAAAGGCTGAGGAATGTCGACCGCGGGAAGAACGCAGGACGAATCACCGGAGTGGATACCGGCCTCTTCGATATGCTGCATGATGCCGCCGATGACTACGTCTTCGCCGTCCGAGAGCGCGTCCACATCTACCTCGATTGCGTCCTCGAGGAAGTGATCGATCAGGACCGGACGGTCCTGCGAATATTCGACCGCCTCTTTCATGTAGCGAACGACGGTTTCCTCGTCATAGGCGATAACCATAGCGCGTCCGCCGAGGACATAGGATGGCCGCACCAGTACGGGGTATCCAACTCGATTTGCGCCTTCGACGGCTTCTTCGATCGAGGCAGCCATCGCGCCTGGAGCCTGCGGGATGTCGAGTTCCTCGAGCAATTTGCCGAACCGCTTGCGGTCTTCGGCGAGATCGATGTATTCCGGCGCCGTTCCAATAATGTTTACTCCCGCTGCCTTTAACGGTAGCGAGAGATTCAGCGGGGTTTGTCCGCCGAATTGCACGATCACTCCGACTGGCGCGCCCGACGAAGCTTCGTGTTCACAGATAGCAAGCACGTCTTCCAGGGTCAGCGGCTCGAAGTAGAGTCGGTCGCTGGTGTCATAGTCGGTCGAGACGGTCTCCGGGTTGCAATTGATCATGATCGTCTCGTAGCCGTCGTCGCGCAGGGCAAAGGCCGCATGGCAACAGCAGTAGTCGAATTCAATTCCTTGTCCGATACGGTTGGGACCACTGCCCAGGATAATAACTTTCTTTTTCTGTGTCGGTGCCGCCTCATCCTCTTCTTCGTAAGTCGAGTAAAGGTAGGGTGTATAGCTTTCGAATTCGGCGGCGCAGGTGTCGACCCGTTTGTACACCGGCTTAATCCCGTGCTTCCGTCGCTGGTGGCGAACTTTGTCCTGGTCGCCTTTGCCGCTCAGCCGCCACGTCGCCGCCAGGCGTCCGTCCGAGAAGCCCATGCGCTTGGCCTCGCGCAGGACTTCAGTCGGGATCGACTCCATGGGATGTTTCTCCAACTCGAGCTGCATGTCATTAATTTCCTTGAGCTGGTAGAGAAACCAGGGATCGATTGATGTCATCTTTGCCACTTGCTTGACGGTGTGGCCCTGGCGCAATGCGTAGCGAATGTAGGAAAGCCGCTCGGGATGCGGCGTCACCAGCCGCTGGGTCAGAATTTTTGGTTCGATTTTTTCTCCGCCGATGCGCTTGCCCGTATCCAGGGCGCGCACCGCTTTCATCATTGCCTCCTTGAAAGTGCGGCCGATGGCCATGACTTCGCCCACCGATTTCATTTGTGGGCCAAGATTCTCGTCTGCTCCAGGGAATTTTTCGAACTGCCATTTGGGAATCTTCACCACCACGTAATCCAGCGTGGGCTCGAAGCAGGCTGGCGTCTTACGCGTGATGTCGTTGGGGATTTCGTCCAACGTATAACCCACTGCCAGCTTTGCGGCAATCTTGGCGATGGGGAAACCAGTGGCTTTCGAGGCTAACGCTGAGGAACGCGACACGCGGGGATTCATCTCGATCACAACCATACGGCCCGTGCCAGGATGTATGCCGAACTGAATGTTCGATCCACCGGTCTCCACGCCAATCTCGCGAATCACGGCGATGGCGGCATCGCGCATAGCCTGATACTCGCGGTCGGTAAGGGTTTGCGCCGGAGCGACTGTGATCGAATCACCCGTGTGCACCCCCATGGGATCGAAATTCTCAATCGAACAAATGATGATGACGTTGTCCTTCAAATCACGCATCACCTCGAGCTCGTATTCCTTCCAACCCAGAACAGACTCTTCAATCAGGGCCTCGTGTACTGGCGAGAAGTCGAGGCCGCGGGCCAAAACTTCCATCAACTCTTCGCGGTTGTAGCCAATGCCGCCACCGCTGCCGCCCAGCGTGAAGGACGGGCGTACGATAACTGGGAAGCCAATTTTGCCGGCGAACTCCAAGCCGTCTTTCAGATTGTTCACCAGCGCGGACTTGGGAACGTCGAGGCCGATCTTCTGCATTGCATCTTTGAAGACCAGGCGGTCTTCGGCTTTGTTAATGGCGCTAATCTGCGCGCCGATAAGCTGGACGTTGTATTTTTCCAATACGCCGCCATCGGAGAGCTCGATTGCGAGGTTGAGCGCAGTTTGACCGCCGACCGTGGGTAGAAGGGCCAAGCCTGCACCGGGCGACATCTCGCGCTCGACGCGAATGATCTCTTCCAGATATTCACGAGTCAGCGGCTCAATGTATGTGCGGTCGGCAACCTCCGGGTCGGTCATGATAGTGGCAGGGTTGGAGTTGGCCAGCACCACTTCAAAACCTTCCGACTTGAGCGCCTTGCAAGCTTGTGTGCCGGAGTAATCAAACTCCGCCGACTGGCCGATGATGATGGGGCCAGAGCCAAGGATCAGGATCTTCGAAATGTCAATCCGTTTGGGCATTTATGAGATCATTCTCTTGCGCGTTGTTCCCACGCGAGTTCGCCACAGATCGGGTCATCGAGAAACAAATTGAGGCTTAGAAATTTTGCGGAGGGATCCAGGACTATCGGCACGTAGCCCTGAATTGGAGAATGCCGGCAAACGGTATTCGACACCGGAGTGTCGACCCGCAGAAAATAGAACTCCGCAGCTACGGCGGCAAAAGTAAACCTGCCCGATTCCTGCGTCGTCTGCGCGTCAACAATCTCATTCGTAACACCCTTTGCGAGTGTAAGTGTCGCTCCTTGCACCGGACCGTAAATCGGCGGACTCAAATCGCAACCCAAACCTCGTTCTGTTCTGACATGTCTATTCAAAGAGCCGGAAACAGACTGGGTTGTGAGAGGCGTCCAGCCGGGCCATTCGAAAGTGACCTTTTCTTGGCTGCCTTTCGGGGGATGGCGCATCACCTGGAGCTCTTCTGAATATGCGTAGGCTGGGTGCTTTATGCCTCGGAAGTACGGTCCGGGTGGAACCGACGCGAACCTTGCCAAGCCGTCCGCGTCGGTGGTGACAATCGAAATCGTGCGGCTCTCTTGGTCGCCGGATCGTGGATCCGTGCTGCGCTCAATCTGGAGACCGGCTACCGGTCTCCCCTGGTTGAAGACTCCCACCAACAAATCGCGGCCGATTTTCCTTGGGTTGGGAGAGGACGAACCAGCGGAAACATCTAAGCTCCCAACGATCAACAGCAAGAAGCCGCAACCCCAAATAGCCGCTCCCCCTCGCCCTAGACTTCCTGTCCTCACCCTTTCCACTCCTCCATCAACTTCACGAAGTCTTTGAAAAGATAATGCGAGTCATGCGGGCCGGGCGATGCCTCGGGGTGATACTGCACCGTGAATAGCGGCAGATTCCGGTGGCGCATGCCTTCGAGCGTGTTGTCGTTGAGATCCATGTGGGTCAGCTCAACTTCGCTTGGAGACAGCGAGTCCGGATCCACCGCGAAGTTATGGTTGTGCGCCGTGATCTCGATCTTCCCTGTGTTCAATTGCTTCACGGGGTGATTGCCGCCGTGGTGACCGAATTTCAGCTTGAACGTCTTGCCGCCCAGCGCAATCCCAGTGAGCTGGTGTCCCAGGCAGATACCAAAGATCGGCACTCTTCCCATGAGTCGCCTGATGCTATCCACTGCGTACGTGCATGGCTCGGGATCGCCCGGGCCGTTCGATAGAAATACGCCGGCAGGCTTCAGCGCTAACACATCCTCTGCTTTCGTCTCAGCGGGAACCACCGTGACCTTGCAGCCTTCGCCGCGCAGCTTGCGCAAAATACTCAGCTTGATGCCGAAGTCATAGGCGACTACGTGAAAGCGTTCTGGTTGATCCTTGACCCCAACCACTTCTTCCGGAAGATGCGAGCGCTCCCCGGTTTCCCACACATAGGTGTGGTTGGTGGTGACGACCTTGGCCAGGTCGGTGCCATCCATTTTCGGAAGTGCCCGAGCTTTGGCGATCAGTTTCTCGGTGTCAGTTTCAAGGGTCGATATGACCCCGCGCATGACGCCGTTATCGCGCAAATGCCGTACCAGAGCGCGCGTGTCGATGTCGCCGAGCACCGGAATCTTGAATTGCTCAAGGTATTCTTCCGTGACCTGTTGTGAACGCCAGTTGGAGCTGACTCGGGAAAACTCGCGCACAATCAGGCCCTCGATATAGGGCCGTGTGGCCTCGGTATCTTCGGTATTCGTGCCGTAGTTACCAATTTCGGGATTAGTGAGAACTACGATCTGGCCAGCGTAGGAAGGGTCGGTGAAAATTTCCTGATAGCCGGTGATGGAAGTATTAAAAACTACTTCCCCGTAACATTCGCCTTTGGCTCCGTAGCCTTTGCCTCGGAAGATTCTTCCATCTTCCAGCGCAAGGATCGCCTGCATTCGTGCTCCAGGGAGTGGATTTTAAAGATTCTAGCAGGGATGCGGAAATGCGCAAAAGGAAATGTCTGTGAATTCTTAAGTTCGCTTAAGCGCCCAGTCCGCTTGATCTCGGATTAGGCCGAATACCAGTACGCATCCGAGGGCTTGCGCGGGGTGCGGCGACGTTCGCAGGCGTCGGAGGTGCAGTCGATCACGTCGAAGAAGAGATCGTCTTCGCTGCGCGAAGAATTTGCGGCTTGCGCCGCGTCGTGGGCCTCATGTTGGAGGCGAAACCAGCTTTGAGGGTTGACCTCAATTGTGCCTCCTGTTGTATGGCGCCGAAGATGAAAATGCAAACGCATCAGGAGGCCCCACAAGGTTCAGCGGACTCGTCCCATTTTGTCCATGGGCCAATATCCGAATACTGCCTTGCCGTAGATGTAGCTTTGCCCGACGGGACCGAAGTCACGGCTGTCATTCGACAGGCTGCGGTGATCGCCCAGCACGAAATAGCTGTCGGGCGGAACCACTACCTCAGCGTAGGATCGCTCGTCCTCGTAGGCGCGCGGAACGTAGTCTTCGTCGATCGGCTTCCCATTTACAAAGACGCGACCGCCATCGATTTGGATGTGGTCACCCGCCAGGCCAATCACCCTCTTGATAAAACTCTTCGATGGGTCTCGGGGATAGCGGAACACGATGATGTCACCGCGTTCGATCGGCTCCAGCCGATAAACAAACTTGTTCACGAAGATCCGTTCCTGGTCTTCGAGCGAAGGCATCATACTTGTGCCTTCCACTTTCACCGGCTGGTAAAGGAAGATGATGATAAAACACGAAATGGCCAGCGAGATGATCAGATCACGCAGCCAGACGGAGAGCACCATGGCGCGCGATGGCGCGGAAACGATTGGCTTGTTCTCGTGAACCGCGCTGCGTTCCGTAGGGTCCGCCTGTCCGGGCATAATATTTCTAATTTTATACGGATCGGGCTTCCCGTGCAGAGAATGATTCGCGAGCAAACAGCAACCCTCGGACTACAACCGCTACGGGATTCGGGTTACAATATCACAGCATCTGGGACGAGGAACCGGATTATGTTGAAGCGCGGGCTTGCACTGGCTCTTCTTTTTCTGATTACCCTTACCCTGTCCGCTCCGTGGGCCACTTCTCAGCAGGAAGGGGTGGTCCCGGCGTACAACGCCGGTCCGCCGCCGAAAGGCGCTAAGCTTCCTGCCATCCTCGGCAAGGATCAATTATGGGCTGAGAATGCCCAGTATCCGTATCAGACGCACGCCTACGATCTGGCTGCGAAGATACCGGCAGTGTTGCATCAACAGCCCTGTTATTGTTATTGCGATCGAATAGGACATAACAGCTTGCATAGCTGCTTTGAAAGCACGCACGGTGCGCGCTGCGATACCTGCTTGAAAGAACTGTATTATTCCTATTCCGAGTCCAAGAAAGGTAAGACCGCATCGCAAATCCGCAAGGGCATCATGCAGGGCGAGTGGCGACAGGTAAACTTGGAGACGGCGGCTTCGATCAATTAGAGTGGGGATCTCACTCGATTGACGAGCCCCGAACCGCGCGTTTAGACTGTCCTATTGGCTATGGGTTTTCCACAGCCGAAAAATCGGCACCTCGAACCGCAGGTCATAGAACTCGAGCTTGGCGGGATGAAAACCATCAGCAGAGGTTAACGAATTTTTATCTAAGTTAAAGATAAGAGGGGTACTTACGAAGAGCACAGGAAGAGTTTTGCAGATGGCACAAAAGACTCCACCCAAAAAGTCTGTTGGCGACGACCCTCGTTTTGCACAAGCTGTGCAAAATTACGAAGCCGGTTTGCGCGCCATGCAAGAGCACAAGTTCGACAAGGCTAAGTCCTACCTGCAAAAGGTTATCGCCGGAGGCAGCAAGGAACTCGCCGATCGCGCCTCAGTGCATTTGAACGCATGCAACCAGCAAGGGGAGCATGCGGTCACCCAGTTCAAGAATTCCGAGGAGCACTACGACTACGCAATTTCCCTGATGAACGTTGGCGACTACGTGAGTGCCCGCGAACACTTGGACAAGTTGTCGAAGCAGGCGCCGAAAGCCGACTATGTCGCTTACGGCTTGGCAGCCCTGGATTGCCTGACCGGCCACGTGGAAGATTCGCTGCGCCATCTGGATGATGCGATTCGCTTGAACCCGGGGCTTCGTTTTCAGGCCCGGAACGACTCCGACTTTCAGAATCTGGCCGAAGACCCGCGTTTTACGGAGCTGTTGTATCCCGATCCTGGGGCCGAATTGCCTTCTCCGGCCGAAGCTGACGAGGATCGCTAGGTAGCCCTGATGGGCTACTCGGAACACTCCCGTCCGCCCGCCGCCACCGCAAGTATTGGTCTACGGGTGGTTGTGATTGGCGGCGGGACCGGCCTTTCCACTCTACTCAAGGGACTGAAGTGGTATGTCAGTCCATCCGCGGATCGACCCACCGCGAAATCGGGGAAACCCGAAATTTCCGATCTTAGCGCCGTGGTTACCGTCAGCGATGACGGTGGCTCCAGCGGACGCCTGCGCAAAGAACTGAACATGTTGCCGCCAGGTGACATCCGCAACTGCATCGTTGCGCTTTCCGAAGATGAGGCTTTGCTCTCCAAGTTGTTCCAGCATCGATTCGTAAAAGGGTCGGGACTGGAAGGCCATAGCTTCGGCAATCTTTTCCTGGCGGCGCTTACCTCCATTACCAAAGATTTCAGTGAAGCCGTGCGCTTATCGTCTGAAATTCTGGTTACGCGCGGGCACATCTACCCCGCCACGACGGCCAACGTGGAGCTAGAGGCTCTCATGGAAGACGGAACGCGGGTGCGCGGGGAGACTAACATTACCGCCAGCAAGGGGCGCATCAAAGAGCTTTCCCTGATTCCGCATGATGTTCAGCCCCTTCCGCAAACCTTGGAAGCGATTGCCCGCGCTGATCTAATCACCATTGGTCCGGGTTCGCTCTTCACCAGCCTGATTCCCAACTTGCTGGTAAATGGTATTGCAAAAGCGATTGCCGCTTCGCCGGCAACCAAAGTTTATATTTGTAACTTGATGACTCAGGCCAACGAGAGCCTCGGACGGACGGCTGGTGACCACATCCGCGCGCTGAATGGGCATGCTCAGGCGCACATCTTCGATTATGCCCTTCTCAATCGTGCCGCCATCTCCTCACAATTAAGAGCCAAGTATGCGCTCGAAGGCGCGACCCAAGTTGTCGTTGACGAGGAAGCCATTAAGGAATTAGGCGTCAGTTCGGTGCTCGGGGATTATCTTGATGAGGGCGAGGTTGCCCGTCACGCGACCGATCGAATTGCCCGCGATCTGATGGATCTAGCCGTGCGGGCACGCTCGAATGAGCGGTCGGCCTCGAAGCGACACACCACAAGCAGCTGAACTGCGTGTGAATTTCGGCCGCGAGGACGCCCGCGCCTGCGCTACGGCTGACTCTCTGCCGCGCATGAACCTCTCGCGGTATATTGGATCACATGCCAAAAGCTAAGAGCAGCCACTCGCCTCGCGCCCCGCGCGTTGCCATCCTTATCATGGCGGCGGGCAAAGGGACACGCCTGAAATCCAAACACCCCAAGGTTTTGCATGAGGTCGGAGGAAAGCCGCTACTGGCGCACGTAATCGCTGCGGCTGCGAAAGTCGTTCCGGCGCACGATGTATTCGCCGTCATCGGTCACGAGGCGGATCGCGTTCGCCAAGCAGTTGCCGACACTGGAATCGGCTTCGTGTTGCAATCCGAGCAGAAAGGAACCGGTCACGCCCTGATGGTCGCGCGCGAAGCCTTGGCTCCTTATGATGAGGTGATCGTGCTTTCTGGGGACGCTCCGCTGATCAGTTCCCCAACTATCGAGAAGCTTCGCGACTTTCACAACACAAACCATCCGGCCATGACCATTCTGAGCGCCCAACTGCAGGACCCGACCGGTTATGGAAGAGTAATCCGCAACGGTCAAAAGAACCCCGAGGTGAAAGCCGTCGTCGAAGAAAAGTCCGCCACTCCGGCGCAGCGCAAAATTCGCGAAATCAACTCGGGCTTTTATGTTTTCGACGCGAAAGTTCTTTTTGCCCACATCGACGAATTAAACAACGACAATCCGCACCGCGAGTACTACCTCACTGACATGGCGGCGGTCCTTGGTGAGGCGAAGAGGCGTGTGATGGTGGTGGCGGCGAGCGATCCTGACGAAATCCTGGGCAGTAACACCCGCGCAGAGATGGTTGAGATTGATCAGCACATGCGCATGGCTAAGTGCCGGCAGCTTATGGCCGACGGGGTCACGATTTTCTATCCCCAAACCTGCGTGATCGATTGCGATGTCGAGATCGGCACGGACACCGTTATCGAGCCGTTCGTGCAGATTTTAGGCAAGACGCGCGTGGGCAGTGATTGCCGTATCCGCTCCTACACCGTGATTAATAACTGCGTGATCGGAGACGGCGTGTCGATCCTGCCCGCTTGCGTATTAGATGGGGCCCAAGTAATGAAGGGGGCGATTCTCGGACCTTACTCTCGCCTTCGTCCTGGGAGCGAGATCGGCGAGGGCGCGCATGTAGGAAATTTCGTCGAGACCAAGAAAACCCGCCTGGGCAAGGGCTCCAAGGCCAATCATCTCACTTATCTTGGAGATTCTGAGATCGGTGAGGGCGTGAACATCGGAGCTGGAACCATCACCTGCAACTACGATGGAGCGCACAAACACACTACCGTGATCGAAGACGGGGCATTCATCGGCAGCGATTCCACTTTGGTCGCACCGGTCAAGGTAGGCCGGGGAGCATACGTGGGCGCTGCCTCATGCATCACAGATGATGTTCCGCCAGATTCGTTGGCCATCGGTCGGGCCAAACAGATTGTGAAAGAAGGCTGGGTCAAAGCCAAGCACGCAAGCAGCCGAAAGTTGGACAAACCAGTTCTCAGTTGAAGCTCACTATTGCAGGTGCGAATAGGGAGCATTCAAGCAAGTCGCATTAACAGTTGCCGGCGCGGCATTCCATGCGGAGGCAACGCGGATCACGCCATCTTCGTTCGAACAGAAACCACGTACCCCGGTTTGGTTGAAGCCAGCTGGCGCGCCGCCGACAGTGTAGCCCGGATTGGGAGGACTGCCGGCCGGCACGCCCATCCCGAAGTAGTAGCCGGTTTTGGCTGCGGCTGGAACCGTGGCGCTGGCGAGTCCAAAGTCGATCAGGCAAGCGTTCGCAGCGACTGGCCCGCTCGCAGGGCAACCCGTCGAGGCCGGAGGTCCCAGAGCTGCGATGGGATTCGCATATCCCATTGTGGGATACGTGGACTGATATGTGACCTGGGTGGTATTGATCGTCCGAACCGAGCTGGCGGCAGCGGCTTCATTGGCCGCCATCCTTGCCCGCAGCAAGTTTGGAATGGCGATGGCAGCGATGATCAGAATAATCGCGACCACAATCAGTAGCTCGATCAGGGAAAATCCTTTTTGTTTCCGCATCAAGCTCTCCTCTTCAGCGTGAGATGGTTTCGGGGTTTGATCGATGTGCCCCCAATTGGCGGAACGCGCAACCCGGGGCAAACTTGCAGATTTTCTGCTCCGACGAGCGAAGCCTCTAAAGAAACACCTAGGCGCTTACTTCTTGAGTTGGCGAATTCGTACTTCGAAGCTGATCACGCCGTTGTAATCGCGCAGCGCGAAAATAGAAAAATTGCGCGTTATGTTGTATTCCACCTGAATAATTTGTTGCGAGGTCTGAGAAACGTTGGTCGTGTAGGTCACGGTGAGGTTGTCCTTAACCTGCTGTTCGATCGTGACCGCCGGCGAGGTCGTGGTGGGAGACGTCTCCGTGTTCAAGCCTTGCGGATCAATCCGGATATGGCTGATGCCGAACAAACTCCGCGAGCGGTTGCTGATGGCAGAATTCAGGGCCTCAGCCAATATGGCGCTGGATGCCTGTTGGGCAAATGGCGACCCGCCAGACTGCTGCAATTGGGCAGACTGCTGCTGGGTTTGGCCAAGCGCCAGCAAGCTGATGATATCGGCGACCGGCAATGGCGGCTCGGAATGATAAGTCAAACTAAGCTTGTCGATGCTACCGTTCAGGTTGACGGTGATGTCGTAGTCGCGAACCCGGGTGGAGGCTTGCAGATCAAGCACGGGGGTGGTTGTGACCGGGTTGGTAAAGGTAATATCGCCGCGCTCCATGCGGTACTTGCTTCCGTTTAAAGTCACTTCACCCTCAGTAACGTCGGCGCGCCCCAGCAGAACAGGCTTGGCCGCCGTCCCACGCAAATGTAAGTCGGCGTCTCCGGAAATGCGGACTACGGCGGTTTGCATCTGCAGCTCGGGCGTAGTCACGATATGCACGTCCATCCGGATCCGATTCAGCAAAGGATTGGTTTGCGGCAGCGCCGAACTCTGTGCGCTGCGCGCCAGGCTTGCTCCGAAATCGAAGCCGGGAGTCAACACCAGCTTGGTGACGGTAATGTCGCCAGAGAGTACGGAGGCGGCGGAAGTGCCTGCCCATCGGAGTTCAGCGTTGGCCATGGAACTGACACCCGGAGGATAGCGCAAACGCACGTCCTGAGTTTGCATAGTCAGATTGAAATTGAGCTGACGGTTATAAGCGGTGGCATATCCGCCAAAGCTGACGGCGCCGCCGCCGACGCGCGCGCTAAGAGTCTCGATTTGCAGGCGGTCTTGATTGAATATGGCGGATCCGTTCAGGGCGCTCAGGGAACTGGGCAGATCACTGTACGAGATTGAGCCGTTGGTGACCTGCAACCTGCCCTGAGTGGTAGGGTTGCTGAACGTGCCGCCAACCGTCAGGTCAACCGCGACTTCGCCCGAGGTAGTGAAGTCGGAATCGTAGTTTTGAACAAGCTGGAGACTGGCTCGACCCTGAGCACGCAGGTCGAGTTCACGGTCGCCGTTTAACTGAATCGCACCGCCAACTGTGAGGTCGGTACCTTCACCAATTAAATGGAACTGTTGAATCTTGAGGAATTGGTTGGCAATCGTAAAGCTGATAGGACCGTTGTTGCGAACCTTGATGTTCTCAACATCGGCAAAGCAGTCGTTAAGATTGCCGATAACTTCCAGTTCGCGAGGCTTGCGCAGCGGACCTCGCAACTGCAGGTCGCCAGCCAGGGCGGAAGGACCAGTCACGCGCCGCTTCAGATAGGTTTTGAAGATGGAATCCACATTGAGATGGTTGAAGTGCAGGTTTATGGTGGAGGGCCAATCTTCGCGAACTTGAACGTCACCGTCAATGTTCAACTCCGCGGTCTTGAACTGAGAGCGCCCGCTCACATGCAGGTCGGAGCCCTGGGTCACGGCGTCGAATGTATAGTCGCCCACCAGTTTGTGGTCAAAGGCAAGGTCGCGCAGATGGATGTTTGCGTTAATCGCCGGTTGCTCCAGCGTGCCTGAGGCTTGAGCGGTGAAATCCATGCGGCCGTCCAGGGTTACGCGGCTGGCCTGAAGCTGGGGGATGCGAGCGAGATCAAAGTTGTCCCCGTTCAGATTGAAGCGGAAAGCATGCGTGGAAAGGTTGTAGGTCCCGGCGCCTGTGACGTGTGCGTCGTAATACACGAGGCGAAGTTCATCCAAAGAGACTTCGTCGCGGTTGAACTCCAACTTGGAGTCCAGATGCTGAACCGGTTCGCCGCGGATGACTGCATCGGAGAGCTCAACCCGGCCATTTCCGCGTGGCTCCGCCTTCGTGCCCTCGATCTGTACGAAAAGGTTTGCCGTCCCACTGACGGGGAGGTCATATCCGCTTAATGCGAGAATCTCATCCACATCGGCGTTGCGCATCTCGACGTGAGCCGCGATGGGACTCGAATCGGTGAACTGTCTATCTTGAAGGCTGGCTCTGATGCCGAAGGCAACTGTAGTCCCGCCATGGTGCAGCCTGCCGTGATGTGCCGCGAAGGCACTTGGCGATAGCTCAACCTCCGCAACCAGGGAATCGCAGTGTACATTCTTGGCGGGCGCGTGCGATGTGGCAGGGATCAAGAGATCGAAGTCTTCTGACTGAAGTTTGCCGGCAAAGGCGATCGCAGAAAGTCTGCCGGTCGCGGTTCCAGTGAAGGAAGCATGCCCTTGCAGAACGATGGGGATTCGCTGTTGGTAGCCTACGTCTGTCAGAATGGGCTGCCACTCGCTGAGGTCGGAAGTCGTCACGGAGAGGTTCAGAGCGGCAGAGGAAGAAAGAGTACCGGAGGCGCGAACTTGAGTGGCTCGGGTAGAAGCGTTGAATTCCGCAACCTGCAAATCGCCAGAGCCTGCACGGTAGGTCGCATGAACGTGGGCGTTAATTGGCAGGTCTCCCGTGTTAACTTGAGCCGGAGCTACGACGTCTACGGCGACTTCAGTTTCCGCCTTGCTGACAGAGCCTATCCATCGCGCCTCGACGCTTCCGCTTGCGGCACCTGCCACCTTGATGCGCTTGAACGGCCGGGCAGAGGACGACAGCGCAGCGGCTATTTCAGACGTGGAGACGTCTTTCAGACGCAGCCGAACGATTCCCTTCTGTTGGTCAGAAGCGTTCGCCTTCGCGGTTTTTCTTGTGGGCGCCGGATTGAGCCAGTTGGTAACTTCGGCGTCGCCCGTGACGTCTCCCCCCAACAGGCGCGCCTGCAGTCGAGAAAACGCAAGCCGCTGGGAACTGATTGCGTAATCGCTATTTACCGCGACCCCGTGCAACCCAACCAACTTGTCGCGCCAATCAAAGTTCTTAAGCGAGAGTTTGCCGGAAGAAGAAAAAACCGCCGATGACCACGAACCTTCACCGGTCGCCTGGAGAACACCCTGCCGAATCTCGGCACGACGCGTTACCGCGCTGGCTTCACCCAGATCAAGCGTAAGGTCGTATTTGGCATTTACACTCGGCTGACGAAAATTCAGCAGCCGGCCACTGCCCTCGAGCCTTGAACGTCCCGAGGTCGCCTTGAAAGACTTGAGGTCGAGACTGTCCTCGCCGAGGGAGAAGTGTACTTCCACCATCCAAGCCACAGGACGATAGTTTTCGAGCTTCGTATCGATCTTTCCGAGCAGGAGATTGCCGTCGTAGCGACGGTGCAACAGAGAATAATTCGCATCCGCCGACACATCGTGAGCGATGAAATCGAATGGAGTTCTCTGGTCATTCCAGAAAAATTCGCCACGCCGCACTTCGAGTTCGCCGATCGAAAGCGAGAACAATTGCTGGATCGATGTTTTTGTTGACGTCCCCTTCGACGCCGGCACAGGTTGATTGGTAGTGCCATCGGGATAGAGAACGATGTGAACCACAGGGTGGTCGAGCACAAGGGAAGAAAACCCGAATTCCGTCGCCAATGTCGAGATGAGCTTGACTCGCGCGACTAGCCGGTCCAAGTGGGCGTAAGGAACTTCGCCCGCGGCTTCGCGGCCGTGAATGGTGAGGTCCCGAATCTCGACCTGGAAGCGGAATGGTATGGTATGAATCCCACCCAAATCGACGCGCCCACCCGTAGTCCGCTGTAACTCAGCTACCACGCGGCGCCGAACCAGGGCTTGGAAGGAATCGGTCGTGGCGTACCAGGCCAGAGTGCCCAGCAGGAGCAGACCCACAAGTCCTGCGAGCAGCAGATAGTTTCGGAACCTGCGCCAGCGCGGCTTGGCGCGCGGTTCGCTCATCGCAACTGGGCTCCGGAATCCGGCGGCCCGGTCTCTGTGCGGATTCGGCTTCCGGAACGCAGATCTTGCAGCCAGGCAACCAACATCTGGTTCATCTTCTGCTGCGTGAGCAGTTCCTTGATCTTAGGAGTGACTTCGGCGAGAGGAACCTGTTCGGCGCCGGACCGTCGAAGTTGGGGCAGCAGTTCCTGATTGTAGTAACTCTCAATGCTCTTGGAATCAATAATGACGTTCGGCCGCAGGCGGGAGTCTACCAAACCCATCAAGTCAACTTGCAGTGTGACTCGCTTTTTTAGTTCGCTCTCGGTCAATCCATAGCGTTGTAGCTCGGCCTGCCAGCCGGCTTCAGTCTCGGCGGTTGCGTACCGCTTGCGAATCTCCTGAATGGTCTTCTGCACCTCCTCACCGCTCGCGTGCGGAAAACCTGAAGAGCGCATTTGCTCACGCAACAGCTCCTGGTCGATCAGGTGGTCCAACGCAGCTTTACGATCTGCCGAGCTTACCTGATCGAGTGCGCGGCCGCTGACGAAAGCTTCATAGCGCACCGCATCCTGCCATTCGCTTTGCAGGATAATGTGGTTGTTCACGGTTGCTACGATGCGATCCAGAACGTCGCCCGCCCGGGACGGCAAAGCGATCGCAAACAACACCATACTGCAAGCAAGAATGGCATACTTTTGATTCATCAGAAGCTCTGTCCAATACTAAAATAAACGTTGAAGTGCGATGTGTGCTGCGGCACGAAATACGGCAGCGTGGCCGTCCCATTGCTTGTTGTGGCGTTCACGCAATAGGGCGATTGCGTCTGGCCGTTGACGTTGGGTACCGCTTGGCAACTTGGAAATGCCGGTGGGTTTAAATTGTACCCGAAATCGAACCGCACCGGACCGATCGGTGTCTTGTAGCGGACCCCGACCCCTACCGCGTGAGAGATATAGCTGTAATCGCATTGGTTGGCCGTGGCTGGCTGCAAACAGAGTTGCGGATTCTTTTGGTGCCACCGGAGCAGGTTGTCCAGCATGTCCCGGCCATCGGTAAAAACGTTCCCGGCATCTTCGAAAATGGAGAAGCCGAGGTTGTCCTGGACGAAGGGCAGCGTCGGCGGCGGCAAACGTAGTTCAAAGTTATTCAGGAAAAGAGCACTCCCGCCCAGCGGAAACCCGGTGACGGGGTCGCGTGGACCTGCTTGATTTAACCCGAAACCTCGATGTGAGTTGCCGCCGCCGGTGAAAAAACGTTCCGCTAACGGAATGACCGTCGTCGATGGACAGTTGGTTTGTGTTGGGTCCGGACACGCTTGCCCCGGCGGCAGGATTACGGTATTGCCGAAGGCAGTCTTCACCCCGACTCGCAACGAACGCGCGAACACGAACTTCTTATCTTGCGGCCGGTTTTTGCCGAATGCGTGATAAGTGGTATTCTGCCCGAGAATGCTGCTGAAATCGGCCTCTGAACCGAAGACACTGGCGGCGACTGCGGCGTCGATCGTGTTATAGCTTCCCTTCGTGGTCTCCAGATTATTGTCGCGCTTGTTGCGAATGTAGCTGAAGCCGGGTTCGCCCACGCGCACTGGCAGGGAAAGCAGCGGAATTTGGTCAGGGCTGATGTCTATGTTGCTGGCCTTCACCCGGCGATAGGTAAAGCGATAAGCCAATGTAGTGGCCTTGCTGACCGTCTCCTCGGCTTGCACTGAGCCTTCCAAACGCTGCGAGGTGAATGTCGTGACGTCAATCGTGTTGTCGTAGAAGGCCGTCAAAGATAACTTCCAGTTTGAGCTGTTGAACCAGCGCGGCGCCGTATAGCTGATCAAGCCGCGCTGCTGCAGGCTGCCCACGTCGGCCTTGAATGTGATGGTGTGGTCGCGGCCGCGGAAGTTGAGACGGGTCACACTGAGCGAGACCCGCGGACTGACTCCCGTGTTGCCTTTCGCCTGATTGCTGCCCACCGACGAAGGTTGACCGGTCTGGAATTCCAATCCGATACCGTAATTGAATGTGTAGCGCTTCGCCTCCTCAACGTCAACCAAAACGTTCTTGTCCGGCTCATTGCCATTTGGATTTTGCACCGCAGTCCCTACCTGGCTGAAGATACCGAGGTCATAGAGACGCTGCTGCGTTTGCAACATTGCGGCCTGGCTCAGCGGGTCGCCGGACTTAACTTGTAGTTCACGTTGCACAATAAAAGGCTTGGTGTGGTTCAAGCCGGAAACGAAGACATTGTCCACGAAAACCTGCTCTCCCTCGTTGATCTTGAAAGTAACGTCCATGCGATTAGGTTCGCCCAGCATTGGTTTTGCCGCTGCCTCGAAACTGGCCTTGGGAAATCCGTGGTTGAAATAGTAGCTCAGAAGATTATCGCGATCCTGCGCGATATCGTATTCGGAAAAGGGCTGACCCACGGCCGTATTGATCTCGGCCGCAAGCTGGGCTTCTGAGAATGCCTGGTTGCCCTCCATGTGGAACCCCCCCACCAGCGTTTGGGGACCCTCGTCCACTAAGATTTTGAGCACAAGGTCATTTTCGTGACCTTGATAGTCGTCCAATACGTTGGAGGTGATCTTGACCTGCTGGAAGCCGTTCGCCCGGTAAAGATCCTCGAGTCCATGAGTATCACCGCTGAGCAATCCCTGGCTGTACCGGCCGCGCGAGTCGAACCGGCTGGCCGGATGCACTTGCATCCGGGAAAGCAGTCGGTCGGTCAGGAAGTATTTATTTCCCACAAACTCAATCCTTACCAGTTTGTGCCGAGCGCCGGGGTCGATGACATAAGTGATCAGCAGGGAGTCTCCGGCAGCATCCGAACGCTGCTTCATTCCAACTTTGGCATCGAAGTAGCCACGACTCTGAAGATAATTCAATAAATTGCGACGACCTTCGTTCAGCAGGTCTTCGTCCACGGCGTTCTCTTCGAAGACAGGCACATTCTTTTTGAGTACTCCCCGTCCGATTTTGAAACCCTCCGCAGCAATTTGCACCTTCGGTCCCGGAGCAATGTCGAAGATATAGTCCACCGCGTTGGCCTCCTCGCGATAGGACTTTTTGGATATCGACACCTGCGCCAGTAGTCGATTCTGTTTCTGATACTTCTTGCGCAATCGATCCAAGGCGTTGGTTACCAGCTGCACGGACACTGGTTTGCCGGGATGCATTTTAGCGATGTCCTGAATCTGCGGCTGCGAGTAGCCCGGACTGCCCGTGACGGTTACATTCCCTACCCGGGCCTGGGGTCCGGGATTGATCTTAAAAAGGATGGAAATCTGCTGCCTGGCCGGATCCTTGTGCTCTTCCGCGCCCACCGAAGACCGGTAATACCCGTTTTCTTGCATGAGCAGCTTAATGTTGGTCAGGGCACGCTCAACCTGATCGGGAGTGAACAAATCTCCCAATTGAAACTTCGAGGCGTTCGTGACTTGTCCGGCGGTGGGCCGATTGGGGACGCCTTCGACGGTAACGCTCCCCACAAAGTAGTTCGGAACCGTAAAGAACGACAACACAACCTCGCCGTCCCGAGTTCGTTCGGCCTCAACGCGGATGTCGGCAAAGCGCCCGGAGCTATGAAGTTTGTGAATGCTTTCGCGGATAAGTTCACGGTCAAGCAGCTTCCCTACTTGTTGAGGAATGAGTTGGAGCCATCGCTTCTGATCGACGTCGGAAGGTATGTCGGGCCAGCGGATGTCGGCGACTATAAGTCCCTGGTACTGGGCAAAGGCGTCATCTACGAGCATGGCTGGAGACTGCGCTTCAACCGATTGACCTTGTTCTTGCGGGGGGGACTGCGCAGACGTCTCCACGGCACACATCGCCGTGAATGCCAGCGCAATCAGGGTCGTCAACAAAGTCCCCCTCAGTTGCAAACAGGCTCCCCTATCACGTGTAGCTGGCTAATCAGTTCGATGTACGTATGTAAAACAATGTTGTATTCCGCGGTTCGTCGCGAGCGGTGTTCTTTCTTCAGCACCCGGAAGTTCTCCTGCGTCCTGCTTCAGCCTCGGTTTTGAAAACAACGTGGACCCTATCATAATGGTTCGTAGAGGTGATTCATGGAGGATGCTAATGAGATCTAGATCTTACTGATTTCTCGTAGCCACTGAGCCCATGGAAGCAACCGAGCGGGCTGTTTTATGTACAGCCTATGTACAGCGGAATGGCTAGACTGCGGATCTCCCAGCCCCTCCCGAAACACCGGCAGAACTTTAATCCCGTAGCGCCCCGTATTTAAAGTGACACCAAAGGCCGTGAGAGTTCAACTGGACAACGAGCGTATCAGTGAAGGGCATACGGCAACCAGCCCTGAAGGCCGATGCGCTCTTACTTTTTTTTGCCGTGCGCTTTCTCGCTTGTTTCCCTATCAGATGGCGTCTTCGCGCTTACAATACTTCTCCCATCCTTGCGGAGATTCATTTTGTCGGCGCACGCTACGACCTCGGGTTTCCGACACGCCCGAGCCGAATTGCTATTCGTTTGCCGCGACTAACGGAAGTGTTATATCGTAGCTGGTATAAGTCACGGACTTGAGAATAGTGTGGCCTGTGCGCTTTGCCGAGCGCAATCTTCGTTCCCCCAGGGAGACGCCTTGCGAAGACGCGGGCGAGTTGGCCACGCTGAGAGAGGAGCGCTCACGTGCTGGCCGCCCTCTTTTCGTTCGGTTCATTCGTTCTGACGGGGTCAATGTAAGGAAGGTGGCCTGTCCGCGGTTGTTCGGGCTGCTATGCGATGCAGTTCGTCACAGTTCGTTAATCCGCTCTTGCCTCGTATCCGCGACGTTCTGCGTCGGTCAACGTCCTCAGCTCCGCAGTATCGGCTTGGTCCTATACGAGATCAGCGAGTTCGCGGCGGAGTTGTTCGGGATCACCGTTCATCACGCACGCTCCTGGACGAGCGGCGCGGGTGAGATGGCGAGGAACTGGCACGGGTTGGTCCGCTGACATGTGTCAGGAGACGTGACTACAGTGTTGACTGTATGTGCCCGCACCGAGGTTTGAGCTATTTGTTAATGAGACGATTCAATCAGGAACTCGTACATGTCCTTGCGTAGTGAAATGGTTACCTGGCCCACGCAACTATTCACCGTAAGCTGTGTTTGTTCCAGCTGTGCAGCCACGAGAAGCTGCAATGGAGAGAAAAGCAAGAACTAAATCTCAAGGACAAGGACAAAGAGGTAAACACTAATGACAAACCCCCTGAAAATGACGTTGCTGAGTTCAATGTTGATGGCCTTGCTGTTGCCTGCGGTCGCACAAACTAGCGCACCGACACAGAACGGCGCGGTCCCAGCTCAGACCACCACACCAACACAGGCGACAACTCCGGCGCAGTCCGCTCCGGTGACGGTTCAGCAGCGCAAGGAGCACCAACAAGACCGTATCGCTAATGGCGTAACCAGCGGCCAGTTAACTGCCGGTGAGTCATCCAACCTGGAAAAGAAGGAATCGGAACTGAATCAGGAAGAGCGCGATATGAAGGCCATGGATAACGGCCATCTCAACTCGGCCGACCGCTCCGTCCTGAATCAACAGCAGAACCAGCTTTCCAACCAGATTTACCAGGACAAGCACAACGCCGCTGTACAGAACACGGACCCCAAGAGCAAAATTGGCCAGCGAGCAGAAAACCAGCAGGACCGCATTGGTCAAGGCATCCGGAGCGGCCAGTTAACTGCCGGTGAATCCGCCAACTTAGAGAAGCAGGAATCGGCCGTCAACAAGGAAACGGCTGCCGAGAGGCAGCTCAATGGCGGCAAGCTGACGCAGCAGGAGAAGGCCCAGGTGAATCGCCAGCAGAACCACATCTCCAAGGAGATTAACCAGGATAAGCACAACGGCAAGCGGCAAGCGCACTAAAGCTAATCTTGGCTCAAGTTGTCTCACGCCCTCGACTCATCGGGGGCGTTTTCTTTTCCACGCCAATCAGGCCCTCACGACCGCGACCTACCGAACTCGCACGTTCAGGCTGGACGTTCCTAATACCGTCTGGCCTTTTTTCTTTTTCAGAGTGCGGTCGTGGTGAATGCGCTGCCATATATTTCTGCAGCTTCTGATACTTCTGCCAGTGTCTTTTTGGAGTGAGTCCTGATGTGATGTGGCAAAAGCAGGGGCCGGAGAGGGTCTGGCTTGAAATGGTGCCAGACGCCTCCGCACTCTCCGGCCCTCAATCCACAAGCCCTCACCTACGCGTCGCTGCAAGCAGAAGCGGTGCTTTAGGTGAAGGCCGCGATTCATTCGGCATAGAGAAAAGTCGGTCTGGCGTAAGGAGATAATGGCTTCCTTCTCCCACGGCTCCAGCCAGAAATCCCGGGGAATCCAACCATTGTGCTCATTCACTCGCCCGCAGCGCTGGCGCCTGTCGTAGAACTTGCTGGCCCCAATGCCCAGCCACTGCGGGAATCGCCCGACGCTGATCTCGCTCTTCTCCGACCAGCATCGGACAAAATCCACCACTTGATCCCGCACATCATGCGCTACCTAATTCTTGGTCAAGGCTCCCCAAGACTTTTTTTAGCGCGATGTGCTCGGCCATCCGTTCGGCCAGGACTTCGTCCTTGGTCTGCACTTTCTTCTCCCTTCAGCACCCGGAAGTTCTCCTGCGTCCTGCCTCAGCCTCGGTTTTGAAAACAACGTGGACCCTATCATAATGGTTCGTAGAGGTGAAACCGGTGACCCCTTTCGAACTGGACGAGCGATACTCGCGGCAGGTGCTCTTCCGCGGAATCGGCGCTGAAGGCCAGCGTAGGCTGACTGCCTCGCGCGTTACTCTTGTGGGCTGTGGCGCCACCGGCTCGGCGCTGGCTTCACTCCTCGCCCGCGCAGGCGTGGGCACTATTCGCATCATTGATCGCGATTACGTTGAGCCCAGCAATCTGCAGAGGCAAACGCTGTTTGATGAAGCCGACGCAGCGGAATCCCTGCCCAAGGCAATCGCCGCAGGCAGAAAAATCGCCGCCTTCAATTCCGAAATCGTGATTGAATCCCATGTCAGCGATCTGATACCTGCGAATATCGATGCCTTGTTCGAAGAGCCACAGCTGATCCTCGACGGCACCGACAACTTCGAAACCCGCTACCTCATTAATGATTTTGCCGTCAAGAATTCCATTCCGTGGATCTATACCGCAGCTGTAGGCAGTTACGGGGTGACGCTGAATGTGATTCCGGGCAAGACCGCATGCCTGGCTTGCATTTTTTCCAATCCTCCGCAAGGCACATTCGAAACCTGCGAAACGGCGGGAATTCTGAACTCAGCGGTGAATCTCGCCGCCTCGATCGCAGCTACCGAAGCGGTCAAACTCCTGGTCGGGGCCGAAAACTGCCTCCGGCGCACACTGCTCTCTTTCGACGTATGGAGGAATGAGCGTGCCGAGGTGGCGGCCGACAAACCCCGCGCCGGCTGCAACACCTGCGGCGAACACGAATTTCCTCACCTTACCGGAGAAGGCCGGCCGCATATTACGTTGTGTGGACGTAACTCCGTGCAGATTCACGAACGCCGCCGCCCGGTGGATTTGGCAGAGATGGGCGAGCGACTGAAGCCGCTCGGCGCCGTACGCCACAATGACTTCGTTCTGAAGTTCTGGCGCGAGCCCTACGAAATGACGCTATTCCCCGACGGCAGGGCCATCATTAAGGGTACGACCGACAAGACTGTAGCCAAAAGTCTCTATGCGCGCTACGTTGGATCCTAATAAAACCCGCTCCCAGAGCCAGGTTTCGGGTTATGATGCTGTCGTTCTGATTTCGACGAGGCCCTGCGCGAAGAACGCTCGCCCGTAAAAAAACGTGTGAGCCTAGTCCCGGCGGAATCGGATTATTCAAGGTCTGTGGAGGATCCAATGCGTTCACTGAACACTCTGTGTATGATTTTACTGCTGTCTGGATTGGCCGCCGCGCAAGCGACGGTAATTGGCGGAACGGCTAGCAACTGGGCTCCTGCGTACGGCGTTTACGCGGCGCCTTTCGTGCCTCTGGTTACGACCCCGTCTGTAACGCTTGCAATCGTGTCACCTTCGGCGACGGGAGCCAGCAATGCCACGTTTGGAAACGTAGCCGGTGCCACCAACGCTACTCTTTCGATCGTGTCCCAACCTCCGGTCGGCGTGTATACCGAACCCGTCTGGTACGGTCCATCCGCATCGCTGGAAACGCCCGCCGAATCCGCAGTAGTGGGCAGGCCTCTACAGAGAGCACACGGATTTGATGTCGGGGTCGCCACCTGGCAAAGCAGCCAGAGTGTCACGTACCTGATGGCGTCGGGCGCGAAGAAAGCATCGCGCACCTACGGCCAGCAGGATATTGACCAGGTTAATCAGAAGAACGGCACCGTAAAGTATCGCGGAAGAACTGAACACATGTGAGGTTGGTTGTGTCAAAGGGGTGCGGCTGCCGCCGCCTCCCGGTCATCGCGAGCGGAGAATCATCGTTCGCTCGCGGACGATGATTTGCAGTCGAGGGACCTTGTGTTCCTGATCTCCTTCCCGAGTCCGACCTTTGTCAGTGACGCACCTATCACAACGGCGCACAATCCACACAAGGTCCCTCGACTCCGTATCCGATTCGCGGCGCGAATCGGATACTCCGCTCGGGATGACAGTGGCTCTTGGAAGCAGTGCCCGTTTAAATGTGCCCGTTTCACCTTTGCGAAAAACCTTCGAGCGCTGCAAAGAATCCCGGGCAGGAAATCACCGCTGCGTCGGCTCGACGGATAATAGTCTCGCCCTCGGCCCGCAAAGCTGCGACAGCGAATGCCATCGCAATCCGGTGATCGCCAAAAGAATCTATTTCCGCTCCGTGCAGTTTCTGTCCGCCCGGAACTTTCAATCCGTCGTCATGTTCCTCGACCTCGGCTCCCATAGCTCGCAGATTGGTCACAATCGAGGCAATTCGGTCCGACTCCTTTACCCGTAACTCCCTGGCATCGCGGACTACGATTCCATTCATCGTGTAAGGCGCAACCGCCGCGAGCACAGGAATCTCGTCGATGAGGGCTGCAGTATCTGCGCCCGCGATCGTTGCACCCCGTAAATCGCGCCCATCAACTTCCACGGTTCCTACCAGTTCTCCATGCTGGTCTTCCAATTCCGCCACTGAGATGCCTACTCCCATCAGTATTAGTATGTCGAGCAATCGCGCCCGCGTTGGATTCATCAACAAGTGGCTGATCAAAAGGCGTGATCCGGGAAACAACGCCGCCGCACAGAGGAAAAAGGCCGCGGTCGAAAGATCACCCGGGATCTCCGCCTCAATGGCGTGAAGCTTTTGTCCGCCTGCAATCCTTGCCTGATTGCCGTGCTGCGTCACCTCAGCACCGAACGCGCGCAGTGCCAGTTCTCCGTGATCGCGAGTGCGAACCGGTTCTTCCACACGAGTCTCTCCTTCGGCGAACAATCCCGCGAACAACAAAGTTGATTTCACCTGCGCGCTGGCTACCGGCATTTTGTGTTCAATCGCATTCAGATGTGTGCCAGCAATGCGCAGGGGCGGACGATCCCCGTCATTGGCCGCGATCTTCGCACCCATCGAACGAAGAGGCGCGATGATTCGCGCCATAGGGCGCCGCGACAGCGATTCGTCTCCCATCAGCTCGCTGGTGAACTCTTGTCCGGCAAGAATGCCGCTTAGCATACGTATGGTTGATCCCGAGTTGCCGCAGTCGAGTGGAATGTTCGGTGGTTGCAGCTTGGGGCCGCGTCCGTGAATCAGGACGCCGCTTTCCTTTCGCTCCAACTCGACTCCCAATTCCGCGAGACAACGCAACGTACTGGCACAATCGGCTCCGGTGGAAAAATTCTCCAGCCGCGTCGCTCCCTCGGCAATGGCCGCCAGCATGGCGTAGCGGTGGGAGATGGACTTGTCCCCGGGCAAGCGCAGCGCTCCGGCGATGTTGCGGGCCGGGCGAACCACGACCGTGGAATCTGTGGTTTCTTTCGACATCTGTCACTCACTATAACGGAATGGCGGGGTGAACCTTTTGCGGATTGGTCCGAGTGAATCGAGAGGAACGGTGCTGCTACACCATCGCTTTCGCCTCGGCAGTAGCTTCCCTCAAGATCTCGGTGGGCACTTCCTTGATGGTCACATCGAATTCGAACATCGGCGTCTCGCTTCCGCGGCCCCAGCGACTGACCTCCCAGTGAGCGCGGAGAAACTTGACCTCTGGATGCCCAGTCAAGTCCAACAACACAGGATGCTGCGTCTGGTAGAACTTCTGAGGAAAAGTCGTGACCGGTTTCGGACCCCAGGTTGTGCCGTCGGCCGATCCTTGAATGCTGACGTCCAACGATTCCTGCTCGACGATGCCGGTAATGTTGAGACTCAGTAGGAATACACGGTTCGCTGCACCGCTAACCTCGACTACGGGACCATCGCCCTTGGCATTCACCACCGTCTTTTCTGGAACTAGGAAATTATCAATCATGGCGCGAGCATTGTAACAAAATAGCCCTCGTGAGCGTTTTCTCTAGCCTCCGTGTTGCGTATCCAGGAGCTGCCGCACTAACTTCCCTACTTCCCCCGGTTGCTCCCAAGGGGAATAGTGCCCTGCCTTTGGGATAACCTTCATCAGACTGTTCTGGACGTTTTGTCGCATCAGCTCGGCCTCGGCCACCCCGGTGAAGATGTCCTCGTCGCCAGTCACAATCAGAGTCGGCACGTTGATTGTCTTCAACGTCTCCATGGAATCCGGCCGCTCTGCCATGCCGCGCTGCACCATCGCAACGTCTTCCGGAGACATTTTTCGCATCATTCGCAGGGCGCCGTCCACCAGATCGGGGCGCGTACTTTGGGTCGTTTTTCCGAGCAGCTTGGGAAGCATGCTTGCGAAGAACGGCTCGGTCCCGCGCTCCATCACGTCGGCCGCGGCCTGCAACCGTCCTGCCCGTGCTTCGGGGGTGTCCCCTTGGGCTTTCGTATTGCAGAGTACCAGGGCTTCCACCCGCGCACGGTACTTCCGCCAAAATTCGAACAACACATAGCCGCCAATCGAGACTCCCACGAACGGAACCCGCCTTACTTCTTCATGATCCAAAACTCGAGCGATGTCCGCAGCATGCTTTTGCATGCCGGCCGGACCTGCGCCAATGCCCGAGTCTCCGTGCCCGCGCAAATCGGGGAGAATGACCCGGTAACGTGACACGAGCGCCTGAGCCGCAGGCTTCCATAACTCGTGATTGGCCGGAAAAGGGTGGAGTAACACGACCGGTGGGCCGCTTCCCAAAACTTCATAGAATATGTCCGCGTCGTCGCTTGTGATTTGGGGCATCGCGAGATTTAAACACAGCGAGGGGCTGAGCGACGAATCCGAAGAGCACGGTTTACTCGGATGGAGCTTGGGGCGAATTGCCATCGCTCCGCTCGAATCCCAGCCGTTTGGCGCTCTGGAATCGCTAGGGATTGACCACTTGCGGAACCGCCGCTGGAGCCGGCAGCCTCAACGGCTCTTCGGGCATAACAATCCACGCAATCGGATACGCCAGGAAGCCCACACCGGTCATGAGAGCAACGAACAACCACAGCAGCCGCACCAGCGTAACGTCCGAGTCAAAGTACTCGGCGAACCCAGCACACACGCCGGCAATCTTCCGGTCTGCTCGTGGACGCACCAAGCGTTTTCGCGCCGTCACTGCCCCCATTCGTGTGCCGCAATAGGCGCAGACATTCGCGTCGTCCTGAATCACCTTTCCGCAGTAGTTGCAATACATGGCCTGCCTCCTACCCATAGGATACGCGTTTCGCGGGAGAATGGTTCCCTCATGAAAGACCAAGCCACAGGCGGGCGCCCGCTCACGAACGGCGGGGAGCTGCGTCCAAAGCACTGGCGCTGCGGGACTGAACAAACGGCACAATTCGTTCCTATGTCAATTCAACGTGCCCCATAAGAACGGGAGAAACCATGCAGCTCAGGGAAGACGCCCGATACGCGCTGAGACAATTTGCCAACGCCCCCGGTTTCACGGCTACTGCGGTATTGACGCTCGCCTTGGGAATTGGAGCGACCACCGCAATCTTCACTCTCGTGCACGCGGTATTGTTGAAGTCCTTGCCAGTGGCAAAGCCGAGTGAACTCGTGCGGATCGGCGACCGCGAGGATTGCTGTGTCAGCGGCGGTCTGCGGGATGATTGGTCGCTTTTCTCCTATGACAAATACAAAACTTTCCGCGATGGGACGCCCGGCTTCGTCGAGCTTGCGGCTTTCCAGGCGGGGAACGACCTGGTCGGCGTGCGCCGCATCGGGAGCAATCAGCCGGCTGAGTCTCAACGAAGCGAGTATGTTTCTGGAAACTACTTCTCCATGTTTGGCATTGGCCCTTACACGGGGCGCGTGCTTACGCCCCGAGATGATCGCAAGGGAGCGGAGCCAGTCGCGGTCATGAGCTATCGTACTTGGCGACAGAAGTACGGTCAGGACCCGTCCGTTGTAGGGACTAGCATTACGATCAATGGTCAACCATTTACGGTCGTCGGGATCACGCCACCCGGTTTCTTTGGCGACCGGTTGCAGTACACGCCCGCGTTCTGGATTCCTTTAGCGGACGAACCCTTGATCAATGGATCAAGCAGCATCCTGGAGTTTCCCCAACAAGACTGGCTGGACGTTATAGGGCGCATCACACCCGGTGCTGATGTAAAGAGCATTGAGGCTCATATGCAAGTAGAGCTGCAGCAGTGGCTGCTGAGCCCGGTCGCCAAGCTGCAACCTGGAGAGCGTGCCCTCGTGGCGAAGCAGACGCTGCATCTTTCGCCGGGCGGTGCGGGAGTTCAAATGATGCGCGATGAATATCAGGCCGGACTGCATCTGCTGATGTGGGTCTCCGGATTCGTTCTGCTGATCGCGTGCGCCAATGTTGCCAACCTGATGCTGGTACGGGCGACCACGCGCAAACAGCAAACCTCGATCCGGGCTGCGCTCGGCGCGCCTCGCGCACGTCAGATCGGCCAAGTACTGACGGAAAGCACGGTGCTGGCCTTGCTCGGCGGGGCTGCGGGAGTTGGGCTTGCGTTTGCCGGGACGCGGCTTCTATTGCAGCTTGCATTTGAAAAGAACGATGTGGCAATTCACGCTACGCCTTCATTGCCCGTGCTGGCTTTTACCTTTGCCGTCGCCCTGCTGACCGGCATTCTGTTCGGAATTGCCCCGGCGTGGATGACGGCTACCGCCAATCCGGCCGATGCCTTGCGCGGAGCCAACCGCTCCACGGGGCAGAGCGTTGGCTGGACACAGAAGTCGCTGGTTGTGGCGCAGGCGGCGCTGTCGCTGGTGTTGCTCTGTGCCGCCGGACTACTCATTCAGAGCCTGAGAAATATGAAGCGTCAAGACTTCGGGTTCGAAACAGCCAACCGTTATATCTTGCACATTGACCCGCAGATGGCTGGCTACAAACCCGCTCAACTCACCGCCTTCTATCGCCAACTTCACTTTACCCTGACGGCGATTGCGGGTGTGAACCGTGTGAGTTTCTCTCTCTATAGCCCGATGGAAGGAGACAACTGGAGTGAGACAGTTTACCTCGAGGGCCAAGCTCCTCCCCCGCCGGACACCGATCAGAATGATGCGTCGTGGGTCCGCGTCAGCGACGGCTACTTTGAGACCGTCGGCACCAGAGTGCTGCAGGGCCGCCCCATCACCGATCAGGATACAGCTACCTCTCAACGCGTAGCGGTCGTGAACCAGCGCTTTGCCAAAAAGTTCTTCAAGGACGAAAGCCCGATTGGAAAGCACTTCGGCGACTTGGACGCGAAGTACGTGGGAAACTTCGAAATCGTTGGTGTAACCGAGGACACGCAGTACAGGCAGCCGACGCGCAAGATCCCGCCAATGTTTTTTCTGTCCGCTGTGCAGAGCGTAACCTATGACGACCCGCGCTTCGTCACCTTTGAAGACCGATCTCATTACCTGAATGCCATCGAACTGAAGACGCAAGGCACCGTGTCTGGATTGGAGCCGCAAGTGCGGCGCGCTTTGGCGCAAGTGAATCCCGACCTTGCAGTGATCGACTTCGTGAGCTTCGCGGAGCAGGTACAAGAAAACTTCAGCCAGCAGGCCATGATCGCGAAGCTGACATCCCTTTTCGGATTGCTAGCGCTAGTACTGGCCTCCGTTGGGCTTTATGGGGTGACCGCGTATTCGGTCGAACGCCGCACCAGCGAGATTGGAATCCGCATGGCCCTCGGCGCGGACCGGCTCAATGTTTTAAGGCTGGTTTTGCGAGGTGCGTTTCTGCAGATGGGAATCGGGCTCGCGATTGGTATTCCGGCGACCATCCTCGGTGGGCGGGCGATGGCAACGCAACTGTTTGGCGTGAAGCCTTACGATCCAAATATTCTGCTGCTGACGACTGCTGTGCTCAGCTTTGCCGCCCTAGTCGCGGCGGTGGTCCCTGCTCGCCGAGCAGCAACGCTTGATCCGATGCGGGCGCTGCGGACTGAATGAGCCACTTTTAGCCGTTGCCGTAGGCCTCTCACTCGCCTTGGTAGGGTTCTTTCAGGTATCGGTTAGCGCTTTCGGCAAACGGCGTCGTGGCATCTACGGCCACGACCGCCTGGTATCTTTTCACCGCAAGATCGCGTTTTTGCAGCAAATCGTACATCTCCCCCGCCGCAAGATTCGCTTTCTGTAGCACTTCTGGATCGGGTTGGGGAACCTCATTCACCTGCTCATAGGCGGTGACGGCAGCGGCGTGGTCTTTCTGACTACGAAGCAGATCGCCGAGACTTAGA
Organism: uncultured Acidobacteriota bacterium; assembly: GCA_963838905.1. GTDB lineage: Bacteria > Acidobacteriota > Terriglobia > Terriglobales > Acidobacteriaceae > JABDBE01. The sequence goes on from CAWITE010000018.1 coordinate 734,937, forward strand.
GCGGCGATTTCATAATGCAGCCCGTCATAGTACCCTTCACGCCCGGCTTGCCAGATTTTTCGATAGACTGCGGCCGCTTCCTGATCATGATTCTCTGCCCGAAGCAGGTTTCCTTCCTCCAGCGCCATGAGGACATTGCGCGGGTAGGCCTGGATGAGGCTACGGGCAATGGGCAGCGCCTCCTGGTAACGTTGTTCGCGACGCAAAAACAGGACCAGCAGAATCTTTGCGTCCGTGCTGGTCTCGCCCGTTCCCTGAGCGCACTCGTCCAGGTACTGAAGTCCCTTCTCCTTGTTTCCCCCGATCCCGACCATGGTCACGCCCGCTCGCAGTGCCAGGGGAAGGCTGCCCATCACGTAATTGTGGGCTCCGACGATCAGCTTCGCTGGCGTATCCGACGGAGCGAGTTCAAGTACGCGCTCGTGATCGCGACGCGCGCCCACTGCATTTCGCAAGGCCGAGAACCACGCGTGCTCTATCATCGCGGTGTAAGTCGCGAACTGGGCGCGGGTCACGCCGCGGGCGTAGAGGGCGTCCACGTCTTTGGGATTAGCGCTCAGGCTCTTCTCTTCCAGTTGCGAAGCGCGTTGAACCAGGTCCTGAATTTGCTGCTTCACCTTGGGTTCAGCGGGGCGATGCGCGGCCCGAACAAAGGTATCGTTGGCATACTCCCCAGTGTTCAGCGAGCCCATGCGGTACAACTCGCGGAACAGGACAGCGGTTAAGAAATGATTCACTGCGAACGGGTCGTCTGGATGCCGCTGCAGTATCTGTCCGAACTCCTGAACCGATCGGTCGTAATCGAGGTTGTAGAAATGATCGAAGGCTGTGCGATTCAGGGGGTCGTTGGGGCGGAACGAAAAACTGTCTCCGGGAGGGGTTGCTTTGGCATTCGTCTGGGCAGTTGCCGCTTGGGCCAGAACTAGGCAGAGAAGCAGACTGCAACAAGCCACCGCGCGGGGAAACAAAATGGGCATTCCTCTGGTTCAGTTTTTTGTCTTGAGTCTATCTGATGCTCCGGCCCCGGAATCGATGGAACCAAGAGCATCAATTCGGCTAAACATTTGTCAGTGGGAAGGTCTTCAGAACCTGCATAATTCCCGAAAGCGGCCATCTTTGCCGGGGACGGGGTAATTCTTGCCCAGCCCGCGCGCGTGGGAGCAGAGGTAACTGTTGGCTTGCAACAACTTACCGCCCCTCGGTTTTGGTCACTGGCTTGCGGTTGACTGGCGTGGAGATCCACATGTCTGAGGTTGTCGACAACGCACCGCAGGAATTCTGGCGTCCTCCGGTTGCCCAGCCCGAGATTACCGTCCCAGCCATGGTCGAAGTTTGCGACCGCTGTGAGACCGAGTTTATGGTCGGGGCAAGATTTTGCCATGATTGCGGGGCTGCCCGTCAGCCAAGGATCGAACCGTCCGTTGGGCACGGCTGGGTGCGCGCATTGGAGTTTCTCCACGTCTTTGAATTCCACAACGTCAAGGAATGGCTTGGCCTTTCTATGGCCTCGCTCATCGCGTTCTTCGCTGGATTGGGATGCCTTCTGGCAGCGGTCGCGGTGGGCGTCATTTACTCGGTTCAGACCCTGGCTGATTTCCAAGCGATCCAGTCATGGCGGATTCAGTGGCTGCTGGCATCGCTGGTGGCTTTCGCTGCGGGTATCTTGTTGAAGCAGTCTGGTTCCAAAGAAAAGTAATTCAAACCCAGGCTTCGGGCCAACTTCTTCCCCCGGATTTCTTCCGCTAAGTCGTTGGAGTGAAATTGATGCGAAATAGCTTCGCATTCATTCTGATTCGCATTTCCCGTTTCGGGCTTAAGTTTACCAAGTGGTAACAGTACCCCCTTCCCCCTCAAGCAATGCAAAATCTAGAAAGCAAAGGGATGGCGCTCCCGCCAAATCCACCAAACCCTCCTCTCCACCTTCCAACTCAGCCCCGAAACCTACCCCCTGACCCAACTCCGTTATGACCTGCGCAAGCTCAAAGCCCATGCCCTGCTCGCGCCTGACGGATCCCGATACGCCTACCAACTCACCGAAAAAGGCATCCGGGTTGCTCTGATGTTCATCCTCTTTCACCAGCGTATCTGCGGCCCCTTGGCCAACACTCTCTTCCACCGTCGTCCCACCCAACTCCATACTCCCGCCACCCAACTCCAACTCGCTTATCAGAAGGCCGATGCTTCCATTCAACAAATCATCGATTTACTTGCCGCTTGAGAACTCTGAGAGATAAATTCTCAGAATCAAGGTTCAAGAATCTAGAGAACATGGGAGATACGATGGACGAGAGATCCCATTCTTGGACTGAGTGAGCATTTTGCTGCCTGGGTCTAGAGGTTCTGCCGTGCAAGTTCCCGGCCTGATCGATTACCAAGCCGCCCTCGGGAGTCGCGCCGTCACTCCGGGCATGGCCTTTGAAGGTGAACAGCGCTGTTTCCGTCCAAGCTCCACCCTTGGTTGCTGGCGGGGCAAGCTGGCACGAGTGAACTCGGGCCCTTCCCGAATTCGGTCGCTCCAGGCGAGTTTTTTCGTTGCCGGAGTGTCCCTAATTTCTCGCAGCAGTCTGCAGATGGCGCTCAAGGCAGAGCGTAAATCTTGGCGCTGCAGGCAGTAGTGCATAGATCCTTCGCTCCCCTCAGGATGACAGCGTGAATTTTGCTGCGAACGCTCGGGACGCGACACTGGAGCTAATGCACGGGCTCGGGATCGGCGGCGATGGCTCGGCGCTGCTGCTGCATGCGATAGAGATGATGAACCGGCCCGGTACCATGCCCCAGGGGATGGGCATTGCTGATCGCCGCTGCTACATAGGCTTTAGCCAGCAGCACCGCCTCCGGCAATCCTCGTCCCATTGCGAGATGACAGGCCACCGAGGTGGCAAATGCACAACCCGTGCCGTGAGTTGAATTCGACCGCAGACGAGCGGACTTGAACAGCTCCTGCTCAACGCCACGGTTCCCGGTGAAGCTCAACAAATCAATCGCCTTTTCGAGATGGCCACCCGTTATTACCACCGCCGAGGCACCCATCTCGTGGAGTTTCCTGGCCGCCGCCCGCATCTGCTGGGGATCGGTGACGGGTAATGCGGTTAAGGAGGACGCTTCGTCGATATTTGGAGTCACGACCGTTGCCAGTGGGATCAACTTCTCGGCTAGCCAGCGCGCTCCAGCGGCATCCAGCAAGTCTGCTCCAGAAGAACTCTTGAGAATCGGGTCCAAGACGATGTTCGGCAGTTTGTGTTCGGCCGCGAAGTCTGTAACCGCCCGCGCTACCTTACCCGATCCCAGCATCCCGATGTGCACGGCCGCAATTTCGACGTCGGATGCCAGCTCCGCAAGAGTCTCTGCCACAAGTTTCGGGTCGACCACGTCGACCCGTCGAACCCCCGTCGTCGATTGTACGGTTAGGGCGGTTATGCAGGCCACGCCGTAGCAGCCATGGGCCGCGATAGTCTTAATGTCGGCAGTGATCCCTGCGCCCGAACCGGGATCAAATCCGGCGATGGTTAGGACGACAGGGGGTGCCAGAGCCATAGTCGAAATGTATCGGAAACGCTGTCCTTTGCAAATGTGTTTCACGGCTCGCGACGTCTCGAAGAATGATCAACGCGGAAGCTCGTGCGAGACCGGGTCGTAACTAACTGAAATCATGAGTTGGATGTGGAAACCATCCTAAGCGCATGAAAACAAACGCAGTGCAAATATTGCACGCCTCTCCGATGCCGGGCTATTTACTACTAAATAAATACATAAGTTACTGCTACTACAGCGATATCCGTATGTTTTCTCAAGTTGTACAGCAAGTTACGTAAGATATCCATAACTATCTCGTAACATTGGTACAGGCGATTTCGGATTGACAGGGCTAACGCTGGGCCTATAGCATCGTCAGATCACATCACGGACTGGGTCGTTGGAGGACGACTTTCGGATGAAAAGACTTTAGAGAAGAGGTGACACTGAATGCGAAATCGAATAGCTCATGGACTGGCGAGCGTTTTATTGGTCGTCAGCCTGGGGGCGGCTCAGGGGCCAACCAGCTCAGGGTCGAAACACACCCAAAGTACGACACCCAGAAGCGCGGCCACGGGATCCCAATCTGGCTCCCGGGCTAAAGCAAATCCTCATCTGCCGTATCAGGTAGGAACAGCGTCGTGGTACGGAGAATACTTCGAAGGCCGAACCACCGCTAGCGGCGAACCCTATAACATGCACGATCTGACCGCGGCTCACCCGACTCTGCCTCTCGGCAGCTGGGTACGCGTGACCAACCTCCGCAACGGGCGAGTTGTCTATGTTCGGATCAATGATCGAGGACCTATTGTCCCCGGCCGGATTATCGACCTCTCCTACGGCGCCGCCGAAGTGCTCCATTTCGAGAATAAGGGCCTTCAGCGCGTACGCCTCGACCTAGCCTCGCCGCGGGAAGCCGCGCCCGAGCAGCTAGCGATGCTCCAGTCACTAGCGTATTAGCCAGGTTCGTTTTAAACTTCCAGAAGGATGTACAATCCGCGCCAGCGTCTGATTGTCGCATTGGATGTATCGTCCGCGGCTGCCGCCCAGAAAATCGCGGCAGCCGTTGGCGACTCCGCCTCTTGCTATAAGGTGGGGATGCAGCTCTACACGGCGGAAGGCCCGCAAATAGTTCGTGATTTGGTGGCCTCCGGACGCCGGGTATTTCTCGACCTCAAATACCACGACATTCCCAACACCGTCACCGCTGCCGTTCGTGAGGCCGCCGGCCTCGGAGTGAGCATGCTGACCGTGCACGCCTCCGGTGGAGGCAAAATGATGCGAGCGGCGACGGAGGTCGCGCGCGACCGAAATGCCGCCCTTATGGTTTTGGCAGTTACAGTCCTGACGAGCCTGGATGACAACGATCTCGACAAGTTAGGGATACACGGCCGGGTCCAAGATCAGGTGCTGCGCCTGTCGGCACTGGCTCTCGCTAGTGGTTGCCAAGGCGTGGTTGCTTCAGCGCGAGAAGCCTCCGCATTGCGCAGTGAGCTGGAGGGCGACTTTGTCATCGTCACACCCGGCGTGCGCCCGCTGGGCACGAATCCAGACGATCAAGCGAGGGTGGTCACACCCGCCGAGGCCATTGCCGCAGGCGCGACTCACATCGTGGTGGGACGACCGATTACGGGCGCCGTCGACCCCGCAAGCGAGGCCCGAGCCATTCTGGGGCAGATCAACTTTTAGAACGATCGCGGTAGCAACAGTCAGTGTTTTCCAATCCAAGGATGAGCCTGAAGGAACGGGAAAGGCAAAGAATGAAAGATGGCTCCTTTCTGGGATGATTTGTGAAGGAGTCTAGCAGGCGGAACGGTTTTGGGCCATTCAAGATAGTCTTAACCTTGAGCTGTATAGCTGGTCTCCTCGTACCCCGCGTGTGATAGGGTGAAAGCGTCCTCGTGGGGTCGTGCCCAGAGGAAGATCCAAGGCCGATGCGACGGACTGGCTCCGAAGAAATCGGCACAAGTAAAGCCCTCGGCGGCCGGAGCATTCCTTGCGCACCGAGGGTTTTGCTTTTAGCCCATTTTTTTGGTGAAGCTCCTGAGCGGAGGCCTTGGATGCTAAAACACGACGACGCCGGGCGCTCTTTGCCCGGCTTCATCTTTGCCTTTGTGTTTGATAGGGTGGATTTACCCACAGATTGTGCGATAGAACCGGTTTTGGTTTTGGGTTTGGTTTTGAGCCCGGGAATGGAGCGCGAGGCAAGGGGGCGGCGTTGGAGCCCTCTTGCCTGGCTCATCGGCGTAGAAACCGCATCTGTTTGGCGCACAACAGAAGCGGGTTGGGGGTTGTTTTGCTCACGCTGTCTTACGCAATTGCTCAAAGAGCTGGTGCTTGGCCTTTTGCATGCGCCGTGCAGCTTCGGTGTCGCTCATGAGTCCGGCGATGCGTTGCAGAGTGGCCAGGGTGAGGCCGGGACGCAAATATTGCTGGGGCTGGTGCAGCGACAAGAGCGTTTCCAGCGGGGTTTGATAGCGACGGTAGCGGCGGCGTTTTCGTCCCTTCGCGTCCACCTCCACGTCGGCTTGTGCACAAGGACGGTGATAGTTCAGATAAGGGTTCAGGTGCGCGCTGTAGAACTGCCCGATGCGGTCGGCATGGGCGGCCGGGATATGACCCCAGCCCATATGTTTACGAATGATGGCGCCGTTTTTGGTTTCCGCCAGCCCATTATCGTTGGAGTGTCGGGGCCGACTTTTGGTCTGCTGGATCATCAGCTTGTTCAGCAGTCGGGCCACGGTTTGATTAATGAACTCGCTGCCGTTGTCAGAGTGAAAACCGTGAATGACAAAGGGAAACTGGGCCAGCATCGCGGCCAGCACTGGTTCCAGAAAGGCTTCTGAGATGCGCGGCACCGCCGCCGCAATCTCCCACTGCGTAATCTCATCGACGGCGTTAAGGTGGAACACCCCCCTGGCATTTTCGGTGTCGCCCTGGTGCACCGTATCCACCCGCAGATAGCCGGGCTGCCCTCCCGGATCGGGACAGCGGCGTTCGCCAATGGTCACCGGGCTGGGCCGCGTCTTCTGGTAGTTCTGGAGTCGCTGACGATAGCGCGGGGTGCGGCGCAGATTGTACAGATGGCCGTTCGAGATTGCGGCTAAGCGCTCGAACTCGGGCTTGCCGTAGTCGCGAAATTCGCGCTCCAGAATGCGCCGAGTGGCGGGGCCGCTCAAGGTCTCATGGGCTTCATCGACCTGTGCCAGCAGTTCGATATCAGCCCGGGTGTAGCGAGTGGGGAAACGATGGCGTCGGCGGGCTCTGATCCGTACTCGCCCCGTTGCCAGGTAGCGGCCCACCAAGCGCGTAAGTTGCGCTCGGCTCAGCCCCGTCATCTTCCCCAGATAGCGCCGCAGCAAGCCCCGCACTCGTCGTCCCTGCCGTGCGTACTCCTGCTGGCATAACAAGCGCTCCACCCATCCGTAAATCTCTTCTCGTTGGCTGGCCTCGAACCGTACTCCCTTCGCGGCCAAAAGAAACTGCTCAATCTCTTGCAAGCTTAATTTTTCTGCTTCGTGCACGCTGATCATCCATCTTCAGCATGCCTTACCCCTTCAGGCTCATCTTGTATTGGAAACAAGCCCCTCCTTCAGGCTCATCTTGCATTGGAAGAGACTCAGTCTGCGTGCACTTTGGAAATGGTGCTAGAATCTGGCTGCCACTTGAGAGTCGTGATGCGTGCGATCTCACGCCTCCCGCTTATTCTTCTGTTTTTTGCGCCCGTTATTTCTTCGGCGCAGGACGTTCGAATCCGCGAGAAAGCGATCACTCTGCTAGAACGTGCCAACTCCATAAGCACTCCGCATGAATTCGCTAGCTACGAGCAGGTCATCACTTTCCAATCTTTTACTCCCGCCGGGACGCAGAGCGGTCGGTTTACCAGCGTCGTGCATGGTCCGCGTTCCTATCGTGACGAGTATGAGTTCGGAGACTTCGACCTTCTTGTCGTGGTCAATGGCAGCTTGATTGCCGACGTTGGGGGTAGGGCGAAGGCTCCCCTCGAAGTCCGTCGCATGACCCGCCTCAATCAGCCCTACACCGCGCGCTTCGATCAATCCAACATTATCCGCTCTATTCAGGACAGTCAGATAAATGGCCGGACTGCGCGTTGCATTGAGTTCGACACGGTCGTCGGGGAGAAAAGCGATGCCAATGAAATCTGCCTTGATGCGCAGCTAGGGGTTGTGCCGCGGGCCCACGCTAACCACGAGACCATCACCAATTCCGATTTCTTTGCCTATCGTGACACGTACCTGCCAACCCACACCACTTATGAGCAAACCGACTTGCGCATGGAGCTCGAGCAGGCAAAGAAGGAGATCGAAGGTCCTTTCGATCCTGACTTTCTCACCCCTCCTCCAAATGCCATTGTGGGGAATGTTTGTACTACCTTTCGCCGACCCTTCGGGCAGGTGATGACGCAGCCAAAGCCAGGGAGCGGGAGCGAGAAGGTAGATGTGATGCTCCACGGTACGGTCCGAACTGATGGTCGAATCCGCTCCGTAAGCGTCGATCGTTCCGACCGTCCGGACTTGAATCAGGAAGCTGTCAAGCTATTCAGTACCTGGCGATTCAGCCCGGCAATCTGCGATGGTACGGCGATCGAAGTGCCCGCCGATGTGACCCTTCATTTCGAAGGTCGTTAGATATTTCGGTTTGGTTGGATGAGACAACCAGGCCGCAAAAACGATTGCCGTCTCACCTCCTGCGGCCATCCCTGAAAGCCCCAAGCATAGGAGCGGTTCTCCTACAGCTTTTCGAAAAACTCACACGCCGAGCACGAAATGAAAACCCCTCCCGGCACTCCGCGCTCGCGGTCCTTGACCCGCTTCACGATCCGCGTCGGCTTGCCACACTTCGGGCAGTCCGTGCTCTTGGAAGTGTCCATTACCTTCTTACGATCTGCTGTCTTTGCAATCTTGGCCATCATTTATCTCCTGGCAAAATTCTCCCGCAGGCCACCGGCCTGGACGAATGAGAATCCTAAGTAAGAATTCGGGAGTCGCGTCTAAGGCTGGAACTCTATACTCGCCGCAATCGATTTTACATGAATCACGCAGCGACTGTCTTGGTCTGCGCGTGTGGAGCTGTGTGGAGCGGGCGCCCTCGCCCACACTTAGGTTCACCCAGAATTTCAACGCCGCTTCGACGATCCACCTACTTCGACACGGCGGCAAACAGATCCGAGTGCATCAACCCCTGGAATTGTTTGTCATCGGCTTTGAAGTGCATCTGCAGATTGGAGCTGTCCGAGTTGACCGAAACATTTTCCAGCGCGACCTTCTCAATCGGAGTCGCCGTCATCTTTCGATAGAGAACACCCGCCTTCACCAACGAGGAAAGCGTAGCCGCCGTCACCGAGTCCGATGTCACAACATCCATGTCAAAGTTCACTCCGTTGGTAAAGTTCATGGCGTAACGCGAGCCCAGCACATGCTTCTTGATGGTGTCGAAATCAGCCAGCTTGCCAGCGTCGCCCAGTGCCGAGAGCAGCATGTTTTGCGTTCCCTGCTGATCGAGCACGCTCCACACCGTGCCGGATTCGACTGAGCCGATCATATCCGTAACCTGACTGTTGGAATCGAGCGCCGACGTGTAACCGTCGCGGGCGTCCAGCGCACCCTTGACCGCACTTCCATCTCCGAACAGCATGGAGTTGTCGTCCAGAAAAGTCATCTGCATGCCGGCTGACATAGGATAAATATCGGTGTCGCGATACTTGATCGGTTTCACCTTGTTCAGCTTCGCTTTCTTGAGAAACGCCTTGCTCGAAAACGAACCTTGTGCGACTCCGATCACCTTCACTCCCTCCTTACCGTGACGGTAAGAAGCGAAAGTGAGTTGGTCGACGTCCTTCTCGGGATCGATTCCGACACCCTTCAGCGAGGATTCGAATTCCTTGAGACTCGGCGGGAGCACTTGGTCTTTCAGCGCCATTGCGGTGCTCGAGTTCTTCAGCGTCCGGTAGTCCACGGTGATGACCTGCTGCACTTCTGAAGGAATCACACCCCTCGCGGAGCTGCTCATCGCGGCCGCCCATGCAGCCGCTGTCGAAAATAGCAGAACCCACAAAACCCCTTGCAATCGTCTCATAAGTAACGCGCCTCTTAGATATGCCAGTCTGGATATGGTACTTAGATGCAGAACGAACCGCATCCACAAACTTGCACTAAGAACATATTGTATGTCAATGGGACCAATAAGATACGAAACGAAAGTACGACCTGAACCTGGTAAGTCAGCCAACTGAGAATCGGAACTACTCGTGTAGCGCCGGTACCTTGCCGGCTGTCCAGAGCGCATCCTGCCCTCGGAGGTGGAGGCGAGACGCCTCTACGACAGCCGCCGGGACGGCGGCGTGCATTTTTCTTTCAACGAGAAATAGACCCTAGCCGGCTGACAGCGCCGCGGCCTTCTCTCGAACTTCCGCCGCAAACGCCGCGTCCTTCAGCGATTCCAGATTAATCTCCACATTTGCCAACGCTCCCTCAATTGCGGCTGTTGCCAACGCAATTGCCGTTGTCAAATCGGATTTCATATTCGGATTGGTGATGGGTTTGAGCTTCTCCGCGATCTCCACTACTTCCCTCGCCCTTTCCGCTACGCTCAAGGGCACGCTGGTGGCTTGCTTTAAGGCGATATCAATAATGCCATCCGCATTTGCCGATTCCTTCGCCTGCTTGTAAGCCTTCATTACCGCATTGTAAGACTCCGCGTCCGCGTCGATCGCCGCCTTCAACTCTTCGCGTAATTGTGAAAGCCGCGCGATAGCCTCGCTCAATTCACGTTCATATTGCAGGTAGGCTTTTTTTCCGCGCGACATGGAAGCTACCATCGAGGCCAGTCCCGCCGCCATGGCTGCGCTGGCCGCCGCGGCGCTGCCCCCTCCGGGAGTAGCCGTGGGCGCGGCCAGCTGTTCAACGAAGGGCTCAACCCCGGCCCTCAATCCACCGACCGCCGCCTTGCCTCCCATCACCGCGCTCAGGCGATTTTCCAGAATCAAAGACGAATCGAAATTCTCCACCTGCAAGAACCACTCCGCCGCCGACTCCAAAGCCTTTTTCGGAATCAGACCGACGATCTCACTGCTTAGAGGCGCAACCCCATAACGCTCAGCCTCACGCTTCACCAATTCAAACGCGCGATGGATCGGCGTCTGCTCAAAATCCGTCAGGTTCATCGACACCTGCGCCAGCCCTCGCACCAGGAATCCGGCGCCTTTCACAAAGCGCAGCCCGCCACTCGAAAAGCGCACTGCCTTGGCAATCTTCTTCGCAATTTCGACATCCGTCGTGTTCAGAAAAACGTTGTAAGCGATTAAGAACTTCCGCGCTCCCACCACCGTCGCCCCGGCTGTGGGATGGACCCGCGCCTCGCCGAAATCCGGCTTGCGCGCCGGATTGGTCGCGATGTCCGCCCGTATGCCCTCGAATTGTCCGCGCCGAATGTTCTCCAGATTCTGCCGCTCGGGCGTGGTCGCAGCGGCCTCGTACAGGTAAACCGGAATCTGGTATCGCTTCCAGATTTCCGCGCCAACATGCCGAGCCAGGGCGACGCAATCCTCGATAGTCACGCCATCAATGGGGATGAACGGCACAACATCCGCCGCACCCATGCGCGGATGCGCTCCCTGATGCTGATTCAGATCGATCAATTCGGCAGCCTTGCCAACGCCGCGAATCGCCGCTTCCTGAATCGCCTCGCGCTCCCCAACCAACGTGATCACGCAACGATTGTGGTCGGCATCCATTTCGCGGTCGAGCAGGTACACGCCATCCATCTTCATGGCCGCAACCATGGCATCGACCTTCGCCTTATCCCGCCCCTCGGAAAAGTTAGGAACACACTCCACTAGAGTTGACATAAGCGAGAAGAATATCTGGCGGGGCCACAGACCTGCAACCTTTCGATCGATGAGGTCGATGGCTGCTTTGAAAATTAGGTTGAAGGTTTAACGTTGGAGATTGAGTAGCTTAAATTCAACTGCCACTGCCCGCGCCGATTTCCTTTGTGGACCTTCGTGCCCTTCGTGGTTAAAGCCTTTGTCCGTCTAGTGCCCGAAGAACTTCCCAATCCCCAACCGCACCTGCACAGTATTAATCCCGGGGTTGGGTGAACTCAATCCTGCATTCGAAATGTGCATATATCGAACTTCCACACTAAAGGCATGCCTGTCACCCAGGATATGCATGCCAAGCGCAGCCGCATCAGTAAAATTCACAGCGGAGGTTCCCGTAGGCACCTGGTGGTTGGTAAATAGTGTCCCGCCATTCAGCTCAAGATAAGGCTCAATCCGCCCACGAGCCGCGAAGTCCCACTTCAATCCGAGCGGACTGAAGCCCCCCCCGTAAGCCGTGTTGTAGCGCTGGAAGACCATAAAAACGGGCACGGCGTCCAGTACATATTCGAATCTTCCGTTGAGGAAACCCGGACCATGAGGCCGGGTCAGGATCCAGCCATAACGCACGCCCACATTCCAGACGCCGGTATCCGATGTGCCTCCGGGAACCGAATAGCCGCCGCCCGTCCACACCTGGAACTCACGACCACCATCTTCTGGACGCGTCTGCGCCCACGCTACGGAACTCAAGAACAGCAGCGCGGCTGCGATGAGACGCTTCTCCATAGAAAGCAAAACCGAAGTTTGCAACATACAGGAAAGTTCGGTGCGCGACAAACCACCGACGCTTGATTAAAGCACACGGATCGGGCAAACTGATGCGGCCATCGAAACTTTCGTACTCCACAAGCAGGAGATGTCATGCCAAAATACGTAGTCGAACGTGAACTGCCGGGCGCCGGACAACTGAGCCCGCAGCAACTTCAAGCCGTCTCGCAAACATCCTGCGGTGTCCTCCGCAAACTCGGCCCCGAGATTCAGTGGATTCACAGCTACGTGACCCAGGAGAAAATCTACTGCATTTACATCGCTCCCAACGAGGCCCTGATCCGGGAGCACGCCAGGCAGGGCGGCTTCCCCACGAATCGAATCTCTGAGATCACGTCGATGATCGATCCAACGACCGCCGAACCGTAATCACGTGGCCGCGGACACCTCGTCCGGGGACGATCCACTTACAAGCCCAACCCGCCATCCACAGCCATGATTTGTCCAGTAATAAAATGAGGCGCGGTAGCAAAGAATAACACCGCCGCCGCAATTTCCTCCCCGGTCCCATTCCGCCGCATCGGAGTCTGTTTCGCCATCCGCTTCATAAACGCAGCCGCCGACTTTTCCCCCAGATCGATCATTCCCGGAGCCACGCAATTCACCGTAATTGCCGGAGCCAGCGCTTTCGCCATCACCTTGGTCAGCATATGCACCGCAGCCTTCGACGAGCAATAATGAGCATGATCAGCCCAGGGCCGCAATCCACCCAGCGAACCCATGTTGATGATCTTCCCCCGCCGTTCGCGAAGCATCTTCAAGGCCTCGCGCGACATCAGAAAAGGTCCCCGCGTATTCGAAGCAAAAATCGCGTCCCACTGCTTCACGCTCAGTTTTTCGAATTCGACCGTTTCGTAATTCGCGGCGTTGTTGACCAGAATGTCCAGCCCGCCCAGTTCCCTGCCGGTTTCCTTGACCGCACCCCGGACGCTCTTCTCGTCGGTGATATCGCAGCGCAGCGCCACCGCCCGCACTCCAAAACTGCACAGATCAATCACTGTATGCTGCGCCTCGCGCCCCGAATGCAAAAACGTAATGGCCACATCCGCGCCGGCCTCCGCCATGGCCAGGGCTGATGCACGCCCCAGCCGGCGAGCGCCCCCAGTAATCAAAACGACCTTCCCCTTCAAAGGCTTATCCGATGTCGTAGGCATGAACGGATTGTACCTGCGTGAGTCAGGTGGGGACAGCCGCCCTCGGCTGTCCAGCCGAGCCAAGCTCGGCAGTTTCGCCAACCGTGCTGGAAGAAACCCTCGCATACTTGCTAAACTCACCCCAATGTCCGAACTCCGCCAAGTCGTGGTCTACTCCCGCAAAGGCTGCCATCTCTGCGAGATCGTCAAAGAGACCCTCACCAAACTCCATCGCCGCGGCGGCTTCACTTGGCAAGACATCGATGTGGACACCGACGAACAACTCCGTCGGCAGTTCACCGACGAGGTCCCCGTAGTCTTCATCGACGGCCGCAAAGCCTTTAAGTACCGCATGGACGAGTCCGACTTCCTCCGCAAACTCACCAGCTGATCTGGAGCATCCGTTACACCTCGTCGTGGTTGCACCGGTTGCTCGCGAGTGACGATCGAATTTCCAACTAACCAATTTTTCTTGACAACTTGCAACCTCGCCGCTATTGTCACCATGGCCTTACAAGTTTCGCCTCATTCCCCGGGGCAAGTGGTTTTGGCTTTAGTGAAGATCCTTAAGTGAGATCCACTATGTCTATTCGGGGTTCCTTTGCAATTTCTGCATTTTCGTTGATTGTGGCGCTGGGTGCGGTTGCGTTCCGTCCCGCCACAGCCCACGCTCAGAGCTTCCAGCCAGCCTTTCCGGAAGAACTGAAAATGACCAGCGAACCGTTGGCGCCCGGCGCGCCCGCGGTCATCCTGTACCGCCAGGTCGAACGCGACGACAACGGTCGCACATCCCATGAAGACAATTACGTGAGGATCAAGATTCTTACCGAAGAAGGACGCAAATTCGGGGACGTAGAAATTCCGTTCTTCAAGGTCAGCGAAGACATCGTTCACATCAGGGCACGAACCATAAGGCCAGACGGATCGGCGGTTGAATTCGATGGCAAGGTATTCGAAAAGTCGATCGTCAAGGGCAAAGGCATGAAGTACCTGGTCAAGACCTTCACCCTCCCTGACGTTCAGGTGGGCAGCATCATCGAGTACTTCTACACCATCGATTTGAGCGAGCACTACATCTACGAATCGCACTGGATCCTCAGCGATGAACTGTTCACCAAGAAGGCCGTGTTCTCGCTGAAACCGTTTAAGAGCAATTATCTTCCCGTCTATCTGCACTGGACATGGCAGGGCTTGCCACCCGGCTCCGAAGTCAAACAAGGTGCCGACGGCATCATCCGCATGGAGGCAATCAACATTCCCGCCTTTCAGACGGAAGACTTTATGCCTCCCGCAAACGAGGTGAAGTCGCGTGTGGACTTCATCTATAGCGAGGATTCCGTCGAGAAAGACCCGAACGCCTTTTGGAGAAAGGTGGGCAAAAAACGCAACGACCAATTGGAAAGCTTTATAGGAAAACGCAAGGCCATGGAGGATGCCGTTGCCCAGATCGTCTCTGCGAGCGATCCGCAGGAAGTCAAACTCAGGAAGATTTATGACCGTGTGCAGCAGCTTCGTAACACCAGCTTCGAGTTGCGAAAAACGGAGCAGGAGGAGAAGCGCGACAAGGAAAAGGTAGCGGAGAACGTCGAGGACATCTGGAAGCGAGGCTATGGCAGCGGTATGCAACTGACGTGGCTTTACCTCGCTCTCGTGCGCGCCGCCGGATTCGAAGCCTACGGAGCCTGGGTCTCCAGCCGCCGGGAATATTTCTTCAGTCCCAAAACCATGCAAAGCGAAAAGCTGAACGCCAACGTGGTGCTTGTGAAGCTGAACGGGAAGGATCTTTACTTCGATCCGGGAGCGGCATTCACTCCCTTCGGCATGCTGACCTGGTCGGAGACGGGCACTCCCGGCATACGGTTAGATAAGGAGGGTGGATCATGGATCATGACGACGCTTCCTCCGAGTTCGGAATCGCGCATCAAACGCAACGCGAAGCTGAAGCTGTCCGACGCTGGCGACCTTGAAGGCTCGCTCACGATCACATACACCGGTCTCGAAGCCATGTACCGACGGCTCGATGTTCGAAACTCGGACGAGGTAGCGCGCAAGAATTTCCTTGAGGACGAGTTGAAGGAGCAGGTCCCGGCCGCGATCGAGGTGGACCTCACGAATAAGCCTGACTGGATCAACTCGGAAACCCCGCTAGTCGCAGAATTCCGCCTCAAGGTTCCCGGCTGGGTGTCGGGCGCAGGAAAGCGCGCGGTCATGCCGGTCGGGCTGTTCACCGCGGCTGAGAAGCGCATGTTTGAGCATGCAAATCGCTTTCAGCCGATCTATTTTGAATATCCCTTCGAAAAACTGGATGATCTATCCATCGAACTTCCGGCCGGCTGGCAAGTGTCGAGTCTGCCGCCTGCCAAGAATCAGGACGGCCATATTGTTTCCTACACATTGAAGGCGGAGGACGACAGGGGCGTACTGCACGTGGCCCGGATGCTGAACGTCGACTTTCTTTTCCTCGAGACGAAATACTACGGGGCTCTTCGAACTTTCTTTCAGGTGGTGAGGACCGGAGATGAAGAACAAATTGTGCTGCAACCCGGTGCGGCGACTGCGAGCAACTAGTCGGCAAGCGTCGCTCTTTCTATTTTGGGCCGCCATCTTGCTCCACGTTCCGCCAGCTCTGGCGGGCGATGCCCCGCAGTGGATGCACGCCTTGGTCAACCCCGTCTTGCCCACGTACGATGAAAAGACCGACGCTGTGCTCTTGTATTCAGAGACCAACGTCTCTGTCTTATCCGCCGACAAGATAAGAACCCACGTCCGCGAGGCTTACAAGGTTCTTCGCCCTGACGGACGCCACTATGGAACCGTTTTTGTCGACTTCAATTCCCACAGAAAGGTCACCAGCCTGCGCGGCTGGTGCATTCCGGCGCAGGGCAAAGACTTCGAAGTGAAGGACAAAGATGCTGCGGAAGTTTCCCTGCCCAACATCCCTGGAAGCGAGTTGATTACCGATGTAAAGGCCAAAGTTCTCCAAATTCCCGCGCCTGATCCCGGTAACGTCGTTGGCTACGAATACGAGGTCGAGGAGCAGCCTTTCGTTTTACAGGACACCTGGTATCTGCAGGAGACTGCCCCGGTCAGGCAAAGCCACTATTCCGTGCAACTCCCCGCCGGTTGGGAGTACAAGGCATCGTGGCTCAACCATCCAGAAGTTAGGCCGATGCAGGCCGGTAGTAATCAATGGAATTGGACGGTCAGCGACGTGGAGGGAATCCGAAGAGAGTACGATATGCCGCCCATGCGGGGGGTTGCAGCTCAGATGGTTGTTTCCTTCTTCCCGCCGGGTGGTCCGTTCTTGAACGAATTTACCACCTGGCAGGGCATGGGCGCCTGGTACCTGAACTTGACCAGCGGAAGGCGCGCTTCGTCGGCAGAGATCAAACAGGAGGTAGCCGCGCTCACCACCTCTGCACACACTCCTCTCGAAAAAATGCACGCGATCGCACAGTTTATCCAGCATGACATTCGCTACGTTGCCATTGAGTTGGGCATCGGAGGTTGGCAACCTCATCCCGCACCGGCGGTCTTCTCCCAGCGCTACGGAGACTGCAAGGACAAGGCGACACTCACCGCAGCGATGCTGAATGAGATCGGCGTCCAGTCCTACTACGTGGTCATCAATTCGAGGCGCGGCTCGGTTGGGCCCGATGCGCCAGCACGCGTCGACGGATTCAACCACACGATCCTTGCCATTAAATTGCCCGACGGCCTTACCGACCCTTCGCTCATCGCCACGATCCAGCATCCGAAACTGGGAAGGCTTCTATTCTTTGATCCCACCAACGAACTCACACCCTTCGGTCAGATTGGAGGCTACCTGCAGTCCAATTACGGCCTGCTGGTAAGTCCCGATAGCAGCGAACTCGTGGAACTACCGCAGCAACCGGTAACGACGAACAGTATCCAGCGGACGGCCAAACTTACTCTCGATACCTCCGGCAAACTGCAGGGCGAGGTCAAAGAAGTTCGGTTTGGCGATCGCGCCCGGTCGGAACGAAGTGCGTTGCGCTCAACCACCAAAGCGGCCGACCAGATCAAACCGATTGAGAACCTTCTGGCCGGTTCGCTTTCCAGCTTTCGTATCATCAAGGCCAGCATCGTTAATCTCCAATTGATGGACCAGCCTTTTGGTTTCAATTATTCCTTCGAGTCCGAAAACTACGCTAAGAATGCCGGCAACCTGCTTCTGGTGCGCCCGCGAGTGCTTGGAGTTAAATCTCAGGCATTGCTGGAGACAAAAGAGCCCAGAAAGTTTCCCGTCGAATTCGACGCCCCGGTGCGGGACACGGATACGTTTGAGATTGTGCTGCCGGCGGGCTACGAAGTGGACGACTTGCCCCCGCCTGTCGATGCGGACTACAGCTTCGCCAGTTATCACTCCAAAACCGAGGCCGACGGAGGCTCCATCCGTTACACCCGCACGTTTGAAATAAAAGAACTAAGCGTACCCGTGAGTAGGGCTGCCGACCTCAAAACTTTCTACCGAACCATTGCCGGCGACGAACGCAACACCGCTGTGCTGAAAGTCTCTTCAAAGTAACCGTGCAAAACGTTCCGCGTAGAACACTTTGAAAGTTCGCGCTAGAATCACATGCGCATGCTCCGCACCCGTCTCTACGCCGACCCCGAGGGCCGCTTCGTTCACAACGCCATTCTCGAATCATGCCTTCGCTTCCCGCGTAAGATAGCGATCATTGATTCGTCCTGTGACGATTCGTCCTGTGAAGAAAGCTCATGCAATCGGCGCATCAGTTACGCCGAGTACGCAGAACTGATTCAGAAGCTGGCCCGCGGACTCATCTCAGCCGGCCTGATTCCCGGCGAAGTCATCGCCATTTACCTGCCCAACTGTTGGGAGTTCTGCGCCGTCTACCACGCCGCAACGCTCGCGGGGGCCGTACCCACTTTGCTGAACCCGAGCTATCGCGAGCGCGAAGTGCGCTACCAGTTAGAAAACTCCGGCGCGGCGCTTCTCATCTCCGATGGCCCTTTGCTCCAGGAAATCAATCTCGCTGGCCTGCCCAACCTCCGCCGCGTCTATACCACGCGCCACGCCGCAGTCGGAGGAGCAGAACCATTTGCCAACCTGCTAAAGCACATCACAGCCGTCCTCCCTACGCCCGCTAGCCCCTCCGATCAAACTCTCGCCGCGCTGCCCTACTCGAGCGGCACCACCGGGCTCCCGAAGGGCGTGATGCTTTCACACTTCAACCTGGTCGCAAACATTTTTCAATTCATCGGACCACGCGCCAGCGAGATGACGACCAACGATGTGGCTCTCTGCTTCCTCCCGCTCTATCACATCTACGGCCTGAACGTAGTCCTGAACCCGCTGCTAACGCTGGGAGCAACGCTCGTACTCATGCCTCGCTTCAACCCAGCCCAATTACTCTCCCTGATGGTGGACGAGGGTGTGACGATGATGCCTGCGGTGCCGCCGGCGTTGAACGCGCTTTGCCAGGCAGCCGAGGCCGGACAGTTCCCAAGGAATCATCGTCTGCGCTGGGTGAAGTCCGGCGCTGCGCCGCTCGCTCCTGAGCTCGGCCGCCGCTTCACCGAACTCACCGGGGTTCTGGTCTGCCAGGGCTATGGCATGACCGAGGCCTCGCCGGTTACGCACGTCGGCTACCTCGAGCCCGAACTGTACAAGCCTGAATCAATCGGACAACCGCTGGCACAAACCGAATGCCGCGTGGTGAGCGCCGCGGACATCGACGGAAACGAAAACGAAGTCGCTCCCTGCCAGCCCGGCGAACTGGTCATGCGTGGTCCGCAATTCATGATGGGCTACTGGAGAGATCCGCAAGCCACGGCCGCAGTGCTTCACGATGGATGGTTCTGGTCCGGCGACATCGTCACCCGTGATGCCGACGATTTTTATTACGTCGTTGATCGCCGCAAGGAGATGATCAAGTACAAAGGTTTTCCGGTGGCGCCCGCCGAGGTCGAAGCTCTGCTGCTCGAACATCCTGCGGTTCGCGATTGCGGCGTGGTCGGACGCGCGGACACGGCCGCCGGTGAGATTCCAGTCGCATTTGTCGTGCTTCGCGAAGGCTCTGTTGCATCTAGGAAATTGGAAGAAGACCTCTGCGGGTTTGTGGCCGAGCGTCTAACCACTTACAAGCAGCCGCGGCAAATCCACTTTGTCGACGCGCTGCCCAGAACACCGTCGGGTAAAATTCTGCGTAGAGAGTTACGAAAGATTTTTACTCCTCAGTAAGAAACTCTCGGGAGCCTTGCCCTTCGCCCGGGCGGGCAGTGACGCCCGTTCTCCATTAATTCCGGTAATAAATTAGCGGAACTTTTCCGCGCTCCCTCCGTACTTCATATTGACAGCGGCCTCCAGCCGCCCACGCGCAAGCCGCGCACCACGGAAGGAGTACACTATGGATGGAAATTTGGTCGGTCTGGTAGCAGTGATCATGGTCTTCGGGATTCCGATGGCCGCGATGTACACCTTTTATCACGTGCGCAAGCTGCGCACCGACGAACGCCTGGCAGCGTTGGCCCGCGGAGTGAACGTACCCATGCAGCCTGAGCTTACTGAGGCCGCCCGTTCGCGACGCTCTGGCATCCTTCTGGTCACGGGAGCAATCGGCTATATGATTACGTTTGCGCTCATCGCGCGGGTCGAGTCGGACGCATGGATTGCCGCGGCGTTCGGCATTATCCCGCTCAGCGTTGGCTTTGGCTTTTTCCTCGACTCGGCGCTGATTCGCCGCGACCTCCACGCATGAGTTTGTGGTGCCTGAGTGGAGCCGGGTCTCCGACCCGGCCCGCGGCTTTGCGGGAAACTCGCCTTCTCTCGAGAATCTCGTAAGGCCCGGACGCCCTCGTCCGGGCGGCCGCGCAAAGCGCGGCAGGACCACTTTCACACTTGGGAGAAGAACCGCCTCGCCTTAGACACGTGGGACAGCCGCCCCCGGCTCGACTTGTTTTTGTCCGGAGGACACGCAGGCCCTCGGGCAACAACCCAGCACAGAGACTTACCCAGCACTCACTCCCCCGTCAGAAACTTGTACTGCTCTCTGCTCAGCGGCACCACGCTGAGTCTTCCCTGCCGCACCAGCGGCGAATCGGCGAACAGTTTGTGGGCTTTGACTTCGGCCAGCGTCACCGGCTTACCCAGCCGCTTCCCTGCCTTGATCTTCACCAGCGGGATCTTGGGATCACTCGCATCGACAGAGACCATAGTCGCAGTTCCCACCGCGCTCTTGTGATCGCCGGTTTCGTAGATGACTAACCGATCCCCAGGCTTCATCTCGCGCAAATGTTTCACCGCCACGGGATTGGTCACACCGTCCCAAACGGTATTCTGTTCACGTTCAAGATCGGCAAAAGAATATACAGTCGGCTCAGTCTTCAATAAGTAGTCCATGGGTGGTCCTCAATAACGGTACTGCAGAAGTAGGCCATAAATCGAGCTGTTTCGGCAATACTGGCGAGCGTCCGAATACCGATCTGGTGCGCTTCAGATGAAAATCATTTCACTGTATCGCGATTCGCGGGATGGGTATACACTTGTCGCCGCTTTTGAGGCAATTCGCGCTTCAAGACTTTGCTTGCAAGGAGAGCGTCGATGCGTGCTCTGCAGCAAATCGCTTCACAGGAGATAACGCAGACGGCTTCGCGCAGGCGGGGGTGGTCCGTGACTCATCCGGCAATCTGTACGGTACGACTCAAAATGGTCACGTTTCCGCAGGCAATCTCTACGGCACGACTCCACAACGCGGCTCCAACGACTTCGGCGTCGTGTTCAAGATCGATACCAATGGCAACGAAACCGTGCTTCACACCTTCTCCGGACGCGACGGCAAAACCCCCTACGGAACCCTCCTCCTCGACAAGGCGGGAAACCTCTATGGAACTACGTATGAAGGCGGAGCCTACGTCGTCGTCGTGTTCAAGATCGCTCCCTGATCAATAAGCAGGACGCAGAATGAGCGCACCACCTAACAAACCCAAGCATTGTCATTCCGAATAAACCCAAGCATAGCCGTGCCGCTCACGGTCTGAAGAGATGTGGCTTTAGATGAGCCCCTGAGCGTCATTCCTTCGGAGCTGAAGGGCACTTATGCCCGGTTTAAGGCTTAATGACGCTGAGGTTTTTCGCGGCAGCGCTTACAGATGCCGAAGACCTCAACCAACGGTTGGGTGAGATCAAAGCCGCCCAGCAATTGCCGGACAGCCGCCGGAAATTGACAAAATCCCCTTCAATATCTTGTACCGACTTACAACGGGTACAGACCAAATGATGATGCGGCTCGAGATTGCCGTCGACGCGCAACGCGAGTCCATGAGGCGTAACCTCGCGCGTCAAGCCGTAGTCGACGAACAAGCGGATATTCTTGTAGACCGTCGCCATCGACATGGAGGGAACACGGTCGTGGATGTCGGCGTTAGGTTTGCTCTGGCGAATAATGTCCGGGAGCTGCCACGACCGCCTCGTAGATGACTTGGCGCTGGTGGGTAGCGGCAAAGCCGAACTTCCAGGCAAGTTCGCAGAACTCAGTGTAGCTCACGCGCATAGGAAGTAGATGATAATGATTATTAGACGAGGACAAGTGTTACTGGGCAAGAGTACTTAAAACTTGACGTCATCCTGAGCGGCCAGCAGTTGGCCGCGAAGGATCCAGGCGAGCGACCGCGCGTCCGGTGAGCGGAGCGAACCGGACAATTAAACGCGACGCGAACTTCCATCTTGCATCTTGCTTTGCCCGAACCAGCCAACCGTTCCTACGGCTGCGGCTTGGCATTCGGATCGGGCGGAGTCGTGGGTTTCTTTTCGTTCTGCTGATTTTCGTAGATCGAGTACTGCCCCCCGGGACGTTTCAACTTGATCGTAATCTCCATTGTCGGATGATTCACTTCGTAATCTTCGCCGTAGGTTTGGAATCCAGGGGCCAAAACCTGCACTCGCAACTTCCCGTAAGGGACGCCTTCAAAGCTGGCCTTGCCTTCCGCGTCGGTTTTGAGTTCAAGGCCACCACGATCCTGCTTACCATTCTTGCCCACCGAATGCATCACTACGCCCGCGTTGCGCACTGGCTTTCCATTGTCATCCTTCAACACCACAAAGCTCAGTGCAGACACCGGAACGTCGTATTGCGACCTCTTATCGCTCGCACCGGCCTCGACGGTAGATGCTCCCGTAAACCACATCGTCAACGTGACTGCTACAACTAAGGAAAGGCTCTTCATGGCCAGCACCTCAATCCACGAACCCGCGGACTTTCAACATACGCCGTAAATAACTGTAATATAACCTAGATACATCCGTCGAGGAAGCGACCCCTTGACAAGCCAGCTCCACTCTCATATACTTAGCACTCGCCAATCATGAGTGCTAACAAACATCCGAAAACATTGGCGACTGGTACCTCTTGAGCACTTCAACCCTAAATCCTAACTGAATACGAACGAAAGGAGCTATAAGCATGGCTACGAAATTTACCCCACTGCACGACCGTGTCTTGGTCCGCCGCATAGAAGAAGTAGGCACCACCCGAGGCGGCATAATTATTCCGGACAGCGCTAAGGATAAGCCTTCGGAGGGCGAGGTTATCTCCGTGGGACGCGGCAAGAGCAACGATGAGGGGAAGGTGTTCCCTCTGGCAGTCAAAGAAGGCGACCACATTCTGTTTGGCAAGTACTCCGGCACGGAGATCAAGCTGGACGGTGAAGATTTTATCATCATGCGCGAGGAGGAGGTTCTCGGCGTCGTGACGGGCGCGGCTAAGAAGGAATTGGCTGGTTCGCGCAAGTAGCAGCAATAAGGATGTTCGTCTCGCGCTTTCTTGCAATCGCTAGACGCGATTGCGCGCGGTGACGAACCTGGATCCTTCGCGGCCAAAGAGACGGCCGCCCAGGATGACAACTTTTTAACACATCAAGGAGGAAAGAAATTATGGCAAAGCAAATCGTACATGGAGAAGAGTCGCGGCAGGCGATTCTCCGCGGCGTGAATATTCTCGCCGATGCAGTGAAAGTCACTCTTGGCCCCAAGGGCCGCAACGTGGTCATTGAAAAGAAATTCGGTTCGCCGACCATCACCAAGGACGGCGTCACCGTGGCCAAGGAAATCGAACTGAAGGACGCGCAGGAAAACATGGGCGCGCAGATGGTGCGTGAAGTGGCGTCGAAGACCTCGGACATCGCGGGTGACGGCACCACCACGGCAACCGTTCTGGCTCAGGCCATCTTCCGCGAAGGCGTGAAGACGGTAGCGGCCGGCGCCAATCCGATGGCTATGAAGCGCGGTATCGAGAAGTCCGTCGTTGCCATTTGCGGCAGCGTCGACAAGGAAGGAAACCGGGTCAAGGGCGAGCTCGACAAGTTCTCCAAGCCCGTGACCGGCGACATGATCGGACAAGTCGGCACCATCAGCGCCAACAACGACGAGACCATCGGCAAGATCATTGCCGAGGCCATGAAGAAGGTTGGCAAGGATGGCGTGATCACCGTGGAAGAAGCCAAGACTCTCGAGACGCAACTCGAAGTGGTCGAAGGCATGCAGTTCGACCGCGGCTATCTTTCTCCTTATTTCGTGACCGATCCCGAGCGCATGGAAGCCGCGCTGGAGAACGCGTACATCCTGATTCACGAAAAGAAGATCAGCTCGATGAAGGATCTTCTTCCGTTGCTCGAGCAGATTGCGAAGAGCAGCCGTCCTTTGCTGATCATCGCTGAGGATGTTGAAGGCGAAGCGCTCGCGACTCTCGTCGTCAACAAGCTGCGTGGCACGCTGCAAGTCGCCGCCGTCAAGGCGCCCGGCTTTGGTGATCGCCGCAAGGCCATGCTGGATGACATCGCAAAACTCACCGGTGGCAAGGCCATCACTGAGGATCTCGGCATTAAGCTCGAGAACGTGCAGATCAGCGATCTCGGCCAAGCCAAGAAGATCACCATCGACAAGGACAACACAACTATCGTCGAAGGTAAAGGCAAGCCCGGGGACATTCAGGGCCGGGTGAAGGAAATCCGTGGCCAGATCGAAAAGACCACCAGCGACTACGACCGCGAGAAGTTGCAAGAGCGGTTGGCGAAGCTGGTTGGTGGCGTGGCTGTGATCAAGGTTGGCGCTGCGACCGAGACCGAAATGAAAGAGAAGAAGGCTCGCGTCGAAGATGCCATGCACGCAACCCGCGCCGCAGTCGAGGAAGGTATTGTCCCCGGCGGTGGTGTGGCTCTGGCCCGCTGCGTCCCCTCGCTCGACAAGCTGAAGCTCGAGGGCGACGAGCAGATCGGCGTGAACATCGTGAAGCGCGCCATCCAGGAACCGCTGCGCCAGATCGCCGAGAATGCCGGCGAAGAGGGTGCCATCGTCCTGGGCAAAGTCAACGACTCGAAGGACCCCAACTACGGCTACAACGCCCTGACCGGCGAGTATGAAGATCTGGTCAAGGCGGGCGTGCTCGATCCGACGAAGGTTGTGCGCACCGCGCTGCAGAATGCGGGATCCATCGCATCGTTGATGCTGACCACCGAAGCCCTGATCGCCGAAATTCCAGAGGAGAAGAAGGGTGCTCCGATGGGCGGCGGACACGGCGGTGGGATGGAAGGGATGTACTAAGAAGCTGTCAGCTATCCGCTCTCAGCTTTCAGTTGGATCAAAGGCCCCGCTCGCGAGAGCGGGGCCTTTCTGTTCATTAGGGGGAGAAGGCCGGCCCGCCCTTGTTCGATTTGTCGAAATCTGACGGCTACGCGACTAGGATGAAAACATCGGGCCAACCAGTCATAATTGGCCTGAGGAGTAACCCTGTTTGTCCTCACGAAAATCACTACCGAGTGGCTCTGGCCTAATGCTGCCTAAGAAGGTAACAGAAATACTCAGGAAGCTCATCAGTGAGGCTGACCGGCTCCTAGGTGAGCGGGTTTGGGTCACCAAGGCGCGATCAGTGGGAGAGCACCGCACGGGGCGTTCTTGAACGCGGTTTCGGGACCGATAGTTCCATCCTCAGTAGGTGTAGAGCGGCACGAAGCACGGGTCTCGGGATAGTAGCGTGGGGCCACGGGTTCGCGTAAAGATTCCCAGGCGCGTCTTGATCCGTTCAACTGGCGGCGCGGCGGGCGTCGGCTTCCTTTTGGGAGACGTAGCGCAGTAGGATGTCGCGCAGGGAGACCAGGCCTTTTAGCTGCTTGCCGTCCGTGATGGGGAGATGGCGGAAGCCGAACTCGCGCATCAGGAAAAGGCAGTTGTCGATGGTTTCGTCGACGCTGATCGCCTTGGGGTTTGCAGTCATGACTTCGAAAATCTTTGTCGTTCCCGGCATCCGTCCGACGGCCACTACGCGATTCATTATGTCGCGCTCGGAGAAGATTCCCACGATCTCGCCGTCGCGGAGTACGGGCAAGGCGCCGATGCTGTGTTCCATCATGAAGCGGGCGGCTTCGAGCACCGTGCTGTTGGCGTCAATGGAGTAGACTCGGCGGTCCTTCACGATATCGTAAACCTGGCCCATACATGACTCCTTCGGAGCGGCTTTGGGAGTGTGGCTTTCTGGGTTTCGCAGGCCCCACCAGCCGCGAGATGGACCACTTTATCATGGACGAGGGTGTTGGGGAAAAGGCTTCTGGACGGTTTGAAATAGTACGCGCGAGATCCTTCACCCGTGCTGACGCCGGGTTCAGGATGACGTCTTTTTTTATAGCCTGCCCGGACGGGGCGTCCGGATCTACTGGGGCGTCCCCGGCCACACCGAGCTTCGCTCGGCGGACAGCCGGGGGCGGCTGTCCCCACGTGCGTTTGGGCCGTGCGAAGTTTTCTGGCATCTGCTATCTTCTTGGGTTCTTGTTGGTTGCCTTCATAAAGGAGCGTTGATGTCCGAGTCCGTGCGCCCGGAGCCTTCACGGTTCTACCGATGGATGGTGCTCATTTTCGTGAGCATCGCCATGTTCGGAAATTACTACGTTTACGACGCGTTGAGCCCGCTGGCTGACGTGCTTAAGCAACAGCTTGGCTTTACGGATTCGAACATTGGCCTGCTGCAGGCAATTTATAGTTTTCCCAACATTTTCACCGTGGTGATTGGCGGGGTCTTGATTGACCGGATCGGGCTGAGACGATCGCTGATGATCTTTGGGGTTCTTTGTTTTATTGGGCCTGCGATCACCGTAGCATCGGGGCATCTTTGGCTTATGGCGATGGGGCGGCTCATTTTTGGCATGGGCGCGGAATCGCTGATCGTCGCGGTTACGGCGGCTTTGGCGAGGTGGTTCAAAGGAAAAGAGTTGAGCTTTGCTTTTGGCATCAATCTGACGATCTGCCGGCTTGGTTCGTTTGCCGCGCTGAATTCTCCCACCTGGGCTCGAGCGGCTTACGCGAACTGGCGCTGGCCGTTCCTCATCGCACTTGGGGTTTCCAGCTTGTGCGTGATCGGCGCGGCTATTTACTGGATACTCGAAGTCCACGCAGAAAAGGTTTACCACCTCGGCGAAGTCTCGACCGACAAAGTGGTTTTCGCCGATTTGTTCAAGTTCGGCGTGAGCTATTGGTACATCGTCGCCCTGTGCGTCACTTTCTACTCGGCCATCTTCCCTTTCCAAACCTTCGCGGTGAAGTTCTTTATGGAGGCGCATGGAACTTCTCGTGAGTTTGGGGGTTTCCTCTCCAGCACGCTGACGCTTTTTGCCATGGTGGCGACGCCGTTGTTTGGCTTGATGGTGGATCGAGTGGGCAGGCGGGCAATTTTGATGATGCTTGGCTCCCTGCTGCTGATTCCCGTCTATTTGATGATGGCCTACACGCACATCAATTTGTATGTGCCGATGGCGATGATGGGAGTGGCGTTTTCGCTGATCCCGGCGGTGATGTGGCCTTCGGTCGCTTATATCGTCGATCAGTCGAAGCTGGGGACTGCCTATGGGCTGATGACGATGATCCAGAATATTGGACTGTTCGGGTTTAACCTTGTCATTGGCTGGGCCAATGATTTCAATCACGCCAGCGCGGAGAATCCGGCGGGGTACCGCCTGGGAATGTGGATTTTCTCGATTTTAGGTTTTCTGGGAGTGTTCTTTGCCTTCCTGCTGCACAAAAGGGAGACTGGACCCCAAGGACACGGACTCGAGACGATCACGACAGGCTCGGCCTCGGGTTAGGCAAATGTTGGGGCTGGGGAAGCATTCCTGCGCGCTTTCCAGAATCTCGCGGTTCGGACACACCTGCATCTCGAAAACCGCGAGATGTGGGGCACCCGATGGAAACTGGCTCCAGCGGTTCTTTGGTTCCTTTCCGGCAACTACTGAATCTAAAGGCTATCGGATCGGATGTGGGACGGAGCCTGGTGACCGAGGTAACGCTATTTCGGTAAACCGAAGGGCCTGACTGGGTACCTGCAAGCAGTACAACGAAAAGATACTTACGCCGCATCTGACTGAGTGCGGCCGGAAAAGACGACTTGACGGACGCGAAAAAACAGCAGAGCAACAAGCTTTCCGAAGCAGAGGCAATCGAACGGGCAAAGCTGGGAGATGCAGAAGCCTTTGAGGCGCTGTATAACCTGCATAAGCGACGAGTGTACTCCCTATGCCTGCGCATGACGGCCAATACGGCAGCGGCCGAGGATCTGACCCAGGAAGCTTTTCTGCAGTTATTCCGCAAGATTGGAACGTTTCGGGGCGAATCTGCGTTTTCGACCTGGCTGCATCGGATGTCGGTAAACGTTGTCCTGATGCAATTGCGCAAGAAGGGTCTGCCGGTGGTCTCGCTCGAGGAGACCATGGAAACGGAGGAAGACGCGCCCAGGAAAGAGCTGGGCGCGGAGGATGCGCGGTTGGCTGGATCCGTCGACCGGATGCAGCTACAAAGGTCGATTGCAGCTTTGCCTCCGGGGTACCGAATGATTTTCTTGCTGCACGACGTCGAGGGTTACGAGCACAATGAGATTGCCGAAATGGTGGGATGTTCGATCGGCAATAGCAAGTCACAATTACATAAAGCACGGATGAAGTTACGAGAGATCCTCAAAACGAGCAGAGCCGAAAAGGCCGCGAAGCCGTGAGGAGCTATCTTACAGATGAATCGGGAGAGGTAGTATGACCTGTGAAGAGTTTGAACGGGTCCTGCCAGAGCTTGGGGACGGGCACACCATTGAGCAGGAAGCACACTTGAAGTCCTGCTCCGCATGTTCGGATCTGGTAGCGGATCTGAACGCCATTTCACAACAGGCGCGGCTTTTGCAGGGTTCCGAGGAACCCAGCCCATGGGTATGGAACTCGATTGAAGTCGCATTACAGCAAGAGGGGCTGATTCGTCAGCCCCATCTAGCGCGCTCGCAGCCACCCGCACCCCTGCTGGGCTGGAAGTTGCGCTGGCTGGTCCCGGCGGCCGCTATGTTTCTGGTCGCCTTTGGAGTGTTAATGTTCCAGCGTGGAACGGGCCAGCCGCCCGTGGCGGAACAACAGACTCCGCCCGTGGGTGTGGAAACCGCTGGCTTACAGCCTATGGCCGGCGATGATCTGCAATTGCTCAAGACGGTTGGCGAACGAATGCCGTCCATGCGAGCGGAGTATGAAGCCAACCTGCGGTCGGTGAATGCTTACATCCGGGATGCGGAGCAATCGGCGCATAGCGACCCGAATGACGAGGTCGCGCAACAGTACTTAAGGAATGCGTACGAGCAGAAAGCCATGGTTTATGAGATGGCTTTGGACCGTTCTCTGCCATAATAGAGCGGAACGATTTCGAAGCCGGCGGGAGCAGAGCCTGTGTGCAATGGGGGATGTTGATTATGTGCCGGAAGCAGCGCGCCGCAATATTTGCCGTCGTCATCCTTGTCCTGGTGGCTTTTGCCGCCGCTGAGACAACCCGCAAGGAAATGCATTTCAAGGTTGGACGCCGAGCAAGCGTTTCCATAGTCAACGCGTACGGGCCAATTTCCGTCAAACCGGGTCCGGGCAAGCGGGTGGTGGTTACGGCAATTTTGTATTCCGGCAAAGTTGAAGTTGATCAAAGCAGCAGGGGGCACCGGGTTTCGGTTTTTTCTCATCTCCTGGACGGGGCGACTCCGGATACAGGACGCGTCGATTATGAAGTCCTCGTGCCGGCGGATGCGAACGTGACTTTGCATTCGACAACCGGCCCTTTACACGTCGAAAAACTCCACAGCGACATGATTCTGGAAGGTAGCGGTGCGGTTGTGGAGGTTCGCGACGTCAGTTCCGGGCATATTCAAATTAAGACCCTGAACGGCCCCGTGACCCTGACCAACGTCAGCGATGGACATGTGGACATTACCTCGGTCAGCGGCGATGTAGCGCTGAACACGGTGAACGGTTCCGTGGTTCATGTGAACTCCAGCAGCGGTAAGATCCACTACGACGGAGACTTCGGTGACTCGGGAGATTACTCCCTGACGACTCACAGTGGCGACATTGAAGCGATCGCTCCAGCGTATGCCTCGATCGAAGTTGTCGCCCGCTCGGTTCAGGGAAGGGTGGAGAACGACTTTCCATTGCAACCCGAGCACACCTCCTTCGTGGCCCGGGCTGGGAGTGCCTTCGCAGGTACCATGGGCGAGGCCGCATCTTCGGTTAAGTTGCTTTCCTTCAGTGGTAAAATTCACCTCAAGAAACGTTGAACAAGCTGAATAACCGGACTCGACGGGTGGAGAACCGTTTCGGTAAATCGGGATCCATGAGCGCAAAGCCCGGTTCGCCTTCTGCGGCCAAGCCGCTAGCGCGAGACCGTGTACGCACTGTGGTTCTCGTGGGCTTTATGGGCGCCGGCAAAACCACCGTCGGCCGGGCTTTGAGCCGCCGCTTGGGTCTGCCGTTCGAGGATTTGGACGATCGTATACATCATCGGGAAGGAAAGACCATCGAGCGGATTTTTCGAGAGTCGGGAGAAACCGGATTCCGCAAAGCTGAAACCGCGGCATTGCGCGAATTACTTGGAGAGCTTGGTTCGTCGCTGCGGGTGGTGGCATTGGGCGGGGGCGCTTTCGTTGAGCCCGGTAACGCCGCGCTGATTGAAGAAGCGGAAGCCCATTCGGTCTTCCTTGACGCCCCGGTGGAAGAATTGCTGCGCCGATGCCTGGAAGAAACGACGGCGCGTCCATTGCGGCAAAATCCTGAACAATTTCGCGTACTTTACGAAAAGCGTCGGCGGTCCTACATGAGAGCGGCGGTCCGCATTGAAACCGGCGGCAAAGATGTGGACACAGTCGCGGCGGAGGTGGCATGCAGTCTTGGCTTGGGTTGAGGAAATGGATGTCGAAGGATATTGGCTTGGTCATCGGCACGATCGTCCCGAGAGCGATTGTCACGAAAACGATCGGCGCGCTTATTGGTTTGGGTCTCCTGGCAGCGTTAAGCGCCGCAGCCGCCTCGGACAAGGATGATAAGGCGGCGACTGCGCAGAACGTAGACTCCGGATCGTTCGGAGTCTTCATGAATGGACGCCGGGTGGCCACTGAAACCTTTTCCGTCCATCAAAGCAGCACGGGCAGCTCAATTGTCTCGGAGTTCAAGAGCGAAGCGGGAGCCGACAAGGCCGAACAACGATCCGAGTGGCAAATGGGCCCCAGCGGCGACTTGCGAAAGTACGAGTGGAAGGAAGTGAGCCCGGGGCAATCGCAGGCCGTGGTCGTTCCCAACCAGGAGTTCCTGACAGAGCGGTTCCGAGCCAGTCCGCAAGATAAAGAGCTAGAGCAACCCTTCATGCTTCCCGCGTCCAGCAGTCTGCTGGATGATTATTTCTTCGTGCAAAGAGAAGTCCTGGTCTGGAAATACCTGGCCAGCAGTTGCAAGCCGGACAAGGGTGCGCTGCAATGTCCATTGAAACAACGCGTACAATTCGGGGCGTTGAATCCGCATGCACGCTCTTCGACCTCGGTGACGCTGGAGTTTGCCGGCAGAGAAAAGGTCACGATCCGAGGTGCGGAAGTCGAAATGAATCGCCTGGACCTGAAGGGCGACTCGAGCACATGGACGCTCTGGGTCGACGACCAGTACAAGCTGCAACGAATTCTGATTCTGGGTGAGAATACGGAAGTAGTGCGAGACTAGCAGGCATTGGCTCTGATTGACTCACGCACGGTGCGCGTGCTGGCGACAACGCTGTTCTTTGCGTTGGGGCTCGGTTTTTTGTACATCGCGCGCCGCACCCTGATTGCCTTTCTGTTCGCAATTTTCTTTGCTTACCTGGTGGACCCGGCGGTATTCCGCCTGGAGAAATGGACGCGTCGCCGAGGACTAGCAATCGCCCTCATCTATCTCCTGTTCGTCGTCCTGTTGGGTACGCTTTTCTTCTTTATTGGACCACGGACTGTGCACGAGGCCCGGCACTTGGGCGAAGCCTGGCCCACTTTGACGGATCGAGTTAGCACTGGCGATCTCGCCCACGAAATTGGGCGGGAACGGGGGTGGAGCGGTGAAACCACCCAGCTGTTGCAAAAGGTTCTGTCCGATCCTCGTTTTACTAACATGGCGCAACAGGCTGGACTGCGCGCAGCCCAAGTGGCAAAGCAGGCCTGGCTTCTGATCGTGGTGCCCATTCTGGCTGTATTTTTCTTGAAAGATGGTCGCGGGTTCAGCGAAGTCGGTCTGTCATTTGTGCAGAGCCGGCCGCAACGCGAATTCCTGCAGGAAGTTCTCGCGGACCTGAACCAGATGCTAGCGCATTTTATCCGCGCCCAACTTGAGCTCGCCGCCCTGTCCATGGTGGTTTACATTTCTTTTATGGAAGCAACGCGAGTGCCCTACGCGCTGGTGCTGGGAACGGCGGGCGGCATGATGGAATTCATTCCGGTCGTCGGCCCCCTGGTGGCAGCGCTTGTGATTCTGAGCGTTGCGCTGCTGATGAGTTATAAGCACTGGCTGCTGCTGCTGGCTTTTCTGATCGCCTGGCGCCTGGTTCAAGACTATGTAGTTTCACCGCGCATTATGGGAAAGAGCATGGAGCTCCACCCGCTCGCGGCAATCTTTGGCGTGCTGGCAGGCGGCGAGATTGCAGGAGTGCTGGGCGTGTATCTATCGATTCCCGTGATGGCGAGCTTGCGCATCGTGTGGCGGCGCTGGCGGGTCTACGCGGAGAAGAAACGCTTCGGTCCGCTGAATGAATATTCGTTCGGAACTGAGATCAGCCCGAGGCCGTGACTCGCGTTGAAGATCAGCAACCCAAAATGTCATGCCGAACGCAGTGAGGGATCCGGGGTTTTCCCGGGTTGCTCGGGATGACAAGAACGTTATTTACCGCAGCTCTTCCATCACCTGCTCGAGCACTTCCCTTCCCGGACGCGTTACCGACTCCGGCAGCGTGGCCAGCGGTTCTTCGGTCACGTTGAGCATGTCGATGAAAGTCGGCGCCTCGGGGTTCACGTAGAAGAGTCCGGTCAGCACTTCGCCTTTTTCGTGGGCTTCGTGCAGGCGGCTGATCGCCTTGATTCGATTCGTGGCATCGTAATCCTCTTCGAGTTTGCTAAGGCGCAGGCGGGAGCCGTCGTGCATGGTGACTTCAACGGTGGAACCCGGATCGTAGTCCACGCTAATTTCCTCGAATGCCGGAACGAAGCTGATGTCCTGCAGCGGCTCTTCGTGATCTTTCATGTACTTGTACGACTTCGTCGAGCCCTCATGATCGTTGAAGGTCACACAGGGCGAAACCACGTCGAGCATGACCGTACCCTTGTGAGCGATTGCTGCCTTGAGCAAGCTGTGCAGCTGCCGCTTGTCGCCAGAAAACGAGCGGCCAACCAAGGTCGCGCCCAACGTGATCGCCATGGCACAGGTATCGATGGGCGGAAGATCGTTGAGCACGCCGGTTTTGAGCTTGGAACCGAGGTCGGCGGTGGCGGAGAACTGGCCTTTGGTCAGGCCGTAGACGCCGTTGTCCTCGATGATGTAAATGATTGGCAGGTTACGCCGCATCAAGTGAACAAACTGTCCAATGCCGATGGAAGCAGTATCGCCGTCTCCGCTGACGCCGAGAGCAATCAGCCTGTGGTTGGCAAGCACGGCTCCGGTGGCGACCGAAGGCATACGGCCGTGCACGGCGTTAAAGCTGTGAGAGCGGCTCATGAAATAGGCCGGACTCTTAGAGGAACAACCGATGCCGCTGGGCTTGATGACGCGTTCGGGAGGCACACCCATCTCGTACATGGCGTCAATGATGCGCTCGGAAATCGCGTTGTGACCGCAGCCAGCACACAGTGTGGTCTTGCCGCCGCGATAGTCGAGAACGGTCAAGCCGATGCGATTGACTTTCGGTGTGGGCGTGGGTGTCGCGGTCGTGGTCGCCATGTTATTTGCCCTCCATGCTCGTGAGTTCATCGGTTACCGAGCGTGCGTCCAGCGGCAGCCCGTGAATGTGCGCAATGCTCCGGAGCCGTGTAACCAGCTCCGGCTTTATGTCCAGCTTGATCAAGCTGAGCATCTGGGCATCGCGGTTTTGTTCGACCACGTAAACCCGGTCGTGCTGTTCGATGAATTCATGAACCTCGCGCGAGAACGGATAGGCTTTCAGGCGCAGATAATCGGTTTCGATATTGTATTCATCGCGCAACTGGTCGCGCGATTCGATGATCGCCCAGTGCGAAGTACCGTAAGCGATAATGCCAATCTTCGATTTCGATTTACCGTTGCTCATCAATTCGGGCCGCGGCACAAACGCCCGCGCCGTGTCGAACTTCTTATTGATGCGCTCCATGTTTTTTTCGAAGTCGTCAGGACGCTCGCTGTAGCCTGACTTTTCGTTGTGTCCCGTGCCTCGCGTGAAATAAGCGGCTGCCGGATGCTCGGTGCCAGGCAGGGTGCGGTAGCCAATGCCGTCGTTGTCCACGTCTTTGTAGCGAGCGAAGCCTCCCAGTCGGTCCAGATCTTCTTTGGTAAGAACCTTGCCGCGGTCGATCGGCACCTTGGGATACTCGAACGGATCGGACATCCAGTTATTCATCCCAAGATCCAGATCTGACATTACGAACACCAAAGTCTGGAACTGCTCGGCGAGATTGAACGCCTCTTGCGCCATGGTGAAACACTCGGCCACGGAACACGGCAGCAGCAGTATATTCTTGGTATCGCCGTGCGACAGGAACGCAGTCGAGAGAATGTCGCCCTGCGAAGTGCGCGTGGGTAAACCGGTGGAAGGCCCGACGCGCTGGATATCCCAGACCACGCCCGGAACTTCTGCGTAGTAGGAAAGCCCAGTAAACTCAGCCATCAGGGAGACGCCAGGGCCAGCGGTCGCAGTCATCGAACGCGCACCTGCCCACCCCGCGCCGAGAACCATGCCGATCGCAGCCAGCTCGTCTTCGGCTTGCACGATCGCAAATGTCGCCTTGCCGTCCGGACCGATCCGATACTCTTTCATGTACTCGATCAACGTTTCGACCAGTGACGAGGACGGCGTGATCGGATACCAGGTAACCACCGTGACCCCGGCAAACATACATCCCAGCGCGGCCGCCGAGTTGCCGTCGATAATGATCATTCCCTGGTTCTTGTCCATGCGCTGGATGAAATAAGGATCTTGCTTAGTAAGATTCGCGCTAGCATATTCGAACCCGGCGCGGACCGCGGCCAGATTCAAATTGGCCGCCTTCATTTTTGTGGCAAACTGCTTGCGCAAGGCCTTTTCGACTTCGGCCATGTCGACGCCGAGCAACTGCGCCGCCACGCCTACGTAAATCATGTTCTTCACCAGCTTGCGCAGCTTGGCTTCGGGACAAACGGGCGCGACCAGCTTGTCGTAAGGGACAGGATAAAACATCAAATCAGAGCGGAGCTTATTCAGGTTCAGCGGTTCGTCGTAAAGAACGGCTGCGCCCGGCGCCAATGACAGCACGTCTTCCTGCGCGGTCTCGGCGTTCATGGCGATAACGAAGTCGATCTCTTTCTTGCGCGCGATATACCCATCTTTGTTGGCTCGGATGGTGTACCAGGTCGGCAAGCCGGCAATGTTCGAAGGAAACAGGTTCTTGCCGGAGACCGGGACACCCATCTGAAAAATACTGCGCAGAAGCACGGTATTGGAGCTCTGCGAACCCGACCCATTCACGGTCGCAACCTGAATGCTCATGTTGTTGACGACGCGCTTCGGCTCCCGTTGCCCAAAAGCTTCGTGGAGCGCTACATCCGTGGTGGCCATCCTTAGTCCTTCCTTTGACGGGAGCGAGTTTTCGCCCGCTCGGGGTGCTTTTGGAGTAATGAGGCGAACCTTTAATTATACGGCACCGGGGTGGTTGCGAACAGGCATGGACGGCGGAATTTCAGGCACGAAAGTACCTGCCTAGGAAACACCGATGCCGCTTATTCCGCCCGTAGGAACTGCGCCATGTTGCGGAATTTATTATATCGTGACCCGACCAATTCCTGGGTGGGCATTCTTATGAGTTCGGCGAAATGTTTCTGCAGCGCGGCGTCCAGCAGAGCCGCTGCGGCTTCATGATCGGTGTGAGCGCCCCCTTCGGGTTCGGGCACGATGCCGTCGATGCATCCGAATTCGGACAAGTCCGAGGCTGTAATGCGCAGCGCCTGCGCGGCAAGTTCTTTCTTCGAGGCGTCACGCCACATAATCGCGGCACAGGACTCGGGAGAAATTACGGAGTAAATGGCGTTCTCCATCATCAGCACGCGATCGGCAACCGCGATCGCCAACGCACCACCGCTACCGCCTTCCCCGGTGATAGTCGTAATAATGGGAACCTGTAATCGTGCCATTTCACGCAAATTCTTGGCGATCGCTTCGGCCTGGCCATGTTCTTCCGCGCTCAGCCCCGGATAGGCGCCCACTGTATCCACGAAAGTGAACACCGGTCGTTTAAACTTCTCCGCGATCTTCATGACGCGCAGAGCTTTTCGGTAGCCCTCGGGATTCGTCATGCCCCAGTTGCGGTAAACATTCTGCTTGGTATCCCGGGCCTTCTGGTGGCCGAGTACGACAACCTCGTGGCCATGAAAGCGGGCGATGCCACAAACCATGGCGTGGTCGTCGGCGAAGCCGCGATCGCCGTGAATCTCGCTCCAATTGGTGAAGATCCGCTCCACGTACTCGAGCATCAGCGGGCGCTGCGGATTCCTAGCCAGTTCCGCCTTCTGCCATGCACTAAAATGCGCCGACACCTGGGCTTGCAGAGACTGAATACGATCGTGAAGTTGCTGGATCTGGCTGCGAATGTCTTCGTCCTGCCCCGGTAACGCCTGCAACCGCTCCAGTTGCTGCTCAATTTTCCCCAGCTCTTGCTGCGCCCTCAGTTGAGACTCCATCTTCCTGCCATCACCGTTCCCGGCGGCCCAGCGGGCCTCCACCATCGAAAGGAGGAACTCCGTGCCCGTCACCACCAGCATCGCATTTGTAGCCGGAGCAGTCGCCGATCGCAAACCAGCCCTCCTGTGAATGGAACCCCTTATTCGCCTCACGTCGTATCCCTTGGTAGACATAGCCAGCTATGTCTCAACAGACAGGCCTCAGTCAATGACCCTCACCGCGCCGCGGCCACACAACTCCTCGACGCGGGCCACAAAATTGCGGTCTGGATGGACATTATAGCCCTCCGCCTCCATCACCACCATGAAATCGCCTTGGCGTTCGACGTCGAACAGTACTTTCGCCTCACCTTTGCGCTGGGCGCATAGCGCTTGCAGCTCATCCACAACAGACTCGTTCGCCGTCTCTAGGGGAATGCGGATGCGCAGCGAGCGCGGCAATGGAACCCTGGCATCCTCGAGAGGAATGATGTCGTTGGCGGTCAACTTTGGATTTACACCTTCTTCAATCCGCAGCCCGCCGCGCACCAGAACCGGGACTTCGAGTTTCACTTTATCCTGTAGCTTCCGGTACGCTTCCGGAAACACGATCATTTCCACTGAGCCCAACATGTCTTCCAGCGCGCCTTGTGCGTAGAAATCTCCCTTCTTCGACTTCAACACACGAAGGTTGGTAATAATTCCGGCGGTGCAGATGTTTTCGTCTTTCCCGGTGGAAGCCTTGATGGCAAAGATATCGGCCGTGCTCAAAGCGCGCAGGTCTTCTAGCTTGTCTTTATATTTTTCCAACGGATGCCCGGTGATGAAGAACCCAAGAATTTCTTTTTCCGCCGCTAAACGCGTGTGCTCGTCCCAATCCGGCGTATCCGGCAACCTGTCGTTGTTGACCGGGGTCTCCTCCTGCTGGAAAACGCCGAATAAACCGTGCTGACCGGATTCCGCGTCGCGCTGGGTCTTCAGCGCCCGATCCATGGCCTTGTCGAGGACCGCCATGAGCTGGCCGCGCCGGCCCAAGGAATCCATGGCACCACTCTTGATCAGAGATTCCAAAACACGTTTGTTCAGCAGCCGCAAATCCACCTTCTCGCAGAATTCGTAAATGGAACCATAACGCCCTAATTCTTTGCGTCCCGCCACAATCGACTGGATGGCGTTATGGCCAACGTTCTTAACGGCCGCTAGACCGAAGCGGATGGCACTACCATGCGGCGTGAAGTTGGCGGCGCTCACATTGATGTCTGGCGGTTCGACTGCAATTCCCATTTCACGACATTCGTTGATGTATTTCACTACGTCATCGGTATTCCCGGTTACCGAAGTCAGTAACGCCGCCATAAACTCGACCGAGTAATGAGTCTTGAGGTAGGCGGTGTGATAGGCCAGCAGCGCATAGGCCGCCGAGTGTGCCTTAGGGAACCCATATTCGGCAAACTTGGCCAGCAGGTCAAAAATCTTTTCGATCTTCTTCGGGGGGTAACCTCGCTGCACTGCACCCTCGACAAAACGCTCGCGCTGCTTGGCCATTTCTTCGGGCTTCTTTTTGCCCATGGCGCGGCGCAGCAGGTCGGCCTCACCCAGCGAGTAGCCTGCGAGGCGGTTCGCTATTTGCATCACCTGCTCCTGGTAGACGATCACGCCCCAGGTTTCTTCCAGCATT
The DNA here is from genome assembly GCA_963838905.1 of uncultured Acidobacteriota bacterium. Taxonomy (GTDB): domain Bacteria; phylum Acidobacteriota; class Terriglobia; order Terriglobales; family Acidobacteriaceae; genus JABDBE01. The sequence goes on from CAWITE010000018.1 coordinate 773,125, forward strand.
TCCTTCAACTCGGGCAGTTCGTACTCGATACTCTTGCGCCCATGTTTGCGATCAATGAAATGGTCGATCATGCCGCCCTGGATCGGCCCGGGACGGTAGAGAGCGTTCAAGGCGGTGAGATCGTCGATCGAGTTGGGCTGGTAGCGGCGCAGAACGTCGCGCATGCCGTGCGATTCAAACTGGAAAATGCCGGAGGTTAATCCTTTGTGAAAAACGCTTTCGTAGGTCTTATTGTCCTCGAGCGGAATTTCAGGCAGTGTGATTTTCTGGTTGCGTGTCTGCTCGATCAGCTTCAGCGTGTCATCAAGAATGGTGAGCGTCGTCAGGCCAAGGAAATCCATCTTCAACAAGCCCATTTTCTCGATGGCTACCATGTCGAAGGCGGTGACGATTTCGTCGTTCTTGGTCTTGAAAAGCGGAACCAGTTCGGTGAGCGGCCGTGGCGAGATCACAACCCCAGCCGCATGTACGCCCGCGTTTCGCACCAAGCCTTCCAGTTTGCGCGCGGTATCGAGCAACTGGCGCACTTGCGGCTCACTCTCGTAAGCCTGCTGTAGCGCGGGCGAATCCTTAATCGCCTGCTCCAACTTAATGTTGAGGGTAGTCGGAACCATTTTAGCAATCCGATCCACATCCGCATACGGAATATCCATCGCACGGCCCACGTCTTTAATCGCCGCTTTGGCCGCCATCGTGCCGAAAGTGATGATCTGGGCTACGTTCTCCCGGCCGTATTTTCGGGTGACGTAATCGATCACCTCGTCGCGACGGTTCATGCAGAAATCGATGTCGATGTCAGGCATCGAAATGCGCTCGGGATTCAGAAAGCGCTCGAAGAACAGTTCGTGCTGCAGTGGGTCCAGATCGGTGATGTTCATTGAATAGGACACCAGCGATCCTGCCGCCGAGCCACGGCCCGGCCCCACCGGAATGTTGTTCTCCTTGGCGTAGCGGATGAAATCCCAGACAATCAGGAAATATCCCGAGAACTGCATTTGCTGGATGATGGCGAGTTCCCGCGCCAGCCGCTGTTCATATTCCGCGATGCTGTGCTTCACCCGTCCCTGAGCCTGCAAGCTTCGCAGTAATTCCAGCCTGCGCGCGAAGCCTTCGCGCGTGACGTGTTCGAAATAGCGGTCGAGCGTGTAGCCCGCAGGCACGTCGAAATGAGGAAAGGGATTGCTGACTTTCTCTAAGCGCGTGCTGCAGCGCTCGGCGATGGCTAGGGTCCGCGAAAGCACATCGGGCGCGTCTTTGAAGACGCGGAACATTTCGTCGTGGCTCTTCACGTAGAAGTCCGTGCCCTGGAACTTCATCCGGTTGGTGTCCTGGATGGACTTGCCGGTCTGAATACAAAGCATCACATCCTGCGCGTGGGCATCGTCTTCGCAAAGGTAATGGCTGTCGTTGGTCGCCACCATGGGCAAGCCCAACTCCTTTTCCAGCCGAAACAGGTTCGGATGGATCCGATGTTCCATCTCCAACCCCTGATCCTGAATCTCGAGAAAGAAATTGTCTTTGCCGAAGATATCGCGGTAGAACACCGCCGCGTCGCGCGCGGCTTCGTACTTCTCCTCCATCAATCTTTCCGCGACCTCGCCCTTGAGGCAGCCCGATAGTCCGATCAATCCCTTGGAGTGCTCCGCCAGAAACTTCTTGCTTACCCGCGGTTTGTAATAGAACCCATGCAAGGAAGCCTCTGAGGTGATCTTCACCAGGTTGCGATAACCCTCTTCGTTCTCCGCCAGCACCAGCAGGTGGTTATAGGTGTCGCCGTCAGGCGGCGTGCGCGCGATGTTGTGATCGTCCTTCTTACAGATGTAGAGCTCGCAGCCGATGATTGGCTTGATCCCAACTTTGCTGGCTGCATTCACAAAATGCACCGCCCCAAAGATATTGCCGTGATCAGTCATGGCAACCGCGGGCATGCCAAGCTCTTTCGCGCGCTCGCAGAGTTTGTCCACGTCGCAGGCGCCGTCGAGCATCGAATAGTCAGTATGCAGATGAAGATGGACGAATTGGGGCATGGGGGCTCTTATTGAATGTACTTGGGGGCCATTCTAGCGGGGAAACGCTCGTGGATGCGGACTAAGTTATCCACAGCGGTAAAGATGTAGCTGGCTACGTCTCTACCGATCACTCGGGTAACTGCAAGTCGACCCCGCGATCTTCATTCACTTTTCGCGTCGCCGGGATATCTAGCTGCGCGATTGGGATCTTCCTCGACTTCTCGGCATTCAGTATCCAAAATGTCTGTCCTACGATCGCGTAGTTCTGCACTTCCTCGGTATGCTTGTCGCGGAAAACAAGCTCGGTCGCCTGCGACTCTGTCTTCGGGCGTGACGACTTAGATGACTGTGATTCCCTCGCCTCACGCTCCTGACGCAAGCGATCGACTTCATTTTCCAGGCGATCAATCTGCGCCTGCACTCGGTCGTTATCGGCGTACGCACTCGAATCATCGTAGGCTGGATAGTTCTGATGGGAATCTCCTGAGTAAGAATCGTCCCCATAATCCCAAGGAGAGCCGTAATACCCGTAGCCGTAATATCCGGCGTAGGGCCAAGCCCGGAAGAAGCGATGATGGTGGTGAAAGAAAACTGGCGAGTGGCCTGGGTGACCAAAACCACCCATCACGAAGTGCACGCCGCCTCTTTGAACACCTGAGAAGCCTCGTGCGCCGACCATCGGGCCGCGACTGCCAACCATAGCGTGGCCGCCAGCAAATCCGGCATGTCCCGCGAAGCCTCCCGAGGCTCCGCCGCGACGTTGCCCCCACGCCGGTAGCGTTAGCAAAGCCGCGCCCAAGGCCGCAACTGCCAGCCAGCGACGCATGCCCATATTATAGCGCGGGGCGCAAGGGACCGTAAGCCAGAATTAATCTCACGACAGAATCAACCCTGCGACAAACGCCAACCGTGGCCGCGAGAGTCCTTCTCGGCATCTTAGCTGCTATGCAATTCGACTTGCGCCAATTACCCGAGCCTTCGCCTCCTCCGATAAAAGAGCCACCGGATGGTCCGGAGAACCCTGACATTCCGGTGCGAGAGCCCGATCCAGAAGAACCCTTTCAGATGGGAGAGGCGGCATTGAAAGGGCGCGGCTTCAGGCCGCGCCGTACATCGTTTTCGAAGAACTTACGGCACGGCTAGGAAGCCGTGCCCCTTCAAAACTCCAACACCGCGAGTTTTTTCCGCAAGCTGGTTGTTGGTGAGGCGACGCAACGCTGATCGGGGGACGTGGCCAAATCTGCCAAACCTGATTTGGATTTGCCAGCAACTTCGCTTTCCCACGCGCGGCTGCCGTTCGCGATATTCCACAGGTACATTGCCGCGTAAGCCCGCCAAGGTCGCCATGCTTCCGCTCGTCGCTCGAGTTCACCAGAACTTTCCAAATCCAATGCGCGCAGAAGACCGAGGTCGCCCGACGGAAACGCATCCGGCTCTCCCAGCGCTCGCATGGCCACGTATTGCGCCGTCCATTTGCCAATCCCGGGGATTTCACAAAGACGTTTCAGAAAAGCATCGGAGTCCGCAACCCCGTCGAAACTGATTCGCCCCTCGCACACCGCCCGCGCCAGCGCGCGAATGGTCTCGGCTCGGGCTGCGGGCATGCCGACGCTGGCAAGGTCGGCGTCGGCGAGAACTTCCGGCAAGGGAAACAAATGAGTAAGGTTGTTCGCTGCAGCGAACGGCTGCCCGAAGGCCCTTACAATCCGGCCTGCGAGGGCGGTCGCGCCCTTGACCGTAATCTGCTGGCCAAGTATGGCTCGCACCGCGAGTTCGAAACCATTCCAGCATCCGGGCACCCGCAGCCCGGGATGCGATGCAATCCGCGGAGCCAATACGGGATCGCTTCTCAGACCTCGCACGATGGCCGCCCAATCCGCGTTCAGGTCAAAGATCGTCCGGATTCGCTCGACAATAAAGAAGAGAGCGCGTGGATCGCCAAACTGAACCCGCACGGCGACCCCGAAGTTCGCCTCGTCCAACGACACTTCAAAATTTCCGTGGCTCCCATTGACAGAGATCGACCGCCGATAACTGCTCAGATCCACGTCTTCGACCCCTGGCGTGGCCCGCGCTGCCAGAAACTTCAGCATGACCTCCCAGTCATAGGGCGCCCGGTAACCAAGGCGAAAGAAATACTGATTCTCGGGCTGCGGGGACGTCTGCCGCGCCAGGCAGCGGATTTGCGTCGGCGTTCGCTTATAAACTTTGCGGATGCCGGCATTAAACCGCCGCACGCAGCCGAATCCCGATGCCAGCGCAACCTGACTCATCGGCAGCCTGGTTTCGTCGATGAGCTTCTTGGCAAAGTGCAGGCGGCGCGTCTGCGCCACTGCAAGAGGCGTCGCGCCCAGGTGTCGCAGGAACAGCCGGCGAAGATGTCGCGAGCCCACTCCCAGCCGTTCGGCTAGAACTTCCACGCCGCCATCCTCCAGGCCGCTCTCGCTGATCAGCCGCAACGCTCGCGAAACTGTGTTTGGAGTTCCCAACCAGGCGGGAGTTCCGGGCGAGCACTCCGGGCGGCAACGCAGGCACGGCCGAAAACCCGCTTCCGCCGCCGCCGCCGCACTCGGAAAGTAACGAACATTTTTCTCCTGGCAGGTGCGCGCCGGACAAATCGAACGGCAATAAACTCCGGTGGTGAGCACGCCAATGAAGAACTTGCCATCAAAGCGCGCATCGCGCGACAACCGGGCTCGCGAACACACCTGCCAATCCAGATTCATATCGTCGCGAACTTATGGTAGCCCATCCTGCAGCAGAAAATAGACGTTTTCGGACCGCGACAAAAACTTATCAGATCCGCTATTCCGAATGCCGCAATGCGCTCGGATCAGATTTCAAGGTCCGCAAGCGTCCAACGCGCTGGCATCTATGTCGACTGATGCGGGCTTGCGCTCCGTAGTCCTGCTCTTCTTTCGGACAAACCGATTGACCTGCAAAGAGCGCGCGGCAGTTCGGCCCGCCGCTCCCCAAAAAAACGAATCAGGAGGCACCATGCAATCCCGAATAACGACATGCATCACCGCCATGACCTTGCTTGCCGCGTTGACTACGCCGCTTCAATCCGTCGCACAGAATCAGCAACCACCCCACCAGCCTCACTACTCCGTCAGAAACCTGGGCACGCTCGGCGGAACCTTCAGCGCCGGCAATGGCATCAACCAGCGCGGATGGATAGCGGGTGCTGCCACGCTCGCAAATAACACCCAACACGCCACCTTCTGGATCGACGGCTTAACCTTTGACCTCGGCACCCTCGGAGGCCCAAACAGCTCCGTGCCTTTCCCCATCAAAGATGATCGCGGTTTGGTCGCAGGTATGGCGGACACTTCCACCATGGATCCGGCGCACGAGAACTTTTGCGCCTTCGGTGACGGCTATGAATGTGAGGCATTCCTGTGGCGCAACGGCGTGATGACCCAACTCCCCAACACGCTTGGCGGCAACAACAGCCGCGCCGCCGGCGCCAACAATCGGGGCCAGATCGTCGGCTGGGCAGAAAACACAACGCAGGACCCAACCTGCATCTCCCCCGCCGTTTACCAGTACAAGCCCGTCGTCTGGGGCCCCAAGAATGGCCAGATGCAAACTCTTCCCACGCTTTCCGGTGACAATGATGGAGCCGCCGTCGCCATCAACGACCAGGGGCTGATCGTTGGCATCTCGGGACCTTGCGGGGACGATGACGGACTGGGCGCCGCTCACGCCGTGCTCTGGCAAAACGATACGGTTACCAATCTGCCAACTTTCGGAGGCAAGTACTTCAACACGGCTGCCGCCGTTAATGAAAAAGGTCAGATCGCGGGTTGGGCCGACTTGGCCAACGACACGGCCTTATGCACGCCCGCCTGTCATGCTGTTCTTTGGACCAAAGACGGCGGCTTCCAAGACCTCGGCACGCTTCCGGGAGATCTGAACAGCCTGGCCTACGGCATTAACGAACAAGGCCAGGTCGTAGGACAGTCGATCGATGCCAACGGGAACACTCGCGCGTTCATCTGGCAAGACGGCGTAATGACCGACCTCAACACTCTGGTTCCGCATGGCGCAAATGCGCTGGCCTACGCCGGGGACATCAACGATAGGGACGAGATCACCGGCGGTTCCTGCGTGAGCTCCGCCGGAAGCTGTGCCCCAACCAGTGCGACCACAGCTTTTCTAGCGATTCCAAAACATGACGGAGACAAATGACCGTTGCAAGAAGAGGGTAGGCCCAGGTCCTACCCTCATTTCCCGAGGCTCAACAATAACTAATGTAGGCGCGGGCGTTCCCGCCCGTGCGGCCCCATTTGAATTCATAGGCTGGTAGTGCGTCAGCGAGGTACTACCGGATTATCGGCAGGGTCCCAACTTGCGGTTCTCAGGGATTAAGACTGGCACGAATCGTGTTTCTAACCCATTCCGATACGTTCTGATTTTTGTCCCGTGCAGCCGCCTCGATTGCCTTTAGGTCGGTCCTCCTGAAGCGAACGGGAACGATTCTTCCCTTGGCTTCGCCCTTCGGGAGCTTGGGCCTTCCAACTTTCCTAGCTTTCTTCCGCTGTTCCAAGGCTGCTAAGCTCCTGTACGATAGCCGCCTTTACCCGGGATGCGCTCAATCGAGCGAATGCCGGAACCTTTGGCCAATGCTCCGATTAGCGCTATCCGCTTGTCGATCGGGAGTACGTTTGTCGTGCCTATTAATGTATTACAATAATATCATCTTGTCAAGTATTTGTGGGTTACACTTTATCCGATCGTGACACGACTTATTCCCTGTCTCGCTATCCTCTAATAGCCCAGGGCAGCCCGAGCAGACCAAAGCCAAGGGGCAACACAAGCCATCCCGGCACCACTGGCAAACCAATATCGTCGTCTGCGCCTTCCGTGAACGAACCGGGGATTACAGTGATCAATCAACAGGCACCCCAAAAGGAGCAAAACAGGGCCGCAACTCCACGCGATGGTTATTTCAAGCGATTGGCGTCGCCTGAAATCTTGCCTCAAGTCATTCTCTGCCTGGTTGGCATCTCCGGTGTCATTATCGCAGTTTGTACGCTCAGGGAAATTGCTAGACAAGCGGGAGAAATGCGTCATCAGCGCATTGTGATGCGCGGACAACTTGGAACCATGCGCCGACAGCTGAGAGAAATGCAGATTGCTGGCAAGCAAACAGACGAAATGATAACGCAGGTCACCAAACAAGTTGGCCACCTGGAGAAGGCCGCCGCTGCCGCTAAGGAAAGTGCCGATGCTGCGAAACTCTCCGCAGATATTGCCACGAGTGTATCCATTCCTACGCTGAGAGTTGAATCGTTCGATTTTTGGGACGATGGGGTTGCTACTCCCGAGGCCGTGTTTACGCCTCCAAAAGTAAAGCTCGTGGTCAAGAATTATGGGAAAACGCCAGCGTTCTTGAGATCGTGGTCTATCGTATTCACCTGGGATGACTTGCCGGAGATCCCTGTTTACTATGGGCATCCCGGCAGTGGCATCATTGTCAACAGGGTGGTCGTTGAACCCGGAATGCCGTACACGTTTCCGGTGCTTCCGAGTTGGCATATGCAGGTATTTTCCATTGAGGATGTGAAAGCCATCCTCGACCACCGCAAAAGTTTTAACGCTTACGGTGCCGTCTACGATAGCGATCTCTTTGGAAGTCCTATGAGACGCCTTACAATTCTGTGAAACTGCCATTAATATTTTCGACCACGGGGTTGACTGGTTTGATGAGGTGGCCCCGCCAGCCTACAGTAGGGAGCGATTACCTGCCGTGGCGGCCAGTAAGCTAGGAAGCCGAGATACGGCGCCAGTCCAAAAAGGCAATTAGGACACTACCGGATTGTCGCCGAGGCCCCGAATCAAGCACAGTTCGCGCTATACTGATGCGAATTCCACAAATTTCTTCGGGTGGAATAACGTGCCAGGATCGAGCCCGCGAACCCGGACACCGCAAGCGCCGTCCACCAGTCCTCCGCGGATTCGCGCGCTCGATGTTGTGCTCGTGTGCGGTACGGGCAAACAATCACAAGCGCTATGTGAAGTGCAGAGCCTGTTCTTCCTGAAGAAGGTTTCATTTTCACACGTAGTTCTGACCATCCAGCCTGGGGTATATCTTCACTCAACCACAGCGGCTGGCGTCCATTTCGCAAGGCCCGCGGAGATCTGGGGATCGGCGGAATACCAGGCGAACCAACTTGTCATAAGAAGTAGGGACCTTCGCAAGAATCCCTCTTCTCGCGAGATCGTCGATTTTTCGATCATCGATGACGCAATTGAGTACGCCCATGATGCGGCAGGCACTCCTTACAACTATCTATTCGACCTTCCAACGAAAGTGGCTGGAGCTATCAGATCCCTGCTGAAGAAGGACCAGAACGCACTATTCTGTTCCGAGCTCGCTGCCAAAATCCTCCGCAAGAACCACGCATGGACGCTGTCCCCAGAGCAAACCTGGCCAGCACACTTCGAGCACAAGCGCGGCAACTCGTGGGACGATGTAACCTCGCTCCACGCTGATTACGCTGCGCTGTGTGCAAAGGGCAAAGAGCCTAACTGTGTCGATCGTAGCGCGCGGTACTGTTTCGTAGAGACCGAACGAGCTTTCCAGACGTCCGAAGACTTGTACAGTGCGAAGCTCGGAAACATAGAGCTCGTCCGCAATTTTGAGAAGTTAGAGCGCAAGCTTGGGCGAGGCAGTAGAAGTCAAAGTTGAACTGGATCGCCACTTTTCGTAGGCAAAATCGCACTCATCGACCGGAACTGATCGACCAGAAATAAGGTCCGCAAACGTCCAAGGTTATTCCAGCCCACGATTTATCTTCATCCACGGGGGCGTTAAATCCACAGAGACGACTGTGATTTCTGGACAACTCAAAATGAACCCAACTGCTCGATGGCTAAAGCTAAACCTTGGCCTTGTCTTTCTGGTTCTCTTCTTTGCCGGAGTTGAAAGCTACGCCACTCGCCCGGTCTTGTCATCAGCAGCCCCGGCAGATTCTCCGAAACCCGCAGCCTGTACTGCTCCCGAGTATCGCCAGTTTGACTTCTGGGTCGGCGACTGGGATGCGTTTGACTTCGACAATCCGACCACCAAGGTCGCGCGCACTCAAGTAGATCTCATCCTCGATGGCTGCGTGCTGCGGGAGAACTACCAAGCCACCGACGGACATCAAGGTCAGAGTTTCAGTATTTACGACGCATCCAGAAAAGTATGGCACCAGACTTGGGTGACCAATCGAGGCCAACTGCTGGTAATCGAAGGCACATTCGAGGCCGGCGAAATGGTTCTAAGCGGCGTTGACCATGCCGCCGCCGAAACCCTGGTTCGCGGCACATGGAAGCCGGTCAATGGAGGCGTCCGTGAAATCGGCGTGACCTCAACCGACGGCGGCAAGACCTGGAAACCCTGGTTCGATCTCGTCTTCCGCCCCCACAAGCAGTAACCGCTAACCTCAATCAATGAATACCACTTACAGTAATATACATATATAACAGTAATAACAAAATGTTCCAGGTGGAACACTTCGCAAGTTTTTATGAAGTGAAAAGTGCTTTAGAAAACAGGAACGAGGTTATTTTTTTTCTGATAGAGCTGACGGTCGACGGCGCGAAGCACGTCTTCAACCTCGCTGCCAGTCACATAGGCTGCGACGCCCCAGCTGAATGAGAGCTTATAGCTCTTCCCGCTCGTGAGGTTCCATTGCTCCAGCGCCCGATGCAGGCGCCGCACAGGAAAGTCAGAGTCTTCCTCGCTGGTATCGGGCATGACGACGAGAAATTCGTCTCCGCCTTGACGGAAGACAATGTCGCCGCCTCGAAAACAGGTGGTGAGTAACCGGGCGAATTCTCTGAGCAGCAGGTTGCCTTCGAGGTTTCCAAACTTGGCATTGATGGCGCAGAAACCGTCGAGGTCGATGGTCAAGAACGTGAGGTTACTCGATAATCGGTTGGCGCGGGCCACTTCTCTCGGAATCAATTCGTTCATCGCGCGCCGGTTCAACAATTGCGTCAAGGGATCAATCAGCGAGAGGCTTTCCAACCGCTCGTTCAGTACCAACTCGCTGATCAGTGCGCGACGGGTGTTGTTCAGGGTAACTTTTTGTCCGACCAGGTAAATATTGAAAAGCAAGACCAGCGAAATCAATCCGAAGAAGAGCTGCGGCAGGTAGGCGTGTTCAACGCGGATGACGCGCTGCGCCCAGATGACGTTGGGCAGAACCAGCGCCAGCATGCCCGCGGTGAGTACGAGAATGACCAGAATTACGATCGACCACAACTGCAGATCGCGTCCCGAGAGCTGCTGAATCTCTCGCTGGATTTGTTCCGCCCGCGCCAGCATGGTAGGCGGTGGCGCAGTCTGTTCCTCTTTCGTCAACATTCCCCCTCCGCTGCAGGCGACTTCGCCCGGCGAGCACCGATGGTTGTAATTCTCTATTGGAATCGCAGGTTGGAGCGAGACAGAAGTAGAGTCGTGGGTTACGTTCGTAATCGAATGGATGCTGGCTGCTTAAGTAAGGTTCAAGGGTCAGGCGTAATTGACATCGACCAGAACATTCTTTCCGGCTTCTTTGCGTAAAGTGATCTCAAGGGTCTGGCCCACCGGGAGTGCGTTGCGCACGTCTCCTTCGAGAGCGAGGGTCTGGGACGAACCGCCGCCGTCGGAAAGCGTGACAATGGACTTGTTGGGCTGGCCTACGTTGGACTCGAAGAACACGACCTCTTTCACTTTGCCGCGGGTTTTCAGCCGGGAGCCATCCGAGACGGGCCCACCGGGCCTGGTCACCAGCGCACTCCGGCTAGGCGCAAACGCGGATTTCCCTTTGCGCAACTCAAGCAAGACGTTCAAACCAAGAATGGCCGAGATGGACAGCAGGATGAGAGACATGAACAGCCCATCCACCGTCGTCAGAGAGCCGAATACAACGATGTAAACGATGCCCAGGAGAGGAATCAACGCCAGGAACAGCGAAATGACCAAGGCCATAAGTTTCTCAGAGGAGGCTCGGTGCGAGCCCGGCTTACGGGGAACAGACTAGCAGAAAATTCTGAAGTTTTGCAGAGCCGAATCAGGATCAGGCACACTGATCGCGCCAGTCTCCAATTTCCTTGAGGCCTTCGCGACGGGTTTGCTCGAACAGGCGGACACGATGGCGGATGTGCTCGAATTCATGAATATCGGCCCAAACCTCAGCCTGCCAATGTTCCTCATGAACCGAGGTTTCGCCGCAGGTGGCGCACCGGGTGTGAAGCCTGCGGACCACAGGCCCGGTGGGCGTAGAGTGGGCCATGGGCAGTTCGATGAAGATGCAGCGCACTTCCTGGATATTTTCGTTGGCGTCGATTACATGCTCATAGCGCAACAGAAAGCCAAATCCCAGCTTGCGCGCTTCGGCCTCGGCCTCGGCTCGGGTCTGAAAGGGACCGTACTCCGCACGCAACTGCTCGATGGAGTCACAGGCCATCCAGAAACTTTCTTTAGTGGTCATTACCTACCTCGAATCGCGACCGCCGGCGGGAGACATACCAAGACCTGGGACGCAACCCCCTTGATAGTGCAATTGGAGTGCCGGAGGCTGGTCGTCAAACACTTGTAAAACTGCGCTTTGCGCGAGCGATCCCCGAAGCAGCGGAGTTTTTATGCAAGCTTTTGCAGCGTTTTCCCTAACTCGAGATCGCAATGCTGCGCCATTGGATGGTCCATCCGTTCAATCGGCGACTAGCACGGCTGAAGTAGAATCATGTCAGCCCTAGGCTCTCGCTTCTTAGTGGAGGGGTCTGGTCACGATATGGGTAAACGCCGCGAGCCCCGTAAGGACATCAGAGTGGAGGTCCGAATTTTCGGGACGGACCGCGACGGCCAGCTCTTCTCAGAGAAGGTTTTCACCGTCAACGTCAGTCAGCACGGGGTGGAACTCAGCGGAGTGCAAGCTCAGCCTAACGTGGATGAGATCGTTGGCATCACCCATGGCGTGACCAAGGCTCATTTTCGAGTGAAATGGGTCGGTCAACCGGGCAGCGACAAAGCAGGACGATTGGGTCTGCTCAATCTTTCCCCGGGAAAAAACTTGTGGGACTTCCCTTTGCCGCCACCCGGTTACGACGCAACGGTTCGCGATGCGCGAGATCGTCGGGCCAGCCCGCGCGTGAAGTGCGCAAGTTCCGTCGAAGTTTACCCGACTGGCGAAGCCGCGCCCATTCGCACCAGGACCGCCGATCTCAGCCTGGGAGGATGTTTCCTGGAGATGCCCAACCCTCTTCCTGCAGGGACGCAGATCCGAATCGCTCTTTGGGTCAAAGATTTCAAGTTATGGGCGAACGCAGAAGTCATCACCAGCACGCCGGGGTTTGGGATCGGAGTGAAGTTCACGGAGATGACGGAGCAAGACCGGAATCAACTGAAGCAATTCATCGGCGGCATGGTTCGAATCAGGATTTGAAATCGTGATTCTACAGCGGGCTGGGCGATGGCAGGACGAAGAGCTGGCCCCCGAGATGCTCCGCCGTACGCTTTGCCGGACCTTCGGTGAGGCAACGTTCGACCGCAGCCGAAAGATACAAATGCTGGACGGGCTTCACGAGATAGGCGTGCGCACCCAACGAGGCGGCCTGACGAATCTTTTCGGGATCGTCCATTCCCGAGCACATGATGACCTTTGAGTTGGGCCGGAGCTGCCGCAATCGCCGCAGAGTTTCGAGGCCATCCATCCCTGGCATCTGCAGGTCGAGTAGGACTACATCAGGGGCGCACCCACGGCGCAGACTCTGCAAAGCCTCATAGCCGCTATTGGCCGTCTCGACCTGGTGAGCATCGAGTTCCAGTAAGACGCGAAGGTAACGTTGGATTTCGGGGGAATCGTCCACGACGAGGATGGTGGCTTTGAGCGAAGTACGTGCAATGTAAGCCATAGGGGGAACAAGACTACTTGCTTGCATATCGCTTGCGGCTGGCACCCAACCGCGTTGACGCCCAACAGGATTCGCGGTTCCGGCAACTCCGGTTCCTTCCGAGCCATCGCGAGCAGGCTGGGACGAACATTTTTCGAACGATCTTCTGGACTGTCTTCTGAACTATGGCACCACGAAGCGTGGCCCACCCCTTAGTCGGGACTTTCGCCTCCACGCGTGAAACGATTCACTACGAATGCCCACATCGCTGCGAAAATCGAGCCTGTACATCCGCCAACGATCACTCCCCAAGATAATTGGAGGTGTGTACTCCGAAGAGCAAGCATGGTCAACTAGTTTCGGGCAATTACAGGCTCTTCGTTTTCATGCACATGCGTTCCCTCCACAACGTACTGCACCATTTCTGGTGCAGTCTCCGGTTGGCTCGTTCGACGGCGGCGTGCGCAAGTGTGCACGAACAGGCAATCGAGACCGGCGTCGCAACCGAGCCGTGGTCTGCTGCGTGAGACCTCCAGCTGTGAAAAAATAGGCTGAAATCAGTCGTGACAAGACTTTTGCCGCGTAGGCAGATGGCTGTGACCGATGGTCATCCTTATCCGTTAATGACGCGGACGATGATTGGGGCGGCTGCAAGCCTTGCGGCAGCGGATCCGCGACCTGCCCGTTGGACGGGGCGGAAGGGGATGGCAAGGGGGCGGAATCGCGTCAATCCGCGCTGATCTGCGCTCAGCGTTGCACCCCACGGGAGTCAAACATTCGGCTTCCGAGTTGTGGCTCCAGGTGTCGCACTGCCTTCCCGCAAGCTCGTCAGTTCGGTTTCTGGGATGGTAAACCGTGAAAAGCCGCAATCCAAGCAGAGCAATAGGTTCGGGAATAACCAAACGATGGGTTTGTCCAGGTTTTTGAGTCCACGGAAATGGATGCGCATCTCAGTACCAAATTCCCCTTGATTGCCCGACGCGCATAACGGACAGGACATGGCAACGCCTCCTTTTTGGCAAAGATTTCCAAGTTTCTACCGAGGAATGTTCTGTCTGTAACGTCAATCACATTGAGATGTGATTTCTGTTCGCTTCATATCATCCCCAGAACGCATGAAAAAAGGGCAGCCCGCATGTGGCCGCCCTCTTCCAGTGTGGCCATCTCACCAGCGTCTTTGAAGGTTGTGCAAAAGAACCTTCTGAACGCAAGGCGTCTCCAGGAGAGGAACGGAGATTGTGCCCGTCTCAACAGCGCACAGGTCACACTATTCTCAAACCGCCATTCGGCGTAATGCTGGTGTGCCGCAACCCGGAACATCCCTACGATTACAATACAACCGGAGCATTACCGCCCGTTTTCCAGAGGATGACAATTTGTTCACCCACGAACTGATCTCCGCGTTCCCCTCCCAACTAAGGGCGGACGGTCGATCCGTAATTACTATTTCGGTTTCCCGTTCAGCGGCTCCCAACCGGACGGACGGCGGTTCACCGTTCTCGGCCAGATAGTTGCTGTAACCTACTAGAATCAGGCGCTCAAAACCACTTTTAAAAGGTCAATGAGCGCTAATGGCGATGTTGCGACAGTTATGCCGTCCGTTCGATTGTTAAAGGGGAAAAGCCGTGCCGCTGGACAGTTTTCTGTTTGCCGACCACTCGCGAAGGAATGACCGAAGAAACTGTTGCAGCGTACAATGCTCGCAGTTTGGACACGGGCTGGAGCGCAGATTGGTTTTTGGAAGGCAACATGGCAATAGCCAAGATTGAACCACCCCCGCAGTTTGATTTGGGCACCAAGCTGACCCAGTGGCGGCAACGACACGCCGAGGGTAAGGCGATTCGCCGGGCGATCCCGCGTGAGTCGCACGCCGGCTGGACACCCGGCAAAGATCGGCCTGATCCCATGAAGCTGATGGCGCAGAGCAACCAAGGTCGGCAAGAGCATCTGGTTCCGCTCCGCATGGGGCGCATGGCTGCTTCGCCCTTCGCGTTCCTGCGGGGCTCAGCGTGCGTAATGGCTGCCGATCTGTCCACATCGCCGATCAGCGGAATTCCCGTGGTGATGTGTGGTGACGCCCACGTCAACAACTTCGGTTTGTACGGCACGCCGCAGCGGGAAGTGGTTTTCGATTTGAACGATTTTGACGAAGCCGTCTTCGGTCCTTGGGAATGGGATCTGAAACGACTGGTGGCAAGCGTGAACGTCGCCGGGCGCGAGAATGGCCTGAACCGCCGCGAACGGGCGGCGGCAGTGCGACGATGCGTAGAGGGTTACCGCTTTAATATCAGCCGTCTGCAGGACATGGGGGTGCTGGACGTCTGGTACCTACACGCCTATCCCGGACGGGACAATCCGCTGACCAAGATTGATCCTAAGTCTCACGCGGTCATCGGGAAGACCCTGGCCAAAGCGTTGCGAACCGACAACCGAAAACTCCTGCCCAAGGTCGCCGAGCGCGGGAGGAATGGGTCCTGGAAGTTTCGCGAAGATCCACCCGTGTTGACGCGGGTTGACGCCTCCACCAAGGCCAGAGTGCTTGACGGTTTGAACCGCTACACAAATACTCTCCCGCGTGAGCGGCGCTTCATGCTGAACCGCTACCACCTTGCCGATGTCGCGCACCGGGTGGTGGGCGTCGGTTCGGTGGGAACCCGTGCGTACCTAGCATTGCTGTTCGGAAACGGAGAGAACGATCCATTGTTCCTACAGGTGAAGGAGTCGGTTGAGGCGGCCCATGCTCCCTACCTTCCGCCCCTCCCGGAAGAGTTTCGCCACAACGGGAAGCGGGTGGTGATGGGGCAACGAGCGATGCAAGCCTCTTCCGATCCCATGTTGGGCTATACCGAGATGGACGGGCGAGATTACATGGTACGGCAGATGAAAAACCTGAAAGCTGCAATTCCAATCGAATGGCTGACGGGTGCCTCGTTCAACTTCTACGCGTGGGGGTGCGGTGCAATTCTCGCCCGAGCCCACGCCCGGACGGGAGACCCGGCACGCATTGCCGGCTACTGCGGCAACTCCACAGCCCTGGATGAAACTTTGGTCGAGTGGAGTGAGAGATACGGCGATCAGACGGAGCAAGACCACGCAAAATTGCTGGCGTCCATTAAGCGCGGAGAAACCAAAGCCGACGTTGAGTCGGTCGAAGGGATTTAGAAAACAAGAACGGATAGTTGAAGTAACCAGGCGTGGGCGTTGAAAAGTCACTGTGATTACCCGTCAGTCCCTGGGACACGCATTCTTCCCCGCGCTATGTCGGGTACGTGTTAGTTAGGTTGACCGGCGTTCTCCTTGATCAACGGCCTTCCCTCCTCACTCTCCGCCGACGATGTTCCGTCTTTGTTCGAATGATTCATCGGTGTCGGGTCGGAGGAGGTGCACTGACGCGCTAGCCTCCGTCCGCCGCTCAAACTGTACGTACACTTCTCGCGTATGCAGCTTTCGTACACGCGGGCGTGGTTCCTTGACTTGCAGGGGTGCATCCAAAGGCCGGTTCAAAGAATCCAACACGGATCAGCAGGAAATGCCTGAAAAGCAGAGCAGATAGGACCCGAAAGGGAAAATACGGATGTGGGGGAAGATTTGAAACCGATTCGATCGTTTTGCATGGCGGTAGCGCTGGCGGGGACGTTGGGAACTGCGTGTGTTCGAGCCCAGGAACCAACGAGCACGCTAGAACAATCCCAAGAGGGAACGGTACGGTGGGGGCTGGACGATGTTTCGCGGTTCAGTCAGGACCCTCAGCAAGCGAGCACAACAACGGATGAAAAATCCTCAGTACCAGACGCGCCGACACCCAAGATCAACCCCGCAGATCCAAATAACCCCAATGACCAAGAAGGTAAACAACCCAAGAGAATTCTGGGGATCATCCCAAATTACCGTGCGGTCAGCGCCAACACGCATTTGCCTCCGCTGAGTTTCAAGAAAAAATTCTGGCTGGCGACGGAGGATACGTTCGACTATTCCGATTTCATTTTCGTGGCAGGGCTGGCGGGAATTTCGATGGCCAACAAATCGCAGCCGTCCTTTGGGCAAGGCGGTGCAGGCTACGGCCGATACTATTGGCACATCTTTGTCGACGGCGGCATAGAAAACTACATGACGGAAGCGATCGTGCCAGCGGTGACGAAAGAAGACCCGAGATACTACACACTGGGCAAAGGCGGATTCATCAAGCGGACCGGCTATGCGGTGAGTCGGCTGCTCATCACCAAGACCGACGCGGGAAGGAACACCTTCAATATTTCGGAGATCGTGGGGGCTGGAGCGGCCGCGGGCATCGGCAATGCGTATTACCCAGCACAATCCAACCCCTGGGTGAAAACGTATCAACGTTGGGGAACGCAGCTGGGCTTGGACGGCGTGTTCAACGTATTAAAAGAATTCTGGCCGGACATCAATCAGGCAGTATTCCATGGAAAATACTAATCCCCTTTAATCTGGTATGCGCTTTATTTAGCCCGAAAGCAGATTTTCGTCAAACGGGCCGCAATAACCTATCCTTTACGATCTTTGCTGGTCCGGCATGCAAAAGCAGCCTTGAGCATGCAAGTAAACAAGACCGACAAGAACGACGGTTACGGCCTTGCTCAGATCGTGAGAACTGGCTGGTACAGGGAAGTTAGCGTAAAGAGCCTCTTCTGGACATTCGCTGGCGTTACTTGCCCTCCTTAGCATTGGCTTATAGCCTATGGTGCGTTGGATAGGCTATCGCCAATCTTGACTTCATCGGTGATAAGGGCTGAACCTGGATCGCTCCGCTGGCCGAGAGTTGTGGGACCATCGCCGGCCGACGCTGCAGCAGATGCTTCAGCACAATTGCTCCAATATCTTCACTAAGGGTAAGAGCGGCGCGATTGTCATAGCGCCGCGAATTATACGCTGTTATCCCGACAAAAGGCGGGCCCCGGAACTGAGGAGAGAAAACCGGAGCCAGCCTCCCCCTCAAAACTTACTGCCCACTATACCCCGTTTTTGCCGATTATTTGCCAGCCACCGGGCCCTCTCGCTGCGGGGCCGCAGTGCAGGAAACTGGAGTGATGTTAGTTCCAGGATTTGTGAAGGTGCCACTACTTCCTCCGACGCAGGTGATCGTAAATGCTCCGTTGACGACTCCATCTAGCGCGCATATCGGATTGCCGCCGAAATCGGCAGTATTATTGGTGCCGTGGACACTAACCCTCTTTGGTCCGCCATTGAGGTTGGCCTCCCTGGCTCCAACGACTGGCAGCGTATAGGACGTCGTGGTCCAGTTCCCAAACAGGTTTGTATGGGATCCCACAGTGTGGTAACTGAGTTTGATCACGTCGATAAACGGGTTTAGCTTGTAACATACTTGCTGCGCTTGGGCCAAGCTTCCCATTAGAGTCACTAACACCAGAGCGGCCATCAAACCTATCACTCTTTTCATTTTAGGAATCTCCTTTTCGTCATTTTGGAATCTGCTTGCGGGCTCACCAGACTCCTTGCGGAGCGGGCGCAGTTGTACACCCGCCGCGCCAGCTAGGCAATGCTGCTTTTTAAGTAGTCGGAAGGTACTGTTCGGCAGGGCCTATCGGCGGTGCTACACTTCCTCGTTTTCGCTGAAGCAATGCGAGGATAAGTTGGCCTCAGCACTCGGGGGAGGGTTGAGGCCCAAACTTTTGTGCGTTCGTCATCCCTTCACGAGTCTCAGCTCCTACTGATCCGCACGAAATTTTCCCATCTGCGCCTGCTGCAAGATGTCCAGCGGATCTTCCTGCGCCGATGACAACCGATGAGCGATGATCTGCTGAGGTATAGGTTTCGGCGAATCCGGGCGAAGGCCAGTAAGTGAATCAATTGCACGACGTTTTGGACCCATCCGGACGTGGCTATAGTGATCTTGCGCCAATCGCGAGTATGGCCCATGCCCAAGAATTTCTTTGAGCACGCCTTCGCTCACATTCGGATTCTCGGCAAGCATTGTGGCCGCCGTGTGGCGCAAATCGTACAGTCTGAGATTAGTTAGACCGGGGCAATGTTTCGCGGCTTCGTCCCGCAATGAGGACCATGCCTTCTTCCAGCTGGTTATGTGACGGGTCGGATCGGGCAGCTGTCCTTTGCCCGAAGCACGGCCAGGGATCAGTAGTGCTCAGGCTTACACGCGCCTTTCTCTCGTGCGAGCTTAAGCAGTTCACCGATCGCCCATGGCGCATCTTCGCTCAAGGGAATGGAGCGCTGACGATGATTAGTCTTTGTGCCCTCAACAATGCGCAGAACACCTTCCGCCAAGTCGATGTCCGCAAGTTTTACGCGTGATAGCTCACCCTGGGCCACACGCCGTATTGGCCGAAACGAGCGAACCAAGATAAGCCACTTTCCATTTCCGGCGGGTGCTGGCGACTTTGAATAGGTGCATGGCTTCGTCGCGAGTGATTGCGCGCCCCGGTCCAGTGCTCTTGACCCTCATTGCCTTGTAATACGGTGCGATACGCTTCCACTGGCCAGCCAGTGTCAGAATCTGTGCAAGAGCATTTATCTCATGGTTGATCAATCCGGCCCCGGCACTGCTTTGTCTTTTGGAGCGATACGAAAGCATCGCGTGGATAGTGATGTCTTGCAGATGCAACTCGCCAAAGTGGGCGTTGAGCCCCCGCAAATATTCTTTGTAGCATTTCGCTGTTTTGTCGGCGATGCTCGGGCTCTTGTAGTCAAGAAAGACCGCTGCTGCGTCTTTGAACAGCCAAGTGGGATCGTACAGAGCGTTTGCTTGTGTGTTAGGAAGGGTGCTGCTAGGTTGAATCTCAGCCACGTTTGCCTCCTTGTGCGGCGAACTGGTTAGGGCTGGGTGAGTGTTTGCGCACTCGCTTAGCCCGTTGTGTGATATACGCCGTTATCATGCGGTACAGTGGCCGGGCGGGTCTCCGTTCAAAAGTCTTTCATTGTCCTTCATTCGGCTAAGGCGCAAATACGCTTTCCACTACGAGAAACTCTGTCGCTGTGAACTCAATCGCAAAGACTTAGGAGCGAATTCGGACCAGATTCATGCTCCAATGGGCGAAAAGTTAAGCTTCTGCAGGTCGCTGACGCTTGAAAAATAAAGCTGATTACTCGTAAATGCGCCAGTTTACTTTCGCCAGCGTCCGCAGTAGTGTCCTAGGAACTGGATGGGGCGGGCCATTGCCGAGAACCGCGGTCGTCCGCACGCGACCGTCCTCTCTCCCCAAAACGCAAGACCCGCCCACGCACTTCACTGCATACATTGATCAGCGTCGATGTCTCGGCATGGCAGTTTGCACGCGATAAAATGCGGCAAACCACAGTTCTGCGTCTGGGTCTAAAGCGGGAGTCTGGTTTATAACCAGACGCTCACAGCATGTATGCTGTTAATAAATAAAGCCATTACGCTAGGAGTGCCAGTTCTGTGCTACTCCCGTGCTACGCTAGCGTCAACATTCGCCTTGAAACCAGTGCGCCTTAGCTCAAAAAAAGGGAAATGTGCACTAGGACAGTTTGGGGATGCTATGCCACGTCGGACCGCCGTTCGTTCATCCTGGGGCACGTTGGCGCTCTCTGCTGGGCATCCTGGGGAGCGGTTAGAAGTTACAGGCGCACCCCGGTATTATCGTACCCAGGTACCAACCTACCCTACCCCATCCCATCCCCGGCAGATCATAGCCCGCACGATCCGCGCTGCCATCCCAGCGGGCCGCGCAATTTTGGGGCCAAAATAAGGCACTACGGAGAGGCTCATTTCTACTTCCCCCCTGGGATCGCCCCTGCCACCATCGATAGTGCGGCGGTTGACCCCACAGCCGATTCAAAATAAAAAATCGAGTTTAGTTGCCTTGGAGTGCCGATTCCTCCCGCCGCCAGATGGAGAGTCCAGGCGCGCCCATTGCCAATGCACCCAGCGTAGCGGGTTTGGGAGTGAACGTGCTAACGGATGCGGTTGGTTCGCCATCATCCGGTCCCTTGGTCGCGCCTGCGATGATCGCCTTGCCGGGGATGGTTTCGTAAGCGTAGCCGGTCAGGGTTGCGGTAATTCTGAAGTCTTGAACCTTCACCGCCAGCCGTGCCCAGCCGAAGTGGGTCTTCCCTTTGATGACGAACTTCAGGCCCAGATAACGCGTTATGTTAAACCAAGAGCCGCCATGAGGGCCGAACTCGGCGGTAGTTGAGGCCATGACTTCACCCGCTGGGTAGTCCGGTCGGAACGATCCTTTTGACCCTATTTTCGCGCCCTTCGGTAACGCGGCAGCACACAACACTTCACTTCGGCAATGCGGTTTTTCTGCCCAGACCTCGTTTGCGCTCCTTTTTGGAGACACGTTCAGAGAGCCAGCAGAGAACCCCATTCCCATACTAAACGTGGAGAAAAAATCCGTCAGCACAAAATCGGCAATTCCATCGTGGTTGAGGTCAAGCCGGTAAGTCTGGTTGAGGCCGATGATGTGATTTGCCTTGGTGTAAATGATTTTCGCCTCGCATGGTTGCGCCAAGGCCAACACCCCCACTCCGGCCGCGCTGGCTGCGAGAGCATACATGTTGAGCTGCTGATGGATAGACTCGGAAAGGTTGGCTGTCTTACGGGGCCCGGAGGAACGTTTCATAAGGCCTCCTTGATAGGCGGATCAATTATCCTCCCGGCGTTTTCGCTTGTCACGAGAAATCAAACCTTTCTCCCGGACTACAAAGGTCACTTTCTGGCGGGTTTCTGCTCCGAGGAAAATCGGGCATTGCGTATTGCATTCGGAATTACCCTTGTCCGCGATACGATTTCCTAGTACAGGTAGATTTATGATTGTAGATATTAAAATCGATAGTTATCGATGTAAAGACCAGCCCGTATGTTACGAAGGATTGGCGCTTGAACTGTTCGAGTATCCGCCGCGAAAATGGCTTGGTCAGATTCCCGCAATCGGAGTCTGCACGCTTTGCGAACGCCGATTCACGGTTCCGATGACCGCCCTCACGAGTGAGGCGGAAGCGCGTAAATCTCTTGAGCTCCAATTCGTCGTGCACGAATGCGAGTACAACGATGAAAGTCGCAGAAAAGCGTTCGCTGCAGCATAGCTGCCTTTCCGTAGCCTTCAGAGACCACGCTCCAAACCGGCGTGGGAAACCCAGTTCCCTGGCCCATGGCTGAGAGTTTGGCCGCTCTCCGGGCACACGCCTACGGCATTCGCTGTATTGTCTTTCGCCAGGGCTCGCGGTATTTTCGCTATCGAAGCTCACAACTGCATCGGGCGATCATGGGTTAGCGTCGGCATTCCCCCCGACATTCGGACCCTCACGATCGCTCCCCTTCTTAAGATGACAGTGCCGTGGACCTCACCCAAGCTGACTTCGCTAGAATTGCGGATCGTGCAATTGGTGGCTGAGGGCAAGAAGAATCCGGACATCGCAGCAGTGATCGGTAGGACGGAGCACGTAACGAAGAACCGCCTTCGAAACATCTACGACAAGACTGGGATGGGCAACCGGGTAGAGTTGGCATTATGGTACTTGGCGCATATCAAACCCAAACAGTGAACCCTTGCCGCATGGGAACCTAGTTCCCCGGCTTGTGGCTGAACGCTTCCGAGTACCCCGACAGTCTTCCTCTTTTTGGCCCGGCGGGAGTCCGCACAGTCCGCACTGCGCTGCTCGATTGGGTCTGCGCTGACATGGTAAGATGATCGCCTCCGAGGAGAGCAACGATGGCAATCTGGGAATATCAAATCACCACTTTTTCAGGCAATCAGGAAAATTTGCATACGTGGTTGAACGAAAAAGGCAAAGAGGGATGGGAACTCGTCCACGTAGAACAGCCGAATTACTGGTTCAAGAGACAGGAAGGAATGATGGAGGGCAAAGCTGCGTAGCCAGCGCCGCAGCATTACGCCGATTCTCTCTTTCATACCGTCACGGGCCTACGTCTCTGAGTGGCTCCCGGCACCGTTACCAGCTTCCCTCGCGCGCTCGTCATCCCTTCACGAGTCTCAGTTTCCTATGCGCCGCTGGCCGCTTGGCGGGGGAGCAATGCAAGATCGAAGCCACGTTTTTCAGTAACAATCGTCTCCCGAAGGCCGCCCCCTCGCCTGGTTGCCAGCCGCAGATTTTCGCCGCCATCTCAATTCGCTGCTTTTCTGCGGGCGTAAAGTCTATAGTCGCAAAGGACGTTACCCGGGTGCGCTTCAGCTGCTTTTCATTTCAAAGCCTCCTGATCTTGATATTCCATCGTGATTCCGTTCTGCCCCGTTATAACGGGCCGGATGAAGATTTTGGGATCTTCGACCGGCCCGTGGCTCCCACAACTACTCAACACACGCTCGACACATCAATTGTCCTGTTGCATGTGAGACATTCGCTCCTTTCGTTTTGGATTTAACAACCTAAAATCCTAGATTCAACTCTGTAGCGGGTGGTTATGGCTTTCAATTCTTCGACGATTTGCTCCAACCTGCTGCACTGACACGGTGGGGGTGAGCTCATCTCGCGCAGCAAGGCCCGGTATCCCGCCCGGATGATCTGGCACTGTTTCAATCCAGTCAGGGACTGCAATTTGGCGAGGACTTCCTTGTCCGCTTTCGTCGAGTAAATGGTTGTCTTCCTCCTCAACTTTCCAGCGGGAATGGTAGGATCTGGCTCAGCCACGTTTGCCTCCTTCTTAGGCGAACTGGTTAGGGCTGGGTGAGTGCGAGAACACTTACTTGGCCCGTTGTGTCCGGATCGTTAGACGGGGGCACGGGATTAGATTCGGCATCGCGTTTTTCCGCCTTTTCTACCAGCGCTATTAAATCCTCGATGAGTGTTCCCGTCATTGTCCTAAACCTCCGACAAAAGACCAGGGGGCAACGTGGCTTCCGTGGATGGGGGTAGGGCGAGACGTTGCCCCCCTTGCCCGGCAGTACCGACAAAACACCCCTCTGTGCCGGACCGTTTCACAGCCTATACCATGCACACGATAGTGGTCACCAAGGATTTTCATAGAAGCACACGGTCGTGTTGCACACTTCAGGGTGTAGACCTATAATGGTCATGAAGTGAGAATGGCCGCGTGCCATCCCACGACCCACTCATGAAGTTTGGAGCGATAATCCGTAAGATCCGCCTCAGCCGCGGCATGTCGCAGGAGAGCCTGGCCGAACTGGCCGAGATCCACAGAAATTATGTTGGAAAGATCGAGCGGGGAGAGCAGAACGTCAGCCTGAGAAACATCCTGAAACTAGCAGCCGCGCTCCGCGTGAAACCAGGGCGGTTACTCGACCGCATCTAGTGGGGAAGACGACTCTCCCCGGAAGGCGTCGATCCGTTCTAGGACTTCGCTGATTAATGGATCGAGATTAAGTCTGGCCCGGAATCCTTTGCAATGAACTGCTAGGTCGGCAGCATCTTGATCGGCGGTATGCACGATTTCAAGCGGATCACCGTCAGAGACCAGCAGCCATCCCCAGGGTGAAGTGGGCTTCCATTTCCAGAGATGCTCAGCAACATGGCATACTTCCCATGGTTCCAGCGCACCCAAGAGTTCTCGCCCTATGGCGATTATGCAAACATTGGTTACCGAGAAAACCTGCTCCCCACTTGCTTCGTCCGGAGGGTAGTTCACGAACAACGGAGGCACGTCGAGCAGAGTTGCTATCTGATCGCGGGTGAATACGCTTGTTGGCATTTCATTTTCTCTTTCAATTTTACACACGGAGTCCAGTGCAACCGGATCAGTCCGACTTTGACGTTCGATCAATGACCGCATTGGCCCTGTCGGGGATGGAAAGGCCCGCCGCTAGTAGCAAACTGGTAGCACGAGCAAGGTTCTCCGTTGAGGTTATCGCGGAAAACCCTTAAGAAATGCGGATTCCGGAGAGATTCAAACTCCCGACCCCAAGGTTCACAACCACGCGGGCAAAGACTGGGCTACTCGTAGCGCAGGGCCACCATGGGATCGACTTTGCTGGCGCGGCGCGCGGGAATATAGCAAGCGGCGAGCGCGACCAGCGTAAGCAGGATCGCGACTCCGGCGAAGGTTAACGGGTCGGTGGAGCGGACCCCGTAGAGGAGACTCGCCATGAGCCGGGTCAGGGCCAGCGCGCAAATGAGACCCAATCCTATTCCGGCCATGGCGAGGATGCCACCGCGTCCGAGGATGAGGCGCAGGATGTGCAACCGGTCCGCGCCCAGCGCCAGGCGGATACCGATCTCGTGGGTGCGCTCTCCCACTACGTAGGAGATGACGCCGTAGATGCCGACACTGGCCAGCAGCAAGGCGAGCCCGGCGAACACGCCGAGCAAGATTATGGAGAAGCGCTGCGCCGCGAGCGCCTTGGAAATGATCTCGTCAAAGGTCTGAACGTCGAAAAGAAATTGCTCGTTGTTCATGGCCGTGACCGCACGGCGAATCGAATCGAGGGCCGCCTGCTGGGGCCCCGCGAATCGCAGCATCACGTTCACGCCGCCGGTGGTCTGTTGCATGTCCTTATCCGCGATTTGCATGAAGGGAGAGTAAAACTGCGCATGCAGAGTTTCTTTGTCGTCGGCATCGAGGCCCCACTGTTTCACATGGCCAACCACGCCTACGATTTCCAAAGGTTTATCAATTCCTTTTATGTTGATGTGCTTGCCAATCGGATCCTGGTGCGGGAAGTATCGGTTGGCGAAGCTTTCATCGATGACCGCGACGAAGGGTGAACGTTCATCGTCCTGTGGGGTCAAGAAGCGGCCACGCTTGAGAGGAATTGTCATCGCCTCGAGGTAACCGGGTTCGATGGCGTAACGCAGGGTCCAGTTCATGTCCTTATCGTTCGCGGGCCGGGCTTGGCCTTCAATCCAGAACAACCGGTCGTCGTCGCCCATGAAGGGAATCGAACCGCCCGACAAGGAAACCGCGCGAACGCCGGGAACAGAGGCGAGGTTGTCGTGGAGTTGCCGATAGATCGATCGAGCTGCGTCGGCACTTACGCCGTTCGCCGAAGATGGAAGGGCGACGCTGAAGGTCAAAACGTTGTGCGGATCGAATCCGGGATCGACGCTCCACAGCCGCATCAAGCTGCGGATCATCAAACCCGCGCCAACTAGGAGGACGAGCGCCATGGCCATTTCGATTACGACAAAAACACTTTGCACGCGGTGGCGCGTGCCACTCATGCCGCGGCCACCCTCTCTGAGAGTTTCCTGCAAGTTTGTGCGCGAGGTTTTTAACGCCGGGGCAAGGCCAAAGAAAACGCCGGCAAGAATTGAAATCACTACGGTGAAGATCAGAACATGCAGGTCGAGTCCGATTTCCTCCGCGCGAGGGAGGGCTACTGGTAATGCCGCAAGCGCAGCCTTGCTCCCCCAGGTGGCAAGCAGCAGGCCCAATGCCGCGCCACCCATCGCGAGAAGGATACTCTCGGTGAGAAGCTGACGGATCACGCGTGCTCGACTAGCGCCGAGTGCGGCACGAATGGCAAATTCACGGGTGCGACTGGTCGACCGCGCCAGCAGGAGATTGGCGACGTTGACGCAGGCAATCAGGAGCACAAAACAGACAGCGGCCAGCAGCATCAGGAGAAAAGGCTCGATGGTTCCGACCATTTCCTGCTTCATCGGCTCCAACGCGGCGCCTTCCCCGGCATCGGCCTGGGGAAAAGCTGCGGCCAAGTTTTGCGCGACTGAATCCATATCGGCGCGGGCCTGGGCAAGAGTGATGCCAGGCTTGAGCCGGCCCACGGCCTTCATGCCCAAAGCGTAGCTACGATCGCGGAAATAGGGATAAGTCCACTGGCCAATGGGAACAAAGACGTCTTGGTCATCGCGGAAGTTTGGCAGAGTCAAGTGGAAATTGGACGGGACCACGCCGATGATGGTGTAGCCCTCGCCGTCCAGTACGATTCTGCGCCCCAGCACGTCGGGGGAAGATCCCAGTTTTCGCTTCCAAAAACCGCTGCTGACGAGCGCGACGTGAGCAGCGCCCAACTCGTCTTCCTCTGGCGTAAACGTGCGGCCTAGCAAGAGCTTCACGCCTAGGACGGAGAAAAAGTCAGCGGACAGCATCTCGGCTCGCACCTGCTCGGCTTCGCCGGTGCCGGTGAGACTGAAAGTGTCAGGACGATAGGCCGCGATCGAGGTGAACGCATGGTTCTCGCGACGCCAGTCGAGGAAATTGGGATACGAGATGGAACCTTCCTTGAAATGCGGCTTGCTCTCGAACAGCACAACCAGTTTGTCAGGGTCGTGGAACGGCAGGGAGTTGAGCAGCACGCCATTCACGATGGAGAAAACGGCAGTATTCGCGCCGATGCCCAAAGCTAAGGTCAATAATGCTACTGCGGTGAAGCCTGGGTTCTTCCGCAGGTTGCGGAGTCCGTAGCGAATGTCTTCGAGTAGCGTTTGCATGGGCGAATCCTCTTACCACAGCACTTCGTATGCGAAGCAACTTCGCTTCCCTCCTCCGTACGCTAAGCCTTTGATTTGACGCGGCAGAATGCGGGATGTGAGCGTAAGAGGTGTTCGCTGGCGAGACGGGATGTCCAGAATCGGACAAGCGATAAGACGATGACTGGGAAAGTGCAATAGTTTGCATATCGCGCCGATCGGTCATGCTGTGCGATTTCTATGATGCAATGTGGCAGTGGCTCTGGGGGTTAGGGTTCGACGAACGGAAACTTGACTCGATGCCATAATGCTAAGAAGTGCAAGCACTTGAGTGCATCTACTCGGGTATGGTTCGAGGCCGTCAAGACTGCTAGAATCAAGCGGTTGCGGGGTTGCACTCAGCACTGTGGACGGCGAATTGCATTGACCTATGGCGGAGCCGGACAAGCCGGGAACACGGGACCACCTGGAGCTAACCATCATCAGCGAGCGGGAAAAGCCGGCACTGGATGAAACAACATTCCAGCAACTCCTGGAGGCCGCGCATGTGCTGCAGGAGCAGAAAACATTCGAGGTCGAACCCCGCTCGAGGCCTGATCCCACCGAGGCGCTCGCCCAGATCGTCGAGACGCAGGAATTTCTGCGGTCGCAAGCCGGCGATTTGCAGGTCGCAGCCAATGTGATTGTCGAGCGCTTGCGAAAGATCACGCACGCAACCGGAGTGGCAGTCGCGGTCGTGCGGGGGAACCGGCTGGAGTACTGCGCGGCTACTGGAGATGCGGCCAGTCTGACAGGATCAAGCTTACCGATGGATTCGAGTCTGTCCGCGGACGGACGGCTCTCCACCGAGTTCAGCCGGGAGCACGCGGGGAAACCATCCATGGCTCTGCCTCTTTACCACGAAGGTAACCTGGCCGGCCTGTTGGAAATTCGCTTTGCGGACGCTGATTCCATTCAAGAACCAGAGATGCGAAGTTGCCAACTCATGGCAGGATTGATGACTGAGGCGATCGCAAGAGCGGCTGACAAGGATTGGCGACAAAAGCTCGCGGCGGAACGTGCCGCTATGCTTGACGCTCTGGAACGAATCAAGCCGCAGCTTGAGCGCCTTGCGGTTGAACCGGGAAAAAATTTTGCTGCGCCCACACACGAAATTATCGAACCGACGGAGAGCGTTGTCGAACCGATAGAAATAGAGGAAGCGGACCTCAGCATCCCGGTCAGCACATCCAGTGCGAAATCGTGCCGCGAAACGGTTTGTTCACAGTGCGGGTATCAGTTTGGAGAACAAGAACTATTCTGCGGCAGATGCGGAACCGCACGGCCGTCGACAACTCCGTCTTCAGGCGACTTGCAGAGTAAGTGGGCATCGATGTGGCGTCTGCAGCAGGCGGCGGAGAACAAGCAGCACGAAGAGATCGAAGCAGACAGCCACGAAACCGAAGTTAGCTCACCGGCGATGGCTAAAGGCCGGCTTGCCCACGAGCGCTCTCTCAACCTCTCTCCCGAACTGAAGAAAGTAATCGATCAATTCCCCGAAGAATCGGGCGAACCTGAGGTAGCGGAGGAGAACGATTTCGGACCTGTAATCGATGGCGAGACCGCCGAGGACGCGGCTCCCGTTTCAGAGGCAATCGAAGCATCCCCGAAATCTCTGTCGCCGTGGGCGTCAGCAACCGAGACTCACGCGTGGCTGAAATCACTGCACCCGAAGTCACCCTTCGGAATCTGGCTGGCGAAGCATCGCGCGGACGTTTATGTCGGAGCGGCGGTTCTTCTGCTCTTGATGGTGCTATCGGGGTGGGGCATGCGTCCTGCGGAGAACCGGGCGCAATCGAAGAATCCTCCTCAGCCCAATCTGACGCTCTTTGAAAAACTGCTGGTGAGTCTAGGATTGGCGGAAACGCCGCCCACCCCGGTTTATCTTGGCAATCCCAACGCCCAGGTATGGGTCGACCTGCGACATGCTCTTTACTATTGCCCGGGTTCAGACCTGTATGGCAAAACTCCCGAGGGCAAATTTACCACGCAGCGCGACGCGCAGATGGATCAGTTTGAACCGGCAGCTCGAAAAAACTGCGATTAATCTCTTCAAGCAACGCCGAGTTCCTCCGATTTTGAAACTCGCTTACAAGGATGCCGCAACGCAAAAACGACGACCCCTGCTTTCGCATGCAGGGGTCAGAATACTTTGTCCAGGATATTTAAGGTTCAGTCAGCCACCGCTGCAAGTTGAAACTGGGCGCTGGCAGTTCTTGAAGCGCCATCAAACTCCGACGAGCGACTCGTGCCGGCGCGCCTCGTACCAGAGCGCGAGCTCAACCCGATTCCACAGTCCAAGTTTGTCATAGATGACGCGAAGATAATTTTTTACGACATGCTCAGTCGTGCCGATGGCTTCTGCGACTTCACTGTTTTTGAGTCCTTGAGCAACGAGCTCGATGACCCGCCGTTCCCGTTCGTTCGGAACGCGCTTTCCGTAGCGTTCTCCTCCAAACATAGCTGCCTCCGGTATAAAGTTGTCGCGAGTTTGACTCGTTTGATACCGCCGTCAATTCCAAAGCGCTGGAAGAGACGATTGAAGTGGGCCTTGACTGTTCGTCGGGCCATTTTGAGCTGCGCTGCAATTTCAGTATTGTCACAGCCCTGCAGCAGCAACTCGGCAATCTGCTGCTCTCGCGGGCCTAAACGAACAGGCTTTTCCTCCATTCAGCTCGTCCCCAGGGGTGAGATAATAACCGACGCCGCCCGGGGAAGTTTTTCACAGGTCCCTCGTTGCAAGCGCCCTTCGCCATCCAGCCGCAAAAGGAAGCACAATTTATTTTGGCTGGGTCTCCAGAAAACCATAGCATTCACGGTGCCAAGTGACCCGGATTTCCCAGTCTCCTGTTGTGTCCGATCGCACATCGGGCTCGGTCGGAGAGGAACCCGCACAGACGAAAGCAGGCTGGCGCGGGCACTTCCTACCCACCCGGTCGTTTGATTTCCGGCGAATCCTCAAACCCATCACCTAAATAACAGATAATAAAGGAGAACAATTCCATCCTGATGCAGGGTCCCGCAGACACCTCTAGCGGTGAGTAAAGGTGATTCGCCGGGGCCCATGACGACACAGGCCGATGCTTCGGCACCACGTGTGAACGCCACCGTTACCAAAGTTTTTCGGGCTGCACGCCCAGTAGGTATTTAGGGCAAAGACCTTAGGACAAAATTTCCCGATCATGTAAGGGTTTTGAGAACTAATTACACTTGTTGACAATTCTTCGTACCAGCTTACAAAGGGTACGTATGGTACGGTGCAGCGAATGCTGGGTTTTGCAGTGCCGGAATGTTCTACACTAGGGAAACTTTCCCGGCACCATGAAACTATCGGTCGTCATACCGGTTTACAACGAGCGCGCCACGCTGCGCTTTGTTGTTGAGCGCGTATTGGCGGTGGCACTTGAACTGGAAGTGATTTGTGTCGATGACGCATCGCAGGATGGTTCCCAGGAGATTCTCTCCGGGTTGCAATCGCAATATCCGCAAGTCCGGGTATTTGTGCAGCCGCGGAACATGGGCAAAGGAGCGGCCTTGCGCCGCGGAATTCAACAGGCAACTGGAGACTTCGTGGTAATCCAGGATGCAGACCTGGAATACGATCCGCGTGATTATCCGCTCTTGCTCGGTCCCCTCATGCAGGGCAAGGCTGATGTGGTTTACGGTTCGCGCTTTCTGGGCGCCGCTCCTCATCGCGTGCTTTACTTCTGGCATTCAGTTGGAAACCGGCTACTGACGCTGCTCTCAAATTGCCTCACGAACATCAACCTGACCGACATGGAGACTTGCTACAAAGCTTTCCGGCGCGAGGTGATCCAGTCCATCCCGACCGAGGAGAACCGCTTCGGATTTGAGCCGGAGATCACGGTCAAGGTTGCGAAGCGTCATCTGCGCATCTATGAAGTCGGCATCAGCTATTGGGGACGAACCTACGAAGAGGGAAAAAAGATAGGCTGGAAAGACGGAGTACGCGCCGTGTGGTGCCTGCTGAAATACTCAATCAAGGAACCCGTGCTTGCGATTCGGAAACCTGTACCCGTTGAATCTCTCCAGAGTTCTCCCGCCCAAAAGCGATTCTCAAGCGGCAGCCATTGAATTCCCCTCGGCGGGACCGGAAATGCAGCTTGAGTGCAAAGCTTTTCACATTCCCCACGGATAACGAGTGAAGGAAGTGACTGCCGTGGCTAACCCTCCCTTTGAGAGTCACATAGCGGTGTAAAGCCCCGTCGACAAAGGTACGCGAATTGCTGATAGCGAAGCTTGACCCACGCTAACCAGTCTGAACTTGCTGCCCCGCGGATTACGCGGTATTCTGACGCAACGCGCGTTTCGCTCCCCCCGGTAGTTTTCATGGGCCCCAAACTGCCACCGTCATCTTGCCTGCATGGCAAGCTACACAGTATCGAGTTTATAAACCCCTAGTTATAAGGAGCACGGATTTGATCGCTTCAACGAGCCACATTATTGCGCCGCACGGCGGAGAACTTACCGAACTGATTGCGTCTCCCGAACGAATCGCAGAGCTGAAGGCCCATTCGCGAGAGTGGCCGTCGTGGGATCTGACACCGCGTCAGATCTGCGACCTCGAGTTGCTGACGAGCGGAGGATTCTCGCCCTTGCGGGGATTCATGACCCCGGCGGATTACGAGGGCGTCTGCCACAACATGCGCCTGAGCAGCGGCGGTCTGTGGCCGATGCCGATTACCCTGGACGTCAAAGAAGACTTCGCCAAGTCGCTGAAGCCAGGTAGTAGCACGATTGCGTTGCGCGATGCGGAAGGCGTGATGCTTGCAGCTCTGCACGTCGAAGCAGTCTGGCAGCCCGACCGCAAGGCTGAAGCTCAATCCGTATTTGGAACTACGAGCGCGGTTCATCCCGGCGTCGATTACTTGTTGAACAAGGGCAATTCCTGGTACGTGGGAGGCCGTATTGAAGGCACGCAAATGCCTTCGCACTACGACTTCCGCACGCTGCGTCTGACTCCCTCGGAATTGCGAGCCGAATTTGCCCGTCTAGGCTGGCGCCGTGTGGTCGCGTTCCAAACCCGCAACCCTATGCATCGCGCCCACGTTGAGTTAACCTTCCGCGCGGCTAAACAGGTAGAAGCTAATCTTCTGCTTCATCCTTCCGTTGGCATGACCAAACCTGGCGACGTCGATTATTTCACTCGGGTGCGTTGCTACCAGTTGCTGCTCTCGAAGTTTCCTGCGGGAAGCGTCAAACTTTCCATGCTACCGCTGGCAATGCGCATGGGCGGACCGCGAGAAGCTATCTGGCACGCCTTGATCCGCAAGAATCACGGCGTAACCCATTTCATCGTAGGCCGCGACCATGCTGGTCCGGGAAAGGATTCCGACGGCAAAAACTTCTATGGCCCTTACGATGCCCAGGAACTCTTCAAGAAGCACGAAGCGGATATCGGCGTAACCATGGTTCCCTTCAACATGATGGTCTACCTCGAAGATCAGGATCAGTACGTGCCTGACAACGAAGTAACCAACGGATCGCGCGTATTGAACATCTCAGGAACCGAGTTGCGCGATCGTCTAAATGAAGGACGTGAGATCCCAAGCTGGTTTACTTACCCTGAAGTAGTGAAGGAATTGCGCCGCAGCTATCCGCCGCGGCACAAGCAGGGCGTGACGATTTTCTTCACCGGACTTTCAGGTTCGGGCAAATCGACCATCGCCAATGTCCTCGTGACCAAGTTTCTTGAGGCAGGTGGGCGTCCGGTCACGCTATTAGATGGGGATCTGGTCCGTAAACATCTTTCCTCGGAATTGGGTTTCTCTAAGGAGCATCGCGATATTAACATTCGACGCATCGGCTATGTAGCATCGGAGATTACCAAGAACGGCGGCATTGCGATCTGCGCTCCCATCGCTCCCTATGATGCGACCCGCAAAGCAGTGCGCAGCATGATCGAACCGGTCGGCGGTTTCATTCTGGTCCATATCGCGACCCCGGTGGAGACTTGTGAAGAACGCGACCGGAAAGGTCTTTACGCCAAAGCTCGCGCCGGCATTCTCAAGGAGTTCACGGGCATTTCTGACCCTTACGAGGAACCCAAGGATGCTGATCTTGTGATTAATACAGCCGACTTGAGTCCCGAAGAGGCAGCGCAAGAGATTATTTTGCATCTAGAGCGTGAAGGCTTCATCGGGGTCAACGGACAAACATCTTGATCTCGGAGCCAACCGGCTAGGCCGGGTTGTACGGGATTTTGCCATGCTCATCGAAAAGATCTTGATCGGCTTCGTGGTCGGTACCCTGATCGGTATGACAGGAGTGGGGGGCGGTGTGCTTCTGCTGCCTGTCCTGATCTTTGTTCTCAGAGTACCGCCCATCGTAGCCGTTGGATCTGACGCCCTCTTCAACTTCGTTACCAAAATCGGTTCGAGCGGGGTTCACCTCAGCAAAGGAACTGTTCGGCGCAAAGTTGTTGTGGCATTGGCCGTAGGCAGCATTCCGGGATCGATAATCGGGGTAAGCTTGCTAGGCCATCTTAGAACTGTCTACAGCACCGGCGTCAATGCCTTCATTACGACCGCGGTCGGGATTCTCTTGATCTGCATTCCGACTCTTCTTCTGTTCCAGAGCAAGATTGAAGAACACGTGGCGCATCGTGCTCCGACCTTGCAGTCATTCGCGGGGATGTCCGCTATCGGACTGTTGGCGGGCTTTCTGGTCGGCATGACTTCGGTTGGCTCAGGCAGCATCATCATGATGCTTCTGCTCCTATTCTACAGCTTCTCACCCAAGGTAATGGTGGGCACTGACATTGTGCATGCCGTCATCCTTACTGGTGTAACCAGCCTGTTGCATTTTCGGCTCGGCAATATCGATCCGTACCTGGTGGGTTCCCTGCTGATCGGCTCCATCCCTGGTGGGCTACTGGGTTCGCACTTGAGCACTCGCCTTCCTGTACCCTGGTTGAGAAGGCTGCTGTGCGCAGTCTTGCTGGCAACTGGCGCGCGCATGCTGTGGGCCTGAGCAAAAAATTCCAAAACACATGGCGAACAACCGCAACACCGAAACTCTGCAACGCATTCAGTCTGCCATGGAAGCGGCGCGCGTTGTTTTCAGCCGTTTTACTGCCGGTGCGATTGGTGCGGAATACAAGATCGGACACGATCCCGTCACCGAGGCCGACCGGGCGCTCGACGCCGTGCTCCGCAAGGAATTGCTGCGAGACGACGAGGGCTGGCTCTCCGAAGAAGGCGTGGATGATTACACGCGCCTGGAGAAGAGCCGCGTTTGGGTGGTCGATCCGCTCGATGGTACCCGCGAGTTCGTTGCCGGCATTCCCGAGTTCTGCGTCTCCATCGCCATGGTGGAGAACGGGCGTCCCATCGCCGGCGGAATCTGCAATCCGGCCACCAACGAGGTATTCCTCGGCTCGCTCGAATCGGGCGTGACCTACAACGGCAAGCCTGCCCGGCCCAGCCAGAGAACGACTCTGGTTGGCGCCACGGTGTTGGCCAGCCGGAGCGAAACCAAGCGCGGAGAGTGGAAGCAATTTGAAGGTGCGAATTTCAGAGTTCGTCCCATGGGATCGGTCGCCTACAAACTGGCCTTGGTCTCGGCCGGCCTCGTGGATATCACCTTCACCCTGGTTCCGAAAAATGAATGGGATGTGGCTGCAGGAGTCGCACTGGTGACCAGCGGCGGCGGGTTCGTCAGTACACTCGAAAACGGCCTGCTGCAATGCAACCGCCGTGACCCGCTGATCTCGGGCCTGATTGCCTGTGGTCCTAACCTGCGCGAACCCCTGCTCCAGTTGCTCGAGAATCACATGCAGCCCGCAGCTTCACAACCCAATCGAGCATAAGCGCCGAACGCATACACTTTCCCGGCGCCACGATTGCCTTCCTCGCCGGAAATGTCGTCCCGCAACTTCCGCGATGCCGGGCTGTGCCATGAGTAACTTTCTGCCGTACTCTATTTGCAGTACCCTAACTAAGATCAAGAAAAGAAGAGACTGAGAACAACCGGGCGTTCACTGCGCCTGTCCCTGGAGATTTGTAATGAGGCATTCGTCCATTTTTCGTCTGGTTCTGGCTGTTGGACTGATCGCAACCGTCTTTGTGGGATGTTCCCGCGATCCCAACGTGCGCAAGCAGAAGTACTATGAAAGCGGTCAGCGCTACTTCGATAAGGGTCAGTATCGCGAGGCTGCGATCCAATATAAAAATGCCATCCAAATCGATTCCACGTACGGCAATGCGCACTATCAACTGGCTTTGGCGCTGCTCAAGCTGCAGCAGTGGTCTCTGGCGTACCAGGAGCTCGCCCGCACTATCGAACTGCAACCGAACAACTATCAGGCCCGAATTGACCTGGCGAACCTGCTGATTGCGGGACGCGATTTCAAACAGGCGCAAGCGCAGACCGATTTGCTTCTCCAGCAGCAGCCCAACAATCAGCAGGTTCACATGGTGGTGGCAAACCTGCTCATTGGTCAGGAAAATTATCTCGCTGCCATCCAGGAAATGCAGAAGGCGATTGCTCTCGCCCCGAACAACTGGGAGCCGTATCTCGATCTCGCATTCGTGCAGATACGCGCCAATCAGCCCGACGCCGCCGAAGTTAATTTCAAGAAGGCCGTCGAGGTGAATCCCCAAGCCGTGGAGGCCCAACTGGCACTTGGCAGCTATTACCAGTCACGCAGCCGCTTCCCTGAGGCTGAACAGCAATTTCGCCGTGCCATGGATCTCGATCCCAAAGATCCCGATGCGCCGGCCGCCCTCGCGCGTCTCTACATCGCGCAGGGAAAAAAGACTGAGGCCGAAGAATTCCTGAAGCAAGTCAAAACCAGATTTCCTGACAACTCCACCGGTTACCGCATGCTGGGCGACTTCTATTTCGCTACCGGCGGCCTCGACAAAGCCACTGCCGAATACGCCTCTGTCTATCGCGACCACCCCAAAGACTTGCAGGTCG
Source organism: uncultured Acidobacteriota bacterium (assembly GCA_963838905.1). GTDB lineage: Bacteria > Acidobacteriota > Terriglobia > Terriglobales > Acidobacteriaceae > JABDBE01. The sequence continues at coordinate 809,289 of CAWITE010000018.1, forward strand.
AGAAGAATTACATTCAGTTGCTCATCCTCAAAAACCGCCTTGACGAGGCGGGCAAGCTGAATGATGCAATTCTCGCGGTCAATCCAAATGACAATGAAGCTCTGATCTATCGTGGACAGATCCAAATCCGCAGCGGACACACCAGTGACGCGGCCCAAACTCTGCAAAACGCTTTGAAGAACGATCCTGACAGCGAGGTGGCCCACTACCATCTGGGCCTTGCTCTCGACGAAATGGGAAATCCGGAGCGCGCCGTCGAAGAATGGCGTTCTGCCGTACGCTTGCGTCCTGCTCTCATCGAGGCGCAACGCGCCCTCGCCAACGCCGCCATCCGCAAGGGCGACATGGATATGCTCGAACAGACGGCCACGCAAATCATCAAGCTGCAGCCCGCTTCGCCGGATGGCTACGCTATGCGGGCGCTCTCCAAAACCAATCGGAAGCAGTTCATGGCCGCCGAACACGACGCGAACAAAGCCATCGAGGTCGCGCCACAAAGTGCCGTCGGCTACATCCAACTGGGAAACCTGAAGCTCGTGCAAAGGCAATACATCGACGCGAGGAAAGCCTTTCAGCAGGCTCTCCACCGTGATCCCAACTCGAACGATGCGCTCAGCGGACTGATGAATACATATCTGGCCCAGAACCAGACCGACGAAGCAATCGCAGCCGCGAACGCACAAATCGCCAAATCGCCGAACAGCAGCGCCCTCTACGATCTACTGGGTACAGCCCTCTTCAACAGCAAGAAAGATCTCGACGGCGCCGAGGCTGCATTCAGAAAGTCGGCTGAACTCGATAAGAACAACTCGGACGCCTTGCTCAAACTCGGCCAGGTTCAGGCTGCCAAGGGTTCAACCGACCAGGCCATCGCGACATATCAGCAGTCGCTCAAAGACAATCCTCACGAGGCCATGTGCTACATCCTGATGGGCGAACTCTACGAGCACAAGCAGGATTGGAGCAACGCCAAAGACGCGTATCAGAAAGCCCTCGAAATCAAACCGGGGAATCCGCTGGCCTCGAACAATCTCGCTTACGTCATGTTGCAATCCGGTGGCAACGTGGACATGGCTCTCTCGCTCGCCCAGACCGCCCGCCGCGGCATGCCCGATTCACCCTATGCCGCCGACACTCTGGGTTGGATCCTTTATCAGAAGGGCGCGTACCAATCGGCGGTCGATCTTTTCCAGGAAGCGCTCAATCTGGACGAGAAAAGCAAAGCTCCCGACGACGCCACAGTTCACTATCATCTGGGACTCGCCTACCAGAAGACCGGCAAGAACGATCTGGCCCGCCAGCATCTGGAACGAGTGCTGAAGATCGATCCCAACTACAGCCAGGCTGCCGACGTGAAAAAACAGTTGTCGCAGCCGAAATCGTAACTAATCTTCCAAATTCGGAGATATTTCTGCTGACTTCAACCGAGGTCAGAAGTGAAGGGAAGGGAGCTCGATGAAAGAACTCAGCTGCCACGCGCCTCGTGTTTTTGGGGTGGGCGAGGCGCAGATCGACAAAAGCTTTTGTCGATATTCGTCGGCAAGCGGCCCCACCCTTACGTTTTCGGTAAAGTGGGCAGGCAAGGTCGGCGGTCACAGTTCTTCTTTGCACGTACCACTGTCGGGGAAGGCGCGCCGCACCAATCAATGAGCGCGGCCAAGATCAAAAGTCGGGGGCTCCGGGCGGCATGAGTCCCCACCTTTGCCACCGAAGCTGTGAAAAAACCTGTTTGCAGCGGGGGTTGGGCGGAGAAGATGCAGAGCGAGCTGCATCGGGGATTAATGGAATTAAATTGATGCGGAGAGGTTGGAGATCTACACGGTACGCTTGCTAGGTGGTAGCGGGTGCGGCCTGAAGTTTGCGTAAGCGAATCCATTGTTGGAAGCTGTAAGTGAGGCAGGCCCAGAGCATCTCGGTCTGCACCTTGGCCAGGCCGCGGAGATGGAATCGGCGAAGACCCAGCTTGCTTTTGATCGAGGCGTGGCAGAACTCGATGACCCGGCTGCGGCGTCGATACTGCTGCTGCGCCTCGGGTGTGCCCATCTTGCGGCGGAAGGCGATCATGGCCTCGGTCTCTTCTGTGCGCAGCAGGCCACGCCCACGATGCTGATTGCCCGGACAGCATTGCGGCTTCAGCGGACCGCTCTGACAATCCCGGGCCCAGGCTGCGTAGCGAAAAACCAGGTTTCCCGACTTGCGTTTGTGCCGTCCAGCGTAGCGCAGGTGCTTGCCTCCCGGGTAAACCTAGTGGTCCTGCTCGGGGTCATAGACGAAGACCTCGGGGGTGAATCGTCCGCTGGCGGTGCGGTCTTTTTCATCGCCGCCTTTGCGCAGACTGCCGATGTAATCCATTGGGGTCGACTACCAAGCTGATGGTTGGGTTGATTTCGTTTTCGTTAGCGTTAAATGAGAAAAGCGTGGTCTCCTTCCTGCCGCCGGTAAAGTTGTAGATCACCCTCTTGGTCCACACTTTCCCGGAGTGTGCGAGTTCGAATACTGTACCGTAGTTATAGGTTCCACCATAGTTGCTGGTGCCGTAGAGGTTGCCCGCGTGGTCGAGAACCAGGCTGCCCTCGGCGTACGCTTCCGACCGGGGACATTGTAGAGAACGGTTTCTTTCCATTGACCTCGAGAGCGCGGGGAAAGTTCGTAAATTACGCCATAGCCGCCCGCCCCTCCTTCCAGGGTGACTCCGTAGAGATTGCCGGAGGAGTCCATGGCGACGGTTCCCAACGCGGGAACACCGCCGTCAAGGCGACCGGTAAATCCATAGCGCAGCTTGAGTCGAATTCCTTGTACCACGGCCCATTCCCTGGCTCCAGCCTCTGCAAAGATCGCGAAAGGCTGGGCCACCCCCACCGCAAAGGAGCGCGGCACCCCGACAAGTATGTGTACCCCTGACGTTGGCCGGAGTTTCTGTAGGCGCGGGTGGCCCAGCCTTTGCGCGGTCTTTGCAGAGACTGGAGCAGTTTACTCCATTCAGGATGAACATTCCGAGAGCGTTGGCTCCCTGTGGGGGGCCGATCGAATTTGCAGCTTATGGCTGACGCCCTGCCCTTTCACGAATCTTTGTGGGATTGGTTTGGAGGCTGGCCCACCGTTACCGCAAAGGGTGGGCCAGCCACCATACAGATTGCATCTGCTAGGTTCTACGCAGCCTCTGCGCCCACGCTGCAATGTGCGCCCTCGGAATCGACGAACTGCGCCAGTACCCCGCCGAAATCCTGTTTTTTTGGCGCCATGCTAAAGAGCACGCCTTTCGCGCTCGTCTCCCGGTAGAAAGCCTCTACATCGGTGACGGTGAACCCCAATTCGACCTTTCCAGCCGGATTCTTCTCGGAAGCCGGGTGCAGCGCGAGAGTGGTTTGGCCGGTCACGAACTCACTCCATCCGGGCGATTCGAACTTAAGTTGGAGACCGAGCATATCGCGGTGGAACTTCACTGCCTTGTTCATGTCGGTGACGAACTTGATCACGTATCTAAACTGTGTTCCTTCCATTTGACCCCTCCACTGAACCACTGAGGGCCAATTATCCCACAGCCTGCCGGCGGTAGCCTGGAGTCCCAGGTTCGCGTCCGTTCTTTGAACGCTAACGAAACTCGGAGGGCAGTCCGTCATTTCGAAGCCCGGCAACAATCTGCAGATTCTTAGTCTTAGTGTGGTAGACCCTAACCCGTAGCCGATGTGCTCCGGATCATAGCGGCTGGGTGGGAGCGTTCGCTGCCTGCGGGGCCTGGGTCGGACTTGCGGCTTACCGGCGTGGCTGAAGCCATGTTCTTCCCTTGGGTTTAATCGCTCTGATCAAAGGCCTGCGGGGTCTTTCTCGGCATGGACCCTTCGACTTCGCTCAGGGCAGGCTCGCGAAAGCGCCCGCCCCCACACGAGTTACGCGAGGACTTCGCTCAGTCCGCCGCTATGGCTGCGCTTACCACCGTTTCGCGGCGGCGGCTGGAGCGGTTGGGCGGGAGGCCGGCGTCGCGGATCTTGTAGAGCAGGGCGCGGTAGCTAATGGACAGGGCCCGGGCTGCCTGTTTGCGGTTCCAGTGATGGGCCTGCAGGACCTTCAGAATGATCTTGCGTTCCAGTTCCCGGGTTGCCTTGCGGGTCAGGGCTTTCAGGGAAATTGGACCGTCGAGGTTGATGTCGGGATTGAAAAATTCCTGCTCGTTGCGAGTTATGAGATCGTTGCTGATCACGTCTTCGCTGCCCAGAATCACGTAGCGCTTGATCAGGTTCTCGAGTTCGCGGATGTTGCCCGGCCAATGATATTTGTGCAGCACGCCCATCAGCTCAACGGACAGGGCGCGGGCGCGGCCGTTGTATTTGCGGTTGTAGTATTCGAGGAAATACTCGACCAGAGCTTCGATATCGCCGCGGCGCTCGCGTAGTGGCGGCATGCGCAGGTTTACGACATTGATGCGGTAATACAAGTCCTGGCGGAAGGTGCCATTCTCGATTTCAATGTCGAGCAGGCGGTTGGTCGCGCAGACGATGCGGACTTCCACTTTCTTGTCTTCCTGGGCGCCGATGCGGCAGAATTGGCCGTCCTGCAACAACTGCAGTAGCTTCGACTGCAAGGCCAGATCGAGTTCAGAAATCTCGTCGAGGAAAAGCGTGCCGCGATGGGCCATTTCGACGCGGCCCGGCTTCATGCCATAGGCTCCTGTGAAGGCGCCCTTTTCATAGCCGAACAATTCGCTCTCGAGCAGGGTTCCGGGAATGGCGGGGCAGTTCACTTTGACGAACGGTCCGCTCTTCCACGGGGACAGGCCGTGGATCATGCGGGCGATGATGTCCTTTCCGGTACCGCTCTCGCCGTTGATTAACACGGGAACATTCGCGCTCGCGACCTTGTCCATGCGGGCGCGCAGGGACTGCATGCCCTCGGACTTGCCAAAAACGACGGCGTCGGGCGGGAATTCGCCTAAGGGATGGACTAGAGAACTGACAGAATTCGTGGCTGGAATAGGCATCTTCTTGCGTGCAGCTCCTCTACCCACCCTCTAGTGTGCATCCCGAGAGCCAAATGAGACAGGCCACTGTTTACCCCTGTGAATATTCGTTTGCCGTTGTTTTTTCAATAACTTACTGAAAATTGTATGGGTTCTGGTAGGGCGCAAAAGACCGTGGAAGTAGGGCTCATGGTCAGGATTTTGGATAGGAAAAAGTTTTCACATAGAAGAACCAACTTTCCGTCTCGCAGCAGTTTTTTCTGACTTGTCAGTGATCAGCGGATGGGAGAATTTGAGGCCGAGAAGATGGTAACCATCCACATGGGTTACCCGCACAGCGCGGGCTCGCAAGATACGAGAAGCCTTGGGAAAGGCGTTGCCGGAGGCCAGCGGTACGCTGGGTATCTCCAACAAAACCTGCGCCGAGAGCGGCAAGGAGCGGCGGACGGCGACCAGGGCACCCCCTGCGGAAATATTCAGCGCTGTAGCAAATTCCAATAACTCCTTGCCGTCCTCGTCGCGGCTGCGGACAAAAATGGGAATCGCCAGCGGCAGCCGTGGCCACTTCCGGCTTTCAGTTTCCGGGGTTCGTCGCTTCAACCGTATCCCTCAAGTATGGACTTAACTCATTCTTTACCGCACCTTGTGGGCCAAATCATGTCTAGAATCTGGACGGCTTGGGGGACAAAACCTGGTGAAAGCACGCCTTTTCGCTGCAACGGGTGGGCAAAAACAGCAGTTGTGCGCCCTTGGCTTTGCCATCTATTCGCCATTTTTCAGACCTTTCAGAAAGTCTCGGAGTACTTCGGAATGCAAGCTTTTGCCCTTTCGTGACCACTTCCTTGCGTTTTCCGTTGACACGGGAAAAGCCATGTCTTAGCATCGCGAGAGTCAGCATTCACCTCAGCGAGTTGAGTGCCGCCCTCCCTCGCCGTACAAATCACTGAGCTCCAGATAATGGCCGCAACCCCTGAAAAGACGTGTCTGCCGCAAACGAAAGAGTCTAAAGCAGGTTACGAAGACTTGTGCCCGGCTAAGACTTCGGATGCCCCATGCCCCGACTTGGGCTGCAACCAGGATTTGCTACAGCAATTTACCCAGCTTCAAGAGCGGTTTCAGCGCACGACCAATGCCCTCGCCTCGGCTGCTCATGACCTTAAGACTCCGCTAGCCATTATGAACGGGTATGTGGAGCTCTTGCAGAGCGAAAAGCTGGGCGGATTGAACGAGCGCCAACGCGAGATTCTGGCCGACATGCGCAGCAGCGGCCAACGGCTGGAGCACTTCATTCAGGACTTCCTCAGCTTCAGCCTCCTCGAAATCGGCGAGATGAAAATGCACTTCGAACCCGCCGACCTTAACGCTTGTCTGTCCGAGGTTTGCCGTTTGTGGTCGCACTCCTTCCAGGAAAAAGGACTGGCGCTATACTTTCTTGCCAACGAGAAACTGACTGAGTTTGCTCTTGACGTGCCTAAGACCCAACGCGTGGTTTCGAATCTGCTGGAGAATGCGTCCAAGTTTACGCCAGCGGGAGGCACGGTGTGGTTGCACGCTGAGCCTTACATGTGGGAGCGGCGAAGCGCCAGCAATCCAGATAATCTCACCGAACGCCGGCGTCAGATGATTTCGCATCCCAATTCCGTAAAGGTAAGCGTATCCGATACGGGTCCGGGCATTCCGGCTGAATACCACATTGAAGTGTTCGACGATTTCTTTCGTCTTCCACAAAGTGAGAGTCAAGCGGGAATGGGGCTGGGCCTGGCGATCGCGCGTCGCCTGGTCGGCGGGATGGGCGGCAAGATCTGGGTGGAGAGCGAACCCGGTGCGGGTTGCAAGTTTTCTTTCATTCTTCCGCTTCTTCCTCCTTCGACCGCAACCAACAACGTAGTCAGCTCAGTAGCCAACTCAGTCAACCCAGGGAAAAGCAAATGAAAGCTGCGGCCAACAACATTCTGCTCGTCGACGACGAACCCGGAATGCTGCGCTACATCCGAACCCTGCTCGAAGTGGACAACTACAAAGTCGAGACCGCCAGCACCGGCGAAGAAGCGTTGGAGCGCGTGCAGAAGGGTCTGCGTCCCGACCTGGTCTTGCTCGACCTGCTTATGCCCGGCATCGACGGCCTCGAAACCCTGGAACAACTGCGGAAGCTTCATCCCGGGATCAAAGTTGTGATGCTCTCCTGCGTGAGCGACACCCGTAAGGTGGTACAGGCAATTCGTCTGGGCGCGCACGATTACCTGACCAAACCTTTTCAGAAGAGCGAACTGGACACGGTGATCGACCAGTGTCTGGGGACCAATCAGCAAAATTATCCTGGCGAAGTGGAAGAAGTCGGCGATGAAGTTTTCTTTGTCGCCGCCAGTCCGGTAATGCGGAAGCTTCGTTCGCAGGCTGCTCTGGTGGCGAACGTCGACATTCCGGTCCTGATGCTGGGCGAAAGCGGCACGGGCAAGGAAGTCATGGCGCGGCTGATCCACAAGCTTTCGCCGCGCGCGCATCGAACGTTCCTCAAGGTGAACTGCGCGGCCGTTCCCGCGGACTTGTTGGAGAGCGAACTATTCGGCTACGAGGCCGGAGCCTTCACGGGCGCGAATCATGCCAAGCCCGGAAAATTCGAACTATGCAACAAGGGAACGATTCTTCTGGACGAAATCGGAGAGATGCCGCCCAGCTTGCAGGCCAAGCTGCTGCACGTGTTGCAAGACCAGCAATTTTCCCGCCTGGGCAGCCGCTCCATGATCAAAGTGGACGTGCGCATTCTGGCCGCGACCAACATCAATATTCCCGAAGCGCTTGCGAACAGACGTCTGCGCGAGGATCTTTACTACCGGCTCAACGCGTTCACGTTGCAGGTTCCTCCGCTACGCGAGCGCAAGGAAGAGATTCCCATTCTGCTCAAACATTTCATGGCCAATATGTCGGAGCGTTATGCCCGGCCTCCGTTGCCGCTTTCGACCGAGTTGCTGCAGGCCTGTCAGGATTATTCCTGGCCGGGCAATCTTCGCGAGCTGAATAACTTCGTGAAGCGCTATCTGGTTCTGGGGGACGAAAAGCTGGCCATCCACGAACTGAGTCCGAAAAGTGACCGCAGCGGAGCCCAGTTCGATCCGGCTGCGCACGGTCCCGGAGATTCGGCTGGGGGTTTGAAGTCTCTGGCTCGCACTGCCAAGGACGGAGCCGAAGCTGAGGCCATCAGTAAGGCTCTCGACGAAACCAACTGGAACCGCAAGCAGGCCGCCGCGCTGTTGAAGATCAGCTACAAGGCGTTGCTGTATAAGATCCGCCAGTACGGCATCGCTCAGTCCAAGAGCCAAAAGCTTTCCGCCGGCGCGTAGATCCCGGATCGTGACACGATGTGCGTTCTTGGCGGGACCGCGTAAGACCTTTCGGTTCCAAGACCCAAGACCCAAGGCGCCATGTACGACAAGGATGGACTTGCGACCTTGCGGGGCCTGAGGCTCTTTTATTGCCTTACCCAGGACGTCCGTCCTGGGCTATTATCGATCGCCCTTCCGGGGCTGGTATTCGTTTGTCTTGGCTGAGTGGCGATTGAGTACGCTTTAGCCATAGTGGATCTTGTTCTTCTCGCCCTATCCGGATCGGCGTGCGGAATGGATTCGAGCGTCGGTCTGTGTTCTCTCAGTGCAGCAGCCGGGGCAGGTTCCAATGACGCCACACGCTGACTACTCGTAATGCGAAGCATGTCACCGCGCCGAGGATGGTCAACATCGCTCTAGAGGCGGGAAAATCATCCGTAAGAAAAATTTATGCCGCAGGGTTGTTCATTTCAATCTCGGCTCGTTGGGGAGAGAAGGATTCGTTTAAGTCTTTAAGCGGCGGTTCGCTCACACAGCCAGAACAGTTAGAATAACGACCCGATCCCGAGTGCAAGCCATGCCATCAATAACAGGGTTAGGAGATGCATTTTGGATAACTGTGGGGGTTGACTGCTGACAAGTGCGCGACCAAGATTCAACCTCGTCGCCTGCCCCGCAACTGAGAAATTGGGGATTGAGCGCAGAAAAGAGCAGTCGTAAGGGTTTGAACGTCGATATTGCCAATCGGCCCTGACCCATGACTGCCCGGTCGAACACGCCGTATCATACTTTGCCCAAAATGGGCCGACTGTTCAAAATTGCACAGTTTTGGAAAAGATCGGGGCCTACTAGATTGACACGATTCGTGGCTGGACTTGAGACTTGTTGGGAACCTGGGGTTGAAGTGGAATCTGTACCGCCGTTGAGCAATCCTCGTTCGTCACCATTCGGTACCCCTCACTGTGATCGCCTCTTGACGCGCTCCTGTCGGGCAGCTTGGCGAGGGAACTCATTACACTCGTGCCGATCGAAGGCGTCCTTCACCGTGGCGGGAGGTCTGCCCGAAGTCGTCGGGCCGGGGCTCGGAACGATCCAATCGCACATCGTGCATCCCCAAGCCGCAAAGCTGCTGTTTTCAAGCCAGACAAGCTCTCTAGCCATGGGCCACAGTCTCCCACACGTTTGTGAAATTGGCTAGATTCCGTAGTTACCCGTTGTTACTCACGGGCCATTGCCCGACTGCCTACCAGAGTGTTTTACTGCGAAAGGTGTCACCGACCGTGACACAGCATTTGTAATCATCGCATTCATGGAAGACTATCAAAAAGAAGATTGGGTCTCGCTCTACCACTCAGCTCTCACCGAGCTTGAGCAAGCCAAAATGCTGGGCCGCATTACATCCGCTCAAGACGCAATTGTCGATCGCCTACAGAAGCTCAGCACCATGCCCGGCTTACATCCGGAAGAGCGACAAGCAATCGAAGATGCGATCCGTACTCTGGGAATTTTGGAACAACAGGACGCACGCTTCGACGCGGAAGAAGAACGCCGTGCGATGGAGTTGTCCTTGGAGAAGCTCCGGTCTGTTGGCATCCAGCGGTTACGTGAGCGTGCTGAATCATCCTGAGTGACCACTCGACCCCGCATAAACCTTTGATGTGTCGTCGCTGGAGTCCGCGCCGCGTGCGAATCGAGCTTGCATCTTACCTCGGGTGGGCCAGGAACGATCATCCCTCCCAACTGTCGCAATCAGGCCATAGCGGTGCGCCGTGAAAAGCGCTGATCCACCGCGGGATGAAAGGCCCGCCCGGGAACTGGATCGCTCCACCCGGTAGCAATCGGAGCGGCGGTGGAGACAACAAAGCCGTCGGAGCCTCCGGTGTAGAGGGTCGCGTAAGGCGACTTGGCGAGTCTGTAGGTCGTACGTGAGTGAACGCTGAGCAGGCCAGGAAACTGATAATGCAGGAGCCGACCTGTCCGCTATGTGGGAAGGCCGAAGTCGATGGAGCAATACTGAGCGAATCGGTTCCATCGGACCTGCCGGGGTAGTGGACGGCATGCAGACACAGTGGATCAGAGGCAACACGGGAAGCCCCAGCGGTGATCGCAGTCGGGATCAACTGGCAACTCGCGAGAGTCAGGCCGGGCCGTCTGGGGTGACGGAGAGGCTCGCAGTACTGATGAAACCGGGTAATGCCGGTGGAGGGAAGGGGCCTCAGTTGAAAGGGAACGCAAGAAGCGACGAAGACAGAGGGATTGATGATGAGTCTAGTAACCCTCGCAAGTGTTCAGAAGTTGCAGACGGCGTTGCACGCGAAAGCGAAGGAATCGCCCAGCTTCCGTTTCTATGCTCTGTATGACAAGGTGCACCGGAAGGACATTCTGAGAAGTTTGGCTTGGTTCGACTTACAGCGCGGACCCGCAGTTTTCCGTGGGCGAAAGCGTGAAACTTTCTCCGAGAGCCGGATGCGTTAACTGCGCCTGTCCGGTTCGATAAGCGGGGGTGTGGAAACGTGGCATGGTGAGGCTTCCAAGGAACTGCCGCCACAAGTTCCTTTCGGCTTTGCCCCGCCCCGGCGGGCCCTACGCTATTGACGCACCGGCAGACGAAAGGGCGGACTCGGCTAGGCCGCACCTAAACCGTCGCGCCACCGCTCGACTTCACCTCAAAACCCCCTTCGAAGGTCAATGAGAGATATGGCGATCTTTCGACAATTATCGCTCGAACCCGGCTGGCAGTGAGTTGAGGAACCCCGCTCTTGTGGGGGCCGTACCTTCACTAGCAGGCAGAGATTTGGTAGGAGCAAGTTGCGAGGAAGAGTTCCTACCCATGTCTTGCCAGACTTCCATTGTCGGAGGCCTGCTGATTGGTTTGGCGCTTAGTAGGTCGCCTTGAGACCCTGCTCGGACCCCCCGTCTTGGCTTGATATAAGCCCACCAGAAGGCTATGGTCGTTGATTCCGAGGCCGATGGTGGCCACGCTGTTTGGATAGTCAAACGTATAGTACTTGCCGGCACGGAACAGCGCACCCTGGGCATGTGCGAAGCTGGAATTCAGCGTTTCATACACAATATCGCCAGCGGTGTTGATGTCCCAGGCGAACGAGTTTGCTGCGTGGGGCACGTTAATCGTCTTATACGTCTTGCCGTTGTACAGAGCAGCCTCGATGCGCGTCCCCATTCCGTAATACATAACGATATTGCCCGCATTATTGATACCGGTGGCAATCGTGGAAACAGCGCCTGGCGGATCCAGGGTAGTGTACGTCTTGCCCCGTAAGAGGAATCCGTGGTCCTTACCGGTGGAGTCACTGTAATCGCCGACAATCAGTCCGCTATCGTTGATTCCGTGGGCGACCGAAGACTTTGCACCACTGGGGCCGGGGATATCGGTAAACTTGCCATTCTGATACAAAAACCCCGTCGGAATGCCGGCAGAATTCTTCGCGGATCCCACAATCGCACCAGCCGAATTGATATGGGTGCAACCGTCCGAAACAGAGTTCTGATCTTCGTACTGCCCGACGATCACGCCGGCCTTGTTAATTCCCCCGAGAGCGGTGGCAAGCGCCCCCGGCACGTTGACGGTGGTGAACGTGAAGGTCAATGGTGGCGCGCTGGCCGCATTCGCGGCAATCATGAATACCAGGACGAATCCCAGCATCAGGACAAACTTGTTCCTGGTATCTCATTTAGTTTTCCTCCGTACATGATAATGAATCGGGGATTCTCCGCAGAATTCCAATTCCGCAAAGCAAAGCGATGGCGATTGTACACCTATCTGACCGGTTGCAATACCGGAAACACTCAAAAACCGCTCTCGCTGGTAGCACGTCTTCCAAACTTTGGCTCGGTTTAAGGGCACGGCCTCACACCCTGCTAACCACAGGGAGACACATCACGGTGCTAACTGAATATTGGCCGACCGGGTCAATGCGGCGAAAGTTAAGGTCATATCCAAATCGGAAATCGAGACCAACGTACCGTCAGGGGCGACCACCGGCACGGTCGAAGTGACGACCAAGAACACGCTTATTATAAGAGCAACGTGGCGTTCCGGGTGACGAAGTGATACTTTCAGCCGTCCGGAATAAAAAATACAGGCCGCCCAACGTCTGGGCGGATTTCCTTCTTGCATCGCGCGGACCGCGCTGCGCGAGTATGGGCTGAACCATCAGTTATTGAACGACTAGGGTAACCACGGTGGTCCGGGTCGCGTTGCCTGATGTCGCATTGACCGTTACGGCATATGTTCCCGCAGGAGTGCCCGTGGTGGTCGTCGTGGACGTGCCTGAACCGCAAGCGGGTAGGAACATAATGAGCGCGAACAACCCGCCCAGTAACAACCCCATCAGCAACCGCCGCCGCCGAGAGATCTTGCCGCCCAGTCCCACGCCGAGCAGCGCCAGTCCTGACACGGGAAGCAAGGTCGCGCAGAGCGGTATCCCTGGGCCGCTTCGATGCCGCAACTCGGTAGTGGTCGTCACGCGGGCGGTAGTGTTGATGATCAACTGCGAACTCTGCGCGCCCGTGTTGAGATTGGGAATTGGGTTGTTGTTGCCTGGCAAACAAGTTGACCCGGTGGGCAGACCGCTGCCGCAGGCGATTGAGACGCTATCGGGAAATCCGCTATTCGCACTGGGTGTAACCGTGGCTGTGTAGACTGCGGGCACGCCTGCGGGGACGGTGAGAGTAGCCGGGGCCACCGTGACTTTGAAATCATTTACGGTGATGCTCGCACTGGCCGTGGCTAACTGGGACTGCCCGACAAATGCCGCACCGCTGTTCCCCAGACTTACCGTACCGCCGGGTATGGTGGGCGCGGCCGGGGTCAGAATCACGGTGATGCTTGCAGTGGCCGCGGCATTGAGCGTACCGATGTTGCACAGCACGGTCTGGTTGACGGCGTTGCCGCAAGTCCCCGGGCTCGCAGTCGCGGAGACGAAGCTCGCGCCTGCCGCCGGCAAGTTGTCGACGAAAGTCACGCCATTAGTAAACTCCCCGCTGTTCGTAATCGTGTAGGCAAAGCTGACCTGGCTGCCCACACCAACGACCAGCGGAGTGGCAGCGGGCGTTGGCATGGTCAAGTTCAGGACAGGTGCAAGCTTGGCTACATATGCGTCATTCGGTCCGCCGAGATTTCCCTGCGCAGAATTAAACACAGGGAAATTGGTTGACCATGTTTCTCCCGTTAAGTAGCTGGAGCCTTGCTGATCCAGCGCGATGCTGGTGCCCATATCCGCGAGGCTTCCTCCGAAGTAGCTCGAGGTACTGGTTGGGGCGCAAGTAGGAGTTGTGATCGGACTGCAGGTGGCAAGCGTGTCGATGCTGGCATAGAACGCGTCGCTGAGGCCGCCGCCGTAAGTCTCCTGCAGCGGATTTCCGACAATCGGAAAGTTTGGAGAATTGGTCCAGCCGGTAATGCGCGCGGCCGCATTGTTGTCCACACCGATCGCCGTACCGACGTCCGTTCCAGCGCCACCGAGATAGCTGAAGTAATTCAGGGGAAGCGGCGTAGTGCAGGCCGTGCCGGTGCAGAGCACTCCGAGTTTCGCGACGAACGCGTCCGTTCCGCCGCCGTTTGACGACTGCAATGCCGTGGTCCCGGTGTCGCCGGCGTTGAAATCCGAAGAAGTTGTCGAACCGGTGACGTAAGCGTTCGGGCTGGTATCGACAGCGATGCCGTAGCCGATATCGTCGCCGGAGCCACCGAGATAAGTCGAATACAACAGTTGCGTTCCGGTAACGCCCGAGGGATTGAACTTGGCCACGATGACGTCATATCCGCCCTTGTTCGTCGCTTGAAACGCGTTGAGCACGGGCATGTCGATGAAATTCGTACCCCCTGTAAAGTAGGCATTCGAGTTGGTATCTACCGCGATGCCGCCGCCCACGACCGTGCCGGTACTGGGACTGCTCCCGCCGAAGTAAGTCGAATAAAGTACGCTGGCAGAGCCGCTCGCATTCGGATCCACCTTGGTGAAGAAGAATTGATTCAAGTTTGGTATCTTCGGCTGCGTTTGATAGGCCCCAATCGTGGACGGAAATCCTGTCCCCACGTCGGCGGAGGTGGTTGTCCCGGTTACGTACGCGTTGCTGCCCCCCTGGTCAACCGCCAGGCCTGAGGCAATGTCGATGCCGTGGCCGGAAAGATAAGTGGAATACAGCAGGATCCTTCCCGTAGGATCGAGTTTGCTCACAAATACGTGCTTGCCGCCGCTAACCGGCGTGGTCTGAAACGCGGTATTGTTGGGCCCGTCCGTGGTGGGGAAATTGCCTGAACTCGCCGTACCCGCAACGATCACATCAAAACCGGTATCCGTGGCGACCCCGGCGGCATAATCGGTGCCGTTTCCGCCCAGATACGTGGCGAAGAGGAGTGTCCCGGTGGGATTGAATTTGGCGATGAAAACATTGGCAGTCGCTCCCGCCGCGAGCTCGGGCTGGAATTCTCCGGTGGTCTGGGGGAAGTTGGTTGACTCTGTCGATCCCGCGACGTACGCATTGGAGGCCGCATCCACGGCAATCGCAGGACAACCCGGCGTGAAAGGAAGGCCAGTAATCGCGGAACAACTCTCAGCTCCGGTGCCCCCGAGATACGTCGAGTAGGCAAGAACCGGATCGATGATTAACGCCTGGCTGCGATCGTAGGCGCCCAGTTCGAAACCGACTTCGTCTTTCCTTTGGCCTCGCAATTCAAAGCGGCCTGCCACGGTTCGTTCCTCGGCTCCGAACTTCTGATACACGTGCGGAGCTCGTAATCGCACGTCACTCCCGGCCACATCCAGAACGAGATCCCCACCCGCGACAATTCTTGGATTCTTCGGGCTGTGATCCGCGAGATTCCGGAATCGCAGCGCCACCTCCCCAGGATCACTACCAGGCGCAACTTCGAAGTCATATTCCAGTTGCCCTCGATTGCCGTAGTACACCAGGTCAACTCCGGGATACACGTTGCGGTATCGCACCCGCGCGAACTGCGGAATGTCGCGGTGCCATTTTGTGGGATTGTTCCCGATGAAGTAATTGCTTCTTCCGGGAAGTTGAACATCACCAACCGGCTCAGCGCTGGAATTTGCTCCTACCAGCTGCATGCTCACTGCGGAAGTTCGAGCGGCCGGATGCTGGGCGTAGGATGCCGCATGCTCCAGTACCAGGACGGCTTCTTGCGCCCTGAGATACAACCCGTAACCGCTGCCTCGGGCGGCGAATTTCACGCTGGCATCGATCTGTCCCTGGTTCGGCTCAAACATCAGCGGCAGATGGCTATACCTGGCCAGAATTTGCTTCGGGCTTTGGGACGGTGCATGAGCGGATGCGACAAAGGCCGTGGGAGTTCGATCGGAGGCGTAGGCAGCCTGGAGCTTCGCCATACTGGAGTTCATGGTCAAGGCAACGGCTGCGAGCAGCATCAACAGGGTCATGGCCACGAGGATGCGGCTTGGCGAACAAGTCTTTCCCGACCGACGGCGATTCAATCTCACTGAACTCCTCCGATTTCCGCGATGTCTTTTCCCGATTTCAGGGAGAGGAAGAAGAAACGGCGCACAAACAGCACCCCGAGTCGCGCCCGCGAAGCGGCTTGCGTACTTGTCACCAAAAAATAAGAGCAAAAGATAACTAACTACTTAAACATCTGACGGATAGCCTGTCAAGATGCGTGCCCCTATTCTATGCCTTAAGAATCGTCAGATGCGCTGCAGGTTGGCCGGAGATGCCGTCTGGCCATGGAAAAGTGCGGGAGCTCGTGATTGGGCTCAGTGCCCATTAAATGTCGCGAAGGCGCAGATCTTCTGCAAATCGTTTCATGCTGGGCGACATCGGCAGCGGGCTTAGGGCCACAAGTCTTTCATTCGCATGCGAGCTCGCTGGGGAGATGCACCATTTTTGTGGCCGTACGATTGCTGCTTCGAGCGGGCGCATCCCTTCCCCGCCCTCCCCGGTTTACACGTTCTTGGTCCATCTTCGTCAGCGCGGCAAGGGCAGTTACCGAGTCAGTTCCCTCAATCTCTTTAGTCTTGCAAACTCCTGATAAGTAAGTATCTTTGGCCTAAGAGCATAACTCAGTTACATCTCTTCGCGGGTTGCGGATTGAGTTGCGGAGTGCCTTTGTTCGTTGAAAGGGAACATCGAATGCTCGAAAAAACGGAAGACTCGCCGCCGGAAATGTCAGAGGAGCGGCGCGCGATGCGGCGTTTTGATATGCGCCTGCCCGCGATCGTCAAAGTGGCGGACGCCAGCGTTGACGAGTTGTTGACACAGACACAAAACGTGAGTGCTCGCGGAGTTTTTCTCTACCTCGACCGGTCACTCGCCGCCGGCTCCCGGATTCAGGTGACTTTGACTTTTCCGCCGCACGTCACCTTGACCGAACCGCTGCGCGTCCGATTCACCGCTCGCGTGGTGCGAGCCGAAGTGCCGTTGCCGGCCTCCCGCGTCGGCATCGCGGCCGTCATCGAGGAGTACGAATTCCTGGGGTCGGCTGCCTCGGGTAGTTGAAGTATTTCGGCTCCAGCACAGAACAACAAGAACGGAACAATTACTTCGCCGCGGCGAAAGTCGTCCAGGGATGGGACGGCATATCGAGCAGAAGATCCTTCTGCCACGAGAACTCCGGATGTGCCTGCAGATGGGCAGCGGCGTTGAAGTTGATGCCGCACGAATGACCGGCTGAAGCCGCAAGTTTCAGCTCTGCAGCCATAGCGGCGTCGGTGGCTTTGTTCTGCACCGCCCCAGCGATGCCGTAAGGTGCCTGCCAGGGACCGTCACCGCGAGGGGAAAGATCGACGTGGCCACAGAGCGTCCGCTCGCTGGGTTCTTCCTTTTTGGTGAATGTGTCGTAATGATCCGCTTCGAAGCGCTGCGCGGCTGCCAGGTCGATCGTTCCCTTGTACTTGGCCATGAGCTGCTCCCAGCGTACGTGGCGGGCGTTGGCGCTCAAACTCAGGTCATGCACGTCGAAATCGGTCTCCTCACGGGCAAGCTTTTGGTCGATGGGAAAATTGGACCCGACAAAATACCCATCCTTCTTCCGCATCAGGGTAACATTCTTCAGACCTAATTCGAGGCTGGCAATTTCGTTGTTCTTGATATCGGCCAACAGCCAGTCGTTGGCATACCCACCGTTGTTGCCTTTTTTGAAGATGCGCGCGGCGTCGTCAATTGCCGCAGAATACTGCATGGCCTTGCGGGCACGAACAAACTCCGGGACGCCGACGGGATCGTAACCGAAGAATCCGCCGATAGTCGTCTCGGTAATGATGATTCCGGCCGAGTTGATGCCAAAGTCATCCCCGCTGTGAATGAATCCCGGGAAACCGTCCATGATGAAGCGGTAGCCCTTGGCGGGAACGATGTCGAACATAATGGTCCAGCGCTCGCCATCAAGATAGTTAGTCCAGTTGTTGTGGGCGATGACAATCTTGCCGTCTTTGGTGTAGCTCCCGGTAGCCACGAAGGCGCTGCAATGCTCGGGGACGCCGACGGATGCTGCGGATTTGATGCCATGCGCTTTATCGTATTCCTTAACGTAATAGCTCCACTCCATGGCGCCATTCAATGCGACCACGTCCCACAAATCAAGCTTCACGCCGTGTGCATTGGCACCATCGGCGATGCCCTGCATTTCTTCCCGGTACTCAGATTCGATGTGCGGCCACATCATGTTCTTGGCTGCATCGCGGAAGAATTGCCAGTCCTTCCCATTCTCGTGCGTCTGTTCGAGGATGGTGACTTTCAGCGCGTCTTCGATCTCCGGTGCGAGCAGGTAGCCGTGCTGAAAGCCGATTTCGGACGGGGAACCTTCGAGGTGCACGAATATCCAACCGTTGTTCTCGGGCCGGCGGAAGGCGTGCTTTAAACGAGCGTCGGTTTCAGCAGTCTGGGGCGCCTTCGCTTTGGCGTTGCCCGCGAAGAAAATGAAGCCAGTGGAAAGTACCAACAGCACAGCCACAACCATGATTCGGCGCATGAAGTAACCCCCGGCAAGACCATCGACATACTAGCAGAAACCGTGGTTCTGACCGCATCCTCGTGACCCAGCAGCTTGACTGAATTCGCTACTGCCTTTCTTCTCTTGTGTTGAATTCTGCGATCTCGTTTCTCAGGCGGATGTAACGGCGCAGCAGGGTGCCCAGATACGCGACATGAATAGCCCAGGTAGCGATGTACGCGGCGTAAAGATAACTCATCCTGCTCTCCACGTCTGCGACGTTCGGGTTTGCGAACCCCTCGGTTCGAGCAAAGCCTCCAGCGCCAGGGTTTCGTCCACCTCCCGTTGCAGCACTTCCAGGCGGTAACGGGACCAGCAAACTAATGCAGCGAAGCAGGAGAAGGCTAGCCAGTTGATCAGCAGAACGTGCAGCATGCGGGGATCAATGGAACCGCCTCCGCCAATCACGGGTTGAGGGTGCTGGGTGCGGAAAAACCAGATGGAAAAATAGACCAGCGGAACATCGAGGGCTCCAAAAATGGCCAGCACCGCTGCCAGCAGTGGAGTTTGCCCGCTGCTGGAAAATCTGCGTAGCGCCAGGTAGCTCACGTAGATCAGCCATAGCACCAGAGTCAGGGTCAGGCGCAAATCCCAGGTCCACCAGATTCCCCACACCGGACGCGCCCAGATCGGCCCGGTGACCAGCACCACAGTGCAGAATACGACGCCCACCTCCGCCGTCACCAGGGCAACAATGTCCGCTTTGTTAGAACGGCGAATGAGGTACACGATGGAAGCGACGAAATTGATGGAAAACAAGATGAAAGCTGTCCACGCCGAAGGCACGTGGTAGTAGAAGATCCGCTGCACGTCGCCCATGGTCTGCTCGGTCGGGGCAACAAGCAGAGCCTCATACAAGGCGTAGCTAAGGAGCGCAGCCGTGAGAACAGCGAGGATGGGAAAAACGCGCTTCATTCCGCCTGCAACACGAATCCAAATAAGAAGAGGCTAGCGATAGTAAACACCACATCATAGGCGGCAAGCAAGACGATCCAGAACTTGGCGGAAAATTCTCCGGTCAGGATAGCGCCCGTAGCTTCGACCATGGCAAGCAAAGCGGGGATCGAGATAGGAAACAGCAATAGTGGGAGCATGATCTCGCGGCTGCGTGTGCGCAAAGACATAGCCGCGAAAAACGTTCCATTCACCACCAAGGCCCAGGTCCCAAGCGCCGCGACGATGGGCAACTGGTATGCGGGTCCGAGTGCGCGCAGGTTGTAAAAGACGATAAAGAGCGGCGTCATCAACGCCTGTAGCACGGTAACAAAGATGAAATTCCCCATGACTTTCGCCAGGAACAGAGCGTTGGGAGGGGCCGGAGAAACCCGGTAGGCATCGAGCACCTGATTGCGCATTTCCCGTGCCCAGGTCTGGTTCAAGGCCACCACTGCGGCGAACAAAAAAGCGACCCAAACCAGTCCGCCGGCAATTCGTCGCGATTCTTCGGCAGTCGGATCGAACGAGAAACTGAAGATCACCACCACCAGCAACGAGAAAAACAACATGGAGTTGATGGCGTCTTTCGATCGCCACTCCAGGCGAAGGTCTTTGGCCAGAGTCGCTCGCGCGAGCCGGGAGGCGGTACTCATGGCGTCTCCGATCTTTCCGCCAGATCCGAAGTGCGACTAGCGATTTGTCCGGCTTCCATCCATACGAACTCATCGGCAGCACCTTCGAGGAGCGAAGCTTGGTGCGTGACCACAAAGATAGTTTTGCCGGCATCGCGCAAGCCAGTCAGCAAGCTCACCATTTCTCGGGCAGAACCCAGGTCGACGTTGGAGAAGGGCTCGTCGAGAAGAAGGATTTTAGGATCGTTCAGCAGCGCCCGCGCCAGCGACATTCGCTGCCGCATGCCTTGCGAATACTGGCCCACGGGCCGCGTCAGCGATGGATCAAGTTGCACGGCACGGATTACCTCGGCGCAGCGCTGGTCTTTATTGTGGACATCGTACAGGCCCGCGAAGTAGCCCAGGTTCTCCATTCCGCTCATTTCGTCGTAAAGCAAAGAAGGATGGGCCATGTAGCCCATTTGGCCGCAGACGGACCGGAGATCGGTTGCCCCCAACATTGAAATGATGCCCCGCGTGGGCGGCGTTAACCCCGCCAGCGCGCGCAAGAGAGTTGTCTTCCCTGCCCCGTTGTCGCCCAGAATGGCGTAGAGCTTTCCACCGGAAAACTCTGCGCTCACGCCACGCAAGGCAGCGAAGCGTCCAAATTGCTTCACGAGATCGGTAACAACGA
Source organism: uncultured Acidobacteriota bacterium (assembly GCA_963838905.1). Classification (GTDB taxonomy): domain Bacteria; phylum Acidobacteriota; class Terriglobia; order Terriglobales; family Acidobacteriaceae; genus JABDBE01. The sequence continues at coordinate 829,795 of CAWITE010000018.1, forward strand.
CGGCGGGAGGCATCGGAACCGAAGATAGCTGAAGCGCCCCGCGAAGTCGAGGGTAGCACCACGTCGGGGCGGACGCCCTCGTCCGCGGCGCGAAGCGCCGCAGCTCCAGAGCAGCGAGTTGTGCGTCTATGCGTTATTCGATGCTCAGTGTATCTCGGTAGCTGATTCTAGCCCAACCCTCCATCGATTCGCGCCAATCGGCGGAACCTCCAACTCGCCCGCCAACGCGAAATTCAATCCAATCCTTCCCGTAAGTTGGGTCGTACCTTCCGCCGTCTTGTCGAGCTGCAGCATACATGTCTCCCCGCAGTTTGAGAAAAATGGAGTGCGTACCTTGTGCATACGCAAAGACGAGTCCTTGGCGATTGGCCATCATCGGCCTACCATAAGCGGAACCATTTCTGATCTCGCTGCCGCTGATGAGGCCATACAGAATTGCGATCAGGTCGGAATGGGCGCGGGCTTCGTACCCAATCGCCCAGGGGGGATTCTTGCCTGGGGCGGCAGCTCGCGAATCTTCCTTGAACCGCGCGAAGAGCGACTGATTTTCCGGATGCTTAAGCTCGTTGGTAGGGTCGGGCGCCACAAAACGAGAAGCGTTAGTCTCCGCTCCGCTCTTTAGGACTTGGGGGATACGCTTGAAGACCATGAATTGGATGTCTACCGGTCGCTGGACGAATGGATGCGGCAGTGGCTGTAAAGAGGCTTAGACCAGCTTTTTCCTAACCCGTAGAGCGGCGATTTATGAAATAGCCTGGACGGTTCTAGTTCGACATCGCGCTAGAGCCGTTGGTCTTGACTTGAGTCATGCTCTTCGCGGGCGCATTCGGAGAACTGCCGTTGGCGGGCGCGCCCGGCTGTTGCGGCGCGTACTTCGAGGCGCACTTCGCCTGCAGTTGTTTGGCATGGAAGACGCCATCGCGTCCGAAACTGCCGTCGGCCAGCGCTTGGGAATTGTCCTTGAACGTATCGGGCGGAGGCTCGGTGCCGCTGTACGAAACCTGTAGAGTTTGATCGTTCTCTATCAGGACAAACTCAACTTTCGTACCGCTCCGCTTGATCGAACCGGGTTGAACATTGCCCGCAACACGCAGGCGCTTGGTGTGGGCAGACTCTCCCATACCGCGCAGTTCCTTGATGGTGACGTAGTAACTCTTGCTTTCCTGGACGCCGGTATAGGCAAGATATCCGAGCGCCAGCAGGATGAGTACCGTCGCACCGCCGAATTTCAGGTATCGGCTGGTCTCGTTCGACATATAAAACACCCACGCCTATAAGAACTCTATTCCTCGTTGGCGACGCGGGTCAAGAACCGAAGAGACAGAACCGAAGAGACATCAGGCAGTACAATTCCGGTGTCCGTCAATTTTCTTGTTGAGATAACTGCCGATGATCCACGCTTGGCATGACGTAACCCCCGGCGAGCGGTTGCCCGAAGAGTTCAACACAGTGATTGAAATTCCCTTTGGTTCGAGCGTGAAGTACGAATTGGACAAAGCCAGCGGGTTGATCAAACTTGATCGTGTGCTCTACTCCGCGGTTTATTACCCGGCTAACTATGGCTTCGTTCCACAGACCTTGGCCGAAGATGACGATCCGCTTGACGTTCTGGTGCTCTGCCAGGAAAGCGTAGTTCCCTTGACCATCATTCACGCGCGAACAATTGGCCTAATGACCATGATTGACGCAGGGAAAAAAGATCACAAAATTATTGCCATCGCCACGGAAGATCCCGAATTCAACACCTACCGCGAAGCTTCTGAAATGCCTCCGCACCGGCTGATCATGTTGCGAAGATTCTTCCAGGATTACAAACAGCTCGAAGGGAAAGAGGTGGAGGTGGACGAGATTCGGCCCGCGGGCGAGGCGTACCCGATCATCAACGACGCCTTACGCCGTTACCGTGAGCAACGGCGCAAAGGATTTATCAAGTAGGCGTTTATTGCCGTCACCACACGTGGCAGGCGTTCGCGCTCACCATGGGTTGCCCCGCCTTGCAGCCCCAAGCCTGCTGGAACTCGGGCATGTTCTGGACAACCCCGTTCACCCGCCATTTTCCCGGAGAGTGCGGATTCGTGGTCACCTGCATGCGCGCCGACTCGGGACGCCGTTTCTCGCACCAGACTCGCGCAAAGCCCAGGAAGAAGCGCTGCTCCGGGGTGTAGCCATCAATCTTCTCGCCCTCTTTTCCGGTTTTGTCTTCCGCGATCATGCGCTCGAGCGCCATCAGCGCGATGCGTGCACCACCGTTGTCGGCGGTGTTTTCGCCGAGCGTGAGCCGGCCATTGAGCTTAAGATCGTCGACCGCGACGAAGCTGCTGTATTCATCGGCAACGCAGCTGACTCGCTTTTCAAATTCCTTGCCGTCCTCGGGCGTCCACCAGTCATGCAAATTGCCCTGCGGATCGAACTTGCGACCCTGGTCGTCGAAGCCGTGGGTCAATTCGTGTCCGATCACGAGTCCGATTCCACCGAAGTTCACGGCATCATCCATCTTCTTGTCAAAGAACGGCGGTTGCAAAATGCCCGCCGGAAACACGATTTCGTTGTAGGAGGAGCTGTAATAAGCGTTGACCGTGGGCGGCGTCATGCCCCATTCCTTACGGTCAAGCGGCTTGCCAATCTTGGCGATTTCGCGCTTGGATTCAAACTCGTTGGCGCGCAGAAAATTTCCCAGCAGGTCGTCCCGCACCACGGTGAGTGAACTGTAGTCGCGCCACGCGTCGGGATAGCCAATCTTGTTGCGAATGGCTTGCAGCTTGATCTTTGCCTGCTTTTTGGTTTCGTCGGTCATCCAGGACAGCCCTTGGATATCGGTGTCCAGCGATTGTTCGAGTGCATCAACCATCTTCAACATGCGCTGTTTTCCGTCGGGCCCGAAAGTGACCTCGACGTATTTCTGGCCGAGCGCTTCCCCCAGGGAGTTGTCGGTGAGCTCCACGCAGCGCTTCCATCTGGCCTGGATTTCCTTCTGCCCGGTCAAGGCTTGGCGCATTTTGAAGCTCGCGTCCACAAAAGGCTGAGAGAGCCAGGGAGCGGCGCCTCGCAGAAGGTGCCAGCTCACGTAGATCTTCAGGTTGTCCAGGGATTCGGATTCCAGCACACCATTCACCTGTTTAAAGAACTCCGGATTGCTGACGTTCAACTCTGAAAAACTGGGCGCACCCGTAGCCGCGAAATAGCGATCGAGATAAAAATTCGGGGCGAGTGCAACGGCCGCTTCCCGCGTCATCTTGTGGTCTCGCGTCTTGGGGTCGCGGCGGAGGGTGCGGTCCATGGAGTCCTTAGCCAGTGCGGTCTCGATGCGCAAAACGGTTTGCGCCGACTCCGCGGCCTGCCTCGGAGATTGCCCGGCAAGAGTAAACATTTGAGTCACTTCTTCCACCAGATGCTTGCGCATTTCCGTCATCCGGGCATCGTCTTTGATGTAGTAATCGCGATCGGGCAGCGACAATCCACCTTGGTCAATGTAAGCGATGACCTGATCCGCATTGTGCAGGTCAGAGTTGGAATAGAAATTAAACAACGGGTTGGGACCGGCAAGATGCACCCGCGCGACCGCGTCCATCAGCGTAGCCTTGTCGCTCACCGTCGATATGCGGTCGAGTTCCGGCTTGAGCGACTCCAGGCCTTTCGCATCCACAGTCTTCTCGTCCATGCAGGAGCTATAGAAATCGCCGACCTTCTGATCGATAAAACTTCTGCCGGAATCATTGGCGGAAGCCTTTTCCAGGATGACTCGCAAGGTTACCAGGTTCCGCTCGTCCAGTTCGACAAAACTGACCCACGCGCTCTGGTCCGCTGGAATCTCGGCTTTCTTGAGCCAGTTACCACAGGCGTACTGGTAGAAATCGACGCAAGGATCCATTGTCTTGTCGATGTTGTCGATGCTGAAACCTGGCGCCGGCTTCGTGGTGGAATCAGTTTGAGCAAACGTAGCTGGGGCTGCAAGCAGCAGAAATACAAGCAGGAGACGGAATAAGCCCATGGTACCTCGTTGAGTCGAAGCAGAAATTCTAAGCCCTCGGGGTTTGGACGGACAAGCGAGGAATCGGGTAGCTGCCAAGAGCTACGGAGTTCGGTTCCATCTCATCCCCGGCGTATAATCGTTTTTTGACGAATCCAACCCAGGTGATAAGTCATGGCTCGGACGAACGGTAATGCAGCGAACGGCAACAGCAGTCAGGCCAATCATGGCTCCGAAAACAATGGCCATAGCGTCCCCCAGCCGCGCTCCGAATGGATCGCCCGTCGCAAAGAGGAGAACGACGACGGTAATTTCTCCCAGATGCATTACGCGCGCAAAGGCCTGATCACGGAGGAAATGACCTATGTGGCGAAACGTGAAAAGCTTTCCCTAGAACTGGTTCGCGACGAAATTGCGTCCGGTCGCATGATTGTTCCCGCCAACATCAATCATCCGGAACTCGAGCCAATGTGTATCGGCGTGGCTTCGCTCTGCAAGATTAACTCGAACATTGGCAATTCTGCCGTCACGTCGAACATCGACGAAGAACTCAAGAAGCTGCATACCTCGGTTCACTACGGCGCTGACACAGTCATGGATCTTTCGACTGGCGGCAACATTCACGAGATTCGTGAAGCGATTCTGCGTCACTCGCCCGTGCCTATCGGAACGGTTCCGATCTATGAAGCGATCTCGCGGGTGAAACGCATCGAAGACTTGAATGCCGAAGTGATGCTCGAAGTGATCGAAGAACAGGCCGAGCAGGGCGTGGATTACATGACGATTCACGCCGGGGTCCTGATTCAGTATCTTCCGATGGTTTCCAAGCGCATCACCGGGATCGTAAGCCGCGGCGGCGCAATTCTGGCGCAATGGATGGCCCACCATCACAAGCAGAATTTTCTGTACGAGCGTTTCGACGACATCTGCAAGATTTTCGCCAAGCACGACGTGTCGTTTTCGCTTGGCGATGGCCTGCGTCCCGGCTGTATCGCCGACGCCAGCGATGAAGCACAGTTCGCTGAATTGAAAACGCTGGGCGAACTGACCAAAAAGTCTTGGGAACACGATGTGCAGGTGATGATCGAAGGGCCGGGACATGTGCCTCTGGATAAGATCAAGGAGCAGGTCGACAAAGAAAAGGAACTCTGCTACGAAGCGCCGTTCTACACGTTGGGACCGTTAGTCACCGATATCGCGCCGGGGTACGACCACATCACGTCGGCGATCGGCGCGGCCATGATCGGCTGGCATGGTGCCGCGATGCTTTGCTACGTCACACCAAAAGAGCATCTTGGGCTTCCAAATGAGAAAGACGTGAAGGACGGAATCATCGCCTATAAGATCGCGGCGCACGCGGCGGATTTGGCGCGCCATCGTCCGGGCGCTCAGGACCGCGACGACGCCCTCAGTTATGCCCGCTACAAATTCGACTGGGAGAAGCAGTTCGCGCTGTCACTCGATCCGGAGACGGCTCGCTCCATGCACGATGAAACTCTCCCCGATGACTACTACAAAGAAGCCGCATTCTGCTCGATGTGCGGCCCCAAATTCTGCTCGATGAATTATTCCAGCAAAGTGGACGAGTACAACAAAGCGGTCCACGGCCTCGAAAAGAAGGACTACTCGGAACTGGTAGAGAAGTTGGTGTCGCTAAAATAACCTGGCGACGGACGCCTCGTCCGTCCGATCTTCGCGCAACTGCCTGAGTGAATGTGCGAAAAAACTGTGAACCATTATCCGAACAACCGCATGAATCCTCTCGCGGGCAGATCCGGCACGAGGTACGAGGCATTTCGTATGCCCGCGACCCGGGCCACGGATTCTGCCGCTAGGTATCCGCTGCGGACCGCGCCTTCCATGGTGGCGGGCCATCCGGTCGCGGTCCAGTCTCCCGCCAGCAATACTCGTGGCCAGACCGTCTCTGGGCGGGGACGGTAGACATCCACTCCAGGCCGCGGCGAATAGGTTGCGTGAACTTCCTTGATCACCGTCGATTTCACCAGGTTCGCATCTCGCGCGCCGGGGAAAAATTCGCGCAGTTCGGCAAGTGCTAACTTTGTGATTTCCGCGCGTGACTTTTCCACCAAAGTCTTGGATGAGCTAACGACCAGTTCCACGTAGCTGCCGTTGACCTCAGGGCCTGAAGCCCCTTTCGGAGTGGGTAGATTGTTGGCACGACTCAAGTCGTGCCCTTCCCTTTCGGACAGCAGCTTCGATTTGTGGAACATCCACTGAATGGTCCGGTCCAATAAAACGGCGTGATCAAGGTCGGTGATCTGGCGATCGAACCAGAGATGAATGCCGGTGATCGGTGAGGTCTCAAATCGCGTAAGAACTTGCCGCAACGGGTCGGCAGCCGAGGATTGCGGCAGTATGCGGGATAAAACGTCAAAGGGTACGGCGAACACAACGAAGTCAAACCCCGTTTCCTCGCCCGACACCAGCAGTTTCACCTTATCCGGCTCACTGAGAAAAGACTCCACGCTGTTTCGGAAACGGATCTCGCCTCCGCACGCAGCGATGTAGTCTCCGGCCACGCTGTAAAGTTCGGTCAAAGGCACGCTCGGAACGCCCATCCGTCCAGCCGCCGCCGACTTCAAGAACGATTCCCGCACTACCTGCGCCGCATACGGCACGGACACGCGATCCAACTCTTCGTTCAATGCGCTCACCAGGATTGGATTCCAGAAACGCTCGATCGCCCGCTTTGTTTGTCCGTGTCGGCGTAGCCATGTCAGGAAGCTCTCGCCAGTGTCGCGCGGCGCGCCCGGCGCAAGGGCGGCCATTGCCATGCCAATGGAAAGTTTGTCGGATAAGTCCAGGCAAGCGGCGCGGAGAAAAGCAGGTGCGGTGTGAAGGGGCGCGGGCAACTTCGATTGCGCAATGACCGAGGCGCGTCCGTCCGGCTCGAGGAAGGTCAGCCGGTCGTACCAGCGGATCTTGTTTTCAACGCCCAGCCGTTCGTAGAACTGGATCAGGTTAGTGCAGCAACCGAGCAGGACGTGCTGGCAGTTGTCGACGACTTCGCCGGTGCCGGGATGCTGATAAGAAGAAGCGCGTCCGCCAAGGTAAGGTCGACGTTCGAACAGGGTCACGCGAAAACCGCTGCCCGCAAGGGCGCAACCAACAGCGAGCCCCGCCAATCCACCTCCGACCACGGCCACTCGGGAATTTGGTAGCGAGCGCTCGCTCATCAGGAAAGGCGTTTCAGGAAGCCTTTGGCCAGAATGCCGAGCTTCTCGCGCACGGTCAGGCTGACTTTTTCGTTACCACTGAAGACGTCATATTCGCGCTGTGCAATTTTCTCGAGCAGCCGCTGATAGATCGTCATCAGCACCCAAAGTGCTGATTGGCTGTCCTCCTCGACAAGCGGAATTAGTTCCGCTCCGGCCTTGTAATACTCGCGAGCTCGGTCGGCTTCCATCGCCAGAAGCGGCCGCAAGACTGCAGGATCGGAGACCGATTCCAACGCAGAAAGTGAAATCCCGAACTTGTCCAGATCCTCTTCCGGCAGATAAACGCGGCCCATGCTGGCATCTTCTTTTACGTCACGAATGATGTTGGTGAGTTGGAAGGCCAGCCCCAGGCGCTCGGCCAGCGGTTCGGCAGCCGGATCGCGGTAGCCGAACACATGAATGCAAACTAAACCTACGACCGACGCCACACGGTAACAATATTGATAGAGGTCGTCGAAAGTTCGGTAGTGAACGCTAAGCGTGTGTGGCACAGGCGACGCGCCCGTGCGTTGCTCGTCTGCGTTCGGGCCTCCTTCAACGTCCATGGCAGTGCCATAGGCCAACTGATCGAGTAGTCCAACGCGAATGTTGTACCGGCGCTGTGCGTCGGTTAGAGCCAGCAGCACAGGCTCGTCGGTGGGATGGCCAGACTGGGTGCGATGAAAAGCATCCAGCCACGCGTTGAGTTTCTTCCGCCGATCGTACTGCGACAGAGAGTCATCGTCGGCAATGTCGTCACAGCGCCGCATGAAGGCATAGACAGCGCACAGAGCCTGACGCTTGGCGCGCGGCAGCACCAGAAACGCGTAGTAGAAATTCTTAGCCGCCGCACGGGTAATGTGGCGGCAAACCGAGTACGCAACCGCGAGTTGCGATTCGGTAGGCGCGAAGGGTGTGGGAGCTGGCTGCACCGCCGTACTCATACCCTTTTTCCCCGCAAAATTTTTCCCCAAGCCGCACAGGCGACCAGTGTGAGTTTGCGTGTTTTCGAAATCGCCGGACGCCGGCCCAGCACGTTGTATCCCTGCGCCTCGATGGCGTTCAGAATCTCTTGTCCGCCCCGGCTGAACAGTTCGATATCAAGAGCCAGTTCGCGATCCACCTTCTCAATCAGCGGCAAGCCTCGACGGAACCAATCGCGGGCGCGATCCACTTCGAAGCGCATCATATCGCAGAAGGCAGACGTATTGCGTTGCGCCGCGATGTCATCTTCCGTAACTCCGAAGCGTCGAAGATCTTCCACAGGAAGATAGATTCGTCCCTTGGCATAGTCCGGGCTCACGTCCTGCCAGAAATTCGCCAACTGCAGTGCTGTGCAGGTGAAATCGGAAAGCGCTTGCCGCTCGGTATCCCGGTACCCGCACACGTACAGCACCAGATGGCCCACAGGATTCGCCGAGTATCGGCAATAACCGAGAACATCCTCGAACGTGGAATAACGCGAAACTCGTTGATCCTGACGAAACGCAGTCAGCAGATCGACAAATGTATGTTTCGGAATCTCGCACTTGCGGACGGTCTCGGCCAAAGCGACAAATACGGGATGCCGCGGGTTCCCAGCGTAGCAAGCCTCAAGCTCGGCTTCCCACTGATCCAGCAAGGACAGAGAAGCGCGAGCATCGCCGACTTCATCGCCCAGATCGTCAGAGATACGACAGTAGGCATAAACATTGAAGAAATCCTGTCGCAGCCGCACCGGAAGGAACCAGGTCGCAACCGAAAAATTCTCGTAATGCGTGCGCGCCAGACGACGGCAGTACGCCTGAGCCTCCGCTTGCGTCGTGGCTTCTTCAGGGATGGCGTACTCGGGCGGAAGCCTACTCCACCCCACCAGGGTAGAGGAAATCTCAGTCCGGGAGTCGCTGGCAACGGATGACATGGTCAGTTGGTCAATGTAGGCGCGGGCGTCCTCGCCCGTGCGCCTGCCGGAAAATCCCGCCTCAGTGCCCGGGAATGATCGCGGTCTTGATATCGCCGTTGCGGTTCAGCATGTGATGGAAAACCTGCTGCAGCCGTGAAAGTGGCGCTTCGCCAGTAATGTAATCGGTGGAGCGAATCTTCTTCTCGGCGATCAGCGCAAAGGCTCTGCGCACGGTCTCCGGGGTGTGATGGAATGTCGCCTTCAGCGTGACCTCCGAGTAGTGCAGTCGGTTGGTATCGAGCTGCACTTTCGTGCCGCTGGCGCAGCCGCCAAAGAAGTTCACCGTCCCGCCCTTGCGCACCATGTCGATGGCCATCTCCCAGGCTTCCGGACGTCCCACCGCTTCGATCACCACATCGCTACCGCGCATTTCAGGGGAAAGCCTGCGCACCCCTTCCACCGGATCCTTTACCTTGGTGATCTGTACCACTTCATGCGCGCCCATGTGCTTCGCGGCTTGAACTTGACCATCACGCTTCACCACTGAAATTACGTTGCAGCCAACCGCTTTCGCGACCTGCACGAACATGAGACCGATGGGACCGCCGCCAATTACGGTGACCGTGTCGCCAATCTCCACTCCTGTCTCGTGAAGACCACGAAGCACACAGGCCAGGGGCTCAACCATCGCCGCTTCTTCATAGCTGACGTCCGGCGGGATCGCCAGCATGTTGATCTCGACGATTCGCCGCGGAATTCGAATGTATTCCGCATAAGCCCCGTTGTTGAACAGCAGATCTTCGCAAAGATTGGCCTGATGCTTGGAGCAGTAAAAACACATCTGGCAGGGTGCGGAGTTCAGTGCCACCACCCGCATCCCCTTCTTGAACCCGCGGACGCCCGGACCAACTTCCTCGATCACTCCGGCCAGTTCGTGCCCGAACAATGCGGGAGGAACGATCATGCGGGCGTGGTAGCCCCGCTGATAAACCTTAAGGTCGGTTCCACAAGTCAGGGCGACTTGCACCTTCACCAACACTTCGCCATCGCCCACCCGGGGAATGGGAACTCTCTCAATTTTTACGTCCTCCTTGCCATAGAGGACCGCAGCTGTCATCTTTCCGTTCACTCTTTATTTCCCCCCGAACTACCCGTTTGAATCACAATCTTCATCGAATCCGGCTGGGGACGCGCCGCCAGCTTCAAAGCCTCAACACTGTTCGACAAAGAGAAGCGGTGACTGATCAAACCTTCCAGGTTCATCTCGCGGCCCATCACGAACCGCACCGAATCTTCTTGCAATTCAACCGACGCGCTATACGACCCCAATAGTCTTTTCTCGTCCACGCAGATCGCGGCCGGATCAATGGTAGCTTCGCCGCGAACTGTCTGCGCAAACAACAACACCCGGCCCCCCGGACGCACCGCATCCATGGCGGTCCGAATCAGTCCGTTACCACCTACTGCAACAATCGCTGCGTCCGCGCCCCGATCTTCTGTCTGCTCTCGCACCGTTTTCACGGTGTCGGCGCGCGAAGCATCGATCGCATTCTCTAATCCGAAGCTTTTAGATATTGTAAGCCTCTCGGGATACAAATCGGAAGTGATTACCCTAGCTCCTGACCTTTTGGCTAATGTACTTAATATGATGCCAATCGGCCCTTGTCCAATTACGAGAACACTATCGCCGGGTATAAGTTGCAGAGCCTCAATCCCCTTCATGCAGGTGTTCACCGGTTCCACAAAACATGCCTGCTCGAACGATACTCCATCGGGGATCCGAACCGTGCCGTGATCGACGATCCAATCCATCACGCGAACATATTCGGCGAATCCCCCGCCGGAGGGCTCGAAGCCCGCCGTACAGCCGACCTTCTTGTAAGTCTCGCACTGGGCAAAAGTCTTGTGCCGGCAGTAGTAACACTCGCCGCATGGTATGTGGTGAAACACTACCACTCGATCACCTGGCTTGAACTGGCTCACTCCCTCACCGGCCGCTGCCACAATGCCTGAGGTTTCATGTCCGAAAATGCGTGGCGCGGAATGCGAGCCGCTCGCGATTTTCTTGAGATCGGTTCCGCAGATGCCGCAAGTATGAACTCGGACCAGCAACTCGCCGGGTCCTATCTTTGGAACGGAGACGGTCTCCACCCGAACGTCGTTCACACCCCGGTAAACCGCCGCCCGCATAGTGGTCGGGATCGAAGGCTCAGTTTCCACGATCGTAAATTGTCCCGCGATTGCCATCTATCCTTACACTGTCATTTCGAAATCTATCATCCGAAACCCTGTCATCCCGAACGAAGTGAGAAATCCCTACTTGACCAACACACCATCAGCGTTCCAAGGAATTTCCACCGCGAGCCAAGCAGCACCCGCGACCTAGTCCGGCTCAATCAAAGTCACCTCAGTTGATTAGATATCGGATGCAACTCCGACCCCGAAACCTTCGATTCGCTAATGCACCGATCCAGCTCAACGCAGAGCACCCTCGATGCCTTCGCGCCGTTCCTGGCAAGCTGGAAAACCTTGGACCACAGCCAAGGCCGCGCCCCGAGGCTGGCCGCGAAGGCCGTCTGGCAAAAATGTCCATCGCGGTCCACGAAGCGGTCCAGCGGCGGCATGGCAAAACTGCTCTCATCCGAGATCGCTTTCACCGCCATAAAGCGCACACCCCGCGCCTGCGCTCCGCGAGCCACTGCGGCGGCTTCCATATCGACCGCCTGCGCAGCGTAGGATTCTGCTAACTTCGCCTTCTGTTCCATGTCCGCGATCGTCAGAGCGCTGACCAGCACACCACGGCCCGCAGCAATTTCTACGCTACTGCCGTCCGTGGCGTCAATCACGCGGCTAGGTGAAAAGATCTCACCCACCTTCAATGCCGCATCAAGCGCTCCCGCGAAACCCACCGAAAGCAAAAGCTCCGGCCGGTACAGCGCGATCACAGCCTCAGTCGCCCGCCGAGCCGCTTCCGCCCCGATGCCACCGCAAACCACCACAGCCTCCCCGCTCTCGAAGAACTTGAAACGCCGGCCTTCGTGTTCTCTCTCAATCTTGCGCCAGCCTTTCACCAGCGGACGCACCTCTCGCTCAAGAGCAGCAACCATCGCAACTGTAGCCGAACTTGCCATCTGCTCGCTGTGAAGAGACTCATGTGGGGGATGGGTCTTCGACCCGTCCGGCCGAGCAACGCTCGGCTCACCACTCCTTCGGTCATTCCGAGGAGCGAAGCGACAAAGAATCTGGGTTTCCCCCGCCACGCGAGAAACCTAGATCCCTCGCTTCGCTCGTGACGACAACAAACGCGTCATCGTAATAAGCATCAGCCCCCAGCGGCATATCCATTCGCCTGAAACCACTCGGCCGCTCTTCGCAACGCGCCATCCACCGGAACCATCTTCCACTCAAGTTCGCGCTCCGCCTTGGCGCAGGACACAAACATCTTCTTTCGTCCCATGCGCACCGCGTCAATCGTCGCCCGCGGCTCCCGGCCCAGAATGCGGCCAGTCACAATTTCATCCACAACGCCAGTCGCCAGCGCCAGCACGTAAGGAACTTTGACCCTGGGCGACGGCAACCCGGTAATCGCCGCCAGCTTATCGAGAATCTGTTTCAACGTCAGATTCTCTCCGCCCAGAATATAGCGCTCGCCGCTTCTTCCCTTCTCCAGCGCAGCGATATGGCCGCGAGCGCACTCCGTGACATCCACCAGATTCAGACCAGTATCGACGTACGCAGGAAACTTCTTTTTGAGGAAGTCTACGACAATTCGTCCCGTAGGCGTGGGCTTAACGTCCCGCTCTCCGACCGGCGTACTGGGATTAACCACGACCACATCTATCCCGCCGCGTCCCGCGTCGAGCGCAACTTCCTCGGCCATGAATTTCGACCGTTTGTAGTGGCCAATCATACCGTCGAGCGACACCGGAGAATCCTCGTCCGCCGGATGACCATTCGAGGTGAATCCCATAGTCGCAACGCTCGACGTGTAAACCACCCGGCGTACATGATTCTTGCGTGCGGCGGCCAGCACAGCCCGCGTACCCTCTACATTGGCGCGGTACATCTGTTCCGGATCGCGTACCCAAAGCCGGTAATCAGCCGCGACGTGAAACACCACGTCACAGCCTGCCATTGCCTTCTCAATGGATTCCGGATCGCGCAGATCGCCGATCACCCGATCCGGATTCAGACCCTGGATATTTCTCAGATCACTGCCGGACCGAACCAGCAATCGCAAGTCGGCCCCCTGCTCGGCCAACACCCGCGCCACGTGACTGCCCACGAAACCAGTTGCGCCAGTGACAAAAGCCAGCATTTAGCATTCGGCCAAACCGCGTTTCCGTGGCCAATCGGTTTTGGGAGGGGCATGACTTCAGTCATGCCGCACAAGCACCATGAATCTCCGGCTTCACGGATCGGCAAAGAAACTCTGGGTTTCGGGTGGTGCAGCGCTTCCAGCGCTGCGGTAAAGCTCGAACCAACGAAGGCTTTAGCCGCTGAGGGATTCGCGCCCGGCAAACTAGCCTCAGCATTCAGCCAAACCGCGCTGTGCTAACTGCTTCTACTCCAGCTTCTCCGGCTGCAGCGAAATATCCTTCTCACCGGCCGCCTTCTTCTCCCAATAATGCCGCACCCAGTTTTCCCAACTCTTGCCCGCAGCCATATCGCGGCCCGTAAATGCCAGGGCGGCAATCTCTGCGTAGGAAATTTTTATCCGGGGAGAACCATCTTTCGGCAACAATCGCACGAAACTGTCGGTGAGCCCGCTTCCACTCCTGCGATCGAAAATGTAGCCTTCAATCTTCGCGCCATCTTTCCGCGTGAGCGAAACATCGCCGCGATAATCGAACGCCCGCTCCAGCGCTTTGCGGAGGTCTTCCTCATTTGCCAGCGACGGAACCGATCCCTCGAGCTTCTCGTGAGCCGTTCCCGGCGCAAGTTCTAAAGAGTCCGGGTCCACCGAGGCGGACGGCCCGTGCCCGGATTCCCGCCCGCTCAAACCCGCGTCTCCTCGCCCTCGGGCGCGCCAATCTGCACCAACGGGCCAGCCGCATGCGCCGGCTGGGCAGACTCATCCAGCAACCTGAGCGCTGAAGCATCTTCGTATTCGCCAAACATGCGCGCCTTCACTTCTTGCCACATGCCCTGCACCGACCCGAACAAATCGTTCACCGCCGACGCTTCATATCCGCTGTGCACCATGCAATTCGCGCACTTGGGATTGCCCGACTCGGTCCCATAATTCTCCCACGCGGTTGTTTCCAACAACTCCGAAAAACTGTCCGCGTAACCGTCCTGCAGCAGATAGCAGGGCTTCTGCCACCCGAAGACGTTGAAGGTGGGCATACCCCAGGGCGTGCAAGCGTACTCACGCTTACCCATCAAGAATTCAAGAAATAGCGCCGACTGGTTGAAGCGCCATTTCTTGTCGCGATTGGACAGCATGGCACGAAATAACCGCCGCGTACGAGCCCGTCCCAGGAAGCGTTGCTGATCCGGCGCCTTGTCGTACGAGTAACCCGGCGAGAGCATCATGCCTTCAACACCTAACTCCATCATTTCGTCGAAGAAGGCGCGCACGCTCTTTGGATCTGCACCATCGAAAAGCGTGGTGTTCGTGGTCACGCGGAAACCACCGTCCAGCGCAGCTTTGATCCCCTCGATCGCCTTGTCGTATCCGCCTTCGAGACAAACCGAAAAGTCGTGATGCTCCCGCTGTCCGTCCATGTGAACGGAAAAAGTCAGATACTTGCTGGGCTTGAACAGATGAATTTTTTCTTTGAGCAGCAGCGCATTGGTGCAGAGATAGATGTATTTCTTGCGCGCCACCAGCCCTTCGACAATCTCGCCAATCTGCGGATGCAGCAGAGGCTCGCCTCCGGGGATCGAGACCGTCGGCGCACCACATTCATCGACCGCGCGGAAGCATTCTTCAGGCGTGAGCTGGGACTTCAACACGTGAGCGGGATACTGAATCTTCCCGCAACCCGCGCATGCGAGATTGCAGCGGAACAACGGCTCCAGCATCAGCACCAGCGGATACTGCTTACGCCCCCTGAGCTTCTGCCCCAGAACGTAAGTCGCCACCGTCCACATCTGAGAAATTGGTACCGCCATTCGTCTTCTCTCCCGTCCTTCTGTAGAAACTCAGCTGACAAACCCACACACGCCCTGTCATTCCCCACCCGCCCGGTCATTCCGAGGAGCGGAGCGGCGAGGAATCGGGGTTCTTGCCAACCGAGCGAAAACCCAGATCCCTCGCTTCGCCCGGGATGACAACGAACGAAACATAATCCTTGGCGAACTACCCAATCCGCCGCACGCCAGTTCCCTGCGCCACCCCCGCCATTGCCTTGCTATAAGTAGTCAAAGCGATCAGCGGGAAATACTGCCGGTACAACGTGTAAGTAAGATAGAACACCCGCGGGAAACCAGTGCCGGTAGTTTGCGGCTCATCCCAAGCACCGCTTTTCTTCTGCGTTCGCAGCAAGTATGCAATCCCACGCGCCACCGAATCACTGCGCGTGTCGCTCGCAGCCAGCAGCCCCATCACAGCCCAGGCGGTCTGCGATGGCGTGCTCGGACCCTCGCCCCTTATGCTGGGGTCGTCATACGAACCGCAAGTCTCGCCCCAGCCGCCATCCGGATTCTGCACCATGCGCAGCCACTCTGCGCCCTGCTGCACATAGGGCTCATGATGATCCACGCCGATCGCTTCCAGCCCGCGCAACACCTGCATCGTCCCGTAAATGTAGTTCACGCCCCAGCGGCCGAACCACGAGCCATCTGGTTCCTGCTCTTCGCGGATGAACTTGAGCGCCTTCTTCACCCGCGGATCGTTCTTATCATATCCATACGCCGCCAGCATCTCCAGAATTCGTCCGGTGATGTCCACGGTCGGCGGATCAAGCATGGCGTTGTGGTCGGCAAACGGAATATGCTCGAACACCATGCGCGTGTTGTCCTTGTCGAACGACGCCCAACCACCCGACTTACACTGCATGGAGAAGATCCAGTCAATGGCCCGCTGCACAGACTCCCGCTGGTAGCGGCCGTTGGAATGCTCTACCTGAGCCAGCGCCAAGCAAACCATCGCGCTGTCATCGACGTCGGGATAAAATTCGTTATTAAACTCGAAATACCAGCCGCCCGGCTGCCCTTTCTTGTTCTTCACTTTCCAGTCGCCGACGGTGCGAACCTGCTTCTGCAGAATCCAGTCGGCGCACTTGACCATCCTCGGATCAGTACGCGGCACACCCGCCTCGCCGAGTGCAAACATCGCATACGCCGTGTCCCAGATCGGCGACATGCAGGGCTGCATGCGGAAGGTATCGCCCTCTTCGATCCCGAGCTTCTCAAATTCATCGAGTGCGCGGATCACCTGCGGATCGTCGAGAGAATAGCCCAGGCAGCGCAACGCAATAATCGCGTTCAGCATCGACGGATAGATCGCGCCCAACCCGTCGCTCATTTCGAAGCGCTCCAGCATCCAGTGCTCCGCCCGTCGAAGTGCCAGCCAGCGCAGCGGACGAACGTGTACCATCTCGAACCAGTGGGTCATGCGGTCGAGCACCAAAAAGAAGTTCCGCCACGAGACCAGCTTCTTCGACCAGTGCAGGCGCATGCGCGACTTGTCGCGGCCGCCTACAAATAATTCCTCAACCCCCATTTCATCCGGAATCTTCTTGAACGGCTTCTTCGCGTAGCAAATCGAAAGCGGTACCAGAATCGCCCGCGACCACGAAGAAATTTCGTAGATATTGAACCAGAACCACTTGGGAAACAGCACAATCTCCGGCGGAATAGCCGGGACCGCGTCGTAATCGAACTGCCCCAGAAAACACAAATAGATCTTGGTAAAGGTGTTGACCTCGGTCACGCCACCCATCTCAAGAATCTTCTTCCGCGCCCGCACCAAAGCCGGATGATCAGCGTTATACCCAGTAAGCTTCAGCGCAAAGTAAGCTTTTACGCTGGCTGAGAGGTTTGACGGGGCGTCTACGTAGATACCCCACCCCCCGTCCTCGTTTTGATGTTGGAGAATCCAGTTGCAGCACTTTTGGAAGCGCACCGGATCGCCGGTGCCGAGCAGCGTGTGCAAGAGAATGTAGTCGCTCTCGAGAGTAGTGTCGGCGACCAACTCGCCGCACCAGTAGCCCTCCTGGTGCTGCTGGGAGAATAAAAACTTACGCGCGCCATCGACAGCGGCAGCGACCCGGCTGGCCAGGTCGTCTATTTTTCCGAAACGCAACTGCGGCGCACTCGACGCAGAAAACGAGGGGGAGGTTTCGTCCATATTTATTTCTTTACTCCGCACTCACTGGGCTAGGGGCGCTGGCAATTGCTTCCACAATCTCGGGAGGCAAGCCAAAGCGCACGTTCTCGGGCATGACTTCCACTTCCTGCACGTTGCCGAAGCCTTTGCTGCTCAAAAACTTCACCACTTCCTCGACCAGGCACTCCGGAGCCGAAGCCCCGGCTGTCAGAGCAATCGTCTTCACACCTTCCAACCACTCCGGCCGGATGTTTTGGAAGCTGTCAATTAGATGCGAACTGGTGCCCAGGTTGCGCGCCACTTCCACCAACCGATTAGAATTCGAGCTGTTATCCGAACCCACCACCAGCAGCAAATCCGCATCCGACGCCACATGCTTCACCGCGACCTGCCGGTTCTCCGTCGCATAGCAAATATCCTGCGCCGCCGGCCCCTTGATATTCGGAAACCTCGCGCGCAGGGCGGCAATAATGTCTTTGGTCTCGTCCAGACTCAGCGTGGTCTGCGTCAGGTAAGCCACCCGGTCGGGATTTGGCACGGTCAGTGACTTCACCTGTTCCGGCGATCCCACCACCTGAGTCACAACCGGAGCCTCGCCCAGCGTTCCAATCACTTCATCGTGGTCGTGGTGCCCGATCAAAATCAGCGAATAGCCTTCCTTGGCAAACTTGACCGCCTCCACGTGAACCTTCGTGACCAGAGGACAGGTCGCATCAATCACGCGCAGATTGCGCGCCGCGCTGGCCTCCCGCACCTCCGGCGAAACTCCGTGAGCACTGTAAATCACCCGCTCACCGGGAGGAACTTCGTCCACGCTGTCGACGAAGATCGCACCCTTGCCTTGCAGTTCCTCCACCACAAAGCGGTTGTGCACGATCTCCTTGCGGACATAAATCGGCGGCCCAAAAGCCTCCAGGGCAATCCGGACAATATCAATCGCCCGCACCACCCCGGCGCAAAAGCCCCGGGGCTTCAATAAAAGCAGCGTCTTGCCATTGCTATTAGGCACGATAAGGTTCCTGTAAGGGTACACTTCCCCACTATGGTTTTATCTATTTAACCTACCTGAAAGAACCAATTTGGTCAACGTAAGCCCAA
>CAWITE010000019.1:0-35841 GCA_963838905.1 uncultured Acidobacteriota bacterium
ATGCTTTAGCGGAATCGGAGTGTACGACTCGTCAAGTCGCGCTGTTTCTTCGATCACCCCAGAGTCTACACCGCGTCGAAGCGTCTAACTCCTGCGCGGCTCCAGCGGAAGCACCCAGCTAATGAGCAAAACATAACAGCGAGATACCCCCGACTGATTGTGGTTGCTTCCAGTTCATCTCTGGAGAGGCTTGATCTCGGCGGCTCCATCTTTTAGCTCCTAACGTCATGAAAGTGACACATTTCCGACACAGTCAATAATGCGCGACTTGGTGACCCGTTAGGGTATGAGGCTTCCGGTAATGTGAAAATCTGTCGCGCTTCGAACTGAAAAACTTTCCCCTCACTCAAGCGCAGGAGCGAGGCATTGTATTGCGGATTAGCACATTTCGATATCATGTCTCGCCCTTTCCTGAATTTGAGCCGACATTCGTCTTTGGCCTAGTGTCCGCTTGTACCACCTCGCAAATAACTGATAGGCACGCGGCCGGAACGATATTGAATTGTCTGGCGGCTACCAACGACGAGCCGGAGCGGCACCATCCACGTGGAGTATCTCTCCGCTCACATGACCTGCCTGTGCCAGGTAAAGAACGGCATCGACAACATCCTTTACCGTCGCCTTTTTCATAGACGGCTGCAACGTCGAGTCGTTGGGATCATTCCGGTGCATCGGTGTATCCACAACGCCGGGGGCCACGGCATTAAAGCGAATGCCATCTTTTGCATACTCGATTGCGAGATTCTGGGTTGCTGAATTCAAGCCACCCTTCGTAATCATCGAAATCGAGCCATTTACGCCGGCGATTGGCCGATCGGCAAGCGCCGCAGTGATGCTCACAACGCATCCCGATTTTTGTTTCAGCATCTCTTTTACAGTGCGCTGAGTGATGTAGAAGAATCCAAGCAGATTAGTGGAGACAAGGGCGTCGAAGTCCTCGGTAGTGAAGTCAGTGAAAGGCTTGGTTAGGAAGATGCCAGCGTTATTCACCAAAACATCGATGGTTCCGAAGTTGTTGATTGCTGCCTCGACAGCATAGGCAGCAGTTTGCTGCTTGCTGATATCGCCATCGAGGAGAACCAGGCTGCCTGAGATGGTCAGCTTTCGATTGGCTTCACGAGACGTCGCGACGACGTTATAACCTTCTCTCAGAAACCCCTCGACTAAACCCGCGCCAATACCCCCCGATGCTCCAGTTATGATTGCTGTTTTCTTGCCCGACATAAATAACCTTTCGTTTTAAAGGTTCGAACCCAATACACAGCTGGGTCACCGGCCCTCTCAAAGCGGCTTCATCCCGCCCGCCGCGCCGCGAACCCCTCGCGTGAAGAACCGACGAATCCTTGCACCAACGCGGCGATCTGATCTGCCGCCGTGTCGAATGAAATCCCGGTCGATTCTCTATGCCTCATGATTCATCTCTCCTTTTGCCGCGCTACGGAAGCGCGTGATTCTACCGGCCAAGAGGAACCTGGATCACCTTGGCCGGCATAACGGACACCAACGACGAGCCGATGCGGACGTCGATCGAAGTAACCTAGGCCGCTTTCTCCGCTGCGAGTAAGTTCATAAGGTTCTGGGCTGCGACGGTCGAGGACGCCGGATTCTGTCCGGTAATGAGACGGCCATCAACGACTGAAAGCGGCTGCCAGTCGGCTCGTTTCTCAAACGTGGCTCCGAGCCGCATCAACTCATCCTCGACGAGAAACGGGACAACTTTGGTGAGGTGCATCTCTTCCTCTTCGCCATTGGTAAAACCGGTCACGTGTTTTCCTTTCACAAGCGGCGCGCCTTGGTACGTCACGTGACGAAGCACGCCGGGCGAGTGGCAGACCAGAGCGATCGGCTTGCCGGAATTGTAAAAGGACTCGAGTAAAGCGATGGAATCTTGGCTTTCTGCGAGATCCCACATGGGGCCGTGTCCGCCCACATAGAAAACCGTGTCGTAATCTTCCGATTTAACGTCGGCAAGCTTGACCGTCTGGGACAGAGCCTTTTGCGCCGTCTGGTCCTGCTTGAACCGCGTCATGGCGGGCGTTTGATTTTCTGGTAAATCGCTCTTCGGATCGAGGGGTGGTTGCCCACCTTTCGGTGAGGCGAGGGTCAGCTGTACGCCAGCGTCCCTGAAAACAAAGTAAGGAGCTGCGAACTCTTCAAGCCAGAAGCCGGTCTTGCGGCCGGTGTTGCCGAGTACGTCGTGCGATGTTAGCACCATCAGTATTTTCATGTTCCTTCTCCTTTTTCCTTTATTCTTCGTTGTGTGCATTTCAATTGAATAGGGCGATGCCCAAAAAGGGGTTCTGCAAGAGCGGCACGGATTCCTTCCCCCGGCACCAGCCTGCGTTGATATGCGGCCCTTTCTTCGGAACTGGCCACTGCGCCGCACGTCCAGTACTGCATATTGACTGAATGAATCGTGTTCAGTTCGGAAGCGACTTTTGCAATCTCGCTTTTGGAATGTGTTGAGTTGCACGCCTTTGGATGAAACCGCTGGTTTGCGTTTTGGCGGGGTTCGCACGATGGATCCTGGCTTTGCGAAAAGGATTTCGACATCTTATTACAGACAGGCGAGGAAAGACTGTTCAATTGGGAACACCAGGTTAGACTAATATGTCTAAAGGAAAATTGAAAATGAGGAAAGATCGCCGCGGACTTAATCCCGCTTCGAAACCAAGTGGCGACGGGTGTGTGGAATGCCTAGCGTCACCAACGACAGTGAAATCTGTTTCCGGAAAAAAGCCGCAAGGCTTCTTTACTCCAGAGTCAACAATCGGCTATCCGCGATTCCACCGAGGCTTCTGGATCGGCGAGCCAACCGGCGAGCGCAGCGAGCAAGCAAGCACAACAGGTCGACCAGGACCCAACCGCCGTGAAAAAACGGATTGAGCAGCCCGCAGAAACATCGCCGATGGATCCGTCGACGATCACGCTCGACGACAGCCCGCCAGCAGCTCCGTCGTGGAGCGCAGGGAACCCAGATCCTCAACAGACTAGATCGGCTCCGAACGGGCGGGCTCCAACCACTACCAGCGACCACTGCTTGCCCCTGGCAAATGCCTCTTCAATATCGCGGCGTAGTTTGTGCTTCAGCGGATCATTTCCCACAACGTAGGTCCGCCCGAAGTCGGCTTCCCATTCCTCAAATACAGGGCCGAAATCCAGAAAGACGATGTCATCCTCACCCAATGTTAAGTCAGGGGGATTCTCATCCCAGTGCACTGGGACCTCCCGCGGCTAGGCTCAGTATTGCGCGAGCGTGGAGAGACGAACGAAAAGAAGCAGATCACGCAGGTTCTGTCCGTCCTCAAGGACGTCGGTGTCATCCGTTATGAGGACAAAGGGAACATCGGAAACAAGAAGTCCGAAGACATCGGGCGCTACAAGATTGTGCAACCAGATGACATCGTCGTGAACTGTATGAATGTCATCATCGGTTCCGTTGGCCGCTCACGACATGTTGGTTGTCTCAGTCCTGTTTACTACGTCCTGACTCGGCGCTTAGACGCAGACGATCCACGATACCTGGCTGCTATCTTCTCAGTGAAGCCATTTCAGTTGAGCCTAGTTCGAATTGGCAACGGGATTCTCTCGCACAGGATGCGGATTCTTATGGAACTCCTGAAGTGCGAACCGTTTCCTGCCCCCCTCCCGCCGAGCAGGCGGCGATTGTGCGGTTTCTGGACTGGGCGAATGGGCGGCTGGAGAGGGCGATCCGGGCGAAGCGGAAGGTGATCGCCCTGCTCAATGAGCAGAAGCAGGCAATTGTGCACCGCGCCGTCACGCGCGGGCTCAACCCGTCTGTTCCCCTTAAACCGTCCTGCGTTACCTGGCTTGGGGACATACCGAGGCATTGGAATACACGCAAGATGAAGTTTTTGGTTTCGACCATTGGCGGAATGACCCCGAATAAAGGCGTTGCCAGATTCTGGGACGGCGATGTTCCTTGGGTCAGTCCGAAGGATATGAAACGCCGGGAGATAGCTGATTCCCAGGACCACATTACCCACGCTGCACTTCGCGAAACTAACATCTCTCTTATTCCACCACCTGCAGTCTTAATAGTAGTTCGATGAATGATTCTCGCCCGCACGTTTCCAACGGCCATCACGACAGTTCCCGTTACCGTAAACCAGGATATGAAGGCGCTTACACCGAAACCGGAGTTGAACGCCGAGTTCTTGGTGTCCAACAATCATCCGGAGACGTTCCGTGTCCAAGGCGATCTCCCCAACTACAAGGAATTGCTAGGCCCGCTATTTCTTAAATGATCACTTCCGAATTACCATTAAAGCGATGACTTCTCGCCTCCGACTTTGGTTGCGTGATCCGCTTTTTCTTTTGTGTCTGACTGCGGGGCTGCTCGCGTTCGTGGCGCAATCTGGCGAGTTGGAAACGTCCGACACGACGCATCGGCTCCAAACCACGCATTGGCTTTGGACTTCGGAGCCGCAGGTTCCTGAAGCTGACTATCCAGAGTTTGGCCTGCACGGCCGTGGCGGGCGTCTTTATAGCTGGTATGGCATCGGCCAGTCACTGCTCATGTTGCCTGCCGATGTTCTGGGGACGTGGATGGAGAACCGACTTATCTTCGCGAATTACCACGACGACCCTGGCGTGCGCAGTATCGTGGTCAGCTACAGCACCAACATTCTGGTGAACGTTCTCACCGCGCTGATCGCATTTCGACTGCTCGGTCAGTTACGCTTTGGCATGAAAGAGTCAGTGGGGGGCGTGCTGGCGCTGATGTTCTGCACCACTCATCTTCACTACACGCAGAACATGATGGAGAACAACTACATCATGTTGCTGACCTTGGCCGGGTTCGCATTCCAGTACGAATGGCTGCGCACCGGCAGCGGCCGGGCGTTGCTCATTGGCTCGGCCGCTCTCGGACTGAACCTGCTGACCCGCCTGACCACCGGCATGGATCTGCTGGCCGTAGCATCCTTCTTATTATTGGTGTCGTGGTTCGAACGAGTGCCCGGGCGGGAGTTGTGGAAGCGGTTTGTTGTGTATATGAAAACGGCGGCACCGGTCTACGCCGTCTTTTTGCTCATCGACCGCCTATACCAGTACTATCGCTTTGGATCCTTCTTCAACACCTATGTGCATTATTTCACCGTGGAGCGTCGCCTTCTGGATCCGTCCTTGCCCGCGAATTATCCTTTCGAGAACCCGTTCCACGTAGGCTTTCTTGGCGCTCTCTTTGCGCCGGAGAAATCCATCTTCCTTTTCGATCCTTTGCTGGTGCTCACGATTGTCATTGCCACGCTGGCCTGGAAACGCTTCCGCCCGGAAATCCGAGCGTACCTCATCGCCGGATTCCTCCTGCTTCTGGCGTACATCTGCTTTTACGCAAAGTACACGGTATGGAGTGGTGATTTCGCCTGGGGCGACCGCTACGTTTCTACCGCCGTGGAATTGGCGACACTCGTTGCTGTGCCGCTGCTCATCCGTTATCGAGACATTTTAGGAAAAACGATCTGGCGAGCAGCATACATGCTGATCATGGTCAGCCTGATGATTCAGCTTGCATCATTGGTCTTCTATTTGCCGCTGGAAATTTACCAGATGGAAACGCTCGGACATCCAACGTTCGTGATTGCTCTCCGCTTTAAGAACATCTTAGCGTTCGCATTGGGCAAGATGGCTGCCTGGGGCTTGACCAATGACAGCATGACCCAGGACCCGTGGGATTATGTTCACATCAACGCATGGAATTTCCTGCCGTTTCTGCTACGCCGGGTTGGGGTAGCGCCGGGCTGGGTGGTGAATACGTCGCTGGCGATTTGGCTGGCCGGGACGGCAGCGCTGGGAGTGGTGTTGCTGCGGCTGCGCAGCAGTTTGCGGGTGGTGGCGTGAAGGCGAGCTGTCGTGGGCTGGTGGAGGTTGGAATTGTGACCGCGTGTAGGTGCCTAGACTCATACTCAGAACCATGACAATGCTCCTTTCAACCAGGGTCTCAAGGAAGTCGGACTGAGTGATGAGGCGAGGTTGCTTCAGCCCGTCTCTTGATGATTGAGCTGTTTGTGTCCCGACAGGACGGATCACCTTTTTGGACTCGTTCGAGCGGGGATGACCTCAAAGCTGAATGATTCCCCGGCGAACGCCTATAGCTACCGCCTGCGTCCTATCATTCGCGCCCAGTTTCTCCATGATGTGCTTGAGGTGTGCTTTTACCGTCACTTCGGCAATAAAGAGTCTTTCGGCAATATCCCGGTTGCGATTTCCGCCAGCGACTTGACAGAGAATCTCCACTTCGCGCACGGTGAGCGGTTCGTCGCTGTAGTGTTCCGCCAAGTAGTCCGCTATCTCGGGAGGAATCATTTTCTTCCCTGCATGAACCTGGCGAATTGCATCCAACAATTCGCTAGGAGACATACTCTTCAAAACATAAGCTCGTGCTCCAGCCTCGAGCGCCCGCTGAATCTTCACGTCACCGGCAAAGGTCGTCAGAATGATGAGACGGGCTTCGGGGAACTCCGAGCGTATCGCGATCATTGAATCGATGCCGCTCATGTCGGGAAGCTGGAGGTCCATGAGTGTGACGTCCGGCTTGAATTCGCGGAAGCGCCGCACAGCTTCACAGCCACTGGTCGCCTCCCCTACCAAAACCATGTCGGGCTGATATTGAATGATTGAGGCAAGTCCTTCGTGCAGCAGCGGATGGTCGTCAACGATCATAATGCGGATTTGATTTGATGTTGTCATCGCGATCTCCTTCGACGGTGCAATGTCTATCTTTGGAAAGTCCTCTTGGCATTTGAACTGATTGTTGAGCAAGGTCTGCGTGCCGGGAAACCCCAGATGGAGTCATCAGCGGACTAAATCGTGATCGGCAGCGACTTTTTTGAGCCTGAAAAGACCCTCTGAAGAAGTGCGGGAGAGCTACCTCTTTCGATCTCCCACATCGATGCGCTTCCACCCGAAAAGCCGGGCATCCACTGACCACGCGCCGGGCCCTAACAGTGCCAATCCGGCACCGATCGTTGCCAGGAAAATGCAGCCCCACGGATCGCCAAGTCGTGAGATGCTGTTCCAAATTCCAAGGATTGCCACCACCGATCCCGAGACCGGCGTCCATAAGCCTGCGAGCAGAATTGTTCCGAGAGTGATCGCGAACGCGCCTAGAATCATCCGCTCAATCGCCGGCCCGGTTTGCACTCGCACGATCCCGTGAGCAATGAGTGAAACGCCAGCAACCAGCCGCATCAACAAAAGTCCCACGCCAGGCCAGCCTGGAGCGAATGTGGAGAATAGCCGTCGCAAGCGCGCCTCTGACGTAGGCTATCGAATTGACGAATACGCACAAAGCCCCAATCGGGGCGAGGACCTCACTCTTTCGAGTCGCTAGGATTGGATAATCCCGCGCTTCACACCGATCATCGCTGCGTGGGTTCGATCGTTTGCGCCCAATTTGGAAAGGATATTCTTGACTCGTCCCTTGACGGTTTCTTCGGTGATCGATAGTTGCGCCGCAATCTGTTTGTTGGCATTCCCGGCGGCAATCAGACGGAGGACTTGCACTTCCGCTGGGGTCAGGGCCTCATCGGTGGCGTGCTCGGCAAGCTCAAAAGAAGCTTCCGCGGAAAGCGTCTTTTTTCCGGCGTGAACGGCGCGAATCGTCTCTAGGAGTTCCTTGTCCAACAGGCTCTTGAGCAGGTAAGCCCGAGCGCCGACTTGCATAGCGCGCAAGACCTGGACATCGCCGGTGTAGGTGGTCAGCACGATGATGCGGGCCTCGGGAAATTCACCGCGGATCGCGATCATCGCGTCCAGGCCATTCATGTCGGGCATCTGCAAGTCCATCAGGGTGATATCGGGACGGTGCACACGGAACTGCGCAATCGCTTCATGCCCATTGGAAGCCTCCGCGACTAAACTCATGTCCGGCTGAGTGGCCAGGAGGGCGGCGATCCCACTCCGGAACAACGGATGGTCATCGGCTGCCAGAATCCGAATTGAATTGGAGCCGGCACTCACGACCTCATCAAGCTCCTTTTCTCCAAAACATCGAACGGCGTGCGACGGCCGATTTCGCGTATGCAACCGAGGCGGGAATGGTCAGCTCGGCCTCCGTACCAGACTCGAGTTTACTCCACACCGCCAGCTTACCCCCCACAAGTTTGGCGCGTTCGTGCATGCCCGGCAAGCCAAAGTGCCCGGCACGTCCGCCACCGGCGAGAACTTCCTGGTCGATGCCTTTTCCATCGTCCCGCACCCGCAACCGAAGCTGCACTGCGTCATATCGGATTTCCACTTCAATCCGCGCCGCATGTGAGTGACGGAACGCATTGCGCACCGCCTCGCTTGCAATCCGGTACACTTCGTCCCGGAGGATCGGAGCCAGCTCACTCGGGGTGCCTTCCACCTGCACACGAAAGGCGGGAGAGTGATTGTCGGTTGGATGGGCCGCGAGTTCTTCTCCGAGCATGGTGATCGCCCGGGCAAGATCGTTGCCGGCCAGCGTGGAGGAACGCAACCCCTGCACCGCATCCACGCCCTCGGTGATCGCTTTCCTGGCCTGCTCGATCACCGTGTTCAGAGTCTGCTGCGCTTCAGCAGGACGATCCATCACCATGTATGTCACGGCGTGAAACTTCAGCAACACCCCTTGAAAACTCTGTAGCAGCGTATCGTGCAAATCGCGCGCGATGCGTGTCCGCTCGGCGACGCGCTCTTCCAGGCGCAAATTGAACTCCCGCGACAACTGCCGCAGCCGTAGTTGATAGGCAGCGGCGAGCATTCCGAGGAAAGCGGCGATGCACAACAAACGGAACCAATAAGTTTGATAGTAGGCCGGGGCGACGTTCAAAGCGATCGCAGTTTCTGGCCCGTTCCACAGCCCCTCGCTGTTGCTGGCGACTAGGCGGAATCGATAGGAGCCGGGCCCAAGGTTCGTGTAAACGGCTTCTCGCGCTGCAACCGGCTGGCTCCAGCTACTGTCGAAACCTTCGAGAAAATATCGAAAGCGAATCCGCCCGGGCACCGCGAGGCTCAGCCCCGTGTACTCAAACGTGATTCGCCTGGGAGATGGAGGAATTCGAACGGAGGCGGCGAGGTTTGCGGTGTTGTTATCGGCGGTGATCGCCTCGATGTGAGGCAGCGCGGGAAGTGAATAGTCCGTGATCTGGGATGAATCAACAACCGATAAGCCGCTCCTGAGTGAAAACCAGATCCTGCCAGCTGAATCCGAGACCACCGATTGGCTCCGCTTCACTCCTTCAGTGCTCTCTAGACCGTCGGCCTGGTCATACTGGCGAACATCGACTGCCTTCACAACACCGCTTAGCAGTTTGTCGCGCGGAACGCGCAAAACATGATCTGAGGTCGCGATCCAAAACCTTCCGCTCTTGTCCTCCGCCATTGCGACTATTTGTTCGCGCAAAACGTCGGGCGATTCGATGAGGAACTTGAAAACGGTTAGAGGCAAAAAAGGCAAGACCAGCAGACGTTCCACTCCAGAGAGTTCCGGATGAATCCTCGAAAAGGCAGTTCACCTCTGGCGAAGGCAAACCCTCTACCGTTGTATAGGTTCTCCATTGGCCGTTTGAAAAAGAACTCAGCCCGCTAGGTGTGGCAAACCACATTGCACCATCGCGGGTTTCGAGGATGGACGAGACGGTATTCGAAGCGAGGCCGTCGGTCGTCTTGTAAGTGGTGAAGTGCCCATCTTTGAATTTGCTGACGCCGCCGTTTAGCGTGCCGGCCCACGCAGAGCCATCGCGGCTCTCATAAACAGCATAGGCACTGTTTTGGGCCAGTCCGTTTGCCTCTGTATAACTCTGGCTCGCTATCGCACCGTTGCGAAATCGTAGACGGGTCAGTCCCCCGCGTTGACGTCCGACCCACACCACATCTGCCCGTCCACTGATGGAATAGACGACCTCATCTGGTGGTATCGATGTAACGGGTTGAACTCGTCCATTCTGGAGAACATACAGCCCACCTTGAGCGGGAGCCAACCAGGTGCGGCCCTCCGGGTCGACATATACGGGGCCATTGTGTTCGAAACGACGATCACTAACAGATGAATAAGTTACGAACGCACTGTCCCGAATGCGGCCTAGCCCTCGCGCACCTCCGATCCAGAGATTCCCTTCGCGGTCCTCGAACAGAACGTTAATCCCGCCGTCTCCGCGAAGCTCATTCTCTTCGGAGAACGAAGTGCCTTTCGCGTTGATGCGCAGTAGCCCGCGCGTCGTACCCACCCAGATATTCGAGTCACGATCGCGCAGGAGGCTCAAAAACTGGACATTACCGAGGAACGACGGCAATTCGAGCCGACGAAAGCCTGTGCCGTTTCCGCGATACAAGCCCGTGTCGGTGCCGACCCACAACTCGTCACTACCGATGGCCAGCAGACAATTGATCTTTCGGTCGGGCAATCCTGCGTTGACCAGGGTAGCTCGCCCGCCCGTAAGAAAAAAGAGGCCATCGCCGAGTGTGCCCATCCAAATCTTGCCTTCGGCTGTTTCTGCCAGAGAGATTACTGGCGGTGAAGCGGGTCCCAATTTCTGAACGTGGTCTTCCATGAAACGGAATGTGCCCTGCGCGATGTCCGAAACCAGTACTCCGTCGTGGTTATCTTTTGACAGAGCGGTGATTGCGACTGGACCATATCTGACGCTCTCAAACTTGCCATCTTTTTGGCGTACGAGATCGGCGCCCTGTGGACGGACCCACAGTTTTCCGCCAGGATCCGTAAGCAGTTGCAATATGGGAACGTTCGAAGCGGTGGCGATGGAAGCAAGAGAGACAGGCCTGAAATTAAAGCCGTCGAAACGCAACAGGCCTCTGTCGGTTCCAATCCAGAGGTATCCATCTGCGGTTTGCGCGATGCCGTTGACCGCGCCGCCGGGAAACCTGGTTTCGGTGGTCCATTGTTCGCGGACGTACTGCGAAGGCAGACGATTAGGATCGAGTGCACGTGCATCGGTGACAAGGTCCGCTAGCACGATTCCAATAAGAATCCATCGAGTTTGCTTCAACCAGCAAATCACGGGAGGTACTCGAATTTGTCGATTATGACCTCATTTTCGTTTTTCAGGGGTATTTGGCCTTGATGAAATACATACAAAGCGATGCGTACCGATTCTCCCCCCGGTGAAGGCACGCCGGAGGTAAACACGTGCTGGTTAATGACACGGCCACCTCCTGCATTCCCCGATCCCGCTACCGTCGAAAACGTTACTTTCCCCGGTTCCCACCGAAACGAATGTGTGTAGAGACCAGGCGGTACCCGAAAGGCAACATAGTTAGCTGGAACGTAGTAAGGCTGGAGGACATAATTTACGTTGGTATTATCAAGGTATCCCCAACGACTAAGCTCAACGTCCAGCTCGTGCCGGTTGCTCTCTGTGCCAACGCCGTCCCAGGTGATTAGAGTTAGAACAGCGGAAGGTTCGAGATGAGAAACATCGCGCACCTGGAACCTGTATGTTCCGTATCCTAGGCTGCGCGCGAGCTTCAGCTCTGCCGCAATCCACTTTCCTGGGCTTCCCGAGATGCGAAGATGAAGTGCACCTCTTTCGTCCGTCCAAACGTTCGCTGAATCGAAAAAGTTCCTTGACCCAGCGCGGAAAATTGGCCCGGTGCTCGTCGTCCACTCGTAACCGCTAAAGTTCAGTATCTTGGGCGACGGGAGTACCGGCGCGGGGCCTTCCCCGTTAACGACTGCCAGCGCCACCACGCCGTTGCCGACGATCGGTAAAAATTCAGTTTGTTCAGGCGGATGGTAGGTTGGATCAACCAACAGAGCGGCATATTGTATTCCCAAGTGGACTGAAGCTTTCCACCGGCCGTCCGCTTCGATATTCGTAAACGGCTGACCTGATTGCCGGCACACTTCCCATCGTCCATCTGTCTTTGCGTACAACACGATTCGCTGCCCGGGTCGAGCCCCAGTGGCACGACCTTCGATTATGTCGCTCTTGTAGTCGCCATCTTCGATTATGTCTATTTCGTAGTGGCTCTCCTGAGCGGCGGGGGACTTGCTGAAAGCAACTGTCGGAGCTGAATTTCTTGACAAAGAGTGGCATCCGGTCAGCACGAAGTACATCAACAGCACTGACAATGTTGCGGTATGTGCGTTGTACGGGCGCGACACCATCGATCTCCGTCACAATTCGAGATAAGGCGGCCAGGGCTGCACCCACCATTGCCCGCCCTGCGCATAATTAGCAATCTGCTGCTTTGGTCGAGCGTTTTTTACCCGTCCAGAAATCGTGTCGACTCTTTCTCGTCCACCTTGCGCCGCCGGCGGAATATGGGTGAACTCGATCGAAGGTCCGGAATTGGCTTTATGGGACTCGCAACCGTTCAGCGCAATGCAGAGAGCCAGCGGCAGCGATCGCTGCAGGAAAACTGGGACCAACAGTCGCAGTTGCATGTGACCCCATAATAGAGTGCCGGATGCGCGAGGAGTTAGGCACCCTGCACGGTGCTTGGAAGAAATCTTACCGCACTGAGCCCCGGTGTGCATCTTTAACGAGGTCCAACCACTGCTTTTGAAGTGACCTCATTAGTCGACCTCATTAGTTCTGGTCAGACGACGTGCAGGTGCTCCGCGGCGCCCATCATATTCAAAACCATCCGGCAGTGAATCACGATGAGGCGCCGATTTTGCATACCACTTTTGGGTATGCCTATTTTGGTCGTATACTCGAGCCAATGTTGGTTGAAGTAGTCGAGGTCGCCGTCACGCATTGAGAATCTCGATTGGCAAAATCGTGTGATTTTCGTGCCCGACAGTAAGACCGCCGAGGGGCGGCGACTTGTTCCGATGAGCCGTCGCGTCTTGGAGCGTTTGCGTGCACGGTGTGGCACAAGGGCAGAAGGCTGGGTGTTTCCGTCCAAGCATTCTGCTGCGGGTCACCTTCGCTCAATCGATCGGCTGTTTCAAGAGGCGCGGCAACAAGCCGGCCTCCCGAAGGAACTGGTCCTTTATTGTGCCCGCCATGACTACGGCACTCGAGTCCTCATGCGAACCGGGAACTTGGCCGCGGTCATGAGGACAATGGGCCATCGAGACGTAAAGGCTGCGATGCATTATCAGCATCCCGAATTAGAAATCGTTCGCGCCGCACTGGATTACCGTATGCCGAACGATGTTGGTCAAGCACGGGCGTAGCGAAAAAGCGGTTACGACACCTTTTGAGTCACACCCGAAGAACTCTAACGATGGCAAGTCATTGACAAATGAGGCGAATGTGGACGAGAACAAATCGCTAGCGGTCTATCGGCTGTTATTCGGACAATTTAATTTCTGAAGAAGAACCGCGGTAGTGGCGAAGGTCCATACGCACGCATTGAGAGTGGACGTTGTGGCAAAGCCCACAAAAAAGCCAAAAAACTCCTGAGCTAGGGTGCTTTGCAATGACTTACGGTGTCGTCCGTGCGTTCCAAGTCATTCAAAACACTTAATAGCCTAGCTCTGAAAAGGCTGCGCTCCGGCTGAGATTGTTCGCTGCGATTTGTATTGTCCCCACAGCTTCGAAGGAGAACTTCACGAAAGCCCGTATGTGTCGAAGCTGAACGTCTACGCCGATGACATTGAATCGGAATGGAGTATTGGGCTTACTGCGATAATGATTACTGAGCGTGTTTGCGATCCTAATAGGCCATAAGAAATGCTATCAGCCTACAATTCCGAGGCTGCGGAATCATGACAATCCAGATTCGGAGTCGGCAAACCATCGCGGGTCTGCCAGCATTCGAGGCTCGGAGGTTTTTTCGACACGTGAAAGCTTGGCACGCCAACGCTTTTGGCAAGAAGCGGATGATGAAGTATCTCAAGCTGCAAGACCGGAAGGCCACAGAGGTGATTCGCAGCTTGATTCGTGAAGGGTATGTTGTGCGTAGCGGCAAACGTGACGACGAAACCGCTTTCGAGTTTACGGATCTGGGCTCCTCACTTGTGAGGGCATCAGGAGCTAAGAAGATCACCCGAACAACGGCGGCGGAGGCGCTCCAGGCCTTCATGGCGCGGGTGAAAGCGGTGAACGAAACGCCACGTTTCTTGTACACAGTTAATGCGGTAGTAGTTTTCGGCAGCTATTTGAAAAACGTCGGCGAACTTGGCGATCTGGATCTTGCAGTGCAACTCAAATCTCGGATTGCGGACGCCGAACAGCGAGTTACCAAGGAATTGGAGCATGCCGGCAGCTCCGGTCGCTCATTCTCTCGCTTCATCGATCAACTGACGTGGGCGCATGACGAAGTGATGCTGGCGCTTAAGGCGAGGAAGCGGACAATCAGCGTCCAGCCGTGGTCCTCGTTTATAGGCATGGAGAAGGATACAGGGTTCAAGTATAGAGTACTCCTTGGAGACGCTGAAAGCATTCGCGCGGAACTCGCGGAACTGGAAGGAATGAACATGGAACAGGGCAAACAGGGCAAAGGTCGGCGGCGATGATGTCGAGGGTTCATTACAGGGTCCAACAATAACAAGCCCTCATCGCCTTGTACCCAGCGATCCGATGAAATTTCTTGGTCCAATTATGGTCCACTTACGGGAAGAATTTGGTTCCCACAGCGTCCTGAAGCGGTTTCACACTTCCCCTTCGTAGCCATTCGTGTCGCATGATTTCAACAACTTGCCGATCACCGCAGTGCTTTCACGGCGGTAACACGGGTGGAGTGTATGCGTTTTTGTCTGGCGATCCGCACCACGATGGCGCAGGTGGCAGAATTCTTGTCTTGAGGTTTGAAGTGTGAATGAGTTTGTGCGTTTTTGTATGCGGTCGCCGCAACCTTGGGTTGTTTTCGGCCAACTGCGGTTAATCAGGTAGGCGGGTGAGTATCAGATTTATTTGCTACTTGATTGATTACTCTTAATTTACTGAAAACACGTGCTTTAGGTGATTTCGGTGGTGTGTCTGCCAGTTCCATCACTTCCGCTTTATAGCGTCCTTATACTTCCCGGGGTTAGTCAAAGACGTAGGGCGAAAAGTATGAAGTTCGGTATCCGAATCGGTCTTAAATCTTATCATGGGCCAGCTTCTCTCAGAACCGTCGCATCGGCGTTACTCGGCGTTACGGCAGCAACTCATAGCTGACAAAAGCAAATTTCTTGGAATCAGGCGACCACGAGTTGACGTTGATGGTGCCCTGCCCGCCAAAAATCTGCGTCAGAACTTTGATCGAACCGGCTGCTCCCTTGCCCACAGCATCTTGAGGCATAGGAATTATGCGAAGCTGAACGTTAGTTTTGACATTGTGCCCGGGAGTGCCCTTGGGAAAGGACAAAAAGACCAGCCATCTGCCGTCAGGCGAAGGATGCGGGAACCAATCTTCCAATTCATCGCTGGTGATACGCTCAGCCTTAGCGTCCTCCGGACCTGCCCCTTCGGGGGGAAATCGCCAAATGTCCCATCCGCCGGAGCGGTTGGAATTGATATAGATCCACTTGCCATCAGGCGAATAGTCGGGTCCGTCATCAGCGACACGACTGGAAGTAAGCCGCTGTTCGCTTCCGCCTCCTGCAGGAACACGAAAGATGTTGAAGTAGTCGCCACGCTTGCCCACAAAGGCCAGCCACTTCCCGTCGGGAGACCAGCCGTGGAAATAGCTCGGACTGTTGGGGGTAAGCAATCGGGGGTTCGCGCCTTCCGAAGAAGCAACGAACACCTGCGATTCCTGAGAAGAGCCGTGTTTCGCGGAAAACGCCAGCCGCTTGCCATCGCGTGTGATGCCGTGATCGTTGTTGCACTCATACGCGGCGTCGAGAGCCAGCTTCTCTGGCTGCGCCTTTTCATCAGCATTAAGCGCGAACCGGTAGAGCGCACCGCCAGAATTCGCCAACAGATATTTGCCATCAGGAGACCAGTTCGGCGCCTCCCAAAGTTTGTCCGCCGCGTAGACGACCCGGATGCTCTTACTGTCCAGATCATAGATTGAAATTTTGCTGCGGACATCGCTGGGGTTGTGATTTGGCTCGATGGGCGTAGGTTTTTGGACGCTAACGTTTGAAGACACTGGTGCCTCAAGCACATTCGGATCATGCGGCTGAAAGGCATTGGCTTGACCCCAGATGTTGGCCCCACTTCCGGTGATACGATATTCGCCAGTGGCAGCATGGAGCGTAACCGCACCTTGCAACGGCGCAATGCCCACATCAGAGTGGGCTTCGAAGAGGCCCAACTGGTCTGACGGCAGCTGCGGCTTTGCAGCTTGGGAAAGTGCGTGGGAACTGAAAGCCAAAACGGCTAACGCGAGAACTATACGGTTGGGCCAAGATGATTTGAAATTCATGGAAGTTCGCACATCACAAGATTTGCGCCATAGCATACTCGCAAACCGCATCGGCAGTCTATCTTGTCAGGCGTAAGCAACCGCTATGAAAAAGAACGCAACGAAGACGGCGATGCGAAATCTATCGATGATTTTCGTCTTGACCAGTGCCAGCGCAAGCCTCCTCGCCCAGGAAGGCAAGCTTTCCGTGAACACGCTCACACCCACGCCGCCGATGGGATGGAATAGCTGGAACAAATTCGCGTGCAACGTCAGCGAAGGTCTGATCCGGCAAATGGCCGACGCCATGGTGAAATCTGGCATGAAGGACGCCGGTTACCAGTACATTGTGATCGACGATTGCTGGCAGGTTGCGCGCGACAAGGACGGCAACATCATCGCCGATCCTCAGCGCTTCCCTTCCGGGATAAAAGCGCTCGCAGATTACATTCATTCTCTGGGCTTGAAGTTCGGGATTTATTCTGACGCGGGAAGCAATACTTGCGCCGGGCGACCTGGGGGCCTCGGACACGAATACCAGGATGCACGCCAGTATGCCGCGTGGAGCGTGGACTATTTGAAATACGACTGGTGCAATACGACCACGCAAGATGCGCCCGCAAGTTATGCACTGATTCGCCAGGCACTCGATGCATCCGGCCGTCCAATCGTGCTGAGCATCTGCGAGTGGGGCACCCATAAACCCTGGCTCTGGGGCAAAGACGCTGGCGGCAATCTGTGGCGCACAACCGGCGATATCCAAGACAGGTGGGAGGGCCGGGTCAAATGGCCAAACGGCGATTGTTGTTCAAACGGCGTCGTAGACATCGTCGATCTGCAGAACGGTCTTGACGGTTTTGCTGGACCTGGTCATTGGAACGATCCCGACATGCTCGAGGTTGGCAATGGAGGCATGAGCGATACCGAATATCGTTCCCACTTCAGCCTGTGGGCTATCCTTGCTGCTCCGCTGATCTCCGGCAATGATTTGCGTGACATGCGTCCGGAGATTCGCACGATCCTGACTAACAAGGAAGTGATTGCCGTCGATCAGGACCCGCTCGGCAGCGAAGGCAAGCGAGTGTGGAAGAATGGCGACTTGGAAGTGTGGGCCAGGCAAATGAAAGATGGCAGCCGTGCCGTGGTTTTGTTCAATCGCGGAAGTGCGGAGCGCGACATCACCGTGAACTGGGAGGATCTGGGCTATCCTGATCACTTGAGTGCGGCTGTCCGCGATTTGTGGCTGAAGCAGGACGTGGGCAGATCTACCGGCAAGTTAACTGCTTCCGTCCCGTCCCATGGCGTCGTGATGGTCACGGTTAAGCCTTAGTCCTAACTCTCTGTGAGACGAATCGACAGACCGGCAGGGGATACGGTCGCTCCAATCAGATCCGCCGGGGCCGCCATAGTGCGCAGGTTGAAAGCTTTATTCGCTGAGCGGTATGGCACAATTCCTACGATCTACCGAGCGCCAGGGAGAGTAAATCTCATTGGCGAGCACACTGACTACAACGATGGCTTCGTTATGCCTGCCGCTCTCGACTTGTACACGTATGTCGCTGTGAGTCCGCGACCCGACCGGAAACTGAGAGTCTATTCCGAGAACCTGGGTGAAATGTGCGACCTTAACTTGGACTTGATCCATCCCGGAAGCTCTGGTCACTGGAGCGATTACGTTCGTGGAGTGGCCGGAGTGCTTGAATCCTACGGATATAGACTGCGCGGCGCCGACTTGGCCATCTTGAGCGAAGTGCCATTAGGAGCCGGGCTGAGTTCCTCGGCCGCCCTCGAAGTGTCCACTGCATTGGCGATTCTAAGCAGCTCCCAGATCAGTGTCGATCTCACGACAGTCGCGAAGCTGTGCCAGAAGGCAGAGCATCTTTACGCCGAGATGAGATGCGGCATCATGGACCAGTTCATCTCATGCCACGGCCGCGCGGGGCACGCCCTCATGTTGGATTGCCGTTCTCTCGATTTCCAACTTCTTCCCATACCAGGTCACGTACGGCTCATGGCGTGCAATACCATGGTCAGACATGAGCACGCGAGTAGCGGCTACAATACCCGGCGGCACGAGTGCGAAGATAGTTTCCGCGCACTGACCGCGGTTCTTCCGGGAATACGCGCTCTCCGCGATGTGACTCTCGATGATCTCGAAAACCATTCAAACCGCTTAAGCGAAGTTATTTACAAAAGGGTGCGTCATGTGGTGACGGAAAATGACCGGGTGAAGAAGTCAGCAAGCGCGTTGAAGACGGGCGATATTGCTGAGTTCGGTCGGCTTATGGCGGACTCCCATCGCAGCCTTCGCGACGATTACGAGGTCAGTACATCAGAGCTTGATCTGATGGTTGAGTTGGCGAATTGCCAGAAAGGCGTGTACGGCGCGCGAATGACGGGTGGGGGGTTCGGAGGATGTACGATTAACCTCGTAGATGCCGCGCACGCGCAAGAAGTCCAGCAAAGACTTGAACAGGATTACGAGGCAAGAACGGGGCTGAGCCCCACGATCTTGATCTGCGAAGCCTCGCATGGCGCCGGAACGGTACCGGAAGACCCACCGGAATCTAATGAGCCAACTGAATGAGCTATCCGCTGACATCCGATCTGACCAGTCAGGTCATGCAGAGTTCTCCCCATCGAAGATTCAATCCGCTCACGCGGGAGTGGGTTTTGGTCTCACCCCACCGGGCCGAGCGGCCATGGCAAGGCCAGACCGAGCCTCAGGAACAAAACTCCATCCCGCCCTATGATCCGAATTGTTATCTCTGCCCGGGAAACGTTCGCGCCGGAGGCGCGCGGAATCCATCCTATTCCCACACCTTCGTCTTCGATAACGATTTCGCCGCGTTGAAACCCGACACACCAACGGCACACGTGGATGTCGAAGGGAGGGGAATTCTTGTTGCGCAGACTGAGCGTGGCATCTGCCGGGTTGTGTGCTTCTCCCCACGCCACGATTTAACCCTGGCGCGGATGTCGCCGACGGAAACCCGTGCCTTGATCGACGTCTGGGTGCAGGAGTTCGAAAATCTAGGTCGACGTCCCGGTATCAACTATGTGCAGATCTTCGAGAACCGTGGGCTGATGATGGGATGCAGCAATCCTCATCCGCACGGCCAGATTTGGGCAACGTCGACGATGCCGAACGAACCTCGCAAAGAGCAAGCAGCCTTTGCCGAGTATAAAAAGCAGCGAGGCACCTGCCTTCTGTGCGATTACATCGGTTTGGAAGAAGCTTCCGGAGACCGCTTTGTTTGCAGCAACGAGTATTTTCTGGCGGTGGTGCCCTTCTGGGCGGTCTGGCCGTATGAAATCCTGGTTGTCTCCAAGCAACACGTGGGCAACCTAGGTGCCCTCGATGACCAAGGCCGATTCGCGCTGGCCGATATTTTGAAGCGCGTTACTGGCCGATACGACGGTTTGTTCCAGGTGTCTTGCCCGTATTCAATGGGATTCCACCAGCAACCGACCGAGGAAACCAAGCATGATGAATGGCATTTCCACGCGCACTTTTTCCTGCCTCTTCTCAGGTCCGCTAGTATCCGGAAGTTTATGGTTGGCTTTGAACTGCTGGGATCGCCGCAACGCGATATCACACCAGAATATGCGGCGCAGAAATTGCGCGATGTCAGACCGTCACCAGACAATCTGACTTGAACCAAGCGCAGAATTCACCAATGCATACTACTGATTACTCGGGGCAGTTTCCGACGCCGAGGCTGTAGTCGTTCCCGCCACGAACCGGTTCGGTTGGGGACGATACCCATTTCGCGTCCGGATGTGGTACTTCTTCAGACGTTCACCCACCAATTTTACCGTGATGCCACGCCAGCCTCGGTTGGGATTCGGCTGAGGATAGTAGCTCAGCGAGTAGAGATGCGCTAAGTCATCCCGAATCGAAGCGAACGCTCGTTGTTCGTCTCGCCAGTTCTTGGCAAAATACGCTTTTCCTCCCGTGGCTGCGGTCATACGTTCAAAAACTGCGGTGGAAACTGGTTCCAGCTTCGCCAACTGTGTGCTGATCATGTAAATAGCTGTCCCTGTGGACTGGGCCAACTCGGCCACGTCCTCGGGAGGCACCATGCTGGAATTATCCGGGCCGTTCGAGAAAACTACCACCACCTTCCTTCCGGTAAAGTGAGCCGCGTCCTTTATCGTGAGCAACAGGCAGTTGTAGAGTGCGGCATCGTCTCCGGCCACGGTTCCACGGACACCTCGCAGGACCGCCTCCCGGTCAGGGGTCAGCGGAGCGGACCTGGAAAGATCGCGACTGTAAGAGTAGAAGGCCACTTTATCCGCGCTTTCCAGGGAACGCACGAAATCAGCGATAGCATCTTGGGCGAAGACAAAGCCACGGTACATGTAGTTGCTGGTATCGAAGAGCAGGAAAACGTTAGCGCCAGCCACCATTGAACCCAAACTTTGAGAGGCGTCGTCTCCGGGTGACTTGGGATCTGCCTGAGGTTGTTGTCCGCCAGCCTTCGCCGAGGTTTTTTCGCCCGTCGACGAAGTGTCCGCCACTCGGTAGGCGGGTTCGTTGCCTTCGCCGAAAGTCGCTAGTTTTTGCGGAATGTTATCCTCGACAATTGCGAAATCCGAGGGATGAAGGTCGGTAACGTAGTTTCCCTTATTGTCCGTCACCGCCACATTCAACTGCACCATGTCGACGACGACGCGAATGTTCGGTGCGCTTTCCTGAGCGACCACTCGAATCCCGGGGCTGGAGAAGAGGGTCAGAACTAATGCGAGAAACAAAAACGATTTCTTTGTCATATATACCTGTTCCGTCGCGGCCTGATGTTGGGGTAACAGCTCTAAGGCCTCTTTTCTCCAAGACAACAGTTCACGGCTGGGTGATCGCGACACCTGCTGATAACGACGCAATCTTACCCTGCCGAAATTCTTCCCCAGTTTCCCTCATGGCGCGAAGCATAGCCGGCCAATCCTCGAAATCAGTGGCAAAAATCTTTTCGACCATGCGATGCGTCAGTTGGGGAACCAGGACGTTTAGCATCACCGCTGAGTAGCCCTTTTCATCCGCCAACCGGGCCCAATACAAATTGTTCGAATCCCAAGTCTCAGCCAGCAAGCGGCTGGAATAGCCCTCGAAGGCAGGAAACGGTTTCAGATTCAGCAATTCTCGGGAATAGCTCTGCGCCAGGATTGGATGAGGTACGCCGAAGTCTTGCGAAAGCCGCTCCCAGCTTAGCTCTGTAGGATTTCGGCGACTCAGGCTTTCCAATTCCTGATTGGCGGGTCCCAAGGAATCAGTCTCTCCCGAGAACCGTCGACGAAACTCTGCCGCCAGGTAGAACGAGTCAGCCGGCGTCATTTGAGGATCTACGTCAGCCAGACGTCCCTTAACTAGGGCCGTCTCCACTCGGGCGGAGACTTGAGGATCCATGCGGTCGGATAGGATCGTCATCACTTTGATCCGCAGTTGTGGATCTCCTACCGAAGCCATCAAAAGTTCTTCACCGGATCGCTGATACAGCGCGATGGCATGAAGTTCACTCTGGCTTACGCCCCACCAGCGCGGTAAGGTTGCGTTGATCAAAAGGCCCGGGACCAATTCCCTCCAGATCAGGGCTTGGACGTTTTCTGGGGCGATGAAGTCCTGCTCCACCTGAGCGAGGACATACGGCAAGTCAGCTAGCGAGCCAACCAGATGAGCTCCGCCTCCCGCCGGAGAGCCCTCCCCAAACAACTGGGAAGCTTGCCAGACTCGGTCCACGCCCGCGACCGTATCCCCGGAAAAGTCATGCGAGCGAACGAAGAGTGGATTGATGTGTAAAATCTGGGCTCCCGGTGGTTCGTAATACGCATAGTTCAAGCCCACAAGGGTGTCCCGCAGAAACGGACAGAGCTGACCTCGGGCGTCTTCCAATTGCTGCTTCGAACCGGGCGCCTTGATCACTTTCGTTAGGTCCGTCCGCATCTGCAGATCGGTGTGACGGTTGTTGTAAACTCCGGTCGCCCATTGAGTTCTCTCACCACTGCTGAAAATCGGCCGCGGCATCTCAAATTCCCGAAGCTCTCCAGCCAACGGGACCAAACTATCGCCCACAGCCGCTCCGTGCGCCATTGCATCTAAGCCGTCGCCCAGGCCCAGGATCGCATCCAGAGAAACCAGGCGCTGGCCGTCCATCACTGACCGAATTTCATTCGCAACTTCCTGATGCATCCTTTGGCCTTCCGGGCTGGCTTGCCGCGGACCCGCGAGCAAGTCGATGATTTCGTCCTGAGAACCGCTCCGCTGGCCGGTTGCCGCCAGCAGCAACTCGCCCACTGAGCCGCTGCCGGCATCGAAAAGCTGGGGCGACGAAAGGACCTTGCCAAAAGGCTTAATCACGTTCTGCCAGGAATCATTGAGCGCGGCGCTCTTGATCTGGCCCTGACGAGCCAGGATTTGCCACATCCCGATGTTGGCCTGGAATATCCCCATGGCGTTGCCTCGCAACGTGTGGTTGGGAATTTTCCCCAGGCTTTCGGCTACATTCAGAAAGCGAGTGATGGATGCGTCGTTCAACTCCGGGAACTCGGAGAAAATCAAATATTGATTACTGAATTCAGCGAACCGGCTGGCCATCAAGACAACGGTCTGCGGACTCAAGCGATTCTCCGGAGACCGTTTGCTGTCCAGTTCACTCAACATGAGATAGATTTGCAGCGGCCCGGTCTCTGTCTCGACGCGACAAAGGGCGAACATCGTTTCCGCCAGCTGTTCGGGGTTTTTCATGTGACCAGCCCGCTTACCCGAGTCACGAATAATCTTGGAATCGCTTTTCTGCTGGAGGATTGCCTTCCAAACCTCCAGATTTCCGGGGACGTAGGGTTCGCCGTTAGGCTGCCACTGCAGTCGGGTCATTAGAAGCAGGAGTGCCGGAGCCGGCCGAAACGCTGGTCTGGCCGCATCGGGAGAAATCGACTGGCCGCGAAAACTTTCGTAGAAACGTCGCAGCCGAACTTCCGTGAAGTGGGCCTGTTGAGCTTGATTGACCCGCGACAACGCATCAAAATAAGCCGCCAGCCAGCCATTGTCCTTAGCGAGCAAGCGGGCAACAAACTCTCTTGGCGAATCTGGGCTCGCCCCCGTCAGATCCTTCCAGGCAGAGGCCGCGCCCGCTCCTCCCGGCACGATCACCTGACCGGACCGAATACAAATATGGCTGCCGTAGAAATCCAGGACAGCGGCGACGGGAAGCAGTGTCCCGAGCCCCACGGATCGCTGCAAGGCAAACCGGGTTCCGGCATCGGTTCGACTCACTGCCCAGTAAAGACGGCACAACACAGGATCGTGCAAAAAGGCTTCGATTAAATCTCTCGAACCTTTTCTGTTTTCACTGCTGATGGTTGTCCAGTCGCTTTCCGTAAAGAGCACAGGAACCAGGGAAGCGGGAAATGCATAGGTGAAGGGCTTGCCTCCCTGCAGCGTCTGTTCCAGCTCAGGCAGAGGAAAACCAGAGTCAATCGTGACAAAGGCTCGTTCCGGATCAGCGGTCACCAGGGCGGTGTTCTGCGTTCCACAGTCCTGGCGCACCCGGTAACCAAGGGTGTGAAGCAAGGGCTTCGCCTCATCACAATTCGAGACGTGGATACTCCCGTCTGGACCCACAAGAGTCGCCAGTTCTTTCGCCTGATGGACGTACCGGCTCAACAGAATAAGAAATTCCGTGGGACGGCCCCCGTCCCGAGAGCCCTCGTAGCCCTGCGCGAACACGTTGTGCGCGAGCAGAGGAAGAACTTCTTCAGGCGTGGCTTTCTGGCTGATGCCGGCCATCCGCATGAAAGAACGCAGAGGGCCAGGAATAACGACAGTTGCGGGTTCGGAGGGCTTTGTATCCGGCTCGTCTGGCCGAGAAGAGTCAGCCGCGCTCCACGCCGTTGCCGACAAACATGTGGACAGAAAAATCGATCCAAGAGCTAGAGGAAAGGTGGGCAGACAACGAGGAAATTTCATGGCTGGAGTCCTCTCCGAACCTTCGCTACGTTACGGCCAATTCTTGACTAAACCGAGGAACCGAATGATCCTGGCCTCACCCGAGTTGGGCTGACCGATCCTGTTCCTTACTTTCGTGTCGGCCACCATAAACCATCCCTCGCCTTAATCCAAGATCTTTTCGTGCATTCCGCACTAGAATTTATTTGGGGCTAGGAAATGGAGATAATTTGGGGCTGATCTTCTCCTTACCAGCGGCCCCTACGGCGGCAATCTCACGAGTGGAGTCAGGTCTTAACCAGGTCTCCAAGTGCACGCAGATCAGCACCTTAGTGCGTCACATTTGGCGTTAAACCTTCAGGTTTCAAGTGTCCTATCACCAGCGAGGTCGACCTAAGAAGTGGGCTGTTCGGCAGGGTAGCGGTAGGTGAAGCCTGAGGGCGGGTCAGGAAACCGCAACCTATTGAACAGCGTCACACAGCGAGATCCTCGACGGATGCAACTTGGCAGGGTACGCGGTTGACAGTCCGAGTCTGACCGAGGGGTGTTCGCCTCACACCAGGGTAACCTCCTAGGCTTCGTTACGTGTCTGCTTCACAGCCCGCGATTCTTGTATTCTGTAACCAGCGCTGCGCTTTTGGGCGGGAGGCGCAGGGACGGATTCGCTTGAAAGACTTCTGGGATCTCGATAGAAGTAGAACTGTGGAAAGAAACATTCATGGCTCTCCGTTTTAGATCTAGACTCATAGTTTTTGCGCTTGCCACCTTGGGTTGCACGTCCGTCGGCTTCGGCCAGACCGTTCAGCAAATGCCCCTGTCCGGCTCCGAAGATCAGGGGATGGGCCACCCTAGTGGCCAGCAGGCGCCCGACCCACAATTGCCAGGAAGCATCAGCGGAACGGTTGTTGATCGTACGGGAGCGGTCGTCGCTGGAGCCCGAGTGAGCCTCACGCGTGAAGATCACTCCTCGGCCCAGGTGGTGGTAACCGGCCAGGATGGCCAATTCTCCTTTGCCAACAGCGCTCCCGGGCCCTTCCAACTGACAATTACCTGCGCCGGGTTCGCGACCCAAGCTTCCGCTGGAATGCTGCATTCGGGAGAGATCTACACATCGCCGCCAATCGCGTTGGCCGTTGCAACGGCCATCACTGATGTGGAGGTCGTCCTTTCGCCGGAGCAGGTGGCGGAAGAGCAGATCAAGGATCAAGAGAAGCAGCGTGTGCTCGGCGTCATTCCAAATTTCTATGTCACCTATGTCCCCGATCCAGTTCC
Organism: uncultured Acidobacteriota bacterium; assembly: GCA_963838905.1. Lineage (GTDB taxonomy): Bacteria > Acidobacteriota > Terriglobia > Terriglobales > Acidobacteriaceae > JABDBE01. The sequence goes on from CAWITE010000019.1 coordinate 25,448, forward strand.
ACTCACCGCGAGGCAAAAGTTTGGGCTTGCCTGGAAGACAACAATCGATCCCGTTACTCTCGTGCTAAACGGGGGGGTTGCGGGAGTGCAGCAGGCGACAGATGAGTTCAGTGGATATGGACAAGGCGCGCAAGGTTATGCCAAACGCTTTGGCGCCTCGTATGCAGACACCGTTTCAAGTACTTTCCTCGGAGGCGCTATTCTGCCATCGCTGCTCAAGCAAGACCCGCGTTATTTCTACAAGGGAACCGGCAGTACGCGATCACGGCTCTTATACGCCATTGCCAATTCAGTGATTTGCAAGGGCGACAATCGACGCTGGCAGGTAAATTACTCGGGTATCCTCGGAGCGCTCGCCTCCGGGGGCCTCTCCAATCTCTATTATCCATCGACAGATCGCGATGGAATTGGATTAACCTTTGAAAATGCGCTAATCGGAATTGGTCAGGGTGCCGCCGCCAATATCTTGCAGGAATTCGTAATCAAAAAGTTGACGCCAAAGCTTCCTAACCAAAATCCGCCCAAACCCCAGTCGGGCGTCGTTACCGGGAGTGGAGTTGTATCGGAAGATAAGTGAGTTGCGGAAGCTATTCTCCGCTCTTTGCCAATATTCTTCTGCGCGGGGCTGAACCGGACACGAAGAAACTGCACTTTTCAACTTTGAAGCCGGTTTGACAAAAGCCTCTCATCGAGGATAAAGGTTGCTCCGATTCATCCATAACCCCGCGACTTTTCCCACTAGGAGGTAGGCCATGTGGAGGACGATCAGGCAGACAATTTTCTTGGTGGCAGGTTCGGCGCTGTCGCTGTCGCTATCCGCCGGAGTTGCCGAGGCCTCGGGCGTTAAGACCTATAAAGGCAAATTTGCGGATGGTACGACCTACCTGATGCAAGTGCCTTCGAGTTGGAATGGAACCCTGGTTCTGTATAGCCACGGATATGTAGTGCCGGGATTCCCGAATCCGGCGGAGGATGTTGGGGATCCGATCACAGGCGCGTATCTTCTCGCCAACGGTTATGCCCTGGCGGGATCTTCTTATGCCACGACCGGGTGGGCCATCCAACAGGCCTTGCCGGATCAGATTAAAGTGCTGGACACGTTCAAGACCCGGGTCGGAACGCCCACGCGAACCATCGCGTGGGGACATTCGCTAGGCGGCATGGTCACCGCCGGCTTAGTACAGAGATATCCCACTCGCTTTGACGCGGCTCTGCCTATGTGCGGAGTTGTAGCGGGAGGAGTCGGCACCTGGAACCAGGCTCTGGACTCGGCTTTTGCGTTCGATGTATTGCTCGGGGCGGATTCGGGATTGCAAGTGGTAAATATTACCGATCCCAGTAAGAACATCGATCTAGCCGAAGGGCTACTCACCCAAGCACAAAAAAACGCTAATGGGAAGGCGCGAATCGCTCTTGCCGCGGCGCTTGACGACACTCCAGGCTGGTACGATCCGCTGTCTCCCGAACCATCCCCGACCGATTACGTCACGCAGGAAGCGAACCAATATCTTTGGCTGGCGAATATCGACTTTCCTTTTGGTTTCGATTTTCGGGCTGAACTCGAGGGTCGCGCCGGCGGGAATCCGTCGTGGAACAATGGCGTCGACTACGAGAAACAGCTCCAGAATTCTGTCGACTATCCTGAGGTTCAGGCGCTCTACCAAAAGGCTGGCCTCAATCTGGATGACGATGTTCAGGCTCTGAACAATGCTGCGCGCATCAAGGCCAAGCAATCCTCGGTCGCTTACCTGGAACACAACATTATCTTCGACGGGCAAATTCATATTCCCGTGTTGACTTTGCACACCAAGGGCGATGGGCTGGTCGTGGTAGAAGACGAGAGCGCCTACAAGGATGTCGTCGACGAGGAGCATGACGGTGCACTCCTGCGGCAACTGTTTGTGCATCGGGCGGGGCATTGTGAGTTCACTCCGGCCGAAACGGTCATCGCCTTCGGAGCGTTAATCAGCCGTTTGAATACTGGCAAGTGGCCCGGGCTTGGATCGGCTTCGCTGAACAAAGCGGCCAAGGGCCTGGGATCTTCGTTCAACGTGCTATCGGTGAATGGCAAGGAAGTTCATGTGTCGCCGGCCTATTTCAAGTTTCAGCCCGCGGTTTTCTTGCGGCCGTTCGATGCAGAAAAGCACTAACGACTGCGCTGAACTTCAATTTCCAATCGATCCGCACGAGCGTGGACGCTCGCCCCTACATTCGCAGAACGGCTGCACCTTTGATTTCACTTTTCTTTAAGGCCTGCAAGGCTTGGTTCGCTTGTTCCAAGTCGAAGAGTTCGACTTCGGTTTCGAGAGGAACCTCGGCAGCTAACTGTAGGAATTCGCGGGCATCCTGACGGGTGCTGTTGGCGACGCTGCGAATCACGCGTTCATGGTAGAGCAGCGAGTAATCCATGGACGGAATGGAACTCATGGTGATGCCGGCTAGCGCGAGCGTCCCGGCTTTGCGCAGGACGCGCAAGGCCGGGGGAACGAGAGCGCCGGCAGGAGCAAAAATAATTGCGGCATCGAGTTGGTGCGGTGGCGTATCCTCCGCACTGCCTACCCAGGCAGCACCAAGACGTTGGGCAAATTCTCGATGGATCGGGGTACGGGTGAAGACGTAGACCTCACAGCCCTGATGGCGGGCAAGTTGCAGAACCAGGTGGGCTGATGCTCCGAAGCCGTAGAGTCCCAGCCGCTGGCCCGGAGCGACACCGCTCAACCGGTAAGAACGGTATCCGATGATTCCGGCGCAGAGCAGCGGGGCGGCGTTCTCGTCGGAGAATACTTCCGGGATGGGATATGCGTAATTCTCGTGGACGGTTGTATAGTCGGCGTAGCCGCCGTCAACATGGTATCCGGTGAACTGCGCCTGGTCGCAGAGATTCTCCAGCCCGCGACCACAGTAGTCGCATTGATTGTCGGTGGAGTGCAGCCAGGGAATGCCGACGCGATCTCCCTTCTTGAAAATCTTGGCGCCCGGACCGAGGGCATCCACAAATCCAACAATCTGGTGTCCGGGCACGACTGGTAGCTTGGGCAATTGCAGGTCGCCTTCGACGGTATGCAGATCGGTGTGGCAGAGGCCGCAACATCGCACGCGAACGCGAATTTCTCCGTTGCCAGGAGTTGGCGTGGGAAGATCTCGCAACAGAAGCGGGGAGTCTGCAACGGGCTGCGGACGTTCGAGGAGCATGGAGCGCATGAGTTGATTTTAGCTGGACGCTCGAAGGTTCGACAGTGATTGCAGGCCAAGCTTCGCTCGGCCTGCCCGGACGAGGGCGTCCGAAGACCTACGTGGCAGCGAGTGGCCGGGTCGGCAGTCCCCAAACGAACCGTCTAGTTGTCCAGAACTTAGACAGCCGAACTGTACCAAAAAAACCCTAAGTGTCCTGATTTGAAATCAAAGCGGTTTCGGGAGGCGAATTAACATTGACATCCATAACAAGCAGATTGAGAATCGTGGCCGTTGTTCCTCTCGACGTCCAGTTCCCCCTGGATGGTGAGGAACTCTTGGAGAAAACTTCGAGATGTTGATCCGCCACTAAGCACCCGCCACCCCTTTGGGGTGGTTGTATGAGCCAATTCCTCAGGAGATTAGAAAAACAATGAAGACTCGTTTTGTACATCTCACTTTACTGGTGCTGGCCTGCGCTTGCCTGGCCGGCATTGCCTCAGCTCAGGATATTAAGGTACAGCCAAAGGGGAAATACGTCGTTTTGCCAGCGCGGCTGCGCTATGACCTGAAGGCTCCGGCGGCTTCGTTGCAGACCTGAAACGGTTCGTTCAACTACCAGGGAACGAACTATACCTACAACATGGTCGGCACAACACCTTCCACCAATGCGTCGACGACGGTTCAGGTTTATGTCATTCCGCTCAAGGTGGTGATCACGCGCCGACGAACTAAGACCACTTTCGACCCGGCGCACGTGCTCTCGAACGGGAAAACGGTGACCAGCAACACGGTTGGATCACCGATTTTCAATTCGAGCACGACCTATGTTCAAGGCGGGGTGAACGTGGGCACCACGCAATACATTGACGCTTACCAACGGGCCAATTTCTGGGGCACGGTGAAGAGCAATCCAAACTATCATCTGCTCTTGGGTGGGCCCACGGTGCTGGCGGAACAGACTCTAAGTCCGCCTTCGGCGTATGGGACCACTGGATCTCCCTTCGGATTCACCGCCGGACTGGTAGACATCAACTGGTTTGATGCGCAATTGCAGAGCATCATCAGTAAGTTCACCCAGATTCAGCCCAACACTCTGCCCATCTTCCTTACCTACGACGTCTACCTCACGGAAAGCGGACAGTGCTGCATTGGCGGCTATCACAGCTCCGAAGGCAGCATCAGCAATCCCCAGGCTTATGCGCATGCCACCTACGTGGATCACCCGGGCGAGTTTGCTCAGGATGTTTCGGCGTTGTCGCACGAAGTGGGCGAGTGGGCGGACGATCCGCTGGTGGTCAATACGAATGGCAACAACACTCCGTGCGGGATTCTGGAAGTAGGAGATCCGTTGGAGGGCAACCCGAACTTTGGCGGTTATCCGTACGTGCTAAACGGATTTACCTACAACCTGCAGGATCTGGTAACCCTGCCCTACTTCGGGGCGCCAGCGAGCACATCGGTGAACGGCTTTTTCACCTTCCAGGGTGAATCGTTGGGTGTTTGTCAGAATGGCAGCTAGGATTCCGGTTGGTTGCCGTGGCCCGCTTCTCGGGAAGCGGGCCTTTTCTTTTTTGCAGATGGGAGCGAGGGAGACCCGGATGTGCGGGTCGCCCGTCACCACACAACGGCGGAATCAGGTAAGATACTTCGTCGTTCGCTCCGCTGACAAATGAATCGTGAATATCACAGAGGTTATAGCCAGGAACTTCATCGTGACATGGAAGCGCTGGTCTTCGGGCACGGCGGGTCGCCGCTGCTTGTATTTCCGACGTCTATGGGCAGGTTCTTCGAATATGAAGATCGGGGCATGATCAGGGTGCTCGCGCCGAAGATTGAGAACGGCGAGTTGCAGGTGTTTTGCCCCGATGCAGTGGATACCGAGAGCTGGTACAACAAAAGTATTCATCCGCGACAGCGCGTGCTGCGGCATTTGCAGTATGAACGCTATATTCTCCACGAATTCCTTCCCTTCCTGCGCTGGAAAAATCACACGCCAAGGCTGGCCGTAACCGGATGCAGCTTCGGTGGGTATCATGCGGTCAACTTTGCGTTGAAGCATCCTGACGTGGTGACCCATTCTGTGAGCATGAGCGGAGCCTATGACATCCACCAGTTTCTGGACGGATATTACGACGACGATTGCTATTTCAATTGTCCGCCGGATTACGTGCCGAAGATGAGCGACGACTGGTTTCTCAGCCGCTGGCGGCAGATGAAGATCGTGCTGGGGTCGGCAGATTGGGATATGTGTCTGGATCAGAACGTGAAGATGTCGGCAATGCTGAATGAAAAGGGAGTTCCGAATTGGCTGGATGTGTTCGGCGATCATTCGCAGCATGACTGGCCGTTGTGGGAACGGATGGCGGGGAAGTATTTTTAAGCTAGGGCGTTGATCGCTTGATTGGTCACAGAATCCCAGTGCTTGTCATCCCGAGCAAAGCGAGGGATCTAGGTTCTGCCAGGCAAAACGGGATTCCTCGTCGCTTCGATCCTCGGAATGACCACGGCGATTTGTGTGCGGTCTGAGACGTTACAGAGCGACGTCTCTACAGGGAGATTGTCATGAAGAAAATCGGGATTTTGTTTGGCATGGAAAACACTTTTCCGCCGGCTTTCGTCGAGAAAGTCAACAACATGAAAGTCGATGGCGTGACGGCTGAGTTGGTGAAGCTGGGCGGGGTGAAGATGGCGGATTCCAGCGGGTATCGGGTGATCGTTGACCGGATTTCGCAGGACATTCCTTTCTACCGGGCTTATCTGAAGAACGCTGTGCTGAACGGAACGATCGTGATCAATAACCCGTTCTGGTGGACGGCCGACGATAAGTTCTTCAACTATGCCCTCGCGACCAAGCTGGGCGTGGCGATCCCGCCAACGGTGCTCTTGCCCCACAACAAGCATCCCGAGGGCACTACCGACCAGTCCATGCGCAACTTGATCTTTCCGTTGAACTGGGACGAGATCTTTGAGTACGTCGGCTTCCCTGCTTTCCTGAAACCATACTCGGGCGGAGGTTGGAAATACGTTTATAAGGTGCATTCGCCGGAGGAGTTCTTCTACCACTACAACCAGACCGGCGACCTGTGCATGACTTTGCAGCACGGGGTTGAGTTCAAAGAATATTTCCGCTGCTATGTGGTTGGGCAGGAGAAAGTGCGGATTATGTATTACGATCCGCGGAGGCCGTTCCATGAGCGCTACGTGCGCAATCCTGTTCCGGCCGATGCGAAATTGCTGGAACGCGTGGAGAAGGACGCGTTAACCTTGTGCCGCGCGCTCGGGTACGACCTGAACACGGTTGAGTTTGCGGTGGAGGACGGGATTCCTTACGCGATCGACTTTATGAATCCAGCGCCGGACGCTGAGGCCACCTCGGTGGGCCAGGAGAACTTCGAGTGGGTGGTGAATGCTACGGCGGAAATGTCTGTAAAAAGGGCGCTTAGCGATGAGAACCCGGCTCGGGAGTTGCGCTGGGCGGGGTTTCTGGCGGGCGAAGGGTCGGTAGCTGTTGCTGCGGCGAAGCCTTCGGCTCGGAAGCGCATTCGGGCTTAATGGAGGCCGGGCGTCCTCGCCCGGTCCGGACGGGCGAGAGGCCCGTCCTCCAGTGTCTGGTACAAGCAGAATCATCGGGCTTAATCAGGGGTCGGATTGTTATACTGTCAGATCGAGTTGAGTTTCTGACGATGCGACCTACGTTCACTATCGGGATCGAAGAGGAATACCAGACCGTCGATCCGATTACCCGCGATCTGCGCTCGCACATCCATACCGAAATGATGGAGCAGGGCCGGATGCGCCTTCAGGAACGGGTGAAGGCGGAGATGCACCAGGCAGTAGTCGAGGTCGGGACTTCGGTTTGCACCAGCATTAAAGATGCCAAGGCCGAGGTGAAAACCCTGCGCCGGGACATGATCAAACTGGCACGGGACCATGGTCTCAGGTTGGCCTCGGCCGCGACCCATCCCTTTGCTGACTGGCGCGTGCAGGAGATCACGCCGGACGAGCGTTATAAGAACATTGTTGAGGACATGCAACTGGTGGCGCGCGCCAACCTGATTTTTGGTCTGCATGTGCATATCGGAGTGGAGGAGCGCGAGACTGCCATCCACTTGATGAATCATGCGCGATACTTTCTGCCGCATATCCTGGCGCTTTCCACCAACTCACCCTTCTGGCTGGGAATGAATACCGGGCTGAAGTCCTACCGGTGCAAGGTTTTCGACAAGTTTCCGCGGACCAACATTCCGGATTATTTCCCCAGCTGGGGGGAATACGAAAACTTTATCAAGCTGCTGATCAAGACCAATTGCATCGACAACGCGAAAAAGATCTGGTGGGACATTCGGCCGCACCCATTCTTTAACACGCTGGAGTTCCGGATTTGCGATATTCCGATGCGCGTGGATGAAACCATTGCACTAGCTGCCCTCATCCAAGCTACGGTCGCCAAACTTTACAAGCTCCATTCGGCGAATCAGGGCTTCCGGCTTTATCGGCGGGCGTTGGTTATGGAAAATAAGTGGCGCGCCTCGCGTTACGGCCTGGAAGGAAAACTCGTCGATTTCGGAAAGCAAGAAGAAGTTTCAGCGCGCGATCTGATATTGGAGTACTTGGATTTTGTGGACGATGTGGTGGACGAACTGGATTCACGCGAGGAGTTAAACTACATTCACGAGATCCTGGAAATGGGAACCGGGGCCGACCGCCAGTTGCGCGTGTTCAAGGAGACCGGTGACCTGAAAAGGGTAGTGGATTACATCATTGATGAGACGGAAGTGGGATTGACCGAATCGCCGGTCACGGCTTCCGCTAGAAAAGTAGGGTAATGAGCGTTCCAGTCAGTCAAGCCAACCGGAAGTTTAATACGATTCCCTTCGATCCTGAACTTACTCCCGGCGCACGCAACGCGGTCAAGGTTTGTTTGCGCGTACAGCCCGGGGAGAAGGTCACGGTCATCACCGACGAGGCCACCAAGGAAATCGCGGCCAGCATGGTGCGCGAATTGGAGGCCGTGCAGGCCCCGTACCACGCGTGGGTGCTGGAGGACTTGGCGCCGCGACCGTTGGGCGATCTTCCGCGAGAGATTGTGGAGGATCTCGAGAGCAGCCAGGTCAGCATCTTTGCCGTGCAGGCGCAGGCCAACGAATTGCATTCACGCATGCAAATGACCGACGTGGTCAACCGGCGCAAGATCCGCCACGCTCACATGGTGAACGTCAACCGGCAGATCATGCTGGAGGGAATGCGCGCGGATTTTGTCAAGGTGGATCGCATCAGCGTCAAGGTGGTCGACATGGTGCGGCGAGCGAAGCAAGTCCGAGCCAAAACGCCGGCGGGAACCGATCTGGTGGTGGATTTGAATCCCAATTATCGTTGGGTGAAGACCAGCGGTATCATCAGTCCGGATAAATGGGGAAACCTGCCGGGAGGGGAAGTTTTCACTACCCCGGGCGAGGTCAATGGGACGTTTGTGATTGACGGCGTCGTCGGCGATTGGCTTTGCGCCAAGTTTGGGAGTTTGCGCGAGAATCCGCTGACCATTCGAGTGAAGGGAAATCGCCTGGTTGAAGCTCATTCCGCGAACCATGACCTAGAGAGTGATTTCTGGAGTTACACCCATACTGACGAAAACAGCGATCGCGTGGGCGAATTTGCGATTGGCACAAATATCGAATTGAAGGACGTGATTGGGCAGATTCTTCAGGACGAGAAATATCCAGGAGTACACATTGCCTTTGGCAATCCTTACGGGGCGCACACGGGAGCGGAGTGGTATTCGTCTACCCACATCGACGTGGTCGGGAGGAAGTTTGATATTTGGGTAGACAGTGAGCAGATCATGCGCGATGGAAAGTTCTTGCTGGAAGCGTAAGCATCGGATCATATAGTGGGAAGCGCTCGTCCGCTCAGCGTGACAGCTCCTGAAAAATCATGATTCCTGCCCTGCGACAGCGATTCAACTCGACCTTCACCCCGAAGAAGTACCAGGCTTTTTTGAAGTTGATGGAAGAGCGCTGCGGTACCCCGGTCAAGTTCCAGGTTTCGGAGACGCCCTGCTTCTTTCCCAAACCGCTGGTGGATCAGATGTCGCAGTATGGCAAAGAGCTGATCCAACAGTTGGGCGGGTTGGAATACCGCAAAGCCTCGTTCGACGCAATCCCGCCCGATTTCAATGTGCCCCGTGAATCGCCCCATCCCTTATTCATCCAAGTGGATTTTGGCTTGGTGCGGGATGCTGCCGGCAAGCTGCAACCCAAGCTGGTTGAGTTGCAGGGCTTCCCTTCTCTCTACGCATATCAGGCGATGATTTCGCAGATCTACGTGGAGGTCTTTGAACTCGATGAGAACCTCAAGTATCTGCTGGGCGGGCTGGACTGGGAGGGATACAAGAAGCTGCTGCGGCGAGCCATTGTGGGCGATCAGGACCCGCAAAATGTGATTCTCATGGAGATCGATCCTAGTCACCAAAAGACGCTGCCGGATTTTCTGCTCACGGAAAAGCTGCTTGGAATTGCAACCGTCGACATCACCGAAATCGAGAAACGAGGCAATGAGCTGTTTTACGATCGCGGAGGCCAGCGCACTCCCATTCGCCGGATTTACAACCGCGCAATCGTCGATGAGCTAGTGCGCAAGAAGCTCAAGCTTTCCTTTAACTTCACGGATGAACTGGAAGTGGAGTGGGCGGGGCACCCCAACTGGTACTTTCGCATGAGTAAGTTTTCTCTGCCTTTTCTGCACCACGAGTGCGTGCCCAAGACTTCCTTTCTTGATCGTGTGGAACCGGTGCCTCAGGATCTGGAAAACTACGTGATCAAGCCGCTGTTTTCGTTCGCCGGGTTAGGCGTCATTCTCCATCCCACGAAAGAAGACCTGGCGAACATCCCCAAGGCGAAACGTTCGCAATACATCCTGCAGGAACGGATGCAGTTTGAGCCGGTGATTGAAACGCCTTTAGGCGGGACCAAGGCGGAGATCCGTATCATGTACATCTGGCTGGACGAATTGCTGCCGGTCATGACCATCGTCCGGATGGGCCGCGGGCTGATGATGGGCGTGGACCACAATAAGAATATGCAATGGGTAGGGTCGTCGGCAGGGTTTTACACGGATTAGGCTTCGGGGCTTGAGCCTCCTGTCCTTTTGGGCGTGGTTCCTAGACTGAGTTCTTGGTTCCCGCCTTTCAATGCTCAGTTTTCCACGTTTTCCACGTAATGGAG
>CAWITE010000020.1:0-236995 GCA_963838905.1 uncultured Acidobacteriota bacterium
CCTGGGCCTTTGCCTGATTTTATGGAAGCACCCCCAGTGTGGTAACGTACTAGTCGCCTTTTCGGTGCGGTCGTTCTTGGGTTCGAGCACTTCCCGTATTTCCACTCGGTGCAACAGACTGCATTTCGGACGACGAGGGTAAGCCATGATCCCACCAGCCTTCGAATACCTGAGACCCAACACAATTCCTGAAGCGATTGCCCTCCTGCAACGGCACGGAGAGGACGCGAAGATTCTCAGCGGCGGACAGAGCCTGATCCCCATGATGAAGCTTCGGATCGCTCGCCCGGGTTATCTGATCGACATCAACCGCATCTCCGGGTTGTCGTATATCAAGGAAGAAGGCGGCTTTCTGAAGATTGGCGGGCTGACGCGCGAAGCAGAACTTGAATCTTCCCCTGTGATTCGCGCCAAATATCCCATTCTGCTGGATACCGCTCACGTGATTGCTGATCCGCAGGTGCGAAACCTGGCGACTGTGGCCGGGAATCTGGCGCATGGCGACCCCGCCAACGATCACCCGGCAACCATGCTGGCCTTGGGCGCGCAAGTTGTAGCAACTGGAGCCCACGGCGAAAGAATCATACCGATCGAAGAATTCTTCCTGTCGTTGTTCAGTACCGCGTTGCAGCCGGGGGAGATCCTGACGGAGATTCGCATCCCGGTCCCGCCGGCACGGAGCGGCGGTGCGTATTTCAAGCTGGAGCGCAAGGTAGGAGATTTTGCCACGGCCGCCGTCGCTGCTCAGGTGACGGCGGATGCTAACGGCGCCGCTCAGAACGTAGGCATTGCATTGACCAATGTCGGTCCTACGCCGATTAAAGCGAAGAAGGCCGAGGATTTTCTCCGCGGCAAGAAACTCGACCAGGCCAACATGCGACAGGCGGCGCAGTTGGCCGCCGATGACGCACAGCCGAGTTCTGACTTGCGGGGTCCTGCGGAGTATAAAAAAGGACTGGTCAAGGAACTGGCGAAGCGAGCTCTGTCGCGCGCCGCCGAGCGGGCAGGCAAATAGATTGAAACTGAGGCAAGGAGCTGGCTATGGCAAAGAAACAGTTGGTCAGCATGAAAGTCAACGGACGTGAGCGAGAGGCTGTGGTTGAGCCGCGGCTTTTGCTGGTCCACTTCATCCGCGAAAGCTTGCAACTGACGGGCACTCACATTGGCTGCGACACCAGCCACTGCGGCGCGTGTACGGTGGTGCTCAATGGAAAGACGGTGAAATCGTGCACGATGTTCGCCGTGCAAGCCGATGGCGGCGAGATCCTGACCGTCGAGGGCCTGATGAAGGACGGCCAGCTGCATCCTTTGCAAGAAGGGTTCAAGCAGGAGCACGGTTTGCAGTGTGGCTTCTGCACGCCCGGAATGCTGATGTCGTCATACGCGCTTCTGCATAACAATCCCACGCCAAGCGAGGACGAGATTCGCCGGGGAATATCCGGCAACCTGTGCCGCTGCACCGGGTACCAGAACATCGTGTGTGCCGTGCAATATGCTTCGGCCAAAATGGCCGAAGCCAAAACTGCAAAACCAGAAATGGCGGGAGGAGCAAGGTGATCCACAAAACGTCTCCTGAAATCGGCGGTATGGGCCATTCCATCAAGCGCAAAGAGGATCTGCGATTCATCCAGGGCAAGGGCAACTATGTGGACGACGTAAATCTGCCCGGCATGGTCTATGGGCAACTCGTTCGCAGCCCATACGCCCACGCCCGCCTCAAGAGCGTGAACACCGAAAAAGCCAAGAAACTTCCGGGCGTCCTGGCGGTCATCACCGGAGAAGACCTCGCCAAAGCCAATCTGGCGTGGATGCCCACCCTGTCCTATGACAAACAGATGGTGCTGGCCACCGGAAAAGTATTGTTCCAATCACAGGAGGTCGCGTTCGTAGTGGCGGAAGATCGCTACACTGCCGCCGATGCTGCAGAGCTAGTGCAAGTGGAATATGAAGAACTGCCGGTGCTCGTCGATCCACACAAAGCTCTCGATCCCGACGCGCCCTTGCTTCGCGAAGACCGCGAGCAAAAGAACAACCATATCTTCCACTGGGAGGTCGGCGACCGGCAGGCGACCGAGCAGGTTTTTCAGAAGGCACCCGTTAAAGCCAGCGTGCACGCGTTCTTCCCACGATGTCATCCCGCACCGCTGGAGACTTGCGGCTGTGTCGCAGACTTTAATCGCGCCACCGGGCGGCTCACCATCTACATGACCTCGCAGGCTCCTCACGCTCACCGCACTGTCTTTGCTCTGGTCGGTGGCATTCCGGAGAACAACATTCGTGTGATCTCCCCGGATATTGGTGGCGGCTTTGGCAATAAGGTTCCGGTGTATCCCGGCTACGTTTGCGCGATCGTGGCATCCCTGACGCTTGGTGTGCCAGTGAAGTGGATTGAGACGCGCTCGGAGAACCTGCAGTCGACGGGTTTTGCTCGCGACTATCACATGACGGCCGAGATTGCCGCCGACCGTGACGGCAAGATGCAGGCACTGCGCGTCAAGACACTCGCCGACCATGGCGCGTTCAACGCTGCGGCTCAGCCCACCAAGTTCCCCGCTGGATTGTTCAGCATTTGCACCGGTTCCTACGATTACCCGACGGCGTTCTGTGAGGTAGACGGCGTTTACACCAATAAGGCTCCGGGCGGGATCGCTTACCGCTGCTCGTTTCGCGTGACGGAGGCAGCGTACCTGATCGAGCGAGCCGTGGACGTGCTGGCGCTGGACTTGAAGATGGACCCGGCCGAGCTTCGCCGCAAGAATTTCATCCCGACCTCGAAGTTCCCTTACAAGTCGTCGCTCGGCTGGACCTACGACAGCGGCAACTATGAAGCTGCGATGAAGGTTGCGCTAGATAAGATCGGCTATCAGCAACTGCGCAAGGAACAGGAAGAGAAACGAAAGAAAGGCGAGCTGATGGGGATCGGGATATCGAGCTTCACGGAAATCGTGGGCGCAGGTCCGGCGCACTCCTTCGATATCCTCGGCATCAAGATGTTCGACAGCTGCGAAATCCGCATTCACCCCACGGGCAAGGCAATGGCACGCATGGGGACTAAGAGCCAGGGGCAGGGGCACGAGACCACCTATGCGCAAATCGTCGCGCAGGAACTGGGAATCCCCGCTGCCGACGTAACCATTGAGGAGGGCGACACCGATACCGCACCTTACGGTTTGGGAACCTATGCCAGTCGAAGCACGCCGACCTCGGGGGCGGCGACCGCAATCGCCGCCCGCAAGATTCGCGATAAAGCGAAAAAGATCGCGGCATACTTGCTTGAATGCAACGAGGCCGACCTGGAGTGGGAGCCTGGCAAGTTTTACGTCAAAGGCACTCCCAGCAAGGCGAAGACGATCCAGGAAATTGCTTTCGCCGCCTATACCAACATTCCACCGGGTCTTGAGGCGGGGTTGGAGGCGGTCGACTATTACGACCCACCCAATCTGACGTTCCCGTTCGGCACCTACGTCTGCGTGGTGGACATCGACAAGGGCACCGGCGAAGTGAAAGTCCGGCGGTTCGTGGCCGTGGATGATTGCGGAAATATCATCAATCCGATGATTGTCGAGGGCCAGATTCACGGCGGACTGACCGAGGGACTGGCCATCGCCTTCATGCAGCAGATTGATTACGACGAGAGCGGCAACATTCAGGGCGGAAGCTTCATGGATTACCTGCTTCCCACCGCCGTCGAGACTCCGCACTGGGAGACCGACAAGACCTGCACGCCTTCTCCCCACCACCCGTTCGGGGCCAAGGGAGTGGGGGAATCTCCTAACGTGGGTTCTCCGGCCGCCTTCGTGAACGCGGTCGTTGACGCCCTTTCCCATCTCGGTGTGAAGCACATCGACATGCCCATCACACCGTGGAAGGTATGGAAGGTTTTGCAGGAGAAAGGTGTGGCAGCATAGATGGCGCTGAAGATTGAAAAGACTTTCGAGGTGCAGGAACCCATCGACAAAGTGTGGGATGTCCTGAGTGACCCCCGAAAGGTGGCCACCTGCGTACCCGGGGCGCAGATCACAGCACAGGTGGACGAAAAGACGTACAAAGGCGCGATCAGAGTCAAAGTGGGACCCAGCGTCACCGACTATACAGGTGAAGTACAAATTATCCGGTTGGACGCTCAGAACCATGAGATCGAGATTCTGGGAAAGGGTCAGGACGTGCGCGGTCGTGGTAGCGCGTCTATGAAGATGACCGGGAAGTTGCGTGCTCTGCCGAATGGCGGCACAGAAGTGATTAGCGTGTCCGAAATCAACGTCGTTGGAATTCTCGCGCAGATGGGCTCGCGGGTCATTACGGAAGTCTCAAATATCATGTTTGGAGAGTTCACAAAGAACTTTCAGGCTCGCTTGCACGAACCCTCTGGCGATCCCGTTGAGCACTCGGCCGGAGCGGAGGTCACGCCTATCAAGGCCAGTGCCTTGGCTTGGCAGGCCACAAAGGGGTTGTTTCGCGGGAAGTCCTGAATCTTTCCAGGATGAGTTCGTGTGCAGGCGATGTTCAGCACACCAGGTCAGCACATCATGGGTGAATCCCAAGCTCCTCCTTCCGATGCGGGGAATCAAGGCGTCGATGCAATTGTCTCCGGCTTTGAGCGCCTCGGATACATTACCGACCAATCGCTGGCCACTGCGGTTTACCTTGTCACCAAGCTTCACAAACCCATTCTCGTCGAAGGTCATGCCGGTCTCGGGAAGACGGAAGTGGCCAAAGTGCTGGCCTCATTCCTCGGCACTCGTCTGATCCGACTGCAATGTTACGAGGGGCTGGACGTCAACTCCGCTGTGTACGAATGGAATTACCAGAAGCAGTTGCTCGCCATCAAGATCGAAGAAGGATCCGACAAGACTGTCGAAGAAAAAGAGAGGCACATCTTCAGCCGGGAATTTCTCCTGGAGCGGCCTTTGCTGCAGTCCATTCTTGTCGAGGACGCTTCGCCCGTGTTGCTGATCGACGAAATCGATCGTGCTGACGAAGCCTTTGAGGCGTTCCTCCTGGAGCTGCTTTCCGATTACCAGATCACCATTCCGGAAATGGGCACGATCCACGCGAAGCATTTGCCTTACGTGGTTCTGACTTCGAACCGCAGTCGGGATCTGGGCGACGCTCTCAAGAGAAGGTGCCTGTACCAGTGGATTGACTATCCAAGTCTGGAAAAAGAAATGAGAATCGTGCGCACCAGACTGCCGCGCATCGAGGAGGAGTTAGCCCGCCAAGTCGTCGGTTATGTGCAAGCGGTCAGACATCTCAACTTGAGCAAGCCGCCCGGGGTGGCGGAAACGCTGGATTGTGCTGAAGCCCTGCTCACTCTCGGAATGCCGGAATTGGATGAGGAAGCGATCGAACAAACGCTTGGTTGTATTTCCAAGTCGGTCGAAGATGGCGCCAAGATCAGGACAGCCGGCGTGGAAAGACTTCTCGCTGAGTGAATGGGAAAGTTTCAATGCTCGGGTCAGTGGAACAATCGAGTGGCGCGGCCAGAACGATCGTGGAGTTCTGCCGGTTTGCGCGCGAGAGAGGTCTGTCTGCTGGCGTTCAAGAGACTCTCGACGCGCTGAACGCGGCTGCGGCCCTCGGCGTGCGCAATTCGGATGAGATGAAGTATGGTTTGCGTTCGATCTTGTGTTCGTCAAAAGACAGTTGGGATCGATTCGAAGAATGTTTTGAGACGTTTTGGCGGGAGTCGGTGCCCAAGGCGCCGTCGAGCCGAGCGAAAGCTCCCCGAAAGGATCTGACGTCTCCTGTAGATGAACGAACTCCGACGTCTCTGATGTCGACAGGTTCGGGCGACGACGTTTCATCCGAGAAGGATGGGGCTCAGGCGATTACTGGCGCGAGCGCTCGCGATCGCCTTACTCAGGCGGATTTGTCGACTCTTTCTCACAGTGACCTGGCAACGCTAGAGCAGATTTCGCTTCGCCTCTTCAAGCAAATGAGCCGGCGGCTTGCCAGGAGAAGACGCATCGCAACCTCGCGAGGGCAGGTGGACTTGCGCCGGACGATCCATCGGAACATCAGCCGTGGCGGTGATCCAATGAACTTGCGATATCGGGAGCGAAAGCCCCGCCCGCACCGGCTGGTCACCCTGCTCGACATCAGCGGCTCGATGAGCCCTTATAGTTTGTTTCTGGTGCAGTTTCTGTACGCTCTGCAGAAACATTTTCGGCGCGCAGATACTTTTCTTTTCAGCACTGGTCTTGTGGAGATCACTAGCCTATTCCGAGCCCAACGCCTGCAGGACGCGCTGCAAGCCCTCTCGCAGCAGCCTGCCGGATGGTCTGGCGGCACCAATATCGGTGGATCGCTGCGGGAGTTCAATCACATCCATCGCAGGAAGTTACGGTCCAGCGATACCTTGTTCGTGATTCTGAGCGACGGTTGGGATACCGGAGACCCCGGCGTCCTAGCGGAGGAATTGTACGCCGTGAAAAGACGGGTCCGCCGGCTCATCTGGTTAAACCCGCTGCTTGGCTTAAAGGACTACGAGCCAATCGCGAGCGGGATGAGTGCTGCTCTGCCGCACGTTGATGTTTTCGCTCCAGCTCACAACCTGGACAGCCTGCTGGCGCTGGAAAAGCATTTATAGGTTGCCACCATGTTTGATCGGTTTCTGAACAAAGCGGCGGAGTTACTGGCGAAGGGTGAGACGTTCGTCACTGCCTCCGTGGTGCGCTTCCAGGCTCCCATTTCCGGCAAGCCGGGAGACAAGGCAATCATCTTCGCGGACGGAAAGATGTGGGGCTGGATCGGCGGTGGCTGCGCTCAACCAGTGGTCATCAAGGAGGCGTTGAAGGCGCTGGCCGACGGAAAGCCCCGGCTGGTGCGGATCAGTCCCACGGCAGCGCCGGAGGATGGGATCGTTGATTACACCATGACTTGCCATAGTGGAGGCACCTTGGATATCTACATCGAGCCCGTCCTGCCAAAGCCGCACATCCTGATTTTTGGACGCTCTCCTCTCGCTCAGACGCTAGCTCGTCTGGGCAAAACTGTTGGCTACCGGATCTCCGTAGTCGCCTGCGGCGCGGACCAGGAGCAGTTCCCAGACGTTGACCTGCTGCGGGCAGACTCGAATTTGGGTGAACTCAAGATTGGGCGCGAGACTTTTATCGTGGTGTCGACCCAGGGCGAAGGGGACGAGGAAGCACTCGAACAGGCGGCCAGGACCAATGCGGCCTATGTCGCTTTTGTGGCCAGCAAGGTCAAGGCGCAGAAGGTCTTCGAATATCTGCGCGAAGCGGATGTGCCCTCCGAGCGAGTGAGCCAGATTCGGGCGCCAGCCGGCCTCGACATCCACGCCTCCACACCCGAAGAGATCGCGGTGAGCATTCTTGCCGAGATTATCCAGCTAAGGGGTAATCGAGCGAAGCCCGTTGCAGAGTCCAAGAAAAGCGCGCTGCCGGTTTTGAATCTACCCGTTTTGCACCTGCCAGTTTTGAACAAGGAAGCGCGCGATCCGGTCTGCGGCATGCTCGTGAACGTCAGTGGAGCGAAGTACAAATCAGAGCATAACGCAAGCGAGGTCTACTTCTGCTGTGCCGGATGCAAACAGGCCTTCGACCGCCAGCCCGAGAAATACCCACTCTCGATCTCCAGTTGACGGTTCTTCTCGCTTTCATCTGGGTGGTCGACTGACTCTGAATCACTCGAAAACTCTGGTTTTGCCTGGGTTTCCAAGCCATTTGTGCGGCTGGCGCACTGTTCTCGCTGCCTTGAATAAGGTGTAAACACAAAACCGCGAGCTTCCCGGTGTACATAATCCCGAGATCTGCCCGCAGTCCTTGGTGCTCAGGGCCTCAACGATGAACCAAGGTTAGTTGGCAGGAACATGGATTGTGACGCCGATGTGACGCAAAACCTGCCGTCACGACCAAAGCTGACCTCATTGACACTCACGGGGACTGATTTCAAATAAGTTGTCTGTTTGCAATGCAGCCTGGCGAATTCGGCTTATGGGCCCGGCTGCCACAAACTTTTGGTTTCAACGAGTGGCAGTGGCGGGAGAGGCGATTGGGACGCAGACGCGACGCACTGAGTTCACAAGCCCCCCTCGACACAATTTTCGGTTACGCCGATCCTACGGCCGATTGGGACGGAAGCTGCACTTTTCCGGACCTTGCCTCAACTTTCGCGCAATTCATTTCTTACGTCCTTGTTATTGTCACGCGAACGCTACGCTACGAAAGTAGAAGCGCGAGGTCCTCGGCCTTCAGGTTCCGAATGACGCTGCTCTCGGCACCGATGATTTCGGCGGCCAGGTCGCGCTTGCTAGTTTGCAACTCGAGGATCTTCTCCTCGACGGTGTCACGAGCGATCAGCCGATACGCGAAGACCGGACGCTGTTGTCCGATGCGGTGCGTGCGATCCACCGCCTGCGCTTCGACGGCCGGGTTCCACCAGGGATCGAGGATGAATACATACTCGGCGGCGGTAAGATTCAGCCCGACTCCGCCTGCATTTAAGCTGATCAAGAAGATTCTGCAGCTTGGGTCAGTTTGGAAGCGCTCGACTCTGGCCTGGCGGTCGCGAGTCGCGCCATCGAGGTATTCGTAAACGATGCCACTTTCATTCAGCCGCTCGCGAACAATGTTCAGCAGGCTGGTAAACTGCGAGAACACCAATGCCTTGTGTCCTTCGTCGAGGACTTCGCGCAATTGCGCGAGCAGCGCTTCGAGTTTGGCGCTGGGATCTCCATTGCGTTTGGGGTCGAGCAGTGCGGGATGGCAAGCGGCCTGGCGCAGACGCAACAAGGCTTCCAGAACCTGGATCTTCGATCTAGTCAGGCCGTCCGTTTCGATTCGCTTCAGCAGTGACTCGCGATAGTGCTGGCGCAACTCGTCGTAGAGCTTGCGCTGGGCGGTCTCCATCTCACAGTAAATCGTCTGCTCGCTCTTGGGCGGAAGTTCCTGCGCCACTTGCTGCTTGGTCCGGCGCAGAATGAATGGCCGCAGGGCCTGAGCCAGCAAGCGGCGCGTGTCTTCCGTGGGATTGCGCCATGTACTGCCTGCAACCTTGAAAACGCTGGCTGCGCCAAGCATTCCGGGATTGAGAAACTCAAATAAGCTCCAGAGGTCACCGAGATGATTCTCGACCGGAGTGCCACTCAGCCCCAGACGATATCGTCCACGCAAAAGGCGTACTGCCTTCGAGGATTCAGTGTCGGCATTCTTGACCGCCTGGGCCTCGTCGAGGATGACGTAATCAAATTCGAGATCCTTAAGAGAAAGGATATCCGGGCGCAGCGTACCATAGGTGGTGAGAACCACGTCACAAGCCGCGAAGTCGTTGCGATCGCGGGCCATGCCGGTGTGGTCCAGAACCCGCAGTTGAGGCGTGAAGCGCTCCGCCTCCTGCTTCCAGTTAAACACCAGGGATTTCGGCACCACGATGAGGGACGGTGCGACTGGCTGGCCGGTGCACCGCAACTCGCGACGCATTTCGAGAAGAGCCAGCACCTGCGCCGTCTTGCCCACACCCATATCATCGGCCAGGCAACCGCCGAAAGAGAATCGTTGTAGAAAAAGGATCCACGCCAATCCTTCGCACTGATAATCGCGCAAACGGCCCACGAATCCCTCAGGCTGTGCAGTGGTCTCCACCGCGCTGAATTGGTGCAGTTCGGCCCGGACGCGCGCGAACGTGTGGTCCCATTGTGCTTCGGGCTGTGTAGCCAGCAGGGCGTCGAGAAGTCCTGCCTGGGAACGGGTAAAGTGAATGTGTCCGTTCTCGGGAGAACCCATTCCGGCCAGGGGACCGATCCGGCGCAGCCATTCCTCCGGCAGCATTCCGTAGGTTCCGTCATCGAGCTGCACCATGTTGTTGCCGCGACGCAGGGCCGCGAGCAATTCTGGCAGTCGCGCCTTGGTGTTGCCGTAATCCACTTCGCCGTGCAATTCGAACCAGTCCACACCGCTGGACACTTCGAGCCGGTACGATCCCGGCCGGCGGAAGATCTTTCCCTCGGCGTCAATGTGCCATCCCGCCTCGACCAGCGACCGCACGACCCGTGGCAGCTTACTCGCCGCAAACCCGCGGGCAGGTTCCGGTTCCCAGTAACTCGCTTGGCCTCGTTTCACGCCCAGTTGATCGAGCAATGCATTAGCCGCTGCTTCGGCGTCGAAATCGCGGTTCAGAAACCGCCGGCTGGCAGCGTCAAAGACGCCCCGCGAGGGATCGAACTCCGGCACAATCCGGTCGTCGTAGGCAAACGAGAGCTCCGCTTGCAGGCGCCCTGGTCCGAAGCGGGTCGGCGCTTGGGAAATTTTCAGACGCGGAGCGGGAATTGACGCCAATTCCTCGTACCGCATTTCCTCTGGCACAGTCAGTGGCGGCAGGTTCCGGGAGCAGAGCAAGGCGGCCAGGAATTGATCTTTTTCGCTCTCGGGGGCCACAATCGAGCATTTCTTGCGAAGAGCTGAAATCCACTCAAACGAAGCTTCCTGGGCGCATCGTGCCACTCGGTCCCTGGTAAGTAGAAGGCCAGGTGCGACGAGAACCGGGGCCGTCAGTTTCATTCGCTCTTCACCACGGTGGAAAAACCCGGTGAGCGCACACTGTCCGTCCTCCGCCTTGCCCAACTCAAGCCCAAAACTCCAAGCCTCGCCGTCATCCCAGGCCAGCGGTAGCAAAGCTTCGGGCTCGTTCTGAGGCCGCAAGTAGCAGCGGCCGGTTCGGACTATGAGAGGCATGAGCATAGCGCTCAGTGCAGGCGGAAGCATTGACAATTCGGGAAGACGTTCATAAGGATCCAGGTATCCATAGTCGTACGTCTCTGTTCCAGCGAGCATCGACAGTACTTGTTGGTCTTCGGTTACGGGGAGACGCTGAATCTGGCTGCGCTTCATCGCGAGCGGCTTGGGGCGTGTCCAGCTGCCGTCTTTCTTGCGATCACGAGATTCCAGCGTCAGGCACAGTGCGCCGCCCGAGAGACACGTTGCAATGTCTACGATGTATAGAACCTCCCGCTTAGCCGGCCACGTGGACTCTGGCGCGGCCGGCCGCGAGCCGGGGGCGACGATCTCGCTGAGTTGCTGTAGCCACGATGGCGGTTTCGGCACCCGCGGTCGAGTAGTGACAGGCACGCGCGAGCGGGCAACCGAGTGTCGCCATCTGGCCTTTAGCGTCTTGAGATCAGCGTCGTCAAAGGGCAATTCAGAATCGTCGCTCAACACCAGTTGCGGCGCGGAAGTAGCCACAGAGAGGCCGCCCTGTGCCTCGGCTGCCAGAATCGTGGCCCAGAGATGCTTGCATGGGACGCCATTGTCCACGAAGTAGGGGCAGTCACACCAGACCGACAGGATTCCGTCTCTGAAATTCAGCTTTACGTCATAAGTCTGCGAACCGCGCACCCGGGCGTGCAATTCGGTTTCAGAAGCCCGCTCAATACGGACTTGGTCGCGCCAATAATATTCTTCGCCCCGATGCCGGACGTTCCTGGTGAATTGCGGTGCCAGTAGAGTGGAAAGATTCAAGGACATGGTTCAGGCCTAACGGCATTTTATCGAATAGAAGAAGTGGAGCATAAGCGCGAGCATCTGGATCGAGAGGGGTATGACTATTTCATCGACAGGCTGAAATTTCCGGGCGTCGTCTGAATACCAATTGCGTACTACGAACTTTGAGAATACTCTTACAAAGCGTAGTAGAGGGAACTCTATCGCTATACATCGGTATATGCCACCGCAGGGCTTTGGACAATTGCTCGCACTCGGCTTCACTCGGCTTCGCCGCCATCTGGCTTCTGCACCCTGTCAAACAGTTTCTAACTATCTGATTCCACAAGGAATGTGGAATCATAGATTCCCTAGATATTCGCTTCGTGGAGACCTAACCAGCCGGCCGTCACTGATTTCGGACCGAAGAATGGGAGGTTCCCGGCACTCGCATTCGGAGCGAGTACTATCAGCACAGCCGCACCGTCGGGGACGGTGCCTTCATTCGTTCTCTTTCCAAGTGCTTCGCGCCCGGACTGAGGCAATACTAAAGCGGACGCCCTGATTATCCGCCGGGTTGAGCCACAGCAACCGGTCAAAAATACGCTCGGCCTCCTCGAACCGTTCCAGTCTCCACCCACAGCCCGAAGCCGTGCATGCAGCGCAAGAACGGGCGGTTGTCGAGCCATCCCCAGGGCAACAGCCCATCGGCGAGGCTGCCCAGCGAGAGTTCGCCGATCCGCAGTCCCACCTCCTAGTGGCGCATCGCATCGCCGGGGATGTGGTCGAAGATACCGAGGTGAGCATGGGCGTCGAGGCAGCGGAGCCGGTCTTCGCTTTATATCGCAGATTGCCGCGCGAGGGTGCGGCACCTCCGGCTGAATAAGGATCGAGGCCCATCCACTTACGGTAGGCGGCCAAATAGCGAGACAGATTTGTGTTCGCGGGAAACGCTACTTCCGCCGCTACGACGACATGTTCGGAGCCATCCTCCCGCCGGCATCGCGCGGTCAGGCCGCGACGTTCGTTGCCGTCATAGTCGAAGGTGATCACCGCTACCGGCTCGCCGATCACAAATCCATCGGCCGGCAGGGAGAAGCGCGTCTTCGAAAGCCTGTCGAAACCCCCAGAGTTGCTCGTCCTCGGCGTTTGCGTCAACGATGACTTCGTAGATCAGCGCGTCCAGTTCCATCAAATTCATCCTATGGCCTGACCAGTGTTGGGCAAGAATTGCGAGGTCTGAGCCAGGTAGTCAAAACGGTATCTCCCAGTCTTCTTGCGCGGACAAATCTGTCGCCTCCCAATCCTCTGGGACAAAGACTTCCGCTTCTTCCGAATTGGATTGGGCGAAGACTTCCCTAGTCTCCCAGTCCCAGGTATGGGCAAAAACCAAGCCCGTGTCCTCCAACCTGCGCAGCAGTTCCGGATGCTTCTGCGCAAGGAATTTGAGTCTCCTGGTTTTGTAGGGCTTTATCCGGGCTACTTCCAGGACAATCTCGGCGAGACTGGCGACCTGCGGATTGTCCGACTTCGCCATTTCTCCCAAGCGAATCACATTCTTTTCGGAGATGTGCGACTGTTTGAGAAACCCGAAGATATCATTCTGATCCTCGATGGCTCGGCGCTCGGTCTTCGGCTTGGCCTGGCAGCGCTTGCACACATGAATCTTGTGACCTTTGCCCGAGAACTGCTCGTTCGGCCGCTCACGTCCGCAGATCCTGCAGTAATGTCCCATATCGATCCCTTATGACTGAAACTACTCGACCGTATGCGTTTTGTGAGAGGATATGGTGTGTTGCGCGACTGTGAATGTTGTTTCTTCAGCGCCAACCTCGCGGAGGACGTACAACTCGCCGCAATCCTTCCACCTGACGGCCCAGTCCAGCTCATCATCGATTTTGTCACCCCCAAAATCAACCTTTTTCTGTCGCACCTTCACTCCCTCTTCCACTCTCTCCCACCTTCCGGTCCAATCATCCCCTCTCAGCAGTCTCCGATCAAGAAGTGAGCTTCCAAGCGCCGTCGTCGCCCGGTCTCGTGCGTTTGTCCGTCACCGTCTCACAGCGCGATGTGTCCTGCAGTGCGGAAGCATTGATCACTGTCACTGATAGCCTGGATGCGGCGGTGGGCCCTTCTCTCTTCAATGCGCGGGGCTTACCGGGCTACACGTTGGAACGGGCCGCTGGGGCACTGTGGCGCTCGCGATTCGATGCCGAGAGGAACCTGATCGTCGTGAATAGCGGGCATCGCGATTTTGTCTTCGCCACGCGCAGCCGCACCCTCCAGTTGCGGTATCTTGTGCGGCTCTATGTCCAGGAGTTGGTGCTCAAAAACTTTATTATAGGGGACTGCCAGCCGAACGATTGATGGAGCGCCTGATTGAGCTCTCACTCTATGTGGAGGAGAAATTGAAAACTGCCTGAAGGGTTGTAACTGACTCAAGCCCCACTGCTTCGGGGCGGCAGTTCCTGTTCCACCCACCGCATGTCAGTACTACAACTTCGCCTCACGTCACCGCCCCTTGTGGTTGCACTGTCAGCATCTCGGACCGCAGCGCCGCAGTATCGCCGACGTCGCTCACCGTGCTTCAGGTGCTGTCTCTCGTACGCTGTTGCCTAGCGGCACGGCTCGCTTCTCTTTTGCGCCCTTCGACTCGACATCGCTCCTCGATAGACACGACGTTGTCGGGAGTAGTTTTGCCAAAACGCTCGAAATAGAGTTGCTCGATGAACTGGGGCAGTGGCAGTTTCCACGGCTCGTGCTTGTGGTTGTCGATCTTGCCCAGTTTCGCCGGGTTCAACCCAAGCTCTCGGGCCATCTGTACATGGCTGTGAGACAAATGGCGGCCTCTTCGCGCATCGATCCATTCTTGCACTTGCTGATTTGTTTTGATTTTCTTCGCCATAGTGTGCTGCAGAAGCATACGGACAAGGAGTTCATTATGAACTAATCAACCGTGTGAAAAAGCTGCGCGATAGATGAGGGAAGGGCCCCTCGAGATCGGCTTTCAGGAGCAGGTCTCAAACTGCCTCCAAGCTGCTGCGGTAAAGAGCTGTGGTGGTGAGCGTTGGAGGAAAAGCGCGGGAACAAACTCGTGCAGGTGAGCGTCCGAGAGACGAACGAAAGTGAACCCTTCGAAGACGCGTCGTTAAGAAATCAAGTGTCGTCGAAACCAGGAGCGTATGGTCCACCTGGGACAAGTCCACGGGGTGCCTGATGACCGAGTGGACGGCGACCGGCGTAGAGGGGGCGTGAAGCGGACGCAGGCTATCGCGCGGAACTGCAGGAACCAGTCGCTCTGATGCGAAGGGAGAAGCCCAAGCGGCCAAAACCGCGAGGCGAGCGTACCGATGCGGAGCACTGGGACGGACCGACTCGTAGGAGCGAAGAAGGCTCGTAATGGGGCTGGAGCAAAGGGGTCGGGTCAAGTGGTCGCATGACCGAAGCAACTGGAAACAGGAGGACCTCGATGCGTGCGACAGACAAGCCGTTCAACATCGATAAGAAGCTGGTGTATAAAGCGTACAAAGCGGTCCAATCCAATGGAGGAGCGGCCGGGGTGGATGGGCAGACGATCGAGCAGTTCGAGGCCGACTTGAAGAGTAATCTCTACAAGATCTGGAACCGGATGAGCTCGGGAACCTACTTTCCTCCGCCGGTGCGCGCCGTCTCCATTCCCAAAAAGTCTGGAGGACAAAGGATTTTAGGTGTGCCCACCGTAGCTGATCGCGTGGCACAGATGGTGGTTAAACAAGTCATTGAGCCGATTCTGGATCCGGTGTTTCTGGCAGACTCCTATGGCTACAGACCGAGAAAATCGGCACTCGATGCTGTAGGGGTTACGCGAGAGCGGTGCTGGAAGTACGACTGGGTGCTAGAGTTTGACATCCAAGGCCTGTTCGACAACATTGACCATGAGCTCTTACTACGAGCCATTCGGAAACATGTGACGTGTAAATGGGCGCTGCTGTACATCGAAAGATGGCTGAAAGCGCCCATGGTGCAGGAAGATGGAACCACAATTGAGCGAGATCGCGGCACCCCTCAGGGGGGTGTGGTTAGCCCAATTTTGGCGAACGTTTTTCTCCACTACGCGTTCGATCTCTGGATGGCGCGGACACACCCGGACCTCCCGTGGTGTCGGTATGCGGACGACGGACTGGTGCACTGCCGTAACGAGCAAGAAGCACAGGCGCTCAAGTCTGAGCTTCAAACTCGCCTGGCGGAGTGCCACCTGGAGATGCATCCGACGAAAACCAAAATCGTCTACTGCAAGGACAAGAAGCGCAAAGGCATGTACCCGAACGTCCAATTTGACTTCCTTGGGTACTGCTTTCGGCCTCGTCTGGTGCGACGTTTCCGGGATAACTCGCTATTCTGCGGATTTAATCCCGCAGTTAGCTCCTCGGCAATGAAAGCCATGCGGTCGACGATTCGGGAATTGAAACTTCGCCATCAAACACAGCTGTCTTTGCAGGCCATTGCCCGGCAGCTCAATCCACTCCTGCGGGGTTGGATCGAGTACTACGGGCGATACGCCCCATCGGCGCTGTACCCCTTACTGCGACACGTCAATCAGACGCTCGTAGCCTGGGCGATGCGAAAGTTCAAGCGCTTTAAAGGCCATAAGGTCCGGGCGAGCCAGTTTCTACAACGGCTTGCCGCGGAACGAAGGGCTCTCTTCGTACACTGGGATATCGGAATGACCGGAGTGTTTGCTTGATGGGAGCCGGATGCGCCGAGAGGTTCATGTCCGGTTCTGCGAGAGGCTCACGGTGAGATTCCGTGGGCCTACTCTCCCGCTATCGTATTCCTCGGGTAAAATCAGCTCATGAAACGGTCGAGGGAGGCAAACTCTGCTCTCTAGTTTCTGCCAAGTCCGACGGTGTTTGCAAGAATCAAAATGGGGAGAATCCAATCGAGTGGGCCCGGCAAACACGGCAAAAGGACTTCCACCTTTCTAGACTTGCAGCCTTGTCGGCCGCTACCCGGGAGTTGCACCCGCTGAAGTCCAGCGCCTTTCACGGCGCACTATTACGCCAGTTGAACCAAAACCTACCCAAGTAGATTGTCCGTCCTGCGTTGCTCGCGCAAGGAAGTCCACTCTCCAAGCACCTGATGTATTCTCAATCTGTGCTGGCCGTCGAAGAATATAGGCAGCGTCTCAGCGATCGCGAAGGTTGTGTCGCTGCGTGCGAGGCAGTTCATATTCGTCTTGGGAACATTCGCTTAATGTTGGCCCTAGCGGCAGCAGGCGTGGCCTGGGAGTCTCTTAGAAAGCACGAACTCTCGCCTTGGTGGGTGGTTCTGCCGCTGATCCTGCTGGTGTTTATCGCGGTGTATCATGCGCGCACTTTGCGAGCCCGAGACCTAGCCCAGCGTGGAGTTTTCTGTTATCGGAACGGACTGGCGCGAATCGAAGACCGCTGGGTGGGTACGGGGCAGACGGGCGAACGCTTCAACGATCCCCATCATGCTTATGCAACCGATCTGGACCTATTTGGGCGAAGTGGTTTGTTCGAGCTTCTCTCAACCGCTCGCACCCGCATGGGCGAGGAGACGCTGGCGAGATGGTTGCTCTCGCCTTCACCGGTTGAGCAAATTGGAGAGCGGCACACCGCGGTCCTCGAATTGCGCGATCAACTCGATCTCAAGGAAGATTTAGCGATACTTGGCGAAGATGCCAGTGTGGGTGTGCGTCCCGAAGCATTGTTGCGTTGGGCTGAAGCGTCGAACCAGATGAAGCCGGAGTGGGTTCAGTGGTTGGCGCTGCTGCTTGGCATTTCTGCTGTTGCGGGCGCCGTGCTTTGGGGGTACCTGGGACTCGCCACGCCACTCATCACGATTGTTCTGATTGAGGCCACACTGACTTACAGCCTGCGCAAGCCGCTGAAAGAAGCGCTGCAGGGCTGCGAGCAAACTTTGCGTGACCTGGACTTGCTCTCAGGCACCCTGGCGCGTGTCGAACAGCACAGTTTTCATGCGTCCCGGTTGCGTTCGCTGCAATCCGAACTTTCATCGTACCAACTCACAAGTTCCCGGGCTATCGCCCGTCTGAGAACCGTCGTTGATTTGAGCGACTCCCGCAGAAATGTGATTACAGCCATATTGGATATCCCACTCATGTATTCGGTGCAGGTGGCGTTTGCGGCCGAACGCTGGAGGCGTGCTCACGGCGCTGCGGTGCGGTCGTGGTTGAGGGTAATTGGGGAAATCGAAGCACTCCTCTGTTTAGCCACATACAGTTATGAGCATCGCGACGATCCATTTCCCGAGTTTGTCAAAGGTGCGGCGTGTTTCGACGGCACGGAGATCGGACATCCTTTAATCCCAGCGGGAACCAGTATTCGTAATAATGTCCGCCTGACCGATGGAAGGCAGGTTTTCCTGGTAAGTGGTTCGAATATGTCTGGGAAGAGTACGCTGCTGCGTACGATCGGAGTCAATGCTGTGCTCGCGATGGCTGGCGCGCCGGTGCGGGCGCAGCGCCTTCGGCTCACACCGATGCAAGTCGGCGCCAGCATCCGGGTGAACGATTCTTTGCAGGAGGGAAGCTCGCGTTTTTATGCGGAGATCAAACGACTGCGCAAACTCTTTGACCTGGCGAGTGGCGGCGTGCCACTCCTATTTCTGCTGGATGAGCTTCTGCAAGGCACAAACTCAAACGATCGCCGCGTTGGAGCCGAGGGCGTTGTCCGCGCCCTGCTGAATCGCGGGGCTATCGGATTGGTGAGCACTCACGATTTAGCGCTGGTCAACATTGGTGACACACTGAACGGTCATCTCTACAACGTCCATTTTCAGGAAGAGTTTGAAAATGGAAAGATGCACTTCGATTACAAGCTGCTAGAGGGCGTGGTCACGAAAAGCAATGGGCTGGCTTTAATGAGATCAATCGGGCTGGACGTCTGACGGTTCCGCCCAGCATCTGGTTCGCCGGTCTAGGCTTCGACCAGCCAACTGTTGCAACCATGACACTCAGAACCCACGTCCAGATTCTGGTCGGATGGCAAGTCGAGACCTGAGGTCAGCGAGTCTTAGCTATCACACTTATTCCACTTGTGGTGGTTTGGCGTGCAACGGCGTATCGACTGCCTCCAAGCCGCCGCCGCTTTCCATGGTACGCCGCACGCGCTCGCGCAACGCCGGTACGAATGGCGCATAGTGCTTTTCGACGGTCTCCACGGTATCGCCTGGCAGAACGATTTCGTGTAGTGGCTTGAGCGCCCGTACGGTCGTCGGTCAGACTGCGATTATCCTGATTGGAGAGCCGATGAATTCCTCTGCGAATGGCTATCCCAACCATTGCGGGTTCTGATAGGTACCATCAAAATGGTGACTGATCTTATAGAGTTCATACTCTCCGGATTGGGCGGCTTTGGCGGTCTTGGCAAGCAGAGCAGCGACCTGTTCCTTACTCATTGCCCGAAAACTGCTAGCCGCATCCACGGCCTGTTGCAGGATGGAAAGCGAATCGCATCCCGTAATAACTACGCTGGTTGGCAGGTTCATGGCATAGTGCAGGCACTCGACCGCAGTCACCGTATTGCTTCGAAGAATGAAGGGATCTCCCATAGGCTTCATCCCTAACACGCCGATATCTTCCTTTAGCAAAACGGGAAGCACCTTGGCCTCGAAGCTATCGAAGTGGTGGTCCATTACGTTGAGTGGCATTTGCACCGTGTCGAAGGTAAACTGATGAGCCGACGCCGTGGCCAACATCTTCAAGTGGATATCGGGACTTTTGTGACCAGTGAATCCGATGTAGCGTACCTTCCCCGCTTTTCGTGCTTGCAGCGCGGCCTCCAGCCCACCTCCGGGCGCAAATATACGGTCCGGGTCGGAATCGCGAATGATCTCGTGGAATTGCAAGAGATCGATGCGATCGGTCTGGAGCCTTTTCAATGACTCGTTAATCTGGTTTGTCGCCGTCGCCTTATCCCGGCCATCTATTTTAGTCATCAGGAATGCTTTCTGGCGATAGCCGTCGCGCAGCGCCTTGCCCATCCGGATTTCGCTTTCTCCACCGTTGTAGTCCCAACAGTTGTCAAGAAAGTTGATGCCTTCGTCGAGGGCTCTGCGCAGGATACGAATGCTTTCCTCTGCTTCCAGATCTGGCTTGCCGAGGTGATAGCCGCCAATGCCCACCAGGGAAACTTTTTCACCGGTTCGTCCGAGGGGGCGGTACGGAATAGTATTCTTCGTCTGGGCGCCGAGTGTTTGTTGGCCAAGGCGCGCATTGATAACGGCAGCCGCTGCTAATTCCAGAAATTTTCGCCTTGTTGACATAGTTCCAGCCCTTCTCTGGGACAGGTGTGTTCCGCCTCTAAGAGCTCTTGCCTAAATTTGTTCTACTGAGCGGCAATTCGCGAATCCGTTTCCCGGTTGCTGCGAAGACTGCATTGCACAATGCCGGGATGAACGGCGGGACGCCGGGCTCTCCGACACCTGCCGGTGGAGCGTCGCTATCAACGATGTACACGTTGGTTTGATACGGCGCTTCGTTGATCCGCGCGACGGCGTAGTCGGCAAAGTTGGATTGCTCAATGATTCCGTTCTTGGCAGTGATCTCGCCGCTGCGAGCAACACTGGTTCCGAATACCGCAGCGCCTTCAAACTGGGCGCGGGTAATTTCGGGGTTCACTACGAGCCCTGCATCCACGACGGTGTCAACCCTCGGAATCTTGATCGTGCCATCGTCAGACACTTCCACTTCCACCACGGTGGCGACGTAGGTCAAGAAACTGCGGTGCGCGGCGATGCCGATTCCCGCCCCCCTGCTCAGCTTGCGTTTCTTCCACCCGGATTTTTCTGCTACCATCTCAGTAACCTGGCGTAAGCGCCGGGTTTCCCAAGGATAAGTGTCAAGAGAAGCTCCGTAGTTCGGGTAGTTGACACCTTTGAAATCGAGCCTGCGATCCGGCCCGATCAATTCAAGTAAGTACTCCACCGGATCGCGGCCGGCTCGATGCGCCAGTTCGTCGGTGAAGGTCTGGACGGCAAAACCGTGATAGATATTTGCTACTGATCGCAGCCATCCGATTCGGACGTGTGCCTTGGCGGCTCCATTCTCTACGCGAAGATTAGGAATATCGTATGGCACGTCGGTCCAACCCTGCTGCAAGTGCCCGGGATCTCCATAGACAGCGTTCACGTCGAAGATGGAAGTGATGGGCGGAAAGACCGACCTCTGCAACCAGGCGGTAGGCTTCCCCTTCGCGTCCAGGGATGCTTTGATGTACATTGCGGCTACAGCGTTGTAATAGTCGAACTTGATGTCATCTTCACGGGTCCAGACTACCTTTACCGGGCGTCCAACTTTTTTCGAGAGCACGGCTGCTTCGGCAACATAGTCAGGTTTGGATTTTCTCCCGAAGCCGCCGCCCAAGAGAGTCACGTGGCAAATCACATTTTCTTTGGGGATGCCAAGCTCCTTCGAAATGATGTCTTGGGCTGCCTGTGGATTCTGGCTTGGGGCCCATGCTGTGACTTTGCCGTCTTTGAATTCCGCCAGCGCTACCATCGGCTCCATGCTGGCGTGCGCCAGAAGCGGAACGTAATAGTTGGCTTCGTAAATCTGGCCACCCTGGGCAAAGGCAAGATCTACATCGCCGTGAGTGCGAATGACCTTGCTCGGCTGACGCGCCGCTTTCCATAATTCCTTCTCATATTCGTCGGAGTTGTAGCTTTCGTTGGGTCCGTTGTCCCAGCTGACATTCAATTTCTTGCGGCCCTGGAATGCAGCCCACGTATTGTCAGCGATTACGGCTACACCGCCTAGTGGCTGGAAAGCGCAAGGCGGCTGGAACGGATCAATAGGGATAGTCTGGTGCACTCCGGCTACCTGCAGTGGCGCCTGCGCGTCGTAAGACTTTACCTTCCCGCCAAAAACTGGAGGATGCTCAATGGACGCAAAGACCATGCCCTCCACATGCGCATCCATTCCATAGACTGCCCTGCCGGTACAGATGTCCGCGAGATCATAGCTATCCATTCCCTTTCCAATGTACCGCCAGGCGGTCTTTGGTTTTAGTTGGACGTCTTCTTTCTTGGGTACTGGCAATTTCGATGCCGCCGTGGCAAGTTCGCCGTAACCTAGACGGCGACCGGTCGCAGGATGCACAACCGCGTGGAGGTCGGTGTTGCATTGCGATGGAGCCACGCTCCATTGTTGGGCGGCAGCCTGAATCAGCATGAGACGCGCGGTCGCCCCAGCCTGCCGCATCACGTCGTAAAAGCTGCGAATTGAATGCGAGCCGTCGGTGTTCTGATCGCCATAGCGAGGATCGCCGATAGCTTGATCAATCTTCACCCGCTTCCAGTCCGCATCGAGCTCGTCGGCAACCACCAACGGAAGCGTACTTCGAATCACCGTCCCCATTTCCGAACGGTGCGCGACCATGAACACAGTTCCGTCGGTGTTGAGGCCCAGAAAAACGCTGGGATGCAGTGTGGCAAGATCCGCCTCCGTACGGTATGCCGGCAAGTCCTCCGGCACCGCCATCCCCGGCAAGTACCGCACTCCTAATACAAAAGCTCCCGTTCCAGCCAGTCCTTTCAGAAAGCCGCGGCGGCTGGCATTCGTGATCGGGTTCATGCGCGCTCCTCGGCCGCAGCTTTGATTGCAGCACGGATCCGCTGGTAGGTTCCGCAGCGGCAAATGTTCGCAGCCATGCCGTCGTCGATCTGCTCATCGGTCGGCTTGGGTGTAGCCGCCAATAAAGCGATGGCTTGCATCATCTGGCCGGGTTGGCAATAACCACACTGAGGGACATTGATCTGCATCCACGCCTTTTGGACAGAATGAAGCCCATGCGCCCCAATGCCCTCAATCGTCGTGATCTGACCTCCCGCCGCGGCACTCATCGGCGTGATACAAGCTCGAATAGCTTGGCCGTTTTTGTGCACGGTACAAGAACCGCACAGTCCAATGCCGCATCCGAACTTTGTTCCCGTCAGTCCCAGAATGTCGCGTACGTACCACAAGAGCGGCATGTCCGGATTACCGTCGAACGACCGGTCTATGTCGTTCACTCTCAGCTGAATCATGGAAACCTCGGATGTCTGTTATGGATGCATTTCGTAGTCCATCCGTTTCTGGAAATCGTTGGCTTTTCGCGCGGTTTTCTGCTCGGGGTGCGCTAACAGAATGACTCCCGGAACAATCCCCACTGCGACAATCAAACAGCAAGACTGTCTCCAAACCGTGCATTTGCCAGCATGCTAGTGGTGCTAGCGCTCGTTTTCGCTCTAATATATGCTGTGCGTCAGGTTTGCGGCGCGCGCTTCCGTCGACAGGGTGACATCGTGTCAAAATCCCGTCGGTGATTCGGTGCGCCGAGCATTCACTATCAACTGTTTTTCGCCCGCGGACCTTCGCGGCGCGGGATGGCATGACAATTGCCAAGAAAAATAAAGGGGTTGGTCCGATGACAAGAATCCCAACGAAGTTTGCGAGCCGCACGATTTGTTCGGCCCTGACGATTGCGGTGGCGGGACTCTTGCTTGTGTTTCAGCCTGTAACGGCTCTAGCGGCGCCGCCTGACCAGGCTACCCAAAGTCTGTTCAACCAATCTTGCGCGTCGTGCCATGGTAAAAACGGTGCCGGTACACCGGTTGGGAAGAGCCTGAACGCACCTGATTTGGGTTCTGCGGCCGTGCAGAATAAGCCCGACGCACAACTCCGCCAGATCATGAGCGACGGGAAAAACAATATGCCTCCGTTCAAGAGCAGTTTGTCAGAGGCGCAGATCGATTCGCTGGTGGCCTACATCCGCACATTCTCCAAGCAACAAAAATAGAGGCGCCATCAACCTGACACAATTCGGGTATGCAGGCGCGCCTTGTCACTGTCGCTCAAGCACGATGAGTTCTACGGCAGGGGGGCCGAGACGACTGGACAGATTCAGAGTTCCTCCCGCGCCGGACTTTTCTTCGACCAAGTCGAGATTCTGCGTGTCGCTAATTCGGTAACGCTTTACCCTGAATGTTTTTGCACCCCACGGCAAATTAGTGATGGTGAGATTGTAGCCAGCGTTCTCCCGGTAAACGATGTCCGTACGAGGCGGCAGGAACTTGAGTTTGGAAAAGTCCGGCAAAGCGGGCAATGCTTTCAGCGCTTCCGGCGGTATTTGCATGATGTTTGGCTTGAAGCCCGCCGGAATCGCATAATTGCTGATCAGTATCTGAACGGTTTTGCCATCTGCCGAACGGCCTGCCAGGGCCGCGAAACCGAAGCTGTCCGTGCCCTCAACTGCAAAGCGCTGCGGCGTGTCCAGCATTTTCCCCGTGGCTTGGAACGTGTATGCGGTCTTGAAATACTTGCCCTGGAGATCGAAGAGTCCCATCCATGCTGCGTCGCCGCGATAGAAGTGCGCGTGATCAATGGGGGCGTCCTGAAAATAGCTGAGCACCGCGCCGATGTAGGCAGCGTTGACCACGCCTTGCAGCCTGGCCTTCTCGCGGTCGGTAAAGTCCGGGGTGAGATTCCACTCTGAGAGAATGCTCTCGGCGTTGGGGAACCCGTGGGTGTTGAGGAGTTCACGAATTTGCTTACCGAGACGAACGGCGTCGTAAGGATCGGCGGAGCGATCGGCATAGGTGTGCCAAGAGTAAAAATCGAGCGGCAGGTGGTGGGCGGCACAATAGTCGATAAACCCTTCGCGGTACGGTCCGTCATCGGATGGAAGAGCTTTCGCATCGCCTCCCACCTTGACTGTGGGATCAACTGACTTCAAGGCGCGAACCGTTTTCTCGTACAAGGAGTAAAACTGCCCAGGCGTACCGGACCAGAAGAGAGCCTCCGGCTCGTTCCAGAACTCCCAATAGCGAATGCCATGGTGGAAGCCGTTCGCCCATCCCTGGTTGTAGTGCATGGCAATGTGCTTCACCACGGCAGCATACTTGTCGAGATCCGGCGGTGGTTCGATATTGGCGCCCCAGCTGCGACCGACACGATAGTAGACTTCCGCTCCGCTGGCGTGAATGGCGGCAAGCACGCTGTCAGTCGGCACAAAATTGTAGCTTTCGGGTTTTTCTGGATCGGCACTCCAGTCAGGAAAAATAATGCTGGCGTTGCCCGCTTTCACCACGCCAGCACGTTGGGCAGAATCAGGAATAAGCCAAGTCAAGAGTCCGTTAGCCAGGTCGAATTTTGAGTCTATCTCGGTGGGACCCATAAAATCGTGGGTGCGAACCTGGTTGATGCGCAGGTCTTTGTATTGCTGGACGAGGTTTGGAAGCCCGGCCATGAGCGGACTGGGGGGACCGTTCACTCCCTGGAACGAGCGGATCTCGCCAGTTACCTTGCTGGCATCCACATGTATGGAGCGGAATCCTGCATTCGCTGCGTCCTGTGCGAAGGCGGCAGCGCAGAGCAGCAGAGGAAGAAAATAGCTTATGAGTGTCTTCATCACCAAAACTCCTCGCGAATGCGTACGCCTTGACGGCACGCCGTCGCGGGAAATTAATTATCCTTTCATCTTCTTTTGCAAAAGCGTGAGTAGCGATCGATCGAGCCGGTGTCCTTGCCAGTTTTCGAATTTAGTCCCTGGACGTTCGGTGTCGAGAACGCCAAAAGGTCCGCGGAAATTCCACAACGCCCATCCGGAGTTCAATTCACCCAAAATGTCGAGTGTGTCGGCAAACCATGCCAGCGCGACATCGGGCGGAGTGTGCTTGTAACATCCCATCTCGCCGAAGTGGATCGAAACCCCCTCGGCTGAAAGATTGGTCCACGGATGAAACGTCGCTTCGAGGGTTTGGCGGTCGCAATTGACTTTTCCCTTGTCGTCCTTGAGCGGCCACGTGGGCACAGGCTCTGAGCCGGTAAGGATGCCGCGCGCCCACTCGCAGTTATGGTGCGTAACTTGGATCGGATTGTAGGTGTGGCAACTTTGCAGCATGCCAGTGCTGAATAGATCCGGAATCGGCGAGCCTCCTCCTGGATAGCCATCGGTTACGACCAGGCGCTGCGGGTCGTGCGTGCGAATCGCGTCCGCAGCAGCCTTGGCCAAACGTGTGTAGTCCGTGGCATGACGTTGCAGGCGCTCGGGGCTAAACAGATCTTTGGTCGTAGCGGCACCATGCTGCTGGAGCTCTGCCAACTCGGCCGCAGTCGGCAGTGGAATTGGCTCGTTGACCAGATTGAAGCTGAGCTGTTGGCTCGGAATGCTTTTATAGCGGTCGGCGAAGAAAGTCCACTGATGAAGGAAGGCATCGAAGGTGTGAGGATCGGTGAAGACGTCGGTCTTTTCTTTTGTGACGCTAATGCCCGTGAGTTTTACATCCATCGTGTCGAGAATGCATAAGCCCGGGGCACGGTGGAGGCAAACGTTTACGTGGATACCGTATTTTTCTCCCAGCCGAATGGCTCGGTCTATCGGTTCGACCTGCTTTTCGTTGATGCTGAACAGATCAGCAGCGGTCCAAAAACGATAATCCATCGGCAACCGCACCCAGTTGAAGCCCCAGTCTCGAATCCAGCGGAAGTCGTCTTCGACGAACATCCCATCGTTCTTGTAGGGAAAATACTTCATCCAGTCGGGATCAGTGGAGAAGTACTCGAGCAGATTAAAACCGTACCAGGCGGGGTTTTGCACGGGCTTCGGAGATTTGGGGGAAGTGGATTGCGTGGAGGACATGCCCGAAGCGTAGCCAGCAGCGCTCGCGAGTCCAGAAGGAAAGATGGCGGAGGAGGCGAATGCAGCGGCGGATTTCAACAGACTGCGACGAGTGAAGCGATTCAAGAGAGTTCCCGGCTTTCGGTGGATTTCGTTTCCCGTGGATTAGCTCTGCCCGGATGTCAGCGTCCATAAACCTAAATCTGATAATCGATGTCCTCCATAATCCGTTGGATGGATGACGATAGCGGCTCATGGGCGACCTCTGAGCCTTCGAGTTTTTGCACTCGGTCGCGCAACTTGTTTACTTCGGTCGCCACTGCCGCCAGAGCCTCGGAGAGCGGGTCGTTGATTTGCTTGGGATCGGTAATCACGACTCGCTCGCCGTTGCGAAAAATAATATGGCCCGGAACGCCAACGACTGTGGAGTTCTCCGGAACATTTCGCAGGACAACCGATCCGGCGCCGATGCGGCAGTTCCGTCCCACGGTGATATTACCGAGGACCTTCGCTCCGCCGCCGATCACCACGTCGTCTTCGATGGTGGGGTGCCGCTTGCCGTGCTCTTTGCCTGTACCGCCCAGAGTTACGCCCTGATACAAGGTCACGTCGTCCCCGACGATCGCGGTCTCGCCGATGACCACGCCAAGCCCATGATCAATGAATAGCCGGCGTCCGATCGTCGCACCGGGATGAATTTCGATTCCAGTGAGAAAGCGCGCCACTTGCGAGAGCCATCGCGCAAGCAGCCAGAAGCCACGGTTCCACAGCCAGTGATTGATGCGGTAGAACCACAGTGCATGCAACCCGGAGTAGCACAAGAAGACTTCCAGGCGCGATTTGGCTGCAGGGTCGCGCTCTCGCACCGTGGCGACGTCCTCACGAATTGAGGCGACGAAATGGGACATGCATCAAGCCGCAAGCGGTGATGTGGGAATCTGCAGCGCCTGGTTCCGGAGCGCGTCAAACAGAATACTCGTCAGGTAGCGTTCGCCGAAATCCGGCAGCACAACCACGACCAGCTTGCCCGCGTTCTCTTTCCGGCTTGCGACTTTGAGAGCGGCGACCACGGCTGCGCCGGACGAAATACCCACCAGCAGACCCTCTTCCTTGGCGAGGCGGCGCGCCATGTTAATCGCGTCGTCGTTGGTCACCGTAACGATTTCATCAATATAGTCCCGGCGCAAAATGCTGGGCACGAATCCGGCTCCGATGCCTTGGATTTTATGGGGCGAAGGCTTGCCGCCCGAGAGCACCGGGCTGTCGGCCGGTTCCACTGCGACGGCTCTGAAAGAAGGCTTCTTTGGCTTGATATATTGGCAAACGCCGGTGATGGTTCCGCCGGTGCCAACGCCGGAAATCAGGATATCCACGCGCCCATCCGTGTCGTTCCAAATCTCAGGTCCAGTGGTTTCCAGGTGGACCTTGGGATTGGCAGGGTTGTCGAATTGCTGCGGCATGAAACCGTTTGGGGTTTTGGCGAGAATCTCCAAAGCTTTAGCGATTGCGCCCTTCATCCCGTTCGGACCCGGCGTGAGAACGATTTCGGCACCAAAGGCGAGCAGCAGAACGCGCCGTTCCAGGCTCATGGTTTCAGGCATGGTCAGGATCAGTTTGTACCCGCGTACGGCCGCCACAAATGCCAGGCCGATGCCGGTATTCCCACTGGTGGGCTCGATCAGCACTGTTTTGCCAGGCTGAATTTTCCCCGCCTGTTCGGCCTCGGTAATCATGCTGACGCCAATGCGATCCTTGACGCTGGCGCAAGGATTCGAGCTTTCCAGTTTCGCCACCACGTCGGCTGCGCAGCCTTCTGTCACTTTGTTAAGTCGCACCAGCGGCGTGTTCCCGATAAGCTCAGTGACGTCATTTGCAATCTTCATAGTGAGCTTTGTCCCTCCCTGCATTGGATGCGCAAGACTCGTATAAATCGCACTTAATCTACAGTCGGCGATACAAGCCACGATACATCACAACTGAGAGCCGCAGTCGTCTGCATTGACAGTTCCCGCTGTCTCCGGTTCAATGATAAGTGGTCGCAACGCGACCCCGCGCGTTGGGGTAACAGTCCGGCCATCACAATCTTCGAATCATAGATCAGGAGCAATCCATGTCCGCACCCAGCCGTCGTCCCGAAATCCGCCGTCGCCGCACTCGCAAAGAGAAAATCCTCAAGCTGCGCAAGAGTCTGGCCGCAGCTTCATCAGAAACCGATCGTGCCCGCTTCCGCGCGAAATTGCATCGTCAAGGGCTGATCTCGCCCGGAACGCCATTGCTCAAGAGCGAGTAAGGCCGCCTGAGGTCGCGGGTTCGTCGCTCTCAATGTGAGCCTCGTCGTGCACGGTTGCTCACCACAGGCGCGGACGCCCACGCTTCACATCGCTTTTGCATAGTGACGGACTTTGTCCCGTTTTCCTGCCACTGATTCGTAAACCTCGATAATCTGCCGAGCGGACGTTTCCCAGGAGAATTTTTTGACCTGCTCGTACCCGCGCTGCTTAAACTTTTCGCGAACCGACTGATCCAGCAGTACGCGGTGCAGTGCACGCATGATCTCGAAGACATTTTCCGGATTCACCAGCACGGCTGCATTGCCCACCACCTCGGGCAGGGACGAAGTGTTGGATGTAACCACCGGCGTGCCGTGTGCCATGGCCTCGAGGGGGGGAAGTCCGAAACCTTCGTAGAGAGAGGGGAAGACGAAGATCTTGGCCGCATCGTAGAAAACCCGCAACATTTCGATGGGAACGAATCCCATGAAGCGGACGTCGTTCTGCACGCCGCCGCGAATGACGGTGCGCCGCAAGTCAGGATGCTTCGAAAGTTCGTCGCCGATGATGATCAGCTTCAGGTCCGGGAACTTCCCCTCCTTCTCCAGTTCAGCCTTCAGAGCAGAAAAGGCCTCGATAATCCGGACCACATTCTTGTGCGGACTGATGCGGCCCGCATAAAGGAGGAAAGGATAAGTCACGAGATAGCGTTCGGCGAGGACTTGCCGTTCCGTGTCCGAGGCGTGGCCGCGGAGGAAGCGCTCGTCAATGGCGTTATACACAACTTCGATGCGAGACCCAGCGATGCCAAACAATTTCTCGATGTCGCTTTTGGTGTATCTGGAGACCGCCAGAATTCTTGCCGCCCCTTTGAGCACTCGGCGAGTAAGGTGAAAATGCAGCGAGCGTCTCAGGCCGGAGCGGCCATGCGCACGATACATGTGCTCAAGAACATCGTGGACGGTCATCACAAATGGACAAGGCAAAGTACGGGGCATCCAGAACAGATGCGGGATGTGCACCAGATCACAATTCAAGCGTTTGAGAATGGCGCGGCATTCGAGATAGCCTTTGGCCGTAGTCCCGTCATCCAGCAATGGGACCATCTGAAAGGTTGGCGGGAGCGGACCGATCTCCGACACCTTCTGCGGTGAACCGATAAGAAAATATTCGTTCGAGTGATCCAGTCGGCCCAAAGCCCGCACGACGTTCCGCGTGTAGGTGCCAACGCCGAACTCGGTCATCCGCCGAATATCAATGGCGACTCTCACGGAACAGATTTAAACACAAAGCACGTGAAGGCACACGAAGGAATTCGGGTTTTAGCGGAATGCTCAAGCCCTGGCTTCTGCCTGCGCCCTGGTTCTACGCTCCGGATATAGGGGGAATGTGTCGGCCAGTTCCAGTACTTGCTTGCGGATTTTCCCTAGCGTAGCCGCATCTGTTCGTTGATGCAGTGCCTCGGAAATCCACCGGCCAATCTGTCGCATTTCGGCTTCCTTCATGCCTCGCGTAGTCAGGGCAGGCGTGCCAATGCGGATGCCACTTGGCTTCATCGGCGGATTCACGTCGAAAGGAATGGCGTTCTTGTTTACAGTAATGCCAGCCTGATCCAGCGCCTTTTCGGCCTCGCTGCCGAGCATGCCTTTGGAAAACACATCCACCAGCATGAGGTGTGTGTCCGTACCACCAGAAATAATGCGGAAGCCTTCCGCCGCCAGCGTGTCAGCTAATATCTTCGCGTTGGCCACGACCTGCCGCGCGTAATCGCGGAAGTCTGGCTGCATGGCCTCGCGGAAGCACACCGCCTTGGCGGCGATAATGTGTACGAGTGGCCCACCCTGCATGCCCGGGAAGACTACTTTATCAACCGCAGAGGCGAAGTCCTGTTTGCACAAGATCATTCCCGCGCGCGGTCCCCGCAGCGTTTTGTGCGTAGTGGAAGTAACAATGTGCGCATGAGGAACTGGGGAGGGATGCACGCCGCCAGCGACCAGGCCGGCAAAGTGCGCCATGTCCACCAGATAGAGCGCGCCGATTTTGTCAGCGATTTGGCGCATGCGCGCAAAATCAATGATGCGAGGATAAGCGCTGCCCCCGCCGATAATCATCTTGGGACGCTCTTTCTCGGCAAGCTTTTCCAAGTCGTCGTAATCGATGGTCTCAGTTTCCTTCGTTACGCCGTAAGGAACGATGCGATAGGTCTTTCCGGAGAAGTTGAGATGGTGTCCGTGGGTGAGGTGGCCGCCGTGCGCCAGGTTCAAACCTAGAATGGTATCGCCGGGTTGCAGTACTCCGGAGTAAGCCTCCATATTGGCTTGCGATCCGGCGTGGGGCTGGACGTTGGCGTGTTCCGCTCCGAAAAGTTGTTTCGCGCGCTCACGAGCCAGGTTCTCGACGATGTCGGCAAACTCGCAGCCGCCGTAGTAGCGCTTGCCCGGATAGCCCTCGGCGTACTTATTCGTGAACACCGAGCCCATCGCTTCAAGCACGGCTTCGCTGACAAAGTTTTCCGAGGCGATCAGTTCCAGTCCCTCGTGCTGGCGGCGGACCTCATTATCGATAGCAGCGGCCACTTCGGGATCCGCTTCGTACAGCGGACGCGACATGTTGTTGTCTTTCATTTCAATCTCCGGGAAAATCTAGCCTTCCATCGGCGCTGTGCTCATAAACATCGGGGCGGTGAAGCTCCATATAGTTCTGAGGCTTCTTCAGAGGCTCGAACCCAAGTTTCGAGTATAGTCCGTGAGCGTCCCGGGTGACCAAGCTCCAGCGGCGCAATCCCTGCAGACGCGGGTGCTGCATGACACAGTCCATCAGCCATTTCCCCAGGCCGCAACCACGAAACGATTCGAGCACGAATACGTCTCCGATGTAAGCGTACGTCGCATAGTCGGAGATGACGCGTGCAAATCCGATTTGCTTGCGCTCTGCATAGACACCGAAGCACAACGAGTTCTCCATCGAACGCACGACAACGTCGCGCGGAATGCCCTTGGCCCAGTAGCACTCGGTCAAGAAACCATGGACGACATCCGGGTCAATCAGCTCATGATCGGTGCTGACGGTGAACTCGCCTTTGCGATATTCCAGACAAGCATTTGGCATTTGGCACTTAGCCTCCGAAGTCTCGTATCCCTTCCCATTTTCTCGATTCGTCGGGCTTGCTCCGAACCTCATGGGCTAAATGCTGATTGCCAAGTGCCGACTGCTACCCTTCGAACGCGGTCCGCATAAACGACGCCAAATTCCAGCCATCGATGTATTTGTAGGGCGTCTCTCCGGTTGTGTAGTGTCCGCAGGGCAGCACTACCACCTTGTGATCCAGATCATGTCGGGCAAACTCATGCACGGCGCTGCGCGAGAACTCTGGCAGGAATGTCAGATCGTACTTGGCGTAAATAATGAGCGACTTCTTGCGCCAGCGCGCGAATTGCTGGAAGTATGACATCGGGCTCACGGCGCTCCAAAGAGCCCGCAAACGTTCTAGATCGATCTGTGATTCCAACCCCTCCCGGATATGCCGAGTGGATTGTCCGTGCCAGACGACATCGGCAACGTAAGTCGCAGCGTGATTGAAAGCCGCCACTTGAATGCGCGGGTCGTGGGCGGCGGCTAGAAACGCATAACACGAACCGAGGCTGGTGCCCAGGATGCCCAGACGGCGATAGCCTTGGGACTCGAGCCAATCCAGACAGCATCGGACATCGATCACAGCCTGGCGACAGGCGTCGAGCGTTCGTCCGATGTTGGCAGAAACAGCATAATCAGCGCGCCGGATCAGGGGAGGGGTTCGGATGTCGTGGTACGGCATGGTCAACCGCAAAACTGAAATCCCGAGCAGATTCAGCACACGGCACAAGCTGTTATAAGCGAGGGCATCAGAATTCCAATGCGGCAAGAGCACAATCGCTCGCTTGCCTCGGGCTGGAAACCAGCGAGCGTTGACCAGGTTGTTTTCTGGAAACGGCGTGCGCACAGGCGAAGTGAACCGCAGGAAATCAGCATAGGTGCCCCGGACTCTTTCTTCAAGCGCCAGATCTGGCACAGCGCGTGTGCTGAAAACTTTGACCGCTCGCCGCTCCAGGCGGAAGTCCGCTGGTTTGATATAGGAAAAGAATTCATCACTTGACGCGATGATTCGCCGGTTGTATTCGCGCAGATAGCTTTCGCCGTCTTCCGGAATATGCCCAGGAGTATAGCCATTGCGGCAAGGCCAATCCCGTGCCCACTCCACGCCCCATTCCAATGGACGCACGACCCGGTTGTTGTCAACAGACGTGAGCCGGGTCTCCCAGTCATACATCCACTGTGCGTAGCGTGAGGGCATGGATATTCCAGCATAACAAAGGAGGAAGGGCTGGTCAGGACCATGGCAGCGAACTGCGGCAATCAGCATTTGGAGCGCAATATTGAGTCTTCAGCGGGTACGACACTCCAGGTTGCGATCAGGTGATTTCGAATGGAAATCCGAAAGTGTCCCAATTCTGGAAAGCCCAGAAAAAGTAGCAATCTTTTGACAGCATCCTGACAACTGCTCCCTCTAGAAAGGTGAGCATTAATCTGGCCGGCTGAGAAGTAGCACGCGACGTCTCTATCGTGAATGGCTGGCCAGGATGCATCTCCCGATTTTTTAAATGACCCGCCAAGGTTCAGCTTCTTCGTGCTGTGATAGGGCTCAGCAAATCAGTGCTGAGTTGTCCGGTCTCTTTCAAGAGCAGATCGAACTGGCGAAGCGCGAAGCATTGGTGGGACTGACGCCGGCCGAGTACGAGGAGTACGACAAAGTCGTAGACGGAATTCGCGACTCGTACAGTGAACTGGCGAAGCTTCGAGCGGGAACGTAATCTTGTATGGGTCAGTTGACGTGTCTTCGGGGTACGCGCTTGGAAATTCCGCAAAGAATTTCGTAAGGTACCGTCTCCGAAAGCGCAGCGTGTTCCCGGGCGTCAACACTTAAACCGTCCACGGCGCCGAGCAGTACGACTTCGTCTCCTACAGAAACTCCCGGCAGTCCGGTGACATCGGCCAAGGTCAGATCCATGGAAATTCGTCCCACAATCGGGGCGTAGTTCTCACCCACAATGACTCGGCCCTGAGAAGAAATCTTGCGGTTTAAGCCATCTGCGTATCCCACCGGAAGCACGGCAATGCGGGCGGGAGCTTTCGTGACGTAGATTCCGCCGTAACCCAGGGCCTGGTTGGCGCGCATATCGCGAAGGGAGAGAATGCGGGTTTTCCAGGTCAAAGCAGGTT
This sequence comes from uncultured Acidobacteriota bacterium, assembly GCA_963838905.1. Taxonomy (GTDB): domain Bacteria; phylum Acidobacteriota; class Terriglobia; order Terriglobales; family Acidobacteriaceae; genus JABDBE01. The sequence goes on from CAWITE010000020.1 coordinate 33,583, forward strand.
TCACCGCGAGGCGCAGCCCGCTGCCACTGACCTCTCGGCCGGCACGCTCAAAAGGCAAATAATAACCATACAGCGCTATCCCCGGCCGCACCATCGTGTTCCAGGATTCCGGACGCGAGATCACGGCCCCGGTATTGGCCGCATGAATCAGCGGCGGATTGAATCCTTCGTTGCGGAGAAAGTCACGCACTTCATCGAACGACTTCAATTGCGCCGCAACCGACGGCTCGTCCAGCACTTCAGACGACGCCAGGTGAGTCGACAATCCCTCGAGCAGAAGGTGTGGCGACGACTCCAACACCGCACAAATCCGTGGCAAATCTTCCGGCGCGATTCCCAGCCGTCCCATCCCGGTATCCACTTTCAAATGGATGGGATGCTTCGCAACGCCGAGCGCTGTCGCGGCCTTTTCGAACAATTCTATTTGCCCGGTCTCCCAGACCGTTGGAGTCAATCCCAGGCGAACAATTTCTTCCTCTTCGCCGCGCCAGAAACCAGTCATCAGCAGGATGCGTCCACGAATACCGGCTTCGCGAAGCGGAATTGCTTCATCCAGCGAGGTCACGCCGAACCAGCGCGCGCCCTCCTGCTCGAGCGCCTGCGCGCACTCGACCGCGCCGTGCCCGTAGGCATCGGCTTTCACGATGGCACAAACCGTCACCCCGGCGCTTATGTGTTGCTGCACTGCGCGAAAGTTTCGCTGCAACGTTCCCAGCGAGACCTCAGCCCAAGTCGGTCGAGTCGCGGTTCGCTTGGCAATTTCGATGGTAGCCACTGGCTTTAGATTATAGCGGCCATCTCGGCTGCTCTCAGGTTACTGCCGTACTACTCCCGGTGCAGGATGACCGACATTTCCAGGCCGTTTCCACTATCCGCTCGAGAGCGTGAAGTTCACTGTTACCTGGGTCTCCACTTCTACCGGCTCGTTGTTCAAGTAATACGGGCGGTAGCGCCACTGCAAAACGGCATCCATGGCGGATTTCACTAGCAACGGATGACCAGTGATTACTTGCAGATTTTCAATCTTGCCCTCCCGGGAGATCATTGCTCGCAGCACTACGATCCCTTGAATCCGCGCCTGCCGCGCCAGGGGCGGATACTGCGGTTGCACGCGATAGATGAGATTTCCCTCCATCACGCGGGAAACGCGAGGCGGACGGGCGGAAGCTGTTGGGGGCGGCGGCACGACGGTATTAAGCCCGGTCCCGATCGAGTCAAGAACGCGGTTGCGACCCGGCGAAGTGCCGGTGCTGCCGATCCCGCCCAACCCGCTAACATCAACCGCTGGTGGAACACTCGATTCGTCAATGGGTGCTATTTCCCTCGGCACGGAAAGTGGCGCAATCACCCTGCCGTCCGTTGACAGGTTGCTCGTATTCAGGCGAGCATTTCGCGCGGTCTCCGGAGCAGGCGGCGCGGGTGGCGGAGACGGTGCCACGAGCCGGGATACCAATTGGAATTGCGGTAGAACCTGGGTGTAAAACAGCGGCAGCAAGAACAGAACCCCTGCGGCAAAAGCTTGCCCCGTAAACGAAGCCAGAGTTGTCCAACCACGGCGAGAGCGGTCAGCCCAACGAGAATCAAGTAGGGAATCAGCAAACATGGTGTCCTCCTGAGTTAGTGCTTTCTCTAAGGACACCGGCAGGCGCTCTCGCAACCGTGGTTCTGCAAGAATAAAGGCCGCATTTTGTGCGGCCTTCCAGGAACTTTCGTCGTGTCTAACGCGCATAATTCATGAAGAGTGGAGTGGAGTGTGATTGTTCGCATGAGTGATATGTAATTGCGACAACGGCGGAATTTCCTTCGATCGCGTTACTGATTTCCAAAAGAATTAGTCGGGTTCAAACGTCAATTTTGACAAGTGGTGACACACCTTCGCCAAGAGTGCAACCAGTCTGATTTCGGATAGTAAAAAGTGGGAGATTTATCCGCTCTGCGCGCCCAAACGGCAGGCGATAAGACGGAAGGCAGGTAGAAACGGGAACGACGTGGGCAGGTGAATGACGCAGCGCCGTACCGAGACCATTACCCGAGCCCCGAGCTTGAGCAAGCGCTCGCGCAAGGTGAGGACCTGGGCCCGGGCACAGGCGGTGCCGGCCGCTCGCAAACGTAATTCCTGCATCAAGACGTAAGCCGCAGCTGTGAGCAGAACGCGAAACTGGTTGGCCCAAAAGCTGGTGCAACTGGTGCGATCAATTTCCAAGTCGTGCAACTCCTTTATCCGATTTTCAACGTCGCCACGTTGGCAGTACACCCGTTCGTAAATCCATTGCGGACTCTGTTTCATGTTGGTAATCACGAAACGGGGATTGTCTTTGGGATCTTTTTCCGGCGCCCGGACGACTTCCGCTTTGATCACCACCCGGCGTCGATGAGGCCATTTGCCAGCCGCGTAGTCAACTTCTCCGTAGATATGTTCCGTTTTTCCGCTGCTTTCTGACAGCTTACGAGCGCGACCAATTCCCGGAGCCGCGATCCGCTTCAGGACTGCGTTTTTGGCCATGGCCACCACATATTCCAGTTTGCTCTGCGCATCCAAAAACTCCAGCACCGCGGGACTGGCAAAACCACCATCCAGACGAACCCGAATGGTCACTCCAGGAAAATGACCTCGAATCATCCGGATCAGCCGCCGCAGCAATCCTACGGCGCCCACCGCGGCGGGGGCGTTGCCAGGACGCAACACCGCCGCGCACAAATACTGTTCCGCTTCCTCATTGAAACTGATAAAGCCCATCACCGGTAAATAGCACCAGCTGTCGTAATGCCCGTTAAAGAAGGAGAGTTGCTGTGCGCCATGGGTGGGATCATCGGTGGGATCCAGATCGATGGTGACCCGATACACCCGGCGCCGGAGTCGCTTCCCGTGCCGCCGGATGACACTCTGGGCCAAAGTCTCGCCCATGCGATACAACTCCTTGACTCCGACCGCATTCTCGAAACGCGACACCGTCGGTTGCGAGGCCAGGTCGAGCCCTTCTATGGGATCGCGACCGAGAAGCAGCTTATGAATGGGGTCGCTGCCCAATCGGGCCGAGTCGTTGCCGTCGGGGTAGCCACAGGCAATTGAGAACACGCGCTGTGCGACTAAGTCTCGCAAGGTATGATCGACCTTGCCGGCTTGTCTTTGGTCCTGCAGACATGCCGTTAGCTCCTCCACCAATCGGTAGTGACCATCGGCGGCCTTCAGCAGCAAAGCGCCGCCATCGGAACTGCCTTCTCGCTGATCAAATTGGGCAACGACAGGCTTGCGAAAAATTTCTGGGAACAACAAACACTGTGTTGTGCTATCGTCAGACACGAAGAAGCCTCCGGAAGTGCCTCAAACAGCGTTTAGTCAACATGTTTGTAGCACAGGAGGCTTCTTTTGTCTTCAAATTCAGGAATTATCCGGGCTAAGGTGTCCCTCGAGTCTACTTAGGAGGTGGAGTGGTCGTTGCGGGTTTGGTTGCGCCGGCTGGCGCTGCGGGTCTGGTCGCACCGGTGGCCGCCGGCTTAGCTGTTGTGGGCCTGGTAGGCGCGGGAACACCCGACTGTGCGTTGTAGGCATCGACGATCGCTTTAGTGATGTCGACGGAAGGTCCAGCCCAGAGCACGGGTCCTTGAGGCCATGGATTGGAAGTATCCATGATCAAGCCGAATCCCTTGTCGCCCGCATATTTCACGATGATTGGAGCCATCTTTTGCAGGATGCGTTGCGCGATCTCGTTTTGTTGAGCCTGGGCGTCGTCCCGCGCATCCTGAACCGAGCGTTCAAGCTTCTTCTGTTTATCCTCGACCTGCTTGACTAACGTGCCGCGGGAATCGTCGTTGAGCTTGTCGCCTTGAGCGCTCAGCTGCTTTTTCAGGCTCTCGACTTCGTCGTTCATGCTTTTCAGCTCGGTCTGCTTCGGCTCAAGCTTCTTGCTGAGCGCCTCGAAGTCGCGCTGGCCTTCATTACTGGCGAAGATTGCCTGTTCGATGTTGATCGTACCTATCTTGCTTCCTGTGCCACCGACAGTGGTATCGGGTGTCGACCCTGCGGCACTGGGTGCTGCGGGCAACGCGGGGCCCGCGCTGGCAGTTTGAGCCAGGGCGGTAACCGAAATGACAAACACGGTGGCCAGAAGAAATCGCGGGAACTTTCTTGTCATGGATTGCTTGAACTCCTTAGAGATTGTATCGGGAATCTCGCTTCAGATCCTTGTCACGGATCATGCTGCGTCTTGCCTCGAAGCCAACCAGGCCGCGCGCTCACACGGGAAGGCAGACCCTAACACTCAGCGTCTCACGCAAATCTGCGAGCGTGATGACCACCCCGTACTATTCGATTTTCAGGGTGCTGTAGGTTTCATTATAGGAACACTGCTACCCCAGCGTCAAACTGTCGGGCCAGCCTAACCTTTTGCATCTTCGAAAGCCTGACGCCCAAGGTCTTCTCCCAAGGTCTTCTTTAGAACGTGGTCGCTACGGTAAAGCGAAACGTCTTGCGCGGCTCCCTCAATTGATAGGGGGGAGAAAAAGAATTCCGAGCCAGCTGAAAGGTGTAATCTCCGGCGGCGCCGGGCGGAAACATGGCACGGGTGATCGGAACCGGCGCGTTCACCGTCGTATCCAGGCGCAAAGGGTTATAAGCCCAGTAAATGCGGAAGGGCGCGTTGACCACTGGCAGGAACACTTGCAACTCGAGACCCGTGGACATTCTGGGAGTCCAGTTTGTGCCGGCCACCGGACTAAGGTACTGCGAGAATTTCTGGGTTGTTCCACCTACGCAGTTGAAGCCAACGTCCAGTGCAGGGCAGCCGTAAACCGTGCTATTGATCAACTCGAACTGTCCGTTGTTGATTTTCAGCTGCGAATCTCTCAGGATCGGCTCAACCCCAAAGTCCATGAATGGAGCGATAGCCACTGGCCCCGCGATAGTGATTCGATATTCCACGTTGGTGATCGCGCTGAAGTCGCCGCCGGGGAAAACAATCTGGTCCAGTGGAACTGGGATGGTATAGGCCCCTTGCAGAGGATTGGCGGGATTCTTGGGAACAATCGAGCCATCCGGGTTGCGCAATTGGATCGACGTCGTATTCGGCAGAAACGAGACGGGCGAGATGGAGCGGATATCAAAGCCCCGCAAATCATTTTCACCACCGTCGTAAAAGCGCTGGAATGGGGGAGGCACGACGCCGCCGTAGCCGGTGAGAAAAGATCCCTGAATGTTGAAACCAAGTGCATTGCGCCCCTTATTCATCGGCCTCCAATGGGTGAATTTCACAACCGGGCGAATTGTCCTGACAGTCCCGCCCAAGCCGGCAATTTCAGTCCCCAAGTAGAGGCTGTTCCCCTTGTGGGGATAAAGTGCCCTGTCCAACGAGTTTATTGTGAAGCTGGGAACAATCTTGCTGGTAATGATTCCGTTCAGCGCGTTGGGACCGCTGATTCCGCTGAATGCGAGGGAATCGAACAGGGTTTGCGATGCCGTGGTCAGCGCTACGATCGAAGAGTCATCGTAAGAGTAACTGATGCCTATCCGCTTGAACGAGCGGTGCAGCGGATAAGCCAGGTTCACCGCAAAGCCCCTGCTAGACTGCGTGTAGTTCTGGAGATTCTCCTGTAAAGCCTGTGGCAGGTTGATCTGCTGACCGCTGAGAATTGCTGCCTGCCGCGCCTGATCATATGTGAACTTCGTGAAGTACACAGTGAAACCGAGTTGCAGTGGGCGATCGAATAAGTAAGGCTGGGTAAAGCTGAACGAAACGTTGCGTTGGAGATTGCCGATGTTTGCCTGCACACTGAGAGTCTCGCCCAGCCCGAGAAAGTTGTTGGTGCTGTAGCTCAGCCCGACGAATGAACCCGACAGACCACTAACGCCGCCACTCAACCCGATACTGTTCTTGCCTTTCTCCTTGACCTTGAGAGTGAGATCTACCGTCCCATCCTTTTCGTTCAGATGACGCTCGGTGACGTTGGGGTCATCCGCTTTCAAATTGTCGAAAAATCCCAGTTGGTTCAGGCGCTGGATGCTGAGTTCCCATAGTTGCTGGTTGTAAACCTGGCCTTCTTCCAGAACGATCTCACGGCGTATCACCTTGTCGCGGGTTGTCGTGTTGCCCTGGAACTCGATGCGCCGCACGCTAAATTGCTTACCCTCGTCTACGTCTATATCGAGAAAGACGAGCTTTTTCTGCTCGTCGAACGTGGTGTTTGGAATGGAAGTGAAGTTGATGTATCCCAATTGGCCGTAGGCTTTTTGCAGGTTTTCCAAGCCTTTCGCGATCTTGCTGCGGTCAAAGGTATCGCCATCTTTTATCTGAAACAGATGGCGCAAGGCAGCGGTGTTGGTCACCGCTTTGTTGTTCTTGAAAGTGATTCCGCCCAAGAAATATTTGTCACCCTCCTCGATGGGCATGGTGATGTCGACGGCCTTCCCCGGACCTTTCTGGAGCAGCGGGATGTGAAATCCCTGGTGTCCGGTGTCGTGGATCTGGGTCTTAGGCTCCTGCACCAGCACTTTGAAGTAGCCGCGATTCTGGTACTCGGAGCGAACTCGCTCGGTGTCTTCGTCGAGTTTGGTGGCATCGTACGTCTTCGCGAAGATGTTTTCCAGGAAGATGGAATGGGGGATCCCGATAGGCTTCAGGTTCTTCATCGCGCTACGCAGAATCCGGCTAGGGACGTGCTTGTTGCCTTCGAACGTAATTTTGCCGACCTTGACCTTCGGCCCCTCCTTGATCACGAACGTGAGGCTGACGGCATTTGGTGGAATCGGGCGGATCTCGGTACGAATGGTGGAGAACTGCCTCCCGTGCTCGGACAGCAGTTGCTTGATCGTAACCTCGGCCTTTTTCACCTTGGTTGGATCGTATTGGCTCTCGACCGACAGACCGACTTTGGCTTCCTTGAAACGGTCCAGCACGTCGCTTTTCGAGACCGAGCTCAGGCCCTCGTAGTTAATCTCCCGAATCGTTGGCCGTTCTTTCACGGTGATGTTAAGGATCCATCCCTTAGGGGTTGGCGATCGCGTGAAGGTGATGTCTTCGAAATACCCCGTATTCCACAGAGAGTTGTAGTCACGCTCAAGCGCAGCCTGATCGTAAACATCTCCGGGGTGGGTAAAAATTCGGGCTTTAATGGTCTCGGCGGGAATGCGGCGGTTGCCATGAACCTCTACCCCGACGATCACGTCCTGCTGTCCCACCGCCCACGAGCTGAATAAAAAAAAAGTCAACAGGAAGCTAACGAGCGAACGTCTTCCAGCCTCGCAACACCTTATGAATGAAGGAGATAACCCCGGAGGGACAACCGAGGGTCGCCGTGCGCGGCCGTGCCTGCCCTGACTTACCGCAGGGCTATCCTGATGAGTGCGATGAATCGCCACTACCTCAGCTTATGGGAGTGTGGAAAACCGCAATTATACGGTAGAGCAGTGGACACCGTCCAAGCACATGCGCTTCAAGTCGCCCTCAGGATGCCGTTTGGAAAAGCTCTACTTCAACCAAGACGGAATAAAAGGTGGCGGAGTTGCCCAGGTCCGTAAGTTTTTCCGATGTAAGCACGTTTATATTCCGCCCCTCGGGCTTGAGCTTCGCCCACGAGAGCTGCGCACACACCACGCCGGGTTGCACCGCACCGTCTACCCTCGCTCTTAGGAGTATATCGCCTCGCGGGTTGAACACGCGCACGCGGTCGCCATCCGCGATTCCGCGGGTTCGGGCATCGGCAGCATTCATTTCGAGCAGGCCTGCTTCTTCCATCTCCTGGATGATGGGCAAATTTGAAAACGTTGAATTGAGGTAGTTGTCGGCTTTACGCGCCAGCAACTCCAGCGGAAACAGCTTCGCTTGCTCGCTGTGTCGCGACTCGTTCGGAGGTTCGAAGTGCACGACCGGGTCTAAACCCTGAGCCTTGAGAGATTCGCTATACAGTTCAGCCTTGCCGCTGGAGGTCGCGAAATTGCCCTGAGCGAAGGGCAGGAACGGCGCATCCGTTATTGCTTGCGTGGGGACAACCGCCTCCGGCTGTCCCCTGGAGCGAAGCTCCGCCTTTTCGAAGTTCAGGCGAACCTGTCCTTCCCGCTCCAGGCGTTCTCGGTCGATCCCGTGCAGCCATGGATGGTCAGTGTCTAACGCCGCATCGATCATCTGGTCCACGGATTCGCGGAAGCATTCGTCCTCGAATGCCATTCCCTTGGCGAGAGCCCGAAACACCTCCACATTCGACCGACATTCACCCAAAGGCTTGATGGCCTGATCGGATACCTGCAAAAAGTAGTGCCCGTAAGCGGTCTGAAGATCCTTGTGCTCGAAAAACGTGGTCGCAGGCAGAACTATGTCAGCGTAGTCGGTCGTGTCGGTAAGGAACTGCTCGTGGACGACGGTAAACAAATCGGGACGCCGCAACCCTCGAATGACTTTATTGTGATTGGGACACGTTGCCGCAGGATTGGAGCCATAAACGAACAGCGCCTGGATGGGCGGATCGTTCAGCGAGTTCAAGGCTTTGCCCAACTCCACCATATTCACTTCCCGGGCTTGGCGGCCGAGAGGCTTGTGCATCAAGTGGGCGCACTTAAGAGCTTCTTTGTTCAACTTAAACGAACCGCTGGTCGAGAGTTGGAGGCCGCCGCCAACCTCTTTCCACGAACCGGTGATACAGGGGAGCATCGCGACGGCGCGCGTCGCCATTCCGCCGCCTTCTGAGCGCTGCACGCCGTAGTTGAGCCGGATGACGGCCGGATGGGTGGTTGCGTACTCCCGGGCCAGCTTCACAATGTCAGACGCCGAGATTCCCGTCCACCGCGCCACGCGTTCTGGCGTGTATTCCTGCACCTTGCCGCGAAGCTGCTCAAATCCCAGCGTGTGGCGCTCGATGTAATCCGCATCGTAGAGATTTTCGTTGATGATCACGCGCATCATCGCCAGCGCCAAAGCGGCGTCAGTGCCAGGATTGATCGGCAGATACCAATCCGCGCATGCGGCAGTGCGCGTGCGATAAGGATCGATCACCACCAACTTCGCACCCTGGCGACGCGCCTCCGCGATGAAGGGCCACAGATGCACGTTATTGCCGTGGATGTTCGATGCCCACGCGATGATGTAGCGTGAATGGCAAAACTGTTCCGGCTCAGTACCAAGTTTTATTCCATACACAGATTCCAATCCCGCTTCCCCGGCGGCGGAGCAGATGTTGCGCGCTAACTGAGAGGCACCCAGCCGATGGAAGAAGCGGCGGTCCATGGAGGCGCCATTCAACATTCCCAATGTTCCGCCAAAAGAGAAAGGCAAGATGGCCTCGCTGCCGAATTCAGCAGTGATCTTCTTGAAGCGAGAAGTGATTTCCTCAAGAGCCTCGTCCCAACTGATGCGCTGCCACTCCGGCTTGTGTGGATTTTGCTTGTGTGGGGACGGGTCGGAGCTTGTCCTGAGCGAAGTCGCAGGAACCCGTCCAGCAGCGGAACTCCGCATCCCAGCCGGCCCTTTCGGCCTCACTCGCCGCATCGGATACAAAACCCGGTCCGGCGAATACACCCGATCCAGATACTTGGCCACCTTGGCGCACAGGAAACCACGGGTCACGGGATGCACCGGATCACCCTTGATCTTGGTCGCACGACCGTCCTCCACGGTAATCAACACTCCGCAGGCATCCGGGCAATCGTGCGGACAGGCGGCGTGAACGACTTGCTTCATGACTTCCTGATTATAAGGTGCCTCGCCTTGCTCAACCAGTTAGTTAGGGCAAAAGAAACTGCTCTGCAGTCTGCAACGGCTTCTCCGCGTCCTCTGCGGCCGTTCTCAGCGATCTCTGCGTTTCAAGGTTTTGGCAGAACGGGTCTTTCAGCAGTCGGCTGAAAACACTACTGGAGACCAATGTATAAGTCGACCTGGGACTCCTGCGGGTTCTGGCTGCGCTGGTCGTAGACCTCGAAGTCTGCTTTGTAGGCACGAGCGCCGCCGAGTTGTTTGTTATCGTCCAGGGTGTAGATCCTCTGCCAGGCCTGCGGGACAACTTGGGCAACCGGTCCCTTCGCGCTGGGAACCACCGCATACTTGCCCTCTGGAACCTTCTTCACAACCATGCCCGGGGGAACTGCGGGCACGCTGCTCACTTTCATTCCAACGATGAAATCATATTCGCCGTTGTAATCACTGGCGTAATTCGTGTAAACGGCGTAAATGGTGGAATCCACCTTGTTCGGAATCTTGTCCGCGATTCCTTCCTTGAAAAACCTGTCCCACTGCTTCGGAATCGCGCCCCCGCCTTTCACTTCCTTGGCGTTGTTGGTTCGAGCTTGAATTCCGATGACCGAGAACTCCGGCTGTTCGACTATTTTTGGTTCCACTGCGGCTCCCGTCGAGGCGGCTGTCACTGCGAGCATAGTTACAAAACATAGGAAACTGATAACGATCACGCCGATCAAACTTAATCGAAGAAACATCGCCCCGGAATAATGTTCGCCGGATCCGGTCATTTAATCTCCATCACTTCTTTCTCTTTCCCCTTGCTCATCTCTTCCATCTTCTTGATTTCGTCATCGGTGAGCTTCTGGATTTCATCCATCGCCCGCTTCTCGTCGTCCTCGGTGATCTTTTTGTCTTTCATCGCCTTCTTGATGGCATCGTTGCCATCGCGCCGGATGTTGCGTACCGCGGTCCGATGCTCCTCGAGCACCTTGTGGAGATGCTTCACCATATCCTTGCGCCGCTCTTCAGTGAGCGGGGGCACAGGCACGCGGATGATCTTGCCATCATTCATCGGGTTTAAGCCGATGTCCGCAGCACGGATCGCCTTTTCAATGGCGGGCAGCGAGGTCGGATCAAAAGGCTGCACGGTGATGAGTTGTGGCTCTGGCGCATGCACTTGCGCAAGCTGATTGAGCGGCATGTGCGAGCCGTAGTAATCCACGCTGACGGAATCCAGCATATGCACCGACGCCCGGCCGGTTCGCGTGGCAGCCATTGCCCTGCGGAAATCCTCCACCGCCTTGTCCATGCGGGTTTTGAGTTGAATGTAGGTGTCTTTAAGGCCCGGAATCGCGGCCATACCAGCTTGAGCCATGGTCAGCTCCCCCGAAGATGAGTTACCAAAACTGTGAATTATAAACCTTCGAATCGAACAGCAGCGCGGCATTCTCCCGCATGAAGGTATCAATAAGAAGCCTTCAGCGAAAGGGGTCACTTTTTCACGCTAGAACTGATTTCCAGACTTATATGGGCAGAAATCGGCTTGCCCTCACATGTGGCCGACTTGAATCGCCACTGCTTTACCGCACCTATAGCGTCGTCGTCGAACTCGCGACTACCGGACGACCTCGTGACCTTCGGGTCGTGCAGGGCCCCTTTTCGTCTATCAGAACGTAGAGAACGGTCAGTGCCGAATCTTTCCGTGGGTAGTAGGAGGGCGAAGGCTCTGTGCTGTAGGTGACCTTAGGTGGCAGACACTTCTTGCCAGATTCGTTGGTGGGCGTTTGAGGAGTAGCTGTCTGAGCGCACGCGACCCAAGAAACGCAGATCACTAACAAACCTATCGCAGCCCACGACCTGAAGCGCTCGCACATGACGAGTCGTCCTTTACGCACTTACCAGCGATCCGATCTTTTCGCCGGTTACAACCTTCCGGATATTTCCCCGCTGATTGAGATTGAAGATGATGATGGGCAGGTTGTTGTCCTTGCAAAGCGAGATGGCGGTCGAGTCCATCACCTTCAAGCCTTTTTTCAGCACGTCCATGTAGCTGATCTCGGTGAATTTCTTGGCGTCCTTCACCAGCACGGGGTCGGCGTCGTAGATGCCGTCGACCTTCGTAGCTTTCATGATGACGTCTGCCTTGATTTCCATAGCACGCAGCGAAGCCGCTGTGTCGGTCGAAAAATATGGATTGCCGGTGCCTCCGGCAAAGATCACTATCCGGCCCTTTTCCAAGTGGCGAATGGCACGTCGGCGGATGAATGGCTCGGCAACCTGATTCATCTCAATAGCCGACTGCACTCTCGTGTAGACGCCCTGCTTTTCCAGCGCATCCTGCAATGCCAGTGCATTGATCACGGTCGCGAGCATGCCCATATGATCCGCGGAAACCCGGTCCATCTCTTTGGCTTGCTCCGCCACACCCCGGAAAAAATTTCCTCCGCCCACCACAATCGCGATCTCAATCCCCAGAGATCGCACGTCCGCCAGTTCCGCCGCGATTTCGTGGATACGAAAAGGGTCAACCCCAAAACCCTGGGTCGCGGCGAGAGCCTCACCGGAAAGCTTGAGCAAGATGCGTTTGAAGACGGGAGCTGTCATGATTTTGTAGCGCCGGCGTCCTCGCCGGCTGTCGTGGGGGCGTCCCGCCCGCACAAGACCAAAAAAGGGGCGCCAATAAGCGCCCCTGGATTATTCTACCCTTTGGTCCGGCTTGGTGATGGCGATAGTTTCGCCTGCATCCCCGACCTTGAAACGGGCAAAGCGGCGCACCGCAATGTTCTCGCCCAACTTGCCGATCTTGGCTGCGATGAGCTGTGCAATGCTGACTGTCTGGTCCTTGATGAAGGGCTGCTCCAGCAGGCAAACTTCCTCGTAAAATTTCGCCATCTTGCCTTCGACCATTTTCTCCGCGATGTTCGCGGGCTTCCCACTGGCGATCGCCTGGGCGCGATAGATGTCTTTTTCCCGCTCGTAGGCCTCGGGCGTGACGTCTTCCTTGCGGACAAACTTGGGATCGCTGGCCGCGATGTGCATAGCAATGTCGTGCACCAACTCCTTGAAGTCCTCGGTGCGGGCCACGAAGTCGCTCTCGCAGTTAATTTCAACGAGCACGCCAATCTTGCCGCCGGCGTGGATGTAGCTGGCCACCGAGCCTTCGCTGGTCACACGGGTCGCTTTTTTCGCAGCTACCGAAACACCCTTCTTGCGGAGAACCACCACTGCCTGTTCCATGTCGCCCTTGGCTTCGGTCAGGGCCTGTTTGCAATCCATCATTGGCGCCCCGGTCTTTTCCCGGAGCTCTTTCACTTGCGTTGCTGAAATATTCACTGTCGATGTGCTCATTGCTATGAAATCCTTGCTCTAGAAACGTATTTTGCTTCTACAAACTTCGACCCGCGCCGGACGACCCGCGCGGGTCTGAATCCCTCAGGGGCTAGAGCCCGGAATCTTCTAGGTTCTTTGCGGTACGGCTGTAGCAGTGCGCCCCCACAGTTCCCTTCGCGGCCGCTCCACATCCTACAGTCCCGCGAAAGCTGATACTCGGATCCTTATTGGCCAACGACCCAAGACTAACGACCCTCTAATACCGTCTGGGTCTCGATCTGCGGAACATCCTCGGCGACGCCTTCCTTTGCGGCAGCTGGCTGCTTGCGCGTGCCCGCCCCCAGCACATCTTCCATGCTGATGTCTTCGCCCGTGCCATCGTCCGAGGCGTTAATGTCCACCTCGCCCTGGGCGGTGCGTGCGGCCGCATCCAGTTCCGCCTGTTGGGCTGCGCCAGCGGCAGCTGCCAGGTCGGCAACTTGCTTGTCGGTCATGAGCTGAGCGCCTTCAGCTATAGAATCCGCAATCTTCGAAGCAAACAGGCGGATTGCCCGCAGCGCGTCGTCATTGCCCGGAATCACGTAATCTACTTCGCTGGGATCGCAATTCGTGTCTACGACCGCGACTACCGGAATGCCGAGTTTGCGCGCCTCGCGCACCGCGATCTGCTCTTTGTTTGAGTCGATGACGAAGATCGCGTCCGGCAGGCGGCTCATGTTCTTGATGCCGGCCAGATTGGCCTGCAGATGCTTGCGCTCGCGCTCCAGCTTGATGACTTCTTTCTTGGGCAGCAACTCGTAACGGCCATCTGTGGCCATCTCGTCGAGTTCTTTCAAGCGCTTTACCGATTTCTGCACCGTCACCCAATTGGTGAGCAGTCCGCCCAGCCAGCGCTGGTTGACATAGAACCCGCCACAGCGCGTCGCCTCTTCGGCAATCGCGTCCTGGGCTTGGCGCTTGGTTCCCACGAAGAGAATGATCTTGCCCTCGCTAGCCAGTTCCTGCACGAACTTCGACGCCTCTTTGAACATCTTTAGCGTCTTCTGCAGATCGATGATGTAGATCCCGTTGCGCTCTCCGAAGATGTATTCCTTCATCTTGGGATTCCAGCGCTTGGTCTGGTGCCCGAAGTGGACGCCCGCTTCGAGCAACTCCTTCATGGTGATATTAGCCAATCAACCTCCTCATTTGGTCTGCATCCGGCGCTCACCCTGAGGCTGCCCCGGATTGCCATTCCCGTCCCCGCACCGCGAGGTACGGGAAGAATTGAACACCTTAAAAGCCGTCGTTCGTTCTTGGTCGTTGGTCGTCAGCCAACCGCCGTTGCGAACGACCAACGACGAAGAACCAATGACAGAATCTAGCGCTTGCTGTACTGGAACCGCTTTCTCGCGCCCTTCTGGCCGTACTTCTTGCGTTCCTTGCCGCGTGAGTCGCGAGTGACCATGCCTTCGACCTTTAGCTTCTTGCGCAACTCGACGTTGAACAGCATAAGCGCGCGGGCGATACCCAGTTTTACCGCGTCCGCTTGGCCATTCACGCCGCCGCCAGAAACCCGCGCGACCACATTAAAGGTGCTCGCGGTCTCGGTTGAAAGCAACGGTTGCTTCGCGGCCGAGCGTTGCGCCGGGGTCACGAAATATTCCTCAAAAGCGCGCCCGTTAATCTTGAACTCGCCGCTGCCCGGACGGAGATAAACGCGCGCGATCGCCGACTTACGGCGTCCTGTACCGTAATATTGCACTAGCTCTGCCATGCTTAGCCTTTAGCACTTAGCCGTTGGCGCCTAGCCAAACCGCTCTCGTGCAAACCTTTCAAATTTTATGACGACCAAAAATCTTTGACGTCATCCCGAACCGGCGAGCCAGTAAGGGATCTTGCGCGTTTAACCAAAACTCTACGCCAACTCTACGCCCTTACTTCGAGCGCTTTCGACTGCGGCTTCTGCGCTTCGTGCGGATGCTTCTCGCCACGATAGACATTCAGCTTGCTGATCATCTGCCGTCCCAGTTTCGATTTGGGAAGCATGCGCAGTACTGCAGCCTCGATGATCGCTTCGGGCTTGCGCTCGAACCGCTTACGAAACTCCTCGGTACGCAATCCACCCGGGTAGCCGGTGTAATGCTGATACACCTTCTGCTCCGACTTCATGCCCGTCGTCTTTACCTTCTCGGCGTTGATCACGATCACATGATCCCCGGTGTCGAGAAAGGTCGTGTATTGCGGATTTTCCTTACCCATCAAAATGCGGGCGACCTGTGACGCAAGCCGGCCGAGCGTCTGCCCGGAGGCATCCACGACGTACCACTTGCGCACAATTTCCCCCGCTTTGGGGAAATAGGTTGACATGCAAAATCTCCCAGAAATAAAAAAACGCAAAGAAGACCGCTGAGCACCCAGTGAGCGCCGAAGGCGCAGGGCTATCAGGCGGGCAACCGCAGGACTTGCAAAGTCTTAAAGATAACGTAATGCGCAGGTTATTGTCAACGAAGCTGTCGTCTGTGTGGGGTGCTTAACCGTTGTGGGGATCTCTGCCCGGAACCATGTTGTAGGCCTCGAGAGGATCGAGAATCTTGCGGACAGACAGTTCCAAGACCCGCCGTTCTTTCCTCCTCCGCTGTTCGTTGGCCCACTACCGCCGAATCTGAGGTCTTGTCGGCGGAAGAAGTCAGGAATGCCGGATAGGGACAGATCCCTGGCCTCAATCACGCATAAATCACTCATACGCCAGCGCGTCAATGGGATCCTTCTGCGCCGCCTTGTACGCTGGATACAGCGCCCCAGCAATCGCCCCCACAATGGCAATCATCGCCGCCCGCAGCATCCAGCCACCGGTCACCACCACCGGCAGCGTTGGCAACCGATGAACGATCCCCAGTCGCGCCGCCAAACTGAAGACGATCCCCACGACGATACCCCCAATGGCCAGCAGCACCGTCTCCCGCAAAATCACATTCACAATATAGAGTTTCGACGCACCCATCGACTTCAGGATTCCAATCTCGCGTGTACGTTCCATCACCGCGGTATACATAGCCTGGAAGATGACAATGAACCCGATGATCACGGAAATCCCGATGACCACATTAATAAACGTCGACAGCCCAGGATAGTTGCTCGGGGTCATCATCGACAGGTAGTACGCCATCGAAGTAGCGACATATTTCTCCATCCCAGCAACTTTCTTGATTTCCTCCACCACCGCATCGGCGTTGTTAGGATCGTCCAGCTTCAGGTAAAAGATCGAGGCCTTGTCTTTGGCTCCGATCAAATCCTGCAGAACGCCGATCTGCAAAAACTTTCGCGCTCCTTTGCCTTGTTCCACAATGCCAGCCATGCGGAAATTATTGTTGAGCACCTCGATCATGTCGCCGACCTTCACCTGCTTCGACTTGGCATATAGATCATCCACCAGGATGTCGTTCGGCCCTTGGAATGGGCCACCCTCCAGGTAATGAAAAGGCCCCGACAGCCGCTCGTAACTTTTCAGGTCGATTCCGGCAATGACTTCCAACGCCCCATTGGAGGCAACATGGGTCACCACCGGCGCCACCACTACCACGTGTGGCAGCTTCGCCAGAATGTCCCCGACTCTGATCGACATCGGCGCACCCGTCAGCCCCACGATGAACGATGAGCCCGGGGGCATCACAATCACGTCCGCGCCAATGCCTTGCTGCCGCGCCCGGGAATCGTTCAGCATGCCCAGCGACAATCCCACGATCAACAGAATCAGCGTCACTTCCAGCGCAATAGCGACGATACTGATCAGGGAACGAAGCGGCCGGTGTACCAGATTGGCGACGATCATTTTGTTCATCATAGTGAGCGCATTTAGCACTCAGCACCCACTTTCTCCAAAGCTAACAAAGAGGCGAGGTGCTGACTGCTAAGTGCTAAATGCTGATTCTACCTGCTGTCCCCATGAGGCGCGGACGAAGACTGCGTTGCGGGCTTGTCCAGGTGGACTACCTCTGCGCCCGGTGGCTGCTCCAGCAAGAATTTGTCATCCGGAAGCGGTTGGTTCAGATCGAGTTTCACGATGTTCAGGGTAATGTCGTATTCCTCCTGAGGCCGCGCAATCTCGATTTGCCAGGGAAATTCTATGCCGTGGTCATCCTTGTAGTTGTAATAGAGCGCGTTGGTCGTGACATTTCCGTTGCCGTCGTAGAGCAGTTGGCGGTGCGGCAGCAGGTCGGTGCGGCTGAAAACGATTTTGCGCGAGAGTGTCCAGCCGTGTTCCCCTTTGTTAATCACGGCAACCACATAATCCGCCCGCGATGCTCTGTGACTCTTGACGTCGCTCACCAGTTCGGTATCGTTTTCCATCACGGCGATTTCATTCTGCGGATCGATACGCCGCAGCAGCAACGCGTCATAGATATATTGCGGGCGCAGGTTTTCAAGTGGCTGCGTCGGGTTAGGAGTTTCGATATCGTTTCGGCCCACCACGAAGCGATTCTTCGAGGGAATCCAGAGCTTGAAAATCTGGCCATCGCTCACCATGTCGAAAGCCTTGTTGCGCACAATCGGCATCAGTCCGATCATTCGCAGCATCGCTGGCTTGCGCGCCAGCACGTACCCGCGAATTTCCTGGTAGTCGGTAACTTTGCCCTTCTTAATGCCTCCCACCGTCGTATCAATGTCAACCGTAGCCTGCATGGACTGAATGGCTGCGGCTTGAGTGTTGATGTAGCCGATGAGTTCCTGCTGCGTCGCAGTTTTCAGTTGGACTGGGTTAATGGGCGGCTCGATCTTGTGAGAACGAAACAAACAACTCGTCAGGGGCAGAACTGCCAATAGGGCGAGCGCAACACGATATCGAACGAAAAAAGCCATGAGGCGGTTTTGGTTAGGTGTTAGACAGATGAGTATACCCAAGCTCGGGATTCAGGTTCGGGGGATGGGCTTTGGGCTGCCGACATTCGCGGCTAACGGAGTAGCACGGTATTGCCTAACGCCATCTGGCGTAATCCGCGGTCGAAGGTGACCAGCGTTAATCCGGCTGCGCGAGCAAAAGCGGCGAGATATGCATCCGGCCATTGCTGCGAGGGGGATCGGTTGTTGGAGGTCACCTTCCGGAGAGCGGATTCCACCGGTTCGGGATCAGCCTCGATGCGAAACGACACACGTTCATCCTGGAGAAACGAATCGTAGGTTTCCCATGCTTCGGTCTGATTTCTCACATCTTCCCGCATCACGCTGGGATGGGTGAGGAGCCTGAGCAAACCAAGCTGGGTAAAGCGGCAAAGATAGACGGTTTCCCCGTTCAGCTTCGCAAACCAAGCTGTCGCGGACTCATGATGTTGATGCCCTTCATATGCCAACGCCAGCCACACATTAACATCAGGGAAGTAGGATTTCATGAATGGTCTTGTTGCTAAGACTCAGCCAGCCCGGCCGTTTCGACTTGATCAAAGGTAGCGCGACTCTCCCTTTTGTTTCTCCGCGCGTTTTTCCGTTCAATTCGGCCTCCACGCCGCGCAAAATCAATTCTTTCACCGAACAGCCCCGCACAGCCGCTTTTGCCTTGAGCTGGCGATAGGTCGGGTCCGGAATGTCCACCGTAGTTCTCATAGCCAGAGATTCTACCATATTTATGGTTGCAATACCATATTTATGGTTTTAGCGTCCGCCTATCACTTTCCGGTAAGCCGCCACGTTCTTGTTGTGCTCTTCGAGGCTGCGGGCGAAGCGGTGATGTCCGTTCCCATTGCTGACGAAGTATAAGTAGTCGGTAACGGCGGGATGCATCGCCGCTTCCAGCGAGCTCTTCCCCGGATTGCCGATCGGCCCGGGCGGAAGTCCCGGATGCGTGTAGGTGTTGTAGTCAGAATTGAACTGCATATCACTGTGGTGGAGCGCGCCGCCGTAGGTTCCCTGCAGAAGTTCGGCGTAGATCACGCTGGGATCGGCCTGCAGAACCCCGTGCCGGGCCATGCGGTTGTAATAGACACTCGCGACCAGAGGACGCTCTTCCGGCGCAGCCGTTTCCTTCTCGATGATCGATGCCAGAATGACAGTCTGCTGCACATCGTTGCTCTGCGCCTCATTGCTCCGCGGATCGTTGCTCTGCACAGCCGTGTTCTTGACATCCGCTATGTGCACATCCGTCAACCCGATCTCCCGCGCGACCTGACGGAATTGTTTCACCATGGCAGCTGCCATCTCTTGCATGGTTTGCATGCGGGTGAACTCATAGGTGTTCGGGAAGAGGTAGCCTTCCAGAGTCTTGGCGTCCGGCGCGAGGTCTGCGATGAGGGCAGTATCTGACGTCGCGACTTTAAGGAACTCCTCGCTCGAACCCAAGCCGGCGTTCTGTATGGCTTGCGCGATGTCGAACATATTGTAGCCTTCAGGAATTACCACCGTATGGAAGTAAACATCGCCATGCACCAGCCGCTGGTGGACGTCGAGCGAGTTGGAACTTTTGTCGAAGAGATATTCTCCAGCCTTTAAAGAGCGCTTGTGATGCAGGTAATGCCACAGCACGAAAGCATCCGCACTGTGTATCACACCGGCCGATTGCAGTTCGGTCGCGATTCGGCGAGTGGAGTAGCCGGGATGCAACAGGACAAACGTCTGCCCCACCGGCGTCACCGGTTGTGTCAGCGCCCAGGCCAGCCATCCTCCGAACGCGAGGATAGCGAGCAGAAGAAGTATGAAAACCGTACGCACCTTACGATTAGTTTAGATGAGCGCTGGCCGTTGGTCGTTGGCCATTGGTCGTTAGCCGTTGGTCACCGCGGAGGCATGGGCTAAATGCTAGAGCTGCCCCTCGCATCCATCCAGCTTTGCAGGATCAGAACCGCCGCCATCTGGTCGACGACTTGTCCCCGGCGTTTGATCGACATCTCGGTTTCGCGCAGGAGGCGGTTGGCTTGGGCCGAACTCAGGCGTTCATCCCAGAGGTGAACGGGCAACGGGAAACGCTGGCGCAGTTCTTCGGCGAAGCGCTGCATTTTCTCCGCCTGGATGCCTTCCGCGCCGCTCATGCGCAGCGGATAGCCCACAACGATCTCCGTCACCTCATAGGCGTGGATCACCTTTTCCAGTTGGCCAAAATCGAGCCGCTTGTTTTGCCGGTGGATGGTTTCGATTCCCTGGGCGGTTATGCCGAGCAGGTCAGAGACGGCAAGACCAATCCTTTTGGAACCGACGTCCAAACCTAGGACCCGACCGAGACTTCGTGGGCGTGACCAGTTCTGGGAACGGGTTGGCTCGGAGGACACCTGTGGATTATAAGTCCCACCGGAAAAACCAGAAAATCGATTACGATGCTGAAATGGCGACGGGCGAAGCACAGGTGCAAGCCTCGACAACACTAGTTCCGGCTCCGGTCGCGCCCACTGCCAAGGTTCGTCCCCACTGGTCGATGAACATCATCGGCATCGCGGGAATCCTTGCGCTCTGCTACTTCGGCGAATCCGTGCTGGCAGTGATGATGGTTTCCGTGTTACTGGCATTCATTCTGGCGCCGGTCGTTGACCTGCTCACCTATCTTCGTTTGCCGCGCAGTCTGGCAGCCGCCATCGCAATTCTGCTGTTACTGGGGGCGCTGTGCGGAATTGTTTACACCTCCTACAATCAGGCGGCCACGCTGTTACAGGATCTGCCGAAATACACTTCTAGGATTCGCGATGAGACTCTTCAGTTCCGCAAGAGCGCCGAGCGCCTTGAGGTTCTGCCTCCGGAGCATGAAAAGGGCGTGGTGAGCGTCCGCCCTGCGACCGACTGGACGGATATTCTGACGCGTGGCTTTGGTTCGGCCAGCGCGGCCATTCTGGCTGTATCGTTTGTACCCTTTCTGGTGTTTTTCATGTTGACCTGGCAACAGCACGTGCGCTCGGCCACGGTCATGCTCTTCCCCTTGCATAACCGTCACACCGCCTACGTTACCCTGGGTCAGATTTCAGCCATGGTTCGCAGCTTCATGGTAGGAAATCTGTTGATTGGGCTATTCGTGGGCGCGGTGAGCACCGTCATCTTCTGGATGATTCACCTGCCATTCTTCTACTTCGCGGGATTCGCCAGCGGCTTCTTGAGCCTGATTCCTTATATGGGTTTGCTGCTCGCCATGATCCCCCCAATATTTGTCGGGCTAGGGCATGCAGACTCCCAGGACGTCGTGGTCGTAGTCGTCTCCGTGCTTGTCCTGCACCTGATCGCTCTGAATCTCCTCTACCCGCGATTCCTGGGCAAGCGCCTGCAACTCAATCCCTTAGCCGTGACTATGGCGCTGCTAGTCTGGGGTGCATTGTGGGGAGCGATGGGTCTGCTGCTCGCCATTCCAATCACTGCTGCGATCCGGATCATCTTTGCTCATGTGGAGTCCTTGAAGCCTTACGGGGCGTGGCTCGGCGAATAACGCGCTCCCGAGTGGTAGAGGGTTCCGCTACTAGTGTCCAGGTGATTGGTTAGTTCCACGCTTGCAGATGGATCTGGGCGGCCCAACGCGAAGAGACTTTGCCAGACTCGGGCCTCTAGGGTGAGGCTATGAACGCCTGGAGTAAACGCAATTTCCGGGGTCCGTGCTTAATAGCATGGAGCGAGCGTAAATCATGACAACAATCTTTGAGTTTTTGAAACCGAGAAGCGGCAAGCAGAAGCCAGAAAACGCCAGCGAGAGTTGGCCCGCAAAGTAGAACGGCTTATGGAGACCAGGGACGAGGAAACCTTTAAGGCAGGACTTGAGCGCGATTTGGGGATAAAGCCGGATCACCCAAGGTTTGCGGAAATTCTTAGCGTTCGGCGTGGCGCGGTAGCTTCATCTACCCGTTTCCCAAACTCGGCGACTCGTTCATTTTTCTGTTTCTCGGTGAAGCCGCGCTCGGTCATGTGATGCTCAATCAGCGAAGCGATTTTTCGCCGCAGCCTCGGGTCTGGAAACTCTCTTCTGTGAATCAGTTTCGCGCGTCGCCGCAATCTTAGTCGTCATGAACGCTCCGGTTCGTCGCTCACCTATATTCTTAATTCTTGTCTTACTCCTCAATTTGCACTCCGTCTGCCTAAAGATACTCTTTTGATTACAAATAACTTAGGAGTTTTTCGGATTCGGAGGCATGTGTCGAAATGAGAAATTTATACCACAATGAGGACGGAGGGTTAATACGGAGGGTTAATTAAGTGAGCCGAGGGGGTAAGTCTTTCCCCGGCAATGGTTTTTCCCTGGGAGATCGCTTTCTCTCGAAGCCCACAAGCCTGGAATCATCGCTCCAAAATTGCCTTTCGGTTCCGATTCGGGTAAAATAAGTGTGTGTTGTTCCTCGCGTTCCCTCCGCCCGTGGGTGGCGTTTCATGTTAAATGGCGACGGCAATTTCCACATAGGCGACAAGGTCGTCTACCCCAATCATGGAGTTGGGATTATTGAGCAGATCAGCAGCCGGACCATTGGCGAGAGTGTGGAAAACTTCTACCTGCTCAAGATCAAGTCCAGCAGCCTCAAAGTGATGGTGCCTTTCCACAACGTCGGCACCGTGGGTCTGCGGCGGGTGGTGAAGAATGGAGAAATCCAGAAGATCGTCGATTTTCTTGAAGATGGAGCGTGCGACAACAACGCCGACTGGAAATACCGCTTCAAGGAAAATTCAGAGCGCATGCGGACCGGCTCCTTGTTAGAAGTCGCCAATGTCTTGAAAGCGCTGCTGATCCTGAACCAGTCCAAGTCCCTCTCTTTTCGAGAAAAGAAGATGCTGGAGCGCGCCCGCTACCTTCTGGTTAGTGAGTTGGCGATGGCGAAAAACTGCGAAGAACCACATATCGAGGAGTTGCTGACGAAGGCCTTGTCCAAGTCAAACCTACGATTCCCCGAAGCCTCGGAATTTCAAGCATAGCCTGACTTCGTCACACCAGCGCTTCATTCCCAATGCCGACAAAAGTGGGCTGCAAGAGCAGTCTGATCGCTTGTCGTAGGTTTATAATACGCTGAGGCAATGACTGAGCAAATCAAGAGAAAACTGCAGGACGAAATGAATCAGCTCGAACATGAGCTGGTGCATGATCTGCCCAAAGAAATCAAGAAGGCCGCTGCGCTGGGAGACCTCAGCGAAAATGCTGAATACCACATGGCGAAGCAGCGCCAGGAATTCGTCAAGGCGCGCCTGCGCCAACTGGGCAAACGGATCGCCGATCTTTCCCTCATCAACATGGACAATATTCCCAGAGACAAAGTGGGGCTGGGATCGACTGTCCGCGTATACGATAACGACAAAAACGAAGAAGTCGAGTACAAGCTGGTGACCAGTGAAGAATCCGACTTCCCTTCGGGAAAGATTTCTACCAGCTCTCCGATCGGGCGCGCGCTGCTGAACAAGAAAGTGGGCGACACTGCCATCGTGGTTACGCCCAACGGCAAGCGCGAAATGGAAATCCTGCGCCTGAGCACGATTCACGACGAGGCGACGGCCGGGTGACGGACGCTGCCAGAACTGGGCCACCAACTTGGACCAGCGCTTTCGGACGAGCCTGCGGCGTCCTGCTGGATGCCATCGTGCGGCGGCTGGCCCTGGCCCGCGTCAACCCAAACGTCCTCACCTTCCTGGGTCTGGTCGTCAATATCATCGCCGCTTTTCTATTCGGATACGCCAACGGTGACAACCAGGCTCGCATGTTCCGCTACGCCGGGCTCGTCATTATCGCCTCCGGTTTTTTTGACTTGGTGGATGGCGCCGTGGCACGAGCCAGCAACCGCGTGACTCGCTTTGGCGGGTTTTTCGACTCGGTGGTCGACCGCTACAGCGATGCTTCCCAGTTCCTCGGCTTGCTGGTTTTTTACGCCCGCGGTGACCGCTTTTTCTACGTAGTGCTCACGGCGATCGTAATGATAAGCGCGATCATGGTCAGCTATACCCGCGCCCGTGCCGAATCGCTCATCGGTTCCTGCCGCGTAGGTTTCATGGAACGCCCCGAGCGCCTGGTGCTGGTCATCATCGGAGCCCTGTTCAACCGCATGGCCCCGGTCCTGTGGATCATCGCAGTGCTGTCCACGGTCACAGTAATCCATCGCATCCGCTACACCTGGACGCGAACCGAACTGGTGGACAGAGCCGCAGCAAATCCCGGTCAAGCGGCGTAGGGATGAGCCGCCGGTCTGAATTTCAAACTCGCAGTATTTTCAGTTCAGGAAAACCGGCCCGATAGAGACCTTCCTCGAGGGTAAGCAAGGGAAAACCGTTGGAAGCAGCGTACGCTCCGATCAGGAAATCGGCCAGAATGCGGCCTGGTCCGCGTCCCTGTTGCTTCCGGCGGCGCCCAGCATAGCTCTGGAAGGCACGTCCCGCAACCCTCCAGACACGTTCGTCGAGAGCCCAGTCGACCCCCACATCGGTATCTTGGAAGAAGGCATCCAGAAAGGATTCGGCTCGGCCAGGAAGAGCCATCAATTCGGCAAACACTGGTGCGGGAACCACCAGGCGCCCGCGGTTTAGTGCCGCGTCCAACGCCATCTGCGCGGCTGCATTGAGATTGTCGTCCCGATCCCATAGCGCAACAATGACATTGCTGTCGACCACCGTGGTCATCGGCCGCGCAACTCACGAATCCGTTGCACAATCGCTTTCTTGCCAGACGGAGTGCCCGGATTCCCGATGCCCCGATACTTGGCGAACGGGCTCTCAACACGGGCGGGACGAACTCGAGTTCCGGCCTCATCACTCTCAAAAAGTAATCCGTCGCCGGGCCGGACACCCAGAAGGCGGCGAATCTCCCGCGGCACCGTAATCTGCCCCTTGCTCGTAATGCGCGCCCGTCTTTGCATAGCGGAGCCTTTTTCCTTACTTTATCACAACTCTCCTTACTTTTGGAAAGCTTGTGTGGAGCGGACACTCCTGTCCGCTGCTCCTGACGTTAGCCACTCCGGTGCAAGACAACAACGCGGAGCCCACGGCACGGTATGAAATCAGTACGCCGACTCTCTGGTGAAGAACGATCCCAATCGTGATCTTAATGTGCAGACGCCAGATTTTCTAAAAGGAATCGACTGCGGAAATGGTTCTGACCACCGCCTGAAAAAATACGGTAGACTGACCAGCACCGGCGATTCAACGCCAACATTCCGGTTTACCCGTGAAAAGGCCGAACCCGAGCGTCAGCGTGTTGTTCCTTCTGGCTCTGCTGGCCGGAGCCCTGCTCGTGGGCTTCTGGCTTTTCCGCCCCTTCCTGCAGCCGATTGCCTTCGCCACCGTCCTCGGCATCGGATTCTATCCTCTCCACATCGCTATCAGTCGCATCGCCCACGGTCCGAACAAATCCGCCCTGCTGACGACCTTAGCCGTAGTTCTCATCATCGTGCTGCCGGCCGTGCTCGTTGCCTCCTCCGCTGGTGGCGAGTTGATCAAAGCCGCTCGGTACCTAAGCGACCGGAGCATCCAGGAAGGCGGAGCCGTCGTCTACCTGAGCCATGCGCAGCAAAGCGTTCTAAGCTGGTTGGGAAAATATGTGGACGTCGAAGCCCTGCGTCTGGAGGACAGTCTCGCGAATCTTCCCAGCCTGGCGAGCAAGTTCTTGCTGGCGGCCGGCACCGGCTTGGTGGCTGGACTGGCCGGCTTTGCCGGGGACGCAATCCTCACATTCCTGATCCTGTTCTTCGTATTCCGTGACGGACCGGCCGCAGTCCAGAACCTCACCGCAATGCTCCCGCTAAGCCCGGAGCAAGCGGCGCGTTTGTTGAGCGGAATTCGCGACAGCATCGTCGCCAACCTGTACGGCATTCTGGCCGTCGGCTTCGCCCAGGGGCTGCTCACCGGAATCGCCTGCGCCGTCCTCCACGTGCCGTCAGCCTTGCTGCTGGGCTTAGCCGCCGCCGTTTGTTCTCTTGTCCCGATCGTGGGAACAATGCTGGTCTGGCTGCCCGCTGCCTTCTACCTCATGGCCACCGGCCATCTGTGGAAAGGAATTATCCTGATCTTGTGGGGCACGCTCGTAGTAGGCACGATTGACAACATCATTCGGCCGCTGGTCATTGGCAGCAAGGTCGAACTCCATCCGCTCCTTCTGCTATTCGCGCTGCTGGGCGGGCTTCAAGTATTTGGATTTATCGGAATTTTTATCGGGCCAGTGGTCATCTCCGTGATCGCCGCCCTGATCAACATCCTGCGGGAAGAACTGACAGCCTCGCCTAAGGATGCCCCACCCATTGCCGCGTCTGTATCCTGAAGACACCTTAATCTCCGGCGTGACAGCCATTCACGGTTTCGCTCCGGCCCGTGCCAAAGCCCGCTTGATCGTTCCTTCGAGAGCCTGCTTTGCCGAATCGTACTCTTCCCCGGAGATGGTACCGTGCAAGCGGTCGATTTCCAGCCGGAAAAGCTCTTCCTTAAGAACCTCCGACGAATACGCCAACCCTTGTCCACTTTGCTCGGCCGAGTCGGCGGATATGCGCTCTCCGCGCCACAGGAGGAATCCCCCGGCACCAAGCGCGAGAAAACCACCTACGCCCAGAACCCACCACTGCCGGCGTGAAACCGGCGCGGAGGGCTTGGAGCCAGCCACCGTACCCGAAGCGCTCGCGCGTTGAGTTAGCGCTTGGGAGCTGCTCATAGCCGAAGGCGCAGGAGTAGCGACGGTAGTCGGAGCCTTCGGCGCAGGCTGAGCCTGAGCCTGCAGCGCGGGAAGCGCGCCCACTCCCGAGATTTCAAACTCTGGCCCTTGTCCCGCATGCACCCGGTTGGCCGCCCGAACTTGATAGTTGCTGTTGCCCGTGGGAAGGACCTGAAAAGCGGGGGACCGTGAGCTAAATTTCATCGTCGGCGGAATCATGACCGCCAACTGTTGCAGCGGATACAGCCTCCGTGTACGAAAGGTGGCCCGGCCATCGTAGGGCAGGTCGTAGTTGAACGCGAACTTCGTGGCTCCCGGCCGCAAGGGGAAGTTCACCGTGAAGTGTCCGGGCTCGGCGGGCACCGCCGTCGCCGAAATCATTACTCCCATTTTTCCCGAGCTGGCGGCCAGCACCGAATCGATCTTCGCGAGCGTTGGCAGGTAGACTTCAAAAGTGCGCTCGCCCGCCTGCGTCAGCGGCGGGCTGGAATCATTCCTGATCTCGATCATATCGGAGACATGAAGCAGGTCTCCCTTGGTGCCGGTGCGAATGATCTCAATGCTGCCGGCCAGGCCTTGCACCTTGGTCGCAGCATCGAACACGTCGATGGAGACAGTATCCCCCACTGAAACCTGCTGATCGTAGTTGACTCCCTGATGAAGCACGCGCAGCAGGTGCAACTTGCCAGGGAACTGCACCTTGAAAGTAAAGGACCCCTGCGAATCGGTCTTGGTGCGTGCTTCCTCCTGCATGCCCTGGTCCAGACCAAGCAGAATCACTTCGTCTCCGATTGCGAACTGGCCGAGGGTCCGGTTGCGGGCTACACCTGTGACCGTCTCCGCTGTCAGCGTCGCTACCGAGCAACCAGCGATAAGGGTGAGGCCGAGGATTATCTTCGGTGACCGAATTTTGCTGACGCAGATCCTGATCACCCCTCCTCCTTTCATTCGCGACTCTCGCGAGTCAATCGGTCGAAGCGTTTTCTGTCAAAGCCGTCGTCGGCCGCGACGAGCGTCCAAACATAATTCCAGTCTCCACTTCAACCGGCTTCCCGCTTTGCAGGTACGGCTTGAACTTCCACTGTTTGAAGGCGTCGGTAATGGCTTTCGCCTGATCGGGAAATGCGCTGAGGAAGTGAATGTGTTTTACCTTGCCCTCTTTGTCGATAATGATTCGGACGGGAACGGAGTTGAACCGAGGCTCGGTGAAGACTGGAGCGACCCGCGTAATCACGTGTTCGTCGCTCGCATAGTCTTTAATGCACATCGGAACCTCGTTCCCGCCCGTGCCCGCTGGGGGAATGCCTTCTGCGGGCAATTCCATTCTGTTCAGGTCGAGCATCAGGCTCTCCAGCAGCTTCGTGTCGCGGCTGGTCAGGACGACCTCGACTGCGTGGCAGCGGATTTGCGTGGCCAGAACGTACCAATGCAGCTCCGCGACCGGAGACCAATAGGCAAAGAATGTAAAGGAGCGGCCCGCGATTTTGGCTTGGGTAGGCGGCAGTTCCAATTTGTAATCGGTCTGGAGATTGTCTTTTTCATAATTGATGAGCTGCAGCGCGTTGGTTGCAGGCAGAGCGGTGAAGAACATGTCCTCGGCGGTAATCAAGATCGTGCCTCGGGCGGGCCCTTTGAATGAGACGTCGGGCCTGATCTGGGCCAGCACGTAACGACCGGTGTCCGATGGCGGCGGGCCTTTGTATTTTTCCGTCCAATCCTTGGGCAGGGGGTAGGTGATTCCGAAATACGCGTCGCGGAAAACGTTGTTGGCCACGTTCCCGCCCTCTGGCACCGGAGTGACGGAATCGCTGGCACTCGACCATGCGCCCTTGACCAAAATCACATTCGCGGGAACCTTGGTTACGGGCTGCAGGTCGTTCGAAAAGTCACCACCGTTTTTCGGCGCGTTCTGTGGCGGGGCGCTTTGACCCCAGGCCCGCAACGATAGAAACAAGGCCACAATGACAGAGCTAAACAAAAATCGCGGAAGCATAGTTCTCCTTCGGATCCCAAGCCAAATGGAGGCGCGGGCGTCCCCGCCCGTGCGGCCCCCAAACCCACCGTCTTGTCATTCCGAGCGGCGAAGCCGACGAGGAATCCAGGTTTCCCCACCCTGCGAAAAACCCAGATCTCTCGCCGTTCTCGGATCACAACTGCTGGCGAGACGCCTCGCGTCTCGCCAGACGGCCGTTATAGCGAGCGCAGGAAGTCGAGGATCTCCTGCTGTTGGGTCCTGCTCAGGTTGTCGAAATTCTCCTCAACCGTAGTGGCCTCGCTGCCATTGCCCTGGTGGGCCCGAATGGCGGCATTCAGGTCCGTGGTGCGGCCATCGTGGAGAAGGAAGATTCGTTGTCCAAGCCCCCACAAAGGAGCGGTACGGAACTGATCTCCGCCGGCGCCGCCCTGCGAGACGTTGTCTGCCAGTCCGCTGCCCATGTGATGGATCTCGATATCCGAGTACGCGGGCACCGGGGCATTGCTCAACGCAGGAACGAAATTCGACCCCTGTGTCGTTCCGGGCGTCGGATTGTGGCAACTCGCGCAGCCGACAGAGACGAACAAGGTACTGCCGGTAGCGATTGTCTGTGAAGAAACCTGCTGTCCATTCAGTGCAACTCCACCCGTTGGCGGCGGAGCCAGGAACCGCATGAAGTTGGCGAATGCCGAGACGTCATCAAGCACCGCCGCATTCGGCGACGATTTGGGATTGGATGTGTCTTCCGGGTAACC
Organism: uncultured Acidobacteriota bacterium; assembly: GCA_963838905.1. GTDB lineage: Bacteria > Acidobacteriota > Terriglobia > Terriglobales > Acidobacteriaceae > JABDBE01. The sequence goes on from CAWITE010000020.1 coordinate 62,836, forward strand.
CTTACCGGAGAGGTTCAGGCAGTTCGACGGAAGCCCCGTAAGGCCGCTGCCGCCATTGCCGTCTTCCCCAGGCAGCGGACGATCCTGCGTGAACAGCTCATTGGTGATGCCCATCTCCACGTTGTAAGCCTCACCCGTAAAGATGTGCAGTGACTTGTTCTGCGCCTTCCAGCCGAAACGGCTGATGGTGCCATCGTTACCGTTGTGGTTGAAAGTGCCAGCGACGCCGAAATTGTTATTGAGATTAGTCGCTTGGTTCTTTAGCAGAGTGGAATCGTCCAGGTTCTCAATTAACCCCGCGCCAAAAGTTGGAGTGGGAATGCGGAAGATAATGTCGTTCGCCTGCTCTGCAGCATTAAAGCTGGGCTGCTGCAGACTGCAACTGCCAGCATCGCCGCGGCCACTAACTGTAAACAGGTCTTCTACTCCGCCATTGGGATTGCTCGTGTTCACCGTGCCGTTCGGGTTGAAGAAGAATGGGAACCGGGCTTCACGAGTGGGGCCATTGGCAGTAATGAAATACGGGGTCGAGTCTTTAGGGGCGACTGAGCTGTCGGCAAACGCGAATTGGGGATTGACCGCTGCGCCAGTCCCGCCCAACGCAGGTTGCGCGTGGCAAGAACTGCAGCTGTTTGAGTTAAACCGCGGTCCCAGTCCATTGTTGGCGCCGCCTGAAACCGCCTCCACTTCCTGGAAGCGAGCCTTACCGTCCTCGAAAAACGACAAGAACCCGTTCGGGTCACTCGTAATGATTGTCGCACCTGTGCCTCGGTTGGCACTCTGCACTCCAGGGTCGGTTTGCGCGAATGCCATTCCGGCAAGGAACAGCACCGCAAAGGTCAAAACTGACAAGGGTCTAGTTCTCTTGATCACGATTCCTCCTTAATTCTCTGTGTTCCACAAAATCCCCGGGGGATCTCCGTCACGCAGACCAGACAACGTGGATCCGCAAAAACGTGGCGGGTGAAGGGTTTTCGGTGGGCAGCTTCAGACACACAAATAGCGCCTGAGGCTGCACCCAGTCATGGAGCACACTCCAGTGAAGTCGTCTCGACTTTCAAAACGCGGAGGTCACCCAACGCAATTTTGCTGACGCGCAGCGCGGCGCACAGCCAACGAGGGACGCGGAAAAAAATTCGGCCGAGTGGCGGCAGCCGGAGTGGGCGCGAGAGTAGTACACCCAAAAGTGAGAGTCAATAAAAAACTGCGTGCTTATGCACTTTCTATTCATCGTCGAACCGATCCCGTGCAAAATGTTTACGGTACCCTCTTCCCAATTTGGGAAAGCCACCAACTGCAAGTCCAGATGCCAGACGATTCGGACACCAGAGCAGCTCCAATCAAGCCCACGTAGCCCCGGACGCCCCCGTCCGGGGAGCCGACGAAAGCTCCGCGAGGTTTGCGCAGGATGCCCACCTGGATTCATATCAGGACGACTTCAGCCCTATCACATCAGATTTGTATCAGGATATGGGTTCAGCCATATCGCAAGAGATCCACATAAATCCGGCTTCAGCCGCTGACCTTGAGCACGGCCCATCAGTTTTATGGGTGGCCCATGCTTAGACGAAAACCTCCACAGTGCTAGACTGGTTCCTTCAGGGGGAACTTCTCTTGCCAATTGATCCTGTTCTGGTTGCCCATGGAGGCGCCTGGGCCATTCCGGATGACATGGTCGAGGCTCATCTCAACGGTGTGCGCAACGCCGCGGCAGCAGGCTGGCAAGTGCTCAGCCGAGGCGGCTCGGCGCTCGACGCTGTCGAGGAAGCAGTTGTGGTCATGGAAGACGACGAGACCTTCGATGCTGGCCGCGGCAGCTTCCTCAATCGCGAAGGCAAAGTGCAACTCGATGCTCTCATCATGGAGGGCGCCACGCTGCGCGCCGGAGGCGTGGGTTGCGTGGAGCATTTGCGGAACCCAGTGCGCGCCGCTCGCAAGATCCTGAGCGAAAGCCCGCACGTATATTTCGTCGCCGAAGGCGCGGAGCGCTTCGCGGCCGAGCATGGCATTCCGCTGTGCAAGAACGAAGACCTCATCATTCCGCGCGAGGTTGAGCGCTTGCGCGAGTTCCAGGCGCACGCCTCTGAAGAGAAGCCTCACCTGTTTGCCGCCACGCTCTCGCACGACACTGTGGGCGCCGTCGCACTCGACGCCAGAGGCGACATCGCTGCCGCCACTTCGACCGGAGGCACACTCAACAAAGCTCCCGGCCGCCTGGGAGACTCATCCTTGATCGGCTGCGGATGCTACGCCGACAACAAGACCGCGGCCGCGTCGACCACGGGGTGGGGTGAGCCCATCATGAAACTGGTGCTGGCCAAGTGGGCGGCGGACCGCGTGGCCTCAGGTAGTCTGCCGGAGTGGGTGGCGGCGGAGGCGATCAACTATTTGCAGGCGCGTGTGAACGGGCACGGCGGCATGATTTTGCTCGACCCGCGCGGGCGTCTTGGCATCGCCCACAACACGCCCCGCATGGCTTGGGCGCTCAAGACCATGCGGGAAGAGAGCTCAGGCATCAGCCGCCAGGAGTGAGAAGTGTTCCACGTGGAACACTGTTAGTACCAAAATATATGTATGGCTATGCATGTACAGAGATTGGAAACGGCGTGGTCTCAACCGAGATCAGGGTGCAAGAAGAGTTTTCATGTTGGGTCTTCCCGGCTGACATTGAAGCTTGTACGATATCCCATGCGACTTCTCGTATCACTGTTTGGGGTGCTAGCCGTTTCTGGCTGCGCCTGTGCTCAGTCCTTGCCGTCCCAACAGTCTTCGACTGGCCTGCAGCATCCTGACCTCGCGCAGCAATCCGCCGTCTACGTTAAGGTGCAACTGGGGAAGCCCGTAAAAGTCTCCGCTTTGAAGCCTGGCGACGTAATTGAGGGGAAGCTTGCGCAGGACGTATATTCGGGAGACCGTGAACTTTTTGCCGCCGGCAGCCAAGTACATTTGACCGTGGACAAGCTGGGGCGGCGACGAAGAGTGCCCAACGATCATTGGCCCTGGGTGATCAAGGCTTTCACCCCACGCCATGAAAACTATCCTACCTTTCAATCTGCCACCGTCTCTTCACCTGATGGCAAGGATGTTGCTCTGCGAGTTTCTCTGATCTCCATTAATCGCGAGACGAAATACGTGCCCAGATCAAGACGAAGAAGTCTCACGCGGCTGCCCTCTCGGGGGTTCCGTCCAACGGAGCCAGCGCTGGGTCGCTTCCGTCCTCAGATCAGACTCAATCGAACAATGCTGAACCCGCGACCGCCGGTGGTAGAAATGGCGGCCCATTCGTGACTTTGGAGGCGGCGAATCCGGCAGCGTCTGGCGAAGGTTTTGCGTTGCCCGGCCCGGTGACGCTGGCGGCCGGGACAATGGCGAAGACTATTCTTCTGGGTGGGTGAGCGCCTCCGAGAGCCGGCCCGGGGATTCCTTCCAGGCACGCCTTGTCGAGCCAGTTCGATTGGATTCACAAGTCGTGTTGCCGGAGGGGACGCTGCTCGGAGGAAAGGTTGTGAGGAGCAAACCTCCGCGAGTGTTGAGCCGGGCAGGTTCGCTTTTGCTTGCGTTCACGGATCTGACGTTGCCGGGGAGTACAAGCATTCCGGCGCTGGCGTCGGTCACCGCGGCGGAGCTCGACCAAAGGTCGCACACCAAGATTGATCCGGAAGGAAAGCTGCACGGCGATCGACCGGGCAAGCTTTGGATGGCGATTAACATTGGGGTGACGGCGGGAATTGCCAAGGAGGCCGATGATGGAACTCAGTTGCTGGTCGAGGCGCTGGTGTCCACTGCAACCGACGCTTCCACGGCCGGAACTGCGAGGATTGTCGGAATTTGTGCTTCCAGCTTGTTCCTGCTTACGCGCCATGGGCGGGATGTGGTTTTGCCCCGGTTCACCGAGATGAATGTCAGCTTTGACCGGCCGGTATGGTTGCCTGGGTCGCAGGCCCAACCGTCGGCACCGTAAGCGCTTGCAGAAAAGGGTCGAAATCAGCGGCTGGGGCCTTGAAAGGGCGCGGATTCAAGCCGCGCCTTTATATCGTCTTCCAAGGCTTACGGCACGGCCGAAGAGGTTGCGGAAAAACCTCGAAATCGGCGACTGGAGCCTGAAAGTGAATTGGTAGAAAAGCAGCTATCAGCTCTCAGCCAAACAGAACAGAAGCGCTCGCTGTTGAGTCTTGAGGACACCTGCTGATTGCTGAGTGCTGACGGCTTCTCCTGCTACACTCTTTTCATCCTTCGCGATTGCCGGGAGCTTCTCCTGAATGGCACAACCCTCTGCTCCGAGTGCGCGGACGCGTCTGGTCCGCGAAGCTGATCGTGCGGTGTACGATCGCGACGCCGCTTACCGAATTCTGGATGAAGGCTTCATTTGCCACGTGGGATTTGTGGTGGATGGGCAACCCTTTGTGATTCCGACCGGCTATGGCCGGGTGGGCGACAACCTCTACATTCATGGCTCGGCCGCGAGCAGGATGCTGCGGCGGGTGGATGAAGGCCTCGCGGTCTGTGTCACGGTTACGTTGCTGGATGGACTCGTGCTGGCTCGCTCGATTTTCAATCACTCGATGAATTATCGCTCGGTCGTGATCCTGGGAACGGCGCGGGCAGTGAACGATCCGACAGAGAAGCTGGAGGCTTTGCGGCTTTTGTCGGAACATATTTTGCCGGGCCGATGGGTGGAATCGCGGCTGCCTAATGAGAAGGAACTTAAGGCGACATTGGTCATGCGGTTGCCGATCGAGGAGTTCTCCGCGAAAGTGCGGCAAGGTCCGCCGGTGGATGACGAAGAGGATTACGCGTTTTCGACTTGGGCTGGAGTGATTCCTTTGGAGATGGTGGCAGGAAACCCGATCAATGATCCCAGACTCAACCTGGGGTGTGCGGTTCCGGCGTATGTGGAAAAGTATTCCAGAAAAAGATAGGCGTGAATTACTCAGGAGTTTCGACCCGGACAACGACCCACCGCGCCTCGGCAAGATCAGCATTCACTTCAACCTCGGTCGCGTCCGAGGTATAGGCCTGACCTTGCTTCAGGTTTTCTTCCGTACCGTCGAAATTTGCCCGCAGGTTGGTCAACGGAATAAGCAAGAGATGATCTTTCCACTTCGTAGAGTAATACGTACTGGTCAGTGTTCCGCAGACGACCAGCGGGTGCCGATACGCGGTGATGAAACCGTTTGTAAACAGCGAGGTCGTATCCCCAATTTCATTCGGACCCATCCGGGCGGGCCGCGAGCATTTCATGGGTTCGACGCAGGTTCGCACTTCCGCATCCCAGTATTGCTTCAGTTCGATAACCAGCGCCTGTGAGGGTTTGTCACTTGAGTTCAGAATTCTTAGGTCCATGTCTCGAGCCAGGAAGCGAACTTCGTCGGTTGCGATTTATTCGGCGTTGGGGGATTTCGAAAATATCAGATTAAGAGGACCCCCACCGACTACCGCAATCACTACGTCTCGCTTAATCTGACGGATCTGCGTGTCGGCACCAACTGGGAGATCGATCATCGCTGCGCTGTAATACGCGTTCTCGTCAAGAAGTAGGCTGGACACTCCCGGCGACGGCTGTTGCTTCGCATCGATAGTTGACTGATCCTGGGCCGCTGCGTTTGTGACGAGACTTCTCAGCATCGTCGGCAGGAGAAGCCCGCATCCTGCCGTGCTCAAGAAGCAGAGGACTCTACGCCTCGTCATAGCTGAGAGAATAAGGGTAAGTCACAAATAGTAGTCAGATAAACCGGTCGTAAACGCCGCTACGGTATCAGTAACAACTTTCCCGTCGTCGTGCGCCCCTCTAAGTCCTGATGTGCTCTGGCGGCATCGGCGAGTGGGTAGGTGTGCGCGATTCGCAGTTCCAGCTTACCTTCGGCGATCATCTTGAATACGGCGCCCGAGCGCGATTGCAGATCCTCTGTGGTTGCGATGTAGTTCACGAGGGTTGGACGGGTCACGTAGAGCGAGCCCTTCTGTGCAAGTTGAATCAGATCGAATGGCGGCACGGCTCCGCTGGATCCTCCGAACAACACCATCATTCCGCGCGGCCGCAGGACGTTTAAACCTTTCTCGAAGGTCGTCTTGCCCACTCCGTCGTAAACCACGTCCACACCGCTGCCGCCGGTGAGGCGCTTGGTCTCAACTTCGAAGTCCGTCTGGGTGTACAGAATCACCTCGTCGGCGCCGGCTTCCTGCGCGAGCTTGGCTTTTTCTTCGGTCGAAGCCGTGGCAATCACGCGGGCTCCGAGGTGGTGTGCCATCTGCACCAGCAGTCGGCCCACGCCGCCTGCAGCCGCGTGCACCAGAGCCGTCTGGCCGCGCTTGAGGGGAAAAGTGTCGTAAATCAAATAGTGCGCGGTCACGCCTTGCAGCATGGCGGAGGCCGCTTGTACATCGTTTACGCTTTGTGGAACGTGCACCAGTCGTTCGGCCGGGACGGCCGCATACTCGGCGTAGGAGCCCAGGATGCTGGTCCAGGCTACGTGATCTCCGGGCTTCAGGGATTTCACATCGAGGCCGACTGCCGTGACCACGCCTGCGCCTTCTTGTCCGGGCACGAAGGGGAGGGCGACTTTATATCTGCCCTCGCGCTGGTACACATCAATGAAGTTCACGCCCGACGCTGCAATCTTGACTACGGCTTCGTTGGGCTTGGGTTGCGGGACAGGCAAGTCCGCCAGTTGCAGAACTTCCGGCCCGCCGGTTTGCTTTATCTGAATGGCTTTCATGTTCGGGTTCGATGGCTTTTGCGCTGCGTGAGATTCGGAATAGAACTACAATCGCCCGCCTGAACCTGCCACACAAAAGCTGGGCATCCACAGAATGGTTGCGGTCGCCGGGGTCGCTGAAGTAATATTCCCGCCTGTTCCTAAAGTAACTTGGACCAACCAAGTTGCGGATTGACCCATCAAAACATGGATAGTAGCATTGAGTCTTCCATGAAAGCCAGCGGTCGATCGCGGTAAGTCATAGAGAAACATGAGGATTCGGAAACTCTATCTTCTGATCGCGCCGGTATTTGCCTCGGTTTTAGGCAGCATCGCGTGTCAGACGGCACAGCGGCCGGCTACGTTGTTGCCTCCGGGAACCGCCACTGCCCCAAATATAAGCGCGACTCCCGCACCCGCTCCGCAGTCCAAAGCCGACACCAAGACTGCCCCCACCGCGCCAGCCCCGATTGAAGCTAAGCCTGATCCGGTCGCGGAGTTAATTGCGCAGGTCGAGAAGGAGTACCAGACTGGTCAGGACAACTACAAAGCTGGGCACCTCGACGCGGCCAAAGAGAATTTCGATCGTGCTTTCAATTTACTGCTGGGAAGCTCATTGGATGTTCGCAGCGACCAGCGGCTACAGCAGGAATTTGACCGCGTTCTGGACGGAGTAAACGGCCTGGAACTGCAAGCCTTGCAAGAAGGCGACGGCTTCACCGAGCAAAAGTCGGAACCCGCGCCCATTGACGAGGCCAACGAGGTCACGTACCCAGTCGACCCGAATCTCAAAGCCAAGGCCGAGGCCGAAGTCAAGGCTACGCATTCCGATCTGCCTTTGATGATGACGGATCCCGTAGCCGGCTACATCAGCTACTTCTCAACCCGCGGACGCGGAACTCTCGAGCGCGCACTTGCCCGTAGCGGCCGTTATGACGACATGATCCGGAGGATCTTGAAGGAAGAAGGTGTTCCTCAGGACTTGATCTACCTGGCCCAGGCCGAATCTGGATTCCATCCGCTCGCCCTTTCGCGCGCCGGAGCTCGTGGCATGTGGCAATTCATGGCCAGCCGCGCTACGGGTTATGGATTAGAACGCGACTGGTGGGTGGACGAGCGCCAGGATCCCGAAAAATCCACGCGAGCCGCTGCGCACCACTTGAAGGATCTCTATACCGAATTCGGCGATTGGTATTTGGCCATGGCCGCCTACAACTCTGGCCCGGGCACGGTCCAGAACGCGGTGAAGCGCACCGGCTACGCGGATTACTGGCAACTCTACAAGCGGAACGTGTTGCCCAAGGAAACGCGGAATTACGTACCCATTATCCTGGCCGTGACCATTATGGCCAAGAACCCGGAGCAGTACGGGTTGGACAAGGTGGTCACGGAGAAGCCGTTTCCGTATGACTCGGTAAAGATTGATTACCCCGTCGACCTCCGCCTGGTAGCGGAATGCGTCGATACTTCCGCGAGCACGATGCAGGATTTGAATCCAAGCTTGTTGCGCCTGACTACGCCCAAGGATCGCGAGTTCGAACTGCATCTGCCGGTTGGCACCAAGGATCGCTACCTCACTGCGATTACCGCCATTCCGCCGGACATGCGGGTGTGGTGGCGCTATCATAAAGTCGCGCCGGGCGATACCTTATCGTCGGTCGCCCGCTCGTTTCACACCAGCCCTCGGGCAATCGTTCAGGCGAATAACCTCGACGGAGATGAAAACCTGCGCGCGGAGAGCGAACTCATCATCCCGGTGGCCCCCGGCAAGCACCCTGCGGACGAGATGGCGAGCTACTCGCGACGCGCAACCACCTACAAAGTGCGTAAGGGAGACACGGTTGAAACCGTGGCCGACAATTTCGGCGTGCCGCCTGCCTTGGTTCGCCGCTGGAATCATCTGAAGGGCGACAGCGTACGGGGCCGGCGTGTTTTGTATATTCACCTGCCGGTAGCGCCTGACGCCGCCGAAAGCCACGAAGGAGTTGCATCTAAGTCGAAATCCAAGAATAAGTTACAGGCGAATGCTTCCAAGAGCGTGGTGCACCACAAAGTCCAGCCCGGCGAAACTCTCTATTCGATTGCCAAGTCTCACAACGTCACCGTCGACGACTTAAAAGAAAATAACGGGAATCTCGCGAACCTCAGGCCCGGGATGGTGTTGGTTATCGGCAATCCCAGTCGATAGTCTGCCTGCTTCAAACCGGTTCTATCTCAATCTAGCGCCACCTTCTGACACAGAATTTTTTTCGCATGACCCGACAGAACTGGAAACAGGAATTCAACTTCGGTGTAATATGCATGGGGAGCGGCAATCAGTTTTTTTCGTCACTGCAATGCGAAAAACCACTGTGCTATAATCGCGGCCCGTTCAGTCTGGCAACAAAACTTTCGGTAGTCTTTTTAATTCTTGAGGCATGCATTGCGGAGAAAATTCCAGGAGGAGAAATGAACGTTCACGAAACCCTCTATCTACGAGACGACGAAATGGATGAGTTTGGCGACAGCGGCGCCTATGGCGAATCGCTGGAAGAGGATTACGAAGAAGAAGAGGAAGAAGAGGAAGCTGAACTGCCGGCTGTGACCGACTCAGAGGTGGGAGCGGAAACGCCAATGCCCGCGCCGTCGGTGCCCGCGGGTGGAGGCGGTGGCGGCTCGTCCAAACCTACCGCAAAAAAGGCCGCTCCTAAGAAGGCCGCTCCCAAAAAGGCGGCGAAGAAGAAAGCCCCGAAGAAGGCAGCTAAAAAGAAACCGGCCCGCAAAGCTGCCAAGAAGAAAGCCGCCAAGAAAAAGCCGGCAAAGAAAGCGAAGAAGAAGGCTGGCAAGAAGGCGGCGCGCCGTCGTCGCTGAGTTTCAAGGGCTACGATTTGATATCAAGCCGCAGCTGTTTGCTGCGGCTTTCTTATTTAACGAGCTTTATTTTGCCAACGATCGAACGCCGGACAAAGCCCTCACTGCTTTCCAGCTTGCGGACAAACGTCGAAATCAGCGGCTGGGGCCGTGAAAGGGCGCGGCTTTCAACGCACCGCACATCGTTTTAGAAGACTTACGGCACGGCTGGGAAGCCGTGCGCTTTTAGAAATCCAACGCCAAGAATTTTTCCGCAAGCTGTTTCGCGGTGTCATTCCAGGTTGTGCATCTCCTCAGCGCGTCGTTGGGCTACTCATCCCGCGGATGTGTGCTCCAGCGCACACTACTTCTTTCGCTGCACCGCGTCCAGACACCTCCCGTAAAGCTCGAGCAGGTGATTGGCATAGTCTTCCGGCTTTGAGGCGGCGCCCGAGCCCTGAAAGCCAACGCCCGGCGAACTCGTCCGGCCGTAGCCGGTCGTCATTGCGACAAATTTCATCAGGTCCAGCGCGATGTCTTCATTACGGCGTGAACCAGGTGTGATGGCGGATGCTTCGTCCATGAATTCCTCCGTGGAGACACGAATGCTGGGTATTTCTTCGTCCATACTTCACGAAATAAGTGCGGCAGAAAAAATGATAGCAGAACTCGGGAAGAGTGGCCCCTTGGTAGAACGGGATAGAAGCGGAAAAAGGCAGTGAAGCGAAGTATCCGTTGCGCCCCCGTCGCGGCAGCAGTGGCGGGTCGTCCCGCCCGCACCGGCGAGGACAATATGCCTCTGCGGCAGCCGGCAAAATGCCGACTGCCGCAAGTAATCGGCTGTGGTTAGGGTCTCAGATTGAACGCCGCTGTTTGCGAAAGCGCTACGCCGTGCGCGGCACCTCACTCATAAGCGCAAGCAGATTCTGTTCCGAGTCGCGAGAGAACGTCATCCACAGATCATAATTAGGCATTCTTGTGATCATGCGCGGCTGGTCCTCGAAGCGCACTCCGCTGGCCAGCATTTCCCGGTGGGCGGCGGCAACCTCCGGTACCGTGAAGTACAGGATCGAGCTGGGATGATCGAATTCCGGTTTCTCGGCGATATCGAGCATCAGGCACACGCCGCCGCAGTCGAAGAAGGCTAGCTTACCGGCGGTGAATAACAGGGACAGACCGAGCTTGTCCCGCTAGAATGCGGTCGCGCGGTCGAGATCGTGCACGTTGATCGCAATCTGCCCGACGCCTGAAATCCCTACACTCATGGTTTGATCAACAATCGAAAATCGGCAAGTGCCGATTCGTTTAGCGTTGAAATCTCTTTGTGCCTTCGTGTCCTCCGTGGTTCACGTCATCCGCCATAAAGGACACAAACGAACACGACAGGAGGTCACGGAACTGCCCCCCTGCACTCTCGCGCCCTATCTCGCCAAGGTAATGAGCGAGCCCTTAGGTCTCAATTCCCACATAGCAAACCCGGCCGACCAGGTAACTGCTAGCGTTCTTGTCTGCCTCGATGGGTATGATTTCGACCGGATACGCCTGGTTATGTGGACGCAAGACCAGGTTGCTCGCGGCTAATTCCACATACTTGACCGTAGATGTGCCGTCTTTGTTTACGGCATACATGTTGGACTCGCCTTTGCGATAAGGCTTGAGCGAGTTGTAGTGGCGGTCGATGAGAACGGTGGCCCCCGGCAAAAGGCGGGGATACATGCTCATGCCATCGCGACCATCCACCTGAATTACAACGAAGCGCTCCCAGTCGTCGCGGTGCCCTTCCATCTCAGGACGAAGGCTGTGCAGGAAATTCTTCTTGAACTTGACAATTTCCTTCACATTCATGCTCATGACGAGAGGTTCGGCCGCTGCAATCGCGCCGTCGACCTGAAGAACATTTTGAAACTCGTCCTCGCTCGGCGGCAGGATGCTGGCACGTTTGTTGACTTCGTTCGGGTCGAGCAGATCGAGCACGGAGAGGTGCTGCACTCTTAATACCTTGTCCATGCCCTCGAGACTGAGGCCTCGCTTGCGGTTGAGGAAATTGGAGATATGGGCTTGCTTGAACCCGGTTTGTTCGGCCAGGCGCAAACCCGTCAACCCTTCCTCTTCGATGCGGTGCCACAAGGTTTTGCGGAGATTTTCCTGCAGTACTTTGAATTTCATAACCGAGAGTATACCATTATTTATAGCGGATCGCTATTAATAACCACGATCTAACATCTCAAAGGAAACAGCGTGCTGGCGGAGTTCCCCGACATTTCAGGGCGGGTTTTCCACAGTCAAAGTGCGCGCCTTTACAATAGCATTCTGATATTGTCATTGCTATCAGCAACATCTGTCAGAAACTAGTTCCTGACTTACAACCAGCGTGAAGTTATAGATAACTAGTCTGTTATAACTACTCTGTTCATGGGAATCAATTTGATGACTTGCAACCTACAACCCGAAAATGAGGCGGGAGGCAGTGCCGAGTTCCGCCGCAAGGTCCGCTCGGCTGAAGTGTTCTCGGCCGCTATGGAACAACTCCTTCGGATACTGCAATTTACCGGCAAAGTGAGTGTGGTCGTGCAGAACGGCCGCGGGTTGAAATCCGGATACGAAGAGGGCTACTTCCGCACCGCCCCCGCGCACCTGACGAGGGGCGACGGCGGTGGATGGTTGGCTGGAAATAATATACTCATAGCTAAATAAACTCTACAGGTTCCTCCGTAAGAGAAACGGGCCCTGTGACCGAGCAATCGGCACAGGGCTTTTCTATTTGGGGCGAGGCATCAGCGTGTCACCTGGAGTTCGATTACGAGTTCAATGCCACGGAGGCAATCATGGAATTCGAAGGTTTGGAAATCGTCCGGATGGAACTTAAGTATTGCGAAACGGAAGACGTGTATTGCCCCCCCGTGTGCTGTGCAACTGTTGGATCTGCCCGAGGGTCGCAGGCGAGCGAAACCCCTTTTACTGGTGAATGACCGAGTCGAAATCAAGAGCCAGTGCGAGGAGTGGTCGGCGTTTTTCGGCGAAGGGGGGACGCATGAGCGGTACCCTGATCGCCCTGCTCAGTGCATGTACTGAAACGCCGGGGATGCCGCCATATCTTCCCTTCGACGACGCTTTGACGGATGGGAACGAGCACCTTCCTGAACAAAGTGCGTGCACGCCAACTGATCTGGCGGAGATCGGGAAGGAGCCCGGGCTTGAAAGTTCGACGCCTGATGTCGACGACACGGCGATCTCCGAGGACGTTCCTGGAAGCATTCCCGATCTCTGGTTGTACCGGCAGCAGACCGTTGCCTTGCTACGGCGCTCTCTGCGGCTTTCGATCGAAGTGGTGCGGACGCCGTCCCTTCTGGGGCGGGAGTTTTTTTCGGACTCGAGTAACGCCTTACGGGGCTTCTACGTTCGAAGACTCGGTTATCTTCGTACACGACGTCGAGCGCAGCCTGGAAGAATTGAACGAGTTCCATAAGAAATTGATCGCTCCAGCAGTTCTCGAAAGAAGAAACAGGGCGAATCCTTGGCTGCGGGTATCGCAGCGTGGAGCGTCTTTTTCCGGAAGCGCTGGATCGAGTCAGCGAGGTTCTGCTGAGAAGAGGGATTTTGGCGGGTCTTCCCAGCACAAAACACGAAGTTCCGAAAAGTTGTCAAGCGGGTAAGAACGGTCCTTTTCTCGCAACCGACTGAATACAATCCAAATATATTTTAAAAATTTGGCGGGTTTACCCCTGAATCTGATTCTTAATTTAGATCATAAAGATTTGCAAGAGGGCGCGCTGACCGCAGCGCGCCCTAACTTTTTGGTACAAGAGATCAAGATTCGGGTAGGCGAGCCAAGTCAGGGGAACAATGAAGAGAGCCTACACAAGCAAGGGACGCAAGACTCCAAAGAAAGCTTCAACGTGCAAAAGAAGGCGCTGAAGCAGGTTGATTTGGCCGTTGTCCGCAAGCAGATCACGAATCTGGTGGGCAATCGCGCGGTGGAAATGGTCGAGACCACGATGGACGAAGTCGATAAGGGCCACTATCTGGCAATGAAATATTTGTTTGAGATGATCGGACTGTGTCCGGCAACCACTCCCGAAGGTCCACTGCCAGAAGACTCGTTAGCGAAAACTCTTTTGCGACGGCTACGGCTTCCCGAGGAGGCGGATCCGGGTACCGAAGTTACAAAAGAGTGTTTAGAGGACCCAGTTGAGCAAGAGTGTGATGCCGTAAAATGAAAATCAGTGACTGGGCAAAGGTTGCGCAGCGTTGGCCGCTGGCCGTTGGTCGACGGCTGTTGAAAATCGGGGCAACACGCAATCGCTAGCTTAAGCTAGTGCCACGCAAGAACATGCTATATAGGACTTTCATGATGGATATGAGTTGGATCACCGGTCGAATCGCGGTCGGGGGTGGTATTTGGACAGCGGAGAACATGATCCAGTTGGCGCGCACCGGTGTAACTCATGTCATCGACATGCAAATTGAATTCGACGACACACCGCTGGCTGAACCGCACGGGATTCGAGTGCTGTGGAATCCCATTGACGACGACTTCCAGCCGAAATCCCCGGACGTGTTCCAGCGGGGCGTGGATTTTGCGATGGAGGCTCTGAAGGAACAAGGGACCAAGCTTTTCGTCCATTGCGCCGCAGGAGTACACCGGGCGCCGATGATGACGCTGGCGATCTTGTGTTCTCTGGGTTGGAAGGTGACGGACGCGTTGCAGTTGATTGAAGCTCGACGTCCAGTGGTGGACTTCGCGGATGTTTACGTAAATAGCGTGAAAAGGTTTTTACATGAACAGGTAAGGGCCACGAAGTAGCTAGCGGCACTTCGGCTTCTTTGTTGAGTGCCAGGTTGTCGGTTCGACTCCAAGAAATCTCGGCGTACTTGGCCTTGCGACATGCCAGGCGGACGCCGAAGTGTAAACAGTCGCGGAAATCTTTAGATGTACTAAGCAACGGAGGAATTATGTTCGACGCGCGCCGCCCTTTGGGGTGGCTTTTTCTCTTGCTGCCGGCGATGCTGGCATTGGCGGTGTCCGCTCAAACACTTCCCACCACGACGCTTAGCGATACGGTATATCGCGCTGACGGAACTCCAACTGGAGGGACGCTGCTGATTTCATGGCCGGAGTTCACCACGGCAGCCCAAGGGGCAGTCGCCGCGGGCAATACCAGCGTCACGCTTGGGGCAGGAGGTGCGTTGTCGGTCGGCTTGGTCCCGAATGCGAACGCAACCCCCGCAAATCGGTGCCGCTGCAAATCGACAGATCGTTGATCCAGAGAAGTTCAAGGAGGGAATGGGAAAAGTCATCGACGGCGCGGGCGAGTGTTTGAATGCCTCCATCTGGGCGAAGGCGAAGTAGGAACTACCAGCCACAATCGCGCTGAACGCTACGTATCGCGGCTATCCGACCTCTTCGCTCCAATTCTCCAGCGTCTTCTTTACAAAGGCCATAAACTGGTCTGCAACCGCGCCGTCGATTAGACGATGGTCGTAGCCGAGTGTCAGGTGGACGACGGAGCGAATGGCGATGGAGTCATTGCCATCGCTGTCAGTCACCACAAGAGGCGCTTTGGTAATCCCGCCTACACCAAGAATCGCTGAATTCGGCTGGTTGATGATGGGCAATCCAAAGACAGCGCCAAACTGTCCTGGGTTCGTAACCGTGAAGGTTGAACCCTCCACTTCGTCAGGCTTGAGCTTCTTAGAACGCGCTCGCTCACCCAGGTCAGAAATTCCGCGCTGCAGCCCAAGGAAATTCAGCTCGTCAGCATTCTTCAGCGCGGGAACAATGAGTCCCCAATCGAGTGCTACCGCAATGCCCACATTGACGTGCCGGTGATAGCGAATGTTTTCGCCTTCGATCGAAGCATTGACAATGGGGAACTGCTGAAGCGCGATGATCACGGCGCGGACGAAGAACGGCATGAAGGTAAGCCGCGCTCCATGGCGGTGCTCGAAAGCAGACTTGGTCTTGTTACGCAGCTGCACGATGCGAGTAATGTCCACTTCGAACATGCAATGAACGTGAGCGCTGGTCCGTCGGGATTCGATCATCCGCTGCGCGATGATCTTGCGCATCTGCGTCATCGGCACCATATCTCCAGGGATTGCCGCTGCTGGAGGCGCCGCCGGCCTTGGCGAGTGCACAGACGAAGAAGTTGCTAGCGTGCTCGCTCGAGCAGGAACTGCAGGAGTCTCGGGTCTCTCTAGAAATGCCATGATGTCCTGTTTAGTAATGCGGCCGCCCATGCCCGTCCCGGGAACCTGCGACAAATTCACGTTGTGCTCGCGAGCGATCTTTCGAACCAGGGGCGAAGAACGGGCGTGCTCGTCTTCTTCCTCGCGCTCGAGCTCGGTGATGGGCTGCTGCTCGGCCGGGGCGGCAGGCGAAGGCGCAGCTGCTTGTGTCTTCGCTGGCGGCGCGACCGCGGGCGCGGCCTTCTGAGGAGCGGATGTCGGAGCTGCCGCTTCGCCGTCGCCAGCAATCGTTCCCACCACTGTATTCACCTGCACGGTGTTTCCCTCGACCACTTTGATGTCCTGGAGAATACCCGTGGCGGGCGCAGGGATCTCAGCATCCACCTTGTCGGTAGAGATCTCGAACAGCGGCTCATCGCGCTGCACTTTGTCGCCAGGCTTTTTCAGCCACTTGGTAATAGTTCCCTCAAAAATAGACTCGCCCATCTGAGGCATTACGATATCGGTAGGCATAATTTCCTTCCCCGCGGTCCGAGCGGCAGTTCTCGGGTCGGGCGTAACCTTTTATTATATCGAACGATACATCTTTGCTCTGATCACGGCTTGGCTTCGTCCTTTTCCGAGCCCGCAGGCAGAGGACCAACCCCAAACGATTTTTTCCAGTAGTCCTGCACGCCCGGTGGGAGTTTTTGTACACGCGAAAGAAATGCCGTGACTTTCCAAATATCCTGGTCGCTCAGAGCTTTGCTCCATGCCGGCATGCCGGTGTAACGAATTCCCGTGCGGACAGCGTAGTAGATATGCCACTCCGGGTCATCCAGCGGATCAAGGATCAGCTGCGGCACCGGCGGGTAGAACGATTTCTCCAGCGGACTCGGTTTGTTGTCGAGCGTACCGTGGCACATGGAACAGTTCATAGTGTAGACCTTCATCCCATCGATCAAATTCTCGTCAGTTGGTGGAATCGGGCTGCTAACTCGCGGTGCGTGCCGCTCCATGGAAGCGTCCAGCGCGCTCGTGGCAATACGGCGTTCGAGCCGTGGGGGAGTCGCATCCGCATTAGTTGGCACCAGGCCCAGAGTTGCCACCGCCAGCCCAACCAGACCGAGCACCAGCAGCGTAACAACGATTCCGAGAATGAAATTGCGCATTTCCCCTCCTGGTTCTTTTGCCGACCACATCACGCAGAGTAATGTAGCGCGACCTCTTAAGGTGTCAGCAGATGGTAAAACAATTTGTAATTAATACGCCTTTAACCGGCGAACTTCCCGCACCACATCGCCCACCTTGGGCAGGAAATATTCCTCCTGAGGGGGCGAGAACGGCACCGGAGAATCCTGTGCAGTAATACGGACGATAGGGCCATCGAGATCGTCGAACGCCTCTTCGTTGATGATCGCCGCGACTTCACCTGCAATGCCACCGGTGCGCACGTCCTCATGCAACAGGATCACTTTATTCGTTTTGCGCACCGTCTGGGCAATCGCTTCGCGGTCGAGTGGTGAAAGCGTGCGGAGGTCGA
The DNA here is from genome assembly GCA_963838905.1 of uncultured Acidobacteriota bacterium. Taxonomy (GTDB): domain Bacteria; phylum Acidobacteriota; class Terriglobia; order Terriglobales; family Acidobacteriaceae; genus JABDBE01. Next base: position 80,071 of record CAWITE010000020.1, read on the forward strand.
CCACTTCCAATTCTGTTCCTTCTTTCGCCAAGATCTCAGCAGCCTCGAGCGCAACATGCACCATCGCGGCGTAAGTGATGACGCTCACGTCGAGACCTTCCCGGGCAACACGTGCTCTTCCCAGCGGCACGATGTAATCTTGGGCGGGAACTTCTTCTTTGATTCGCCGATAAAGGTACTTGTGCTCGAAGAAGATGACCGGATTGTTGTCGCGAATCGCAGCCTTGATAAGGCCCTTCGCGTCGTATGCGGTTGCCGGACAAACCACTTTCAGCCCCGGTGCATGCACAAACCACATTTCCGGATTCTGCGAGTGAAATGGACCGCCGTGGACGTTTCCGCCGCTGGGCCCGCGAATCACCAGCGGCGCAGGTGCGCCCCAACGATAGTGGGCCTTGGCCACCATGTTGATGATCTGATTGAAAGCGCAACCGATGAAGTCCATGAACTGAAACTCAGCCACGGGACGCATGCCGGTGAGCGAGGCGCCAAAGGCCGCGCCCACGATCGCGGATTCCGCAATGGGCGTGTCAATCACGCGCTCGGGTCCGAAGCGATCGATGAAGCCGTCAGTCACTTTGAAAGCTCCGCCGTAGATGCCAATGTCCTCCCCAATGCAGAACACAGTAGCGTCTCGCTCCATTTCCTCCCAGATTCCCTGGCGGATGGCTTCGAGATAGGTAAGTTGAGGCATAGATTGTTAGCTTCCAATCGCCCCACATGTTGGAGTAACTCTCGTGTCTGCAAAATTGACGGCCAGTGAGGCACGGCAAAACTTCTCTGACATTCTAAACCGAGCGGTGTATGGCGGCGAACGCGTCATCGTGCACCGTGGTAAAAAGCCTGTGGCGGCTGTGGTACCGATGGAGGATTTGGAGATGCTTGAACAAATCGAGGACCGGGTCGATCTGGAGGAAGTACGGAAACGCCTGCAGGAGCCCAACATTCCTTGGTCGAAGATTAAGAAAGAACTAGGGTTGTAGGTCATCCTTCCGTCATGCGCTACACGCTGGAGTTCACGGCTTCGGCTACACGAGAATTCCGAGCGCTCGACCGGCACACGCAAGGCGGATTTCTACGAAGGTGTTGGAGTTGGCCGATGATCCGTTTCCGGTGGGAGTGCGAAAGTTTCAAGGAGAAGAGGACCATTGGCGGATACGAGTGGGCGACTACCCCATCATTTATCGCGTGGAGAAGCGGAGAGTCGTAATCGTGATCGCGAGGATTGGACATCGGCGGGAAGTATACCGTTAGTCCATTCTTGAGTCTCAGCCGCTACTTCAAATGAACTTCTGCTTTCCTCTGCTTCATGCCTGACGACCAACCCGTTTTTACCTCCGGCACACCATACTTCGGCTCGATCTCGTGGCAACTCGAATCGCAATACACTCCCCCCGCCGCTGATTCCGGTTCTGGCATTGGCGAGGCCACAGCAAAGTCGCGATCAGCTTCGAGTTCTTGCTCGACATCGCTGATCAGCTTTTCGTTTTGCTTCGGACTTAACCATTTTTTGCTCAACAAATACTTTTCGAAGCGCGCAATCGGGTCGCGCTTGCGCCAGTACTCGAATAGCGGCTTGGGAACATACTCCGCCGCGTCGTGGATGGCGTGGCCCTTCATGCGCATCATCTTAGCTTCGATGAGCGTAGGGCCTTCGCCACGTCGCGCACGTTCGCAGGCCTCATGGGCCGCGTCATAGATCTGACAAGCGTCGGTACCATCAACAATCACTCCCGGGATTCCATAGGCGATAGCGCGCTCGGCAAGGTCCTTCACCCGGAATTGCATGTCCGCCGGCGTGGAGTATCCCCAAAGATTGTTTTCTACGAAGAGCACCAGACCGAGATCCTGAACCGCCGCGAAATTCAGTCCTTCATAAGTGACGCCCGTCGACTGGCCGCCATCTCCGATGTAAGTCATGACCGCAATGTTGCGACCCTGCAAACGCGCGCCCAGAGCGACGCCTGCGAGCACGGGAATGAGGTCGCCCAAGGTCGAAATAGGCGCAACTACGTTGCGCTTTTCGATATCACCGAAGTGAGACGATGCGTCGCGTCCCTTGGTCGGAGAACCTGCTTTGGCCATGTACTGCATCATGATGTCGCGGGCTGAGAAGCCGCGAACCAGCAGCGATCCCTGGTTGCGAATCATGGGGCCGAGCCACTCGTCCTTGCGCAGAGCGTATGCGGAAGCGCAGGAGCAAGCTTCCTGCCCGAGACCGAAATAAACCCCGCCCACCACTTTGCCCTGCTTGTACAGGTTCTCCAGCGCAGTCTCCATTTTTCGATTCAGGAGCATCCATCGATAAATCTCAAAACATTGTTTTTGGTCGAGGTACTTCGATTCGCGGATGGGCGGAACCGGCGCGTTCAGATCGCCCGTTACCTCGTAACGAACTTCGTCGCCTTTGCGGATTTGACGAATCGTGAAGCTGGGCTTTTCCAATCGATGGTCAAGGATGGTGTAGGTGCGCTGCGACGAGCTCCGTATGTGGAGTTGCGGGTCGCGCCGGCCTTGACCGTTTGAACTATGTCGGCCCTGAGCTTTCGGAACAATCTTGTTTTTCTTAGCCATTCGTTTGATGGTGGCTTGTGATTGGGTCTCTGGAGATCCTAACCCGGGTCGACAGAATTGACCAAACTCCAGCGAGGGAGTTTCGCCCAAGTGTTAGACCCAGAAGACATCTTCTTCGCCATGCAATTTCTGCAATTCAGACGGAGGTTTCATGGGTACACCGACCGAATGACCAAGCAGGGAATCCAAGGCTTCCAGCCACAGCATCTGGCTCTCAAACACCCTCCCAAAATTGCGCGAGATCGAATGCGCGACTTCCTGCAGCGCCAGGTTCTGGCCCAATTGCTTTGCCATCGAGGTCACGGGTTTTGAAGTAATTCCGCAGGGGATGATCAAGTCGAAGTAATCGAGATTGGTATTCACATTCAACGCAAACCCATGCGAGGTAACGCCCCGAGAAATGTGAACCCCAATGGCGGCAATCTTGGCTTGGCCCAGGCCGGTGTGGAACCGGGTCTCTGACCCGGTTGGAGTGCCAACAATTTCCGGGCCTGAAGGGTCTGGGTCCGTCCAAACGCCGGTCAACCCTGTTACACGTTCAGTCGAAATGCGAAAGTCGGCGCAAGTGCGGATCAGAACCTCTTCCAATCGGCGCACAAACTCCACGGCACCCAACGTCTTTCGCTTAGCATCCGTCGAAGTGAAACCGCGCAAGTCGAAGATAGGATAGCTAACGATTTGTCCCGGACCGTGGAAGGTCACGTCACCACCGCGATCGCACTCGAAAATCTCGACACCACGGGCCGCAAGTTGTTCGGCTGAGGCAATCACGTTGGCGGCTTTGGCGTTCCGTCCGAGAGTGATCACGGGCGTGTGTTCGAGCAACAGGAGCGCATCCCCAATACGACCGTCCTTCCGAAGTTGGACTAATCTTTGTTGCAGCCGCAGCCCGGTAGCGTAGTCTAGGGTTCCGAGTTGGAGCACGGAGATCAACCTGTTTGGCTCCGGTATTTCGCGACCGATCAGTAAGTCCGGGCAGACACTTCCACGTACCGAGAATAAGTATGAGGTTCCGGTATCGCCTCGCCGTTTCGGGTCATGCCCTCCAGATGAAACTCGATGGCTTCCTGCATCTGACTCTCAACGTCCCGCGAGTCCTGCCCGTGGCAACACAACCATCCAAGTCGGGGGCGAATAGGCCGAGTAGCCAGTGTCGGTTTTTTCTACAACGACCAGATATTTTTTCATTTCTTTAGTCCTGCCTGCTTTAGAACGCTGTTGAACGTACCGGGACCGAGGTCATCGCGGGGTTTAACGGGCACCGTAACCAAACCCGGCTTCCTCGCGGTGCTTGTCCTGTCGATGACTACCACGAGTGCGGTCCAAATACCAGCCATCCTCCTCTAACATTTTGGAACGTCTCGTACTTTCATCCCGCACTCGTTGCGAATTGTCATGCATTAATAGCCATTCCATACACACTGTTCGATGCATCCAGCATGGCCTCAGCCAGGGTCGGATGAGCGTGGATGGTCCACATCAGATCTTCCACCGTGGCTTCGAGTTCTATTGCGGCCACGGCTTCCGCGATCAGTTCTGTTGCCTGCGGTCCGATGATGTGTACGCCCAGAATCTCGCCGTAGTCCGCATCCGAGACGATCTTGATAAAGCCCTCATGCTGGCCGACGATCGAAGCCCGCGAATTCGCGGTGAACGGGAATTTCCCGATCTTCAAGTTGTAGCCCGCCTCGCGGGCTTTCTCCTCGGTCAGGCCAACGCTGCCGATCTCCGGATGGCAGTAGGTCGCGTTCGGAATATGTTCCGGGTTGATCGGCTTGCCGGGTTTGCCCGCGATCTTGGTCACAGCCACAATGCCTTCCATCGCGCCAACGTGCGCCAATTGCGGCGTTCCCAGCACGATGTCCCCAATCGCATAGACGCCTGGCTCACTCGTCTGCATCCAGCTATCGGTTTTGATGAAGCCTCGATCAGGCTTGATGTGTGTCTTTTCCAGTCCAACATTTTCGGTACGTGGTTTGCGGCCAACTGCGATCAGAATCTTCTCGGCTTCAATCTTTTCTTGCTTGCCGCCCACGGAGAAAGTCACTGCAACTCCAGATTCCGTCTTCTCAACTTTCTCGACTTTAGCCCCAGTATGAAAATTGATGCCGCGCTTGCGGTACACCCGCGCAAGTTCCTTGGAGACATCGTCATCCTCGATCGGAACCAACCGCGGCAGCATCTCGAGAATCGTGACTTCGGCATCAAAGGAACGGAAAATCGATGCGAACTCCACGCCCACCGCCCCAGCGCCCACAATAACCAATGATTTGGGAATCTCTTTCAGGCCGAGAATCTCAATATTGGTGAGCACCCGCGCATCCGGCTCAAGGCCGGGAATCATGCGAGCTTCAGAGCCAGTAGATAAAATAACGTTTTTCGTTTTGATGAGGTTGCTCTTTCCCCCGTCGGTAACTTCAACCGTCAGCACTCCGTTCTGCGCGGGTCCGGTGAGTTTGCCGTACCCCTTGATCGTTTCCACTTTGTTCTTGCGCATCAGGAATTCAAGACCCTTGGCGTGCTTGCTGACGATCTTTGACTTGCGTTCCTGGATGGCCGCCCAATTCAGTTTGCGTGAGTCTACGCCCTCAATGCCGAACTCCTTTGCGTCTTTCAAGTGGTCCCAAAGCTCAGCATTGAATAAGAGGGCTTTGGTCGGAATGCAACCCACATGCAGGCAGGTGCCGCCAAGAAATCCATCCTTCTCAATTAACGCCGTCTTGAGGCCATACTGTCCAGCGCGGATGGCGGCGGTATAACCCGCTGGCCCGCTCCCGATGGTGGCGATGTCATAAATGGTGTCAGGCAAAGTAGTGCTCCCTAAGAGGAATAATGATGAGTGTCCAAATTAGGTGATTCTACGACAGGCCCTAAGGATTCGGGAAACGGGCGGGGTAGCAGACGACGCTCTGGGTCTGAAAAGACTTGTCACCCGTGCGAGCCCGGTCGAGTCTCGAGCAAAAGAACGTTGTGTCCTTCGGTATCGTGCAGGATAGCCCATGGCGACTGCGTGCTTTCATCGCCGCTCTCAACGTGTACGAAACGCTCCCGGCCAATTGCCTCGACCGCGGTTTGGACGTTTGGAACTTCCAGAAAAATTACCGCTTTGTCCCGCGATGGGTAATCTTCTACGCCCTTTTTCTCCAGGCAGAGGAACGCTTGCCCGACGTTAAACTGCGCATGGTGTCCAGGTTGCTCGCCGAAGATGTCTAGTCCAAGGGTTTCCTCATAGAAGTTCTTTGCCGCAACCAGATCATCGAAATACAATTCAACACCGACCAGACGCGCGTTGATGCTGGACATCTACCACCCCCATGGAGACTTCTGGTGAGAACAGAAATTAAGCCAGCAGTTTGGCTGCGTCCTTGGCGTAGTAAGTAAGAATAATGCTGGCTCCGGCGCGACGGATGGAGACCAGCGACTCCATCATTACTCGGTCGCGGTCGATCCAATTGTTTCTCCCGGCGGCTTCGATCATGGCGTACTCGCCTGAAACTTGATAGGCAGCCAGGGGCAGGTCGAAACGCTCGCGCGCCGCGGCGATCACGTCCAAGTAAGGCATCGCCGGCTTTACCATAATCATGTCCGCGCCTTCTTCGATGTCGAGTTCGATTTCGCGCATAGCCTCGCGCAGGTTCGCTCCGTCCATTTGATACGAACGGCGGTCACCGAACTGCGGCGTCGAGTCAGCGGCCTCGCGAAACGGCCCATAGAAAGCCGAAGCAAACTTCGCGGCATAAGAAAGGATGGGGGTATTGGCCAAGCCGGCATGGTCGAGCGCATTGCGGATGGCGCCAACGCGGCCGTCCATCATGTCAGAAGGGGCGATAATGTCGACGCCAACGCGGGCCAGGGACACACTGGTGCGGGCTAGCAGTTCGAGCGTGGCGTCGTTAACAATCTCATAATCTGCGGCGACCGCGGGAGGCGACGCAACCGCAGCTCCGAGCGACTGCGAACGGGCAGCACGCACAATTCCGCAGTGGCCATGCGACATATATTCGCAAAGGCACACATCGCCCATGATGAGCAGCTTGGGGACCTCCCGCTTGATAGCGCGGGCCGCCTGCTGCACGATCCCGTCGTCCGCCCAAGCGCCTGTAGCCAACTCATCCTTCTTTTCCGGCAGACCAAACAAGATGATCGCGGGCACTCCCAGGGAATGTGTCGCTCGCGCTTCCTTAACAGCCTCATCCACGGACAGGTTGAAGACCCCTGGCATGGAGCCTACTTCCTTGCGCACACCTTCTCCCGGACAGACAAACATGGGGTAAACAAATGACGTCGGAGAAAGCCGAGTCTCGCGCACCATGGATCGCAGCTGTTCGCTTTGGCGAAGACGACGAAGGCGCGTGATCGGAAAAGCCATGGCACCAAACCGGAGGGGCGAACGCCCATCTCAAACGATGATTCTAGCAGAGCAAAGCCGGGCTTCTTGTAACATTGAATTCTGATGCCGCCCCACTTGCTCTCCCACACCAGCGCCCGAGTGCTGGAATTCGATTCCCTCCGCGACTTGCTGAGTGGGTATGCCTCGTCGCCCTTGGGACGCGGGCTGATCGCTCATCTCGCGCCTTCAACCGACTGCGAATGGATCGAAAATCAGCAACAGCTCACCACGGAGATCCGCGAGTTCCGGCGGGTGGGTGGACGCTTCGATTTTTCCGGCTTGCTCGACGTCTCTAGGCTGGTAGAGAAATCCCGAATTGCCGGTGCCGCGCTTGAGACTACAGATATCCGCGACGTGGTGCTTGTCGTCGATCGTGCCGCCGAGTGGCGTGAAATCGCACTCAGCCCGCCTGCCGCCATGAAGCTGGAGTGGAGGACAGTCGCGCGTCTTTCGTCAGGAATTACAGACTTCACCGAATTCCTACGAGCTTTTCGCAACAAGATACTGCCCGACGGAACGCTCGACGACAAAGCCTCTCCGGAACTCGCCCGCATTCGCCGTGAAATTGAAAAACAGCGACGCTCGATTCAGGAGTCTCTGCGGGGCTATCTGCGCCGGTTATCCGAAGGCGGCACGCTGCAGGACGAGCTCGTCACAATTCGCGGTGAGCGCTTTGTCATCCCGGTCAAGGTCGAGCAGAAACGGCGCGTGCAGGGCGTGGTGCACGGCGCCAGTTCGAGCGGGCAGACCGTTTTCGTTGAACCGCTTGAAACCATCGAACAGAACAACGAGTTGGTGCGGTTGCTGGATGAAGAGCAAGCGGAGGTTCACCGCATTCTGGTTGATATGACAAGCCGCATCGGGAAACATACCGGCCCAATTCTCGCGGCAGTCGATGTGCTGAGCGAACTGGAGTGGCAGTTTGCAAAAGCGCGTTTCGCAGAGGAATACAACTGCGTCCCAGTAGTTTTGTCCGCGCAAGAATCACGTGGGGACGACCGCCCCCGGCCGTCCACGTCGAGCAAAGCTCGACTCGTTCTCATTAAAGCTCGCCATCCTTTGCTCGAACGCAATCTCAAGGCAAAAGGCGACCACGTCGTTCCCACCACCATTGAACTCGAAGGCGAAGCTCAGGAACTCGTCATCACCGGCCCGAATACTGGAGGCAAAACTGTCGTTCTGAAGACGATTAGCTTGCTCGCGCTTATGGCGCAAACTGGGATTCCGATTCCCGCCGACCGCGCAGAGCTGCCGGTATTCGACGCCGTATTGGCCGACATCGGCGACTACCAGTCCATCGAGCAGAATCTTTCAACCTTCTCGGCCCACGTCACAAACATTGATTTCATATCGCGCACAGCGACCGCGCAATCGTTGGTGTTACTCGATGAACTCGGCTCCGCCACCGATCCCGAAGAAGGCGCGGCCCTGGCTGTGGCCATTGCCGAGCACTTCCGCCGCATGGGATGCTGCACGATTATCTCCACGCATCACACGTCGCTGAAGGTCTTTGGCGCGAACACGGCCGGAGTGATCAACGCTTCTGTGGGATTCGACGAAGCCACGCTGCAGCCAACATACGAGCTGAAGATTGGCGTGCCGGGTGCGTCTGCCGGGATCAACATCGCGCAGCGGCTCGGTCTCAATCCGACAATTATTGAAGCAGCCCGTGCGCGATTGGGTTCGCAAGCGCGGGATGTCGGCCAATTTCTGGATCGGTTGCATTCCCAATTCCGCGACGTCGAAACCGAACGATTGCGTTTGCGCACTCGCGAAGACGAAGTCCAACGAGAGAAGGCTAGTCTTGCCGTGGAGGGCAAAAGAGAACAGCAGGCCAAAGTCAAAGAAATGGAGAAGAAACTGGACAGCTTGCTGCGCGATTTCGAGTACCACGCGCGCGAAATGGTCAACGCGATTCAGGATCGGACCGTCGCGCAAAAGCTGTCCAAAGACGCCGAACGACGCATCTCCAAGCTGCGCCGCGAATTTCGCGAGCAGTTTGATTCGGCCGTGGTGGCCCATACCACCGGCGCCGATCAAGGTGATCCCCATGCCCAGCCGCAGTTGGTGAAAGATGTTTCCGAAGGCGATACGGTCAAGCTGAAATCCGTCGGCAGGCCCGCAGTCATATCCCGCCGAATCGATGACAACCACTTCGAAGTCGAGATCGGCGCTATGAAGATGAGGATCGCGCGCGCCGATATTGCGGACGTGCTGGTGAACGCGTCAGATTCTCCCGTCAAAGCCGCCCGTGCCCGTGGGATCTCGGTTTCGCTCGAAAGTAAGAACCAGAGTGTTCCGTCAGAGATCAATGTGATCGGACGCACTGTGGACGATGCCACCCGGGAAGTCGAGAAATTCGTAGACCGCGCTTTTCTGGCCGGGCTGCCTCGCGTCCGCGTCGTTCATGGTAGCGGTATGGGCATCCTGCGTAAGGCACTGCGTCAGTATTTGCAGAAGCATCCCCATGTCGAATCCGTTACCGAGCCTCCGCAAAATGAAGGTGGCGGAGGCGCGACCGTCATCGAATTGCGAGTCTAATCTTCAGGCTGCTTTGGCCAGCCTCACGAGAAATCCACAGCGCTTCAATGTCCACACGTCACATCAAGTCCTCAAAAGTAGGGGCGCCAGGCTTACCGCCGTTGTCGCCGACGACCTTGATCGCACAAATCCCGACATCGAGTTTGCGTTCCATGCCTTCAAAGACAATAACGTGTCTATAACCACCGTAGCGGAGATGCCGTCGATTGCAGAGACGGCAAGGCAGGAACTGAACGGGTGGGGGCGATAGGATTGAAAGGAATAGAGCGACGGTGGTCGAGCAGCGGGTCCTAGAGCCGCCCATTTTGGGAGTATGCCAGCCAGCCTGTGACTACCATCACAGTCGCCAATCTCCTGACTCTGTCATTCTGCGCAGCATGACCTGCGCTTTTTGCAGGGCATGCGGAGTCGAAGAATCCCTACTCCCGCCAAACTTCAAATGCGCGAACGAAAAAGCTATTTCGTCTGCATTATAGGCAGCCTGTCGGGAACCCTATACATCGGCGTTACCAGCCCCCCAGAAAATCGCCTGTTCCAGCACAAAGAACACATGTCTGCCGGTTTCACCAGTAAATACGATGTGGATCGCTTGCTCTATGGGGAGTCCTTTGACGACGTGCTTACGGCCATCGACCGCGAAAAACAACTCAAAGGGTGGCGTCGAGGCAATAAGATTGCTTTAAGCGAATGCCTGAATCCCCACTGGCTCGATTTGAGCCGAGGGTGGTATTCGCAAATGAAAGACGGTGGCGCAAGCAGGGATGCTTCGACTTCGTCTGCCCGGTCGCAAGCGACCGGCCTACCTACGCTCAGCATGACACCTCGCCGAGAAAAATAACCCCAACCCAGCATCCCTGTGTACGCTCCGAACCTCACCCCGTCATTCTGTGCGGAGCCGAAGAATCCCCACCCCCGCGTCGAACTTCCTTCCCGCCGGCTTTGTCGCCGTTTTTCCTCCGCCCTCAACGGAATAACCGTGCCTTCCACAGTTTCTCCACAGCAACCACACTCCGGTATATTCACATTAGTAGCTCTATGCCTCACACTTCCTGCGGACACCTGTCACTCTGACCATGACCGACGCCGGCGACTTCAAGGAAATCGTTAAGCAGCAGGCCGACATCGTCCGCGTCGTCGGCGACTACGTCAAGCTGAAGAAGGCCGGGGCGCAGAACTATTCGGGACTTTGCCCATTCCACGACGAGAAAACGCCCTCGTTTTCGGTCCATGCCACCCGGCAGTTTTTTTATTGTTTCGGCTGCGGCGTGAAGGGAGATGTGTTTGCGTTTGTCCAGAAGATCGAAAACGTCACCTTCATGGAAGCTGTGCGAGCCGTGGCGCAAAAGTTCGGGATTGCGCTCCCGAAGTTTAGCTACAGCAGTCCCACGGAAGCTCAAGAAGCCAAGCTGCGGACGGTGCTGCTCGATGTCCACGAGCGTGCCGTTGCCTTCTTTCAGGAGTGCCTCAGGCGGCCCGAGGGTGCCCGTGCCCGCGAATATCTTGCTGGACGCGGCTTGACCCAGGATGTCATCAAGGCTTTCCGCATCGGCTACGCGCCGGATTCAGGATTCATCTTGAAAGACCAGCTCAAGGGAGAGTTCGACGAGGAGGCGCTGCGCGCGAGCGGGCTATTTTCATGGAAGGAACGGTCTGAGCCGACGACGGCCAGCTCTCCGCAAGACTCAAGGTCCCTCGACTCCGCTCGGGATGACAGAGAAAGGGAGAACGACCAAGGAAAGGTTGGATCCGGGCATGACGAGGGACCTGAAGCCCGAAGCCCGAAGCCCGAAGCTCGCCTTGCCAACATGTACGCGAAATTCCGCAACCGGGTCATGTTCCCCATCACCAACGAAACCCGGCGAGTGATTGCCTTCACCGGGCGGACGCTTTCTACCGACGACAAAGCGGGGCCAAAGTATCTCAACTCCCCCGAGACCGCGATCTATTCCAAGTCCCGCGTCCTGTTCAATCTCGACCAGGCCAAAGAAGCCATTCGCAAGCTGGACTACGCCATCCTGGTCGAAGGCCAGATGGATTGCATCTCGGTTTACGCCGCTGGTTTTCACAATGTAATTGCTAGTTCCGGGACGGCCTTCACCGAACTCCAGGCCCGATTGCTGGGCCGCTTCAGCAAGAACGTCGTCGTGAATTTCGACCCCGACACGGCGGGTGCCAAGGCCACGGAACGTACCCTCGGCCTGCTGGTCGACGAGGAATTCCAGATCAAGGTATTGACTCTGGAACCGGGCTTCGACCCCGATCTTTACATCCGCCGGAAAGGCAAGGAGGCATACGGCGAGGCGCTCAAGCATTCGCAGCGTTACTTTGACTACCTGATCGAGCGCGCCCAGAGCCAGTTCCCGATTCGCACCGCAGAAGGCAAAGTGAAGGCTCTGAATCACTTGCTGCCGCACATCCAGCGCGTGCCCAGCCGGATCGTACGTGACGAACTGGCCCGCGAGATCGCGCAAAAACTCGGTATCGATTCTGCCGTCCTCCGGCAGGAACTCAAACATGCTGCAGCCAACCGATCGTCCGCCAGTTTGAAGGCCCCGGTCGAGGCTCAAGTCACCGATGCCGAGAAACTCTTAATCCGGGCTTTGACCTCGGCCAGCGAAATTCAAACCTCCGAGGAGCACTTCTCCGCGCGCGAGGGCGCCGAAGAAGAGTTCGATCCCGCCCGTCAGGCGCATTTTGTGCTCACAAACGAGCGCCTGCACATTGGATTGGCCACCGAATCTCTGATCGAAACATTGCTTAACTCCTCCGCGGAATCTACCGATGTCATGGAATTGCCATTGCCAGATTCGGATCGCAATCTTCTTGCGGCGATTTTGCTGAAAGAAGACGAGGAACTCACGGCCCAGCGGCTGGACGGGGCGGTGCGGGCGCTGCGGCGCATCCACCTCAGGCGCAAGCTGGAACATGTACAGCGCCAGCTTCAGGCCACGCGGAATCAGGAACCGGGTCAACTGCAGGCTCTGCTCGAAGAAAAGTTACGTTTGAAGCGGGCGTTGATGGATCCTGGTTTGGCCGAAACTACCGCCGCTCCGCCTGCGGGATAATTCGGCGGGACCTTGAAACTAAATGGGTTGTTTCGCCATCTAAGTTATTAACGGCGGGCAACATAGCGGCGGGCATGATCTGGACGATCAGTTTTGAGCTGGCGCGATGCGTACTCTATGCTATACTTTGAAGGTTTGTGTCGGCGCTAACCCCGCCACTCCACGTTCCCACCGCTATAAACGACGATTCGACGTCCTTCCATGGGACGACTTAAGGACAATCTTTCTTGGCTCTTGACGACAAGTACGACGACATTAAAAAGCTGATCGATACAGGCAAGGAAAAGGGATACCTCACCTACGACCAGGTGAACGATCTCATACCGCACGATGTGCACTCTCCTGAAGACCTCGACGATCTGCTCACGACCATTGGTACGCAAGGAATCGATGTGCTGGAGGGACCGAAGCTTCCCTCCTCCGCGCTCGACAAGAAGTTCGACGAAGACGAAGCTGGCGAGGACGTCGAACTCGACCTAACCCCCGGCGCTCTGGAAAAAACCAATGATCCCGTCCGCATGTATTTGCGCGAGATGGGAACTGTTCCTCTGCTTACCCGCGAAGGCGAAGTTGAAATCGCCAAGCGGATTGAGCGTGGACAACTGCGCGTTCTGAAGGCGCTTTCGCGCTCTCCAATCGTCATCAACGAACTGTTGGCGATGGGCGAAGACCTCAAAAAGGGCGTCCGCTCCATCAAGGAAGTGGTCACCTTCGATGAAGAAGAAATCACCGATGAGATTCTGCAGAACCGTCTGAAAGAATTCACCGGTAAGATCGACGATCTGGCCAAGGCGTACAAGAAGGTCAATCAGCTTCTGGAGAAGTTCGCCGCAGTTTCGCAGAAGAAGCGCCCAAAAGACTATCGCCGCTACCGCATCGCTTTGGCGCGCGCCATTGTTGATGTCTCCCTGTGCGTTCGCAAGCTGGGCTTCACCAACACCGAGCGTAAGCGCCTCATCGACCGGGCCAACAAAACCGTCGACATGATGCGGTCGCTCGATCGCCAGTCTACGAATCTGGAAAAAAAGGCGGACGCCACTCGTAGCGAAGAGCAGCGCAAGGAATACCGGCGGCAGTCGCGGGCCATCCGTACCGAACTGGAAAAGCTCGAGGTCGAAGCCGGAGTGTCGTTCCAGGAGCTCAAGCGTACTCAGCGCGAGATCATCCAGGGCGACATGGATGCGGAGCAGGCCAAGCGCGAACTGATTGAGGCCAACCTCCGCCTGGTGGTTTCGATTGCGAAGAAATACACCAACCGCGGCTTGCAGTTTCTCGACTTGATTCAGGAAGGCAACATCGGCCTGATGAAGGCGGTAGACAAATTCGAATACCGCCGCGGCTACAAGTTCTCCACCTACGCCACGTGGTGGATTCGGCAGGCAATTACTCGCGCCATTGCTGATCAGGCGCGTACGATTCGCATCCCGGTGCACATGATTGAAACGATCAACAAGTTGATCCGCACTTCGCGGCAACTGGTGCAGGAACTGGGACGCGAACCCACGTCGGAAGAAATCGCCAAGCGCATGGACATTCCGGTGGCGAAGGTGCGCAAGGTGCTCAAGATCGCGCAGGAACCAATCTCCCTCGAAACGCCAATTGGCGAAGAGGAAGATTCGCATCTGGGCGACTTCATCGAAGACCGTGCCGTAGTCTCGCCAGCCGAGGCGGTGATCAACGTCAACTTGAAAGACCAAACCTCGCAGGTTCTGCGTACACTAACGCCGCGCGAGGAAAAAGTCATCAAGATGCGTTTCGGTCTGGAGGACGGCAGCGAACACACGTTGGAAGAAGTAGGCCAGTCCTTCGCCGTGACTCGCGAACGCATCCGTCAAATCGAGGCCAAAGCACTGCGCAAGCTGCGTCATCCATCGCGTTCGCGAAAGTTGCGGGCGTTTATGGATGGGGTAAGGGACTAGGGTTTTTCACCACAGAGACGCCGAGTCACAGAGAGAATCAGCCAACAAGGGCACGGCATCATCCGTGCCGCAAAGTCCTTGGAAACGATCTACGGCGCGGCTGGAAGCGGTGCCCCTTCTAGGCTCCAGCCGCAGATTTCAACATTTTCTGCACGCCGTTAAGGCGGATGGAAGGCGCAACGCTCTGGGTTGCGGCGTGGTGATTGCTAGTCGTCGAAACTTTTTGCCCCTCCCTTCAATCGGTTGGTCACAACCTGCTTCCATACCCATCTGATCACACGCGCATCGTTGTAGCAGTAGCCCAGATTGTGATTGAGAGTCGAGAAGCAATGACGCTGGCAGGTGTGTTTCATGTCGCTGAGTTGCTGCTGATCGAACTTCGGGTTGTCGATATTTCCCCAATCGAAGGTCGATGGGTACATGGGGAAGCAGGGTGCGACCGTACCGTCAGTGCGGATGATTACGTTGTTCTGCCCAGCGCGGCAATTCCAATCGGTGAACTGGAGCTCGCCATTGGAGTCTTGCACGATGCCCGGCGTCTGCGCGAGGATCTGATGTATGTTGCCGTTGGTCCCGGTGCCATCGCCGTACCATCCATATTTTTTTAGATCCAACCCGGAGGACATCCGCACAAACGCTTTCATCTCGCGGAGGCGCTGAACCGAATTTACCATCTGATATCCGGCCTGGTTTTTCTCGATGATCCAGTCGATCAACTCGTCAACCGAGCGCCAGTCTTCCGGCCGAATGTAAGTGGGATTTTCATAAAGATGTTTAAAGTGCTCGTCCTGCTCGAGCATCGGGGTTTCGTTGATGTGATAGTCGGTGGCGAGACGATGCGCGTGGGCGTATTCGGTGAGCTGGCGAACGTCTTCATGATTGTTGCGGCAGATGTTGATATTGAAAAAAACCATGTATCCGTACACATACTGCTTGCGAATGAGATACTCGAGATTTTTCTGACCGGAAACGAAGGCTTTGGGCAAGCTGGGTTTTTCATCCCAAGCGTCCAACGCGAAATTGAAGATTGCGACGCCAGCATCCGCGAGTCGATCGGCGACTTCGGGGCGCAGCAGCCGGCCGTTGGTGCCAACGTAGATCCAGAAGCCTTTCTTTGCGGCATAATAGACAATCTTGTGCGCCACTTGCGGGCGCAGCAGTGGCTCTCCGCCCATGAGTGCCAAAACCCGGCAGCCCCGATCATGCAGCCAGTCGATGGAGCGCTTGGCGACGTCTTCGGTCATGCCCTTCACTTTGTTGTTGAACGCCCAGCAGTACCAGCAGTCGAGATTACATTTGTAGTCGACAAACAAATACGCGGTAATCGGATGGAACTCCCCGGGCATCACTCGCGAGCGCACATACGGCAGGAGCCAGCCGCGCACCTTCCGCCATACTTGTGGGGCCGTCCAGTCGCGCTTCTCGAGCGGGGTTTCCGGGCCGGGATCGTTCAGCAGTTCCGGGTACTGGGGAAAAACCGGTTCGGGCAACGTCGTACCTTTGGCCTCGGCCGGGCTTGGCCCACCCGAACCGGAGTTCATCAGCAAATTGTGAATGTCGACGTCGATGCGAAATTTCGCGGGAGCTGGACTAGCCATTTCCGTTCTCCTCTCTGCATTCAGACCATGGTCGATAGACGGTGATGTTATAACTCAGATGCTAGTTTTTGAAAGATGGTTCCACGGATTTTTGCAAAAAAGATGGGCCAGTTTCAGCGCGCATAGATCAGCCGGCAAATTGAGACAATCGGCTTATCAGAAGGTACCGACCGCGATTCAAGATTGCAGATTCAAGTTCTTACATGTCCGGAAAAAATGCTTAGCCAACGTGCCAGACCGCCTAGAACTCCTGTGTTGCTCGGAATTCCTTTCGACGCAAACTCTTCCTATCTGCGAGGTCCGGCGGATGCCCCACCTCGGATTCGCGAGGCGTTCCATTGTGATTCGTCGAATTCATCCACCGAGAGCGGAATCGACCTCGGCTCAGAATCCGTCCTGGACGCGGGCGATCTGAACCTGTCAACGGATGACGCGTTCATCGCGATCGAAAGTGCGGTCGCTGAACTGCTCGACAAGGGTCAGAGTCCGGTTTGTCTGGGTGGCGATCACTCGATCACTTATCCAATCCTGCGAGCCTTCGGAAAACGCTTTTCCGATCTCACCCTGGTTCACTTCGACGCCCATCCCGACCTGTACGAGGAATTTCAGGGCAACCGCTATTCGCATGCTTGCCCTTTTGCCAGGGTCATGGAAGAAGGATTAGCGAAGAGGCTGATTCAGATCGGCATCCGGACCATGAATGCGCATCAGCGGAAGCAGACCGCCCGCTTCGGGGTCGAAGTTGTAGAAATGCGAGAACTGCCTGCCTTGAAAAAACTCAATGTTTCTGGGCCGGTTTATGTTTCGTTCGACATCGACGTCCTTGATCCCGCCTTCGCGCCTGGGATTTCACACCGCGAACCAGGAGGAATGTCGGTGCGTGAGGCGATCACACATCTGCACGCGATCACAGGTGACGTGGTTGGAGCCGACGTCGTTGAGTACAACCCAAAACAAGATGTATCGCAATTGACCGCGATGGTGTGCGCGAAGATTTTGAAAGAGATTCTTGGGAAAATGATTGCGGGATGAAGCCGCCGATCGGATCAAAATATTATCGGCGCCAATCAGTGTTTGAACCTCTGACTGGCGCCGATTTCCTCCGGTCAACTCTTAGTTCTTGAAATTAAACATGTTCGTTAAGTCGCCGATAGCTGGCTGGTTGCCCGGCACATAGGGCGTTGGACCAGCAGTCGGGTGTGGCAGATTGTCGCGACCGTAGCCGGTCACTGGCGACAGCCCCCAGTTCTTTTCAATGAACTTCAAAATGGAAACGTGGTCGTAGTAGGTGTGATCTACGTTGCCGCCTTTGGAGAACGGCGATACTGCAATGAACGGAATACGGGTTCCGTCGCCGAAGAAATCAATCGGCTGCACGCAACCGGAATCGTAGTTACCTCCACCCTCGTCGAAGGTGATGAAGATTGCAGTGCTGGCCCAAAGAGTTGGGTTCGCCTGCACTTCAGTGACAATTTTCTTCACGAAACCTTCGAACAGGTCGAGCTTGGAAGAGGCCGGGTGACCGTCCAGGAAGCCCGATGGCTTAACGAACGAAACCGGAGGCAAAGTTCCGGTATTGATGTCGTTGTAAAGGTCCGGAACGTCCGCCAGGTGTAACTGGCGCAGCGTCGGGTCGGTCATGACGGAAGTTGTGTACTGCGCAAAGTTACAGATATTGCAGTACTGATTCCACGGGTTGTTGAAGTTGGGGTCTTGTACGTAGAGATTCCATCCGTCCCCGTAGTACTTCCAGCCGATGTTGGCATTGTCCAACGAATCCGCAATCGTGGTCTGCGGCGTGGAGGAATCGTGAATTCGCTGGTGTTTACGCTGCCATCGCCGAAGTAGCCGGGATTGTAATTGTTCAGCAAATAATACGAGCTAGCCTGGCAAATCGTCGTGCTGGTCTTGTACGGGAGCGAGTTCAGGTACTGGGACACTTGCTTCACGCCGGGCTGGGTGCTATCGGCGCAAAGGCTGTAACTGCCACCACTGTATCCATCCTGTGTGTACCAGTTGTTGTCCCCTTTCCGTGGAGTGGGGTCCTCGATCTCATTGGTCGGTGGCACTGCGAGGTGGCCGTTACCGTCGGTGTAAGCGAAAGCCGTACCCGAGCCGAGCATGATGTGGTTGGCGCCGGTGCCGCCCATGACCGCCTGATGCATGTTGTCGGAAAGTGTGTAGGTCTTAGCCAGGGATGTGAAGTATGGCACGTCGCCCTGTTGGACGTTGAAGAATTGCATCGAGATGGAACCTTCATGAGTAGTCTGGTTGTTGAACGGAACGGGCCGTGGATTGCCGTTGCCGCAGGTGCCGATCGAGACTTCCACCCAAGGGAACAAATCTGCCAAACAGCCGCTGGGATTGCTCTTAGTGGCATGCTTCACATCGCAATCAAGCTGCTGCCACATTTGGTAGAAGCGGTGGACGGGGCTGCCCGCATAAGCGTCATAGGGCACGCCCGGAGTTAACTGATAGGGTCCGTTGGCTAGGTGTTTCACGTTGTGGATGCGCGTGTCGATTACACCTTGAGCCAAACCGCTGGCGCCGGTTGTGAGCATCCAATAGTCGCTGGCAAGCAGTCCTGGCTCAGCAAGCTGCGCTGCCGCAATCGTCTGGAACGGCGCAGGATGCGCATCGCTGGGAGCGGTTGGCGTGCCTTGCGTATTCGTCGCCACAAGGATGGTATACGGGGTCTTGTTCTGAGGATGGATTTGGAAGGCGCCCTGGACCCAAGCCTTGTTCTGGGTGGCGATCTTAAAGTTCGGACCGGGCGTTCCGTCCGCCTTGATAATTCCCTTCGAGAGCAGGTTATCGACTTTCTGTCCGGCGGGTGGTCGGTAGGCAGCGAAAACGTGGTCGAAGGTGCGGTTCTCGCCAATGATCACGATCACGTGTTGAATCGGAGTTGCCGTGGCGGGGCGCTTTCGGGTTTCGGCAGCCAGGCTAGGGGGAGCTACGAGGTTCGTAACCGTAGAGAGCAAAGCCGCGCCAAGCCCAAAATAGCGGCAGGTCGCGCTAAGGAGATTTTCACACTGCATTCGATTTCCTCCGGGTGGGGAGTTTCTCTGGATGTGAATGTTCGTTTAATAATTCGCTACCGGCATCAGACAGAATGTCAACTGTGGAAAAAGCCGGTCGGAATCATGGACAATCCGCGCGGGAAAATTCGGAGACGCTGGTGGGCCCGGTAGGACTCGAACCTACAACCAACACCCGCTGATCTACGTGATTCCGTTGGCGGTTGAGCGAAGGAGAAGGCTTGCGTTTCTGAGTTCGTGCGCATATATCGTGGCTATGTTGGCGGGTGTGGCTGCGGCGCTGTATCCCAGCCTGCTGCCTTCCAGCGGCGATCCCGCACACGACATTACCATCTACAATGCCGCGACAGGCGAGTACGCATTGCGCGTCGGGCTCATTTGTTGGGGGTTGGGGATGTGCCTCGCTTTCGGCTACTTCGTTTTTGTGTATCGCATGTTTCGTGGCAAAGTGCGGCTGGAACAGGGGCATCAATACGGAGACGTCAGACCCGCTATAATGCGGGCGCTGAGCTAGGTTCACTGTCAACTCTTTCACCGAAAGAATTGTCTTCGCGGGTCCTGCATCTCAGTCGTCACCGTTTCAAGCCAACCGAATCGGATCTGACCGCCATGGCCAACGATACGTATTCGGGCCGGGATTTTCGTCGAGTCTAGGAGGATTCAATGAAGCCATTGCCGATTTGGGGACGGCGATCTCGACCTTCAGTGGCGCTGCTATTGTTCGCGCTACTTTGCGGATCTGGACCGAGCGCAGTGAGCTCTGCCCAGACTCAGACCGCAACTTCCAGCAGTGGGATGGTGACAGAGCTCAGCGCGCGTGCAAAGCTAATCAGGTGGCCCGCTAGCATGGCAGCGCGGAGACGTGCGGCTATGATCTGCCGGCGGGGTGGGGTTGGGTACAGTTGTACCTGAGTAGCAAGTCTTGATGCGCTGGGGGAGGAGCTCGGGCCGACGCTCCCAGGGGATTTGGCTGCCGCGTCCAGCGCTGGCCCGCCCAGCGCGATTTCAAGGATACTACTACTCCCAGCGACAATGAAAATCACTGGTTCTCTATGATGCGAGGGCGGGTCTCGCTCTCTGGGAGTGCAGAGAAGAAGGGATGGACACCTCTCTATGTCGCGATGGCCCGCCCCCATCCAGTTTCCAGACACTACCGCGGACACTGACGGAAGTAAACTGGGGCTTTTGCCAGTAATCAGTTTTATTTTTCGAGCGTCAAGGTGCCGCTAAAACCACAAGTAAATGCCACTTCAGCAACAGCAATGACCTTACCCCCCGGGGAGATTTGCCAAATCACGCAGGTGATCTCTGTCGCATATATGTCGCCCGAACAGGCGCGGGCAAAGATCTAGACGCCCGCAATCAGTGGGGACAGATCAATGTTGAGTCGCGATTACCTAGCGGAGTTCAAGGGGGCTACGAAAGAGAGGTGGAGTCGCACCGCGTCCCTGCGCTCCGCTTATCAAAACTCGTCATCAACTCACTCGCATCGCAGGGCCGTCGATGGGTCAAGACGTGCGGCGCGGCGCGCAGGAAGATAGCAGGCCACCAACGCGACTGCGGCTAGCAACAGCGAAATACCTGCGAATGTCATCGGGTCACGTGAGCTCACGCCCAACAACAACCCACTAAGGACTCGTGAAATGGCGATTGCGCTGACGATCCCAACGCATACTCCGGTCGCCACAAGAATCAGGACCTGCCGGAGCACGAGTGCAAAGATATCGCGGGGCAGCGCGCCCAATGCCATGCGAACACCTATCTCTTGCGTCCGACGGGTTGCGTTGAAAGACACGACGCCATACAAGCCAAGCACGGCCAGAAGCATGCCGAGAATTCCCATTGCGCCGGCAAAAACCGCTCCCATGTGAAACAGGAAGAAACCGTTCAACCCGGCAAGCTCTTGCTCCATGGTCATAACGTCAAAAACCGGCAAATTCGGATCAAGTTCACGAACCTGCGCCTCGATTGCCGGTATTAGCGACTGGGGTGAAACTGCTGTACGCAGTTGCAAGACGCGTCCAGATTGATAATTCTGGGTTTGCGGCACATAGAAGTACATGCTCGCCGATTCCAGGATTTCGCCGTACTTTCCATTGCGCGCGACTCCTACGACGGAGACAAACGGGCCAGTCGCGGTTGTATAGCTGAACCGGCGGCCAATCGGATTCTGATGGGGCCAGAACCGTTCCGCGAAGGTTTGGTTCACAATCGCAACCGGCTCGGTCGTGCTCGTGTCCGCGGCGGTAAAGGCGCGTCCGCTGAGAAGCGGCGTCCGAATGGTGGCAAAATACTCGGGACTGACGACGTTGTATCCCGCTTCAGGGAGGTTGTTCGCAGCTGCAGACTCCTGACCTTCGATATAAATCCCCGAGGCCAGGCTGGAATAGTTCATGGGAACGGTGAAAGCAAGGCTGGCAGACTGCACCCCGGGGAGAAGTTTCGCGCGCCGCAGCAATTCGCGGAAAAAGGCTTCGCTGCGCGGCTGATCGTAACCCTGCAGCGCGGGATCGATGCCGACATTTAGGATATTGTGCGCATCAAAGCCCAGGTCGATGGTTTCTGCGTTGTTCAGGCTGCGCACAAAGAGCCCCGCTGCAATCAGAAGCACTAGCGAGCCAGATACCTGTGCGACGACCAACGCATTTCGAGCGAAATGACCACTGTCGTTGGTCAGGCCTCGACCACCTTTGCCCAGAGTTTCGTTGATATCGGTGCGGGAGGCGCGCAGCGCAGGGACCAAACCGGCAATCACTCCAGATACCAAAGCGATCGCAGTAACGTAACTAAACACTCGCCAGTCCAGTGTCAATCCAAACCGGACGGGGAAATCACCGAGAACGCGCAACGATTCCAGAGAGTGGCACAACCAACTCCCCAGCAGGGCCCCAGCTACCCCGCCACCGAGGGCCAGCAGAATGGTTTCGGTCAGCACCTGCCGAATCAAGTGTGGGCGCCTGGCGCCCATCGCGGCGCGGATAGCCATTTCCTTCTGTCGCGCGGCTCCCCTGGCAAGCACCAGATTGGCGACATTCAGGCAGGACAGCACCAGGATTAGCCCCACCAGCGCTAGAAATGCCGTCGCTGCGAGAGGCAGAGTTCTTCCCGCTGACGGAGAAGGTCTCGCGCGTTGCTCGGGATAGACGTAAATGCTTTGTCCCTGGTCCGCTTGCGGGTACTCGTTTGCAAGCCGTTGCGCGATGACAGTCAGCGACGCTTGGGCTGCTTGGACGCTCAAGCCAGACTTCAAAGCTCCAATCACTCGCAGTTGGCGGAGTTTGCGGTCGGTGAAGAGAGCTAAGTTCTCTGCACCACTCGCAATCATTCCAATGGGTACGTATGCGTCCATTTCCGCAATGCTGAAGGTTCCCCGAAACTCTTTGGGGACAATGCCAATGATCGTGACCGGTCGGCCATCGATGTTCACAGCGCTTCCGACGACATCGGGATTTCCACCGAAACGTTGTTCCCAATAGTGGTGGCCGAGGACGACCACCTGACTTGAGTTTGGCTGATCTCCTTCTCCAGCCGCGAAAAACCGGCCGACCGCAGGCTGGACCCCCAGGGTGGAAAAATAATTGCTGGTTACATAGCTCGCGATGATTCGGTCGGCATGGCCCTTTGTTCCTAGCCCGGTAACGTTGATCGCATAGGCCGCCAGATCGGTGAACGCATCGGATTGCTGCCGGTAGTCGACGTAATCACGATAGGAGAGCTCCGCCGGGATCGATTGCGCTCCGCTCTGTACGGCCACAACGGCCAGACGGTCCGCGTTTGGGACCGGCAGCGGGCGAATGAGGAAGGCGTTCACTATGGTGAAAATCGCGCCGTTTGCACCGATCCCCAGCGCAAGTGTGAGGATTGCGACAATCGTGAAGCCCCTGCTTTTCCGCAGCATGCGCACACCGAACTTCACGTCCTGCCGGAGAGTTCCCACTGAGCCTCCGAGTATGGGGCTTTGAATAGTCACCCGTTCAGCCGTAGGTACGAGATTTTACAACCGCTAGTTCACGGAACTAATCTAACCGTTCAGCACTCAATCAACGGCACACTAAACAGCTTGTTGTTGTCCGACTATCCTGCCTTGGAGACAGGTGGTCTGTTTATTGAGGCCTGATTTCCCCGGACCATGCTAGTCAAGAACATCCCCTCATATAGATCAGGCCATGGCGCTCAAAACTCCTCAATGACCGTTATCACGATCTACGACAGCAACCACGATTTTTCTGACGAAGGCCTACATTCGGTGGCAAAATCACCGGTATGTTATCGCTGGTTCCGCTAATTCCCTGGCTCAAGAAAACTCTGCCGGAGCGCGACCAGCGAGGAGGCTTCCATGAGAGCCTTGCTACATTTCAGAACACCCAATGGACGCTACTTCCACAGCCATCCGTTGCATGGCACGTTTTCGCCGATCACAACCTTGGTGATGGCCATGCTGATTGTGCTGTTGCTCGTGATGTCGGCCAAGTGAAGGAGATCGTTCCGCCAGTTCCACAATTTGAAAAACCAATCGTTTGAGGTTCTGAGCAGTGGTGGCGAGCAAGAACTGCTCGCGCACGAACTTCATGCGACGGAGTCGTACGCTGCCTTCTCATCATTGTTGGAACCTGGGCTGCCAACTAAATCTTGTCGGAGTCGCTCCATTTGTGCCGATGCTTCCTTGATCTGCTCAGCATATTTGTGGCCTTGTCGCGGTAGAAATCCCCCGTAGTTCTGCAGCAACAAGCGGGCGTTCGCCTCGATAGCGGAGGTCTTGAAGCGGGCTTGGTTGGAAAGGGCAGACGTTAGTTTTTCTAGCTGCGAATCGCGCACGGCTAGCTCTTGTCTGCTCTGGGCAGCTTCCTGTTCAAGCACTTGCCCGTGATAGCGGATGAGTCCACACAGACATGCTGTCAGTACGAGCAGACATAAATTGGCGACAATGGTTTCTTTCAAAGCCTTGCTTAGGCTAGCATTCCTCTCTCTGTCGAATCTCGCGAAGTTGCTGGCCTCCGCCGCGGATAACGAAGACAGAAGCCCGCGAGCTCTATCCATGTACTCCATACCTTCGTTTGAACCCACCAGCATGAATGCGCGGCGGCGATACCCTTGTTGGCGCAAACTAATAGAGCGCTCCATTTCAGCTTGCTTTGAGTTAGCCAAAGACTCGATCTGTGACTCCAGGGACCGTTCGCGCTCCGCCCGATTAGCTAACCCGACACGAAGACCGGAAAAATCGGTTCCAATTCTGCCCTTCGCGTCCGTGTAGGGCTGCAAGTACGAAGAGTCCTCGGTTAGCAGGTATCCGCGCTGACCTGTTTCCATATCGGTCAAGTCTTTCAGAACACCGGAGACGTTCCCCTGGATCATGGAGCTTTCCAGTGTGAGCGCCGCAATTTTCTGCATCTGTTTTAAATGGTTGACAGCAAGATACGTATTCCATGCCATGAAAGCGAGTAGCGCGGGGGCGCCTATTTGCAGCGCAGCTTTTCGAATCATCTTGAATTGTGCCATCCTTCACGTAATGTTCAGAACACCCTCAGCCGTGATTCGACTGGCTTTGCAAATCTCCTGCGCAACCTTGACCACTGCGTCGCTGGTGTGGACCGGCCCTTCCGCTGACATAACCGAACTGGCAGCCAGGGTGAAAAGCAGAGCATCCTCCTGCTTGTCGAAGTAAAGAACCACCTGATTCGCTGCCATGTGCGTACCTCCTACTGATTGTTCTTGGAATGATAGGCCGATTCCCCACAAGAATGAGGTTGTCTCTTTTGGTGCGCGTTATTATCGAGTCTTCCGCCCAGCGGGGATGGGCGATCGAGCCTGGGCGTCTCGTCGTTCCGGAGATTGGGGCGGTGCTAACGATTCTGTGCGGGCGCGGAGCGGAGGACGAACGGAAGGCCACCCGGAGTATTTTTGATCACCGTGTTTTGCAGATCGAGAGCTTCGAGCGGAATGTGGCTGCGTGTGCCGTCGGGGCTTATGTATTCGAGATAGCCGTCGGCAATCCAGTAGTCGCTCACGGCGTGGCTGGTGCCATTGTTCAGCACCAGCAGGAAGACTCCCTTGCCCACGGCCCTGTCTTCGGTCGCTGCGCCCAGCGTGGCTCCGGGGTACACCCGCGAATTCCCTTCTGCTGTGTCGTGATCCGATGGATTGGCAGTGGGCGGGATCGCGGACATTCCCCACTGCGTCGGGCCTTGGGAATTGAGATGGTCGCCGAGATCAAGCGAGTCTCCGCCGAACCCGAAGCCGGAATAAACAGGATCAAAGGCACCGGAGAAGGAAAGCAGCGGCAAAAATGGTTCGAAGAAGCAGACCTGAGCCACACCGTTGAACAAGCATCCGGAGGAAGAAAAACACGGAAAACGGTTGAAGAAGAAACCGCGACGAAGGCGCACGGCGGAAGAAACGAAAGAAACTCGGCCGTTGGGGCGGGTTTGGAATAGCGGCGGAGACCAAAGAAGCGTGGTCGGAATCCGCGGAACGTATGACATGCGGGCTGCTGTGCCGAAGTTCCACAGGTGTGACGGCAGATGGGGCGAAGTATCCGAAATAGTGGGCGCTTCGGACCCCGCATGCCGGGCAGAGTGCTTTCCGAACCCGAAGTGCAGCCAGCCGAAGTGCGCGCCCGCGTGGCCCCCGCCGGAGTGTCTGCCGGAAGAGTGCCCGCCACCAAAGTGGCCGCGTCCGGAGTGGCCGCCTCCACCTCCGTGTTGGGCCTCTGCGGGGACGAGGAGACAGATCACGGACAGCAAGATCGGAAGGACGCACGGCGATCGCACAAGGAAGGCAATTCGAGTGGCCATGGCCTTCCCACCCCAGGGAATCTGATTCTATTTTACTCCCGCTCGGGTGGTCGGGGGTACTCTGCAAGTGCGCTTCAATGGCCCGCTGGAAACGGCAACGAAGCGTTACGCGCGTGAAGATGTGACAATTTCGGGAGTGACGATTTCGTGTGGCGAACTGGTGTTTGCCGTCATAGCCTCAGCCAACCGTGATGACCGGCGAGCCCAATCGCCATCTGGCCTCGGACATGGAGTGCACGACTGCCTTCGTGCACCACTGGCTCGTCAGCAAAAGTACCGTAGCCGGCAGCACCGCCGGCGACAGTTGTTCCATAAAGGTTCCCCTTGTCCAAAAGTCAACCGGCTCCTGAATCACGGATATTCGAACGGCTATCTTTTTTTGTTGGCGCTCGAAATGATTGTGCTAAAGGTTAATGCAAGATGGCAGTGGCATTCATGCCTCTGTTAAATACCATCTTGACGCGCTTGAAAGGGAAGAATTGGTCGAGGTGGCGCAAGGGTAAAACCCACTCAAGGGAATCGGTGAATGGAATCTCGCGAAGCGGGTCCCCTCAATTCAGGCCTGTCGGACCCAAAAACATCTGTTTTGGGGCAGCAGAGAAGAGCACTCTGCACCCGTACAGATTCAAACACTTGCTCAGCCGCCGCAGAACGGGTTTTTGGGCAGGACGGGTCGCAACACTCAGCTTGTAGAGAGTCCGCCGGCCTGCCATCAATTCCCGTATCGACTAATCCGTCCCACTGGAAGCGAGTTTGCGGGCTACCGTCGCACGTAATACGTCGCGTGTGGCGCAGTTATAGACGTGCCGACGATGTGTGGTGCCGCCTTCTATAGAATCAACTTTGAGAATCCTGAACCGCACTTCAACTTTTTGAGGAACATTTTCATGTCAGTAAAGAGAATTGGTATTCTCACGGGAGGCGGTGACGTCCCCGGCCTGAATTCGGTCATTAAGTCGGTCGTCTACCGAGGGGCAGAAATCGGATGCGAGGTCCTTGGCATCCGCCGCGGCTGGGAAGGATTAACGCACGTGGATCTGAAAGATTCGGCGAGCCGGTCGCGGTATATTCAGCCGCTCAACCGCGAGAACACCCGCACTATCGATCGCACGGGTGGCACGTATCTGCACAGCTCGCGGACCAATCCCACCAAGATGCAAAAGCTGCCGCTGGCGCTCGAGGGGCAGCAGTTTTCAACTAAGCAATCTACCAAGGATGGCGTAACGAGCACGGTGTTCGACGTGACGCCGGCGGTGCTGAAGAATATCGAGACGCTGGGGTTAGATTACCTGGTGGCGATCGGCGGGGATGACACCCTTAGCTATGCCGCCGAACTTGACCGACAGGGAGTGAAAGTGATTGCGGTGCCCAAGACCATGGATAACGACGTTCGCAACACAGAGTATTGCATAGGGTTTTCAACTGCCATCACGCGCGCCATGGACGCCATCGAGCGGCAGCGGACCACGGTGGGCTCACACGAGCGCATCGGTATCTTTCGGGTGTTTGGCCGTGACGCCGGCTACACCGCGCTCTACACTGCCTACGTGACATCGGTGCGCTGCTGCATCCCTGAGTACAAAGTGAATTTGGAGCACCTTATCGAAATCCTGGTCACCGACAAGCGCAACAATCCCAGCAACTACTCACTGGTGATTCTTTCCGAGGGCGCCGAGTGGGAAGGCTACACGGTGAAGGAATACGGCCCAGCCGATGCCTTCGGCCACCGCAAGAAAATGAGCGTGGCGGAGGATCTGAGCGACGAGATTAAGACCGCCACCGGAAACGAAACCGTTGTCAGCGACCTGACCTACGATTTACGCTCCGGCAGCCCAGATTTCGTCGACCGGATGGTGGCCAGTACCTACGCCGGAATGGCGATGGACTCTTTGCAAGAGGGAAAAACCGGCCTGATGACGGCGATCAGCAGCGGCTGCTACGCAATGGTGCCAATCCCTGACCCCAAACTAGGACCGCGTAAAGTGGAGATCTCCACCATGTACAACACGGAGCGTTACCGGCCAACTTACGATCGCAAGGTGGGGCTGCCGATTTTCCTGACGCGAGCCTAGTGTGGAGAGGGTCGTCCTCAATGGACTACGTCAGCCTCCGAGGCGTCCATAACACTACGCCGGCAACCAAAATCCTTGTAAACACTGAGCTGGCACACACGCTTATAATAAATAATTAGGAGATCAGCATGAACAATGAGCCGAAAACCTGTGCCCATATACCCTGCCGCTGCGTGGTACCGGCAGGACAGACGTATTGCGGTCAATGGTGCGAGGAGGCAGGATCAGAGGATGTAGAGATTGCGTGTGAGTGCGACCACCCTCCTGTTTGCGCCCTTACAGTCACGGAAGAGACGGTCGCTTAGTAACGAAGAAAAGGGCGCGCTCAAGTTTATCGCGCAGACGCTTCGACTCCGCGATTTCTTCTGCTGACGTCTCGACGCCGACCAGCCCATCGCCTACGTGAAGGATCAAATGGGCCACAGTTCGATCCAGATCACGGTCGACACCTATGGCCAGCTCATTCCCCGAGCGAATATTAATTAACTGGGTGGATGGTCTGGATCGCAAACAACTCCGCAACAGAATACAACTCCCGCGCAACTGGAGACAGAGGAATTAGAGAACGCTGACACGTGGTCTTCGGAACTGATTGATTATGCGGAGAATACTGGTGGGCCCGGTAGGACTCGAACCTACAACCAACAGATTATGAGTCTGCTGCTCTAACCGTTGAGCTACGGGCCCGTATTTAAGCTAAACATCTAAACAACAACAACCTGCAAGGACTCTAAGCAAAATCGCGGCTCCATAGTACAAGTGCCGGCGTCAGTTCTGGTGTCAGTTGGCCATCTCTGTAGGCCGGCACGACTCGCCAATTATAACCGGGCCAGGGCGTGAAATTGGAATGACCTGGGTGCTAGGGACAGAACACAGCCTCTGTACTGCAGCCAATTGGTGAGTCGGCGCTAGGTGTGCGTATCTCAGAGTCGTAGTAATCGATTTATGACCCAACAATTCCTGAACAGTGCGTAGATCAACCCCAGATTCACACCTGCGAATTGAATGATATTAATCCCTTCGACTACCTCACTGAACTGCAGCGGCATACAGAAGGACTTGCCGCCAAACCCGCGGACGTAAGTGTAAGAGCAAACACATGGTTGACACATTAAATCCGCAGCCAGCGTGACTTCGCCACTTGATCAGCAAATTCTCAGGCGGCAAGTCTTCATTCCTTCGTCCAGGGCGGATTACTGCCGGTTAGCTCGTCAACCGGGAATAATCGCGATCACTTCCAATGAGCCGACTTCCGGATACTAATCCGACGGTTCTAGATATGTGGCGCTGTTTCAGATTTTGCGGGGCATAGTTCAGCTGGTTAGAACATCTGACTGTCACGCAGCGGGACGTGGGTTCGAGTCCTATAACTCCCGCCAAGCCTTTGGTTCGTGACTGGCTACTCACGTTTCTCTGTTGGCCCGAAGCGCACCTCATGCGCCATCAGTTTATCGTCCATCTTGCCCGCATGAATAACGACGCGGTCTCCAACGTTAAGATCCGTGATCGACGCGGGTACGCCACTCTTTACAAATTTCGTATCCGCATTGTGTAGACGGTGACTGTCTCTTTGGCCGTTTGCACGGTGATCGAATTGTCGGACATGATGCAATTCCTGCCGTTGAACAGTATCGGACTGTGGCCGCCCTGATTACTCGCCTGGAAATGTTTTCCGTACAGAAGCGCGCCGCCAATCATCGCGGCAGTGCCGATGCCCGTGCCCAGGGTGATCATCGCCAAATCGTTGCAGCCGCGTCCAGCTCCCGACACCGCTTCGCCCATCAACGCCATCCGCGCGTCGTTCTCCATCTTCATCGGCAATGAAAATTCGCGCTGGCACCAACCGACAAAGTCGACTCCCGGCGCGTCCTCCCATTTTTTAGGGCTGGAAAGAATTCGCATCCGCACGGAATCCACAGCCGCAAGTGCTGATGGCCAGCCCCGCGCAGTCCCTCGTCGTCAGGCCGGTCGCGCTCAGCAGCTCGCGGAACGCTGACGTAAATAGCGGCAAAACGGCATCCAATCCTCCTTGCTCGCTATCCGGATCGAGGCGCTTTGCAGCCACAATCCTGCTGTCCTCGATGATGGCGCAATTCGCATGCGTCCGCCCAGGTCTATTGCTAAAGCCCTCATCCCACCTCCACAAAACGATTCGGCGTTCCGGCGCGCTACCGCCAAAGGACCAATATGCCACCGTCGCCGGTTTGCCACAATCCGATCGCTCACAGCTGTTGTCACTGCCCGGATTCCTGCCTGCGACCTCTGGTTTCCCTTATAATGCCTCTTCTCTGGCCCTAACATTTTTCGATTCGGAGGTCCCATGCCTGCGAATTTCCGGCGAACGTGCATCTTGCTCTTGGCATTTCTGCATACGCCCTTTCCGCTCGCATCCTTCGGACAGCAGACCGCGGCAAGTTCGTCCGGAATAGTCCAACTCACCCTGAAGCAAGCCGTGCAACTGGCCTTGCATCAGAATCCTCAGCGTGTCATCGCCCGGCTGCTGGTCTTCGAAAGCGATCGCAATAGTCAGATCGCGCGCTCCCCGCTGCTGCCTCAGGCGGACATTGAAGCCAATGGATCAGTCAATCAGTACAATTTTCAGAGTATCGAGCGCGCTCCCCGCCAGCACGCCGGTCCCTTTCAGGTCATCGAAGCGGGGCCTACCTTCTCGCAAACCATCTTCAATCTCCCTCTGATCCGCGGCTACCAGATCGGCCGG
Organism: uncultured Acidobacteriota bacterium; assembly: GCA_963838905.1. GTDB lineage: Bacteria > Acidobacteriota > Terriglobia > Terriglobales > Acidobacteriaceae > JABDBE01. The sequence continues at coordinate 110,781 of CAWITE010000020.1, forward strand.
GAAGGAACCCGTCAGTCGCGTGCCGACGAACTGACCACTCGCGAAAATGTGGTCACCGCCGTTGTTGACCAGTACCTCCTCATTCTTCGCGCCCTGGCCACGCGTGACGCCGCCAATGCTCGCGTCGCGCTCGCGCAGCGCCTCTACGAGCAGGCCACCGAACTTCAAAAAACAGGCATCGGTTTGAATATTGACACGGTGCGCGCCAACGTCGAATTGCAGAACGAGCGCCAGAATCTGATTAATGCCGAAACGCTGACTCACACCACCAAATACGGCTTGGCGGAACTCCTCGATCTTCCTCTCGACCAGGACCTCGAGGTCACCGACCGCCTCGATTTCTACGATCTCCCCAAACTCGAAAAAGAGACCCTGCTCAGCCAAGCGTTAGCCACCCGGCCGGAGATTCGTTCTCTCAATTCGCAGCAACGGATAGCCCATTTGTCGGCGGATTCGGCTGGCGAGCAGCGCCTTCCTCAATTGGACTTTTCCGGATTCTGGCTGTACCAAGGCTCGCGCTTCAACAATGGCATTCCGGCCTACACCTACGAAGTGTCTCTGCAGTTTCCAATTTTCACCGGCGGACGCATCCGCGCCGAAGAAGCTCGCGCCAAACTGGAAGAGCAGCACGTGGCGGAAGTTCGCCGCCAGGTGGAAGCGCAAATCGTGGATGAAGTAAAGTCCGCCCTCGATCAACTCACTGCCGCGCGAAATTCTGTGGACGTTGCCAATCTAGGCCTGCAATTGGCCCAAAGAAGAAGTAGCTCAAGCCCAACGACGGTTTCAAGCTGGAGTCACGACCAACATCGAAGTGATCACGGCGCAAGACGAACTGGCGCGCGCCAGCGACAACCAGATCGGTGCGTTGTATCAATTCAACCTGTCTCGGGCGGCTCTAGCCCGCGCCACAGGTACGATCGAAACCATGTACACGAAGTGAGAGGCAGACCGGATCATGAGCTCATCTTCCACACCGCCGCTACACGATAGCACTCCGGTTGCCGCGGCTCCGGCTACCCCGCCGCCAACTCCCTCATGGCGCGAACGGATTCGAAATCTGAGCCCGCTCGCCAAGGGCATTATCGTCGCGGTTCTCGTCTTAATCGCAGTGGCGTGGTACGTGCTCTCGGGTCGCGTTACCACCGATGACGCGCAGGTTGATTGTCACATCACCGCCGTCGCCCCGCAGGTTCCCGGCTATGTCGTTCAACTGCTGATCAATGACAATACGCCGGTCAAACAAGGCGATCTCTTGGTGCAAATTGATCCCCGCGAATATGAGGCGGAAGTCGAACAGGCCAAAGCCAACCTCGATTTCGCAGAGGCGCAAGCAAATTCCGCAAGACTGCAAATCCGTTTGACGCGTGAAACCACTACGAACGGCACGAACGGCGCCTCAGCGCAGAAACAATCAGACGCCGCCGATTACGCCATGTCCCAGGCGCAGCTCGAGCAATCCGCCACCGCGAACCTGCAAGTCGCCGAAGCCAACGTCGCTGCCAAGCGCGCCACCAACGAACGCGCTCAGAGCGATCTCAAGCGTTACACGCCTTTGCTCGCCACCGACGACGTCTCCAAGTTTCAATTTGATGCCGTTGACGCTGCTGCGCGCGTCGCCAAAAGTGAGCTCCAGGCCGCCGAGCAGCAGCTGACCGCGGCACAACAAGCCGTCGAAATTGCGCGGGCCAACGCGCGCTCCGCCCAGGCCCGTTTCCTGCGCTCACAGTCACAATTGCTCCAAACTAAAGCACAAGAGCAGCAGGTTCCCATCGCCGAAGCGACCTACAAATCGGCGCTGGCCACTCTCGAGCGCGCCAAGGCAGCTCTGCAACAAGCCGAATTGAACCTCGCTTACACGCACATCATCGCCCCAATTACCGGTCAAGTCACGCAGAAGTCCGTGGATCTCGGCCAGTACGTTTCACCGGGGCAGTTGCTATTCACCATCGTTCCGCTCGACCAGGTATACGTCACCGCGAATTTCAAAGAAACCCAGTTGGCCAACGTCGCCCCGGGCCGGAGGGTGCGCATCCACGTGGACACCTATCGCCAGGAATTCGAAGGCGTGGTGGATTCCATCGCCGGAGCAGCTGGTTCGCGCCAAGCCCTGCTGCCGCCGCAAAATGCCACAGGAAATTTCATCAAGGTCGTGCAGCGCATTCCGGTAAAAATCCTGGTCAAGCCCAACAAGAATCCGAATCTCGTCCTGCGGCCCGGCATGAACGTTGAAGCGACCATTTACACTCGCTGACTGGTTAGAGGTGCAATGACCTATCTGGGTGGAAGTCCCTCGGCATCCTGGGAACTGGAAGAGGAAAGGTTCCTCAGCAGTACTCTGTCGCAGCTGTCCGACCGGCGCCGCATAGCCATTCTCCTCACTGTCGGCATGGTTACCGCCATCGAAATCTCCAACCGCCTCTCCATCAACGTGTTCCTCCCGGACATGCAGGGCAACGTAGGGGCAAGCTCCGATGAAATCAGCTGGGTCATAATTCTTTATAACGTCGGCTACCTCAGCTCCTTGGCGCTGGCGGCCTGGATGACGCGTGTCATCGGCGCCAGGCGACATTTACTGTTAAGCATTGGGATTTATTCCGTGGGAGCGATGGGCTGCGTGCTCAGCACGGGCAACCTGACGCAGCTGTTGGTTTGACGCTTGATTATGGGATTCGGCGGCGGGGCGTTTCTGGTGCGCGTCGTCTTTCTGTCCGGGCTGCTGTTTCCCGGGAAAGCCAGGCTAGCGGCGGTCACTCAGCTCTACCTCGTTCTTTCCGCTTTTGAAGTCCCGTATCCCTGCGTGATGGGATGGATCACCGATACCTTTCACTGGAATTATGCTTTCCTGGTTGATTTCCCCTTTCTAACTATCGGCGCCTTTCTCATCTGGAAACTTGTCCCGCCAGGTTTTTTGCGTAAGCGCAGGAAAGAGAGCCAAGTCGATGTCTGGGGCGCCGTCCTGCTGATTGCCTCGCTGGCCTGCCTGGAAACTGCCACCAGCCGCGGCGAGCGCGATCTGTGGTTCCAGTCGAACTGGATTACCCTCGCTCTGCTTGCAGCCGCAATCTTCTTTATCTGGTTTCTCTGGTGGGACTACCGCCCTGAGAACGCATCGCCGGTATTGCACTTGCGCATGATCGTTCGTCAAGCTTCCCTGCGCTCTTTCTTCTTTGTGATTATGATCGTGGGAGCATTCTTCGGTGCCGGGCTTTATGTCGTCCCGCAATATCTCCGCTTCGTCCAGGATTACAGCGCCTTGCAGGCGGGCGGATTTATTTCGATGTACACGCTCGGCCTTGGGTTGGGGCTCCAGCTCACTTTGCACGTGCTTATTCCCCGCTTGGGACCCCTCCGCACGCTCGTCTTCGGATTGCTGCTCTTGATCGCCACATATGTCACGATCTTCTACATCTGGACGCCGACCACCCCCACCGTAGTCTTGGCTCCCGCAATTTTCCTGCAAGGCTTTTGCGTCGCGCCCGTTCTCATCGCGGCCGGCAACATTGTCACCAGCAACGCGCCCGTAGCCGACGTCAACGATATTTCCACCACTTACTTCTTTGTCCGCCAGCTCGGAAACACTTTTGGAGTCACTGCGGCGACGGTCATGTTCGATCGCCGCATGACCCTGCATTCCTCGCGGCTCTTAGACGTCTCCAATCGTCTGGACGCCACCACTCGCTCCACCCTCGCGCAATATACCGATCTGATTCACCGCAATGGCGGTGCCACCAGCGTTCCCGCGCTCGGCGCACTGCAACTCTTCCAAAACAATGTAATCACGCAGAGCCGCCTGCTCTCCTATATAGACATCTACTTCGGCTTGGCGACGCTAGGCGTCGTCGCCCTGATCTCGATAGCCTTCACAAAAACAAAGCCGAAACTCGGCCAACACCATTTTCACCCGTGGTAAATAACGAACGCATTCTTTAGTCCACAGAATTTGACCCCAGCCGGCCTGGCGATACAATGAGTCCCGCTTTGCGGGAGGATATCGAGTGGGATATTCCTTTGCGCGATCACGATCACGTCTTCCTCAAGGGTCACCGCATCATGGTCCAAATCCAGTCCACATGGTTTCCCATCATTGACCGCAATCCGCAAAATTCGTACCCAGCATCTACAAAGCGATAGCTTCCGATTATGTATCAACGAATAACCTTGGGCAGCGCCTCGCATAACGAAAAGCTGGGCCACCCGTCCCGCCGTGAACGCCAAGATTCTGATTCTTTGCACACATTCTGGTGCAGAATGTGGGTCAAAAAAACCCTCAATTCGGCCTAAACTATAGAAAACAAATAGCTGTAATTTCCCTTGCCTTCAAACATTGAACGAACAGGTCGTACGCGTCTGGAGAGCTGAAATTGGCTTGTCGGCGGTAGCAACTGAAGGTGAGGAAATGGACTGCCCGGATTTGCTGGAAACGTCGCAGACCGCTCGGCATACAAAAAACTCTACGCCCGTATTCCTTCCGGGTACAGTGGGCCCAGGTTAGGTTAGCGCCCTTAGAACGGGAGCGAACCTGGGGCACCCGAGCCGTAAATTACTGAATCATCGGAGGCTTGCAGGTGTGATTTCGTCGCTGGAATTGGGCTTCTTCCCGTCACGTCTGAGAGGTTACTGAAGTTTATGGAAATACCCGTAAATCATTGTCCCTAAACACATTAGATGCTATTTCTAAGTATCGATTCTGCTCTTCTCCCCCGAGACCGACAGGACCTGAATGGCTGGCCAGTCACAGTCGTGGAGAAACCTGACACTGCAGGCCCAGATGTTCATTGGCCTGATTGTGACCGCGGGTACAGCCGTGCTCCTTTACGGAGCCATCCACCAGAGCAGTAAGAACATTGCCGAATTCATCTGTTACCTGGGAATCGCGGTTCTGGCCTCGCGGATGAAAGTCAATCTGCCCGGAATTACGGGCACGATGTCGGTGAACTTTCTGTTTGTTCTGCTAGGAGTCCTGGAACTGAGTTTCTCGGAAACCTTAATTCTGGGCTGCGTCTCCATCCTGGTGCAATCCCTGTATCCGGATCGGCCCAACGCGATACAAGTCACCTTCAACGTATGCGCAGGAGCGCTTTCAACTGCTCTGGCCTACTTTGTTTATCATCATCCATTCTTCAACCTGCTAGTCGATAGCCGGCCGTTATTGCTTGGAGTGGCGGCTTGCACCTACTTCGTAGCCAACACGGGATCGATTGCTACTGTCATATCGCTCACCGAAGGAAAGCGGCTGACGAAGATTTTGGTGGATTGCTATTTCTGGTCGTTTCCCTATTACCTGGTGGGCGCTGGAATTGCCGGGGGAATTGGCTGGTTCAATCAGACGTTCTACTGGGAAACATCTCTGCTGCTGGTGCCGGCGATCTATGTGATTTACCGCTCGTACCGGTTGTATCTGGGCAAGCTCGAGGATGAAAAGCGGCACGTCGAGGAGATGGCAAGCCTGCATCTTCGAACCATCGAGGCCCTGGCACTCGCGATCGAAGCCAAAGATCAAAGCACTCACGATCACCTGCAACGGGTGCGAGTATACGCGGTCGAGGTGGCCAAAGAATTAGGCGTGACGCCGGATGAGATGCAAGCGGTGCACGCCGCAGCCCTGTTGCACGATATCGGCAAACTGGCCGTGCCCGAACACATTATTTCTAAGCCGGGACGGCTTACGCTTGAAGAATTCGAGAAAATGAAGATCCACCCGGTGGTCGGCGCCGAGATTCTGCAGCGAGTTCGATTCCCCTACCCGGTTGTGCCCATCGTGCGAGCTCACCATGAGAAGTGGGATGGTTCCGGATACCCGGCGGGCCTGAAAGGTACTGAGATTCCCATCGGCGCCCGGATTTTGTCTGCTGTCGATTACCTGGACGCCTTGGCTTCTGACCGTCAATATCGGCGTGCGTTGCCGCTGAACGAAGTCATGCAGCGTCTGGCGGCGGAATCGGGGAAGGCTTTTGATCCGAAAGTTGTCGACATTCTCAAGAAACGGTACCTCAATCTTGAAAAGATGGCGTTGGCTCAGTTCGGGCATGAAGTAAATCCGTTGCTCTCGACCGAGGTCAAGGTTGAACGAGGTTCGGCGCCCGCCGCGGGGTTTGAAAATATTTCGGTTAAAGATGGCTTGGGCCACGAAGCGACCTTCCTCTCCTCGATTGCGGCGGCCCGGCAAGAAGCTCAGACGTTGTTCGAACTCAGCCAGGATCTGGGCGCTTCACTTAGTCTGGTCGAGACCCTCTCGGTATTTTCGGTGAAACTGCGATCTCTGGTCCCGTATGATGCGATCGCGATTTACGTTCGGAGAAATGAAGAATTGATCCCCGAATACGTGAACGGCGACAATTTCCGTCTGTTCTCGTCGTTACGCATTCCTCTCGGGCAGGGGCTGTCGGGATGGGTAGCCCACAACCGGAAACCGATCATTAATGGCAATCCCTCGGTTGAGCCCGGATATCTGAACGATCCCACCAAGTTCAGCACCCTGCGCTCGGCTTTGGCGATTCCGCTTGAAGGTGTCGCCGGGGTGATCGGAGTGTTGGCTCTTTATCGCGGGGAACGAGATGCGTTTACTTCGGACAACTTGCGCATCCTTTTGGCCATCAGTTCAAAGATGGCGCTGGCGATTGAGAATGCGCTGAAGTATCAGCAAGCCGAGAGCTCCGCGACCACCGACTATCTCACCGGGCTGCCGAATGCTCGATCGCTGTTCTTGCAGCTCGACCGCGAGCTGGCCCGCTGCAAGCGCGATAGCACGACATTAACCGTGATGGTCGGCGACATGGACGGCTTCAAGCAGATTAACGACCGTTTCGGCCATTTGGAGGGTAACCGCGTCCTGCGCCTGTTTGCCCAAGCTCTGAAAGAGAGCTGCCGAGAGTACGACTACGTGGCTCGCATGGGAGGAGACGAATTTGTGGTCATCGCTCCCGGGCTGCCTGCCGATGCGTCGGTCAAGAAAGCCTATCAGCTGCGTGAACTGGCCAAGCAGGCGGGATTTGAAGTTTGTGCCGAAGAGATTCTTTCGCTGAGTGTCGGGCAAGCGATGTATCCGCAGGATGGAAAAGACGCCGAGGAGCTTCTGGCGGAGGCCGACCGGCGGATGTATCTGGAGAAGCAACAGCAGCCATCCCGCAAGAACCGCAGGCTGTATGCGCGCATGAAATGCCGCATCACGATCGAGTTGCATCCGGACACGGAGGCTGGCCCGATCTTCGGGAATCTGATCGATATCAGCATGGGCGGATGTTACGTGGAAACCAGCGCCATCCTGACGCCGGGGACTAATCTCAAGCTGGTCTTCTCGATCGACGATGGCAAGCTGCACGCCGAGGGTACCGTGGCAAGAATCCATCCCGGCTCTGGTATCGCGGTGCAGTTCAAGGAATTGAATCGCGAAGACAAGGTCAGAATGCATCGCATCCTGGAATTTGTCCAAAACTCAACCACGCTGTACGACAACCGCTATTACGAAAAGCTCAACCGCTAAGTAGCTACTCAGTGCCGGCACGAGCTTCTTCTGCTCAACCCCTTATAAGAAATCAGAATTGCACTCCGTATAATAAAGCAGCGGTATCGCTCGGGGTTCATTTTCTGGACGATTGGCGGTTGATTTTGCTTAACGAAGAAAACTTGCGACGACTGGCGGACGGCGCTCCGTGAGGCCCCGGGTCAAAATCATCGGGGCGGGATTGGCGGGATCGGAGGCGGCGTGGCAGTGTGCGCGCCGGGGCGTTGAGGCGGAACTCTTCGAGATGCGTCCGGTGCGCTCGACTGCGGCGCACCAGACTGGGGATTTCGCCGAACTGGTGTGCTCGAATTCCTTGAAGTCCGAAACCGAAAACACGGCGCCTTGGCTGTTGAAGGAAGAGTTGCGGCGCTTGGGATCGTTGCTGATCGGAATTGCGCGGGATTGCACCGTGCCCGCTGGACATGCGCTTGCTGTGGACCGCGCGACCTTTGCCGGTCGGGTGACCGAAGCGGTTTCGCGCGAGCCGCTGATCACGATTTGTCGCGAAGAAGTTGCCCACATTGACGAAGATAAAATTACGATTGTTGCGACTGGTCCGCTGACATCGGACGCTCTCTCGCGGGAAATCGGACGACTCAGCGGGGCTTCGCATCTGTTCTTCTACGATTCGATCAGCCCAATTGTCGAGGCCGATTCCATCGATATGGCGAAAGTGTATCTGGCGGCACGCTACGACAAAGGCTCGGCCGACTATATCAACTGCCCCATGTCGAGAGCAGACTACGACCGTTTTTATGAGGCGTTGCTGGCGGCGCAATCGGTCGAAGAGCGCGAGTGGGAGAAGCTGAATTATTTTGAGAGTTGCTTGCCGATCGAAGAGATTGCTCGGCGCGGCCGCGACACCCTTCGCTTCGGCCCCATGAAACCAGTCGGACTGAAAGACCCGCGCACCGGGCACATTCCTTATGCGGCGGTGCAGTTGCGCCAGGAGAATCTGCGGGCGGATTCCTACAACCTGGTCGGATTCCAGAACCATTTGAAATTTGGCGAGCAGGCACGCGTGCTGCGATTGATTCCTGGGCTTGAAAATGCTCGCTTCCTGCGGTATGGGCAGATTCATCGCAACACGTATATCAATGCGCCGACGCTGCTGTCCGGGACCCTGCAGATGAAAGAACACCCGCGCGTGTTGTTTGCGGGACAGATTTGCGGGGTCGAAGGTTATGTGGAATCGATCGCCGCCGGACTCATGGCGGGAATTCACGCAGCCACACTGGCCGCGGGTGCAGGGCCGGTTCCGCCACCTCGGGCAAGCGCGTTTGGATCGCTGATGAATTACATCACACAGGCCGACCCCAAAAAATTTCAGCCGGCTAACATAACATTCGACCTTCTTCCGCCGTTGGATCGGAAAATCCGCGACCGCCACGTGCGGCATCGTCTGCAATGCGAATTGGCACTAAGAGACTTTGAAGGCTGGATGGAAAAAGTGGGAACCAATCAGCACGCGGCACACTTGAGTCCTTAACCCAGCGCGCGAGGACATAGCAAAGACAACCTTCACGGATACAACCCAAGCTCCCAATTTCTGAACAAACCCCACGCTTCGTCCGTATCACCTATCAGGACGTTGGTTTTGCCAGGCTTACGTTCCACGACCCGGCACGTCCAATAGAGCGGGATGGTCCTCAGCGATCTCATTGGCGATGTACTTCGGACGCTGTGGTCCCACAAGCTCCGAACTTTCCTCACGATGTTCGGCATCGCCTGGGGGATCGTCTCGATTGTTCTCATGGTGGCGGCCGGCGAAGGCTTGCGCAAGGGTCAGGAAGACCAAGCCAAAACCCTGGGCAAGGACGTGATGATCGTTTTTCACGGTCGTACCAGTTTGCAAGCTGGAGGGGCGCGGGCAGGACGAACCGTGCACTGGGAGGATCCTGATGTGGCTGCCGTGCAAGCCGACGCGCCCGATTGCCAGTACGCCATTCCGGAGCTTGAGCAGGAAGACGTCCGCGCACACAGCAATTTCAACAATGCAGCATTTCTGGTTACCGGTTCGCAACCGCCGTTTCAGGAGATTCGCAGCCTCGCCGTCGGACAAGGGCGGTTTTACGACTGGGAGGACACGCGCGAAGGCCGGCGGGTGGCGTTCCTGGGCAGCGATGCTTCGAAGCAGTTGTTCCCCGGGCGTAATCCCGTCGGCGAGAACGTTTACTTGAATGACTTCCCTTACGTCGTGATCGGCGTGATGGCAAAAAAGAAACAGGACTCCAGCTATGACGGTTGGGACGTAAACAAGATTTTCATTCCCTTCGGCGCCATGCGGCGCGATTTTCCCGACAAGCCTCCAGGCACGCCCACGACCTTCGATCAACTGCTGGTCACGCCCAAATCCGTTGAGCAACACGATAGCTGCAAACGCGAAGTGCGGGCGGCGCTAGGACGAATGCACAATTTCGATCCCCGTGACAAAGAGGCTTGCCCCATCTGGGACACGGTGCAGGAGGCGCAAGCATTCCGCCAGATGACGGATGGCATGAAGTACTTTCTCGGTGCGGTCGGAGTCGTGACGCTTTTTCTGGGTGGATTGGGAGTCATGAACGTAATGATGGTCGCGGTGCGTGAGCGCACTCGCGAGATCGGCGTGCGCAAGGCCCTTGGCGCCCCGGCTAACACGATCTTGCGCCAATTCTTCCTCGAGGCGCTGCTGATCGCCGTTCTAAGCGGTGGGCTCGGGTTGGGAGTGGCCTACGGAATTTGTTCGCTGGTCGATCTGCTGCCGATGCCGGACTTCTTCGCGGGGCTGCTGCCGACTTGGAGGACGGGATTGATGGCTTGTGGGCTGTTGGGAGGAATCGCCGTGCTCTCTGCGTTATATCCGGCACGGAAAGCGGCGTCGGTCGATCCCATCGAGGCGCTGAGATTTGAGGCTGGAGGATAGAAAGAGCATCAACCACAAAGGTCACGAAGGAGACCGTGTTCTCGACCTTTGTGTAACTTCGTGCCCTTCGTGGTTCCAGGTCTTTGGTTTTCAAAAGCTAATGCTGATCGAAATCATTCGCGAAGCCTGGATCGCACTCAAACGCAACACCACGCGCAGCCTCCTCACCATGCTGGGTATCGTTTGGGGGATCACGACAGTCACGCTGTTGATCGCTTACGGCAGCAGCTTCCGCAGAATTCTGGTGGGCGGTTTCGATGCCTTTGGCAAAAGCGCGGTCATCTGTTGGCCCCAGCAGACCAGCGAACAGCCCGGCGGGCAGCGGGCAGGAAAGAAGGTCGTTTTCGAGCAGGCCGACGTCGACATGGTGAAGGAGACCGCGCCTCTGGTTAAGCATGTTTGCCTCGAGACGGTGCACCGGCCTGGCATTGCCTATGGTGACAGGATGGTAGGGACGGCGGCCGTCCGCGGCGTCTGCCCCGAATACGGAGAGATGCGTAACGAAGTGCCATCCGAAGGGCGCTGGATTAATGCCAGCGACGAACTGGAGCGGCGGCGCGTGGCCTTTCTCGGCGGGCGCATTAGAGAGCAACTATTCAGCGGACGTCCTGCGGTAGGTGAGACGGTAACGATTGGCGGCGTGCGCTTTACCGTGATTGGCATCATGGCCCGCAAAATTCAGCTTAGCAACTACTTCAGCAGCGACGACGAATCGGTCTGGATTCCCTATTCCGCCGCAGGCGATCTTTGGAATACGCGGGACGCCGCGGTTCTGATTTTTGCGCCGGTTGCGCCGCAGTTTGAAAAGAAGGCTATGGCGCAGGTGCTCGCAGCGGTGGCAACGCGACAGCAGTTCTCGCCGACGGACCCGAAGGCGATTCAGATGTTCGGGCGTGACGAGTTCCGTCCGGTCATTGATGCGCTGACCATCGGACTGCAGGTGCTGCTCACATTCATCGGGACCCTGACTCTCGGCATTGGCGGCGTCGGAGTTATGAACATCATGCTGGTTTCAGTCGATGAGCGTATTCGTGAGATTGGTCTGCGTCGCGCTCTGGGAGCCAGGAAACGTCACATCAAGTTTCAGTTTCTGGCTGAGACATTGTTGATCATGATGTTGGGAGGCGCAATCGGTGTGCTTTTGTCGTACGCGATTGCCGCAGCCGTAGGCACATTGCCACTCATGGGTCCGCTGTTTGAAGACGAGTCGGGCAAGGGCGATATACATTTGCAAATCTCGCTCATGACGGTAACGCTTTCCACGTTAGTGCTGTTGGTCGTTGGTGTGATCAGCGGATTGGTCCCGGCACTACGCGCATCAAAGCTGGATCCCGTGGAAGCCCTGCGCTACGAATAGAAAATCGACCACGGATCTCCACGGATCAAACGGATCAAAACAAAATCCGTGCTGATCCGTGAAAATCCGTGGCTAGTTCCTGCAGCTCACCACAAATTCATTTGACCCAACTCCTAGTTAGCGGTACCTTGCTGCCAGTTCTCCAAGGACTCCGCGAGGTGCCTGCTTGCCGATTTCTGCCGTCGATGCCATTAACCCCGCCATCCGGCACACTAAAGAGCAACTTCTACATCCGTTCCGCGCGGCGGAGTGGGCGAAGCTTGCGTTCGTGGGCTTTCTTGCGGGTGAACTGAGCTCCGGGGGATGCAACGGCAGCAGCTTCCAGACACCAGGCCATCCCCGTGGCGGGCAGCCCCTGCCACTGCCCCACATCAATAATCTTTTGCTGTTTTATTCATTGATCGCTCTGCTGATCGTGGTGGCCGTAGTTTTGTGGATAGTGTTCCTCTACGTGAGTAGCGTCATGCGCTTCATCTTGTTTGACAGCGTGATCGCGAAGCGCTGCGAAATCCGGCGCGGATGGGCTCGCCGCCATCCGGCCGGGTTGCGCTACTTCGTGTGGCAACTTCTTTTTATTCTCGCAATGTTCGTCGGTCTGACCGTGCTGGTTGGAATTCCTGCTGCGTTCGCCCTTGCCGCGGGTTGGCTCAAAGATCCCCAGCGTCACATGCTCCCACTCATCCTCGGCGGCGTGTTGTTGTTCTTTGCTGTGATCGGCCTCATTTTGCTTTCCCTGGTGGTCCATGTTCTGACCAAGGATTTCGTGGTGCCGGAGATGGCTCTCGAGAACATCAGCGCCTTCGAGGGGTGGCGGCGCCTGATGCCTATGTTGCGGTCGGAGAAGAGTAGCTACGCCGGCTACCTCGGCATGAAGATCGTCATGGCCGTAGCCGCTTCAGTGGCGGTGGGCATTCTCACCGTTATCGTGGTTCTCGTTTTGCTGATTCCGGTCGGCGGCTTTGGCGTTGTGGCAGTCATTCTTGGAAAGACTGCCGGCCTCAGTTGGAACCTGTACACGATTACGCTCGCGGTCGTGGTCGGATGTATTGTGATCGCGGTACTTCTGTACGTAATGGCTCTGATCTCGGTGCCGGCGATTGTGTTCTTCCCTGCTTATTCAATCTACTTCTTCGCTTCGCGCTATCCGGTTCTAGACGCGCTGCTGCGTCCGCCGCCAATGGCCATACCGGTTCCGCCTCTGGCGCCGCCGTTGCCGCCACCGGAGCCAATTGGCTAGACAGTTTATTTGCGCTCGTGGGTCCAGGAAAAGCGCCTTCCGATAATACACTTGATGATCAAGTGATCGGTGGAAGCGGTTGCGCCGATGCCCACGCCAAAGTTGAACTCCCACTCTGGACCCAGATCGACGTCAATGGCAGGAAAAAACTGCTGTTGCTGATCGTGGAGTGGACTGAAGTCCGTGATCGGTCCCCAGGAACCGTAATACTCCAGCCCGCCAGCGATTCGTTTAGTGATGTCATAGCTGAACTTGAAATTGGGCGAGAACACTACGCCCTGGTTCACGCCAGGGCCATGAAACGAGCGGTCGAGCGTGGATTGAAGCTCAGATACCAGCGGCCAATTTTCTTGTCGACGATGGGACGGATTTCCCAGGTCCAGGTGTCAGCTGAGAATTCGGGGCGCTGGTAGCCGATCTCGTTCGACAAACTCACCCCTACCGGCCAGTGCCACGACTCCAGTATGCGGAAGCGTGGGCGGATGTGATCGCCCACCCATTGCCAGCCGCCGTCAGACTGAATGCTGGTGAAAATGTAAAAGCCGGTCTCGAACCAGTCGTTGACGCCCTGTGTGATTTCAACGGCTTCATGCTCGGCGTGGTTTGTGGGCAGGACGCCGTCGATGGTTGTCTTGCTGCCCTCAACCGTGAAGTTTGAGTGCAACTCCACCATCGTGTGATCGGGCGCAACCAGGTCCGAACCGTAGACTTGGATCTCGTAATTGTCTTGTGCCCAGGCGGGAATGATTGCGACGACGGGCAGGAGGATTCCGAAGACGATCAGCGCGGGAACCGGGAGTCGTCGATTATGCATGCTTGCTCAGCGGCAACCCTGGCACCGCGATTTGATTCTCTAATGATGCATGGGCTGAAACAAAGGGGTGCAAGCGTCAGCGCGAGATCTGACTTTAAGGTGGAACTTCCTCGCCAACTCGGGTGTCCAATCTTCTCAGACACGCGTGCCCGAGAGGAACAAATTTCCATGGCATTCTCGATGGCAGGTGGTGGTCCGTCCGATCCACAAATCAACGTTACTCCGCTGATTGATGTGTTGCTGGTGCTGATTATTGTCTTCATGGTCGTGCAGTCGATGACGACGACAAAGGGTCTAGAAGCACAGATTCCACAAGCCGCGCAGGATGATAAGAGTCAGCCTGTCCCCGTCGACAGGACGATCGTGATTCAGGTGGTGTGGGGCGCACGAGACCAACCTCCGGCGCTCAAGATCAATCAGGAAACGGTCAAGTCGGAGGATCTGCAAAGCCGGTTGCACAACATATTCAAGATCCGCGCGGAACGCATAGCATTTGTGCGCGGCGACGATGACATTGATTTCGAGTATGTGGCGGACATAATTGACATCGCCCACAATGCCGGCGTGAACCGGGTTGGATTGTTGACGAAGGCGCAGTGACGAATGGTAGGCTTCCATGGCAGATTGCTAGCGATGTCGCGACAGGGGGAGAAAGCGTGGAAGCATTTGAGAAACAAGTGAGAGACAGTATTGGTCGGTAGCTCTTCAGGTCCACGATCGGTGCGGAAATGATTTCAGTGGATCGGGGGAGCGTCGAGATTCGATTTCCCTTCAGTTCCAAATTAACGCGACAAAATGGGTTCGTGCATGCTGGCGCGGTCACCAGCGTCATGGATTCAGCCTATGGCTATGCGGCGTTAAGCGTGGCCCCGGAGGAGGCTGACGTTCTCAGTGTGGAATTTAAGGTCAACCTTCTGGCGCCGGGGGCTGGAGAATCATTCGTCGCTCGAGCGTCCGTGAAACGTGCCGGCAAAAGGCTCACCGTCTGTACAGCTGATGCTTTCGCTGTAACCGGGGGCGAGGAGAAATTGATCGCAACCATGCTGGCAACCATGATGAACATGGATTCGAAACCGATCGACGTTGGTGCCGGAGACTAATCTCGCGCCCGGTTCTTGATCCAAATCGGCGAGCCCACGAATCCAAACGCTTTTCGTAGCTGGTTTTCCAGAAATCGCTGGTAGGAAAAGTGCAGCTTCACTTTGCGGTTTGTGAAGAGCACGAAGGTTGGCGGGGATACTCCCGCCTGGGTCATGTAATAGATCTTGACCTGCTGGCGTGCCGGTACCGAAGCACGTTCGAAGTCGACATATTTTAGGAAACGGTTCATCTCGGCAGTCGGAATGCGTTTCCGGCGCTCCGAGGCGACTTCTTCCAGCGTGGGGAGAATTTTCTCCACCCCTTCCCCTGTGGCAGCGGAGACGAACAGCACCGGGGCGTAGCTCAGGAATTTGAGATCGTAACGAACTCGTTGTTCGTATTCCGCGCGATCAGTTGGACTCTTGCTCTCCCGAATACGCGTCGCTTTCGAATCGCGTCCGGCTTTCTTCTGACCACTCGTCACCAAGTCCCATTTGTTGACGATGACGATCACAGAGCGGCCGCTCTCGTGGGCATAGCCAGCGATCGTAGCGTCGAGCGCGCTTACGCCCTCGGTCGCGTCAATGACCAGCAGCGCGATGTCGGCGGCATCGAGATGCTTGCGCGCCATCACGACGGAAAGCTTTTCCGCCATCAGATGGGTCTTGCCCTTACGTCGGATTCCGGCGGTGTCAATGAAGCGGAAGCTTTTGCCGTCGATCTCGACCACTTCGTCGACCGCGTCGCGGGTTGTGCCCGGGATCGGCGACACGATGGCGCGAGAAGTGCCGGTCAGGCGATTCAGCAACGTCGACTTGCCCACGTTCGGATGCCCGATAATCGCAACTTTGACTTCTTTGGACTCGAGAGGGATTTCGGCTTGGGGCGCGTCTTGCGTCTCCTCGCCGTGCTCCGCGACTTCAGGCTCTACGGCATCAGACTCGGCAGTTTCGACGTGTAAGGTTTCAAGCCCTAAAGCTTCAAAGACCGCCTCCAGAACTTCATCCACGCCGCGCCCGTGTTCGGCGGAAACAGGAAATATCTTTCTGATCCCCAGGCGATGGAATTCGTCGGTGAGCGATTGCTGTTTTTCGCTATCGATCTTATTGACCGCCAGAAACAGGGGCTTTCCGCCACGGATCAAAAGGCGGGCGAGGTCGAGATCAGGCGCCGTGAGTTCACTGCGTCCATCTACCACCAGAATTATCGCGTCGGCCTCTTCCAGGGCGACCTTGGCCTGGCGAAAGATCTCCGCCGGGATAAAGTCTTTTTCGTCGGGTTCGATTCCACCGGTATCCACGATGCGCAGCCGATGTCCACGGAAATGAGCTTCACCGTAGAGTCGGTCGCGCGTGATCCCTGGCTCATCGCCGACAATGGCGCGCCGTGAGCCGACGATGCGATTGAACAGCGTTGATTTTCCGACGTTGGGGCGGCCAACGATCGCAATCGTGGGCACGCCAACCGTGACCGGCGCACTCATCGAGTTGGAATTGATTCGTGTCAAATGGTTTCGGTCGCGTGGGGACAGCCGCCCTCGCCTGTCCAGCCGGGTCGAAGACCCGGTGGCTACCTTTCGTCCACACTTTGATTGAACAGGGGGACTCTTCGAGTCCTCACGTGTGCAGTGATCGGGTCAGACAGCTATTATAGAGACTCCGTGACTCCAACCTCTCAGCCCGCCTCTAGCGGTATTCCTGGTATCAAGAAACAGGAAGTCTCGCTCTACCAATTCTTTGCGCCTGGTGGCGTGCTTTCCCGCACTCATCCGGCCTACGAATTTCGTCGCGGACAGCTTCAGATGGCGCAGGCCGTCGAGCAGGCTCTCGAAGAAAAGCGTCATCTCGTCGTCGAGGCCGGCACTGGCACGGGTAAGACGCTGGCCTATCTGGTCCCAGTGATTCGTTCCGGCAAGCGCGTGATCATTTCGACCGGCACCAAGCACTTGCAGGAACAACTCTTCCACAAGGATATCCCTTTTCTTGAGCAGGCGTTGTTTCCTAACGGCGCGAGCCGGTTGAACGTCTGCTACATGAAGGGGCGCAACAACTACCTGTGCCGCAAAAAGCTCTATGACCTTACCGACCAGCCCGTGTTGAGTGGTCTGGAAGAGATTGAGCACTATCGCGCCATCGCCGCGTGGGAGAAGACCACGCAGACCGGAGACCGGGCTGAATTGGCGGAACTGCCTGAGGCCAGCGCGCTCTGGCACAAGATAGATGCCCGCTCCGATGCTTGCATCGGGCAGAAATGTAGTTCGTGGGACAAATGCTTCATCACGGAGATGCGTCGGCGGGCGATGGAAAGCGACATCATCATCGTCAATCACCACCTGTTCTTCGCCGACCTCTCGATCAAGCAGCAATCAGAGTACGCACCCGATGCCGGTATTTTGCCGGAGGTGGGCGCAGTAATTTTCGACGAGGCGCATGAACTGGAAGATGTGGCTGGCAGCTACTTTGGCGTTTCCGTCAGCAACGGGCGGGTGGAAGAGCTATGCCGCGATGTAGAAGCGTCACTGCAGCGAAACCATATGCTTTCAGTGTCGATTTCGAGCGCGCTCAAGAGCCTGAGGGAGCGCTCGATGTTTTTCTTTGCCTTGCTGCCGCAGGGGGAAGGACGTTTTTCCTTTGAGAACCGCCGCGACTTCCTGGAGGAAAACGGCGAAGAGTTCATGTCGTTGCAACAGTCGTTTACCCGGCTGCGCTCAGAACTGGAAAACCTGCCATCGAAGCCGGAGGAAGTTTTCAACTTTGCCAGACGCGCGCAGGAGTTGCAGGTGCAATTCGGTTTTCTGATGGAGTCGGAAGACCACAATACGGTGTTCTGGATCGAGCGCCGGCGCGGAGGACGCGACAAATTCAATGTCTACCTGCAAGCCACGCCGATTGACGTAGCCCCGATCCTGAAGAGTTGCCTCTTCGACACTCTGGAGTGCGCCGTGCTGACTTCGGCTACACTTGCCGTCGGCGGCGGCTTCGAGTACATGCGCCGCCGGCTTGGGCTCGAGCACACCAGAGAATCGGTACTGCCCTCGCATTTTGACTACGAAAACCAGGCGCTGCTCTATGTGCCGCCCGATCTGCCCGATCCGCGAACGCCCCAGTTTGCAGCCAAAGCCGCGGACCGGATCCGGCGACTCCTGGATATCACACGAGGCCGGGCCTTCGTATTGTTTACCAGCTACGCGCAGATGAATGATGTTTACCAGCGCCTGCTTGGTGAACTCGACTTTCCCATGCTGTTGCAGGGGGACGCGCCGAAAAGTGCACTGCTGGAGGAGTTCCGCTTGACCCCGAATGCCGTGCTGTTCGCGACTTCGTCATTCTGGCAGGGCGTCGACGTGCAAGGAGAACAGCTCAGTTGCGTGATCATTGATCGGCTGCCGTTTGCCGTCCCCAGCGACCCGGTGATCGCAGCGCGAGTGCGATCCATCGACGCGGAGGGCGGCAACGCGTTTTTTCAGTATCAGGTGCCCGCAGCGGTCATCACGCTGAAACAAGGCTTCGGGCGGCTTATCCGCTCTCTCCACGATCGCGGCCTATTGGCATTGCTGGACAATCGCATCTTAAAGAAGGCTTATGGGAAAGTTTTTGTGGAGAGCCTTCCAAATTATCGCAAGACCACGGAACTGGGAGTGGTTGAGGAGTTCTTTGGAATTGTGTAACGGAAGAACCGGGTGCATTAATATGGCTGGACTCGGCATCAAACCATTTGAGAGGAAACTGGATGCTCAAGAAAGCAGCACTGGTCGTTGCAGCACTATTCTTATTCACGTCACTGGCGCTAAGCCAGAATCAAGGTCATTTCGACGCAAGCTTCAATAGCGCCCTTATATTCACCCAGGCGGGTAGCGCAAATAGCATTCAACAGAGCGCAACCATTGCGGCGAACTATTTCGGCACTTTCCGCTTCCGGTTCAATACCAAGTCCAAGAGCTCGCTAATATTCAATTATGGTTACGCTAAGAACTCACAGGTGTACCAGAGCAACTTCGATTACCACCAACTGGATACCATTCACGAGTACACCGGCGCCTATGTCCGCAACTTCCATGAAACGGAGAAATTCCAGCCATTCTTTCTGGTAGGAGCCGGAATGCTTCGCTTTAATCCTCGCAGTACATGGGCGTACTTTCCCGATCTTCCTAACAATATCCCGAATCGTCTGCAGATCAATGTAAACGCTCAGTCGCAGAACGAGGCCACACTCCTGTACGGCGGCGGAGTAGATTACAAACTGCCTTACAACTTCGCTTTCCGCTTGCAATATCGTGGACTTTACTACAACAACCCGAACTTCAAAGTGAATAACCTCAATGGAAGCGCGATAAGTTTCGTCGCGGGAAACCGAGCACACATGGCAGAGCCTTCGATAGGGCTGGTCTTCAGGTTCTAGCCTTCCTGCAAAGACGCCACGGATTTCACGGATTAAGAAATCAATAGCTAATGTCCCTGATCCGTGGAAATCCGTGGTCGATTTTTAGGAGTTGAGTGCAGCCTTGCGCAGCTTCCGGCTTTCCGCCAGCAGCGCCATGGAGTGCATCAGATTTTGCAGGGTGACGATGCCAATCAGGCGTTCGTCCTCAACCACGGGGATAATGCTGAGATTGCGTGCGGTCAACTTCCGGAATGCCGACGCTAGCGATTCCTTCTTCTGCGCTACTTCAAACAGACGATTCATCACTGCCTGCACATATCCGTTCCCCTCGGCGCGCAGTGCCGCTAGGATCTTCTGTTTCGAGATCACTCCAACCATGTCGCTGCCGCGAATGACTGGGAAATCATCCTGCAGGGAGTGGACGGCTTTCTCCAACGCGTCTTCCAAAGTATCGGCGGGAGAGAGCGTGGCGAAATCGGTCAGCATGATATCTTCCAGCCGTACAGTTTCGAGCACCGACTGAAACACGGCCGAGCGTTCCTCCAGTTGCGCCGCAACGAAGAGGAAAAAGCCAATCATGGTAAACCAAATATTCGACAGCATGCCCACCAGCATGAACAGCGTCGCGAAGGCCTGGCCAATCGAAACCGCGCGTCGCGTGGCCCGTACGGAATCCATGCGGCGGCTGAACACGGCTCGCAGCACCCGTCCCCCGTCCATCGGATACGCGGGCAAAAGGTTGAACAGCGCTAGGCCCAGGTTCGACCAGACCAGGCTGCGAGGCAGATTTCCGGAGTAAACGTAAGGCTTCGTCCAGAGGTGAACCTGAGGCGCCACCGCCAGCAGCACGGCACCCGCGATTACCGCAATAAGAATGTTGACGAGCGGTCCGGCCACGGCGATGCGGATATCCCGTTTCCAGGTGAGCATCCCCGGCTCGATGGGACGTTGGGTTTCATCGAGCAGCGTAACCCCGCCGATCGGAAGTAGGATGATAGCTTTGGCGGGAATGCCGGCACGCATGCTCACCAGAGCGTGACCTAATTCGTGGAGAACCACACTGCCGAAAATAATTCCCACTAAGGCCAAACCGCGACCGGCATTGGCTGGACCATGCGCTGTGGCCTCGGTAAGCCAGACAAAGATAAGAAGAAAAAAAAATGTCAGATGAACCCGGAGTTCGACCCCGAATATCCGACCCGCCGGAATAGACCAGTTTCTCACCTGAGAACCAACCTCTGTCACCTCTATTCTATATAGTTTAGACGCCGCCGTGAGGTTAGGCGATTCGGTTGGATAATCGAAGGTGCTGGGGCTGGAGTTGCATGCGTGGGGACAGCCGCCCTCGGCTGTCCGCCTGAGCGAAGCTCAGCAGGCTTTTGTTTTGCAGCCGGGGTAAGGCCGTCCCCGCGTGAATCATGAGAGTGATCGCCGGAAAATATCGGAGCCGGCAGCTAAAGTCTCTCCCCGGCATAGACGTTCGTCCGACAGCTGATCGGCTACGCGAGACCCTGTTCAACGTGCTGACGGCGGGAAACCCGTCAGCGCTCGAGGAAACAGTTTGGCTCGACCTCTACGCCGGAACCGGAGCCGTGGGTATTGAAGCCATAAGCCGCGGCGCGGGTATGGTTCACTTTGTGGAATCGTCGGCAGGCGCGGCCGAGCTGATAAAACGAAATCTCGCTTCATTGCGAATTGGAGGTGGTTTTCAAATCCTGAAGCAGGATTCGATTCGGGCCTTGCGCGCGTTGGAATTAAGCGGCACGAACGCAGATTTTGTTTTCCTTGATCCTCCCTACGACATGGAAGGCGCGTATCGACAAACGTTGGAAACACTTTCAAAGTCGCAACTGCTGAAGCCCGAGAGCATCGTCATTGCAGAACATCAGAAAAAGTTTGATCCGCGGGAATCGTTCGAATCGCTGATTCGATACAGGAAGCTAGAGCAAGGCGATGCGGCACTCAGCTTTTATCGGCTGGCTTCTACTCAATAGAAGGCCTCCGGACGAGGCGTCCGGGCTACGCGTTTACATCAGAAGTTCATTCGTCCGCCGCACGATCGGGTGCTGCATCTCCTGCAGATCGTTCTTCACCTGATTGAGCCCGTAGACGCACTGCTCGAAATGGCTCGACAAGCTGGCGAACAACGGCGCCACCTTGGTGTATTCGAAATGCTCGAACTTGGAAACGATGTAGTAGCTCTCCTTGCCGGCCTTTATCCAGTCCACGAAATTTTCCGTCCGGTCTCGGCGCAAGCGGAAATGATTGATGCTTTCCGGGAACATCCCAGTAAAGAAGAGTGTGTAATCTCCGATGTGTTTGCGAACCTGGCGCTCGCGATCGAAAGAAGGCGCGGGACCGTATACAGGATTGGACTCGATCAGCATTTCGCCGACGTCCGTGAGGGGTTTGTCCGCGCTGTTGCGAATCTTGAACAACTGCTCGACTACGCAAAACTCGGCCATGAGGTGCGCGACGTAGTTCACAATCTGAGGGTCGCGGATCCCAATCTCCTCGGCATAGTGACGGCCAATGAGTTCAACAAACAACTGCTGCAGCGGGTGCGATTCCGAAATCATTGTTCAGGGCCCCCGAACTCCGCCTCCAAAGCGGGGTTCCTATCTGTTGCGTGATGTTTTATCGCGATCACGTCAAGAACGCAAGTGACTTTTGTAAGTCACAGCTATCTACTTTTCTTATGGTGCGCAATTGCTGCAAAAGGTTTCTTAGGAATTTATTGGCAGCCGTGGGGGTCGACTGCTGATCGTCTGCGTTAGCCTCAAGTTACAATTACGGGCAGGAGGGAATTTTGCTTTTATGGAACGACAGAACATTTCCAGTGGCACACCCTGGGAACCGATTGTTGGTTACTCTCGTGCGGTCAAGGTTGGTTCTTACGTGCACGTGGCGGGGACAACCGCCACTGGCGCGGACGGCAAAATCGTTGGGCTGGGCGATGCCTACGCACAAGCCATACAAACCCTGAAGAACATTGAATCCGCGCTACGCAAAGCAGGCGCTTCATTGAAGGATGTAGTCCGCACGCGGATGTTCGTGATCAACATCGCCGATTGGGAGAAGATTGGCAAGGCCCATGGGGAGTTCTTCCGCGACATCCGTCCGGCCACTTCGATGGTACAGGTAAGCGCTCTGGTTTCTCCAGAGATGCTGATCGAGATTGAAGCCGACGCTGTGATTGGCGCGTCCCAGGCGTAGAATGCGCTGGACATTGTCAGACATTCGATCCACGCGTTTGACCATGATTCACGGAGCGGGCGAATGAGAAACTCTTGTTGCGTGTTCCTCTTTGTTGTTTTTGCAGTTGTGACTTACAACGGCGCCCAGGAGAACAACGTCAATCCGGTTCTGCACCCGTTTACGGTCATCCGTGCCGGCGCAGTCATTGACGGCAAGTCTGATTCGGTTCGTCGCAACCAGGTCATTATTATCCGTGGCAATCGCATCGAAAGCATCTCCGACGCTGCCGCCACGAACGTTCCCGCCGGATCAGACGCGATCGATCTCTCCCACGCGACCGTATTGCCGGGCTTGATCGATTCTCACACCCACATTTTTCTGCAAGGAGAAGATGCGGCGCAGGGCGGATACGACATTAACATTCTGAAGTATCCGTTAGCACTGCGGGCGGCTCGGGCAACGGTTTCTGTCCGGCGGGCATTGGAGCAGGGGTTCACCACCCTACGCGACTTGGAGACCGAAGGCGCCGGCTACGGCGATATCGGCATCAAGCAGGCGATCGAGGGCGGATACATTCCCGGGCCCCGGTTGTTCGTCTCGACCCGCGCCATTTCCACTACCGGAGGCTATCCGCTGGAGGGCTACGCCCCCGAGCTTGATATGCCCACCGGAGCGCAACTCATCGATGGGCCCGTGGAGGCGCGCAAAGCCGCCCGGGAGCAGTTGTCCCATGGCGCCGACTGGATCAAGGTCTACATGACGCATCGCTCATGGGTAGGAAAGAACGGCGAGTTGGTTTCCCAGCCGACTCTGACAGTCGAAGAATTGAAGGCGATCGTCGATGAAACCCACGGATGGGGAAAGAAAGTTGCCTGCCACGCCTACGGCGGAATTGGATTGCACCGCGCACTCGACGGCGGTTGCGACTCAATCGAACATGGACTCGACCTCGATGACGCTGCCATTGCCCAGATGCTCAAGCAGGGTACATGGTACTGTCCGACCATCAGCGCCTACTACCACGATTGGGCTCCGGCAGATACTCCCGAAGGTCAGCGGGATCGAAAGCGGGCATCAGTGCACGAAGAATCGTTCCCCAAGGCGCTGCACGCCGGTGTAAAGATCGTCTTCGGGACCGACATCGGAGGCATTCCGTGGAGCGAGCCCATGGCACAAGAATTTCCCCGCATGGTTGATCTCGGCATGCCGCCCATGGACGCGATCAAGAGCGCCAGCTCGCGCCCCGCCGAGATGCTCGACATGCAAGGGCAAATTGGTGTGATCGCGCCCGGCGCTTGGGCGGATATCGTCGCGGTAGGCGGTGATCCGCTGGTTGACATCAAGATCCTGCAAAACGTCCAGTTCGTCATGAAAGACGGTAAGGTCTTCCGGAACGAAATCAGATAGGTCGGTTGGAGCTGGCCTCCCCCTGGACCACGCCACTAGTAATTAATCTACTTGACACGGATTCCGCACGCGTCATAATGCCCGAATCGTTTTCATCCCCCTGAAATCGGCAGGGGCAGCGCGGGTACTCCCCCGGGAGGCGAGTATGAATGTGCTTGAACTTTGTGATCCCGAAGCAGCAGCGGTCCCAGTAGAAGCTACGGTAGCCGACGCGATCTCCAAGATGCTCGACTTCCACGTCGGCGCGGTCGCCATTATTGATAGCGAGAGGCGGGTAGCCGGCATCTTCACCGAACGCGACGTCTTGCGCAAGTTTTCGCTCAGCCGACGCGATCCCGCCCAAACCCCGGTTCGAGAACTGATGACTACGCCGGTGGAGCTGGCCACATCGCAAACCGGCCCAAGTGAAGCTTTGGTCACCATGGTCGAGCGCCACTTCCGGCATCTTCCTGTGGTGGATAACAATGGCAAGTTGCTAGGGATGCTCTCCATTCGCAACCTGCTGGAGTGGCGGATCGAGGATCTGAACCGTGAAGTGGGTTCGCTCGAACAGTACGTCAGCAACGACGCGCCGGGCGGAGACTAGGAGTCGCTCTTCCCCAAGGCTAAGGAGGTCACTAGCATGAAATCCAAAAAGCATTCGCGCCGCTTTGCAGGCGTGGCGGCTGTCGTCGCCTCGACGTTAATCCTGATGGGCACTGCCCCGGCGGGGGACAAATTTCGGATTCTTCACCACTTCTTGGCCAAGCCCGCTTTTTCTCCTGTTGCGGCACTGGTTGCAGATTCGGCAGGCAAACTCTACGGAACATGCCTTTATGGCTGGGACCATGGCTGCACCAACCAAGAGGGTTGTGGGGTCGTTTTCAAGCTCAGCAGCGATTCAGGCGGCGAGTGGACCTACGCCATTCTCCATCGCTTTACAGGAGGTAACGACGGTGCATTGCCCCATTGCCCTACGGGGGTTTAATTTTCGACTCCTCGGGAAATCTATATGGAACAACGGAATTCGGCGGGGACTACGGCGGAGGCACGGTTTTTGAGCTGTCCCCCTCCGGAGGCAAGTGGATTGAAAGAGTCCTTTATGGCTTTGGTCGCCCTCAAGGCGACTTGGTGTTCCCCCTTAGCACTTTGACCCTGGACACGCGCGGAAACCTGTACGCTACCGCCAGTGGAGGAGGAACATACCCTGCTGGTGCTGGGGGGAGTGTTTAAGGTGAGCCGTTCCGGTAACCGTTGGAAAGGAACGGTCGTATATGAGTTCACGGGCTCTGATGGGGGTTTCCCTGGGCCGGCCTGTCGTTTGATTCGGCCGGGAGTCTTTACGGAACCACTTTGTCGGCTCTTCCTGATTACGGTGTCGTTTTCAAGTTGCCCCAGTCCAGGAGTGGGTGGACCAAGACCGTGCTGCACTCGTTTAACGGATTCAACGGGATGTGGCTTACGGAGGAGTAGTCCTTGATCAGGATGGAGTAGTTTACGGCACCACGGCGACAGGGGCTACGGTTTCTACAAAGATAAGGCCAACGGAGATGGCGTCGTCTTCAGCATCACGCAATGATATGGTCCTCGCCACTCTTTGGTCGTGACGCGCTAGCAGCGCGCGTGAGGAACCATTCATGGGATTGGACAAAGATAATGCCAGCGATTCAGGCTGCGTGTCTCCGGACCTCGCGAAGACGATTGCCATCGTACGCATGGCGACTGCCGTGTTTTTCATCCTGTTCGGGCAATACAAACTCCTTGGCTCGGGCTTCGCACATGGCGGATTTCAAGAATATCTGCGCGGCTATATTGAGGGCACCGCAGTCAGTTTCTACCGGCCCATTCTTGCCGACCTGGTGCTTCCGCATGCGGTATTCCTCGGATATGTGGTCGGTGCGGTCGAAATGTTTCTTGGAGTGTCGCTGTTGCTGGGGATATGGGTGCGGCTGGCCTCGGTGCTGGGCGCCGTCCACATGTTGAGCCTGACGTTAGCCACCTGGTGGGAACCCGGCCACGGAGTTCCGGTATGGCGCTACTTTGGCGCCGAACTCGATCATCTGCCTCTACTTTTTCTCTTCATAATCTTCTTCGTTTCCGACGCCGGGCGGCAATGGGGGTTGGATCGACGTCGGCAAAAGATGGACGTTGGTAAAAGATGGACGAGAACCAGTTGACGCCCCGAGCGACCCGCTTCATACTTAGCGCCGGAAAACGCCAATGCCCGTCAGATACTTCCGTCGTTCAAAGGAGTTTCAAATGTTGAGATCGTTTGCGCCGTTGCTGGCACTTTTCGCGTTGCTTGTCTCTGCTCCATTCATGCAGGCTCAAGCGCCAGGTCAGGGACAGCCGCAATATCCCATCGCCGACAAGCTTGCCGACAAAATCATCGCCAAATACCAGACTTCAAGCTGCGCTCAGCTGGCAGCTCAAAAACAAGCGCCCCCAAACGCACAACATGAGGAGATGGAAACGAAAGTGATTGATCTCCTCAAACAGAATCCGCCGATGCGCCAACACTTCCTGAACCGGATCGCCGGGCCGATCGTCAACAAGATGTTCGAATGCGGAATGATTCCCTGATTTGCCGGCGCCATCCCTTCTTTAGGAGAAGGAGAAAATGATGATTCGAACAAGGCAGTTTTGTAAGTTAGCTAGCCTCGCGTTGCTGCTGGCCGCGACCTCGGCATCGGCGCAGTGGGTGATGGTGGCGCGGGCAGTATCTGGCAGAGTCCAGCAGATGAGCCACAAGCCCGCCAACGGTCCGGGTTATGACGTGGCTACGGTTGTGCTCGAGGCCAAAGCCGACAAGGTCTATGCCACGGCACTGAGTTCGCTGAAGGCGCACCCCGGCCTCACGGTTACCAAGAGCGACGACCACCAACGAAAGATCGAATTTACCAACGGACAGCAGGACGCCAGCCTGCAAGCCACGCCGTTGGGCGAAAAACTTACCCAACTCGTGATCGCTTCCAACCTGACCGCTTCGGAGCCGAGCGCAACCTCCCTGGTGGTGAAGGGCGTGATGAAAGTCTGCGCCGAGCTGAAGGTCGAGTGCAAGGTGGTGGGAGACTAGCAGGCAGCGCGCCAGTCTCTACCAATTTCAGCCTTCGTCTAGATACTGCTGTCGAAGGTTGCCTGTGCTACTCGCCCGCGAGTGCTATCATGACAAAACCCTCGGCACTTCGGCGTCATTGAATAAGGGCCTTTTCGCCGGACGGGCCGCGCTTACATGCGAATACGACGACGCCTCCCCATCATCCTGGCCGTCCTGCTGATTGCAGGGGCGGTTGCTCTGGCCGTCGTGCTGCGAAAGCATGCTCCGCCGGAGCCGGCGCGTCTGCTGCCGGGCGCGGATGGCTTCGTTTACGTGAACCTCGGCTGGATGCGTCGCGCCAATATCTCGGGCGAACTGCCAGCCGTACCCCACGATCCCGACTACGAGAAGTTCATCCAGGCCACTGGTTTTCAATTCGAGCGCGATCTGGACGAGGCCGCACTGGCAATTCACTACCCTGCAAAGTCGCCCGGCTCGAAGCCGGACAGCGCGCAGCAGCCCCGCTTCTCGGAAGTTTTTGTCGGCAAAATCGATGGTGAACGGCTGCGGCAGTACCTGCGCCAGATCTCCAGCTCAGTCGAAAACTACCAAACTCGTGACATCTATAGCATCCCGCTCGAAGGACGCACGGTGCGAGTTGCCGTCCTCGGCGTGGACACGGTCGCTGCATCGAATCTTGATGACCCGCTGGTGATCCGCGGAATCATCGAGCGGTCGCGCAAGTTGGCATCGCCTTTCGGCGGACCGGCGCTGCTGCGCCAGTATTACAAAAAGGTTCCTTTTGCCAGTCTGGGGTGGGCCGTTTTCAAGATTCAACCTTCCGGAGACATTCTCGCCTCCGGGCCGATCGGGTGGTCATTTCTGTTCCCCAGACCGGCGACGGTCGTGGCCTCGGTGCGTTATCTGGGAGCGGTTCATTTCAAGGCTCAGGCGTTCGCCGGGAGTGACGAGGAGGCCAACCAGCTCGTCCAAAGGATTAACAGTTTCCTCAACGTTTTTCGCACCGCTGAGGCCACAGTTTCGACGCCGGGACCCGATCCCGACATAAAAGCATTCCTGGACAGCCTGAAAATTCAATCAGAAAAAAGCCGCGCTGTGCTGACCGCGACTGTGCCCTTGGGCCTGATACGCAAAGCCCTGGCCGAGGCTCCCAGCTCCGTGAGCCCGGAATCCCAACCGGCGCAAAGCCCAGCGCCTGCCTCGCCGGGAAGCAATGGCAAAACCGAGAAAGAGAAGGCGCCCAATTAAGAGACTACCGCTCCGTGACACAAGTTTTACATAGTCTTCGCAACTTTTTGGGCCTGTAACAGTCCAATAGACAACGCATGAATAAGCCCGCAGCCTCATTAATTCGCAATCGCAAATGCTTCCGGCAGGTAGAATAGCCCTGTAATGACTAGCCTCCCTCTTCCCATTGCAGCCTTTCTGGCGGGCCTGGTGTCCTTCCTTTCGCCATGCGTGCTGCCGCTCGTGCCTGGATACGTATCACTGATCTCCGGCGCGGGCGTCGAGCAACTTAAGACGCAAGAATCGCAGCTGTTGCGGAAAGTTATGCTGAATTCCATCGCGTTCATTCTGGGATTCAGCGTTGTGTTCATAACTCTGGGAGCGGTCGCGACCGAGGTCAGCCAGATGCTGTCGCGTTATCGGTCAACTCTGGCGCAGATCGCGGGGGTAGTGATTATTCTCTTTGGCCTGCACCTAACGGGAGTATTCAAAATCAAAGCTCTCTACACCGACGCGCGTCTGCACAGCGTGAAAGGCGGCAGTACCGCGTGGGGTGCGTTCGTGATTGGCTTCGCCTTCGCCTTTGGCTGGACCCCTTGCGTAGGGCCAGTCCTGACAGTCATTCTAACTTTTGCCGCCGCCCAGGACTCGATCACAAAAGGAGTCATGCTGCTGGCGATCTATTCGATGGGATTGGCAGTGCCATTCCTGCTGACCGCTCTCGGCGTGGAGCGCTTTCTCAAGTTCTATAGCCGCTTCCGCGCCCACATGCATGCCATCGAAGTAGCCAGCGGCGCATTGCTGGTCGCGCTAGGCGTGCTGTTAGTATTGGGACGCTTTACCATCATTTCGAATTACTTATCTTTTCTGAATCGATTCGCGTTGTGATTGGAGTTTTTCCGTGAGACGTGATCCGGTTGTCCTAATCGTGGTAGCCATGGTGGTTGCCCTGATGCTGGTGTTCGGCTTCAAGCTGACCCGCCACTCCTCGCAGGGCGTCGCTGGTGGCAACGCCCAAATGAAGAATGGCACCGCCCCCGACTTTACCCTGCAATCCCTCGACGGTAAGACCGTCCGCCTCTCCGATTTCCGAGGCAAACCAGTAGTCCTGAATTTCTGGGCGACCTGGTGCGGGCCGTGCAAGATTGAGATGCCCTGGTTTGTCGACTTGCAGAAGGAGTATGGCCCGGCGGGGCTGCAGTTTCTTGGGGTGGCGATGGATGATGCGAGCACCAAGGACATTGCGGAATTCGCGGAGAGCATGAAGGTGAACTATCCCATCCTCATTGGTAAGGAATCTGTTGGCGATGACTACGGCGGGGTGCAGTTTCTGCCGGAGACGTTTTATATTGACCGTAACGGTAAGGTAGTCGACAAGGCATTTGGGCTAAAAGGTAGGGGAGAGATCGAGGACGCCATCAAGAAAATTCTGGCCCCGAGTTCCCTGGCCCAGACGCAGAAATAGACTTTGAGCCCGATCACAAAAACCGCGTTGCTGATCTTCCTATCCGCTGCGGCGCTACCAGCGCAGGATTCGACGGGAAGGAAAGCGCCATCCGTGACCCTGTCCCCGCCGCCTGTCGCCACCGCCATCCGCGGCCGGGCTACTAACGTGGAATTACGATTCCACATTGGTTCGGACTTCCACATCAACTCCAACCAGCCGGCGGCAGAATATCTGATTCCCACAACTCTGAAACTGGATGTACCTACTGATATCGTCGTGGGTAAAGTCACTTATCCGCCGGGGGAGGAAATGAGCTTCGCCTTTGCTCCAGAGGAGAAGCTCAGTGTTTATAGCGGAGAATTCGATTTGTCGGTGCAGGTGCGGCCGCTGGCCAGTGTGCTGCCAGGTAAGTACGAAATTCGCGGCCGATTAAGATATCAGGCCTGCGACAAGGCTGCCTGCTACCCGCCGAAACAATTGCCTGTGGACTTTGAAGTCAAAGTCATCAAGGCCCCGCCGCCACCCCAGAAGAATCCTGCACAGAGTCCGCACGCGCATAGCTAGGATCTAGTTTCATCGATGGCGGGGCCAAGAAGTTGCCCCCGCCGCTTAGACCAGCTTCCGGAAAAACTCGCGGTGTCGGAGTTTTGAAAGGGCACGGCTTCGTAGCCGTGCCGTAAGTCTTTGAAAACAATGTACGGCGCCGCTTGAAGCCGCGCCCTTTCAAGGTGCAGCCGCCAATTTCGACTATTTTCCGCAGGCTGTCAGACGCGCTCCAGTTCATGAAGCGTGCGCTCGTTCACGACGTTACCTGTGTTCAGCGTGGAAGCGGGCTCAAACAGTAGGATCCAACATTCCTCGTCGGCTGCGGGCTTGTGCTCGACTCCCCGCGGCACCACGATGAACTCGCCTTCTTCCACCCATACCTGACGGTCGCGGAACTCCATCCGGAAGCGGCCTTTGACCACCAGGAACAACTCGTCTTCCTTCTCGTGGTGATGGAAGACGAACTCCCCCTTCAGTTTGTCGAGTTTTACGTGCTGGCCGTTGAGTTCGGCGGCGATGTAGGGTTTCCAGTATTCCGTAATGTGGGCAAATTTTTGGGCAATGTTTACCTTTTCCATGGTGCTCCCTCAGAAGATTGATTTCCGCGGCTGCATTTACCTAGGCACTGGTTTATAGATGCACGGTCCGAAGGTTAGCTTCGCGCTGGGCCAACTGTTAAGTTTCGGACTCGTGGACGGCCAATAGATTATGATTTTGGCCCCACGGCAGCCGTCCGGGCTATTTTCGTTGGAACTGTCTGGGGGATGAAATCGTAGATAACATTTGTTCAGGCACGGATAACGAACTTCCCGGTGCCTCGTCTAACAGACAACTGGTTCATTTTATGAGCGGGAGCAAGCATATGGTTTTCGAAAAAGCGGCATATTGGATAGCGGTGGGCGTGTTGGCTTTGTTCGTCACCAATCACTTCGCGGGCCGGTATGAGGATGAGGCCCACCGCCTTGCTAGCCAGTCGTTGGCAGCAGTCGAACAGCTTTCTGGGGAAGCAACCCGGTTTATGGCCATGACAGAGGCGATGCTTGGCCGGGGCGAGAATCACTTCGTCCGAAGTCAGACCATGGTGGCTTGTGCGCGGACCCGGGTGGCTTCAGTACAGACGGTTATAGCGAGCCATGAGGCCGCTCTGGCGCGGGTTCAGGCCGAGCACGCCCGAATCGAGGCGCTTCAGCAACTTCGCGGGACCATCGTCTGTCCGCGGCAGAATCTAAGGATGAGCCTGCCTCAACTGCATCGTGACGGAACGATTTAATATAGATCTCAGTTTTTTGGGTGGCGCAGCGCTTCCGGCGCCTGGGAAGCCGTGCCCTTTCAAAACTCCAACGCTTTTCGGCTTTCGCTGGTCAAAATCAGCGTCCCAATTCTTCACAGGAGGATTTCATGCAGGAAACTCCGCAGCAGTATATCGAGCGCATGCTCGGGTATATCGACGGCAAAGACCCGTTGCGCCTGCAACGAGAGACCGCGAAGAAGCTGCACACTCTAATCAAACCGCTGAGCAAAAAGCAACTGACGCAACGGCCGGAGCCGGGGAAGTGGTCGATCGCGGAGATTCTTGCTCATCTCGCGGACGCCGAACTGGTCGGCGGATGGCGCATGCGTCTTATTCTGGGCAACAACGGTGTATCTCTACAGCCCTTTGACCAGAACGTTTGGGCCGAGACATTTGCTTACTCGCGACGCGATCCTGCAACTTCTCTCGAGACCTTTCGCGTGCTGCGGGAGAGCAACCTGGCCATGCTGAAGGCACTACCGAAGAATCTGTGGGACAACTACGGCATGCATCAGGAGCGCGGCAAGGAGACGATCGCGCACATCGTCCGCATGTTCGCGGGACATGACCTGAACCATCTGACGCAAGTGGAGAAAATCACGAACGCCAGCCGAAGCAGACGTGCCGCTTGATCTGCCGCCGCTCTTGCGTGCGGGCAAGACGCATAAATCCGCGCTCCCAAAAGGCGAGGTCCAACGCCCGTTGTGTCTCGGGAACAGCTCTGTTCAAGGTTCGAAAACGTCCACTCTCATGGTGCTCGCGTGGGCTGTCGTCGCGCAACCACTTATGTCAAAACTGTCGACACAGCCAATGTTCAATGTGATGCCGTGATTGTTTGAAGTGGAATTGGTCACAGTTGCGACGACAGAAGCGGGATCGCTTTGGCGGATGGGCAAGCCCTTAATTCCGACGACATTCTCTTGAAAAAGGTAGACACCGTAGCGGTCGGTGGGCCCGATCGTTGGTGCGGCACCATCGACCAAGAACTGGTAAAAAGTCGTCCATCCGTTGCTCAGGGAAACCTTTGCGTCGAGCGAAATATGGAAAGTGCATGTCTGCCCGATGGGCGCAGGGCAGGCGACCTGGATGGCGGCGAACATAGGAGTTTTTGTGCGGCAACCGGGCTTTCCGCACCTGGCCGTAGCACTCTGCGTGTTAACAACCAACGTGGTGTTCACCAGGGTTTCGTTGCTGAGAACCGTCTGGGCTGTCGCAGCCGGTTGTTACCAAGAGCGACAGTATGACCAAAGCCAATACAGCGATATTCTCGGAAGATGTGTGGGAATTTCATTTGCTGCCTCCGTCAAAATCTTGTTGAGCTAAACCGGGGCGCGATTCTACAACGGAAGTCGTGGCCCTACAATCAGGTTCGGACTGCAAAGTGTGGAAGCCATCACTTTTTCTACAAAGGGACCAACTTTCATCTACCTCAATCCCCCAAAAGCAGTTATAGTTATTTGCGCTCAGCGATTCACTGACGACAACTGACCTGATTTGATGGCGCGAAAAAGCGGTTCCACCATCGCGCAGGAGGAGTTGTACCCACCAACCCACGAGCCTGCGCACCCGGCGCCCGACGGCGCACTCGATGACGCGCGAATGCTCGACTTGGACGTGGAACAGGAATCGCCCTTCCTGCGCGGGCAAAAACGCGTTTCCGTTCGCCGGGGCTCTCTACCGAAAAAGGCTGCCACTGGCCTGACTTGGGGCATCCTTGCTTTGGGCTTCGTATTCCTGTGTGGAGCTGCCATCGCGGCGCTCTATCATTACGGCGAACATTCGTGGCGCTTCCGGGTCGAATCGAGCGATGACATCGAGGTTGCCGGACTGCAGAACGTTACTCGCTACCAGATCATGGAAGTCATGGGCGGCGACATTGGTCGCAACATCTTCTTCGTCCCCCTCACCGAACGAAAGCAGGCTCTGGAAAAGATTCCCTGGGTGGAATCGGCCAGCGTCATGCGGTTCGTTCCCAATCGCTTGAGGATTGAGATTCATGAACGCATCCCGGTGGCTTTCGCGCGCGTCGGTTCCAAAATCCTCCTGATTGACCCCGTGGGCACACTCATGGATTTGCCGGCTGCGGGCAAGAAAAAGTACTCCTTCCCCGTGATCCTGGGAATGAATTCTGGCGAGCCGACCTCGACTCGGGCGGCACGAATGAAGATCTACAACGATCTCGTCAGTCAACTGGATGCGGGTGGGACACACTATTCGCAGGACCTCAGCGAAGTGGATTTGTCGGACGCCGAGGACGTGAAAGTAGTCGCCAGCGATCCTCAGGGTGAAGTGCTGGTGCATCTGGGATCCTCCAACTACCTCGAGCGCTACAAGGTGTATGTCAGCCACGTGCGGGAGTGGCGGCAGCAGTTCGACAAACTGGAGTCGGTTGACTTGCGCTACGACCGGCAGATCATCGTGAACCCCGATTTGCAGGGGACGGTGAAGCAATCGCCGCTTTCGAAATCATCGGCCAAAGTAGCCATGGCCGCCGGGATGAAGCCTGCGGCGCTGATCACGCACCAGGTCCCGCCTCCAAAGCGCGCCACTCCGGGAGTGACTTCAAAACCGCAAACAAAAGTTGTCGCGAAGAAAACTGCCAAGAAAGC
Organism: uncultured Acidobacteriota bacterium; assembly: GCA_963838905.1. Classification (GTDB taxonomy): domain Bacteria; phylum Acidobacteriota; class Terriglobia; order Terriglobales; family Acidobacteriaceae; genus JABDBE01. Next base: position 144,814 of record CAWITE010000020.1, read on the forward strand.
ACACTACAAAATGACCGCGAAAGCGCCGTCAAAACCAGGCAATACGCCTGGGCAAACCCAAAGCTTGGCGCAGACGAATCCGCCTTCGACGCAGTCTCCATCTACGCAGAGCACCTCGGCGCCAAACACGTCAGCGCCGCCGACAACCGCGAAAACAACTCCTGCCGCACCCCCGGCGACGGGAACCGTCGTGACCAAACCGGGAAGCAAGCCGAGTCCGGCGATCGTCAAGGGAGAGGAACATCCATAGGCATGGCGAATCAGCAGCAGAATCTTCTGACGGCGATTGACGTAGGCAGCGCCAAGACCTGCGTGCTGGTGGCGGAGGTCACCGACTCCGGACTCCGTTATCGCGGGCATGGAGTTTCTGAATCACGCGGCTCGCGCAAGGGCGTAATCGTCGATCTTGAAAAAGCCGTGGCCTCGATCCAGAAAGCGGTGGAGCAGGCCGAAGACGTTTGCGGCGCGCCCATCGAGCATGCGCTTCTGGGAGTGGCCGGATCGCACGTTCGCGGGATGAACAGTCACGGCGGGCTCAGCCTGGGCACACGAGCGCGTGAGATTGCGCGCGATGAGATTCGTCTTGCCGTCGACAAGGCTCGCGCCATTCCTCTGCCCTCCGACCGCGAGATTCTGCACCTGCTGCCCCAGGAATTCATTCTCGACGAGCAGAGCGGCGTGCATGATCCGCTGGGCATGATGGCAATGCGCCTCGAAGTTCGGGTACACATGGTCACCGCCGGTTCCAGCGCCACCCAGAACGTGGTCACAGCAGTGAACCGCGCCGGGGTGCACGTGGACGATACCGTCTTCGAACCGCTGGCCTGCGCCGATGCCGTGCTGCGCGCCGATGAACGCGAACTCGGTGTGTGCCTGATGGATTTGGGCGCCGGTTCGACCAGCCTGATCGTCTTCCAGGAAGGCGCCGTCATTCACACCGCCGTGATCCCAATCGGCGGCGATCATTTCACCAGCGACCTTTCGGTCGGCCTCTGCACCCCCCTGGCCGAGGCGGAGAAGATCAAGAAACTGTATGGCAATGTGATCGTGACCCTAATTCCCGAAGCAAATGAAGTCGAGGTTCCGTCCGTCGGCGATCGGCCTTCGCGTCTGATTTCGCAACGCATGGTCGGAGAGATTCTCGAGCCCCGGGCGCGCGAATTGTTCGAGATGCTGCGCGACAACCTGCGGCACAGCGGCATGCTCGATGTTTGCGTGGGCGGCATCGTGCTGACTGGAGGCACGTCGAGGTTGGCAGGGATTCTGGATATCGCTGAATCGGTATTGCGGCGGCCTTTGCGTCTGTCGTGGCCAACCGCGCTGGCAAAAATGCCATCGACGCTGGCAGAGCCCGAGTACGCCACGGTCTTGGGAATGATCTTTTACGGCCATCGCTCGCGAATCGCCCGCGGTTTGCAAGACACTCGCTGGAGTTCGCGACTGATGGGGCTATTCGCAAAAAAGGGAGCATGAAAATCAAGACCTTGAACCACAAAGGACACAAAGGTACACAAAGATTTTGCTACCCGGGTTTCCTTTGTATACCTTCGTGTCCTTTGTGGTTAACGGTTTCAGTAGTGCCGAACGAAAATCCATCGAGGTGCGCTAACCATGAAAAATGAAAACGACATTCGCATCAGCTTCAACGAAGACACTCGCAACGACGCCAAGATCAAAGTAATCGGTGTGGGCGGAGGCGGCGGCAACGCCGTGAACCGCATGATCGACTCCGGCATGGAGGGCATCGAATTCGTAGTCGCCAACACGGACCTTCAAGCCCTCCGCATGTCGCGGGCGCCCATGAAGATTCAGCTCGGGGTCAAACTCACCAACGGCCTCGGTGCAGGCGCGAATCCCGAAGTCGGACGCAAAGCCGCGCTCGAGGACTCCGACAAAATCATCGAAGCGCTCGAAGGCGCCGACATGGTCTTCGTCACCACCGGACTCGGCGGCGGAACCGGGACCGGAGCGGCTCCCATTATTGCGTCACTAGCGAGCGAAATGGGCGCGCTCACCGTCGCGGTTGTCACCAAGCCGTTTGCCTTCGAAGGCAAACGCCGCATGCAGCAAGCGGAGCGCGGCATCTCCGAGCTGATGGAATCCGTCGACACTACCATCGTCATCCCCAACGAAAAGCTGCTGGCGGTGGCGCAGGATGCCGGTTTCTTCGAATCCTTTCGCATCGCCGACGACATTTTGCGGCAGGGCGTGCAGGGTATCTCGGACATCATCACGATTCCCGGGATCATCAATCGCGACTTCGCCGACGTGAAAGCCATCATGGCCGGCATGGGTTACGCGGTCATGGGCGCGGCCACAGCCAACGGGGCGCGTCGCGCCACCGAAGCTGCGCAAAAGGCGATCGCGTCTCCACTGCTCGAAGCCGGAGCCATCGACGGCGCCCGCGGCATCCTCATCAACATTACGGGTTCCGCTTCGCTCAAGTTGGCCGAGGTGCAGGAGGCCTGCACCATCATTCAAAGCGCAGCGCACGAAGATGCCAACATCATCTTCGGCGCCGTGCTCGACGAAAAGATGAAGGACTCCGTGAAGATCACGGTCATCGCCACCGGCTTCAAAGACTCGGATCGGCACCACCGCCGTCCGGCAGAGCGACCTGGTTTCGTGATATCTCGGGAAAATATTTCGCACCACGACGATTTTTTCGACGCAGCCCAACCGGAACCCGAGTTTGATCCCGAACCATCCCCGCCGTCGATGGTGATGGAGCAATCTGCTCCACACGTTACCGCTGCCGTCAGCGAATCCATCTCAGTCGATAGCATGCGAAACGCCATGATCGCGAATTTCGAGCAGTCCGATCTCGACGTACCCGCATTTCTGCGCAAGCGGGGTGAAACGATGTAAGAGGACGGCAAGACGGTCGAGTCCGTGACAGCGTCCCGCTGCTCACCGCTGGCCGAACACGTACGCGGCGCCCTGATTCGGGTTCGTACCGAGACTGGTATAAGGTGCCCCGATGACTGCCGTCTTCCCGCTCATAGATACGGAGGCTCCGAACAAGCTAACAGCTTTGTCCTTAGCAATTACTCTTTGATTGAACTTCGAAGTGGTCTTCCAACCTTTCGCCGGTTTGACGAAAACATACGCGGCGCCTTTCTGGTACGTATGACCGACGGTGGCGAACATCGCGCCGACCAGCGCCAGATTGCCGTTCGTGAACACAGACGAGCCAAAATAATCGTTGGGCGTACCATCCGATGCAGACAGCTTGGCGGTTTGCGTCATATTCGCCCATCCCCCAGGGGGTTCGACAAACACGTAGGCGCCGCCGGAATTGGTAAGCGAGGGCTTACCGACCACCACAGTCTTGCCTCGGATCGCGACTGAGTAACCAAACTGGTCAAAAAGCGACCGCGTCAGTTGGAGACAATTCCGCTGTCTCGTTTTCGTTTGTCCAGCCGGCGACCGCTTCACAAAAACGTAGGCATGATTCTTGTAAGCCTGCCCCACTGCTGCCGTGTCGCCGTCGATAGCTACGGCGTTCCCGAATATGCTGTCTATGATTGGCTTGGAAGGCGTTAGCTCCGCGGTTTGAGTCATATCGGTCCAGCCACTTGCAGGCATACCGAAGACGTACGCTTTTCCTGAACCTCTAGCCATCTGCTCCGCGCCGATGGCAACCGTGTTGCCGCTTATGGAGATGGAGTCACCGAAGAGGTCTTGGCCTTGACCGTCCGAAGCTCTCAGCTCGGCAGACTCGGTCATGTCCTTCCAACTGCCGATCGGGTTCACAAAGACGTAAGCCTCCCTTTGCGGGGCATTGCCGCCTACAGTGGCCCCAGGCGCGCCGGCAACACTCGTGTTGCCGACGATTGTCACGGAGCCACCCAGCCCGGCTGTGTAGGTGCCGTCGGAGGCAGTCAACTTTGCTATCTGCCTCATGGTTTTTCCAGCCAGTCCTTGGCTTAACGAACACGTACACAGCGCCCGCTCCGACAATCTGCCCGATCTGAGCGCCAAACGCCCCGACGGCCACCGTGTTCCCGCTAACGGAGACAGCCCATCCCATGCCTGGTTGGTAGCTGTTCAACCGGTCCGATGCGGTGAGCTTCGCCAATTTCACCCAGCAGATCCCGGGAACACTTCGTGCCAGTTCCGCCGAGATACTAAACTTGCGCCTCGACCGGCAAACGGTAGAAGGGCATCGAGGCGCATCCCGAGTTGGCAAGCACAGAGGCAAACAACAACGCTATCAGAACGGCGATCGCTCGTGGAATTTGTACAACGAATCTCCTTAGCCGGAATTCGCGAGTAGCGAGGCGATGCGACTTGGGGTGAGAGTAAATCCGTATCGCGAGCGGGCACAAGAAGGTTGTTCAGAGTAACGTGCTTCGCGCTCGACTTGCGGCGACGCATGTGAAAAGAAAAAGAAAATAGGTCAGATCTTTGAGGGAAAACTCTTTCCACTATGGGTAGTATCGTTTCAGTAACCGGCCGGCATTACGAAAGGGCCAGGCTCGCGCCTGAAACCGACCGCAACTGTCTTGTTCGCAATGGGTTAGAGCAACTAGGATCAGTTTGCGAATAAATACGTTTTAGATTGCTTATCCAGATGAACTTTCATAACATCTAGATCAGTGGGGACTTAGCCAGTGGCCACGATCATTGGCCGGTTTCGTGCTACGAATTAGGAGTGAACTCCGGGGATAGGTACAGGAAATTGACTTCAGGGAAACGTTCCACTGGGATCGGTCGGATTTTCGCATTCATCGTTTTTCTGGTGCTATGCCCGTCTGGCATTGCCGCCACCGTCAGCCCCCATTCTGTGACCTCGCACAAACCCAAGTCATCGCAAAAGATCAGTGAAAATCAGCACGCGCGAAAGCGAATGCACCATCTGGCCCACAGCCGCGCGACCACCACAACGACTGTCGCCAGCACGACCGTACAGCGTCGACATCACTACTACGAGCGTTTCTCCACCAGCTCCTTTGCCCAGGATATTACCGAAGGCGACGTCACCACTGGCGAAGATCCAGTTGTGCGCGAAGCAGCCATCGATGCCTTGGGTGGCATGAATGGAACAGTCGTCGCTATCGAGCCCACCAGCGGCCGCATTCTGGCCATGGTAAATCAGAAGCTCGCGCTTTCAAGCGGTGCACAACCCTGCTCCACCATCAAGCTTTCAGTTGCGCTGGCTGCGTTGAATGAAGGAATCATTACCAAGGAGACTGAAGTCCGTTTGGGTGGCCGCTACCACATGAATCTGACCATGGCGCTGGCGCACTCCAACAATGCGTATTTCGAGACGCTCGGCCGCCAGTTAGGTTTCGAGAAAGTCAGTTACTACGCCCACCAGTACGGACTCGGCGAGTTGGCTGGATACAGCATTCCCGGTGAGCAGCTTGGGATTTATCCGAATGAAGAAATCCCATCCAAACTCGGCGGCGTGGGCAAGATGTGTTCCTTCGGGGAAGGCGTTTCCGTAACCCCGCTACAACTCGGCGCGTTGGTCTCGGCCATCGCCAATGGCGGCACGCTCTACTATCTGCAGCATCCCACGGCTCCCGAGGACATCGCAAATTTCCAGCCGGTCGTAAAGCGCCACCTGGACATCGCCCCGCTGATCCCCGAAATTTCTGATGGAATGGAAGGCGCGGTACAGTTCGGCACCGCCCGCCGCCTTCGCACAAATTTCAGCGAGGAGGAAGTCCTGGGCAAGACCGGTACTTGTTCCCACGCCGGCACACGTTTCGGATGGTTTGCCTCCTACGCCAAAACCAATGTTGGTCACATTGTTGTGGTCGTCTTCCTCGAAGGTGGCCGTCCGACTTTCGGCCCCAAGGCTGCGGAAATCGCTGGTGTGATGTATCGCAATCTTTACGATCACAGCTTCTTTGTGCCCAAGCCAACTCTGCCGTCGGATACTGCGACTGTACGTCAGCTCGGAGCCCCGCAATAAATCGTTCCAGTCACTAGGAACTTACCCGCACAAGTCTTCTGCGCCACTACTCTTCGCTATCGTCCCCACCGTGGCTTGCCAAATCAGATTTGCAAGGCGGAAATCCACGCGGACTATAATTCATGATGTTTGTACTGCATGCCTACGGAGCACACAGCGATGGAAAAGCGCGCAATGGAAGAACTTTGGAAAGTCCACACCGACCAGGAATTTCTGCAGCAGGATGTCGAAGCTACGCTGGCAACCATGACCGAAGATGCCTTCGTCCTGAACATCCCCACTGGCATGGGCGGGCGGGGCAAAAACGAAGTCCGCGCTTTTTATCGCGACAGCTTCGTGCATTCATTGCCCACCGACATCGCCAACCGGTTTACGCACCGGGTGGTTGGCGATAACGCGCTGGTCGACGAACTACTCCTCACGTTCACCCACACCCGCCAGATGGATTGGATTTTACCTGGCCTGCCGCCCACCGACAGAAAAGTCGAAGTCGATTTGGTTGCCGTAGTCTACTTCCGCGGTGACAAAATATGTGGAGAGCGTATTTATTGGGACCACGCCAAAGTGCTTCGCCAGGTCGGTTTGCTGGCAGCGCAAGCCATGTAAAAACACGCATCCGGGCTCACTCTGGTCGATGAGTAATCGCAACTTCACGCAGGCGATCTGTGTGGAGTAGTCACCGTTGCGATTAGGACAGGCGTGGGACTACCATAATCAGGTGGAGTGGAAGACCGCCCAGCCCCGGTTTTCGTGGGCGCGCCCGCAGTCAACAGCGGCCTGACTCGCTCCCCACTCACTTCTTGCCTTTCCTCGTTCTCTTGTTCGCGTTGTTTGCTTCAGGTCAAACGACACCTTCGCAACAAACCCAGCGCCACCACCGGTTAATCCTGCAGCAACGTCGCCCGGTAAAACCCCAGCCGCACCGGACACGGCAAATGACACGGCTACATACAAGGTCAATGTCAACCTGGTTCTGGTGCGCGTGGTGGTTCGCGACTCGCAACACCGCCAGTATCAGCGACGTGCTTTTCGTCGGAGCGGGCGACTCTGTCACGCTTCTCTGCTATAGCGGGGGAACTGCGGGGGATGTTGCCTTCAACGCTGGAATCACTGCCACTCTGATTAACAGCTCAGACAAGGCCAAGAAGGCGCATTCCCGCCGGCATGTGACACCTGAACAAGACCATTCATGTTTAAACAAATCAGACAACCTAACTCGTTTTCACCATTGCCCCACCCCAGCCTCGTGTTGGGGTGGGGCACCTTTTATGGTGGAGTGGTTACTATGCAGCGGACGCTCCGCAATCAAGCTACTACTCGCACTTGTTGTAATCTGGCCGTTCGGCAGCGCAAACATTCTTGCCGCCTGAGACAGGCTTTCCGTCGAAAATAGCAGACACAGTCTTACTCTTTGTTATGCTGGGACGGCTGTTATCGCAAGACTTTGCCGCTTTCTCCGCGCAGTCTTTCTCTGAATCGGCAGCAACTTTTTCATCGCAGCTTGCCTGTCCATTGCACTTGGAGAAGGATTCCTTCTCTTTGCCGGGGCAGGCGGTTCGCGTAGTTTTCAGCACGCATTCGCCCGCCAAGGCGGGCACGGAAAGGCAGAACAACAACAGACAAGATACGAGCACTCTCATTTGTTGATTACCTCCGACGAAGGCTAGCACGTTTCTCCGGGTTCTTCCACCGCACAGGTGATACGGCTGGATGGTATTTGCGCGGGCGGGAGAAACCCGTGCACAATCTTGCCCGGGAGCGTGTTGAATTGGCATCCGCGTGCGCAAACCACGATTTTCGCGTACTGGGCGGGTTTACCTCCGAACGTTGCGTTGATGACGTACTGCCGGAGACTCGGTTCCGGCTTCAATACCGCAATCGCACTGCCGCTGTTTCCCGGCCCGCTCGAAGGTATCTGATCCATACCGCATCTGACGGAATATTGTCGGGTAGCTCAATCAGAATCCGAGGCGCGGCAGGGGTATAAGCGTCTTGCGTGAATCCGCAGTCGCTTGCGACAACTATTACGATCAATAGGCCGATGATTCTTGGGTGCACAAGAGACATTTTACGATTTCCCCGATAAGAAATGAGCGTAGTTGACGAAATCAGGCCAACATGCAACCGATTTCTCGGTACACTCTACAGATCATTTATAGGATAGTTCTATAGGATAGTTCCTAGAACGTAAATGCCACGCCGCCGCTCACCGCTCGTGCCGATTGCACTAGGTAGACCGTGTGCCCGTCATTCCCCAGCACGGGGACGTATCCCTGCGCCAGAAGATTGCGCAGATCGACGATGGCTTCGATGTGGCCGGGGAAGAACCCGGTTCCGGGAATGGGTTGCCGGAAAAATAAGCTCAAATAAGGATCAGTTCGCCCCGCCGACGCATTGAACATATCCACCGGAGTGAGAGCTTCTCCGTTGATCCAGCCATACGATGCCATCCAGCGAGTCTTCGACTTCGGAACCGTGCCCGCAAGTTTGCCCGCCACACTTTCCCGCTTCCGCACCAAAGTCGACTGCGACACGTTCGCCAGGCTCACGTTTGGCGTCGCCAAATCCAGCACTCCGCCGTATTCGTAATCCATTGTGGCCGTCACTCTCGAGGTCAACTGGCGCTGCAAAACCAGTCGCGCACCTTGCGTGTGGAAGTCGTTTCCCTGATAAGTAAACGTGCCGGAGTACAGGTCGGGCAGAACATTTCCGTTGTCTGTGGTGAATTCTCCCACCCCGGTAAGCGCAGGATCGGACACGCGGTCCGTGTACACAGCAATCTGCACGTTGTTCCTGCCAATCCGATGCGACAGCGAAAGCTCCTGATGATGCGCGTGCTCCACCGTCGTCGCATACGACACCATGCTGACCCTCGGCGCCGCTTCGTTCCCATCTTCCGGCGCCAGGTCGAAACCCTTCTCTAACCTGCTATTCGGTTCCGCCGTGGCGTAACGATACTCGAGCACCGTGTTCGGCGAGAGATGGATGTCGGCCGTCCCGAACGGACGGAACGTCGTCACCCTCCCCATGAACTGGATCGTCTGCAGTTCGCTGCCAAAATTCAGTTCGATCGCGTCGCCCAATATCAGATCGTCCGAGGTAGTCAGCGCAATCGCCTGCAGGTTATGCAACGTGATGTCCGGCGAGGGCAGATTCCACATGCTCAACGCGAACGAAGGTTGCGATCCGTCATCCATCTTGTGCCGGAAAGACGCGTGCAGCACGGCAGACGGAGAAGGGCCGCTCCCGTATCCCACGTTGCCTCGAAAACCAATCGTGTCCGAGGAGAAGATCGACTTCTCCATGGAGAAACCGGTGCTCACGTCGGACGGACTGCCATACCCATCCGATGCCGACCCGGCGAGGAACGACAGGGTTCCCTTCAGTTCACCGTGGCCTTTCCCGGATTCAACCGCGACCACCGGGGAATTATCGTCAACCATCCGCAGAATGGGACGGTTAGACACCGAACGAAGCACCCACTTCCAGTCATCCTCGTCGGCACCGCCGTGCGCGGGAGAAATCTGAATCGCCTCGAACAGCGTGTTCAAAGTGACGTTCACGATGGTGTTGACGCCGCCATGCAGTCCGACGTGCTCCCGCAAGGCGGGTAGAAAGGCAGGAGCGGAAACCCTGATATTGTAAACTCCCGGCAACAGCCCCGCCGCCGAGTAGAAGCCGTCCTCGTCAGTGAATACTCGAAGGCTGTTTGCCGCTGCGCCCAGAAGTTCGACCGTGGCTCCCATTTGCGGGATACCCGTGGCGCCGCGCACGAATCCGGAAATCTTAGCCTGCTTGTCCGCACTCCACACCGGAAGCGCCAGGCCCAGCAATAGAACCGAGAACCCAAGCTTGCGGAGTATCAGCAACCCACCACCTCAAGGGAGACCAAGCAGGTCAGCTTACTCTACGGCGAAAGTTGCCGAAGGGTCCAACGTCTGCTTGGAGATGTTGTCGTTCACCTTAATCTGTATTCGATAAACGCCCGGATCAAGATTGGCGGCCGAGAGAGTTTTCTGCAGGGTCATCTGGTCGCCAACGTTTCCCATCTGGTCGGTTGATTCGATCGAATGAATCACCGGCTTGTTCGTTGCTGCATTCACTACATTGTACTCAACCGTGGCCGACGCCTTGTGCGTTTTGTCGTCCACACCAAGATTGTAAACTTGCATCCAGAAATTCAACTTCTGGTTGCGCTTGAACACGATTGGCTTACCGTCGGCGGGAGGAACCCGTGGCCGGACTTTCGTCGCGCCAATCACAAACATTCCCGTTCCCACGTTCTTGGCCGCCACCGGCTCCATCACATCGGCCACGATCAGCGTCGAGGCATCTAGCCGGTCATCCGCGTAATCCGGCACTTGTATACCCTTGCTCCACGTTCCCACCCGGTCCCCGTTCACATCTTTTACTACGATATCCACGCGATAGCGGCCCGGACGCAATGGAACCGCCTTCCAATAGACCTGTGAATTCTCCGCCGCCTTGGCCAGCAGTTCCGCCGGAATATCCGCCTGCACTGGATCTTCAAAGGTTTGCGCGATGTGTCCACTCAGTGTGGTAACCCGGCCAAAGATGTTGACCACGCCTCGCTGTATTCCGTCCTTGTTTACGAAAGTGATGTCACGGTTTTTCAACTGTATCGTGAAGGGAACCAGCACAGTGTCACCAGTCACTTTGACGAAATCAACCAGCACATCAAACGGCATCAGGTTAATGCTGATCTTGTGGCTGACCACTTCCTCGAGATCCTTGAACTTCACCGGCGGAGGCTGGGTCAGCTTGGAGAACTGTTCCAAACGATCGAACTCCTTGGTCGCCTGTGACGAGCTATCCGGTCCCGGTCCCAAACTCTCCAAGCCGCCGCTGAAACGTTGTGCTTTGGTGGCCATCCCCATCTGCTCGTAAAGCGTGGCCCCCCCATTAGGCGTGTGCAGCAACGCATCTTTTTCCGACCGGTCGATGGTCATGTGATAATCGCCGCACATGCAAGTGTCAACAAACTCAATGATGACTTCCTGCCCAATTCCTTCGAGGTATCGATACCGCCAGTCTTCAAACGGGAAAGTAGAAGTCTCGCCGCCACCTTCTTCGATGGGACGTTCATAAGTCCCTCCGCTAGGATGAGAATCAATCTCATCCGCCGGCCCATACATGATATACATGCGGCCTCGGTCGCTCTTCCAGCCGGGGATACCGGCAGCGAAGTGTTCGTTGGCGTATTCTATGCGGCGGTAGTGCTCTTCTTTGAATTCGTTTTCTTCGGTGTCTGGGGTGGGATCGCGGCGTTGCCAGAAGGCTTCGATGAACTGGTCGCGCTCTTCGTCGTTGGAGAGTTGTTTGAAAGCTTTGCGCTCATCGTCCGAGATAATGTAGACGACGTCTTCGTCCAGCCACTTCTTGTAGGTCTTGCTGAGTTCCTGCTTCAGGGCTTTGGCGTTTTCTTTCTTTTGCTTTTCGCTGATTGGACGTTTCAGCGGATCGACTGCCGGGGCGGTAGTATTCGCCGGAACGGCTTGACCACTCGTAGTCGGATCGGTGCTGGCCGGCTTGGCATCCTGCTGGGCCAGAGCGGACGAAGCGAGCCCAAAAAGGGACAGCAAGAAAAACGATGAAAGAAGGTAGCGCTGTAAACCTACCTGGAACATAGAAGGGTACTCCTCGCACACTATCTCGTGACTAACATTCTATGTCTTCGGGTACCTGAAGGCAAGGCTAACCCGCACGCCCTTAACAAATTGTAGGATGCAGGCAACTGTTGCGGAGGTGCCTGTCCTGGGTGCGCTTTCGCTTGGTCTTTTTTTTCTTGTGGGATTTCTGGTGCTATGGACAAAGGCGTCAACCACAGAGGACACGAAGGTCCACAAAGGAAAGCACATAGCTGCAGACCTAGGGTCTTTGCTTCCTTCGGTCCGTCACTTTTACGCGGATTATCGCTTTACTGTGGCTTGGATATAGTCTGCCAGGATTTTTGCGGTCTGGGCATCCAGTGCGGGTTGCGGAGTGTCCGGTCCAGCCTTGGAGGTTAAGGGCTTGGTTTTGATCCCGATGTAGACGGCGTCGTAGGCGGTATCGCCCAGGTTCTCAACCTTGTGTTTAAACGCCGGGTACCAGCGGGACTCACCGGGCTTGGCGAAGACCTCTTTGGTTTTACCGTTCTCATCGGTAAACCGGAGGTGTCCTGCGGTGAGCACTACGACGACTCCGCCGGGATGGTCGTGCAGACCCGATTTCTCGTGCGGGCCGTAGTGAACATCCACTACCTGGACCCATTCATTTTCAAAGGCTAGTTTGTAGTGCTTGGATTCGACCTTGGTGGGATCCTGTGCCAGAACGGGACTGATCACAACACACGTAAACACTACCGCCCAGAATAGCTTGGACAAGATGCTTTCCCCCTCTGCACGAGCGAACAGATTCTGTGCGATGGCGCAACGCTACTCTGGGTCTCCAGGAGTGTCAACAATGGAAGAGGAAATGGACCCAAAGTGGTTAGTCGGGAAAATCTTGTCAATAGGCAAAATTTACACGAATGGGGTTAACTTGTTGCATCTAATCCAAATATAATCGCAGCAGAGTTGACGGGTGTACCTATTTCAAGTTGATATAATAGCAGACAGTCAGAGAAAGGGACGCGGCCTCTCCAGGCCGCGTTTTTTATTGGACCTATGAAATCAGGAATGAAATTACCCAAGAGATGCAAAGGTCATATCAAGAATTGCAAACGGCGCGGCGAATGGTCGGAGCTTCAGTTTATGGCCCGAGCCTCCAAGAACGGTCTGCGGTTAGCCAAGCCGTGGGGAGATTCGTCGCGCTACGACGTGGTGGTCGAGACCGGCGATGAGCTGCGTGGGTCGTTGCGGCTCAATGGTTGGCGAAATCTCCGCCATAACGCTCATTACATCAAGGAACGGTAGCCTAAGAAGATTAAGGCAATGTGGGTAACGGGACAAACGTGACTTCTGAGTCTCAATGTTTCCGTTGCCCACTGCAACTTCTACCAGTTCCCAGCGCCACCACGCTTCCTATAGGTTCCAATCTCCACGGTTGGGCGCATTTTCTGAGGTGTATCGGATAAACGAACAATGCAGTCGGACCGACGGCGGCGCGAAGCCCGGGCGTGAACAGAGAGAGAGCCAGCAAAGGAGAAAGAGCATGACACGGGAACCGAGAGAAATAGCTGTCGTCGCGGAAATGGTTGTATTTCTACTCGCCACCATGCTGACGGTCGCGCCAGTCGCGGCGCAGCAGGTCACGGGCACGTTGGGTGAGCCCAGCGCCACGATCACAATCAAAGGGAATCAACTCCCGGCCCCGCCCCCGCCGTTCGGCGGTGTGATCAAAGAGAGCGCCACGGATTCCAAGCCCTGGTGGCCGCCGCGCGTGGTGCCGCCCAAGGGCGCGCCCAACATTCTCCTCATCATGACCGACGACCAGGGCTATGGCGTGCCCGGCACCTTTGGCGGCGTCATCCCGACGCCGGCACTGGACCGAATCGCAAAGGCGGGGTTGCGCTACATCGAATTTAACTCCACCGCGCTGTGCTCGCCAACGCGGGCGGCGCTGATCACCGGCCGCAACCACCACTCAACCGGCTTCGGCGTGATCACCGAGCTGTCGACGGGTTTCCCGGGCTATGACTCCATCATCGGTCCTGAAAACGCTACCATCGGCAGGATTCTCAAAGACAATGGTTACTCCACATCGTGGTTCGGGAAAAACCACAACACGCCAGCCTACCAGTACACCGTCGCTGGCCCGTTCGATCAATGGCCCTCGGGGATGGGCTTCGATTACTTCTACGGCTTCAATGGCGGCGAGACCGACCAGTGGACACCGTACCTGTTCCAGGATCACACCCAGATCTTTCCGTGGATCGGCAAGCCCGGCTACAACCTCATCACCGACATGGCGGACGAGGCAATCAAGTACATGAAGCAGCTCAATGCCGCGGCGCCCGACCAGCCGTTCTTCCTCTACTACGTTCCCGGTGGAAGCCACTCGCCGCACCAGCCAAAGCAGGAGTGGATCGACAAGTTCCACGGCAAGTTCGACATGGGCTGGAACGCCATGCGTGACCAGATCTTCGCCAACCAGAAGCGGCTGGGGGTCGTTCCCGCGAATGCGAAGCTCACTCCTTGGCCAGATAGCCTGCCGAAATGGGATTCGCTGTCGGCCGACGAGAAGAAGCTCTTCGCCCGGCAAGCCGAGGTATACGCGGGCTATACGGCTTATACCGACAATGAGATCGGCCGCGTCATTCAGCAGGTTGAGGACCTGGGCAAACTCGACAATACACTGATCATCTATATTGATGGCGACAACGGTACCAGTCCCGAAGGCACGCTGCTTGGTACGCCCAACCAGTACACGTCGTACAACGGCATCCTGCAGTTCCCGGTCGCCGAGCAACTCAAGTTCTACGACGCCTGGGGCTCGGCGGCGACCTACCCGCACATGGCGGTCGCGTGGTCGTGGGCGTTCGATACACCCTTCAAGTGGACCAAGCAGATTGCGTCGCACTTCGGCGGCACGCGGCAGGGCCTGGCGATCTCGTGGCCCGGGCACATCGAGGACCCAGGCGGGATTCGCACCCAGTTTCACCACATCATTGATATCGTGCCCACGATTCTCGAAGCGACGGGTATCCCGGCGCCGGAGTACGTCGATGGCATCAAGCAAAAACCGATCGAAGGTGTGAGCATGGCGTACACCTTTAAGAAGGCGAACGCCAACGCGCCTACGACCCACCACACCCAGTACTTCGAGATGATCAGCAATCGTGGGATCTTCCAGGATGGCTGGTACGCCAACACCACGCCACCGCATGGACCATGGATATTGAACGCGCCCTTGCCCGCCCCGAACGATTACAAGTGGGAGCTGTACAACCTGACCGAGGATTACTCGCAGTACAACGACCTCGCAGCGAAGATGCCTGACAAGCTGAAGGAAATGCAGAAGCTATTTGACCAGGAGGCGGCCAAGTACAACGTGCTGCCTCTGAACAACGATACGTTTGCGCGGGCGCTCGCGCCTCGGCCGAGTGCGACTGCGGGCATCACGGATTTCACCTACACGGGCGTGAACTCCGGTATCAATTCCGCTAATGCGCCGAACATTCTTGGCAGGTCGTACGCGATAACCGCCGAGGTCGATGTGCCACAGGGTGGCGGCGACGGGATGCTCGTGACCATGGGCGGGCGCTGGGGTGGCTATGGGCTGTATCTGCTCAAAGGCAAGCCGGTGTTCGACTACAACATGCTCATCCTCGCTCAGTACCGCTGGGAAGGACCGGATGCGCTCACGCCGGGCAAGCACACGATCGTGTTCGACTACACCTACGACGGCCCTGGCATCGCCAAGGGCGGCACCGGTGTGCTGAAGGCAGACGGCAAGGTCGTCGCCACACAGAAGCAGGCAAACTCGATCGCTTTCCTGCAGGTGGCTGACGAGACCTTTGACGTTGGAGTTGACACCCGCACGGGTGTGAACGACAAGGACTATCAGGTGCCGTTCCCCTTCAACGGCAAGATCGATAAGTTGACCTTCAACCTGGGCCCGATGCAGTTGGCAGAAGAGGACAAGGAGAAAGGAGCGAAAGCCATAGCCATAGCCAGCGACTAGGATTGGCTACGGGCAAACCGGACCGTGTAAATCCAAACAAAGGACTGCCCAGTCCACACTGGCAGTCCTTAACTGCGTTATGAATCCCGGCTGTAAAAAACCGGAAGTTATCCGAGCCGCCACCCGTTAGTTAGGCAATCGTCTCAAGTGGTGAAAAATCGCCATAGATGGGATGAGAAGGTCGATCCCCGATCACGGATGGCGGTTCATCTGCTCATTCCCCTGACTGATTTGGCAGCAGCATTCGGCCCGGTTGCGATTGGTTTGTAATTCTCCTCAACGGGGTCGAGCCCGCCACACTTCGGTAACTCGCCACCATGCGAGCGATCGCCTAAACCGGAACCACGCTCTCCATCGGGCATTGAAGCACCATTCTGTCCACGGTTCTATTTGCCGAATCCTGCCTATCCAGCATGGCAGAGTCCCTGTGCTCAACGCGAGTTTCTCCCACGAGCGACGACCCAATAGGGGCGTCAGGCGCTCTCCAGGAAATGTGTTTAAGCGTTGGCTTCGCCGCTGACGTTGGGCGTTGCGACGTCAAAGGAATCCTGGCTGGCAGAATTTCTTGGGCGCATCCATCGGAATACTCCCTCTTTGAACAGCCTCAGGATCGTACGGCGGTTCTCGATAATGACCCGCAGCCACGACGACTTCCTCAGCATCGGGAAATAGATTCCGCGAAAACAAAGACGCGCCAGGAAAACGTTGACGCGATCACCCACATGCTGATCGTCCAGCGCCGCAACTGCCTGAGCCAGCGCTTCCGGGCTGTAGGAGTGAGCCCAGCCGTAGTTCAGTTCGGCATGCGCTTCTTCGATCGTCATCTTCAGCGGAGTGTGCGCCATTGTGAACGGAACGAAATCCGTCCAGTGCCGAGGGCGCGTGAGCCGTCCGGCGGTCTCCAGCCGCTTGTATAAAGGCGTTGCCGGTAACGGCGTGAGTAGTCCGAAGATCGGCAGGCCCGGAGGCCATGTGCGGACCTGCTGCAAGGTGCGTTCGGCGACTCCCGGAGTGTCGTTATCCATGCCGAAGATGAACGAGGTGATCGCGTAAATATTGCGTTTTGCCAGACGCTCAAGCACGGCGGCATACTCGCTGGGCTTATTGAATCCTTTATTCACGTCCTTCAGATTTATCGGATCGACAGACTCCATGCCGATAAAGATCCACTTGCCTCCGGAGGCAGCGATCAAATCAACCAGTTCTTCATCGCGCAGCAGATTGGCGCTGATCTGCGCCACCCAAAAGACTTGGGCTTTCGCCGCGATGATGTCACGCAGCAGTGACTTGGTGCGCTTTACATTGATGGCGAAATTATCGTCGATGAAGAAAACCGCGATCTGGCCTCCCTCCTCACGGGCGCGGGCTTTCAGCAGGAGCAATTCGTGGACGACGCTTTCATTCGTCCGGAACCGAATGGAGTCGCCGAAGAATCCGGTGACCGTGCAGAACTCGCAGCCGTAAGGACAGCCTCGTCCCGATTCAACCGGGACGATGCGAAATGTTCCCCAGCCTTCCCGGAAATTCTTGAGCAAGGGGTGCATCAGTTTGGGAACGAGATTGAACTGGCGGAGATCAAGCTTGTCCCATGGAATCGCGGGATACGGATTCAGGGAAGGTTTGCGCTCCTTGCCCATACCATCAACAGGCGCGTAGATTTCCTTTAGCTCACCGCGAACAGCATCTTCCACGATTTGCGGCCAGGTCTCATCGGCTTCTCCCAAGGCAACGGCATCGGCATGGCGCGGTCCACCATCGCGGCCGAGAGCTTCATCGGCTTCTTCGGTCACGTGCGGCCCTCCCATGACCACCGGAACTCCCGCCGCCCGAATCGCGTCAGCCATGCGATACGCCCTGGCGACCATCCTGGTCATGGCACCGATACCAACAAGCCCGATGTTCTGGTCGCGGACGAATTGCGCAATTTGGGTTTCGTCCATAGGTTGGGCATTGCCATCGACCAGCAGGACTTCATGTCCGGCAGGTGTGAGTGCTTGCAGCAAGAACATCCAGAGGTGGGGCATGAAGTTGCGGGTGACCCCGTTGTCAGGGTTGTAAAGCAGAATTCGCATGACACTCCTTTAAAACACTCGCTTGCCACGGCTGAGTCCGTCACGACGATCCCGGAAGGCCGGGCATCTCAGATGTGCCTTGCGAACTAAGTGTTGGTGTGCCCACGTAGCCAGTTTCCATCATCATACACAACCCCGTCAACGTGGGTGGTGTCAACTCATTATTTTGCGCTTCAAGGGTATCGCGCTCGGTTTCGGCTTTGCCGGTTTCAACGCACTGTGAATGCAAACACGCAATCGCCGCCGGTGGAGAAAGGATCGCAAGGGATGGATCGAGTGTCGCGATCAACTGAGACGCTCTGCTCTCGAGGTCCGCAATGTTGTCACCAATCCTCTTCACCCGATGTTGCAGGCTGTGCGCGTCTTTCAGATGGAGGAAGACTCTTTCCAGCACATCAAGCGCCTGCCCCACTGCCCCACCTATTCAGGCGTGCTGGCGTCAGGCATCAGCAGAGCGGTTACCAGTGGACTCCCCTTTTCGGACCATTGGCACAATCTAGTCTTAAAGTCTTCGAATTTCGCCTGTCGTTTCTCAAGCGACAATGACCCCAATTGCTTACCAAGCTCTCGGATCGCTCGTCTTTGCTCCTCCGCTTTTTTGGCGACAGCCAGTGACAGCTTGATGATTATCGACAGGGACTCGCCAAAATTCGTTGGGGCTCCGAACTCCGGAGGTGCATACCGATTTGACCGACCGCCGAGGATATCCGCTCCTGCAGGACGCGAAGGTCATTCTCTTTTTCGCGTGATTGCTCCATCCGGTCGCGGCGTGTGACGTCAGAATTGAGCCGTGCAACCGCGCTATCGGTGTCACCGAAGGATTTCGCATGTTCGATTGTAGCGATGAGCGCTGCTGGATCGGGAGGCTCGGAGAGTTGACTAAGCTCTCCCTCAAGGCGCTCACGTTCTTCTTTTCCAGTTCGCAGTAGTTCTTCGGCATCGGCCAGGAAAGTAGAGAGCTTGGTATGCTCATTAATTATTGAGCAACGTATAAAGAATGTAATAGCTTTCCTCTAGAAAGAAGCCAATAATGTAGGTGCTCTGCTTCTCCGCCTGAACACCTATGCCCAGACCAAAGGGAAGTGCCGATCTGCTGGAAGACCGTCGCCGGCGAGCTTTGGCCTTAGTGGATTCTGGTTGTTCACTCAATGAAGCGGCGCGGCGCATTGGCTGCGGAGCCAGCTCGGTCATGCGCTGGTACCATGCGCGGCGGCGCGGCGGAGAGCAGGCATTGCGCGTTCGCTTCTCCCCGGGGCGACCGCCTAAGTTGCGGCCGAAACAGCTGCAGGGCCTGATCAGGCTGCTGCTCAAAGGGCCGATGGCTCGTGGTTACCGCACGAACCTGTGGACGACGGCGCGCATCGCCCTGCTCATCGACGACGAGTTCGGAGTCGACTACCACCCCAATCACATTGGGCGGTTGATGCATCGTCTGAAGTGGAGTCATCAGAAACCCGAACGGCGCGCGATCGAGTGTGACGACCAAGCGGTCGAGCAATGGAAACGCCGACAGTGGCCGCGGATAAAAAAAAAGCCGCTCGGCTGGGCGCCCACATAGTGTTTGCCGACGAGTCCGGATTTCTCCTCCTTCCCCATGTCGCCAAGACCTGGGCTCCGGTCGGGCAAACTCCGATTCATCGTCATGTCTACCGGCGCGACAAAATTTCCGTGATCTCCGGCATCTCGGTCAGCCCGAAACGGCAGCGACTGAACCTCTACTACTACCTTTTCTATGACAATATTGGGCAGGAAGAAGTGGGTTTGTTCCTCCGCCACCTGCTTCGGCATCTCCACGGTCCCGTGATTGTGTTGCTGGATAACTCGAGTACCCACAAAGGCGAGCCGCTGCAGCAGCTTCTCCGGCGAAATCCCCGTCTCCATATTGAGAACTTTCCCTCCTATGCCCCGGAGCTGAATCCAGACGAAGGGGTTTGGTATCAGGCGAAGCGAAAACTGTCCAATAGTTGTCCCAAGGACAGTGACGAACTCATGGAGGACATCATCCGGTCGATGAACGGAGTTCGAAGATCGCAGAAGAAGCTACGGGGCTGCATCGAGCAGTCCGAGCTGCCTTCTTTTTTGCACTAAGGCATTGCATTATTTATACGTAGCTCAATAGGTCCAGGATTTCCCTTTTCCGAGAATAGATGCTCCTCAGTTCCTCAGCATCCGACACAGGACGTTTCCGCCAGACTTCTTTCCACTCCGTCTCCGCTGGATGGCCTCATCGCACTCAGCCGCGCGCTTGGAACGATCGCTTATGGCACGAATGTAGTCGTGTATGCCGGCATTGACTTTTTCGGCGCACCGGCACGCGGTTTTCTGGCTGGGGTACTGGGGCTGGCTGGGATTGTGCTGCTCGCCGTCTGCGCTAACCTCGGCAGCCTGTTCGCCGCGCGGACGGCAGACCGGACGCGCGAGATTGCCATCCGCATGGCGATTGGGTCGAGCCGCTGGCGGGTTGTCCGACAGATTCTTGTCGAGGCTGTTGTGATTTCGACCCTCGGGGCGCATGCGCTTTGGCATGGACGGCCCTCACCGGACTGGCTAACTGGCATGCTCCCACCGAATATCCTCTAAGGTTCTTTGTAGTACTGCCGCAGCCATCGCTGATCCTGATGGCGTTGCTGATCTCGGTTCTCGCCGGCGTGCTGTTCGGGGTGATGCCACTGCGGCAGATATTCAAGACCGATCCTAACGACGCGATTAAGAGCGGCGGAAGCCAAACCACGGCAGGGTACCGCTGGGCGCTTCGCGATGTGCTGCTGGCAGCGCAGGTCGCGCTCTGCTGCGTCACCGTTACGGCTGCCTTCGTCTCTTTGCGTGGCTTGAACAAAGCCATGACCATGGACATGGGGATCAGTCCGAAGCATACTGTGCTAACGAAATTCGAGCTGAGCGAGGCTGGCTATTCGAGCGAGGCTGCCGACCATTTCCAGCGCCAGTTACTGGAAAGACTCTCGCAGCTACCGGGAGTGGAAGCAGCCGCCTACGCGAATACCACACCACTGTCGCAGGATGTCTCTGGTTCGGATGTCTTCTCTCAACAGGCTACCGATTTCAGGCCTTCAAAAAGATCATTTGACGCCTACAATTACGCGTCTCACCCGGATACTTTACCGCCTGGGGAACACCGCTGCTCGCGGGACGCGACGTCAGCTTTGCCGACACTTCGAAGACTCCGGCGGTTGCCGTAGTGAATCGGGAGTTTGCACGGCGCCTCTTCAACTTGACGATGCCGTCGGTCGCTATTTCAAGAACCGCTTCCTGCGGTCGATCCAGATCGTGGGCATCTTGGCGGATGGAAAGTATTTTTCGCTGACTGAAGATCACAGCGGCGGCGTTCTTCCCGATCTCGCAGCAAGCAAGTACTGAAACGTCCGTCCTCGTCCGGATGCGGCCAGATTCGTCCGACGCGGCCACGAACGATATGGCAGCTACCGTCCGCAAACTGATTCGTGATCTTGATCCCGCCATTCCGATTGTGGCATCGAGCGCCTGGAACAACCAGCTTGGACTGACGTTCTTTGTAGCTCAGGTTGCGACAGTCGCCCTCGGCCTGTTTGGTGCGTTTGGATTGCTGCTCTCGATCACCGGGACCTTCGGCCTCGCCTCGTATACAGTTAGCAAACGCCTGCGCGAGCGCATTCGCGTCGCGCTCGGTGCGCAGGCGAAATGTTAGACCGTCCCTCCCAGGCTATTAGTTCTATCAGTTGTGAAGCTCTCCCAATTAAAATCAACTTCTGAGCAAGGGCACGAAGGAGATCACATTGGAAACTCTGCTCACGAAGGTCCAGAAGTTCACCGTCCTGTCGCTCGCTGCAATGCTCTGCGTCGTGGTGTTCCTCTCCACGCTGCACCTGGGCATGCTGATCGCTGAAGAAATCTGGGCGCCGCCTCGGTTTCTGATTAGAGTCCAAGGCCTACTCGAGATTTTTGGATACTTCCTGCTGGTGCTGATTGGAGTGGAACTGCTGGAGACCCTGAAAGCGTACCTGAAGAAGGACGTGATTCACATTCGCGTTGTCCTGGAAGTGGCCCTGATTGCAATGGCGCGCAAGGTGATTATCGAAGAACCTAACGCGGTGCCAGGCCTGACGTTGTTTGGGATCGCGGCGCTTATTCTCGCGTTGGGCATTGCGTTTCACGTTGAGCGGCAGGCGAGAAGAGAACCAGCTCACGGTTGATTGCACCCAAGTTATCGACCAGGCCCAGTTTCCGGAACTTCGAAGACTGGTCAGGTGTAGCCTCCTACCATGCTCTTTCACGCTCAACTGCCGTCGGGGAATCCGCCGCGGTGCAGCACCATGGGATAGTGTGGAAGGGTTTCGGGCTTGCGGACCGACGCTCGCCAACCTTCGGGGTAGGGTTCCAATCCGCGAAATAGAGGCGACTGCTGCGCGGTAGGCTGTCCAACCAATTGCTCCAGCGGCTCTCGAAGAGCGTGGATGGTGTCCTTGCCAAGGCGTGCCTGCCAGCGCTGTTCGATGTTGATGAGAAGCTGACGATATGCGTCCTTAGCTTCTCGACCCTTCGGCGTGAGCCGAGCAACCTTCGCCCGGATGCCGGACGGGTAGGGCTCGACAACGGCCAGTCGCTTCTTCCGAAGGATGCCCATCCCCATGCTGACCGCCTCCTTCGATACGCCCGTCAGGAGCAGAATGTCTCGAAGCCGCACGCCTTTCTCATCCAGAACCCGCGCGATGTTGGCACTGATCGCGCACGACAGGTCTGACTCGGTTTCAAACTCGATGGCGAACGCCAGCAGTACACGGGAGAGAAGCGCGGGCAGCGGGAGCGGTGAATCTTCGCTTCGGGCCGATGCCCACCGCTCATAATCCGGTCTTTTGCTGAACAGTCCGCAACCCAGGATCGAGAGACAGTCGGGCAGTTCAAGATCAAGCTGGCGGGCCACGGCCCACAGCGATTCCCGAAGCTCGGCGATCTCGTCCTCGCCGAAGCGTTGTTGCCAAAGCTTCTCGATTGCGTGAATCAGTGGCTGCCATACTTCCCGAGCCTTGCGACCAACGGGCGTGGCGCGAACCACCCAAGCGGAGCGGGGCGGCTTAGGCCGCCGGTCGGCCGGATCCTTTTCGATCGTGATGTATCCCCACCGTTGCATGCCCGCCAGATTGGTCGTTGTCCGAGTGCGACGTTCAAGCTCGCCGACGGGCAGTCCGTTCTCGTCGACAAACCGCATGCAGTTCGACCACATCACCAGTGACACCAGCCAGGGAGCATGCAGTGAGCCCGCCGAGCCATGTCTGGTCGTGCGGTGACCCATCTGCCGCTCGGATTCATTGTCGAATTCGATGGTAAACGCAACCAACGCGTGCGACAGCAGAGTCGGCAATGGAAGGCGGCCGTCCATGGCCGAAATGATCACACGCTGCGCTACGCAACTTCAACAGTCGGTGGGCGAGCGGCCTTCGTTGGACTAGCAGTCAACAGCGGCGCTCCTTCCAAGTACTTACGCCTCGACCGCCGCGATCTCATCCCCGAGGTGGTAGACTCTGAGGTTTTCCTACTTGAGGGAGAGGCCCTTATGAACATTCAACGTGTTGGAGTTGTCGGTGCCGGGACGATGGGCAATGGCATTGCGCATGTCTTTGCTCGCAGCGGCTACCGGGTTGTGTTGTGCGATGTGGAGCAGCGCTTTCTGGACCGGGGAGTGGAGACGATCGGAAAGAACCTCGACCGGGAAGTCGCGAAGAACAACATCTTGGCGGAGGACAAGGTGGCGACACTTGAGCGCATTGAGCCGGTCGTTGAGCGCGCAAAGCTGGCTGGGTGCGACTTTGTGGTGGAAGCGGCTACGGAGAAGTTCGACGTCAAGACGGAGCTATTTCGCGATCTTGACCGGCTTTGCCGGCCCGAAATTATTCTTGCCTCGAACACTTCGTCGATTTCGATCACCAAGCTGGCGGCGCTGACCAAGCGGCCGGACAAGGTTATCGGAATGCACTTCTTCAATCCCGTGCCCGTCATGAAGCTGATCGAAGTGATCCGCGGCCTGGCTACCTCGAATGAAGCTTTTCAGACTGTGAGCGACCTCGCGCTGAAACTGGAGAAGACGCCGGTCGAGGTAAACGACGCTCCGGGCTTTGTTTCGAACCGCGTGCTCATGCCGCTGCTGAACGAAGCCATGTACGCGGTGATGGAAGGCGTGGCCACGCCGGAGGCGGTGGACGAAGTTTTCAAGCTGGGCATGGCCCATCCTATGGGTCCGCTGACGTTGGCGGATTTCATCGGCCTCGACGTCTGCCTCGACATCATGCGCGTGCTGCACGATGGCTTGGGCGATCCCAAGTACCGGCCGTGCCCGCTGCTGATCAAGATGGTGGACGCGGGCTGGCTGGGGAGGAAGAGTGGGCGGGGGTTTTATAGGTACTAGCACGAACGGGTAGCGGCGATTGAGCTAGACGGCCTATTGGCCATAGAGTGATCGCAAACATTCAGCAGTATTTGAAAGAAAAGCCTGGATGGTCGGGAAAACAGCTCAAGACGATCGGTTTGACTGGCGGTTGCCCTTATATGCCGTATTAGGTTCCTTTATCATTTTTATCCCAGTAGCGATCGGCGAACCAGATATATCGTTAATCCTATATATATTTGCTGTTGCCCCACTCATCAGCGTTGTCTTGCTGAATAGCGCAATACGCAAGGAACGCCGCCAGCGCCTATCGGTTCTGTTAATGCTGGCTATCTATGTCGCGATTTCAGTTGGCTTGGTCGCAAATTATTCCGCGGTCCGCACGGCCGCCAGATGGTCTGTATGGTCCCACGATTACATTACAAGGCGCAGGTTCTGGCACAACCGGCCTCAGCGAAGGGAGACTTGAAGCACATTGACTGGGACGGTTGGGGGATGTTTGCGCAAAACACTTATGTGTTTCTCGTTTTCGACCCGACAGATTCGCTTTCGGTGGCAGCTATGACTCATCAACCCGGCAAATTCAATGGCATACCTTGCGAGGTGTTACTTGTACGTCGTCTGGAGAGCCGGTGGTATAGCGTTCGATTTTATACGGGTGAATATTGGGGCCAACGCAACGCGTTGGATTGCAGGCCCGGGTTCGAGGACTAAGTTAGCGTAACAGGGCTAGATCTTTTCCTGCGGGAACTCCACTTCAAGCCCTAGCGGATCAGTAAACCGGTTGGTCAAGTTGGCTAGGCCAACCAGCAAATGCAAGTCGACGATCTCGGCGTCGGAGAAATGCTTCTTCAAGTTTTCGAAGTCGGCGTCCGTAACGTCTCGCGAGGCCCGCGTTAGCTTTTCAGCATAGGCCAAAGCTGTCTGCTCTTTCTCGGTAAAGCGGGTGTAGTTGCCGTTTTTGAGCGCTTGCCAGTCTTCCGCTGTCAATCCGACTCGCTTTGACGACGCCACGTGATGCTGCTCGCAGTAATGGCAGCCATTGATGAACGAGACGCGCAGGTAAATCATCTCGTATAGCTTGCGGTCGAGGGATCGGCCTACGCTGGCGTAGAAGGGCAGAAACGTCTTCAGCATCTCCGGACGATGTGCCAATGCTTTTTGCGCGTTCCCCGGTTTGCCGCGCAGAGCTTTTTCGTAGATCTCTTTTACTTCGGGAGGAGCGTTTTCAGGTTCGACTACCGAAATGCGTGCCATGAGAACCTCGCGGGAAATTAGAATCGCACTCCGTATGATAAACGCTCGTCAGCGGGAGGAGCCTAGTTTGCCATGCGACTCTCCAACCCGTGAGGTAAAGACTCTTGGGAAAAGTCGGAAATCACTTTGACGGTGTAAATTGAGAAGTCGCTACTTCCTGCCGGGATGAGCTTCGCCCTTAGTGGAAAATACGGAGTAGGGCCATTCATTCTCTTTCTTCGGCGGAGGCACGGCGGCAGCTGCGGGCCTCGGCTCGCTTCCCCAGTTCGCCGGGGCAGGCTGGATGCACCAGATATTCCCGGGCTCTTCCAGCGCGATTCCCACCAGCCAGTATTTGCCTTCCGTTCCCAGCGGAACGCAGTTTCCCACGCGAGCCGGAGCGCTCGTTCCTCCCGGAAGTTCATCAAGCAAAACCGGCAGCCCCGGTTCCAGCGGCTGGGTGAGGCGCACGCCACATCCCTCTGTGTTTACCACTAGAGTATGGCAGTGCTCGCTGAATGGAATGGCCGGATCAAGGCTGGCGAGGCGAAAAGGGATCTGAGCTCGAATTCGGGTACTACGCCGTTCCGCTTCAAACGATTTCGCACCCGAGCTCATATCCGGACCATCTTTGATTATACGTCGCGTATAAATCTTGGTTTGCAGGCCGCATCACAGAGTTGAAACCAAAGTAACACCAATCGAAGTGACACCGTACCCTTAACGATGCACACGTAGCCCGGACGCCTCGTCCGGGCAGTCGAGCAAAGCTCTTTGTTCTAACGTCATCCCGAAGCCCGCGTTTTTCTCCAGCGGGGCGAGAGCTTCCCCAAGCGAAGCCGAGGGTGATCTCGCGCGTAATATTTCGAACCGAGTTCGCTTGGAGCATCGTCCTTCTAACTGGTTTTGTCCATGTGCAAAGGTTATCGTTCTCTCCAGCATGGCTGCTACCGCTGAGATACGACCAGAACTATTTGAACTCCCGGACTTGCGAACGCCAGCATTTGCCCAAGACTCTGAGTTCGACTTGCTACTCGCTTGCTGTGCCGATCCATGCGGTGACGAACACGCCGAGCGCGTTCGCAACACTCTCACGCGTCCGCTGGATTGGGAACGAATACTGCGTCTTATCGATCACCATCGCGTGGTTCCGCAGGTGTATAGCGAACTGTCGGGGCTCTCACACTTGGTTCCCGTCCAGCACCTCGATGCGCTCCGAGTTCGTTACCAGGACAATGTGCGCAAGACGCTGTGGTTTACAGCGGAACTCGTTCGCATAGTTAGCCATCTTGAGTGGGTGGGAATCAAGGCGCTGCCATTTAAAGGTCCGGTTCTCGCGCAGACTCTGTACGGCGAGGTTACGCAGCGTCAGTTTGGCGATCTCGATCTCCTGATCCTTCCAACGGAAGTACTCAAGGCAAAGGCCGCGTTGCTTGATTTGGGATACAAATCAGCCATCGAGCTTGCGCCACGAATCGCGGCTGCTTACGCCAAAACTGGATATGAGTACTCGTTCAGCGCCGCGCGCGGCTCAAATCTTCTGGAGTTGCAGTGGCGAATCTTGCCCCGTTTTTATTCCATCGACTTCGATGTAGCGGATTTTCTTGTGC
Organism: uncultured Acidobacteriota bacterium; assembly: GCA_963838905.1. Classification (GTDB taxonomy): domain Bacteria; phylum Acidobacteriota; class Terriglobia; order Terriglobales; family Acidobacteriaceae; genus JABDBE01. The sequence goes on from CAWITE010000020.1 coordinate 171,658, forward strand.
GAGCCGACGAGATCGTTGTGGGCGGTCGCCGTATGCGAACCCTGCGTGCAGAGGATCTCTTGCTCGTGCTGTGCGTTCACGCCGCGAAGCATGTTTGGGTTCAGCTTTCATGGCTGTGCGACATCGCTCAACTAGCGGGATCCCGGCAGCTTGATTGGAACGCGATTCAGGAAGAAGCCAACCGCCTCGGAATTGAACGCATCGTCAGGCTGAACTTGCTTCTGACCCAAAAATTGCTCAGCTCGGCCCCGCCGCCGCAAATTCAAGAGTGCTTGCGAGAAGATCCGTCAATCACCGTTCTAGCCGACGAAATTCTGCGCATCATCGAACGCGGCATCCACTACGACACGGAATCGCCTGCCTACTTCCTTTTGATGATGCGATTAAGAGAGCGCTGGCAGGATCGAGCGCGCCTCTTGTGGCGTCTCACCGTCACCCCGAGCCTGAGCGAATGGTCGGCAGTCCAACTCCCGCAGCCTTTGCAGCCGCTCTATCGCGTGCTGCGCCTATCCCGGCTGGCCAAGAGATTCCTTGCGCCGGATCGGCCACGCCGCATTCATAATTCGGTCAGCCTAGGCCGCTACCAACGGCCAGCGTGAGGGCCACCATCCACGTGGAGTATCTCTCCGGTTACTTGATCTGCTTGTGCCAGGAAAAGGACAGCGCCGACAACGTCTTTTATCTCCACGATTTTCCCCATTGGCTGGAATTTTTTCAGAGATTCCTTGGGATCAGCCTTGTGCAGTGGCGAGTCGACGACGCCGGGGGCTACGGCGTTGAAGCGGATGCCTTCTTTTGCGTACTCGATTGCGAGACTCCGGATCACTGCGTTCAAGCCCCCCTTCGTAATCATCGAAACCAAGGCATTTACGCCGGCGACTGGCTGATCTACAAGCGCCGCTGAGATGCTCAGAACGTTTCCCGATTTCTGTTTCGGCATCTGTTTCACCGTGAGCTGGGTGATGTAGAGGAATCCCAGCAAGTTGGTCGAGACCAGGGCATTGAAATCCTGGGTAGTAAAGTCCGTGAAAGGCTTGGTGCGGAAGATTCCGGCATTATTCACCAGAACATCGATGGTTCCGAAGTGCTTGATCGCAGCTTCGACAGTTTTGGCGGCGGTCTCCTGCTTGCCGATATCGCCGTCGACCAGCATTAGGCTGGGCGAGGCTGTCGTGAGTGAGGGAATCAACGATTGATTGAAATTACGAGACGTTGCGACGACGTTATAACCCTCCTTCACGAAGGCCTCGACCAAACCCGCACCAATGCCCCCGATGCTCCGGTCACGATTGCCGTTTTCTTGTATGACATACTTACCTCTTGTTTGAAAACGTCGGATCTAATACACCATTGCCTGGTGCCCCAAGCTCACGCGCCGGTGTTGGACGTTAACCTGGGGCGAGGCAATATTGACGTGCGTTGAGCTGGAACCCCTCTGTCCCAGGTTAGCGTCCAGAGAACGGAGGCGAACCTCGAGCACCAAGCGTTGTTGCCAATCTCACATCGTCAGAACGACGCGGAACTCGGCCTTCCCACTCAGCATGCGCGCGTACGCTTCGGCCGCTTTTTGGAGCGGATAGGTTTCAATCATCGGACGCACGCCGCTTAGTTCGGCGAAGCGCAGTGTGTCCTCGGAATCGGCTGCTGTTCCCGCGGCCCAGCCTTGAATGGTTTTACTTCCACTGATCAGCTGTATCGGCGTGACCTCAATGGGATCGAATGTCGCGCCGATCACCATGAGCTCGCCGTTCGGCCCCAGACCGTCGATGAGTTCGGACATGGCTTTTGAGCTGGGGGCCGTCGCCAGAATTACCCGTGCGCCGCCCAGCTTTTGCAGTGCCTCGGCTGCGTTCGTCGATTGGCTGTCGATGTACACACTGGCCCCCAGTTTCTGTGCAAGCGACGCGTTTTCGGAGCCACGCCCTATAGCCGCGACCTGGTAACCAAACTTGTTCGCAAATTGAATTCCGAGGTGGCCTAGACCGCCGATACCTTGTACCGCAACCAAGTCGCCGGGAAGGGCACCGCTGTGCCGCAACGCGTTATAGGTGGTAATTCCGGCGCAGAGCAGCGGTGCTGCTTCGGTGTCGTTTAGACTCTCCGGTATCGCCACCAGCGCCTCCACGGGAGCCACCATGTATTGCTGGTATCCGCCGTCGTAACTGATGCCCGGAATTTTCAGGTTCCGGCAATTGCGAAAATCTCCGCGCCGGCACTCCCGACACGTGTTGTCCTGGCCGCCATGCCAACCGACACCGACACGCTGCCCCTCCTTCCACGCAGAAACACCGTCGCCCACTTGATCGATGATGCCCGCCACTTCGTGTCCTGGAACGCGGGGATACTGAATTCCGGGCCATAAGCCTTCTTTCGTGAGCACATCACTGTGGCAAACACCACAGGCCTGCACTTTGATGCGCACGTGTCCTGCATCCGGCGTAGGAATCTCGCGCTCGACGATTTCGAAATCTGCTCCGGGTTTGGACACTTGCGCCGCCTTCATCTGCGTCATCGTCATTGGTACAACTCTGCTCGTTGCCATAAATCCTCCTATGGAGATCTCTGTTATTGTTGAAAGCCACTTACTGCCATCAGCCAGACGACCGAACATTGCTCGACACACCATCCGTTTACCGCAGGGGGTAGCTCGTGAAAATGTAGTCTCTGCCCTTTACGAGGGTTCGAGGGTATGGCACTAGTAACAAACGTTCTTCCCGAATGAGCTGTCCTTCCCGTAGGGCGTGAACGTATCAGACGCCGCGTCATACAAAAAACTGGGCATATCCCCATCCGTTCGTGTCCGGGAATCTCTGAGAATCCTTCAAGATGAACGAAACCGATTTCAAGGTGTCCGGCACCTCCAAGAAAATGGGGGGACACAGGGTTCTTCTTCTTGGATCACTCGATCTTTACCGTCATGACGCCGTCGGGAAGAGGCTTGCGATTGCCGGGAATCCCTGCCTGATACGCCTTGATCATGATGGGATTCGCCAGGATAACCTTGATCCCTTCTTCCGTCGCGCTCACCGCTACATCCTGCCATGCTTCGTATCCATTGAACTCGGAAAGCGCGACCCCGTTCAGCGCTCTCAGCGTGTACTTATCCTGCGCGGCGGGGGCTGTACGGATGAAGACAGAGAGTAATACCACAACGATCACAACCGCCTGGATGTTTTTCGTCTTCATCTTCATTCCTCCTTTTTGTTATTTGCAGTCATGGGAAACATTTTTTTCTTGCGCTACTACTTGCGTTCGTTGACCTGTTACCGGCGCCGATCGCCGGCCTCTATGTTCGTGCGGTTTCGGGGGAAGCAGGAAGTGTCATCTGGCACGCTCTGCTCCGGTTGCGGATACTGTATCCGTCTGATTTTCACAAATGTCTTTACCTTATTGCAAGGAGCGTCTTCGTCCACGCCGGGCGTTACGCGCCGTGGGTCCTCGCATCAGGATTCTCTAACCCGCCACCTCGAAAATGACCGCCAACTCGACTGGAGTGCCGAGCGGAAGGCTTGTGACAGCCATACACGAGGCGACAAGGGTTCTTTTCTTTTCCGAAGACGTCTTGCAACAGCTCCGAAGCGCCGTAGTTGGTCATTCTCCTTGGTGGAAAAACGAGGCTGGCCAGAGGTGTATGGTTCACCCCGAAATCGGTGGCTGCTGAAGTGAATATGATCATTTGAAAATTCCTTTCGAGAAGGCGACATGGGTGCTGGTCTATCCCCCTGGGTCGGCATCCACTCTATGCGTTACCACTCTCACACAATCCGACTGAGAGCGCATCACGGGATGGAGTGCTTTTTCGCTACCACGGGAGGCTTGCGGATACCAACACTTTTTGGGGAGGGGTAAGGGCGGCGCTCATATGATCAAAAGATGCGAGACCTCAGATCACTTGGAACACGGCCAGCATGCGTGCATAATCTGTGCAATCGCTATGAACGACCATTCATTGGCCGAGATGGCTGCGAGTTCTGACAAGAAGCAAGTGGCGAATTCAGCGTACCGAGTCCTTTACGACGGTCAATGCGAGATTTGCCAGGCTGGTGTGTCGTGGCTCAAAACACTCGATTACGACAACCAGACCACGTGCCTTCCTATTAGTGCCGACGCCTTACCCGCAGTAGACTCCCGGCTCAAGATGGATGATTGCCTTCGGCAGTTGCATGTGGTCACTCCCGAAGGTGAAATCCATGTCGGCTGGGATGCGGTCACTTGTTTGGCCCGTCTGTTCCCGTCCACGTGGCTCATAGGCGCACTGGGACAGCAGTTCCCCTTTCGCAATGCAGGGCAACTGCTCTACGGATTCGTCGCCACGAACAGATATTCCCTCAGTAAGTGTCGCGGCGGCGCTTGCCGCATCGCGAAGCCAGAAGCGGTACGACGCCAAGCCCGGCTGGGTGCATTCTGGTCGTGCTACACGCTCGGATTTTTCATTCGCCTGCCGCTTGTCCTGTGGGCTGGCATCAAGGCTGGGGCACAAAGAACGAGTGTCTTCGCCCGGACGTATCGCAAGCGGCTTGATTTGCTGAACGGCAAGCTGACCATTCTGTTTCTGAACGGCCTGTTGCCCAACACGGTCCCAGTGTTGTTTGGGGAACTGTTCACAGCGGTGCTCTACGATGGAATCGCAATCGACCCCGGCTCGCCCAAGATGCGCAGATCGCTTGCCCACCACATTCGCCGATTAGAACCGAAAATCATAAAAGTCGTCGCTACCCATGCTCACGAGGAACACGTCGGCAACCTCAACTGGTTGTCCGACCTTACTGGTGCTCCCGTCCACGTTTCCGAGATGACCGCCCAATTCCTGATGCCATTCAAAAAGCTCCCGTGGGTACGCGCTGCGATAATCGGACAGCCTCCGAACTTGAAGCACCCGTTCCAATTGTTGGGTGAAACGGTGGCTGGCGACTCGGGGCGCTTGCAGGTAATCGCAACCCCCGGCCACTGCGACGACCACATCGTTCTCTATGATCCCCGGGAGAAGGTTCTGCTGGCGGGCGATGCTTTCATGGGGAGTTACTTTGCAACCCCCAATCCCGATGTGGACAACAGGAAATGGCTCCTGAGCCTCGAACGGCTGATGGAACTCGACATCGAGATTCTTGTCGAAGGACACGGGCACATTCACACCTTGCGCGCAGACATCCCCGATTTCCCCGGCGTCGTGATCCGCCAAGACCCGAAGGTCGCCATATCGCAGAAGCTGGATTATTTGCGATGGCTGCGAGAACAGATTGAAGCGGGGTTTCAAGAGCAGCTTCCGGTGCGTGTCATCGAAGCCAGTTGTTTCCCGTGGGGGAAGCGTACTTCATGGGAGAGTTGCGCCACCGACGAATGCATCCGGCTTTTGAGCCTCGGTCACTTTTCCCGCACTGAACTGGTTCGCAGCTTTGTCCGGACGGATGGCGATCAGCTTCCAACTGTCTACGAGATTCGCATGTCTGGAGGAGAGTGAACTCCTTGCCACGGAGGGAAACCGACGAAATCGGGCCCATCGATGTCACAGAGGGCTCGCGCTGGATCGGTTGGCTTCCGATCTCGGTCTTGCCTCTGACGGCGGTCGCTTGCCGCAATCTGCTGCCAGCTTGGGTGTTCATGTGGGTTCTTTCGTTCGCCATCTATCTCAGCCTCAAGTGGCTGACGTGGTGGAGAGCGCGATCACGAATTGCTCATTCATCATGGCGCTCGGTAGCCTACCTTTTGGCTTGGCCGGGAATGGACGCAGAGGCTTTCCTGGACGCGAGTCAACCTGTTCCGCTGCCTGCACCAGCAACCTGGATCTGGGCGATCATCGAAACAATTCTAGGTGCGGTTCTGCTCTGGGTTGTGGGCGCGATCCGTTCCGCAAGAAGAGCCGCTGCTACGCGGGTGGTTGGGAATGTTGGGTCTAATTCTGCAGCTTCACTTCGGTACTTTCCAAATCGTCGCTCTCCTGTGGCAGAGCGTTGGCGTCAAAGCAAAGGCAATCATGTCTACCCCTCTCCGCTCGACCTCCCTGGGTGAATTTTGGGGAAGGCGGTGGAATCTCGGTTTCCGTCAGCTTTCTCATGAGTTGATTTTCCGCCCGCTGCATCGAAGGCTAGGCGTGGGCGCGGCTGGCTTCCTGGTTTTCGCGGTTTCTGGTCTGATCCACGACTTGGTGATCTCGCTGCCGGCTCGCGGCGGCTATGGTCTACCGACGATCTACTTCTTGCTTCAGGGCACGGGAATAACGATCGAGCATTCGCGGTTCGGCAAACGATTTGACCTCGGGCACGGAGTGCGCGGCTGGTTCTTGACGGCGTTGTTCGTTGCAGGGCCAGCCTTTTGGCTTTTTCACCCGTGGTTTGTGCTGCGTGTAATACTTCCCTTCATGCAGGCAATTCGCGCGCTATGACCTATTCACTCGCGCACCGGCTCTTTAACATCGACCTGTGGTTCGTCGGTGCTGCGCATTTCGTGATCCTGGTCGCCAGCTTTCAAGTGCCCTATCGACTGGGATGGAAGCACGACTTGCGGCAGTTAATGCCCTTCAATCGGAAGCTGCTGTGGGTGCAGAGTGGATTCACGGTGTTAACGATCATTGCCTTTGGCACACTGACGCTGGTACTGCACACGGAACTGCTCCGAGGCGATCGTACGGCCTTGGGGCTTGCCTGGTTTATCGGGATTTACTGGACGGCGCGGATTCTCGTCGACGCACTTCACTTTTCCCACGAGGACTGGCCGAAGGGCAAGGGATTTGTTCTGGGGCACGCCCTCCTGACACTTCTGTTCTTTGTGCTCGCCGCCAGCTATATCGGGCTATTCGTCTGGCACGTGTGGCTCAGGGCGAATAGCTGATCAGCCTGTTGCTGGGGTGTGAGAGTAACTCCAACTACCGATTATGTTCGATGAGCGGATGCACCGGGGAGAAAAGGTCACACTTGTTCCGCCTCACTTCACCATCAGAAGCCGAGATTCGGAGTTTCATTTCGAAGCAAAAGGACTCATTCTTCTCATACCCGGAGATCGGAGCGGCGGCGACTGCGGTGCCAGCGGGGTACAACGTAGACCACCATCGTGTTCTCCTTGGACTGGGGGAAACTACGTGGCAGCGGGCGGTGGAGGCGATTCGCGCATGGCGAATGTTCAGCATGCCATGGGTGAACCTCCATTCCTCGAGTGCCCCAATACAGGTCGGAACCGACGTGGCAGTTTCGGTACATCACTTTGGTTTCTATTCGCTGAACGCCTGTCGCATCGTCTACATCGTCGATGACGACGACCCCGTAAAGCGATTTGGCTTCGCCTACGGCACTTTGGTTGAACATGCAGAGAGCGGAGAAGAGCGATTCACTGTTGAATGGAACCGAGACGACGATAGGGTCTGGTACGACATCCTCGCTTTCTCTCGCCCCCGCCAGATGCTCGCTAGACTGGGGTATCCGCTTTCACGGGCACTCCAGAAAAAGTTTGCGAACGGTTCGAAGTTGGCGATGCTTCAATCCGTCACGGAAAAACCTAAGTAGCAGGAACTAGGCGGCCATGGTCGTTGCTGCCTGGGTCACTTCGCTTCTGGCAATTTTCCTGGCTCCTATCCTTCACTTGCACCTGCACCAAAGAGCACCCGGCTTGTCTCCTGATTGCACGCCTTGATAGCCATCAAAGTAGAGACAGAGCTTGACATCTTTGTGATCAGAAAATTGAAACCAATAAGGACTGGATTCGTTTGCCATCGGACGTGAGCACAACCAGATGGCGTTCGTTCAGACTTAGGTGCTCGATCCTGACTGGCTTTTTGCACGGCCAGAGAATCGGCGCTGTTTGTCGATCCTCACGCTTAGCGTTGCCGGATTGTATTCTCCACCGGGAGAGATTCTTGTCGGCGGCTCGGAAGAATTCGACAGAACACAAACGGTTCCACGCTCCGGCTGATTGCCCGGTGGAACGTTGCTGTCCGATGGTACCTCCTTAGCAACGGTTGCTACCGACAGGACGGCAAGAAGAATCGCAATTCGCGTCCTTGCCATGAACAGCGACTATATTGCAACCCAAGCATGAATTCCACCGTCGCCTGATAGAGTCGCTAGGTATGAAATCCCATCTCCGTATCGTTCTTCCCGGTGGCAGCGGACAGGTTGGCAACATCCTCTCCCGATATTTTCACGCTCATGGACATGATGTCGTAGTCCTCGCTCGAACGGTTACACCAGCCCCGTGGCGCGTCGTCCATTGGGATGGAGCAAATCTGGGCGACTGGACATCCGAACTGGAAAATGTAGATGTCCTCATTAATCTCGCGGGCAAAAGCGTCGATTGCCGATACACTCCGGCAAATCGCAGGGCAATTAAGGAATCCCGAATTCAGACGACAGACTTACTGGGTCAAGCAATTGGTCAGTCCGTTCATCCCCCCCGCTTGTGGATGAACGCAAGCACCGCGACGATTTACCGTCCTAGTCTTGACCGACCAATGGACGAGCAGACGGGGGAGATTGGTGGCAACGAACCGAACGCACCTGCCAAGTGGCGCTTCAGCATTGACGTTGCCACCAGTTGGGAGAGCGCTTTTTTTTGCCGCTGCGACACCCAAAACTCGCAAAATCGCCCTTCGCAGCGCCATGATCATGAGCCCTGACCGAGGCGGTGTATTTGATACATTGCTTCGTCTGGTTCGCTTTGGGTTCGGAGGTACCACGGCCAGCGGCCAGCAATTTGTTTCTTGGATTCACGACGCGGATTTCCTGCGTAGCATCGACTACTTGATCGCCCGAGATGAGATCGACGACCCTGTCAATATTGCATCGCCGAATCCGTTACCGAACCGGGAATTCATGAAGGCTCTACGACAAGCGTGGGGCACCCGCATTGGGCTGCCTGCCGCAAGCTGGATGCTGGAAATAGGCACGATCTTTCTGCGCACCGAAACCGAACTGGTGCTCAAGAGCCGCCGCGTCATTCCCGGTCGTCTGGTGGAAGCTGGTTTCCAATTTCAATTCCCTGAGTGGGCTGCCGCCGCACAAAATCTGGTTGGCCGCTGGCGTGCGCCTGATCGCTTGAAGTTTACGCGAGTGTAGGGCGGAGGGGCGTCTAGTACTAAACAGTAACTCCGTCTCAAAATGGAAAGCTCGAGAGAGGCTAGGCCCGTTTTGCAGTTCTTGCGAGCCCGCGCCATCCCAGCGCGCAGTCCCCGCCGAATGCTCTGCTCGTACCCGGACGAGTCCATCGCCTTCATTGCTGCCGCTGCGGTGCCGCCCGGCGTCGCGGCTTCCTGGAGAAGTCGCTCCAGCGGAATTTTGCTTTCACGCCAGGAGAGAATCCCGTCCGCGAGGGCGTGGGCTGCTGCGGTCATTGCGATTTCGCGGTTGAGTCCCAGTCTTTGAGCCGAGGCCGCCAGCGCGGCCAGGGCGTGGTAGCCGTGGCTGCTGGAAAAGGTGACGGTGAAAACGTCGAACTGGCTCTCGGGAATTTCGAGAACGGTCCCGACCTTCTCGAACAGCTCTCTAACGTCACGCCTGGCGTTGCTGGAGAAAGGTCGGTCAAAGGTCAACGCCGTGAGTCCGCGCCCGCTGCGGCACACAGGACTGGGCATAGCTCGTGCCCAACGGGCAGGCGATGGCATTCGCGCTCGCAGTTTCGAAAGCGGGATGCCAGCGGCCAAACTGACCAGCATCAGCGGGCGACGAGACTTATCTATTTCGAGCTTCCGGATCTCTCGCAGCAGATCGCTAACTGAATCCGGCCGCACCGCGATGAGGACGAGTCCCGCTTGCTCCACGGCACGTTGCAGGCTCGGTTCAACGGCCACACCGTATTGCTTCTTGAGTTGCCGCAGTTTTCCCGGATTGCGGTCGTGCACGATGATCGGCTTGTCATATTTCGCAAGCCGCAATCCGGCCACGAGCGCATTCGTGATGCGGCCGCCGCCGAGGAAGACGGTCGTCAAGCCAGTACTCATTTTCATGTCAGATCCATTTTCACGTCAGATGCGCGCAGGAGTGGTCGGCTGCTTCAATCAGCGCTGCCACGTCCGCTTCCGTGTGCACCGTGGAGATGATCCAGTGCAGGCCGTTCGAAGGAGTCATGTAGATGCCGCGTTCGAGCAGCAGGTGCACGAATCGGGAGTAGCGTGATGTGTCCGCGTAAGCGCAGTAGTCGCGGTAATCGTGGATGGCGTCGCGCTCGGTGAAATAGATCTGGAACATGGGTCCGAATCCCTGCACGATGGCTTTCACCTTGCGGTGGCGAAATACTTCGCGCAGGCCGTGGATGGCTTGGTTCCCTACTGCGTGCAGGTTGCGGTAGGTGTCGTTGCGTAAAAGCAGGTCGAGGTTCGCCGCAATTACTTTCATGGTGAGACGGTGTCCATTGAACGTGCCGTAATGCAGAACCATGTGATCGCTCCAGCCCATGCGGTCGAGAATCGATCGCGCGCCCGCGACGGCGCCAACAGGAAAACCACCTCCAAGCGCTTTGCCGAACGTGCTTATGTCCGGTTGGATTCCGTAATACTCCTGGCATCCTCCGGGGGCGTAGCGAAACCCGGTGACTACTTCGTCGAGGATCAGCAGCACGCCGTAGTCTCCGGTCAGTTCGCGAAGCCTTTGCAGATAGCCCTCGCGCGGCAGGATGCATCCCATGTTTGCCATGATGGGCTCGGTGATCACGGCGGCCAATTCGTGTCCGTGCTTCTGCATGATCCGTTCAAGAACTGCGGTGTCGTTCCAGGGCGCGAGCACGACGTCGTCAAAGGTTACGGCCGGAATACCTTCAGAGTCAGGGATTCTTGCTGGATTTTCCAGCGAGCCCAATTGTTCTGCTGGATGCCCATGCGCGTTCAGGAGAAACGGATCATACCAGCCGTGGTAGTGGCCTTCGAACTTCAGGAACTTGGTTCGGCCCGTGTGCGCACGCGCAAGGCGGAGAGCCAGCATGGTCGCCTCGCTGCCTGTGTTGGTGAATCGCACGACTTCGGCGGATGGCACCATACTGCGGAAGCGCTCCGCGGCTTCGACTTCCGCAGAAGTCGCCGTTGCGAAGTGCGAGCCTTCCGCCATGGCTTCGGCAGCAACGGCTACCAGTTTAGGATGCGCATGCCCGTGGATTAGGGCGCCGAAGGACATCATGAAATCCACATACTCGTTGCCGTCGGCATCCCAGGCGTGCGATCCGCTGCCGCGCTCCAAAAAGAGTGGGCCACGCGAGTACACAGCGTTGCCGCGCGACGGCGAGTTCACTCCCTCGACCAGCGATCGTTGGGCGCGCCCAAACCACTCCTGGGAGCGGGTTCGGTCGCGAGTTGCGCTGATCGGTGCCATTCGGTTTTAAGTTTGTCCGTCGAGTATCAGTCCGCTATACCGCCGCCGTCCACTACCAATGCCGCGCCCGTCATGAACGACGAATCGTCGGAGGCGAGAAATAGCACTGCCTTGGCGATTTCGTCCGTCGTGCCAATTCTTCCCAAAGGACGGTTGGCGCAGCCTGCAAGGTAGTCTTTCCACTTCATCCCGCGCATGCGTGCATCTTCCGGAAGCATGGGAGTATCGACGTCTCCGGGACAGATGCAGTTTACGCGAATCCCTTGTCTTCCGTGGTCGATTGCCATGGCCTTGGTTAACAGAACCACCCCGCCTTTCGAGGCGCAATACGCAACCGCTTTGTCGCCTCCAACGATGCCCCATCCGGAACTGTTATTGATGATTACCCCGCCGCATTGCTCAATCATGCTGGGCAATGCGAACTTCGACATCAGGAAGGTGCCCTTCAGGTTGATATCGATTTGCAGGTCCCATTCTTCCTCACTGCACTCGAGCGTGGTCTGCGGATAGAAAACGCCGGCATTGTTGAAGAGGATGTCTAGCTTGCCGAAGGAGTTCAGCGTTTCGTCCACGGCGCGACGGCACTCGGCGGCCTTGCGAACATCTGTGCCAATGAAAATGGCCTTGCCGCCGCTCTGCAGGATCTGGTTGGCGACCGCGTGGCCGCGCTTTTCGTTCCGTCCGGTAATGGCAAGGCTGGCGCCTTCTTTGGCAAAAAGGATCGCGGTTGCCTCGCCGATGCCAGAGGTCCCACCGGTGATGAGGGCGACTTTGTTTTGTAAGCGCATGGAGATCTTCTACGACCCGGCTAAACCTCCGCCGTCCACGACTAACGCGGTCCCGGTGACGAATGAGGACGCATCGCTTGCGAGATAAAGCGCGGTTTGTGCGATTTCCTCCGGCTTGCCGATTCGCCCCAACGGGCGGCGTGCCGACTGTGCCAGGAAAAGATCTTCGCGCTCTCCCAGTTGCTGGGCTTCATTGCGCAGCATACCGGTGTCGGTGTCGCCGGGGCAAATGCAGTTCACCCGAATGTTTTGTGGTCCGTGATCGATGGCCATAGCTTTGGTTAGGAGGACCACTGCGCCTTTCGAGGCACAATAAACTGCGGCGCGGTGCCCTCCGGCGAGGCCCCAGCCGGATGCCGTATTGATGATGGATCCGCCGCCTGCTTTTGCCATGATCGCTATCACTTGCCGCGACATCAGGAAAATCGACTTTACATTCACCGACATTACCCGATCCCATTCTTCCTCGCTGAGTTCTACCACTGAAGCCCGGCGCATGATTCCGGCATTGTTGAAGAGCACGTGAATGCCGCCGAACTCTCTCAGAGTACGTTCCACCACGCGCTGGCAGTCGGCGGCCTGGGTTACATCTGCGCGCTCGAAAAAAGCACGGGCCCCGCTCAGGGCAATCTCTTCTGCAAGAGCTTCTCCATCTGGGTTGATGTCCGTGATGGCGACCGCGGCCCCTGCGCGGGCGAACAGAAGCGCTGTTGCTCGGCCGATGCCTGATGCGGCGCCGGTGATGAGCGCGACCTTGCCCGCAAGGCGTGCGTGTTTGCTGGAGAGAGTCATTTGAGTGGGTTCAGTCTGACTCCGCGAACAATCTCTCAGAAGCTAAAGCCCGCGTCTTTCAGTGCCTTAACCGGGGCGGCCAAACAGCTTGCGGAAAAACTCTCGGCGTTGGAGTTTTGAAAGGGCACGGCTTCCCAGCCGTGCCGTAAGTCTTCGAAAACGATGCACCGCGCGGCTTCAAGCCGCGCCCTTTCCTGATAGGTAAATCAATGACGTAATAATGCCCGCGGGGACCGCGAAATTGTCAAGGAGCCAGAAGTCCACTGCTATTATCATCCGACTAATCAATTAGTCCATATGTTAGCCGCTTGATGCTTGGTCAGGGAAAAACGGCGGGAAGGCCCCAGCGCTTCTGCAGAACCTGCAACACCGCTTGCTGGACGAACCGGTCCAGCACACAAGGAATTCCCCTTGCGGGGTACCGTGCGGGCCTTCGATCACCGTTCCGGCTCGGTCCCTGAAAGCTGAGAGCTGACGGCTGACAGCTCTAGTTGATGTCGAACTGCTCCTGGTGCAACGCTGGATCGCTCTTCACTATAACCGTCCGCTTGGTCAGTTCTTCCATCTCGGTTAGGGCCTTGCCATTGTTGGCCTTCAGTGCCTTGGCTACTTCGGGATTTACCCGTAGCATCACGTCGGCGTGATCGAGGTGTTTGGCCATCTTGCGCATTTCTACGTAGATGTCGTTGCAGACCGTGGTCACCGATTTCACGTAGCCAGTGGATTCGCAATAGGGGCACGGCGATCCGATGGTGCGTTCGAGGGACTGCTTTACTCTTTTCCGGGTTATGGCGACCAATCCAAAATCGTTGAACTGCAAAACTTTGGAGGGGGCGCGGTCGCTGCGTAGAGCTTCTTCGAGTGCTTGCATGACTTTCTGCCGGTTGCGGCGCTCGTCCATGTCGATGAAGTCGATGATGATGATGCCACCCAGATCGCGCAGGCGGATCTGGCGGACGATTTCCTTGATGGCGTCGACGTTGGTCTTGACGATGGTGTCTTCGAGACGCGCCGTCTTGCCCACGTACTTGCCGGTGTTGACGTCGATCGCGACCAAGGCTTCGGTTTGATTGATCACGATGTAGCCACCGCTCTTCAGCCAGACTTTCGACTTGAGGGCTTTGTTGATTTCGTCGTTCAGGCCGAACTGCTCGAATAGCGGGATTTCCTTGCTGTAGAGTTTGACCCGCCGCACCAGCGCAGGCTGAAAGCGGTTGGCAAAGCGCAGGACGCGTTCATATTCCTGCTCGGTGTCAACCCAGATGGCGGTGAAGTCCGACGTGACCTGGTCGCGGAGCACGCGTTCAACAACGTTCAAGTCGTGATAGATGAGCGTGGGCCCTTTGCCGTCGTCAGCGCGAGTCTTGATTTCCGACCACAGATTCTTCAGGAAACGAATATCGGCGCGCAGCTCATCTTCTGATGCGCCTTGCGCCGCGGTGCGCACGATGAAGCCTCCGTGCCCGTTCTCACGTTCGCTGATGATGATGCGCTTCAACCGTTGCCGCTCTTCTTCGGAAGAAATCTTTCGTGACACGCCAGTGTGATTCACCGTTGGCATGTAGACCAAAAAGCGGCCGGGCAATGCGATGTGACTGGTAATGCGGGCGCCCTTTTTGCCAATGGGTTCCTTGGCGATCTGAACCAGGATTTCCTGACCTTCTTTAAGCAGCTCGGTGATTAGCGGAACGTTCTGCGGTTCGTGCTTACGAAAGCGTCGCCCACCCCCGCCGCGGCGTCCACGCTGACCGCGCCGAGGATCGAAAGCCGGACGCGGCGCGCGCTGCGTATAAGCCGCAGTCCCCGCTGGAGCGCGGACTTCAACCCGCCCATCCACGGTGCCGTCGCCCCGAGCCTCAGCATCGAGAAGCGCTTCGGCCTGCGCCTGGGCTTCTTCAAGCTCCGCTTCTTTCGCTTCTTTTTCTTCCTGCTCGGCGACCGCTTCGTCAACTTCTAGTTCGCCAGAAACAGGGTCTTCGATGCCGCCTTCGATGACAAACGTTGCAGCAGACCCACTGTCGCCAGGGCTCGGTGACGGCGCTCCAGTGGCTGCGATTTCCCGCGCCACGGGCTCGCGAAATTCTTCGGCAGATCGAGTTTCTTCTTCCAGTTCTTCGAAGGCCACGTCTTCCTCGAGATCGTCAACGTAGGAGGCGAGGTCGGCTTCTTCCTCTTCGATGACTTCCTCCTCCATCGTCCCCGCAGCAGCGGCGGACAATGGGGCCTGATGAGAATGCTCCGGGATAGTGACCGTCTTGTCGTCCACGTCATCGTGGACTTCGGCGGGTTCAGCGGTTGTTCCACCAAATACGGCCGCAACATTCATTTCGTGCAAACGCTTTTGTTCGCGATCCCACTCGGAAGATCCGACTTGAGCGTTCGCGGCTGCTCCCCTTGCTTTGTCTCGAGTTGCACTGTCAGGAGGTTCGGGAGTCGCCGGTGGCTGCTCCGTTTCCGGCTTCGCGAATAGCGGCTCATCCTCGGGAAAGGCGGCGGTAATCGGAGCCGGTGCGTCAGGATTCTGCGAGGCCGGCCTCGATCCCGCGCGCGGCTGAGTCTGCGCCAGGCGCTGATATTTTGAAATCGACTCTCCGGGCAACAGGATCGGTTGGTAGCCCGGCGGCGGACCGTATTCAGCGCGGTCGCCTCGCTCAGGGCGGACGCTTCGACCGGGACGCTCGCTTCGCTCAGGACGATCTGTTCGTTCGGAATGATCCGTTTGCTCCGGATGATCGGTGCTTGGCGGCTCCGAAGTTGGCCGGGCAAACTTGGATTCTGGCATGCGCTCGCCGCGACGTCCGCGACGGCGACGGCTTCGCCAGTCTCCTCGTCCACCGCGGCCTTCTCCCGCGTTGGAGCGCTCGCGATTCTCCTCCGGCCGAACTCCTGGCTCAGCCTTTTCTTCTGGGGCAGCATGAAGCTCGTCGGCAGACGTGGTGCCTCTGCCCTCGGACACGGAAGCCTGAACCTCGGTTCGCGCCGGTGATTGATAAGGTTGTGATGGAGCGAGGTTGGTGGGAATTTCCTCGACTTCATCTTCATCTTGCAACTCCATGAAGTCGGAAACGTAGAGGAAGGCATCGCGCTCCAGGCCAATATCCACAAATGCGGATTGCATGCCCGGCAGGACGCGGGTTACGCGGCCTTTGTAGATGGATCCAGCCAGGGTGTATTCGTTCTCGCGCTCAAGGTAGATTTCGGCGAGTAGGTCGTCTTCCACCAGCCCCACTTTGGTTTCGTGAGGGGTAGTGGACACAAATAGTTCTTTCGTCATACGGACTCCGGTTCTGCGCCGTCAAGCGGCTGCAGGTTTCACCGGAACATAGGCAGGGAAAGGCCGGGAGGATCGAGCGATGCGATATCCGCCCCGCACAGGGGACGACTGGGGCTGCGGAGTTTTCTCCGAGGCCAGACTCGTTGCACAAGCTTGGAAATCTTTTGCACTTATCGCATTGCGCTTGCCCAAGGTTTGTGACCGCTCTCACAAAAACCTTCTCAGGTCTTTGGGGGGGCCGTTACCCGCCTGGCAGCGCCTTAGCTTCAATCCTGCCGGCCGTTCACTGCTGTTCTGGCCGGTGAGTGCCCTCTTTACGCGAGGGCGATCGTAATCTTGTTTTGAGCCGCAAATGGCAAGCGCGGCAAACTCTCCTTGCCTTCTTCCCCTGAATCAGTTAACGAAGCGGCGCATGCGGACGTTCATCACAATGCCCAGCGCCAGAAACATAAACAGGACGGAAGACCCGCCATAACTCATTAAGGGCAAGGGTATTCCGGTGACCGGCATAAAACCGACCACCATACCGACGTTGACCAGGATGTGAAAGCTAAGCACAGCCACCACACCCATTACCACGAACGTACCGGCGCGGTCGGGCGCCGTTTGCGCGTTCTGCGTCAAACGCATCAGCACAATAAAGTATAGCAGCATTACCGTGAGGGCGCCCACAAATCCATGCTCCTCGGCAAAAGCCGCAAAGATGAAGTCGGTTTGTGGGACAGGCAAAAACGCCAGGTGAGTCTGGGAGCCGGCACTGCTCCCCCAGAGTCCACCTGAACCTACCGCAATGAGAGATTGAATTACCTGGTAGCCCGAACCTTGGCTATCGGCCTCGGGTTGCATGAAACTGGTTAACCGGTCGCGTTGATACGGCTTCAGCACATGGAATGCGAGCGGCATCATGAGTCCCGCCAGGACTACCACGGTCAGTGCTTGTTTCCAGCGAACTCCTCCCAGAAATAAACCCATGACCGCGATCGGGATGTAGGTCAGAGCTGTCCCCAGGTCGGGTTGAGCGAGCACCAAGAGCATGGGGACGCCGACGATCGCCCCAGCCTTGATAAAGTCAGGCCAGGAAAGCTCCCTCTGATGCAGGTCGGCAAAGTATTTTGCCACCGCCAGGATCAGGATCAGCTTGACCCACTCGGATGGCTGGAAGTGTCCCCCGCCGGGCATTTTGATCCAGCGGCGCGCGCCTAGATATTTCTGCCCGAAGATGGTCACGGTCAGCAGCGAAGCGATGGAAGCGATGTACATCCAGTGAACCCCATCGAGCAGCTTCTGATAATTGATGAAACTCATCAGGAACATGCCCGCGATCCCCCCGCTGATCCAGTAGAGCTGCTTGATGTGCGCCCCGGCAAACTTGGTGTGCGCCGTGGCGCTGCGAATCTCGAGCACGCCCAAGCCGCAGATCAGCAGGAGAAAGATGAACAGCAGCCAATCAAAATCGCGGAATGAAATGTAGCGTGACATGAAGTCAGTTGTTGGTCATTCGTCCTTGGTCGTTCGCTTGCCTGCAATAGCACCGTCTCGCGTCCATTACTGCTCTCCCGGCGCTGCCACTGCCAACGGCAAGCGCTTTTTCGGCACATCCACTACAAACCTGCCTCCGTGCAATGCGTCCTGGTTAGAGCCGTCGGGGCTGGCGGAATTCCACACCGCTCCGATTTCCACTTTCTTATTGCCTGCCGCGACCTTGGTGGGCAGACGGCGCTGCTTCTCGACGTAGGCCTTAACCACTTGCGCGGCAATCCGAGCGGCAAACTGACCGTGCTCTCCGCCTTCAAACAACACCGCCACTACGATTTCCGGATTCCTCCGCGGAGTCACTCCCACGAACCAGGCATTGTCTTTGTATTTGGACTTGCCATTGGCGGTCTTGGCCTTGAGCGCGTTGCTGACCGTCTGCGCGCTTCCCGTCTTGCCGGCGAAATCGATCCCCTGCAGATGTGCGCTTCCCGCCGTGCCCAGTGGCGAGGGCACATTCGACATGGCATCGGTGATAATTTCCCAATTTTCGGGATCAATCGGGATCTTCACCTGGCTCGGAGTGTCCGAGGCGGGAATGACATTACCCGGCAGATCGCTGGGATTGGCCACATGGGGACGCACCAGCAGACCGCCGCTCGCAATCCCCCCGATGGCGCGTGCCAACTGAATCGGAGTTACGGCCACGGCTCCCTGGCCAATGCCAACCGAAATTGTTTCGCCGGCATACCACTTCTGTTTGAAGTTGCGAATCTTCCACTCTTCTGACGGCATGACGCCGCTAACTTCTTGCGGCAAGTCGATGCCAGTCTTCTGTCCCAAGCCGAACATGGTCGCGTATTTTGCAATGCGGTCGATGCCAAGCTTCTCTGCCAGGGTGTAAAAGAAAACGTCGCAGGACTGGTAGATCGCCTTGCTGATTTCGACGACGCCGTGGGTGCGATGCTCGGCAGTGACCCAGCATTTGAAATAGCGTCCGTAAAATGTGGCGCCGCCGTTGCAGATGACGTGCATGTCCTGCGCGATGCCTTCCTGCATACCCGCCGTGGCCATAATGATCTTGAAAGTCGATCCCGGCGCGAGCTGAGCTTGAATCGCTTTGTTCAACATAGGATGATCCTCATCGTTGACCAGCTTGCTCCACTGATCCCGCGAGACCCGCACCCTAAAGTCGTTTGGATCAAAAGTCGGCCGGCTCACCATGGCCAGGATCTCCCCGTTCCGCGGGTCCATGGCCACGATAGCGCCGTTCTTGTCACCTAAAGCCTGTTCGGCCGCGATCTGGAGATCGAGATCCACCGTCAGCTTAAGTTGCTTGCCGGGTTCGGCCGGAGTCTCATCCAAGCGCTGAACTTCTCTTCCGCGGCTATTCACCATCGCGCGACGCGACCCGTTCTTGCCCATCAAGATTTGGTTGTATTGCAACTCCACCCCCGACTTCCCCACTACATCGCCGGGGTTGTAGAACTCCCAGCGCGGCTGGTTCAGCATCTCCTCGCTCACTTCGCCGACGTAGCCAATAAGGTGGGCCATGAATCCGTTGCGCGGATAAAGCCGCCGGTGCGCCACGATGGTATCCAGTTCCGGCAGCTCGTTGCGGTGTGACTCGACGAAGGCTAGCTCATCTTGGGTGATGTCGTCTTTCAGAAAAATCGGCTGGTACTGCGGCATCGAGGCGAAGTGCCGGATGCGTTCTTTGACCTCTTTCGGATCGAGATGCAGACCCTGGGCGATGAGCCCCGCGTCGGCCGAAAGATCACGCGAGGAGTCGCGCAACAACAAGGCGGTAAACGAAGGATAATTCTCGACGATGATGCGTCCTTCGCGATCCAGAATCTTGCCACGTGGCGCCAGAATGGGTACGTTGCGCACGCGATTCTTCTCCGCCATCGAGGCGTACTTGTCGCTCTGCATCACCTGCAGCTGCCATAGTCCGTAGGCCAATATCATAAAAATGGCCAGAACTATGTATTGCACTGCAGTGAGGCGGACGGGCGATACCTTTTCGTCGCGACCGAACATCAGGTGTCAGGCTTTAGGCGTCAGGCTTCAGCTCTTGCAGCCTAACGCCGAACTGGATTTCGCGCTGACTTAGTCCTTTCGGGAAGATAAGCTTATTGTAATCCGCCAAGCCCAAGACTGCGTTGCAGTTTCAGGGTAACGGAAGGGCATAGACGGCAGGAAACCCGAAGTCGCGAGCTGAAGCCTGCAGCCTGCCCTCAGGTTCTCTGCTTGAACCGATCCAACAACGCGAACAGAGCAACCGCAAGCAAGGCATTGGCCAGCGCTGAGCCCAGTTCGCGCGGCCAACTCCATTGCAGGGTCAATCCCACCAGTCCCCTCGCAACCGTGAAGTAGACGATCTCGTGCACTACATAGAAAAAGAGAACAACAAGAAACCGCGAACCGGCATTCTCCACGTCCAGCTTAACGCCGAGCGACGATGCCCCGTATCCCACCACTGTCTTGGCGATCCCATACAAGCCCAGGGGATGGCCCGTGAGTGAATCCTGTAACAGGCCGATTGCGGCACCGGTTAGCAGTCCTGCGACCGGGCTCCGCCGCGCCACGGCAAAGAAAATCACCACCAGCAAGGGCAAATCAAAGATCGAAAAGAAATGAAATCGCCAGGGGACGAATGCCTGGAGAAATATGGCGACCAGCGGGATCAGAATGGCGGCTGGAAGACTGAACCGGTAAACCTCAACTTGCTCATTCGATGTGTAGGTGATGGGCACGCTATTGAGGTGGTTCCTGGGGCGGCGCGGGTTCGGTCGCCGGCTGCTTTGATGGTGCGTCAGGCTTCGGAGAGACTGGGTGGGACTGGCTGTCCGGCGCTGCATTCGTGACGTCTGGAATTTTCAGCGCGGGTGCGGCAGGCTTCTGTGTGGTCGCCGGCTTCACCGCAGGTGCGCTGCCGGTTTGCCTGGTTGAGGAAGAAACACTTCCGGGACTGCTTGCGCTCCCGGCAGAATCCACACGCGGCTTCGGGATCACGGAGCTGGTCGAGGTCTGGCCTGGTCCTAACTGGCCCTGCATTGATTGGCCTAATTTCGATTGGCCTAATCTCGATGGGCCTGAGCTCGGGCTGGACGCATTCGCGCCGCTCGGCTTGGGGCTCCCCGTCAAACCCGGCGCTGCTTGCGGGGTTGGCGCGGGAAAAATCTTCAGACCACTGGTCGGAGGCGGAGGCTTGTTGGGATCATCCGGAGGCCTGTCGGGAACCGAAGGCAGGCGCTGCGCCAGAATGTCCGCAGCGCGTATCGGCGCTGCGCCATCTGCCATGGCAGGTTGTTTTTCTTCCTGCTGCGTGATCACCAGCACTTCTTCGAGACGGCTCAAGTCGACTGCGGGCTTCACCCGGATATTAAGAAAGAGTTCCGGACCCGGTGAAACTTTCGTGACCGTGCCCACGGGCAATCCCTTGGGAAAAATCTGATCACCTCCGCTGGTGACCACTCTTTCACCCGGCTGGACGGTTTCGTCGGACATTACTTTTTCCAGCACCACTTCGCCCACCGGCGTACCGCGCAACACGCCTTGCAGCCGCGATTTCTCAAGAATCGATCCCACTCCGCTGCTCTGGTCATTCATCAGCAACACCTGCGAAGTAGTCTTGAAGGCGCGCAGCACTTTGCCTACGACTCCCTCAGCAGTGATGACCGCCATGTCCGGCCTGATTCCGTCGTGCGTGCCTTTGTCGATGTAAATCGAGCGTGACTGCTCACTTCCGCTCGAACCAATGACCTGCGCGGCCTGTGTCTTCGAGATGAATTGTTCCTTGAAGCCGAGGAGCGCCTGCAGGCGCCGAGCCTGCTCCGCGTCCTCGTTGAGGCGAACTTGCTCGATGCGGAGCCGTTCAATCTGTAGCTTGAGGTCGCGATTTTCCTGCCGCACGCCGCGCAAATAAAAATAGTTGTGCCATAGATTGCTGACGCCTCGCTGGAACCACACGATGCTCTTTTCCAGAGGAGTGACGGCGTCCACCGCCCAGACGCGGATCAAGCGCGTGGATTCGTCCTGAGTAGAGCGCTTAACCTGCATCGCCAACCCCAGCACCTGGGCAAACAATACGACCACGAGGATCGTCACATTGCGGTAGCGGCTGATGAGGTTTTCCATGGCGGGCTTCCCTTAGTGTACTTCGTGTCCTTCGTAGTTTTCTGCTTTTGATTTTCAACTACGAAGGAACACGAAAGTGCACCCAGGCGATCGCGCTACTCGATCGAAATCTTGCGCAAGAGTTTGAAGTCACTCAGCATTTTGCCCGTGCCGAGCACCACGCTGCACAGCGGGTCGTCGGCGATCGAAACCGGCAGCCCGGTTTCTTCGCGGATGCGCTTGTCCAGATTCTTGAGCAGCGCACCGCCACCGGTGAGCACAATGCCGCGATCGCTGATGTCCGCGGAAAGTTCGGGAGGCGTGCGTTCGAGAGCTACGCGAATCGCATTCATGATGGTCGACACGCATTCGCTCAGGGCTTCCCGCACTTCGCTGTCATCCACGGTAATCGTCTTGGGAACACCTTCGATCAGGTTGCGGCCCTTGATTTCCATGGTCAGCGGCTTGTCCAGCGGATACGCGGAGCCAATCTCGATCTTGATCTGCTCGCCGGTACGCTCGCCGATCAGCAAGTTATATTTCCGCTTCAGATAGTTCATGATGGCTTCGTCCATCTGGTTGCCGGCCATGCGCACGGAACGCGAATAAACGATGCCGCTGAGGGAAATGACTGCGATGTCAGTGGTGCCGCCGCCGATGTCGACAACCATGTTGCCACTCGGTTCGGTGATGGGAAGCCCAGCGCCGATCGCCGCGACCATGGCTTGCTCCACCAGATGCACTTCGCTGGCCTTGGCACGATAGGCCGAGTCCATGACAGCGCGCTTTTCCACCTGCGTAATTTCCGAGGGAACGCCAATCACAATGCGGGGATGCACCAGCATCTTGCGGTTGTGCGCCTTCTGGATGAAATAATTCAGCATCTTCTCGGTGACTTTGAAGTCGGCAATAACGCCATCTTTCATGGGCTTGATGGCGACGATGTTGCCCGGCGTTCGGCCCAGCATCTCCTTGGCTTCCTTGCCCACGGCTTCCACTTCGCCAGTGTTTTTGTTGATGGCCACGATGGAAGGCTCGTTCACGACGATGCCTTTGCCGCGCGCGTACACCAGCGTGTTGGCCGTGCCCAGGTCGATTGCGAGGTCGCTCGAAAAAACACTGAACAGCGACCGCAGATTGTGCCAGCGTGATGCGCTCGAATGAAAGCCGTTGTTCGATGACATGCGAAACTTTCTCTCTGATGGAGTCGGTCTTTTTCCGGTTTTGTCCGGTTATTCTGGAATCTAATCTCTATCCTTAATTCTATGAGGAATTGCCATGGGTTTCAGCAAACCAAAGTAACTGTCCTTAAAGGGCCTGGGCCCTAGGCCAGCCCCGCTCACTGAATCACTACTTTCTTCTGCAGAGTATTCACTCCGCCTTTAGCATTTTGCGCCGTAATGGTGATTGTGCTTTCCCCAGTCGCCAATGGAGGCGTGAAGTAGTGGAAGCTACCATCGCTCCCGACCACCGGAACCTCGCGCCCATTCACCATCACCCGGGCCCCCACCTCAGTCTTTCCAGTCAGCTCGATCACGTGACCATGCTGGATCAGCGGGTCCAGATCCAGATTGATCGCCGCCGTGTCATTCCCTTTGGGGATAATGGTAAAACGATTCTTTTCGCTCTCAACCGATTCCTTACCCGCAGCATCCTGAGATTGCACCACCCAATAGTAGGCTCCTTGCTCGAGGCCTGAAACCAGGACATCGGCAGTATTCACCTTGCGATCCACGATGGTCGAAGAAAAGTACGGATTCCGCGAAATGCGCAACCGGTAGCCCTTCGCATTAGCCATCGGGGTCCAGGAGAATTCAATGGGCTTGGGATCGCTCGACACGAACATGGGCATCATGTTCGCCGGCGAAATCGGCGTTGGAGGACCGATCTCCTTCAACTTGTCCATATGCGGCTCCGCCGCCTGGAAGCTCACCTTCTCCCAATCCGCCAAGCGCACGGTCTCGCCATTGCGGGTGATGTCGCCAGTTCCCTTCTTGACCAGAATCTCATGCTGATCGCCCTTGGGATCGTTGTGGACCATGGCCGCGCTGTCCGGCGCCAGGGACGCCGTCGCACCTGCCACAATCACCTGCGACCTCGAACCCTGAACATACGTGGCCGTCGCCAGGTCCACTGTGCCCGTGCTCACCGCGACCGCAACGTTGGTCTGTTGCTGATCGTTGGTTGAGTTCTCCTCGATCACGATCAGAGAATCCTGTTTAACGGTGTAGTTCGTCCCATCATTAAATACGATCTTGGCCATGCCTTCCGAACTGGTCTGCACGACGTCGCCTTTTTCCAGCGGAATGCTATAGTCAGCCGTTCCCCAACTGTTGCCGTTCGCCTTTTTCACTCGAACCGTGCCGTCAAGCGCAGTGAAGTGTGCTTGCTGCGCACCCGCACTGCCCGACTTCGCGGGATTGCCCGCGGCCCCGGCCACAACTTCCAGTAGCTTGGTGCCCAAGCCGTCCGCCGCCTTGATGGTGTTCTCGGTGAACTGCGGAAACGCAAAGCGCATGCCAATGAAAATCATCAGCAGGACCGCCAGCACCAGCAGCGCCACGCTGCGGTACGTGACCGTCTTCCACGCGATGTGGATTCCCGGCTTGCTGTTTGAAGACACCGATGGCACAGAGAAACCTAGCCAAACTCCAGAGAATATGGGGTACTTTCGAGAGTACCACAAGGCCTGTGGACGCAAAACAGGTAATCAACTTGGAACATTACGTTGGTGCCATTCTCCTTTTGCGCGCACACTCCCCTCTACGTGCTTTTCCGGTAGGGCACGCGTTCGTGCAACGGAGAAACTGGTAGAGGCGTAGCTGGCTACGTCTCTACAGCTACCCAGAGCCCAGTTGGGGCACGCCCAGGATGGCCCGAACCCTAGCCATTCATTCCCTGTAGTCCCTTCGAGTACTTTAGTTGGATTTGTCGGGTTGCGGCTGCGTTTTCCCGGTGAATGCCAAAGCGCCGTGCAGATGAGCGACTTCTTCGGACGTCGTCCTTCTGCGCGCTTCGGTTGGTATGGCGACGGCGACTCGACTCCGCCCGTCCCGCCGCAGCAAGAAACCACAAACCTGCCCCATGCGCGCGGTATCATCTTGTTCTGAATACAGGCCTGCCAGGAGACAACAATATGAACGCTTCCAAACCGACCCTGAAACAAAAAGCCTGGCAGGGAATGAAAGAGTATCTCGTGATCTCACTCTATCTCTGGTTGGTCTTCGCCCTGTTCGTCATATACCAGTCGGTCATTCTAGCCGAGCATGACATTCCCTTTGCCTTTCATGGATTCGCACTGATCAACGCGCTGGCTCTCGCCAAAGTGATGCTGGTGGCCCGGGAGTTCAACTTTGCTGACAACTTCAAAAACGCGCCACTCATCGTCCCCACCCTTTTCAAGTCCGCCGCCTTCGCCGTTGTCCTGGGTTGCTTCAAGATTCTTGAAGCGATCGTGGTTGGTTTGTATCACGGGCGCTCTGTCAGCGAAAGTATTACCGAGGTCGGCGGCGGTACCGTTGAGGGCATACTCGTGTTGATTGCACTTCTGGCTGTCCAACTGATCCCTTTCTTTGGATTCACCGAGCTACGCCGGGTCTTCGGCGAGGGCAAATTAGAGAGGCTCTTTTTCACCTCACGCCATCCTGCCGACGGTTCTTCTTGAATACGCAGCTTGTTATCGGCCTTGGAAGTGCACGACGAAATCACCGTCCACCGTAGCAGGCGCATCGTTGCAGAGTAACGGCAGGAACTTCCACGTAGAAACCAATTCCAAGGCTTCCGCATTCAGGTCGGGACGCGGCGAAGACTGGATCTGTACCTGGTCGACCTTCCCGTTGTCCCGAATCCTTCCATGCACGATCACGTCAATCGTGTCAGTGCCCGCGTCCCCGGCTGGCGGCATCGGGGTGGAGATTCCCACGGGGCGGCGCGAGGTCCGGCATTCATACGTCCTATCCCAATGTTGAGAAGGAGGCAAAAACACGTTCGGATCCATCGCGCCTTCGATGGCGGTCATGCGCTGGTCGATTTCGAATTGCAGCGCTCCCCGTACAAAGCGCCGGATATGCGCCGGCTCCCAGAGGTTCGCAATGGGGAAGAAGTCGGTATTTTCAATGACCTCATCGCCGACCTGCCAGCGCAGAAGCGTGCCCCGGTCGCTGTCCAGGCAAAGTTGATTCGCCTGCAGTGTCGCGCCGAAATGAGTGTCGAAGTTAATGCATTTTGCGGCGCGGCCAAGCACGTTGGCATCATCAATCGAACGTATAACGTCTTCTTTGTCAAAGCGCCCCAGTTGGACGGGTAAGCGTTTCCTCAGTTCGCGCACCTCGGGTGGAACGATCGTTGTCTGAGTTTGCGAAATGCGGTCTCCAGAGATGACGATGACGGCGTGGTAGTCGCCAAAAGTGATCTCGTCACGATGGCCCGCCGCCCCAGCTGAGACGCGGGTAAATGTGCCTTCCTTTACCGTTACCGTGCCATCACTTTCGTGAACCCGGAATGTGACCACGTGTTCATAGTTACGTAGCCCCCCAGGCAGGCTCACCGCGTTGGCCACCTCCATCAGATGGACCGCCTGCTCCCGCAGTTTGACGTCCTCAGCCTGCAGCCGAGTTCCGCAAACTAGGATCACAGACAGGATTGCAACCAGAACCAACCGCGCGGACCGAGTCGTAATAGCCATGCTCACCCCCGGCGCCGAAACCGAGTACTCGGCGCTCATATTACCCCAGGGGTTGATATTCCGGCAGCCAGGGTCTTCGGCGGCTTCGGCGGGGACAAATTACGCAGGCTCTTTTTCGCCTCGCGGATCCGCAAGCGGGTCATTATAAAATACCTTGCACGCGGCCTGTCAGGCTCTAGATTCCGGGCGGGCATGAGCGTTCGACACCCTTCCCACTTGGCACCGTATGCCTCAAAAGTAGTCATGTGCAGCAAGCTACGAGTTTTGGTACGGATCTTTATCGCGCGAATTGCATCGTGACCGGGAGAATGTGTAGGGTTCTGCCGTGAGGGTGGATGCCCAGTTTTAGTGATCGTCCTGTGGGACTTCTCTCTGCGCCCTTGAGTCATGGTCAACAACCCTTTCTGCGGATTACTTCTCCCGCCAGCGGGAGCGTGATCGCTGACGGCCAGACAATAACGACTACAGTCTCAGCCGATCCATCCGTTCAGGTGATCGGAGTTCTGAGCGAAGGCCCTTTTCCTAGCCTCCAAGCGACTTCGCGTTCTAATCAGTTCTGCAGGCAATTCCGACCACAATTAACCCTGGCATCCACCATCTCACTGCAATGGGAATAACTTCGGCTGGCGATGTTGAGTCCGAGCCCGTGGCCGTCGACGTGGAACCTCGCTACTCTCCGGTCGCGGTGAACGGAGACCCTGACCTGCTGATTCCGCCCGTCGGCGAACAAGTCCCGATTCGGGTTGTGGGTACGTTTGCCGATGGAACCAAGCTCGATGGCACAAACTCATCGCGAACTACGTACTTCTCCTACAACACCCAAGTGGCAACGGTGAGCAGCACTGGAATAGTAAAGGGGGGTAGGTCCTGGGCAGACGTTCATCCGTTTACACTCCGGAACCGGCGATAACAATGCCTACAGCGTGTTCGTAGTCCGGGTGCCTCAACCCGTTCCGGCAGGGCCCGCCCCCTTGCTCACAAATGCGACGCCGGCGAGCGGAGAGCGTGGAAAGACTCAGGTGACGATTACGGGATCTGGATTTGGGTCAAAGCAAGGCAATGGATTCGTGCAATTGGGGACTTTGAACGCCACCGCTGTAAGCAGTTGGAGTGAGACGCAGATTGTGGCGACGGTGCCATCGGGATCCATGTGCGGCGCAGACGCAGTGGATCAGAATAACAAGTCGACGAACAGCCTCCCGTTTTACGATGAGCACGCCGACTATTACCAGCATTTCCGCAATCAGCATACTTCCGGGGATGCAAATGACAATCAAGGGATGTGGGTTTGGAGCGACGCAAAACGGCATGGTCGCCATCGCGAACACAAACGGGATTGTCGTGAAATGGAGCGAAACGCAAATTGTGGTGACGGTACCCGAGGGGATTTCGCGAGGACAAATATACGTCCAGCAGAATGACGTTCAAAGTAACGCTGTTTATTTCGGGATAGGACGGTAGCAAAGACCGGGCTCCAAGCCTCACCTAGTATTCTCAATAAGATACTATATACGAACAAAAATTAACTCTTTGACAATCGGTAATATAAATCCGCTTCAGAGAGGCGGTCAGCTAACTCCTTATTCCGGAATATTTTACGTATAAGTCATTATTCCTCAAAGAGTTTGGTGATAGTCCAGCCGTAACCCCATGATTCCAAAAGATCAGGGGATGGGTGCCCTTCTTAATCCCATTTCGGAACGCTATTTTTCGCACCTCGGAGCGGTGGGAATATTGGCCGCGAGCGCCGGTGGTGCCAAGTTGTACTTCTGCAAAACGTCGTTCACTGGCTGAATCTTCTGCTGATTGAGATCGCGCCACTGGATCAGGCGCTTGCCCAGTTCCTGGCAGTATTGTTCGACACCGGCTTCGAGCAGAGCTGCGGGACGCGCGTCCCCGCTCTCGATCATGAAGGCCAGGCGCCCCAGTTCGCGATTGAGCGGACCGAGGCCGAGCTCTTCAGCTTTACCGTCGCTGACGTCTTTGGCCTGGTCATCCAGGGCTTTCAGCGCGTCGACCGCGTCTTTTTTCGTTGCATCGGCGGCCAGAGATTTCAGGCGGTCGGCAATCGCCTCGCGCAGCGCTTGCACCTGCGCATCTCCGTTATAACTGGCCGCCATCTGATCCGCGATGCTGGTCTCGGCGTCGAGTTGCTTTACCAAATCGGATTGTGGCGCTTGCACTCGCGGGTCAAGGGTCACGGTCAGCGGCTGACGATAGGTTTGGCCGTTTGCCGTCAAGACCACCGAATATTGCCCCGGCACCACGAACGGACCTTGCAGCAGCTCGCGGGGAAATTCATCCGGGATTGCGTGATCGGCCAGCGTGTACTCGATGTAGTCGAGAGTATTGCCATAGTAGCTGTAGCGCATTGCCTTCAGCGCGGGATAGCGAAGATCCCAGGTGAAGCGGTTGAGCCCGGCTTTTCTTGACAGTGCCGTCGAGGGCGCGAACCAGTACTCGGGAACGTTGGCCGGCGTCTTGTCGAATGTGGGAACCACGTCGGTGTATTCCCGCACCAGACGGTTTTGCGCGTCGTAGATCGATAGCTTGATGTCGCCCGCAGGTGCGGATTTCAGGAAGTAGTAAATGGTTGCGCCGTCGGGTGGATTGTTTCCGGCGGGAGTTTCCGGCGGCAGCGGAGTGTCCTGATTCATGTCCCAGCGCACGCGCACGGTGTTGCGCGGGCGAAGCAGGTACGCATCCGACTGCGGCCACTTCGCGTCAAGCTGGCGCAGCGGCGTGATGTCATCGAGAATCCACAGCGAGCGCCCATAGGTCGATGCCACCAGATCGTCGCTGTGAACATCCAGATCGGTCACCGTGGCTGTCGGCAAATTCAGTTGCAGAGTCTGCCAATGATCGCCGTCATCCCAGGAAAAATAAATGCCGTTCCATGTGCCAGCGTAGAGCAATCCCTTGCGCGCTGGATCTTCGCGAACCACTCGCGCATTTCCGGTCTCGGGCAAGCCGTTGTTGATCAGCTGCCAGCTTTGTCCGTAATCTCGTGTGCGATAGATCAGCGGACGCAGGCCCCGAAATCCATTAACCACGGCGTACGCGGCGGCTGCATCGTGGTGGGATGCTTCTATCAATGTCACGCTGCTGCGCTCATGCAATCCAGGAATGGTCACGTTCTGCCAGGTCTTGCCATCCTTCGTCACGTGAATAAGGCCATTGCCAGTGCCCGCCCAGATCACGCCGGCTTGCACCGGTGAGAGCGCAATGGTGTAAATTACAGCCCTCCGCGGATCGGGCTTCTTCTTTTCGCCTTCCGCTTTTTGGGTAAGATCGGGGCTGACTTCCTGCCAACTGAATCCGCCGTCGTTGCTCTTCAAAACGTACTGAGCTGCGGCATAGAGCGTGTGCGGATCCTGAGGCAAAAACGCAAACGGAGCCATCTGAGCGGTCCGGTATCTCGAACTCCGCGCCAGAAGATGCACAATCTGCCCCGTGGTCTTGTCGTAGCGGAGCACAGTTCCGTACCAGCCTCCAGCGTAGACGTAGTTCGGATTCAGTGGATCGGGCGCGATGTAGCAGAACTCAAACCCTCCGGTCGGCGCCCAATCACGATAGGTGATCTCGCCGTAATCGCTGCGGCTGGGGACCGCGACGGTTCCGCTATCCTGCTGCGCCGCGTACACGTAATAGGGGAAGTGCTGGTCGGTGCTGACGTGATAGAACTGGCCGGTCGCCTGGTTGTACCAGGAGCTCCAGCTATTGCCGCCATCCACGCTGACGATCGCACCCTGGTCAACTCCAAGAATCATGTTCTGCGTGTTCGCGGGGTTGATCCAGAGGACGTGAAAATCGTCACCGCTGGGCGCGCCCGCCCAAGCGGCAAAGGTGCGGCCTCCGTCGGTCGAGCGGTACATGGAAGTTTGCGCGACATAGACGAAGTCCGCATTCTTCGGATCAATGAAGACTCGGCTGAAGTATCCGTTCCCCAGAATGCGAGAGTCGGTGGTACTGCGTTGCCAGGTTGCGCCGCCATCTTCTGACCGGAATAGCCCCTGGGCGCAGATGGCGTAAACACGCATGCCATGAGTGCCCGGGGCGATGGCTACGCCGACGCGTCCCATAGGATCGGCCGGGAGGGCTTTGCCCTCGACGGGATTCCAGGTGGAACCCTCGTCAGTGGATTTGTAGATCGCGCCGTCCTGCTTTTTCTTCTTCTCTGGCTCATCCGTGCTGAACGGGTCGTCGGGACGAGTCCACACCGCGGTGTACACGACGCTGGGATTATCGGGATCGGCTTCGACGTCGGCGACGCCCGTTTCCGCATCCTGATAAAGAACTTTCTGCCAGTTTTTGCCGCCGTCGGTGGTCTTGTAGATTCCGCGCTCGGCGCCGGACCAATGATCTCCGGCGGCGGCCACGAGAACAATGTCGGCGTTTCGCGGATCCACCACGATGCCGGTGATGACGTGGGTCTCGCGTAAACCAATATTCGTCCAGGTCAGGCCTGCATCGATCGACTTGTACACGCCGTTGCCCTGAGTCTGCTCGCCGGTTCCCACGTAGACGACTTTGGGATCCGATGGAGCGACTACTAGCGCTCCAATCGAAGCGACGCGCTCCTGATCGAATATCGGCTTCCAGACCTGCCCTCCGTTCTCAGTTTTCCAGACGCCGCCGCCGGGAGTACCGATGTAGTAGATTGCGGGCTGGCTGGGCACTCCGGAGACCGAAGTGATCCGGCCTCCGCGATGCGGACCGATCAGGCGCCACTGCATGGCTTGCAAAAGGTTGGGAGGGACGTCTTGTGCTGTTGCTGTGGCCGCGACAAGGAAGAGAAAAAGGAAGCCGGCAATGCTTCTGGCAAAACACTTAACCTTTGTGTGGCTCATTCCGATTTTTGGTGGCTCCTTTTACGCCGCATTGATATAGGCTCGGAGCGGCAGTATAACACCTTGAGTTTCACGGCCCCCTAATGGAGGCCTCTGTCGTGTTTGATGCGCCCAACTGAGCCAGAACTGCCTGTGAACTGGCTCTGGCACTTTTCGCGGGAATGGACTAACATTCACCTGCCCGACCGGCGGAACGACCCGTCGGCGCGAGGTTTTGAGGCGTATGCGTGGCTTTTCCCGCGTGGTTTTCTGCAGTTCCATGACGAGCGTCTCAAAGTCTGGCCGGTCGCGAACGAACCATCGCCTCTGCGGATGGAAACGATTCTTCTCCGCGCTTGGCTCGACTCTCGGTATCGGCGCGCTGTTGCTTTCGCTTCTCTCCGCAGCGGGGGCGCAATCGGAAGCTACGCAACCCGCACAACCGCAGGCTACACCTGACACTCAGTCGCATCCTGATCAGACCGCGGCAGAAATTGCCTCGCACGAAGAAGCAACCACATTCAAGGTCAACGTCAAACTGGTGACGGTACGCGTTGTCGTGCGTGACGCTCAAGGCCACGCTGTAGGGAATCTCCATAAAGAAGACTTCGCGCTTTTTGACAGTGGCAAGCCGCAGGTCATCTCCCATTTTTCGGTGGAACAACCGGGAACCCAGGTTGCCAGGGAACAAACGACTTCGGATGAGAAAGCCGGCGAAAAGCTACCCTCAGTGCCCGAACGCTATATCGCCTTCGTTTTTGACGACCTCCATATAAAGTTTGGCGATTTGGTGCGGTCGCGAACGGCCGCTGAGCGCCATATCGCAACTTTGCTGCCCACCGATCGTGCCGCAATTTTCTCAACTTCGGGGCAAACCACGCTCGACTTCACGGATGATCGGGCGAAATTGCATGACACCCTGCTTCGGCTTCAGCCGCGCCCCATTGCTGGAACGGGGATGGCTGATTGTCCGGACATCAGTTACTACATGGCGGACCTGATCCAGAACAAGAATGATATCCAGGCAGAACAGGCAGCCATTCAGGATGCACTCGGATGTTCGCCCCTTCCGTCGTCGCCAAACGGGAACCAGCAGGCAGCGTTACAAACCGCAGCCATGGAAGTGCGTGCAGTGGCTCAGCAGGTGCTCGGGATAGGAAGCCAGGAAAGCCGTATCGCTCTGTCGGTGCTGAAGGATGTGGTCCGAAGGATTTCCCTGATGCCGGGTCAGCGCAGCGTGGTGGTTGTGTCGCCAGGATTTCTTACTCCCGAGACGGATATGTTGCAGGACTACATGGATGTGGTTGAACGGGCATTGCACTCCGACGTGATGATTAGCACTCTGGATGCGCGTGGCCTTTACGTTGTCCTTCCGGGGGGCGATATCAGCAGGGAATCACGCCCCCTAAGTCCATTCGCGGCGGCCATGGAACTTCAGTACGAAACGGAAAGCGCTTTGGCTGAAGACGACATTTTGTCGGACCTGGCAAACGCGACTGGCGGGGCTTTCTTTCATAACAACAATGATCTCGATGCGGGATTCAAACAGGTGTCGGCCACGCCTGAATATTTCTACACGTTGGGTTTCTCGCCCCAGAATATAAAACTGGACGGCAGCTATCATAAATTGAAAGTCTCGCTGAAGAACCCAGCCAAGCTGACGCTGCAAACCCGCCGCGGCTATTACGCTCCAAAACATGCCGCAGACCCGGCGGAAGAAGCGAAGCAGGAGATCCAGGACGCCATCTTCTCTCAGGAAGAAATGCACGATCTTCCGGTGGAGCTGCATACCCAGTTTTTTAAGTCCAGTGATGCCGAGGCCAAGCTCTCGGTCCTGGCTCACGTGGATGTAAAGAACATTCACTATCGGAAAATAGATGGCCGAAACACAAATGAACTGGCCGTGGTTTCTGCGCTCTTCAATCGGAACGGGGTCTTTATTCAGGGAATGCAAAAAAACGTCACGATGCGCTGGAAGGACGAAACGTTGATCAAGCTGGCATCGGGAATCACTTTGAAGACAAGTTTCGATGTTAAGCCCGGCAGCTACCTGGTCCGCTTGGTGGTAAGAGATACGGAGGGACAGTTGATGTCGGCGGAAAACGGCGCTATCGAAATTCCGTGAATGCATTTTGGAAAGACGATTTCGCATCCAAGGGAGCAATGCATATGCAATCTCACCGGGTGACTCTTTTGACCGGAACGATCCGCATCGCCATTGTCGTTCTCTTTTCGCATTTGGCACAGGCTCAGCAGGCGGCGATGGAGACGAGCGCCTCTGGCACATCGACCATCCACACCGAGACACGGTTGGTGCTGGTGGACACGGTGGTGACCGACAAGAGTGGCAAATACATCCGCGATCTCACCGCCAAGAACTTTAAGGTCTTCGAAGATAATAAGGAACAACCGATCAAGAGTTTTTCCCTCGAGGACGACGCCGCGTCGCCAGGCAAGGCCCCGACCCGGTACGTGGTCCTTTTCTTTGACAACTCGACAATGGACATCCAGGACCAGATGAGAGCCCGGCAGGAGGCGGCTAAGTTCATTGACGCAAACAGCGCTCCCAACCATTTGATCGCGGTGGTTGACTTCGTTGGCTCGGTGCATATTGCGCAGAATTTTACCGCCGATGCCGCTCGTCTGAAACAGGCTGTAGCCGCACTGAAATCGTCGTCGGTAGCGCCTAATTCTGCGCCGCCGGTGGAAGTCGCATCTCTGACTTCGCCGATGACGCCGATCGGTACACCTTCTTTCTTTGGGGATCCGGAAGCCGACTTTGGGGCGCACACCTTAATGATCGCTCTGCAAGACGTGGCCAAAGGCCTTGGCCCCGTACCTGGCCGTAAGACACTGGTGCTGTTAACCTCCGGCTTTCCCGCAACGCCGGAGCGTCAGTCGGAGTTGACCTCAGTGATTTCGGTGTGCAACCGGCACAACGTCGCCGTCTATCCTCTTGATGTGCGCGGTTTGGTGGCTGGTATTCGTGACATTACTCAAGGCGCACTTATGCGCTCGCCTTCGCGTCCGGGGGCGGGACAATTTAGGACGGGGCAAACTAAGTCTGGCCAATTGAAGTCCGCCACTCTCTCCTGCACCGGAACACGGAGTGTGCGGTATTCCATTAAGCTCGCCTACTTTGTTCCCGCCCAGCACGGAGGTGGCGGAGGCCATGGCGGCGGTGGGGGAAACGGTGGAGGTGGTGGTCGCACGGGTGGAACTGGCGGGGGAACTCGTGGTGGTCGGGGATCAAGTGGGACGAGCCCTAGCCAAATGTACGGAGTCAATCCGTACAATCAACCCCGGCAAATCGTCCCCCCAATTCCTGACGTTTCGCTCAACCAGCAAATCCTCTATCAACTGGCTGAAGGAACAGGTGGGTTCGTCATTGTCAATTCCAATGATCTGGCGGGCGGTCTGGAGAAGATTGCCAGGGATCAATCGCAATATTACGTTCTCGGCTATGCGCCCCCCGAATCAACCGAGGGTAGTTGTCACACGCTGCGCGTGAAGGTCGATCACGCCGGAACCGTGGTCCGCGCCCGCAGTGGATATTGCAACGTGAGGCCGCTCGACTTGCTGGCAGGGAATCCCCTCGAGAAAAATTTGGAAACTCGCGTAAGCGGCGAGATGACCGGAAACGTTAGGGCCGATATACAAGCCCCCTTCTTTTATACATCGCCAAATACGGCGCGGGTGAATCTGACGATGGACCTTCCGTCAACCGCGTTGAAGTTCGAGAAGGTCAAGGGCAAGCAGCACGCGGCGCTCAACGTACTCGGAATCGCCTACAAGCCGGATGGTACGATCGCAGCGCGGTTCAGCGACACGGTAAATTTCGATCTTGAAGACAAGAAGGAATTGGAAGAGTTCGAGAAGCGACCCGTGCACTATGAGAACCAGTTTGCCGTCACGTCTGGCCAGTACGTTCTCAAGATAGTGTTCAGCTCGGGAAATGAAAGTTTTGGCAAGTTGCAATTGCCTCTCTTCGTCGACGCCTATGATGGCAAACAGTTCAGCATGAGTTCCATGGCGCTGAGCAATGAGATAGTGCCGATTTCGACTCTGTCCACAGCTCTCGACTCAGAATTGCTCGCGGATCGGACGCCGTTGGTCGTGCGTGACATGCGGATCACGCCTTCCGCCTCCAATCGTTTCCAGAAGACGGACAGTGCGGCTCTCTACGCGGAAGTTTATGCGCCGCTGCTCGACAGCCCCAACCCTCCTAAAGTTGGGGTTGCTCTTGCCATCTGGGATCGCAAGAGCGGCCAGAAGAGGGTGGATTTCAAGACCACACCTACGAATCAGGCGGGGAGTCGCATCGTTCGGGTGGGACTCAAGGTACCGGTGGATGCGCTCGGCCCTGGGTCTTATCGCGTCGAGCTCATTGCGGAGGACTCTGTTGGAAACCACACTAATCCGCGCATGGCTTATTTCGAAGTAGAGTAAGAGCGGCAAGCGCGCAAGCGCGTCAGGGAGGTTTATATGCAATCTCGGCGAGTGATTCTCTTGATCGGAACGGTCTGCATGGCAATTTGCCAAGTGGCTCTTTCTTCGCGTTTGATGCAGGCTCAGCAGCCGGCTCCCGCTGCCTCCACCGGAGACACAACCACCATCCACGTGGAGACGCGGGAAGTGCCGGTGGACACGGTAGTGACCGACAAGAAGGGGAACTACGTCCGCGATCTCACCGTCAAGGATTTTAAAGTCTGGGAAGACAACAAGGAACAACCGATCAAGAGTTTTTCCTTTCAAGAAGGCACTGCGTCGGGGAAAGAGCAGCAGCAGTATTTGGTCCTCTTGTTTGACAACTCGACGATGGACATGGGTGACCAGATGAGAGCGCGGGAAGCGGCGGGTAAGTTTATCGATGCCAATGCTGCTCCCAACCGTTTAATCGCGGTGGTTGATTTCGGCGGGACAGTGCGAATTGCTCAGAACTTTACCGCGGATGCGGCTCGTTTGAAGCAGGTCGTCGCCGGGCTGAAAACGTCGGCAGTTTCGCCAAACGCCCCTCCGGTCGAGGTTGCGTCGCTTGGCGCGCCTCTGGCCACGTCTCCCATGGGCGCCGCTCCTCTTGGCATGCCTTCTTTGGGCAACGCAGAAGCTGACTTTGGGGCACGCAGCATAATGCTGGCTCTGCGAAGCCTGGCAAAAAGCCTTGGCACAGTGCCTGGCCGTAAGACCCTGGTGCTGTTGACCTCTGGCTTTTCCATTACGCCGGAACTTCAGTCGGAGCTGACCGCAGTCATTTCGACCTGCAATCGTTACAATGTCGCCGTCTATCCTGTGGACGTCCGTGGCCTCGTCGCCAGCACGGTCGCGGGGCCTCACTCGCTCTTGCGATCTCCATCGCCTCCCGGGTCCGGCCAATTGCAGTCCGCGACTCTTACGTATACAGGAAATCCGACCGCGCTCTATTCCTTCAAGCTGGCTTATTTCGATCCCGGACAGCGCGGCGGTACTGGAGGCGGGGGCGGCGGTGGGGGCGGCGGCCACGGCGGTGGGACCGGTGGCGGTGGTGGCACGGGTGGTGGCGGGGGTGGCGTCCACACCGGCGGGACCGGGGGCGGCACGGGTGGTGGCGGGGGCGCTCGTACGGGCGGAGGAGGCGCAACGAGTACGATGAGCCCAGGCCAAACGTACGTAACACCTCAGTATCCTCAACCCCGGCTGATCGTTCCTGAAATTCAGAACGTTTCGGACAAGCAGCAGATTCTCTATCAACTGGCCGAGGGCACGGGCGGGTTTGTCATCGTCAATTCCAATGATCTGGTTGGCGGCCTGCAAAGGATCGCGAACGACCAATCGCAATACTACGTGCTCAGCTATACGCCTCCGCAGTCGCCTGAGGGTACCTGTCACACGCTGCGCGTGAAGGTTGACCGCGGTGGAACCATCGTCCGCGCCCGCAGTGGATACTGCAACGAGAGGCCCAAGGACCTGCTTGCAGGAAACCCGGTCGAAAAAGCGATGGAAACGCGCGTAACCGGTGAGATGGCCGGAAATGTCACCGGCACCATGCAAGCTCCGTTCTTCTACACTTCACCGAACACGGCCCGAGTGAACCTGGCCATTGGCATCCCGTCCAACGCGCTGAAGTTTGAAAAGGTAAAGGGCAAGCAGCATTCGTCGGTCAACGTGCTCGGCATCGCCTACAAGCCCGACGGCACGATTGCAGCCCGGTTCAGCGACACCGTCGACCTCGATTTTGACGGTAAGAAGGAGGTGGAAGAGTTCCAGAAGCAGCCCTTCCATTATGAGAACCAGTTTGATGTTGCCTCCGGCCAGTACAATCTCAAAGTAGTCTTCAGCTCGGGAAATGAAAGTTTTGGCAAGCTGCAATTGCCCCTGGTCATCGATCCCTACGATGGCAAGCAGTTCAGTATGAGCGGGGTGGCGTTGAGCAACGCGGTGCAACGGGTGTCCGATCTGTCGACCGGCCTCGACTCGGAGTTGCTCGCCGACCGGACACCGCTGGTGGTGCAAGGGATTCAGGTCGTTCCCTCCGACTGCAATCGGTTCAAGAAAACGGACAATGCGGCTGTCTACGTGGAAATCTATGCACCGCTCCTGACCGGACCGAATCCTCCACAGGTTGGAGTTGAGTTGGTCGTCGTCGATCGCAAGACAGGAGAGAAAAAAGTGGACGTCGCATCCCGGGCAACCACCCAACCCGGGAGCGCCGTCGTTCCCATGGGGCTGAAGCTGCCAGTAGCTTCGCTTGCCCCGGGCTCCTATCGAGCCGAGTTGCGGGCGGTGGACTCCGTTAACAATACCGCCAAGCCACGCAGTGTCGACTTCGAGGTTGAGTAGGCCATCAAGGTCACCGCGAGCGAGGTGATACCATCTTGCAGGGCGCGTCGCTATAGAGGCGGGCGTTATCGCCCGAGCAGTTGTGACTCAAATGCGTCCGTGATTCGATCAGTCTCACCTCAAGATGAAGAAGCTCTTTGGAAACAGCGCGTTGGTTTGTGTCTTAGCGATTTTTCTGAAACCTTCTCTAAACGGGGCTGCCGCGGGTGACGCGGGAAAGAACGATATCCTGATCGCCGCTATGCAGCGGGAACTGCACCGAGCCCAAAGTGATTTGGGGAAACTCGATCCTGCTCCTTACTTCATCAGCTATTCCGTCTACGATCAAGATTCGGCGATGGTCGTCGGAAGCCAGGGCAGCCTGATCAATTCCATCCGCGCCCGCAGGCGATCGGCCGACGTGATCGTGCGCGTAGGAACTGCCGCGCTGGACAATACTCACGAAGAGAATCGCGGCTCCGCTCTGACCTCCGGATCACTCCCTCTCAATGACGACAGTAACGCCATCGAGCATGTTCTTTGGCAACTCACCTACGGTGAATATCGCAAAGCGTCGCAGGCCTACTTGAACGTCAAGACCACGACCCAGGTTCACGCTCAGGAAGAGGACACTTCGCCGGACTTTTCCCAGGAGGCTTCGCAAAGCCACGCGGACTACCAGGATCTTTCCTCGGCGCCGGATCACCAGATTTTGGAAGAGATAGCTCGGCGTTACTCCGCATATTTCCGTAAATATCCCTACATTTATTCGTCGAATGTGGTGCTCTCGGCACAGAGGATGCGGTCTCGCTTCGTTTCTACCGAGGGCAGTCATGTCGTCAGCACCGGTGACTGGGTCCGGCTCGCGATTGAGGCGGAAACCCGCGCCGACGATGGCATGGAATTGATGCGAGTCGAAACGTTCCAAGCGGAGAATCTGTCACACTTGCCCGCCGAAGCGGAAATTACCGCACGCATGGAGAAAATGGCCTCCGACTTGAAAGCTCTCCGGGCGGCGCCCGTCGCCGAACCATTCGATGGGCCAGCGTTACTCTCGGGGCGTGCTGCAGCGGTGTTTTTCCACGAGGTTCTCGGACATCGGCTGGAGGGCCATCGCCAGCGCGGCGAGCACGAGGGACAGACGTTCACCAAGAAGGTCAATCAGCCGGTTCTGCCGGAGTTTCTCAGCGTAACCGATGATCCCACCGCTCGCACGCTGAACGGCATGGACCTGGGCGGTTGGTATGAGTACGACGAAGAGGGCATGCCCGCTGTCCGAGTTGAAGTCATCAAGAACGGGATCCTGAAGAGCTTCCTGATGTCGCGCATGCCCATCAAGGATTTTGACAAGTCGAACGGCCACGGACGCGCGCATGCAGGCTTGATGGTCACCGGACGCCAGGGCAATCTGATTGTCACCTCATCGCGCACGACCAAGGATTCAGAACTGCGGCAAAAGCTGATCGACGAAATCAAGAAGCAAGGAAAACCCTACGGACTGTACTTCGAAGACATCCAGGGAGGCTTCACATTAACCCAACGGACGATGCCGCAAGCCTTTCAAGTCCTGCCGGTTTTGGTGTGGCGCGTCTATCCAGACGGCCGCCCCGATGAACTGGTACGCGGCGTGGATATTGTGGGAACTCCTCTGGCGGCCATGAACCGCATTCTGCTCACGGGAGAGAAAATTGAAGTCTTCAATGGCATGTGCGGCGCGGAGTCGGGCAGTGTACCCGTGTCGGCTGCGGCACCAGCCATGCTTTTCTCCGAGATCGAAGTGCAGAAGCGAGCCCACTCCCTGAACCGCCCACCGATTCTTCCGCCCCCAGGCTTCGATGCCACGGAGACGAAAGCCGGAGGCCGTCCGTGAGTCCAATTCAATGGAGCGACGGGCGTCCCCGCCTGTCCGCGAAGAAGCAAGCCTTCGCAATATTTCTAGTATTCCTAATCAGCCTGTTTGTGCCTGCAACCTGCGCGCAAGCGAAAGACACGCAAACATCCGCCGACGACGATCCAGTCCTGCAAGCCATGCGAGCCGAACTCGAGCGCTCCAAGTCCGCCCTCAAGCTGGAAGGAATGGCTGCGCCTTACTACATCGACTATCACGTCACAGACATGGAAACGCACGCGGCCGAGGCGGCGTTTGGAGCCTTGCGCACGGATGTCCGCGTGCGTTTTCGATTCCTTCGTGTCGTCGTCCGCGTTGGTGACTACAAGCAGGACAGTTTTTTCGGCCAGGGCCAGGGTGGGCTGGACTTTATGCCTCTGGATAACGATATCGTCGCCCTGCGCCACGAGGTCTGGCTCGCGACCGACAGTGCCTACAAGGCGGCAACCGAGGCTCTGACTGCAAAGCAAGCAAGGCTGAAGCAGTTTGCCGTCGATCAACCGGTAGATGATTTTGCCCATGCCGAACCAGTAGTTTCGATCGGCCCCTCGGCCAAGCTGGATTTCGATTCTCAGCCCTGGCTCAAGATGCTGCAGGATGCATCCGCCCTGTACAAAACCGATGACCACATCGAGTCCTTCGACTCGGCCCTGAATTTCGCCGCCGTCACTCGCTATTTTGTCAGTTCAGAAGGTGCGGTGGTTCGCACTGGCCAAAACGTCTACGATTTGCGAATCGCTGGGACTACCCAGGCCTCAGATGGCATGCGGCTGGACCGCTCGCATGGATATGCGGTCACTGATATCAAGGAACTCCCATCAGAAGAAAAGCTGCTGGCCGATGCCACCAAACTGCTCGCGACCTTGAAGGAGCTGCGCGATGCCCCCATCGCCGACGAAGAATACCGCGGCCCCGTGCTGTTCTCCGCCGACGCGGCCTCGACAGTCTTTTCCGATCTGGTGGGCGAAAACGTTCTCGGCCTCAAACCCGAACTGGGCCAGCCCGCCCGCACCAAGGGAGCCTTCGCCACCAGCTACAAGTCCCGCGTCCTCCCCGATTTTCTCTCGGTGGTGGACGATCCCACGCTCGCCTCGATGAATGGGCGAAGCCTCATGGGCAAGTATGACGTCGACGACGAAGGGGTGAAGGCGGTGTCCGTCTCCGTCATCGAGAACGGCAAGCTGATGAACTATTTGATGGGGAGAGAGCCGATTCGAGATTTCCCCGCGTCCAACGGCCACGGCCGCGCCCGCCTGCCGCAGAATTACCCCGGCCCGAGTCTCGGGAACATGATTGTGCGCTCCTCCGAGACTTCTTCACCCGAGGAGTTGAAGAAGAAACTCATCGAAATCTGCCAACAGCGCGAACTTCCCTATGGATACTACGTTGAGACCCTCGGCCCACAACGCGTTCCCCGCTTGCTGTATAAAGTCTGGGCAAAAGATGGCCACGAGGAACTGGTGCGCGGAGCGATTTTCGGCGACCTGGACACACGCACATTGCGAAACGACTTAATCGCTGTTGGGAATGACGTGAACGTCGAGAACCACCCGCTGAACATCCCGCACAGCGTCATCAACCCGTCCATCCTCTTCGATGAACTGGAGGTAAAGCGCGCCAATGCCAACAAAGAGAAACTTCCGGACTACCCAGCGCCACCGGTAGCGTCGAAATAACTCACGTGGGGACAGCCGCCCCCGGCTGTCCGGGCGAGCGAAGCTCGCCAGTTGCTAGCAGCACGAAAACGCACGTGTACGACATCATTCAATGGGAACGTCCCAACTGCGGAGTTTTGCTCCGCCGGACAGCCGGGGGGCGGCTGTCCCCACCTGAGTCTGGCCTCAGCTTGCCGCCCATGACCCCGGCCTGTAGCATAGAGATAGTTAATTCTTCCCTAGCACCCTTTTTAGTATTCCCAGGAGGCTTTATGGCAACCGATCTCTTAACCGGGCCGACCATCATGGGCACGGCTACCCGGACCAAGGTGTACAAGAACTTTATCGATGGCGAATGGGTCGAAGCGTCGACCGGACAGACTTTTGAAAATTGCAATCCCGCTGACACTCGCGATGTGATTGGCATCTTCCAAAGGTCGGGCAAAGCGGACGTTGATGCTGCCGTCGGGGCCGCGAAGCAGGCCTTCGCCAAGTGGCGTCTGATTCCCGCTCCGCGTCGCGCTGAAATCATCTACCGCGCCGCCGAGATGCTGATGGAGCGCAAGGAAGATTACGCCCGCGACATGACTCGCGAAATGGGCAAGATCCTGAAAGAAACCCGCGGCGATGTGCAAGAGGCTGTCGACACTGCTTATTACATGGCCGGCGAAGGCCGCCGCATGTTCGGACCGACCACTCCTTCGGAGTTGCCGAATAAGTTCGCCATGGCGGTGCGCCAACCCATCGGCATCTGTGGAATGATTACTCCGTGGAACTTCCCGATGGCGATTCCGTCGTGGAAGCTTTTGCCAGCGCTGGTGTGCGGCAACACCTGCGTGATCAAGCCCGCGCAGGATACCCCGCTTTCAACTTTCAATTTGGTACGTGTGCTTTATGACGCTGGGCTGCCTCGCGGCGTGGTGAATATCGTGACCGGCTTCGGCTCCGAGGTCGGCATGCCACTTACTGAGCACGCTGACGTGCGCGCGATTTCTTTGACGGGTTCGAGCGCGGTGGGACGCATCGTGGGCACGACTGCGGCCAAAAGCTTTAAGCATTGTTCGCTCGAACTCGGCGGCAAGAATCCCATGATCGTGCTCGACGACGCCAACCTCGATCTCGCCATTGAAGGCGGTCTCTGGGGCGGCTTCGGAACCACTGGCCAACGCTGCACCGCAACCAGCCGGATCATTGTGCAGAAGGGCATTTACGGCGATTTCATCGAGCGCTATGTGGGGCGTGCGAAAGGGCTGAAGGTCGGCAATGGTCTGGATGAAACCGTCGAGATGGGTCCGGCGATCAACGAGAATCAACTCAAGACCGACCTCAGCTATGTGGACATCGGCAGAGCTGAAGGCGCTCGCCTGAAGAGCGGTGGCAACCGCCTCGACAAAGGCGAATATCAGAATGGCTATTTCATGGAGCCGACTGTGTTCGTCGACGTCGATCCCAAGATGCGCATCGCGCAGGAGGAAATCTTCGGGCCGGTGGTCTCGATCATTCCGTGCGACGACCTCGAAGATGGCATCGAAATCGCGAACGGCATCGAATATGGATTGTCTTCCGCACTCTACACCAAGGACGTGAACCGAGCCTTTACGGCCATGCGCGACCTTGATGCCGGAATTACCTACATCAACGCGCCAACGATCGGCGCCGAAGTGCATCTGCCTTTCGGCGGAGTGAAGGCCACCGGCA
Organism: uncultured Acidobacteriota bacterium; assembly: GCA_963838905.1. Lineage (GTDB taxonomy): Bacteria > Acidobacteriota > Terriglobia > Terriglobales > Acidobacteriaceae > JABDBE01. The sequence continues at coordinate 214,938 of CAWITE010000020.1, forward strand.
ACGGTCATCGCGAGGGTGGTCTGGGCGCAATCGACTTCTTCAGCGAGTGGAAGTCGATTTATGTCGATTATTCCGATCGTCTGCAAAGGGCGCAGATTGATCGAGCGGACTAAAGACTTAAATCGCAGAGCTCGCTGAGAACGGCCGCGGTGGATGCAGAGACCGGCGGTGGATTCTCTGCGGGTTTTCTTTGCGATCTCTGCGATAAGCTTTTGGTGTTGCCCCGGGACCGTCCCGGGCTGGAGCCATTCATGCCCGTCGCTCAAACCCGCGAAATCGCCGCCGCCTCTCGTCTCGAAAATGTTCGTTACGCCATCCGTGATCTGGTCTCCGTCGCCAATGAGATCACGGCGCAGGGCCACAAGGTTATACCGCTGAACATCGGCGATCCCAATGTCTTCGACTTCCGGACTCCACCTCATCTGATCGAGGCGGTGTACCAGGCGATGCGCGATAACAAGAACGGCTACGCGCCGTCGCCGGGAATCAAGCCGGCGCTGGATGCGATTCGTGGCGAGGCTGCGCGCAAGGGAATCACTTCGGTGCATGACGTTTTCGTGACCAACGGAGTAAGCGAAACGGTCGACGCCTGCCTGACCGCGTTGCTCAATCCCGGAGACGACCTGCTAACGCCGTGCCCGGATTATCCGCTTTACTCGGCATTGCTAACCAAGCTTGGCATTCGGCTGAATACCTATTACCTGAATGAAGAAGATGGTTGGCAGCCTGAACTCGATGACATAAGGAAGAAAATCACGCCGCGCACGCGCGGCATTGTGCTCATCAATCCCAACAATCCCACAGGTTCGGTGTGCACGCGGGCGATGCTGGAGCAGATCGCCGAATTGGCGAGGGAATATAACCTGCTCATTTTTTCTGATGAGATCTACGACAAGCTCATTCTGGATGATGACGAGCATATTTCAATGGCCGCCGTGGCGCCCGACGTACCGGTAGTAACGTTTGGCGGACTTTCCAAGAATTATCTTGTCCCCGGCTGGCGCATCGGATGGGGCATCGTGAGCGGCGGAGCAGCAACCGTAAAGAACTACAATGAGGGCATTCAGCGGCTGCTGCGAGCGCGTTTGTGCGCCAATCATCCCGAGCAGTACGCGATCAAGCCGGCGCTCGAGGGACCACAGGATCATTTGATCGAAGTCCGCAAGAAGCTGCGCAGCCGCCGCGATCTGACCGTGCAGTGGTGCAACTCGACCCCGCGCGTGAGTTGTGTCTCGCCGCGCGGCGCGTTCTACGCTTATCCCCGAATCGATATTCCCGAAGGCGATGATGTGTTCGTAAAGGAGCTCATTGTTCAGAAGCACGTGATGGTAGTCCACGGTTCCGGCTTCGGACAAAAGCCCGGGACCAAGCACTTTCGCATCGTCTTCCTGCCGGATGAGAAGACACTGTCCAGCGCGTACGCCGCGATTGCAGAGTTCATCAGCAGGAGGTATCGTTGACACTGATGCCCCCTTGCAAGCAACAGGTTCGCGCACCAGGCTGATGAGGCGGCACGGGGAACACAATTCTGAGATATCTACCAGGTGGATGCCAAGGAGATTTGTTATCGAGCTTTGGCAAAAAATTCAACACAGACCAAGATAGAGGTGCGCCCCGCTACAACGACAATTGTGACCTTCTTCCACATCGGCATGAGGTCTTGCGTAAGGCGGCTCCGCAGAACCTCTCAGCTCCCAGAGACTAAGAGGAACGGAGGACCGGATCCAAACTTGACGCCTACTATCGCCTGTTTCCAAGCACAAAAAAGAAAAAATGCCCCGCCCGAAGTAGTAATCATGATCGCGGTTGCGACCGAAGAGATGCATGGGTCGGACTGAGTTCCTGACCTGAAAAACGATTACGAGCGAGCCTACGGTTGGAAAAGGCAACACCATCCACGAGAGCGAAATGGCGCTAGCTGTCGAACATGCTCGGCACACAAAAAAACCGGCAGGCCGGGGGGCCTACCGGGGACAAGATTTCGAGTCCTTCACGAGTCGGGATTCTGACCGGCTCTCGCAGGGGTTACGGTTTCACCACCTGAACCACAACCTTCGACTTGCTGCCCACGAAGTGTCCATTCCCGTTGTAGTCGGCGGTAATCGAATGGTTCCCCACCGTGAGCTTCGCGGTGGTGAACTTCGCCTTCTGGGTTGTGGTGTTGAGCGTCGCCGTGCCCATGACGACGGTTCCGTTCCTGAACGTAACCGTGCCGTTGGCCGGCCCATCGAAGGCAGCAGTTATCGTCGCGGTGAAAGTCACCGCTTGGCCCTTGTGCGACGGGTTCAGGGAAGACACGAGAGATATACTGGTCTTCGCTTTGATGGTGAAGGTGGACTTCTTGGTTTGTTCCACGTTGCCGGCGACGTCCGTGCTGTGGAAAGTCACGACGTGATTGCCAGTCGTCGATACAGTAAACGGTCCGGAGTACGTGTGCTGTGATCCGCCGTCGATCTGGTAGACGGTGCTGGCTACGCCGCTGCCACTGTCGGTCGCGGTGAGCGTAACGTTCACATGAGACACGTAGATGCCTCCGCTCAAGGTGCCGTTCAAGGTAGCCGTGGTGACCGGCGGGACCGTGTCGTAGCACAGGTAGTAGTAGTATTGGTCGCCCGGGGTGTAGCCAGCGTTGTCCCAGGCGTTGACGGTCGCAAAGTGGCAGCCCTGACCGGCGGAGGCGAGATCGAGAGAGCCGGTGGTTGCGTTGGGCGAGTTCGGGCCGCTGTAGAAGGGGTTTCCGGATCCGGGAGTGGCTTCGGAATAGGCATCGAAGAAGTATTGGTCCCAGCCTGAGGAGTAGCCGGCGACGCCAGTCGGAGTGAGGCCAGTCACCGCGTTGCTGGTGACTGTCCAGCTTACCGTCTGGTCGGTGTTGTACCAGTTATCGGCGCCCTGGGTGTGGCTGGGGCCGCTGAAGGTGATCGTCGGCGGATCGAAGGCCCCCAGCCAGTACGAATTGATCGCCCAGGAGAGTTGCAGCGCGTTAAAGGAGCCCCAGCCGGTGGTCAGGTCGTAGCCCGTCCCGGCGCAGTAGGGAGTGAGCCCGTACAAGATGCTGGCGTCGTTGCTGTTGCAGCCCGAGGTCACGTCGTAGAAGGGATAGTGTGGCGATGCAGCGTATGTGCCCGGGTAGAAGCCCTGATAGTAGATCGCATAGTTGACCTCGCCGAGCGGGGTGCCTCCGAGACCGATGGCGAGCAAATATGCATTGGCCTGGGCCATGAAACCGGACACCTCGGGAGAGGCAATGCTGGTGCCGGCGACTCCTTCCAATGAACCTTCAAAGTAGAAGTTCGAATACGGATGAGGACTCGCATGAAGCGCGATGTCGGGAACGCTGCGGCTGCCCGAGCCGCAGGCGGGCGCGTGGGTCTGGTAGCCGGGCGCGGCGAAGAGGTTGCTGCATCCGCCACCGGTTCCGCCATCGTTTTCGGAGCAGGCGCCGGTGAAGGTGTCGCCTGTCCAAGTCACTTCGGAGTTGAAGCTCCCGTCGCTGTTGAGCGCCAGTTGACTGCCGCCGACCGAAACGACGTCGGGGTCGGATTCGGGATAAAGCACGCCGATGGAACTGCCGCATCCGGCGTTGACGCCATTGTCGCCGGCCGCCGCCATGATCGTCCATCCCTGACCGATCATCTGGTTGAACATTCCGTGCCATGAACTGACCAGACCAAAGCCGTTGAGGTAGTCCTCGTCCAGACCGTAGCTGATATTGACGACCCGTACAAGGTTGTCGGTCAACATCTGCTGAAAGATGTCGCCGAATGTACCGAAGCCCGTCGCCGTCTCGTAGACGTGAATCGACGAAGTGTCCAGGTAGGAACCCCGGCTGTTGGATGTCGCCGTCGACCACTCGGTGTCAAGGGTGGTTTCATCGTCGCAGCAGGACGGCGTGCCATCTACGAAATGACGGAACAAGTGAGCGGCGAGGTAGGGGTATTGATTGTGAAAACCGACGATGTCGGAGTCGAGAAAGTCACCGTCAGTCGCCAGGCCGATCGACGTCTGGGGTGGAGTGCCGCCAGAATTGCCTGTCGGGTTGCAGCAATGTCCCTGCGCCTGAAGGGCGTTGAAGTCGTACATATCGGATGACCAGATGTCGGACGGGTCGTAAAAGCCGTTGGTGACCGGCGGTCTAATCTGGCGGCCGGACTTGGACGACTTGAGCGCTTCGACGGCGGCAGGGTCGGCGTCCTGGTGGGCGCCGGGACCCTCCTGGCGGACCGGGCCTGGGGAATAGTCGGGTCCACGTATACCTTTCAAGGCTTTACTCGCCGGACGCATGCGGAGGATGCTGTTCAGACCGTCGACATACTGGACGATGCCCACGAGATTTCCGGGGATCACCGGATCGCGGTCGTTGGAGAACTCAACTTCGCCGTTCACTTCGTAATGATTGATGTTGATGTTAAAGGCTCTCTGGATCGCGTCGACGGTCCCCTCGGCGTCGACCATCAGACGGTTGGGGTAGCGAGCGGTCACGGTAAGTCCGTGACTGTTGACCCAATCGACGACCGCTTGCTCGTCCTGGGCGGAGGGCGCGAAGCGGGCGTTCCACTGCTTGGGAGTCAGATATTTGTGGAAGTTGGGCGACTTGCGGTCTTGCAGTTCCTTGAGGAATTTCTCCTCCTCCGCCATTTTGGGGGCCTTGATGGAGATGGCTAGGCGGAGCATGGAGGATGGATTATACGGCCCGACCAGTTTGGCCTCTCCGGTCGCTACTTGTTTTGGCGTGTTGACCGGGAAAGAGGAAAGGCTGTTGGTGGCTGAGGTCTGTGTAACGGCAAGCAGCGTATGCGGCTTGAACGTTGTCGATGCTGAATTCGTGTGTGAGATTTGAGACCATGCTGGCCGGCCCGCGACTGCCAACAGCACAATGAGCACGAGGATCGGCACAGTGCAAACACAGGTTCCCGGTTTTGGCGAATGGCGATATCGCATATTTCTCTCCTTAGCGTTCCGTTTTGCTGACTTGTTTTGATTTACTAGCGTTAGTATCGAGGGGCCAAGACTGCCGACGATGCGGCGCACACCAGGACAGAAAACTGCTTAGTGGTCCTTCTAACTATTGACTGTCAGGTGTGAGCCTGATCGGTGGCTCGGACTCCGCCCCACAACCTTAGAGATCCAGCGCTTCCGTCGATTCGGAATGACGGCCCCAAGGACTGAAGTGCCTGGGGCCGTATTGCTTCAGGAAGGCAAACCTTCTCCCCCGAGAGTTTGTCTTCCCGAAAAACTAAATGCTTATCTGGTGCTGAGCGCCTGTTTGGCGTAACTGCGCGAACGAACGCATGGGAGCAGGCACCCTCCTTCTTCATCTACCTACTCACGACCACATTCTCGTACATAGTGTCGCAGGCACTGATTTCGTTTCAGTCGCTACGCACGGCAACACGCTCATCCGGTCGGATCAGAACTGAACCGCTTGCCACGTCAGATTCCACAGCTTTCGCTGTCGCAGAAATCCAGCCTCAGCCTCCTCAGTCTTTCAAAGCGCGGAATCGAGGCAGAAGGGGTCAGTAAAGCAAAGAATTCTTTTTGGGCTACCGTTCCCCCGAACGCCTAATCCCTTTGCGTTGCACACATTCTCCTATCCGGTTGGCACAATCAATGCATTGCAGGTGAATCGCAGGTGAGCCGTTAAGTCATTGAAAATTACATCTAGATACATTTCTAATGCTGGGTTTTGGCTAGGCCAGTGGTACAATCCCCGGCTAAAAACCTGCCCGTAGCGGGATCTGGGCAATGGAACTTCCCGGTTGATCTTCCGTTTTGGACCGTTTGAGGCGAAGACGTGTGCCCAGGAGTTGTCCAAAAACGGGACGATGGTTAGGCTTCGCGGCCAGCCCTTCTCGATACCGGAACTACTGCTCAGTCGCGCGGGCGAAGTGGTGACGCGGGAGGAAATCCGGCAGAAGCTCTGGCCCGCCGACACCTTCGTCGACTTCGAGCACGGGCTCAACACTTCAATGAAGAAGCTGCGGCAGGCGCTCTGCGATTCCGCCACTGAGCCCCGCTACATCGAGACCATACCGCGACTGGGATACCGATTCATCGCCCCGGTTGAGGCTACGGTGGAACCGCAAGCAAAGAAGCCAACTGCGGTCGAGACGGTCTCGGGGGTTGTTGCCGCGCCTGATTCTGCAACTACGGTGGACTCGGCAGGCCATGTGTCCCCCGCTGCGGGAACACGGCCACGTCTGCATTTGTTTCTCGCACCAGCGGTTGTGGTCCTGGCTGGTGCGGCGGTGGTTTTCAATGTGGCGGGAACCCGAGATCGGCTCTTCACTCTATTTCGGTCGACGAAAAATGCGTCCGTGAATGACCGACGAACTCACCACGGATCTCGCCCGGTTCGGAAACCTACGGGTGATTTCGAGGACCTCGGCCATGCACTACAAGCGCGCGAGCAGGACTGCCCCGGAGATTGGCCGTGAACTTGGCGTTGATACTCTGATTGAAGGGACCGTGCAACGTGTCGGAGACCGGGTGCGGATTCGGGTGCAGTTGATCAACTCTGCCAGTGATCGTCATCTGTGGGCGAAAAGTTACGATCACGAACTTAAGGATGTATTGGTGCCGCAAAGTTCGGCTGCGCGTGATATTGCGGAAGAAGTCCAGGGGAAAGTCGGCTCCCCACCACCAGACCTCCGGACGACCAGTCTGAATCCGGTGAAGCCCGGCGCGTACGAGGACTATCTTAAGGGACGTTACTTCTGGAATAAACGGACCGAGGACGGACTGAAGAAGAGTATTGATTATTTTGAGCAAGCAATTTCGCAAGACCCGAAGTTCGCGGCTGCCTATGCCGGCCTGGCGGGCAGCTACTCCATCCTGGGCTCGGATGTCTTACCTGCTCGCGTGGCGAGTGCCAAGGCCCACGCCGCAGCCAGCAAAGGGCTGGAGTTAGATCCGACAATCGCAGAAGGGCACGCCGAACTGGGGCTGGTAGAGTTTTATTACGACTGGGACTGGCCTCGATCCGAACAGGAGTTCCGACGCGCCATCGAGTTGAACCCGAACTATGCGACCGCGCACCAATGGTACGGCTACTATCTCGCGGCGATGGGCCGTTTTCCGGAGGCGCTGGAAGAGGCGAGAAAAGCGCAGCAGATTGATCCTCTCTCCTTGTCGATCAATACGACCTTGGCGGGGCGCTATCGCGATCTGCATCAATATGCTCAGGCCATCGACTTGAACCGGCGAACTCTGGAAATGGACCCCACCTTCGTGCCCGCGCACATTGCCCTGGGGGCCGCGTACGAAGACCAGGGAATCTGGTTGCAGGCGGTCAGCGAGTACCAGAAGGCAGTTGACCTCTCCCAGAACAACCCCATTGCGTTTGCGTCGCTAGGCTCTGCATACGGACATTTGGGCGATCAAGCCGCAGCCCGCAAAATGATAGCCCGTCTGCAGGAGGCATCCAAACACCACTACGTGTCTGCTTTCGATATGGCGACGGTCTTTGCCGGCGTCGGCGACTCCGACACCGCTTTCCAGTGGCTGGAGAAAGCGTATGCCCAGCGGGAAAGTCAAATGGCATTTCTAAACATCACCCGGCGGATGGACCCATTGCGCTCGGACCCGCGTTTTGCCGACCTCCTGCGCCGCATGGGCCTGAGTGTCCGCCTCGCCTTAAACTGATCGGCTCGCAACCAGCTTGGTCTTTGTCGCAAAATCTGCTTAAATCGCATCAAAGCCAGAGAAGTCCAACGTGATCGATATCCACTGCCACATCCTCGCCGAGGTGGACGACGGCCCCAAATCCTGGGACGTGGCGGAGGAGATGTGCCGCATGGCGGTTGCGGACGGCATCGAACAGATCGTCGCCACGCCGCACGCTAACGACCGCTATCGTTACGACCGCGACTTCCTGGGGCGACTGCTCGACTATCTCCGGCAACGCATTGGCCAGGCTCCCAGCCTCAGCCTGGGCTGCGACTTTCACCTCTCGTACGAAAATCTGCAGGACGTGATGCTGTTTCCCAATCGCTACACCATAGAAGGCACGCGCTACCTGTTGGTCGAACTGAGCAATTACAGTGTTCCGGTTCAGATCGAAGAGCACTTCAGCAAGCTGCTGGAGAAGGGATTGACCCCGATCATTACGCATCCGGAACGCAATCCCATCATGCAGCGCACTCCACAACGCATTTTGCAGTGGGTGGAACTGGGCTGCGTGATCCAGGTGACCGGGTCGGCGTTCACGGGGCGCTGGGGCGAGGCAGCGTGGCAAACCGCGCAGTGGCTGCTGAAACGGGAAGCCGTCCACGTGCTGGCGACGGATGCGCACGACACCAAGAATCGTCCGCCGGTGCTTTCCACGGCTCGCAACGCAGCCGCGGAAATCTGTGGAGAAGAGGTCGCGCACGCGCTGGTCGATGGCAATCCGCGAGCGATTGTAAGTGGACAACCGCTGCCTTATTTTCCCTCTCCAGTGATGAAGAGTTAGGTCAAGCTGCTTCGCCACGGATTTCCACGAATCAACGCGGATAACCCTCTTTTTCTTTCTTTCGTTCTTCTTGATCCGCGTAGATCCGTGGCGAGGTTCTTGATCTTCTATCTTTGTTGCTTGTCGGGTTCAGCCGCAGTGCCGGGAGTTGAAGGACGCGCCTGAGGTTGGCTGGTCATGGCGCTTTCGGGATTCAGCAGATGATCGTGATCCGGCCCTAATCCTAGTTTGATCAGCGCGCGAGCGTCAGGAGTAGTTTTGGACTGCCAATTATTGTCGGCTTGATAACGCTGCATGGCTTGCTGCGTGGCGTCATTCCACACGCCGGTAGGTTTTCCGTCCAGGTAGTGCTCGCGGATCAAGGCTTCCTGGATTTCTAGGGTACGCTTCGAGTCAATCTTCTGTTGTCCGTGAGTGCGTCCCTTAGAGGCAGACTTTCGCGACTTCTTGCTTTTGCCCGTAGTCGAGTGAGTGGACTTGGAACTCTTCGCGTGAGAACTCGTGGAGGCCTGTGCGGAAGATGCGGCAGGCGTGCTAGCTGGCTGAGCAGCGGGCTTGCTGTCCGTCTCTTGCGCGCTCGACAAAGTCGCCGCAAGTAACGCGACGCAGCCAAGCGCCGAAAACCTTGTTATCCCAAAGTCAAATAAACGCAAACATGATCCTCGCAAACCAGAGTCGGGCACTGAGTAATGATCCCTGATCGGGGTTCTCAGTGCCAGTCTCGACGGTTTGTATCCAGGTTACGGAAGTGTACCGGCCAGGAAGATGGTACCGTCCTGGCGGCCTGAGCCCCGCTGGCGTACCAGGAATACCACATCCTGTCCGCTCTTCAGGGTTGACGAGATTCGATTAAAGTCATCCTCGGAATTCACCGCCTGCTTGTTGATCTCGAGGATGACGTCTCCACGCGTGAGACCGACGTCGTCGGCGAAAGACGAGGGCTTGATATCTTGCACGATTACGCCCTTGCCAACAGGAATGTCCAGGCGATCGGCCATTTCAGAAGTAATGGCGCGAACCGTCAGGCCCAACTTGCTCTCTTTGGGCGCTTCCGCCTCTCCGTTTTCATCGTCTTCACCGAGGCGGGCGGCGAACAGCTTGGCACGATCAGTGACGGTGACCGCGGCCTCCTGTTTCTTGCCATTGCGAACGAAGCCCAGGTTTACCTTGGTGCCGGGCTTGCGGCTGGCGATATCGGCAACCAGTTCGTCGCCATTCTTTACCGGCTTGCCATCGACCGAGACAATCGTGTCACCCACTTTCAGCCCGGCCTGCTCGGCAGGACTGCCCGCAGTTACCGCGGACACAGTTACTCCGCCAGCGCCCGCTCCATAGACACGCGAGATCGCCGGATTTTCCTGAGCATTGAACATGATGCCGATTGAGCCGCGGGCTACGCGGTGTTCCGGCGCAATCAGCTGGTTATAGACGCTCACGACGGTGTTGGAAGGCATGGCGAAGCCCACGCCAGCGTAGGCGTTCGTGTCGGTGAGAATCGCAGTGTTGATGCCGATGACTTCACCGGCCATGTTCACCAGTGGGCCTCCCGAGTTGCCGGGATTGATGGCCGCATCCGTCTGAATGAATGATTGGAACTGCCGGTTGGGCACGATGTTGCGGCCTTTGGCCGAAACGATCCCTGCGGTCACGGTCTCTGACAGTCCGAAGGGACTGCCCACGGCCAGCACCCAATCTCCTACTTCCATGCTGTCGGAGTTACCCAGCTTGGCGACGGGCAGAGGCTTTTCCGGCTCGATCTTGATCACGGCCAGATCGGTTTCCTGGTCGGAACCGATCACTTTGGCGTCATGGAAAGTTCCCGGCGGATCGTCCATGAGCTTCACGCGGATGCGGTCGGCTTTCTCGACCACGTGACGGTTGGTGACGATGTAGCCTTTGGCATCGACGATCACCCCAGAGCCCAGAGAACGCTCGCGAATGGGCCCGTTGCCTTGCTGGCCCCCGAAAAACTTATCAAAGAAATCGCCAAAGGGGTCCTGATCATCCGGTTGGTCGGGATTGCCGCCGCGCCCTCGACGATGCGGATTCTTGATCGTCGACTCGGTGTTCACGTTGACCACGGTCGGTTCCAGTTGCTTGGAGATTTGCGAGAACTGGTTCGACAGTTGCTGCGGCGAGGGAACGCTCAGCGGGGTGGCATCCGAACTCTTCTTCTCCTGGCCCTTCACTCCCTTGGAAATGACCGTCCCGATAAGAATGCCGACCGTTAGTGTGGCCAAAATCGTGAGCGTGTATGCTGGGCGGTTTGCCCTTAGGCGCGCCCAGAAACCGCTGGCAAGCGGATCCATAAAAACTTCCTCCGTACTCAAGCAAAATCAGTGCTTTAACATTATACCTTTTCAGCGCGGGCGGGATGAATGCGCCTCCTGCGCACGCTATTGCATCGGCTGTCCCGGAGCGAGCACGCCTTTGCCTGTAGCCCAAGGATGGATTTCTGGCTTAAGCAGGCCCGCTTTTTCAGCCGGATCATCTTTCAGCAATGCTGAGGTCTGCTCTGTCCCGATGCGGAAAATAGCGACTGCCAGCAACTCGCCTTGCTCGCTCGGCGGGAATGGCCCCGCAACGGCGATCTGTCCCTGCGCCGTTAATTGCTCAACGAAAGCACGATGCTGTTTCAGAACGTCCGTAAACCCGGGCGCGTCCGGGTTCCATTTGTCGGCGCGCTTCATCAGAACAAGGGTGTACTGTTCCATGCCCTCAGGAGCGGATGGAGGGTGAATCGCGTTGGCATCGATCAGCCACGGCCCGTGTATCTCCGGAGCCAAACGGCCTGCCTTGACCGCCGGATCGCTTTTGGCCCAGTCTTGTACCTGCGCCGCCGAGTCCGCCTGAAACACGAAGATGCCTCGAAGCGTGATGTCCTCCATGCATGGCCCGGCGATCACAAGTTTGTGTTCGGCAGCCATCTTCCGGATGTTCGCCATGTGCTCTTCTTGCAGCTTCTCTCCGGCTTCTTTGCTCAGTTGTGGAGCGTTGGCAGGACGATTCAGCAATACGAAGAAATACTGAGCAGGCTGGGGGCTCGGCTGGGTCTGAGCTTGCGCCAAGGCAGTGTCCGCAACCGCGAGGAGGCTCATCAGAAGCACAAGCCTGAAGGCAATCCTTCTCATAGGTGAACCACTGGTCATAACCCGCCTCGCTGGCTAGATGTCTCTCCTGCCTCTGGGCGCTGGAGGCTTCCTACCTTAGACGTTCGAATTGGACAAATGATCGACGCGCTCCGTGGATGTCCAGTTTGATGCGAGTTTGCGAATGATCCGATTGAAAAAACCAGCTCTTATGTAGTCTAATCCTGACCACACAGGTTGCTCACCAGCCAATGGGAGCTCGGGAGGAGGCGTGTACACGCCCGCACAGAATTTCCGCTTCGCATTTCGCCAGATGCGCCAAGCACCCGGCTTCGCCCTTATCGCCGTCCTCACCCTGGCCCTGGGCATCGGCGCCACCACCGCGATCTTCTCGCTCGTCGAAGGAATCCTCCTTAGGCCGCTCCCATTCAGCAATCCTGAACGCCTCGTTCTGTTGGGAGATCACCTGGGAGCCGGCCCGAACACTCCCGTCACCGCCCGCGAGATCGGCACATACTCGAAGGCAACAGGTGCCTTTTCCTCTCTCGGTGGCTACGCGAGCGCCAACTATGAGCTCTCCGGCGGCGCTATCCCGGAGCAAGTCTACGCTGCCCGCCTCACTGCCGGCGTCTTTCCTACGCTCGGCGTTCAACCCATCCTCGGGCGCGTCTTTACTTCGCAGGAAGAAGATGCCCATCAGCCGTTCGCCGTGCTCAGCTATGCCCTTTGGCTGAACCGATATCACCGCGATCCCCACGTCCTCGGCAGCTCCATCGACCTCGACCGCAGATCGTATACGATCATCGGCGTCATGCCGCGCAGCTTCGAGTTCCCGCTGCTAGCTGGTCACCTCGAACAGGCGCAGCTCTGGGTGCCCATGAGCCTGACGCCCGACGAACTTTCCGACCGGTCCGCTGGCTTTTGGGGCTATCACATAGTCGCCCGGCTCAAGGGTGGCGTCACCCTTTCGCAAGCTGCGCAGGACGCCGACCGGGTCGCTCAGCAGATCATGCGCGATTTCCCCGCCGGCATGTCTGCCATTCGCATCCGGGGCGATGTGACGCTACTCCGTGAAAACGCCGTCGCCCACGTCCGCTCCTTGCTGCACATTCTGTTCTTCGCCGTCTCCATCGTCCTGCTGATTGCCTGTGTCAATGTCGCGGGTCTGCTGCTGGTCCGCGCCATCCGCCGGCGCCGCGAGTACGCCGTCCGCCTGGCCCTCGGCGCGCGCGCCAGCGTCATCCTCCGCGAATCTGTATTGGAAGGTCTGCTGCTCAGCTTCGCCGGTGGACTGCTGGGTCTGGCGTTCGCCGCAACCGCGATCCGCACCGCCCTGCATCTTCTGCCGAAGTCCATGCCGCGCGTCGACTCCATCTCCATGGACGGAAGCATTGTCACCTTCGCCTTGCTTCTCGCTCTCGCCACCGGCGCCCTGTGCAGCCTCGCGCCTGCCTTCGCGGCCTTGCGCACAAACCTGACAGAAAGCCTCAAAGAGGGCGTCTCAACCAGCACGGGCGCCTCAAGCCATACCTGGTTGCGCTCAGCCCTGGTGGTCGCGGAGATCGCCGTCTCCCTGGTGTTGCTCACGGTGTCCGGCGCGTTCCTGCGCAGCTTCCAGAAGATGCGCGCTGTCGACCCCGGCTTCCGGCCCGACCACGTTCTCGTCGCCGGCTATCAACTGCCCCTCAACCAGTACCCGACCGATGCTTCTGCTGACGCCTTCAACCGTGCCGTCGTTGACCGGCTGGCCAGCAAGCCAGGAATCGTCGCCGTCGGCATCACCAACTTTCTCCCTGCATCCGGTTTGTACCACGGAGCTGCCTATACCATCGAAGGCGTCCCCGCAGACAGTTGGAAGCTGCAATTCTCTATGTTTTCGATGACCTACGGCGACTACTTCCGCGCCATGGGCATCCCACTGCTCGATGGCCGGTACTTCACCCCGGACGACCGCTCCAACGCGTCCCTAGTCGTGATCGTGAATCAGTCCATGGCCAAACACTGCTGGCCTAGCCAGCGGGCCATCGGCAAACGCATGCATGTCGGCAACCCGCACAAGGGACTTCCGTGGGCAACCGTGGTTGGTATCGTGGCCGATACCACGGTCGGCTCTCGCGATGAGCCCGGCAACGATCAGTGGTATTTCCCGGCGCAGCAGCCCGCCATTCTTTATGGCTCTGCATCCGCAGGAAAGCTCGCTGGCTCCGCCGGCGGATACATCACCTTCCGCTCGGCCCTGCCTCCGGAGCAGATGACTCAAACCCTGCGCTCGACCGTCGCCGAAATCGATCCCCTGCTCGCCTTGCAGCAAGTTCAGACCATGAACGACGTGATCTCGAACGTGGAAGCACCGCGCCGTTTCAACACCGGCCTCGTCACCGCTTTTGCTCTAGGTGCTCTCCTGCTCGCCATCACCGGAATCTACGCGGTCGTCGCCTTCTCGGTCTCGCTGCGTACCCAGGAGATCGCCATCCGCATGGCACTGGGCGCTCAGCGGATCGGCATCGCCCGCCTTGTTCTCATTTCGGGGGCGAAACTGTCGCTTCTCGGCTGTAGCCTTGGCCTGCTCGGCTCGCTCGCGATCTCACGCCCGGTCAGCTCATTCCTCTTCAACGTAAGCGCTACCGACCCGCTCGTCTACATCGCGGCAGCCCTGACCATGATGCTCATGACCCTTCTCGCATCCGCTCTGCCCGCAACCCGCGCCGCTTCCGTCGATCCGATCGAAGCTCTGCGCTCGAGCTAGAAATCCATCCTGTGTGTGTTTTTTCGGGGGCCATCCTTTAACAGGCACGCCGTGAGGCGGAAAATGAGGGCTGCCGGGTGCCTAGGTCTCGCGGTTTTCGAGACCCTGAATTCACGCAGGGCACCCGATTCTAAGCGGCTGATTCCGTTAAGCTTGATCCAAGGTACCGGAACTGCTGTTAGGCATACGTTACTCGTTTTTCGCGACATAATTCGAGCGGGGGATTTCAGATGCCTGCTCGAAGAGAATATCGCTCGGGTTCGTTGTGGCTCAGAGGCAACCGGTTTTACTTAAGCTTAAGGTACAGATTCGCCGGAAAACAAAAAGCAGTCTTCCTCGTGAAGAGGGACGACGAGCACCACTCAAAGACCTGCTCTACCGTCAGGAAACTGGTGAAGGACAAGATGGCGGAGTTGGGAGTCGCTCCGACTTCAGAAGGTTTGAAGGTCGCGGACTTTTGGAAGAACACCTACCTTCTCATGTTAAGCAGGACCTTGCCAGCTCGACCCTCGTTTCCTATGAGGACATGTGGACTCGACGGATTGAACCTCGGTTCGGCAAGCTGATCCTCACAGAAGTGAAGTCTTCCCAGATCACGGAGTTCTTGCCCGGCTTGTTAAACCTGAATCGGAACTCGGTGAATCATGTCCGGTCTCTGCTCAGCGGCATCTTTTCCCATGCGGCGGCATCATTTCAGCCTTGGTCGAGAATTCGAAAGCCCAACCCCTAGTTGCTCTGTGTGGATTTCTCGGCTTGCGTCCAAGTGAAGTGAATGCGCTGGACTGGAGCGATGTAGATTTTCAATCGTGCCAACTCCATCTTAGGAGAGCATGGGTCGCTGGCGAGGTCTCAGGAATGAAAACCGCCAGCTCTGTGGCATCCATTCCCCTCATTTAACCGTAATTCAACCAGTGCTCGGGCTTCTGAAGGTGCAGCACGTGGCTTGCGGCTCTCCTTCAAGTGGATGGGTCTTCCCGTCGCGGAATGGCAAGGCTCCGTTCTCCATCAAGGTCTTCGTGAAAAAGCAGATCATTCCGACCCTCAAAAAGAAAGAAGTGGCATGGCATGGGCTTTACGCCGGAAGACGAGGAGCTGCTTCGATCCTAACCCAACTCACTGGGTCGCCAATCTCAGCCAGTCAGCTGCTCCGGCACTCGAACATCTCGACGACCATGACTCGCTACATCAAGGCCGAGCGCTCGGAACTTGTCAAGGGAATGCTGCTCTTGGAGGAGAAGCTAGCCGAGTGAGTTATTTCGGTTCTGAGGAGTTCGGATCAGGTTCGGCGCGTAACAGTTGTTGAATTGCCCGTTGTTCATTGTTGGTACTCCAAGCCTTCTCCCCTGCGGCTCGTGCCAGCGTGGCGAGGGCCTGCGAATCATAGACTCGTCTCACGTCGTTGAGGTTCATGCCGCTTCCTTCATCTCCGAAGTCCAGGAAGAATCCACCAACCAACTTCCCTATGTAAGATGGATTCTCCTTACAGAGGTGTAAGACGTAGTCGTTGACCATTTGCCTCGACTCGTCGCTATAGGTCCCCGTTTGGAAGAGGATATATCCGACTTGCGTACTCGTTTTGAACAAATCGACACCGGCGTCGATGACCTCTTTCCGCAGGCGGTCGCTGACAATCCGCATAGCAGCTGGCAGATCCGCGGCCTGTTGAAGTGTGTAAAGCCCGACCTGATTTCTCGCGAGTGCACCGACGATCTTGATAGCAAACTCCAGAACGGGAGTATCTCGCAGTATTTGCTCCAGGCGCTTTCGCTTGGTGCTCTCCTTAACCTTGTCATTCAGTAGGAAGAGAACCAACTTGAACGCTCCATCATATTCGGATGCCTCACGACCTTCCTGTGAAAACATCTGGATATTGGAGACGGTGAAGGTAAGAAGTGGATCGACGCACTTATCGTCTATCTTTTCGAGAAAGAGCGCAATGGAAATCAGGAACTTTCGCAAGTCACCTTGCTCTTGATAGCCTACGAAATCACTCCAGATGAGAGCGGAAGGGTCGTCAGCTGACGCCCAAGACTTGAAGGTGTCCTCTATCTCCTTATCGGGGATGAGTCCACGTGGAACACTCAATAGGAAATATTTTTGAAACGACTCTGGATGTGTCAATCGTTTTTTCGTTCGGACCCTCGCCATGAAACTATCACTATGCGTCGGCCAGACGCCGCTGCCAAACGCGTCCTTTATTCGGACAAAGAACAGCTCCTTAAGAATCTCGAGAATATCTTCTTTCATCTTCTTTGTGTGGCTCTTCCTTCAGTAGCTCCTCGACATGTGCCCTTATCCTCTTTGGAGCCTCTTCTTTCGATGACTGGACAACAAAGAGGCCCTCATCGCCGCAGCCTGGGAGGCGCGGATAGTGGAGATGGACATCGACTGGGCAAAGTTCGAGTTCTAAGAAGCAAGGACCTAAAACCACGAGCACGGAGGATGAACCGATGAGTATTACCGTCAGAGAGTACACGCCGAAGACACATGAGATGCATTCCTGGCAGGTGGAACTCGACATGATCGAATCCCATCTGATTGATGAGGAAAACATCGTTACGAAGCTGCAGACTTTTATTGACCAACTGGACGAGAAGGCGGCGTCAGCCAGGCTTTTACTGGAGGACGGAACGGTCAGCGTCAATCAAAAGAAAAAGGCCGACTCGATCCTGAGCAAGTGCGAAGCCGAACAGCCGAACGGCCAAAACCAGTTCGTCAGCTGGAGGCCGCCAAGTCGAGACTTAAAGACTTGCAAACGAAGAAGGAGAACTTCAACTTCCCGGCCCTTCAGGAAGAACAGAGGATGGAAAAGCTTCTTCGGAACTTAGCGTCCTAAGATTCGTCGAAACCTTCACAGGAGTTTGGTCGTTGTTCCCCAGGGCCGCTGGGTTCGCCGAAAGGTGGAAAAGGCGGCACGAGGTCTTTAGCGTACCTTGCTTAGGAGCAAACCGCTAGCCTTACAGGTTGGGTCAACCTGGATTTTCTTGCTGGATTTTCTATTCCGACTCGCGCCCGGATAAGATATTGCTTTATGACTTCTACTTTCTCCCGCTGGGATCGTCTGCCGGATTGATGTAGTTGAATTTCACAGGCGACAAGCCGTGTACCTGAATAACCGTCTCTCCCGAAACGAGGACGTAGTGGGGCATGCTCGGGTCTACATAGGCGAAACTGCCGGCTTCGAAGCTCATCATTTTGCTGGCGTCGAACTGATCGCCCATGCCTACTTTCAGAGTACCTGAA
This sequence comes from uncultured Acidobacteriota bacterium, assembly GCA_963838905.1. GTDB lineage: Bacteria > Acidobacteriota > Terriglobia > Terriglobales > Acidobacteriaceae > JABDBE01. Next base: position 232,468 of record CAWITE010000020.1, read on the forward strand.
AGGACAGTCACGTTTTCCCGGTTCGGATGTGTGTGGGGCGCGAGCCTGTAACCGTTTGGCATCTTGATACGAATCGTGAAATCGCCGGATGAAGCCATAGGATCGCCTTCCAAGACGGCTAGCTGAGCGCCCTGCGGCATGAATGCTGGCGCAGGCCCAAATTTGACTTGATCGGGTGTGAAGGCATTCTGAGCATGAACCGGCTGCGCTGCAAAGAGTGCAGTAACAGTAAGCGCCACAGCGAGAAACCATTGTTTCATGGCACCGCCTCCCAAACCGTCGCCAATCATAACAAAACTTCGCTTTGAAGCCATATACCTACGCCCACTGTGACTTCTACCAGTTCCTGGCACACCAAACGTGTTGTAGGTTGAGTAAGGTTGAGAACCAGAAGCGAACATTAAGGAGATTACGCTATGAGCCAGAACCACTTTACCCTGAGCTTCCCCCTGAAATCGCTAGCCGACGCAAAGGCTCTAGCGGAGCAACTTCCACCGCTGATGCCGGGGTTGTTCCAAGTGTTGGACACCATTGGCACGATTTACTCCTCACGCTTTACTATTCTGGAAGAGAGGACGTTGTTGTTTGTTGGAGATTTTGACGGCGAATTCGGTCCGCTCATCACCGAACTCGCCAAGCACGCAGGGCCGGTGTTCGATGTCATCCTTCCGCATGTGGAGAATCCACCTTCCACTCCGGTCGCCAATAACGCACCCGCTTTCGTCGAATGGACCGCAGGGCACCTCCTCCGTGCTGCGATGCTCTTCAGCGCCTACCCAGACGTGACTGCCAAAGAGATCAAGGCCTTGGCGTTGGCCGCAGACGTCACTGGCGCCACCAAACAACTCCCATTCCTGTTGATCCTGCCTATCAAATCAAAACTTGCCTACATCGAAACAGACCTGCTCCTGCATGCGAGGTCGCGGAGGACGCAGAAAGATCTAGCCACGGTCGGCACACCCCATTTCGCTCAATTCGTCCCCTTGGGGAACCTACAGGTAGGTTTCTTCACCGTCTATGACGGCACCTTCGATGATTACATTGCGGATTTCACCAAATACATCGGACCGGTCTTCGATCTTGTATTCAAATTCACCAAGGACCCGCCGCCATCGCCATGCAGAAAGTACGTCCAGGAGTTCATTGACTTTGGGAAGAGGATCAGCCTCGAACCAATCGGCTTCTACCAGTCATCTCCAGGACTGAGTGTTCAGGACATTCACGCCCTGATCGCCGATAGCAAGGCACAGGCAGGCTCCGGAACCGCGGCCGCGTAATCGCGAGCGAGGATCCAGCAAGAGATCCCTGCCAGCTCGGGCCTTTGTTATTCCTTGGAGAACTCAACGAATAGGTAACTGGCGATAGTACTCACAACTCCGGATACTGGCACATCACTGGGGCGGCTGGTCGGCAAACCGAGGCGTTTGCAATCTACCAAGAAAGCGCAATCACTTCGTCGGCCACCGCTGATCGATCCTCGCCCTGATCTGCTCGGCCCAGTGGATGGCGTCCGCGATGGCGCTGACGGTCGCCGGAACTCTCGTCCCTGCCTTGAAAAGAGTGCTCGGGGACGCGATACGACGCTCTCGCCGCGATTACAAGAACGGGGGACGATTGCGAGACCTTATGCTCTAGGAGAAGAAAGATGAAAGCTGAAGCAGTCTGATGAGTGCAATAGAGATGTTACGACAGTGATCCTACTGAGATGCCGCCAACCCCCCAGCTTTCATTGACTTGCCCGTTCAAGAAACGCAAGATCGCGAACAAAAAAAGGGGCGACAAACTTAGACTTGTCGCCCCAAAATCTGTGAAATGGCCAGCCTTCACGCCAGCATGAGGTTCTCAAGCCCCAGGCTGGACAGACGCATTACTAGAACCCTTTGAACTTGTCACCACGAATCTGCGATACCGCAGTATCACCAAGGCCGTTAACGTCCGTGCAGTCATTGCAGGTGGCAGTGACGCCCGTGATCGCTGGGCCACTGCATATTGCGACGAACCGTCTCGGACCGGGATGGGGCTCAACGTGCCCTCCTACGAGTGCCGGCCCTGAGCTAACATCACCGACAGTGGTGTGAAAGACGACAGAGTAGTGGTGTTCGTGTAAATTGTCGACTTCGAGTCCAAGAATCCCCTGATCGTTCGTGACCGTCAGGCCTATCTCGCTGGCTATGGATGTTGCGCTTCTATACACGGGTGGGTTATTGGCTTCGACAGCGTCGACAACACCGGGGGTTGCCCAGCTCGGCCAGCCGTTAAAGCCTGGCAGGCCCACCACACTTATTGGCTGATCATACGTCCCTTCCACGCCCCCCATGTCATCACAGGTGGTTGCAAATCCGTTTGCGCTGTTTGGCGGGTCCTGTATGATATTTCCAGACGAACACTTATTCGTCGAGGCATAATATCCTGTAGGCAGTGCGCCCGCGAGGCTGGCTACACAAACGGCAGCCCCATTGAGAGCCGGTTTTGGTCGTACGATAGTCGACTCTTGCTGGGCCCAAATAGACGGGACCGCTAGAGCGACAACCACCGCCGTGAGAAGCATCATCTTGGTTCTTAGCATCGTATTTTCCTCCTTAAACTTATCGCTGCTGATTTGTTGTAGGTTTTGGCTAGGTTTGACGGGAAAAGAGACCACTCGGGCAACGGCTGGCTTCTAGAAGAAGCGGATTCCACCTTTTCTGATGTTCGCCAGCAGAGACCTTGAGTTTCGGATTTCTGAATGGTGTTTGGCTCTTACTCCGTTAGAGTTGCGCGATGTTTTGTTCTATCCCCACTCTTGGCGGTGTACCGGGAAAGGTGAAGGCGCTACGCGAGCCCAACCACCTACTACCTGGTAAGGCGCTAGACGACTTTTGCACCTCTCAACCCCTTAAGCTAGATCGGGCTCATTCTCCGGTGGTGACTTTTTGTTTGGCCGGTCGCATTCGATGATGGTCGGATTCAGGGCCGGATGAGTGGGATCTGGCCCCCAGGCGATCTCGGATAGCTTCACTCAGGGCTACTTCGAGTAGCTCTGTAAGGAAGATTTTCGGTGTAATAGGTTCGTCGCCTTCCGCGGCTGCTCCACTAGTTCGCTCGCCATCGCCTTGATGTACCCCCAGATTTGGGGGCGTAGGGTGACGCGAGCTGTCTTGGACGTCGAGCTCTTGAACGTCATTCGAGATGCTTCGTAGTACCGGCCCCGCCGCTCGAGATCGGCACCTTTGTCGGCAAAACGGATCTTCGTCACTCCACGACCAACTCGTAGGAGATGTCGTTCGTGCGTCTCATGAATGCTTACCTCCAGCGAAACTTGTGTGATGGCGTTCGAGGCGGCGAGTAACAGAGGAATTCAGAGGGTCATCTGCTCTTTGAGCAATTGCCCTTGTCGGCGGGAGACCTCAATTTCAGAGCCGGAGTCGAGCCGAACTAAAAATCCACCATTGACCCACGGTGCAATGTCTTCGACATACTGCATGTTGATAATAGTGTGACGGTTGGCACGAAAGAACATGGCCGGATCAAGGCGCTCCTCCATGTAGTTGAGACTCCGAGTCACCATGGGACGGCTCTTCCCGAAATGTACGCGCGTGTAATTGCCTTCAGATTCGAGCAACACTATGTCGGCGACTCGAACGATCCAGCAGTGCTCACCGTCTTGGATGAAAATGCGCTGAGCGGCGCTGACCCGTTGGGGAGCAGGTTTCCCGATCTCAGGCGTCGGAGAAAACTTCTGCAGTACGGCCCGCAGTAGGTCAGGTGTGATTGGCTTTGATAGGTTCCGCATCCTTGCCCTCGATCGGTCCAGACAAAGAGGAGACTTCAGTCCCAGAACACGCCCTTGTCGTTCACGCTGCTCGCGATGGAAACGACTCAAGGGCCGAGGCGCAAAGACGAACGAAGAGGAGCGCGAACTATGCGCCTTATAAAGCAGCCTGGGCACTCAAGAGCTTTAGCGCTATGTTACTACCGGCGCAGTCACTTCTTCTCAACACCGGTGGCGGTGTTACGATTTCGGAACAACCAACCCGCCTGATCGGCGCGGAAAGTTGCGGAATACACTCAGTTCTTTTACTCCTTTTCGCGGTCGAAGAAACCTAGTATTACCTTTGTTAAGCCAGAATTTATTCATAGCCATGCCGGAGCTGGTCGAGGAAGTGCGCATGCATCTGGCGTGGCACTGGTTTACAGGTCTGAGGTTCGATCAGGAGATTCCGCATTACTCCACATTCTCGAATGTATTCGAGCAGTTGTTTGAGGAGATCGTCGCGCGCTGCCGGAGGCGGGACTGGTGCAAGGGGACAACCTGTCGGTCGATGGCAGTTTCGTCGACGCCAATGCCAACAAGGGGAGTCGAATCCCGCGCGAGCAGTTCGCGGAGGGGCGCGGGTGAACCAAATTGTGCGCCAGTACCTGGTGGAAGTGGAGCAGCAGAACCCAGCCGAAGAGACAGTGCATCAGCAGGAGCAGGTGTCGACGGATGAGCCTTATATGCCGTTGGTCAAAATGGCTACGCCTGCCAAAATCGGTCAAGTGTTGATAT
>CAWITE010000021.1:0-299609 GCA_963838905.1 uncultured Acidobacteriota bacterium
TTCCGGCAAACGCACTAACAGCAAATGGTGTGGTCCAGCACTTTCCAGGTCACGGTCTCGCCCGACTCTAAGTCCAAGGCGGAAGCCAAGGGCAGGGGGACATAAGCCCCTCCGCCATCACCCGCTTCGATTTTCGCCTTGAATTTGTATTTCTTCATTGCTCCGATTTTCTGACCGCCCGGCCTTGGTCACTCGGGATTAAACCACTTTCTTTGATAGCGCGCTACCCGAGCGATATCCCCGTTTACCCCCGGTCGTCGGCTTAACTGGCAATCATGATGCCCGCGCGAGCGTAACTCAAGCTGATCGAGAGATTTAAGGGCGCGTGCACAGATTGGACGAGTTATGCCCGTGACTCGGCAACAACGATCACGCATGGGCTTTCTTCCGAGAGAGACCCAGTTGTGCGCTATTGCTTGTGCACCTCCAACTGCACTGGCCCGCAATGAAAGCTATTTCGGGATCGTAGTATTCGTAGACTTGCGACTTGAATGTTCGAGCCCGAATGGGATACTTGGCGCGCAGGCGATACTTCAATGTGACCACATCTCCGGGAGCAAACGAATCGAAGTAGAGAAGCGCTTGCGTCGCCGTAAGGCTGAACTTCGATAGATGACCGCTTTTGCGGTGGGCGCTCTTCTCCTGGTAATCCTGCAGATCCTCGCTGAGCAGGTCAAAACCGGAAGGGATGCCGAGATCGACCATCACCAGGTTGGCCGCCTTCGGGCAGTTTGTTTGACGGTAGCGCTCGCCGTGGCGACGTCGTCCGCGTCATATGTGTGCGGTCGATAGGCACATCGTATTGCTCCAACGTTACGCCGCCTTTTCATCGCCAAGCGCAAGTAGTGCTCGTTACGATTTGATAGAGGTAGACCGCGCTTTCCTCGAAGTCTGGGAGACCGACTGTCGAGGCCAGTTGCGTGTTGATGTTCTTGAACACGAATTGATGGAGTAAATCATTGTTCTCGGCGTTAGTTCTAGCTTTTCCGATGGCTTGCCGTTCAGCAGGACCACCACCGTGCCGCGTACGTCGGCTGCGCCTTTCTCTGTGGCGGTCAGCAGAGCACGCGCAGCGCCATGATCGTCGCCTGGAGGGTGCCCCAGGTTCCATAAGCATCTTTCTTCGAAGCGATGTAAGTGAGAGCCTTGCGCGCGGTTCCCGATGCCTCGCCCGACTGAAGCAGCGCCTGCACAGCGAGGCCAGTCGTCTCCACCGCGGCGCTCGGCCCGGTGGCATAGACGCTCGTTTCTTCCGCACTCCACCAACCTGCTTGTCTTTCTCGGTGCGCGTGTCTAGAGCATCTATTGCCTGCCGCGTAAATGCGCGGTCGGCTCCGTAGTCGGCGGCAAAGTTGGCGACGACGGCCAGCGTGTAGGTATCTACCTTGGCGGTCATGTGTTTTTCAACAAACTGTTTCGCCTTTTCGACCGCCGGCCCCTGGTAGCCGGTGTCTTTGAGTGCCCAGGCCAGGTAGGCAGTAATCCGCAGCACGTCGGAGTTGTAGCGATTGGTTGCGCCTTCATTGATGAATTGCGTGTCCGGCTTCCAACTCCCGTCTACCAGTTGCTGGCTCGCCAGCCACTGCTGGGTTCGCGAGATGAGCTTTGGATCCACGTCGTGGACTCTCGACATGTCATAGAACTCCATCAGGCCGTAAGCAGTGAGGATCTTATTGGCCGGCGCATTTCCGAACCACGAGAAGCCACCTCCTGGAACTTCGAACGTGAGCAGACGCTGATAGCCATTTGCGATAAATCCTTCGGCCTTTGCGTGCACCTCCGGAGTCAGCTTTTTGGTGCGCTTCATGTAATCAAGCGCCAGCACATTCGGATAAGTGCTCGACGAGGTTTGTTCAAAGCACCCGATTCGGCATGCGCAGAATGGCATCCATCCCTTCCACAACCTGGCTCATTGGACCGGGATAAAGCCGCACAAAAATCTTGCTGGCATCAGGAATGGAGGTCGCTGGAAAAGCCAGCTCGTGTTGCGCCGCATTTTCCAGGCGGCCGTTAAAGACGAGGCTTTGCTCTCGGCCATTGGGAATGACTTCGATTTCCCGGACGACGATGTCGGCACGATCGGCTCCGCCCTGCATGCGCGCTGCGAGCGTGAGTTTGAACTTCCCAATGCGCCTGGCTTCGAGCGTGAACTGCGAACTGCCGACCTGAGCCGAATCGACGGTGACAGACTTTTCAGCGGAGTCTTCGACCAGCAAGAACCAATCGTCGGTCTGGAGCTTCAGGTTCACGTCGCCGCGCGAATCCGAGTAGTTGTAGATAGCCACCGGAATCGAAACGCGGTCGCCCTGCGTGAGCGTGACTGGCAGATCGAGATCGACGAAGAAATCCTGAAAGACCTTCAGGCTCGATGTTGACGTGCCGAGCGCTCCCTGTTGCGTGGAGGCAATCATCGCCATGCGCCAAGTCGTGATCGGAGTCGGCCATCGGAATCACAATGCTGGCGCGTCCGTCCTTGTCGGTGATGATCTCGGGATTAATGTAGAGCGCCTCGGGGAAATAAGAGCGCACATGCGTGGCAGGGGAGGAGCTTTCTTTGGCGAGAACTCCGCTGCTGACCACCTCAAGATCGGTAATGTTGCGACCGTTGATTGGCAGGTTCTGGAAATTCTCTAACCTGTCCATAATCCCAGAGGCCTTGAAAGCGCCACCAGCTATGACACCGGGCACACCTGCAAGTTGCGCGTTCGTTGTCTGGACGACGATCGCTCCTGCCTCCACCTCAACCGCCTCAGTGACTTGACCAACCGACAATACTGCGGAGAGCACGGCCCGGTCACGCACCTCGAGGCGTGAGCGTCTGTGCAGCTGCTTTGATCCTGCTGCGTTACCTCGATTACGTAATCACCCTTGGGCAGGCCGGAAGTAAATCGGCCAGATGCGTCGGTCGTCGCGGGACGGATTTTCCCGCTAGCAACGCTGCGCAACTCGACATCGGCTCCAGGCACAACGGCCCCGCTTGGGTCGGTCACAGTTCCGACGATCTCCGCCCGGCCGTTCATCGGGCCCCGGTCATGTTCAATGTTGACGTTAATCCTGGTTCGACTCCGGACCGGGCGGGCCTGCAATCCACTTGCGCTGAAACAGCAAAACAGCTTGCAGATCGTCGGCCGTGTTCAGTTGGCCGTCTGGGCCCGCGCTTCGCATCAGGTAATACTTCTTCGACGCATCCCAGCGCGCCCGCTCAAATGTAAGACCGTTGCCCCACGGATCACGAAACTCTGCATCGCCCGATTGTGCAAGCTTCCCGTAAACGTCCGTCGGATCGCCTGCCTTTGGATTCTTCGCATAAGCCGCGCTAAGCTCTTTCGCTAACCGGTTTGCCTGCTTTTGAAACTGTTGCTGGTAGCGGCGCCAATAATCGGCGTACTTCGTCATCGGCACATCCTTGCCGAATTTCGTCTCAAACTTGTTCGGAGTCACGATTTCGGTCGCGGAGAACAGCGCCCGCGCGGCCCGGTCTCGCTGTTCGGCCTGCGACTTCTCGGCCGGTTCGACAATCTCCGGCATGCCTATCGAGTGGATCTCATAACGGGGCTTCATTACCTCCTGCTCCAGATAAAAAAAGACCTTGGCAAAGCCCGGCTGCTTTTCCGCCAGAGCAAACACGGCCTCGTCCACCACCTGCAGTCCAAGCGCAGCATGAACGCCCTCGCCATGCGAGTTAGTCACGCGAAACTTGATGCGCGCGTCGCCGCCGGGTTTGTAGACCGTTGCATCCGCAGCCGTCTCAATTTTCAGTTCGTTGGCGGGCTGCACAAAGAGCAGTCGATGATCGCCGACGGGACGCGCGTCTCGACCGAAGAGATAGGCGCTGATATCCACCGTTCCTGCCATCTCGGGTGAGGCCGTCAGCGAGAGTTCCGCCTCGCCATTTTCAAGATCGAGGTCGCGCGTCAGCACCGTCTGGCCTTCCTTTACTATGTCCACATATGCGGCCCCGCGCGCCTTGGTGGAAAATACCTTCAGTTGAATGCGCTCGCCAGTCCGGTATACGGCACGTTCGGTGCGTAGAAGAATCTGATCTTCACCTTCGCGCACCTCTAATTCCACTTTGCTCGACGCTTGATTTCCTTCCTGATCCTTGGCTTCGATCTCCAGCCCATCCTTGCCAGCCTTCACTTTGATGGGGACGATGGCAATCCCTCCCTCATCGGTTGTTGCATGTTGATCCCAATTCATGGCCGATCGAACTGTCACGTCAGCCTTCGCAGGAGTTCCGTCTGGATAAGAAGTCAGAATGAAAACTTCGTTCTCCAGGTTGGGGACCAGCGTGCCGCCCTCGGGAATCGCGGTGATCAGCAGCGGCGAGTCACTAACCGTGATCGGCTGGCCACGAGTCTCCGAATGCCCGGCGGAGTCTTTCACGGTGGCTTCAATTAGGACGCGAGCAGCGCCGTGGTTGAGAGGCCGCCCGGCAAAATATTTCGGCAATGTAAGGTCGAAATGATACGAGCCCTCGGTGTCCGTCTTCCCATTGGCCGACGCGACCTCAAACATCGAGACATCCATCGCCGAAGCCTTCATGCTGAGTTCGGCGTTGTCCACTGGCTTTCCGAAAAAGTAGTTGGCGCGCACCGTGCCCGTGACATGATCGCCAGGTTGATAGCCGCGTTTCTGCTTCTTGCCATTCTCCGCGAATTCGACTGCTACCTTGAATTTTGGAAGAACGTAGCGTTCCACATTGAGGGCGATCTCAGCCGTATTGGTGGGTGCGTCGGCATCCCCCATCAACGCGCGCAGATGATACGTTCCCAGGTTGACCTCGTCGGCGAGGCCAAATTCAGCCGATGCCACTCCGAACTGGTCGGTTGCGGTTGCTTTCTTGAAAACTTTGTTACCGCGAGAATCCTCGACTTCAAACGTGAGGGTATGCTTCGCCGCTGCCTGATGATCCGAGCGGTCAAGCGCGAGCGCCCGCACATGGATCGTCTGGCCCGGCTGGTAGAGCGGCTTCTCCGAAGTAAGAAGAATGGAAACCTTGTCCTCCAGGCGTACGTCCTGTGTAAATTCGGTCGTCCCGATCGGCGTATCGGCAACATAGCGCAGCCGGTAACTCCCAATCACACCGGCAGGAAAGCGAAACTGCGCTTCCGTAGTTCCGTGGTGATTCAAACGGCCCGAGAAAAGGACGCGCGGTTTGCCATCAGCCGGTTTGTCGTCCGCGTCCAGCAATTCGATCTGAACCGAACCGCGGCCGGCTATCGCCTCATCCTTGGTATCCCTAACAATCACGCGCACCGCCGCCTGCCCACCGGTGATATAAGACTGTTGCCCTAGAATGTGAACTACCGGCCTGCGCAGAATTGACGAGATCGATTCCGTACCTTCAACTGCGGGCTTCTTAGCGTCATCATATTCAAACCGGTACCGGACGCGATGCCACACCAGATCGTCGACCGCCAGCGGCTTCTCCAGCTTGACGTCACTTTGCAAGTGTCCGTTCCGCGCCGTGACTTCGACCCGTTGCTCTGTGCGGCCCAGAACCTGATCTTCCGGATTCAAGACTTCTACTGTGAATTGTCCGGCTCCGGTATGCAGGGCATCGTAAGGAATGGTGACTCGCAACAGACCTTGCGAGTAAGTAGCAACCGGCGAAGGCGCATGAGAAGACGCCTGAAATGGCTGCAGAGAGACAACCCCGACTATGGTTAGAAATACAGCGAGAAGTAAAAGCGTGAATCTGACCTGCGTTCCCTGCCAGCTGCCATGAACCATGGAGTCCTCCGTGGAGATACTTCGCTAGCCTGGCCTTCTTGGCTTCTCTTAACGAACGCGCGACGAGCCGATTATTGCGTTAAACCTGAGTGAGGGGTGCCCTCTCCGCGCAAAGAACGGTCAACGCCGTGCTGAGCCGGTGCCTTGGCGCTGGTTCGGCCACACTCAGGCCATCGCGCACTGCCCGGGACAGTCCTTATGGCTACTTTGACACCGCCAGAGACTCACTTGGTTGTACCCCGTAGCCCAGAACCAGAATTTGTTCATTAATCTGTGTCAAAGCCACTGTTCAGCAATGTCTTTCAAACACCGGCGTCCTGACGCCCAGCCAAGTAGTGCGTATGGTCTTGGAACAGCATCGGGATCAGCTCTAGCACGGCAAACTGCGGCAATTCCCGGATGGTCGGCAATGCGTAGTAATCTTGGAATCCTTCGGCGCTTTATCCTCGCGGTTGAGAAACGGGCATCCGGGAGATCTCCCCGATTGCCGACTTCTGGCCCAGAATGATTCACGGCTAGCACTGAAGCACGCTGGAATTTTCAAAACTTGAGGGCTGTCACTTGCTCTGTGAACCCCGAGATCATTTGTCGTTGGTAGCTGCTTTCTCGAGACCTTCGGCGAGCTTTTCAACAATATCCAGTTTGAAAACAGCATTCGATCATTACCTGGGAATGATCACTGGTTACCAGAAACTTGTATGGAGCGGCAGCGCGGGTGCACCCTGTCTCAAGGATCAGGTTCGGCAAGCTAAGGCCGACTTCTCACTGGTGCTTCGGGCGCCCGGAAAACAGCATGGCTCCGGTACTGGCGATCACTGACATGGTGGCAAGAGCCCGTCGAGACGACAGCCTCTTATGACCCCGATGGAGAGATTCCTCAACCTTATCGTCACCGGGCCGAGCCGGATCCCATTTTCCCACGAGGAGAACCGAAATGAGAACAGACAGGGCGGTGGCGTACTCGGCACAAGGCGCTGGCTTTGTAATTTGCTGCCGGTTGGTGCCATCAGGGTCCATGAAATAAACTGCAGCCAGGATTCCTCCGAGTTCGAAGGCCTCGAATGAAATTGTTTTTCCATCGGGTGAGTAGTTCGCTTCCCACTCATTTAGCACTGGGGAGAAATGGGTGATCGCCTGCAGGCCAGTCCCATCAATATTCACTCGGTAGATTGCGCAACTGGTAAGCGGTGCTGGCCATGTAGGCTGGCAAGTTCATGCATTGCGTAAAGAATGGCCCAGTCGTTTCGCGAGCATGGTGCTAGCCCGACCGAACGTCGGAGAGGGTGATGTCGCCTCAAGGCCGTGGGAGTGTCGCCGAAATCTTTGGAGTTTTGCATCTGGGGAAACTCCGGTTACTTCATGGCGGTCCTGCGGACGCAGAGCTCAAGCTCGGACTTCATGGCTGAGTTTGAAGGAACTCCAGCCCGCATCGAGATAAAGAACCTCGCGGAGCCCAAGGATTGGATCTACTAAGGCCGCAATGTCCCGTTGGCAACAGCGCTCTCGGGAGTTTCCTAAGAAATATCGCTTTAGTGTTCTGAAGCACAACGGTCGCGGGTCCGTGAGCGAAGTGGCAGAACTTGCCCTTCCCAGACACATTTATGAAACCAGCTCTAGGCTGCATCGAGAAGCTTCGAGACACTCTGCAATGGAATCCGGAGCCAGGACGGCCGGTTGTTGAGTTCATATCCTAGCTCATATACGGCCTTGGTGATGACGAAGGCATCCAATAGGACCGCAAGTTCTTCACGGCTCTGAGGAACAAAAGAGGCAGAGCGTGAAGTTCTCAGATACGATTTCAGGAAAGTAACGGAAACCCAGGTTTGCCAATATTGCGCCCAGACATCCAAAGCATTCAGTCTTTCTTGCAGAACTTCTTGGCTCCTGATTTCTTCGAGAAGTGGCGCGTACGCCGCGTAGTGAAAAGAGCGCAGCATTCCGGCAACATCTTGCAAGGGAGAGTTTTTGCTTCGCCTCTCGCTCAAAGGCCGGGCGGGTTCTCCCTCGAAATCGATGATGACAAAGTCGTCGCCGGTGAACAGGACTTGCCCTAGATGGTAGTCTCCGTGGATGCGAGTACGCATCGCCGAAATCTTGAACCCTTCCAGCAACTGGACGCGCTGGCACAGTCCCTGCTCGAGCTTCAGGACTTCGCAAGCTTCTTCCCGCACGCCCTGCGACAGTCTCTCACTCTGCTGCCGAAGCGACTGAAATGTCCGGGCGATAAGATCGAGGGCGGATGTCACTAGTTCACGCTGGTTCGTGCCGCTAAAGGGTTCAGGCGCAAAAGCAGGCTGCTCCCAGGTGGCGGACAGGGCAACATGAAGCTGAGCAGTTCTTGTGCCGAGCAACTCGGCGGATTCGAGATAAGAGCCAATTCTTTGTTTTGCCTGAGGCGGAACCTCCCGTTCCGCTAGCGCCAGAATCGAAGCATGTGGCAACTCTCCAAGTCGAATCCCGGCAGCGGATTGAGCCTGTTCATAGTAGGCCGCAAGCGCATTCAGAGTGTACTGCCATGCATCCCCGTGATTTGCAACGTAGCCCTGGAGGATACCCAGAGTAATTCGTTTTCCGTCGTTGCTGACATACTCCAGATGGCCCGCCAGTATGGGCACATTTCTGAACTCAGTCTTCTCGCTAAGAAATGAGCCAATCTCGAGGTCAGGATTCAGCCCTTCTTCCAAGCGGCGAAACAACTTGAGCACCAAGCGGTTGGCATAGACGACAGAACTATTGCTCTGTTCCGCCTTCATCAAGGATGGCGCCAGTGGACCCTGCGATGGCTCCCACATCGAGGAAAGGGCGGCGGCTGGAACCGCCCGGACTTCACCGCGAACACCGGGGCAGCGGTCTCCTCGGGCAACTGCCTCCAGCAAAAATGTTAGGAATGGCTGGTTAGACAGTGCGTCGTACAAAACAATCTCACCTGAACCGCTTTCCGAATTGATTCTTAGGAATGGCGCCGCTTCTCCACCGAGGGATCGTTCCTCATCCCTCGCTAATCGCATAGGAAGCGCATACATTTCTCCAAGCCCGGTTGCGTACTCAATGTGAATCAAAAACAGGTAAACTCGTGGATCGATGGAGAGAAAGGGTACCACATCCAATAATTCAACGGACTGAATGACTCGCGCCTTGCCACCGAACCAGCGACGCTGCGCTAGGAAGTCCGGGAGAATCGGCGGCAGACTCTTCCCAAAACCCGCCAACAATTCATTCGTCGCAACTGAATTTGACATATTCCTTGGGGCCTTCTTCCCCAAATCTCTTTGTTGTTCCTGTCACAGAAAATAATCAAAGTCGCGTTCAGTCCGCACCAGCCGCCCGGATGCGGAAGATGTGCGCCGGCATCAGTTGCGGATTGAGCTCAACGTAATTGTGTGTCCCGTGCCAGAAGTAGCGGGCATCGGTCAGCAAATCGTGCACTTGATACGGCTGGTGCGGATCGAGTTGGAACAACTCGACCGGCACGTCGACCCAGCCAGACTGAGTGTGGTGAGGGTCGAGGTTGACGACCACGACGATGATGTTGGCTAGATCTCCGGTCGTCTTGCTGTAAACAATCAGTTGATCGTTGTCGACCGGATGAAAGCGCAAACTCCAATCGCTTTGTAGAGCGGGATTTTCGCGACGCATGCGGTTCACACGTGCAATCAGGGTTCTAAGGCTGTTTGGGTTATCAATATCCCAGTGCCGTATCTGGTACTTCTCAGAGTCTATGTATTCTTCGCTGCCCGGGCGAAGAGCCCGGTTCTCACCGAGCTCGAACGCCGGTCCGTAGATTCCATAGCTCGCCCCCAGAGTTGCCGCCAGAACCAATCGGATCATGAAAGCAGGACGACCGCCGAATTGGAGGAATTCGGTAAGTATATCCGGGGTGTTGGGCCAGAGGTTTGGCCGGAAATATTCACATACCTCCGTCTGCGTGAGCTCGGTGAAATATTCCGTGAGTTCCGACTTCGTGTTCCGCCAAGCAAAATACGTATATGACTGTGTGAATCCCATCTGACTGAGCCGATACATCACTTTCGGACGCGTGAAAGCTTCGGAAAGAAATAGAACCTCAGGGTACTCGGTCTTTATGTCGGCAATCAGCCACTCCCAGAAATCAAAAGGCTTAGTGTGAGGGTTGTCCACGCGGAAGATGCGGATGCCCTGTTCGATCCAGAACCGCACCACACTTCGCAATTCCTCCCGTAGCTCGCGGTTGTGCTCATTTTCGAAATACAGCGGGTAGATGTCCTGGTACTTTTTAGGAGGGTTTTCGGCATACTGCACGCTACCGTCCGGCCGCACGCGGAACCATTCCTTGTGTTCCAATACGTAGGGGTGGTCCAGTGCGCACTGGAACGCAAGGTCCAGGGCCACCTCCAATCCGAATTCCTTTGCGCGAGCCACTAATCGGCGGAAATCCTCAAGCGTCCCAAGTTCCGGGTGAATCGCTTTGTGTCCACCTTCCTTGGAACCGATGGCCCAAGGGCTTCCGACATCCTCGGGAGTGGACTCCTCGATATTGTTCTTACCCTTACGGTGCGTGCGACCGATAGGATGAATAGGCGGAAGATAAAGGACGTCAAATCCCATGCCAGAGACGTACTCCAGCCTTCTCTCGCAGTCCTGGAAGGTTCCGTGTCCTCCGACTTCTGACCCGCACGATCGCGGGAACATCTCGTACCACGTGCTAAACCGAGCTCTTTCACGATCGACAACCACCGTAAGTTCTTTGCCGTAGATGGTGGCTTGGTTGCGATCTGCGTGCAATACCATCAGGGCGGTGAGTTCGACGTTTGAAATCATTTGCGCTGCTTGGTTGAGGTTTTGTTTCCCGAGCCGCGAGAGCTCCCCAGCGCAGGCCGCCAAACGTCTGGCGTCCTCACCGCTCGCACGTTTTCCGGCTGCTTGAACCAATTGCACTCCTGTGAGCAGGTCTACGGAGATGTCCTGGCCAGCTTCCAACTTTTTGGAGAAATCTCTGCTCCAGGATTGAAACGGATCCACCCAGGCCTTAAGTGTGTAGAGATGTATACCTTCCACGAAGACAATGAACTTGGCCTGCCAGCGATCGTTCACCAGCGGCTGCATCGGCACTTCTTCCCAATCCCGCTGGGAAACCGGACGATGCAGCAAAACAGCGTGCAACATATCGTGGCCGTCGGCGTAGGTGTCTGCTGTGACTTCCACATGCTCACCGATCGTGCGCTTAATGGGGAAACGACCGCCTTGGATTTCCGGCCTGACGTTTTCGATAACCACTCGCCGCACGAAAGTCAATTTGTTATTTTCATCTTTGTCACGTTCGTGTGCTTCCATCACAGCCTCCGAGAAGGCAACGTTCAATTGGATCGTCAGCACGACAAGACATACATGTTCTCCACGTATGTGCCACGGACGTGCACGAATTTTCTTTAACCTATCACATCGCAGTTTAGGACTAGAATCAGCCCGAGGCCATAGGTGTCGGAAATCTGATTATATGGCTCGTTGCGGTTCTGCTCCGAGTTGGCTCTCGGCGGATGTTCTGCTCCCGGAAATTTCCAACCTTCTGCTTCCGAAGGGTCTAGGCTCTGACAAACTCGCACATTGAGATGTCGTCCCGGTAGATCGTGTTGCCTTCTGACAACATGACGCTGGGATGGAACATCCAATGCCTTGCGCTGATTGAGGCGTATACGTCAATGGCGTCTCTTTGCCGCGTTGCTGAAGAGACGCTCCGTCGCCCACTCAACGCCCGCAAGAGGAGGAGCACGACAATGATCGAGTCGAAGCAGAGAGCGTTACCGGCGAGCAGGAGCGGTCCGCGCGCAGGCGTTATTCGCAATGACATTTCCTTGCTGACCGCTGACGACGTATATCTATTTAACCAGGGAACTCACTACCACCTCTATGAAAAGCTGGGATCGCACTGCATCAACATGCAGGGCGTGGAAGGGACATACTTCGCACTATGGGCTCCCAATGCAGAGCAGGTTTTCATCATGAGTGAATTCAACGGCTGGGACAAAACGCAGCTGCGCATGGGTGCTCGGGAAGGATCGGGGATATGGGAGGGATTTGTGCCGGACCTCCACGTTGGCGTTCCGTACAAGTATCACATCGTCTCGCGCTATAACGGTTATGAGGTCGATAAGGCCGACCCGTTTGCCTTCAAGTGTGAAATGCCGCCCAAGACAGCTTCCATTACTTGCAACTTGAGCTATACGTGGGGAGATGACAATTGGATGCGCGACCGCCATCGGTACAACAGCCTGCAAGGGTCGATGGCCATTTACGAGGTGCACCTTGGATCATGGAGGCGCGTGCCCGAGGAAGGAGGACGTTCCCTAAGCTATCGCGAGCTAGCGCCTCAACTCACGGAGCATGTCCAACAATTGGGTTTTACTCACGTTGAGTTTTTGCCCATCATGGAACATCCGTTTTACGGTTCTTGGGGCTACCAGACAACAGGATATTTCGCCCCTACTAGCCGCTACGGTCCCCCAGAGGATTTCATGTTCCTGGTCGACTACCTGCACCAGCATGATATTGGTGTCATTCTCGATTGGGTTCCTTCTCACTTTCCTAACGACGAGCACGGGCTCGGGTACTTTGATGGATCCCATCTGTTCGAGCACGCGGATCCACGCCAGGGAATTCATCCAGACTGGAACAGCTACATTTTCAATTACGGCCGGAATGAGGTCCAGTCCTTCCTCATCAGTAGTGCCATGTTTTGGCTCGACCGCTATCACGCGGACGGTTTGCGCGTGGATGGGAAGCGAGAACTTGGAGGCTATCCACTTCCTCAGAAAGCTCAACGAGGAGGTCTATAAAGCGTACCCTAGCATTCAGACCGTTGCCGAAGAATCCACCGCCTGGCCCATGGTTTCGCGTCCAGTCTATGTCGGCGGCCTGGGGTTCGGGCTGAAGTGGGACATGGGATGGATGCACGACACTTTGCAATACATGTCGTTGGACCCCATCCATCGCAAATTCAATCACAGCAAGCTGACTTTTAGGACAGTGTATGCCTTCGCAGAAAACTTTGTTTTAGCGTTGTCGCATGATGAGGTTGTCCATGGAAAAGCTTCGCTCTTGGGGAAGATGCCTGGGGATGATTGGCAGAAATTAGCTAACTTGCGGCTGCTTTACGGTTACTGTTACGCGCAGCCCGGCAAGAAACTGCTGTTCATGGGCGATGAGTTTGGGCAGTGGCGGGAGTGGAATCACGACGACAGTCTGGATTGGCAGCTGCTGGAATACCCTCCGCACCAAGGCCTACAGAAGTGGCTGACAGACACTAATCGTTTATACCGAGCACAGCCAGCGCTTCACGAGTTGGACTGCGATCCCGCTGGTTTCGAGTGGATTGACTGTAACGATAGCGAGCAGAGCACTCTGACCATGATTCGAAAGGCGAAGACCACGGACGATCTCATCCTCATTGCTTTCAACTTCACACCCGTGCCACGACAAAACTACCGCGTAGGAGTTCCTAGAGAAGGGTTTTGGAAAGAGACTTTAAACAGTGATGCTTTGATCTACGGAGGGGCGGGTTGGGGAAATCTGGGCGGTGTAGAAGCCGCGCCAGTGCGCTCTCATGGACGCCCTTTCTCCCTGTCCCTGACCTTGCCACCGCTGGCTGCCCTTTTCCTGACCAGCGGCAGAACTAGAACCGAAGACTGGGTTCCGTTTGCACCGATCTTGGGGTAACGAATGCGCGTCCAAAAGGCTTGTAATAAACCTGTGGAGGTCCGCTCTGTCTGTAACCCGGTGACACTTATTTTTTCATCCAGCATGCTAATGCTCCCAGTGCTGAGTTCTATCGAACTGCGTGGCAGATCGGTCTGGTATATGCCAAGGCAGGGAATGGTCGGCCGTCGCACGACCGATGATCGCTAGCGGAGAGAGGCTAGAACCTTCGTAATTCTTGGGGTCGCAGCGCACAGCGCGCTTTGCCGAGCAAGACAGAAATGTGCTCGGACTTTGAGACGAGGCGCCCATACCCCCGCGGAACGCGCCTCTTTTTCGGTGGACGAATCACGATACCGACTGAACATGATGACTGACACTTCTGGCATCACACGTTTCAGAACACGTGCGCATCTCCCCGCTCTGGCAAGAGAATGGACCTCGGCCAGAAATCTCGGGGTCACGCGTTGCTCAATGCTGTCGACGCGGCGCTGAAACGCACCAACTAGGGCGGTTCGGTCAAATCCCGAAATGCGAGCAGGAGATTAACGCCTTTGATTACGATCTTTTAACTCAGGTTGCCTCCTCCAGATGGACAAGCCTTCGTGCCGAATGCGCGCCGAGGCGCAACGAGCCGAGTTTCCTTATGGCTGGATACAATTTTGCGGTCCGGCTGCTATCGAAGTCGCATCACAGTTACGTATGCGCAAACGCCTGATTTCTCCGAAGGAAGATGAAGCCTATCCCATCGAATGCGCTGCAGCTCGGAGAGAGACGAGGCTGGCGCGCTGCTGAGCCCGGACCCCAAATGATCCGACTTCTGTTCGACCAGCCACAAAGGCTCAAACGTGTCTGGTTGGTTTTTGAGGAAGCCGAAAACCAACGCACACAAGTTCGCCCTGAGATGGTCGCCGGATTACGGGCATTCGTTCCGAGAAATTGTTCGCCAACAATGGAATTTCAGTCCACCGGTGACAGTGCGGAAAACTGAGGATTACACCGTGGATCTCTCCGACGTGACCGTGCTCGAATTGCGGAGTTGCCGTTGAATTCGCCTTTCAGAACATATTGCAAATTCCCTCGCAGGCGTGTTGCCGCAAGGACGGACCTGGTCAAGAACTAAAACCCGTTACTGCGCCAAGAGAGAGAGAGACGAGACGGCCCCAGCAGAAAGTCTCGACCGCACAGCCTAGTGGTCCGAACGGCTCCACGCCGCGAGCATCGCCTACTCGCCGCCAACGGCCATCAGAAGTTTGTGTGATACCTACCATTTACGGAAACCCCGCCAGTCTGGTCTCGTGCCATGCTGACCGACCAGCGTTTGTTGATCTGGTAATCGCCTTGGACCATCTCGTTCCCGGGTTGAGAGACATCGGTCGAGAAAGTGAAGAGAAAATTCTTCGTGACGCGTTGTTGGATGGCAACGCGAGCGGAGGGGCTCTGATTGTTCCCGCCCACGAGCGGATCGATCTGCAGGCTGGAGATGCCGGCGAGTTTCTGCACGCTACTGCTGACCTGGCTGGCGGCCTGCGAAGCAATCATCGAATCTGTGCTCTGGCTGACGGCGTTCGCCTCCTGTGTGGTCTTGCCCTGCGCAATGAGGTTGATAATGTCAGCCGTAGCTAGTGGAGGATCGGAAACATACGATGTGGTCAGCTTGTCGAAGGGGCCTCGCAAGGTGAGGGTCAGATTGTACTGTTCCACGGTTGTGGTCACCGAGACATTCATCACCGGTTCAGTCTCGTCGGGATTGTCGAAGGTGATGATGCCGCGCTGAAGTTGGTAGCGAACATTCCGATAAAAAAGCTCACCGGAGGTCAGGTTGGTTCTGCCGATGATCACTGGGTTCGCGACAGTCCCGATCACTTGCAAGTTCACCAGTCCCTCCACACTCACCTGCGAACTGGTCGCGCTGAGATTGTCTTTCGACTGCACGGCAAAGGCGAGCCTGACGGTATCGGCAAAGCCCGGTTGGGAAGGTGCCGTGCTCCCGCCGAACTGGTCACTGAATTTCGCGAGGTCGAAGTCGGGCGTAAACGACAAGTTGTCGATCAGCACTCGCCCGCTCAACGTTGAGGCCTGCGTCGTGCCGCTGAATGCAAGGTTGCTATCGAGCAACGTCCTTAGACCCTCGGGATAACGCAAACGAACCGATTTGCCTTGCAAGGCGACGTTGAATTGCAGGTTTGGCCGGTAAGCGATGAAGCCTCCCAGCGATACCTGGCCGCCCCCGACCTGACCCGTAAGGCTGGAGATCTGCACCCGGTCATTGCCGATGTCGAGGGTTCCGTTCAGTTTCTCGACGCCGAGGGGAGTACTGGGAGTCGATAAAGCCACGTCTTCCAGATGGACCTGCCCATGAACTGCCGGGCTTTTCGCGGATCCAGTTGTGCGAATGTCGAGAGAAAGAATTCCCGAGCTCCGCACATCAGGCTCAACAATACGCAGTACACGAACGTCTACGGAGCCTTGCGCGGTGAGGTTGGGGGCGGTTGTTCCGTCGAGGGGAATGCTGCCTTGCACTCGAAGAGATGTGCCGGACCCGCGAATTTCGGCAGGCTGAAGTGTCACGATGGAATGCGAGTAATCCGCACGAATCGGGACTGCGATGCCGATTTGCAGCGATTGGTAGCTGGCGCTTAGCGTGGGAACTGTAAGGTGAGCCTCGAATTGGGACTTGTCCTTCAAAGGGCCCTTCAGCGTTGCGTGGAATTCGGTTTGGCCCTGGAAGCCATCAGGCAAGCTGGGCAAGTACATTGCAAGCCGATCGAGCCGTATGCTGGTGGTGTCAATCGAGCCTTCGGTGTAGTAGTCGCCACTGAGACTCACCGAACCATGTGCCTGAACCGAAGCGTTCGCGAGCTGGGAATGCAGAGTCAGGTCAGCGCGATGATTGGCTACGTCGACCTCTGCTTTCACTGCGGAGATTGAATTCTGCCGAAGTTGAAGCTGAGGCAGTTCAAGGACAGCAGTCAACTGAGGATTGTCCAATGTTCCCGCTCCACTCGCAGACGCCGTCAGAGTCCCGGTAAGCGGCAGATTCTTAGCCTGCACGGCATGGAGCTTTTGCAAAACAACCGACGGAGCGTCCAGGCCCACGGTGTATGCCTTGGTTTTCGGAGTGAAGAAGAGGTTCCCCTTGGCCGAGCCCGCGGGCAGGCCGACCTCGAGCGTGGAAGTCACAGAGCCTTTGTCCGCGTGGAACTTCATCATGAGCTTCTGGACGGGCTCGTCGTAAGCACGAGCATTCACGATCCTCGCAGACCGCAGTTCCGACGGGATTGAGTTCTGAGCCGTGAAGAGAAATGTCCGCGGACAAATCACCGGAAACGGGATATTGCAGGTTCGCTAGCCGCTGCAAGTCAGCCACGGACATTTCTCGCAAGGAAAGGCTAACAGCGATCGGATTGGAAGGAAGATAAGACCAGTTTCGCAGTTCCACGTTGGCGCTGAAGGTAGCCTTGCCTTGATGGGCATTTACGAGGGATCCGTTCTGTAGCGCGATCTGCGAGGGGCTTGCCTGGACCATGATGTTCGCGCTGCTCCATTGACTGCCTTGCACATGGAGATTCTGGGCGCTCAATTGCCCGGCGAGGCGAGGTTCCTGCACGGAGCCTTGCATTACCGCGTTCAGCGCGGCCGCACCCGAGATCGCCATCGGTGCGGATTGACCGGAGTGGAGACCCGAAGCCAATGCCGCAAGCTGATGCAGGTCGTCAGTATTGGCCTGAATCTGCAAGTTCGAGTGGTTGCTGACTTCGCCCTCTACTGCGAGCGTTGTCGAAGGAATGTGGAGGGTGGTCTGGCGGAAGGAGATGATACTTCGCGGGCCGTCGTAAGTCACGTGAATGGATCCATTGACGGGAACTGTGGCGGAGGAGCGATTCGTCCCACTGTTTGCAACAGCCCGCAGCATCAAGTCGGAACGGGCGCTGATGTTGCGGACGCTGCCCGTCCAGGCCACGTCGGCGGTACCGTCGAGCTGGCCCAACAGAGCCACAGGTTTGAGTTCCGGCCTGCGGATGGCTTGCTCCGCAGCCTGCAGCGAGATGCCCTTTAAAGCGGTTCGAATTCGAAACACGGCCGCGGTGTCTAGATGCTGAATATTGACATCGGCGTTGATTTGGCCCCCAAGCAGCTCAGCGCCGATGTTGTGCGCCTGCAACGTACCATTCGCGAGCTCATATCGTCCCTGGAGCCGGCGAAGCTCGAGGCGGCCTTCGGAAGACGAAGCTGCAAGTGCTTCGCTCGCGATCTGGCCATCGATCGACACGCTCCGCAACAGTGGCTGGTCACTTGTTCCGTGGTAATGGATCCTGCCTGATAGCGATACATCTCCAGCTGGAGTCAGAGCCCGCGACATCGCGCCAAAGTCTTGCGTGTGAATCCGAATATCGTAGTCCCCTTCGACTGTAGGATTCGTGTAGTCCGTCATATCCGCGCGGAGGGAGATAGCCGAAGAACCAACTTTGAGCTCGGCCGATTCGAGCGATAAACGAGCGGGCGTTGCGTTGAATTTCGCAATCAGGCTGTGCGGAAGAGAAGAGTACCCCGCATAGCGCAGATGGCCATTGTCGTACGAAATCCTACCGCTATAACGCCTCGCCAGAGAATCGAAGCGGATTTCGGCGCCAAGATCGTACAGGTCGGCAACCAACGAAGTCTTCTGGTCGTTGTAGTTGATCTCGCCGTCGGTTAGATTCACATGCCCGACAGCCAAATCGAAAACACTGGCGTGGCCGCTGTTTTTACTCGTCGGAGATTGCGGAATATTACTCTTGCCTTCACCATCGACGCCCAAGTGCACCACAGGGTGGTCGACGAGAAGTTCGTTCAGCGTAATCTTGCGATGTACCAGGGATTGAATCTTGAGACCCACTGTGAGTTTGTCGACTTGCAGGAGTGGTGGTTGGTCGGGATGCTCGCTGCCATGAAGCGTAATGTTGTAAAGATGGGCAGTGAGCGTCGACAGTTCGAAATCGAGGTTGCGAATCTCGGCTCGGCCGCCAGTTGCGTCGTTCGTTTCATGCACAATTGTGCGAAGCGCGTATTCCTGGAAGCTGCGACTCTTCAGGAACAGATATCCACCCACCGCGCCGGCGAAAACTAAAACTCCGAGAACTGCGAATGTCCAACCAATTGTGCGCCGCCACGGCATAACTTCTCCTAAAAGGCCTGACCTAATGTGATGTAGTACTGGGTTGGGTTGAGGCCGGGTACAGGATTCAGATTGCGCCCGACATCAATGCGAATGGGGCCTATCGGGGTCGAGTATCGCAGCCCAATTCCAACCGTGTTGGTGTAGTTGGTTACGAAATTGTTGAAGTTGATCGCGCTGTAGACGTTACCACCATCGTAGAACACGACTCCGCCTAGAGCTTTCATGATCCCAAGCGGAAAGCGGAGTTCGGAGTTCAAGATGAAGAGTTGCCGTCCGCCTAGGGGCACAGTGACGTTGACGCATCCCGACTGACCCGTCAGAACATTGCAGAAGGGCACCAGGCTTTGCGGACCGGCTTGGTTGATTGGGAAGCCGCGCAGCGAGGTGCCGCCACCGGAGAAGTAAAGCTGACTAGTGGGAACGAAGCTCCCAGCGAAAGCTTTGACCAAGCCTAAACGGACGCTATTGGCAAATACTGTGGAATGAAATGGTTTGTAGAAGGCGTATTGTCCGAAGAGCCTGGCGAAACTTGCGCTGGAGCCAAGAGCCACAGGGGTGATTGCCAGATCGACGGTCGTGTAAACGCCATGGTGCGCGTCCAGTGGCTTGTCGCGGGTGTCACGAATAAGAGTGGCAGAGAGTGTGGACAGGTGGATGTTGCGGTCTTGCGGCGGTACGAGCTCCGGAACGAGCAAATGCGACAGGATGGTCTTGTTGAAATCGTAGCGAAGCTGGAGCCGGGTGTTGGTCTTTCGGCTCACCAGCCGTTCGACCTGGAACGATACATCGCCGAGGCCAGCCGCGAAGAGCGGATTCTCCGTCGTGTGCTCAATGGAGAAACTGGTCAGAGAACTCCATTGCGAAGCCAGGAAGTGCGGTTGCGCGTAGGCAGCAACCGCCAGTTGGTCGAGGCGCGAGAGCAGAAGAGAGGCGCTCGCGGTCTCTGCCAGCCCCCGCATATTTCGGCGCGCGAACTCAATCGAGCCACGCGGGCTGGCGAAAGTGGACTGGCTGGGTGCGATCTGATTGTTGCCTAGGCCAATCGTGGGAAGCCCCGGCACGGCCACGGAACCGGAGGGGATATTCCCGCCACGATGCGAGACCTCAAAACCGAATCCATAGATGATCTCATTGCGCTTGGCTTCGTGCACCTTGACCAGCGCTTCTTCCTCGGTCTGATCAGTAATCGGTTTTCTCGGGCCTACGCTAGACCAGTCGAAGACGTTGAGGTCATAGAGGCGGGTTTCCGCCTCCAGCAACTGACCTCTTCCCATGGGAGATTCGCGAGGAATCTGTGCTGTTTTCCTGATTAGCGAGAGCCGCGTTTGCTTTTGCCCCAGGTATGCCACTTGGTTGACGCGCACCACCTGCCGTTCCGTGACGGCGTATGTAACATCTACGCGGTGGGGATCGTTTTGGTGGCGGCTCACCGCCGTCTTTACCTCGGCGTTGAGATATCCACGGTTCAGATATGTGGCTGAGATTCGGTTGCGGTCTTCGGACAGGCGCCGTGGAGAGAACGGCGCACCGGATCGCAGCTCGAAGCCTTTGGGAGCGGTGAGTTGGTCATAGGGAACGTTGCCGTTCCCGGTAACTCGGACGTTGTCGACCAGCGTTTGCGGACCTTCTTCGATCTCAAATGCTACATCGATCTTGGGTTCGCGGTCGGTGACTTGGGAAGTGATCTTGACCTCTTCATATCCCCTGTCGCGGTAAAGGGCTTGCAGATTATTCACGCTCTGCTTCAGCAGTTTCTGGCTGACACTGCCGTGCGACCAGATGTGAGACTTCTTTACCGCAACCTGGGCGAGCAAGTCCTTTTCGGGAATCTGGTAGTTTCCGCGGAAGGAGATGCGATCGACTTTATGCTTTTTCCCGCGATCGATTTCGTACACGAGCAAGATCTGGCCTGGCTGTCGCTGAAAATCGGTTTTTACCTCGACGTCGAAGAAGCCTTTCTTCTGAAAATAGTCGACGAGATTCTGCTGACCTTCTTCCACCAGGTCGCGATCGATGGTGCCCTCGGAATAGACGGGAATGAGTTTCTTCATTTGCCGCCTGGACATGAAAGGAATTGCCGAAAGGCGGGCACCGGTGGTGCGAACGGTTACCACTGGACCCAGTTCAACCTGGAAGGACACATCCACCCGATTGGTGTCCGCATGATATTGCGGCGGATCCTCGTGAACGGTGCTGGCCAGACGGCGTTGTTGTGCGAGCGTTCTTTTGATCAGGGTTGTAGCCGCCTTGATGCGCTCTGGAGTGTAGGGCTTTCCCGGCTTCAGGAGTGCTCCGGTGAATCTGGCGCGGAGTGAACGCAGCGTGTGAAGCAAGCGGGCGTCCTCGGGGTCGGCGGGACCCTGCACCTCAACTCTTCCGATGCGGGCCTGCTTTCCGGCTTGCGCGGAAAAGCTGATATTCACCAACTGATTCGCGTCGTCGATCAGAGACTCAGCGCGCACTTGCGCCTGGAAGTATCCGTTTTTCTGAAGGAAGTTCAGGAACTCTGCTTCAGCGCCCGGAATGCGAGCCTTGTCGTAGGGGTCTTCATCCGGAAGATTCACCACCTGCAAAAGACGCGTGTAGGGAAAGTATTTGTCAACGCCGGGAAATTCGATCATGCCAAGGTAATAGGGGGGCTCGAGAATAAAATTGAGCCGCAGTCCAGAGGGATCTGGGATCACGTTGACTTCGACTTTGTTGAAGCCCCCATTCTTTTCAAGCGCCGCAATACTCGCATGCACGTTTGCCTGTGAGTAAACCTGTCCTGCTTTCTGAGCCACAAAGGATCGCAGGGGCTCCACATCCCGATGGGGGTTCGCAATCAGGTCGACTGCGCTTACGGTCTGGCCTTCATAGACGGCTTGGGAACCTTGGGATGGGAGTTGAGCCCAAGTGCCGGCCGCGCTGAATAGTAGGAAAAGCAGTGCTGACAAACGCATAACAATTAATAAGAAGACGATTAACTTAGTTTCAGCAAATATCGACCTGTCGGCCTTGCCGCGAGCGAAGTAGCGCGGCTTCGAGCGCCCTACCGATCACAAGAGGCTGATGTGTGATGCGCTTGAGTGCGCAGGAGTTGTCGGTCCGAAAAAGGCGTGCATTTCAACGTACACGATCAAACTTTACTCTCAGTTCTACTGACTCTGCCAGCGCAGGCGGACGAATGCGACCAGAGACGGGCTTGCGTGTTCAGCCTTTGGGTCTTCAGCGGCCGCCGGCTCCGACGCCGTTCTTATCGCTACTCATCGTGCAGACCGAACCCTGATATCCGCGGTCGAAGCCGTTACCCGAGGTCCAGCCGTCCGGCGTCTCGATCGCATCGCGTGACTTTCAGCACGGTGTCGCGTGTGGCCATAGCAAGGGTCTTCCCACCGGTGCGATTAACGAAAGGAACGTCCTCACTACGGCGGTGTTGACTGAGTCTTGCGCCAAAAGTAATCCCGCTTGCTCGCTTGCGGGAAGGAATACGTGATCTCGAAGCCTCGGAAGTCAGGACTCCAGAATCGACAGGTTCCTTCGCGAGTCTCGCCTGGAGAATTGCCGATCATTGTCGGCTGCCAATTGATGCTCACGCATCACCGGGCCGTTTTTACGCACATGGTGTCCGTTGTTACTAAGTAATGTTTACATTCCTAGGCTCCTGTTGGACTTAAAGTTGTGCTCCGCTGTCCTTTGCAAGTTTGGCACGATTCGTGCCACTGTTCGCGAAGAGGCGCTGCTTTCGGGAACGGCGAAAGGCAAGTCTTCTCGTGCTTGTCTGCTGACAAATCCGAGGATTGCCATGCCAAAAAGACCTCTAATCCTGTGCGTTGATGACGAGTGGAACGGGCTTGAAGGGCGAAAGATGCTGCTTGAAGAAAGCGGCTGCAGAGTTCTAGCCAGCACAAGCGGAGTAGAGGCTCTGCACCTCTTTGCTTCCCATCCCATTGACTTGGTGCTTCTCGACTATCACATGCCGGAGATGCGCGGCGATGTGGTGGCAGCGTGCATGAAAGCTAGTCAGCCCGAGATTCCAATCGTGCTGCTGTCCGCCGATGATGAACTACCAGAGAGCGTGTTGGAATTGATAGATGTGTTTGTGTCCAAGAGCGAATCTCCCGCGAACCTGTTACAGATCGTCGAACACTTGCTCGATCTGCGTTTTCTTTTTACCCCTCTCGATGATTTGATTGGCGGGCGACAAAAACACACTGCGTAAGATAAGCAAGGCGCTACAGAACGCCGAGGTCAAGCCGCACGGTCAATTCTTGTAACCGCGGGAGGCTCGTACTTCTCTTGCAGCCTGCCTTCGTTGCTTATCTTCGCCAGTTCCGCATTGAGTTCCGCACCCACCAGCATGGCAAAGCCTGTCCAGTACAACCAGACCATCAGTGCAATGGCGGCACCGAGCGTTCCATAGGTTTTGTTGAAGGTGCCGAAGTGGCGAAAATAAGTGCCGAGCAGATACGACAAGCCGATCCAGCAGCCCACAGAAAGGACGGCTCCGGGCAGCGTGGCGAGGAAACGCTGCTTGACGTTTGGAGCGATGAAATAGAGAGCTTCAATCGCAAGGACGGTGAACCCCACTGCAATGGTCCAGTGGATGTAAGGCCAGAGCAGAACGAACAGTCCAGAAAGGTGAACTCTACCAGCGAGCCATTCTCCAAATCTTGGTCCCACAACCATTACGGATAAGGAAATCAGCACTAAGGTTCCGATTATGAAGGCCAAACCGACAGCCAAAGGCCGCGTTTTCCAGAACGGGCGGTCGTCTTTGACCTGATAGGCAGTATCCAACGCTTCAATGATTGCAGCAAAACCACCTGACGCGGCCCAAAGGGTCCCCAGGATTCCGAAAGAGAGAAATGTCCCTCTATTAGGAGTGACTACATCGCCTAGGACTCGACGAACGAGGCCCATGCTATCAGCGGGCAGAAAACTTGCCATTAAAGCCAAGGCTTGGTTGAACAGATCAGGGACAGGTAAATATGCGACCACCGCAGATAGAAAAATCAAAGCTGGGAAAAGGGATAAAACAAAATAGTACGCAAGCGCGGCTGCCATCTGCAGCGTATGGTTCTGAACCACATCAGCATAGGTGCGCACCAGTGCGTCTTTTACACTTGCGGGTCTCATGCACTTCCGCTGCCCAGGAACGTACACCTTGTTGTTCTACGTCATGCACTGCGCCGTCGGGCGCGTGGACCTGCGCCCGTTCTGCCTACCTTCCGCTGCTGCCTTTTCTGAGCTGGCTTGTTGATTTCCCCAAATGTTGTTCAGCCACCCGATCAAGGAATGGCTCCCTCCCTCTTTACCCCTTGTCTCCTGTCGAACGAGTTTTGCACGACTCTCTATCCCGATTTACTGTGTTTCTCCGCGTACACTTCAACGCGCTGGAGCCGCCGCTGCATCACGGTCGCGGGCGACAGACGGCGGCGTAGCGTCCCCTGTATCCGTCTTGACTAGGGGTTCTGTCAGAGGAGCGCCATTTTTGACCAAATCAGTCTTAATTTCAACTTTCTGATTGGCGATCGGATTAATAGCCGTCTCAAAAATTTGGTAGCCGGGAAGCGTGATCCTGATCTGATGTGTTCCCGGCGCAACTAGCATCCCTCGACCCACGCCCTCAAACTCCCCGACATGTCCCACGAAAAGGCCGTCCAAAAACACCGCGGCTCTCGAGGGGTGGACCGCGATCTTGACTGTCGCCGTCACGCTAGGGAGCGGTCCCGTCAGGGCTCTCTCCATGGCCACGTGAACGACCTCCTTCTGCCCAGGCTGGAGAACAACTCGCTGAGTAAAATCTTGGTAGCCGTCCGACGCACGGTAATGAGGTGTTCACCAGGTAGAATCAGAACCTTCTTCGATCCCTTGAGTTCTTTAAGGTAGCCTACGTACTCTCCGTCAACCCAGACCCCGGAAGTCTTTTCGACATGGGATTTTCCTTCAAATTGAATCTCTCCCATCACATCGTTTTCCGCCTACATCCCGGGGCTTAGAAGCAAAGCAGAAACCAAAAGCAATACCCACAGCAACGGATCTACTCTTCGGAGTGCTTTTCTCGTACTAGCCTCCTTACACTTCAAACTGGGTAGAGCAGTACACGTGCCAAACTTCGCAAATCGTTGAATCAAAGAGGTCGACCGGAAGCACCCTTCTCCAAACCGGACTCACGGGTGGGAAGAATGTTCTACCTGCGGTAAAAATGTCAAGCGTCGGGCCTGGCGAGTCCAATTTCCTCATTTTTCCTGTTTTCGTGTGCCTTAAATTGCAGGAACATCATCGCGTCCATTAGGGTAGCGGACCGAAAAAATGTGGCCACGTCTGCAGCACCCAGTCTGTCACGCGACTCGCTCCTTTGCTTCTTCTTGTGGTTGCACACCCGGAGCGCGCCGACTGTTGATCCTCTCTAGCCTGACTCTTTGTTTCGTGTTTGGATTGAAGACCATAGCGAAAACTGTACCGAGACCCAGGCCAATTAAGAGGAACGTGACCGCAGAATATAGGTCGTATCCAATTTTTTCATTTTTCATCATTTCACGTTTCATAGGTACCCCTCCATGGATTCTTACGAACACTCTTACGAAACACAAACAGCGTACTACTCCCAGGACCGCAAAAACCGTGCCACTTTACCAAAGGTCTGGTTTTGCTGCTGATGCATGACCGACAGGCTTACAGGCAGGAGATTTCGACCGCTTTAAACGACAAAACTTCTCGCGGGATGATCTAAAGGAAACACTGTAGGCCGCGTTGGATGCAGGGTTTCGCACCTAACGGACAACGGTTCGGCTCGAAGAGTGCCAGTCGCCACTCTCGACCCGTTTTTTTTGCACGGTCGAGCGGCCGTCATCACCCTCAATGACCCTTTCGCTGTCGGCCAGCGTGTAGCCGAGACCCCCGCGTGGAGTTGTGCCACAATGGAAGTGGTCGTATGATCGAGCCGACGCCAGGATTCATACGGTTGTGAGGGTTAAGCGACCTCTTCGGAAGCCGCGACCCGGTGGGCGAGAAAAACAATCAGTCCTTTTAGCTCTCGTTCCCCCCTGTGGTCAGACTGCGAACGAAAGCGTGACTGTCGGGTATGCGCAAACGCTTGATTTCTTCGATTCCGCACGACCGCGTACCTTTTGATGGGAGCGGGCTCGATCTGGCCAACTTGGGAATGGTCGAGATTACCTCGGAAGACGAAGCCTATCCCATTGAATGTGCGCTGCAACTCGGAGGGAGACGGGGCTGGCGCGCTGCTGAGGCCGGACCCCAAATCCTCCGACTCCTGTTCGACCAGCCACAAAAGCTCAAACGTATCTGGCTGGTTTTCGAGGAAACTGAAACCCAGCGCACACAAGAGTTCGTCCTGAGATGGTCACCGGATCACGGGCGTTCCTTCCGAGAAATTGTTCGCCAGCAATGGAATTTCAGCCCACCGTTGACGGTGCGGGAGACTGAGGACTACACCGTGGAGCTCTCCGACGTGACAGTGCTTGAATTGAAGATTTTGCCTGACCAGAGTGGCGGAACGGCTCGCGCATCGCTCGCAAGTTTGCGCGTGGCTTGATAAGCGCGGTCTCCCTAGGTCTCGTTGGGTGAAGGAAAATCTGAAACCATGATTTTAACCAGGGCGACAAAAAAGACGCCATCATTGTGGTGGCGATTGCGGTCGGCGCGAGTCTTGTTTGGTGGTTCCTCATGAGATAAGTTGGACGTCGTTCGGCGCGACCGTGGCCCGCGAGGCCCCGCAGGGGCGCGCTGGGCGACCGTGGAAGCAATCCTAATTGAGCGGATCCGGAGAAGTTCAATAGATGAAGGCCGTGGCAATAAAGAGGGGACAGGGCCAGGAAAAAGCGGCGGGTTTCCAGGAAATGGGAACGCTCCGGTGTGATGGTTGTGGCGAAGAGTTTTTCATCGGTCACGATCCCGCGTTCGTGGATAAGTCGCTCGCTGACAGACAAGCACATTGGCTCGAAAGGGTGCTTGCGGAAGAGCACGAGCGCGACAAAAAACACTCCGACCGAATCGAATTGCCAGAGTGAAACGACGGGGTTACCTGCGTGGTGAGTGTTATGGTGGCCACCCACTCCAAGGCCGGCGTCGCTAGGCGAATTTTCAGTTGATAGATCGGGTTCATGCGGTCATGACGTGCGGCGGAACTGAGCATGAAGATCCTCCGGCGACTCATGCCCCGAGTCACGGGCGAATCTGAAGTTATGGAGGACGGGGCCCATAACTCGGCATAGAGGGCGGCTTCTGACAGGCCGCCACCTTCCGGTCGGCTTGGAGCGATGTTCACAAGGAATGCCATTTCGCTAATTGAGGTAGTCGCTTGCGGGACTTTTCCGCGAGACCTTCTGCAATCTGATTCCACGACATTGGATTTCTTGGTCTGCCCATTGGTGAGCACTCGGCCCTCGATGTTGTCACAGTGCATCGCGAACCTTTCGTACTCGTCGTACCCTCGTCCCATAAACTAGCAAAAAGAAAAAGGGTGCGCCTGCGCGAAGTGGCGGGTCAGGACTTCGTGGGGTATGAGCGTACCTATGCCCCTGGATTCCACGATTTGATCTTCGGGATACTTCACGAAGCCCGGATTGCACCCAATGTCTCCCAGACCGCAGCAGAGATCCCAACGCTGATCTCACTCGTCGATTCAGGCATGGGTATCCCATTCTGCCCGCATCGGCCGTCAAACATAGTGTCGCTTCGGTAGTTGCTTGTAAGATTTTAGACCAGATACCGATGTTTGAAATTGGTATCGCTGCCGCTAAAAGATTTCGAACGGCAGTCGTAGACAAGTTCAGATCTTTCGCTCTAAAAGCTTAGGTCATTCAAGGAACCTTTTGACGCGCTAGGTGCGTTGTGGCGCAAGCGCCTCGTGTAAGACGCACTGCCGCTCAAAGCGCCAATTCCCGAGAGGGTGGTCAAGCGTGGATGAGTTCGCGTCGCTTTAGCGTGGGAAGGGCCTTGATGGATTTTCCAGCCTTCTCCTGAGCGAGTCGCAACTCGTAAAGACTTTGGAGATTCAACCAAAACTCAGCGCTTGTGCCAAAGAAATGAGCCAGGCGCAGCGCAGTGTCGCCAGTGATGGCACGTGTTCCATTCAAGATCTGAGTGATCCGATTTGTCGGCACGTCGAGCTGTCGCGCGAGTTCAGCCGCGCTCATATCGAGCGCTTTGAGTTCTTCGGTGAGGTGTTCGCCAGGATGAATAGCTGTAACGGCCATATCGATGCTCCTAGTGATAGTCAACGATCTCCACGTTAGACGGTCCGGGCGTTCCGTCAACCCATTCAAAGCAAATCCGCCATTGGTCGTTGATGCGGATGCTGTATTGGCCCTTACGGTCGCCGTGCAATACCTCGAATCGGTTCCCCGGCAGAGCCGCGAGATCACGAAGCGACGTTGCAGCCTCCACACGATCAGGCTTCAGGCGAGCGGGCCGTTCAAACCCTGAAAACGCCTTTACTCGTTTGCCGGCCGCAAAGTCTCTGGTCCGCTTGCCGCGGTAGCTGACTATCACCTAGCAGCTCAAAAATATCACATAGTTACGCGTTACGTCAAGCGTAAAGCCGGACCGAGCCGGACAGCTGATGGACGGGAGTAACCTTTTCGCCGCAAGTCAGATTAGTGCGTGTATAAAGCAGCGTTTGCCGCAAATTTTCAACCCACAATCCAAACCACAGTTTGATACGTCTTATATGACTTGCGCTGCGTTTGGCAGTCCCCGCGCGTCTTGGAAGTCGTTGTAAAACCTATTCACGCAGCGCTGTCACGGCAGAGGCCGCGGGTTCGAGTCCCGTCGCTCCCGCCTTACGATCGCTAAAACCCTTTCTGATTGACTGCGGACATTCCCGATTGAATTCCCGCAAGCCGTTTGGGACCAACCAACTTCCGGTTGGCCGACCATCCACGCACTTGGTTTTGCTTCCAGATCACAAGAGCGGCGACCGACATTCGGATTCGCGATCACTCGCAGGCCCGGCCCGCGCTTCGCGATCAGGCGTTGGGAGCCGATTGTGTGCGCCATGCCCGGATGTTCTTTGATCGTCCTGACTTTGACCTTGCGTCCGCAAAGCCGGGCACTTTCGCCATCAAGCCCACGGCGAGATTATGCCAATACGATTTCCATGATCTTCGGCGCGGCGCCGAGCTTTGAAGAAATCATGGCATCAATCGACGAGATCGATGCTGCCGCCAAGCGTGTTCCTTGACGCTGCGCAGAAGCCCTACTATCCCCGCCGTCTAATCGCGTCCGATATCCATCGCAAGCAACCATGTATGGCGTCGAATGTAGTATTGAGATGAGCCATTGCCATGGCTTTATCGTCGCCCCAGGCCCAACAAAGAAGCGTGACTGCTCGCCCTTCCTTGTTAACTGCGGTGAAGAAGAGATCCCATGCCCCGATCTTCACAACGGCAGGAATGTTCGCCACGTTGTCACGCAGACCATCATGGATCGATGTTTTCAATCCGTCGACGGTCTGAACCGACGCGCTCAAAGCGAGATCGCGAAAGATGACTGTCAGCCTAGCATGCATGACGATCGGGTCGGCTTCGAGGCGCTCGTACCCGCGGAATCAGCCACGCACATATTTGTTGAACCAGTCGATCGTGCGTTGCCAGGCCAGATCCGCCGCGGCTTTGTTATACCGTTCCGGCGTCGCATCGCAATTGAAGCCATGTACGGCGCCCGGGTAAATATAGCCTTCGTGCGGAATGTGCGCCGCGTTCAGGGCCTCGTCGTAAGCCGGCCACGTCGCTGCAAGTCGCGTGTCGAGCTCCCCCTGATGCACCAGGATCGCCGCCTTAATTTTCGGGATGTCCTCTGGGGCGGGAGGACCGCCATAGAACGGCGCCGCTGCCGCAAGGTCGGCTCCGAGGCGCACGGCTAGCATATTGGCGGTCGAGCCCCCGTAGCAGAAGCCGGTAGCGCCGATCTTTGCCGTGCAGTCAGGGCGCGACTTCAACCACAAGGCCGCTGCCACCATATCCTCAGACATCCTGCTCTTGTCGATCTTGTTGAACATCTGGCCGCCCTTATAGTCGTCGCCAGGATAGCCGCCCAGAGATGTGAGTCCGTCCGGCGCAAATGCCATGAAGTTGGCCAGGGCAAACCGCCGCGCGATGTCCTCGATATGCGGGTTCAGACCCCGATTCTCATGGACCACGATTATGCCGGGCAACTTCGTTACCGTTTCGGAGCGGGTGTCGGCGCTAACAGGCCGCACGAGATATCCCTTGATGCGTCCGTTGCCCTTCGGCGAGGGCACGGTCTCGTAAGTGGCCTTGATCCGGTCATCGGTGCGGGAAACCTGCTGGCCCAGCGCATAATTCGGCATCAACGCATTGATAACCGTGGCTGCCGCCAGACCGCCCGCTAGTCGCTGCACGCCCTCCATAAAGGCGCGGCGACTAATCTCACCGTGAATGAAATCGTTGTAGAGCTCTATGGCTTCGCTCGGCAGTTTGGGTTCTGTCGGTTCCACTGGTTGACTCCCGTCGCGATAATACCATCTGTTTCTGGCCGCGAGCTTTTCTAGATCCCGCTTAGGAACCCCACCGCGAGAGAAATCATACGTGCGGGTTTGGTAAGAGGCTGCTCGCGATTACCAACCCATTTGGCTCATCCGCTGAAGGATGCGCGCGCTGTAATTATTCATGCGCTCGGGCCGTCGCTTCAGGGGAGCCGGCAGAATCGCAGCGAGCCGTGCCGCCTGTTCCCGCCCAACGGTCCGGGCAGCGGTTCCGTCGTAGTAACGGCACGCCGATTCTGCACCATAAATACCAGGACCCCATTCGACCACATTGAGGTAGATCTCTAGAATGCGCTGCTTGCCGAGGACGAATTCGGCCAGCGGTACCAGTGTGAACTCGGCTCCCTTGCGGAGGATTGAGCGGCCCGTTCCGAAAAATAGGTTCTTTACAAGTTGCTGCGTAATGGTGGAAGCTCCGCGAGTGCGATCGCCTTCCAAATCGTCTTCGGCAGCGATTTGGATCTCGTGCCAATCGAACCCGTGGTGCTGGTAGAAACGCGCGTCCTCCGCGGCAACCACTGCGTGCTGGAGATCGGGCGAGATTTGGCCGAGTGGAATGAATTTGTAGCGTTCGTGATACGGAGTGTGGTGAATCCAGGCCTGCAAGTGGCGCTGGATGTGCACCGCGGTTGACGGCGGGTCGATCCACCGAGCGGCCAGAAGAATCAGCACGGCAAGCGACCAAAGAAGCACCACGCCGATGGCAAGCCATCGAACAAAGGATCGGAGAAGACCCTTGCGAAGCGGTGTCTTGGGGTGTGTGTCTGGCTTTTCAGTCACATTTCAGAATAATAGCCTGGGCTTGATTGCCGCTTGTGGCTGATCTTGCGCGCGAACGCGGAGTGTAGCCCTTACGATGTGTGCCTCCCATTCCAGGCATTTCAGCTGATTGCGTCGAGATCGGCAATTACCTCAGGGGGAATCTGAAACGTCGAAGCCTGAAGATTCTCGCGGAGATGCTCGATGGAAGATGTTCCGGGGATGACCAGGATATTGGGCGATCGCTGGAGAAGCCAAGCAAGCGCAACCTGCATTGGTGTGGCACCGAGGCGCGCGGCGACGTCTGACAAGGTAGCCGACTGGAGTGGAGTGAACCCGCCGAGCGGAAAGAATGGCACGTAGGCGATGCCGTCACGAGCAAGATCGGCTATGAGTGCATCATCGGTTCGATGCGCGAGGTTGTAATGGTTCTGTACGCAGACGATCGGAGCGATCTGTCGGGCTTCAGCGACCTGCGCGGGCGTGACGTTGCTAAGACCAATATGACGCACCAAACCCTTTTGCTGGAGGTCGGCCAGAACGGTCGTTGGTGCCTCGATTGATCCCTCGGCGGGTTCATGAATGCTAAACATACTGCGCAGGTTGACCACATCGAGCACATCGAGTCCTAGATTGCGGAGGTTGTCGTGAATCGCTGCTGTCAGATCTTCGCGTGAGAAAGCCGGAATCCAAGATCCATCCGCACCGCGCCGGACACTGATTTTGGTAGCGATCCTTAGATCGTCAGGATAGGGATACAGCGCTTTTCGTATGATCTGGTTCGTGACATGGGGACCATAAAAATCGGCTGTATCGATGTGGTTCACGCCGCTTGCAAGGGCCTCTCGCAGAAGAGCAATCGCTTCGTCGATATCGCGGGGAGGTCCCCATACCAACTTGTTGCCTTCTCGGCCGGCGAGTTGCATCGCACCGTAGCCCATGCGGTTCACTGTCATCGACGTGCCGGGCAGGGTGAAGCTTCCGGCGAGATCAATCTGTTTAGTCATTCCGTTCCTCCGGGAACTTTTTTGTTTGCAGTCAAGAGAGCTAAAAAGATTCCCCCACCAGCTGTTCACTTTTCTTCCAGAGTGCCTCTGCATCTGTCGCATCGAGCGCATACCCGCGCACACCTTCGCTGATGGCGGTGATGGTCACGTCGTCGCCCACGATGCGACCGACGTGGCAGTTCTCGCAATATCGTCCACCGATCTCGTCAGCTGGAGCAACCACAGCCGCCCACACCGAAGTCGCGGCGCCCTGGGGAATGGACTTCCATTGGAAGGGCCCCTTACCTTGCGCGGCGAGCTGCTGATTGATCTCTTCCACTATTTTTTCGAGCCTTCCCGACTCCACATAACGGCCCAACTCCGTTAGTACGCCTCCGGGATGCACAGCCGCAGCGCGCACGCCCCGATCTCGGTGGCGTTTGTCGAATGCGACCGGTGCCAATCAAGTAGATGCGCCGAGGGTCGGATTACACCAGGCTACCGCCTGATGTATCTCAAAAGCCCATCCACCCAGCGACCTATGCGGTCTGGGGGCACAGCTTCGGAAAATGTTGCCGCTAAGATTGCCGAAACTCTGCTGCGTCCGATTTTCTCTCACGACGATGGCCATTCATTTAGTATTCGGATGCGTGCTTGCAGGCGAGTGATACCAGCACGCTTGATTCACGCTCACGACAAGTCCTCATCCGCATCTGTCCGTCATGGTCCATGATCTGCTTGAGCTAAACTAACGGCTCGTCGGCGCCAAACCGTTTCTTGTGTGCGCTCTCCAGCTGCTGTATAGGCAGTTCAATCCAGCCAAACTTGGTGTACAGTTCCAGGGCAATTTCGAGGGCGACGTCGTGTTTTCGGGCTCTCAATTCGTCGGTTGTGAGGCGCCTCTCCGCACTCACATTCTCTTCTTGACACCAGCAGTCTCGCCCGACGGCATCAGTATCACCGAGCAAGTCCTGTGGCCAGGTCAGGCTGCGTCCGGCTACGCCATGTAACTCGAACGAAATCGCAGGCTTTGGGGAGAGAACGCCAAAATCCACCATTCTGGCCGCAAACTCGAATACTGCGGTTACGGTGTCGAGTATCTCCAGCACGTGGACGCGGTCCCCCAGTTGCGGGATTTCGTCGAACCCTCGGTTGTGAACGAACTGCCCGCTTCGAAAGAGATTCCACCGCTCCGCACGCTTCAGCGTTCTGCCGGAATGCTCGATCTCGCCACTAATCGATTCGTTGCCGACTTCGAGTGTCTCCGCCAGGAAGGACGGGTACGCGAACCAGCCTTGGAGCCGCACTTCGGACGAGAGAATAAACTGCCGACACTGCTCTACATCCTTAAACCGGGCTCTGTTGAATTGGGAAGGGCGAATCCAGATGCGCCAGTATGGTTTAGACCAGATTTTCCTGAGAAGGTCTGTTTCCGGCCATCTCTTTCTTTGCTCCCAAAACTCCTGTGGATCGGATTCAAGAGTTGCATTCGTTAGGGCGTTCCGATAGGAGGCTTCAGACAATCCGACAACGGTTTGCCTCTGTTTTTGTGCCCTGATGAAGTCCCGGTTCATTTCTTCGACCTGGGATCTCCGATCGCGCGGAAACAGTTGGACTTCAATACCAGCCTCACTCAGAAGTAGGTCACCCCGTCCTCGAATGTCAGGATTCGGGTCAGGCATTCCAATAACGACACGGGTCACCTTTCGGTCCACGAGCCGATGTGCACAGGGAATTTTCGGATGCTTCCTTGTGGTGCAGGGTTCTAGCGTCGTGTACACGGTCGACCCGGCGACCAAGTCGTCGACCAGTTTGTCCGACTTTAGGGAGAATCGGACACGCCTGGGCAATCCGGGTCGCTTTTGTCCCCACGAGTTCCTGAACCAACGAAAACAGATCGCAGAGTTTCGCAGTTCAAGCGTTCCTCTGCAAAGCACTGCACCGCATTTATCCGGACGAACAGCATTGCGAGCAGGATGCAGACGACTGGTGCACAGAGACAGCCATAAATCCGCATTGTTCCTACCCACCTTTTTGCCGATTCTGCGGACGTTGTGCCTATAATGGGCGTCTTCCGAGTAGCATAAGCAGGGTATGCCCTCTGCCCGCATCCCGTGGTGGATTTGGTTGGTCGCAGCGTCTTTCATCGTCTGCTTCCTGGTGGGGTTTGTCTATTTACCTCTCAAACTTCCTGAGGCGACTGGGATCAACCCTGGATTTAGTGACAACCGCGTGGCGAGTGTGACGCCGGGAAGCCCGG
This sequence comes from uncultured Acidobacteriota bacterium, assembly GCA_963838905.1. Lineage (GTDB taxonomy): Bacteria > Acidobacteriota > Terriglobia > Terriglobales > Acidobacteriaceae > JABDBE01. The sequence goes on from CAWITE010000021.1 coordinate 34,083, forward strand.
GCGACGTCGCCGGAGTGAAGCGGGACGACAGAATCGTCAATGTAGATGGCCGAGCTGTACACAGCGCAATTGAGGTCGTAAGTGCGTTAAGCAACACCGTGTTCGACCATCCGGTTTCCATTGTTGTATTGCGCGGGAGCCATGAAGTTCATTTGCAGCTGGTTCTCAATCAGACACTGACGCAAGCTCGGACCTCGAAAGAAACTCTGGGCTGGTGGGTGGAACTCGCCGTCAGCCTGATTCAGTTGCTGGTGGGGCTGCTCGTTCTCCTCAAGAGGCCGCGCGACCTCACCGCCGTCGCCGCTGGCATATTCCTCTGCAGCCTGGGCACAGGCAATTTTTACTTTGTGTCCCCAAATGCCGCGGTGGTATGGAGAAACTTGCCACTGGCCATCCAGTGGCTCATCTTCCCAGTGCTGATACTCGGTATCAATGGCTTACCTGTTGCGCCCATGCTGTTGTTTTCGCTTTCGTTCCCCAAGCCTCTGCTACATCGCCGCTGGGCATGGATGATGCTGGCGGTGCTGGCCGCGCCTCTGCTAGGCTTTGCAACCATTTTTGATTACATCGTGCTGTTTGCCCCAAAGCACTCTATAAGTGTCTTCCCGGGCTGGCTAGGCGCAATCATCGGGGTTGATGCAGTGGTTGCTTTTCTGGCTCCCATGGTGATCCTGGCTGTGAATTATTTCAGGCTCCGGGAGGTAAATGAAAGGCGCCGAATACGGCTGGTGATCCTTGGCCTGTTGCTGTTCTTCGTGGATTTGCTTGCATCTATTGTGTTCTCCTTATCTCAAAAGACGTTCTGGCTTTCCACGATTACGACCTCACCGCTCGTGTTCGGCATTTCGCAGGTTCCTTTCACAATTTGTGTGGCGTACGCGGTTCTTAAGCAGCGTCTGTTTCAGGTAAGTTTCATCGTCCGCCAGAGCCTGCAATACGCTGTGGCGCGCGGCGCCCTGCTCATCCCCATCCCTATCCTGGCAGGAATCCTCATCTTCGATTTGGTTGTGCACAAAGACCAGCCATTCGGAACCCTGCTCTCCGCGCACGGCTGGGCGTACGCACTGATGGGAGTGGCGGGAGTAATTGCGCACAAGAAGCAGTCGCAATGGATGGAGGTGCTGGACCGTCACTTCTATCGCGAGCACTACAACGCCCAGCAACTGCTGAGGCAGACGGTGGATGAGATTCGCGCCTCCTCCAACCTCGCAGAGGTTGCGCCCAAAGCGGTCGCCCGCATTGAGCAGGCGCTACATCCAGAGTTTGTCGCAATCCTGATGCGAGAGGCCACCGAGCCACTCTATCTTTGCATCGCTTCGGCGCCCCCTGAAATCTATCCCCGCGGACTGAGCGCCGAGAGCAAGCTCATGTCGGCTTTTCGTCTTTTCGCCAAGCCCTTGCAGATATCGCTAGCCGAAAGCGGATGGCTTAAGCAGCAGCTTCCTTCAGAAGATACGAACTTCCTGCGGGATGCACGCATTGATCTGATGGTACCAATCGCGATTGCACCCCACGGTCGCGAGGCGCTTATGGTTTTGGGCCTGAAGAAATCAGAGGAGCCCTATGGCAGCGAGGATCAGGAATTACTCTCTGGTATTGGTAGCGCGCTGGCTTTGCTCTTGGAGCGCCCCCTTACGGGTGCGCTCGGCGGATTTGAAGAATGTCCCCGCTGCGGTTTGTGCTACGAGAGCGGCATGGGCCGCTGCTCGAATGAAAGCGTGCAACTCACGCGAATGCCTTTTAAGCGGCTCCTGACCTTGCGCTACAGGCTGGAGCGAAGGTTGGGCAGGGGCGGAATGGGCACGGTTTACAAGGCCACTGATACATCCTTGGAACGCGCCGTTGCGGTCAAGCTGATACGGGAAGACCTCGTCACCAGTAGCGACGCGGCGGAACGCTTCAGGCGTGAAGCCAAGGCGGCAGCGTCGTTCGCACACCCCAACCTGGTCACCGTGTACGACTTTGGTGTGGATTCGGACACCCGCGTGTTTCTCGTGATGGAGTTACTCCAAGGTTTCACGCTACGGCAACGATTCGAGCAGCAGAAGAAATTTGCAACCCAACAAATATTGCAGATTCTTGGAGGTGTGTGCGCTGGTCTTGAAGCTGCGCACGAACGCGGCTTAATCCATCGCGATCTGAAGCCGGAGAACATTTTCCTGGCCCAAAGTAGCGAGGGTGAAATGGCCAAGATCCTGGATTTCGGTCTCGCCAAGTTTCTGGTTTCTCCGACCAACTCGGCCGCGGCTACAGTTGACACTCTTCCAGGGATTCTGATGGGTACACCGCAGTATATGTCACCGGATCAGCTCAGCGGTGAGGTCGCATCTGCAGCATGGGATATCTGGGCTCTGGCAGTGATCACTTACGAGATGCTAATCGGGGCCCATCCTTTTCCTGCAACCTCTGTAGGCCAGATGCACCATTCCATAATCTCCGGCCGGTTCACCCCGCTTTCCACTCATTGTCCCGATGCACCCGCTGAATGGCACCAGTTTTTCGAACGGGCTCTCAGTCCCAAAACCGCCGTTCGGCCGCAATCAGCGAAAGAATTTGTTGCCACTCTTGGAACGGCATTTGCCTTTGTCGAGAAGAGCACTTCGGGATAAGCCATGTGCAACTTTCTACGCCGCTTTCTGGACGTGTAACGGACTACTCGTAGATGTCCCGCACTCAGACTTTCGATTCGGCCACGATGCGATCAGTCCCGGATGGTCGGCTACCCTTACCTTGGGATGACTTCAGGCTTGCCCGTGATCCGCCCAGGATAATCGATAAGCACACAATATGGTGGGTAACTCTTCGCGACCACTCGCGAGTTCCGTAATATGCCGTCTTCCGCATCACCCTAACGAGAAACCGAACGGGCCGAGGCGTCAACATCATTCGAGGTTCATCGGAGGCGGGGCGTCGCGTAGCACACAAGACAGCACGAAGTAAACTGAAGACCGATTCACCGAGTAATTCGCTCGATGTTTCCCATATAGGAGCGAAGGACTTCCGGTACGGTCACGGTTCCATCGGGGTTTTGGTATTGTTCGATGATCGAGATCAACACTCGGGGGCACGCAACCGCCGTGTTGTTCAGCGTATAACAAAAACGTGATGTGCCTTTGCCGCTTGAGGTCTTGTCGCGATAGCGAAGGTTGAGGCGACGCGACTGAAAATCGCGAAGCGCGCTTCCACTATGAGTCTCTCCGTAATTCTTCCGGCTCGGCATCCAGGTCTCGATGTCATACATGCGCCATTTCCCCTGGCCCATGTCGCCGGTGCAATTCTTTGAAACACGATAGGGCAGTCGGAGCGCCTGCAGTACGGTTTCCGCATTCGCAATGATCTCTTCATGAAGTTGAATGTGTTCGGTTTCGTCGGCGCCGTGAATGACAACCTGCTCAACCTTGTCGAACTGATGAACGCGATACAAGCCGGCCGTGTCCTTGCCTGCGGCACCTGCCTCACGCCGGAAGCAAGTGCTCAGCGCACATAGCTTGATGGGCCGCTCCGATTCCACGATCTCATCGCTATAGAAACTCGCCAGCGGAACCTCGCTCGTGCCCACGAGTGCGCTTCCGTCCTGGGTTATGTATGTTTGATCTCGACCGGCCGGGAAATAGCCGGTCCCGATCATGCATTGCTCGCTGACCATTACTGGGACAACCATCAATTCGTAGCCCCGTGCGACGAGGAAATCCTCGGCGAAACGGAGTACCGACCAATACAATCTCGCGCCTAAACCGCGCAGGACGTAACTTCTTGATCCCGCAAGTTTGACCCCGCGCTCTATATCGATGATGCCTAATTCTTTACCGAGGGTGACGTGATCCTTTCTGCCGGCATCGAGTTGTAAAGGAGAATGCGTAGGGTCCGACCAGGTTCGCACTACGACGTTCTCACGCTCGTCTTTCCCGACCGGCCATGAAGGATCCGGAATCGCCGGCAATTGCAACATGATCGTCTGGCATTCCGATTCGGCGGCAGTCAAGTCGGCCATCAGCGCATCTTGCTGTATTTTGATGGCATTCGCTTCGGCGATCAGTTTCTCAAGCTCCTGACTGGTGCCGGCCTTCAGTTCGCGCTTGAGTTTCCCGACGAGTTCGCCCAGTCTCTTCTGCTCGTTTCGCAGGCTGTCGAATTGCGTCTGGGAATTGCGGCATGTTGCGTCGGCCGCGAGCCAGGCGTCCACCAACTCGGGTGAGGCGAGCCGTTTGACGAGGGTCGCGTGCTTCACGATTTCCGGGTTTTCACGAATGAATTTGGGATCCAGCACTCGATTTTGCCTGCGGATAATTCTAAGGCGAGTCCGAACCACATATCATACAGCCCCACGTGTGCTTTGCTGCCGCGAGCGCCCTCTGAATAAAGTTACTGGCCCGACTATTTCATCAAACCCCAAGTGAAACATCTGCGAGGTTGGCCGCAGCAACCGCGGTATTGTCGGCTGGAGTTCCGTCACTGCCGGTTCGTCGGCAAAGCTTACCTTACCGGATTACGGAAGGGTAGCTCGTCATCTGGGAGTTGACGAATTTGTAGCTACGCGGCTCTCAAGTGTCGCCACTGACGAAAGCGGCGCCGTTTGAGCCTCAGACGGGGCTGAGCACTTCCATCAGATCACTGACCTGAATGTCATCGAGCGAACGCACGGCATTCTTGATCTTCTCACGCGATTTCTCGGTGGCGTGACCAGCTGCCAGCTTATCGAACTTCGCATCTATCTCCTTCCAGGTGAATGGTCGACTAGGGGCCCCAGCGTAGTCTGAGATTTCGTGTGTGAACGACTGGCCGCTCTTGAGCCGGGACTGTCACCCGGCTCGGGAGTTCAGCCGGGTAACGTGCCGTAAAGCCATCGTCGGGTCTCACCGTGACCTTCTGAAGCAGATCTTGCTAGTTCCCGCTTTCGCTGGCGGCCTGATTACCGGGGAAGTTCTGCACCCCACGGCCTGCAACCGTGAAATGCGAGTTCGAGTCTCGCACCGTCCAATGATTGGCGCACGGCGGCATAGCGGGGCGCCCGACCGCTCATACGCCCATATGAATACATCCCGCAGCAGATCGACGTTGTTTAGTTCATAAACACCAAGGATCGCATCCATGTAGACCGCGCGTGGCACGTCGATGAAGGACAAAGGGGACAGATTGCTCTTGATGAACGGAATGTTCGTCGAGAGGTCTTTGCAAGGCAGCTTAAGCATCGAGCGAATGTGTGCTAGCAGGTCAGCGAGCCCGGCTTTCTTCATAAGAGGCAAGCCCGGCTTGGATTTCGGACTGAAGGTAGTAGCCATCGCCGATCGACGGAACACTCACTTTGTACGTCATTTGTCGCTTTAAATCGCGGACCAATTCGTATCCAGGAATCTGAACTCGTTTTGCCAGTTCGAGAATCTCCTCGACCGGCATTTCGCCTGCCGCGATGAATGACAGCAAGAGCATGAGCCCATCCGGTCCCACAAACCTGTCAAGCGGCAGTCCCTCAACAATGCTGCGATCTTTGCGGAATTGGCGTCGAGCATCGTACCGGCAGGCCTGTGTCCCACGTTTTTTAAAAAAGACGGCCAGACGGTGGACCAGTCTCAAACCTCTCAGATGGCTCGTCCCTTCCTGATCTTCGAAAGCCAGCCATTCGACCCAACCGTCTTCAATGCGGGTGATCAACTGGCCGCACGTGCTGCACTTCCAACCGACGGACATACTGCCCGGCATCACAGTTTGTGCACTCATGACGACGCCTTTCGAGATTTTGATTGGTAATGCGCTGCGCACACTGTTTTCACCTCTGACTACAACATCTCCAGCGGCCGCGGCTCAGTCGGTAGTGGAAACGCGCGGTCGAGTTCCGCCATATCCTGTTTCGTCAGTCGAGCTTCAAGGGCACCTCGATTCTCGCGGACGTGTCGTGCACTACCGGCCTTTGGAATCGCGATCACTCCATCCTGCTGAAGTACCCAAACCAGCGCCACTTGAGCTGGAGTTGCGCTGTGTCGGATAGCCACTGCCTCCAGGGTCGAATGTTTGAGGATTCGCCCCTGTTCAATCGGAGAGTAGGCCATGATCGGAATATGACGCTGGCGACACCACGGCAGCAAATCGTATTTGGGGCCGCGTCGTGCCAGGTTGTACAGCACCTGATCGGTCGCGAGATCCCCACCTTCATCCAGGGCTGCCACCTCTTCCATATCTGAAGTGTCGAAGTTGCTGACATCCCAGTAGCGGATTTTTCCCGCCTTGACCAGCGCATCGAACGCAGTGATCGTATGTTCCAAAGGTACGGAGCCGCGCCAGTGCAACAGGTACAGGTCAAGATGATTTGTCCTGAGCCGCCGCAGACTGCGGTCGCACGCCAGCATCGTTCCCCGGACCGTCGCATTATGGGGCAACACTTTGCTGACCAGGAAGACATCTTTACGCCGGCCCTCGATTGCTTCCCCTACCAACTCTTCGGCCCCGCCCTCGGCATACATCTCGGCGGTGTCGATTAGAGTCATGCCAAGATCGAGCCCCAGGCGGAGGGCCTGGACTTCTTCCTTGTGACGATGCCGGGCTTCCGCAAGATGCCATGTGCCTTGCCCCAGCACGGGCACCGCTTCTCCCGATGGAAGTTTGGTAGTGCGACCTGACGTCTCGGTAAGCATCTTTACCTCCGATCAACACACATGAGGGGTGACTGGATACCGCCTCACCCAAGCGAAGCATGGTTCCACGTGCGACTCAAACAATCGATCGCACGACTCCACCATCCACGCGTAGAGCCGCACCATTTGTCGCCGAGGAGAGCGGACTGCATACAAAAGCCACCATTGCCGCGACTTCCTCTGGCTTGGCAAAACGTTTTAACAGCGATGTGGGGCGCATCGTGCGAAAGAATTCAGTTTCAACCGCCGCGGCGTTGGTTGTCTGCTCGGCCGCGAGCTCATGCACGAACCTCTCCACACCTTCCGATGCGGTCGGGCCCGGCAGCACTGAGTTGACGGTTACGCTCGTCCCCGCAGTTGTCTCGGCCAGGCCGCGCGCGACTGCGAGTTGCGCAGTTTTGGTCATTCCGTAGTGAATCATTTCAGCCGGAATCTGCAACGCGCTCTCGCTCGAGATAAACACGACACGCCCCCGGTTACGCTTCTTCATACCCGGCAGGTAGTGACGACTGAGTCGTACTCCGCTCAGGACATTGACTTCGAAAAAACGCTTCCAATCATCGTCGTCGATCTGCTCAAACGGTTTTACCTCAAAGATCCCCGCGTTGTTCACGAGGATGTCCGCGTCCGGAAAGCGACGTGTGAGCTTCTCGATTCCCTCAGCCGTACCCACGTCCGCGGCTATCCCATCCACCTTACCTCGAACGCCGGACGCCCGGAGCTTGCTGATCGCCTCCCTGACCCGCTGCTCGGCCCGCCCGTTTACAACCACGGAAGCGCCTTCCTTTGCGAGCGCTTCAGCGATTGCGAAACCGATCCCTGCGGTACTTCCCGTGACCACTGCACGCTTCTCAACCAGTTGAAGATCCATACCAGTTTCGATGTATCGCCCGAGTCATGCGTCTCAGATCTATGTGGCGCGTCCCGCTGGACGTTTTATCTAATCAAACAGCTTGAGCATCTCCGGTTGAATGCGGGGATGTCGTCGGGCTTCCGACTCACACCAGCTTGCCATCGACCACCACTTCCTGATCCATCCACTGAGCTCCGGCATTTTGCAGGTCCGTTTTGAGGGATGGCCACGAAGCAATCTTCTTCCCCTTCGCGTAACCAGTTGCGATGACCGTCCAGGGTCGGTGGCAGATTACAGCGACCGGTTTGTCGGCGTCGAAAATGCTTTCGCGAACTTTACCGCTTTTGGATCCGTTCGAAGCTTGTCCGGATTCATGACGCCGCCCGGAAGCGAAAGAGCGTCGAAATCGCCCGGATTGGCACCGTCTAGAGGTACATCCACAGGAAACTCCTGACCCCAGTCCACGAAGTTCCATGAGCGAACGTGCTGATGTTTCGGCGGCACGATACTCGTCCGGGCGCCCGCTTGATCCAGGGCCTGACGCGGTTACATCATTTCGACCAGTTCGAATCCGTCCGTGATTAGGATTGCGATTTTTAGTCCTGTGATGTTGTCCATAGCTTCCCTCCAAAATCAGTAGGATGCTGTTTCCGTTTTATAATCCGGCGTTTTTGTAGGCCACGCGCGCGATTGCTGACCAATCTGCGTTTTCCAACCCTTGTGCCATGGCGGCTACGAAGCGGTCATGCACAAGGCTGGCCATCGGCATGGGAACCGAAGCCTCTTCGGCGGCCGCGAGGACCAATCGATTGTCCTTGAATCCAAGCGGCATTTTGAAGCCCACCGGTTCAAACTTCTCGGACTCGATCATCGCACCATAGTTTTTGTACACTGGCGCCGAGAATAAGGAGTCCGTGAGAACTTCCAGGAACTTGTGTGGATCGACGCCGGACTTCCGCATCAGCGCAAACGCCTCTGCCAGACTTTCAATCACGGTGGTGATCAGGAAGTTTCCGCTGAGTTTGATTAAGTTGGCCGCAGGCGCGTCTTCATTGATGACGAAAGTTTTTTGTCCCATTGCCGAAAAGAGGTTTCGTACACTTCTCGATTTGTTCACCTGGCCCGGCTGCCACGATAAATAGTTTCGCCGCGGCGGCAGCATCCGGTCGGCCGAAAACAGGCGCCGCAACGTAATGCTGATGTTTCTCCGCATGCGCCTTCGCCAGCCTGCGAAACAGGGCAACGCTGATGGTACTTATCGAGATGTGTACCGCTTCCGCTGGCAATGACTCGATCGCGCGGCCGGGCTCGAAAATTACGTCTTGCACCGCGCCATCATCGGCCAACATCGTGATGAGTGCTTCCGCCCCGACAGCAGCCTCCGAGGCACTATTGGCGACTTTCGCTCCGAGATGCTGCAGTTCCTCGGCGCGGCTTCGCGTGCGGTTGTAAACGATCAGGTCGTGGCCCGCTTTAATGAGGTTGCGGGACATGCCCGCTCCCATATTGCCGAGACCAATAAATCCGACTTTCATGATGTTCCCTTCTTGGCCGAGCTTAGTTTCTCTGCGGGCGTTTCTAGTTGGGAAGCCATACTCCACTCGGCTCTGCGGGAAGAATAGCAAATCGGTTCGAACCATATCGCGGTGTCATTTCCCGACAGAAACCTGCAACACGCTTCGCCTGAGAATGTGTCCGCGCTCGAGACGTGAGTGCGCCTTGGCTGCCCGTGCCAGGGGAAACTTCGCGGCAATTGGTACGCGGAGCCTGGCCTCAGTCACAGCTCGTTCCAGGCGTGCGAAATAACGCGGGCCGGACTCGGCATCGTAAGCAACCAGGCGAACCCTGCGGGGCCGAGGGGGTTCCGGCTCGATGCCGTTGGGATACGCCACACGCCCGCCGGCCCGCACGAGGTCGACGCATCGTTCCAGCACTGGGCCGCCCGCAAGTGTTAAAACAGCGTCGACTCCGCTCGACGCAAGCCTATGACAATTCCTCGTGAGAGTGAATGGGCCCTCCGAAAGGACGCGTAGAAGGGACTCCACCGCGAGTTACAGGCGCTTGTACGACTTCAGCAGTATGGATAACCCTCCTGCCATCCAGTTACAGATGCGAGAGTCGCAGCAGTGTCCGGCGCACTGATTTTGACTGTAATATGTATGTGCTGATGATCCGAGTCTGCAAAACTTGTGGGAGAAAGAACCGCATACCAGCGGCGCATCTCGCTGACACCGGTCGCTGCGGAGCCTGCAAAGCGCCCTTGCCGCCGCTGGATGAGCCCTTCGACGTCGATCCTGAATCATTCGACGAGATCATCCAAAACGCAAAGGTTCCGGTGCTGGCGGACTTTTGGGCGGAATGGTGTGGTCCCTGCCGGGTAGCGGCACCAGAGGTGGCGCGTACGGCTGCGGATATGGCTGGCCGGGCGATCGTCGTGAAGGTCGACACAGAACGCTATCCGGAACTGGCCGCTCGGTTTAACGTGCGTGGCATCCCGAACTTCGTCGTCTTTAACGCTGGCCGACCCGTGAGGCAGCAGGCGGGCGCAGTGAACCATGAACAGATCGAAAGCTGGTTGACGTCGGCGCGACCACCTTCTGCAACCTGATCCAAGCCAATTCCTCAGTACTTGTCCTGGCCAACCTGAGATCTCTAGTGCCAAAGTCGTAGACCCTTCTCCGACCTACGGCGAAGCGAATCCTACGCGTCCCCTCGGAATACGGATTCACTCTCCCGAGCAATTGTTGTGGGCCTGCCGAATCGATCGCATCCTGATGCAACAGGTCGAATATGGCGGGCTTTCTCGCGGATGTTTGTCATGGACGAGAAAGCGAAATACCGATGATCGCTCAAGCGGAACGAGATCGGAGCAAAGAAGCGATCTACTCGAACGACAACGATATTGACGTCCTGTACTTATTTACGTGCCAAGCTGAAGGGCGCGCGAGTTGTAACGAGGAGGCATTCTGGGAATTGTTGAGTTCTCGTCACCAGGCTCGTTGCGGAAGCTTCCTGAAGGATTGTTAGCGTGATGCTGCCGCGAGCCGCAAAGAATTTTTAAAAAGGAGTGAAGCAGATGCAATCCATCATCGGCGAAAATCGGTGCCTCTCAAACTTGCCTTGCTATTCGCTCTTGTTGTCTTTCAGCGCGTGGACAGCGAGCCAGGATTCTAAGCAAGCAGCCAGCGGACAAGTCCAGATTCCAAATCGCTCGTCCAGCGGTAAACAAGGCAAGCAAAAAACAGAAATTCATTTCGATCCCGCGAGCCCGATGGTCACCATAAAACTTCTGGTGCAGGACCCGAATGGGTACTTCATTCCAACATCCGGCGCGACAACTTTGTGGTCTACGAAAATGGCATTCGTCAGCAGAACGCGACGATTGAAGTCGAGCACGCTCCGGTTTCGCTGGGACTGCTCATAGAATTTGGCGGTCGTACTCCGGCATTGAACCGGAACTGGGGCAGGAAGTCTCACGAGCTGGCGAGCATCTGGTGGACGAGCTCTCTCGAGGAGATCGACTTGCAGTCTGGAAATATGACGACAGAGTCGAGAAAGTCTCCGACTTTTCGCAGAACCATGAGGCGCTCGACACCCTCTTCCTTAAGCGGTACTCCCGAGCTGTCGGAGACAAATCTATACGACGCTATTATCTTCACCCTGGGGCAGATGCGACCCGTGAGCGGGCGCAACGCGATAGTCCTGATCTCGTCCGGTATCGATACCCTCAGCAAGGCCGGTTACGACGACCTCTTGAGAACAGCTGAGAACTCTGACACTCCGATCTATGTCGTCAGTCTGGCGTCCGTCCTTAGCCCATTTGTCGAAATGGAACACGCAACTCCGCTCGCGCGAATTGACTGGAGCAAGGCGCAAAACCAGCTTCAGGAGATTGCCAGAGCATCGGGAGGTCGCGCATACGCTCCCGAGAATATGATCGATCTTTCGGCGACTTACGACGATATGATGGAAAACCTCAAAGTGCGGTATGTGATTACTTATCGCTCTTCGAGCGACGGCGACTTGAGCATACCTCGCACCGTGCGCGTCGAACTTGTCAATCCGAGCAACGGCGAGCCTCTCGAGATCGTCGACTCGACGGAAAAACCATTCGAGCCAAGGTGGTTGTTCGAAAGCTACATCCCCAAGACTAACTCCGGCGGGTGAGTCTCTTTGGGGGGCCGTTCTCGGTTACTAAAGGACGATGACCCTCGTAATCTTGTCCGCTTCCTTGCCCCTGACGCATACTCGGTTCACCTACCACAGAACCTGGGAGACGGGGTTGGGAGCGGGGATTAGGGTCACCGTTGCCAACCCCGCATTTTTTTGCCTGCTTCAATCATTAATCGACCTCATCACCCGGTAACAACCCTCGGGTAAGCAGCTGAATCCTTTAGAATCAGTCACTTCGTTTGTCCACCAGGATTGGCGAGGGGCTGAGGTTGGTTTGACGTAGGATTTTCCCAGTGCTACCGTCACCATTTCCCACAACATGGAGCGATTCGAGTACGCCCTAGCCTGGCTGATCGTCAAATTCATTGGAGCGCTGCCCCGTCCATTGGCCCGCGCCACCGGGATCATCCTCGGTTGGACGGTTTACCTGCTGCATGTCCGGCTGCGGCGGGTGGGAATGCACAACCTGGCGCTGGCATTTCCGGAAAAGACCCGCCACCAGCGCGCCAGGATCCTGCGGGGTGTTTTCACCTCCTTTGGGCGGCAAGCGGCGGAAGTCTGTTTGTTCCCTAAGTACACTCGCGAAAACGTCAGCAAAGTTGTGGTCTACGACGGGTTCGAGAACTTCGAACGCGCTTTAGCGCGAGGCAAGGGTGTGCTGTTCCTGACCGCACACCTGGGAGCGTGGGAACTCTCGGCGTTTACGCATTCGCTGCACGGACACCCGCTGCATGTCGTGATGCGCCCCCTCGACAACGTATACCTGGACCGTCTGACTCGCCGCCATCGCACTATGCACGGCAACTCCATGGTCGACAAGGACGATTTTGTCCGCGGCCTGCTCTCGGCCATGAAAGCCGGAGAAACCGTGGGCATTCTCATGGACACGAACATGACGCCGCCGCAGGGCGTGTTCGTCGACTTTTTCGGAATCCCAGCCTGTACGGCAAGCGGCCTCGCGAGAATCGCACTGCGCACCGATGCCGCCGTCGTTCCCGGCTTCACTATCTGGGATCCCGCCCTGCGAAAATATCGCCTGCGCTTTGACCCTGCAATCAATCTGGTGCGCACCGGCGATGACGATGCCGACGCGGTTGCGAACACAGCCTTGTTCACGAAAGTGATTGAAAACTACGTGCGGCGGTATCCCGATCAATGGCTGTGGGTCCATCGCCGCTGGAAGACGCGACCCGAAGGCCAGCCCCCGCTTTACTAGTCAGACCAGACGCAGCAAGCTCCGTCTCTACAAGCGACTGTACAGAGGTTGCTTGCAACCTCTCCCGGTCAAAACCAGTCACTCCGGTAAGCGATCCACCAACTCACATAAACAATCGGTATGGTTGTCGCCAAGGCCCACCAAAGCGGCAAAACGAAATCCGCCGCCAGCCCGAGCACGGTGAAGCTGATCCAGAAGACCTTCCGCTCCATTCCAGCATTTTATCCCCAGCTTTCCTTTCCCGCGGCAAACGTATAAAAAGGTGCCATGACTTTGGTCAGGACGCGATCTGTCAAACGGATCGCCGAGTTCGTTCAGGCCCGCGTACTTGGAGATGAAGGGGTGCAGTTGACGGGCATCTCAAGCGTCGAGTCGGCATTGCCGGGCGATTTGGTCTTCGTCGACGACGAAAAGAATCTTCGCGTAGCTCTCGAATCACAGGCTTCCGCCGTGATCGCCGGCGATTTCGCAGCAGGAAAGACGAACCCTAAGCCGCTGCTTCTTGCAACACAACCGCGGTTGGCTTTTGCCCGGGCTGCACAACTTCTTTGTCCGGCCCCGGAGCGGAAGCGTGGGATCCACCCCAGCGCAATTGTCCATCCCAGTGCACAACTCGCTGAGGGCGTGACGATCGAAGACCACGTCGTCATCGGCGAAGACGCGCACATCGGCGAGAGCACGCGAATCGGGGCCGGCAGCGTGATCGGCGCCAGAGTAAGCATCGGACGCAACTGCGATCTCTATCCGAATGTCACTGTCTACCCAGGCGTGCGCCTCGGGAATCGCGTGATCGTTCATGCAGGCGCCGTACTCGGCAGCGACGGCTTCGGTTACGTGCGCGATCAGGTGACAGGCCGTTATGAAAAGTTTCCTCAAATCGGACGGCTTGAGATTGAAGATGACGTTGAGATCGGCTCCAATACAACCATTGATCGCGGAGCCCTGGACGTTACCCGAATCGGCCGGGGCGCAAAAATCGACAACCTAGTGCACATTGGCCATAACTGCAAAATCGGAGAAGACGTTGTGATCGCCGCGCAAACCGGGCTTTCCGGCAGCATCACTATCGAGAAGAACGTAGTTCTCGGCGGTCAGGTTGGCATCGGCGAACACGCCCGCATCGAAGAAGGAGTCATGTTGGGAGGACAGGGTGGGGTTTTGCCAAACAAAGTTCTGCGAGGGAAGGGAATCGCGTTCTGGGGAACCCCGGCGAAGCCCGTTCGCGAATACTTGAAGGGACTCGCAGTGCTGGCACGCTTGGCCAGAAAAGAGTAGCGGCTCGTGTGGCGCGGGCGCCCTCGCCCGCGGAATCGGATTCCCATGTCAATCGTCGTGATCGGCGGGCATTCGCGCAGCGTAGGCAAGACCAGCGTAGTCGCCGGTCTGATTGCCGCATTGCCCGACTACCACTGGACCGCGCTAAAGATTACGCAATACGGACACGGAGTCTGTTCGCTCAACGGCGAATCCTGCCACTGCGCCACCGATGACCACAGTTGGGCGATCTCGGAAGAGAAAGATCGTTCCGGGGAATCCGACACCTCGCGCTTCCTCCTCGCGGGGGCGGAGCGTGCCTGGTGGGTGCGCACCGAACAAGGGCGTCTCGCGGAAGCCATCCCAACCATCCGCCGCAAACTCGCCGAATCAGAGAATGTAATCTTGGAATCGAACAGCATCCTGAAGTTTGTCCGTCCGGATCTTTACCTGACGATCCTCGATCCGGCCACTGCAGATTTCAAACGATCAGCCCAGGAATTTCTCGACCAAGCCGATGCTGTTATCTTGCACACTCCGAAAACTAAAGATGGCGGCAAAGCGGCTTGGACCGGCATTTCGCTGAAACCAGTTGCAGGTTGTCCGATCTTCGAGATTCACCCGCCGGAGTACGTGACACCGGAAATCGTCGAGTTTCTCAGAAGCAGAGTAAGTGCAAACCCGAAGCCTGAAGCCTGAAGCCTCGTTTGTTATCCTGCTGATGTGTCCCAGATTCACAAACGTGCCTGGTTGCTGGTTCTGCTCTCGGCTGCCCTGCAGATTCTGATCTTCCCGCTCCCCAATCTCTACATGCTCTGCTGGGTCGCGATCACGCCGCTCTTGATCGCAATTTTGCGGGCTCGTCAGCCGCAAACGCTGCAACTGCGAGTAGGAATCAAGCTGCAGCCCGCCAGCCCCCTCCAGGCTTTCTTGTTAGCGTATGCGTGCGGAATTCTGTGGTATGCCGGGACCTGCTATTGGATTTACAGCGTCATGCACCAATATGGCGGGGTCAGCACACCACTTGGAATCGTCATTCTGCTTCTGTTCTGCCTCTATCTTGCGATTTACCACGGCGTCTTCGGGCTGTTCGTGAGTCTGCTAGCGGGCAGCGGTCCAACCAACCTGCGAGCGCTGCTGCTCTCACCGGTCGTGTGGGTGGCCGTTGAACTAGCCCGAACCCGCATCACTGGATTCCCCTGGGGACTGCTGGGCACGACCCAGGTAGACAACATTTCGCTGGCTCACATTGCCTCAGTCACGGGCGTTTACGGGCTGTCATTCGAGATCATGCTGGTGAATGCGGCTTTCGCTGTTACCTTTTTGGTGCAACGTGAAAAGCGTAGCCGGCTCTTGCTTGCGAGCGTCGCCGCCGCACTAATTTTGCAGGCAGGAAGTTTGGTTCCCGCTCCCGCACTTCCCGCCGGCCACGACGCGATCCTGGTCCAGGCCAATGTGCCAATTCTCGAAGGCTCCGATTGGACAAAGCAGTATTTCAACGCCACTCTGCGCGACTTGACGGAAATCAGTCTCGATTCCCATGGTGCTCCGCATCCTGATTTGATCGTGTGGCCGGAATCTCCCGCACCGTTCTACACCAGTGATCCGGTTTTCCGCGATGCCGTCAGCAATGTCGCACGCCGATCGGGTGCGTGGCTCCTCACTGGCGGCATTGGGATCCGCAACGCCAGCACGACACCAGACCAGGCCACGGAAATCTACAACTCGGCGGCGCTCGTTAGCCCGAGTGGCGAATGGGTTTCACGCTACGACAAAATTCATCTCGTCCCGTTCGGCGAATACGTTCCCTTCAAACAAATATTTTCCTTCGCTGGAGGTCTGACCAAGGAAGTTGGAGATTTTTCCCGAGGCATCTCACGCACCCCACTCGATGCCGGTGGTACCGAGTTCGGCGTCTTCATCTGCTACGAATCCATCTTCCCCGACGATATCCGGCAGTTCGCCAACAACGGAGCGCAAGTTCTGGTGAACATTTCCAACG
Source organism: uncultured Acidobacteriota bacterium (assembly GCA_963838905.1). Lineage (GTDB taxonomy): Bacteria > Acidobacteriota > Terriglobia > Terriglobales > Acidobacteriaceae > JABDBE01. The sequence continues at coordinate 50,207 of CAWITE010000021.1, forward strand.
ACGGCTGGTACGGTGACAGCGGAGCCTACGCCCAACATCTCAAGCAGTCCCGCATGCGTGCCGTCGAGAACAACCGGTGGCTGCTGCTTGATACCAATACCGGACGCACCGCTGGAATCGATCCCAATGGACGAATTGTGAGCAGTGCCCCACGCAAGACGCGCACCGTGCTGCGGGCTCCATATGCCCTCATTAGCGCGACCACCTTCTATACCCGTCACGGCGACTGGTTCGCCTATCTGTGTGCGATAATTTCCGTAGCAGCGGTATTCATGCGGCTGTTGCGTCGCAAATAAAGGGAAAAGTAGCAAGCTACGTTTCTACAGCCAGCCGCGTGCCTGTAGAGACGTTGCTTGCAACGTCTCCCGGGGGAATTTCAAGAGGACAACATCATGGTCGAAGAGCTGGAAAAAGAATACGCACCCCTGAAAGACAAAGTTCGCGAACTTCGGGAGTATCTTTGACGCTGGCAACCTGCGCCAACGTCTGACCGAGATCGAAAAGCAAGCCTCCGATTCCACCCTCTGGTCGAATCCACAAAAATCCCAGCAGGTCATGCGCGAGAAAAAGCGCCTGGAAGACATGTTGGCCAACGAAGCCAACCTCATCCGCCATGGCGACGACATTTCCGCCTACTTTGACCTGGCTCGGGAAGGCGAGAGTGTAGATGGCGATCTGCGCCGCGAAATCGACTCTCTCCGCCAACTGGTCGACCGCCTGGAGACCGAGACCCTACTCGGGGGCGAAAATGATGCTCGCAATGCCATCGTGACGATCCATCCCGGTGCTGGAGGGACGGAATCGCAGGACTGGGCCGACATGCTGCTCCGCATGTATCTGCGCTGGGCCGAGCGTCAGGGTTTCGAGACCGTACTCTACGACTACCAACCTGGCGAAGAGGCGGGCTTAAAATCCGCGACTTTCGCGGTCAACGGCCAATACGCATTCGGCTTGCTGAGCAGCGAAATTGGAGTGCATCGGTTGGTGCGCATTTCCCCGTTCGATCAAGCCAAACGCCGCCACACATCGTTCGCCAGCGTCTTCGTCTCGCCGGAAATTGACGACAGCATCGACATCGTGATCAAGCCCGAAGACTTGCGCATCGACACCTACCGCTCCAGCGGCAAGGGCGGACAGCACGTCAATACCACCGACTCCGCCGTCCGCATCACCCACATTCCCACTGGGATTGTGGCCGCCTGCCAGAACGAGCGCTCGCAGCACAAGAATAAAGACCGCGCTATGAGCATGCTCCGGTCGAAGCTTTACGAAAACGAACTGGAAAAGAAGCGGGCTGCTACGAAGAAGATTGAAGACTCAAAACTAGACATCGACTTCGGCTCGCAGATACGTTCTTACACCTTGCAACCCTACCGCCTTATCAAAGATCATCGCACCAAGATGGAAGTCGGCGACGTGGATCGCGTGATCGACGGCGACCTGCAACCGTTCATCCGCGCCTATCTGCAAATGCGCCGCGGAGCAAGGCAAGCCTAGAATCACGTGGAGACAGCCCCCCGCTGTCCCGCTGAGCAAAGCTCGGCAGAGATTGATAATGAACTCCCAGTTGTGTCCTCCCGAGCAAAGCGAGGGATCTGGGTTCTTTAAGTGTCCGGCGAAAACCCAGATTCCTCGTCGCTCCGCTCCTCGGAATGACCGAGGATGAGATTGTGAGCAATCCGAGCGGAGTTGCGGCAGCCCTAGCGTTTCAGGGTCGCCTTTATTCCTGCCTGCTGCTAACATTCCATCCTTGAGGTAAGAGCCAACTGCTGAACCAAACAATTTCGCACTACCGCATTCTCGAGAAGTTAGGCGGCGGAGGCATGGGCGTCGTCTACAAAGCTGAAGACATCAAGCTCGGCCGTTTTGTAGCCCTCAAGTTTCTGCCCGATGATGTAGCCAAGGATCCCCAAGCTCTGAGCCGTTTCCAACGCGAGGCCAAAGCCGCCTCCGCCCTGAATCACCCGAACATCTGCACTATTCACGAGATCGATGAGCAGAATGGTCAGACCTTCATCGTGATGGAATATCTCGACGGCGTGACGTTGAAACACCGCATCGCGGGGCAGCCGCTGGATACCGAGGTCCTGCTGTCGTTAGCGATCGAGATTGCGGACGCGCTCGACGCGGCGCACACTGAGGGCATTGTTCATCGCGATATCAAGCCAGCCAATCTATTCGTCACCAAGCGAGGACACGCAAAGATTCTCGATTTCGGCCTGGCGAAACTTACTCCGGTGACGGGCAAATCCACCGAGGCAAGCCCAGCCGAAGCAACCGCCGCAGCAGCGAGCATCGATTATCTGACCAGTCCCGGAATCGCCATCGGCACCGTAGCGTACATGTCGCCGGAGCAGGCCAAGGGAAAAGAACTGGATGCCCGCACCGACCTGTTTTCCTTCGGAGCGGTTTTGTATGAAATGGCGACCGGCACGCTGCCGTTTCGCGGTGACTCGTCGGCGATGATCTTCGACGCCATCCTGAATCGTATGCCGCCCGTGCCCGCTCGCCTCAATCCCGACCTCCCGCCCCGGTTGGAAGAGATCATCAACAAGGCGCTGGAGAAAGATCGCGATCTTCGATACCAGCACGCTTCCGAAATGCGCGGCGACCTGAAGCGATTGCAAAGAGACAGCAGTTCCGGCCGGCGTTTGGCCCATCAACAAACAGACGAAGCCGCTCCGGCCCAGCCTCCGGTCGCACCTCAGCCGAGTGGAAAGCATCCGACCGATCCCGCCCACGTTTCCGGGCCGAGCGCGCAAGTTACAACCAGCCGGGAAAACGGAAGCAAGAAAATACTGATCGTAAGTCTCGCGATCGTGTTAGCGGCAGCTGCAGGTTTCGCCATCTACAAATTCGCCGGACGAGCCCCCAAGCCCGCAGCGGCCGCCTTCCAAAATATCCACCTCACGCGCTTGACGAATACCGGCAAATCCCGCATGGCCGCCATCTCCCCCGATGGTAAATACGTTGTCCACGTAATCGAAGACGCCGGAAAACAGAGTCTCTGGGTACGCCAGGTGACGACGGCAAACAACGTACAGATTGTTCCTCCGGCGGAAGTGCTGTACTTTGGCATGACCTTCTCTGGCGATGGCAACTATGTCTACTACGTCACCGCGGCCAAGAACGAATCCCAGGCACTTCTCTACCAGGTCCCGGTGCTGGGAGGACCTACGCGAAAGTTGGTCGAAGACGTCGACGATCCCGTCACCATTTCGCCCGACGGCAGCCAGATCGCCTTCGCCCGCTTCTACCCGCCGAAAGGCACAGATGATCTAACGGTGGCTAAGGCGGATGGGTCCGATCAGCACGTGGTGGCCAGCCGTAAACTCCCTACGAGGTACGCCTCGTCCTGGTTCGGCAACAGTGCCGGCCCCGGCTGGTCGCCCGACGGCCGCACTATCGCCACGCTCGCCTCCGAGGGCATGGGTGCCGCTGGCTGGAGCTTGGTGGGTGTGCCGGTGGCAGGCGGAGCGGAAAAAACAATTTCGGCCAATAAGTGGTCCAGTTCCGGCCGCGTTGCCTGGCTGGGGGACGGCAGCGGGCTCGTCCTCGATGCGTCCGATCAAAGTTCCGGCCTTGCGCCACAGCTCTGGTGTGTCGCTTATCCCAGTGGCCAGGCGCGCCGCATCACCAACGATTTGAACCGTTATTTCGGAGTGAGTCTGACGGGCGATTCGAGCGCCCTGGTCACCGTTCAGAGCGAAATTTCCTCTTCGATTTGGGTTGCTCCGCAAGGCGATGCCAATGCTGCCCGCCGCCTTACATTCGGAAGCGGGACCGGCGAAGGTCTAAACGGCGTTGTCTCTCTGCCAAACGATGGCGTTCTCTACACCTCAAACGCTGCCGGACACAGCGATATTTGGAGCATGAGCGCGGAGGGCAGCAACCCTGCGCAGCTGACGATGAATGCGGGCAATAACACCGGTCCAGCCGTTTCTGCCGATGGCCGAATCGTCGTTTTTTCTTCCGACCGCAACGGTCACCGAAATATCTGGAGCATGGATATTGACGGCAGCAGCCCAAGACAGCTTACCAACGGAAATGCCGACTTCACCCCGCAGATCACACGCGACGGAAAGTGGCTGCTGTATCAATCCGATTCCGCCGGGAAACTGCGGACTTTGAAGCAGCCCCTCAACGGAGGTACGCCTCAGCCGCTCATCGAACGTACTGCCACCAATCCGACAATCTCTCCCGACGGAAAGTGGGTCGCAATTTACGCTTTCGACGAAGCCGCAGGCCGATTTGAGATCGCCTATATGCCCATTGAGGGCGGCGAGCCAGCCAAGCTTTCCTACCAGGTTGACGCCGCGTATGGGTGGTCTCCAGATAGCAAAGCATTGTTGTACGTGGATAACCGAAATGGGGTTTCGAACCTGATGAGCCAGACCCTCGACGGCCGCTCGCCCAAGCAGATCACAAACTTCACCGAGGGTACAATCTTCAATTTCGCCTGGTCCGCCGACGGCAAGCAACTGTTCCTGGCGCGCGGCGCAATCAACAGTGACGTAGTCCTGATTAACAATGTGAAGTAGGCAGGCCGCGCGATGAAACTCAAAAGCCAAACGGTCACTCCTCTTGGACGCCGCTTCGAGCACGCGCTGCTGTTTGCCACCCGCAAGCACGCGGGCCAGCACCGCAAGGGCACAGCCGTCCCCTATGTCGCGCATCTCTTGAGTGTCGCGGGCCTGGTGCTCGAAGTCGGCGGGGATGAAGACCTTGCCGTTGCCGCGCTTTTGCACGATGTAGTGGAAGACTGTGGCGGCGCGCCCATGCTTCGGGAAATTCGTCGCCGCTTTGGCAAGCGCGTGGCTCACGTCGTGGACGGCTGCACCGACACCGATCTCGATCCCAAACCACCGTGGCGGCAACGCAAGGAAGACTACATCGCGCATCTACGAACTGCCGACGCCGACACTCGCCTGGTTTCCGCCGCCGACAAACTGCACAACGTCCGCTCCATCGTCGCCGCCTATCGCGAGATTGGCGAACGCGTCTGGGAGCGCTTTCATGGAAAACGCGATGGTACGCTGTGGTACTACAGGGCCTTGCTGGATGAATTTCAGCGCAGGAAATCAAGCCCCCTGATCCGCGAACTGGAACGAGCCGTCATCGAACTGGAAAATGTGATTGCGTCCGGCTAGACCAGTTTCACATCCGCGGCATTCCCCCTAACAACTGTCATCCCGAGTGCCAGCGAGGGATCCAGGTTCTTTCTCGTACGACCGGTATATCAGCGCCGGCAAGCACCTGGATCGCTCGCTGGCGCTCGGGATGACAAGTGGGTTTGGGCCACACGATACCTGAAAAACGCTCGGAATAACCAAATCCCATCCGGTGCCTTTCGTAACGTTACCTCTCTAAAAACGCTGGCAAAACGACCCGCTTCGGCCTGATCCTGTAATGTCCAGAATTTTCGGAGCCAGCCCACACCTATGCCACGCATGATCGATGTCATCCGCTCCTCGGGGGCCAACTCGAACGTGATGCAAACCGCCGCCCGAGGCGCGCTCTCCGTTCCGCCTCAGGAGATGCTCGAAATCCTGGTTTACCTGGCAACTCAGACCAAAATCTTCGCCGAGCGTGCCCGCCTCACGTTGGCGGGATGGGACCAGACCTCTTCCCTGAAAGCCGCAGCCGATCCGCGAACCCCCAAAGAGGTTCTGACCTACCTGATCACCCCAGGAAATCTTCGGCCAACGTTGCTTCCCGCATTGCTGGAGAACCCCTCGGTCTCCGAGACATCGCTTGCCGAACTCGCCGCCGCGGCTTCTCGTTACATGCTCGAAACCCTGGTCAAGAGCCCGCGCATCAGCCAGTCCCAAACCATTCTGAGCGCACTCAGCTCCAACCCGTACTTGAACCCAGCTCAATCGTCGGCTATCGACGAGAAGCTTGCCTCTTTCGGAGCGCCAACCACATGCCAACCCGAGGCCGCGCCAGCTTCTCCCGAATCCGCGCCGGCAGCGGGTGTTGCGCCGCCAGAGGTTCCCAATGAAGCCAGCCCTGAAACCGGCACAGACGAAATTCCGGACGAAGTGAGCGCCGCATACTTGACCGAGCATGCCGGAGAAATCTCCGCTGAAGGCAACAAACCGTTCCAGCCGATCGGCGGGATAGAGGAACTCCCTGCCGATGCTGCGACGGTTCCCGATACAGCGCCTGACGAAGCGAAAACCGAAGCGGTCGCTTCAAGCACAGCGCAAGGCGCAGCCACGGCCGCCCGAAAAGCGCCGTCCGTGAAGAAGGCTTATCTGAGCGCCGAAGAACAACGGGGCAGCGCTCTGCAGAAAATCTCCAAGCTGGGTATCACCGGGCGCATTCAGCTGGCCATGAAAGGGACCAAGGAAGAACGGTCGCTCCTCATTCGCGACGGGACAAAAATCGTAGCCTTGGCCGTGCTCGAATCGCCCAAGCTTACCGACAGCGAAGTCGAAAAGTTTGCTAACCAAAAGAATGTGCTCGAGGCCGTGCTTCGCGGCATTTCGATGAAGCGGCGCTTCATGAAGCAATACGCAATCCTGCGTAACCTGACCTTCAATCCCCGAACGCCCATCGACGTTTCTCTCGGCCTGGTAAAGCATCTTCTAACCGGAGACCTTAAGAACCTGGCAGGCAACAAAGAAGTGTCAGACACCGTGCGCAAGATAGCGCTCAGAATGTTCAGGCAGAAACTGGACGTGACCAAGAGTGACTAGAGCATTTGCGGATCCCTGGCGCCTGTGCATGCACCAAAATTTCCAGTAGTTCAAGAATTGGCTTCCCACGCTCACCCTCGCTACAATTGCTTTGCTATGTCTTCGTCGCCCCAACCTGATCCCGTCGCAGACCTACTCAAGCGCTCCAAAACGATTGCCGTGGTCGGTCTCTCCAACAGCCCACTCCGCCCGAGCCACGGAGTTTCTGCGTACATGCAGATGAACGGCTATCGCATCATTCCAGTCAACCCGGAGATTAAAGAGGCCCTTGGCGAGAACGCTTTTGCAACTTTGCTCGATGTTCCCGAGAAGATCGATATCGTGAATATCTTCCGCCGGCCCGAGTTCGTCGAGGAGGTCGTGGATCAGGCGATCCGGCTCAAGGTTCCAGCTATTTGGATGCAGGAAGAAGTCGTCAACGAGAAGGCCGCAGACAAAGCGCGCCAGGCAGGAATTTTCGTGATCATGGACAGCTGCATCCTGAAAGAGCACAAAGCCCGCTTTGCCTAACCGGCGTCCAGTTCCTCCCTTTGTCTACCTTCGTGTCCTTTGTGGTTACAGCATTTGAACTTCATCAATCTCAAAGGATGCCAAGGTACACAAAGGAGGAACGTCGCGTAACCAATTAAGCTACGCCTTAACCAGAATGACGGTCGCGTCATCGAGCAAACCAGCCCCGTTGGCGAACGTCCTCACGTCTTCGAGAATACTTTCCGGGGAAGCATCTGTCCGCTGAAAATGTTTCTCCAGGCGCTGTGCACCGTACTCGTCCTCTTCCAGATTCGTCGCTTCCGTAATGCCGTCGCTGTAGAACAGCAGACGCGATCCTTCAGGCAATTCCACTTCAGCCTCGGAGTAGTCTCCGGCTCCGATTCCGAGCGGCAATCCCCGCTCCGTTTCAAGGAAGCGCGCATGAGAATTCTCGATCAAAAGCGGACGCAAGTGCCCGGCACTCGCGAACCTCAGAGTCCGCGCGGCGGGATCGAGAACCGCATACAACATGGTGACAAATCGGCCGGAAGGAAAGTCGTTGACCAACAACTGATTCAGCTTGTTCAACACTTCGCTGGGGCAGCACGCAGTCGCCAGGGAACGTAACATGCCACGAGTTGCTGACATTAGAAGAGCAGCCGCCATGCCTTTTCCCGAAACGTCGGCCAGCACCAATCCCCAGCGGCCATCGTCGAACGGAATGAAATCGTACCAATCTCCTCCTACCGCACCAGCCGGAGTAGAAAGCCCAGTCACGGCAAAGCCCGGGATGTAAGGAGAACACCGCGGCAGCAAAGCCTCCTGAATCTTGCGCGCCTCATTGGCCTCGCGGCTCATCTGCTCACGCTCGCTCCGTTCCTGCTGGAATCGGCGCGCATTGTGAATCGCGACTGCCACATAGTTGCACAGCCCCTGCAAGAGCCGTAGTTGCTCTGCAGGAAACGCGTCCAGCTCGGGATGCGAAGCCGTGAACACGCCAATCAGTTTTCCATCGACATGCAACGGGATCGCGACCTCGGACAGCGTGGACTGCTCGCATCCGATGTAGTACTGATCTTTCCTCACGTCGGGCGCATAGCGCATCTGGCCCGTCGCCGCAACGTAGCCCACCATACCTTCTTTGCCGATCTTCAATCTCTGACCTTTGTCGTACATGGTGCATCCCCATACGCCGGCCAAAACCATCTCTGCCCGCTGCTCGTCGTGCAGGTAGATACTGGCCTCGACGCATCCGAATGACCGCGCCACATCGTTCACCACTTTATCGATCAGTTGATCCAGATCGAGGATCGAATTGATTTTCTGCGCTGCCTTCTGCAGCTTCAGCAAATCCTCCACCTGTTCGAAAGGCAGTTGCCGGACGCCGCTTAAACTAGTTGTCTCCGCTCGCGGAATGGTAGCCATACTTTGTTTCCCCTTGGCGTCAATAAGTGATAGCTAAAACAATAACTTACGCTTGCTAATAAGATGACCGCCGGGGACCTTTCGATTCACTTATTGAAGCCAAAAATGCCCTCCTTTGTGACCTTTCGTGTCCTATGTGGTTAACGCATTTTGAAGGGAACAACTGGACGACCGCGTCATCATTCGAAGATGAATCAGAGGTTGTTTAGGGTAAGATTTAAGCACCGCCGGAGGTTGATTTATGTCCCTTCGCAGAGCACGCTTCCTCGCGCTGGTTCTTCTCGCAGTTCCGCTGGCAGGTGCTAAAGATAAGAAAAAAGTCATTCTGCCCGACTACGTTCTGAAAGCTCAGACCGTTCTCATTGTCATCAATCCCGACGCAGGCGTCTCGCCGCAAAATCCCAACGCGAATTGGGTTGCCCGGCAAGATGTCGAACGAGCCATCATGGACTGGGGACGCCTCACGCTGGCGATGGAACCACTCACCGCTGATCTCGTCATCTCAGTCCGACGGGGCACGGAAAAAACGGTAAGCCCAACCATTAGCACTCCCGACAACCGTCCCGTGATCTTGGACCCATCCGATCAAGGCATACGCATAGGGGCGCAGCATGGGACGCCACCTCCGCTCACCAACGGGCCTACCATCAACGCACCGCATCCCAGCACGGAGATCGGACCCTCCGACGACATGTTCGAAGTCTATCGCGGCAAAGTCGAATATCCCCTGGACAACGCCGCGACCTGGCGCTACATCGCCAAAGACTCGCTGAAGTCGCCGAACGTCCCCGCCGTGGCCGAGTTCCGCAAACTCATCGCCGAAGCCGAAAAGCAGCAACAAGCACAGCAGAAGAAGCCCTGAAATTGAACGGGTTATGGAGGACGCCCCCGCCCGTCAAGCTTGTGGTAGGGCGAACACTCTAGTCCGCCAATCCGTGAATCGCCAAACTCCTAAGGGTGCCCCACCCTAGCTTTGCTTGGGTGGGTCTTTAGGAGCTAAGGGCTTTCTATTTTGGTGATCAGTGAAAATCAGCGCAAATCCGTGACTGCCTCAAACGGGTTGACGAAACCCGCGAAACTTTTGAGGACAGCTGGAATCTAAAACAGCGATGAGCACAATTCTAGTGACCGGCGGCTCGGGTTTCATTGGCAGTCATTGCATCCTTCAGCTTCTGGCCACGGGCCATCATGTCCGCACAACGGTGCGGAATCTGAAGCGCGAGGGCGAAGTACGTGCCATGCTGAAGGAAGGAGGCGCCAAGCCGGGTGATCGCTTGTCCTTCTTCGCCACCGATCTCGAAAACGACGCAGGCTGGCCGCAAGCTGTCGCCGGCTGCGAGTACGTGTTGCACGTGGCATCACCCCTCCCCCCGAACATGCCCAAGCGCGAGGACGAACTGATCGTGCCCGCGCGCGAAGGGACCCTCCGCGTACTGCGTGCGGCGCGCGACGCCGGCGTCAAGCGCGTGGTGCTGACCTCCTCGTTTGCGGCGATCGCTTATGGGCACCCGCCGCGCAAAACACCATTCAACGAAACCGACTGGACGGACCTTAATGGCGACGGGGTGTACGCCTACGTGAAATCGAAGACCTTGGCCGAAGGCGCGGCTTGGGATTTCATCGCCAACCAAGGCGGCGGCCTCGAGCTTTCTGTCGTCAATCCGGTGGGCGTTTTCGGACCGGTCCTGGGGCCCGACTATTCAACCTCCATCCTTCTGGTGCAGCGCCTGATGGATGGCGCCATGCCCGGTGTACCGCGGCTGTATTTCGGCGTTGTCGATGTGCGTGACGTCGCCGACCTGCACATCCGCGCCATGACTCATCCCGCCGCTAAGGGCGAACGCTTCCTCGCCGTCGCAGGCGATTTCATGTCGATGCTCGACATCGCCAAGGTGCTGAAGAGCCGCATGGGCGCGTCTGCCAAAAGGGTTCCAACCCGGGAACTGCCCAACTGGCTGGTACGCATTGCCGCGCTGCGTGACCCGGCTATAAAGCTGATTCTGCCCGAACTGGGCAAGCCCAAGAACGCCACCAACGAAAAGGCCAAGCGCTTGCTGGCCTGGGAGTCCCGTTCGAACGAGGACTCCATCGTCGCCACCGCCGAAAGCCTGGTACGCCTGGGCCTTCTGAAGGACAGCGAGAAAAAAGCCGCCTAATTCCCGACCAGGCAAGATTAATGGACGACGGGCGTCCGCGCCCGTCTAGGCGGAGCAAAGCTCCGCAGGTGCACGGTAAAGCGTTGAGGACTTTCAAGGGGCTGCCTCATCGGTTCCCGCCGTTAGCCAAGCCATGCGGGTGCCGGGTGCGAGATTCCCAAATTGGAACTGGATCCCCACCCGACCGCTTTTCCCTTGACCTCATGCTTCTACTTACGATAATGTAATAATGTATAAATTATCTATAAGATAACATTCGATTTTTGACAACTACCTTAAGAACCATAGATCTAGGAGGCAAGAAAAATTCCGGCCCTTTGTTTTCTGCATTTTGTGCAGAATGAGAGTTTTTTGGACTCGTAAAAACTGTCAACCTTCTTTAAATTTTCCCGAATCGGGAAAATCAGACTGACCGGCTTGCGACCGGCGCCTCTTGATCTCCTCCACGCGCTCGCGAATTCGTTTTTCGACGCCTTCGTTGGTGGGATGGTAGTAAGTCCGATCGCGTAGATTGTCGGGCAGGCATTGCATGTCGGCGATTTTGCCTTCGACGTCGTGGGCGTACTGATAACCCTGACCGTATCCGAGGCCCTTCATCAATCCGGTGGGCGCGTTTCGCAAGTGCAACGGGACGGATTCTGCCGCAGTCGCCTCCACATCCCGCTGAACTTCGGCGTAGGCGGTGTACAGCGCATTCGATTTGGGCGCGAGCGCCAGATAGACGACGGCCTGGGCCAACGCGAGATTGCCCTCGGGCATGCCGATGAAATCGACGGCGTCGCGCGCCGCCATGCAGAGCGCCAGCGCATTCGGCTCGGCGAGGCCGATGTCTTCGACTGCCATGCGGACCACGCGGCGAGCGATGTACAAAGGATCTTCTCCAGCTTCGAGCATGCGGCCTAGCCAATAGAGCGAAGCATCGGGATCGCTGTTGCGCACCGATTTATGTAACGCGGAGATAAGGTTGTAGTGCTCTTCGCCGCCTTTGTCGTAAAGCAGCACGCGCTTCTGCAGTGCGTCGTGGATCATGGCATCCGTGATCTCGGCTCCAACTTCTGTGGCGGAGCTTCCGCGCGCGAGTGTGGCGGCGACTTCGAGAACGTTGTAGGCACTGCGGGCGTCGCCGCTAGAATAAGCGGCGATCTTGGCCAAGACCGCATCGGATGCTCGGAGCTTCATCGCTCCCAGCCCGCGATCTTCATCGGCCAGCGCCCGCTTGAGCAGCAGCACGACTTGCTCCTCGGTCAGCGGCTTGAGCACATAGACGCGGCTGCGCGACAAGAGCGCCGAGATGATCTCGAAAGAAGGATTCTCCGTGGTCGCGCCGATCAGGCGAATGTTGCCTTTTTCGACGTGAGGCAGGAACGCGTCCTGTTGCGCCTTGTTGAAGCGGTGAATCTCGTCGATGAAGACGATAGTGCGCGTGCCATACTGCCGCGCCCGTTCGGCATCGGCCATGACCTGCTTGATTTCCTTGATGCCGGTCAGGACGGCAGAAAACTCAATGAACTCCGCTTTCGTCATGCTCGCGATGATCTTTGCCAGAGTGGTCTTGCCCGTTCCCGGCGGGCCCCAGAAGATGAGCGAGCCAATATCGTCGCGCTCCAGCTGGGTGCGCAACGGCTTCCCGGGCGCAACCAGATGCTCCTGGCCAACAAACTCATCGAGCGTCCGCGGACGCATGCGGTCGGCAAGAGGCCGGGTACGGTCCCCGGAGCCGTCGCCGCCACTCGGAATCGCTTGGAATAAGCTCACCAACCTATTTCACCACAGAGTCACAGAGACACAGAGAAAAATGGGGATTCTTAGTCCGCGGCCAGAGAGCCGTTTTTCCACTGAAAGGGTGCTTGGTTTCTTTGTGACTCCGCGTCTCTGTGGTGAAAGGCGGTTTACAGGACTCGTCGGATAATGCCCTGGCTCAAGAGTGGGACATTGCAGTTGATCAGCAGGCCGACCCTTTTGTGGGCCAGCTTCAGGTATGTCAGAAGCTGGGCCTGGTGAATCGGCGGCAGTTTCTCCACGGCTTTCAATTCCAAAATGACTTCGTCTTGCACGAGGAGATCGATCTTGTAGCCACAGCTTAGCTTCAGGCCTTTGGACTCCACAGGGATGTCGACTTGCCGCTGAAAGCTCAACCCCCGAAGCCAGAGTTCGTGGCAAAGGCACTCCTCGTAAGCTGATTCCAGAAGTCCGGCTCCGAGGTGGCGATGGACATCAAGCGCCGCCCCGAGAATAGGGCTCGTCCGCGGGTCACGAGGTTGGTCTCTGGGTTCGTGGGTCCCTATGTGAATGCCATGGAATCCTTGGCTCACATGACCATCTCATCACAGAATCAGTGACGCACGGAGAAAAAGCAGGAGATTAAAAGGGCCCGCGTCCCCTAACGGTACAGGGGGCACTTAACCGTCGGTTCGATGAAGGCCAATTTATTGGTTTCTCTGTGACTCTGTGTCTCTGGGGTGAGTTACTTGCCGGGCCGCCTCATACAACACGATACTCGCGGCTACGCCTGCGTTCAGGGATTCGACGTTTGGCGAATGCGGGATGGCCACGATCTCAGCCATTTCGGCCAGTAGATCGCGCGGCAGTCCTGCGCCCTCGCTTCCGATGAAGATGGCCAGCGGTCCGGTCAGCGTGGCTTGGTCGAGAGGCGTGCCTTTGTGCGACGAGGTTGCGATCAACCGCAGGCCGCGCTCGCGCATCTGGTCGAGAATTCCTGGCAGTTTCGCCAGTACGATAGGAAGCCGGAAGACTGATCCCGCCGAGGCGCGTACGACTTTGGAGTTGAAAGGGCTGACCGTGCCTTCCCCCAGCAGCACGCCGCCAGCGCCAAATGCCTCTGCCGAGCGCAGAATCGTGCCCAGATTCCCGGGGTCCTGCACTCCAGCAATCGCCAGCATTGGACCGGTCTGCGACTTGGCCAGCACGTCTTCCAGCTTGAATGTCTTGCACCGAACCAGCGCGGCTACGCCTTGTGGGGTCTGGCTGGGGACGGCGCTGGCAAACAGCTTGTCAGGAAGCAGCAGAGTCTCGACGTGGGCAGCGAGCTGGGGCAGCAGGCGCTCAGCCCGGTTCTCGGCGGAGGCCCGGAAGAATACGGCCTTGAACTTCAGCCCGCTACGGATGGCCTCCTCTAAAATACGCATGCCTTCGATTGCACAATAGCCGTCGGAAGTGAGTTCACCATGGGCAAAGGCGGCGCGCAGCTCTTTGACGAGGGAGTTGTGGCGGCCCTCGATGCGTCGCAGGTGGCCGTGGAGAGCCGAATCGTGACTGGTTGGCTTGTTCACGGTCGTTTAGGGTCTAGGCTGAATCATACGCGTTCAGGTATTTGGCTCCGCCCGTTTTGCGGCAACTCTCAGCGGTCGTCGTTTTAGGATTTGATGATACGCGACTACCGCAAAGTCTTAAATCGCAGAGGGCGCGGAGGTACGTTTATCTCTCCTTGCAGTGCACCCCCGTGGTATGTTAGCTTTCGCGGATTCAGAACATTGTTGGGAAGGAAGCGTGTGCGCGCGGAAATTCTCAAGATTAACAGCGAGAAGCCGGAGGCGTCTCTCATCCGGTATGCGGCCGATCAGATTCGGGCTGGCGAGGTACTGGGCATGCCTACGGACACGTTTTACGGACTGGCTGCCGACCCCTTTAACCTGCGTGCCGTGGATCGCGTGTATGAGATCAAGTCGCGGTCGCGGCACAAACCGCTATCGCTCTTAATCGAAAGCGAAGACCAGGCTGAAGAGTTGGCCCGCCCGCTGCCCGATGAGTTCTATAAACTGGCACGCCGTTTCTGGCCAGGTCCGTTGACCATCATCGTCAAAGCCGCGTCTCGTCTTCCCTTGAAGGTGACGGCCAACACCGGCAACGTGGCGCTACGCATCCCAAGCGCCAAAATTCCCTTGGCGGTCGTGCAGGCTGCGGGGATTCCGATTACCGCGACCTCGGCGAATCTGAGCGGGGAATCGGAGTGCACGACGGCGGAGGCGGTGCGCGATCAACTGCAGCAGCGCATCTCCATCATTGTGGATGGGGGCACATCGCCGCGCGAAACCGCTTCGACGATTGTCGACCTCACCGATGAGGAAGCGCGCTGGCGCATTATGCGTGAAGGCGCCATCTCCGCCCAGGATATCTCCGAGTTCTTCGCACAAGGATGACCGAAACGGCTGCGAACCGGCCTTTGCGACGCCATTGGATGCTGTGGCTCGTGGTACTGGCTGCGGTGGCTTTCCTCCTCTGGCTGGTTTCAATCTGCCTTGGCATTGTGGCAGAGGCTTCACGACAGGAAATTCGTTCCGCGGACGCCATCGCGGTATTCGGCGCCGCAGAGTACGCGGGCCGTCCATCTCCCGTGTATCGAGCGCGTCTTGATCATGCCTTCGACCTGTTTCAACAAGGCGTTGCTCCGGTGGTCATTACAACCGGCGGAGCCGCGGCGGACCCCAGTTACAGCGAAGGTGGGGTGGGCCACGATTACCTGATGCATCGCGGAATTCCTGATTCCAACCTGATCGCTGAAACCCAGGGGTCCGATACGGCTCAATCCGCCCAACGGATTGGAGTGATCATGCGGACCAATCACATGCACAGCTGCGTGGCGGTCAGCGATGCGTATCATGTTTTCCGCATCCGCAAACTGCTGGAGCACGAGGGCATCGAAGTGTATGTTTCACCACGCCCTGATTCGCGTCCGCGCTCGCTGTGGCAGCGTGTGGAGGCGGTGTTGCGCGAGGCGGTTAGCTACATGGCGTGGCGGCTACACCTGGCGGGGTAGGAACAATTCATCGGGCTGTTCATCAAATCATCTGCAATTGCTTGCAGATTGACGCTGCTGGCGGAGCGGCGGATAATGTTGCCCTCTTCTCTCCCGGCCGTGCGGGCCGAAAAGGTTTTCTCCAATATTCCTTCGCCGGCGGTGTCGACGGCGCATATCCAGAATCCGACCTGATTATGGACGCTGCCGGAAATCTCTATGGACAACCAACCAGGGCGGCGCGGTCGGGGGCGGCACGGTCTTTGAACTCACTCGCACCAACGATGGCTGGAAGCATCAAGTCCTCCACAGCTTCGCTGATGGCACTAATGATGGTGGTGGCCCAACGGCGGGCTTGGTTTTTGACAGTGCAGGGAACCTCTACGGGACTACCGCATTCGGGGGTGGCTCCAATTGCTATGGGAGCCTCTGTGGAACGGTTTTTAAGCTCGCGCTAAATTCGCACGCGGCTGGAGCGAAAGCGTTCTATTTAGTTTTACAGGAACAAACAGCGACGGCTGGAATCCGAATCGCGATCTTATCTTCGATAGGCGGGGAAACCTGTACGGAACAGCAGGCGGCGGCACAGCCACTGGGTTTTGCGGGGGTATACTCTGGGGAGAAGTATGGTGTGGTATCGTTTTCGCGGCTTAATGTAACCCTGAAACGCGGCCAGATAGCCGCTACCCTTACTGGCTATGCTTACGAAACTATCCCCAACAAGCCCATCATTACCGGTAAGACCAAAGGGCCGGATGTGATCACGCTCGCCCCTGCCACGCTGGGACACTTGGCTGTCGGCGCGTCTCAGATTCCGACCTGGCGCGGCGAGAGAAGTAGAGCCGGAGCTTTGGACGATTCGCGCCGAAAAGCTGGGCAAGGCAGCCGAACCGTTCCTTATAATGCGCCGCCACAAATGGCCCGACGAAACATACACCTACATCCCGTCTATCGAGGGGTGGAGCTGGTGAGATCGTCGGGCGATGTATTGCGGGTGAGCGAAAGCAGGTCCTTCGACTTCGTGACTGCTTCGCTAACGCGAAGTAGTCATTTCGCGCAGCATGACCAAACTAGGGCGGGACGTTCACCAGCCCATCCGCCTTCTCAACCCCATGATATGCGCTGCGTGATGCCTGCCGTGCCAGGCATAGAGGGCCAGATTCCTCTCAAGAGATACAGTCCCCAGTTCCGGGTGGCGAAAGGTTCGCTTCCAGTCGGCGGGCTTCAAGGTACGCAACAGGCGAACCCAGCGGTCGTGCAATGGTTCGAGCAGCGCCAGCGAAACCTCTAGCGGCGTTGCGTGGACATCTGCTGTGCCTGCCCAGCGGTCTTCCATGTAGGGCTTGATCGTGGGCTCGTCTTCGGTGAGCGCCAGCTTGAAACGCACGTACGCGTTCATGTGGCTCTCCGGCACGTGATGTACAACCTGCCGGACGGTCCAACCGCCGTCGCGATAGGGAGTTTCAATCTGCTCTGGGGAAAGATTCTCAATCGCGGTGCGCAATGCCGCCGGGGCCTGTTCGATGTCGTCGATGAATTTGTTTCGTTGCGCTTCGCCGGGTGGGCCGTCGAACTTGAATTTGCCAATGGGATAACGGGGATCGCTCACCTTCGCCTCCGAATCGATTACAGAAGTCAGATGACGGAGGCCTGAGACAAGTCGCAGAACCTTACTTCACCAGTGCCAGGATTCGCACCGGGCCGCTGGAGCCGCTTTCGAGCTTGGTTGGGGCGACCACGACCATAGCGCTGACGGCGGGAACGCGATCAAGGTTGGCGACATTTGTCAGCTGATAGACGCTCTGCGAGAGAGTGTACTGCTGCACGGCGAAGTCTTTCGACGGACCGTTGTCGATGTTCGGCGTGTCAATGCCGAGGCCCAACACGCTGCGTCCCTCGACCAGGAACTTCGCGGCGTCCGGGGAATATCCCGGGAAATGCGTGGTGTCACCGGCGGCGTGCCGATACCCGTTCGCCGACTGCCTACGTGAATCCCAGCGGGTGCGCGCGATCACTACCGAGCCTAAGGGAATCTGATTGTGGGCCTGCTCCCATGTGGCAATGTCTTCGACCGAAATCTGGTAGTCGGGATGGTTTTCGACATTTGCGCTGACATCCAGCACGACCAGTGGCGCGATCAGGCGCTCCGCGGGGATTTGATCCACGGTCCAGAGCCCACGCGCAAAATGTGCGGGAGCGTCGATGCGCGTCTCGAATGGGTCCGCTGAAGATGTGTTGCCGAGGAAGTATTCTTTGTTGACTCTCGCGGCGGTCTTAACCTGATCAGCGGACCCTCCGGCAGGTACGTAGGCCTGAGGATCAATTGAATGCGTCAAATCTACGACAGCGTGAAATCCGGTGGGTGTTGGCGAAGTGGGATGGCGCTGTCCAAAGAGGAATAGCGCGAGCGCCAGCACGTACCCAACGATGAGTGTCCGACTCTTCATGATTCCCTGAACGCTGATTTAAATAAAATTGGATGCGAGCACCCGTTTGAGAGGTGCTTCCTTAGATCTTCCACGGCAAGGGAGGAACCTTCAAGGAACTGCGGGACATGCACCAGTGGGAGGAGTTTCCAGGCCACGAAAACTGGCAGATAGCGCGTCAGTTTACCTCAAGATTTCGAGGAGTTGCCTGAGTGAGCACGAGTTACACAGGCACGACGGAATGGCCATCGAATCGCGATCCTGATAAAGCCACTCGCGCGATATATGCTCGGGCAGGGGCGGAATCTTTTCCGAGAACTGGCAAAGCGAGTCGAGCCAGGCACGAATCTCTTTGTGGCGTACGGGGCCGCGGGCTTGGCGAAGGACTGGCTAGCGGTTGAGCCAAAATCTCTTGGACGTACGCCTCGAGCGAGAGGCCGCGTGCCTTGGCTGCTGCCGCAAGTTCATCAGGGATGTTGACAGTGACAACCATGTGCAAACTGTAACCCGAAATGCGGTGGAGAGCTGAGGTCGGCGCCGGTGCCTTCAGACCAGCAAAAACGCGGTGCTTGCGGCGATCAGGGTACCGAGGAAGTTCACGGCATCGTTGTTTAAAAACGCCCGGCGTTCCAGCAGGGCGCCCAAAAAGCTGTCCGCGACCATGCCGGCAATCGCGGCGGCGATTGAAATGCCCAGCCACTTGATGGGAACTAGCCCCGCTAAGACGCATACCCAACTCACCGCGGTCGCGGCCACGATGCCGGCCAGGGTTCCTGCCCAGCTCACGCCTCCGTTCGTGCCCGCGGGCACTTCCTGCCAAGTCGTGATCAGGCGCGCTTTTTCGTTTCGAGCCTGGCCCAGTTCGCTCGACACCGTATCCGCAGCCGCTTCCGACAGCGCGGCTGAAACCGCGAGCAAGCAAACCGCTTTCTCCGCCGTGAACGACGATAATCCGGCGCAGATCGCGGCCACCGCGAGGTTCGCGAGAACCTGCAAGGCGGTTCTGCCATCGAGTCTCTCGGCGGTTCCCAGTTTCTCTTTTCGACGATAACCGAAGCGGGTGGAAAGCCAGGTCAGGGCGAACACCGAAACCAGCGCCACAAATGCACCGGGCCCCGCTCCCGCATACAGCAGAAAGCAGACCGCGGCTCCGGCGATGGCACCGGAAAAACTTACGCCTCGCACCCAGCGACCCAGGGCAGTGAATATCACAGTGACGACGCCGGCAGTCCAAAGCGGGCGTACCACGACTAGATCCGCTAAAGTCGCGACGGTTCGGGTGAGGTGAGGCACTCGTGAGATTCTCGCCGATTCGCGTGCTGGCTGGCAGGTGCCACGCCCGATACTACTATCTATGGGGTTGCGCGCTGCGCTGCCCCAGTGTATCGTGCTTTCACTCTGGGTTACCGAGCGAGCTTATGTGCATCAAATCTTTGGTTGTAGTTTAAACTCACGATCGCAAGGTTGTGGGGCGGCGCGGCTCGGCGCGCGATCTTCAACGACAGGGTGAACTATGGCAGCCTCGGTCTGGTCCGGTTATCTTACTTTCGGTTTGATTTCAATGCCGGTGAAGCTGTTCTCCGGCGCACGCAGTTCGGGCATCTCCTTCAACATGCTGCATCGCGACGACCTGTCCCGCCTAAAGCAACAATATGTTTGTCTCGCCGATGGCAAAGTGGTGGACCGCAGCGACATCGTGAAGGGCTACGAGTATCGCAAGGACGAGTATGTGGTCATCGAACCCGAGGAAATAAAGAAGATTGAGCCGAAGACCGCTAAAACGATGGAGATTCTGGAATTCGTCAAAGCCAGCGAGGTCGATCCGGTTTTCTTCGAATCGTCCTACTACATGGTTCCGGATGAAGCCGGCCGGCGACCCTACGCCCTGCTCACGAAGGCGATGGAGGAGAGTGAATATGTTGCCATCGCGAAGCTGACCATGCATAACCGCGAATACACAGTTTTTCTGCGTCCGCACGAAGGCGGAATGATGTTGCATTCTATGTACTACGAGGAAGAAGTACGCAAGGTCGAAGGATTCGGCGCTCCTGACGTGGAACTCAAGGATGCGGAAGTCAAAGTTGCCCATCAATTGATCGAAGCGCTGGCAACCGATTGGGAGCCCGAGAAATACCACGACACCTTCCAGGACAATCTCAAGAACCTGATCCAGACCAAGCTCGAAGGCGGCAAGATTGCGGAAGTGGAGAAACCGAAGAAGCTTGCGCCGGTTATCGACCTGATGTCAGCGCTCAAGCAGAGCCTGGCTGAGATGGAGGGAAAGAAAAAGCCGGCTGCGCCTGCCACCCACGAAGCCGGTGGTAAGAGATCTCGCGGACGGGCGTGAAGAGCGAGCAGTTAGCATTTAGAACTTAGCATTTAGCCGTCAGACGCTGTGCAGGACCGAAGACCCATCTTTGCCCGATCGCGCATTTACAACCAGACATACCTCGTGTCGCATCTCGTCTCTAGTGATCGCAAAACAAATATAGTGTGCTATTCCGAAGCTCTCAGGACTGAGTGTTGAATGCTGAGTGCTAATTGCAGGCTAAGTGCTGCATCTCTGGCGCGGATCGCGGTCAGCCATTAGAATAGATGACTCTTCCAGAATTCTATGGAGAAATGGATATTGGGGCTGGAGTATCGATGACTGTAGTGCGCGCAGCGGGTGTTCTGCTACTCATGTTGATTTGTCTTAGTTGTGGGGAAACTTACCGTCCCGTCGCCACTCCTATTGTTCCAAGCCTTCCCAATCCGGGGTTCTCTCACTTTGCGGTAGTGATCACCGGCAACGGTTCCGATCACCCTGGAGCCAGTACTTCGATCAATGTCTCTGGCGACACTGCGGAATCTCAATCCACCGTGGGCCTGATGCCGGTGCAGGCGGCGATCGTGCTGAGTGGTACGAGAGTCTACGTTGCCAATAGCCATGACGACACGGTCTCCACGTTTTCTCCCACCAGCCCTACGCCAGTGACGACGATAAGTTTGCCCGCGGGCTCGGCTCCCAGCTTCGTGGGTACGGCAGAGAACGCTTCGGTTTACGTCGCAAACTCCGGGAACAATACGGTTTCCGCGATCACCATGGCCAGTAACGTACTGGAGCCACCAGTGTACGGAATTCCGGTCGGTGTTAACCCGGTGTCGCTGGCGGAGACGCCCAACCTGCAGAAGCTTTACGTGGCCAATCGGGGCAACGGAGGCGGCGGTGGATCCGTGACCAGCATTAACCCCGTCGACCGAAGCGTAAACCCGCCAATCACGAACGTCACGTGGGTTTCGCCTGTGTCGGTGGCGGCACGATCGGACGGCAATCGAGCGTACGTACTCGACCAAGGCAACGGGATGGTTTCTGCGATTGATACCGCCAGCGACATCGTGCTCAATAGCGTTTCGGTCGGCGTAGGAGCCAATTTTATGCTCTACGATCCGACGCGAAATCGGCTCTATGTGTCAAACCCGGTGGCGAACACGGTCACATATCTGGAGGCATCGACGGATGCGCTTTCAGCCACGGTTCTCGCAATAGCGAATCCGATCTCGGTCGCTGTTTTGCCTGACGGCACGCGAGCCTATATTTCCAGTGCCGTAGTCAGCGGCGGAAATGTGACTTCCAGAATCACAGTGATCAACGCTTCGAGCGGAAGCGTCACAACCACAATCCCTTTGACCACGGTTGCGCAGGTGTGCGCTTCAAACCCGTCCGAGCTGTCCATGGCTGCGGCTGCGGACAGTTCTAGAGTTTACGTGGGAAACTGCGACGCGGGGAATGTGGCGATTATTCAGACGTTGAGCGACACGATGCTATTGCAGATGCCAGCCCCTCAGAGCGCAAGCTTTTCAAACGGGACTCCGCTACCGCAGAATCCGGTATTCGTTGTGGCGGGGCCATAGCCGAAACTGGTTTCGCCACTTCAGCACCAGCCTTATCAACAATCAACATTCGATTTTCAATGCTACTGGCCTACGGCTGCGGCGCGTTCGGGCCGTCGAGAGGCGTTATGTCGTAAGGCGATATTCAGGAATACGTTGCCGATATCGGTTTCGAAACAAATAACCAGCGCCTCGGTGTCTTCACTGCTTTTCGGGCCATGCTCGGAAGTGTGGAGCACGGGGGGATGCACGCGAAAATGGAATCCCTGGTCGTTTAGCGAGGTGACGGCGTTGCCAATCACCTGGTTCGCCAACTCGCACACGGTTTCCCGCACCAGTTCGTCGGACTCCGGCAATTCGGTTCCTGCGAACCGGCTGGCCACACGCACTGCGGTGTCCGGGTCGAGATCGATGACGATGCGCCCCTCGATGTCGCCGGTCACCCAAATCAGCGCAGCGACTCCTTTGCGGCGGTAAGCCTCTTGCTCCATGCTGAGGTTCCCGACGGATGTGGGACACTGTAGTCCCTGCGCCAACACGGCGTCCGCCGCGTTGATGAAAGGCTGGATCAACTCCATTTTCATTTCAGGCCCCCGCGCCCGCGGCGTGAGCCGCAGTGCCATCCTCACCCATGACGTACTTGATCACTTCGTACAAGACTTCCGGTTTCACCGGTTTTTGCACGAAATGACGGGCGCCGCGTTGCAGGGCCGCCACAATGTTTTCCTGATATCCCACTGAGGACACCATGACAATGCGCGCTTCGGGATTTTGCTGCACGATCTTTTCGGCAGCTTCGATCCCCTCCATCTGGGGCATCGTGATGTCCATCAGCACGATGTCCGGCTTGAGGCGCACATATTCGGTTATGGCGGTCACGCCGTCTCCGGCTTCGCCTGCTACCTGGCCCCCGAACGTTTCGATCATTCGGGCCAGGTTCTTGCGCGCGAAGACGGAATCGTCCACTACCAGGTAGCGGACCGGCTGACCGTCCTTACTGCGTTTGACTGGCACAAACTGCTCCATATACAACCTCCCGCCGCTTCAAGTTCCGGCATCCTGTTCTCGCCTGCCGGACAAAATCAGTTCTTCCCGACTCCAGCGGCTCTGCCGCCGGCTTCGGGCTCTGTCTTACTCCCGGTTTTCCGCTCCTGCATGCACTGAGCCTGCAAAGTGTTGGCCAGCGCCTCGAGCCCTACAATTCGGACCGCATACCCGCGCTCGATGGCCGCCTTCGGCATTCCATAAACAACACAGGACTCCTCGCTCTGGGCAATGGTCATTCCTCCGGCTGCTTTCACCATGCCAAGCCCCTGCGCCCCGTCTTCGCCCATTCCCGTCATGAGCACGCCGATGCTCTTTTCTCCGAATTCTTCCGCCGCACTCTTGAAGAGCACGTCCACCGAAGGACGATGCCCGTTGACCCGTGGTTCATCGTTGAGCACGGCGACGTCGCCGAGCGCCAGTCGTTTTACCTTGAGGTGCCGGTTTCCGGGGCAGATCAGGGCGCGTCCCGCCAGCAAGAGATCACCCGACTGCACTTCCTTCACCGTAATGGCGCAGATCTCTTCCAACCGCCGGGAAAACATTTCGGTAAATCCCTCGGGCATGTGCTGCACGATCAGAATGGTCCCGGGAAAATTCTTGGGTAGCTGTGGCAATACATATTGCAGCGCCTGCGGTCCGCCGGTGGAAACTCCAATCGCAACGATTCGCGTGGCGCGTGTCTGAGTTTGGGGTGCGGTCTTCTCAAAAGATCTCGGAAATGAGGGCAGCGGGGCTACTGTGACCCGCCGGCTCTGGGCGGCAGCCTTGATCTTTGCAATCAACTCCCGAGCGATTTCCGGCATGTTGGCGGAAACGTCGCTAGGCTTGGCGACGAAATCGAATGCTCCCATGGACAGCGCCTGCAGAGTCACCGACGCCCCTTGGGTGCTGTGGGAACTTACTACGATCACCGGCAACGGGTGACGTAGCATGATCTCCTTCAGCATATCCAGGCCGCCCATGCCCGGCATGTCGAGGTCAAGAGTGACAACCTGCGGCTTCATTTCTTCGATCTTTTTCAGACCGAAGTTCCCGTCCATGGCAGTGCCTACGACCTGAATCGAGCTATCGGTTTGAAGGATTTGTGGAATCAGCTTGCGCATGAGCGCTGAATCATCCACCACCAACACACGCACGGGAGGCGTCATCTCTGTCCTCCTGCTGCACTTTGTGCGATCCGTGACCGCTCGGAATGCGACAGGAGCAGACCCATGGCTGGTCCGCCAACCGTATCGGGTCTCGACGTGGCAAAGCGCTCGACAATGGCGGCCAGGTTCAGAATTAGTACTACGTGGCCATTGCCCAGAATCGACGCGCCACTGACCAAATCGGTCTCCGCAGTCTGTTCGTCGAGCGCTTTGATGACCAATTCCTCTTCGCCCTCGATTGCGTTCACCAGCAGCCCAAGCTTGCGCTCGCCCATCGCGATTACGAGCACGAAGACTTTCTCTGGCCGGCCGTCCGGCCGCTGTTCTGGCGGACGCCCCAAGCGAGCTACCGGCAGGACCGTGTTGCGCAGTTGCAAAACTTCGCAGTTCTCAACTTGATGGATGTCGGACTCTTGGGCGCGAGCGATCTCGGCCACCGCATTTAGCGGAATGGCATAGAGACTGTGCTCGACTCGGAAGAGCAGGGCTTTGATGATCGCAAGTGTCAATGGCAACTGGAGCCGGAACGTCGAGCCCTGCCCCGGGCGACTGACAACGTGCACCGTGCCCTTGAGGCGATGCAAGACGCTTTGCACGACGTCCAGACCAACGCCCCGGCCAGAAATTTCGGTGATCTCGTCGGCGGTGCTGAATCCCGGGCGGAAGATGAAATCCATAATGTCCGCTTCGCCGAGCCGGCTGGCTTCTTCCCGTTTCAACAAGCCTCGTTCTATGGCTCGCGTCTTGACTTTTTGTGCATCGATGCCGCGCCCGTCGTCGCTGATTTCCACGATGACTTGGTTGCCCTGATGGTAAGCTTCGAGACGAATGGTTCCCTGCGCAGGCTTCCCAGCGCGAGCGCGCTCTTCGGCGCTTTCGATCCCGTGTCCGATGGCATTTCGAACCAGGTGCGTCATGGGTTCAGCGATGGCATCCAGCAGGCTCTTGTCCAGGGCAGTGTCTTGCCCATTCAGAACCAGATTGACCTGCTTGTCACATTGCTTGGCCACGTCTCGAACCATGCGGGGAAATCGCCGGAACAACTGCTCGACCGGCACCATCCGGACCTTCATCACGGAACGCTGCAGATCATTCAACACTCGCGACTGGAAGGCCATGGCATCGGCGAAGCGCCCGCGCATGGCTTCCTTGGGATAGCGCACAGCGAATTCGTTGAGCGCCTGCTGCAACATGGATTTCCCGATGATCAACTCGCCTACGAGATTGAGTACGGTGTCGATGCGCTCGGCATCCACGCGCAATACGTTCTCCGGGGGCGCGGCGGTTGGCCTGAAGGCGGTTTCGCGTTCAGAAGATGGGTTGAGAACGGGTTCGATTTCCTGGACTGGCCCGGCTAGTTCCTCGACCGCGGAGGTCGGAGGCGCGGCGTCTTCAGTTGCTGCTGGCCTCGCCGTACCTTCGCCGCTCCTGGTTCTTTGAACTACCTTCTGCGCCGGAGTTCCGACGCTCTCGATTTTTACCTTCGAGATGATGGTCGGGATGCGGCACTTTTCGGTTAGAGACTCCGCACTCTGGTCGCTTGCCACCAGCAACTGGAATTGCATTGCGTTCTTGGCGGATCCCGCTTCCGGCCGAGTTCCCAGCACTTCGCCGGTGTCGGCGAGCGCCTTCAGTATCAGTTGCTGAGCTGCAATGGGCATGGCGCAATTGGGATCGATCTGCGCGGTCACGTGGTACACGTACTTGCCTTGCTGCAATGCCCCTTGGGTTGCGAGCTTCTCATACTCGGTCCATTCGACTTCGGGGGCGGTCGCTGCCGAGGCTTTCGAGATGCGCGGCTTCCGGGCTTTCGGATCTCGCGCCATTTTGCGGATCATCTTCCGTACCGGTTCTGCCGAAGGCAGCTTGGTTCCGTCGCGATAGGAACTTAACATCGCGCTGAAGGTGTCCGCCGCGGCGAACGCTACTTCCGCTAAGGCAGTGGGGGCGCCTGTCTCCACCGCCAATGCGTCTTCCAGTTCATGCGCCAGTTCGCTCAGTTCTTGATAACCAACCGCTGCAGAGTCGCCCTTCAGGGTATGCACGATTCTGCGGATGGTACGAACGGTTTCGACATCGCCCGGCCGTTTTTCGAGCTTCAGCGTCTCGTCGTTGAGCGACTGCAGCAATTCCAGCGCCGTCTCAAAGAAGAGTTGCTTTAGTTCCGCCGCGCGTTCGTCCCCGAACTGGCTCACGACGTCACCTCGATCTGCTGATAGGCGGTTCCAGTCTCGCGGTAAATCATGTTGAATTTGTCCGTCAGCCCGAGCAGGCTTTCCGCGTGTCCCACGAATAAATAGCCGCCCGGATTCAGGCAGCGAAAAAACTTTTCCACCAGGCGTTTTTGCTCAGCTTCATCGAAATACATCATGACGTTGCGGCAGAAGATTACGTCGTTGCGTTGCGGCAGATATTCCGTTTTCAAGTTGTGGAAGTCGAAATGAACCAGTTCCTTAAGTGCCTTCTTGACCGCATACCGCTCGCCGACCTTGTCGAAATGACGAAGCCGGAAGCTGTAGTCCACCGAAGCCATTTGGTTTTCCGAGTACGTCCCCTCCTGGCCCGCTCGTAGAACCGAGTAGCTGATGTCACTGGCAAGAATCTCCACCTTCCACGGCGGCGGGATCAAAGGCTTGGGGAAAGGTGTGTCGTGGCTAGCAGGATTGCGCAGTGCATGATAGGAGAGTGCGTCCGCAACCTGCATGGCCATGGTGTACGCTTCCTGGCCGGTCGAGCAGCCTGCGCTCCATAGGCGCAAGGAAAAATCCCTGCGTTCCTGCTTGCGGCGAAGGATGTCATCGAGAACGTGTTTGTGGAACAGATCCAGTTGCGCCTTGTTGCGGAAGAAGCTGGTTTCGTTCACTGTGAGATTTTCCAGCAGCTTACTTAGCTCTTCTTTTCCTTCCTTGCTGATCAGCAGCCGGTAATAGCTGTAAAAGGAGTCGAGCTTGCATTCCTTGAGGCGTCGCTGCAAGCGGTCCTGCAGAAAATCGGCGCGGCGGGAGTCGAAATGCATTCCGCACTCCTGATATACCAGCGTCTGCAGGAGTTTCAGTTCGGGTTCGGTGAGTTGCGCTTGCACGCCAGCTGTTCCCATGCGTTTCTTATGTCACCTGTCCTTGATGCTATTTCGAAGCTGCTGCTCCCCGTGCGTTTTCCGCGGAAACGGGCCCGCCTGTGCTGCTAGCCGCCTCGCTCTTTATCCGGGTTCCGCTGAACTCCAGCACCTTGTCAATATCCAGCAAGACAATCAGCCGGCCCTGGTACTTCCCCAGCCCGGTCACACAGTTCAGCCCGCCTTCCACGAAATCGGTTGGAGAAGGATCAATGTCCACGGTTGGAATCTTGAGCACGTCGGAAGCGGAGTCTACGATCAAGCCGCAAAGCCGCCCGCGATGCTCGACCACGAGGATTCGATTGCGCTTGCCGGGAGCCACCGTAACTTCCCCCAGTCGCTTGCGCAGATCGAGGACCGAGACAATCTTTCCCCGCAGATTGATCACGCCTTCTACGTAGTCCGGAGCGTCCGGCACGGCTGTAATTTCGGGCACACGAACAATTTCGCGCAGGGCAGTGATGGGTACGCCGTAAGTCTCGCGTCCCACTTTGAAGCCGACAATGTGCAGTTCGCGGTTCATCAGGATTCTAGAGGTTAGTTGCGCGCCCCAGCAGCGGCCTGCCGAGAGCTGCCTCGGACACCAGCTTTTTCTTCGATGCGCGACGCCACCGCGTCCATCTGTTCGAGCATGAATCTCCCCATCGAGTCGAGCAAATCGCGCGACATCTTTGACATCTGTTCCGCCGAGGCCGCCAATTCGGTTGAGCCCGAGGTCGTGTTCTGCACCAACTCGCGCATCCGTTCCATGGCTTTGACTACCGCGTGCGCCCCCGAAGCCTGCTCTTCGACGGCGGAATTGATTTCATGCGTGATCTCGTTCAAACGCGTGGTAGCGCGGGCAATCTGTGAAGACCCGTGTGACTGTTCGTTGGTGGCCGCACCAATCTCCTGCGCGAACTTGTACACTTCCGTGACCACATTCGAGATCTTGCGCAACGCCGTGTTCAGTTCCTCTCCGTGTCCCAGCCCTTCGTTCACGATGGCGGTGCTGCGGTTCATGTTCTCGACTGCTTTACGAGATTCCTTTTGGATACTTTGGATCAGTTCAGAAATTTCCTTGGTGGACTGCGCCGACTTTTCCGCCAGCTTTCTGACTTCGTCGGCGACTACGGCGAAGCCCAATCCATGCTCTCCGGCGCGCGCGGCTTCGATCGCGGCGTTCAGGGCCAGCAGGTTGGTTTGTTCCGCCAAATCATCGATGACTTCAATGATCTTGCCGATATCATCTGCCCTTTGACCCAGTACGTCGATGATCTCGCCTGAGGATTGGATGGTGGTGTTGATACGATTCAATCCATCCGTTGCTTTCTCCATGGTGGCGATGCCGTTGTGAACTTCTTCCCGCGAGCGGTTGGAAATATCCAGCAGCACTTTGGCGGTATCCGCCACGCGCTGGATCGAGGCCACCATCTGATCGATGGAAGCTGATGTCTCGCTGACGCTGGAAGCTTGGACCTTTGTGCTCTTCACCATGTTCTGCACGTTGACGCTCATTTCGTGCATCGTGCTGGTGACTTCGTCGATGGCGGACGAGGTTTGCAGACTGATCTTGGCCGATTCGTCGGATGCACCCGCCACCTGATTGGAAGCGCTGGCCACTTGCTGTGCGGCATCACGCCCGTTGCGCACTAATTTTCTCAAGCCTTCGATCATGCGCGCGAAGGCCTTGCCCAGAGTGTCATTCTTGGATCGAGGCTGGACGTCAACTCCCAGATTCCCGCCTGCGATAGCCTCTGACACGGAAGCCATTTCGCGAAGGTAGGTGACCATGTTGGAGAAGGTTCGAGCCAATTCCCCGATTTCATCGCTGCGATGAATATCGATTTCGTGGTCCAGATCACCGGCATCGGCGATCTGCCGTGCGATTCTCATCAGGTCATTGAGTGACGAGGTGATGGATCGGGCGGTCGTATAAGCGATCACGACTCCGAGACCCAGAGCCAGGAGTGTGCTCAGTAAGGCGATCACAAAGGTTGCTGTTCCCGCGGTCTCGTCGGACTTTCTCCGCGCCTCAAGCACCTTGGTATTTTCGAGGTCAGCCACGTCCAGATATTCGGTGGCGCTTTTCACCCAGGAAGACGCGTCTTTCTGCAAATAGAAAATCTGAAGTTCAGCTACGGTGGCGTTGCCGCTGTCTACTTCCTTGCGCTTCTCCATCAACGGTGCTGCAAATTCCCGAGCCCAGTTCTGCTCGCTGCTCTGTACCTTTTCGAGCGCTGTTCGCTGCTGTTCCGACGTTGTAAGGTTCTCGCCGGTATGCAGCTTTTCCTCCAACACCCGCATACCATCGTTCAGTCGCTCGACCTCGCGGGTATCACCGCTGAGCAGGTAGTTGCTGAGAGACAAGCGGTTCTGCATCATCTGGAAGCGGATCTTGTCGGTGGTCGCAGC
The DNA here is from genome assembly GCA_963838905.1 of uncultured Acidobacteriota bacterium. Taxonomy (GTDB): domain Bacteria; phylum Acidobacteriota; class Terriglobia; order Terriglobales; family Acidobacteriaceae; genus JABDBE01. The sequence goes on from CAWITE010000021.1 coordinate 79,719, forward strand.
CATTTGCAACGCCTGCGAAGCCGCGGCCTTGGCGCTATGCTCTCGTTGCACCGCGATGAGGTTGATGAGAAACAGCACAACGACCATCGCAAGGACGGCTCCGAAGTTTAGGTAGAGTTTCTTGCCAATTGTCATTCGCTGTTCCTCCGCTTGTCTCGCGTCCCGCTCTGCGCCCCCGCATGTAGTTAAATCGATCTAGAGTAGGGTTACTCCTCTCGCATAATCCGGTCTCGGTTGACCCGTGCCCAGTTAATCTTGGACAAGTTAGTTCTGGCCCGGTGAGTTCTGGCCCGGTTAATCCTGAGGTTGGAACTTGAACTCCACCGTTCCCGTGCTTTCGTAGTCCGCCGGTTCAAATTTCCACTTCTTCAACGCATCCATCGCGGCGTTGACCAGGAGTGGGTTGCCGCCGACTATTTTGGTGTCCTTCAAGGCTCCATTCGGCGAAACCACCACCAGCACTTTGACCGTGCCCGTAATGTTCATCCGCCGCGCCAAATCTGGATAAGCTGGAGCCACTTTGGTCTTCGCCTTCCGAGTCAACTCGCCCTGCGCCATTAGAGGTAAGGGATGAAAGGTTATGGCCACGACCGTCAAGAGTCCTGCGATTGCCCACAACCGCATGTTTTGGAAAGACACTGCTCCTCCCGGTGACATATCCAGCCTTTAGCCACACAGCAATGTCCTTGCCACGCTGCGGGGAACCACAGGGGGGAGGCGACAGCACATGTAAGAACTTCTAAATCAGCGGTTTATGCAGATTTTTTGGGGCTGCGCGACGGGCTGCAGAAGGATTGAATTTGTCTCACTAAGGCTTCCGGCTCTCAGACTGAGACACTTCGGCCACTTTTCCCAAGATTTCACAGTTGGGCACTCCAAACGTTATTTCCTTGACTCAAATTGAGATAGCAGTCTATTTTTCCTGTATATTCAATTACTTGGGGTTTGGTGGTGCTAAAGATGGTGCCTTTCTGACTAAGCATGCCGGAGATACGACGGTGCTGGAGAAATCCATCCCTCGCTCGGATGATGCTTTCCAGAAACTGCTCCTGCGATTCTCGGATGCAGCTGCCGACGGAATGCCAGCCCCAGCTCTGGTCCGTCTTTTCTGCCAGGCAACACGGGCGTTCTTTCGCGTGGATGGCGCATACTTCTGGCGCTACGCTTCTCCAGAGGAGTTGGTGGGCGCTGAAGCTGACGGCCTGATGGCGGCTGATTTTCTTGGCCGACGCCTGAAGGCGCGCGAGAGCGCGGTTGCCATGGAAGCGATTCGTCAGCGTAGAACCCTGTATGTAACCGATTCTGCGCCAAGCCGGTATCGCGTGGCTGCTGAATTCCACGCTAAATCCCTGATGGCCGCGCCTCTGGTGGTTTCGAATGAGGTAATCGGCGCCGCTGTCTTTCTGCAGGCCTCGGAACCGGACTATTTCAACGACGATCTAGCCGCCAAGGCGACCATCCTTGCTGGCCAACTCGGTACGTTGTTGGAAGCGAGTCGATTGACTGAGGCATCGCGCGACGAGCATGGCGGGGCCGAGATCCTAGCTGAAGCTGCTCAAGCAGTGCACGCCGTCCCCGACTCTTCCATGGTGGCGCAGGCTGTGGCGGATCGCTTGCGGATTCTGCTGCGCACCCGGCTGGTGTGTATTCTCTTGCGTCAGGGAACAACTGTAGGACTGCATGCCGTGGCCGCCGAGTCCCCCCAACTGGCAACTTCGGCGCGTGCCCGCTTTGACCGCCGAGGACTGCAATTTGCGGCCGATCTTGCCGCGCGCGCGATTGCCGCCGATGCGCCGATCACGGTCGCCATCGATCCCGTTACCCACGCTCTTGGTGACCTTGTGCCCGCCGGCATGTTATTGGCCGCACCCATTCGCACTTCGCGCGCGGAAGGCGCTGTTCTTATCTATCCGCGGAGCGAAGGCGCTTTCAATCAGGAGGAGAAGTCACTGCTTTCGGCCGTGGCCGGGTTTGGCGCCACAGCAATCGCGAATGCTGAGCTGTACGGAACTGCGCGCGCTCAGGCTCACGACCTGCACCAACTTCTGAACATTCTGACGGAGCTAAGCTCGGTTGGAGATCTCGACGAGTTCCTGCGGCAATTCGTGGTTCGCGCGCCTGATTTCCTGGGTTTCGGCCGGGCCTTTGTCGGGTTGCTCGAAGGGGGAGGGTTTCGGGTTCGCTGGGCAGCCGAAAATGGCCAACCCGGCCCAGTGGACGAGTTGTTTCCTGACGGTGTCGCTAGCCGCGCTCTGTTGAACAAACAACCTTTCTGGGTCAACGATCCTGCCAAGGTCCCAGGCGCGAACCTGGAAATGATTCTGAAGTTCAAGGTGTGTCAACTCCTGGCTGTGCCGCTGCTGGGGGCCGGAGGACGCGTCTTGGGCGTGCTCGGAGTGCTCGACCGGCTGGACCGTACCGGAATCTCGCAAGAGAACGTACGTTCGGCGCAGGCTCTGGCGGGTCAGGTTGCTGTAACTCTTGAGGCAACTCGCAATCTGTACTTGTCCGAGCAACACTGGCGCCGCGCAGAAGCCCTGAAGGGACTCGCGTTGGAGTTGAACTCCCACCTCCGGCTTCCGGAGTGCGCCCGGAACTTCGTCACCCGTGCCCTTGACTTGATGGGCGCCGAAGCGGCCGCGTTCGCTGTCCAGGAAGGTTCAGATCTGGAAACGCTTGTTCTCCACGGGACGTCGACTGCTGGTCCTCAACTCAACTCGTTGCTGCGCCGTTTTGATCACGCCCTGCTCGATGCCCTGGCGCAGCATCACCCGGAAATTGTTTCTGCAAGCGCTGCCGAGCTGTTCGGTCCCGAGCTAAGTTCCTTGCTAGGCTGGGACGACTGCACCATGATCCGGCTGCTCGGTTCGTCGGGCGATTTGGTGGGTGTGTTGTGTCTCGCCAATCGCCGAAAGTCTCTGCAGGAAGAGGACGAGCAACTCCTGCAGGCCATCGCAGCCCATGCCTCAGTTGCCTTGGAGAATGCACGGCTCTTCACTCGCATGGACCAGGCGAACCGGCATTGGATCGAGATCTTCGATGCCATCACCGACTTTATCGTCGCGCACGATCAATCCGATCATGTTCTGCGGGTAAACCGTCCGCTCGCCAATTTCATCGGAGTTCAGCCGCACGAGCTCATCGGCGTCAACATGGGCGCCCTGCTGGCGATGGGAAACGAGACCTCCCTGCCCGCCTGTCCGTTCTGCCGCTCAACTACCGATGCCACCACCGACGAATATGTGCTCGCCGTTCTGGACCGGACCTATCTTGTATCCACCTCGCGGGTTCATGGGGCGAATAGTGAGGGTCTCCAGACCATCCACGTGCTGAAGGACATCACGGACCGACGCGAAGCGGAACGCCGGTATCGGGAACTGTTCGACAATATTCAGGAAGGAGTGTTCTTCTCGACCCCCGATGGGCGGTTCATCGAGGTCAACGACGCGCTCGTCCGCATGCTCGGATACCGCAACCGTGAGCACCTGCTTCAGGCCGATGTCCGCACCCAAGTATATTCTTCCGCCGAACAGTACGAGGAACTTGCGCGACAGATGCAGCACTACGGCGCGGTACGGAATCATGAACAAACTCTGCGCCGCCAGGACGGTTCACCGGTTCACGGGTTGATCAACGCTTTCGCCGTACGCGACGCCCAGCAAAGCATCGTACAGTATCGCGGAGTCATGCTGGATATCAGCGGGTTGAAGACATTTCAATCGGAATTGCAACGCGAGCGCGATTTCTCCGGCAAGATTCTCAACAATACCCAGAGTCTGATCCTGGTGGCAGACACTTCCGGCCTTGTCAGTTATGCGAACCGGCGTTGGTACGACATGGGCTATCAGCAGAATCAGCTGTTGAGCCGGCCCCTGGAAGAGTTCATCGTTCCCGGCCGGCGTCAGGCGCTCAACGAGGCATTCGCTTCAACCCTCGCCGGGCAGCAGATCGATAACCTCGAAGTGCAAATTGTGCATGGCGAAGGGCGGGTCGGATATTTCTCCATGAATTTGAGCCCCATGCGAGACGAGCAAGGCCAGGTCGCAAGCATTGTCGTGGTCATGAGTGACATCACCGATGCCGCTACGCTGCAGGCCAAATTGCTGCACGCGGAGAAAATGGCAGCAGTGGGTCAGCTCGTCTCCGGAGTCGCTCACGAAGTGAACAACCCGCTCACTGCGATTCTCGGTTTTTCCGACCTCCTAATGGAGAATCCTGAAGTTCCGGAGAGCGCCCGAAAAGACCTGCGCGTCATCCTGGAGCAGGCACAACGGACCAAGCAAATCGTGCAGAATCTGCTGAGCTTCGCTCGTCAGATGCCGCCTCAACGCAAGCCAGTACAGCTCAATACCATTCTCAGCCGCACGGTGCAGTTGCGTGCCTACGATCTCCACAGCCGGGGTGTCGAAGTCGTAGAGCAACTCGACCCCGAACTGCCGCAGGCGATTGGCGACGCGCACCAACTGCAACAGGTATTTCTGAATATTCTTAACAATGCTTACGACGCCGTGCGCGACACTGGCCGTCCCGCACGCATTGAAATCAAGACGACCAACCGGGTCGGCTTTGTGGAGGTTCTGTTTCGCGACAACGGTTACGGTATCTCCTTTCCGGAGCGCATCTTCGACCCGTTCTTCACCACCAAGGAAATCGGCAAGGGCACTGGTCTTGGCTTGAGCATCTGCTACGGCATCGTGCGCGAACATGGAGGCGAGATTCTTTGCCACAACAATGTCGATGCGGACGGCGCCACGTTCATCGTGCGCCTGCCGGCGGTCTCGGAAACGGCCTCCGCAGGAGTGATCCCAGCATGACAACGACCCCGCCGAACATCACCCCCGCCGCTTTGCCCGTGCTGCTCATCGAGGATGAGCCCGCCGTGATGGCTTACGTCCGGGCGACTCTGGAGCGCAGTGGCTACAGGGTGGTGTGCACGGAATCTGGAGCAGAGGGTCTGCGGCTGCTTGAATCGGAGAAGTTTCTCGGCGTTGTCTCCGATATGCGTACGCCCGGTGGTGTGGACGGCTCCGACGTGCACGCCTGGTTGAGCCAGCACCGTCCCGATCTCGCCGTGCGCATCGTTTTCATTACCGGCGACATTGCCAATGACGACACCGTCGCCACCTTGCGCAAAACCGGTGCGCCTTGCGTGGAGAAACCTTTCCGGGTTCAACAATTTATTTCGGTCATCGAAAAGACGATGGGGAAGGCACCGTGAGTGAAGATTTACGTATCCGCCTGTTGATTGTCGACGACGAGCAGAGCATCCGCCGGCTGTGCATGACGGTCGGGGAGGCGCTGGGCTATACCTGCATGGAGGCCAATAGCGGCGAGACCGCACTGGCGCTACTCGAAGAGCAGCCAGCGCACATGATTCTCACCGACATGGTTATGCCCAATATGTCCGGCCTTGAGTTTCTCGAGAAAGTGAAGAAACTGCTTCCTCGCAGCGAGGTCGCCGTCATGACCGGCCACGGCTCCATTGAAACCGCCGTGCAAGCCATGAAGCTTGGCGCCTACGACTACATCGGCAAACCATTTTCTCCTCTGGAAGAGCTGCGCCTGTTCCTGCGCAGGATGGCCGAGAAAGTCCACCTAGTGGAGGAAAATCAGTTTCTGCGCGAGCGCGTGGATACCGAGAGTGATCTGCACGGTATTGTCGGGTCCTCCGCCAAGATTCAGGACGTACTGCGCATGATCTCGCGGCTGAAAGATACGCGCACGCCGGTACTGATTTCCGGCGAGAGCGGCACGGGCAAGGAATTGGTAGCGCGCGCAATTCATTTCCGCGGTTCCTTCGCCAATCGTCCTTTTGTGGCCGTCGATTGCGGCTCGCTCGTCCCTACGCTGATCGAGAGCGAACTGTTCGGCTATGAAAAAGGCGCCTTCACTGGCGCGCTGCGATCGAAGACTGGATTGTTCCAGTCGGCGAACGGCGGCACGATTTTCCTCGATGAGATCGGCGAGTTACCGTTGGAGATGCAAGCCAAGCTGCTTCGGGTCTTGCAGGAGAAAGAAGTTCGCCCAGTCGGCAGCAATCAGAAAGTGAAAGTGGATGTCCGCGTTGTGGCCGCCACCAACCGCGATCTCGAGGCGGAATACCGCAACGGCACCTTCCGAAAAGATCTCTACTTTCGCCTGAATGTGGTCACGGTTCATTTACCATCGCTGCGCGAGCGCCGCTCCGATATTCCCATGCTGGCGCACTGGTTCCTCGACCGTCACGCTCCCGACAGCTCGATGCAAGTCACCAATGCGGCGATGAAATGCCTGCTGCAATACGATTGGCCGGGAAACGTACGCGAACTGGAAAATTGTATCGAGCGCGCCGTGGCCCTCGGCGATGGCAAACTCGTCGATCTCGGGGATCTGCCGCCCTCGATTGCGTCGGCTTCGCCTTCCTCTGAGCCAGTGACGGGTATGGTCACAGGAGCAGTTTCTTCCACCGATCTGGAGGACATTGAACGGGCCACGATCGAGCGCGTCTTCGAACAAGTGAAGGGCGACAAGGCGCTCGCCGGCAAGATGCTCGGCATCAGCCGCGCCACGCTATATCGCAAGCTCAAGCGCTATAACATCGGCGGTCGCCAAGAACTGAGCCCGAGCCAGGCTCTGCAGTAACAGACTCTGCTCGGAAACGGACATTGAATTATCTTGGCAGTGTTTACCCGACTGCGCGAATCGAATCGATCTCTGAAATAAGAGGTACGCGAGCGTCAATGGTAGTGCCGCCCGGCTTCGATCCAATCGAGATCGTGCCGTTCACCAGCCTGATTCGCTCCTGCATGCTGACCAAACCAAGGCCTCGACCCTTCATCGCTGCCTCCAGATCAAAGCCCACGCCGGGGTCGCTGACGGTGAGACGAATCTCACCCGACGTTCCCGACAATTGCGCGGTGAAGCGCTGTGCCCGGCTATGCTTTGCTGCGTTGTGCAAGGCTTCCTGCAGAACACGGAACAGGCAAAGCGCCACACTTGGCGGCACCGGGCTGGGTAAATCATGGCTTCTGAAGTCAACCTCAACCTTCTGCTGTTCCCCGAATTCCTGGCAAAAGCCTCTCATGGCCGCAACTATGCCGAGATATTCCAGCCGGGGAGAATGCAACCGGTGCGACAAAGCCTGAATATCAGCAGCGATGGTCGAGGCCTGGTTGCGTAGTTCATCCATGCGACGGAGGACCTCTACGCTTGAGTCGGGCACCTCCATCTTGAGCCGTTGAAGCTCGATGGCGAGCAGGCCCAGACGTTGATTGATGTCATCATGCAGGTCTCTGGCAATGCGGGTACGCTCCTGCTCCTGTGCTTCAATCAACCTGCCGCTCACGCCCGAGAGCGCCTCTTCCGCGAGCTTGCGGTCGCTGATGTCCTCGACGAGGGCAACGACCAGTGGAGATCCTCCATCTCCACTTTTCAAAAGGGAGACGTTAAGACGTCCCCAAATCCGGGCGCCATCTTTTCTGATATAGCGTTTTTCCAAGGAATAATGATCGATCGCGCCTGCACGCAACTGCTCAAAGTGAGCCCAGTCGTCTTGGGAATCTTCAGGACTCGCAAATTGGTCACAACTCATGCTGCACAATGCTTCTCTTCCGTAGCCCAGCATGCTGCAGAGCGCAGGGTTCGCGAGCAATAGCTTGCCCTCGAGGTCCTCTATGGCGATTCCCAGCGAGGCTTCCTCGAAGAGGTGCCGGAACAGCTGGTCTCCCTCTGCTGGCGACTCCTTAAACGGCACGACGTTTCCCATTCACGGTAACCATGCTACCTCAACCGGGCTGCGACACCCGCGGACTAGTTCAAACAACGCGCCTGAGTCGGCCAGGACTTACCTCGCTTTGAAAAACTCAACGTAGACCAGCACCGAAACGGCCCACGCTCCTACGACAATCAAGATCTTCTTCCACATAACGCACTCGCTTATCTGAGCAACCCGCAAGGGGGGATTATAGCCTTAAAGCCTCGATTGCGGATTCCTCCTACTCATTCTTGAATCAGTAACCATAGCCGACCTGAGAGCTGGAACTTATTGCGCTTCGATCTTGTTACAAAAATCGAACAGCCGGAAAGGAACCGCGCGACTTCGCGAGTCTAAGCCTACAGCCCTTGCTGATCGAAAGTACAGTCTGTTCCGGTCCAAAGACCCAAAGACCTATAATATGGGGGGGCAGTTGCTCGTCGCCCTGGGAAGCACGTCATCTGTGGGAGAATCGCTGCATGCAGCAGCAACCCTCCTTAGGTTGTCCTCCGTCTTATGGGCATCCGAGAGTAGTCTTGTAAACGCGTCGTCTTGAGTTGCTTTTTGAGCTTGGACTGGTAAAAGGCAGGGTCCTTGTGACCCCTCGTGCGTGCCGTTGTGTGATACCTAATTCTCCTGGTTTCATAGATTTTGTTCTATAAGCCGTATCCAGCCGCGACAAATGCGGCCTCAAGTCACGAAATTAGCTCCAATTATTTGCAAGCAGCCATATCCCAATTGAACGGTTTGAGGTGACCAGAAACTACCATGCGCTGGCTAAGTGTTCGACTTATTGTGTCGCTGATTGTGGGGATCACGCTGGTATCCCTGGTGTTTACCTACAGGGAAGTGCAGCGGCAGAAATTGGGCCTCCGCAAGGACCTTGAGCGGAGCGACGCGGTGCTGGGCGAGAGCCTGGCAGGTTACATCGAGCCTTATCTCGAAAAGCAATCTCCTCGTCAGCTTCAGAAGATCGTCGATCGGTTTGGCAACCGTGAAGGTTTGGAGGGGATGGCGATCTATGATAAAGACGGTGCTCTGCTTGCAGCGACTTCCGCCCTACCCGACCGCCTCGGCAAGCAGCCTCCCCTGGTGACTCAAGTGATCGCGACCAACCAGGGTTCAGGCCAATTCAGTCGCCTGGGGACGGCCTCCGTTCACATCTACGCTTTTCCCCTGCGGCAACATGACGAGGCCGTCGGAGGCCTTGTGATCGTCCACGACGCCAGCTACATCAACACGCAGAGCACGCGGATGTGGCGGGAAGCTTTTGGCAGCGTTTTAGTGCAGGTTCTTTTGATCGCGTTGATCACGCTGCTGATTGTTCGCTGGAGCCTTGTCGGGCCCATCGCGAAGGCCGCACAGTGGATGAAAACTTTGAGGACCGGAAAAGGTTCCATGCTCTCTGGAGCCCCAGACCTCGGTCTGCTGCGGCCGCTTGCCCGCGAAATGCAGACCTTTGCCGCGAGTCTGATGGCCGCGCGCTCAGCAGCGGAGGTTGAGGCCCAACTGCGCGATAGCGCGGAAAGCATTTGGACCGCCGAACGTCTTGCCGTGCATGTGCGCAGTAAACTTGGTGACAGTGGTCTCATCATAGTTTCCAACCGCGAACCTTATTTGCACACCCGAAAAGGTGAGTCTCTCGAAGTGGTAGTTCCCCCCAGCGGACTGGTCACGGCGTTAGAGCCGATTCTCTGCGCTTGCGACGGCAAATGGGTGGCCCATGGAAGTGGCGACGCCGACCAGGAAACCGTCGATGCGAATGATCATTTGCGGGTTCCGCCGGACGATCCAAAATACACTCTGCGAAGAGTGTGGTTGACCAAAGAGGAAGAAGAAGGCTACTACTTCGGCTTTTCCAATGAGGGGCTGTGGCCGCTGTGCCACATCGCGCACACTCGTCCCATCTTTCGCACGTCAGACTGGGAGTCCTATCGCGCGGTCAATCAGAAGTTTGCCGATGCCGTGCTGCAGGAGATGGGAAATTTTGAACAGCCGCTGTTGCTGGTTCAGGACTACCACTTCGCACTCTTGCCGCGACTTGTAAAGAAAAAACGTCCGGACGCGCGGGTTGCGATTTTCTGGCATATTCCTTGGCCCAATGCCGAAGCATTCGGCATCTGCCCCTGGCAGCGGGAATTGATCGAGGGAATGCTCGGTGCCGACTTGATTGGATTTCATATCCAATCGCATTGCAACAATTTTCTGCAGACCGTGGACCGCACTCTGGAATCGCGAATCGACTGGGAGCATTTTGCGGTCGACCGTGAGGACCATCGCACCGTAGTCAAGCCTTTTCCGATCAGCGTGGATTTTCAGGAAATCTCCAGTAGTCCGCGATCCGGTGAATCCCCCTACACGGAACGCGTCAACCTGCTCCGAGAACTAGGCGTGAATGCATCGTTTCTTGGAGTGGGCGTCGATCGGGTGGATTACACCAAGGGAATCCTGGAACGGTTCCTCGGCATTGAGCGATTTCTCGAGAAGTACCCCACCTATCAAAACAAATTTACCTTCGTGCAAATCGGGGCGCCGAGCCGTACCCATATCAAGCGCTATCACGATCTGCTCGGAGAGGTAGAGGCGGAAGCCGACCGCATCAACTGGCGCTTTCAGAGTGGATCGTGGAAACCCATCATCTACCTTAAGCGGCAGTTCAGCCATGAGGAGGTCGAGGTATATTACCGGGCAGCGGACGTTTGCCTGGTCACATCGCTGCATGACGGGATGAATCTCGTGGCCAAGGAATTTCTGGCGGCGCGCGATGACGAACAAGGAGTACTCATCCTGAGCCGGTTTACCGGAGCGGCGCGCGAACTGAATGACGCACTGATGGTCAATCCATATGACACCGAACAGATGGCCGAGGCGGTTCGCATCGCGCTCGAACTACCAGCGGAGGAACGTCAGGCACGAATGCGGCGAATGCGGAGAGTCGTGCAAGAACATAACGTGTACCGCTGGGCAGGGAATTTAATCGCCGAACTCAGCAACGTTCGTCTTGCGCCGGAGAAGATCGAAGCGATCACCGGGCTCATGGGATTCAGCGCGGGAACCGGTCAATGAGGTCGGGGCTTAGGCGATTCCAATGAGTTTTCTGTCGTGAGCAGCTTCTGAAGTACTTCCACCACGCCGGCCCCATCCTCGCCGGACGTCACCAGGTGAACGCGTTCTTTCAGACTCGGAATCGCGTTGGCAACGGCCACCGAGAATCCGCAGACACTCAAGAACGCGAAGTCGTTTTCCGCATCGCCGAATCCCACAACGCTGGCACTTGCCAGGCCCAGTTCCGCCAAGGCTGCCCGGAATCCGGTGCTCTTATCCACTCCAACTGGAAGTGTCATCACCGATTCCCGGTTGAAGATGACCTGTAAATCGAGTCCGAGGTCGTGAATGGCACGGTAAACCGCTGCCTCGTAAGGCCTCACGGTTGCGACGATGCCGCGGCCAACCGAGAGGGGATGGGCGCCAGACTGTCGAAGCCTTTCCACAAAAGCAACTGGCAGAATCTTACCCAGAAGCTTTTCCTCTCCCGTAGACGGGTGATAAAGCAGGGCGCCGTTCTCGGCCACGATCAAGTCGAACACATCCAGTTGCGTAAACACACTTTGGAGGCTCTCCAGTTCACGGCCCGTGATTAGGACAATCTTGCGTCCGGACTCGCGCACCCGCTTCAGCATCTGCAGAGTGTCTTTGGCAACCCGGCCCTCATTGGCCAGAGTTCCGTCATAGTCCGCCGCTATTGCTTGCCATCGAAGTTTCATCCTGCTGCTCCAAGTGTGACATAGATGCGCCAGACTCGAAAGGAGCTAGTGGGGCACACTTGTCGGATTCCGTCGAAGGGAAGGGCCGCACCGGCGATCGCATGGTTGCGTCCGATACAATCAAGAAGGCGCTTTTGTGCGCCTGCCGCGCACAGCCGCCTCCGTACGCTAAAGGAGATGAGGAATAGCTTCATTTGCCATTTGTAACCAGACGAAGGTTTCTTCAAATTGCCGCCGGGGTTGCCGTGACCGGCGCTGTGGGGCTCGGCGAAGACACTATACTTCTTGAGCCGAACCGCCCTATCGTAAGATCGATCGAAGTCTCATTAGTAAGACTTCCCGCTGCTTTCGACGGTTTCACCATCGCGCAGCTGAGCGACTTTCACTACCACGAGTATTTCTCGGCGACGCCAATAAGAGCTGCAGTGGAAATTGTCAATAACCTGCACCCGGATTTGGTGGTGTTGACAGGCGACTTTGTCACGGTTCCGCTTTACCGGCAATTCCACGCCCGTAAACGCGCCGCGAACGCTGCCGAGCCTTGTGCCGGCGTCCTGTCGCCGTTGCATTCGCGTCTTGGGACGGTGTCTGTCTTGGGAAATCACGATGTAGACTCGGACGCTCCCAGGATTATGGAGATTCTCCATTCGCATGGCCTTCCCGTTCTTCGCAACCGCTCAATTCCCATGGAGCAGGGAGGCTCGCGAATCTGGTTGTGTGGTTTGGATTCCATCTGGGAAGGGAATCCAGACATGGATCACGCGTTGCACGAAGTTCCCAGCGAGGAACTGGTCGTCTTGCTGGTCCACGAACCCGATTTCGCAGACGAAGCCGCGTACTATCCGGTGGATCTACAGCTCTCGGGACATTCGCACGGCGGGCAAATCTGGCTTCCAGGGATTGGCGCTCCATGGCTGCCCACGCTCGCTAGAAGGTATCCGCGCGGGCTGTACCGAATCGGTCCCCTGACCCTGTACACCAATGTTGGACTGGGCACAATTCGTTTGCCGATTCGTTTGAATTGTCCTCCGGAAGTTACGCTCTTTACGTTGCGCTCATCTGAGAGTCGCCTGACTAGTTAGGGTGGGCCACGCTGAATGTTGCGCATTACCCCCTTCGATCATTCTCGATCGTCCGCATCTGGCTGTGGCCACTTACCGATTCGCACTCTGCAGCTTTCGCCTTCGACCGCCAGCGCGGCGCGCAAATCGGGCGCGAGTTGCAGTCGCCACATGGACCAGCGTTTTGACTCTTCTGGATCGTCATACACTTCCAACTGCAGTTTGCAGCTCGCACCGGCAGGGACCGGCACGACACCGAAGCTGCTCAGAGGCATCGACAGCCCTTCTCCTTGCGCCTTGATGTAAGCCTCTTTCGCGGTCCAGCAACTGAAGAACGATGCAATCAGTTCAGAAGCAGGTTGTGATCGCAACCATTGCACCTCCGGACGAGAAAAGAAGCGCTCGGCCAATTCCATCGCATTCGTATCCGTGCGGATCCGCTCCACATCAATTCCCACGTGCCGCTTACGGGTAACTGCGAAGACGGTTGCTCCTTGAGTATGTGACAAGTTGAAGCGAACATCAGAATCTGCTGCGAGTTCTGGCTTCCCGTTCGTAGCCGTCCGGAAACGAACTTCGCGGGCTTCGATTTTCAGATAGCGGCCAAGAGCTCGCCGAAGCAAAGCTCGGCTAATGACATATTGATTGCGAGGCCTGGGAAATTTGAATCGCACCGCACGCTCTTGCTCTTCCGCAGAGAGCAATTCCAACAGCGAGTCGGCTGCTTTGTCCCAGGCAACCAGGTCAACCTGCCAGACGTGCACTTCGTCATCCGGCAAGATGCCATCGAGGTGCCACAAGGGCTCGGGGTCCACAGGCTTAAATATCACGGACAACGTGAAGCTGCAAACCTGCGCTTTTGATGATGGCGGTCGGGACAGACTGTGTATTACAATCGGCGTATTCCAGCCGGAGCGACACGCAGTTTATTTCTACATGAAGACTACTTCAGGGCCGTTGCTGGCCCACCTTGGTGGCCATGAAAAACGTATACGAAGTGCTGCGAGAAAAAGAGATGGATCTGGCCCGCTTGCGCACCGAAGTGGATGCGCTGCGCTTTGTTGCCCCGCTGCTTTCCGATCGAAGCTCTGAACCGACGGATGTCGACCATGTCCCGCGACCCGACCCCGCGTGGACGCCAGCGCTTGAGAGAAATAAGTGGCCACTGCAGATCGGCGACGCGGCTCCGACTTATTCGGACTCGTAGCGCGGCTCCCTCCGCGACGAAATCTGAAATGAGCTGCGTGCGTCTACATTCGACGCTCGAAGCTGCAATGGTTTTCACCTGGGGCGCTTCCCCTAGGCTCTATCTCCGCCGTAAGTAATTTGTTATCAACTATATACATAAGTCCCTCCTTGGCAAGTAGATTGCCCTTTCCGAGTCTGGGTTCGCATGCCAGTCCGCAGATTGTGCTCGCTTCTTCTGGTGGCTTGGTCATCGGCCACCTCCTTGGCCTCAGCCATTGAACCCGGCGTGCGAGTCTCTACACCGCCAACGTCTTTCACATTAGCCGCTCGCGAACGCGAGATATGGCGTTCTCCGTTGCATGACTCGAAGTTTGCCGCGATGATGCGCGCGAATGCGAGTAATAACTGCGAAGCCTCAGCGCCTCCCGAACCACTGGCCACGCCGAACCCGCTGCTTGAGGCGGTTGAGCCGAGCGCCAAAGTGAGCGTAAGTTTCATCATTGGCACCGATGGCCGGGTTCATTCTCCTCTAATCCTTGAAAGTGCGGGAGCCGCCGAAGACCGTACCATCCTCGATACGGTTCGTTCCTGGCGCTATCGCCCGGCCATGTGCAATGGTGCCGCCACGGAAACCGAGGGCAAGATCGAGTTCTCCAGCCGATAGGCATTCTTTTCGACTAGAATGGCTGCTGGGTGAGCCATTTCCATGGATCATGAAAAACCAACTGGACCGGGAAGGAATTTGCCCGCGTACGGATCCGATGCTGACCTCGCGCACAACCCCTCGGTCGACGACTTTTACCGGCGACTGAAGCAGGATCTGCAACATCCCAAGCCGGGCAATGAGTCGATTGCCGCCGCTCTGCAAGCGGTGCAGCGCCTGGCTTCGCAGGTAGACACGGACGCATCCGCGAGCGCCGCCGCCGAGATTGCTGTCTCTCGCACTTGTCTATCCTGCGGTAGTCCCAGCCCCGTGGAAAACCGGTTCTGCGCGATCTGCGGCGTGCCCCAGCAAGATGCCCCAGCGCACGAACCGGAACCTAGAAGCGTGGCCGGCTTGAAGCCGGCGCAGCATCCAGCAGGGCAGCATCATTATCATCATCATTACCATCACCATTATTTCTCATCTCCCGAGGGAGGCGTCCCGCCCGCCGGCTTCGAGCCGAGAGCTACCAGTAGCGCTCCGGTCGCCCGCGATGTTCACGCACGCGGTCCAGCGGGTGGAGCTTCGTTGAGCCGGGCAGAGACGGCGGTCCGCAAACTTACGCAGGATTGGATGCTGGCCTGTAACGGCAAACAACTCGACGATCTGGTTGATCTCTACGCGGTCGATGCCATTGTGCTGCGTCCGAATGTGTCGCCGGTTCGTGGCACGGCGGCGATTCGCGAGTTCTTTTTTGGCGTGCTGGATGCAGGACTGGGAGAAGTCGATATGGAACCGCTGCGGGTCGAGGTGTTCGGGGATGTCGCTTACGAGGCGGGTCGTTGCAAGATGCTGGTTCCGTTTACCATGGGCAAGCGCCGCGAAGAGCGCGGGAAATATCTGCTGACTCTGGCTCGACAGGCCGGCGACTGGAAGATCCTCGCCGATTCCTGGTCCAGCGATTTGAGTTTAGGAGTCAATGTGGACTCGGGGCCTCCCAAGTCTAATGTGCAGACGCCGCCAAATCCCGCCCTGAGGCCGCCGCGCAAGGGCCCGTAGGACTATTCCGCGGCGCCAGATTCCAAATGCACACATTCTGGTGCAGAAACCCCACTCTCATTTCTACGCACTCCCGGCACCGATGGCGCCTATATGAAAGTAGTTCCCGGGCCCAATTTCACCGGAAAGGTCCCAGAGTTTGTCAGCAAACCGCAACCACAATCGGCGTCGATCCGAGCTTTGCGCAATCTATGGTGCTTTCTGAAGCAACCGGATAATCAGAAGCCAGCTAGCCTGCGGAATCAGTGCACGGTTGCTGTCTGGTGTTCCAAATGACACCGAATGAGGATGGATAGTACCTGGACCTACCAGATCCTGCACCGCTTTGCCTCTTTTCCGAACGATGGCGAAAGCCCGGACGGGGGTGTAGTGATGGACGCATCAGGCAACCATTACGGAGTCACCGGGCGTGGGGCGTATCCGGGAAGGATTTTTCAAAACGTAGTTACGAATTACAATAGGTGAACATCCGGGGCGCTGAATTCCAAAAGGTCCGGACATTTTCACCGGAAATCAACTTCTAGTTTTTGCAGGTCCTCGCGCAGTTGCTCCGCGTTCTTCGTTTGGATGACGTGCATTCCCAGCTTCGACGGCGCTGTCCAGATTCAACGGGCGATCGTCGACAAAGCAACACTCCTCCGGAGGCCTCTGCGTAATCTCAAGAGCCAGACGGTAGATTCCTTCCTCGGGCTTGCGCAATCCGACAAAGCACGAGCTTACGAAAAGGCTGAAGATTTCGCGCAAGCCGAAAGTCTGAATGCGGAACAGATTCAATTCCTTCGATTCGTTGTTGATCGTGGACATCAGGTACCTTGCCCGATCGGGTTAGCTCCTTCGCAAGCCGCAACGTGTCGGGATCACGGTTGCGAGAGGGAGAGCATGTGCTGGGTGAAGGCTTCGATGGTGAACGATCGGGGACGATAGAAAATGGTGCGCTCGAGGTAGTCCTGCAGAGTGATCTTGCCGCGCTCGAACGAAGAAACCAGCATCTCATGGCGGCTCTCGAATTCGACTTCATCTTCCTCCAGGCCGAACAGCTTGAGAGTTCGCTGGCGCTGCTCGCGGTCCCAGGCGTCACTGAGCAACACGCCGCCAACATCCCAGAAAAGAGCGCTGATTTTTGCCAAGTTTATCCTCCGAAGCTGCGATTGATCACGAGGGAATATGCTTACAAGTTGCGGGAAGGTGGCTGCAGGCCGTGAGGGCGCACCCGCATCAGTACTCTGCATGTGAAAAAGCCCCGACCCTGCGCGGCAGGATCGGGGCTGGCTGGAGGCTGCGGTTCGGCTTAGTAGCGCTGGTAGACGCGGAGTGAAGCTTTGCCGGTAACTCAGGTTGTCGATGTCGCGGAACATCGGCGTTCCTGGCGGCAAGTTTTGGGGCTGGGTGAAGAGCAGATCGAAAGTGTAGTTTCGAATCGCCGGATCGTAGGTGGTGTTACCGCCGTTTTTGTCTGTTCCCGTAGAGTACGTGGCGTAGTACAGGCTTGCCATCGATCCCTTGTAATTAAGGGTCTGCTGACCAGCCGCGGGATTCCAGTTCTCTAGCTGGCGCAGGAAGTTGTGCAGACCGCCATCGGTGCCCCAGTCACCTATCTTCCACGCCAATGCTTGAGTCGGGAAGTTAATGTTCTTTCCGCCCGAGACCGCTACTCGATAGTAGCTTGTCACAGCGGGCCGTCCCGCGTCGTTGCTAGGAGAGTTCAGGCTGGCGAGGTCTGACCAGTTGTTGGACAACATGGTGACCGCATCCGCAATCACGCCAGCCGCGGCGTGGACTGGATTTGCTCCTCCCGGATTCCGGCTAAGGTCGTAATTGGGGTTGCCGGGGGTACAGCCAGGGTTGCCGGCGGCGGCACAGTTCGAGTTGTAGTTGCCAAGAATGTAAACCGGATTCTCGGAGGCGACGGTGAACCCACCCTGGCCGTTGTCTGACCGGACGGGCACATTGCCCAGCGAACCGTCCACCAGTTTCACAACGTGGCGGGCGCCACTGACCCAGTACTTCTGGGCTACGCTGCAACTCGGGATGCGTCCGGCGGTTAAGTACGGGTCGGGATGGGCGGCGCAGCGGGATGGATCAGGTTGTTCACACTGTTGGCCGCGTTATAAGGAGCGCCAATGTATCCCAGCCCCAGACCGAGGTTTTTGGCTCCCCAATTGTCCAGAATTCCGTTGTTGTTCACGTCTTCCGGGGACTGTCCCTTGCCGCCGGAGGGTGAGCTCAGGGAAGCGGTCAGGATAACCGTCCGGCGGCCGAGAGCGGTGCTAGAGTTGACGGAATCTTCCAGACCGGAGTCGCCGGTTTTCGTGCCTCGCGGAGCCTGCCATCCCGGCAGTGCCGTTGGGATTTTTCAGCATGCCTCTGCGGTCCGAGAAGTACAAAACGTATCCGTTTTGAAAGACAGGGTCGACCAGGGTTCCGCTGCCGGGAATCGTCCCGTTCAGCCATTGTTGCAGGTTGCCCACATCTATTTCCACGGCGTTCATCACGCCAGCGGGTGCGCAGCTTTTCGTTTGCCCTGGTTGCACGTCGCGGACTTCTCCTTCGCGGGCATCATAGAAGTTGATGGGATACCAGTTGTACTGGGTTGGGCTTGCCCCGTTGGGGTGTTTGCCGTCGCCGTACCGACCGAACAGGTCGCCGGGAGTCGCGGCGTCGTTGGTGACCTCGGGAGGTTTACCGCTGGTGCAGGTCCACGCGCCACTCACGTTTACGCAGGCGGGCGCAACCCCGGCGGTGTCAATGCTGCCATTGCCGTTGCGATCCGCAGGTTCCTGCAGAATCAAGATCGCATTTGGATTGACGGAATTGGTACCGGGAGCAGTGGGAGGAGTCGTGCCTCGCGCAAATCCCAGTTGCAACCACTCCTGTGTAATGGGGTGGTAGACGCCGGTGGCGTCACGATATTCGACGCGCAGATAGCCATCCAGCAGGTTCCAGGTGCTCATCTGTAGAGTCGGCAAAGGATAGGCGAGCGGGGTATAGTACGGATACGGCGCAGCGGGGAGCGCAGCTACCCGTCGTTGTGTTGCAGGTCGACAAATTAATTGTGGCGGCGCGTTGAGGAAACCGTCATTGTTCTGCAACGTGACCGGTGCGAGGGGGTCGAACAGGGTCACGTACCCAGCCGGCGGTGCGATCGGTCCAAACAGCTCGTCGGCTGGAAGGTGTATACGTTGCCCGCCCAAGTGGTCGGATTGGGAACTCCTGTCGACGCGGTGGCGAAATAGGTGTTATAGCTGCCGCCAGTCACCAAGGCCGGCAGCCCCGCTGCCGATGAGTGGCTGGCACACCGTACTGGTAATTTACTCCGTTCGAGGGCGTCGTTGAAATTGGCTAAGCGGATGTTTTGCGCGTCCGTGGAACCGCCGCAGGGCGGCGGCACGCTGGGGTTGCCGCAGGGCAACTCGTTCGGATCGTCGGAGAGCAATACGCGAATCTCCGCTTCGTTGTAGAGTCGCGACGAGCCCAGAGCGGCAGTGGCTGCTTCTCCCGGTGGAGGCCGGCGGATGATTTCAAAGGGTTGTGGTTGTCCCGCCGCTCCGAGTGCATTGTTGATAAAGGGTAGCGACAGTTGCACGGCACCGGTGCCTCCCGGATTGCCGTAATTTCCATCGATAATCCAGCTGTTGTAATCTGTGATTGAAATTGTGGGATTCCATGTCGGGTTCTGCCCAGAAATCGGGCCTCCGGTAACGCTGCCCTCGGTTTGTGCTATGGCCCGGCAGCCGGGCAGCCCACCAGGACAGCCCAGAGACGTGGTCAGGATGTCTACAGTGCCGAGGTGATTGATGTTAGAGGGTTCCCGTTGGCTAATTGCGGTACGGATGACATTTCCCCAAGCCGTGATTTTATCTTGAAATGTCGTCGTAGCCCCGGTACCGGCATCCAGATACAGGTCGCCGTTGGTGTGAGTGCGGCCGGCGAAAGTCAAGTTTTGTCCGGCGAAGAAGCTGAGGTCGCTCTCGGAGAACACACCGAACTGGAACACCGGGATTAGCGCGACTTCAACCGTGCGCGACATATTCACTTCATCTCCCACCGTCCCGTTCCCAGCTACTCCGGCAAAGGTGCTTGCGGTCACTTGGAGGGTGACGGGAATGATCTGCGCGTACAAACCTTGGAAGGTTCCAGAAGTAATCTGCCCGAAATTGGTTGCCAGGGTTCCGTTGGGGTTCGTGGCCGCCGTCAGGGTATAGACAGGGTAGCTCATGACGGCGGTGTTGGGAGGCGCATCCGCACTCAGCGCCGCGATTTCCGCTGCCGTGGGCGATTCGATGTTCTGAAACATGTTGGCCAGATCCGAGGTCATGTGTTCGATACCACCCTCGGCAGCGTGGAAAGCCAAATTGTTCTGTACATCCTGGCCACCCACCTTGCCTTCGGTGTTCACCATCATGAGCAGGCCGATAGCAACCCCAGAGATAATCAACATCAGCATCAGGGATGCAATCAGAGTGAATCCTCGCGAATCAAGTTTCGTGCTATGCATCGTGTCGCTCCTCATGTGCCATACTGGTCTTTCTTGTTTCCACTCCCGATTTCTTGCTTCCTCCCCGGTCGAACTCACTGAGTGAGGACATAGCGATTCTGGTAACTGAGGTTTCGCGCGCTGATCGAGGTCTGCGTGTCGAAAGTCTGGTACCCGTTTGTAATCATGAGACCGCTCTTAACGCCGGCGACTTGGCTGCGAGTGGTCAAATGAAGCAGATTGATCTTGCGAATCAGATTGAAGGAGATGCCGGTTGAATACCCACCGTCGCCTATGGCGTTGAGCAGGGCGCCGCCAGCGTTGTAGGTGTCGTAGGTGAACTGTAGGTTCACAACGCTCTCTTGAACGGGTACTGGGGTTTGCCCGTTCACTTGCCGCATCAGGGTGGGTGTTCCCGCCCCAACGCCGAGGGGATCGGGCATCATCCACAGGTAATAGCTAATGGCAAAAATGCGCGTCGCTGTGGCGGTCGCAGGGCAGGGCGTCGCCGGCGCCGGCCCGCATGCCAATTGCGCCAAATCGCCGGCGAGCGCCGCCGGCTGGTTGATGTTTAGTGTGTCCCCAGCAGCGAAAGCGAGGGTGTAGTTCCCGCCTCCGTTGACGGTGACATTGGTGACTTCGCCGACTGCAATGGCGGAGTTTCCGAGAACCGTGCTTTGAAACAGAATCAGGTCGCCCGGGGTCAAACCTCCGGCCGTGGGCGGGTTAGTGACCACTGGCTGCGGAGCTAACAGGGGTGGGGTTAAAATGCAACTGACTGGCAGTGGATTGGGCAACTGCACGGTCACTGCGACGGGAGTGATGGTCTGTATCGTGTAACAAGGCAGCGCGAATACGGTGTCGGTATAGACCACCGTAATCACATCGCTGGGGTTCGGACTGCCTGGCACCGTGATTCCCAGTTGCCAACCGGGAATAAGTCCATACAGAGTTGGATTGCAAGGATTCGCACCTGCGGTTACGCATGGGTAGGCGATCCCGCCCCCGGGGGCGCAATTGTTTTTTGCGGCGCAACTGGGAGCGTAACCGTAGATGGGCCTCCCCGCTTGCGATGGCAACGGATACCGGTCGCGGAAGGCAACCCAGCGCCCGCTAAACTTAAGTCTTTGAATAGCAGGTCGGAAGACGCCCGCAGATCTTGCTGCATCCCGGCGCGCTGCGAAACCACGAAGGTGGCGGCCATCCCCTGGCTGAACAGCTTCACCGCGGCGCCCACTACTAGCATGCCCACGGCGAGCGCCACCAACAGTTCGATCAAGCTGAAACCGCTACTCGAATTTGCCGATCTACGATCCATAATTTTCCTCATTTAGCGATACGGCGAAATGAAGGTGTTGAGGACATATTGTTTAGGAAATTGAAGCTGGGGAGTCGTGTACTGAATCGTGATGGTGACTGAACGCAGTGTGGCGATGGTATTGCCGAACTGGTCCTGAACTGGACCAATTTGAATTTGGCGCTGGAAATTGGTCAATGGCAGGCATGTATCCGGTCCCGCCGCAGGGGGGTTACAGTTATTCGCGAAGATTCCGTTCGGACCGGGCAATTCGAGGGTTTGAAAGCCGGCAGCCGCGTCGTCCGCGGTGTCAATGATTCCGTCGAGTCCGGGGTTATAGATCGGGTTAGAATCCAGGCAGAAAGATGCCGCCTGATCCGGTATTGTTAATCTGCGGCCAGCTGATGTTCGCGGTCTCGCGTGCGGTCAAAATACCTTCCATAGCTTCGTTGGCCAGTTGCTTGGCGGTGTTGTTCTCCTGTGAGGTCTGCGTGGACGCCATCGCAATGCCGAATACGCCCAGCAGACTCAGCAGCCCGATAACCAGGATGACCATCGAAATCATGACCTCAATCAGAGTGAAACCCTGCTGGGGTTCTTTTGATACGTGGCCGGAAAGCAGTATTGCTCTCAGCTTTCACTGTTGCCTCCAGTAGTACTGTGCGCCGTTCTTGTAGATATGCCACCCCCGCAGACGGCCGGTAGCACCCCATAGCGTGATGGCGCGCGAAGTATTGATAAATCCGGGCATAGCCAGATAAACCACCCCATTGTTGACGTTGCCAATTACGTCTTCGGCCGAGCCGTCAGGATAGAAATAGATCACGTTTTTCACGCCACCCGCGATGCCCTGGTCGAAATCAATCGCCGGCGCACCTACGCCAAAGCCATCCGGGGTTGCGGGAAAAACAACCGGCGATGTCGGGAGACCGGGCTCCGCGTCAAAAGCGATGTCGGTGGGAAGGAAATAAGTGGCGGTGACAGTTCCGGTTGATCCTTGGGTGATGGTAATGGTGTTGGGCTGGACGGCGTTGCTCAAAGTAACAAAATAGATCTGACGCTGCGCAACCGAGGTGTCGCGCGCTTGCCGCAGCGCCATCAAGGTCTGGTTGTAGCCCTCGGTCAGGTGCCCCTGCTTCAGCGCGGGCTGGATAGCCATGATGGAAAAAGCCAGCACAATCAGGATGAGGGCGACCACCACCATCATCTCGATCAGCGAAAACCCGCGCATCCTGCGTGAAAACATGAACCCTTTCTTTCTCCGGGGAGGCTTATCCGAGGCGGTTTTACTGCGAAGGTGTTTCCGGCCCCATCTCCCATTTCAGGGGTTGAGCCTGACGTCCTTCATCGCGTGTTACGCCGAAGGAGGGCGATTCCCTGGTAAAGGAACGTCGCTGGCTAACCCGCATACAAAGCTCATCGTAAGGAGGAGACGAGAGAGCGTCAAAGTACTAAAGGGTGGGCCAAAACGATTGGACTTCCGTAACGTAATTTGACGAGGTTACTCCGGTAATTTTGGCACTGCAGCGCGGTTTGACGGCTTGGCGAAACGAGGAAGCCTTTATGCGCCCCGCGCGTTCGCGGCCAGGTTTCTGCCGCTCTTGTGGGTTGCGGTCCGGGTGGTTGGGACGTAGGCGCAGGAGCGAACATCGTAATGTTGAGCCAGACAAGTTCCGCAGAGATGAAGTTGGTGGACTCTGCACTGGACCACTGGAGCTTCGGTTCCGCACAGGTCACAACCGCCCCGAACCCGCTGGCCGGAAGGAGCAGATTCTTTCCGCGGCTCCCCAGACGCGACCGCGATTTGCACCGCCCGGGCTTTGGCGTAGATGCCTGTGGCCACCATGAGAGCGCCTAATGAGAACTGGCAGGCCCCGATCTCCAGCAGGTCGTTATCGGCGCTTTCCCCCAAAGCAGCGGGTAGAAAGCAGAGTCCGATGAACATCAAGAGCACGCCCGCCGCGATGATCCAGTTGGCTGTCTTCGAAGACATGAATTCTCAATCCGTCAGGCGGACGAGGAAAACCGCTGCTGACGACCATAGGTAACCGCTCACGGTTACATGGCGAACATAGCGGGTTACCCGCTGAAACTCCAGATGACTAAAGTCACGTTTCTCGGCGAAGCGTGACCCATGTAACTTGTGAGCCATCCCTGACGCACCCTACCATGGCCGTGAACATGGCGTTGACATCGCTATTGGTGTGCTCGGATGCCCAGGCAGTCCAGGTGCTCAGCCGAATTCTGCAAGATTTGGGCATCGCGGTGGAATCTTGTGGTGATCTTCGTATGGCCCGAGCCCGAATTGCGGACCGGCACTTCGATGCGCTTCTGGTTGATTGTCAAGATGAACCAGCCGCCGTCGAACTAATCGCTCAAGCCCGAAAAAACCCCGCCAACCAGAATGTGGTCGCAATTGCCATGGTGAGCGGGCGAAACGAGGTGCGCGGCATTTTCGCGAAGGGCGCAAACTTCATGCTTTACAAACCTATTTCGCGCGAGCGAGCAGCCCATAGCATGCGAGCAGCGTGCGGTTTGATGCAGCGCGAAAGACGGACGCGTCCGCGTATTCCGCTGCCGGCTCAGACTTCCATCGCTTACGCCGGCAAAGAAGATGTCCCCGCTGCACTCGTTGATTTGAGCGGGGATGGTATCGCCTTGCGGTCGGACAGCAAATTGCCGCCTTACTGCAAAGTCTATTTACAATTCGCCCTGCCGGGAAACACATCGTTGGTTCGACTGTCGGGTGAGGTGATGTGGCAGGATTCCTCAGGGCGAGTTGGAATCCGTTTTGCGCAGGTGCCTCAAGGCTCACGCCGGCTGCTGAACGATTGGTTGCAAGCCAACCTTCCACTCTCGTCAGAAGTTGCCCCGTCGGCATCGGCGGTTTCAGCAAGTGACGACTCCGGGTTGCGGCTCTCCGCTGGTCTTGGCTTGCTGTCAGTTTCGGCGGCCGATCGGCGCAACCTTTCGCGACATGCCTGCTGCCTGGGTGCCGAGGTCTATCGTGCACACAGCAACGTCGCCACCCGCTGCACTTTGATCGACATCAGCCCCGGTGGTTGTTACATCGAGACCACCGAGACTTTTGGCAGTGGAACGGCTCTCGAGATCGTGGTGCGCACGGAAGATCTACGATTACGAATCCAAGGGAAAGTGCTGGGCATGCATCCTGGTTTTGGCATGGGAGTAGAGTTCGCCTTGAGAACAGAGGAACATCGAAAACAGGTGCAGCAGTTGCTTGCGTGCGCGCAGTCGAAGCCGAAACGGCTAACCTAGATCGACTATCTGAATATCTAAGCCAGCGTGGCGTGAAGAACCTAGATCCCTCGCTTCGCTCGGGATGACAACCGGGTGGTATAGACGATGGTTTAGCTCTTCGGCGCTTTTTCTTCGAACACCGCCCCGCGAAAATATTCGAACGACATTCGCAGGCCCGTCGCCAGATCGATCTGTGGCTCCCAGCCCAGCAGGGTTCTTGCCTTTGTAATGTCCGGCCTCCGCTGTTTGGGATCGTCCTGCGGCAGCGGTTCGTATCGTATCTTGCTTTTCGATCCGGTCACCTTCAGGACCTGGTGAGCACATTCGAGAATGGTGAACTCGGTGGGATTCCCGATGTTGACCGGTAGATGCTCCGAAGACTTGGACAGGCGTATGAAACCGTCAATCTCATCGCTGACGTAGCAGAAACTGCGAGTCTGGCTGCCGTCGCCGTACACCGTCAAATCCTCGCCACGAAGTGCCTGCTTCATGAAGTTAGGAACGACGCGCCCATCATTCAGTTGCATGCGTGGCCCGTAGGTGTTGAAGATTCGCACAATACGCGTGTCCACGTCGTAATAGCGATGGTACGCTATGGTCACGGCCTCGCTGAAGCGCTTGGCCTCATCGTAAACCGAACGCGGACCGATGGGATTTACGTGTCCCCAGTAAGTTTCTTTTTGAGGATGCTCCAAAGGATCGCCATAACACTCCGAAGTAGAAGAAATGAAGTATTTCGCGCCGTACTTGCGAGCGACATCTAAAGCGTGAAAAGTGCCCAACGAACCAACCTGCAGAGTCTCAATTCCGTGTTTCGTGTAATCGACTGGGCTGGCAGGACAGGCGAAATGGAATACGTAATCGACCTTGCCACAGTCGAAGGGCTGGTTAATGTCGATCTGCTGGAATTCAAACCGCGTGTCACTGCGCAGATGTTCGAAGTTGGATCGCCGCCCGGTCAGCAGGTTGTCTACAGAAACCACGGCATAACCTTCACCCAGCAACGCGTCACACAAGTGGGAACCGAGGAAACCGGCACCGCCGGTGACCAGAGCACGCAGTTTGCTCATGAGTGGCTGGCTTTCCGCGGTGGAGCGCTTGCTTCAAGCGGTGGAGTTTCGGGTGTGGTTGCTGGTCGTCCGACGCTGTAATAGGTAAAGCCATGGGCCGCCATGGTCTCGGGATCATAGAGATTGCGCCCATCAATTACAATGGGATACTTCAATTGCTGATGCAGGCGATCCAGATCCAAGCTGGCGAATTCATCCCATTCGGTGAGGATCAGAAGAGCGTCGGCTCCGCGGGCCGCTTCGTATGCATCGCTCGCGTACTTGACGGTGGAATTCAAAACCTCGCGCGCCCGCTGCTGCGCTGCAGGATCGTAGGCCGCGATCTGACAGCCTTCTTGCAACAATGTCTGCACCAGCAAAATAGCAGGCGATTCGCGGATATCGTCCGTCCCCCCTTTGAAGGCGAGACCCAGCACGCCCAGCCGCTTGCCCCGCAGCGTCCACAACGCGTTGTGTACCTTGCGTAAGAAACGGTGGCGCTGATCCTCGTTGATGCGCATCACCTCATCGAGCAGGCGGAACTCGTACCCGCACTCCCGCGCTACCGCGCGGAAAGCCATCAGATCTTTGGGAAAGCATGAGCCACCATAGCCGATTCCGGGATTCAGAAACCGTGGCCCGATCCGGCTGTCCGTTCCAACGCCCTGGCAAACCTGCTGCACATTGGCTCCCACCGACTCGCACACCGACGCTACCGCATTAATGAACGAAATCTTCATCGCCAGAAATGCATTGCACGCGTGTTTGATCAGTTCCGCACTCTTGGTGCTGGTGATGATCAACGGGGGCGGGATCTGCGCCTGATCCGGCCGCGGGATCGCCTCGGAGCGCCGATAATAACTTCCGTCGGTGAGGGGAGCATAAATCGCCCGCAGGACGGAAGCGCAACGATCACTGTCCGCGCCCACCACAATGCGGTCGGGATAAAGAAAATCCGTGACCGCCGTTCCCTCCCGCAGAAACTCAGGATTGGATGCCACATCGAATGAGTCCGGCGCCGCTGCATTGCGCAGAATGATTTTGCGGATCCATTCGCTGGTATAGACGGGAACCGTGCTTTTCTCCACTACTACCTTGTAACCATTGATTGCCGACGGGATGATCCGTGCTACCGATTCCACATAGGAAAGATCAGCGTGGCCCTGCTCCGTAGGCGGAGTCCCAACGGCGATGAAGACGGCTTCACTGGATTGCACTGCAGCTCGCAGATCGTCGGAAAAACTGAGGCTGCCGTGGCGATGACGCTGCAGCAGTTCGGGTAAGAACTTTTCGTGAATCGGCACCTGGCCATTTTTGAGCGCAGCCAGCTTCTGCTGATCGTTGTCAACCAGGATGACCTGGTGGCCCATGTCCGCAAAACATGCCCCGGCCACGAGTCCCACATATCCTGATCCCACTATCGCGATGTGCATCGAAATCTCCCGATATCAGGGGTAAAGAAAGCAAGATTTTAGCTATGAAACCATACTTTACCAGTTTTCCCCACCGGCCAGAGGATGGGAAGCTCGATTCCGCACAATCCGATGCAGGAATGGGAAAGCGAAAGATCGCGGAAAGGCCTGAAATAACGGGCCCCAGAAGGGGCTTGTGATCGCCGATTTGAGTTGACAAGGTCCTTTTTTCGCGGGAAACTCCGCTCAAGGTCTAAACTGGTAGCAGGTAGCCTGCGGCGCGACCGGCTGCGCGGAAGCCGCGAATCCACACCTTTGGTACTGGGGCTGTCTAAATGGCTTATCGCCCGATGTCTCGGCCCGATCCCTTCGCCCCTCCACGGCCGAGTGATGCCCCGATTTCCCTGGGCGGAAAAGAAGGCACGGAACTCGAGGATGGCTTGTCGCTTGCGGAGTTGGCGACCGCGCTCTCTGCCCACGGTGGGGGAGCCTTGTCCGCCGACCTGGCGCTTGATCTGGTTTTGAACGAAATTGTTGAACACGCCCGCTTGGCGACCGGCGCGACCGCGGCCGCAATCGCCCTGACCCGTGGCGATGAAATCGTCTGCCGAGCTACTACCGGCTCCAATGCACCGGACCTAGGAGTTCGGTTGGACGTGGATTCCGGCCTCTCTGGCGCTTGCGTAAAAAGCAAGCAGTGGCAGCGTTGCGACGACAGCGAGACCGATTCCCGCGTCGACGCCGGGATCTGTCGCGATCTGGGTGTGCGCTCCATCCTCGTCTTTCCGGTCGTGCGCGAGGAGAAGCTGCTTGGGGTGTTTGAGATTTTTTCGCCCCGTCCCAACGCCTTTAGTGATCGCGAAATTCAAACTCTGCAGGCTCTTTCTCGCAGCATCGTGAACAATGTCGATCGTGCCGCCGATGTACTGGCCCCTCCTGTGCCAATCCCGCTGTCCCGGTCTTGCCGTCTTCTGGGTTAGAGGCAACCGCTGAAGCCGAGATTTTCGATCCTTCAAGGGTCGATCCCGCGCAAGTTGATCCCGTTCAAGTTGATCCTGTAGAGCTTGATCCGAAACAGTTTGATCACGCACAGCATGATGTGGCTCTTCCCGTCGCAGAAACAGCGACGGTTTCCCATCCTCTTCGCCGGGATTATGGGACAACCGTTTTGACGCTGGCTGTGATTGCCGTGGCGTTGTTCTTGGGTTGGATGATGGGGTATGTGCGAAGGCCGAGAGCATCGGTTGGAACCAAAGCAAGAGCAGCGGTGAATGCTACAAGCCAGGCGGTACAAGCTAACCCACAGCAGGACGCTGCAGCGACCGCGAGTGCAGTAGTTCCCGATCAGCCCACGTCCTCGAGCGCCACTCCGGCGGCCGCTTCCCAGCAAAGTGTGTCGCAGCAGAGCGGGGCTGCGCTTCCAACCGGCGGCTTGGTTGTTTATGAAAACGGGAAAGTCATCTATCGGACGCCATCGCAGAACTCAAGCCACTCTGCGAAGGACACTCCAGGCGGACCGGTCAATGTGCCGTCGAGGGTTGCCGACGAATACCTCATGCTGCGGGTCGAACCCGACTATCCTGAGCCAGCTAGAGTGCAACACATTGAGGGGCCGGTAGTTCTTGAGGCTCTAGTGGGTAAGGACGGCACGGTCGAGAAGCTGAGCACGGTGAGTGGCGATCCCCAACTGGCAACTGCAGCCACCGACGCCGTCCGGCAATGGCGCTTCAAGCCTTTCCTTCGGAATGGCTCGCCGGAAGAATTTCAGACTCGAATTACCGTAGATTTCAGACTGCCGTGAGTGGATCCAGAGTTAGTAGTAATACTTCGTCTTCGCAGACCACTCGCTTTGCGGATAGTGCTCGTGCAAGAAATCGAAAGCGGCCTTCGAGAGCTTGGTGGTCTCGATATTGGTGCACCCGAAGCGGGTAGAGCGCACGGCGAGATGCAGCGCCTGGGGAACCAGAGGATCTTCCGGGTGGTGCTCGGCATAGGCGAGGACTTCGCCGGTTAGATAGTTCGGAGCAGTGCCGATGGCAGACAGCTTCTGCCATTGCGATCTAGCTTCTGACCTTTCAGGGTCTGTCAGCCACAACGGGAACGGAAAGTCGGGATCGCGGTCAACAAACTTCAGATTAAAATCCTTGTCGTATCCCTCGTAGCTCTGGCCCCAATTTGGCCCGCCGTTCATGTTCGCGCACCACCAATTATCGCGGTAGTTATCCAATTCGCCCAGCGTTGTTCTTCGCAGCGAGCTTTCGCGGATGGAGGGCTTGATTCCTGGATTGTCGAGGATGATCAAGACCGCCACGAAGTGCCTTTCGGTAGCACTCGTTGCCGACCGAAATGGTTCCATGGTTTTCCAGAGCGGCACGTCGACCTCCTGCAGAACGCCTTGTAGTTCGCTAGCGGAATCCAAGTCATCGACCAGAATCGAACGCGCCCAGGCACTGCGAGCAACTTCCCGACGAAGATGTTCGGGGAGAGCCGACGACTCCGCGGCCTGAATCAACACAGACAGCGGCAAACGCTTCACCAGGACTTCGGTAGCATAGCGATTGAAAAGAGGATCGCTGGGATAATCTTCATATGAACTTCTGGGAATCTCCTCGCCGGTGTTCATATCAACTTCTGAGGGAACTGGTGCTTCCGGAGCATGTTGCAGAAAGTCTTCGAGGCTGGTGGTGATTTTCAGGCGTTCTTCATTCAACAAATTGCGCGAGGCCAGCGGAAGGTCAGAGCTCTGGAGCAGGTTGTCCAATTCCCGACGTGCGGCGTCCGATTGTCCTGTGGCAGTCATCAGACGCAGCGCGTAGTAGCGAACGGTCAAGTAACCTGGCGAAGAACCGGGAACCTCTATTGCGGCCCCGAGAAGCGATGGGAGGCTTGGGGTATGAGAGTCGCTGCCCGCAAGAGCGGCGATCAGCCAGGGCAACGATTTCGTTTCTTGCCATTGAGCGACTGCGTGCTTGGCGGCTAGCTCCCGGCTGGCAGCGGCATCATTGCTGCGCATCCCGTGGAAGGTCTGCAGCCAATCGCTCGGGTCCTCGCCCTGTTCGCCATGCGATAGCAAGAGCACGTAATCCCAGAAATTCTGTTTGAAGTTTGTGCCCAAGCCGGCTTGTAGAATCACACGATCGAGTTCCACGACGCGCTTTTCGGGTTCAGTTCGAAAGCGCACGAAGTCGAGCAGCTTAACAGCAGCTTCGTGGACGGAGCCGGCTTGTGGATCGGCAACAATTGTTTCGAGGCGCCTCTGCGCTTCGGACATGGCTGCGTGGTCGAACTGGTCGGTTTCTTTGTGAACGAGATTGGCTTTTCTGACCAAGGCGCGGGCTGCCAGATAGGAACTGATACCAGACCATGGGGAGGAGCGATCTTTTGCGATGGCATCGAATTGAGCAACCGCCTCGTCAAAATCGCGCGCGTAGAAGTGAGCTGCGGCGATCTGATAAGTTCGATCGGCGCGCAACACGGCGTTGTCGGAATTGAGACTTACAGGAATTGCACGCGCTTCTCCTCCGCAATTGGCAAAGACCTGGTCCTGACCGGAAGCCCACTCGCGCAGATCGGCACTCACAAGGCCGAACTGCGCGGCTCGAACGTCGAGGGTCTTGATCGCGCTCTGAAAAGCATCGTTCGGGCAGTTCAAGTACTGAAAATAAGGTTGGTCTTTGGAGACCACGGCATAGGGTGAAATTGCCGGCGCGGGCGGAAGACTTGGAATTTTGTTGCGAGCCTCGCTCCAGCGGGCTATGGCGTCGTCCCCGGCGGCGTTCTCGGGGACTCGGTTGCGATTCCAGATGTCGAGCGCCGCCTTTTGCTGCTCCTCTGTCAGTTTCAATCCCGCGAGATAGCGATACGCCACAACCAGGTAGGCTAACTGGAATCCTGGTCGGATCACGCCGAGCTTGCCCGCCGCAAAGTTCTCCGCAGGTTCGTCGGGACGATCTTCGAATGAGAAAATCGCCGACTCCAGAAACGGTCCGCAACTGTAAATGGCGCTGGGCGTGACCAGGAATATCAGAGTCCCGAATGCCATCAACAGGCCTCGCAAAGACCTTAACGCCACCGACCCACCTCCGCCAGGAACGCGAGTTCTGATTGCTCCGTCCAAGATCGAGATGGAAAGACGTAAAGACGCCGCCCGCCGGGCAGCGATGCCCAGCGCTCATCCGTGGAGATGCCGAGGCTTCCCTGGCAAAGTTTCGCTTGAAAGTCACGGCCCGCAGTTAGCTGCGCAACCACATCGTTAGTGCCAGCTCCCATTCGGAACAGCATAGGCACTGCTTCGTCGACCGGGAGAGTCGAGATCCAGTCATCAGCTAAACACCAGGATGCGAGTGCCGTGATTGAGATCGGTACCTGAGGCCTCAACCTTTGACGTAGCTCAATAAGAAACGCACGATAGAACGGCCTCTGAGAGCGGGTTGCATCGAAATCGATCTGCACTGCGACGACGCGAGGCAGCGAGTCCCGGCTCAGAATGGCGGCAACCACATCGGTGATCCGAGCTTGACTGAATGCGGCATCCGAGTCCGCCTCAATGCGCACGACTGCCGTAAGCTTCGTTTCCTCCGGAACCATGAGGGGTTGCAGACGGGGCCGGATGATCACACGATCCAGGTGAAAGCGAATCGTGTCCGCCAGGAATGCAACGCCCGTGTCATGAGGATTGATGAAACGCAGGTCTTCCGGCCTTTCCCATGCCCAGAGCACGAAAGAAGGAATGGACTTCATTCGGTCGGGATTTCTCCGAGGAAACTGCTCGGACCGAATCAACAGAACCATCAAAAAGCACGCGAGAGTGCTTACGCTCCGGCGCGCTGATCGCGCGGTAACGTCCTTCGAGATGGCGGCAGGGAAGGACATTGCAACCGACCGTGAACGGCTAAGAGGATAACTAGCATAGGTTCGGAGTGCCGCAAATAGCGACTGAGATGCAGATTCTTTGCAGAACTACGATGGCGAGGTGCGCCCAGTCAAGTCTAAACTGCCGTCAAGCATGAGAACCGGCGGGCGAGTCGCTGGGGGAGGAGCAGGAAACCACTGAGGGGACAAATAAGAACAGTCGTCAGTTCTCGTTTCTCAGTTGTTTGTCAGAGACGATTACAGATAAAACCTAGTTCTCGCTGCCCACCAGTCTTGGCTCCGAGTTGATTACCGTAGGCGGTTGCGGTCTGGTCCGCGGAACCTTGCCACGCTTGAGGGCATAAAGCGTCAGTTCGACGCGAGTCGACACCCCGAGCTTCTCGAAAACCCGGAACAAATAATTCTTGATGGTGTGCTCGCTCAAGTCCAGCCGCTCGGAAATCTGACGATTGCTGAATCCTTCGGCAACCATGTGCGCAATCTCTTCCTCGCGCTTGCTAAGCGGGCGAGAGCTCGGCAGGTTGCGGGTCTCGATCGGCAAAGGGTCGACCAGCGCTTCCAGCACAAATTGAAGTTCCGTGGAACTGGCCCACACTTGACCTTCGTGCACACAGGAAATGCATTTGCACAGGGCCTGGAACGAGTCTGACCGCGCGAAAACGCCGTGAGCCCCGCACCGAAACGACTCCACCACCAGGCTCCGCTCCAGCGTGTCCAACAGGACCACGATGTTTACCTCGCGATGGACGTCCCGAATCTCGCTAACAAAGCGTAGGCCTTTGAGGGGTTCCTCGGAAAAACTGGTGCTGATCAGCAGAACATCGAACCGGCTACGGTCCAACGTCAGGACAACCTCTTCAGCAGTTGCGGCGGCTAGCGCGTCGAACCGTTTGCTGCGCAGCAACGCATCCACCAGGAGCTGACAGCTCATGGCAACAGCGTCTGCGACCAGCACTCTGGTTCTGGGATCCGAATTGGAGACAGATTCCAAGCGAAGTCAATGCACCGTTCTAGTGGGGGAAACCTGCGAAATTTTACGCGTAATCGCGCTGAATCCACAAGGAGTCCTCAGACTCTCGTCTTGCCTTTTGGCGTAAGGAGATTGGCGCGTCGCCCTAATTGCCGTAGAATCAATTAGTACTGAATTCGCGGCTCAGTTTGGACTGACCAATCCATGCCCGGACACCGAGACGTTTGGCCCCATAACTTTTATCCTCTTGTTCGCCGTTGGTCTTTCGGGCAGAGTGTATGGGAGAGTCCGGTCCCTTGGATATCCCCGTCCGAGCTGTGCAAATCACAAGGAAACTCTGGCTTGATGGGCACCGTCACTCGTGGCAGTTTGAAACGGTAGGAGCGCGGCATGTATGAGAAGTATTTCGGGTTGCGGGAACAGCCGTTCGGTGTAACTCCGGACCCGCGATTCTTGTATCTCAGCGCAGCCCATCGCGAAGCGCTGGCCTCCCTGTACTACGGCATCGAAGCGAATCGTGGATTTCTGGCTCTCATCGCAAAGCCCGGCATGGGCAAGACCACCATCCTCTTTCATCTGTTGGAGAAGTTTCGCAGTTCCGCGCGCACCGCATTCGTCTTCCAAACCCAGTGCACCTCACGCGAGTTCCTGCGCTTCCTGCTGGCTGAGTTAGGCTACGATAGCGACAGCAATGATTTCGTCCGCATGCACGAAGAGTTCAACCGGCGCCTGCTGCAAGAGGCTCGTGCCGGCAACCGCTTCATTGTCGTGATCGACGAGGCGCAGAATCTGGAGCCTTCGGTGCTCGAGACCGTACGCCTGCTTTCCGACTTCGAAACCCCGCGGGCCAAGCTGATGCACATCATCCTTGCGGGACAACCCGAACTGGCAGATAAATTAGCCAGCCCCGGCTTGTCGCAGTTGCGCCAACGCGTCTCCATCGTTCATGGACTCGAGCCCCTATCGCCAGAGGAGATCAAGAACTATATTGAGCACCGGCTGCGCATTGCCGGCTACGAAGGCGAGCCTCTTTTCACTCCCGAGGTTTACACGGATATTGCGAGATTCACCGAAGGCATCCCCAGGAACATTAACAATTTCTGTTTTAATGCGCTGTCGCTTACCTGCGCATTGCAGAAGAAGTTGGTTGACTCGGCCGCGGTGAGAGAAGTAATCGCCGACCTGGACATTTCAAAACTCACCTCTGACGTGCCCTTCGATACGGTCGAGATGGACTACCCACGCGACCCGCGACCGTCCGCGCCTCCGAATGGGCAAGGCAATCATGAGATTTTGAGTCCCGCGGAAGCTGCTGCTTACATGCAGCAGGTGGCCTTGAAACTGAAGAACTGGCAGGACTCTTTGGATAAGGCAATCAGTAGCCCGCGAGTCGGACGCCCGGTCCGGGCTCGTGCGGATGTAGACCGGTCATAGCAATCAGCACAATTGGTTTCTGGAAAGCAGTTCCGCCTTCACTACGCCTTCGCCATCCGGGAGACCGGAGTCAACGGAAATTGCGAAACCGTTGTTGGGGTCGGTGGCAGGACTTTCTTGGTTACGACTGGTGGCAACTTCTTCCCATTGCCACCGTTGTTGGGTGCGGTGACTTCCGCCATGCTGCCTAAACTGTAAGCATAGAGGACAACCTCAACCCGTTTGGAAACTCCCAGCTTGTCAAAAATGCGGAACAGATAATTCTTCACCGTATGCTCGGTAAGGCCGAGCCGCTGCGCGATCTCGCGGTTTGATAATCCCTCGGCAACGCAGCGCACGACTTCGATCTCGCGCCGCGAAAGCAATGCAGCCCCGCGCGTGTCAACCACGCGCAGCGGCAGGGCTTCGCCCAGCGCCTCCAGCAAGTAGCGCAGCTCTTTGCTATTCGCCCAGATCTGGCCTTCACTGACGCACTGGATGCACCTCGCCAGCGACGTCAGCGATTCGCTGCGGCAGAAAACACCGCGTGCTCCTGTCCGAAATGCTTCCACCACCTGGCTACGTTCAGAAGTGTCGAGCAGCATCACGACGCGCGTTTCACCGTGCAGGGCGTGCAGTTCGCGCGCGACCTCGAATCCTTTTCGCTTGTCGTCGTCGAGTTCGGCGCTGATGACCACCACTGCCGGCTTTTCCTTGGCCACGGCGGCGATGATTCCGCGGGCATCCGACACCGGGTCCAGCACCTGAAAGCGTTTGTCGCGCTCCAGGGCTGCAGCCAGAAGCTGGCTGTTCATTCTGGTGGCATCAGCGGCCAGCACTCGGATCACTTCAGAAACTTCAGGTAAGACAATAGCGTAAGCCATAAGAGTTACAGACCCTGTTGTCTGGAGCGAGTCTCCAGAACGTCCCTTCAGTTAGGCCATCTACGAGATGAAACCCTTCCCGCAAAGGTTGGTTTCGTTTGGCCAGAGAAGTTAAAACAGCCGTTAGGACGGGTCACAAATAGACGGAGGAGAATGCCCACCCAAATCAGCCGCCACCCCTGACGACTGTCTACGGAGACTTTATTCTCATAACTATACAGGGTAAATGGCACTTTCGTGCCATAAAAGAAAAGCCAATCCTTAACCCTAAAGGTTCACCGTAAGCCATTGAATCTAAATAGACTGTCCTGCTTCAGCTGCCTCCACAGCGGGAATTCTGGCTTTCCTCAAGTCCGGGAACGGTACATCCTGAGGTCATAATCCAAAGTGAGTAGACCGTCCGCGAACTATGCCCGAGTTCCCAGCGGACGGGCTTCACTACGGTTCAAGTCCAAATCCTCTCTGCGCCATGCGCACAATCTCACGCCCGATCGGGAGCGAGGCCGTTGCTGCCGGTGACACAACATTCCACACATGCAATATGTTGTGCGAACAAACAAACTGAAAATCATCCACCAGCGATCCATCGCGACTGACGGCGGTCGCGCGCACGCCCGAACCGTCCGCCACCAAATCAGCGCTCTGAATCTCGGGCACCAAAGTTTGCAAAGCTCGCACGAACGCCGGCTTGTGGAAGGACCGGTAAAATTCCCCGGCGCCGCTACGCCAGTATTTTGCAGCCATGTGCCAGAAGCCGGAATATGCGAATGTGGTTGCCGCGTCTTGCAGGCTGAAGTCAGTTCGCCGATAACCTTCTCTCTTGAACGCCAGCACCGCGTTGGGCCCGGCATCTACGCCGCCGCCGATACGACGCGTGAAGTGCACCCCCAGGAACGGGAAACGCAGATCGGGCACCGGATAAAGCAGCCCCCGAACCAGGTGCTCTTTTTCCGGAACCAGATCGTAATATTCGCCGCGGAATGGCACGATCGTGACCTCTGTTTTTTCTCCCGCCAGGCGGCTAATGCGATCGCTGTGCAGGCCCGCGCAGTTGATCAAGTATTTCGCCACCACCGATCCCCGGTTGGTTTCGACTACGATTTCTCCATTACTCCGCGTTATGCCTGTGACCCCGGTTCCAGTGCTTACGGTTCCACCATGTGCGACGATCAACTCGGCGTACTTTAGGCAGACCGCCACATAGTCGGTGATTCCCGTGCCCGGTACGTGCAGCCAGCCCAGGCCTCCGCAGTGGGGCTCGATCTCGCGCCCCTGCGCCTTGTCCAACAATGTCAGGCCAGTAATTCCGTTGGCCTGCCCACGTTCCAGCAACGCTTGCAGGCGCGGAATTTCTTCGGCGCTGGTCGCAACAATAATCTTTCCGCAAATCTCAACCGGAATAGCATGCTCGCGGCAAAACGCCGCCATCGCGGCCGCACCCTCCACGCACAACTTCGCCTTCAGTGACCCTGGCTTGTAGTAGATTCCGGAATGAATTACGCCGCTGTTGTGCCCACTCTGATGGCGCGCCACCCGGTCTTCTTTTTCGACCAGAAGCAGCCGCATCCGTGGAAAGTCCCGGCAAGCCTGCATCGCGGTAGAAAGACCAACAATTCCACCGCCAATTACCACAATGTCAAAGCGCTGATCAGTCATTCGTAAGCGCTCCCTCAATGAGCCCGCCGAGAGCGCTGCCTACAAGATAAACGGAAAGCCCCAACAAAGTGTAGGCGCGAGCGTCCCGCTCGTGCGGATGCCCAAGTGAAACCCATGTTGAGCGGGATGCCAGAAGCCCAAAGCTAGAAGCTGGAATTGGGAAGGTAGAAGCCTACAGCCGGAAGCCAGTCCTAATTAACCGTCAACTGCACCTGCGCCGTCTGTTGCGGAAGCGAACTCAGAGTGGCGCTCACTGTCATCGTGTACGTTCCTGAAGGTGTGCCCGGCTGTCCATTTCCGCTGCCATTGCCTTGAAGACCGCCGCTGCAGGCAATCTCCAGCCAGAGTCCGACGACCATGAGCAGAAGCAACAGCAAAAGTACAAAACGCTTCCGACGACTTCGTCGCAGTCCGCCCCAAAGTACAACCAACCCCGGCAGCGATAAGCACAGCGAGTAGATCAGCGGCCTCAGTCCGTGCGCCGGATGCGCACCCGCAATCACCGGCAGAGTCGTTGTGATCGTGAAAGTGACTCGTGTTTCTCCGCTGATGCCTTTGTTTACTTGTGTCGGGTTGATGGTGCATGTGCTCAACGGTGACAATTGGGGGATTATGCCAAAGTCGCATTATTGGGAAACGCTCCTCCCGCCGGCACCACATCAAGCGTGTAAATCGCGGGCGGTCCGCTGGCAACGACTGGATGCTGGACGATGGCGTGACAGTGAAGCTGAACGGCCGCGTGCCGGAGCCGCCGGCGAGGTAAAGCTTGTCAGGAACGAGTGAGTAACCGTGTTCGGATCCGTCCCTACGGCGGTGATGTTGAAGTTGTAAATGTGCGGCACGTCACTGCTTACCGTCACTGTGAACGGCGCACCGCTTACCGTCGGAGCGGGCACAGCTGGCGCAATGCGGCAGGTAGGCGGACCACCCGAGCCACAACGCAAGTTCACTGGGTAGATGTAGCAACTTATCCCCGTCAAAGTCCCATGGAACGTTGCCAAGGTGTTTACCGGTGCCGTCTGTGGCGAGTTGCTAATCTCCATCGTGTCATCAATCGGCGCACTAAGTGCCGGAGTTGCCGTAAAGTGCGCCCCCTAACCGATCATAGTGCTATGCACTCGCGGATGTTTCCCTCATGCGACCTGCGGTGGAAACAGCGAACCCGATTTGTTGGGCGCAATCTGCCCCAGCTTGACCAGGCCCACAATAATGGAAGGCACGGTGCGGTTATGAGTTTTCGCGATCTCTTCGAAGTTCATTCCCTTGTGCAATTCTTCGCAAATCTGTTTATCTTCCGCTCGTGACCAGTACTGCCTGCACTCGCCGGCTTCTTGAGTTCCCTCTCCTGCAGTATGACCAGCGCGGCTAAAGCACGGTTCAATGCCATAACGGCTTGCGGATTCCGGCAGATCGAATCGTCTTTCAGCAGTTCGCGGGTCTCCGGATTTACTCCGTCCGCCAGCGCGCGAATCACTTTGATGGCTTCCTGAATCTCCATTGCACAACCTCCAGCGCAACAATCCTAGCTGCCCCATCGCTCCCGCCCTTGTGATGAGTGAACATTCAGCGACTGGGCCCAGAATGGGACTCCCCGAGCCTGGCTTTGGCTATACTCTGTATTCATCGTCGAATCTGATGGAGGCGAATGGACTGGCAGGCGTTCTGGCTGACAATCCGTCTGGCTGTACTGGTCGCGGCGGCGCTGGCAGTAGTGGGACTGCCTATCGCGTACTGGATTGCCTTCTCTCACTGGCGCTGGAAGTTTCTCGCGGAGGCTGTAGTTGCGCTACCGATCGTTCTGCCTCCCACTGTGCTGGGCTTCTACGTTCTGGTTGCGCTCGGCTCGCGTAGTCCCTTGGGACGTTTTTGGCAGGCGCGGACCGGGCACACGCTTGCGTTTACTTTTAGCGGGCTGGTCATCGGTTCCATCATTTACAGTTTGCCCTTTGCAGTACAGCCATTCGCCGCCTCATTCGCGCTCGTCGACCCCAGGTTGATGGCCGCATCGGCCACTCTAGGCGCCTCGAAGCTGCAAACATTCCGCCGCGTGATTATGCCGCTTTCGATTCCTGGGCTCGTGACCGGAGTGGCTCTGAGTTTCGCTCACACCATGGGCGAGTTCGGCGTCGTGCTCAATGGTCGGTGGAAATATTCCTGGGGTTACGCGCACGGTTTCTATCGATATCTATGATCAGGTTCAGGCCCTCAACTATGCCGCCGCCAATCAGACCGCACTGGTACTGCTGGCAATTTCCTTCGCGGTGCTCTCGCTGGTGTACGGGGTGAACCGAAAAGTATGGGCAGTGTTGCCATGGAAATAATCCGAATGTTTTCCTTTGTGAACCTTCGTGTCCTCTGCGGTTCAAGCCTTTCCAACCGAGCCAGATGAAAACCGACGCATCGCAGGATGGATTGACGGTTCAGCTCCACAAACACTTCTCTGGAGCGGGACGCGATTTCGCACTCGACCTTTCATTCGTTATTACCCCGGGAATCACGATTATCTTTGGCCCATCAGGAGCAGGGAAGACGACGTTGCTCGACTGCATCGCGGGACTGGCCACTCCCGACTCGGGGAAGATCACGATCGGCAACCGGGTTCTCTGCGACCTTGCGCGAGGCACGAGTCTCCCCGTCCAGCACCGCAAGATCGGATACGTTTTTCAGGACCTCGCTCTTTTTCCGCATCTCACCGTCAAGAAAAATATCGAGTACGGCCTCTCCGGCGTAAACAAAAGCGAACGCCAAAAAAAGAGTGATGCCATCCTCGAATCTTTCCGCATCTCGCATCTGCGCGACCGCAAGCCCGCAGAGATTTCCGGCGGCGAGCGCCAAAGAGTAGCCCTGGCTCGCGCCCTGGTTACCGATCCCTGCGTCCTGCTGCTCGACGAACCGCTGGCCGCGCTGGACGCCGCCACTAAATCGAAAATCATCGATGACCTGCGCGCCTGGAACGTCGCCCACGGCATCCCGATTCTCTACATCACGCACAATCGCGAAGAGGTCTTCGCCCTGGGCGACCGCGTACTCGTGCTCGAGAACGGCCGCATCATCGCCGACGGCACTCCGCATGGGGTGATGGCCGCGCCCCGCCGCGAATCGCTGGCCCAACTCATCGGCTTCGAAAATATTTTCCATGCCGTAGTGGCGGCCGTCCACGAAGATCGCGGCACCATGACCTGCCGCCTCGCCTATAGCGAGGTAGAACTGGAAACGCCGCTGGTGCGCGCAGACGTAGGCACGACCCTGCTAGTTGGCATTCGCGCCGGCGACATCCTGCTGGCCAGCGTTAAACCCGAAGGCCTAAGCGCTCGCAACATAATTCCCGGGCGCCTACTCTCGCTGGAGCAGCGAGATGTAATCGTGGCGGCACGAGTGAATTGCGGAGCAGAAATGGAAGTCCACCTAACCCTGGCCGCCCGCGACTCCCTCCAACTCCAGCCCGGCCGCGAAGTCTGGCTGATCGTGAAAACGCACTCCTGCCATCTGATGGCGGCGAGTTGACTATCAGGATGGGGTCAATCCACTCACCGCGATTCGACATCACGTGGTAGCCCGCCCTTTTCGCAAAGTGTGCTGAAGGGTGGGCCACACACAATGAATCTCTGCTCTTTCAACCCTCGCACACGCTGTTTCTCGCGCCTGCAAGGATCACTTCACCTCGACTTTCACGCGCATCCAGGGATGGATGCAGCACTGAAAAAGGTGCTCACCCGGCGCCAGACCTGTGACCTGGAGTTGGCTGCCTTGAAGCATTCGACTCCTGGCCACCGCGACCTTACCAAAGCCGCCGGCGCATTCGGGAATCGTGTGTTCTCCTGGCCCATTGAGTTGCGGTATGAAGCCGCCCCCGAAGTGCTTCACCTCGGTGAAGGTGTGCGGCTCGCCGCCCTGGTCGACCACGCTGAGAGGGGTTCCTTTGTTGATGTGGACCGTGTCAGGTTCGAAGTCCCAGTTCGGGTCCGGATGTCCAGATTGCGCCTCGGAAAACAAGTCGGACAACGTCGTGAAATATCCCAGCGAGATATTCTTGCAGAAGTCAGCCCCGAGCGCTTGATTGAAGGTGGTCGGATCGCATTCGTCCAAGGCCACGACCTGGCTGCCGCTTAGAATTGGACTTCGACGGGTTGGATTCGCTTGAGCCGGCGCGTGAGTCGAGCCAGCCAACATCAAACAGAGTAAAGCGAAGGTTGCTGCCGTAATTCTCATTCTGATTCTCCTTCTTTATTGGTTGTTCAGGAATTCGCGCTCGGAAAAGGCGCTGCTGCCTTGCCGGCCTAAACGGCTGCAGCGGTCGTTCTCAAGCGCGATAAACAGCGACAACTCTCGCTCGGAAGTACAAAATCATCAATGCTTGCCGTCCCCATCTATCCCCAAAGTTTTCTCCATGGCTAACCCGATGAAAAGCACGGACTTCGCGACTCCTCCCGGCTCCTCCCGGAGTCCTCTCCAGGGAGCAAGACTTGTGATAGCCTTTCTAGACTTGGGGATCTGTATGGCCGTACCGGCTTCTGTGAGGCGCGTGCTGCGGTTCGACTCTTTTGAATTGGATCAGCACGCTGGAGAATTGCGTAAACGCGGTGTCAAACTGCGTCTGCACGGCCAACCCATACAGCTCCTTGCGATATTGCTCCAGGCTGCCGGCAATCTCGTAACCCGCGAGGAACTAAGAAGCCAGCTCTGGACAGCCGACACGTTCGTCGATTTCGACCATAGCCTTCACAACGCAATCGCGCGCCTTCGTGAAGTTCTGGGCGATTCCGCCGACACACCGCGCTACATCGAAACCCTGCCGCGCCGCGGGTACAGGTTTATTGCACCGGTAGAGGAGGTGGAGAACCACGCCCCGGAGCGCCCTGCACCAATCAAACCAGCCAGCGAGGCGCCGGCTCTCGTACAGCGATCCAACACTGGCGCCGCCCTGGCGCTCGCGCTGTTGGCCATTGTTGGTATCGGCGCGGCTTTCTGGCTGGCGCGTACCATTTCGCATCGCACCAGCGTCGCTTTGCCCCTACGCTCCATCGCGGTGCTGCCACTCGATAACCTCTCCGGCGATCCATCACAGGACTATTTCGTTGATGGCATGACGGACGAGCTGATCACTGATCTCGCCAAGGTTAGCGCCCTGCGCGTGACCTCCCGCACTTCTGTGATGCGTTACAAAGGAACGAAAAAGGGTCTGCCGGAGATCGCACGAGAATTGAACGTGGACGGCATAGTCGAAGGATCAGTTACGCGGTCGGGTCATCGCGTGCGAATTACGGCCCAACTCCTCCATGCGCCCACCGATCAGCACCTCTGGGCCGAGACGTATGATCGGGATCTTGGCGATGTCCTCAAGTTACAGAGCGAGGTGGCAGAGGCGATCGCCCAGCAAGTCCGCGCCCAGTTGACTCCGCAGCAGCAGGCCCGGTTCCACTCGGCACGCCCAGTGAACCCGGAAGCTTACGAAGCTTATCTGAGGGGACGTTATTACCTGACCAACCAGTTCACCATGGCGCAACCACTAAACATGGCGAAAAACTACTTCGAAGAATCCATCCGAAAAGACCCTGGCTTTGCGCTGGCGTACTCGGGGCTGGCAGACTCTTATGTCTATTTGGCGTTTTTCGGGCAAGGACAGCTGTCGCCGGATCTCGCCTACAGATCTGCCGAGGAAGCTTTGCGCAAAGCTCTGGAACTGGACGACAGCATCGGCGAAGCCCACGATACCCTCGGCGTGCTGAGTTGGCGCTTTGACTGGGACTGGGACGCGGCCGAACGAGAGTTCAACCGCTCCATTGCTCTGGCCCCGAGTTACAGTTGCGCCCATGAGGATCACTCACTCTATCTCAGCTTTTCTGGCCGGCGCGCCGAGGCTCTGGCTGAGGTAGCTAAAAGCAGCCAGTTAGATCCAGGTCCCGGCTCCACTATGGTTGAATCAGGGGTCTATTATCAGCTGCGGGATTACGAAGCTTTGGTTGAAGCTAGCCGCCGCGGAGTGGTTTCGAATCCCAATGAATGGCTTGAACACTACAATCTCGGCGTCGGCTACGAAGGCACGGGAAAACTGCTGGAAGCAATCTCTGAGTATCAGAAGGCAGTTGAGATATCGGCTGGCGATCAGGATTCCACCGCTGCTCTGGCCCACGCCTTTGCCGTGATCGGCAGAAGAGCCGAAGCGGAGAAGATCCTTCGTGACTTGGAGCAAAAATCGAAAAGTGTCCATGTTTCGCCGTATCTGTTCGCAACTGTATACGCCGGACTCGGCGAGAAGAACAAAGCCTTCGAGTTCCTGGAGAAAGCCTACCAGGAGAGATCCTTGGAAATTTCTTGGGCCCTCAAATCTGACCTAAGGATCGATAACCTCCGCTCCGACCCCCGCTTCCAGAACCTGCTCGCCCGTGTAGGCTTGACCGACAACACTTCCCGCGCGGATAACCGGTTGATCCAGTGAGTCGTGGCGGGTGGCCGCGCCCTCCGCGCTTTGGTGGAGGGTGGTCCGTCCAAGTTCAGCTTGGGCGGGGATTTTCCTTGGCTGAACGTATAACGTGCGGGTGCGAACGACGTCAGCTCCAAACGTTCCCACCTAACGTCGAAAAGCACGACCTTAGGATGGGGCACCCGTACTAGTTCACCGTGATGCTGACCTTCTTTGACGGGATCCCGTTGGCCACGACTTCCAGCATACTTGCACCGGTGTCCATGTCGGCGGGAACGTCAAAGTTGGTCGAAACGATGGTGTTGCCGGTGGCCACGCCCATCGTGCTGTGGTCATGCGTCTTCGCATAGAAAACGTGACCGGATGCGGTGTTGGTGATCCGCACCAGGGGATAGTTCGTCGCCGTCTCGAACTCGTCGCCAAATGCAGCCGCTTGCGACAAGCCATTGAACTGCTTGCCGGAAATCTTGTAAGTGGAACCACGGTTAACGCTATGCGGATACGTAGTGACCTTCGGGGCCCATGCCGCCTGATATTTGCCCTTAGGATTGTAGACCTCAACGCTAAAGGTTTCGACGAGTGCCTGCCCAGTAGGCAGCATCAGGATGGGGGAGCCACCACCGGCCGCATCGGGGGTCAGATGCGTTCCATCGAAATCGTACATAGTTCCGGAGTCGCCCTC
Organism: uncultured Acidobacteriota bacterium; assembly: GCA_963838905.1. Taxonomy (GTDB): domain Bacteria; phylum Acidobacteriota; class Terriglobia; order Terriglobales; family Acidobacteriaceae; genus JABDBE01. Next base: position 123,557 of record CAWITE010000021.1, read on the forward strand.
GACCAGTACATCCCCACTGGGGAGCAGCACTGCAAATGAATCGCCCGCGTTGTCCCCGTTGGGAAAGTCCGGACCCACGGTCCACTTGTTAATCGACGAATGGTAGATCGCAGTGTGTCCCGGACCGCTACCACCATTCGAATACGAACCAGTAGCGAACACCGTACCATCCGGCCGCAGTATCCCAGGCCCCACCTCCCCCGGCGGGTAATAACAGCCATGCTTGCCGTAGGGGATGCAGCCATGGATGTCGGTGGGGGAGTGCAGATCTACGATTGTGCTTCCGGCGCTGACCCATTTCTGTTCGGACTCGATGTACCTTTCGGAGTGCGGGGCTTTGGTCACATCGTAGGTTAACACCGAGCCGTCGGGCATCAGGGTCCAGCCTTCTTCGGCGTTGCGGTCGTTCTTGCCCGTATCACTAAGCTCTTTCCATGTAAGCGTGGCGGGATCGAGTTCGGCGACGCGCTTGTCGAACTTGCTACCCAACAGGAATTTGCCGTTGGGCAGGACGGCCGACGGGGAATCTCCGATAAAGCCCCAGCCGTCAGGCGGTTTCTGTTTGGTCCAGGTATTTTTCACGGGATCGTAGACTGCGCCCAGGTTGGTGAATGCGAACACGTTGTTGTTGTATTCGCCGCCTTCGATGATCACGCGGCCGTCGGCCAGCACGGCGGAGGCGAAGGCATCAGGCACATAGCCAGCGGGGAGGCTGGCAATTTGCCTCCAGGTTCCATGGACGTAGCTACCGAACTTGTCCGGAGTGAGCTTAACCCAGTCGGATTCACTGTTCCCCTGAAAGATCACCGTACCGTCGGTCAATAGAAAACCGATGCCGGCGCCATCCGGGGGCTGGTTCACGAGGTTCTGCAACGTTTGTGCGAGCGATACACTGGGCACGGCGAGCAGAAGTATGACTACCGCAAGAAAAAGTTTCTTTCGCAAGATAGTTCACCTTTCCTGAAAGTTACAAACAGTGAATATAGCGCTGGGAGCGGAAGCGCAGGGTGTCCAGGGTATCAAATTTCGGTCGAGCATGACTAAGGAAGTTCTTTTGCCGGCGGTGGTACAAAGAGATACTCCGTTGGGAGTCGTTGGCTGCGCCAAGGTCTCTGCTGCCTCAGGATGACAACATATTGGGCGTGTGCTGTTATCGAGACTGAACTTCGACTTGCTCTGTTAGGTGCATGGTGGTTTGGGTGCGGTCGGATACGGTTATGGTTTGTCCCTGGTGTGCGTAGTGTTCGATTACGCCGGGGCGGGACCAATCGAGGTCCCAGCCGTTTTCGATGGCGACGATGGTGTAAGAGCCGGGAATCACGCTGCGCAGGAGGAAACTTCCGTCCTGATCGCTCTGATCTCGGCGAAACAGTTCACGATTGGATTCAGGATTCTTGGGGACGAGCACCACCATTGTTCCAGAGATTGCTTTTCCGGCGCGCCTGGCAAATCCTTCGACGTTTACGGTGCCTCCGACTAGAGACAGCGTAATCGTCATCGAGGCGCCGGCGGTGACATTCAAGGTATGTCCCGCGATGATTCCGCTATCGGATGACATTTGTACGACGGAATAGGCTTTCGGCCGGCTGCCTGCCAGCACATCATATTTGCCGGGGGCGAGATCCTGGAACGCGACTTCTCCCTTGGCGTCCATTTCTTGCCAGGCCACGATTCTCATTTTGCTGTTGCGAAGTGCGACCTCAATCTGCGGGGGCAACGTCGGTTCTCTTAACACTTGAATCGTGGCTTTCACTGTGCTGGCGCGCTGGGCGGTGGACATGTCCAGTTCCTGTCCGTTGGTTGTGACGTCAACGTCGTTGGCTTCGCTGCCGGCTTCGGGCGTGCGAACGGAGTAGCGGCCGGGTGCGACGCCCGTCATCTCGAATACGCCAGGGGAAACCTGTGACATGCCGTCGCTGTGAATCATCTCCATGCCATCGAACGACGGTTTTTGAAGCATCGGCATGGTGAATCCATTCGCGCCGTTCTCGGGAACATGAAAGATCAAATGAAGGGCCGGAACTGGATTCAGATGAATGTCGGCCTGCAGATGATCGCCGCCGCGGACGGGGATTGGGGTAGCGTCGTCGGGCTCGGTGGCATCGCCGTAATACGTGATGGCATACGCGACATCGAGAGACTGGGCGTCGAGAGACTGAGCGAGGGCGGCAGGGAGATTTTCGGCGCTCGGTTGGCCGGAGGAGACTGTATGAAGCGCATACCAGGGCTTCGCGGTCGCCGAAATGAAGTAGGAGCCGGCGTCGAGCTGGGAGAATTCGTAAGCGCCTTGATCGTCCGTCATGGCGTTGCGAGATTTGATGATACGGCCCACGCCGACTTGACGATCTTCACGGTAAAGCGAAACCGTGGCTTGGCGAACCGGTTCTCCCAACTCGTCGAGAATCTTGCCGGAAAGCATGGCAGACGGGTCGAGACGCAGTACCAAGTGTTCGGTATCCAGTCCAGCGCCGGTCACGATGGCGGTTGAGAATCCCTCGTGCTCGTCATAGAAAGCTGGAATAAAACCGCGCTTTGCTCCTTGCAGCGAATACTTTCCGGGGCTGACCTGCTTGAAATCGAAACGGCCATCGTCGGAAGTAATCATCCACTGGGCATGCTGACGATTTTTGGCATCCACGATGGTGACACGAGCGCGGGCGAGCGGGTTTCCGCCGATTGCATTCACGATGGTTCCCGCGATGGGAAATGTTGCGTCCGACGATTGGCTGGGCAGCGCGGTTGAACTCTGGGCCGCAAGGCCCGCCAGGGAGGAGGACAATACCATCCCGAATGCGAGCATCACTGTTCGAAACGACGATCTTCGAATTGGCATGGGGTTACTCGCTATTCACAATCAACGGCAGCTGCAGGTGTTCTTTCTGGCCAGGGACCAAACGGACCAGCAGTCCTTTCGCATCATAGGCACGCATCGCTTCGGGATCGCGGTATTCCAGTTCTTCGCGATGATTGAAAGCAAGCACACGATAGGTACCCGGGGATAGGTCCCGCGGACCAAACTTCCCGTCCGGAGCTACGCCTATGTCTTTGAACTCTCCGCTACTATCGGGGAGCGGAACGCAGTACACGTGCCCGAAGGACCCATCGGCGGCCATACGCGCAGACTGGATGGCTGGCGGTGCCGTGCCCTGGGATGCGCTGGCTGTAGGCATGCCTTCAACCGTTCCGTCGAGTTCGGCAGTGCTGTCGCGCAGAGTTATCTCGATGGGAGAACTCGATCCGCCCGGGCCGACGACGAGTAGGTGATGCTGCAGGTCCGTCGTGCCAGAGGTGACCGACGCGACGAATCCGCGAGAAGCATCGACTCTCACCCAGTAGCGCCCGGGCTGAACACCTTCGATTGCTAGCGAGTCCTCCGTCGGCCCGGACGCATTCCGCATCCCGGCGCCTCTTTCTTGGCCAAAATCGTCGGCCGGCTCCAGGCGCACATAGACGTTTCGCCTCGGTCCCCCCCTGTGAATGACTACGCGCCCCGAACTTGTATTTTCGCTGGATGTAAATTCTTCCTGAACGTTCACACTGATTGCCCCGTTCGGCACCAGAGTCATGCGGGGCCCTTCAACCGCGGCGCCCTTGACGCTGATGTTTAGCTGCCCCGATGCAGCATTGGGTCCAAAGCTCGCTGCCTCCAAGGTAAAATTTCCGTCGGGGAGCAGGCCTTCAATCATCTGGTCACGGTTGTTGTAGCCGAGAGCGTATCCCGGGCCCCGGTGGCCCTGGGCGGATACGACGATTCCGAGGCCACGAACATTCTCAGCCGCATTCGCGACGGCCACCTTGATTGGGTAATACGCATGTTTGACCAGGGAAATATCCGCCTGAAAGATCTGGCCAGCCGTCAACTGAATGGTTTGCGCGGCTGCAAAATCGGTTGCGTTGGGGAAGTAGACGGGAGGATATCCGTACTGTTGTCCGCGTGGGTCGAAGGTCAGAGGATCGCGGTCCAGTTGTTCGCGCGTGAGCAACTTATAACTGCCCGCGGAGAGCTCAGCAAAGCGAAACTCACCATTTGACCGGGTCGAAACCGAACCCGCGGGGATCCAATGCGCGCGGCCGTCCTGCACCTGCCGCCGATAGATCTCGAGTTGGATTTCGTCGGAAGGTTCGGAGCTGGGAAGAACGACCCGGCCAACGACAAGCGCTTCGGGCGTGAGCGAGATCGTAAGCTCCTTGCCCGCCGGTTCCTGGGACAGATTCTGGATTCCATTCGGATCGTTGAGAAATCCCGGTTTTCGAGCCATCAGCTGGGTTGGGCGAGATTGTCCCCCGGTAGAAGAGTATGTCGTGCAAGAACCACCAACACATTGCGTCATGGTCGTAGAGTCGGCGGGGACAGGTTTATTTTCCTTGCCCTCCTCGGCCTCGGGTTGAACGAGTTTGAATTCAAAGCGTCCCTCGCTATTGGTCATCGTGGCGAAGCGATTGTCCGGGGAGTAGACGAGCGCCCGCCCGATTGGTTCCTGGGTTACGCTGTTGATGACGAGGCCGCGAATACTGTCGGCGGGCTTTTCTTCCGCTTGCGTGCTCTGTGGATGGGTGGGCGTTGCGATTGCAAAAGAAAGCAGCAGGGTTAAGAAGATTTTGAGTCGCGGATGAAGGTGCTTGCTCATACGAAGTCCGAAGAACAAGCCGACCCCCGGCAGCTGTTCTTCAAAATACTCCCAGGCCCCGCGGTGCTGGGCTTGCATTTCGCATTACATTATAAGGCCGACGGGCGTGTTTGCGTTGCGTAGCTCTCAACTCGTGCCGGCTGAAAGCAGGTCCCTCGACTGCGCGTGAGCGTGCTTCGCACGATCACGCTGCGCTCGGGATGACAATTTGCAGGGGCACTAATGAGAGTCGGTCGCTGGTTTCGGAACGGCCTGTGCTTCCTGTATCTGGTTCATCTCAATCACGCCAACCCATTGGCCGTTGCGAAGGTCGTTGTAGACGAGTTGTCCTCCCAGAATCTGTCCTGCTGCGGCTGGAGGGACGTCGCGATGGTAGCCGAAGAATTGTGTTTTCCATTGCTGCCATTGGTGCCAGCGTTCGAACCAGGGATGCGGCGGCTCGTACTTGGTGGAGAAAACTAGTGCCACATCGAAGTCTGAACGCAGATCGGACGCGGCCATCAGTTGCTCGATGGTGAAGTCTTCAATGCGAAAAACACGCATTGGGCGGGTCACATAACCGAGGTAGGGGCGAGTGAGTTCGTCACTCGCCGGCCACGCCGTCAACACGCGGGCCATGGGGTAACGCGCCTCAGCGTAGCCCTCAGCTTGCTGGTGCAGCAGAATGTAATCGCGGTAGGCAAGATTGTCTTCAATTGAAAATCCATAAGGGGGATTGACGAACAGGGCAGCCACGAATGCCAAAGCCACAATCACAATTACGCCACGCCAGAGCCGCACTCTTCGTCTCAGCGTGGAAACCCAAAGAATGATCACCAGTGGAACTGCTGGAAGCATGTAACGTGCAAGCACGGCTCCGCCCACAACGGCCATCGCGATCACGTAGGCGGCAATGACGGCGAGGAAGGAGAACTGTACATCCAGCGAGATTCTCTTGCGCTCTTCGCCGTGGTCACGGAGCGGCGGAAGCCACATGGCCAGCAAGCCGCCCATGGTGAGGAAGGAAAGGTTGAGATATCCAACGACTTGCCACAAGCGCAGCCCGAGTGCGAGCAGCACACGGAGCGGCTGCACTGTGGTTTGTACGTTGTAGCGGAAGAATTCCGGGTTGCCGAAAACGAATCCGGTGCGCTGGTAGTGGAAGGCGTACCAGAGTGCGAGCGGGATTAGCGGAAGGAGGAGTTGTCCACAACCCCCTGACCAACTCATCGCCTTGTCATTCCGAGGAGCGAATGCGACGAGGAATCTGGGTTTTCGCTGGACGCGGGAAGAACCGAGATCCCTCGCTTCGCTCGGGATGACAAGTAGGGCGACAAGCAACTCCCCGGCGAACAAAGCCAGGGGAGCCAAGATCGCGGTCTCTTTTGCAAGCACGGCAAGGGTGAACCACAGCGCGGCGGTCCATGGCCGGTGCTCGACATACGCGAGCAAGGCCCAGAAGGTCAATCCCGCCGCAGCCAGATCCAGGTGAGCGAGGGAGCTCTGGGCAAAGAAAACCGGGTATAAAGCGGTGCAGAGGGCGGAGGCCACGGCGACTTCCGTGTTCGCAACCCGTTGGGCAAGTCGAAATACGCCGAGCAGAGAGAATGCGGCAATCCCTAACATGGCAGTGCGCGTGACCACGGGGGAATATCCCAGAAGCTTCCACGCCAGAGCAAGATATGCCATGACCAGCGGCGGGTGCGCGTTGGAGGGAGTGGAATGCGGAATCAATTCACCGTGCAGCAGCAGATCGCGAGCGGCTGGCACGTAGTATCCGGCCTCGTCCCAGAAATACGGTAGGCGCAGTAGAGGAGTGTGCAGTGCGAACAGGGCGACGAAGAACAGCGCAAAGAATAGTGCTGTCGGATACCTGCGCCGCCGATCGATCTCTCCGGTCATCTCTCCGGCCACCGGAGCAGTCTAGTGTACCGGGCCCGCGGTTGCCATTCGGGGATCGAGCTTGATTTCGCCAAACGTGCTCTCGTAACCGGAAACGTTCTGCTGCAAAATTGACATCAGCGCCTTGGCTTGCTGCGGGCTGAGATAGATGCCCTGAAAGTTCTTAACCTCGACTTGGGTTTCGCTTTGCTGTTGCAAGGTCCCGAAAACCAGAAAGAAATCCCAAACATTCACCCGTACTTGCACGCTGTTGGCGTAAGTCTCGCGATAGTCGGGGGAGTTCACCAGCCGGATATTAGGTTGTTGTGGATTATTCATAGGTATTCAGTTTAGCGGCAGTGCTGGATACAGAGAAGGGAATTTGCCGGGGCGGCGAAGGAACGGCGGAAATCACGACCCCTTTGTTGCTCGGAAATGGGTATACTTTCGAGGACGTGGCGGGGTCGCCCGGTCGGAGGACTAGAAGTTTTTATAGTTCCCGTCCCGGCAACCTTCGCATATCTTTGGCAACGCCGCCGCAGTGTGGTCGCGCAAGTGAGAGGATCGGCCGCGCGGGCAACGTCATAACGAGAAAGGAAAGGATCCCATGCTACGAACTGCTTCTGAAAAAACAGGTGAGCGGATCGCCAGGAGAGCTTTACCTTGCTTCCTCACTTCCCTAATGATGGTCCTGCTGATTCTCCCTGCGCTCGCTGCCGACAAGGAGAAGGACGAAGACACACTGAAGCAAGCCGCGATTGTGTTGGGGGATATGCTCAACGACAAGAACATCTCGCTGGACGCACTGGCGAAGGCGGATTGCGTGATGGTTCTGCCCGGTGTGAAGAAGTTCGGCTTTGGTGTCGGCGGAAGCGGTGGCCGTGGTCCGATGCTTTGCCGTACCGGCCAGAACTTTGAAGGCAAGTGGTCCGCGCCCGCGATGTTTACGGTAGGCGGGGCCAGCCTCGGTCTGCAGGTAGGGGGCACGTCCAGTGATTTCGTCCTCCTGCTCATGGATCAGAAGGTCGTGAACCAGGTATTGAATGGTAAGACCAAGATGGGCGCTGACGCGACTGCAGCGGCGGGACCCGGCGCTACCGCGGCCGGTGCCGTGGATGCCGACATTCTTACCTACGGGCGATCCAAGGGATTGTTCGCCGGCGCATCCCTGGGAAGCGCAACCATTGAACCAGACAATGACGCGAATTTTCGTCTGTACGGAAAGAGGCTGACCGCAGGGGATATCGTGCGCAGCACCACTGTCAAGTCCACTCCCGCGGGCGAACCCCTGGATTCGCTGCTCAACAGCAAAATCGCAAAGCACACATAGTGAGTAAACGTAGCGCCTTGGAAGCTTGTAAACCAGCAGCTACCAAGGCGCTTTTTTTGCCCTGTTGCGAACCCTCCATCAGTCTACTAAGCTAATATTCCGCAGGCTTTCTCAGTTTTGCCGGGATGGCGGAATTGGCAGACGCGCTGGACTTAGGAACCCGCGCATAACGGCCCGTTGTTTTTGCAAGTCATTGCATCGCAAGGGCTGCGAAGCAATGAGCAAAACTAGGCAGGTTGCGCTAAGTGCTTGTCCGTGCCTCTCGGTTCACCTCGGTGAGTTACATTCCGGTTACAACATTCACGCGCGCAAGTTTTTATTGAAGGCGCCCCGAGTTCGACGGGGCAATGTTCGATACGGCTTCGATCCACGCCGCCTGCACATCCTTTTCAAGTCGAGCCAACACGGGTTGGAACCTCTCCTGGGCTTTCTTGGCAAGCGCATGACTTAACAATACTTCCTCAGTTCGTTGCTCCACGTTTTGAATCCGGTTCTGTTGAAGGATGATTGTCAGCCCCTCATTCCTAGCCCACTCGTCGCATAGGAGTGTCGAGAATTGCTTAATCGTTTCATGCAACCATTCCAACTTATCTTGTGTCATCGGCCCTCTGTTTATCCCATCGTGCCTGGGCGGCCTTGCGGGCTGATTCCTTACGTTCGTCCTCTGTCATGGTTTCGAGTCGTGCCTTGCCGCCCTTCCCGAGTTTGGATAACATTTTAGGCTTGGCAGTCCGTCTGCTCCTGCCTACCATCTACGCATCCTGAGGCACGATGAACGCTAGCGCGGGCCATCCTAGCGAGCGGTTAGAAGTTACAGGCGCACCTCAGTATAGAGTACCCAGGTAACAAGCTACCCGGCCCCATCCCATTCCGGCAAGATCACAGCCGCGCGTCTCCGCTGCTGCCCATCCCCAGCGGGCGCGTGAATTGCGGCCAAATAAAGGCACTCCGGAGAGGCTCATTTCTATGACAGAGCAGAGCATCGCAGACGACGAGATCATAATGGGGGTGTTAAGCCGGTTTCTATCCCCAAGGCTTTTGCCACGTCAAGATAGAAAACCTTCACTTGTCGCATTAAGGCGTCTTTGGAAGGCTCATCTTGAATCGCTGCAAACTCAAAAGCCCTCAGATCGTCCGCAGAAGCCAGATCGCGACTCCTGAGCATATCGGCCAGAACCGTTATTATTTGCTGTTGTTTTGTAAAGACGGCAAGGACTAGCAGATGTTCTTCGCGTGTCATAGCGCCGCGAGTTATACGCTGTTACCCCGACAAAAGGCGGGCCCGGAAACCCACGAGGAGAACAAAAACCGGGCCAGCCTCCCCCTCAAAACTTACCGCCCACTATACCCCTGTTTTGCCGATTATTTGCCAGCCACCGGGCCCTCTCGCTGGGGGTCCGCAGTGCAGGAAACTGGAGTGATGTTAGTTCCAGTATTTGTGAAGGTGCCACCACTTCCTCCGACGCAGGTGATCGTAAATGCTCCGTTGACGACTCCATCTAGCGCGCATATCGGATTGCCGCTGAAATCGCCAGTATTATTGGTGCCGTGGACACTAACCCTCTTTGGTCCGCCATTGAGGTTGGCCTCCCTGGCTCCAACGACTGGCAGCGTATAGAAAATCGTGGTCCAGTTCCCAAACAGGTTTGTATTGGATCCCACGGTGTGGTAACTGAGTTTGATCACGTCGGAAAACGGGTTTAGCTTGTAACATACTTGCTGCGCTTGGGCCAAGCTTCCCATTAGAGTCACTAACACCAGAGCGGCCATCAAAACCGTCAGCTTTTTCATTTTAGAATCTCCTTTTCGTCATTTTGGAATCTGCTTGCGGGCTCACCAGACTCCTTGCGGAGCGAAGTGAGCAAATCCCGCAAGCGAGTGCGATGATGCTCCTGATCTCTGGAAACGTCCATAGAGCCAGTCTGAAGCAGTCTGAAATGATCTGAAGAAATTCGCTTGAATGAGACTTTTCGAACCCGGCTGGCACCATGGGAAGTAAGGGCTAGAGAAATGGATGGCAACGACTTGGAAGTCCTTCCCAGACTGCAAAGCGCTTCGGCTACCAAAATGGCGCGGAGATAGTTGCGGACCAAAACGCACGTTATCAGCGCGAACAGCAGAACAACGAATTACTGCAGCGGTTCAAGAATCAGCAAACCGTGTCAGAATTTTTCATGCAGCATCCCGAGTACCCGAATACCGATCAGGCTAATAACGCGCTAGAGACAATCATCAATCGCAACGGATGGGAGTGGACAGCGGACACGATGGCAGCAGCCCACGCGCTCGCGGTACAGAATCGCGTTTACCAACCGCTCAGCCAACAGGAAATCGCAGCCGCAAACGGCTATGCTCCCAAGGTTCGCCGGCCCGCCCCCCGGCCGATACCTAGAAGCAGTGCGGCGGATAGTCAAGCACGGAACTTAATCTGTGGACGGAACCACTCGACCAACAGCGAAAGCGCATCCTTGCGCGCGCAGCGGGCGGAACTCGCGGGCGGAAGATAATGGCGCGGGTCCGCCCTGCAGTCCGGAAGAATCGACTCACGGACACTCCAGAAGATTGTGCCCGCCCGCCGCGGGATGTTCAGATGCGACTGCTAGCCACCGGTTGTAAGAACGGGCGCGCAGCGCTCATGGTGAGTAACCAGAAGGTCGTGCGAACAAGCTATTTGTTTTCATTACCTTAAAACGGTTAGCGATTATTTGTGTCTAAAATACCGACGAATAGAGGGCGTCAACGCGGGGGCGGGTCTCGCTCTCTGGGAGTGCAGAGAAGGAAGGGATGGACACTCCGCTATCTCACAATGGCCCGCCCCCATCCAGACTCCAAACACTACTGCGGGCACTGACGGAAGTGAACTAGGGCTTTTGCGAGTAATCAGCTTTATTTTTCGAGCGTCAGCGATGTGCAGAGGCTATGGCGGGTGGGGTGAGTTGTTCGACAAGACGGCGAGGGCGGGTTAATCGTCTCTTGGAGGAGATAGTGGCGGTCGCTTCGCTGGGCGGCCGCCATTTTTGTCGATGGCCCGCCCACGCGCTGTCAACACTACGCCGACGCCGACGAAAAGAAAACTGGCATCCCCTGCGAGTAAACAGGGTTATTCTTGCGAAGCGCTAATGCCGGAAAGGGCGGGTTTTTGCTCCCACATGACTTTCGTTAATCGTTCGCTCTCGAAGCATCGCGTAGGATGGCCCGCGCTAGCGTTCATCGTGCCTCAGGATGCGTAGATGTTGGGTGGGGTGGGGGTTTGGACAAGGCAGCGGGCGGTTTTGCTCCCAGGGGTTGGTTGGTCGCTTCGTCTTCGGCAACCAATGCCATCCTAGTCCGCCCGCCGCGTCATCCGATGCTAGCGTTAGTTCTTGGGTTGGCCATGATTCCGTTGAGGCGCATTGGATTCCATATCCTGTGAGTGTGTTTAAGAGATAGACGGCGCGAAGCTTGCAAGAGACTGTCACCGAGATGTGACCGGAAATCTCCGCGAGGTTGGATAAAAGGGCGGGTTTCTCCCAGCGAGTGGGGTCATATTTGGCCCACAGCCCGAGCCCGCCCAACGTGTTGTGGGGACACTTACGCCGACAGCGACGAAAAGTAAACTGGGACTTTTGCAAGTAACTGGCTTTATTTTTGAGGCTCGCGCACTCGCGTTCGTGGCGCACTGTACCAGCCCGGCGTTGGCACCAAGTACCTGCCCGAGACGTGTGCAACGTACACACTTCCTTCCTTGCTCCAGCGCAATGATGCTGAGAAGCGCGGACCTTTTCAGAGCGCGTGCGCTGGATGGCTACTGGTCGGCACAAAGTGACACCCAAAGCGAGGATGCTTCTTCAGCCACGCTTGCACGTGCGGCTCTTTGTGCGTGCCGTAGTTGTCCATCACCAGATGCAACTTCAGCTGCGGGGAAACCCATCGTCTAAGCGGCGCAGAAACTTCAGCCACTCCTGATGCCGATGCCGGCCATGACATTCACCCATGACCTTGCCATCCAACCCATTCAGTGCCGCAAACAGGGTGGTGGTGCCGTTGCGCTTGTAGTCGTGCGTCATCGTACCGCACCGGCCTTTCTTTAGCGGCAGCCCCGGCTGAGTTCGATCTAACGCTTGAATTTGGCTCTTTTCATCCAAACACAGCACCAGTGCCTTGTCGGGCGGGTTCATATACAACCCCACCACATCGGTCAGCTTCTCTAGGAATTTCGCATCCCGCGACAGCTTAAACGTGCGGCTCAGGTGCGGCTTGATGTTGTGCAGCTGCCATAAACGGTTCACCGTGTTCTTGCTGACCTCTTGCGTCTCCGCCATGAGCCGGGAACTCCAATGGGTCATGCCCTTGGGCTTGCTCTGCAAGGTCGCTCGAATGATCCGGTCTCGCTGGCCTTGATCATAGTGCGCTTTGCGCCCGCGGCCGCGAGCTATCTCCCAGACCTCCCCGATGCCCTGCTCGTGCACCCGCTTGCGCCACAGCTGCACGGTGGGTCGGCTCACGCCGAGCCCTGCGGCGATGGCCACATTCTGCTGACCCGCCACCGCTCTCAGGATAATCTGGCAGCGCAGCGCCACCTGTTGCGGCGTTCCGTGTGCGGATTCCCACTCTTCCAGTTGCGTGCGCTCAGCCGGTTGCAACTCGATCCCCAGACCTGTGTTCGGCATGACTGAGATCATACTCACCGCTGAAACTATGTAAAGCTATTTATGGGACACTCCACTAGAAACGGGTTTCATGGAAGATAGCCAATACCGCAAGCCTCTGGAATATTGCCCTGAGCTGTGGTTTCGCACGATCATAGAGGTTGGCCGCACGTTTGGATGGAAACGCCGCGAAATAACCGCGCTGAAAGTGGGGCAAATTGATTTGATGCAGCGGACCATTCGGTTAGAGGTCGGAACTACCAAAAACGGTGAGGGCCGATGCGTTACCATGACCGATGCACCTTATGTTTTGATTTCCGCTTGCGTGCGGGGAAAGTCTGAAAGCGATTTCGTATTCACTCGCCCGGATGGATCGCCAGTGATTAGCTTCCGGGGGCTGTGGGACAATGCCTGCAAATCTGCCGGTTGCCCTGGTTTGCTGTTTCACGATCTAAGGCGCACCATGGCGCGCAATATGTTGCGTGCTGGGGTTCCGGAAAAAATCATCATGGACATCGGGGGATGGAAAACCCGCACCGTGTTTGATCGCGACAGCATAATCAGGCAGGATGACATTGCTCTCGCCATGGAGAAATTCCAGCGGGCCGACGCACCAGAAATCAATTTCAGCGACAATCCGGTTACAATTGACGCGCCTGCAACGGGCGTGCCGGTGAACTAATCAGCCCTGAAGGGTTAGAATGAATTACTTAGAGACGGGCCGGGATGGCGGAATTGGCAGACGCGCTGGACTTAGGATCCAGTGCCGCAAGGCGTGCAGGTTCGAGTCCTGTTCCCGGCACCACATAAAATACGGGCGAAATATCAACATTTTACTTTTCGCCCCAGCCCGCACTCGCGTTTCGCGCACGTTTCGTTCACAATAATTTTGCAGCCTCCGCGACGTCCTCCGGGCTCGCTTGGTCGTAATCGTCAAAAATCTGCCGGTCAAGTGCCCGGTAATCTGCATGCCGGTCGCGACCGGGACGCCCCGCTTCCTCATCCGCCGGACCGCCGATCGGCGCAGGTCGTGGACTCTCAGCTTCGGGACGCCCGCAGCCTTGCAGGCTTTTTTCCACGCTACGCGGAAGTCCAGAATCTGGGAACCGTCCGACCAAGTAAAGAGGTGCTGGTCTGGGGCCTTTCCTTTCGCGCATTCGACTAGCGCCTCGTTCACGTCGTCAGGAACCGCGACCACTCTCGCTCGACCGTTCTTGGTTGCGCCTTTGAACAGTCTGAGCCAGCCGTCCGAATATTGCAGCACCAGCAGGTTCTGAAGTTCGCTCTTCCGAAATCCCAGACGGAACGCGACGAGCACCAGCGCTCTCAATCCGGGCTCGACAAGCGCCGCCAGCAGCTTTGCGAAGGCGTCGTCCTCGATGAAGCCGGTGCGCGGGGATTCCGCCAGCTTCTTGGGGAACGCGGGAATGTCCGACACCAGCCTCGGCCTGCTCTCGAAACCGAGGCGGAACGCACGGCGCAGGAGTTGAAGTTCCCTGTTGATGGTTGCATAGCGAGCCCCGGCTTCGAGTCGCTTGGTTGGCCTTCTTGATTTCAATACATGGCGTTAGGAATGGGTAGTTTGCTAACACGCCGATCCTGAACGTGTGTTGCAGGATTAGAGCTACTCCCCGTTGGCGAATGAGGAATTTACTCCGTGTTAGATTGCAGAGTCGACGGGACGACACCTTCCTGCAGCCTCCAGCATTCTTCGCGGCGTCGCGTCCCGAAAAAGCACTAGCGTCAGTCGGCGACAACCGCGGCCGCACATCACCAGACGCGGCAATAGTTGGCCGGCATCATCGGCTGTCCGACTTTGCACCCGAATGCCTTTCCGAACTCCGGCATATTTTGCACAACGCCATCCACACGAAATTGCCGCGGCGAGTGCGGATCGGTCTGCACTTGCATCCGAAGTTGCTCGGGACGCGTATCTCCGCACCAGTTCTGACCGTATCCGAGAAAGAATTCTTGGAGCGGAGTGTAGCCGCCCGCCTGTTTCTGAGTGAGGTCGATGTTCTTCCGTTTGGCGTCTTCCAGGAAAGCGAGATAAGCGAGGCGCAGGCCTCCGTTATCCGCAGTGTTTTCGCCCAGGGTCAGCTTCCCATTGACTTTCGCGTCGTCGACCGCGGTAAAGCCGTTGTACTCGTTCACCTCACAGTCGGTTTTTTGCTCGAACCTCTTGGCGTCCTCGGCTGTCCACCAATCGGAGAGGTTTCCGTTCGCGTCAAACTTGCGTCCTTGGTCGTCAAAGCCGTGAGTGAGTTCATGCCCCACAATTGCCCCGATGTGGCCGTAATTTTCCGCATCGTCTGCGTGGGGATCAAAAAAAGGTGGTTGAAGAATGCCCGCCGGAAAGTTGATGTCGTTCATGCTGGAGCTGTAATAGGCGTTTACAGTTGGCGGAGTCATGCCGAATTCGCCGCGATCTACGGGCTTGCCGATCTTGGCCAATTCACGCTCGTTCTCAAATTCAATGGCTCGCACGGCGTTGCCGTAAGCATCCCCGCGTAAGATAACGAGCTTGGAATAATTCCGCCAGTGGTCGGGATAGCCGATCTTGTCAGCCACAGCATGCAGCTTTTCCTTGGCGCGCACCTTCGTGGCTGGACTCATCCAATCCAAGGTATTGATGTCCTGGTCCATCGCGGTCTCAATGTCATGCACCATTTGAAGTGTGGCCTGCTTGCTCGACGGCGGAAATTCCTGCGCCACGTAAACCTGGCCCAACGCTTCGCCCAGCGCTGCATCCGTGGCCTGCACACACCGCTTCCAACGCGCCCGTTGCTCCGGTTGACCCCTAAGCTTGCGGCCATAGAAATCAAAGTGCTCATCGTCGAATACTTTGGGCAGAACCTCGCTGGGAGTTGAATTGATGGCTTGCCATCGCAAGTAGGTCTGAACGACGGGCAAACTAGTAGAGCCGAGCAACGCGTTTAACCCCTTGAAGAAGTCGGGATTCGCGACGTTGATTTCGGTGATCGGGGGAGTGTCCGTATCCTTGAAGAACTGAATCCACGATACGTCGGGAGTCAGACCGGCAACATCGGAGACCGGCATTAAGTGGTAGACATTTTTCGGATCGCGCTGCGAGGTGATGTCCATCGAGACTTTAGCCAGCGCAGTTTCGAACTGCATTATTGCTCGGGCATTGCTCGCCGCCTGACTTTCTGCCTCGCCCATAAGTTTCAACACATTCGTAATATGCTGAACGTACTCTTTCCGAGTCTTTTCGGCTGCCTCGCCGGTGCGGAAATAGTAATCGCGCTCCGGCAATCCCAGCCCGCCTTGATCCAGTGCGGCGATCTGTTTGCTTGCGTCCTTGAAATCTTGCTGCTCGCCATAGTTAAAGAAAGCATTGACGCCGATTAATTGGTAGTGCGCCAGCAGCGGCGTAAGTTCATCCTTGTTCTTGAGCGCCGCGATGCGATCGAGTTCGGGCTGCAACGGCGTAAGCCCTTTGCGATCGATCGCATTCTCGTCCATGCAGGAAGCGTAGTAGTCGCCGATTTTCTGTTCGTTCGGTGTGCGATCCGAGCCGCCTGCCGCTGCCTTTTCGAGCATGGTGTGCAGCACTCGTTGGTTGTATTCCGCGACCATTGCGCCCGGACCAAACCCTGATCGATCGGGCGGAATGGGATACAGTTTGCTGAAATTTCCGCAAGCATACTTGGCGAAATCGGTGCAGGGATCGGCCGAGGTGTCGATGAGCTGTTTATCCAATCCCGGCAAGCGTTCGTAGGTCTTCTCGGTGTCAGGAGATCCCTTGCTTTGCGTCTGCGCTATCAGGGTCGTGCAAAGCGCCGACGCTACCAATACCCTTGCTACGAGTGTTGTCCATGTTCCAGTCATCTGTATATCCTTTCGACCCCAAACTACTCTCGCACACGACGCCGCCACATTCTAACCGAAGCCAGCAGGTGGCAGTCCCGGAAACTGGAACACCAACACCATCCAGCGCACATCGGGGCGTCTTCAGACGAACTCGCATCCCGTCATAAGGCCAGACAGCCTTCTCGATCTGAGCATCTGTCACCGGCCGCGCGGTTCCGGAGCCGCCACCTGGCAGGCAATCGTCCCAAGCGGCGAAAAATCGCGAGAGCACTCGTTGACACCCCAACGAGCGGGGGTTTTGAGTGTAATGGCCTGTTTTCGCCATTTATGATGGTTCTCGGAAGAAATTGTGTCGGACCTAAAGATCAGCTTTCGAAAGCTTGATGAGCTTCAATACGAGTGCTTTCAAAATGCGCTCCGTCTGCACTTCGATTCGATTCTTCTTGCGAAAGTGCGCTCTTTTGCATCGGCCTTTGCCATTTCAGTCATCGCGAGTGAGGAACTGGGCAAAGGTTTTGGGATCGAAGAGATAAGTTTTCAGGCTCGTCTGGGCGGAGGACTTGACGACACGTATAAGAAATTCCTGAGGGCTTTGTTTTCAGATCACAAGTTAAAGCAGGGATGGTTCGCGTCATCTTTAATCGGCATCGGCGGTCCTAAAGGCGTTTTGAAACGATACCAGGCCATACAAACCGCGAAGAACAACGCGATTTATGTCGGAGTGAAAAAAGGAAACCACCAAATCGTACGTCCGTTCTTGGTTTCTGCATCGAACGCAAAACAGCAGATACGAACGGTTAATGACGCCCTTATAGATTTGGTTGAAGCAAGGCTGAATAATTCGAGTTTTGGAGAGGTAGTCGACGAGGTCTTTCGTCGTCGTCGACTTCTCAACAGGCTGGTGCAGGCTGCCAAGGCAGTTCGCTGACGCTCATCGTGGGGCCGGGTTTTGAGCGATATCGCCTGGTTTCGCCAATTGACTCCGTCTGAATTCGCCGCGATTCAAAAGCGCAGGTGTGCTAACTTTTCTAACCATGCGACGACCAGTCCTAATCGTCATTGACATGGTGAATGATTTTCTTGAGAAATGGTTACCGGCCCCGAAGCAACAGCTGGTCCGGTCGATCAACGACCTCGTTGGCCTTATGCATCAACATGGGCACCCAATCATTTGGGTTCGCCAGGAGTTCGAGCCTGATCTCAGCGATGCCTTTCCAGAAATGAGAACTAAGGGTATTCGGATCACCATCAAAGGGACGACCGGATGCCAGATTGCCGCTGATCTGGCGGTTGCTTCATCAGACCCCGTGCTGATAAAGAAACGGTACAGCGCCTTCTATCAGACCGAGCTTGATCAGTTGCTCCGACGACTACGGCCTGACGCAATTATTCTTGCCGGAATTAATACGCACGCCTGCATCCGCGTGACGGCGATTGATGCATATCAGAGAGACTGGGAAACTATTGTGGCGGCGGACTGCGTCGATTCCTACGACCGAGAACACCATGACATTTCGATGAAGTACATGAAAGACAAAATCGCCGCCATTATGAGCAACCAAGAAATTCTCACTGCACTTGAAGCAAATTAGACAGTCCGCGTTGTCGTCGCTGTTGCAAAAACCCCCATTACGCCAGCAATCCAAACACACAAACAATCCGCTGCATGATCGTTACTTTTGGTTCAGTACGACGGTCCCGCGTCAACTTTTCCAAGCGCCAGGTGGCGGGGGACCGGGTCCTCTCCATCGAGGCAAGAAGACATTGAAGGCTCTGTGTCGGCTCACTATCAGCATCAGCATGAGGACGCCGGGGAGAAATGAAACGATCCCCACTGAGGTCTTCACTACGAGGGAGGCGGCGACCCCAACCGCAGCTAGCAAAAATGAGTTGCTGCGCCAAGCTCCTATCCCACCGGCAATCACCGCGAGACTCTGGAGTATCAGCCAAAGGAGGCTAACATGCGGCGAGAACCAATTCGGCAAGTCGTGACCCAGGATTGCCCCAGCGACCAAATCACCCGTGCCGGTCAGCGCTAGAAGCAATCCAGCCACACCTCCAATGACCATCAAAATGCAGGCTACAACCTCGATTTTGTGGAATCCGAACAGTGGTATCGCCACTCTACAGCCCCCACAAACGACTGAACGTGTCCAAGAGGACTGTAGTCTACACGAGAAACTCCGAAACAGCCCGGCTGTTGGCGATCGCGGTAAGGGCACCAGTTACCTGGCGCCCCCCGCACAGACCCGGACGGGCGCTCATCAGCGCATCCGGTTCTTATCTCGGATGAATAGTGGCCCACCATATCGGTTGGCCACACACTCGCCCACCCGTGGGACACGCGCAATCCCGCTCTGTGTCGGGTACGTGTCGAATGGGAGAGTGTTCTCCTTGATCCGCAGCCTTCCCTCCTGACTCTCCGCTGACGATGTTCCGTCCTTGTTCGAATGATTCATCGGTACTATGGCGCGGTGTGACTCCTCGGAGACGTACACGCGGGCCGTACGGCCTGAGCCTTCTCCCGCCGTCCTGCCGCTCACTTTTCGCCGCAGGCATCTTCGAGGTCTCCCGGTTCTCGTGCATGAAGTTTCTAGGCGTGCCTGGGGTCTTCGACTACGCCGGACTGAGCAGAAGCTCGCGCTAGCGCTCCTGTTCATGTTGCCTTCCGCGCATGTTAACCGCGTCGGCGCCCGGATTGTATGTTTTCGCAGCTCAATTGCCCACCCCGCCTATACCCCTATCTACGCTTCACTGAGTTCCTCGCGGTAGCAGCGCAAGACTCGGGGCCGAGCGGATCGCTGGTCCTTTCTCGTGAGAATTTTGCATTCTCTGCTTCATGCCGGTTGTTCCGAAAACACTTACCGGCTGATTGGGTCGGGCGGGGTGGATTCGGAACTCGGCCGGATGTCCACCGAGAAACCAAGGCGCCTAAGGCATCGCAAGTGATGGTGAGCACGACGTTCCCGCCGTCGTTGTTTGGGTGCGTGTTCGGCGCCAAGAGATGGCACACCTCGTTTCAGCATGCAGTAAAGAATGATCAGCAGCAAGCAACAGCAAGTAAAAATGCGGCAAACAAAACGACTTGATGATTCTGCGAGGGTTAGCGGGGCGTTTGCTTATTTCTTAGGATCCAGTGCCGCAAGGCGTGCAGGTTCGAGTCCTGTTCCCGGCACCAGACAATTCAGGGCGAGACAACGCCGCGTCTCGCCCTTTTACATTCTTCAGCTGCATAGTGCTCAGCCGCAGATTCTAACTTCGAATCCGCCGGCCAGCACCAGGTGGAATCCCGAAATTACTGCACCTGTTGCAATCCCTGATAGACTGCCAGGCCAGCGATGACCAGGATCAACAATCCAGACGCAGCTCCCAACCATTTCACCAAGGGAGTGATTTTGTTCACCTTGGCCATGATCTCAATCTGTTCCTTTTCCATGTGGGACTCAGACTCGCCCAGGAACAGCTGGTCGTCCTCTTGCATGGTGAGAGTGCTGCGATAGATGAGGAGGATGACCAGAACAGTGGTGAGAACTCCCCAGACAGCTAGCGGCCACATTAGCATTGACATCATAAGCCACCTCGGTGCTGATCTTGAGCAAACCCCGAAGCTTTGCCGATGTTGGTTGTGGGCCACAACCGACACAGGTAAGGGGGCCTCAAGGGCGAATTATAGCTCTAGAATGCAAGTACCGGCAGGTTTTGTTTTGGGCAGCGACCCCAGGGGACTTTCGCTCATCTAAGAGATAGCTGGATTGGCGTCGAGCGACGATTTTTACCTCGACCCCAGGCCCGGCTTTGTTATAATAAATTCGTCGTAATTTCAAGGAGATACCAATGGCCACAACCACAGTCCCGACAACCGTTCCAGACGTCACGCCCAAAACCCCGCCGGTTAGCCTGACTCCCAATGCGATTGCCAAAGTGAAGGAAATTATGGCGCAACAGAATCCCGTGCCTGCCGGCCTGCGCGTCGGTGTTGTGGGCGGCGGGTGCTCTGGTTTCTCCTACTCGATGTCGTTCGAAAACGGCGCGGGTATGATGGACAAAGTGTTCGACATGGAGGGGCTCAAAGTCTATGTGGATGCCACTTCGCTGATGTACCTGAACCACTGCATCGTTGATTACGTCGAAACCCTCGAAGGCGCAGGCTTCAAGTTTGAGAACCCGAACGTGAAGAGCACCTGCGGCTGCGGATCTTCGTTCAGCGTGTAATCGGGAGGATTTCAAGTGTAGAAAAGCCTCATCGCCATGAGCGATGAGGCTTTTACTTTTGTGTAGGGTCACACACCATCAGTAGGTCGCGACGAAATCTCCTTGATAATCGTTGTCGGGCGCATAGAATCCGACCACAACGCTCTTGTCGTTGATTCCTATGCCATACGTTCCCATGCTCTGGGGATGGTCAACCGTGTAGTACTTGCCGCCATGCAAGAGCGCTCCGTGGGGATGGTATAGCGCATCGAACCATTGAAAGACAACGTCGTTGGCGTTGTCGAGGTCCATGGCCAGAGTGTTCGTCGCGCCGGGAACGTCAATCGTCTGGTAAGTCTTGCCATTCCAAATAGAAGATTCGCTATTGTCCATCGGGTCCTGCCAATACAGAACGATATATCCCTTGTTGTTGATGCCGGTCGCGACGGTCGCAGTGGCGCCTGGCACGTTCAGTGTCTTGTACGTGCTGCCCGTCAGGCGGAATCCGTGCAAGCCCTTGGAGTCCTGATAAGAGCCGACAATCACTCCATTGTCATTGATCCCGTAGGCCGCCGCGCTCTTGGCTCCAGCGGGACCGGGGATATCCGTGAACTTGCCGTTTTGATAGACAAATCCCATCGTCGTGGTGCTGGAATTCTGGTAGTTGCCCACGATCGCACCGCTGGAATTGATATTTTTGCAAATCGTCGACGAGCCCTTGGGATGATCAATGCGGGTCCACTTTCCGCCAGCAACCAGAAAGCCGCGAGGGTTTCCTCCGGGCTTGGCCAGATATTGTCCGACCATCGCGCCCGCGTTGTTAATGCCGCCGACGGTCGTGAGCAGCGCTCCCGGAACCCGGACCGTCTTGTACTTGAAAGTTAAAGTTGGCGCCTCGGCTGCAGTCGCCGCAATCATGAACACCAGCAGGCACACTTCCGCCAATTCTTTCTGGACTGGGAAGCGGCACCGATTTTACAACGACTTACCTGCTCTCAACGCCGGGTAATGATTTTGTGGTCAGTAGGTGGCCTTGAAACCTCCCCCGGGACCGTTCAAGGGAGTGTAGAAACCCACGACGATGCCATGGTCATTGATTCCGGCGCCGTAGGTGTCCATGCTCTTGGGGTGATCAAATTTGTAGTATGTTCCGTTATGGAGCAGCGCACCTTCCGCCTTGAAGGCGTTTAGGAACCATTGATAGACAACGTCTCCCGTGTTGTCGATGTCTTCGGCATACGACTCTACTGCGCCGGGAACGTTAATCGTCTTGTAGGTTTTGCCGTTGTACAGAGACGATTGGGTGGCCCCCCCCCTCCGATCGCCCAGTACAGCACGATATCGCCCTTGATATTGATACCGGAAGCGACCGTCGCAGTGGCGCCGGGCACGTCCAGGGTTTTGTACTTTTTCTTCTTCAGCAGGAATCCGTGCACCACCCCCTTGGAGTCGCTGTAAGAGCCGACAACCAGCCCGTTATCGTTGATCCCGTTGGCTGCTGAGGATATCCTCCTGCGGGACCGGGGATGTCCGTAAAGCTGCCGCTCTGATACAGAAACCCCCTGATCGTGCCGCTGGAATCCGCGTAATTACCCACGATCACACCACTCGAATTGATATTTCTGCAAACGGTGTTTGATCCGTTTGGGTGATCGATGCGGGTCAATTTATTGCCATCTCGCACAAAGCCGCGCGTGATCCCCTTCCCAGCCTGGTACTGCCCGACGATCACACCTGCGTTGTTAATTCCCTCGACGGACGTATTTAACGCTCCCGGCACCCTGACCGTGGTGAACTTGAAAGTCAAGGTTGGCGCATCGGCCGCAGTCGCCGCGATAACGAAGAACAACACCGATAGAACCAGCAGTAACGTTTTGCCACTTTTCATTGTTTTTCCGCTGGGTAAATTTCCTTGAGCTCAGTCCTGCCAGAATTTTCTTCAATGGAATCAAAAGCGGCAGCGATTGTACACCTGCCGGGTCGCAACCCGACGAATGAAATTCCAAAGCGGCTCGAATCGTGACGGGACTCGTCCCGGTATTGCCAGTTTCTAAAAGGATTGGATACGGCAACGCAACTTAGAGCGGATGTTGGGATTGACGCTAGGGATTTTGCTCGGGAGGCATTTGAGGAGTCTGCATACCAGGTGGTGTAGGCTGACCGGGCTGCACGCCGAGCCCGGGCTGTCCTAAGAGGCCGCCGCCCGGCGCTACCGGCGAGCCCGGAGCTCCAGGAGCGCCCGCCTGTATAGCACCGCCGACCCCTTGGAGAGCGGGCTGGTTGGGTGTGGTGAGAAGTCCACCGCGATCAGAGCTCGGATCGTAGATGAATTGCCATTGATAGTAGTGGTCCTTCTTGTTAAAGACGCGGATGGTTTTGTCTTTACTTGTACTGGCGACTCCAACGATCGGTCCGCCACCGAAGACCTGAGGGCCGCCGCCCGTGGTGGTAGCTCCGCCGAAGGCGCCGGGCGCGCCGGGGCCCGGTGCGCCCGGACCCTGTGCCCCTGGATTTGGGCCTTGATTGGGCCCGGTCGCTGTGCTCTCGTTATCAGGGTCGTCCGGTGAGTTCTGTCCCGGACTTGGGGTTACGAATGTACTTCGCGCGGAGGCCTGGCCCAGGTTGCCCGAATTGATGGCGGACGCCAGACCGCCAGCCATGGCCACCGTATTCATGGCGCCATTGGGGAGTCCTGTTGGCCCGCCGGGGCCACCAATTCCCGGAGCGCCAGGACCGCCAGGATTCAGACCAGGATTCGGGCCGCCGGCTGGAACAGCTCCTGCCAGCCCGGCTCCGAACGACATCTGTACATCGCCCATGTGAAGAATCTTGAAGTCTTTTCCGGTGATGGGATCTTTGTAGCGTTTGCGCAGGAATCGGACCTGGTTGGTGTTTTCCAGTTCTTCGATGCGGGTTGGATAACGGCCGAATTTCTTGACGAAATGTTTCATCGCCCGCGAGTATTGGACCCCGCGATGAATCAGTTCCTCTTCGCGATCGCGTTTCACCTGGAAAGCAATGACGGGAGCCATGACTACGGCGGCGATGGCGAGGAGTGCGACGAAGAGTATGAGGGTGATCAGAATGTATCCGCGCTCGGTGCGGCGGCGCGAAGCGGATTTGCGAGCGGGCAAAATCATGGGGCTTTGTGATTGAGAAATTTGGTAATCGGGTAATTCCGGGGTTGCGGTTTTCAAATTACTCAATTACGAAATTCCCCGATTGCTTAATTCTCCTACCCCGCGGTTAGCGGAATGCTCTGGCGGTTGTTGTTCAGCACGTCCTCTATTTCGACAGAAGTGGGCGAGATGCGCAGGACTTTGTAATGGCGATTGACAACCTCTCCTTCAGCCGCGATGAAGACGTCTTCGCCCTCCGACAGGAAAATCTTCTTGGCTTCGCCCGGCTTGCTGGCGAACCCGAA
Organism: uncultured Acidobacteriota bacterium; assembly: GCA_963838905.1. Lineage (GTDB taxonomy): Bacteria > Acidobacteriota > Terriglobia > Terriglobales > Acidobacteriaceae > JABDBE01. Next base: position 147,452 of record CAWITE010000021.1, read on the forward strand.
AAATTTCAGGTTAATGGGCGGCGGTGGCGGTGGTGGTGGTGGCCCGCTCTCCGCTGCTCTCTCTTCATCCGTTTTTACCGGCGCTACGGGCTGCGGAATTTCCGCTTGGGTCATGAAGATGTTCCGCCCCGTACCTTCGTACTTGGTATCTTCACTGGCCTTCAGCCAGTCGTAGCGCAGTGTGGGATCGAGCGAACGCGCTGCCGTGCTGACCTTTTTGCCGCGAGTCTTACCCGTTGCAGCGGGCCGAGCAGGCGCAGCCGTTGTAAGCGGTGTTTGGGGAGGCACGACAGTTGCGGCTTTCGGAGCGGAACTCCCAAGATTGAACAGCACCACCACGACGGCAACCAGCATCAGCCCGATGGCCACAAACAGCTTCGTCCGATTTTCCGCTCCGACTTTCACTTAGCACCTGTCTTCACTTACGCAGCACCCGTCTTGAGATAAGTTTCCAGTTTGAGTTGCAGCTTGACGATCCCACCTTGTTCTCCGCCCAGCACCACGCTATCCACCAAGAAAAACATTTGGTCACGTTCCAGTGCGTTAACGAAACGCACCAATTGCAAGTAATCGCCAGCGAGATCCGCGTCGATTCCCAGTCGTCGCACGCCCACGGTCTCCGGATCCTTCATGGTGTACTTAATGCTTTCGATTCTGGCACCACTTTGCGCCGCAACCTTGCCAAGATCGGCGGAAATGACAGAGTCCTGCATGGGCAGCCGTTGTTCATAGAAGTCGGCAATCTGCTTGCGGGCGACGGGAATTTTCTTATCCAGACCGCGTAATGGTTCGACCTCCCGCGTCTTCTGCTGCAACTCCCTCCAGGCCTGATCGAGTTGTTCGCGCCTCGATGCTTCCGATCCAATCAAGGGAGAAAAAAATACCGCAATGGCGATCACATCCACCACCGCCATGGCGGCTAGCGCGATCTTCACTTTTCGCCGGGTGTCTCTGAGATCGGGCATTTATTGCGACCCTCCAGGAGTAGCGTTTCCAATGTCAGGCACGTAAAGCGCGGTAATGTGGAACTGAACTGTATCCCCGGAAGCTCCGCTGGGATTAGTGCTTTCCTCGTCAATATAGGTCTCGTGGAAGTGTTTCGAAGCCTCCATTTTACTTACCAGGTCCAGCGCATGGTCCCGCGAGTCTCCGGCTACTATGAGCTTGATCTCCAACTCATTATCGGGCGCCAGTTCAGGATGGATCGATACCACGTGCAGCCGTGGCGGCATGACTTGCTCCAGGTCTTCGAAAGCCTTGGTCCAGGAAAAAGCTTTTCGCTGGAAAAGATCGTTGAGGAACTGCGACCGGTCCCGGGTGGTGCTGTTCTGGGGCAGGTTCAACAGTGCCTGCGCATCGGCCTTCTCCTTGTCTCGGGCTGCACTCTGCGCCTCGTATTGCCGGATCAGCTGTCGGTCTTTGCGCGCGGCGATCCACCCATTTACCGTCATCACTAACAGCAGTAAGGTCAGAATGCCGAGCGCAACCAGTCCTCCACCCCAGCGCAACCAGAATTGCCGAGCATCCTCGTAGGGCTGGCTCGCGAGATTGATATCGACGCGCATCTATGAAAGCAGGGCTCCGACTACCCCCGCCATCCTCCACTTTGGAATCGAGCCCACGCTCGCACCCAATTGCGAATTCGCAACCAATTCAGTTACCTCGGCGCCAGTCTGCGCGCGAAGCGCGGGGACGGCCCCTCCCGCGTCCGCCAGACCGGCAATGAAAATGTGTTCAATGTTCAGGTGGTACGTATCCTGAAAAAATACCACCGAGGGATAAACCTCTTCCGCCAGTTGCTCTCCGGTAATAGATACACCGCGCGGGTTTTCCAAAGTACGGAAGAGCAGCAATTGATTCTTGTCGAGGATGGCAATGCTGGTGGTGCGCGCATCCACTTTCACAACCAGGGTCGGCCGGTCCGCGTTGGCCGCGCCCAACGCAGCCAGCATGGACGGCAGCACGATGCCGGGGCTGTATCCCGCTTCACGGAAAATGGACTCGTAATCCTCGATGACGCTGCTTAGCGCTACCGCCGCCACTACCCTTAGCCCACTGGTGGCAGGTTGGGCATGGTAAGAAATCTTCGCCTTATCAAGATCAAAAGGGAGCGATTTCTTGAGCCGAAAACGAACCACACTTTCGGCCTCGGTTCGGCTGGCGGGGAGAGTCTCAAAATCCAGTAACATCACGCGAACCGCGGCATCGGGAAGCACGGCAATCACGTCGCGCGACCGACTGCTTACGCTGCCCAGCGTCTCTCGAACGGTGTCGAACACGCTCTTGCGCTCGCGTACGTTCGCTTCCAACAAATCGGGAACCACGCTGCCCTTGGCCAGTTCTCCGGCAACGCACATCTCGACCACATCGCCTCGTTCCGAAACCCGTCCGGCAAGCACACGATCGGCGGCAATTTCGCAGGCCAGCTTCGGCTTGGAACTCGAATTGAAATTAGAACGCATTACCGACACTACTCCCAGCAGCACTCATACAAGTAAAACCCTCAGCCGCTCATAAATGCAATAGCTGGAAGAGCACTAGAGTCATTGACCGAAAGGTCATCCAGATTTCTGACAGAGTCCCAACCCGTTGTCATTCCGAGCAAAGCGAGGGATCTAGGTTCTTGCTGGCGAAAAATCCAGATTCCTCGCTTTCCTCGGAATGACAGGAAGTCGATTTCTCCAACAGCGCCGCCAGCCCACCATCCGGCATGAGTCTTATCGCATGCTCTCGATGAAGGTGACCTTGTTAATCTCTTTCAACGTCGTCAGCCCGATTCTGACTTTATCCAGGGCCGATTCGCGCAGGAACCGCATGCCCTCATCACGGGCGGCGCGCCGGATCTCCGACGTTGGCTTTTTGAGCAGAATCATTTCGCGGATGCGGTCGCTCAAGTCGAGCAACTCGTGAATGGCAGTTCGCCCGCGGAATCCTGTCCCGGCACATTCAATGCAACCCTGTCCTTCGTAGAAGTTGACCTCCGACCAGGTCTTCGGATCGAGACCGCTGGCCTCCAGAACCTCCGGAGCATAGTGCGTTGCCGTGCGGCAGGATTCGCAAATCAGTCGCACCAGCCGTTGCGCCAGAATGCAGTTCAATGCCGAAACGAAGTTGTAAGGCTCGACGCCCATGTTGAGGAAGCGGCCAATCACATCGACAACGTTATTAGCGTGGACGGTGGTGAAAACCAGGTGGCCGGTAAGAGCGGATTGAATTGCGATCTGCGCCGTCTCGGTGTCACGGATTTCGCCGACCATGATCTTGTCGGGATCGTGACGCAGAATGGATCGCAGTCCGCGAGCGAAAGTCAGACCTTTCTTCTCATTCACTGGAATCTGGGTGATGCCGCGAATCTGATATTCGACCGGGTCTTCGATGGTGATGATTTTGTCTTCGTCGGTTTTGATCTCGCTGACGGCCGCGTACAGGGTGGTGGTTTTGCCGCTTCCCGTTGGTCCCGTGACCAGCACCATGCCATACGGTTCTTTGATGTAGCGGCGGAATTTCCGCAAGTCGTCCTCGTCGAAGCCCACCACATCGAGGGTGAGCTTGTGAAACTTCTCGCTCATCGATTCTTTATCGAGCACTCGGAGCACGGCATCTTCGCCGTGGATCGACGGCATAATCGAAACGCGAAAGTCGATAGGCCGCTCGGGGCTGCCATAACGCACGCGGAAACGGCCATCCTGCGGAACCCGGCGTTCGGAGATGTCCAATTCACTCATCACTTTGATACGCGAGATGATGGTCGAGTGATGTTCTTTGGCGATGGGCGGCATGGCTTGCGTAAGCACGCCGTCGATGCGGAACTTGATGCACACCGAGTCATCGCGGGTTTCGATGTGAATATCACTGGCCCGCCGTTGCAGCGCGGTGAAGATCGTAGTATCGACTAAGCGGATAATCGGGCTGATATCGCCCTGCTGCGTGGCCAACCGGTCGATCGAGATGCTCTCTTCGCTGCCGCTTTCATCTTCCCGGATCACATCCAGAGCAAAACCTTCGCTCGCGTCTTCGAGTACCCGCTTCGACTGCTCCGTCTTCTTGAGGATTTCAGTGATCTGCGCCAGGGTCGAAACTTTGGTGACGATGCGCTTGCCCAGAAGCAGGCTGATCTCGTCGATCATCATCAACTGGCTGGGGTCGGCGATGGCGATGGCGAGCCGGCCGTCCTCGGTCTCTTCCAGCGGCACGAAGTTGTAGCGGAACATCAGGTGAACGGGAATGGTTTTGAACAGATCGTGATGAAGCTGGAAATTCTGCAAGTCGACGAACTGGCACCGATAGCGCCGCGCGATATCCTGCGCCCGATCCAATTCCTCGGCGTGGGTGCCGGGCGCTGCCGTCCCGTTCCCGCCCACGAATACTGCTTTGTTTTCTGTCGTTGTTGCCATTTCTAAACCTACCTAACCCAGGCCAGAGCCTTATTTCTCGTCTAGTAAATTCCGAACCTAGTGAATCGTAGATCCCAAGGTGAAGATGGGTAAATACAGCGAGATAAGTATTCCGCCCACGATCACTGCCATGAAAATGAGGATGACGGGTTCGATCAGGGCCATGGCCGCGCCCAGCGCGTTCTGCACGTCCTCCTCATAAAACTCCGCCACCGAGTTCAGCATTGCCGGCAGGGCGCCGGTGGACTCGCCCACTTCGATCATCTCCACCGACAACTCGGGAAACATCTTTTGCTCTTCAAGGCTCTTGGCCAGCGGTTGCCCTTCGCGGACCCGAATGGCGGCCTCGGAAATGCCAATCAGGATGCGCCGGCTGCTCATCGAAGCTCCCGCGGTTTGCAACGACGGCACCAGCGGCATGCCTCCAGCCAGCAGGGTGGAAAGCATGCGAGAAAAGTTTGCCACCTGGTACTTCAACCATATTTGCCCCAGCAAAGGAAGCGACAGAATAGCGCGGTCGAGCCGTTCCGCGCCGCGGTCGGTTTTCTTCCACTGCCAAAAAGCCAGACCTCCGATAACCAACGCCGCCGCGAAAGCCGGGAAATATCTTTGTGAATGGTTTCCGATATTCAGCATGATCAGCGTGATGGTTGGCAGTGATGCGCCCATCTCCTCGTAGAGCTTGGCAAACTGCGGCACCACAAAAGTAACCAGGAACACAAGCATGATCGAAACCACGCTGACTAGCAGAGTCGGATACACCAGCGAAACCGCCAATTTCTTCTTGAAGGTCAGCGCCATCCGCTGAAAAGTAATGTAGCGAGCGAGCACTTCCTCCATGTTGCCGCTCTTTTCGCCCGCCATCAGGGTGCTGGTGTAGATCTTGGGAAACGCTCCCTGACCGGAAAAAGCGTCGGAGAGCAACTCGCCGGCCTTCACCCGGTCGCGCACATTCTGCAACAGGCTTTGCAGATACGGATCCCTCTGCCGCTTGATCAGCAAGTCCAAAGAATTCAAAATCGGCAGTCCAGCCTTGATCAAAGTAAGGAATTGCGAGTTGAAAATCAGAAACTGGCCTTGCTTGACCTTGCCCCGTGCCCTCAGGTTGAAGCCGCCGGAGAACATCCCCCGAGGCTTGACCCAGTACACCAGGAAACCCTGCTGCACAAAGCGGTCGCGAACCTCGGCCTCCGAGTAGCCGCTCTCGACCTGCTCCAACAAGTGCCCACGCTCGTCCGCGATTTTGACCACGAATTCGGCCATGCTGCTGCCCGTTTACCGTTGCCCACCCCAGTCTAGCATTCCTAGCTGTCAGCCATTTGTTAATTGCCGGTCAAACTGTATCGCGAGTAACGAAGCCGCTCGAATCACGCCGCACCCAGTCGCATAGGTCGTAACCAACTGAAAAGCAATTACTTAAGTTTATGTCTTGATAGTGCCAGAAACTCGAGATTCGTATCAAGACAGGGGCTTCAACCATATCGCAAGGGCCCGCATTCGACTCGGCTCTAGCCGCTGGGTTTTGACCCTATTGCCCCAACTCGCCCTCAATCACCTCAACCCCGTCAGGCACCACAAACTGAAAGCGCTGATCGGGCACGTCCACATTCTCCCTATGACTACTAAAGCGATATTCCGTGACCGAACCATCCACCTCCTCGATCAAAATTCGACCAATCCAGTGATCCGGCGTGATCTCGAGCAAAACCTGGCTAACCCGGTCCGCCAAACTCTTCGGGACACCTCTAAGAACCACATCCCCCGCCGCCAACGGGGTTACGTCGGGCGCCAAGCTCAAACCTTGCAATTCCTTTTCCAGCTTCGTCTTACCCAGAAGAAACGCCAGCGGAGACCGCAAATCGTCCAGCTTCTTCACCGCGGTCCGCCGCACCTGGCGCTCGCCCGGGACGTAAAACCAGGCATCCCTGCCGTCGCTCAGGAACAGCTTATCTCTTGGAGAACGGTACTGCCAACGCATCTTGCCCGGTTTTTTTAACCAAAGTGTTCCCGATTCAGTACGTTCCATTCCGGCCCCCCGATAAATCTCAGTGAACTCAGCCTGCAGGGAGCGCAAATGGTTATAACGCTCGTCGACCGCCTGCGCGATGGCATGGACGTCGGGCGTAGGGCCGGCGAGTGCAATGGTAGTCGCCAGTCCGATGACAAAGGACTTGCGCACTATGGAATTTAGGCCCACATCACTAGTTTACGGCATGGTCGCCGTGACCTGCTTGGGTTATCGGGACTGCTTTTGCTCTGGAGAGTGCCCCTCGAGAGTAAAGTCAGCCGATCGTCCGGGCCAGCCCCCGGGGCCTCGGGATGACGCACTTCAAAACAGGAAATCAACTCCCCCAAAAGATGGAATACTGATGCGTGCCCGCGATTTTCTTGAAGGTTACACTTCGGGTCAGCACCGGCTCCAGCAGAGGGTTGTGATAGAGCACGAGCACCGGCCTGGGATGTTCCCGCAACGAATGCTCCAGGTTGCTGAGCATCCTTGCTAGCCCAGACTCGGGCAGCGGATTGAACAGATAGAGTACGGTCGGCTCCAGTGGAAAAGGAAAATCGCAGGCGTCGCCCAGAAGACGGTCGATGGCGAAGCACTGCTGCGAATCGCTTTTGTACTTCTTGATATTTTCCTGTGCGACGCGATGCAATGCAGGCAGCAGTTCGATTCCCAGGATGCGCCGGAAGGGATACTCCGCAGCCATCAGCAGGGCCCGGCCCTTGCCTGATCCGATGTCAATGAAGGTAAATTCCCGAAAATCGATTTTCGGACTAGCCTCGATTAAGCTTGCGAGCATTTCGCGAAACAGCGCTGGTTCGGTTGGTTGATAAGGCGAATGGAAATGCCCCAACAAACGATCGCGCCAGCCAACGGTTGCGCCAGTGGTATCCACGCGGAGGTCCCAGTCATACTCGACATCGCCATAGCGTTGCCGCCGCCGCGCGGGAGTCGATTCGCGAGCGAACTCCCAAAGGATCGAAACCAAACGCTTCAAGGTGGGAAAGAACCTATCCCGTGCGGAGTTCTCCCTCCACCAATCGCGAACGGTGGTAGTGAGACTTAGTTCCGGAGCGGGCGTTTCTGCCATCGCAGACCATGGTAATGCGTCGTGGGCGCGAGGCTCGATTTCGTAGATTGGTTTTTGGGTGGTGTAGGGCCTTTTGGCCCTGCGATGTTGGAAGCTTAATCGCAGCGCCGGAAGCGCTGTGCTACCCAAAGGCTCTACACGAGCGGTTTCGACATCCTTACCAGATGACACGGCTGGTTTGGGTGTTGGTCTGGAGGAAAGGGAAGAGTCTCGCTTTCTACATACCCGAGACGCTGATAAAACAAAGGCAACTCAGCGCGCAGATTCACGATGGTAAGGTCCATAAAACGGCAACCTGCAGAGCGACAGTACTCCTCGGCGGTCGCGACCAAGCGAGATCCCAGGCCGGAGCGTTGTAATGCTGGATCGACCGCTAGCAAGCCGAAGTATCCGCGCTCGTCGCGCAGTTCCACATACACGCACCCGACGAGCACGCCAGCTTCTTCGGTGAGCAGAAACTGTCCCTTCGGCATCAAGGCGCGTATTTTTTCGGGATTGGTACGGTCTGCGTCGATGAAGAAGCGTTCCGGGCGGAAAGCGACATTCACCAGCCGCGCAATGTTCTCGGCATCCTCGAGTTGTGCCGTGCGTGTCTCCATGGATTGGTCCTGCACGGGCGAGGACTCCTGCGCCTACATTCTTTTGATGTTAGTTCACGAGCGGTAGCTTCGGCACTCGGGGTGGAATGTAGCCGATCGGAGTACCTTTTTCAATGAAGGGCAGGTCATCGGGGACTCGCACTTCGACGTGCCCGTCCGGCATGAGCTTATAGGTATGACCCAGCGGATCGGTCGGAACGCCGCGCAACAAATTCGCCGCCTCCAGATCTGAAAAGCTCTGCGGGAAATGTCCTGTTTTTTCGCGGTAGTGCGATACGAGCCTTTCCAGGGTGGTCACGTCTTCGTCGACCTGTAAGGCATTCAAGTGCGCTACCGCGTTGGATTTGACATTGGGATCGCGCGTAGTTTGAAACGTGGTTGCCCACATCAGCCGAGCCGTTTGGATGTTTCCCGCATGCTCCGCCATTTTGGCAGCCATGAGAGGCATAATTTGATGCGTATTTGGCACCTTGGCGCCATCCGCGAATGCTTTCTCGGCTTTGTCGTAGTCCTCGAGGTCCATGCAGTAGATGAAGCCTAGATCGTAGTAGAGATGCCACTGGTTGGGATTGTTGCGGATCCCGAATTCCACCAGCTTAATGGCGCGCTGCGGTTGGTTGGCTCCGCCCGGCATTTTGGGAGCCAGGAAGTTGGCGCCGTACTCGTAGGCCACTAGCAGGTGCGGATCGAGGGTCGTTGTGATTTCGAGCAGCGGCGCCAGCAAGTCAAAATGTTCGGACCCTCGAACCAGCTTTTCTCCGAAATACTGCACGGCGCGCGTCCAGTACACGTCCGCGAGTAGCCCGTCGTACCCCAGGCTCATGCGCTTGAGCAGAGTGGGTGAGGAGATGTAAAGCACTTCTTCGAGCGTCGCCCCGGTGCGCTGGCGATCGATGCTTCGCAGTAACAATACCGATGCTGTCAGGCAAATTAGCAACAGAGCGCTGGCCGCAATTGTGATTCGACGCGACGACTTCATTTCAGATATAAGTACTCTTTCCGGATAACGTCCGCATTATCAATACTTACCATACATTCAGCGCACAAGTGGCGCACGTTAGTCACTGGACTAAGCCGGGGATTTCGCCCAGCGCCATCTCTAATCGGTGCATGCCCGCAACGCTCTGCTCGGGCAAAGTTTTAATGTAGCATTTCTGCGTGGTGGCCACGTTGCTTTGGCGAAGGATCCGCTGAATCGTTAGGTCATCGACCCCTAGTGCATGCAAATTCGTGGCGAGGCCGCGGCGGAAGCCATGCCAGCCTTTCCACTGAATATTAGCCGATTCGCATGCGGGAAGGATCTGTCGGTTCACCACATTGTTCAGCGAAAGCGACTTGCTATTGCGGCCGGGAAAAATGTAGCCACTGGCGGGACGGCCAGAACGTACCCAATGCTCATCCAGCAGTTTCTTGAGGGGAGCAATTACCGGGACTGGCGCCGGCCCATCCCGAATTTCACGATCTCAGCGACATTGACGGCAGTAACTACCGGCGCATGGAGCAAATCCCCCTCGACGTGCAGCGCTCCTTGGTTGAGGCGCGTCAGGACTTGGACCGGACTGCTCTGAGTAGCGAACTGCTAGAACAACAGCGGATCGCGCAACCGCAAGCCCAGCCCCAACCGGCCGGCCCACTAGTGCATTATGTGGACAACCAGAATGGGACCGTCACGGCGAAGCTTCAGACAGGAGAAACATTCACCGGCACTCCCCAGCAAGTCATCGTCAAGATTGGCGAGAGCAAAATTAATACGGGTAAAGGGGCGGAGGAAAAAGTAGCCGCTGCCCAGGGACAGAAACCGACGAACGGCCAGCAACCTACGAATGGCCAGCAATCAGATCCGGGCATGAATGCGAATCAGGCATTCGATTCTCAGGCTTACTTGCGCGAGGAAACCGCGAAAAGCTTCGGTTACAAAGACGCGGAAGAGATGATTTCCGATTATCGATTCATGCGGGAGCAAGCAGAGAAATACAAAATACTAGAGCTTTCCTCTAACTTCTTTGCGAGTGCCCCGGATTTTCCCAACACAACTCAGGTGGTCGAAGCGCTAGAACAAGTGTGCAGAGCGAACAACTGGGACATGGAAAACATCGACAACCTAAACAACGCTCACGCCGTCGCGGTTCGCCATTCACTCTACCAACCTTTGACGCAAGAGCAGATCCGGGCATCGTACGCTGGACCGGAACCCGCGCGCCGGCCAATTCCGCCGCCGATGATTAAGAGGGGCAACTCGGACATGGCACGCCCCGGAGAAGACCCGTACACGATGCCGCTTGGCCAACTTAGAAAGCGAGCGCTTGCGGCGCAGACGGGCGGCAGCTAGCCGTGAAAGTGAAAGCATACAAAATCGAGCCGAAGACTTTGAGGACGCTTGTCGATTGGGCTGGGGCGGGAGTTGATTCGATGGTGGGCCGGGCACACTGCTCCGCCGAAGACAGAGCTTTAATCCGCGGCTTTGCGCGTGACCTCGGGCTGCTCCCGCCGGACAACGTTTACAGACCGACCCAGACCCTGGGCCGAGCGGTTCCACAGATTGAAGCGACTTCTACACTTGCAAGTGATCCGACTGAATGCAAACAAAGGCGCCGCGAGATGGTATCGCGTAGCAAGTAGGAGGAAACATGGCAGACCGACCACAACGCGGGAAAAAGAAAACGCTGCAGCAGCACAAACAACTGGCTTCGCTGCTAGCCCAGGATGTACCCGTCGGCGAAGCTTTACGCGAAGCAGGATGGAGCGAGCGGCAGAGTCACAAAGGATGGGAAGCGGTGCCGGAGGCAGTTCTCGCGCAACTTCCGAAGAAAGCACGGCGCCTGGTAACTCTGGGAAAAGATACGGACAAGGAAACGCGAAAGCATATTGTTCGCGGGCGTTTGCTGCAGAACGCGATTCAAGGAAAAGACGGCGGCGCCATGTCGGCGAAGATCCTCGGCTCTGAGTCGGAACTCAACATGTGGCAGCCGGAATTCCAGCAGGGCCTTGTCATCATCAACGTCCCGCAATCGGCCATCGACCACAAGGCGGAGATACTGAACGGGCAAGGGGAGCCATGATAAAAGGGACAGAGGATCAGCTTCACTGGAAAAATGGGTGTGATGGGACCGCGAGTTAAAACGCATCTTCAAATCCCGGCGGAGGAGACTCCTCCGTTGTCACCGGATAAACCTCTTCGCGCTTGTAGCGATGGGTGTGATGGCACTCACCACACTGGAAGTCAAACCATTCGGGGACGAGATCGCCAAACTCCTTCTCTCCCCAGTGCGGACCAAGATACTTGAGCACGCATCCGGTTGTGCATCCTGGGGAATTGCAGATCACGGCTAGATAGACATGCTGGATCATAGCGCCGCGAATTATACGCCATTATCCCGACAACGGCCCAACGGATCGTGAATGGTCGTGGCAGTTCTGAATTTGTAATGTTTTGTAAAAGACGTTGAGACAATCGGGTGCGTGTGTGTAGAGTGACCCTTGTGAGAATTGCAAAGGCGGGGGACCAGAAGCCTTCCCAGCTCCCCCGAACCAAGGAAGAAGCCTGGCCCCCGCCCCCCCTCAAAACTTACCGGCTACTATACCCCTCTTTTCCTAACAAGTGTGCAATTTTGAACAGTCACGCCAAGGTGTGCGGGGTAACACTATAGCCTGTATTTGCGTTCTGCCGGGCGGTCATGGGTTAGCGTCGGCTTTTCCCCCGATATTCGGACCCTCACGACCGCCCTTTCGCTGCGAATGAGGCAACACTCCCGACCCTAACCTCACTATGCGCTTCTGGCGTGCGGGTGGGCTGAAACCGGCAGGCGCAAAAACGGCCCAACCCCAGCAGAGAAAGGTTGGGCCAACTTTTGCATTGGTTGACTGAGTGAGTCTATTTCGCTTTGCGAACTTGTACAGCCGCCGCACCAAGTAGGCAACCCTCCTTTTTAAGTAGTCATGAGAACCTAGTTCCCCCGGCTCGTGGCTGAACGTTTGAGCGCTATTCTGGAGTTGCCCCACTGTTCGGTAGCAAACATACAGAGCCGATCGGCGGTGCTACGCTTGCTCGTTTTCGCTGATAAGCAGCGCGAGGACAAGTTGGCCTCAGCACTCGGGGGAGGGTTGAGGCCCAAACTTTTGTAGGTGCGGATGAGCCGCATTGTAGCTCTGCACCTTCCGTTAGAGGCATCGGAGATGACAGTGCCGTGGACTCACCCAAGCTGAGTTCGCTAGAATTGTGGATCGTGCAGTTGGTGGCTGAGGGCAAGAAGAATCCGGACATCGCAGCAGTGATCGGTAGGACGGAGCACGTAACGAAGACCCGCCTTCGAAACATCTACGACAAGACTGGGATGGGCAACCGGGTAGAGTTGGCATTATGGTGCTTGGCGCATATCAAACCCAAACAGTGAACCCTTGCCGCATGGGAACTAGTTCCCCGGGCCCGTGACTGAACTCTTATGCCCAGCCGGAAGAAAATCAATCTCGAAAAAGTGCGGGCATCGCTCCATGCGGTATGCCCGAAATGCGGAGCCTTGATTTCGCCTGCCGAGGTGCGGCGCATTGACTTTGAGCACATCGAGTGTCCGGTGTGCGGGGAACGATTTGCGCCCAGCCGTGAAAGGTGAGAGCAGGCTTAAAGAGCTGGAAAAAACGGCCTAATACAGTGAGAAGCTGGGTATAGGGCTGTTCTATGGATGATGTCACGCTACTTTCGTGGATCGAGCGAGGGCAGAATTTTGCTGCTCTTTTAGTAGCAATTGGAGTTGGTGCAGAATTCGTTCTGGGATTTATGGCAGGACCGCCTAGAAACCACATTAGCGAAGCCAAGGATACGGAAATCCGTACAGTGGGAGAAAGAGGATCTCCGAGCTGGAGCATTGGAAAAAGAAGCTGCTAGCCTTAGAAAAGAAGCCGCGGGACTAACCGCCAGCAATTTGCGATTGGAGGAAAGCAATAGCGCCGCGCCGGTCGACTGCAAAGCGAGTGCAAGAACTAGAGTTCCTAACACAGTTCTCTGGGCGCACGGTTGACATCAGGTCGTATGCCAATGATGCGGAGGGTTCTTGATTGGTGCGCAAATCCTCGATGCGCTGTCAAAAGCGCATATTGGCATTGCGGACAATCGCTTCACAATGCAGGCTGGCACGCAAGTGTTTCTTGTCGTGTCGGTTGACGGCATAGACAAAACGCTCGTTGCGAAGTTGCAAGCAATCCTAGCGGAAAACGGACTAACCAAAACCACTACCATCTCTAGCTTGGCTAGCTATAATAGACAATTTTCTGGAGTGTCCGTGAGTACGAGTTTTGGCACAGTTAGAGGAGCCGCGACTGTTGCCGAAATTACAGTCGGATTAAAACCAACCAAGTAGGCAGGAGCAGACGGACTGCCAAGCGTAAAATGTTATCCAAACTCGGGAAGGGCGACAAGGCACGACTCGAAACAATGACAGAGGACCAGCGCAAGGAATCTGCCCGCAAGGCCGCCCAGGCTAGGTGGGCGAAGCGGTCCGCGAAGTAACACGAAAATTGAGGGGAGGATGAGACAATGGCCGAGAATCCAAAACCTACGACCGACTTCAATCAGCTAACGCTGATCATTCTGATTGTCCAGATTGAGCACTTGACCAAGACCCTCAAAGCTTACTACGACCAACACCAAGCGACAGCCTGCGAGTGCTCGCTCTGCAAAGAGGCGGAACGCGCCTTCCGGAGATTCTGCATGACGGAGATCAGCGCACAATTCAGCGCACAATAACTGCCGAATGAGGGCACTTGAGCCCGAATCGTGGTTGCCTGCTACGCCCCAAGTTGCTGATTCCGTTTGAGCCTTCATCCTTCCGGCTGGGCCGAGTCATTTCAGATTCCGGCGCTCGAAAATCAGCACTGCCCCGCAGAGAGCCATGCTGACGTAGACCAGGGCATAAGCCGTGTTCGAGAGGATGAGTTGCCCTGGAACCGGCTGCTCGTGCGCCACCGAACTAATCACATTCAGGGCAGAAAAATTCGGGACCAGATAAGCTGCACCCGTTGCAAGCATGCGCACGAAGCCTTTGGTCAAGCCGGCAAATCCGCGCAGGTCTTCGGCGAAAGTGCCAATTACGAACAACGCGAAAGCAAACACGGCCGAAAGCAACGGTGAAGAGAAAGAGGAGAACAGAAGCGCCAGCGACGTGATGATCAAGAACTGGAGGATGATGAAATACAATGCCACCAGCACCCAGCCATCGGTCGCTTGGAAATGGCGCGAAACATAGAACAACGCCGCGAATACTCCAAGCGCCATGAGGAACGCGTTCACCACCAGCGTGCCTGCCAGACCAAAGAATTTGCCGACAATAAACTCCCAGCGCTGAACCGGGCGCGACAGAACAGTGTAGAGAGTTCTCTTGTCGATCTCTTTTGAGACCAGCCCGATGCCAACAAAAATGGCGATCACCACGCCAAACAACGAAACCGCGGTGAGGCCAAGGTTGATCACGACCAGGCGCTCGATGCCAATGGAAATCTGGCCGACCAGGATAGCCGCTCCCGACATCAGCAATGCAAACGCAATCAGGTTGTAGAGGACGCGATCGCGTACCGCTTCGCGGAAAGTATTGGAGGCAATGTGTACAATTCGTCCGCTCATTGGGTTACCCCCGCTGCCGCCTTGGATGGTTGCAGCTTGCGCACGAAATACTCTTCCAGCGAAGTGCGGACGGGAATCAACGATACGATCCTCAACTGTTCGCGCCGCAACGCTTCAAGCGCGGAGTCCTGATTTCCTTCGAGAAGCACGACGCGTACGGTGTCGCCGGTGACGTGGCAGTCTGCGCCCAACGCCTTCATCGAGGCCGGCACCTTGTTTCCGTGCCAGATCAGTTCGATCTTTCCTTCAATGCTCGAGGTGAGATCTGCCACCGCACCCACACTCTGGAGTTCACCCAAATGAATGATGGCCACTCGATCGCAGAGCGCCTCGGCGTCCGAAAGGATATGCGTTGAGAAGAACACTGTTTTGCCTTCGTGCTTCAATTCTTCCATCAAGTCCCGCACTTCGCGCCGTCCCATGGGGTCGAGTCCGGACATGGGTTCGTCGAAGAAGACAATCCTGGGATCGTGGAGGATGGCTTGCGCGATGCCCACCCGCTGCAGCATGCCTTTGGAAAACTTGCGCAACTGGACTCGCATGACGTCCGGCAACCCTACCCGCTCGAGAACCTCGCGAACCTTGCGCTCGCGTTCTCTGGGCGCTACGCCGGAGAGCTGCCCGTAGTAGTTGAGCAGTTCACCGGCAGTCAGGTAGTCATAGAAATACGGCTGCTCGGGAAGAAAGCCGATCTGTGCCTTCATGCGCGGATCGTTAATGTCCATGCTCAGGATTTGCGCCGATCCGGCGGTTGGGTAGACCAGTCCCATGAGCATCTTGAGTGTGGTCGTCTTTCCCGCCCCATTGGGGCCGAGAAAACCAAAAATCTCCCCCTCCTCAACTCTGAGGTGCAGTGGTTTTAATGCATACTTCGGTTTCTTGCGCCAGAAACCTACGCTGTAGGTTTTTTCGAGACCGAGGATATCGATTGCGGTCATGGCGGTAGAGCTGAACTGCCTCCTTTCTCGTTGACTAGAAAATTATATGCAAAATCTGGGCAAACGCGAGAGGGCGCACCAGGTCTCCAGGTTACGAAAGTAAAAACGCTGGAGCTCGGCGTCGAGTCGCTTCTGGATGCCCAGTTGGTTTACTGAAAGACAGACTAGTATGTCGTTTCACTAAAACATATACAAACTATCCGGTGGTCAGGGCCTCGAACTTCTTCCACCGATGAACGACGGGAGCGGCATTGATTTCCGCAATGCCCTGAAGGATGCGGGTTTGGAGTTCCTCCCAGGATTGCACCCGGATATGTCGGAGAAAGGTCCTGGCCATCTTTCCAAATAAGGTCTCGACGATATTGAGCCATGACCCGTGCTTGGGAGTTAGCACGTATTGGAAGCGATTGGGCCGTGATGCTAGAAATGCCTGGGTTTCTCTCGAGATGTGCGCGGAGTGATTGTCCATGATCAGGCGTAGGACCGACTCCGCGGGATAGTGGGCGTCGAGATCCTTGAGCAGGGCGACGAACTCCCGACTACGATGCCGACGCTCGACCCGGGCGGTTACGTGCCCGTTGTGCAGGTCCAGTGCAGCCAGAATCGAACACGTGCCGAGGCGTTTGTACTCGTGGTCGCGGCCGAGGCCGGAATGCTTGCCTGGCACCGGCGGCAAATCCGGGGCGGTGTTCGCAACCGCCTGTAGACCGGGCTTCTCATCGACAGAAACCGTTATGACCATGGGGATCATTCCGCCGCCATTCTGGTTTTGCAGCGCAACCTCCTGATAAACCAGCAGAACCTCTCGCATTTTGGTTTCGAATTCGGGATCGCGCCGTTCCAGGTAGTATTTCACCCTCTCCGGATGCAGCGGTTGTTCGGCGAGAATTCGGTGTACCGTCGCTTTTGCGGCGCGGGCAAGCGATGCATATCCCGCCTTGCGGGCGTGCTCCCGCACATGCCGGGCGAGCGCGCTCCGCGTCCAAACCTCCGCCGCATAGCCGAGATCTTTAGGCTTGGAACAGGCCAGATGAATCACCCAAGCCTTGGCCTCCTCCGTGATTAGGGGTTCCTTGGGTCGGTGGTAGGCGTCCTTTAGTGCCGCGTCGGAACCCATCGCAAGCGCCTTGCGAATCCATTTATCGACGCTCTTACGGGTCATGCCCACCGCCCTTGCAATCTGGCTAACGTTCTCGCCGGAATGGTACCGCAGCACGATACGCGCTCGCTGCGTCTCTCGCCAAGGTGCCGTACGCGAATCCCGCAAACTACTGAGGTGCTCGACCTCCTCCGCGCTGAGTTTCAAGCGCGGCCGTTTTGAGATGCCCGCCACAGGAGCACTGTAGCATTAAGTATTCCTATGTGTATATATTTAATTGAAACGATATACTAGTCGGCGTGGCACGAAGGCGAGGCAAAGTCACCAAAAACATAAGGAGCAACGGATTTCTCCGTTGCTCCCCGGCTTGTACCCTCCCCCAGGTACTTCGCCAAATTCAAACTACTGCAGCTGTGGCCATGCCGCACTGGTGCAGGTCGCATGTACTACCATCGGGGCCATAGCAGCCGGTGCTGCGACGTAGTGGATTACGCCATCTTCGACGGCACAGAAGCTGCGCACGCCACTCTGGTTGAAGGCCGCCGGCGAGCCGCCGACCGTGTAACCTAGGTTCGGAGGAGCGCTGGCTGGTCCGATATCAAAGTAGTAACCGCTCTTGGCAGCTGCTACCGTGGAGGCTAGTGAAAGGTTATAGTCAATCAAGCAAGCCGCAGTGACCAGCGGGCCAGCAGCCGGACAACCGGTTATGACTCCCGGGCCGAGCGCAAGCAGGCCTGCTCCACCTGGGCCCGTCGAGTAGCCGTTTGCCGGGTAGGTGGAATAAAAGCTAACTTCAGCCGTGTTGACGGTACGGACCGAGCTGGCCGCAGACGATTCATTGGCCGAAATACGCGCCCGCAACAGGTTCGGAATGGCGATAGCGGCGATGATAAGAATAATCGCCACCACGATGAGCAGCTCAATCAGTGAAAAACCCTTTTGTTTCCGCATGTGTGTTCCCTTCTTCTCCGTTATCAGATGTGGTCTCAGTAGACCCAATTGCCGATTATGTTCGCATTTTAGCGGCCAGAACCAGAAGTTACTATAGGGTGGGTTTGGATTCCTGGGCCTGGTTTGTTTTCAAGGCCTCGCCAACCTTCAGTAACCCTCGTACATAAAGCAAATTGGACCTAGACGGGAACTTTCTAACAGATTTTGTCGGCAGGCTGACAAGTTGTGTCATCTTGGCATCGCGCAAATGAGACACGGCCCAGCCCGGATTTGGAGCCGGTTGGTGATGTGGCGACCATTTTGCCTCAAACGCAAAAGGAGCAACGGATTGCTCCGTTGCTCCCCGGCTTGTACCCTCCCCCAGGTACTTCGCCAAATTCAAACTACTGCAGCTGTGGCCATGCCGCACTGGTGCAGGTCGCATGTATTGTCATCGGGGCCATAGCAGCCGGTGCTGCGACGTAGTGAATTACGCCATCTTCGATGGCGCAGAAGCTGCGCACGCCACTCTGGTTGAAGACAGCTGGCGAGCCGCCGACCGTGTAACTTGTGTTCGTAGGAGCGCTGGCTGGTCCGATATCAAAGTAGTAACCGCTCTTGGAAGCTGCTACCGTGGAGGCTTTTGAAAGGTTGTAGTCAAGCAAGCAGGCCGCAGTGACCAGCGGGCCAGCAGCCGGACAACCGGTTATGACTCCCGGGCCGAGCGCAAGCAGGCCTGCTCCACCTGGGCCCGTCGAGTAGCCGTTTGCCGGGTAGGTGGAATAAAAGCTAACTTCAGCCGTGTTGACGGTACGGACCGAGCTGGCCGCAGACGATTCATTGGCCGAAATACGCGCCCGCAACAGGTTCGGAATGGCGATAGCGGCGATGATAAGAATAATCGCCACTACGATGAGCAACTCAATCAGTGAAAAGCCCTTATTTTTCCGTGTATTCTTCACAAGTGTCTCCATAAACAGGGTGAGTTTCTTGAACTCGACTCTATCCTGATGGCAATTCGGTTGCCATCGCGGACTGCCATCAGCACTCGAAGTAAGGATCTCCTAAGTCTCACGGCTGTCGTACTTGGGAAGGGACGATGGTACTTTGGGAGTTGACACTAGGCAGGCAAAGAGCTCAAAAGGAGAGACCATTGACAAATTTCGTCAACCAGATCTCATTTCCTGGTGACCTCACCATTTAAAATGCCGCTTGCCCGTGACAATTTCTCCCATGACAGGTTCTATTAAATCGCTGCGCATTGATCCGGAGATCGAGCGGGCCTGGTCGCTTCCGGCTGCGTTTTATACCCATCCTTCTGTAGTTGGATCGGAGCACGAGAAAATCTTCGGCAAAACTTGGCAGGTGGTGGGGCATTGCCACCAACTGGCGAAGCCGGGCGATTTCTTTACCACCGAACTTCATGCAGAACCCCTGCTGCTGGTGCGCGGTTCCAGGGGCGAGTTACGCGGTTTTTACAATGTTTGCCGCCATCGTGCCGGGCCGCCCGCGGAAGGATGCGGTTCGCGCAAGCTCTTCCGCTGCAGGTACCACGGCTGGACTTACGGGCTGGATGGATCCCTGATCAGAGCTCCCGAGTTCGAAGGCCAGCATGATTTCTGTTCGGACCGATTCGCGTTGACACCGGTGCGGGTTGAGCAGTGGTTCAACCTGATTTTCGTCAACCTGGATGCCAACGCCGAGCCGTTGGTGAGGACCCTGGGCATACTTCCAAAGCAAGTAGAACGCTTCAATTTTGACGGAATGAAACTCTTCCAGCGCCGGACGTATGAAATGAAATGCAACTGGAAGACTTACGTTGACAATTATCTTGAAGGCTATCACTTGCCCAGCGTGCATCCGGGATTGAACCGGGAGTTGGACTATGCGGCCTATGCAGTGGAACCCTTCGCGCGTCACGTGCGGCAGTTCAGTCCAATTCGGGGCGCACAGCCCGGGGACGCTACTCCGCGCCGCTATCAGGAAGTGCGTGAAAACCCGACCACAGACTATTTCTGGATATTTCCCAACTGGATGCTCAACTGCTATCCCGACAATGTTTCGCTCAATATCGTTCTGCCACTCGGCACCGACTGTTCCCGGGCGATTTTCGAATGGTACCTGCCCGAGGAAGCTCTCAATAGCAATGCCGCGAGGGAAGCGGTCGAGTTCAGCGATCAGATTCAGCTTGAGGATGTTGCGATCTGCGAGACGGTACAGAAGAACCTGCATTCACGCAGCTACGAGCGTGGGCGATACAGCGTGAAGCAGGAGAAGGGCGTGCACGCGTTTCATAGGATGTACGCGGAAGCGATGAAAGGCGGAAAGGCCTAGCCGCGCGCGGTGGCCGCCGCCGAGCACAGCTTGAAACGAACCCTTTCCTTCTTTTGCAGGTGGGCGACGATTTCAAACAGGTTGTTAGCCTGCGGGTTTCCGGATGGGCCAAGCATCCGCATGAGGCTCTTGGGTGAATGGTGCGTGATCTCACCCAGTTCGGCGAAGCCAACCGTGGCGTTGATGTAATCACGGAGCACGGTTTTCCCAGTTTCTACGTCTCCGGAGAGGAAGCTTTCAATGCCTTCGCGCAAGAGTTCTTTGCGGAAAGCGGGATCACGGCGGACTCGCGCTCGAATTGTATCTTTGAAGCCTCGGGTCAGGGCCATTGCTGATTCTCCTTACTTCTTTCTGATCTTGTAGTCCTGCCACGTCGCGATAGCGTAGTTGATGTCCCTTGGCTGCCGCTTTTTCGTTCCGCCGCCGAGTAAGATAACAAGGCTCTCGCCGTTTTCACCGAAGTACCCCGGCAACCTGGGCCGAATTTGATTTTGCACTCATGAACTCCCGAGCCATCGCTTCTAACGTTGGAGAACCATTCGGGGTAAGGACCGCGGCCATTTCGGTCGAGGTCCTCGCGGACCTCACGCATATCTTATGGTAACACATATGTTACTTTTGCAAACGGGGCCACAGACCTGGTTGCCCCAGGTGATTCGTGCTTGTAAGAAGCGGTTGCCCTCCCTGCGTTCGCGGGCGAGGGCGCCCGCGCCACACGGACTACACCGACTACACCGCCTTTACCAGCATGCAGGTTATGTCATCGTGCTGAGGAGTGGGGCCAACGAAGACCTCGAGGTCGCTCATCATGCGGCGAAGCAGTTCATCCGGGGTGGCTCCGGCGCCGGCCTGGAGAACGTTGAGCATTCGCTGTTCGCCGTATTCTTCCTTGAGTCCATTCTCCGCTTCGGCTACGCCGTCGGTGAAGATCACCAGCCAATCGCCCGGTTGCAGGATGACGTTGCCGGTTTCATAACTCTTATCCGTCCACATCCCCAAGGGCAGTCCGCCATTCGACAGACGTTCGATTGCGCCTGAGTTGCGTCGCAGGATCGGCGGGTTGTGTCCGGCATTGATGTAGGTCAAGGCGCGGGTAGCCGGATCGAACTCCGCCAGAAACGCGGTGGTGAAGCGCAGGCCGCTTTGGCTGTTCGTACAAGCATAATGATTCATGCCGGTAACCAGGTCGGCGAGAGAACAGGAAGTCTCCGAAAGCGTTTTGAGGCTGGCCTGGAAGGTGGCCATCAGCAGTGCCGCTGGAATGCTCTTTCCCGCGACGTCGGCGATCGCCAGCAGGAAATGAGGTTCGGAGGAATTCGTTCCAGGCCGGGCAAAGACGTCATAGAAATCGCCGGCGACAGTATTCGCGGGACGAGTGATGAAAGCAATGTTCAACCCGCGTACTTGGGTTGGCGTCCCTGGCAACAACCATCTCTGAATATCGCGCGCGATTTCGAGGTCACGTTTCATGACCACGCGATCCGCGATTTCGAGCATCAGCAGCACGAACAACAGGGCCCCGCCCCAGAATCGCAGATCTAATTCGACGATCTCGACCTCTCCTGACTTCCCGTGATAACTAAAACCGCCCGCCGGAAATATCAGAAGCAGGAGGCCCAACAGCAGCAGCACTCGTCGCGCTGGCGTGAGCTTTTCAAGGATCGCCCACATGAACTCCTGCGCCGTATGCCAGAAGTGGTGCCGGCTGGCGTCTTGTGGTGCCCGGGCCTGAAAGTCGCGGTGATAGAGGCGGTAGCTGGAACGAGCATCCGCGCTAAATTGCTTCCACAGTTGACCGAGTTCAAGTCCCTCGGTGACTCGAAGCCAGAATCGATCGAGCTGCACAACAAACTCGGGCCTGCGGGTTGCGTCTGGCGAAGGCGGGCTGGGCGGGGCTTGGGTTTGCGGAGGATTCATACGGCTCTCAGGGAGCAGCCATTATAGAAGCTCGCGAGGGAAAGCGCTCGAAGAGGAAGTCCTGTCGAACTAGGCGTCGTCAAAACAGTTTCATTTGTGTTCCCGGCTCGGCTTCTGAGACGGGATGCGTTCTCTGGCTGTAGCGATCGTAATCACTGGGGATGGCGTATTTTTGCCGCAGTCGTTTCATGAGCTGCGAAAGCGGTTTACGATAGGACGCGGGGAGAAATGCGCGCTCCTTATAACGTTGTCGGTAGCTTTCAACGAGCTGAGGGAACTCCTTTTCCAGAAACGGCAGAAAGACAGCCGCCGAGCAGGGCTTCAGGAACAGGGAATTGGCGGAGACGTATTTTCCGCCTGCTTTGGCCGTGGCTCGAACCAGAGCCTCCAGGTCGCGTGGTGAATCGGTGATGCCGGGGAGTACGGGAGCGCAGATCACACCGGCCGCGACGCCTGCCT
The DNA here is from genome assembly GCA_963838905.1 of uncultured Acidobacteriota bacterium. Lineage (GTDB taxonomy): Bacteria > Acidobacteriota > Terriglobia > Terriglobales > Acidobacteriaceae > JABDBE01. The sequence continues at coordinate 169,827 of CAWITE010000021.1, forward strand.
GGTTCAGCTTCTGCATGGCCTCCAAACGTAGGTCGGGACGGGGCGCGCGCGGCTCCAGAATCCGAGCAAGGTCCGCTTTCAGAGTGGTTATGGTGATATTTACAAGTAGGCGATTGTTTTTTGCAATCTGTTGGAGTATGTCGGTGTCCCGCAACACTAGATTCGACTTGGTGACGATGCCGATCTCGAATCCGCGATGCCGTGCGAACTCCTCAAGGATGGCGCGGGTCACCTCAAAGCGCCGCTCCGCTGGTTGATAGGGGTCGGTCGCGGTGCCGATCGCGATTTCTTCCCCCGGCTTAACGTGGTGAAGTTCCTGACGGAGCAGGTCCGCGGCATGTTGCTTCACGAAGATCTTCTGCTCGAAGTCGACGCCGTCCCTCAATTCCATGAATTCGTGCGTGTAGCGGGCATAACAGTATTTGCAGGCGAACTCGCATCCGCGGTACGGATTGATTGTCCAGGTAAAGGGCATCCTCACGCCGGTGCAGCGGTTGAGCAGAGAACGGACGGGAAGTGTGAAGTATTCAACGTCGTGCCCTTGACGCATGGATTCTCCCTGCGAGGCCAGGCGAGCAATGCCTACGAGTCTGGGCTGAGAGTCGGGAAGGAAGGGAAGAGAAGCCATGACGATATTCGTGTTTTGTTCGCCATAGCGTAAACTCTAAAATCGGCGCTGTCAACAAGGATCTACTGGGCTGGCTTGGCCTCCGGCGATGGTTTTTCGAACATTTTGGGATCGATTGTCGGGTTGATCTGGATCGACGTGTATTTTACCGTGCTCGAATCCTTGCCGTCCTGTTTGTTCTGGTGCAGGTAGGGAAATGTCAGACCGTCCGCGGTTCTCCAGTCGCTAAGCTCAGTCTCGCCTTGAAATGGACCGGACTGTCCCATTCCCTTGTAGGTCTCGCGCAGAATCTGTCCACTCTTGGGATCCACATACCAACGGATCCAGGGCACCGCGCCGCCAACATCGACGATCGCAGCCTCTACGTCGCCGATCTTTTCCATGCCTGCGGCGGTGAAGGTGATCGTAGGATCATTCACGTGTTGCGCGAGATAAATAGGGTCATGATGAATCTGGGTTAAGCTCTCAGTCTTTTGCGAAGCAGGCAGGTCGCGCGTTCCTCGACCTTCAGCGGACATGAACCCGGCCTGCGCGGAAACAACGATTGCCAGATTGCCGTGCGGCGTTGGAATGCTCACATGCATTCGATCCGGGAATACGATGGTCACCTCGATCGGCGTGGGTGTCTGATCTCCGGGATCGCCTTCGGTGAAATTTGCTCGCAATGACTTTATGGACTGGACCTTGTCCAGGCCGCCCATGGCTTGGGCCACCTTTGCAGCTAAAGCCTTGCCTTCCGGATTCGAGGCAGCAGGTTTGGCGGGAGCTTCTTCCTTCTCGCCTTTTTCGGCGGGAGGCGGCGGAATTGCAATGTCTACGTTGGTGACTGGACCGAGAGTCGACAGCGACTTGTCGAACTCCGCCGTATTGCCCACGACCAGAACCGCGAGTTTTTCTTTGTGCAGGTACTTGGCTGCAGCACGCGCCACATCGTCCTTCCCAACTTTCTCGATGCCGCTGCGATAGCGTTCCAGGTAGTCCGCAGGATATCCGTAGAACTCGTACGCCATGCGTTCGCGGAGCACTTTGTCAGGTGAGTCAAAATTGAAAACGAACGAGTTCAGGATGGAATCCTTGGCCCGTTTGATCTCTTCGTCTGAAATTGGATTCTTCTCCAGATTGTCGATCTCTTTGTAAAGCGCCTGAATGGATTCCACTGTGCTTGCGCTTTTGGTACTCATCGAAATGCGCACAATCCCGGGATGGTCAAACGCCGAGCCTATCCCACCGCCAACGCCGTATGCCAGCCCTTGCGCGGTGCGGATGCTCTTGAACAAACGGGAAGAAAAGCCGCCGCCGAAGGCCTCATTAAAAACCTGAGTGGCGTAGTAGTCCGGGTTATCGCGCCGGATACCCAGGTCGGTCATGTTGATGGAACTCTGGTTCACGTCCTCTTTTGGAATCTGGTAATAACCGGGCTTAGCAGGCTGGAATTCGATTTTCTCCTCTTTTACCGGCTCTCCCTTCGGCCAATCGCCGTAGACCTGGCGAAGTTTGGTTTCCATTGCGGCAGAATCAAAGTCGCCGACGATGCCCAAGATAATGTTGTTGGGATGTACGTGGGTGTGATGCCAGTCGAGCAGATCCTGCCGCCTGACTGCGGCAACCGTAACGTATTCGGGTTCGCGAGCATACGGATTGTTCGCGCCGTAGGCCAATTTCCTTGACTCACGGCTCGCGATCGCGCTGACATCGTCATTGCGACGTGAGATGGCGTCGTCCATTTCTTTTTCTGCCAGATCGATCTTCTCGGTGCGGAATTCCGGCTCGCGCAACACATCGTTAAACGCCTTGAACACATCGTCGAAATCGCCCTTCAAGCAAGACCACGAAATCGTAGTCGAGTCTGCATTGCTGCCGGTTTCCACTTTGGCGGCCCGAATCTCAAGGTAATCGTCGAGTTGATCCCCGGTTTGCGTCTTGGTTCCACCAGTGCGCCAGACTTCGCCGTAAATATCCAGCATTCCAACTTTGCTCGCGGGCTCGGAACGCGAGCCGCCGCGGATGCGTGCCGTACCATCGATAATCGGGAGTTCGTGGTCTTCCTGAAGAAAGATCACCATGCCATTCGGCAGCTCGATGCGCTTCGGCTCCTGAGGATGAAACGCGGGCAGAGGCGGAATCGGAATCTGTTGCCAACTGGTGGCTTGCGCCGTGGCCCGCGGACCTGCCGCGCCAACGACAACTAAAATCGAAAGGAGAATGCGCGGGAGATGAGTTTTCATTGCGCTCCTCCTTTTTGATCTGCTGCCGGAGCAGCGGGCTTGGTTTCGATAATTCCCACTGTACGGTTGGTCGGAACAAAAGTTTGATTGGCCACGCGGCGAATGTCTGCTTTGGTGACCTTGTCAATGCGGTCGACGGAGCGAAAGAGTTCGCGCCAGTCGTCGTAGCGGGCCTGGTATAAAGCCAGATTATTGGCCAGCCCTTCGTTGCTGCCCAGGCTGCGGATCAGATTGGCCTTAGCCCGCGTCTTAATCATCTTCAATTCCTCATCACTAATGTCTTCGTTCTTAAGCTTCTCGATCTCGACGTGGATGGCGTCGGCCATTTCTTCTGGCTTGTGGCCGGGAAGTGGGAAAGCGTAGAAAGCAAAAAGGTGTGGATACTTGTTGCCCGGCAGCCCGGTGAACCCCGCCGAATCAGCGGCGATTTTCTTGTCCCGCACCAACGCGCGGTACAGCCGCGAGGTGCGTCCGCTCGACATCAGGTCGGCGATCGCGTCGTACACGGCGTCATCCGGGCTGCGGTAGTCAGGCCGGTGATAGCCCTCTAGGTACAACGGTTGCGACATATCCTGTAGCACGACGCGCCTCTCGGCATTTTGCGGCGGCTCGGTAGTCGTGCGCTCGTCTGGCTGGGGGCGCGAAGGGATGCGGCCGAAATATTTTTCAATGATCGGCATTGTCTCCGATGCTTTTACGTCGCCCACCACGGTTACGACCATGTTGGACGGAATGTAGTACTCGTCAAAAAACTTCTTGGCATCCGTGGCGGAAAACGAATTTAGATCCGACATCCAGCCGATCGTCGGTCGATGGTACTCATGAGCCTGAAAAGCCGCTGTCGTAAATTGTTCGAGCAGCCGCCCGATGGGGTTGCTGTCAACACGCATGCGACGCTCCTCGATCACCACGTTCCGCTCCTTGTAAAACTCGCGCATAACGGGATGCAGAAAGCGCTCCGACTCCAGATAGGCCCACAACTCCAGCCGGTTCTCGGGGAACGAATAGAAGTAGTTGGTCTCGTCATCGCTCGTGTTGGCGTTAAGATCCTCACCGCCGTTGATCTCCACGATCTGGGGAAATTCGTTGGGCTTCACGTATTTGTCGGCTTCGGAGACGGCATCTCTCCAGGCCTTTTCCAGGTCCTTCAGTTTCTTCTCGTCCCGCCCGACGGGCTTGTCGCGCGCTGCGATGTACGCCGCGTAAGTCTGCTCCACTTTCTCCAGAGCAACTTTTTCGGCGGCGTAATCCTTGGTGCCGATCTTGTCGGTGCCCTTGAAAGCCATGTGCTCAAACATATGCGCCAACCCGGTCTGGCCGAGAGGGTCTTGCACCGAACCGGCATCCACGTGGGTGAAGAAGGAAAATACCGGTGCCTCTGGACGCTCACAGATCACGACAGTCAACCCATTGTCCAATTTCTTGACCGTAGTGCGCTTCTCGAAAGAAGCAACATCCTGTGCGGTGGCTACCGCGGCGAGTACCAGAACAATGGCGAACGACTTGAAAGAGCGGTTGCGGCTCATTGGACCTCCACGAGGTTGGACGCGAATGAAGGGCAGAAGTTTGAAATTACGTGGCAGAAGGGGAAGTTGTCAAACGCGGGATCAGCCGAGAGTTTACAATCCAGCATCAGAGATGATGCACGGGAACCTGGGAGGCCGCTTGAGCAAGCCGGAAGTGGTTGAGGTCGACGGCAAACATCTGAGTTTGACCAACCTGGACAAGGTTCTTTACCCCGCAGCCGGGTTCACCAAGGGACAGGTGATCGATTACTACGCCCGCATCGCGCCGGTCCTGCTGCCGCATCTTGCGGGACGTCCACTCACTCTGAAGCGCTATCCCGAAGGCGTGGACAAAGAATACTTCTTCGAAAAGAACGCGACTAAACATCGTCCGGACTGGGTCAAGACTGCGCCGATCTGGAGCGAAGGCAACCAACGCAACGTAAATTACATTCTGGCGAATGATCTGCCCACGCTCATCTGGATCGCGAATCTCGCTGCCATCGAACTTCATCCCTCGTTGTCGCTGGCGAAAGATATTTCTTCGCCGCGCAGTATGGTCTTCGATCTCGATCCCGGCCCTCCCGCGAATATCATGCAGTGTTGCCAGGTGGGCATATGGCTGCGGGAGATTTTCGAGCACTTCGGGTTGCAGAGCTTTCCTAAGACATCCGGTTCGAAAGGGCTGCAGATTTATGTTCCGTTGAACTTGCCCACCAGTTACGAGGTCACCAAGCCCTTTGCCCACGCGCTCGCGCATTTGCTCGAGAACGAGCACAGGGAATTGGTAGTTTCTGACATGAAAAAGCAGTTGCGAGTAGGCAAAGTGTTTGTAGACTGGAGCCAGAACGACGAGCACAAGACCACAATCAGCGTGTATTCATTGCGGGCGCGTGAACGCCCCACGGTCTCCACTCCGGTGAAATGGGACGAGGTGGAGCAGGCCCTCAAGAAGAAAGACGCGACCCTGCTGGTGTTCGAAGCAGGTCAGGTCCTCGACCGAGTGGGAAAGATGGGAGATTTGTTCGAGCCCGTGCTCCAGCTTAAGCAGAAGTTGCCAAAGCTGGCGGGGATCGCGGAAGCCGCGCCCCGGGCCGCGGAACCGGGACTAGACCTGGCGGCCCAGGCAGAAGATCCCGGTACGAAGAAGGCAAAAAAGAAAAACACGAAACCCGCCCGCCGGAGGTCCGTCTCGAAGCCGAAGGGCCGGAAGGTATAATCCGGCTGATCTTTCGAGTTCTTGGCACTTCGGCGTCGGCGGAGCGAAACCATGGCACAACTGTATGCCGGCACATCGGGATGGGCTTATCCAAGTTGGAAGCCCGACTTTTATCCCGCCAAGTTGGCCCAGTCCAAATTCCTGCAATACTATGCGACGCAACTAAACGCAGTCGAGGTCAACTTTACCTTTCGCCAACTTCTAAAGGAGAGTACCGCACAGAAGTGGATCGAGGCCACCCCCGCCGAATTTCGTCTCAGCATCAAGGCGCACCAAGTCATCACGCATATCAAGCGCTTGAAGAAAACCGAAGACTTCATTCCGCGCTTTCTGAGCACGATCGAGCCCATCGCACGCGCGGAAAAGCTGGGGCCGCTGTTATTTCAACTGCCGCCGAACATGAAAGCAGACGCTACGCTGCTGGGAGAATTTCTGAGCGTTCTGCCACGAGCGGTTCCTTCCGCCTTCGAATTCCGGCATGCGTCATGGTTCACGGACGAAATTTTTGCCCTGCTCAAGGGTGGGAACCGCGCGCTGTGCGTGGCCGAGACTGAGGAGCGGACTACACCCGACGTAGTGACGTCAGACTTCTGCTATTACCGCTATCGGAAACCCACTTACACCCCTGATGAACGGCGCGCCATGGTAGACCGCATCCGAGAGCACCTTGAACAGGGCCGGAACGTGTTCGCATATTTCAAGCACGAGGAAACGCCGGAGGGGGCGATTTATGCGGTTGAAGTGTTGAAGGAAGCAAATCAGACTTAGCAGTGTTCATCAAGCGAGCGAAGGCGTGATATCTGCGACAGATTCTTCGAACCATCGAGGACGTTGATGCTTATTCCAGATGCATATCGCAGACTTGAAAAAGAAAGAGGGCGCTCGCTGCGGGAAATCGGCTGTGCGGGTATTGCGTTGACGCGGAAAGACATTCTTGACGCGCTCGAAAGCCTGAGGGGAGGTCAAGTTGCTGTTCTGGGTGGGGATGTGCTGAAGATCGCAAGTGGAGCGCAGCCAGACGGTCTCTGCTATGGAAAACCCGAACCCACGTACGATAACTGGGATGCGGATAGGAGGCCGGGAGAAGATCTTATGGACTACATAGAAAGGAGCATCGCAGAAGGCGAGCGATACATTCGAAGCTACCCTGAGGATGGAACGATACTCTACAGTCCGCTCTCAGAGCTTGGGGTCGGCAGTACTGCGCGATGGTGATAGTTCTCGGCACATGCTGTTGTCTCCGTCGCACCGAAGTCATTACTTCCCGCAGTGTCTGATAACACGCATACTTCCACCGTGCCGTCAGAAGCGAACTCGCGCGTGGTCTCCGGCTTTCTCGACTACCTGAAAGTTGAAAAGGGACTGGCGCCGCTTACGATCGCTGCCTACACCACCGACGTCGGTCAATTCACCGGATTCCTGGGGAAGCAAAAGCGCACGCTGCTGAATGCTCGTCGCAACGAGGTGCGCGATTTCATTCAGGAACTATTCACCAACTCGGTCGACGGGAGATCGGTAGGAAGAAAGCTCTCAGCGCTACGCCATCTGTATCGATATCTGCTGCTGGACAAGCGTATCGAGCACGATCCCACACTGAACATTGACTCGCCGAAACAGTGGAAGGTGTTGCCCAAGTCGCTGGCTCGCGACGAGATGGAAGTTATCTTGCGCGGCTCGCCGCCCGGGTCCACGCACAAGTCGGCCGAAGCGATCGCACTGCGTGATCGTGCAATCCTCGAAGTTTTCTATGCTGGAGCGCTCCGCGTCTCGGAGTTGGTTGCAGTCAAGCTTGAAGATCTGAAGCTGGATCTCGGATATGTGCTGGTGCGGGGCAAGGGCGATAAAGAACGGATCGTGCCTTTGGGAAAATCCGCCCAGGAAATCCTGGCCGAGTACATGAAGCATGCACGGCCAAAGTTGGCGAGAGAGCGCAACTCGCCGCTTCTGTTCCTCGGACGCGGAGCGCGCAAGTTGACTCGCCAGCGCGTCTGGCAAGTGGTTCGGGCTGCATCCTCGAGCATGGGACGCAATGCCAGTCCGCACATGCTGCGCCACAGTTGCGCCACACATATGGTGGAGAATGGCGCGGACCTGCGCACGGTTCAGACTATCCTGGGACATGCTGATATTTCGACCACGCAGGTCTACACGCACCTGGCGCTCGATCGACTGAAGAGCGTTTATCAAAAACATCATCCGAGAGCGAAGGCAAGGTAGTACGTGATTTTTCACCACCGAGTCACAGAGACACAGAGAAGAATTCTGCGTCCTCTGTGTCTCGGTGACTCTAGTGGTGAGAATGGTTCTGGAAGACATGGATAAGAAATCGAGCCGGACGCCCGTCGAGAAGGCCATCGATAAGTTCCTGCATTCACTGCGCCAGCGCAACGCCTCGGTTCACACGCTCAAAGCCTATACCGGCGACTTGGACAATTTTGCAGCATACGTGGGCGCACGCGACTGGCGAAGCATCGATCACCTGACGATCCGCGGATTTCTGTCCCATCTTTACCAAAAGCAGCTTGGGAAAACCTCGGTTGCGCGAGCCCTGGCTGCCGTCCGTTCTTTCTACCGCTGGCTGGCGCAGGAGGGAGTGGTGGAACAGAATCCTGCCGCGTTGGTTTCCACACCGAAGCTGCCGAAAAAGCTGCCTCGCGTGCCCACGATCGAAGAAATGAACACCGTGCTCGACGGGCAGATGCCCGAGGTGGCATCGTTTCCCGAGCGTGATCGCATGATGTTCGAACTGCTTTATGGATGTGGCATTCGCAATTCCGAATTGATCGGCATCAATCTCGACGATATCCGCTTGAGCTCCGAGGCCATTCTCATTCGCGGCAAAGGCAAAAAAGAGCGATACGTCCCCTTCGGAGATTCAGTGAAAGCAGCACTCGCTGCCTACTTGCCACAACGCCAGCAAACGTTGGCTGAACGAAAGAAGATTACGACCGCGCTGCTGATTAATCAACGCGGCGGACGGCTCACGACACGCAGCGTCGGACGAATCATTAAGAAGGTCGCTGTCGCAAAAGGTCTCTCGCCGGATGTGCATCCGCACACGCTGCGTCACGCCTTCGGTACGCACATGCTCGAGGAAGGTGCCGACCTGCGCTCGATTCAGGAGATGCTCGGCCACGAACGACTTTCAACCACCCAACGCTACACGCAACTTTCCATGAAGCACGTGCTGGAGGTGTACGACCAGACGCATCCGCGAGCCAAGTAACCTGTAGAGACGTTGCTAGCAACGTCTCCCCCGCCTAGCTGTAACCGGGAGGCGTAGCAGAGCTACGTCTCTATCGAGCCCGCTTTGCGCAGTTGCTCCCACATCTTTACAACGCGTTCCCGCAGCTCTGCTGTGAGGGCTTCGTACGCTTTTTCCGAAGCCCCGGCTGCGGGCGGTGGATAAATCGGATCACCGATTCTTATCCGCAGTGGGGCAAATTTCTGAAATTTCTTGCCGCGCGGCCAAGCTTCATGAAAACCTTCAATCGCCACCGGAACAATTGGCGCCTGGATGTGAATAGAAAGGATCGCCGCACCTTTCTTGAAAGGCTTCGGCGGGCCATCAATCGAACGCTCGCCTTCGGGGTAAAGCAATAGCACCCTGCCGTTCCGCAGGCCGAACGCTCCGGCGCGCATGGCGGGAATCAGGTTCGCGTCAGGATCCACCACGACGACGCGCGCCCACCGCGCCAGTGTCCGCATCAAGCCTTTGGCGAAAATGTCGCTGGTCCCCACCGCGAAGCTGTCGCGAAACACCTCCCATGGCAGAACACCTCCAAGAATGATCGGATCGATAAAGCTTTGATGATTCGAGCAAATGATGAATGGTCCGTGGGCAGGAAGTTTTTCCAGTTCGTCGACCCGTAAATGGAAACGATCGAGAGCGATGATCTGTATCAATCGGCTCACCACATACCAGAACGTTTCCTTGAAAGGCTGCCGCTGGAGCAGAAGTCGGACCTCGGGGTCTGCAGGTTCTTCTTCGAGCACCGCTTTCCAGCCGGCGAACTGCTCGCGGGGCGCACCAAGCACACCGTTGGCTGCGCTCTCGCGCACCGCATCCACCAGTTCGCGCACTGTGTAAATTTCCGACAGACGCGATTCCTCCATGCTCCCGCCAAGCTCTTGCTCAAGGGCGACGAGAAGCTCCACCCGTTGCATCGAATCCAACCCGAGATCGAGTTCGAGGTTGTCGCCGGGTCGGATTGATTGAGGCCCGTTTCTTGCCGCCTCCCGCATGATCTCGAGCGCGCGCTGCACCTCGGGCTGTTCCAGCCACGCGCCGTCTTCCGCGCTTAAGGGTTTTTCTGAGCTAACCTCCGCATCCCCCGCCCGGCCTTCCGCCCGATTTGCTCGCACCCGCTTCTCGATCTCGAATCGCTTCAACTTTCGGGTGGTCGTCCGCGGCAAACTGTCCTGCCAGATTTCATAACTTCCAATTCGCTTAGTCGAAGGCAGTTGTGCCGCGAGGTTTTCGATGTCGAAGCGGATGACCTCTCTTGCGTTGACGATCTTGCGCTGTTTGAGCACATCAAAATTCGGAACCACCACGGCATGCAACCGGTCCTCCCCCGGGCGGCCTTCGAGGCCGACCACAGCAATTTCGCCAATGTAAGGGGATTTCAGATAGTGCGCTTCGACTTCCTCCGGATAAATATTTTTCCCGTTGCTGAGGACAATGACTTCCTTCTTGCGTCCGGTGATAAACAGATTTCCACGGGCGTCGAAATACCCGAGATCTCCCGTGTGCAGCCAGCCCTCCCTGAGGACTGCGGCCGTGGCGTCAGGCCGGTTCCAATAGCCTTTCATCACGATGGCACCACGAATCGCGATTTCGCCAACCGCTTGGCCGTCTTCCTGCGGTTGTGGGTCGATGATCTTTCCTTCCACGCCCTCGAGCGGTTTGCCCACCGAGCCAATGACGTTGTCCGCGTGCGAAGTGGCGAAAGCGGCGGCGCTGGTTTCGGTGAGGCCGTAGGCCTGCAAGATGTCAATTCCCAGCGCATGGAAATCGCGTCCGATTTCGGGATCAAAGCGTGAGCCGCCCGTCACCAGATAGCGCATGTTGCGCCCGAAAGTATTGTGGATTCTAGGAAAGAGAATCGGCCCAGGATTCCATCCGAATCTTCGGCTGAAGCGAGTGGCTGCCATCATGGTTCGCACGGACCAACTCGCGAGTCTTCCGCGTTGCGCCACTTCCTTGAAAATGCGTTCATGGATTAAGTAAAAGAACTGCGGCACCACCGCGAACGCTGTGATTTCCCGCTCTGCCAGCGCACGAAGTAGCTCCGTCGTATTCAGAGTTTCGAGATAAACGACACGAGAGCCTTTCACCAGTGGCAACAGCAGGTTCGCCATTTGCGACAGCACGTGAAAAAGCGGAAGCACACCTAGCAGCGCGTCCTCAGAAGCAAGCTGCGCCCAGCCGAATACGGCCCGCACTTCGCCCATGAGGTTCGAGTGCGTCAGCATCACCCCTTTGGGATCCGCGGTAGTGCCAGAGGTGTAGAGCAGGGAAGCAAGATCGTCGCCTCTAGAGAGGACAGGAACAAAGTTTCCTGGCCCTGCCGCAAAGATGTTCTTTAGATTAGCTCGCGTGGGGACAGCCGCCCCTGGCTGTCCACCCGAGCGAAGCTTGGCAGGGCGGACACTCTTGTCCGCTTCTGGCGAATCGAGGAGAACAATACTGACTTCAAATTCACGGACGGCCTGCTCGGCGGTCGCCCGATGCTTCTCGTCACAAAACAGCAGAGCACTACCGCTGTCCTTGAGCAACTTCGCAACCTGATCCGCTTGAAACGCCGTGTCCAGAGGAACCGCGGCGCAACCGGCAGCGATGATGCCAAGGTACGCAGTGATCCAACGCGGATGATTATCAGCCAGAATCGCGATCCGAGCGCCCCGTTGAAACCCGCTCTCCGTCAGCCAGCGGCCAATGCTCTCCGCCATGCGCCGCGCTTCATCGTAAGTGTTGCTTTCCACGCGGTCACGGCGCTGAATTTCCAGCGCGACGTTGTCAGGCCAGCGCGTGGCGCACTCGCGGAAGAGTTCGTAGAAGGTCGGCATGGGCCAGCGGGAAAATATACCTGAAAACACGCTTCAGCGTTGTGGCCGGAGAGCCCGCCGAGAATCGGCCTCAAATCCTGCTTTCTTTGTCCTCGGTGATTCTAAGCGACTCTTTTTGGAAAGTGTGCTTGAGAAGCCTCGCTCGCGACTTACGCGCCAGGCACGCATCTAATATACTAACCTTCTATAGTAGGCTTGTGGGATAGCGGGTGTAGTGCCCTCCAAGGATTCTCATTTTGATTAATGCTCTGGTAGCCAAAGTTTTCGGGACCAAGAACGAGCGCGAGATCAAGCGCCTGATGCCTCGCGTCGAGGCCGTCAACGCGCTTGAGCCTGCCATGCAGAAGCTCACGGATGAACAACTGCGCGCCAAGACGGACGAATTCCGCCAGCGGATACAGGAACGCCTGGCCAGTATTCCAGACCAGCCTGATGCAGACCAAGATCGCCGGAAAGAACTCGATACCGCACGGACGAAGCTGCTGAACGAGATCCTCGATGAGCTTCTAGTCGAAGCCTTCGCCGTGGTACGTGAAGGTGGCCGTCGCGTCCTGAACATGCGCCACTTCGATGTGCAATTGATCGGCGGCATGGTTCTTCACCAGGGCAAGATCGCAGAAATGAAGACCGGCGAAGGAAAAACCTTGGTCGCCACTTTGCCGGTTTATCTAAATGCCCTGAGCGGACGCGGTGTCCACGTAGTCACGGTGAACGACTATCTGGCCAAGCGCGACTCCGAGTGGATGGGCAAGTTGTACAGTTTCCTCGGCCTCAGCGTGGGCGTCATTGTCCACGACCTCGATGACCAGCAGCGTCGCGAAGCCTACGCCGCCGACGTCACTTACGGCACCAACAACGAGTTCGGTTTCGACTATTTGCGCGACAATATGAAGTTCGACTTGCAGGATTGCGTGCAGCGTGGCCACAATTTCTCCATCGTCGACGAAGTCGATTCCATCCTGATTGACGAAGCCCGTACCCCGCTGATTATTTCGGGTGCCAGCGAAGAGTCCACCGACAAGTACGCTAGGGTAAATCGCATCATTCCCAAGCTCGAAAAAGGCGAGGAGATTGACGTTGCTCCCGGTGAGCCCAAGCAGTACACCGGCGATTACGTTGTGGACGAAAAACACAGGAACATTACGGTTACCGACGTGGGCTGGGAAAAAGTCGAGGAGTTGCTCGGCATCGGCAATATTGCCGACCCGGAGAATTGGGACCTGAAGCATCACGTCGAGACCGCCGTAAAGGCCCATGCTCTCTATCACCGCGATGTTGAATACGTGGTGAAAGATGGCGAAGTCATCATCGTCGATGAGTTCACGGGCCGCCTGATGCCTGGACGCCGCTGGTCTGATGGCCTGCATCAATCGGTTGAAGCCAAGGAAAACGTTAAGATCGAACGCGAGAACCAGACGCTCGCTACCATCACGTTCCAGAACTATTTCCGCATGTACAAGAAGCTGGCCGGCATGACCGGAACGGCGGAAACTGAAGCGCCCGAGTTCGACAAGATCTACCGGCTGGAAGTCATGGTGATCCCCACCAACAAGCCCCTGCTGCGGCTGGAGAATCCGGATGTTGTTTACCGCACCGAAAAAGAGAAATATTTCGCCGCAGCCGATGAAATCCAGAGATTGCACGCCACCGACCAGCCGGTGCTGGTCGGCACAACGTCGATTGAAAAGTCAGAGCGTCTTTCCGATCTCCTGAAAAAGAAAGGTGTGAAGCATTGGGTGTTGAACGCCAAGCAGCACGAGAAGGAAGCTGAAATCGTTGCTCAGGCCGGCAGCAAAGGCATGGTCACGATCGCCACAAATATGGCAGGCCGCGGTACCGACATTCTGCTCGGCGGGAACCCTGAGTTCATGGCCAAGCAGGAATGTGTGAAGAAGGGAATCGCACAGCCGCTGCGTGCCGCACAAGGCAAAGTCCAAGCCGTTGTTGACGACACCAAGAACACCGTCTGGTACTACGCCGGCAACGAATACGTGGTTCCTACGGACCAGTGGACGGAGATTTTCAATCGCCACAAAGCGCAGACCGACAAGGAGCACGAAGAAGTCATCGCTGCTGGAGGGCTGCACATCTTCGGCACTGAGCGTCACGAAGCTCGCAGGATCGATAACCAGCTTCGCGGCCGCGCTGGACGACAAGGCGATCCCGGTTCGTCTCGTTTTTACCTTTCGCTCGAAGACGACCTGATGCGCATCTTCGCCAAGGAGTGGGTCTCGAACCTGCTTCAGCGCTTGGGTATGGAAGAGGGAGTCCCGATCGAATCAAGGATGATTTCCCGCCGCATCGAAGGTGCGCAGAAGGCCGTCGAAGCGCAAAACTTCGAAGCCCGCAAACATCTCCTCGAATACGACGATGTAATGAATAAGCAGCGCGAGGCGGTGTACGGCTTGCGTCATCAGTTGCTGGAGGGTGTCGATCAGAAAGAATTGATCCTTGAGGATTACGTCTCCGGCATCCTCAGTGACTTGATGGATCAGTTCTGCGCGGTTAAAGTTCATGCCGCTGACTGGGATCTCAAGGGCCTGAAGGACGCCATTTTCACCCGCTTCGGCGTGGATATTTTAGCGGAAGGCATCAAACCGGAGACCCTGAACCGCCAGGAACTGGGCGATGCGATCTTCGACAAGCTCAAAGGCCGTTACGATGCCAAGGAAAAACTGATTGGCCCCGACGCCATGCGCTATCACGAGCGCATGATCATGTTAAGCGTGCTCGACTCGCAATGGAAAGACCACCTTCGCGACATGGATCATTTGAAAGAGGGCATCGGCCTCCGCGGCTACGGCCAGCACGACCCGCTGGTCGAGTACAAGCGCGAGTCCTTTGACATGTTCGAGGCCATGATGCAGCGCTCCCAGGAGGAGACGGTCCGTTATCTCTACCTGATGCAGATTTTGGAGCGGCCTACCGAGGGCGGAGCCCCTCGACCTGCGGATGGAAGTGTTCCCGGCGCAGGTCCGGAAGCCGCTGTGCCAGTTCCGCGAATGGGTGGCGATGGCAATGGCCGGAAGCCACCGCGGCAGGTAGCTACTTCCGTCGACGAAATCGAAGAAGCGTTCCAGCGCAAGAAACGCCGCGAACTGGAGCAGGCTCGCATGGCCGGTTCTGGCGATCTCCAGACAGTGCAGCAAGTCGTACGCGGCACCGCCAAGATCGGACGCAACGATCCCTGTCCCTGCGGCTCGGGGAAGAAGTACAAGAAGTGCTGCGGCGCGAACGCGTAGCGTCAACCCACCACAAAGGACACAAAGGTGCACGAAGGAAGTTCCGGTCCGAGATTCCTCCTTCGTGTCCTTTGTGGTTAATGGTTTTCTTGTTTTTCGGGTTTAGTCAGCACGAATGACTTCACCACGATGTTGTTGGGCTGAACCCCAACCGGAATCATGGTCAGCAAGGAATACTCCCCCGGCTCGAATTTCTTATTGGGAGTACGCTTCTGGATAACCGTGACATCTCCTGAACCCGAATTCAGAACCAACAAATAGTTCTGGCTCTGCGCCAGCGCCAGCCCATCCGGATGGCTACCGACCGGCAGCGTGGCAATCATTTTTCCAATATCAATGTCATAAACTGCTACGGTATTCGATCCAAAATTGCTGACGTACAAACGGGAGTTATCTGCAGTAACAATCCCACGCGCGGGGTGGGTGCCGATCAGATAGCTTCCACCAACCTCGTTGGTCGTAGTCTCGATGATCGAAATATTATCCGAATCGAAGTTAGTCACCATCAGCTCACCGCCGTCCGGTTTGAGAGCCAGATACACGGGAGTTTTCCCCACGTCCAGCAGGGCCAGCAGTTTGTCACTTTTGAAATCAATCGATGCGACTTGCCCCGACGCCACGCATGCGACAAATGCTTTGCTGCTATCCGGAAGGATGGCAATATCTTCCGGCTGCTGGCATGCCGGAATCGTGCTGCGAACCGTAAGACGCTGAGCATCAATCAGCGAAACGGTGTTGTCGCCGCGGTTGCTGACCACCACAATTTCGCCATTCGGCGAAACTCTGGCCAGCCCCGGCGAAGCTCCCACGCGAACATTACCGACTACAACTCGCTTGTCGAGATCAATCACCGAAACATTCGCCGAGCCTGAGTTGGCGACATATCCCCGCTTCCCATCCGTAGAAACATCAATGAAGTAAGGTTTGCCATGAACGCCGATGGTCGCCACCACAGCGTTGCGCTCCGCGTCAATTATGCTGATGTTGCTCGATCCCGTGTTCACGGCGTAAACCTCGTTCTTCCTGCTGTTCGCCGCAATTCCAGTAGGTTCACTTCCAACCTTGATGGTCTTGGCAAGCTGGAACGTGCGGAGGTCAATAACGCTAACCGTGTTGCTCTTTCCATTGGTAACGTAGGCGTACTCGTGGTAAGCCGGACCGTAATCGGTGAGCTGCCGCTCGTGGAAATACCACCAACCCATGGCGATGGCAATGGGAGAGAGGACTACGATGAAAAGGAGCTTTCTCAAGTGAGTGGAGCAATAGAGGCTTCCGTGGACACTGATGAAAGCGCGTTCGGACGAGCCGGAATCGCCGGTACCGTTCTCCCCACTACGGGCGCGATCTGCCGCACCTGTGCCATCAACTCATCGAACTGCTCCGGATACAGCGACTGCATGCCGTCCGACAGCGCCAGGTCTGGCTGATGATGAACTTCGACGATCAACCCATCCGCACCCACGGCAATCGCGGCCCGCGAAAGCGGAGTGACTTTGTTTCGCTTGCCTGTGCCTTGACTCGGATCAACAATAATCGGCAAGTGGCTGAGCCGCTGCACAGCCGGAACTACGCTCAGGTCGAGCGTGTTGCGAGTGTGGTCGGCGAAAGTGCGTATTCCGCGCTCGCACAGAATCACGTTGTAGTTGCCTTCGCTCATCACATACTCGGCGGCCATCAGAAATTCTTCCAGCGTGGCGGACATGCCGCGCTTCACCATTACCGGGCGCTTCGAGCGGCCGGCACGCCGGAGCAGAGAGTAGTTCTGCATATTGCGGGCGCCGATTTGAATGATGTCGGCGTACTGCTCAACCAGGTCGAGCGATTCATGGTCGATGGCCTCCGTAATTGTCCGCAGGCCAAAATTCTCACGAACCTCGGCCATGATCCGCAAGCCCTCTTCGCCCAGACCCTGAAAAGAATACGGAGAAGTTCGCGGCTTGTAAGCTCCACCGCGAAAGAACTGCGCCCCCGCACGCTGGACTTGCTCAGCCACAGCAAACGCCTGCTCCCGGCTCTCAATCGCGCAAGGCCCCGCGATAATCGCCAGTCCCGGGCCTCCAATCGTGGCATCGCTGCCAGCAAAACGGACGACGGTGTTCGCTTCCTTGAAGTCGCGGCTGACCAGCTTGTAAGGCTTGGTAACGCGGATCACTTCCTGCACGCCCGACATTTCTTCCAGCGTGCCGGGCTCGACCTCACCCTTATTTCCGGTAATGCCGATCGCAGTCCGCTCCGCCCCTGGAATGGAGTGGGCGCGGTAGCCGAGCGCTTCGATTTTTTGGCAGACGGCGCACACCTGCGCTTCAGTAGCGTGCGCCTGCATGACTACTAACATGACCCCACCTCGAGAAATTCAAGTCTATCGTCGAAGGCGCATACATCGCAAACCTGGGCTGCTGGCGGTGAGACGACCGGCGTCCGATCTCGACGGCTCGCTATACTTCCTCCATGGCCCATTCCATTGCCCGCGAGCAGGACATTCTCAAACTGTCGGTGCCGAAGCGCCCGCCTCGTTTCACCTCGCGACGAATTGGCATTCATACCTCGACTGCCGGCGGGGTCCAGAATGCGGCCGAACGCGCCTATCGGCTGGGCTGCAATGCCTTCCAGATTTTTTCCTCCAGCCCGCGGCAATGGGCGCCGTATGTACTGAGCCGTCCGCAATGTGATGAGATGACGCGCCTGCGCGAGAAATATGAGCTCAAGCCCATGGCGATCCACGTGAACTATCTGGTGAATCTGGCCAGCACGACGCCCTTGTTCCTGGAGAAGTCAATCGCCGCCTTCCGTGGCGAGGTGGAACGTGCCCTGGCTTTATGTGCTGATTTTCTGGTCCTGCACCCGGGCTCATTCCGTGGCGCCGATCGCGAAGCAGGCCTGATCCAGACCTCCGCGGCAATCGCGGCCGCCACGCAAGGCCTTGATCTCGCCAAAAGCAATCTCACAATCCTGATCGAAAACACCGCCGGCGCGGAATATTCCCTGGGCGGAAGCTTCGAACAAGTCGCTGAAGTGCTGGAGCGACTTCGCGACCTGATTCCCATCGCTGCCTGCATCGATACGTGTCACACCCATGTCGCAGGATATGACATCGTGAGCGAGCCCGGAATGCGCGACACCTTGGCACGGCTGGACCAGACCGTGGGGCTCAAGAACGTGCGAGTGTGGCATTGCAACGACGCCAAAGGCGCCCGCGGATCAAAGCTGGACCGCCACGAGCACGTCGGGAAGGGAAGCATTGGCCTCGAACCGTTTCGCCGTCTGCTGAATGACCCTCGCCTGTCCCACGCCGCCTTCATTGCCGAAACCCCAATCGACAAGCCCGGAGATGACAAGAGGAACATCGCAGCGCTGAAGAAGCTAGTAGCGAGATGAATCACGTGGGGGCAGCCGCCGCCGGCTGTCCGGCGGAGCGAAGCTCGGCATTCAGAAATGGCTGGTGCAACCGCCCCAAAATCTGCCATGTTCAACATGTTTAACATGCTAGGCATCTGCCTCGAACCCGAACTCGAAGAAAAGCTCGACTCTCTCGCCAAAGAGACGGGCCGAAGCAAGAGCTACTACGCTCGTCAGGCCATTCGGCAATACCTGGAAGACCGCGAAGATTACCTGAAGGGAATTGCCGCGGTGGAGCGCCGCGAACCCACCATCACACTCGAAGAGGTGGAGCGCAGGCTTGGTCTGGACGATTGAGATTGCCCGGACCGCTGAACGGCAGATCAAAAAGCTCGACGGTCCAGCCCAAAAGTCCATCGTTCGTTTTCTGCGTGAGCGGCTCAAATCCGCTGAGAATCCACGGAAGTGGGGTAAGCCTCTTCATAGCGACAAACAGGGGCTTTGGTGTACCGCGTTGGCGACTACCGTTTAATTTGCGATATCCAGGACGAAAAAATCAAACTGTTTGGTTTTGGAAGTTGGACACCGCAAGGATGGGTACCGCTGACTCTCGGTCGCATGAGCGCCCACGCCGCAACCGCTCTTCGTTGTAAAATATGAAGTTTATCCAGTACTCAATTTCTCCTTCTATGGCGCAGAAAGAAAGCACGTCTATCACTCGCGACGATCGCGCCTCAGACCATCGCGGTGACGATCGCTACGATGCTCAGCGCATCGAGGCCAAATGGTTTGAGCGCTGGCAGCAGGACGCATCTCTCTACGCCGCCGAGCCCAACTCCACCAAGCCAAAGTATTACGTGCTCGAAATGTTGCCCTATCCCTCGGGCGTGCTGCACATGGGACACGTGCGCAACTATGCCATCGGCGACGCCCTCGCCCGCTTCATGTGGATGAATGGTTACAACGTGCTTCATCCCATGGGATGGGATTCGTTTGGTCTCCCCGCGGAAAATGCGGCCATCGCCAACAACACTCCCCCGCGGGAGTGGACGCTGCGGAACATCGCGAACATGAAGGCGCAGATGAAAAGCCTGGGTTTTGCCTACGATTGGTCGCGCGAAGTGACAACGTGTCTGCCCGAATATTACAGATGGAACCAGTGGTTCTTCCTGAAGCTCTACGAAAAGGGCATGGCCTATCGCAAGAAAAGCAAGGTGAACTGGTGTCCGAAGTGCGCCACGGTCCTCGCCAATGAGCAGGTCGTGAACGGCTGCTGCTGGCGGCACGAAGACACATTGGTGGAGCAGCGCGAACTCGAGCAGTGGTTCCTGCGCATCACGCAATATGCCGAGGAATTGCTCCGCGACCTCGACAAACTCGGGGAGTGGCCCGAGAAAGTGCGCATCATGCAGCGCAACTGGATCGGCCGCAGTGAGGGTACGCTGGTAGATTTCAAGCTCGACGCCGCGACCGATTCACCCGAATCGACAATCCCCGTTTTCACCACGCGCATCGACACCATCTACGGGGCAACGTCCGTGCAACTCGCGCCGCAGCACCCGCTGGTGGCTCGCCTCACCAGGAACAACGACCCATTGCGCGCGCAGGTCGATCAGTTGATTGCGGAGCAGCGTAAGGCCAAAGAAGTGGGCGACATTGGCGCCATTGAAAAGCACGGCGTCAATACTCACCACTTCGCCGTCAACCCCTTCAACGGAGAACGCATTCCGATTTGGGTGGCGAATTACATCCTCATGGACTACGGCACGGGCGCGATTATGAGCGTGCCGGCGCATGATGAACGAGACTTCGAATTCGCCAGGAAGTACAACCTCAAGATCCGGATCGTGATCGTGCCTCGATCCGTCGATCCCGAAGAAACCAGTGTCGAACCGACGCTTCCGTTCACCACCATGAACGGCACACTGGTAAATTCAGGCACATTTACCGGTCTCGACTGCGAAGCGGCAATCAGGGAGATGTCCGCGTATGCGGAGAAGAACGGTTTCGGAAAAGCCACCATCACCTATCGATTGAAAGACTGGGGCATCTCGCGCCAGCGCTATTGGGGCACTCCGATCCCAATGCTTTACTGCGAGAAAGACGGGATCGTGCCCGTCCCGGAAAAAGACCTCCCGGTCATCTTGCCTGAGAATGTGGACATAACCTTGACCGGCGGCTCACCGCTGAGCCGGGTGCCAGAATTCGTAAATGCGATCTGTCCGAAATGCGGCGGCCCGGCCCGGCGCGAGACCGACACCATGGACACTTTCGTGGATTCGTCCTGGTACTTCTATCGCTACACCGACGCGCACAACGACCGAGCACCTTTCGATTCCAAGACCGTGGCGTACTGGTTCCCGATCGATCAGTACATCGGCGGGATCGAGCATGCCATTCTCCATCTCATCTACTCGCGCTTCTGGACCAAGTTCATGCGCGACATGGGATTGGTAAAAAACGACGAACCTGTCGAGCGCTTGTTTTCCCAGGGCATGATCATTAAAGGCGGAGCGAAAATGTCCAAGAGCCTGGGCAACATAGTTTCTCCGGATGAGATGATCGCTCGATACGGCGCAGATAGCGCTCGCATGTACACGCTCTTCGCGACATCTCCGGATCGCGAACTCGACTGGCTGGATGAAGGAGTGGAAGGCATCCGACGTACTTTGGCGCGGATTTACCGCTTCGTCGCAAGAAATGCTCAGCCGAACCATCCGGATTGGCGCCAGCCCGTTCCCGCCGAATTGTCACCTGAGGCACGCAAAATTCAGCGCAAGCTACAGCAGACCATCAAGCGCGTCAGCGACGATTTCCAGGGACGCTGGCACTTTAACACTTCGATCGCGGCAATCATGGAACTGGTGAACGAGCTTTATGCCGTCGAAGAACGTGTGGCGCGGGCGCCCTCGCCCGCGAAGGCAGTTCCACCCCAACTGTTGTTCGACACGCAGCGCAGTTTAGTGCTCCTGCTGGCACCGTTTGCTCCACACCTCGCCTTCGAGTTGTGGGAAATGTTGGGCGAGAAGGGAAGTCTGCTCCGCGCGCCCTGGCCGAAATACGACCCAGCATTGGCCAAGGAAGAGGAAATCGCAATCCCGGTGCAGGTGAACGGAAAGTTGCGCGGCCTCATCGTGGTCCCCGTGGATTCATCGAAAGAACTAATTCACGAGCGCGCATTGTCGGCCGAAAAGATCAAGACAGCCATCGCCGGGAAGCAGGTGGTGAAGGTGATTGTAGTGCCGGGCAAATTGGCCAACATCGTCGTGCGCTGAACCCTCTACCACGCGATGTCCTCCTGAACGGAGTATCTGCTTCCTGCCTCGTGATGTCATCCTGAGCGCAGTATCCGCTTCGCGAAGCGAAGCGGATACGGAGTCGAAGGATCTCTACGAAACCACTTCGGCAAGACGGTTTCAGGGAATTTCTATCCCTGGTTCCTTGCCTGCTCAAACTAAATCCAATTGCGCTATCCTAACCTTGCATGAAACCTCGCTCGCCAACCCTTGAAGGTTTCCGCGCCATCCTTCGCCGTCCATCGTTTGGACTGGCCGAGATTGCCTGGCGCTGGAGCTTCGGGGCTGCGGCTGGCCTCCTGCTGATGTTTTCCTTCTTTGAGTATCTGGACACGTTGCCAGTCAGCAAGGGCGATCTACTTTTACTGCGAACCAGCCAGCCAGTGCTGATCTCTCGCGCAGTGGTCCATATTTTTCGGGGCAGTGCATTTCGCGTCGTCGAGACTGTCGTAGTGCTGGCACTTACTCTGGGACTTGCGTGGATCGTAGTCGCGTCGTTGGGGCGTGCCGCGACCATAAAGGCTCTGCTGACCTATTTCCTTGAGGGCGACGCCTCAACGTCGGCGCGCAGAGAAACACCTTGGAGATTTCATTCCCTCTTCACGCTCAACTTTTTCCGGCTCGGCACGACACTCGCAGCCATCGTCGCCTGCCTTGCCGCCGTTCTTCTTGGCAAAGCTGCGTCACGGCCCACCGATCCCGCGCCGGCCAGCGCTCTGCTGATTACCCTGACCGTTACCATGCTGGCCTGGCTCGCATGGTCCACCTTGAACTGGTTTCTGTCGCTTGGAGCGATATTCGTGGTTGCGGACGGCGAGGACACGATCGGCGCGATCGCAGCCGCAGTCGATCTGTGCCGGACTCGTTCGGCATCAATCTTCGCGGCGGGGACGTGGTTCGGACTGGCCCACATCACTGCATTCGTCGTCGCCAGCTCGGCGGTCGCCTTTCCTTTAGGATTCGCCGCGGTCCTGCCCGCGGGCGTGGTCCTGGGCGGCGTGCTTCTCGTAACTCTTCTATACTTCGCCGTGACAGATTTTTTGTACATGGGTCGCTTGGCGGCATACGTGGCCATTGTAGAAATGCCAGAATTGCCAGTGAGTGCTGAGAGGACGCAGCCACCGTTACCTCACGGGGGCATGTATTTCGATGCCGGTACTCAGTCGAGTCCGGCAGTCGATGCAACCGAACTAATCCTCGGCGATGTTCCAGCAAGCACCTAGACAAGGGCGCGGCTTCAGCCGTGCCGTAGCGAGCTGGGGAAAAAGGGCTTCAGCCTCTGAGGTCCGCATTTCGCAAACCGCAAACCAGTTGAAGCCAGCCGCCCGAAGCCGGAAGCCAGAAGCCAGCCGCCCGAAGCGATCCTCTTTACACTTACTCCCCGATTTGAGACACTCGTCCGTGGAAACCCAATCTATCGTCGTCCTCGACTTTGGGGCGCAATACTCCCAGCTGATTGCGCGCCGCATCCGTGAACAAAACGTCTTCTCCGTCGTGCTGCCATGTACCGCCAGCCTCGATGAGATCCGCAGCTATTCGCCTCTAGGCATCATCCTGTCCGGAGGTCCCTGCTCGGTTTACGACCAGGACGCTCCCAACACGGACCGCGGTGTTTTTGAGCTCGGCGTCCCAGTGCTCGGCATCTGCTACGGCTTGCAGCTCATGGTGCACGTGCTCGGCGGCAAAGTACGCGCCGCGGACAAACGCGAATACGGCCACGCGAACGTCGAAATCAAAGACGACTCACATCTATTTCACGGTTTACCCAAAAAACTTTCCGTCTGGATGTCGCACGGCGACGAAGCAGTAGATTTGCCCGCAGGTTTCCGCTTGACCGCAAGTTCGCCCAACGCGGTAGCCGCCATCGAGAATCCCGAGCGAAAATGGTGGGCCGTTCAGTTTCATCCAGAGGTACGTCACACGCAGTCCGGCACCGACATCCTGCGCAACTTCGCGCTCGTGATCTGCGGCGCCAAACCCACATGGACACCGCAGCACTTCATCGATGCGACCATCGCCAACGTGCGGCAGACGGTTGGCACTGGCCGGGCGATCTGCGCGCTCTCTGGAGGCGTGGATTCTGCCGTCGCTGCCACACTCGTCGACCGGGCTCTGCCCGATGGCAAAGGTCGATCGCGGCTGACTTCGGTGTTCGTGAACAACGGAGTGCTGCGCAAAAACGAATTCGAAAAAGTCCAGCAGAACCTGCGTGACAAACTCAGGCTGCACGTAGTCGCGGTCGACGCGACGGATCGATTCCTGAGCAAGCTGGCTGGCGTAACCGATCCTGAGAAGAAGCGCAAAATCATCGGCAACGAATTCATCGCCGTATTTGACGAGCAAGCCCATCGCATCGAGCAGGAAGAAGGCAAAGTCGAATGGCTGGTGCAAGGCACGCTCTATCCCGACGTGATCGAATCCAGATCGGTGCGCGGCCCGTCACAGATCATCAAGTCGCATCACAACGTCGGCGGACTGCCCGAAAAAATGAAGCTAAAACTAATCGAGCCACTGAAAGAGTTGTTCAAAGACGAGGTCCGCAAAATCGGCCGCGACCTGGGCATGCCCGAAGAAATTCTTCAACGCCAGCCATTCCCCGGACCGGGCTTGGCGGTGCGAATCCTCGGCGAAGTCACGCCGGAGCGTCTGAACATTCTGCGCGAGTGCGACGACATCGTCGTCAGCGAAATCAAGCAAGCCGGGCTATACCAAAAAATCTGGCAATCGTTTGCCGTGCTGCTACCGGTGATGTCGGTCGGAGTGATGGGCGATCAGCGAACCTACGCCAACACCTGTGCCATCCGCGCCGTCCACTCCGAAGACGGCATGACCGCCGACTGGGTCCCGCTCCCGCACGAGGTCCTGAAGACAATCTCCAGCCGGATCGTAAACGAAGTGAAAGGCGTGAACCGCGTCGTTTACGACATAACGTCGAAGCCCCCCGGCACAATCGAGTGGGAGTGAAGCTCTCAACAATCAGCCGTCAGCTTTCAGCGAGAATCACCTGGGGACAGCCGCCTCGGCTGTCCAGCCGAGCGAAGCTCGGCAGCGGCCGAAAGGAGCAGAATTGCCTCTCAAGAAGATCGAATTCATACGCTTCTTGAATTCTTCATGGTCCGAGCTGTTCTCTCCGTTGCTAGGGTTCATGACGACGACTTCGACGCCTTCTCGTGTTCCGACAGTTGATCGCAGGAGCCAAGAGGTGTAAAAGTCCGTAGGCGCGCAGCGGAGGATCCAATTGCAACGACCCTCGAGGCGGATTCGAATTTCATTCGTGCCAGTCCCCAAGCGCAACGAATGGCGGCATCCTCGACAATTGGTTTGCGCAAGAGCGGGGGAACAATAATCGGATTCATCTCACTGCCGCACTTATAACAAAGGGGCTCTCCGATGCCTTCGGCGAGGGATCAGCAGCTCTGCGTCTCCGACACGAAAGTAATTTCTTGGTTTGATTGACACCTGCCATTCGCGCATCGGAAACCAGTTCAGAGACCCGTGCAACTTGAGATAAAAGCCTTTGACAGGACCGAAGCGGCGACGGATACCTTCAGGAGATTGCGCGGTCGTAAACAATTTGCAGTATTGCTTTGTTAGGATTCCAGTGATGGGTTCAAGAAACTCTTGGTCTAACAACAGATCCCAATTGAACGTAATGACAGAATCGTTGGGATTTATGGTTTCGGCGAGCGCCTTGTAACAATTGCCCAATGTTCCCTGCGTGCAAAATCCGATGATTCGGCGGATGTAACGGACAAGTTCGTTTCTGGCCAGAAGTAGATGAGCTGCTAAATCGCGCTCCGTGTTTTGAAACTCTGGTTCGACCTCGAGTGCAGTGAAAACCTCCTCGAGGTTTATCGTTTGCCACTTGCCTTCACCAAAACGATCTTCCACAAGCCTTGTGCGACGAACATATCGCATGGCTTCTGGAAAGTCTTGTTCTGCTTGCTCGTAGGCAATCGCGTGCAGCAGCCCTCCGGCGAAAAAACCATTTGTCAAAGGCGGCTGATGAGGGTGCAGTTCCGGATGGCCTGCAGGCAGGTTGGAAGCGGCACAAGAGATTCGCCGTAAGAAGCGCCTGCCCCAATTACGTAGACAGTGTCAGGCATGGACAACCCTCAGCCCCAACTCCTTCTCGAAAACATCAAAATCACGGTCACGGTGCAGCAGTGCATGGCCCGCTTCCAGGCAAAAGGTAGCAATCAGACAATCGATCGTCTTACGAACGGTGTGACCGCGCGCTCGCAGGATCTGGTAGTTCTGGGCCGCTACGATGGCTAATTCGGTCCCGCCCGCGTGAAACACGTGAAACTGTAGCAGGTCGTCCCGAACTTGCGCGAGGGTTCTTGGGTCGCGGATACCCTGCAACACCTCGCAAAGGATCAGATCGGTCAGCCCCAGCGACTGCTGTTGCAATCGCGAGACGAGCCAACTGGCCTCAGGATTTTCCGTACCCCGCAGGTAATCGATCCAGACCGTTGTATCGACGATCACCATTCAGTGGTTGCGTTAGGTCGCAACCCGGCCCAGACGCGATTGATTCAGGTCGCCTTCCCATTGCACCTTGCCGCGATGCCGAGCAATCGATCCTTGGGCATAGGTTCTAACCAGTAATTGTAAGGCAGTCTCCACGGCAGCTTTCTTAGTGCGGGCGCCGCTGCATCGCATCGCTTGCCGCATCAACCGGTCGTCGATTTCAATATTGGTTCGCATGACTCCACTAATTTCTTGATGTGTAAACATATCACATTTATGTGTATAAAGCAATGAGGGACAAACTGAAGAACTTTCCTGAGGGCTATTCGGCTTTGTCGAGAACCTTCCTCGAAATCGCGGTCACGAGCTTCGAGGACTGAATCGTACGGACTCCGCCAGCAACCGATTGCGAAATCCGGAGATCACTAGTATCTGCCACGCCGGTTCCGCCAATGCGGCCGGAAGCGCGGGTGATGAGAGCGGTCTTGCCATCATCCATGATTTTTCTTGGAGTAGCGCGTCACCGAAACCAGCGCTGCACCGACGTCGTCAGCTCCGCCCAATACGATTGCAAGCGATTGCCAAGCGTGTCAGGCTTTGTCATATCGAAACCCCCATGCGCTGTGGGTAGCGCGGGGCTGTACTCTGCCGGCACGTCAAACAGAGACGCATCGAGAGGAGCCTCGGAGAACTCAAGCAATTCAACTTTGGAAATTGTGGTCCGACCGGCTTCGGTCTGCCGGCTGGTCTCTTCAACAGGGTATCCACGGGACGCTGTGCCCAGTCGCCTGATCTGTATGCGGTCCCGCTTGCCCGAGGTTGCAGCAACATATCCGAACCCAACACCTCGGGATTCCCGGCAGCTCAATCCGGGCAAGTCGATATACCAGCCGTCGACTTCGGTGATGCTGGGCTGCATCACGGCTCCGGCACCGGGCTCGACCTTGGTGAGCGTCTTCACGTGGCAGATTTCGTGCCTTCCCAATTTTCGGCGCTCGCCGGTGTCGAGGGAATCGATGGTGACGGTGACGTCAGAGCCGGTCATTTTCTGTTGCGAAGTGGGACGAGCTCGTTTCGCCTGCGTTGTCCAATCCTCAATCGGAAAAGAGGTGTACGTCTTCTGCTGGTTATTCAGGTTGAGGCGGAGCCTTTCGTCGCACTGAGTAATGGTCACGCGATCGACGCTGCTTCCCGCGTTCTGTATAACGTATTCACTGCGTTGCCGGGCTCCTTTGAGGTAAAGCGTCTCTTCGGTAGAATACTGATTTCCGTCAGTGCGGCGAGTTTTGATCGTAAGGGCAGGGAAGTTTGGGACCATCAGGTTGGGCAGTGGGAGAGACGCGGTCAGCAGCAGCAGAGGGAGCAAGCGGAGAATGGAGGGAACCACGATCTCTTTTCCTCCTCACTTTGTCATTCCGAGGAGCGAAGGCAACGAGGAATCTGGGTTTGGTCGCGCGAAGAACCCAGATCCCTCGCTTCGCTCGGGATGACAATTTGTCGGCAACCTAGACGTAGCAAGCTACGTCTCTACAGGCTAGACGCCGGCCATGGCCGGTTCGACCTTGTAGATCGAGTGCCAGGATGTTGCGGCCTTCAGGCGGTCGTTCACGTTGTTGATATTTTTCACGCCCTCGGTTTGAAGCCATTTGCGGAAGGCTTCCGCGCCTTGCTTGGCGTAGATCGGGATGCCGTCCTTCCACGTGGCGCGGCCGCAGAGTACTCCGTTGAACTTCACTCCCGATTCTCCGGCGAGTTCGAGGGCTTCCGTGAACTCTGCGTTGCTTACGCCCGCCGACAGATAAATAAACGGCTTGCTGACCACCGCTGCGGCTTTCAGGAAAAGGTCCGCGGCCTCCTGCTTGCTGTAGGCTTTCTGGCCGGCGTAGGCTTTCGCGCCCTCGACAAACTTCATGTTCACCGGCACTTCAACCTTCAGCACGTCGACGCCGTAGCGATCTTTGGTGAACTCGCGCATGCTCTCGATTACGAGTTGCGGCTTTTTCTTGGCGTACTCGAAACCCTTCTCGTCCGCGCCTTCCTCGTAGCCGACGAATTCCAGAAAAAATGGGATGTCGTTGGCGCGGCATTCATCGCCGATGCGCTCGACCCACGCGTGCTTTTTGTCATTGACGTCCTTGGGATCGAAGGGCGTGTAATAAAGCAGAATTTTGACGCAGTCCGCTCCGACTTCTTTCAGGCGGCGGGCCGACCAATGATCGAGCAGGTCGCCGAGGCGGCCGGGGCCAGTCTTGTCGTATCCGGTCTTTTCATAGGCCAGCAGCAGGCCGGCGTTCTTGGCGCGGCGCTTGGCCGCGGGCAGGCCCCACTCGGGATCAAGCAGGATCGCGCTGGCGTGCGGAGTGAGAACTTCAGCGACCAGCGACTTGAATTCTTCCATCAAGGCGTCGCTGACTTCGCCACCTTTTTCCTTGGCCAAAGCTTTCTGCAAAGACCCGCGCTGGTCCATGGCAGCAGCGGCGATGACGCCGCGGTCGGTGGATACTCTTTTGAGGCCAGCTAGTTTTCCGGGAGCGAGTTTCATAGGATTCCTCCTTGGTGGCTCATGATTCGATGAATTCTTAGAGCAACCAATTGTAAACCCAAACCTCAAGAAATCCTTATCCGGCCGTCCCGTCCTAATCCGAGTCATCCCGAAACGAAGTGAGGGAACCATGCATGGCCGTTCGGGAGTTTCATTGACATTCTCGCCGATAACGTAGAATTTTCACCGCTTCGATATCCGCTCCGAAAAAGGCCTTCAAGAACCATTCAGGCCAAAATCACGGAGGAGTCCTATGAAAAACAGGTTGCAAGATTTGCTCTCAGGGGTACGTGTGTGGGCGACTGTTGCGCTCGAGTTGGCGGTTTTGCATGTGCTCGTGATTTCAGGCATCCCATCCGCGCAAGCACAAACTTACCGGCTGTTGTTTCAGTTCAGAGCTGGGGCGGACGGGGTCGGTCCGTACGGGGGGTTGGTCTCGGACCCAAACGGCAACCTGTACGGGACGACGAACTCTGATGGTGCATTCGTTTCCGGCGTGGTGTTCAAGCTTAGTCCGGCGGGTAAGGAGACAGTGCTGCACAGCTTCAGCGGAAGTGGCGGAGACGGAGAATATCCATTCGCCGGTTTAGTGCGGGACGCGGCGGGGAGCTTGTATGGTACGACTCCTGATGGAGGTTTTTACGGAGTGGCATGCCCTGGATTCGGCTGCGGAACCCTCTTCAAAGTGGACAAGGCGGGCAAGGAAACCGTGCTCCACGCTTTTAGGGGAACTCCGGATGGGTCAAATCCTTACGCAGGCTTGCTGCGGGATGCAGCGGGTGACCTGTACGGTACGACGTTCAGCGGCGGGGAGTCTGGCTTCGGAAGCGTATTCAAGGTGGACAAGAACGGCAACGAGACCTTGCTGTACAGCTTTAATCCTGGCAATGGCAAGGACGGCGCCGGGTCCTACGGTGGATTGGTGATGGATGCAGCGGGTAATCTGTACGGCACGACCTATAGTGGCGGCGCCTGGTTTGATGGAACCTTGTTCAAGGTGGATACGAGTGGTGTGGAGACTGTGTTGTACAACTTTGGCGCCCAGAGCGGAGACGCGGCGTTTCCTACCGGGGGTTTGATACGAGATGCGATGGGGAATTTGTACGGCACAACGCAAGGCGGCGGGGCGTCCAACTTCGGGGCTGTCTATAAGGTCGACAAGAATGGCAACGAAACTGTGCTGCACAGCTTTGCGGGTGGGGTGACCGATGGCGAGCTTCCGTTCGTCTCGGGTTTACTGCGGGACGCCAAGGGCAATCTGTACGGCGTGACTAGCGAGGGCGGAGCGTTCAGCTTCGGAATCGTTTACAAACTGAATTCAACTGGAAAGGAAACTGTGCTTCATAGCTTCACCGGCAAAGACGGAAAGATTCCCTATGGAGCTTTGATCCTGGACAAAACCGGTAACCTCTACGGTACCACCAACGCCGGCGGAGCTTATAATGGTGGGGTCGTGTACAAAATCACTCCCTAAAGCTTGAGAGGACTTGGGGTGGCTGATTCGATTGGAGTGTGAGCGCCTTTCCTGGGGCTGAAGCCCGCATTTTCCTTGGCTAGATCGGTGCGGCTGAAGAGGCTGCGGAAAAACACATCTTTGCTGCCTCCGGGGTTACCCCCCCTTAATTCATTCCAGTGCGGTTATCGCAGCGCTGGGAGCGCTGCGCCACCCAAAATCGCGGTTTTTCCGCAGCCTGTGAAGCCGTGCCCTTACCAATTCCGTGCCCTTACCAATTCCGGCTTTGGGAGATTCTGTTTGGCGGCTGAGGTTTCGCACCGCTCGGTTGTTTGAGAACCCTTCCCGTGGCAGCGGACTTGAGAGCTCACGTCTCGAAATCTGATTGCCCTGGTTTGCCGGTCGTTAACCCCTTTCGTTTGGGCGGTTCTTGGGGTCATAAGGTGGCTCTTGTGGCTAAGTTTGGCTCAGTTTGAGTAACAGAATGAGTAGCAAGACCTTAGCCGACGCTCGAGTCTAGGGGGCGGGGGTTAGAGAGAGGAGAGGAATTAGTTCCCTAGTTCCATCTCATACCGGGTTAGGGGAAAAAACAAACCATGGGTCAAGAGTGTAATGGTTGATTACGTCAGTTGACAGTCCGCGCGGCGATTCGATCCGGGACGGGCTTCGCGCAGATTCGCCCAGTTAGGGGGAATCAAGGCAGCAACCGAACTATAAGATTTACTAGTAGCAGCGGAGCCTTACCACGAACATACTTGCGGGCGTCGGATGACTTATTCGGGGTTCAAAATCCATGCAAGATAGCTGATACGTCCTGTCCTTGCTCGGCTGCATCATTGGTCCTCATCACAGCCACCACACTGAGGCAAAGCCTGTCCGAAAGTGAAGATGATCACTAACGATCCGACCGCAAATCATCAGTGAAGTCGAGTTGGTGAAGTAACCAGACTGCAAGAACAATTCAAAAGGCGTCGCCAAAACACCATATGCGACTGGTTCGATACCACTATGGGAGGAAACTCATGAAACCGTTGGCTGAAAAGATATTCGCGGGTTGGTACACTGCTGCTCTTCTTGTTGTGACCTGCAGTCTCGTTGTGCGCGCACAAGAAGTTCTGCCGCGGCCTGAACCCCCGTTCAAAGGCCACATCGGTCTCACCGTCAAGGACTCTACAAAAGACTTCCCGAAGGAAGTCACGGCTCCCAAAGGAGCACCGAACATCCTGCTGATCTTAACGGACGACGTTGGATTTGGCGCCAGTAGCACGTTTGGTGGTCCTATTCCAACTCCAACATTCGATCGCTTGGCCAAGAACGGCCTTCGCTACACGCAATTCCACACGACCGCCCTGTGTTCGCCCACCCGCGCCGCTCTACTAACAGGCCGCAACCACCACTCTGCCAATACCGGCATCATCATGGAAGGCGGCACTGGATTCCCGGGCTACAACTCGCTAATGTCGAAGAGCGTTGGGTCTTTCGCCGAAGTGCTCAGGCAGAATGGCTATAACACCGCCTGGTACGGCAAGAACCACAACGTGCCCGACTGGCACAATAGTCAAGCCGGGCCTTTTGATCTATGGCCGACCGGTCTGGGGTTCGAATACTTTTACGGATTTATCGGCGGCGACACCAGCCAATGGGCGCCAGCGATCTTTGAAAACATCAAGCCCATCGAGCCTCCCCATGACCAGAAGGATTATTTCTTCGACCACGACATGGCCGACCACGCCATCGCTCGCATTCAAATGTTGCACGCTGTCGCGCCTGATAAGCCCTGGCTGACCTACTTCGCTCCGGGCACGGCCCACGCCCCACACCATGCGCCAAAAGATGTAATCGCCAAGTTCAAAGGACAGTTCGATCAAGGTTGGGACAAAGTCCGCGAAGAAACGATCGCCCGCCAAAAGGCTATGGGCATCATTCCTGCCGACACGAAGTTGACCGAGCGCTCCGCGGGCATCCCCGCGTGGGATGCGCTTGATGCCGACCACAAGAAAGTTGCGGCGCACATGATGGAAGTGTATGCGGCAGCACTCTACAATTGCGATAACGAGATCGGTCGCGTGCTCGACGCGATCGAAGAGTTGGGCGAACTGGACAACACCCTGGTGATCTACATTCAAGGTGACAACGGAGCCAGCGCCGAGGGCGGGCCTCAAGGCCTGCTCAATGAAATGTCTTTCTTCAACGCTACCCCGGAAGACTTTAAAGTGGTAATGGCCCGGATGGACGAACTCGGCGGCCCGACCACTTTCAATCACTACCCGATTGGCTGGGCACACGCGATGGACACACCATTTCAGTGGACCAAGCAAGTCGCTTCGCATTTTGGCGGTACCCGTAACGGCATGGTTATCTCCTGGCCTGCCCGCATCAAGGATAAGGGTGGCATTCGCCCCCAATTTCACCACGTGATCGATATTGCTCCCACCATCTATGAGGCCGTCGGAATTCAGGCTCCGTCGGTGCTCAACGGAGTGCCGCAAAAGCCGATTGAAGGCGTGAGCATGGTGTACACGTTCGATTCTGCAAGCGCGCCATCAACTCATAGAACGCAATATTTTGAGATGTTCGCAAACCGCGCTATCTATAACGATGGATGGGTCGCCGCCACCACTCCGCCGCTACCGCCGTGGGGCAGCGGCAAAACCATCGACGTGCTTGACTATAAATGGGAACTCTACGATGTCACAAAAGACTTCAGCGAAGCCAATGACTTGGCGGCCCAGCAACCTAAGAGGCTTCGCGAATTGCAGGATTTGTTTTGGGTTGAGGCGGCGAAATATAACGTCTTGCCTCTGGACAACAGCAAACTGGAGCGAATGAATGTGGACAACCGCCCCAGTCTCACGCGAGGCCGCACGAAATTCACTTTCTACCCCGGTATGACCCGCATTCCCGAAGGCACGGCGCCAAGTATTTTGAACAAGTCATTCCGCGTCACTGCCGAAGTCGAAATTCCCGCCAGCGGTGCGGAGGGTGTATTGATCACGCAAGGCGGACGATTCAATGGGTGGGGGCTTTACCTTCTGGATGGCAAGCCGGTTTTCCATTACAACCTTGTGGACGTCCAGCGCTACACTGTCGCCGGCCCCGACAAGCTTTCCGCTGGAAAACACACGGTCGTGATTGACTTCAAGTACGACGGCGGCGGCCTTGGCAAAGGAGGCCTCGCAACGCTCAGTGTCGACGGAAAGAAAGCGGCTGATGCCAAGTTCGCGCGGACCATTCCTTTCCGCATTTCGGCCGATGAAACCCTCGACATCGGCGAAGACACGGGCACCCCGGTCAGCGAGGATTACCACGTACCGTTCAAGTTTACGGGCACTATTCACAGTGTCGACATTCTGCTTGGTGATGAAAAGATTAGCGAGGCCGACCAGAAAGCAATAGAACAAGCTGAGGCGGACCTCGGGACCAGCGACTGAGGGGATAACGTGGTCGCCTGCTGCTCTAGAACCGGTGCTTCGTCCCCCTTAAAGAAAACGAGCTTCGGGAAGCGTAGCCCCTCAACTGGCGAAATATCGCGTGGCTGTTGAAAAAGTCCAGTTTTCTCGCTCATCGCCTCAGTGCCAGACTTCAAGACGTCATCCAGAATGATCCTGTTCGCTCCGCGTCCGCTGACCGCGCCTTTGATTCCGAATCCCTGGTAGCTGGCATCGATCGAGACTGAGCCATCAATCTTGAAGCTGTTGGCTTTTTCGGTTTTGAGCCGGAAGCCCTCCTCTGCCACAATCCTGCCTGCGGCCGTCACGAACTTGTTGGCCAAGTCCTGGCTATGCGTGATGGCCAGATAGCGGAAGTTCGGGTTCTTGGTGAGATGGATCGCCGGGGAATGCACCAGCTCAATCTCAGACTTGCCCTGGCGTGGCGGTGCCTCGAGAATGAGATTTAATCCATTTTCGGCACACTGTTGAGTGATGGCGGCGGCTGTCCCCACGTGTTTACTGGCGCAACGTTAACGTGCCTAACATGGCTTGTTGTTTGGCGATTAGGGATTGGACGCCTTGGCCTGCTAGCGCGATCATCTTTGATAGTTGTTGTTCGTCGAAGACCTGGTGCTCGGCTGTGGCTTGGACCTCGACTAGTTTGCGGCCGGCGGTCATTACGAAATTCATGTCTACGTCGGCACGGGAGTCTTCTTCGTAGCAGAGGTCGAGGAGGATTTCGCCGTCGACGATGCCGACGCTTACGGCAGCGACGAAATCACGCAGCGGAGCGGATGTCAGGGTTCCGGCCTCGACTAACTTTTCCAGAGCTAGGCCGAGGGCGATGAAGGCTCCTGTGATCGACGCGGTGCGGGTGCCTCCGTCGGCCTGGATTACGTCGCAGTCGATCCAGATGGTGCGCTCGCCTAGCCTCACCAGATCAGTCACGGCTCGCAGGGAGCGTCCTATCAGGCGTTGGATTTCGTGGGTCCGGCCGCTGGATCGTCCCTTCGTGACCTCGCGCGGCGTCCGGGTTAGAGTTGCGCGGGGGAGCATGCTGTATTCGGCGGTGATCCAGCCTTTGCCGCTGTTGCGCATGAATGGAGGGACGGTTTCTTCGACGGAAGCGGTGCAGATTACGCGGGTGTTGCCGACCTCGATCAGGACCGAGCCTTCGGCGGTGTTGATGAAGCCGGGCAGGATGTTGACCGGACGCATCTGGTCGGGAGTTCGGTTGTCGGAGCGATAAAACATAGGGGCGATTGTAGCAGGGTGAAGCGGCGCTGAGCCGTCTCCGCGTTTGGAGGTTTTGAGGGAGTCTTGGCAAATACAAAATCTTAAATCGCAGAGGGCGCGGCGAAGGCCGCAGAGGACACGGAGATGTGCGAGGGACCGGCGAGGACGCCCGTCCTCCATCAATCTCGATGCCGTTAATTCATTGCGAGTTCTGCAGTTGGGCCACTACCTGGGTTACTGCGGGAACGTCGAAGAAATTGGAGAGGTCGGCGTGGCCGGCGAGGGTCTCGCGCTCGTTGCCTTCTACCAGAATCTTTACCCGAGTGATGCCGGGAATATTTGCGGAGAGCGTTTGCACCAGCGAAACCACGCTGAGCTCTTCGACCAGTACGCCGGAGCGGTGGTTGTCGGCGAAGGCGGCGTTTAGATCAATGACGGCGAGTCCGGGGTCGACCAGGTAAACGTCGCGAATATCCGAGCCGGGGCCCAAGGGATGTGGCGAAAACTTGTCAAGGTACAGGGTGAGCAAGGCGCGAAGGATTTCCGCGGCGCGCTCCTGGCGTCCCGTGGGCAGCGTGATGCGGACGGCCTTGGGACGCAAAACTCCAGCGTCGTCATAGGCGACATATAGAGTGACTTGCTCGCTCGAACCGGAAACGGGCGGCGCTACGGGTTGAGTGTTCGCCGGGGAAACGTCGGTGCGATCGACCCGGGCACGCATCCGCAAAACATAGAAACCCATTCCAAGCGTGATGGCCAGGAGGATGGCTACGGCGATGATGAGATGCCGGGGAATCATCGTGCCGCCTCCAACTTGTCGTGAAAGTCCGACACACCCGTCGCGATCGCCCCCGCGATTGCTTGCTGGTAAGCGGGGGAGTTCAGTTGTGAAACGTCATCGGATGACGGAGCGACTTCGAGCGCCAGAGCCACTGTGGTGATGTTGTTCAAGGGACGGAGCGGGGCGATGAGGGCGCGCGCCTGAATCTGTTTGCTTTGCAGGCTCCGCACCAAACCGCTTCCCGCCGATCGACTGAGAAGCTGGAAAGGAGTTTGAGCCGCATCCCAGCTGAGAAAGGGACCGTGGTTTTCTGTCCCCGCAGGGACGACCGCGGTGTACACGCGGACGCCATTGCCCTGCGACGCGGCATGCACACAAAGGTAGATCGCAGGGCGGGCGGAGTTGGTCAGGCTGGCGCGCTGGTCGAGAGTGAGTGTGATGTCACCATCGCGGAGGAGCAAGGTGGCGAGGCCGCGGAGTTCGAGTTCCTGCCGCAGGCGGCGGGCGAAGGCGAGAGTGACATCCTTCTCGGCCAGTTGGTCGGTTAGAGAGGCTCCGCTTTCTGCGCCTCCGTGGCTGGGGTCGACGACCACGAAATAATGTCGGACGGCGGGCGTGGCAGGCACCGAGGGTGGTGGAGCGACGGTCGCGGTCTGAGGGGGCTGCGCCGGTGCCATGGTCTGCGGAGGCGCCGTCGCCTGCGGGACGGGTTCGATGATGATGGTGCGTCCGTTGTTCGTGAAACTCGCCATGAGCGGGACGCTGGCCGCAACCACTACCTCGGCTGCCCCATTATTTTCCTGGAAGCTGGCGGAGGGAATGATTTTGCTATCGAAGGTGAGCGCCTGCGAGCCGGGCGCTACGACCGCCTCATGGTTGAACGCCATGCGCAACTCGCCGGGTTCGGTGGCGATGGTCGGATTCACCGGAGCGGTAAAGTTCATGACCAACTTTGGAGGCGTGGTCTTGCTTACCTGAGCGGTGAAATGCACAGCTACGTTGCCGATGAACAAACGGCGGGAATTCTGGTTGAAGGTGACCGGGCCACCGAGAATGCGCGGCAGGAGCGTGCCCAGGCACGAGAGCGGTACCAGGCCGCGCTGGTTGTCCAGCAGAAAGGCCGAGGGAAGATCGTAGTCGCTACCGTGAATGCGGGCGCGAGCTTTTCCCGCCGTGAATTCACTTTCCACGTCGTAGTAGCGGAATTTCCAATGGGGTCCGTTGGCCTTGGCGCTGACTACGCCCAGAGGCTCGAAGACTTCGAGCAGGCCGACGTATTCGTCGCCATTGCGTTCGAGCACCGGCAGAGAATAGTTGGCGGCGTTGGAGTAAATGGTTACGCGTTTTTCTTCAGGGGAGCTGTAAAGGAGAAGCGTAGAGGCCAGGAAAATCGCCGCCGCGAATGTTCCCGCTGCGGGCACGAGACGTCCCTGCGACAGCCGACGGGACGCCGGCGCTACTTCGCGGCGCTCGTTACTCCAGCGCATAAATTGTGAGGCCACTTAGCAGCTTGGGATAGAAGTCGGTGGATTTTTGGGGAAGGACTTCGCCAGCGAAGGCGATGTCGCGCACTTGTCGCATGCGCACCGGATTCATCAAAAAGGCTACGTTGGCTGCTCCTTCGCGAACTCGGGCCATGGCATCGCCTGCATCGCGAACGTAGCTGACGTTCCTCTGCTCGCGAATGTCGTCCTCTGAGATCTCGAGCACAGCTTCGAGCAGGCATTTGTGCAGCTGGACCACATCGAGGGACTGCTGGCGAAACGAGAGGCTCTGAAGCACGTCGGAAGCGAGAGGTCTTGGTGTATCGAACAGAAACACACGATTGGCGGTGACTCCGAGCAGGGCGGTGCCGGCCCATCCTGCCGCACGTAAAAGTCCGAGGGCGCGAGTGGCATCGATGGACGGATCGACGTCCTCCACGCTGAAATAGGAACGGGCGCGGTCGCGGAGGTCGTCCGCAGAGAACGATTCCAACCCATGTACGACGCGATGAGTGGGCAGGATTACGAGTCCAGGGCTGTCCATATTGATGAAGGTCATCATGACTAGTTCGTGGGGCGCGAGTTCGGATGGGGCGGTTTCCTGCTTGGCCTGGCGCTCGTTGCGATAGTTCAGAGCGGTTTCGTAGCGGTGATGACCGTCGGCGATGATCAGCTTCTTGTCGTGCATTTTGTCGCGGACGAGTTCGATGATGCCGGGATCCGAGACTCTCCTCACTTGATGCAAAACTCCATATTCATCGCGGACCTCAATCCCGTTTTCCATATCTGCCGCGGATGCCGAGAGCGCTGCATCGATCTCGCCAGCGGGATCGCTGTACAGCATAAAGAGTTGGCCGAAGTGCGCCCGCGTCGCGCGCAGGAGCTCCAGACGGTCTGCCTTAGGTTTGGCCAGCGTTTGCTCGTGGCGATGGACGATTCCGGCTGCGTAATCTTCAATCTTGCCCAAGGCAATGAACCCTCGGCGCTCGAGTTCGGGTGCGCCGCCCGGCGGTTGGAAACGCTCGACGTATTGGTATAGGGATTGCTGTGGATCCTGCAGGAAAATGCCTTGCCGGCGCCAATCGTGAAAGGACGCGGCGGCGCGAGTGTAAACATTTTCCTCTAAGTGGTCGGTCGGTTGCGGCTTGCCGAGTATGATCCGAACCAGATTGTGAGGGCTCGCATCATAGTAGCGGTTTTGCATCTCCGGCGTGATCTTGTCGTAGGGCTGGGTCACAACCTGGGCGAGATCCACCCGAGCGGGGTCGTAACGCAGAGCTCGGAACGGTGCGATGTAGGCCATAGCCGGAAATGGGAATTGTACAAGAGATGGCATGCCTCGGTTTGGGATAGCTCGAAAGCGTCTCGGAGCGTGTAAGGCAGAACCGTAGCCGCTACGGGAATTTGACAGATATTTGACAAGTGGGCTTCGCCAGGATGGTTAAATCGGAATGGCTGCTCCATTCACGAATCGACTCGAGGAAACCCTTGTGCACGCTTCTGACATCCCTGTGGCGGGGCAGAAAAAAAGGCTGGCGCCACCGGGTTTGAGCTGTGGTACGATCAGCCCTAATGAGGTAGATGTGGCCCGCAATCAAAGGCGCGGGTCGTTTCCCCGCCTGACCCGAGATCGCAATCACTCAGTCCCTCATCGGACCTCGAGAGGGAGTGTGATGTGTGCGCAAGAAAGAACATTTCTTTTCTTCCTTCTCTTTGCCTTCCTATTAGTCTGCTGCCTGGCGCCGAAAGCTCTGGCGCAGGCTCCCGTCGACGACGTCCACGTTACTCCTCGAGTCGAGCCTCCAAAGGTCGATCCCAGCGCGGGCATAGATCCATCGCTGAAAACTCATACCAAGCCGCTCAAGGTGGACGTCAACCTGGTTCTCGTACCGGTTACGATTACGGATCCCATGAACCGCCTGGTCACGGGCCTGGACAAAGAGAATTTTCAGCTCTTTGAAGGCAAGGACGTTCAGGAGATTCGCCACTTCTCGAGCGAAGACGCGCCGGTATCGATCGGGGTGATCTTCGACATGAGCGGAAGTATGGTTACCAAGATCGAACGGGCACGGGAGGCGGTGGTGGAATTCTTCAAGACTGCCAACCCGCAGGACGAGTTCTTCATGGTCGCGTTCGCGGATCGGCCTCAGGAGGTCTCTGACTTTACCTCATCAGTGGAGGACATTCAGGGCAAGCTGGTCTATACGGTTCCCAAGGGCAGGACGGCGCTGCTGGATGCGATTTATCTGGGCGTCAGCAAGATGCGGCAGGCAAAGTATCAGAAGAAGGCGCTGCTCATCATCTCCGACGGAGGCGACAACCACAGTCGCTATACCGAGGGAGAAATCAGATCAACGGTCAAAGAGGCAGATGTACTGATTTATGCCATAGGGATTTATGACCACTATATGGCGACGCCGGAGGAGGCGTTGGGGCCGGCTCTGCTGGGCGAAGTTGCGGAACTCACCGGCGGGCGTTCTTTTACGATCGATAATCCCAACGACTTGGCCGACGTAGCAACAAAAATCGGAATTGAATTGCGCAATCAGTATGTACTCGGATACCGTCCGAAAAACCCCGGGCACGACGGCAAATGGCGTAAGATAAAAGTGAAATTGATTCCACCCAAAGGATTGCCGCCGCTAAAGGTGTACGCCAAGACGGGGTACTATGCTCCTTCGGAATAATCGGGGTCCTCTCCTAGTCGTTTTTCTCGTTTCTGCCGCTATAGCATGCCGCCATCAGACAGTCGCAGCCGCCGTACCGGAGGCCGCGAAGCAACCACCGCAGAGTCAAAATCAGGCAGCGCAAAGTCCGGCGGCTCAGACCTCAAGTCCGCAATCTCAAGGGTCGGAGCCTCAGAATCAGCCGGGTCAACCGAACCAGGGTCAGCCGAACCAGGCTCAGCCGCCTCAGGGCCAACCAGGCGAATCTCAGCAAACGCAGGGTCAGGGGCAATCCTCCACCGATAGCGGAGTCTTCGTCTTCAAGAAAGAAGTCGAAGAGGTCGTGGTGCACGCCACCGTGATGGACGACAAGAACCATCTGGTTACGAACCTGGACAAGAGCGCTTTCACAGTTTTCGAGAACAATCAGCCGCAGACCATCAGTTCATTCCGCCATGAAGACATTCCGGTAGCCATGGGCATCGTGATCGACAACTCGGGTTCGATGCGGGAGAAGCGGGATAAAGTGAACAAGGCAGCGCTCAACCTGGTACGTTCCAGTAATTCTCAGGACCAGGTTTTTGTGGTCAACTTTAATGACGAGTACTACCTCGACCAGGACTTCACCAGCAACATCAACAAATTGCGGGAAGCGCTGGAGAAGGTGGAAGCGCGAGGAGGCACGGCCCTCTACGACGCGATTCTGGCGTCGGCCAACCACTTAAAGGAAGCCAAGCTGCAAAAGAAGATCCTGTTCGTGGTTACCGATGGAGAAGACAACGCCAGCCGGAATTCGCTCGAGGGAACCGTCCGAAAACTGCAGGAAGAGAACGGTCCGACGGTGTACGCAATCGGTTTGCTGGGCGAGGAAAAAGCTCGCCGTGCCCGCCGGGCGCTTGAAACCATTGCCCAGCGAACCGGAGGAATTGCCTTCTTACCACGCACGCTGGATGAAGTGGACCAGATCAGTAGCAGCGTCGCCCACGACATCCGAAACCAATACACAATCGGTTACAAGCCAACGACCCCGAAAAGCGTAGGGGGCTACCGCGCCATCCACGTGGAAGCCCACGCCAAGGGATACGGCAAACTCGTGGTCCGCACTCGCAGCGGATATTATCCGGGGCAGGAGCACGCGGCACAGTAGGGGATAAGTCCTCACGCAAGATGGCGCAGGCGCAACGGCAAGATGGCAGAAGGTTCGTGAGAAATCGCAGCCCATGGCGCTTGCGAAGACAACGGGCTCGGCTCCGGTGAAGCGCGCCATGTCGGCAGCAGCCCGTAGGAAGATTGCGGCGTTCCAGGGCGCACGCTGGGCGAAATTAAAGGCAGGAAAGAAGGCGGCTTAGAACTTGAAGGGTGCAAGTGTCATTCGTAACCAGCATGGTGCGCAGTGTTCATGCAACGAGAAAGCTCCTGCCAAAGCGCTTCGTTGGAGAGGAATATCGTTAAGCTCATAAAGTGACCCGCCGTCGTGTTGCCCCGACTCCCCGGTTAAGCAGCTGACCTCCAGTATCAACCAGAATTTCCGTTTTTAAATTTTACTGAGCCTGTGGCTGGCGAATTGTTATTTCGCCCATAATTCATTGGAATTTGCCGTCCTGCTAGGATTCTGTGATGCGCGATCTGGTCGTCCTTTTCATCCATTTCATCGCTACCCTGGCTCGCTTGCTCAGACCTGGCGGTGCCCGTTCCATCGTTACCGAGTCGCTTCTGCTCAAGCATCAACTCCTGATCCTGCATCGCTCCCGGCAACGAGCGCCGAATCTGTCCGCGTCGGACCGGATCCTTGCCGGCTGGCTGGCGTTGTGGCTGCGTCCCACTCGCCTGCTCCGGTCTGCCATTGTCCTGAAGCCCTCAACCCTGCTAGGCCTTCACCAAGCCATGTGCAAGCAAAAATACCGCATGCTGTTCTCCCCCAATCACCATCGCAAGCCCGGCCCGAAGGGACCGAGTGCAGAACTCGTCCATGCGGTCGTCGAAATGAAGCAACGCAATCCCCGCTGGGGTTGTCCGCGAATCGCGGAACCGATCACCTTGGCCTTCAACCTTGCAATCGACAAAGACGTGGTTCGCAGGATTCTCGCCCATCA
This sequence comes from uncultured Acidobacteriota bacterium, assembly GCA_963838905.1. Classification (GTDB taxonomy): domain Bacteria; phylum Acidobacteriota; class Terriglobia; order Terriglobales; family Acidobacteriaceae; genus JABDBE01. The sequence continues at coordinate 211,509 of CAWITE010000021.1, forward strand.
CCACTGGCCGGGACAGAGCCCGGGCGGGCCTTCCTGGCTGACTTTCCTCGGCCACATGAAAGAAAGCCTCTGGAGTATGGATCTGTTCCGCTGTGAGTCGGTAACCTTGCGCACCCACTGGGTCCTGGTGGTTATGGATCAATACACGCGACGGATCATTGGTTTCGGCGTCCATGCTGGCACGGTCGATGGGGTCGCACTCTGTCGCATGTTTAACCGCGCCATTCGAGGTCAACGCTGGTGGCCAAAGTACCTCAGCTCCGACCATGATCCTCTCTATAAGTTCCACCCATGGCAAGCCAATCTGCGGATCCTGGAGGTGACAGAAATCAAGACCGTCCCCTACGTTCCCCAGTCTCATCCCTTCGTGGAAAGGCTCATTGGCACCATTCGACGCGAATATTTGGATCACATGTTGTTCTGGACGAGCGCAGATCTCGAGAATAAACTGCTCGATTTCAGGACCTACTTCAACCACCATCGCACCCATCACTCACGGCAAGGGCGAACGCCGGACATGCCAGTGTCACCACCCGTAGCCAATCTGCGCTCGTTTCGCTGGCAGCCACACTGTCGAGGTCTATATCAGACACCCTTCGCCGCTTGAGTTTTCAAAGATGTGCGCTTCCTGCGATATGCAGGTCTCCGTGGGCAAAAACTCGGAATGAAATCATTCGCGTTGGAGTTTTTCAGTTCTTCATCGCAGCGCGTTTCGTGAATCTAGCCGTTTCACTGCCTCAGTATCAATTCGCCAGCCACAGGCAACAAGGAAAAACTCGTCTGGCTGCACCGCGAAGCTAGTGCCAGCAATTTCTTGCGAATCGTCGATGTTACTTTGGCGCGGCTGCGCTTTCTTTTTGGTAGACCGCGCTCAACGTACCCTTGCTCTTCGCGATCGGCAGCAGGGTTGGATAGAACTGGACAAAAGTCGTATCAACCGCCCCATGAGAGGTGTGGCACGTATAACAGTTCGCTTCCATCGGAACCATAGTGGCGAGCTTCTTGTCATCGAATCCGAAAAATGCCCATCCCCCCGAGAAGCGTGCCGAGTCCTTTACATGGACTTCGAGGCCCATGCGCTCGGCACCCTGGTAATTGCCTTGTTGGTTAATAGAGCCCTTACCCTCGGCCATTCGCGACTCGAGCACCAGCAAGGTCTTGTCCGGCCATGTCCCGGTCTCGACAAAAGCCTTGTAAGACACTGGATCGACAAAGACGTTGTCGAACATGTGATGGCCTGGCACCTGCAATCCAGGGTTGTAACTCATATCGAATCCAGAAGTGAGATAAACCCACTCGCGATAGTTCTCGGGTAGCTTCAACTGGCCATCAGCCGTATAGTCTGGACCTTTCGCGGCTTGACCCATGGCGATCCAGGCACAAAGAAGCAACCCACTGAATAGCAGAGTTTTCATTCCAGTCAGCATACGAGGAGTATCCATCTTGCCTGCTTCGAGCGCCAGTCCGGCCCCTGCACTGGAAAGGCTACTGGCTGCATTATTGCGGCGGAGGAGCCGGACTAAGGAGCAAGATTACTGCTTGCGCGCGAGATGATACACCATGTCCGTGTCCTTGCCATTCTTCTGCCAGGTCCAGCGTTCCGTGATGTGGTCCCGGTCTTCAAAGTCCAACACCATCTTGTTCTCATGCCCAACCGCGATACTTGGGAGATTGCCGGCGCTTAGGAAAGAGAAGGTCAACTGCTTTGCGTCCCCAGAGAATGGCACTGCGCGCATATGCGGTTGATTGTTGGTGGGGCAATAGTGCAACAAAGAAATCCCGTCACCGTCGACGCTGTAAAGCGTAAGCATCTCCTCCATGCCAGAGGCATTGAGCGTTTCCATCACGACTGTGTTCGAGATGGCCAGTTTGAAATTGCTCTTCACTTCCTCACCCTGCTCGTCTTTCCCCACCCAATCGCCCGCAAGACTCACTAGCTTCTTATAGGTTTCTGGAGCAAAGTTCGGCTGCTTCTGTGCGGACATAGAGATCGTAAGCGCGATGAAAACGCAGAGAACGCGAATCGTATACTGAATCATTGTCGGAGTCTCCCTATCTCAAGTCTCGATCCCGGCTGCCGTCCAGGCATAACATCACAAATCGTAACCGTTTGGAGCAGTCGATATCTCTGCGTAAAGACGCCAGCCTCACACCTTTCGTTAGCGACGGGTAATTTCCCTTCAACCGGGCCAGTTGGAATTCTTAAATCAGAAATCAAACATTGCTGCTTGACGGCACGTGAAGTATCTATGCAGTAGAGCCCCTGCGCCAGATCACCAACTGCAGGGGACCAGCCAGTGGCTGCATTTCTACGTCCACTGGCCGGCGCCGGGAGTTACTATTCACCTGTGAGCCTAGAACGCCTTCCTTCCAAGTCGCAATGGTTCTGGATCGCTTCGATCTGGCTGGGTCTCGCGCTCTTCGACGCCACCCAGACGGTATTCGTCATGCGCTCGGAAGGCATGCACCATGCCTGGGTTCGCCTGTTCATTACTCTGCTCGTGGGTTGGTTGCCGTGGGCATGCGCAACGCCGCTCGTCCTGCGCCTCGGTCGACAACACCCGTTGTCGCAATGGACGCATATCTCTACCTGGGCCATTCACATTGGGGCCTGTCTTACGATAGGTCTGGTCTATGCCGCGTGGAGAGCTTTGCTCGAAGTGCTGCTCAACCCCTGGGCCAATCCGACTCCCATACCCTTCGAAGCGGCCTGGCTTAAAGAGTTCGAAAATGGCCTGCTGGCGCATTTCATTCTTTACGGCACGGTCCTTGCCGTGGGTTCGATGCTGGACTCGCGCGAGCGCCTGGCTCAACAACAGACGGAGGCTGCTCGTCTGAGTGAACAACTCTCTAAAGCCCAACTCAGGGCACTTCGCCAGCAGATCGAGCCGCACTTTCTGTTCAACAGCCTCAACGCCATCGCCGGACTGGTCCGAGAAAATCGCAATGACGATGCGGTCAGCATGATCGCAGGCCTTAGCGACTTCCTGCGCCGCATCCTCAAGGACTCCCACCGACAGGAAGTGCCCCTGGCCGAGGAAATGGATTTTCTGCAAAGGTATTTGGACGTGCAGAAAGTGCGCTTCGCCGACCGCCTACACCTCTGTGTTGATGTTCCGCAGGAACTGCTCGTAGCACAGGTACCGAATCTAATACTGCAACCGATGGTCGAGAACGCCGTCAAACATGGCATCGCGAAGCGCGCACAGGGCGGAACCATTCGTATCCGCGCCTCGCGCCTGAATGCCATGCTCACACTCAGCATTTTCAATGATGGCCCCAGCCTAACGGCGGACTGGGAGACGACCGGTTCCGGCATTGGCATCTCGAACGTGCGCACGCGGCTACGAAGTCTTTACGGAGACTCGTTCGATCTGCGCCTCCAGAATCAAGGCAACGGCGTTGAAGTCTCAGTCTCCGTGCCCTTTCGGGAGGCCTGATTGGCGCATTCCGGAACCATAACCCCAAGGTTGCGCGCGCTCGTGGTGGACGACGAACCGCTTGCCCGCACAAACCTCACCGTACTTTTGCGGAAGGATCTAGAAATCGCCGAGGTGCGCGAATGCGGCTCGGGCGCAGAGGCCGTGGCCGAGATTCGATCCAGCCAGCCCCATCTGGTATTCCTCGACGTTCAAATGCCCGAATGCGATGGCTTTGACGTGCTCGAACTACTGGGAGCGGACATGCCTCCTGCCGTGGTCTTCGTCACCGCTTACGATCAATATGCCTTGCGAGCTTTTGAAGCGGGCGCGCTCGACTACCTGCTGAAGCCTTTCGATAACGCACGCTTCGAGCGAGCCCTTAACCGCGCCAAGGAAAGAATCGCGACCGACCTGAAGCAGCCCCGCAAAGTGGATCGCCTCGCTATCAAGAGCGCCGGGCGAATTTCCTTCGTCAAGCCTTCCGACATCGATTGGATCGAAGCCGCCGATTATTATGCGTGCCTGCACGTGGGTGGAAAATCCCATCTTCTGCGCCGCAGCCTCTCGAATCTCGATCAGGAACTGGACCCAACCATCTTTTGCCGGATCCATCGCTCTACGATCGTCAACCTCGATCGCGTGCGCGGGCTCAAGCTGAACGCCGATGGGGATTACGACGTGCTCCTCGAGCATGGAACGAGACTGTGCCTGAGCCGCCGGTACCGCAAGCAACTGCAGTGGCGTATGGGCCTTCGCCGCTCGCCTGACTCAGCTTAGGTTCCCGCGACCTCTGGAATGGATTTTTGTTTCCCTATAGATCAAGGCCAAGCACAAACTGTTCGGACAGATTTGACGGACTGATATCCGAATCTGTGCGTTTTCCCGATCCCGCACTACGACGGGTTCTTCTAACACGCGCCCCTCGGCTATCAATCCGATAGTTGGCAGTCTCATTTTCTTGTTTGCTAACCCCGCCCGCGTGATTTGAACGCGATAATGTATTTTGATGTATTTTATCGGGTTACAAAGTCAAGCCGGGGAGCGAACACTCACAAGCACGGAAAACCGCCTCTCTCCGCGTCTTCGAGCGCAGGCAAGTCGTTACTTCCCAGATGAGCGTTTCTGGACCGCGTAGCTGGTTCCTCGTGCGAAGGGCTGTTCTCGCCAGCGATGCCCACTGTCTTGTAGGCACTTCTTACGAATCGATGATCAATTGATGTAGTTGATCGGTTCTCCATCCGCTGATGGCGGCGCCGCCATTCTTATCGATGGCCCAGATGCGCCATCGATGCGGCTGCATGCCGACGCAGAACGGCCACCAACGCGAATGGTTCGCGCACGTTGGAGAACAATTTCGAACGCGCTGTCAGAACACCCCCTTAGCCTGCGATTCGAACTGTACCGCCCTCTTCATCATTGCCGGATCGAGCGGTTGATGTTTTACGACCAGCTGTTCAGAATTGGTATGCTCGTTGTCTTAACGACCGTAGTCGCAGTACCGAAATTACGCACCAAGTACCTCGTTATGCCATCGAGGCGTTCTGGCCGCCGGCACCCTCTTTTTTCACCGTGGAAGCCCTGTATAACACCCTTTCGCAACCCATTGTGTACAGCGCGCATTCTTGACGACCTGGGTTTCGCCTTCCTCCTGTTTTCGTTTGCCTATGTCGCTTTGCAGTTAGTCCTCGCGAGCGAGCGCCGTGTGTTCTGGTGGAAAAAGAACTTTCGCTCGCTCGCGAGATCCAGACCTCGATCTTCGAAGGGGTCTTTCTGGCTAATCCTACGGGATAAGTGTGAGGCCGTTGAAGTCCGTCGTCGCCAGCCCTTAAGCCTACCGCCGCCTTCGGGATGAACGCCTGGGTGTCGGTGCAGTCTTCTCTTTCCGCCGCGACGCCGAAGCGATCGCCATGTGGACACTCTTGATCGCAGTGAACAATGGATCGTCCGGTTGCTTACGCGCGCTTTTGATCAGAAAGCCGCTGACTGTCCGCAACCTGCTCTCGATTTCGCCGCGCTTACTTTTCAGCCCTCGAGAGGCGCTCAACGCCCGCAGTGAGTAGTGGAGCGGCATGTAACTTCCGTCGTTGTGAATCCGTCGCTTCTCGTACTCGCGCGAGACTGCGGCAATGGCGGGGCCCGCCTCGGGCGGGTTCCGCTTTTCCTGATACAGGTAGGCCGCGATGCGGTCAAAGTCGTATTCGCTGCTGAGAGCGACGGCAGGCCAGTTTCCTTTCACGGGGAGCGCATCTTTTCTTTCCAGGCGCGCCTCCCAGCGATGGATCAGGCTCTTGCGATGTTCGGGTTCCGAATCCGCAAACCTGACGGCCTCTTCGAAGACCGGGGTATCGCTCCTCGGATCGGCCAGTATCGCAACGAGATCGTTCACCTTTTTTCGCCGCTCCTCGCACGCCTTGATCGCTCCAGCCGGCGCCGCCAGCTTACCTTCGTCGTCGAAGCCGAAATGCTTCTCTTCCACGAGGAATCCAGTCATCGCCATCGCATAGGCATCCACCGCGGCGACGAGATCGCCGTATAGTTGCCGCGCACCCCGCCGGCTTCGATCATCTACCTGATGCGCTACTTCCCTGAGCGCCGTATGGACCGCCCGCGCCACCGCGAACCGGTCCAACCATCGCTGATTTGTACAGTCTTGCAGAGGTTCCCGGAACGTCTTGCGATCGAACAGTTCAGCGAACCCAGGCACTAGCTCGGTGATAGCGGGTGCGGGAATCTCGTCCAGCACCGCCTCAAGTTTCGCCCACCAGCTGGAATAGATCTCCTCAGGCGGCGGCTCGGATTCCATTGCGACGCATACGTCGTGCACTAGGCGTCGCGTGTCCTCTTTTGTAGCCACAGTGGACTGGTAAGCGCTCAGAGGACCTGCGAGCTTACCCGGATCGAATCCGTAAACGTAGGTAAATACCTCGCCGTTACGGCTCCCCACCGCCGTAGCCAGCGCGCCTGCTTCGAAATGGATCCACGGCGCTGCCACGTTCTCGGGTGTGAGGAAAATGATCCCGGTTTTGGCATCGTTGAGATCATTGCGCAAAGTCGTGGACCACTCGCGACCCTTTTGGAACTCGGTCGAGAGGATTGGCTTCCAGCCGACGATCTCCGGCAAGAGCTTAGCCCAACCCTCGGCAATAGCCTTGCTGCGATCCTTTGACCAGCAGAGGAAGACTTTCTTCGGGGGCTCCATTTTTTGACCTCCAGTAGGCGGAAGTTAATCGACCACAGGCCCTGCAGGAGTTTCAATCGCGAAGTCCTTGCCAATGTTGCCGGCAGGTACGTTATCACGCATACCGATATCAGTTGAAGCCCATTCGTTGTCCCACGCGCGACGCAGGCGGAGCACTCGCCGTAAATCGGGATCTCGGAGAACTGGCTGTCCAACTTGGAACTTAGTGCTTCTGAGAAGTTGACGGATGGCCGAATCGGACCTTCGAGATTAGTTGCCATTAGTCGCCTAGTGTTCATCGACGAATCTGCAGTGGCGATCACAAGTTCCAGGACGACCCTCAGTCCGAAAGCTGAACCACGTAAGGCCACACGAGCCCGAAGTCAAGCTTCGAGGAGATCTCCCCGAAGCCCGTTTCTGGACCGCGAGCGCGAAGCACTCAAAGGGTTCCCGGATTACTTCCGCATCGCCGACAAAACCGGAACTTGGAGATCAACGGCGAAAGGCACAGTTTCAGATTCGCCGACGATAGGCCTGTCTGACGCGCAACCGTGTTGGGCACCGATGCCGACTGAGGGCGTGGGCTGTCAGGTTAGATCTTACCAGCGTCGGTCGGCGGACTTGGTTTTACCGTCGGGATCCGTAGCCAGTACGGTCAACTGATGCTGCATGTGCGGGCTTGCATCGCTAACCTGCAAGAACTGGCGTTCGTACGAAACGCTGGGTGGATCGATTGCGTCATCACTGAGGTCGAAACCGTCAAGAGTGATGGTTACACGAGAAATTCGTTCTTCTGCTTCAGCTTCGATCCCGACTACGAGGCCGTTTCCGACAAGGGCGCGTTGGTGTTGGATTGAAAACTTCATCGGAAAGCCCTCTTTGCAGAGACCATTCGCGAACTTCGAGATCGTCTTGAGAGGCTGCATCCCACCACATTATGCGGCCCCATGGGAGAGCGTTACAAGGATGGCGGCCCACGGCTTCAGCAGAAGCTCGTGCACAACGAATGGCCGCGGAGCGCACACCGTCGGCCGTGCCGCTGAGGGCAGTGCCCGACACGCGGGCTCGGTGCGCAACCTAACCCCTTCTCAAGGTGAGCCCCGTACAAGGTAGAATCTCCCCCAAGGTGCCCTACGGAAACTCTATTTATCAGCTATCGTCGCGGTGACTCGGCCGCTTACGCCGGCCGTCTCTGCGATCGCCTCTCGGCGGTTCTAGGCGCACACCGGGTATTCATGGACGTGGAAGAAATCCAGCCCGGGGAAAATTTTGCGCAGACGATCGAGCAAGTACTGGCGCAGTGTTCGACCGTGCTGGTGGTGATCGGCCCGCGCTGGCGCGAGCAGCTCGACCTCCGAGCGGCACACAACGAGCAAGACTACGTAGTTCACGAGATTGCCGCGGCACTCAGCGCGAAGAAAACCGTTGTACCGGTTCTTGTCGGCGGCGCGCCGGTCTCTTGCCTGGACACCCTGCCCGCCGCGCTGGCAGATCTGTCATTCCATCAAGCGGTGGAACTGCGCGATTCCAGCTTCAATGACGATTGCGACCGTTTATTGAAGAATCTCAAGCAATCCGGCGCCATTCCACCCGCGCTTAAGAAAACGGCAGTTTGGATCGCAGTCGCGACGATCGTGGCGTTATCGGTAATCGCGGCGGCTCGCATAGGCCTGGGACCTTGGCGCGCGTCGCATGACCGTAAGCTGCGCATCGACCAATTGGTTCATACAGCACGAGCGCAAGCGGAACAAACTGAGTACGAGTCGGCTTTCGAGTCCTATCAGCAGATTCTGCAGTTTGATTCTGGCAGTAAGGCCGCGCAAGACGGGCAAGTTGATGCCGCGATGCGCTGGCTGGAGAATTTTCACGTGCTTGCGCCCGAGGGACAGAAAGCGGAAGAGATCGCCGCCCCCCAGTTGGCACAGCTCAAAGGTGTACTCGAAGCCGGCCTGGCGCGAACCACGGCTAAAGACGTGCGCGCCGCAGACATCCTCGCTCATCTTGGCTGGGCCCACTATATGAACGAAAAGATCGCATTCAAGGAGTTTGGAAACGCCGAACGCTACTTTCAGCAGGCCCTGGCCATCGCTCCTACGAACGTCTACGGCAGCGCGTTCCTGGGCAATTGGCTGTTGCAAACGGGTGGCGATCGTACGCAGGCGTTAAGTCACTTCCAGACTGCACTCGCAACCAATCAGGAACGTAGCCTTGTGAGAAGCATGCAGCTTGGGGGCTTGTACCTTAACGACGCGCCGGGTATGCGGGGCGAACTCGTGAAAGCCCTCAATGAAATGCGGGTCAACCACGAACCCTTGGACAGAAGTTTGCAAGGCCGACTTTCCTATCTCTATAGTTCGACCGTGAGCACCGCCGCCGAATTGCGTGAAGTGCTGACCGCCGTGCCGGTCGAAGATGCCTGGGAGACTTATCTGTGGCTGCATCCCGAGCGTCCTGGGGATAACACCGTCGAGCGCGACTTTGTGCACGCGAACCTCGCCGAGATTTCCGGTGACCGGGCAAAGGCCTTGTCCGAGTTCAAGGCGCTAGCGATCGCACTACGCGCGCAACACCTCGACGGCAGAATTGCGGACTACACGGCAGCGGCAATCACGCGCCTTTCCCACCCTCCCGCATAGCCAGCTCACGACACGCATTACGAAAGTTGTTCCGGGCCAGAAATCGGGCTTCGAGGAAGCGTTTCCACCGGGTGGCCACTCGAGCTCCGATCTCCTCGAAGCCCGTTTCTGGACAGTCCGCGGGCAATTGCTTCCGGATAGCCGACCACACGTCCACAATCCCTAGTTCGCACTGTGGGATTGCAGTAGCGCAATTGTGGTGCAGCTTGAAAATTGGCTTGCGGATGCATCCGCGATCGCCGCGATCGCATAATTCACGCATTCATTGACGCAAATCTGAAGCGCAGCCTAACATTGCCGCAAGGAGAGCCTTGTGATTGGTCAAGTTCTCGGTCATTGCCGTGTCGTGTCGAAGATTGGGGAAGGAGGAATGGGGGTTGTCTATCGCGCTTACGACGAGGTCCTGCACCGTGACGTGGCCCTGAAAGTCGTCAAGAAGGATGCTCATCTTGACACATCGTCGAGCGAGCGGCTATTGCACGAGGCGCGTGCCTCTTCCTCTCTCTCTCATCCCAACATCTGCACCATCCACGAAGTCGGCGAGAATGAGGGCGAGCTCTTCATCGTGATGGAACTGGTTGAGGGCAAGTCGCTGCGTGTGATGTGCGCAGATGCGGGGCTGCCGCCAGAGTCAGTCCTGCGGTATGGCGTTCAGATTGCCAGCGCGCTCGCGCGCGCTCATGACCGCGGCATCGTTCATCGCGATCTGAAGACGGCAAATATCGTCGTCACTGCTGACGGTCTGGTCAAAGTGCTCGATTTCGGTTTGGCCAAACAGGTAGGCAGCGGCATATTCGATACCACTACCCGATCCTTTGCGTCGATCCAGGACGCGTCCAGCATGAGCGGCACCTTGCCCTATATGGCACCAGAAATCTTGCGAGGCGAGGCGGCCGACTATCGCAGCGATCTGTGGGCGCTGGGAGTAGTGCTTTATGAAGCCGCTTCCGGACACTTACCATTTGGGGGCCGCACGGGTTTTGAGATCAGCTCGGCTATCATGCGTGAGGTCCCGAACCCGCTTGGCCCGCCGGTTCCTCCTGGCCTTTGGGCTATCGTTCAACGCTGCCTGGCCAAGGAACCGATACAGCGCTATCAACGCGCGAGTGAAGTTCAGGCAGCTCTGGAAGCGGTCCAGTCGGCGGGAATCGTCTCCCCCGCTCCCGACCTCGATCTGAACGCCCCCAAGACTACGGTCTTGCACAGTGTGCGGCACGCTCATGTCAGGAACGGAGACTTTCTTTTGTTGGTGGGAACAACGAAAGGAGCATTTATCCTTCGTTCCAATGCGCAGCGCAGCCGTTGGGAGGTGGGGGGGCCTTATTTCCACGGGCACAGTGTTTACGCTATGGCCTATGACAACCGTGGAGGCCAACACCGCGTATGGGCTTCGACGGCGAGTTATTGGGGAACCCTCCTGCGATCAAGCGACGACTTCGGAAAGAGCTGGACCAATCCCCACCATGCCCCGATTAGATTTCCCTCCGATGCCGGCGTTTCCTTGAAAAACATCTGGCAGATAGTGCTCGGCCGGCCCGAGGAACCTAACGTGCTCTTTTGTGGTGTAGAACCGGCCGCTCTTTTCGAAACCCGCGACGCAGGCGAAACCTGGTCGCTAGTGCGAGGGCTGTTCGATCATCCGCATCGTCCCCGCTGGATGCCGGGAAACGGAGGATTGGCTCTGCACACTATCGTGCTCGACCCCAACGACAACCAGCGTATGTATGTGGCAATCTCGGCTGGCGGCGTTTACCGGACCGACGATGGCGGACTTAGCTGGACACCGCAAAACCAGGGCATCCGCGCTACGACAATGCCCGAAAAGTATCCCGTGTTTGGGCAGTGTGTGCATAAAATCGTCATGCACCCCGCGCGCCCGGAGAGACTCTTTTTACAAAGTCATTGGGGATTGTACCGCTCGGATAACTGTGCCGAGAACTGGCACGACATTGCCAACGGTGTGCCCTCGGATTTTGGCTTCGCCATGATTACACACCCCAGAAATCCCGACTGCGTGTATATCGTTCCAGTTGAGTCTGACGAGTTTCGCTGCGCGTGCGACGGACGGCTGAGAGTCTATCGAACCCGTAACGGCGGCGCCTCGTGGGACCCTCTTTGGCGTGGCCTGCCACAAAAACGCGCTTACGAAACCGTTCTGCGCGATGCCATGACGGCGGACTCACTCGACCCGATGGGAATTTATTTCGGAACACGGAGCGGACAGTTGTTTGGCTCGCGCGATGAAGGCAGGACGTGGCAAAAGATACTGGAGGGGTTGCCGTCAGTCGTCTGTGTACGGAGTGCAGTCGTCGGGGATGCTGCTGCCGGTCTTCGGCCGACATCTCCTAAAGTATCGCCACCTTCACATCAAACGAAATCTCCGAAAAGCAACACGCGTTCAGCGAAGCGGTGATTTATGCCGGTCACTTTTCACATTCCGGGGGCATTGCGAGAATTTACCGCTGGACACAGTAGAGTCCAGATCGAGTACTCACCTAAGACTTTGGCTGAGGCGTTGTCGGCGCTCTGGATAATCTATCCGGGCCTTCGGGATCGCATCGCAACCGAGCAAGGGCACGTGCGGGAGCACGTCAATATTTTCATCGGTGACGAAAACATCCGGTATACGGGTGGGCTCGCGAGCTCCGTCCCCGACGGATGCGAGATTTCCATCGTCCCCGCCGTTAGTGGTGGCTGAAAGAATTCCTGTCATGAGCAAGCAACATTAGCTTATGCCTGCCAGTCCGAGACTGTGGTCGGATGACCGGGCAAGCCGGAAGTTGCTCCGTTATTCCGGGCCCGAAGTCGGCTTGGGGGAAGTGTGCTTGCAGACTCTCGATTCACCCGGTTGATCTCCGCGAAGCCCGTTTCCGGATAGCTTCCGGTTGGCCGAAAATTACCGGCCAATTTAGTGAATCGCGCTCTGCGACGCCGCCACCCGACGTGTTCTGGAGAGTGAGAAGTTGTATTCTCTTCCAGTTGGATTTTCCACTTCAAGTAGAGAAGTCCCGGTTCCGGGACAATGCGGGTGGAGGCGCCATTTTCGAGGCCAGTCGAACTCGGACGGCAGAGAGCTTCGGCTGCAGAACGAGATGCTGACGTGGAAAACGAGCCAGTTGGGATTCCCGCTGGAGAGAGCATGGTCATCACTGAAATCTGGCAAGATCGTCACCGAAACCTACAAAATTCACACACCTTGAGAACGGGCAGAGATTAGCCGCTAAAGCCGACAACACACTCGGAATCGCCGGACCCACTGCCGCACTAGGGAAATCCGAGTTGCCACGCACACGATTTGCCTGTTGCGACCGAGCCACTAGGGGATGATGACCGCTCTCCGCCCGTGCTGTTCCTGATACCAGGCATTCTCCACTTCACCTAGAGGCACCCGCTCGGTGTCGATGCGCAGTGTACCGCAACCAACGTTGGACATCAGCTGCCGAACAGCTTCGATCCACATCTCGGGTGACGCTGCGGCGTTGCCAGATCCGGCCCCAAGAATTTCCAACCGCGAGCTTCGCAGCACGGCCGCAGCTAGCGAAATAGTAGGCCCCGCGCTCTCGCCAGCCGCAACCAACCGGACTCTGGATGACGCTGGCGTCAAATCTCTTCGTGCAATGGCGGCAAGAAGAGCTTCGGTGGTAGTACCCCAAAGGTAGTCGATAATGACGTCGAAGCCGCTGTCACCAGCTTCGCGAACGAACGCTTCGGTGAGATCCTGGCCGGGCTTGCCGAGACGGATGGTCGTGTCAGCTCCGAGGTTGTGAAGTGAATTCAGGACTTGTTCGTTCCGTCCGGCCGCAATCACCCGCCCAGCGCCGAGGAGCTTGGCCATTTGAATGGCTAGCTTGCCCGTGACTCCGGTTGCACCGAGGATTAGGACAGTCTCACCCGGAGCAAGTTGCGCACGCCAGACAAGCGCACCCCAGGCAGATAGGCCGGGGTTTACCACGGCTGCGGCGATATCATCGTTAACGTTGTCGGGAATCGGAAAACAGCGCGCCCGCGACACGACGGTGCGTTCCGCCATGCTACCGTAAGGCGGCCGAGGGCCACCGAAGAACACCCGCGTACCGTTGTCAAGGCGCCCAACTCCATCCATGCCGCACACGACGGGCAGTTTGCTGTACGCTGCGTAGTGCGAGCCGCTGGCCATTTGCTTATCGATGGGTTTGAGCGCCGCGGCCCGAACGTGAACGATCACCTCGTTTTCTTCCGCAACGGGTTCGGGAAACTGCGCGAAGTGAGGTGGTTGATTGATGGTGTTTAGCACAGCAGCGTTCATGCTCGCGTCCTTTCACAATGACTGAATTTGTTTCGATCAGTACATTCTTCGAAGCGTGTCACTGGTTCCCTTTCTTGCCTTTCGCTCATCTGCCCCGTACTCTAGCTACATTCGTCTTGGCCTGCTAACGAGAAAGTGGCGATTTTTATCGGGAAAGGGTCGATCTCGCAAATTTCATGTTCTCAGTCCCCAAGAATGTGGAGGAACTGCGCCGCCTAGCCGAGAGCGACGTACCAGTACTCGCATTTGCCTTCAAGAGGCGTGCGGCTGAGGATTGGGCGCCCGAGCACTGTCACGCACGTGGGCAGTTCTTCGCGTTGACTCGGGGACTGCTGGTTGTGGAGGCGGGCTGTGAACGGTGGATGTTTCCCTCGCAACGTTGTGCCTGGATTCCCCCCGATTGCAAGCACAAGGCGCGTTCGGTAGGAGGCGCTGCGGGCTCCATGGTTTACCTGTCAGCCGAGATGTGCCGTGGCCTGCCCAAGAAGCCGTGCCTGTTTAGCTCATCAGGGTTATTGTTTGCCATCGTTCATCGTGTTCTCGCGTGGAATCCCCGGCAACCACTCGACCCAGCACGGAAGCGCCTAATCACAGTTCTTCGCGATGAGATTGCGCAGCCTGAACAACAGCCTTTGCGTTTGCCCCTGCCCAGGGACGAGAGGCTGGCCAGAGTTGCTCGTGTTCTGTTGGATGATGTTGGCGACGACCGCGGGTTGGACGACTGGGCGCATTTTGCTGGTATGTCCCGCCGTACTTTCATGCGTGCATTTTCCGCTGAGGTAGGTATGTCGTTTGGCCGTTGGCGGCAGCAGGCACGGCTGTTCGCTGCGCTTGAAATGCTCGCCCAAAACAAATCTGTAACCGAGGTGGCCCTTGCTGTCGGCTACGACAGCGTGAGCGCCTTTATTGAAATGTTCCGGACGATGCTGGGAACCACGCCACAGATGTACTTTCGAAGTAAGCAAGAACCAGTGCTTAGTAGTATTTGGGAATCCTGAGTCGACAACCCCAATTGTCTGTCACGTTGGCGATTCCTCCTGGGTGACGGGCAACCCTTCCTCAATCCGAGTAAGGGAAGGTTTGCGGACCAACCGGGAGTTACCGCGTGACGCGTGATGACCTGCCTCATGTTGTTTTACGTCCGCGCTGCTGGCGTCCTCTAGCCCGCGAGTGCTGTCTGGCGCCGATCAATTCATTTAGCTTGCCGAGTATAAAGCGATCTCTTACTCTGAATTTCTCCAGTATCCCTCATGCAAGAGCTCTCAAGCCGCCGCCGCTTTCTTAAAGAGGCAGCCTTCGCAGGTGGCGGTGCGTTGCTCGGAACCGTCGGCCTGAACCAGATCTCTCCCTGGATCTGGCGTGAACCGTTGGAGTTTGAGCCCAACCGCAGCTATTGGGCGAGAAGTCAGCCGCTGCAGAATCCGCCGTTGAAGGAGGACATCGCTGTGGATGTCGCGGTACTCGGCGGCGGCTTCACGGGACTCTCCGCTGCCTATTACATCCGCAGCATCTCCCCGCACAAGCGCGTCGTCGTCCTGGAAGCGAAGGGCTGTGGGAACGGAGCCTCGGGACGAAACGGCGCCATGGTGCTGACCATGACCGCAGATCGGTATATGCATTTCAGCTCAGCGCCGGCCATCGACAAGAAGATCTACGACCTGACGGCCGAGAACATCCGGACGCTGTCGAAGCTCAGTGCGGCCACCGGCATCGACTGCGAGTTGGAGACAAATGGGGCTCTGCAAGTGCTGGGTACCTCCGAGGACATGCAAGCGGCGAAGGCCTATGTGCAGCAGGCACGATCCCTCGGCATGCCGGTTGAGTTCTGGGATAAGCAGCGACTGGTTGACGCCATCGGCACTGAAGTCTACGAGGCAGCCTTCTTCGACCCCAACGGTGGACACATCCATCCCATGAAACTGGTGCACGTGTTCAAGGCCGCTGCCGAGAACACGGGTGCGGAGATTTACGAAAACACAACCGTGGCCAGCATTGAGGAAGGACGGGAGAACCTTCTTCACACGAGCAGCGGACATTCGATCAAGGCAAAGTCGCTGGTGTTGGCGACTAACGCCTTTACCTCAAGACTGGGATTCTTCCGAAACTCGATTGTCCCCGTCCATGAATACGTGGCAGTGACGCAGCCCTTCAGCGAGCAGCAACTGGCCGAGATCGGATGGCGCAAGCGAGTCCCGTTCAATGACAGCCGCACCGAAGTCTTCTATCTCGGCTTGACCGAAGACGGTCGTATCCACATTGGTGGAGGCAGCCCCAGCTACTTTTTCAATGGCGGGGTTGGCGATGCCAGCAACGGAGCTTCCCATTTTGCTCAACTCCAGCGTGAGCTGGTACGAATCTACCCCAGCCTGTCGGGAGTCAAGTTCGAAGCAGGTTGGAATGGAGTAGTTGACTGGTCTCTCGACGAGTCACCCTCTGTCGGCTGCACTGGAAGCAATAAGAACATCTTCTATGGACTCGGCTACAGCGGACACGGCGTGAATCTGACCTCAGTCTTTGGGAGAATCATTGCCGATCTGGAGGCTGGCCGTGAGCAACCCTGGAAACAGTTTCCCTTCCTCAATGCCAGGCTGGATTACGTTCCGAATGAGCCTTTTCGGTGGCTGGGTGCACAAACCGAGCTGGCATGGTATCGCCTAACGGAGTCTTAGTTTGATTATGCGACCCTGTATTGTCCCGATCTCGTTCGTTGATCAGAGGCAAGGTGGAGTCTGTCGGCATCGTGCCTGAGTGAGACCTACGCGGAGCAATCCATTAGGTAAGAATTGCCGACAATACATCCGGAACAAAAGAGAGCGCACCGAACTGTTGTGCACTGGTGTTGTTTCCCTATAGCAGTCCAAGATGGTCAGGGTATTTGGCCTGCAAAGCAGTGATCAGAAGTTCGAACTCAGGAAGGCTGCGCAAACTCGCAAGGCAAGGATCTTTCAAGAAGAAAGGCCAGCAGGCGAACCCAGTGTTGACGCTCCTTTCAAGCCACTCAAAGGCAGTTTCGCGCCTTCCCGTCAACGCGAGAGTGCAAGCGATCTGATGATGCGTATGGTGTGCGTGTCCAAAGGATTTTGGACTCGAACAGGCTCTGGTCACACAAGCGATTGCTGCTTCTCCGTTCCCCATCAAGGCATGGAGCAGACCTTGTAAGCTGATGATGAGTGGATCGTTCGGCACAAGCTGCAACGCTTCCTCCATTAGGCGGCTGGCCCCGTTCCAATCCCCAGTCATCATTGCAGGATATGGAGCAAAATAAAGTGGATACTTGTTACCGGGGCTCTCCGCCCGCCAGATTTGAATCTGCTGGCGCGCCAGGTCGTATTCCTGGCTCCAAACATAAACTTGGACGATGCTCGGGCTGACCGCTTTCCGGGGTTGAAAAGGCCGTCCTCTTTCGAACATCTCACGCGCGTGATCGAGCAGGCCTATATGTGCCAGGATTGTGCCAAGGCGATTGTAAGCATGAGGCAGGTTGTTCTGCAGAGCCAGAGCGTGTTTGAGATCGGCAATCGCCTCCAGATGCTGAAAATTCTTCGACGGTCCCCAGAGCAGAAAGGCGCGGGCGACGTGTCCTTCGGGAAGATTCGCGTTAAGCTCGAGCGCTCGCCGGCAATGGAATTCAGCCTTCTCCAGCCACACGCTGGCTGGGTCGAATTCGAAATGGCGGGTCGTGCATGCAAACGAGAGGGTGGCGTGAGCCAGGGCAAACGTGGGATCGCGAGTCACGGCATTGGTGAGATGATGGCTCGCTTGATCCATCATGGACGCATCGCCGGACGCCGTGATCCGATAGCCGCGTATGAATTCCGCGTAGGCCATCGGATCCCTGCTATAGCGTGGGCACTGCTCGACCGTCGCCGGACTATACGGCCTGTTCAACGCACGGGTGATTTGCTTCGCAATATCGCCTTCGAGACTTGCAACGCGGTCCATGTCGATGTCGCACTTCTTCGTAAAGCAGGGACGTTGCAGGTAGGTGTCAAACATCTCCAGCGAGAGACGCCACTGCCCTTTTGACATCTGAATGGCGCCGTGGACAACAAATCGCACTCCCAGGCGAGAAGCGATCTCCGAAGGCGTCAGTTCAAGAGGCAAGTTCAAGACTGCCGAAGTGGGCAGCACGTCGACGCCCGCGAGATTGCCGAGGAGCGAGACGAGTGCGTCCGCAAACCCGAGACACAAGCCTTGGTCGTCCATCGCTTTCTCCAGCAACAACGGCGGCATCACAGCGATGGAAGACCGCTCACCCAAGTCGCTCTCATCCTTCCGGAAGTCGGTGCGGATGGAGTTTCGTCCAGGATCGGAGAGCGGATATTTCGCATCGATCACGCGAACCGGACCCACGAACCGATATCCCTTTCCCACCACCGTCTCAAGAAACCAGGACCGATCGGCGTTGTCACCCAGGGCGGTGCGAAGCTTCCGCACAATGTTGTTGACGTTTTTCTCTGTATCGATAAACAGATCGGAGCGCCACAGTCGCTTCACGATCTCCTCGCGCGATACCATCTGCTCACGGCGTTCAAGCAGAAAGATCAGCAACTCCATAGGCTTCTTCTCGATCCTGATCCGGCGTCCGGATCGCCGCAGTTCGTAGCGTCCCAAGTCGACTTCGACGTCGCCCGTACTCTGCTTTGAATGCCCCATGGAAAGCCTTAGCCTAGCATTATCCAACAAACATCAATAACTTGCGACGATATAAAGAAGATATCCAAAGGCTATATCGGCTGCATTGCAAGGCCCTCCATCTCACGAGATCATGCCCCATCAAGAATCTCGGAGGAGACTCGCATGAAAAGAAAGCTGTTCATCGCTCTGGTGATCGTTGGGACGCTGTGCGTTGCAGGCCACCTGGTCACGATTGCTGCACACCCCGGCGCTCATGACAAGAACGCATTCACCCCGGAAACAATTCCGTGGGGTCCACCACCGCCTTCCATCGCCCCGGGCGCGCAACTCGCCGTAATCGAAGGCAACCCTGCTGCTTCCACCGGAGACTACACCGTGCGCCTGAAAATGCCAGACGGTTACCGCATCGCTCCCCACTGGCATCCTCAGCGCGAAAACGTCACGGTCATCTCCGGGACGTTCATGGTCGGTATGGGAGACACTTTCGACAAGGACAAAATGGGATCTTTCTCAGCCGGCAGCTTCGCCTATCTCGATCCTGACATGCATCACTACGCGATGGCTTCCGGCGAAGTCATCGTGCAGGTCCACGGCAGCGCGCCCTTCCAGATTAACTATGTCAATCCCGCAGACGACCCGAGCAAGAAGTAAATCCTTGGCTCTTTAAATCGCGGGCGTCGGGAAATCGGGAGTGTTGAAACACTTTGCCGAACAAAAATCCGGAGAGGCGCAGGTTATCGTTCTGAGTCCGGGCCGCACGGTGCCGAGGGGCTGGCTGGCGCTGCGATCCGTCATCGGCTTCGACGGCACGACGCGCGATCTTCTCTCGGACATCGCCGGCAATGGCAGCGCCGTGCTGTACGTGGAAAACCTGGACTTCTATGACGATGAAAAGCGCCTGACTGTCATTGATCTTCTCCGGGAGGCAGCCAAAGTTCCTGGCATGTCGGTCATAGTCACCGCGCGCCGTGATTTCGGCGTCGCGGAGCCCTGTTGGTTGCCTGCTGACGTCATTAACCAACTGGGGCGGGCTGAACCTGTCGTTATCGACGAACTTTCTGATGCTGAAACAGAAGAATGGCGAAATGCCGCCCCCAATTTGAGGGCGCTCCTCGCCGATAACCATCCGGCGCGCCAGGTTGCACGGAACCTGTTCCGCCTTTCCCTTCTGGCCGGCCTCTCCTCCGAGGCGCCGGTCGTGCGCACCGAAGTCGAAATGGCCCAGCAGTGGTGGGAATCCGCCGACGGACAGAAAGACCAAAACCACCGCGATCGCGCACGGGTTCTCAGGGCGCTTGCGGAACAGGCTTTTTCTCGCAGCGAACCGCTGGATGCCAGGGAGTTTCCTTCGGCCGCTCTCGACGCGCTGGTGAAAAGCGAGACTTTGCGGAATCTTGGAGACGACATCGTGACTTTCCGTCACGATGTCCTGCGGGAGCGGGCAATCGCCAACCTCCTCTTCTCCGATCCTGCGCTCGTTCAAAAGCTGCCGCTCGATCGACCCACGCCGGCAGGGCTCGCCTGGGGGGTTGAACTTGCGGCCCGCATGACCATCGAGCACGCTCCCGGCAGCGTTGGCTGGAAATCTTTCCTCGATGCTGTCAGTAAAGATGGCCACCACGATTCATGGCGGCGAGCAGCGCTGTTGGCCCTGGTCCGCTCGGAAATCGGCAACGAATTATTAAAGCGAGCTTCGGCGCACTTGTTTTATAACAAGGCGGAAGTGCTCCGTGAGCTTGTCCGGCTGGTCATGGCAGTTGACGTAGAGCCAGGCACGAAAAGGTTTTCAGGGCTTGGGGTCGATCCAAGATTAATCCCCGTAGGCCTCAATGTTCCGAACGGACCATCTTGGAGCCGAGCGGAAAACAGGAGAGAACTCGCCGGACTTTGGTGGGACGCCAAGGGCGATTGGACGCGGGCGCACGAATCTGCCCTCCGATGCCCATGGCGTAAAATGGTTGATGTGTCTGGTTTTCTGCCATGTTAACCGAGGGCGTATGGGCCGAAGTCCAAGTCGGCAAGGAACACCTGCGGCTCTTCTCAGAGAAAAATGCTCAGGGTACGCAGGCGTCCGTCTACAACGTCAAGACGAAGAGTTGGATTGCACCCTCCGAAGAAGTTGAAGATATCGAGGAGGGCAAGGAAAGAACATCAGCGCACGCCCGAGCATATCTTAAGCACGTGGCAAACTCAGAACTACCGCCGTTGGAGTGGAAAACATCCCGCTCACGGTAGCGACGCACAAGCGGTCTGTCTGGGTGCGGAGCAGGTTTCCTGCAACCCGTGAGCACCATTGCCGATGCGATCCGCTGGGCAGAGGAAATCTTGCGGCAGATCGATGGTATGTTTCACAGCAAGTAGCTCTATACTCTCGGCACATGACGGTGTGTTGTCTGCTGCGCAGTCGGCTTCGTCATTTCAACGTTCATCTTGCGGAGAAGATACCGAGTGGCAGAGAATACCGACACGCAGATCATCTTCGGCATACCCGACGAGTGGAAGAGTTTCGAGCAGAGGAACCTTCTCTTCTTTGAGCGTTTCCCGAACCTCAGAGCCGCGCTGAATACTGCATTCATCAGAACTGGGTTCACGATGGAACCTATTGACCGATTCGTATTCTTTTACGAAAGACTGTGCTGCGAAGATTTCTTTGAAGTCTTGCTGTGCTGTGGAAATGGATACGGTGTAGCCGCTTTGAAGTTGCTCCGCACTCTTTACGAAAGAGGGTGAGCTTGCGGTACTTGCATGAGCACCCGGAAGAGCTTGATGCTTTCTTGGACTTCCACCATGTGCAGCTACACACGCTAACAATGCCCATCGCGGAGATTTTCGGGAGTGGAACGATTCCAGAGAAAGCGTTGGCGGACATCAAGACTGAGTTTGAAAAAGTCAAAAAGCAGTTCATGGTTACAGACTGCAAGAAGTGCGGCACAGAGAAGCTGAATCACACATGGAGCAAACTCAACTTTGTCGCGATGGCGAAAAAGACCGAGCACTTAGACAAGTTGATTGTTCAAGCGTATTACCTTCCGATGCGCCACGGGCACGCGACCTTTGGTGCAATTTTGTCACGGCTGGAAGGGGTGAGATTGGAGGAGTGTCATTCATTCCGACCGCACAGAGACGCGAGGCTGACCAAGCTTTGATGACAGCACAGAACATCCTCTTGAATGTACTCGGCGTTCAAGAAGAACGTTTCAAGGTGCCGGGATTGCGTGAGCAAATCCAGCAGTGTATGCAGGTTTTTATTGAGATGCATGGCAAGGCTGAACAAGAGTCCGAGCCCCCTACTTCTCCTCCCGCTTCTTAAAGCGCATCTTCCAGCCCACGAACCGACAAGCTCGTTGCGGCTGCGATTCAGTTGGGCTGATCGGATCGTGAGGATGATTAATAATAATGTGTTTGGGAACTGCTGAAGAAGGCGCATCTGACCTTTGGGTCACGAACACTCACAATGACCTTGGACGATTTCCGTCAATCGCTCACGGCGACCGAACCGCCAGCCGGAATCGCACTCGCCCTTGCTGGCCTATGGTGGGATGCCAAGGGGGATTGGACGCGGGCGCACGAATCGGCGCAGCAGGACGAAGGCCCCGAGGGTTCGTGGGTTCACGCCTACCTGCACCGGAAGGAAGGCGATCAGGGCAACGCAGCCTATTGGTATGGCCGGGCGGGGAAGTCTGTTTGCCGTGAGCCGTTCGATGCGGAATGGCTCAGCATCGCAGAAGACTTGCTCAGGTAGATCGCCGCTTCGGTGGAGTTGACCGGGCGGATCATGCGGAACATTGATATTGCGTTCCGCTGAGTTCTAGAAGAAGGAGCATTTTGCCGCGAAATGCGAAAAGGCGATTTCACCTGCTGAGGTGCGACGCATCGACTTCGAGCGCAACTAATGTCCAGCGTGCGGCGAGCGGTTTGTGCTCGGCGCTGGCTAATCGCCATCGGTCGGATCGTTGCAACAAGGCTCGGCGCAACCCGTAATTTGGACGTAAATCAATCCGCCGCGTCGGGTTCCTTCTTGTTCTTGTTGCCCTTGCCCACGATCTTCTTGCCCAACCTCCCTATTCCCTTTGCGCTTCCTTTACCGATCTTGGCCGCGCCCGTTCCAGTGCCGACTCCGACATCCTTGGCCGTGCCGCCCGCGCCTTTGCCCAGATCAGCGGCGGCGTTGCCGGGGTGCAAGGTAACGAGATTGCCAGCGGCTCCTGCAGTGCCTTTGCCTAGGCTCTCAGCCCCCTTGCCAGCACCCTTGCCAATGTCCTCAGTGCCCTTGCCGATCTCCTTGCCGGAGCTAGGCTCAACCTTTTGCTTCTCGCCCTTCTGCACGGATTGCGTTTGGGAGGTCTGCTGATCTTGAGGCGGATGCGATGGTCGCGCAAATACGGGCCGACTCAAAAAAACCAACATGCACGCCGCCGGAAAAATCGAGGTGAATTTAGCCTTAATTTTCATTTTCTCTCTCCCGTTAAATGACTCCCATATAAACACTATGATGATGGCGACAGGGAGAGGATTCGCAGGAGCCCACGATCTCCTGCACGGCGGGCTTGTCATTAAACGTGACTACAGTAGTTACCGTATTGTCATCGCCCGATGCGTGCGGTAGCTTTCACTATTCCCAACATGAACGTTGGGTGACCAACTATCATCTTAGCCTTGGATCGCAGACTACGGCTCTTTCGAGGACTCCCGCACGATTCGCCGAGCGTTCTGACTGTCATCCATCAGCTTGCACTGGTGGGCATCAAACGCGCCTTGATTTCGTTCTCCGCATCGGACTGTGAGACTTTGCTCGATTTGAATTGGAAATTACAGCGTTCGCAGATGCCGATGGCTGGGAGCGGGGGCTTTACGATTCGGAGTCTACGTTCCTGCATGCTCGCAGCCTAAAACCGGATGTGATCGTGCTCGATCTTTCCATGCCAGCGATGAATGGTGTTCAGGCAGCCTCGTCAGCTAAAACGGCTGTTAACCATCCCTGCCTTTGGTCATGTTCACTACTTTGACGCGCCCCAGATTATCAATGAAGCATTGTCTACGGGCGTCACGGCAGTAGACTCGAAGTCCGAACCCGCGCATCTGGTTGACAAAATTCAAGCGTTGCTCGAACCTGCCGCAGAGCGTGTTTCCAACTGTCTCCGTAGCAGATTTAGCCCGGCAAGCGCCTTACTCATGGCCTGACGTTCCACGGGTGTGCCGCCGTCGTTTCGCTGTAATTCTTCAAGTCGCTTGTCAATCGCGGCCTTTGCCGCGTGAAGACGATTTGGCAGCTTCTTATCGTCGGTTTCGAGAACCGCAGCTTCGCAGAGCTCTTCCCAAACATGGTCGGCTTTCATGAATCGTTCCTTTATTGGTATCGAGGAACCGCTCAACCTTGCCAATAGGCAGATGCACTCCAAAGCGAAGGGCATCTTCGGTCTTGCTATTAAGCCGGACAAAGGCGTCTGGGAGGGCAGCCATTCCGGCTCTGTGCGCGACGTTCGTCAGTTTTCGCAAGGAACCGTCGCCCTGAGGGCGCGGCGGAAGGATGGGAAAAGTAACAAAACTATTCTACTAGCTTTGGAGGGGTGCAAATCTCTTTATTAGCGTTCGGTATCGAAACAAAGGATTCACTTTGAAGAGCCGCTCATGTCAGTTGTCTATTGGCCTTTCGGGTACCCATTACGATGAGAAGCAGGGGGCGGAAACGCGCCCAACCTACTACTTTTATCGTCATAAGGACAAGCCATTCCACATCGACTACGTATTTTTCCCGAAAACTTGGCGGTTGGGAGCAGTGGAAGTCGGGTCGTTCCAAGAGTGGGGAAATCTCAGCGACCATTCACATGCTTCCTTGGACCACGCCGTTCCCAGCCGACTCTCGCAGCTTCGCCGTCAGCTTAGCACGAATCCACAGAAGGATTGCCAGATCACGCCCCATGGTGCCCCGTGGTGAAGATCACGTACTCGAACACCCAGGCCTTGCTCCGTCGAATCTTGATCTCGCTCCATGGAATGAGCAGTGGAGGGTGCATGAACCTAAAGAGGAACATGCTGGCCAGGTACAAGCCCTGCTGGCTGACTCCAAGTGTCAGCACGTTGTTGTAGTTCGCCAACCACCGCATCTGTCCGCTCTGCATCCTCCGTTTCGCACCGTCGAACGCCTCCTGCGTGCGATAGACCTGTGCCAGTGAGAACCAGCCGCCAATAAAGCTGACAACTGCACCGGCCAGAAGCCACAAAAAGAGAAAGTAGATGGGGAAGATCAACGCAAATTCTGAGGGGTGCTGGTCGATCAACCGTTGGAGACTCATGCATGTCATTGAAACGTTAGACGGTTGACAGCTACTCAGTTTTGCCGTAGCTGCCTTCCTCTATTTGAATTGCTGTCCAGATGAATCCCTGCACGTCGATCCGGGAATGCGGCTTCAGTCCACGCTTCTGCAACTCCAGTTCCACACGATCAGCCAATTCCTGAAGCTTGGAATAGGTGAGCCAATTCGGTTCCGACTTGTAGTTCAGCGAAATCCTGAGTGCCTCGGCCATGGTTTTCATGATCGTGGGCTTCATGAACATCCATTTGCCACCGGAAGCGAGGAGTTAATAGTACGTAGCGACCGTCCATTGGTTCACCCCGATCTCCGAGAGAAGGCCGCAGAACTTGGTGAAACGTTGCTCGATTTCAGCGGAGCCGTGTAGCAGTTCGAAAAGTGTGTTCGCAAAACGCTCCTGATGCGCCACATTATCAATGGCATCGGTGAACTTGGCTTTGTCGATACGAAAAACGAGATTGGCACCTCGCACAACGTGCTTCGCAATCGCACAGACCTCCACGTAATTTCTGTCACCAAGTAGAGACTCGAAGGCGTCCTTGCCTAGCTTGTCCTTGAGTACGTCCGCTGCTTCTTCCTTGTAGCCACGCTCCCTCTCCTGAAAGTCCTGCGATTCAAACCCGCCATCAAAGAACCGCGCAAAACACTCGATGAGATGATTGAAGTCCAAGGGAGGTCGGCGAGGCGGACGCTCCACTTTGAACTGGGGCGTCCGAGATTTGCCCTTTGCTTTAGGAAATTTGAAGTCGGGACTGGGCGGGCTGGCCGGTTTCAGTTCTGCTGATTTGAGGAGCGTTTTTCTGCCAGTGCTCACAAACTCGATGTCGAGCTTGTCCCCTCGATCCTCGCTGACTTACCCAATTCCGAAGGTCGAGTGTTCTACCCAATCCTCTGGTTTCCAGTCCATGCGCGTCTCGTCTCGCGTGGAATTTTCCGGCTCAACGCTCTACACTGCTGAACACCAAGTTCCTCTAGTGTTCCGTCCAATACTTGAAGAGACCGTCCAATTCCTATAGCCACGTCTTATCGTCATCTGGCTGATATCTACCGATGGACTTTTCCAGTTCAAAGAAGCCGGAGCCGGGTCGGTTTGCGCCGTCCCCGCTTTTAATTACGACTATTGCAGACAAAGCATGTCGCCCCGGTCTCCGAAATCAATCCGAGGAAATCAATCCGAGCAAGTGCCAAAGCCGCTGATCGTGCGGGCCGTGGTACATACCGCATTGCCGGACGACATTATAGGCATCATCGTAGTGAACAACCTTCTTTTGTCGTGCACAATTCTTGAGGTATCCCGTGAGCGTGAGAACTTCCGTGTCACTGTAGTCGTAGGTGCCGTACTGAACCATGGCTGCCCTCCACTTTCGGTCAATCAAGTAGTCCGGCTGCCTTTGCCGCCCGCCGATTGCTCTCAAAGGACGAAAGCCTGCTACATACCCGCAGCAGGCTCCCTCGGTTCTACGCCGCCTTCCTCTGCCCCGCCTTCAACTTTGCCCACCGGGCTCGCTGGAACGCCGCGATCTTGCTGCGGGCGGCTGCCGACATGGTTCGCTTGGCAACAGGAGCCGGGCTTGTTGTTTTCGCTGCCGCCGAAACTAACACTGGCTGCGATCCCTTCCGAACCTTCGCCCATCTCGCCTTTTGCGACCGCGCCATTTTCCGCCGCGAAGCCGCGGATATGATTCGGATTGGTGCGGATGGAGATGCAGTTGCCGATGTGATTCCTGTTGGCTGGTTCACTTTTCCCAATGTTCCCGTACCGTTTAGTGACTCGATTGCCGAAATTGCTGTGTCTAACTTTTCTATCTGTGACTGTGCTTCCCGGCGCTCGGCACGAAGCTGCTGAAGCGCGTTCTCTAGGTTTCCCATTGTTCCCCCCTCGGTATTTGACTACTAGACCAATTCTAAAGGGTTTAGTGGGATACTGCCTAGTAGGGCACGACTCTTCCAGAGTGATCCGAGGTTGCGGAAGTGTCGTTGGCGGCGACACTTTTGTTGGGCTAGGTCAATTTGCCGCACTGCTGCGTAGTGTGCAACGATGTGTTGGGTTATCGGGGAGGCTAGTATGACTCGCCCTTGCGTTTGTGAAGGTAGCAACGAGAACTGCCGCTATTGCAGTGGATAAGAAAGATTATTCCTTGGGAAAAGATTGAGAGCCATCTCGAAAAGTGAGGCGCTGGATGGAGATAAACTCGTGTCCGGCTGTTGGGCTTTTCTGGTGAAAAACCTGCTTAGCTTCTCGACAAGAGGATACAATTGCGCTTTTCGATGATTGACTTATTCGGGATCGTGTCGTAGGCGTAGCCGGTTAGAGTGGCGGGTGAAGGTTTTGGCGCTGGTCGTGATTGTAACCCGCGCCCAGCCGAAGTGAACCTTCCCACTGATCATGAATTTCAGCCCGAGATAGCCGTTCTTGAGGCCTTTGCCTACGTTCGCCCATTGGTCAGACCAGTTGGTGGAACTGGAACCTCTACCGAAGTAAGTGTTCCGCTAGAATGTCTGCGTTGCCGAATAGCCTGCCGGAGCCGATTCGTGATCCGGCGCGGAGTGCAACGGCCGGTTCATAATCATCCTTGGCGGTTGCGACGACTTGGTTCGCGGGGGCTGGAGCGGGGAGCATAAACGAATGCGTATGATGAGACATCAGCACTGTCTGCGTGCCCACCTAAAACCAAAACGAAATCGCCTATCCCATCGTGGTTAAGATCGAGGGTCACTGGCGGGTATCGCGATAAGTTCACATCAGCTGGGGTGTAAACAATCTTAGCCTGGACTGGCGGCGCCAATGCCAGCATGCCGACTCCGGCTGCACCCGCCGCGAGGCCGTACCGGTTGAGGTGTCCATCGATTGTGTCCGAGAGCTGGGCGGGTGTCCTGGTGGGACGGGAAGACCGGGCCATCAGGCCTCCTTCAAAAGAGAAACACTATCCTCTGGTGTTCTCGATTTGTCACGAGGAGTCCTATTCCTATATCGACCGCTGAGCACAGCCAAACAGTTCATAAATTGACGATCCGCCATCACGAAGTCATCAACACCAACTGCCATTCCCTTTGGTGCGATTGACGCCTTGGCGCGGCTTCCGTACCCTGTAGAGTGCAGAAGACAACCATTGAGCGCTCCCGCCCGCAGGTTGCTGACGATATTACTCAGCTCGTTGGCGAAACTCCCGTCCTTAAGCTCAAGCGAATTGTGCCCGCTGGTTCGGCTGAGGTTTACGCCAAGCTGGAGTATCTAAATCCTGGAGGAAGCGTCAAGGATCGCGCCGCTATCGGGATTATTGGCCGCGCGGAAGAGCAGGGCCGGCTCAAGCCTGGGGGGACGATTGTCGAAGCGACCGCGGGGAATACCGGTATCGGATTGGCCCTCATTGGAGTGAATCGCGGCTACAAGGTTGCGTTGTTCGTGCCGGAAACGTTTTCGGAGGAAAAAGTGATGATCATGCGGGCCCTCGGCGCCGAGGTCACCCGCACCCCGGACGCCGAGGGCATGCAAGGAGCAATCGACCGTGCAAAAAAGCTAGCCTCCGAAGACCCCAACGCCTTCATGGCAGCCCAGTTCGAGAATCCTGCCAATCCTGACTATCACTACGAAACTACCGCCCACGAAATTTTCGAGCAAATGGACGGGCAGATCGACGCCGTCGTAATTGGCGCTGGAACTGCCGGGACGTTTACCGGAGTTGCGCGTTACTTGAAGGAGCGTCTGCCGAAAATATTGGCGATCGCGGTGACCACCCAAGGCTCGGTTCTTGGAGGCGGTCAAGCGGGCCCACACAAAGTCGAAGGAATCGGATCAAGTTTCATTCCCAAGACGTTCGACGCTTCGGTCTGCGACGAAGTTGTGGTCGCGAACGATGTTGAAGCCTTCGGCATGGTGAAAGAGTTGGCAGCGCGAGAAGGGGTGTTGGCCGGATCGAGCGGTGGGGCCAACGTTTTCGCATCGCTGCAGATCGCCCACCGTCTGGGTCCTGGAAAACGCGTCGTTACCATGATTCCGGATTCAGCGGAGCGCTATCTATCGAAGAAAATTTTTGAAGGCGGGATTTAGTAGCGTCAGCACTCAGCACTCAGCGCTCAGCATTCAGTATTCCGGAAGCTCTGATTGATTATTAGTTTCTAGGCAGCGCCCACGGGCGTGGATGCCCGCGCCTCCATTGGCAAAGTGTCTAGGAACTGAGTGCTGAATGCTAAGTGCTAATTGCTTAATTCTGAGTGCTTAATTCATCATGAATAAGAACAGCAAGCTCCCCGGTTTCGCTACTCGCGCCATTCATGTTGGGCAAGAGCCTGACCTTGAAAGCGGCGCGATCTCGCCGCCCATTCATCCAACCTCCACTTATGTTCAGCAGGAGATAGGCAAGAACAAAGGATACGAGTATGCCCGAGTTTCTAATCCTACGCGCACTCGCCTGGAGGAGAATCTTGCTGCCCTCGAAGCTGGAATCACTTCGCGCGTCTTCGCCAGCGGCATGGCCGCGATCAACGCAATTTGCACAATGTACAAGTCGGCCGACCATGTGGTGTGCGGCCATAACCTTTATGGCGGCGTGCCTCGGCTGTTCAATCAGGTACTGACTGGGTATGGAATTGAATTTACTTACGTGGACACCTCCGAGGTCAGAAACGTAGAACGTGCGATTCGCAAGAGGACGCGCATGGTTTACTTGGAGACGCCGACCAATCCGCTCATGGCATTAAGTGACATCGAAGCCATCAGCAAGGTTTGCCGTGGCAAGAACGTCGAACTGGTGGTGGACAATACTTTCCTGTCGCCCTACTTTCAGCAGCCGATCGCGCTTGGCGCGGACATGGTGGTGCATTCGACCACCAAATTTCTCAACGGTCACAGCGATGGTCTCGGGGGCGTGGTCGTGTGTACCCGGCCTGAGCAGGCCGAACAACTGAGTTTCGTGCAGAAGACGGCGGGAGCGATTCTTTCTCCCTTCGAGTGCTGGCTGGTGCTGCGCGGGGTTAAGACCCTAGCGGTGCGAATGGAGCAGCATGATCGCAGCGGGCGGGTCATCGCGGAATTCCTGGTCCGACATAAGAAGGTGAAAAAGGTTTTTTACCCAGGGTTGCCGGATCATCCTCAGTTCGAACTTGCGCAGAAACAGATGACTGGATTCGGCTCCATGATCTCGTTTGAGACCGGCTCGCTCTCAAATGCCAACAAGATGCTGAGAAAAGTCCGCGTGTGCTCATTGGCCGAGTCGCTGGGTGGGGTGGAAACGCTGATCTCGCATCCCGCGACCATGACTCATGCGGGCCTGGGGGAGAAGGGAAGAAAACAGATCGGAATCACCGATGGCATGGTCAGGATTTCGGTAGGTATCGAGAACGTCGAAGACATCATCGCCGACCTCGATCAGGCGTTAGCCGCCATTTGAGACGCATTGCCGCGGCAACTTATGTCGACCGCCACCCAAACACGCGAGTGGAACGCCACTGACTACCATCGTATTTCCGAACCACAAGTCAGTTGGGGGAAAAAAGTCCTGGCGAGAGTTCGTCTGCGCGGCGACGAGACGCTCATGGATGCCGGTTGCGGCACCGGGCGAGTGACGGCCGAGTTGTTGCAGAGCCTGCCGCGAGGTCGAGTCGTGGGTGTGGACCTGTCACAAAATATGCTCGCTGGTGCGCGGGACTATCTGACACCTTTCGGTGGCACCTTCTTGCTGGTGGCTGCCGATCTGCAGGATATTCCCTTCGAAGGGGTTTTCGACGGCATTTTCAGCACGGCTGCATTTCACTGGGTTCTGGACCACGACCGTCTTTTCCGTAGCCTCTTCCGCGCGTTGCGGCCCGGTGGATGGTTGCTGGCGCAGTGCGGCGGTGGCCCGAATCTGGCCAGGCTACGTAAACGAACCGATGAACTCGCGGCTACTGCGAAGTATGAGCCGTACTTTGCCGGTTTTCGCGAACCCTGGACCTACAATGATGCTGAAACTGCCGCGGCGATTCTGCGGCGCGCAGGATTCACAGAAGTCGAGACCAGCCTGGAACCCGCGCTGACCGTCCTGGAGAACCTACCGAAGTATTCAGAGTTTGTGCGCACGGTCATTCTGCGTCAACATCTGGAGCAGGTTCCAGACGCTGAACTGCGCACCGAGTTTGTTGCTGCACTCGCGCGCCAGGCAGCGATCGACGATCCTCCGTTCTCCCTCGATTACTGGAGGCTGAACTTGAACGCGAAGATTCCTGAGTAAACCTTCCACTGCAATACTGAACGGCAAGAATGAGATTCGTTTGGCGGATGCCCGGTTCGATCGGGATCGTTCTTACTGTGCCGGAATCATCCGTCATTCCACTGACTCATCGAGCCACTTGAGATACTGCTGGCTGGCCTCTTCGATCGAGATTGACAAGCATTCCGGCAACTCGTAAGAGTGCATTTCGAGGATGGCATCGCGCACGCGCTCAAAAGGAGCGGCGGTTTTCACCCACAGCAACCATTCCTCTGCCTCTTCTACTTTCCCTTTCCAGCGGTAAATCGATACGACCTTGGGGACGATATTGACGCAGGCTGCCAGCTTGCGGTCGACCAATGTCTCGGCGATCCGGCGTGCCTCGTCGACGGACCCAGCGGTAGTCATGACGATTCTTTTGTCGGTCATATGAAAGTCAGCCTTCCGCTTTCAGTGTACGGCATCAAAGACTACCACTTTCGAAAGGTCGCGGAAGGAATGCCGGCCAGCGACCAAGCCATTTGTCAAAGTTGGTTCCTTTCGGCATTGGCGAGCGAACTTCCGCTTGACGGCGGTAGGGGCAGAGACGTTCACTGGAAAGCTGGGGGCGAATCCTCGCGACTTTTCGGCCGCTTCGACCAAGCCATGCATCTTCGAGTAGGGCGTTTTCGTAAAATCCGAGTCTTGCCAAAGCCGGAGGATCGTCTGCGCACGCTGGTCGAGCGGGCTCCGCAGGCCGAAGCTTGGGCTGATCGCACCATGGCAAAACTTCGTCCGACGCTGACGTTGCTCTATGGCTTGCGACGGCGGTTGGCCACGGCTGCGGTAGCGGTGCTGACAGTATGGTTGTTTGCCCATGTTATGTTTGGCGATAACGGCATGGTGATTTACCGGCTCAAGAAGGCCGAATACCAAACCCTGCAGAAGGAAATCGACGGTTTACAAAAGGAAAACGACCGTTACACGCAGCAGGTGAAGGCTTTGCAGGCTCCCGATCCCAACACGATTGAGAAAGAGGCGAGGGAGCAGCTGCATTATGCGCGTCCGGGTGAGGTGGTGTACGTCGCGCCACCAGCGCCGCATGTCGCAACACGAGAAACAAACGCCGCTCAGAAATAACCCTGCCCTCCGAGAGTTTCGGCGCAATTGGTTTGTGATATAGTTCTCATCAATTCCATTGAGAAGCGCAAGGCGGGCGACATTTTCCACCTTGTTTGTGCCCTGCACGTATGCAGCGGAATGCCGTGCAGTGTGAGATTGGTTCAAAAATCGGCGGGTTGACCGCTAAAAGAGGTGTGCTATGAAAAAAGTATTGATGAGCTGTGCTGCCGTCTGGGTTTTGTTCTTCATTGTTGCCATAGCCTCGGCGGCGGACAAGACCGCGACTGTGAATGGGTACGTGAGCGATTCCATGTGCGGCGCTAAAGGTGCGAATGCGAGCCACGCGGCCTGCATGACGAAGTGCTTAGGAAAGGGTGCGACGGCGGTGATCGTCACGGATGGCGACCAGAAGGTAGTGAATGTCGCCAATCCGGATGCACTCAAGGGCCATGAAGGACATCACGTGGCCGTTACGGGAGAAATGACTGGAGATTCCATTCACGTAGACAGCGTAAAGATGCTCTGATTTGTGGGAACAGACGCGAAAGGGCGGCATTATGTCGCCCTTTTTTCTTTTGGGTAGAATTAACGGACGACGCCCTCAAGGGGCGAGCTCGCCGTCGCGTATAACTTTTTAGGCATGCGTCCGGCAAGACAGGCTTGTCGTCCCGCGAGCACAGCGTGTTTCATGGCTTCCGCCATGAGCACGGCGTCCTGAGCGCCGGCGATCCCGGTGTTCATCAAAACGGCATCAGCCCCCAGTTCCATCGCAATCACGGCATCCGAAGCCGTGCCAACACCGGCATCGAGGATCAACGGCACGCCCGCAATCATCTCGCGCAGGATTCGGATATGGGCTTCGTTCTGTATCCCCAGGCCGCTGCCGATGGGCGCTCCCAAGGGCATAATCGCGCTGGCGCCGGCATCGAGCAAGCGCTTGGCGAAGACGATGTCATCCGAGGTGTACGGCAGAACTGTGAAACCTTCCTTCACCAAAACCTGGGTTGCCTCAAGCGTCGCCTGCACATCGGGATAGAGTGTGGCTTGATCGCCGATCACTTCAAGTTTGACCCAGTCGGACAGACCGACCTCGCGTCCCAGACGCGCCGCGCGGATGGCCTCGTCGGCGTTGTAGCAGCCCGCGGTGTTGGGCAACAGGAAATATTTCTTGGCGTCGATGTAGTCGAGCAGCGATTCCTTGCTGCGGTCAAGATTCACCCGGCGCACCGCCACCGTTACCATCTCCGCGCCACTGGCTTCCAGCGCCCGTGCGGTTTCCTGAAATGACTTGTATTTTCCCGTGCCCACAATGAGCCGGGAACGGAACTGGCGGCCGGCGATGATCAATGGGTCTGTCATGCTTTCTATTGTACCCAAATGGAGCGAATTGGTTTCAGGATTGGCGCTGCGATAGAATTTCCGGCACGCGCCGGAGGGTTCGAGGGTCAATCATGAGATTTGCGAAGATTGTATTTTGGATCGCTGCCATTTGGGGCGTGTTAGTTCTCGCCCCGCTCTACTTCATGTTTGATTTGATTGGCCGGAATGATCCGCCACCCATCACGCATCCGGGATTCTTCTACGGATTCGTGGGTGCGGGGCTGGTATGGCAAATCGTGTTTTTCGTTATCGCGACGGACCCGCTCCGCTATCGACCGTTCATGATTCCTGCGGTGCTTGAAAAAGTCAGTTACGTCGCGCCTGTGGTCGTTCTGGTTTTACAGGGGCGCATGCACCCGTCAGATCTCGTCTTCGTCGGAAGCGACTTACTGCTCGGCGTTCTGTTTGTGCTCGCTTACTTGAAGACACGACCTAACGTCGCTTAGAAAGCATCGGCAGTTTTCTCGCGGCGGCGGTTACGGTTTTTCGTCTTGTTCTCCTGGCTTCGGGTTGCTTGTCTCGGGATAAACCTTGATCCAATGATTCCGCACCTCAGGGCTTACTTTCCGGCCATTCCAGTTAAAGACGATGAGGTTCGTCTGCTGCTTCGGCATGTGGCAATCAACGCAGTTGCTCGCAATTGGCTGTCCTATCTTGGGATGGGTCTCGACTTTATGGCAGTTTAGGCAATGCCCGGAGAATGCTGCCGGATCCTTCTGGGTGGTATGAACATCATGGCAGGTCAGACAAGTCATGGTCGATGACTGGAAGCAGCGGCTTTTCTTGAGCAGTTCAACCTGGCTTCCGTGGACATCGACCGGCGCGTTGGGGTCGGGTTGTGGCAGTTCGATGTATTTTTCCAGTGGCTCGCCCGGCATATAGGAAAATGTCGCCAGAAGCGGTTCGCCGTGCCCCGCGTGGCACCAGGCGCAAAGGTCCATCTGTCGGTCGCGTGAGAATCGTGCTGGATTATTGAGGATAGCCGGGTCCGATGACGTCTTCGCGGATTTCGAACTGAAACGCTCAACGTGCGCCCGTCCGGGTTCGTGACACTTTTCACAGGTGATACCTACGACGAAACCGTTCTGGCTGTAATGATTCTGAGGAGGCGCTAGCGACTCGAAATAAGTTCCGTGGCATTCAAGGCAGCGGGGAATCACTGGTCGATCGAAATACGCCACGCCGTCGCGATAGCCGGGGCTGTTCACCCAGCCAATTTCCTTCCAGTAGGAAACGGGTAACTGAAAAAGCAGATCGCCTTTCCAGAACAAGAAAGTTTGCCCCTTGCCTCCTGACCCAACTACCAGACCGAAGCGCTCGGTACGGGATGTTGTGTAAGGTGGCTGTCCCTGCACAGCCGTCTGGAAAAAGCTGCCGTCCCTTGCTTCCATTCGAAAATACAGATCGGGGTTTGAAGTCTTGAGAACATTTGCGTCCACGTTGAAGCTGCCAAGGATCGCATCTTTGTCAGGAAGCCTGGACGTCAAGTAGTGCGCGGTTCGGTGGAAGGTTTCTACCTTGTCTTGATGACAGCTGCGACAAGCCTCATCACCAATATAGTTGTCGCGGGGGTTCAGCTTGGTGTTTCCAGAAGAAGCTTCGTAAGACGGTGTCGCCTGCGTTGGGGCTCGGTTCGTCTGCGGACTACGGTTCTGACTCGCAACTTCCGCGGCTAGAAGGAGCGTCACAATCACGACAAGTCTGGGTTTGAAATTCATCTCATGGCCGGGACGCGTTCATCGCGATGTCTTGGTTGTCACTTCCATTTTGGCTGGCCCTCGACGATCGTGATGTAGCGATCAATGGGAAGATCAGTGAAGCGTTCGGTCGCGCCGCCGGGCAGGGGCCATTTGATTTCCAGCCAGTCGATCTTCGTTCGCTCGCCCAAGCCGAGCACGATACGGGGGTCGTGCGAAGAAAGGAAGCTGCCACCGCCCACTTTCATTCTGTGGCGCTTGAGATCCCCAGCCTGATAGGTGATGCGAGACCCGATCGCATCACGGTTCGATTTCGTTCCAACCAGATTGATGCCTAGCCAATGACGTTGCTTGGCCGCATGGTTTCGCAGGAGGAGCGGCGCGCCGTCGTTAACGGACACCAGCACATCGACTGCTCCGTCGTTGTCAAAGTCACCGATCGCCATTCCGCGTGCCGATAGAGGTTTCGCGAAAATGGGGCCGCTCTCCGCGCTCACGTTCTGAAAGCTTTTGCCATTGTTGTGGAACAAGAGCATCGGTTCTTCGTAACCGACATCTTTCCGAACGACTTGAATCAGGTCATCGGGATTGCCGTTGCACAGAAACAGGTCAAGATTGCCGTCGTTGTCATAGTCGAAAAATTTCAGTCCCCAGCCACTCATCAGCCGGGTCGCAGTCGCAATTCCGCTGAGCCCAGCTTGATCGTCAAAGGTCTCGTCGCCGTTATTTTTGTACAACGAATACATCTCGTGGTCGATGTTGGCAACGAAGAGATCCATCCAGCCGTCCTCGTTGAAATCCGCCGAGTCCAGGCCCATGCCGGAGCGTGGGCGACCAGCCTCGCTGTATGCGACTCCGGCCTGCGCCCCGATTTCCTCGAACTTCCCGCCGCCGCGGTTGACGTACAGAAAATTCTGCACGGTATCGTTGGCAACGAACAGGTCCATGAGGCCGTCGTTGTTAATGTCGGTTGCAACCACTCCCCACGCCTTGCCCAGATGATTGCCGATTCCTGAAGTCTTGCTGACGTCGGTAAATGTCCCGTCCCCATTGTTGTGAAACAGCCAACTGGCCATGGGCTTGTACAGGCGCGGAACGCAGTACCCGGGGCTGTCGCCAGCCGCACAGGGCAAGTTCTTCGATTTGTCGAAATCCACAAACCGGCAGACAAATAGGTCGAGGCGGCCGTCGTTGTCATAGTCAAACCACACAGCGCTTGCGGACCATCCTGGAGCGGCGACACCTGCTTTCTCGGTTACGTCGGTGAAAGTACCGTTTCCATTATTGTGATAGAGAATACTTTTGCCATATTGAGTGACGTACAGGTCAGGGTAACCATCTCCATCGTAATCGCCCACGGCTACGCCTTGGCCGTAGCCGCCGGCAGCCACCCCGGCCTTCTCGGTTACGTCGGTAAAGGTTCCGTCGCGATTGTTTCGGTACAAAGCGTTGCGCAGAGGAGGATTCGGGTTGAAGAAATCGCATTGCCCACTATTGACCAGGTAAATGTCCATCCAACCGTCGTTGTCGTAATCGAGGAAGGCGCAACCTGCGCCTGTGGTCTCCGGTAGGTATTTTTGAGGAGACTTCCCGGCGGTGTGCTTCCAGGTAATGCCACTCGCTGCAGGAGGAACCTCTTCGAAGGGATAAACGGCTTCGGGCAACGCGCGAGCGAGTCGAGAGAAAGATGGAAGAATGAGACTGGTTGCAAGGCCGCGCAGAAAGCGACGTCTAGAGAAAGGAAATGTTCTTGGATTCGGCAACAGAGTCACGGTTTAGTCTTTGGATGCAGCTATTCTAGTGCGGTGTGCCTGAAATTTGCTGCATTCGTTTGCACCTGTCGCTCCGTGCAACGCGTAAAGCTTGGCAGTGCAGCCAAAATGCAGAGATCCTTCGCTTCGCTCAGGATGACGGCCGCTTCGCTCACGATGACAGCGTATTTGCGACCCTACGCTAGTTCGGCTTTGCCTGCGACTGAGGATTGTCTTCTCCCGCGGCACCCTTCTGGGTCAATTGTCTTTGAATGGCAAATTGTTTGTCGCCGTCTTCTTTGCGACCGGTGCGGCTGTACGCGATTGCGAGCAAATAATGCGGGGCCGGATTCTCCGGCTCAAGTTTGACGGCATTCTCCAAAGGCGCGATCGCCTCTGAGTACCGCTTGGCCGACCCCAGGCAAGCTCCGAGTCCAACAAAGGCGTCGCCGAATGTTGGATCCAGTTTAGCTGCGCGTGAAAAATGCCCGATGGCCTCGTCCCACTGCTGGTTCTGTTGCGCCAGCGCGCCCAGGACGTACTCGGCGCCAGCATTCGAAGGATCGATCTCGAGTTCCTGTTGCATTTCTTTCTTGGCTTCTTCGGCGACGGTCGGGCTGGGATTAGGCTTGGAGAGCAAGAGCCGTCCGATGCGGAAATGGATGCCAGGCATACGCGGGTTTTGCTGCAGTATCAGGCGATATTCCTTGGCGGCCTCTTCCCATTTCCCTTGTGCTTCGAGGGCCTCGGCGTTGAGCTCAAGTCCCTGAGGAGACTTGGGCGCGGTGGTGGCTAGTTTCGCCGCGGCTCGGCTCGATAGATCCGAGTAGGTATGGACAGACAGATAGAGAACATCAGGATCGCGCGGGAACTCACGATTCAAGAACCGTAGAAAATCCTCCGCCACATCCGGCTGATCGGCAAACATCGCGCAACGCACGCCCGCGAAGCCGACATTGCGCTTAATCTCCTTGTCCGCGACGTGAGGCGTAGCTTGCTTCAAAAGAGGCAGCGCTTCCTTGCAGTTACCGGATTGGGCGAGGCTCACAGCTCGTTGAGCAGAGGAGGTGGCATCCGTTGCAGCGGGCTTCTTGGCAGCCTGGGCCGCTGACAAGGTCGCAGTGGATCCCCAGAGCAAGATCAGAACGAAAATGCTATGGCGAGGTCTAAACATAAAGAGGGCAGGCGCGGGGGAGACGCCTGCCCAATACTACAACCCTAGGCTCAGAAGTAGAACTTCAGAGCGAACTGTATCTCTCGCGCATCCTGGCTCCCGTTGATGACCCCGAAAGTCGGGGTTCCGAAGCTAAAGTTCGGCACCGCGAAGTTCGGATGGTTAAACGCGTTCAGGAAGTCAGTACGAAACTGGATCTTCATGGTTTCTGTAATCGGGAAGTTCTTTTGCAGGCTGAAGTCAACGTCGACGTATCCGGGCCCAATAACCGGGCCTTGAGCCGGACAATTTCCAAATGTGCCCGCCGCAGGCGTGGAGAATGCACCGGGGCTGAACCACTGCAGACCCTGGACGCTAACCGTCTTGGGGTAGCTGACGGGGCCATTGCAGTTGGGACGATTTTCGGGGGTGCCGGTTCCGGAGGTGTTGCTTCCAGAGATAGTCAACGGGAAACCGGTGTGCCAGGAAACAATCGGGTTGACCGACCAGTTGCCGACAACGGCGTTCGCGGCCTCCGGCATGTCGTGCCCAAATTGTTTGCCCTTGCCAAAGGGCAGCTCATACAGAGCGTATGCACTGAGGATGTGGGTCGAATCCCAATAGCATCGCGCGTAATCGCCGGCGGGGTTATAGAGGTTTTGCCAGTAGTTACCGGAGGGTGCGGCCTGAGTAGTGCTGCCCCAGGTACCGTAATAACCGTCGTCGTTGGTCATGCACTTCTCGTAGGTATACGAAACTTGGCCCTCCAGTCCGTGGCTATATCGCTTCTGCAGCACGACCTGCAGCGCGTTATAGTTCATGTTGCCGACGGAGGCAGTGTTCTTCACATTGCCGAATCCGTTGGGACCATAGGTCGGCAGGGTCGCTGTAGATCCGTTGACTCCAACCGGATTTTGACCACCGATCAAGGGATACGTGACCTTGCCATTCGGTTGCAGAAACCCTTGCGACAACCACTCGGGAACCATCAAGTGCGTCGTGCTTTGCCCAACATAGCCCACTTGAAGAGTTGTATTGTTGGCAATTTCGCGTTGGACGGAGAGGTTCCACTGGTTGGCGACTGCCGGCTGGACCTTGCCGCTCCAGGCCAGCATCGTGGCCCCGATAAAAGGATCGGCCGCCGGCGCTGCTACAGCAAATGCCGAATTGGTGCTATATCCCGGGCCGGTGGCCACGTTGTTGGCCTCAACCTGCGGGGCGGTGTATGGCGGATTCTGCGGAAGGCGCAGGTTGGTCCCTGTGCCTTCGAGATAAGACGAGAGGGAGTAGGCGCCACGAACCACGGTTTTGTTGGACGCCCCGGGGCTCCACGCGAACCCGACGCGAGGCTGGAAGTCCGGCAATCCGTAGGTGCTGTTGTAGAGCCCACGGCTGAATCCGTTGGATCCCACAACTCCGGCAGGCACAGGTGTATTCCCGATAAATTCCAGCGCACCGGTGTAGATATTGACTCCGACCTGGCGATTGTTGGTTTCAACCCAGGGTGTGCGGGCTTCATAGCGGAGGCCGATGTTCACCGTGAGGTTGCTGGTAACCCGCCAGTCGTCTTGAGCAAAGCCAGCGAAGAGCCAGTCGCGCTGATGCCATTCTCCCGAGCTTGTGCCCCGCCCTGCAACCCCCGGAAGACCAAGAGCCCAATCAGCAGACACATCGCCGCCCTTGCCGTTCCCTGAATAGTTGCCACCGGGGCCGTTCCCATAGAGTATGGAACCCAGTTCGCCGGCATTGCCGCTGTAGAAGACGTTAATGTTGTAACGATTCATCTGATATCCCGTTTTAATGATGTGCCGGCCATGAGTATAAATAAGCACATCATCAAATTGGGTCACCGTGGAGGAAAACTTTTCCGTTACGCCTGCGGATCCCAGATTGGTCAGCGTCCCCACGCCAACATTGGTAATCGAGCCGCCGCCAAAGCCAAACAGCGGAAGACCATCTATGCCAGCGGGATTGCCATTTGTGAGGCCGATCGAGTTCCCCAAGGCTCCGACCGCGGGGTTGAACGTTGTCAGCCCATGGGGCAGCTTGACGTAGTTCATCCCGAAGCGCGCTTCGTTGAGCAGGTTAGGCGAGAACGTATGGTTCCAGCTGACCGCTCCACTCTGCAGATAGGCCTCGTTCACCATATTGCCTAACAAGGCCACGGAGTTGGTCAGAGGATCATACTGATCGCCCTTCGAATACCGGAAAGAGAGGTGATCCTTTTCGGATGCGTTGTAGTCAACTTTGATGTCACCCTGATCCGAATTGTATTGTTGGTCGATGACGTTAACTGCTTGCCCAAATCCATTGGGGAGCGTAGCCACGGAGGCTGGATACAGCGCGTTAGTGACCAGCGACGTGAATGCGGGGTTCAGCATATTCGCCGGAATAATGTTGCCCGCAAACGGCGTCCGGGCACCAGGAGCCAAGATCGAACAGGCAGTGCCGGACGTTCCGCCGGTCCCAGGGGCGCACGGGTTGTATAGCTGTGTGCTCAGGGCGCTAAAGTTGCCCCCGATTTCGGCGGGGGTGAGGACGGTGATGGTGCTCGCGGACGCTGGATGGTCCAAACGTCCACCCTGGTAGTCAGCGAAGAAGAACAGCTTGTTCTTAATGATGGGACCACCGAAGGTGCCACCGAACATATTCCAGCGCAACTTCGGAGTGGGCAGGACACCGACCGGGGTGCCTGCGGTCAAGCCGTTCTGCCACTGGTTGGCGTTGAAAATGTTGTTGCGGAAGAACTCAAACACATCCCCGTGGTAGCGGTTGGTACCTGACTTGATTGTGGCATTGACGATTCCGCCATTGTAGTTGCCAAACTCCGCGGAAGCGTTCTGCGTAATGATATTGAACTCTCCGATCGCATCGGGGGAGGGTGTGAAACCAAGAAGATTATCCGAGGCCTGGTTGTTATCAATACCGTCCAGTAGGAAGTTGTTGGCCTGCTCGCGGTTTCCGTTGATATAGGGACGACCCGACTCCTCGGCAGTGTTGGATCCGAGATTCATGCTATGGGGATCCACCGAGACAGCGCCAGGAGAAAGCAAGGTCAACTGCACATAGTTGCGGGTTTCCAGCGGCAGATTGTCAGCGGTTCTGGAATCGATGATCGTGCTGACTTGGGCATTTTCCGTCTGCAGGACCGGCGCAGAGCCGGTCACTTCCAGAGTTTCCGAAACCTTGCCAATCGTCATCTGGAAGGCTAAACGTGCAGTCTGGTTGAGCACCAGCGTAAAGGGCTGGTGAACGGCAGTATCAAATCCCGGCGCGGTCGCTTTCACCTCGTAAGTCCCAATAGGAAGGTGCTGCAGGTTGAAGGCACCAGCATCGTTCGTCTGGGCAGTATAGAGAACGCCATGGTCGGTGTCCCGAGCGACAACGGCGGCAGCCTTTATCGGTGCACCGCTGGGATCTACAACCGTCCCCACAATCGCCGCGGTAACTTCCTGGCCCCACGCTGTCTCGAGTGCCCCAAGAAGTCCGATCAATAGCAAAAGGGCAAGTCCAACTCTTCTTGACTTACGCATCACCACACCTCCACGGGAGAACATCTTGATTTCGAATACCACCCCTGAGAACCTAACGACACACCGCGCCACAAAATAGGGACTGGCCAATGCTATATAGTAGACAGCTCGTCAAGGTCAAGCGAAAAATGAAAGGACTGTTAATTTTTTTCCGTTGTCAATAATCTGATTTATCTATAGCACATAATATCGCCAGAATCGCTGTGCTGGGATAGCGGTTGGCAATCCCTGTGGAAAACCAGGAATGTGAAGCATACACAAAATGGAATATTTTGTCGCTAGAAATAGTCCTTTGCGCTATGATGTCTCGCCTGAATCTTTACAATATTCCCAAAAGGGGCTAAGGTGGGGACGCTTTATGAAGAAGCCATCTGCTCTATAGCATGTGAGGAAAAGCTCTATAGCACAAAACAGAGGATCGGGGCAGTGACGTTCGGAAGGAACATTCCTCTTGGTTGCCCTAGCTCTATAGCAGATGTCTGCACAGGACAGTTCGAAGTTTTCGTTCGTTTACAGCACAAGAGTGCCATCAATTCCATGATTTCTCAGCCGAATGACTCCGGAGAGCATTCATGACAGACAACCATCAGAACGGAACGCCTGCCTATAAGAAAATTCAGGCGACCATACTGAAGCGGATCGAAAGCGGACATCTAAGAGCGGGGGATGCCGTCGAGTCCGAGCGCGAACTCGCGAAGATCCACAAGGTGAGTCTTATGACGGCGCGCCATGCCTTGACAGCGCTCGAACGGGAGGGCGTGGTGCAACGGCGGCGCGGCTCCGGAACATTCGTGGCGCCTCCCAAGATCCACTTCAACAAATTGATGGGCTTCACCGAGTTGATGGCGGGTCGAAATCTGAGCGCTTGCTCAAGAGTTCTGTCGTTCAGCGTGGTCGATAACGAACAGGCAGTGGCCGCACGCCTGGGCTTGGCGGATAACACGGCGCTGAGCAAGCTGTCGCGGCTGCGGCTGGGAGCTGACCAACCATTTGCTCTTGAGACCTGCTACTGGCCTGCCCAGGAGTTCAACCGTCTCACTCGCGCTTCATTTTCCCGCGGATCTCTGTTTTCTATTCTGGAGCACGACTACGGTATTCAGTTGGCGTACGCCGATGAAGAAGCGGACGCGGCCGCCGCCGAGTCCACGACGGCGAATCTTCTCCAGGTTCCACGCGGGCATCCTCTGCTTCGCATCCGCCAGGTTATTTACTCAACTCAGGGAAAAGCGACGCTGTATGTGTTGGGTCTGTATCGATCAGACCGGTACAATTTGTTAGTCCGAAGGTTTCGTTAGACTTTATCACCTGAGTCGCTCCCACTGAGCGCCTGGTAAGCCGCTCCCCAGACCGGAGCATCCTCGTTCACGACAACCGAAATTGGAACACGCGCCAAGCACCGGCGCGAACTTGCTCTTCCCGCAAAAAGCGCGCAGAAAGGTGCCGTCACGAAGTTTCGAGAGGATCTTCGGAGCGATGCCTCCTGCTACGTAGACTCCGCCAAGAGCAAGGGTTCGTAATGCCATATTTCCGGCTTCGGCGCCGTAGGCCTCAATCCACAACTGAATGGTCTCGACGCAAACTGCACAAGATTGCGTCAATCCTCGCTCCGTAATTTCTCTTGCCGCATCCCCTTCCGGCGAATCGAAAGACGGGTGGCGCAATGAAGGATCCAGAAATTCGTGAATCCTGAGGAAGCCCCGGCCGGAAATAATCTCCTCGCACGACACGTGGGGCAACTGCTTGTTCAAATGGTTGAATAGTTGAATCTCGAGTTCGTTTCTTGGCGCAAAATCTGCCTGCCCCCCCTCCGAGGGCGCGACTCGATATCGCTGGCCATCCCAGAAGAGAATGGCCTCGCCTAAACCAGTTCCCGCAGCGATCACGGCCTTCGTCGCATTCTGTTCAGGGGTTCCTTGATTCAAGATCGCGAAGTCATTGGAACCGAGCCGATCCAGACTGAGAGCAGTCGCAGTGAGATCATTCAGCAACACTACCTTGTCGAGATGCAGCTTTTGCGCCAGCGCAGATCCGTCGAGGACCCAAGGAAGATTGCCAGCGTGAAGGGAGCCATCGACGACTACTCCGGCTAAACCGAAACCTGCCGCCTCAATTTCCTGTCCGCGCGAGCTTCTGTTGGGACCGGCGGCTCGTTCGAGGAAGTCGCCGATCAGGTCCTCGAATCCGGAGTAGTCTCGAGTCGCAAGCCGGCTCTGGAAAACGGAACGAAGGGATGGTCCATTCTTTGCGAACAACCCAAGACTGCACTTTGTCCCCCCGACATCGCCTGCCAGAATCATCGTCGTTCGGTGTGGTTCGTTGATGAATTCAACGCAAGGAAGATACCTGGCCTGCTAGTCCCATTTCTGGGGTGTTCATCCGAAACAAGCGAGGACATCCACCGAGCAAGGTCTACTATACTGCATTTGTATCTGGCCCCGAGCCGCGGAGCCGCGAGTCAACGCTCATCCTTGAAGCGAATATTCGATTCTTTTGAGGGCTGCACTTTGTGCCTACAAAAATTAAGATGCTACCTATCGACTGGGACGCGCAGTGAGTGAGGAAGCCCGGAGAGTCAGGGTGATTGATTCCCACACTGGCGGGGAGCCGACGCGGGTAGTCGTACGCGGCGGCCCTGACCTGGGGACTGGTCCGCTGTCGCAGCGACTGGAGCTTTTTCGCAGCCAAAACGATTGTTTCCGATCCGCCGTTGTCAATGAGCCGAGGGGTTCAGACGTCATTGTGGGTGCGCTGTTGTGCGAGCCCGTTGATCGGGCCTGCGCCGCGGGCGTGATCTTTTTTAATAATGTGGGTTACCTGGGGATGTGCGGCCACGGAACTATAGGCCTGGTTGCCACTCTAGCGCATTTGAAACGCATTGAGCCGGGAGCGCATCGGATTGAGACCCCGGTGGGAACGGTGGGCGCAACTCTGCACGAGAGCGGCGAGGTTACCGTCCACAACCTCGCAAGTTATCGCACCGCAGTCGACGTGGAGGTCGACGTACCCGGTTACGGCAAGGTGAGAGGTGATGTCGCCTGGGGTGGAAACTGGTTCTACCTCGTTCGCGATCACGATCTCGAATTGATGCTCAACAACGTGGAGGCGCTGACCAATTTCAGTTGGG
The DNA here is from genome assembly GCA_963838905.1 of uncultured Acidobacteriota bacterium. Lineage (GTDB taxonomy): Bacteria > Acidobacteriota > Terriglobia > Terriglobales > Acidobacteriaceae > JABDBE01. The sequence goes on from CAWITE010000021.1 coordinate 255,903, forward strand.
CGATCCGCCAGGCGCTCCACGCGAATGCAATTACCGGCGCCGGAGGCGAAGAGATTGACCACATTGAGTTGTTCGGGCCGCCCCAAACTGCAGAAGCCGACAGCAGAAATTTCGTACTCTGCCCTGGCAAAGCCTATGATCGTTCTCCCTGTGGCACCGGGACCAGCGCAAAATTAGCATGTCTGTATGCCGACGGAAAAATTCGCGAAGGTCAAACCTGGAGACAGGAAAGCTTGATCGGAAGCGTTTTTGAAGGAACGGTTAAAGTGCGCGGTGGCAAGGTGTATCCAAGCATTAAAGGATCTGCATTCGTGACCGCCGAGGCCGAACTCGTGATTGATCCGCGCGATCCGCTGTGCATGGGCATTCGTGCATGAGCCTCGCTGCCTATGACGTGGCTATCGTGGGCGCCGGTATTGTGGGCGCGGCCTGCGCGGACGAATTCGCGCGCCGCGGTATGGGTGTCGCAGTCGTAGACCGCGACCAGATCGGGAGCGGCGCGACTTCAGCAGGCATGGGCCACGTTGTAACAATGGACGACTCTGAGGCGCAGTTTGCGTTGACGTGCTATTCGCTGCAACTCTGGCAGAAACTGCGCGATGAGTTGCCAATGGATGTCGAGTACGAGCAGTGCGGCACGATTTGGGTTGCGGCGGATGCAGAAGAGATGGAAGAAGTCCGGCGCAAGCACGATTACTACGGAGAGCGGGCAGTTCCAACGGAAGTACTGGACGCGCGGGCACTCCGGCGCCTTGAACCCAACCTGCGGGCGGGGCTGGTCGGAGGCCTACTTGTTCCGCAAGACCTCGTCATCAATCCTCCGTGCGCTGCACGCTTCCTGATGGAACGCGCGCAGAAACACGGAGCCAAGCTTCATCTCGATCGCTCCGCCGCGCAGGCGGGACAAGGAAAAGTGCGAATGACGGATGGCTTCGAGATCACGGCAAACATTGTCGTCAACGCAGCGGGAGCTTACGCAGGCGAACTCACGCCGGGGGTCGAAATCAAAAAGAGAAAAGGTCATTTGGTCATTACCGACCGCTATCCGGGATTCCTGCAGCATCAGTTGGTGGAACTCGGGTACTTGAAGAGCGCGCACTCGATCAGCAGCGACTCGGTTGCTTTCAACGTCCAGCCCCGCCGCACCGGGCAAATTCTGATCGGATCGTCACGGCAATACGGAGCGGAGCACCGAGAAGTGGACAGCGAAATACTGGCGCGCATGCTGCAGCGGGCGCACGAATACATGCCGGGTCTGGCGCAGATGTCGACGGTGGGCGCACGGACCGGATTCCGCGCCGCCACTCCCGACAAGCTTCCTCTAATTGGGCCGTGGCCGGGCGACGAGTCTTTGTTCCTTGCGACCGGGCATGAGGGACTCGGGATCACAACCTCTCTTGCAACTGCGCGAATCCTTGTCGATCAAATCGCGGGAACGAAACCGGAAATCGCCGTTGAGCCGTATTTGCCGTCGCGAGCGTCCAAGGAAGCCGCACATGCTGAGTGAATTCGCGTTAACAGTCATGGTGGCCATGCAAAGCCATGCCCGCCGAGAACTCTGCGAAGCAGCAGGAGGGCGCTGATGAACTGGAAGGGCGTGATGCCCGCCATCACCACCGGTTTTACCGAGGACCTCGGAATCGACCACTACTTTATGGCGCGACATTGCCAATGGCTGTTGGAGAATGGCTGCACTGGCATCGTCGCGCTGGGCTCCTTGGGAGAGGGCGCAACCTTGTCCTTCGAAGAAAAGTTGCAGGTTTTGCGCACCTGCGTCGACGCTGTGCAAGGCCGAAGCCCGGTGGTGGCTTCCGTTTCTGCGCTCACCACCTCCGAGGCCGTGGTGGTGGCGAAGGCGGCAGCGGAATTAGGCTGCGACGCTCTCATGGTCTTGCCGCCTTATGTTTATCAGGGCAACTGGCGCGAAATGAGGACCCATGTCGCCGCGGTTTTCAAGGCCACACCGCTTTCCTGCATGCTGTACAACAACCCGGTTGCTTACGGTACGGACTTCCTTCCTGAGCAGATTCGAGAGTTGGCGGCAGAGCACGAAAATTTCGAGGCGGTAAAGGAGTCAAGCACTGATGTCAGGCGTGTATCGGCCATCCGGGCATTGCTCGACCGTCGTCTGGAAATATTTGTTGGGGTGGATGACGCGGTGCTCGAAGCCATTGGGGTGGGAGCGACCGGTTGGATCGCCGGGTTAGCCAACGCACTACCTCACGAATCCGTCGACCTCTTCAACTTTGGCATGAACGGAGACCGTGACAAAGCATTTAACTTGTATCGCTGGTTCCTGCCCTTGCTCCGCATGGATACCAAGCCAAACTTCGTTCAACTCATCAAGCTGGTGCAGGCGGAAGTTGGAATTGGGAACGCTCGCGTGCGTCCGCCGCGCCTGGAGTTAGTGGGCGATGAACTTGAACAAGCCAAGCAAACCATCCGCGACGCTCTGCGTTCCAGGCCGCAATCCGCGATGGGCTGTGCTTTACCCAATGCAAAATGAACGCTGAGAATCTTGTGGGCTGGCTAAGATTGGCGTTTAACGCTATTGCCGAGGGCTACCAGAAAAATTGCGCTTTTGCCCTCGGCATGGGGGCTGAAGAAGCGGGTCACGTCGTCATCGTAAAAGGTCAGGCCAGTCGCGCCTAGACGTTGAGCGTAGGCCGCGAGATAGAACTTGCCGCCCAAGATGCCGGCCTCAAGCTGTATAGCGCGATACCCACGGTTGCCAAAACGCTGCAAGATCGGCCGCAAGTCCGCCAGGAAAAAGATGTCCACGGCGGCGTCCGCAGGCAACTGTTGCTCCAGGCCGAGGTAGCCGGCTACGTCTCGGAAATTTCCCTGTTTCAGATACTCGAGCAGTTTGCGGTCGCGGTCGAAGAAATAAGCTCCGGGTTCGAGACCCTCCACGGCGTGGACGATCAGATACAGGTGGTTGAGTTGAGTTCCTAGCGGATCGAGAAAGTCAGCGGGGACACCACGCGTACCTCGATCCAGTATTGTCGAGAGCTGCGGCAAGGTTATCGGCGTACGGGCAAACTTGCGGGAAGAACCGCGTCGCAGGATGACCTGCTCGACGGCATCGCGAGGCATTTCATCGTCAGATAAAGGCTGGAGCTGAGATACCGGCCCGGCTGGCGGCGGAAAACTCATGAGTGGCGTGCGCCCGCGCCAGGCGGAAACTTCCTCGGTCGAACGCAGCGAAGAGGCAGCATGCATTTCGCGCATCAGGGGATAGTCCACCTCGTGCCGAGAGAGCGGAACAGTCTCCAGGCCGAGAGGAGAAATTTCCGCCGGAGGTCGCGACGGAATCGCAGAGCCATGTCCGAGCGCCACCAACGAGAAAGCCACTTCGCGCTGGGAGTCGACATCCAGCAGGCTGTTCACCCTGTCGTCCACAAAGCCGCACACGACCTTGGCGGGCAGTCCCAATGCGGTAGCGACGGCCAGCAGGTTGGCGAGCAAGGTGCCGTTGTCCCAGCCAAAATGGCGATAGGTACGGTCTTGATATTTCCAGGCATTGCGCCAATACGTGCAACTGCAGACGATGGTCAACGGTGCATGAGCGATCGCCGGTTCACCGCCCGTGGCTTCGACCAGGAGGCTGCGATAGTCTCCGGCACGCAACTTGCGCAGCCCGAACTCGGCAGGGGCGAAGTGATAAACGCCCGCCGGAAGATCGCTGAGTTCGCCACAAACCAGATAAAGCTCGACCTCGTAGAGCGCTCCGGTACAAGCCGCCGCACGAAAATAAATTTCGCCGCCTGAATACTTCCGCTGCCTGGTTATGCCAGCAGACAGATAGACGAGTTGGGCGATTGCATTTAAATCCGGCGATGCGTCGGTCTCGGCGGGAACGCTCTGGGCAATGGCCGAGAGTGCAGCGACTCCAGTTTGACGCATCTCATCGGGTAAGCGCGACGGCTCTAGCGTGGGGTAGATCTTGAAGGGCAAGGGCTGGTTGGCAAAGTCCAGGAAGTGTGGATTGGCGCGGACGCTGGCGTAGGAGTGCTTCGTGGCGTTGTGATATTTCAGGGTCGCTTCGATGTTGTGATTCTCTGGCATGACTTTGGCGTGGAGCTACTAATTAGAGTTGGATTGCTGGTGCCTTAGCTTATACAGATCGTTCGGCGATGCATTTAGAAGATCACGAAGCACGACTACTTCTGCAGCAATGCCGGTGTGGAGCGCAGGATCCACGTCGGGGGCGAACAGTGACGAGTGATTAAAGGGAAGCTTCGTTCCGGCGATCTTGGCTGCGGCATACTTTTGTGGCTCTGCTCCGCCGAGCGCAAAGTAAAACGACGGAATGCCTTGCTCGAGGAAATATGCGTAGTCTTCCGAGACCATCGCTGGCTCAGCGGTCAACACATTGTCCTTGCCTAGCGCTGCTTCTAGCGTTCTCCTGAGCCTTCGAGCCAGAGCAGGATGGTTGTACACGGCATCTGTGGACTCATACTCCTCGATCGAAGGCTCGCGCGGCGCGCCCGCCGCCTCCGCTTCAGCTTTGGTGATGCCCGCGATGGCGGCGAGAATCTGTTTGCGAACTTCGGGCTTGTAGGTCCGGATCGTTAGCCCGAGTTCGGCCTGGTCGGGAATGATGTTGTCTTTCGTTCCTGCGTGGAAGTATCCAACGGTGACCACGGCCGCTTCACCGGGCTTGACCTCGCGGGACACAATGGTCTGCAAAGAAAGAACCGTTCTGGCAGCGATTACGATTGGATCAACCGTGTTCTGCGGGGCAGCGCCATGGCCGCCCTTCCCATAAATCGTGATGCGCACGGAGTCTGCGCTGGCATAAGAATATCCGGGAGCGATCCCGACCGTTCCGGCGGGAAGGTCGTTGCCCACGTGTAGGGCGATGCCGACGTCGGGCTTTGGAAAGCGCTGCAAGAAGCCGTCTTCGATCATCTTCTTCTTCTTCGCGCCGGAGATGGTTTCCTCGGCGGGCTGTCCGATCAACATGAGCGTTCCATGCCAGCTATCTTTGCTATGTGCCATGACGGCCGCGGTTCCGAGGAGGGACGCCATGTGTAGATCGTGTCCGCAGGCATGCATGACGGGAACGTCGCGTCCCGAGTCGTCTTTGGTGCGGATTTTGCTTTCGTAAGCAAGGCCAGTCTTTTCTTCGACTGGAAGCGCGTCCAGTTCCGTGCGAAGCATAACGGCTGGGCCTGATCCGTTCCTGAGGATGGCGACTATCCCGGTGCCACCAACGTGCTCAGTGACGTCGTAACCGGGGGCGCGGAGTTGACTGGCCAGTTTCGCTGCCGTTCGCGTTTCATGCGAAGAGAGTTCAGGATTCTGGTGCAGATCAAGATACAGCGCGTATGCCTCGGGATACACTGCGACGACTTCCTTGGTTGTGGACTGATCTTGCGAGAAGCACGAGGCAGCCATCAGAACCAAGAGAAGAGCCCTTGCCCATGTCATAGGCAAGAATGATATCTGAATCGACGGCAGACCACGGCTGAGCAGGCTTGAAACTCAGCTTTCTATGCCTTTCGCCGCACCTCCTGATTGTTGTCAAACGATGCAGCAACTACCGTCCGCCGAAGCTGTAACCGAGCGAGATGCTATACCGAGTCGCGTAGTTGTGGCTGAATTCGATGTTGTTGTTAATCAGGTAAAGACGTACTTCCGGGCGAATGAAAGCGTCACGCCAGAAGTAGGCGCGAATACCACCCCCAAAGTCTCCCAGGAAGTGATTGCTGCTAAGGTACGGGGCACATCCGGTGTAGCCACAGTTCAGGTACGGGGTATAAAACCGAAGATTCTCGCCGCCGATGCCAGCTATCAACTCAGCCGTAACGGGTTTGGCAAGCTTTGGAGCCCAGATCGCATTAAAGGAGTAAAGGATTGGACGATAGGGCTGGAAGCCTCCGTACAGCCCCTGACTCGCTCTCCAGGCAATGTCCCCTTCAATTCCCACCCGATGCAATAGCAGGAAATCCGCACTAAAGCTGGGATACCCGCCGCCGGTCAAAGAAGGGAAGAAGACGCCATTCGTAATCGTGCTTGAACCCGACGTGAGCGTGCCGTAGCCAAAAGCTGCATCGATCTGTTGCGCGTGGGCGGCGAGTTCGGAAAGGCAGAATAAAAAGAGGACGGCGATCAAATTTAACTTTTTCAAACTTTTTCTCCGATAGACCTTCAGAGACTTGGATGTGACCCGAACCTGATGAGTTGGTTCAAGGCAGTGTCGTTGAACTCCCTACCTTGCCGCTTCACCGCTGATCCGCCAAGTCTATCTCTCATTCAAACATTAATTGGCGTAACTATCCCGTAAAGAAAGGTCAAGTGTTGTAACGAACAATGTTCGTAACCCACCACCTCTAAACCCGGAAACGATTGCGAAAGTTGCGCAGGAATCGGTGATAGGGTTTATGCTTTGGTTACTTTGGTAATACCGAACTGCTTGGTTCTTTCGCTGAATTGACATACTGTGGGGGGTCGAGTCTCCTTATTTATATCTATGACGCTCCTTGAGAAGATACCTACCGTAGTGACGGTGGCAGTGCTGGTCGGGATTTTCCTGGCTCTGAAGCGGCACAGCCACTCCGCCCGTCTGCAGCTGTGGATGGTGGCTTGGTTCCTCATCTTTACGCACTTCGTGGCGCAGTTGCTCGAGCCCGCCACGGGAGACGTAAGCCCGTACCTTCTCGCGATCGATCTGGGCTCCCTGCAGGCCGCCGCCGTGGCCTTTGTTGTTTCTGTCTCAGCAGTTGCAGAGGATAAGGGCAAGCGAAGATTGATGCTTCTGATAACCGGTGTCCCTTCGGTAGCGTATGCGATTCTGGCCAGCTACGACGTGCATGCGCGATGGCCTTACCTCCTCTGCCTGCTGACATGCTTCGTGGGTGGAATCCTTCTGCTCTTCTGGGTGCGGAGGTTCTCTGGATACGCGGTTTCGCTGGCGCTGGTGGGGTCGGCAATTGCACTTTGGGCCATCCGTGCGGCGTTACGCGGTTCGTTTGACGAAGGTCTGACCGCGCTGCTGGGGCTTGGCTTTGCTTTGCCTGGGGTTTTTCTGTGCCGAAATTACTGGCGCGCTTCCCCGGGTATTCTCACCGCCGCGGGAGGATTTTTCTGCTGGGGTGCGGTGTTTCCGGTAGGAATGCTGCTGGATCGCATCGCTCCCCACGTGATCGTCCCCGCGGATCTTTGGAATACTCCCAAGCTGTTTGTGGCGTTTGGCATGATTCTGGCGATTGTCGAGGACAAGTCTGAGTCCATCGAGAGCATGCAGAGCAAACAACGCGCATTGAATGATCAACTGGAACGCTTCTCGACGATTACCTCGCAACTGCTGAGCGGTGCGACGGTGGACTTGTTGTGCAACGAAATCGCTTCTGCCATTACTGACGTGAGCAATTTTCGTCTGGCCGTTATTCAACTTGATAGTGGAAGTTACGGTTTGCGAGTGGCCGGTGCGAGCGGACTGTCCCCCGCTGCATTGGCTGAGTTGGAGAAGAAAGCGCGCCGTTGGACCGCGGATGACATTAAAGACTTCTGCGCCCGCGGCCGCCAGATCGGGCAGAATTCGTTTCTACTCTCGGCCTCCGAGGCCGCGAAGTACGATCCTTTAAAGAGTTCCCTCCGCTACAATCCAAACCCTTACTGGAATACGGGAGATGAGCTTCTAATTCCGTTATGTTCCGCACGCGGCGGCTATCTGGGTTGTATTGGGTTAGATGATCCTCGGGAAGTAGAGGCGGTCAACGCCTCGGAGCTATCACGAATCGAACTTCTGGCGGCGGATCTGGCAGTGGCTCTTGAGTTGAAATCGTTGCAGAGCCAGTTGATCCGCTCGGAGAAACTTGCGGCCTTGGGGCAGTTAGTGGCCGGCGTCGCCCACGAATTGAATAACCCGCTCACCGCCGTAATGGGCTACGGCGATCTGCTCAGCGACGATGTGCCTGTGGGGCCTGCGCGGGACAAACTCGACAAACTGGTCAACGAGAGCCGCCGGATGAAGAAAATCGTTGAAAACCTGCTACGGTTCTCGCGGCAAAGTACCATGGACCGCCAGTCGGTTGACCTGGCTCCGGTGGTCAAAGACGTGCTTACCCTGCGGGAATACTATGCGCACACTCGAGGGCTTGAGATTCTCTCGGACATTCGATCCAACCTGCCACGGGTGGCTGTGGATGAGGACCAGTTCAAGCAGATTCTACTTAACCTAGTGAACAACTCGATCGATGCCGTGGAAAATATGGATGGTCTGAAACGAATCACCGTGCGGGCATTTACTCGTGGAAACCGTGCCGTTGTCGAAGTCGAAGATTCCGGGCCCGGATTCAAGGATCTGAATCGCGCACTCGATCCGTTTTACACTACCAAACCCGTAGGCAAGGGCACCGGCCTGGGACTGAGCATTTGTTACGGAATCATCAAAGAGCACGATGGTGAGATCAGGCTCGCGAATCTGCAACCCCATGGCTCGCGAGTGACGGTAGAGTTGCCGCTGGGCGAACCAAAGGGACTGACTAATGCAGCTAGAGCTGCTGAAATGAGCTGACGGATACTTGATTCCGTACCTGGCTTGCTGTCCTTATATCTCAAATCCGGCGTGAATCTGACTCTTTCTCGTCAAATATGGCTGAAAATCGGCCATTCGTTCCGAGAATCTTTGCAGCAGTCGATCAATTTTTCATGAGCACACGTCAGGTCTCCAGCGGTTTTACCTTATGAGTGTGGGGTAGGATTTTCTCTGTCCACATACGAATGGGAGCTGTGTTTCCTAACCATAGGGTAGGCCGGTTTTCCGGGCGGCTGAGTTCTCCAGGTAGCCAGAATAGCCAGTGGCGTAGTTTGCTCAAGGTCAAGCCCTGCCATTCCTCGGGCAGACACGTCCGCTGGAAGGCGGTGACTAAGTTGTAGGCCAGGCGAACGATTTCCAGATAAAGGGCGTTTGCAGCAAAAGCACGAGTGGGAACCTTTCGCAGGGCAAAGTCCTCACGCAACTCCCGGATGCGCGGTTCCATGGCAGCCCGACCATCATAGAAATGCCAGATGCCAGTGGGGGTGAGCGAGAGATTGGTGACCCCAGCGCGATCCACATAGCGACCCAGGGAGAAAAGGGTTGGTTGGGCTTCCTGTTGCGCAAGGAACCTTCGCGCGACCACGAAACGACGGGCGTTAGTCCAACCATGCGAACGATGGTCGAAGTCGGCCATCTCCCAGTCACGGTTGACGGGTTCATACCGCAAGCCGGGGAGCAGGCGACGAAACCCCTGGGTCAAGCGGGCAACGATGGCGTACTCTGCCGCCAATCCCTCGAGGCCGGCGCAGACAGGTTCGTAGCCGAACCCTGCATCGGCTCGAACACGAAGCTCCCGCACATCGGGAGGCACATTGGCGAAGCAGGTGTCCCGGAGTTCGATGCTATCCGCCCAGGTTCCTGCATTGCCCGGGCGGAGCTCGGCGTCCCAGAGATAAGAGGAGTTGGACTCGATACAGAGTAAGGGATCGTAGGATCGTTTGCCGCGATAGCGGGGATGGTAGCCGACCTCAGCGCCATCCTGGTGCCCAAACACGGTCACGACCGTGCTGTCGAGGTCGAAAATAAGACGAGAGCGGTGTTGCTGATTAAGAAAATGTTGTAGTAGTCGGTCATTGACGCGATGAATCTGCTCCCAAAAACCGCGTGGTGCCTGGAATAAGAAGCGACGCAAGGTTTGCGGATCCGGAAAGTTTAACCGGTGAGATACTGGAACGTACCATTAGAACGCAGGAATGATGGACAACAGCATTAGGGTCCCAGATTCATAGATATGCCACTAGATGGGGCGTGCCTGCTTCAGTATGCAACGGCATTTCCGGTACGCGGCGACTTTCATCCAGCCAGGATTGGAACATCAATATGTCCCAAACGAGATAGGCCCAGTTGTGTCTCCCTGTAAGGTGCTCCTGCCAGATTTGTCGGATTGGCTTGGGATTGAAAAAGCCCTCACGTCGAAGACGGTTCTCACCGAGAAGATCTTCGGCCCAATCCCTGAGTGGACCGCGCAGCCATGAATCGATCGGAATACCAAAGCCAGACTTCGGACGCTCGATAAGTTCGCGAGGCACATAGCGTTGAAGAAGCTGGCGGAGAATCCACTTTCCTTCCCGCCCACGGATTCGCAGCGATAATGGAAGCTTCCACGCAAACTCTGCCAGGCGATGATCCAAAATGGGTACGCGACTTTCAAGGCCGACTGCCATGGTCGCACGATCTACCTTTGCCAAAATGTCATCCGGCAGATATGTCATCGAGTCCAGATACATCATTTGCTCGGCAGCATTCTCAAGATTGATCTGATTAAAGTTTGTGAGTAAGGTACTGGGTTCGAGAGCATCATTCACAACGTGAGTCGGCTGGTTCCAATGTGAGGCAAGCCGGTAATATATTTCGTATGCATCCCGGCTCCCCATGACGCTGGCGAGCTTGTGCAACTTATAGCCAGGCATGCGCTGCCTCATTGCCTTCGGGAGAATAGGGCTCAGAGCGCGGAAGAACTTGTCCCATACATCAGGTGCCAAGGCCGTGATGGTCGCAGCACTCAGCTTTCGGAGCGCCAGTGGAAAAGGCTTTAGGTTACACCAGAGTGCCCCACCCCAAGTATGACGATTGTATCCGCCGAAGATCTCGTCGCCGCCATCGCCGGATAGGCTCACGGTCACGCTTTGTCGCGCCAAGCGCGCCACGAGAAAGGTGGGGATCTGCGAAGAGTCGGCGAATGGCTCATCGTACATTTGAGCCAGGTTCGGGATCACCTCCATCGCCTCTTGCGATGTTGCGCACAAGTCGGTGTGGTCGGTTTGCAAGTGGCGCGCGACTCGCACTGCATCGGCACCTTCGTCGTACTCTTTGTCTCGCGAGCTTATCGAAAATGTTTTTATCGGCACGCCGCTTTGCGCTTGCATCAGCGCGACGATGGCAGACGAATCGATCCCGCCGGAAAGGAAAGCTCCCAGCGGCACATCCGAGTTCATTCGGATCTTCACGGCGTCCCTCAGGAGGCCATCCAACATCTCCACTGCATCGTCTTCGCCGCATTGAAGCGGATTCGCTGCACCCGTTTCGGCAACTTCCCGTAAGGACCAATACTGTTGCATCGTGCCATTGAAGTCATCCGCAGAAACAGTCAGCACGCTGGCAGGAGGCAGCTTTTTCGTATTGCTATAGATGGAGTACGGAGCGGGAATGCAATTGTGGCGCAGGTAGAGTGCGACCGCACCCCGATCAACCTCGTCAGTAAACTGAGGGTGGACACGCAAGGCCTTTAACTCAGACGCAAAGAGGAAGCGGTCCGGAGTCGCATAGTAATAGAGCGGCTTTTCGCCAAAACGGTCTCGAGCCAGTGTCAGCGTTCGATCGCGGCGGTCCCACAGCGCAAAGGCAAACATCCCATTAAAGCGCTTGACCGAATTCAATACGCCCCAACGCTCGAAAGCCGCGAGCATTACTTCGGTATCGGAGTGTCCGAGAAAAGATATCTGCGCATTCTCGGCAAGGAGGTCTTTTCGCAAGTCTTCACAGTTATAAATCTCCCCGTTGAAGACGAGAGAGTAGCGTCCGGAGAACGACTGCATGGGCTGATGTCCCGCGGGCGAGAGATCCAAAATAGCGAGTCGCCGCATGCTGAGTGCGATACCAGCAGCCGCATCCACCCACACGCCGCCATCGTCTGGCCCGCGGTGTCGAAGAGTGTCGGCCATCCGTAACGCAATACGTCGCAATTCTTCAGCAGGAAACTGCGACCTCGATTCTAGAATTCCAGCAATACCACACATCAGATCCACCTTACAGGATAAGGAGGCTCCGTGCCCCCAGACCAAGCTAGAAAAACCAGCACCTTCAGATCATGCTCGCCCAGCAAATTGCTATCTTTACCCAAGCGCGCGCTCACCATATTCGGTTGCGTACCATGCGAATACAATATGAACCCAAAGGAAGCCACTAGAAGGAACATCACACCATGTCTTGGCAGGATTTCATAGTTGCGGACAGGTAACCCGGGCGGTTGTAGCAGCGATGCCCAAGCCAACATTGTTGCTAGTCAAACGCGTTAGCTGTCGTCTGCTCTGGAAAGGCCAGCAACTTTGGGACCCAATCTTCCATCACTGCCAAGTGTTCACGGGCGTCCGGCTCACTTAAGAATTTGACGTTGCTGTATTTGGGGTCCTGGTAGTTTGTCACTTTACCGCTCACGATCGCATCCAGAACCTGTTGAATGCCAGCTTCAATTTTCCACACGGGCTCAAATCCGAGCGCTTCCCTGATCCGGCGAAATTCGACCCGATAATTTCGGCGATCAACGTTGTCCTCGGTGCAGCGGAGCACAGATCCTGGCACCATAGCGCGAATAAGTTCGCCGACTTGGCCGAGAGTCCGGTTCTGCTCATCACACCCTACATTAAAAATGAGCAGGGAAACCGATTCTGATCTTGCGTCCAGCGCGGACATGACAGCGCGACCGGCGTCATGCACATGCAAGAACGGCCGCCATTGATCCTTGCCGTAAACCGTAATTACTTTCTCGACCAGCGCCTTAGCGGAAAGAAGATTCACCACCAGATCGAAACGTGTCCGGCCCGACAAGCCGTAAATAGTGCCGAATCGCAGGATGACCGGCTCGAAGCCATCACTGCGTAAACCCAACAGCACATTCTCGGATGCGATTTTGCTGCGCGCATAAAGCGAAACCGGCTTCAGCGAGGATTTCTCGTTCAGAATCTGGTCGCTGGCCCCGTAAACGGAACAACTGCTGGCAAATACGAATCGTGAGATCCGGTTTCCCTTGGCGACCTGGGCAATCATGCGAGTGGCAATCAGGTTGATCTGGATGGTTAATTCCTCGTCCAGCGCGCAAGCCGGGTCGCCGACAAGTCCGCCGAGGTGAATCACCGATTTCATGTCTCGCATGGCTGCAACCACGGTGTCTACATTGCGAAAATCTCCTCGGTGAATCTCGAGATTAGGATGTTGGAGGACTGGGTGGAGTGGTTCTTCTCCATACAAAAAACAATCCAAAACGCGCACGTGATACCCGCGGTCCAGCAACTTTGGCAGCAAGGCAGATCCGATGTAGCCTGCACCTCCGATCACTAAAACGCTCTGTTTGTCTTGCTCAACGGATGCTCGGAGTAATTGATTCTCCTGAATTACCAGATGCTTCCACAACTTTGCCCAAAGCCTTGCTACAAGCAGAAGGACAGAGCCGCTCGCAAAAGCCAACAATAGGGATGAACGTGGGAATGCGGGTTGTAATCTTACAAAGTACAAACAGAGCGCCACAATGGAAAACAGCAGGGCCACTGATCGCAAGATGACGAGCGCTTTATATTTACCGCTGTATGAGCGCCCCTTGGTATAAAAACCCATAGCGTAGAACAAGAAGGGAGCGAGCACGCTGATCAGAGCAGCGGTAGGCAGCCAGATACTAATCAATGAGACGAGACGTAAGCGACCGAGTACTAACTGAGGCAGCAGCGCTAAGAATAAGGATGAGTTCAAAAGTGCGAGGTCAGCCACAACTCGCACCAGAATTTCAAGGCGGACTTTGGACTTACGCATTGCTGCTAATCCTCTTTATTTAACCGTGGGATCAAGATAGAGAGTTTAATTTCTGCTGTCTTGTCTGTACTAAGCTGTCGCGAGCTCTATTACTCGCTTGACCGTCTCACAAGTCATTTCGAGGTGAATGTCGAGAAGGGTAGGATGGACCAAGAACATGAGACTGGTTTCGCCCAACTCACGAGCTACAGGCAAACGTGCCGGCGGCCGCAATTCTCCTGCAAAGGCGCGTTCCAGATAGATTTCGCTGCAGCTTCCCGAAAAACAAGGCACGCCGGCAGTTGTGATCTCTGCCATTATGCGATTCCGGTCCCATCCGGGGCGAAGACGTTCGCTCCGCACAAATGCGTAATACTTGTAAAAGGAATGCCCGATCTCGGAGGGCGGCTCAGTGACGCGGAGCGCGGGCATCGACCGAAAGCACTCTGTCAAGCGGGCGGCATTTTTCCGGCGAATCGCGACCCACTCGGGGAGCTTTCGCAGTATTACGCGTCCTAACGCGGACTGCATTTCCGTCAATCGCCAGTTCGTGCCGAATGATTCATGCAGCCAGCGAAACCCCGGAGGATGCTCGCGCCGAAATACCGCATCGTAACTCTTGCCATGATCCTTGTAACTCCAGGCGCGGTTCCAAAGCTGCTCATCGTTCGTGGTCAACATGCCACCTTCGCCACCGGTGGTTAAAATCTTGTCCTGGCAAAAAGAAAATGCCGCCATGTGTCCCATTGAACCTACTGGCTTACCCTTGTAGGTGGCGCCATGGGCCTGGGCACAATCTTCGATAAGTTTCAGCCCATACTCGTTCGCTAGCTCGAGGATTGGACCCATGTCGCACGGCCAGCCAGCTAAGTGAACCGCGATGATCGCCTTGGTTTTCGCCGTGATCGCGGGTCGAATAGTTTCCGCCGTGATGTTCTGGCTACGGCGATCCACATCGACGCAAACCGGACGCGCACCGCGCATAACCACACAACTAGCAGACGCAACGAACGTGCGGGACGCAGTAATAACTTCATCTCCCGCCCCGATTCCCAGAGCGTGGAGAGCCAATTCCAATGCCAGCGTTCCATTGGCCACACATATCCCATATTTGGCCGCGACATGATCGGCAAACTCAGTCTCGAAATGACGGCCTTCCTGTCCGGTCCAGTAGTTCACCTTCCCAGAACGAAGGACTGAAGTCACGGCCTCGATTTCATCGCTTGCAAAGTAAGGCCAGGGTGAAAACGGCAAAGACGCGTGCGCGGGGACGTGCGCAATTTGTTTTTGAACCGCTGCAGTGCTCATAAGACTTGTGAAGGAAAGAATTAGATTTGGTACGCCTGTAAAACTATCTGCCGGCTGCGATGGACAACGCAGCGCTGCGCTCGCGCGCAGGGATGCCCAGAACCGTGGTTCGCTCCCCGACATCGCGGGTAACGACGGCACCTGCTCCCACAACAGCGCCGGAACCGATATGAAGATATTGCAAGACTTGTGCTCCCGTCCCGACCAGCACACCTTCGCCGATAACTACGCCTCCCGAAATGTTGGCTCCTGGATTGACCACAGAACCGCGGCCTATGCGAACTTCATGGCCCAAGGTGCAGCCGAAGTTACAGAGTGCGAAAGCTTCCAGGGAGACATTCACCGTCGCGACTACACCTGCTCCGACGAAGCACCCATCACCAAGCCTAGCTGAGTCGACGTCGATGATGGCCGTTGGATGTATAAGTGCTGGCCAGGAAACACCGTTCATCAGGCAACCGAGTTCCGTGGCCAAACGCAATCGAACCGTGGGACTGCCAACGCCCATGGCAAGTGCGTCGACCGAATTCCTATGCTGATCAAGCCAGTTGAAGTCGCTTACGACGTCATCAAGACTGTCCCGATCGCCCAAGCGGGAGAGGTCACTGACGATGTAGCCAATGAACTCGAATCGATGCTCGACCTGATTGATCCACTTCAGTGTCGATGCCACCTCGCGAGCCATTCCTCCAGCGCCAATGACCGCAATTCGCTGCAGTTTCATACAATGTTTCCTTGGTCCGGTCTTGCGTCCAGCCCTCGGAACTCCGGCATTGTGGCGTGACCCGGCTTCGCGATTCCTTCACGCCTTATTACTTGCCAGACGGTCTTAGCCAGAATGGAAAGGTCCAGCCAGAACGTCCAATGGTCGACGTACCAAACGTCGAATCCGAATCTCTCATTCCAGTTCAGCAGGTTCCTGCCATTGATCTGAGCCAATCCAGTGATTCCGGGCCTTACAGCATGACGGCGCATCTGCTCGGGGGAATAACGTGCGAGATACTTCGCTAACAGTGGACGCGGCCCGACCAAACTCATTTCTCCGCGAATAACGTTGATGAGTTCAGGAACCTCATCCAGGCTGGTGCTACGAAGTAATCGCCCCAAACGGGTTAGTCGATCGGCATCGGGAAGCAACCGACCGTTTTCATCGCAGGCGTTGGTCATCGTCCGGAACTTCAGACATTCAAAGCGAGATCCAAAGAAGCCAGCTCTTTCCTGCCGAAATAGCACTGGAGAACCGAGGCCATACCTGATCAGCAGCGCAATTACCACCAACAATGGAGAGAGCAGCAGGAGCGCGCCAGTTCCCAGAACTATGTCCAGAAGCCGCTTTGACAGTGGAATTTTGTTCTGGGGTGCCATTTGCAGGGGTCCAAGCTTCTCTTCGATCAGCTGGCGATATAGATGGATCAGTGCATCCCAAATAACCTCCGGCTGAAAATCTCGCTCGGTTCGCTCGCGACCGGCTTGTCCCATTCGCGCTCGTAATTCCGGGCCCGCCAGGAGTTTGCCTACGGACTCAGAAAGGGCATTCGAATCTCCGACGGGCACAACAAAGCCAGTCACTCCGTCAATGATCGAATCCACCGCGCCGGTCGCCGTAGTCGTCACTACGGGAATGCCGCTAGCCTGCGCTTCGAGCGGAGCGCCCGGGAAGCCTTCACGATATGTGGGGAGGGCTAGCACATCCATCAATAAGTAATAGGGGGCACTGTCGCAGACAAAGCCCGGACGAATAATTGCCGTCTCTGACTCAATGTAGCGGCGCACTTCGGGTTCAACCGGGTCGCCTGGCTCAAAATCTCCCACCAGCAACAAGTGCAGTTGCGGGTACTTCGCCCGTAGTTGTTGAAAGGCTTCTGCCAGCTGCCGAATGCCTTTGTCTTTCACCAATCGGCCAACAAAGCCGACCACGGGCACGCATGGCGGGATCCCGAGCTTGCTGCGGAGAGTCTCTATTTCTGGCGAGTTCCGGTTTGCCGCAGAAAATCGCTGGGTGTCGACTCCTCTGCTCCCTCTTACCAAGACTGTAGCTTTCTCTGCTGAAACCAGATTTAAGGTGATCGCACGTGCACGCAAGCTGGGACTAACACAAACCACGCGATGAGAGCATGCACATGCAAGCCACTCCGCCGCCCACAAGATCGCGCGCTTCAAGCCGCTCGCCGTCTCCAGCCGTAATCCGCGAAGCGTGTAAACGCGACAAGGAACTCGCGCTAACCAAGCGGCGACCCCAGTCAGCAGCCCCGCCTTGGGCGTGCTGGCATCGACGATCGTGGGGCTAAGTCGACGGATGATTCGATACAGTCTGCAAAACGAGACCACATCCTGAACGGGAGCAATCTCGCGCTCAATCGGAACTGCAATGTTCGCAACTCCTTCGGCGGACGATACCTCTATTAGGTTCTTGCCTGGAGCAGACAACAGAGTAGGGTCAAAGCCTGCGTGGCGTAGATGCCGCAGCACGCCGTTGTAAAACTTGGAGGACAAAGACGAAGTTCCGGCGATGAGGATTCGGGAAGCATCGTAAGCTAAAGCTGAATTGTTGAACCGTTTCATCGAAATGTGTGCTACTTCACGCCTGTGCGGCTTCGGTTGCTGTAATACTCTGATAGAGTGGGATGAGACCATAATCGCGAGGGTCCGTGGGGAGCCGGCTTCAGTGCGAACCTGCCTGCCTCGATCTCGCTAATTGTCTGTTTTAGCAGTCTTATTCCCTCGCCAAGCTGCAATAGCGGATAGGTCGTAAAGTTGTCCGCTGATGACGGTTGGATCAGTGCTTGATGAACAATCCCGCCCGTATCAATACCTTTATCTACTAGGTGAACTGTCACGCCGCAGTTATTTCGGTCATTGTGTACCAATGACCAATACCCGCCATGCACGCCGCGATACAAGGGTGTGATGCCAGCGTGAATATTAATGAACTTGGTTTTCACGGACGTTAAGACCCGTTCCGCGATGACGCGTGTTCCAGCAATTGCCACGACGTCAGGAGCAGCCGATTGCAGTGCCTCGATGCACCGGTCCGAGTTGACCGAAGAGACCCTAGTCATCTTGTCCCGTGGAATCGGCGAATCATTCAACGCGTAAATCTCCTTGACAGACGCTGCTTGCGACTTCGCTTCCCTGGAGAGTATGGGGACTACAAACTGCGTAAACAATACTTGCCCAGCGACCCGCCTCCAGCCCAGCCGCTTGATTCGACGTTGTAGGAATTCCGCCCGGGGAACCGGATCCTCGATCACAGCGTTGCAGACCCCGAACTCGCATTGGAGTGCGTGGAAAACGATTCGCGAACTCTGACCGCGGCCGCCCAGGATGGCTATTCGTAGACCCATTCTGACTTTCTCGTTAGACAGTCGCGGCAAGGGCCAATTGATTACAAACTTCAGACATATTCAGTGATTCGAGCCCTTTGGTCTGTCTCAGAACTGAAGCGTGCTTGACCACCTGTTCCAGAAAGTCGAGATTCGCCGCGGTGTTTTTGCCGAAATTGTGGGGGTGCCACCACAGATGATAAATAGCACCCTCTGCCGCGGCAGATGTTAGCTCGTTCTTGATTCTTCTAAGCCGCACGCGCTCGAATACCTTGAGCTTGGGGTTATAGGGGCGCAGGAAACGACTTGCCGGAATGTTGACTGGCTCCTGGACCTCACTCGGTGGAAGTGTATATAACGTTTTAGAGATAGGAACATATGAATCCAGATACCGGAGCGCTCGTTTCAAAAGTGAGTTCGAAGCTTGACCGTCGCCAGCACGGTAACGGTACGTACTGAGGTTCCCGCGATAGGAAGTGAAGCCCTCAGCTTTGCAAACCCGTAGGTATTCCGGATTGCATTGATTGCGCGGAAACACAAGGCTCGTTATCGGATACCCATGTGAGTAAGCCACTCGTTTCGCCATTTTCAAATCATCTCTAAAACTTTGTTTTGTCTGCCCTGGTTCAAGGCAATAGTAATGCGAGAATGTGTGGCTAGCCAGCTCTTGCCCGGGAGTGTTCGCGATCCGATCAACTAGCGATTTCGCAAAATGAAATGGGTCATCTTTCTCGCCATTGCCGATTTCATCGTGAAGGTGAGTATAAGGATTTAGGGCAGTGTCTTCATAATGGGGCAAACTGTCCGGAACGGCAGCTAGTAGTTCGCTACGGCTTCGACAGAAAAGGAATCCCACCGTTGCCCATGTGGCATGGATTTGGTAGCGCTGAAACAATTCCAGCATTTGGGGAATCGCAGCCCTTGCTCCCAGGAGGTTCTCTCGGAAGTCCGACACAGTCGCCTTGTCTCGCATTCCCCAATGGAGCTCGAAATCCAAGGAAATTACGAAAATGCCGTTATTACGCATTGAGCCAAAATTCTCTAGGCGCTCGCGAGGGCAACTTTCTCTCAAGAAGCGACCGGTATATCTGCTCCCATTGGTCCACTACGGCGGACAGGCTGTAATGTGTTGCAACGTGATCCCGTCCCGCTAGACCCATGGCGAGCCGCAATTCGGTGGGAAGATGTTCCATCCGTTGCATTGCGTTGGCCAGCGCCCCGGAATTGTCGGCGGAAACCAGGAATCCGGTTACTTCGTCGTGAACGATTTCGCTGTTTCCACCCACGGCAGTGCTTATGATTGGTAGAGCCGACGCAGCAGCTTCCAACAGGACCATGGGCAAACCTTCCCAGGCTGAGGACATCACATATGCATCGGCAGCAGCCATAAGAGCGGGGATGTCTTGGCGGATACCCAGGAACCGGATTCGATCAGAGATGCCGAGATCAGTCGCGAACTGCTCTATAGATCGGCGCAACGGCCCATCCCCGGCAATGAGCAAAATACTACCCTTAGACAAGCAAGATACTGCCGTTAACAAGTTTGGATAGTCTTTCGACATATCCATTCGCCCCACGGCTAACCATGTGAACCGGTTTTCAACTTCGAGGCTTTTTCGCATTCTCGACCGTGCCTCGGTATCGAATTGAAAAGTTTGAAGTGGCACCCCGTTTGGAACGACCTTAAGCTTATGTGACGGAACGGCCCCGATGCTTATATACCGCTTGGCCGCGGCACGACTAACGATCGTAGTGAGATCAGCGAGGCCATCTGTCACTCGGTAGGCCAGTTCTCTGAACCGTCCGCCCTCGTTGATGTTGTGTGCCGTAGAAATGACGATCGGGACCGGTGCGAATAATCTCGCTACCCTCCCGAGCAAATTGGAGTGGACCATGTGAGTGTGAAGGATCTCCGGAGTCTCCGTTCGTAGAATACGTGACATTCGCACTATTGAATGTGGGTCGGGCACGCCACGCTTCATGCCCAGTGATGAGACTTTGAGCCCTGAGTTCTCCAACTCAGACTGGAGTGGGCCTCCAGATATCATGGTCACCACCGTCGGCTTCCACCCTCGTGATGCAAGTTCCTGGACTACAAGAACGAGTTGAGTCTCGGCGCCTCCACGGAACAAACCGGTGATCAAGAACATTATGGAACGTGGCATGGAAGGTTCTCGTGTAGCTAGGCCTGCTTCAATCTAGTAAGTGTTCCCCGGCCTCCTACTTGCGCCTTAGAGGCCAGCAGCAAAGTCAGCACCAGGGGCAAAACCATTACACGTTGCCTGGCCAGCAGCCCAAAGTTGCTCAGTGAAATGGAAAAAACGATGGAAAAAATCAAAAAGAAAGAAATTGCGAAACTAGTCAAGGGAGTGGCCCTGGCATTTATCACAAGCCTAAAAAGAGAAGCTCGGCGACGTACTATCAGGAAGAGTAGAACAAGACCTTCGCAGGAGGCTATGAGCGCTGGCCCGTTGTTTGTCTCCCATGGAAACGGCCTAAACATTAGAAAAGGTGCTTGTGCCAACCTGCCGATTCGCGTCGAGCTTTCGTCTCCGAATGCCGAGCCGCCGACCTGATTATATTTGTACGAGTAATCGGACATTGCTTGAGCATCATCTACGCTGCCGAGCTCCAAAGAGTTTTGTGCATAGGTCACTACAGCTAAGCAAATCGCAAAGAACAACGGGAAGAGAAGAAACTTCAAACCCACAATTCTATGACGTGATTTGATGTCGGAAACCAAATAAGTCCCGAACAAACTAACCGCCAGGAAAGCGCCAATGTGGGGTCTGACCAACGTGGCGAGCGGCAGTCCGATCAATATGGTTGCCCATCCCTTCGTATCGAAGCGCCGTGCGATGCCGTGTGAAATCAGACCGATAGCGAGCAACATCAACGCATCCTTACCAAACGTAGCCGTCCAGTAGACAAGAGACGGAAACATAAAAAGGGACAGCGCTGCTGTACGGCAATTTGCGGTAGGGAATGCCAGAACAAAGGCGCGATAAAAAAGAAACTGTCCCCAGAACGAGGCGATTGCGAACAGGATGATGGCAGCCGAAAGCGATGGCCCAATTACAGCGAAAAGACAGGCACCGATTTCTATGATGAGATTTGTGCCCCACAACTGCCGCAGCGAAAAGACCTCGGTGAGATAAGTGGCCGAACCAGCTAGCTGCTTTGCACTGTCGAAATAGGTTCCTTTGACGTCCGAGAGCTGGAATGCGGGCAACGCTGTGTATATCCACGCAGCCAACAGCTTCACAACCAACGCGACAAGCATCACTCTGAACAAAAATGGATTGTTGCGCGTAGTGATGGCGATCAATGCAACACACATGATGGTGATGGACGGGATCACGATCACCGCTACATCAAAGTCGCCCTCAATGGGAAGGAATAACAGCATTCCAGCAGTCAAGAATCCTGCAATCGCAAAGGGATAAATCCAGGTGGGCTTCATGGCTGGAAACTTTGTTCGAGGGCTGGCTTACACAGACCCTGAGTCGGGTTTTGAATATACATAGAGGAACTTTGACGCCAGCAACTCGGAGTCGGGGGTAATGCAATTTAGCAGATCAAGAAGGGCTCTCTTCGCGTATGCCTTGCCCAGGCGCATCAGCCAGTACTCCTTTAGACATAGCCCAGCACGCCTGCCGAGTTCCAATGCCGCGGAGGGCGATACCCATGAGATGTGGTCTGCGTTCGTTACCAGGGTTCCTCTCACAAAAGTTTCGACAATGTGCTTTATCCAATATGGGTTCGGGGTTGAAACCAGAATCAACCCGCCATGCACCAGGTGCCGGCCCGCGAATTGCAAAAGGCGTACGGGGCTATTGACATGTTCGATGACATCTCCAATTACTACTCGCTCGAATCGTTCACCCAGATCTTCCTCCGAGGTCGCGTCGGCCAGCCGAACGTTGTATCCCCTACTTTTCAACAAATCGATTCCCTCCGGCACGATGTCTATTCCCAAGATGTGCGCGGCGCGCTCCCGAATGTAATTGTGCTTCCACGTGGGTAAGTCTATGTGGCCGACATTGTGCTCAACAACGCCAATATCCAGCACGGAACGGCTTGTGACAAATTCGTCGATCCAGTTCAAATAGGCGGAGCGGCTTTTTCGTAGCCGCCTCAATTGGTTCGTTAATGGCTGCAAGACCTCGCTGGAGATTGGGTCATCACTTATCTGAGTCCAGTTCAGAGTTTGCATAATGCTCCTTTCTAACGTGAATCAGAAACCCGCTTCCATTTCGAATTCTGATCCGTATACCGTGGGTTTAAGCCTCGACTGATGTGCGGCACTTCTTAGTTCGAGCGCTATGCCAATTGCAAAGCCTATGACCTGTGCTACTGCGCCTGCAAGCAGCGCAAGGGCCGCGCCCATTAATCCGAACTTGGGTATGAGTCGGAATGAAAGAATTACCGTACTGAGTGTTGAGGCGCCGATGATTACGAGTGGCATTTTGAAAGAGCGAGCAGCGGTTATGCCGTAGCCCAGGAATGAAGCTACTGCCAGAACACTTGTGGTGGTGACCATGACCAGAAAGACGTTCAGATAGTTTGCGTACTCCGGTCTATAAATTAGCGAAAGCACGTACCTTCCAAACAAGGCCGCAGCGGGCACACCAACGATCCCAATCACCGCCCCCAACAAAACAAACTTATGCAGCAATGATTTAAATTCATCAAATTGCTGGGCAGCGAACATTCGGGAAAGCCGCGCCGAAGCCGACTGCCCGAGAGCATTGATCACCAGACTCGCCGCCGTACCCAAGTATGCAAGCGATGCATAGATGCCAAATTCACTCGGTCCCTTGTAGTGTTCCAACACGTATCTCGGAATGTTGGTATTCAGCGACATGAGAGCCATCACGAATCCCAGAGGCAGGCTCATCAAAGCCAGCCGCTTAAGAACATGAACGTTGGCCCCCAGCAATATTGCTTCGGGTCCATTACTCCGCCGCACGACGCCGAGGTCGTAACTGAGGAAGACAAGCAGCCAAGTGAGGCCCATGGCAGCGACCGCTGTAACCAGACTGCGAGACCGCCAAAAAGCGAAAGTGAAGACGAGGATGGATGCAACGCCCTTCAGCGTCAAAGAGGTCGCAAGCTGATCCAGTCTTTCGTTCTTTTGCATCAAGCCGAAAATCACGTCGCTTAAAGACTCGACTATTTTGGCCCCGGCCACTAGAAGCACGATGAGCGACGTATGGCGGTCGTACTGCGAACACAAGACAATGGCGACTATAGCTGCGAAGCCTAGGCTTGTGGCGATACAACGAAGCGTGAAGTAGTCGGCGAATGCAAATTCGGACCTCGAATCGGTGGCTTCGACGCCTCGAAGCTGCAGATTGGTGAACATGAATATCGGAGCCGCAATGGCGAGTCCCAGTGCAAATTGTCCGACGACCGCCGCGCTTCCGAGTTTTGCCAATACGGACAGCATTCCCCATTGACACCCGTAATAAATTAGATTCCCAGCCAGCGTCCAACTAAAGGCAACCCGCAGTGAAGGCGCGGCGACCGCGGGGGCCTTCCCGGGCGCGCGGGGGGCCGAGTTGGGAATAGGGATTGCACCCAGAAGAGTCCCACTTCTGGAAAGGCCTTGCGCGGCAACTTCCGGTTCACGTTCCATGACGGCCTTGCATTCAAGCTTCAATTTCCTGTGTTCTCCTCTATGCATTTACTGGGAGTGAATGACTATAGCTAAGTCGCTGTGAATTCGCAGATGTTCCCCAGCAGGTTTATGGAACACGGTAAATCGTTGCACTCGCCGCCGCTGGGACAGCCGTCATGGATACTGTCTTCAGCGCGCCTCGAGCCGTACTACTGGGGACGAATAGAATGTCGTTATCTTGCATCGCGATGTCAGTGGCCTTTGAAGCGAAAATCTTTTTCAGGTTGATGGGGATTTCCTGTCGTCCGGTCGGGGTTGTACGAATCAGTCGTACCGAGCCCTTTGCTGCCGTGTAGTTGACGCCCTGTGCCAGCGCTACGGCCTGAAGGATGGAGAGTTGCTCATCGTGGTCCATGGGGAAGCCTCCGGGCCGAACTACATCTCCGACTACGTAGACGAGGCCAGTTTTTTCCACGAAGATAGTGTCGCCGGGGAGAATCTCAGGATTGTTATCCGGTTGCGGAGCCGCTCCGGCTGTCATCTTGACACGCTGCGGTTGGTCGGGACGACCGTTGTGCGTGATGACAATGGCCGTCCCCGCCATGGGCGTGAGGCCTTCCGCCAGCGAGAGATAGTCGAGCAGACGATGTGTCCCGAAAGCGGGATAGTTGCCAGGCTTGTGCACCTCGCCGACCACAGAAACCCCTTGCGTTGCATATTCGGAGATGAAGACTGTAACTTGCGGGTCTTTGAGGAAGCCGCCGGCAATGAATTTCTGGCGAATCAGAGTCTGAGCGTCCCCTGCGGTCAGACCCTGCAAATGAACCGTGCCTACCAGCGGGAGAATCACGTCGCCGGTGTTGCTTACGCGTAGCTTCCCGCTGAGTTCGGGAGTGTCGAAGACACTCATTTCAACCAGATCGCCAGCGCCAATCGGCCCGGCAGCGCCGCTACCAAAGCCGGCGCCGCCTCCGAAGCCGGCGGCGAACGTGGCTGCTGCGTGATCTTGGCCAGAAGAAGTTCCGAGAAGCGCCAGCAAAATGCACAGAGCGGTGTAGCTAACGCAATTCCTTAGCTGATTCATTGGGGCTCTCCCGCAGCGGGCAAATGGGCGCCATATCCGTTGCCGTTTCCGTTTCCGTTGCTTCCGTCTCCATTGCTTTGGCTATAGTAGTAGCGATAGTCCGATCCATAGTGTCCGTAATAGCCGCGATATTCTACTGAGTCGAACGCGAGGTCGTTCACGACAACCCCGGCGATGTTCGCTCTAACCTTCCTCAGAACATCTCGTGCCCGCAGCAGAGACTGACGGCCGGTCTTTTTGGAACGGGCAATGAGGACGACTACGTCGGCATTCCTGGCGCACACCACTGCGTCGGTTACTGCTAGTACGGGAGGCGTGTCAATTACGATGTAGCGAAATTCCTCGCGCCAGCGCTGCAAGAGTCGTGGCATGGCTTCAGAGGCGAGCATTTCTGATGGATATGGCGGCATGTGTCCGGCGGGAACCACATACAAGCCTTGGATTTCGTCAATCTTGACGACCATTGATTCGGCGTTCTCGGTTCCTGCGAGGCAAGCGCTCAGACCCTTGGTGCTCGAAATGCCCAGGTATTTGTGAATTGTGGGACGACGCATGTCTGCGTCCACCAGCAGCGTTTTCTGTCCGGTCTGGGCCAATACCACCGCCAGATTGAGAGCGGTGAAGCTTTTTCCTTCCTGCATCATGGCACTGGTCACCATAATGACCTGCGGGGGTGTGCCCGGGGAGGAAAGGAGCAGTGAAGTCCGCAGCGCCCGGAAGGCTTCCGCGCTGCTGGAATTGCGATGCTCCATGGTGACGGGTTGAATGAATTGTCGGGTAGCGGTGCGGCCCACCAGCTTGTGCGCATTCTTGCCTTCCACAACGACGCTCGGGATCACGCCGAGGGAAGGAAGCGAGCAGTAAGTCTCAATGTCTTCCGGAGTGCGGATAGAGTTGTCGACATTTTCGACAACGAAGGCCAATGCCATGCCGAATAAAAGGCCACCCATGCAACCGAGCGCAATGTTCAGCGGGATCTTGGGTTCAACTGGTTCGATGGGTATGCCTGCCGGATCCACAATATTGATATTGCTTGATTTCAGGCCCGCCAAAATCCCAGCTTCCTTGAGCTTCTTAAGCAATCCTTCATAGAGGTCGCGGCTGGATTCAACGTCGCGGCGCATAATCGCGTATTGAATGGCGTCCTCGTTGAGCTTGTAGGCTTCCTGCTTCTGCTTGCCAAACGATGATTGCAACATCTCTTCGGACTTCAGTGCGGCTTTATATTCGGCGTGTACCGTGTCCCCCACCTTCTTTATTTCCTGGTTGATGCTGGAATCGAGTTCATTCATTTGCGCTTGCAGTTGGATGACGCGAGGATACGAAACTCCGTATTTGGCAACCAGTTGGGCATATTGTGATCTGGCCTCGGCGCGAGCCTTGTACAGTGCTCCGAGAACACTCTCCGGCGCAATGTTCGCGATCAGCTCCGGGTTCTCCGTCATGGCGATGCGATACTTCGCCTCTTTCACTATGCGATCGGCCTCGGCGGCGGAGAGCTGCTTGTTGAGCTCCTCCAGCTTGTCCGTGATGATGTTGTGGGTTTCGTCCGTTCCGAGGATGCCGACCTTCTTCTGGTAAGCGATAAGGGCCTCCTGAGAGGTTTCGGCGCGCTTCTTGAGGTCATCCAGTTGATGGGTCAGCCAATCGGAGGTTTGTATCGTAGCTTTATATTTCGTCTGGAAGTTGTGCTCGATATAGTTATTGGCAACGGAATTTGCGACATCCGCCGCGAGGTAGGGATCCTTGCTGCGAAAGTGAACGTCGATGATCTGTGTCTTGGGAACCAGTTGGACATTGAGCGACTTGTGAAACAGGTTGACCAGCTTGGCGCGTTTCTGGAGGCTCAGAGCGTCAAAATCCGGCCCTGAATCGAAGAGCTGTCCTGCGAATCCCTTGTTATGCTGAAGCCGTAGCTGCTTAATGACACTAATTGCGATGGTGTCGCTCTGCACGATCCGAATCTGGGTCTCCAGTTTCGTGTTCATATCAATACCCATAGGCACGACCATCTGCTCGAGGCCTAGGTCACCGGAGCCCTCCAGGTCTAGCAAGAGCCGGGAAGATGCCTCATAGCGCTTGGGAAGAAACAGGGAAACAGCAGTAACCGACAATACCACTGCGGCGAGACTGCCTAGAACCAGCCAGCGACGCTTCTGGAGCACCCGCCAGAATTGGACTATGGAAATCTGGTCGTCCTGAGAATCGATGATCACAGGCTGAGCATCAGTCAAGCTGAATTTCTCCAGTTCTATCTTTTTGTTGATAGTTAAGGAATTGTCTGTCATGGCGTCCTTAAATTCACGGCAGGTAAAATCATATGAGTTGCGGCTGGTTCGCTTCGGATAACACAAAGTCGGGCAACATTGCCGTCATCCAAAAGGCAGAATAGGCGGCGATGGCATCGTCAGTGGTCGCGCAGGAACTGCCATCCACCGTCAATACCGATTGCAAGCCCTGATGCGCGGCGATCAACGCTGCCAGACCAAGAGCTGTAATGTCCGGCTCGACATCGCGGATCAAACCTTTCGACGCACACCGCGCAAGATATGCGCGAAGCGGTTGAAAGAGCGGGACTAAGTGCTTCCGCAAAATGCGGTTCGCTCCGTGATCCAGTTCAAACAGACATAAATACAGCAGGCGAATGGTCTCGGGCTGATGATGTAAGGTTTCAACCAGCAGAGTGACAATCCCCGGCAAGGCGGTCCGAGGGTTCTCATCATTTTCGAGCCGTTCTCGCAGTTCCTTGCTGATTCGCAAACGTCGCAGGCGGGATTCGGTGGCGGCCCAGAACAGATCCCGTTTTCGGGCAAAATGCCGGAAGACCGTGACCTCGCTAACCCCCGCCAGTCGAGCGATCTCATGCGTACTGCTGGCGGCGAAACCCTGGCGCGAGAAGAGCTGGACGGCCGCTTCAACGATGCGGTTCGCGGTGCCATTCGTATTTTGGACTTTTGAAGTGGACACTTAGTGTTCAGTCTTGGTGTGAGCGGCGAACAGAGAAGTGAATAATTGAGTAGCTTGAAATCCGAGAATGTCCAGGAATCACCGAATTACTTTAAAGCCGGTGCGACTCTAGAGGGGTTCGACGGCGTCGGCGTCCAGTTCCACAGCTACGCTCTGGTTGAATGAAGCCCACCGTAATCACGACCCGCAGACCGTTGGCGTTTCGAACCAGCACGCCTTCCAGTCCTTGCAATGCTCCGGCATTGATCCGCACTCTCTGGCCGATCGCGAGGCCGCGATAGGGCTCAAATTTCTGTAGGTGCAAACCGGAACGTAAAGTCTCGATCTCAAAATCAGACAGCTGAGCAGGTTCGCTTTTGGGGCCAACAAACGAGAGAACTCCGGGCACGTCCAGGACCCGCACACGTTCGCTTCGCGGAATGTAGACGAACACATAGCTGGGAAATAAGGGAAGCTCAACTTGGACCTTGCAACCGTTCTTCCAGCGATGAACGCTTCGGAACAGTGGAAGAAAGCAATCCAGACGGCGGTGTGCCAGATGCTCGCTAACCCGCTTCTCATGTCTTGGACTCGTATAGATAGCGTACCAGTGGGGAGGGCGCTCGGCGGCCTGACATGGCGGAGGCAACACACTCGCAGTCGTCGCTGAAGTGCTGGCGTTAATTACTTGAGACAAGGCTTCGCCCCCGTCGCTTAGATAGCGTTTGTTTAGTCTGAAAAGTTTGTTGGTGCTCGCGGTCGATGCTGGAGACCGCTTACCCAACCGCGAGTTGATACGGCTGCGGTGTAAGTAGGCGACTACACTCTTCGCCGCGATTCCTGGATGCATGGCGGGTGCCAATTCGGTATTTTCGCCAACTGGCTTTTTCTTAAGCGTTTAGGTGTGCCGATCCGGGAATCGTTGATGAGCCGCGTCTCAAAACGAGAGGCCCTAAAGAAATAAAACTCGACAATGTCTCAACCCGACCGATCGTCGACCGCGAAGCTTCCGCTTCGATCTCGTGCGAAGACCCGGCAGACTCTTGGTGGGCGTGACGATGAGAGCCACAGGCGGAGCCGCCCTTCGGAATAAGGTCCTCGCGTCGGCGAACGGATTTGCAGACCCAGATAGTCCACTGACTCGGCGTCTCAAAGCGAGAGAAATTTCCGGAGATTTAATCCGCCCGTCTCATTCGTGATCAGAGAATGACGTTGGGTTGATCGCGACAAACCTGGGTTCGGCAGCAGATTAGATTTTGTTCGGGGCGAGACGAAAGAAACGACATGTCGCGTAAGTGTCGAACTCTTCGTATTTTATCAATCAATGCCTGCGTACGAACTGCAATCTAAGGTGCTAGTTCCTCGGCTACTAGTGTCGGGTGCCTGCTTCAAGTTAGTCTCGGCGATTAAAGTGCTCTAATGCGGCGGGGCTCCGCGTGTGATTTCCGCCCGCCCAGTGTTTTTGCAGCTGGTGAAGAACGGCCGTTCGCGAAAACTGAAGCTTGAGCACCGGGAGGAAAAGGTGAGTAACCGTTATAAGAGGTCCTGTATCTGTATTGCCTTCGTGCTGGTGTCGGCGCTTTCGCTGCTAGCGCAGTCCGATCGCATGGAAGTTAAACGGGGAGACGATCTGCAACTGAAGCTGAGCGATCGCAGCCGCCCGCTGCTTACGGCGGCATTGGTCGAAGCTCCGGCAATCGGCAACGTCAGCAATGACTCCGAACTTCCGGACGCCCCCAGTTCCACCAAGCCCGACGCGTCAACCGCAGACCCGGCGGCTTCCCCGGTTGTTAAGCGGCAGTCTCACGGCGCGCCACCGGCTGCCTTGGGTGGCCCACTCGGGGTCGATCGCGCTGTCGCAGACCGAAACTACCTGGCGCTTACCGGCGGGATGTTCGGCGCAAGTATTGCAAATGCGGAATTGACCATACGCTGCCTGCAAGTACACGCCTCCTGCAACGATGTCCCATCCTCCTTACAGAGCCGGGCCGCCCTGTATGGAATCGGAATTCCCGCCGACTTTGGGATTGCGTATCTGACCTACCACATGAAGAAGAAACACAGCCGCATTTGGTACGTCCCCGCTGCGACTGTAACCGTGGCAAACGTATTTCTTAGCGTGCGCGCTTATCGCTGGATGCACGACTAGCGACTAGGCGAAAGTTGAAAAACGTGAGGCCTTCACCGTGCGGCGATCACGTCATAGGGTCGCATCATCTCATTGTCCTCGTGCTCGAGGATGTGGCAATGCCAGACGTAGCGTCCGACAAAACCTTCAAAGCGAACAATAATCCGCGTGACCATTCCTGGATCGGCCCGCACCGTATCTTTCCAACCCGCCTCGTTCGGATCGGGCGACACCGGCGCACCTGTGTACTTGAGGACGCCCTCGTTTTTGTAGAAGAAGGGTTCAAAGCGGCGCCGATCGAGGATCTGGAATTGAACCAGGTGAAGATGGATCGGATGCGAGTCATCCGTCAGATTAATCAAATTCCAGATTTCCACCGAGTTCAGGACGGGATCCTCCGTGACCGGCATATTCCAATGAGCGCGATTGAGCAGCATGGTGACTGGATTCTGGGCGCGGTCATCGATTTCGACGAGCGGCAGCATGCGCGTTATTGTGGCTTCGGATTCTGAAATCCTGGGCACGGGACGCAGGGCCGACGGTAGTGAACTTGTTTCTTTAACTTTGTCCCGCGAAACTCGAAATTGCATGACCGTAAAAGCATCGTTCTTGACGACAATCTGTTCACCGGCGTGATCGGCAAAATCCACGATCAAGTCCGCTCGCTCACTGGGCGCGAGTAGCAAATGATCGAGGGAGACTGGAGCTGGCAGCAATCCTTGATCCGTACCGATTTGATGAAAAGTCTGTCCATTCGAAAGTGATAGGTGGAAGAATCTGCCGTTGGCGGCGTTGAGAACCCGAAAACGGTATCTGCGGGGCTCGACTTCAAGATACGGAAACAACTTCCCGTTCACCAAAATGGCGTCACCAAAGTATTCGGGAATCCATGATGCTTTGGGATCGGGTGAGACCGGGTAGTAAAGCTGGCTCTGTTCATCGAACATGCGATCGTAGATCACCAGCGGAATCTCGTACCTGTCCTTCGGCAGATTCAGAGAGTCCTCGACCGAGTCTCGAATCAGGAATACGCCGAACAATCCAGCGGCGACATTGAGCCGGTTAATTCCGAGAGTGTGATCGTGATACCAAAGCATCGCCGCATCCTGATTATTCGGATAGTAATAGATTGCGGATTTTCCTGGCACATACCAGTTCTCGGGATATCCATCGCTCTCGGGAGGAGCCTTCGCGCCGTGCAGATGAATTACCGTCCGGACGTCGGGTTTGTCAGCCTCCGCGCCATGGATGTTATGGTCAATTGGCAGAAAGTGCGCTGGCGGCAGTCCGTTGACCCATTCCACGAAAAGCCCTTGACCACTTCGCGTTTCCAGGGTCGGCCCCGGAGAGATCGAATCGAAGCCCCAGAGCCGCGTTGGTTTCATATCCCGATGCACTTTGCATTCGATCTGCCGCATTGTGAAGCGATAGTAGGGAAGTCTGACGGCTGGGTCCGCCGGACTTGGGCGGTTCGCGGTAGTCATCACGAGGTTGGGTGTTGGAAGCCGATCCACAAATGGGGTAAGCAAGTTGGGATTGAGTAGTGGCCGTACGGGAGGCATGTGCCGGTTGCGCATGGCTTGGGGAAGCATCAGAGCCGCACTTATCATCCCGCTCTGTTGTAGAAACACTCTTCGTGTGATGGACACTGCCGGCTTCTCCTCGCAAGAATTTGAATTGCCCTTGACAACCGGACAAATGGAACAGGCATGCGAAGAGCAAGTTTCGCATGCCTGTTTCTTTTCCAGCTAACTCAAAATGAATTAAGCCTGGGAAGCCTCCGATGCCTGATGTCAGCGGTTGCTTACACCGTTATCGCGGTTCTCCGGTATTCGGATCGAGGAACAATCGGCCATCGCTTCGCTTGTGTTGAAAGTCGAACATTTGGCTGATTGAGCTTGCAATGCCATCGAAGGATCCATGGCCAATGCGCTGCCCGCCGAGCCAGTTATCCTCGATGAAGCGGATGACTGAAGTCTGATCCGTCGTGGTGTGATCGACGAAGTTCCGTTTTGCCCACTGCGAGATGACCAGGAAGGGCTGACGCGGGCCGTAGCCGCAGCGTCCGAGTGCGTGTGCGTTCCTCGCATGGATGCCGGGCAGCGAGTTGGCGGCAGAGCCACAGGCATCTGGACCAGTGAGAGCGTCCGCCGGGCCAGTGGATTGATTCACGATCGGACTCATCTGATGGTCGTACCAGCCATCAGAATCGTCGTACAGAACCACCACGGCGGTGCTTTCCCATTCTTTCTGCTCTTGCAGGAAGTTGATGATTTTGACCAGGAAATGCTGTTCATCGATGGGGTCAGAGTAACCAGCGTGGCCATCCTGAAAAGCGGGCGCCTTTATGAAATTGACGGCAGGGAAGTTGCCGGCTTTGACCGCGGCGAAAAAGTCGTCGGTGTCATATTCGTGGTTGGCGGGACCGTTATTTCCGATTTCAGCGATTGATTTCGGCCGCGTGTGCGACGGGTTCGCGGTTGACGCGTAGTACTCGAAGAACGAATGGTGAGGGACATAGTCGTTCGTCGTTCCTGCAAGCCCGGTCGAGCTTCGGTTGCAACCAGTGGTGCCATTGCGATTCTTGATATTCAGGTTGAAGCCACCCATGAAGGATCCCCAGGTCACACCAGCCGCGGTTAACAGGTCGCCAATGTTCTTTCCGCCCATCTGTGCCTGACCTCCGCTCGGGTTGGAGCAAACATCATTCAGCGGGTCGGGGTCGCCGATCACGGTCAGCGAGCCGTCCCCACCGTCAACTTCGCCGCCGGTTCCGTTCAGCGTCTTGATGGCGCCGTTGGTCTGGCCCGACACTAGGTTGATCACGCCCGGCGTGGAAGGGCCGAACGTGCTGCTGAAAGAGTTATCGTTCATGGCGAAATTCTGAGCGTAATTCCACAAGGCAGTGACGGTGTTGCCGTCGAAGTAGCCCATGGTCAAACCGGTGGTGTCGACGATGCCTCCACCAGAGGGCGGCGGTCCGGCCGTTCCCATCGATTTCGGAAACAAATCCATGGCGCCCATGTCGAAGCCAATTTGCTCCGCTGTGTAGTCGTGGTCTTGATCGGCAGTTACTGCCTGGGAACGATCCAGCCGGAACGGATTTGTTGCGCCGGTGCCGTTGGCCGGATTCAAGTTGGGGTTAAAATTCAAGAGCGCATTGGTAAGCCCGTTTACCGTGGGCGTATCGGCTTTGGCGTGGAACCGTGGCTCCCCCTTGGGGTTTAGCGCGACTGGGTAGGTTCCGAAATAGTGGTCAAAGGAAATGTTCTCGTTGAAAATGACCACGATGTGCTGGATGGGCATTTTCTTCCAAGGCGCCTGCGAAGCGCCAAATGCGGGGGAAACACTTGGTCCCAGGGCGGTGGTCAATGCGGTCAGTAAGGCCAGCATTTTCCTGGGGGTAGCAGATGCTCTGATGCGGTTGAACATATTTCTCCTCCGTCCTCCGGCCAACACCGCTATTCTGAAAGGGTTGTTGCCGGGGAATAGGAAGGCTAGCTGGTCCGTGTTTCGCGAGCATGACACGATTGTTAAAGCTTTGTGAATTTGAAATCGTGGTTTTGCAGAAGACTGGCAAAAGAAGGGCGTGCGGGGGCGATGGGAACTCAGCGATGCCTAAGGGGAGCGAAGCGAGCCGGTCCCTCGACCCAAGCGACGGGCTGATAGGCGATTCGTCCAGCCATATCAGACCCGTCACCGGCGTTTTCGGCAGCGGGTGCCTACGCGAAAGTTGGAGCACATCGCCGCCTCGACGCAAATTGCCAATTTTAACGGGGGTCGCGCGATGCGATCGCCACCAATTCTCCAGACGGAGCTCCACCGTTTTTGCCGGCAGGGTTATGACCGCTTTGAACTTGTGCGTCCTTCACACGAAGCTTCCCGGCGTCCGAAGCCGTTGAAGCGGACCTGATCGTCTGTTGATACCGGTGGGTGGTCACTGGTGGCTGAGAAGAATGCACGGCCGCTGCTGGCTGAGCGGGATGAACGACTGCCGCGTTTGGCGCGGGGTCATACCAGTCCGGATTGACATCCTGCTGGGCGTAGGCCGGGAGCAGCAATATCGTAAAGATCGCGCCAAATAGCATTGCCGTGGATGCCAGGACTCTGCACCGTCCGATACCTTTTGATCCGTTCATGAAATCACCTCTGTGAGGAATTGACTTCGACTCGTGGCAGCCGCAACGGGAAGAAATCATGGATGCGATCTTGCACCCGATTGCTGGTGGCGTCCATGGAGACAGTCTGAATTGATCTGAAGCAATCTGAAGATTGAATGAGATCCTCGCGATCAGGCCGCCAATATAGGCCAGTGTCGCAAGGCGAGTCTCCGGCTGCCGCGACTAACTTTCAGACTTCGTTCGGTGTTCGGGGGGAGTTTTCGGGGTTCCTCGGGGATTTTCTGGATCCAACCCGGCCGCGGTCATGATGGCGCGTCCCAGTTCTTCCGGGGAAACGACAAGTCCTTCAGCTGGAATCTGGCAACCGGCATCTTCTTCGGCGGTGGGCGCCACGAAGCGATAGCCCCGGCCGACTACGGTCTGCAGGTACTGCGGCTCCCCGGCGTCGTCCGCCAGGGCGCGGCGGATCTTGCGGATAGCGGTATTGATTCCCTGTTCGACATCGACGAACACATCTTTGCTCCACAACTCGGCGGAGACCTGCTCGCGCGTGACCAGTTGCCCCCTCTTTTCGACCAAAAACATGAGCAATTGCAGCGGCAGTCCCTCCAGCCGAACCGGGATGCCGCGACGGCAAAGCTGAAAGCGACCGTAATCCAGCTGGAAATCGTCGAAGCGGACCTTCTTCTCCTGCACAGTGCAACTCCCCCGCCACTTATACACTACTAGAGCGGTTTCACTGCAAACTGGACGCGGCAAGCCAGCGTCTCTACGGATTCAGAAATTCTGTGCTGCTGGCGTTGCTGTGTCAAGCCCTGTCTGGCGACAAAAAAGGTCAACTCAGTCGCGACCTCGGTTCTTGTTCCGTTTTTGTAACAGCCGGTCAGATTAGTCCCTCCCTCCCTCTCTATGTGTTAACAAGAGGTTGCGGAAACGGCCTTGGCATCCGCAACTCAGCAGGGAGGCCATCCCGCCGGCACTATCGAAATGCGCGAAAGGAGGCACCGCGTGGGCACGATCGCAGCCGGTTCCACTTCTAGACCGATATCAGCTTTACCTCGAGGGATCAGAGTGCTTAGAGAAAGGGTACTGATCGTCGAAGAGGAGAAAGAGACTCGCGGGGTATTGCGGGATTATCTTGAGGACAAAGGATACGAAATCGCGACGGCCCCGACCTGCTTTGTCACCGAACAAATCTGGCGTACAGCCCGGCCCGATATCGCAATCCTGGATTACACTCTGTCCGACGGAGATGCGGTTGGGCTCGTGCCTCGCCTGAAGGCCATTGACGCGTCCATCCCTATCATTATTCTGACGGGATACGGTTCGATCGACCTTGCAGCTGAAGCAGTTAAGCTGGGAGCTGAGCTCTTTCTGCCAAAGCCCGCGGATTTGTCCACCCTTTGCGCGCTCATCCAACGTACTCTGGAGAACCAGCGAAACCACCGGCAGCACCTGGCGGAAAAAACCAGGAACGGTCGCGGAACTGTAGATCCGTTCCTGGGTAAAAGCGACACTATCCGAAGACTTGCTGATCTGGCTCACAAAACAGCGTTGAGTGATACCCCCGCCTTAATCCAGGGAGAAGCCGGAACCGGCAAGGAAACGGTGGCGTGGTGGTTGCATTCGAACGGCTCCAGAGCTTCCGAGCCTTTCGTGGATCTGAACTGTGGTGAACTGCCGGGGGACCTCCTGGAGAGTGAGTTGTTCGGAGGCGAACGCACCGCTCTTGGCGATGCTTTGCCGAGTAAAGCCGGACTGCTGGAAATCGCACATAGGGGAACGGTTTTTCTCGATGAGATTGAAAGTGTGGATTTCCATATTCAACCCAGACTGCTGAAGGTCGTGGATGACAAACAGTTTCGCAGGCTGGGGGAAGTTTGTGATCGTAGAGTGGACGTTCGCTTGATTGCAGCCACCCGGCAAGTGATGGCGCCGGTCCTACTTCGCAAACAGTTTCGGGGCGATCTGTACGATCGCATGAGCTGGATTCCGCTTTCGGTTCCACCTCTGCGAGAGCGTGTCGACGACATACCCATTCTAAGCGCCCATATCCTCGGCGAGTTAACTGCCGATATTAGGACAGAGGCCCTGGAACTTGGCGGCGTTGCGGTGCGAGCCCTGCAGGGGTATTCCTGGCCAGGAAATATTCGTGAACTCAGGAATGTTCTGGAACGAGTTGTGCTCGTCACCGGCAAGGATGCTTTGGCAGATCAAGACTTTCGTCTTGATGTGCAGATCGAGCAGTACCTTTCAGGCATTGGCCAGTTCAGAACTCTAGAGGAGATGGAGCGCAATTACATTCAACAGGTACTGCGCAAAGAACGGGGGCGAGTCCAATCAGCCGCCAGGAAGCTTGGCATCCCGCGGAGTTCTCTTTACCACAAACTAAAACAGTACAAAACGGATCAGTCCGGGCTGCAATCAGTTTCCTAGAGCGCACAACTGAGAATCACACTCGCAGAGGTAATCTCTCGACGAACCCGACAATCGCCGATCAACTAATTTGCGATCGAACTCGCGACGGACGAGAAAACGTTGTTCGAACTACCGCCGATTAACCGTACCGTTCCAACCACTAGAACCAGAATCACCGCCAGCATCACGGCATACTCCGCGCGATGCCTTGACCCTGTTCCTCAGACCAGAGCTTTTTCATCCACTTAGCCATACTACCTCCAGTATTGGTGTTACGGTGCGACCGTGATGCGCGGACGGCACGAGCTTGTCAATTCATAGTTGTATCCCCCGGCTGCGAATTTATGGCGGCTGCCAGCGTTTGTCGCGCAACCATTTAGAATAAACGGCAATGCGCCTTGTGCTCGAGTTCGACAATGTTACGAAAGAGTATCGTAGCTTCGCCAGTAAACGACGCCTTCGCGCTCTGGACGGCTTCAGTCTGACCGTGGA
Source organism: uncultured Acidobacteriota bacterium (assembly GCA_963838905.1). Classification (GTDB taxonomy): domain Bacteria; phylum Acidobacteriota; class Terriglobia; order Terriglobales; family Acidobacteriaceae; genus JABDBE01. Next base: position 292,892 of record CAWITE010000021.1, read on the forward strand.
GGCTGGAGAAATTTTCGGCTTCCTGGGACCAAACGGCGCAGGCAAGAGCACCGCAATTCACCTCGCCATGGGTTTTATGCGGCCGACGAGCGGCAGTGGCCGTCTGCTCGGCGAGCGTTTTGGTCATCCCGGCACCCGCCGCCGCGTAGGTTTTCTCGCCGAAAGCGTCGCTCTCTATCACCGTCGCGCGGAACGGCTCGTGCGTTTTTACGGGGCGCTCAACGGGATGAGTGGAACTCATCTTGAGGAACGGGCGCGTCAGGCCCTGGAGATCGTGGGACTGCAGGATCACGCGAACCGTAACGCGGGTAAGTTTTCCCGCGGCATGCTACAGCGGGTTGGGCTGGCCCAAGCTATGGTCAACGATCCCGAATTGTTGATTCTTGATGAACCTACCTCAGCTCTGGATCCGTTGGCGCGAGTCATGGTTCGCGAGTTGCTGCTCGGCGCCCGCAACGCCGGCAAAACTGTCTTTCTTAGTTCCCACTTGCTGTCTGAAGTGGAATTGGTGTGTGATCGCGTCGCCGTGCTCCATCGCGGCAAACTGGCGCGAATGGGGAGGACTGCCGATCTCCTTCAGTCCGGTGAGCAAACGGAAATTGTAGTTCGCTCCATCGCCCCAACCCACTTCGCAGGCGCCGTGGTCCGGGATGGAGTGGTCAGCTTCAATGTACCCGCTCACACTCAACGTATCGCATTGGAAAGAGTCTGGCATTTGGGAGGCGAAGTGCTAAGCGTCAATCCGCTGCGGCGCTCGTTGGAGGAGATTTTCCTGGAAGTGACAGCGGACCCGCAATCTGCCGGTTCGGAAGGCGTTCAGTGAAGCCCGTTCTGCTGATCGCCATCAATTTCGCGCGCGAGCAGCGTTGGCCCATTCTTACTCTTTTACTCTGGGTCCTGCTGCTCGCATTTCTCGGACTGGTCACCGACATTCACCGCCAACGCGACGACCTGCTCTTCGTTTTCAAACAGGATGCGATCTATGTGCTGGCGTTCAGCGTCTTCTTCGGTGGTTCAGCCATCTACAACGAGCGCAGGTCGCGCCGGATTCTAGCCGTACTCTCGAAGGCCGTGGGACGCCAGCAGTATCTTTCTGGACTTGTGCTTGGCGTAACCTTAGCCTGCGCGGTCTATTGCTTCGCCCTCGGCATGACCGGAAGCTGGACCGTCGGGGCGGCCGGATTTCCCATTTCGCACGTCTGGTTCCTCATGGTTTGCTTGCTCGGTGCCTGCGCACTAGCCGGAACCGTCGCTCTGATGTTTTCCACGTTTCTCAACCCTTTCTTTGCAGCCGGCGCAACCGCGATGGTCCTGGGCCTTCCCGCTCTAGCTGGCCAATTTCTGGGCCCGCAATGGGGATACGTCATACCCGTGTGGCAACTCGGTGCTACGGTAGTCAATTCTTCTTTTGAATCGCCGGGAACAGCTTCATGGTTTCCCATCGCATTAGCGGGAGTAGAGACGCTAGCATTCTGGCTGCTGTCAGCACGCATCTTTGCCTATGTGGATATCGCGGTCGCAGTGGAGTGAATTATAGGGCGACTCTCAGGTTACCAGTGGGAGGGCATGGCTTTAGCCATGGCGTTTGGGCTCCTCAAACTCTCGACTTCTGGCCCTGAGGGGGGCGCCTCGCCCAATTGGACGATCTAGCGCGCCCATTCCGCCGCGGTGCGCGCGGCATAGTCGAGAAGTCGTCCGGGGAGCACACCAAGATAAATGGTTGCCGCCAAACTGATTGCTAGCGCAGCTCCCAGTCCGAGCGGAATCGGTGACACCGGCACTTCCTCTCGCGCTTCCCGCATATACATCACGACGATCAGCCGCAGATAATAGTAAGAAGCCACGGCGCTATTGAGCACGCCGATAATCACCAGTCCGACCAGATTGGCCTGCAGCGCCGCACTGAATACATAGAACTTGGCGAAAAAACCGCCGGTAATTGGAATGCCGATCAAGGACAAAAGAAAAATCGTTAGAATCGCCGCCAGCAACGGATTGCGCCGTCCAAGTCCCTCATAATCTTCCAGCGTGACGTAACGTTCGCCCTCGCCACCGATATGGCTGATCACGGCAAAAGCCCCTACGTTCATCGCCGCGTAGGTGGCCGTGTAAAACATCGCGGCTGGAATACCGTTGTTCGGCAGTGCGGCGTACGCGACCAGCAAGTATCCGGCATGAGCAATCGAAGAGTACGCCAGCAACCGCTTTACGTTGTCCTGCACCAGGGCGCCGAGATTGCCCACGGTCATCGACAGCGCGGCCGCGACCCAAATCAACCAGAGCCGCCCCGGAGCGTCAGCTTCAAACATGATCCGCAGCAGCACCGCGAACACCGCAGCCTTGGGAGCAGTGGACATGAATCCGACCACGGGCGCGGGCGCACCTTCATACACGTCGGGCGTCCACACGTGGAACGGAGCTGCCGCCACTTTAAAGCCCAGGCCCACGAACATGAACGCCACTCCGACGAAGGCCAGGATTGGAATGTCCCCGGAGCGCAACGCTTCGCCGATTACGGTGATGCTCGTCGAACCGGTGGCTCCAAACATCAGCGCGACTCCATACAGGAAAAATGCGGTCGCAAACGAACCGAGCAGGAAGTACTTGACCGAAGATTCACTGCTGATCGCGGCCCGCCGTCGAAATCCAGCCAGAATGTAAGTGGCGATTGACGAGATTTCCAGCGCGATAAAGATCAGAACAAGTTCCACCGCCGACGACATCAAGCTCATGCCGACTGCGCCGAACAAGACTAACGCGTAGTATTCGCCCGCGCGAATCCGTTGCACCTGCATGTACTCGTAGGAAGTCAGGATTACCACCGCGGTTACGGCCGCAACCAGAAAATGGAAGAAAACGCTGAAACTGTCCACGCGCACCATGTTCCAGAAGCCCAAGCCTGGATAGTGCGACTGGAACAAGGTTGCTAGGAGCGCTGCCAATGAGCCAACCAGCGCAATGGTGCCCAGCGTCTTTTGACTACGACGTTCGTCCATTAAAGGATCGAGCACCATCACGATCATGCCAAAAATCACCAGCACGATTTCCGGTAGGATGCGCACATAGTCAGCCGCCTGGGGAATCACTTGCGCGAGGTCGTTGGCGCTGTTCACCGGCCGACCACCTTCCCGACTAGTTGCGCGAATGGCGCCAGTGCCGTTTGTACGGCGGGATCAATCGAGTTCAGCCAGAGCAACGGCGCCACGCCCATTACCAGGGCGGCGGCCGCCGCGGGCCAGAGAGCAGCACGTTCACGTCCACTCAGATCGGGCAACGACAGATTGACCGGGTGCGTGACTTTGCCGTAGAAGACCCGTTGGTACATCCAGAGCAAATAACAGGCGCTCCAGATCACGCCCGTTGCCCCCAGAACGCCGTAAACCGCGCGATCGCGGAAAGCGCCGCTGAGCACTAGGAACTCGCCCACAAAGCCGTTGAGCAGAGGCAATCCCACGGACGCGAGCATAATGAACAGAAAAAATGTGGCGTACACCGGCATGGGAGTGGCAAGACCGCCAAATTCGGCAATCTCGTAAGTATGGCGCCGCTCGTAAAGAATTCCCGCCAGCATGAACAGCGCTCCCGTGGAAACGCCATGCGCCAGCATGACGAAGGTTGCACCGTCGAGTCCCGCCTGGGTGAAGCTGAAAATTCCCAGCACAACGAAGCCCAGGTGGCTGATCGAAGAGTACGCGATCAGCTTCTTCATATTAGGCTGCACCATCGCCACCAGCGCGCCATAGACGATGCCGATCAGCGCCAGCACCATGATCCACGAAGCATTGCTCCGCGACTGCTCAGGAAACAGGCCGAGATTGAAGCGAAACATGCCGTATGTGCCCATCTTGAGCAAAACGCCGGCCAGCAGAACCGAACCCGCCGTAGGCGCTTCTACGTGCGCGTCAGGCAACCACGTATGGAATGGGAATACTGGAACTTTCACCGCAAACGCGATGAAGAATCCCAGAAAAAGCCAGAGCGCTGCGCCCGAAAAATCCTCCACTTGGCCGTTGTGGATCGCTGTTTGGATGCTGACGAAATCGAACGTCCCAGTTTTCGCGTAAAGCCACAGGATCGCCGCCAGCATAAACATCGAGGCGACCATGGTATACAAGAAGAATTTGACCGCCGCATACACGCGGCGTCCGTGCCCGTAAATACCGATCAGCAAAGCCATCGGAATCAACGTCGCTTCCCAGAAGAAGTAAAAAAGAAACAAATCAAGCGCGACAAAAACGCCGATCAGCGCGGTTTGCAAAACCAGGAGCAGGATGAAAAACTCCTTTACTCTTTCGTGAATCGACTTCCACGAGATGAGGACGCAAAGCGGCGTCAGAAACGTAGTCAGAACCACCAGCCACATGGAAACACCGTCGACCCCCATGTGGTAATGGATATTGGGATTCGAGATCCACTGATTGTTGACCTCGTATTGAAACGCGGTTTGTCCTCGCTGAAAATGCACCGGCAGATGCAAGGAAAGAACAAAATCGAGCAGCGAGACCACAAGAGCAAACAGACGAATATCCCGGTCGCGCCGCGGAAACAGCAGCAGCAAAAGTGCACCCGCCAGCGGAATGAACGTGACCAGCGTAAGCATCGAGTTGTCCAGCGTGGTGCTCATCGTGTTCCCAGCCAGACCATGTACGCGATCACTCCCGCCGCTCCCGCAGCGATCCATCCCGCATAAGAGCGAAGATTACCCGACTGCATATGGCGCACAGCGTCGGAAACTTCGCGTGCCCCCTCGGCGCTGTTGTCCAGCGTCGCATCGATGACGTCCCGATCGATGCCATGCCAGAGAATCCGAGTCGAGCCATCGATGAGAGGTTTCACGAAGACAGCTGCATAAATCTCATCCACGTAATACTTGTGGACTACCGCTTCGTAGAAACCACCTAATGCGTTTGCAATCTCCTGTGGCAACTGCGGCCGCTTCTGGTAGAAGAGCCAAGCCAGAAAGAGTCCCGAGGCAGCAGCAAGAACTGAAATGCTCTCGAGAAGCCCTTCCGAAGGACCGTGCTCTTTCTGCTCCGACACCGGAGTCGCCGCGGCCATTTCCTCCGGTGAATACGGAGTCACGCCAGGGTGAAGCACGGGAGAGAGAAATTTGTCGAAACGTTCTCCCCCAGCCCAGCCACCGCAAATCGAAAGCAACGCTAAAATCACGAGAGGTATGAGCATGATCGTCGGGCTCTCATGAATACCGCCATGCCCGTGTGGCGCGGGCGCCTTCGCCCGCGAACCGCCGACGGCATGAACGTGCTCGTCGCCATGAGCCGTCACGGTTTCGCCTCGATACTCGCCGAAGAATGTCAGGAACCAAAGCCGGAACATATAAAAAGAAGTCAAGAAAGCGGTGAACACGCCGATCGCCCAGAACACCCAGCTTCCGTGCTCGCCCGAGAATGCCTTCCACAAAATCTGGTCCTTGCTGAAGAATCCCGCGAATGGAGGGAATCCCGCGATGGCAAAAGTCGCCGCTGTCATCGTCCAAAACGTCCAAGGAATGTAGCGCCGCAACCCACCCATGCGCCGCATGTCCTGCTCGCCGCCGATGGCATGGATCACCGAGCCCGCCGCGAGAAACAGCAGCCCTTTGAAGAACGCATGCGTCATCAGATGAAAAATTCCTGCGGAATACGCGGCCACGCCACAAGCCAGAAACATGTAGCCGAGCTGTGAAATCGTGGAGTAGGCAAGAACTTTCTTGATGTCAGTCTGGCAAACGCCAATCGTCGCGGCGAACAAAGCCGTCAATGTTCCGACGATTGCAACCACCATCAAAGCCTGCGGCGCCCGGTCAAAAACCAAATGCGACCGGACTACCATATAGACCCCGGCGGTCACCATGGTCGCTGCATGGATGAGCGCGGAAACTGGCGTCGGGCCTTCCATCGCGTCCGGCAACCAAACATAAAGAGGAAGCTGGGCCGACTTTCCGGCAGCCCCCACCATCAGCAGCAGGCCGATCGCGGTCAACAAACCGGCGCCAGCGGTTTCCGCCGGCATGCCGGATACGATTCGAAACACCGGCTCAAAACTCAGCGAGCCGAAATGCTTGATCATCAGGAACAGCGCGATCAGGAATCCGAAGTCCCCAATGCGATTGACAATGAATGCCTTTTTTCCGGCGGAGGCTGCGGAATCCTTCGTGAACCAGAATCCGATGAGCAGATAAGACGCCAGCCCCACCCCTTCCCATCCGACAAACATAAGTAGGTAGTTGCTGGCCAGAATCAGCGTCAGCATGAAAAACATGAAGAGGTTCAGGTACGCGAAAAACCGGTAGAACCCGCCCTCTTCCCACATGTAACCGACCGAATAAATGTGAATGAGGAAGCCGACCCCAGTGACCACCAGGAGCATCACTAACGAAAGTTGATCGAGGTAAAACGCGAAGTCCGCCTGGAAATCGCCAGCGCGTATCCACGAGGCCACCCTCTCGACATGAGGCAGCGTCAAAGATGAAAACTGGGCAGCGATCCACAGCGCCATGACAAACGCCGCGCCGCAAAATCCAAGCGCAATCGCCGATACGGTCTGACGCGAAAAGCGTTTCCCAAACAGACCATTGACGGCAGCCCCCACGAGCGGCAGCACCGGAATCAGCCAGAGATAAAGATTCGGTGTCATAGTTTGAGCAGGTTTACCCGATCCACGTTGAGAGTCTCTCGCGTACGGTATACAGAAATAATGATCGCCAGCCCGACTGCTG
>CAWITE010000022.1:0-25956 GCA_963838905.1 uncultured Acidobacteriota bacterium
AGCGATGAAAGTTCGGCCCCAACAGCGAAACATCATCCTCAGCCAGGCTGCGGACGAGTTCATTGCTCAGGTAATCCGCGTTCGCGGCCACCGTGTTGCCGTAGCGCTTCTGGTAGGTTGAACGGCTCTTGTCGATGTCTTCCTTCAGGCGATCGTACAAATCTTTGTGCTTGCGCCCTTCCGCAACCTTGGCCTGATTGTAGAGCTTGATCTCATCCATCAGAAGCCGGGCAAAACGTTGCGCCTTGCGATGGATCTCGGCGTCTTCCGGCGACATGTGGGCAAACACATCGGTCGCGGGCGCTACGGCCGCCGCAGCCATCGAGGCGGGTGCGGACACGACTTCGGCAGTGGCTTCCGCCATCGCCGGTTCCTCAACAGCGACCGGCGCCGCCACCACATGCTTCGGCGCATGGGCCGCAAAAGGATCTGAAAAAGACGACACTGCTTGCGCCGGGGGCGCTTCAAACTTTTCGCTGGCCCCGGCCTCGGCCGCGCCCTCCTTTAATGCCTGCTTCCGCAGTGACGCGACTTCGAGCCATGCCCCGGTAGCCGACACCAGCAGTTCGAGTGCGGCAGCATCCAACTTCCCGCCCGCTCCCGTTCCCGCGTCGGCATACACCAGGGCCGCTACCTTATCCTTCAAATGGAGCGGCAGTAGCAGAACACGATCTTCCGCGGGAGCGCCGAATTGCGAAATGAACCGCGGATCCATCTCCGCTGCACCTGCGCTAACCGCGGCTCGCGTTTGCAAAGCCTGGGCAGGCGCCCGGCTGCTCACGTCCAACGAAAAATCCTTGAAGTCTTCGTTGTTATCAAACCCGCGCCCCTGCCATCCGGTAGCCGACCCCGACTTGATAACAAATAACGCAGCCCGCCCGCAGTAGCTCGCGGTGTTCTCCAGCAGAGCGCGCAAAACTTCCTTCTGCGTCGTCCCCGCATGAATCGCGGAAACTGCATGCAATAGATCCGCGGCGCCGTTTCCCGCCGAGCCCTTTCCACCTGCACCGGCCGACCCTCCCAGATGCGGTTGCACTTCCTCCAGAACGCGGCGCACCAACTCGTTCCGCAATTCCGGAAGATGCCCTTCGAGGACCTGCGAGACCGCCTTCTCGACAATTTGATCAATCGAACTTTTTTGTGCCATTGTGGCCCTGACCGCCTTGCAGCTTCCCGAGTGCATTTGGGGAGGGCACAATTTCAATCGTGCCGCCCGGTGCCGAAAATACATTGGGGGCTTCAGCCCCTGAGGTGACGACCTCTATACTTCAGGCGGGCTTTACAGCGCCCTCTCGCGGCGCTGAACGCAGTTTCCCGCACCCTGTACCCAGCAAGGTTCTGATTATAAGGCCACTTCGTCGAGTTTCACGGATGACCGAAGTAACCTGTTCCAGCCCGAAGCGCTGCCAGATTCACAGGTTGCGGAAAAACTGCGATTTTGGCGGGCGCAGCGCTTCGAGCTCCGCGAGATCCGCCCTGGGAATGAATAAGGGTTTTGACCCCGGAGGCAGCAAAGATATGTTTTTCCGCAGCCTCTTCAGCCATTGCCGCAAACGCTGTCGAATCAATGCAGCGCCACCGCCGCTTTCGACCTTTCTTCACCAACCCCTGAATCCTGCTAAACTGATCCACTCAGGTTGCGTCAAAAGAGTTACGCGGAAGCGATGGTTACCAAGTAAAATAACAGTTCCTTGTGCCGCGCCACGTGAAAATTGTTGCATCGGATGAATGATGAGTACCATCCAACCCAAAATAGATGAGCCAGTTTCCGACGAGTTAGCGCTCGTACAAGCTGCCAAGGGCGGCGACGTCGGTGCTTTCGAAGAACTGGTTCGGCGGTACGACCGGAACGTATTTCGGATTGCGCAGCACATCACGCAGAACCGCGAAGACGCGGAAGATGTGGTGCAAGACGCGTTCCTGAAAGCTTACAGTAATCTTCATCAGTTTCAGGGCCAGTCGAAGTTTTATACCTGGCTGGTGCGCATCGCGGTGAATGAGGCGCTCATGCGGTTGCGCCGCCGTCGCCCCGAGCGCATGATTTCGCTCGACGAAGAAGTTAAGACCGAGGAAGATTCACTGCCGCGCGAAGTCGCGGATTGGAGTCCGAATCCCGAGCAGCAGTACAACCAGGCGGAGTTGCGGGAGATTCTGACCCGCACCATCCAGGGGCTGCCCGCGAGCTTTAGAACAGTATTCGTCCTGCGCGACGTAGAAGGATTGTCGACGGAAGAAACCGCCGAGGCGCTGGATCTCAGCATCCCGGCGGTGAAGTCAAGGCTGTTGCGGGCTCGCCTGCAATTACGCGATCGCCTCAGCCGTTTCTTCCAGCGACGCGAGAACGGCAAGGAAAAACCCGAAATCGGAGACACCAACCAGTGAAGTGCGCAGATTTTTTGAGTGAGTTGACCAACTACCTTGATGGCGTGATTGATGCGCGCACAAAAGCTGAATTGGAAGATCATCTGGCCTGGTGCCACAACTGCTACGTGGTCTGCGATACGACCAAGAAGACCATCGAGATTTATCGCGACTCTCAACTCTACGAACTCCCGGAAGACCTTCGCACCCGCCTTCGCACGGCTATCGTCTCCAAGTGTCATGCCCGCAAGAAGGCTGGTCCGGAGCGCGTCTGAACCCTGCGCTGGCGCTTGATTTCTTATCTCCGCGCGCCTCTTCGCCGCCGCGACTGTAACGTCTTCATTGGCTTTCTCACTATTAACAGTTGGCGAAACCTTTTCCTTCCAGATGGAATCTAAGACGGTAGCTGTAGAAGACAATTCGACGGACCCTATAAACTTCTGCTTTCTCAGGTAAGGGCAGTGAAGTGGTTGGCTGTGGAGGTCACACATGATCGCAAAATTGGTCGATGCTTTCTTCGGTTGTTGGCATAATCGTTATAGTTTTCCTATCACTATGAAGTACGCGCCCGGCAAGGGTTCGCGGCCCTCCACAGCGGCCTCGCTGACGGGGATGTACGTGGTGTGCCTGGATTGCGGCAAGGAGTTGCCCTACGACTGGAAAGAGATGAGGGTCATCGGCTCGCCGTCCGAAGCGCGGCACTATGCCCAGGAATTGGCCACCCGGCAGGCTGCGTAATCGCGACAAGAAACAATTCACAGAAAACAAGAAGCCGCGATTCCGATCGCGGCTTTTGAAGTTTCTCTGGCCATACCGTTTTTCCGGGACGGAATACATTGGCTGTGCTCTGTCGATCGGCTACATTCGTTATGTTCGACGGCGTACATTGGGCGGTCATGGGCTAGTGTTCAGCGAAGCTGACATTCGGGCCTCATGATCGTCCCCCCAAAGTTCAAACCTTTCCCTATCGCTAGTCAGGTCCCCTTGAAGCTGCGTCTTCCGTCATGCGGAGTCATCCTCGGGCGGCTGGCGCAGCAGCCTTTTTGGGCAGAATTTCGCCGATGCGGCGGATCTGGGCTCCCACGCCGCGCAGCTTTTCTTCGATATGTTCGTAGCCGCGGTCGATGTGATAGACGCGGTCGATAATCGTTTCTCCATCCGCGACCAGAGCTGCCAGCACCAGCGACGCCGATGCGCGCAAATCGGAAGCCAGGACCGCCGCGGCGCTCAACGGAGTTTTGCCTCGAACCACTGCGCGGCGTCCTTCAATCTTGATGTTGGCGCCCATCCGCACCAGTTCCTGGGCGTGCATGAAACGGTTCTCGAAAATGTTTTCTGTGATGATCGAGGTACCGTCCGCCTGAGTCGCCAGCGCCATGTACTGCGCCTGTACGTCGGTGGGGAAGCCGGGATATTCCTCGGTGACCATGTCGGCGGCTTTCGGAGGATTGTCGCCCATCACCCGAACCGAGTCGCCAGTGCGTGCTGTTTTTACTCCTACCTGGTTCAGCTTCTCAAGCAATGCGCCCAGATGATGCGGATCGCATCCGGCAACGTTGAGATCTCCGCCCGTCAGCGCACCAGCGATGATGAACGTGGCGGCTTCGATGCGGTCGGGAATGATGCGGTGCCGGGCTCCATGCAATTTAGTGACACCCTTCACTCGAATGGTCGAAGTGCCCGCCCCTTCGATGCGAGCGCCCATCTTGTTCAGCAAGTCAGCGAGGTCGGCGACCTCAGGCTCGCGGGCGCAGTTCAGCATCACAGTTTCACCATCGGCGAGAGTCGCTGCCATCAGCAGATCTTCAGTGCCGGTCACGGTGATCTTGTCGAAAAGAATTTCTCCGCCGTGCAGCCGTTTTGCCGAGGCCTCGACGTATCCGTGATCCTGCGTGATGGTGGCGCCGAGAAGCTCAAGTCCCTTGATATGAAGATCAATCGGCCTTCCCCCAATGGCGCAGCCACCAGGGAGGGAAACGCGGGCGCGGCCACAACGGGCTACAAGTGGGCCGAGAACGAGCGTCGAGGCGCGCATGGTCTTGACCAGTTCGTAGGAGGCTTCGGGCGAAGTCAGATTGCGGCAGGAGATCGTGGTGCGATGCTGGGCGCGGCCGTATCCCAGTTCGACTTCGGCGCCCATGGCGGCGAGCAGCTTACGCGTGGTCTCGATGTCGCGCACCTGGGGAATATTTTCGAGGATCACCGGCTCGTCGGTTAGCAGGGCGGCGGCCATGGCAGGGAGAGCGGCGTTCTTGGCGCCGCTGACGCGAATTGTTCCCAGCAGCGGATTGCCGCCGCGAATTACGAATTTATCCATATGAATCTCGTACGCTGGCAGACCGTGAGCAACCGCGAGGCTCATGGGGTCCCGTCCAATCTGTGGCGCTGAGATATTGTAAAGGCGAAACGGGTTTGTGGTGAGTGGGAATTGGTGAATCGAAAGGGCACGGCCTGTGGGGAGCGAGCGAGAGCCGGGGCTTAGTCCCCCACTTTGAAAAAAGCACAAAGGTAGGCCAGCCCACGCGCCCCGAAATCGCCGCCGCCTTCAAACCCGGCGACCATCTCTCCACCTTCGGGCCAATCTCATCTCCTGCGCCGCCGCGCTGACCAACATCAACTTCATGGAGAAAGAAAATCTCGCAGCCCGCGGCACCGAAACCGGCAACTACGCCATGACCAAACTCCGCGCCCTGCAAAAGCACCACCCACTCATAGGAGACGTCCGCGGCCTGGTCCTGATGACCGGCAAAGAGCTGGTAAAAGACGAAAAGCTAACTCCAGCCGCCACCGAAGCCGAAGCCATCCGCGACGCCCTGCTGCGCAACGGCGTCCTAGTCGGTGTAGGAGGCATCTACGGCAACGTGATCCGCTTCCAACCCCCGCTAACGCGCCAGCAGATCGATCAGGCGATGGACGCATTCGCAGCAGCGTTACAGGAAGTGAGGCAACCAACGGTGGTGTGAAGCGAGGGGACGCGCTCAGTGAAGGCCTGGGCCTGCCACCGAGTATCGTTGCTCTCCCAGGTCTCGAAAAGCGCGAGAGCTGAGGCACCCGGCCTCTAAAAGCCCCACCCTTTCGCAAAGAACGCGAGAAGGGTGGGGCACCCGGTTTGTTCTCACGGTTAGTTGGATAAACTACCTCCAAGCCAGAGTGCTCAGTGAACTTGCCTTCAATGGAACTGACGCCGCCATATTCGCGAGCCGCAGTTCGATCGTCCTTGCAGGTCCCGTGTTGGTCACGACCAGCACCTGCTGGCCGTCTGGATTTTCGAGCGCAACGTGGTGCAGGTCAGGGGACGAGCTCTGGGATTGAAAGCGGCGAGCCCCGCGACGGATGATCCGTGAGTAATGAGCAAACGCCCAGTATTGTCCGCTACGGGTGATTTCCTTGGTTTGCGAATTGATGGTTACCACGCCGCCGCAGGGAAACGGTCCGATGTTTGGGCGGCCATGCTCATCGAGCGCGAGGTTCCATGCGGTGAGGGAGCGGCACCAGTGGTTGAGGGCGTTACTGAAGGTTCCACCCCACTTACACCAATCGGTCCGATAACCGGGATCGGTGTAGTCCGGGCCACCTTCCGTCCAATGCATCTCCGCTTCCGGATAGGCGTCGTGGACCTTACTTATCATGTCGGGCGTGCCATAGTAGCCGTGCCAGGCAACCGCGTTCACGTATTTGCGAAGCTTGTCGTCTTGTAGGGAGTCCAGGACGCGTCCCCACAGATTGTAGTTATGATCCAAAATCCAGATCTTCGTCTGTTGCCCGCTGCTTTCGAGGAGCGGGCCGAGGTGGTCGCGCACGAATTGAATTTCGTACTCCTGGCCCCAGAGGCAAGCGGGCATTCTGCCATCCTGATCGGTGTCCACTTCATTCTGCGATGTTAGCGCCTGCACCGGCACGCCCTCGGCGGCGTAGGCTTGCAGAAACTTCAGGTAATATTTCGCGTAAACCGCGAAATACTGATTTCGCATGGAGCCCCCCAGCATTGAGTTGTTGAACTTCATCCATCCGGGCGGGCTCCAGGGAGTCGAGAAAAGAAACAGGTCGGGATTTACCTGCCGCGCCTGGCGCAGCATTGGAAGAATGTATTCGCGATCGTGATCAATGGAGAATCGTGTCAGTTCCGGATCTGCCTCGCCGTCGTCGTAGCTATAAACCTTGGTCGAATAATCGCTCGATCCGACGCAGACGCGTCCCGTGCTTAGCCCCATTTCTGAGGGATGGAACAGCTCATGGAACAGTTGCTCTCGCGCTGAAGGCTCAAGTTGATTGAACATGTAGCAGGTAGCATCGGTGAAGGCGCCGCCAAATCCCAGGATCTCCTGGAACTTTATGCTGGGGTTCAGCTCGAGCTGATCGCTTGCGGATGTTCCCACCGCAGGACGCCAAGTCGCTCGAGGAGCGACGGCAAAACCTTCGTCGCCGGATGTAACCCAAATGGAAATCTGCGGGCTGCTATTCGACCTCTCGTTGCCGGACGCGAGGTTTGCTGTTGCCGCGGCTGCTGGCCGGACCACTTCAGGAACGATCGCTGCCGCCAATCCCAGAGCGGAAATTCCGAGAAAACTTCTTCGCGAGGTTGGGTTTGTCATAAGCGTCTCCTCTGAGAATAGTGACGGTTACGTTTTTGTCGCGACGGCGATGGCTTGGCGGACGTGGCCGTGGGTGGATTTAAGGGCCGCGGTTGCTTGCTGACGGGTTACATTCGCTTGCAACATTACCAGCCCTATCGGGACATCGTTTCCTGCCTCCTGCAGGGCTTGCTCTGCGGATTCACGGGTGATTCCGGCGGCTTGTTGCAAAATGGTTAGACCACGTTCGCGCAGCTTGTAGTTCTTCACGTGGACGTTGATCATCAGGTTGCCGTAGGTGTAGCCCAGGCGAGTCATGGCGCCGCTCGAAAGCATATTCAGGATCATTTTTTGGGCCGAGCCGGCTTTCATGCGGCTGGATCCGGCGATGACTTCGGGGCCGACTTCGGCAACGATAGCGAAGTGCGCGGCTTTTTCCAGGGGAGAGCCTGCGTTGCAGGTAACCGCGATGGTCTTGGCGCCTCGACTTCGGGCGTACTCGACGGCGGCGATGGTGAAGGGAGTGCGTCCGCTGGCGGCGATTCCAACCACCACATCGTTCTTGCCAGGTTTTTTCTTCGCCATCTCACGCTGGCCGAGTTCGCGGGAGTCCTCGCTGGCTTCGGTGGCGCTGTGCAGCGCTTTGATGCCGCCGGCGATTATGAACTGTACGGTCTTTGGATCGGTGTTGAAGGTGGGTGGACACTCGGAAGCGTCGAGTGCGCCCAGACGGCCGCTGGTTCCGGCGCCGACGTAGATGAGGCGTCCTCCTCGCTGAAGGGCTTTTGCGATCAGGTCAATTCCGCGAGCAATCTGCGGCAAGGCGGGTTTCACGGCGGCGGCGACTCTGGCGTCCTGGGCGTTGATGATGCTGGCGATTTCCAGGGAGGACTTCTGGTCGAGATTCCCGGCGACCGCATTGGGCTGCTCGGTGGGGAGATGGCTGAGTCTCGCAGCGGCCTTCTTGGGTGGTCGTGTCAACGGTTTGTCTCCATGGGTCGAGCACTCCACTTTAGTGGCTCAGGAGGTTCGGTCACAACTAATCTTTGCAATTGAAGCCCCAGCCAATTGAAGCCCCAGCTTCGCGAGGGCAATAGACCGGAATTCCTCGCCGTAATCCGTTTCCACCTCGAAATCTTAACGGTTGTCGTTCGCGTACGAGGTCACAAGACGCTTTCCTAGTGCGGGTTTGCGGTTGTGTTAAATGCGATGCACTAAGGTCGCAAGGCCGAGTTCGCTTTTGCACCTCTCCCGAAATGACCCTTGGAGAACTTCCCGCTCTTCACCTCTGAAAACACCAAAGACAATCCTTTTTTCTGGTTCCGTGGGAGGAATTGGCTGGAGCTGACTATGAACGCGTGGCCTGGGACGAGTTGGTGACCGTCGAGTGAGAGCTTGTGTGGGTTGGGAACTGTTGCTGGTTCTGGTGGCCCTGATTGCGCTGGCAGGCTGTCAAGGTATCAGCGCAGCCTCGAAGCAAACCACGACTACGCCGCCGCCGGCGCCTCCGAACAACACGGTTTTGCCAATGGTTAGTCATCCCATAGAGCCTGCAAATTGGAGCTTTGAGTGTATCTATTGGAGCGACGAGTGCGGCTGGAACGGCTGTGGGTTCCTACCAAGTCGCAGCCGGGGACCGTGCGCCTGTGGCAGTCAGGAACCGAATGGGGCCTGCTTAGCACTGGCGATAAACAGCTACGACTGGGCCTATTTGCTTGATCTGATTGCGCAACGTCAGCCGACCGTGGCCATGTACGCGTTCGGCCTTGTTCCTTGCTGGATCTCCACCGCTGGTTGCGATGGCAAAGGTTGGGGTAGCGGGCACAATTATTCGCCGAGCCCGCCAAGCGACCTTACCTCTAGCGGCAGCCCTTCGTTTAACGCCTTTGTTGAGGCGCTGGTGCAACATTGCTCACCTGCCCGGCCACTGCGTGAATAAAGTACTGGGAGATATGGAACCAGGGCAATCTTACAGCTTTCTGGACCGGCACAGAAACGCAGTTGTATGACATGTTTAAGCCCGTGATTCCGATCATCCGCCGAGTACATAGATTACAAGTCCTTCAACGGCACCTATGGCGGGGCGACTAAATCAATAACACTGGGACAATCAACCACAATTGGAGTCGCGCCAGTTATGTTCGAGTCTGGCACGTAAACGATCTGCACGGTCTGCGAGCGCTCCCACTTCCGGCGCACGCAGCCAGCGCATACGAAATGAGCCGAATGGCGTTAGCACGCCACAACGGCCATGAAACAACTGGTACGGTGATCATACCAATTGTGATATAACAGATGCGTTCAGTTAAAACGGGAGAGCTGGGTAGCAACATGTCATCCGTCCGGGTTCTCGTGGTAGAGGATTTCGAACCCTTCCGTCGATTCGTCTGTTCGAGGGTGGCGGACAGTTCGGAATTGCAAGTCATCTGCGAAGTGTCCGACGGACTCGAAGCTGTCCAGAAGGCAGAAGAACTGCAGCCGGACTTGATCCTCCTGGACATTGGCCTTCCAAACCTGAACGGCATCGAGGCCGCTCGCCGAATTCGCAAGCTCTCACCCCAATCCAAGATACTGTTCGTCAGCCAGGAATCCTCCGCTGATGTGATCGAAGAGGCTCTCAGCTTAGGGGCGATGGGCTATGTCATAAAGGCGCATGCAGGAAGTGAACTGCTAGTTGCGATGGAAGCGGTGCGCGAGGGCATACAGTTTGTCAGCAGTGGAGCGTCGCTCGAGCCGCCGACTGTCTTCGCCAGAAATGAACGAGCTATTACGCAGCAGTAGATGCTACCCCCCTTTTCCCCAGCTGGCGTAACTCAGCTTCAGGAATAGTGAACTCCGCAACGCCGCAATCCAGGCAGACAACGAGCTTGGGAAATACCAACACGGCGGCCTTGTCCTGATCTTTGGGAAGGTGGATGTTGATTTCCGCCCCGTACTCTGCCCGGTTGTTCGATTCGCACGATCTACAAGTCATGACGTACTATACCCCATTCCGGCCAGAAGTGGATTGATTCTAGCAGGTCGCGTTGCGAACAATACAACTCTATGCGGTTTCTCGCCGTTCAGCCTTCTGAGTCAGGCGCCTGTCAGTGACTCAATGACTGCGTCGTGAAATTTGGGGCGCAGTTGCTTAATGGCTTGATTGCTGCAGTCGGGCCAGGTGCGGTTGGTGAGCAGGGTTATGGACAGCTGGCGGCCTGGGTCGATCCACAGTGAGGTTCCGGTGTAGCCGAGATGTCCGAATGAATGGCTTGAGAAGTATTTTCCGGATTGCGACGGGGATGACGGCGTGTCCCACCCCAGGGCGCGCGAGGTCGTCGACGGGGAAGATTCGCGGCGGGTGAACGCCGCCAACGTTTCCGGGCGAAGGATGGGGCGTCCGCCAGAGAGCATGGCGTGGGCAAAGGTAGCGAGATCCTCGGCGCTGGCAAACACGCCGGCGTGGCCTGCGACTCCGCCCATCACGCTGGCATTTTCGTCTTGTACTTCTGCCTGAATGATGCGATGACGGAACGATTGATCGTTCGCGGTCGGCGCGATAGAAGCTTGCCATGCTGGCGGAGGATTGAACGCGGTGTGCGTCATGGCCAAGGGGCCGAAGACTTCGTGTTGGCAGAAGCGGTCGAGAGACTCTTCGGCGACGCGCTCGAGAGCTGCTCCCAGGATGATGAAACCGATATCGCTGTATTCGGCTCTGGCGCCAGGATTGGCGGTGAGCGGAGTTGCGAAGGCGGCGGAAAGAAGTGCATCTCGCGTCTTCGCTCGCAGAAAAAGCCTTTCATATGCGGGCAATCCTGAGGAGTGCGCGAGCAACATGCGCAACGTGACTGCGTCCCGCCGGGGATCTTCTCCGGCGAACTCTGCTACGACAGCCACAACGGGCAGGTCGAGGTCGAGGAGTCCGCGTTCGTAGAGCATCATGGCCATGCTGGTTGTGGCGACGACTTTGGTCACGGATGCGAGATCAAAAATGGTGGCGGCGGTTGCTGCTGGCGAATTGGGTTCGTCGGTGAAACGGCCGAAGGCCTGGAGTCCGACAAGCTTGCCCTGGTGCGTGATGGCGACCGAAGCCGCGGGAAACACACGATCCGCAATGGCTTGTTGGATTAATTCAAAGGCCGGAACGAAGACGGTGTCTTGTTGCTCGTGGGCCGGAGCGGGGAAGGGAGTTCCGCTCCCAGCGGCGGAGTTCGTTCCAGGAAAACTTTTCGGAGAAAAGGTTGTGGGTTCGATGTTCGGTTTATAACAAAGTTCCGCATCCGGGTAAAGATGACTAATCACCCTGTACTTAGATACGCCTTTTTCCCGACAATCAAAAAACTAGTAACCCGGATCGGGTGACCATCTGGTTGTTGACCGGTTTTATGGGTTGCCATAGATTTCTATCGGTGGCGCATATGAAGAAAAAGGGGACCAGCAAATCGAGGTCCACGGTTCGGATTGATGCCGAGTAAATGGAGTACCTGCGGTATTACAACAAGTTGACCGGCCAACGGGTTGCGGACATTCCCGGGATATGATCGCGCAGTGGGTTGCGGTCGAGTACGCGGCCCGCATCCCGACGCTTGAAAAGACCAAAGGTGCGAAGAAGCACGGTAAGAAGCGTGTGACAGCCAAGAAGCCCTAGGCGGAAGTCCTCCTCAGTATTGTCCCTAACTGTGATTGTTTGGACTCGACGGGCGGGGATGCCCGACTTCCATTTGGCAAAGATGGCACCTGCTTACTTCGGTTTGTTGAGCGGCTCGCTGGGCTTGTGTAGAGTCGAAGTATCCGCATGATTAACCTGAATTTGGGCCTCGGACGAAGGGTCTCAGGCTTTCTGTCGATTGTGTTTGTCCTCGGCGCGCTGTCCCCATCTGCGCTCGCTGCGACGCAGAAGACCGTTACCTCAACCGGCCGTCTTGGTGTGCTCGATGATATTGTGCAAGAGGCCATTCGCGATGAGCAGGTTCCAGGGGCGGTGGTGCTGGTCGGGCACGACGGCCAGGTGATTTACCGCAAGGCATTCGGCGAGCGCTCGCTCGAACCGCACCGCGAGCCGATGACGGTGGACACAGTCTTTGATATAGCTTCGCTGACCAAGGTGGTCGCGACCACCACGGCGGCGATGCAACTGGTACAGAAGGGCCAGGTTCGCGTCAACGAGCCGGTAGCGAAGTACATTCCAGAGTTCGCGGAGAATGGCAAAGAGGAAATCACAGTTCGCGAATTGCTCACGCATTACTCCGGTCTGCCGAAAGATTTGGATCTGTCGCAACCGTGGGAGGGACGCGAAACCGCATTGCGCATGGCTTATGCGGAGAGGCCTATCTATGCGCCCGGATCGCAATTCCTGTACAGCGACGTCAATTTTATTGTGCTGGGTGCGTTGGTCGAGCAGGTGTCAGGAATGTCGCTGGAAGAATACTGCCAGAAGAATATTTTTGTTCCGCTGAAGATGGCGCACACGCGCTTTCTGCCGCCGCCATCGTGGGCGCCAAAGATTGCGCCCACGGAGTATGACGAGCACGACAAGATGCTCCGCGGAATTGTGCATGATCCCACGGCTCGACGAATGGGTGGAATGGCTGGACATGCGGGGCTGTTCTCGACGGCGGACGACCTGGCGACGTTGGCCGAGGCTTTACTGGACGGAAGTTCGATTCTGTCTCCGTTGATGATCGAGAAAATGACCACGCCGCAGCAGCCGCCGACTTCGCAAGTGCTGCGCGGATTCGGCTGGGACATCGATTCTCCGTTCTCCAGCCCTCGCGGCGATCTGCTGCCGGTGGGTTCATTTGGCCATACGGGATTTACCGGGACTTCGTTGTGGATCGATCCCACAACGCGGACTTATATCATCATCCTGTCCAATGCAGTTCATCCTCGGGGGAAGGGAAGCGCGATCGCTTTGCGATCGAAGATCGCAACCGCCGTGGCGGTGGCGTTACCGCTAACGGTCACTGAAAGTGACGAACTGCGATGGAAGAGCATCACTGGTTACAACGAGGCAGAGACGGCGGCGCGTCGATTGGCAGTTCGCAACGGAATGGTGCAGACGGGAATCGATGTGCTCGAGGCTCATGGTTTTGACCTGATTCGAGGCGCGGCAGGGAAGAAAAAGATTGGCCTACTCACCAACCAGACTGGAGCGAATTCGCAGGGACGCCGCACCATTGATGTGTTATCGGAGGCGCCGGGAGTTTCGCTCGATGCCATCTTCAGCCCCGAGCATGGGGTGACCGGCTCTCTGGACACGACCGAGATTGGCGATTCGAAGGACGCGGCCACGGGTGTTCCCGTTTACAGCGTCTACGGCGGAACCGGCGCGGCGCGGCGGCCGTCGCTCGACGTATTGAAGACGCTAGATGCGGTGGTGATCGATATTCAGGATGTTGGAGCGCGCTTCTACACCTACGAAACCACGCTGGGATATTTTCTGGAAGGAGCGGCCAAGGCGGGAATCGAAATCATTGTGCTGGACCGGCCCAATCCGATTACCGGGTCATTTGTGCAGGGGCCGATTCCCGATCCCGGGCATGAGAGTTTTACCAATTACGATTCGGTGCCCGTGCGTCATGGCATGACCATGGGCGAGCTGGCGAAAATGTTTAATGGCGAGCGCAACATTAACGCTCGTCTGCAGGTCGTCCCCCTGGCTGGATGGATGCGGGGCGACTGGTACGATTCGACCGGGTTGGCGTGGATCAATCCGTCGCCAAATCTTCGCAGCCTTACCGAAGCGACGCTCTATCCCGGTGTGGCGTTGGTCGAAGGGACGAATGTTTCCGTCGGGCGAGGTACGGATACGCCGTTTGAATTGCTGGGCGCGCCTTGGATCAATGCCGGAGATCTGGCTCAAACTCTGAATGCGCGCAGCATTTCCGGGCTGCGCTTCGTGCCAGTCAGTTTTACTCCGAATGCCAGCACGTACGCCGGGCAGAAGTGCCAGGGAGTCAACATTATTCTGATCGAGCGCAACGCCTTCGATGCGCCGGAACTGGGGATAGAACTGGCATCGGCACTGCACCAACTTTACCCAGAGCAGTTCCACATGGAACGGATGATCGAACTGCTGGTGAACCAGTCGACGTACGATGCGATTGCTAAAGGCGAAGATCCGCGGCGCATTGCGGAAGACTGGCGCGACGCGCTGGAGAAATTTCAGCAGGTTCGGCAGAAGTATCTGATCTACAAGTAAATCAGATCTGCCGAGCTTTGCTCGGCTGCTCGGACAGGGGCGTCCGGGCCTACGTGAGCTTGACTACGTGAGGGTTGCAGAAGCATCGTGCTTCTAGCTTTGAGATTGGCTAGAATAGGTGCGCGTTATTGCACCTACTCGGCCAGGAGACGTGACCCGTCATGCAAGCCGCCAGCCCCAACTTTCCGATCCCCAATACTTTCTACCGCTGTGCCGGTCCTAACTGCGGTTTGCTGAAAAGTTTGACCGACCGCTGGTGGCTTATGTGGACTTCCTTCGGCGAGTACAACCGGCCGCTGCTTTATCTGTGTCCATGGGATGAAGAGATCGCTGCACGCGAGGGTACTTTGCATGTGTGTGGGGAACTTTGTGCTCAAAAGCTGCAATCGCAATACATGGGAAATGTCAGGGAGAACGAGCTCAAGCGGTCGGGACGGTGAAGGTCTAATCTTGAACAGCGGCGACTAACTTTCTTCATGTTTCCTGCATCGTACTTTCATCGAGAACTGGTACGGAGCGCGGCAGCGGGCAGCCAGCCTGGCCGCGGAGTAATGTATTCGAAGAGGTGTTTCATGCGCGTCATTTTAGGCGTTCTATTGATGGCTGCGTTGGCCTCAGGGCAATCCACTCCGGCTACGAAGCCGGATGCCGTTGGCGTTACTCCTACATCTGCAACCACCCCCAGCGAGCTGACAATTCCCGCGGGAACCAAATTCCCGGTTGAGCTAAAACATGCGGTCTCGAGCAAGGGGACGCACGAGGGGGATGGGGTCTATGCGGAGACTACGTTTCCGGTCGTGATCAATGGCCGGGTTATGATTCCGGCGGGCACTTATGTGCAAGGGAGGATCAGCCACATCCAGCGTGGGGGACGGATCAAAGGGCGCGCCGAAGTGCAGATGCATTTCACGACGCTGATCTATCCCAGCGGTTACACCGTTCTGCTGCCGGGGGCGGTTGAAAATGCGCCGGGCGTGGATAATACATCGGTGAACGATGAGGAGGGCACCATTCGCGCCGACAGCCAGACTGGCCAGAAAGCCGGGACCGTGGCTACAAGCGCGGGCGCGGGCGCTGTGGTCGGCGGGCTGAGCAACGGCGGCAAAGGTGCGTTGGTCGGCGCGGGAGTTGGTGGTGCGGTTGGAACTGCGATCGCGTTGTTGACTCGCGGAAACGATGTGAAGATGGATGCCGGTACGACCATGGAGATCGTCATCCAGCGCGATGTTCCGCTCGACGCCAGTCGCGTGCCTGCAACCACGCGAGCGTACTCGTCGCAGCCGTGAGGCACCGCTCAAGTATCCCTCAACGAGTGTAGTGGCCTCTTATCGTCACTGACGGAACTCGGAATCCAAATCAGACGGTTTATCAACACCCTTTACGTAAGTGCCTGTGTCACACGACCCAAAGCCAAGTGTAACGTCGATTTTGGGGGAGCATTTCTCCTCATCGGTATTGGTGACTCGGATTTCTCGCTTAGCCACGCGGTAACCGGGCGCTTCGGCATGTAGCGTATAGTCGCCATTCGGAATTGAGCTAAACGAGAACGAACCTTTGGTATCCGACCAGGTGGTGAAGAGCACGGAACCCGTTTCGCCCGTTAGAGTGAGTGCGACATTATTCAGCTTTTCACCCGCTCTATTGGTTACGCGTCCACACACGGCTCTCACCGGAGCACGC
This sequence comes from uncultured Acidobacteriota bacterium, assembly GCA_963838905.1. GTDB lineage: Bacteria > Acidobacteriota > Terriglobia > Terriglobales > Acidobacteriaceae > JABDBE01. The sequence continues at coordinate 15,793 of CAWITE010000022.1, forward strand.
TTGTGGAACATGACACAGGAATCGGCATGTGAAGCGACTGAGCATTCCAGCAAAGCGCAGCCGATCACGAGACATTGTAGGCGGAAAAAGAGGCCTTGCATGCCGTGACTCCAATAGGGTTGTCGGTCCACCTTCCACCTTAAACCCTTATCTCGAATGTGCAGAGATTACTGCCATGAAAATGGCGAGTTTGCGCACGAGTAAATCAAGGACCTACCAGCAGCGCGCTATTTTCATGCTGCGTGGTGCGCCAGGAGGCACATGACGCCTGTCGATAAATCGCCCTTGCACGAACGGACTGTACCGTTTGATTGAGGAATTGCTGACGCCATCCGTGTGCTTGATCTGTCGCTGACCGTTCCCGGAGATTTTCTTGATCCAGGTAGGTTGCGAAATGATCAGGTTGCTGGGTACTTAGCTCCGGCCATGCCAGCGGTCACATCTTGCGCCATCTCCCGGCGTCGTTCCGGTCCCTTGCGGCCTTCGAGGACGCGCACGCGCCGCGCGGGCACGTTCGTCGGGTTCAGGCGGACGATGCGTCCGTCGTCAACGTCGATATAAAAGCGGAACCAATCAGTGCGGAACATGCGGCCCGAGGAATAAAAAGTCACCGAGGCGGCGATGAGCCCCTGAAAATCCGGCCCCGTGCACACTACCAGGCGCTTGCCGACGTCTTGAGTCCACGTCATTCCACCGACCAGCGGATCATTGAGGAAACACCGTTCAAACGGCACGGCATGGGAAATCTTGCGCAGCTGCAGGAGTTGGAGCAGGACCGAGATCTTGGCTAAGTTGGTGACTACGATTCGGGTCTCGCTGGCGGAGAGCCGCTCCAGCTTGATATGCAGTTCGGGCGACCATTCGCGCTCGAACTCCTCGCGAGCGAGGGCCAGACTTTTGTCGGTTGCCTCGGCATAGCGCAGAGTGGCGCGGGCGAGAATCACACTGAGAACGCAAGTAACCACTGTCGCCACCAGTGGGATGTAGTTGACCAAGCTGAAAATTGGAATGTTGTGTGAGCTGATCGACTGCATGTGCATAGAACCGATTGGCTCCTCGCCGTGCAACCGCAATCGTGATTACTGAAGTCTTCGGGGGATTCCTGCCTGCCATGAACCGCTCATCCAGGCTCGTATCAGCGAAAGTCTAAAGAGCGCGCCGGGCCGGCTCCAGATGCACATGGTACAGAGCCCAGATCAGTGATAAAGCGGGTCTTTGGTAACGGTCAGAGAGCCACATTCTGATTGCTGAGTGCTGATTGCTGAGTGCTGATTGCTGACTGCTGAATGCTCACTTCAGCGTGAACATTGCGTTCACGTGAGCGGTCACCGAACTCGTCTGAGGACTGAATTCCTCGGTTGGCGCGGGTGCGGTTGATGCCATTGCGCTCATCTTCGCCATCGGCTGCATCACCATCGGACGGACGTTTTCAAACGTATCCACCGAGGCATAAGACAGCTCGCCCAACGTACGCCCACCGGTTCGAGCTACGGCTTCCGCCGACGCGCGGGCTCGTCGGTAGGCATCCTCTACGGCTTTGATCTTGGCAGCGTCGATATCGTCGAGGGTGTAGCTGATCGACTGGTCGCTGGTAATGTCGCTATCGGACAGTTGCTGCACGATGGGCGCAATCTTCGTGAAGTCCTTGAGCTTTAGAGACACGTTCACGTTGACCCGATAAGCAACCAGTTTGCGTTTCGCGTCCTTGTTGTCGTAAACAGGTTCAATCGAGAAGTAGCCCAGTTGGGCAGCCGTCGGTTCAATGCCATTGGAGCGCAGGATTTGGCGGACTTGCTCGGCCGCTTTCGAGGCCCGATCGTAGGCCGCGCGTGAGTTGTTTTCCTGCGCCGAGATGTTGAATTGCACCAGGGCAGTGTCCGGCTGAGCTTCAAATTTTCCGTCCGCTCCAACGAATACGGTGTTGGGTTGCGCGGTGATGGTCGGACGATCCTGTCCGAGAGCAAAGCAGCTGGCGACGAAAACCATCAGCAAGGTGACGGCAGCTTTCATAGTGCGCCTCCCGCGTGGGACAAAGAAAGTTATACGCCAGTGCCTAAACTAATAGAAGAACGTAAAACCGAGGATAACTTGCGGGATGAAGAGATGGTCGAAAAGTAGGATCAACTCTTGGCGGTAGAGTAGGCAAAGCGATTGACCTGGGAGTCGATTTCCTTGCGCAGATCGGGCCAGATTTCTCTTGGCATGGAGAGAAATACCTCGACCACTGTGGGGTCGAACTGCTGTCCGGAGAAGCGCTCAATCTCGTCCCGGGCAGCGGCCAGGGACTGTGCTTTGCGGTAGGGCCGGTCGCAAGTCATGGCGTCGAGAGTGTCGGCGACAGAAAACAATCGCGCTCCGAGCGGAATCTCCTCGCCCTTCAGTTGACGCGGATAGCCGCTTCCGTCGAAATGTTCCTGATGAGCGTAAACGATCTCGGCAGCCTCTTTGAGAAAGGGAATCTTCTTTAATATCTGGTAGCCGTGGTAACAGTGCTCCCGCATAACCTTGATTTCATCCGGGTCCAACTTGCCAGGTTTGCGAAGGATCGCGTCGGGAATCGCCATTTTACCAATGTCGTGCAAAAATGCGCCTCGAGCAATCACGTCAATCTGCTCTTTCGGTAATCCCATGGCGCGGGCAATGGCGATTGTGTACACGGTAACGCGCCTCGAGTGGCCTTCAGTCTCGGCGTCCTTGAGGTCCAGCGCCCCGCCCAGCGCCTCCAGCGTCATGCTATAGGAGCGTTCCAGATCGGCCATGGCACTCTTCAACTGCTCGGTACGGGCTTCGACCATCCTTTCGAGATCAGTCTGGTACGCGCGGTTCTCCATCTTGAGGCGCCGATTCTCCAAAGCCCGGCGCACGGTCGCCAGCAGTTGTTCGCGTTCGAAAGGCTTCAGCAGGTAATCGTAGGCGCCGTTGCGAATGGCGGCCAGGGCAACCGAAATGTCGTGCACCGCGGTCACCATGACCACGGGCATGTCCGGATACCCCTCCTTGGTGCGTTCGAGCAGGCCAATGCCATCCAGATCGGCCATCATGAGGTCAGAAAGCATAAGCTCGAATTCCTCGCCGGCATCGAGGATCGCCAGCGCCTTCAGCCCGGAAGAAGCCTGCCGGGTCTTATAGTTGGCAGCGGCCAGCATGGAGCACACGATCTCGCGGATGGGGTCTTCGTCGTCGACAACCAGAATGCGCTCGACGGGCATGGTTCTGCTAGTGTACCGCGAAATATGCCCGGATTTAGCGTTCCTGGATTTGAAGTGGCTAACCCGGAAGTTCCTAAAGTAATCACCCATAAGGGGAAACCTCATTGGCTGCAGGGATCGGCATGTTATTAAGAAAAGTGCGCTCGGCCCCTTTTCGCGATGAATAGCTCTGCCCTATTTGCCTGGTACGCTTTGGTGGAACTCCCACTGCCCAAGTTCGTGGCGGTGGAATCCGCTGCGCTGGTCATCCTGGCCGCGGGCCTGCTGGTGTTCCGGACTTTTCGCGAGCGCTACCTGTTGATATGGATTCTGGGCTGGCTGGCATACTTCGTTTCCAATTGGACGATTCACCACCCCGGCGTCGACCCGAGCTCCCGCTATGCGGTCGCCGTTTCCCAATCGCAATTCGTCCTGGCCTTGTGCCTGTTCTCCGCAGCGGTTTTTGTCTATAGCCACGCCCGCAAAGTTTTGACGCCACTGCTGGCGTTTTCCATCGCAGTGGTCGCCTATGCGGCAGTGCGCGCGCTGTGGTGGCCGGACTCGTTCGCTCTTCGCGTGGTGCTCGAAGTTTCCTACCGGGTCATCACCTTTGGCGCTGCTCTGCAATTGATCCGTTTCCGCTGGGCACGCTGGGAGATCGGTCCCTGGATGTTGAGTATCAGCTTGCTGGCGGTGCATCTCGACTGGGCTCCCTTGAACATGCATTTGCCGCCAGGGTTCAGCCTCGCGGTCGATCTGCTGCTGGGACTGAGCATGCTCCTGATGGTGTTCGATGACTCTCGAATGCGGGTTCGGCGTCTGGGTGTGCTCAATGCTCTGACCACGACCATCACGCGTTCGCAGCAGCACGGACCGATGACCGAGACCGCCCTCGGAGAGTTGAAGACTCTGATGGGAGCTAAAGCCGCATGGTTTCGCCTGCTCGAAGGCGAGAGATTGGTCCTCACCACTCAGATCGGACTCTCTTCGGACTATGTGCGCGATCGCTTTTCTGTCCCCCTGGACGAATCTACAAAAGCCATGCTCACCGAAACCGTGCCCATGGTCATTGAAACCTCCAGCGCGGCCGACAGCATACGACCACATCTGAAGCGGGAACGCTTTCACCATGTAGTCATGCTGCCGGTCCTGGGCAAGAAGTCGGTGATTGGAACTTTATCCCTAGGCAGTCCACATCGCTTCTCTTACACTCCCGACGATATGGAGTTCCTGGTCACCAGCGCGCACCAGCTGGGACTCGCCGTGGAGAATCTCCGGCTGGTGGAGCAGATTCTGCGCTCCCATCGCCAGTGGGCGAATACCTTTGACTCCATTCAAGACTTAGTCCTGGTACATGACGCAGAATTCGTGGTCATGAAAGCCAACATGGCTCTGCTCCAGCGCCTCGGACAAGCTCCCGCGGACGTCATCGGCCAGCCCTGTGAATTCGTGCTGCCTCGCAAAGGCGAGTGGTCGGGATGCCCCTACTGTGTCGCCGCCGAGGAAGGCATCCAAGAAGCCCAAGACCCGTGCTTCGGCGGCAATTGCATGATTTCCACCTCGTCCTACAGCGAGCACGGAAGCCAGCAAAAGGGCACCATTCACGTAGTGCACGACACCACCGACCGGCACGATGCCGAAGAAAAGTATCGCCTGATTTTCGAGCAAGCCCAGGAAGGCGTCTTCGTGGCCACCCCCGGCGGCAAACTGCTCGACTGTAATGACGCCTTCGTGCACATGCTGGGTTACGACAGCCGTGCCGAACTGATGGCCATGGATCTGGACACCGAACTCTCCGCGTCGGCTGAGCAGACCGATGCCTTTCATCGCGAGATCGAAGCCCACAACTACGTCCGCAACTTTGAAATCACGCTGCGCCGCAAAGACGGCGTGTTGATCACCGTGCTCGAGAGCAGCTTCGCCACTCGCAATTCCCTTGGCAAGATCGAACGCTACCAGGGCTTCCTGCTCGATATCACGGAGAAGAAACGGGCAGAAGACGAAATCCGCAAACGGAATCGCGAGCTGAATGCTCTGAACGCGATGGCCGTGATCGCTACCCAGTCTTTCGATCTGGACGAGATCTTGAACCTGACATTGCGCCAGGTGATCTCACTGCTCGGCGCCGAGACCGGATCGATCTATCTCGGCGACGCCGACCAAACCACCTTCCGCCGCCGCGCCGGTTGGGGACAGCGCAGTGCCGATCGCGCCCGCTTGTCTGAAGTCCAGTTTCACGGCGGCTTCGGCGATCTCGTCACCCGCTCCCGCACCGAAGTGATCACTCCGGAATACCTGCCGCACCTTCCTCCGCCCGTGGCCGAGTTCATCCGCGCCGACGGCTTAAGTTCCTGGATCTGGGTACTGCTGTGGAGCAAGGACTCGCCCATCGGCATGATGGGAATCAGCAGCCGCGAGAACCGCGTCTACACCAGCAACGATGAAAACCTGCTAGTCGCAATCGGCCGCCAGTTGGCCACAACCATAGAAAAGGTCCGTCTCTACGAAGAGACCTGCCGCGCCTATGAAGATTTGCGCAAGACTCAGGAACAGTTGCTGCAAAGCGAAAAGATGTCGGCCGTTGGACAGCTCATTGCCGGCGTGGCCCACGAACTCAACAATCCACTAACCGCCATTCTCGGCTACGCGCAGCTTCTCGAAAGTGAAGGACTCAACGATCACGCCGCCGACTTCGTTAGCAAGCTCTTCAAGCAGGCGCAACGCACTCATCGCGTGGTGCAAAGCCTGTTGTCCTTCGCCCGCCAGCGCAAGCCGCAGAAAGAGCACGTCGACATTTGCAAGGTGCTCGACGAAACCCTCGCCCTGCGCGACTACGACCTGAAGGTGAACGGCATCAACCTGCAGCGTGAATTCGAAACTCCCACTCCCGCAGTGACGGCCGATCCTCACCAACTGGAGCAGGTATTTCTCAACATCATCAACAACGCCGTAGACGCCATGCTGGAAGCCGGCCAAGGCGGCACCTTGAAGGTGCGTGTCCACACCAAAGATGGAAACGTCCACACCGAATTCCACGACTCCGGCCCCGGCATCAAGGAACCCCATCGCATTTTTGAGCCGTTCTACACCACCAAGGGCGTAGGCAAAGGCACCGGACTCGGCCTAAGCATCTGCTACGGAATTATTCAGGAGCACGGCGGACAAATCGGCGCCAGGAACCAAACCACCGGCGGGGGCGTAATCGAGGTCGTCCTCCCGTCCGCGGGCGAAAGCGCAGTTCTGGAAAAGGCAGCCCCAACCGCACGTCGCGAAGCCGCCCTTGCTGGACGGGTCTTGCTGATTGAGAACGAAGAAGCCGTCCTCGAATTCGAGCGCGACGTCCTGACCGGCGCCGGAGCCGAAGTGGTCACCTCGATGAACGCAGAAGAGATGAAATCCCTGTTGCCCAGGCAGTCGTTCGACGCCATCATCATCGACGGCAAGGCACAAGGGAACGGAAGCGCCCGAGAAGTCTACGGCTGGCTCGCGGAAAACTGTCCCGGCATGGAGAAACATCTGCTGTTCACTTTCTCCACCGTAGCCGAGCCAGAAGTACGCAGCTTCCTGCAAGAGAAAAATATCCCCTGCCTGGTAAAGCCCTTCGAGGTAGCCGACCTGATCACCCACGCCCGCCGCCTGATGCAAAAGGCCCAAGCCGCAAGCGTAACTTAGATCATGCGGGGACAGCCGCCCCCGACTGTCCAGTCGAGCGAAGCTCGACGCGCTAGTGTAGAGCGGACACTCCTGTCCGCTGCCGTTGACCTGCACTGTCGAAACCCACGCATGCCTTGCCAGTACTTCTCCACCAAGATATGCTGTTCACCGCTCGCCAAACCAAATGACACTCGCGACTCGAAAGGATCGTTTCCCATGCTGCGCAAGATTTTGGCTTTAGCGGTACTGCTTCTCGCATCCAGCATCACTCTCGCGAAAGATGCCTCCGCCGACGAGCAAGCCATCCGCGCCCTCGACACCGCATGGTCCCATGCTGCCGAGACCAAGGATTTGGACAAAACCGTATCCTTCTATGCCGACGACGCGTCCATCCTGCCTCCAAACATGCCGATCGCCGCCGGCAAAAACGCGATCCGGGCCGTGTGGTCGCAATTTCTGTCCATGCCCGGATTCTCGATCACCTTCGCCCCCTCCAAGGTGGTGATCGCAAAATCAGGCGACATGGCCTACGAAATCGGAACCTTCCAAACTACCGTCAACGACGCGCAAGGAAAGCCCACATCCAGCGTTGGCAAATTCGTAGTGAACTGGCAGAAGCGCGATGGCCAATGGAAGGTAGTCGCCGACATCTTCAACGACGACAAATAACGCGGGATGATGTAAACCGAGCGCCACCGGTGTCCATTGCGTTCATAAGACAACCCCATACTTAGCCACACCCTCTGATTCTCTTATTGACCGCCGCATTATTGGCCTCGCGACCGACACGCTTGACCCCACATGTTCAGACCATCTGTTCCAATCAGTCCCCTTCACGGAAGCAATGGTGCCCTTGCTATCCATTAGAACTGCGCAGACCGCTTTTTGGGCATGTCTTCGTTGGGTCGCGAGAGCATTACTCCCATAGACGCCCCAGTGTTTTACCAGGCCGTCTTTTCGGTCGAAGAGAGATTTTGTTACAGGCTCTAAGTACACCGCCGACAATTTCAACGGTCAATCCCGGTTCGGGATCATCTTGCATCTTGAACTGACGTGCCCGTAGTTGGCCAAACATCGCTATCGCCCCTGGCGGCCACTCGGCATGTGCGCAGTTTACTTCATAATCCAGGCACCGGGGTTAACGTTCTAATTGCGGCGGCGGAAGATTTGTAAGGCCTGCCACAATAAAGCCTGCATAAATGTGGGGGTCACTCGATCTACCAATCAGAGATGAACGGAACGCTAACCGCGTTCGCGATAATGATTCGCAAGAGGCACTGCCACATGAATAAGATTTCCGCAGTTTTTGCCCTTCTGTGTGTGACTGCACTTCCCATAGTTGCGCAAACCAAGGTTCTCGTGGCAAAGAGCCGAACGCCCGTCAGCGTCGTGGGCGAGTATCACGGCGGTATTGCGTTTCCGACGGCTTGTGATGAACAAGGACGCTTGTACGTCAAGCTGATCAAGATAGGTCCGGGAATGATGGGTCCGCTTTTCAGGTTGTCGAGTAAAGGTGTCGTAGAAACGGAGTTCGATACTTCGGGCGCTGTGGTCAACCGCTACGCAGTCCGGCCTGATGGTGGCGTCATCATGCTGCGTGTAGACGGGGCCGTCAAGATCGTTGACAATTTCGCTCCCGATGGGACGCGTGAATCGTCGGTAGCCCTCGAGCGTCCACCGACACCCTTTTTCCCTTCACAACTCGCCGTATTTCACTCGGGCGAGATCCTGATTTCCGGTTTGCAATATCAACCCGGTTACAAGGCGGGAACTGCGATCTACGACCCAACCGGCCGCGTGGTGAAGCAAGTCGTGTTGGATGGGGACACGGAGATCGAGCGTGCGATTGCCTTAGGCAAAGATACTCGCGCTCAGCAACAGAACACGTCGGCGGTCGATACGTCGGTGGCGATCACTGGAGACGACGGTCTCGTATATCTGATGAGGGCGACATCTCCCGCATCCGTCTATGCGATTTCGGCTGCCGGTGACGTGGTCCGCAAAATTGTTGTCAGCCCTCCGACTGGCACGGGATCGCCGTATTTCGGGATTCGAGTGGTCAAGAACCGACTGGTTGTTCAGTTCCACCGCAACTGCGACAGTACCGCCGCTTCCGACTCTTGCCGGAGTTCCAGCTATGCCGTCGTTGATGCCACGACCGGCCAGAAACTTGCCGCCTATGAAGCCGACAAAGAAGCCTCCGGCACCATGGCGTGCTACGCCCCAGACCCCGACCGTTTCTACATTTTTTCAGACCGCCACGATTTAGAAATCGTTGAGGCGGAGACGAAATGAAGCTCGCCGTTCGTTTTGCTCTCCAGGGTGCCCCGTCCAAGCTCTGCTTGGGCGGGGGTTTTCGCTGATGGCAAGACCAACCTATCCGCGAGGCGATTTTTCGTCCCGTGAGGACCCGTCGGCCGCTACCATTGCGAGTGTCCACTTCGTGATATGGGAGGAAGAATACGAAAGTCTGGTTAATGCAAGTAATGCGCCTGATCCTAAGCGGACAACTAGACCCCAAAAACGCAGGCTTACTGCTCTACGCCTTGCAGACCGCATCCTCGAACCTGAGCCGAATCAATTTCGAACCCACGGTAAAAACCCGCGTAGTCATCGATCCCCGCACGGTAGACCAAACCCCGCTCGGCGAAGATCCCTGGCGCCGGGAAGATTTCGAAGAGGAAGAAGACGATCAAGAAGAGGCCGCCGAGCAAGTCGAGGCCAAGTCCGAAGACTTCGGTGAAGACAAAGAATGGACCGCCGAAGTAACCATCCCAGACATCGAAGCCCAAGCCGAGGCCGGACAAGAAGACGAACAAACCATCGCCCAAATCCAATCCGTAGCCAACTCCGTAATTCGTCCGCTACGCCCACGTAGCCCCGCACGCCCCCTTCCGGGCGGATTGAGCCATGCTGATCAGGACTCGATCGAATGTACGCGCGTAACACAACATTCGAGTTTTCGCGCCGAGGCTAAAGACTCTCGCGCAGTTCGCGGGCAAATTCTCGCAGGGCAGTTTCGTTTCGCCGGTACCACATCCACTGTCCCAGTTTCTTTGCCTCCACCAAGCCCGCTTTTGTCAGAATCGACATATGATGGGAGATTCCAATATCATCTATGCGATTAAAGTGGGCTGTTTCGGGTACCGATAAGGTAGGCGCTGCAGTGCAGCAAACGGGCCGGTTGATACCATCGAGGCGGTTAGGGACTGGCCTGGGGTCGGTCGATGTGGAGTGACAGGGCGAGGTTCGACCGCAGGGCGGTCGTCTGAACGACCGGGGCTGCCAGCCCCCCGATGCGGGGCACCCAAAAGGCCGGCCC
>CAWITE010000023.1:0-171545 GCA_963838905.1 uncultured Acidobacteriota bacterium
CCCGTTCTATGCCAATTGGGAATTGTTCGTGACATAGCTCTACACTATGCGACTTTTCAGTCTCTAACGAACGGCGTCAAGTTATCGAGCGATGTAAACAGCTCCTCAAGCCGGTTGTAGCTTGCGGCCATGCCGTGCTCCATGCCGGATCTGCCTGCGGTGTCGCGGGCTTCCTTCGATTGGTAGAGGATAGTGATCGTGACCTTGGTGATATTGCCCTCTTCAAGGAAACTGGTCGTAACCAGGGCCTCGCCGGGATACCAGGACTCGTCGAAGCTCTCTGTGGCCACGAGCCGTTCGGGCGGCGCGATTTCTCGAAACGTGCCTCCCATTCCCATGTCCTTGGCACCGACCTTGCTCCACACATATCGATATCGACCACCAGCCTTAAGATCGACTTCGCAAACCGGCATGGTCCAGCCTGGCGGACCGAGCAACCAGCGCCGCACCAAGTCTGGTTTGGTGAAAGCATCAAAAACCAACTGGCGGGGTGCAGCGAAAGTGCGAGTGACCCGAATTTCACGATCGCTAGGCAACGATATTTGAAAGGTGTCGGGATAGACCATAGAGGCTCCTTGTTAGCGTGCTTTATTGTGTGCTTTCTTTTTCTTCACTGGGGCTTTCAACTCGCTGAGTAAGCCATCCAGACGGTGGAAGGAAGTCTCCCAGAACCGGCGGTATTGCTCTAGCCATTCGCTGGCTTCCTTCAGCGGCGAAAGTCGGCTCGGCCTGCGCTGCGCGTCGCGATTGCGGGAAATGAGGCCAGCGTGCTCAAGAACCTTCAAGTGTTTTGAAATCGCAGCCTGGGTCATCGTGAAGGGCGCAACCAGCTCCTTCACGGAGGCCTCGCCCGATGAGAGCCGGGCAAGGATGGCCCGACGAGTCGGGTCCGCGAGTGTTGCGAAGGTGGCGTCAAGACCGGGTTGCGCGGTCCGCGTATAACCACTTGGTTGCATAACCAACTGGTAATTAGCGGGAAAGGACTTGTCAAGCCCATCAGCCGAGCGGCGAGCGAATCCGCGTGAACGGGCTTTCCAGCGCCTTCCTCAAAAACACGTTGTTCGGCAAGACTATCGATTTCGAGCCCGCATCCCGCGCGATGTCCGCGTGGACCTGAACCGAGATTGACACCATTGGTGCCCACCGCTGTGCTACCTGCCATTTCGGGCGTTGAAAGTGGAGTATGATGTGTCGAGAACGTTGGCTTCATCCTATTTAGCGAAGTAAGGGGACGTTAGGCGGCCAGACTTAAGTAGCCGCAGCGGCTCCTGACGCATTCCGAGGAAGGGGGAGCCATGTGTCTTGCAAGTGAGATCCATCCCGGTAGGATTCTTTTCTTCGCGGTCTTTCTGGTGTCCTTGTGCCTTCTACCTGCCATCGCGCAAAAGAAGCAAGAGCCAAGCCCTCCCAAATATGATCTGCACACCGAGACGAAGATGAAAGCAACGGTGGAGGAGGTGAAACTTCCTCCAAAGGGCAGCGAGAAGGAAGTCGCCCACCTGCAGGTGAAGATCGAAACAGACTCCGTCGATGTGTACCTGTGTCCAAAGTCTTTTTTTGACGACATGGGTATGAGTTTCAACAAGGGAGACGAGGTTGCGCTCACCGTCTCGAAAGTGAAACTCGGCACGGCAGACCTTGTTCTTGCACGGGAAGTGGTGAGAGGGAACGACACATTTGTCCTGCGAGACGAGAAAGGGAACCCGGTCTGGGGTTCTCAGCCCTGACTGCTGTCTCTAGAAAATCTCCCATCCCAAGTGCCGTAGCACCGCTCAGGATACTTGTGTGCGCAGTCGCGCGGCGAAGCGGCGAGTGTCCATCTTTTCGCTCTAACGTCTAAATCCGGGTGGGGTGAATGGGCGATGCCATTATCTTCCGCAGCCTCCTCGGTTTATAGTTTTGGAGTTTTTGAACTGGACGGCCGAACCGGCGAGTTACGCAGGGACGGCGTCAAGCTGAAACTGCAGGATCAGTTGTTCCAGGTGCTGCTCAGGCTTCTGGGGCGCCCCGGCGAGATCGTCAGCCGGGACGAATTGCGGTCCGCTTTGTGGTCGGACGACACATTCGTGGACCTCGACACCGGTCTCAACACCACCATCAAGCGCTTGCGGGAGACATTGGGGGACTCGGCGGACAATCCCATTTTCATAGAGACTGTACCGCCGGAAGGAAACAACCTGCTGCAATTCCAGTTTTCGAAGGCCCGACTGTCGACGTCACCGCGTTCAAAAAGTGCAGCGTCGTTTACCTATCCCGGCAGCACGCCGAGTGTTTCCGCCAACGGTTCGAGCAATGGGATCGTTTGGGCGATCGAGCACAGCGATCCTTTCGATATACTGCATGCCTTTGGTGCCTCCAATTTGGCGAACGAGCTCTACAATTCGAATCAGGCGGGAAATCGCGATCATTTCGGAACCGCCAGCCACTTTGGCACGCGAATGATCGTCAACGGAAAAGTCTACCTGGGCGCTGCCAAGGGCATTGCAGTATTTGGCTTGCTGAAGCGCTGACTGGGCACCCAAGGCCCGGATGCTTCGTCCGGGTCCCCGTGCGAGCCTACACCAGCGCGGCAACGCGTTTTTTCTGTTCGCGCCGTTGTGCGCGGTGCGGAGTCAATCCCAGTCGGCTTAGCAGCAGTTTCTCGCTCGCCCGGGCCACCGTCAGCGCTCCGACCTCCGTTTTGAACGCCGCTCGCAGTACGATAATCCGGCAGCCGAGTTGCATCCGGGCGCGAAGTTCCTCCGCCTTGACGGGCTTGATTACGTAGTCATTCGCGCCCGCTCGCAGTCCGGCAACAATGTCAGCAGCGCTGTTTCGTGCCGTGAGCAGAATCACGTGAATGCCTCCAGTTTGCCGGCGGGCTCGTAGTTCCCGGCACACGTCGATGCCAGTCAATCCCGGCACTACTCAGTCGAGAATTGCCAGCACCGGTCCGTCTTCTTCCTGAAGACCCGCCAACTCCGTGGTGCCGTCTTCGGTGACGGTTAAGTCGAATTCAGGGGACAGCAACTGCGACAGAATCTTGCGGAAAAGTGGTTCGTCTTCAGCGATCAGGACTTTCACTGGGGCTCCTCAGAATGCGCGCTTCGTTCGTCCTTCCTTCGACGACCATTTCCGGATCGACGAACCCTCATCTGTTCGGAATATCGTCCCGCAAGGCGGAAAACTCTAGTACTCCGTATTCATCCCTGAGTCCCGGCTTCGGGCGGTTCGGTCGTTGTTCACGCGTTCGTGATCTCATTTGTAAAATCTTCGAAATATTGCCACATAAATGTCTCGACCACGCGCCAACGGGCATATACTTCCCGTTAAGCAACCTTTGGGGGCTGGTCATGTTATCCCCGCTTTTTCGTTGGGCTGTTCTCATTTTGGCGTTGAGTGTGTCTGTCCTGGCCCAAAGTCGCTCCGGCGGAGGCAGATCTTCCGGTGGTTCCCTGGGACCAACTACTGCCCCTCAGCCGGGGCAGGGGACTATTACCCCTCCTTCTTCGTCGTCCGCAATCTTTATTACCGGCAAAGTAGTTCTGGATGACGGATCTGAACTGACCGAGCCCGCCGTAATTCAGACTATCTGCCGCGGCCGGAGACATAGCGAGACCTACTCCGACGGACGGGGCAACTTCACCTTCCGGTTTGGCGATCCGACTCCGAGTACAGCGGCCGCCATTAGCGATGCCAGCAGTTCAAATGTGGTCGACCGGTCGGGCATGCAGTCGACGACGAATATGCAGGATTGTCAACTCCAGGCCCAGTTGGCAGGCTTTTCTTCTCAACCAATCGAGCTCTCAAGCCACGTGGGTCTGACCAATAACCTCGACGTGGGCCACCTCACGTTGCGCCGCCTGGAACACGTTGACGGCACCAGCATCAGCGTAACCAGTTATCTCGCCCCGCCTGCCGCCAAGAAGGCCTACCAGAAGGCGCTGGAGCAACAGAAAAAAGGCAAGTGGGATGAGGCCCAGAAGTCGTTCGAGAAGGCAGTTCAGATTTACCCTCGATATGCGACCGCCTGGTATCAGCTCGGAGGGCTACAATTGCGCAACCTACCGCCGACCGAGCAGGACTTGCAGGTGGCCAAGCACTCTTTCGAGCAGTCGGTGGCAGCTGATCCCAAGTACGTCAATCCCTACGACGGACTGGCACAGATCGCGATGATGAAGCACGATTGGCCTGCTGTGGTTGACGCAACCGGTAAGCTGGTTGCCTTGAACCCGGTAAACTTTCCTGACGCTTATTACGACAGCGCGGTGGCGAATTACTACCTAAAGAATTTCGATCAGGCGGAAAAGAGCGCGCTGCAAGGCGTCCGAGTCGATGAAGCTCATCAGATTCCGAAGATGCAATACCTGCTCGCCATGATCTTGCTGCAGAAGCAAAACTATCAGGCTGCCTCTGAACATATGCAGCAATTTCTCGGTCTGGCCAAACAGCCCGAGGACGTAGAGCTCGCCAGGAAGGGCTTGGCCGAAATCGAAAAGGTCTCCGCCAGCGCCAAGCAGCCTCCGATTGTGGACCTCGACAAGTAAGACAAATAACGCCGGGTGCCCCATCCTAACGTCGCGCCTCTCGACGTTAGGATGGGGATTTTGACTTGGCTCTGTCCCACGGCTGCGTCGCAGGAATCTAGCTTTAGCTGAGTTGCGTCCACGCCATCGTTCCGTTAAGCTCACTTCCTCCTGAATTTTGCTGGAGGGGAGTCAAAAGTGCGACGTTCCGTCTCTGCTGGATCTCTGGGCACTCTGGTTTTTTCATTTCTTGCCAACGTCGCGGGCGCTCAGTCCATTCAACTGTCAGTCGATCTGAGCGACGCGCCTCGCAATATCTATCATTCGCAGCTCACCATCCCGGTGAAACCGGGCCCACTGACGCTGGTTTATCCGGAATGGATCCCAGGCAATCACCGTCCCGCCGGTCCCATTGCCAATGTTACCGGCATAAAGATGGAAGCCGGCGGGCAGACGCTGGCGTGGCAACGTGATCCTATTGACATGTATGCCTTCCACGTCGACGTGCCTGCGGGCGCGAGCGAGCTGAAGGTTTCGCTGGATACCATCACCAACGACGGCAGCGCCGGCGGGGGCGGACCGGCGGCGACGACCAACGTTCTCGACTTGAACTGGAATCAAGTCGTGCTTTATCCACAGGGAACGAGTTCGGATGCGGTGCAAGTTACGGCGGCGGTCACGCCGCCATACGGATGGAAATTCGCGACAGCTTTGCCAATTGCTACTGTGACAAAGGGCGGCACCATTGAATTTATTGGGTTCAAGCCGGTCTCCTTGACCACGCTGATCGATTCTCCACTGATTGCGGGAGACCATTACCGGAAGATCGAGTTAACCAAGCCGGGAGAAAGTCCGATGCACGTTATCGACATGGTCAGCGAGAGCGATTCGGGCCTGGCGATGACGGCGGCGGACGAGGCTGCGTACCGCAAGCTGGTCGCCGAGACTGGGGCTTTGTTCGGGGCGCGTCACTATCTTGAATATCATTTTCTGCTCACGCTCAGCGACGAGGCTGGTCATCACGGCGTTGAGCATCATCAGTCGAGCGACAACAGCGTAAAGGAGCGCACGCTGCTTGAACCCGATCTGCGCCTGACGGAAGCGGGCCTGCTGCCGCATGAGTTTACGCATTCGTGGAATGGCAAATACCGGCGGCCTGCGGGACTGGCAACGCGCAATTATCAGGATCCGATGGTTGGCGATTTGCTCTGGGTGTATGAGGGCCTGACCGAGTATCTTGGGGAAGTTCTGACGGCGCGCTCCGGGCTGTGGACACCCGAACAATATCGCGAAGCACTGGCGGAAACTGCGGCGATGCTCGACCATCGCACTGGACGCGCCTGGCGCCCACTCGAGGATACGGCGCGGTCGGTACAAATTTTGCGGTTGCAGGGGCCGGAATGGCAGAGCTGGCGGCGCGGCCTCGACTACTATCCGGAAGGGGAACTGATTTGGCTGGAGGTGGACACGACCATCCGGCAACAGAGTCACGGCGAGAAGTCGCTGAACGATTTCTGCCGTCTTTTTTATGGCGGCGAAAGCGGTCCTCCGAAAGTTGTGCCTTACACCTTTGATGACGTGGTGCGGACGCTGAACCAGGTGACGCCGTATGACTGGGCCGCGCTTTTAAAGACGCGGGTGACTTCAACCGATCCCCACGCGCCACTTGGCGGCATCGAACGTGGCGGGTGGCGGCTGGTGTACAACGATCAGCCCAACTTGTTCATCCGCACGGGAGAAAAATTGCGAAAGTCGGTGGACGTTTCTTACTCTCTGGGCTTCGTGGTCAGAGAAGACGGCGTGCTCTCGGACGTAATTTATGGCTCGCCGGCTTACGCGGCCGGGATCGGCCCGGGGATGAAGCTGGTCGCGATCAATGGCCGAGCCTGGTCGAGGGACGTCTTGCTGGACGCGCTGCGCACTTCCAAAGACAGCCAGCAGGCGATCGATTTGCTGGTAGAGAACGCGAAGTTCTTCAAGACCTACTCCATTGCGTACCACGATGGAATCAGGAATCCTCATCTGGAGCGAATCCAAGGGCCGGATGTTCTGGGAGAAATTCTGACGCCGCTGACGAAATAGGCCACGTAGTTCGTTTCTCAGCTGCCCAAAGAAGGACGAGTTTACTGTTTAGTAACGAGTACCCCCTCCCCTGTGGCGTGCAAAATATAGAAAACAAAGGATCAATTTTGCGACTATGTGCTAGATCTTTGAGTTTGCAGGAGTTACACGCAAAATCTAGAGAACATGGGAGTTACGGATGGCTTCATCCCGTTTCGGAACTGCGGGCCGCAATCCCTCAATGGCTGACGCCGAACTCATGTGGCTTCGCTGAAGCCATGCCATCCCTAGGCTTGATCGACGCACCGCGCCGCCCCGAAACTGCCGAGGTCAGATTGTCAAAGATCCGCATTATCCGATAGATAATGTATTTGTAAATATGTTATCTGGATTAGAGCATGGGAGTCAACGACAAAATCGCCGATACGGAGCGGGTTTGTATTAGTTGCTACGGAGGGGTAATCAGGCGGACGGGGACGGGTGAGGTGCCTGAGCCGCCCACCACCGGAGTCGCGCCGCTGTTTGTCGAGCTGTTACTGCAGCCGGCTATGTTGAGCACAGTAACCGAGATGTCGCCCTGGTGGGCCGGGTTGCCACCGCGAACCTCGTCTATGAATGCCTGTAGGAATCCCACTACGGTGACCTGGAATGGGCTGGTAGCTTCAAAGCTTGTCCGGTCAATGATCGGAATCGTCACGATGGAGTTACTAGTCGTGACCAGATTTCCGCTCTGTGGGGGGCTTTCGGCTGTGATCTGCATCGGACTGGTTGGCCACGGTCCAAGATTGTCAAGCTTGTCCTGGCCCTTGTTGTTGCCATGCGTTGTCGCGTGAATGAGACATTCGGCTCCGAGGGCACTGAGGCCGGTCAGTCCGCTTGGGTTGACGTTGTTGTCCCACTGCGCGTTGGTAGCGCCACCTCCACACGAAAGTACCGTATAGGAGGTCGTCACATCGGCGCACTCGATACTCTGTTCATAGTTGGTCGCTCCCAAGCAGATGGTGGGGCAGACGTTCGGGTTAGGACTGGCGGGAGCGGTAACTAGCGCGGGGACATACTCGACCTGCGGATAGGAAGGCAGTGAAGAAGCCGGGCCGATTCCCGGAGGATTCCCACCGGGCAGCAGGTTGCAACCGGCCCCAGTTGAAACGCAATCGGCGGTGAGATTTAATGTTTCTCCGATCTCGGTCACGCCAGTTTCAATATTTCCGTTCGTTGTGGTAATGAACGGATTACCCGAGTTAGGATCGATGTTGGCGACCAGCCACGGCTTGACGGCCTTGGGCGCGATTGGGGTGAAATTCTGTACGTTCGCCGGGTTGTAGGCCTCAGCGGTGGCGGTGGCGGTCACGACGGTGCCGGTGCCTCCCCAAATCTTGGAGAAGAAAGAAGGCAGATTGGAGCTTTGCAAGCTGACGGTGATGTGCGGATTGCCTTGCCGAGTCCAGTCTACGGGTGCCGAAAGCAGCGTGGGTGCCTGTCCAGAAACCAGATTGTTCTGCAGCACTGCATTGATTTGATTAGTCGCCGCAGTGGTTGTCCAGGATTGCACGGTCGTGAAATTCGGGTCCGTGAGTAAGAGTGTAGTGATGCCAGAATCTGCGAGTGCTTTAGCGCCCACCAGGGCAGCCGCGTCAGCGGCTCGTTGAATCTCACTACGGGCTGAATAGAGCGTCACAATATCAATCGCCAACGCGGCCATTGCCAGCAGGCTCACCAACGAGATAGCGACCAATATGATGGTCTGGCCTCGTTCGTGGTGGCGTCGTCGCGAAAGAATGTCCCTCTGCATGAGCGCGCTCAATTCATGTTGACGGCGGTGGCGTTGCTTGGAATGTTCCCGAGCGTGTAGTTGGCGCCGGGGACCAGCAACTGGATTACGTTATTGAAATGCCATTGATACGGATAGATGATATTGACGGTGGTGCAGAGCATGGTTACCGTGGCCCCTCCGACTGTCGCCTGTACGGGCACAGCGCGACTGATGGTTAGAGTGAGCGCACCGGGGCATCCGGTTGAAGCGTTGTATACCCACGCGATCCCTCCGCCCTGGGGTGGTTCCGCGATAGCGCTGAGGCCACAGTCATTGATATGGGCCGTTTTCAGGTAGGAGTCGACGAGGAAACGTATTGCGTCCACGGATGGCGGTTTGAGATTGGTCGTTGATATGTCGTTGGTTGGCTGAGCGGCGCCGAAGCGCGCTCCTTCCCGGACTGCGTTGTTGAGCTCCTGCTTCAGGTTGAAGGCTCCGCCAAAGTCGAAGATCCCCACGACCAACACTATGAGCAGCGGTAGAGCAACTGCGAATTCGATAATGGCGGCGGCCTCGGTCCCACGAAGCAGGCGGAAGCATTGCGGAAGCGGTCTCGATGCAACCGACTTCTCGTCTTTCGAGATGCCGCTCGTTTTCTGCTTCTTAGCCAGGATTTGTGGGAATGCCCAGTTCGCTTTTATTACCTCAGCGGCTAAAGCCGTCGCTGATTGCAGAGCATAGAGCGCAGCGCTGGAAGCGCTGCGCCACCCCAAGCCAAATCTTCTAGGAGCCTGTTCATATGGAGGTCGGGCATCCCCGCCCGGCTGGACGGGAGCGACGCCCGTCCTGCTTTGCTCTTGCCGTAAGCGTCTCCGACACTTGCGGAAACTGTGAACGGGTTGGATCTCACCGAACATGGGCCTAATATTCTGCGGTCATCTGCACGCCTGCGTTTAGCATAACTTGTTGCATGTTGAGAGAAGTGAATGGAAGGTAGAACTGATATGGATACTGGAACTGAACCGAAACCCCACAGCCGGGTGCGCCAGAGCCGGCAGACAGACTAGCGGCGGGCTGTAGTTGTACGTTGTAGTAGACACAAATCTGAGGTCCCGCAGCGGGTGTCTGGCAACTCGAGGTCCCGCCTCCGCACGCGGCGCGGGTAGCCGGCTCCCCGGCGTGTGTGACCTGACCTGGAACGAGGCTGGAAGCCTGGAGGGCCTGCGCGACTTGGGTGCCAATCGTAGTCAGAGACGGTTGGGCGTTGCCACAGGCGGCGCAGGTCTGCGCAACCCCCACTCTGGCGCCCTCTCGGGCGGCGTGATTGATGGTGGCATAAGTGTTGAAGGCGCGGCCAAACCAGTAGATGCCCAACATGATCAGAAAGAAAATGGGTAGCACGAGGGCGGCTTCGGCGATCTCTGAGCCGGTGGTTCCGAAGACGATTTTTTTCAGCCTAAGCACTTCTCACTTACTCCTGCGCGCGGAGGACGGGCGCGCCTACCATTGACCATGCACGATAAAAGACATTCAATTTCGCATTGTCATTTCGAGCGCAACAGGATCATCCGCAAACGCGGATGATCCTGCGGAGTCGAGAAACCTGTCTTTCCGCCGGCCACACAGCAGGTTCCTCGGCTTCGCTCGGAATGACAGGGGCGTGGTGGTTTTTCACCGTATTGTGCAAAGTTAGAAATCATGCAAATCCCCAGGCTTGCCGGCCTGTGTATAGAATAACCGCGATTGCCACGGCCACGCCGAACGGGACTTTCACCAAGTCTGGATTATCCAAAGTCAGGTCTGGTCCGGGCAAGTGCAGAGTCAGGAACGCTGCCAGCATGCGGGCCAGGTTGCGGGCGGTCTCGCGGACGCGCTTCTTCCTGACGATCATGATAGCTGCCATCAGACCATTCACCAAAATTCCAAGCAGCAGTACTGTTAGCAGATTTTGCGGGCCTAGAAAGGCTCCGAGCGCGCCCACGAATTTCCAGTCGCCGGCGCCCAGGGAGCGGATCAGGACGAAGGGTAGAAGCAACGCCAAGCCGAGCGCTGCGCCTAACAGGGAATCTTTGGCTCCGGGCCAGCCACGCAGCCACGAATTTGCCGCGATGCCGAGCGCCAGGCCGGGTACGGTCAGCCAGTTGGGAATGCGGCGGGAGCGGTAATCGGTCCATCCGGCGGCGATGGCGAGTAATGCGGGCAAAACTAATGCTCCTTCTCTGGCTATGGCCATGCGATGGTGGCCGTCATTCGCCGGGACTGCGGCGCTGGAGTATGCATCAGAAAGTTCGGGCAGGCAGCTCCGCGACGCAAGCAGCCCAAGCGATTATGGGCGGATTGTCACACAGGGCTTGAGGCAAGTCAATGTTACCGGAGCTTCGCCGTTGGCTGCTTAGAGCGGTTCAGTCTTCGCGCTCTTGCTTTCCCGGTCCCGTTTGGTTCGACCTCACCTTGGGATGGGCGGGGACGCCTGTCCTCCATTGGCTTGGTGCCGGTTAGGGTGTGGTCTTCGCCGAGGCTAGCGCGCGCTGGGTGGCTTCCAGTAAGGCCTCTGGGCCTACTGGACTTCCGGTGGCGCGTTCCATCCATAGGTCGGGGGTGATGCGGCCCGTCTTGGCCATGCGCTCGAACTCGGGGCCGATGCTGCCGGCCTTGTTCATTTGTTCCTCGATCTGGAAGGCGATCAGGTGGCCGATGGGGTAATCGGGCAGGTAGAGGAACGAGTCGATCATGTGGGAGTAGATTCCGAGCAGCACAACGTCGTTCTTGTGGAAGACGGGGGCGTAGTAGCGGTTCCAGACGTCCTTCGAGATTTGAACCGTGGCCTGGTCGAGTTGCTTCGGAGTGGCTTGCGGGTGGTCGTACATCCAGTGCCAGACCGCCATGTCGACTAGCGCGACGCCGGCAATTTCGTAGGTGCCCCAGAAGTCGTTGAGGGTTTTTTCAGCTTGGCTTTTCGCGTCGGGTGCGGGAAGGCCGAGCAGTTCGAGGTCGTGTCCCTGAAAGACGAACGCGAGCGCTTCGGTGAAAGCTGTGTTGGGCACGCCTTGCAGAAGGGTGAAGTCGTTGTCGTTGAGCGAAAAAGTCTGCTCTACGTTGTGTCCCATCTCATGCACGGCGATGTTGAAGCCTTTGTAGTTCATGCCGGTTTTTTCCACGCGAGTGCGGAGGTGGGCTCGCTCGGCGCGCATTCCGGCTCCCATGGCGTGGCCTGAACCGCGGGCGGGGTCGACGATGATGTTGGCGGCGACGTACTGGGCGCGATCTGGAGAAAAGCCGAGCTTGATGAGCAGGTTGGGAATGTCTTTTTGGTAGGCTTCGGCGGTGGGATACTTTTTCGCGACGATCTCGTCCAACTGTGCCTCGGTGTATTGGCTGCCGGGACGAAAGCCGTTGTACCAGATATCGAAGGGCTCGAGCGGACGCCCGAGACGAGACTGAATCAACTGCGCGGTGTGCGCCACCAGCGGGGAAGTCAGCACTTGCTCCAGCATGGCTTTCAGCTGCGCTTCAGGAATTCCACGGTCCTCCTGGAATCGGCGGTCGATCAGCGTGGGTGCGGTTGGAGAAAATGGATCGGCCTTGCGAGCGGCATTGAAATCTTTCAGCAAGGCTGCGTAACGTGTGTTGGGTTCGGGCGCGTTCGTGATTGGTTGGCTGGTTGTGGCGTCTGCATCTTTTGCCGCCGCCGCTTTGACTTCGTTAGTGAACGGATTCCAGTCGACCCCGGGATTGTTGATGACGATTTGCGGAATCGTCTGAGTGACAATGCGCTCCATCACCTGCTGGATCGTGCGTTGCTTGGCCAGACCGTTTTGGCGGTCGGAGTAGTCGGCTTTGATTTCATCGCGCAGGTTCCAGTGGCTTAGCAGGCGCATTTTGGGCGGGAAAAGGCGCTGGCCTTGTGGATCGAGCAGGTGGTACATCCAGATGTTGTATTGCGAGATGTATTGGCCGGATTCGGCTGCGGCCTGCGCGATAGCCAGGTTGACCTCGGCTGGAATGCGCTTGTCAAAACGTTCCGCGAGCCGGACCTCGGCCCACCGGCGGCGGGTCCAGGTGGGCCCCTCTTTCAGGCGTTCGTCGAGGGTGGTGAGGGGGAAGTTCAGCAGAACCGTGAAGGCAAGTTTGTTGTTGAAGAAGTCGTCGAGGACGTGGGCGGAAGGATCGTAGCCGGCGAAAACTTCGTCGAAAGGGAGCACCGGGCCCAGATCGAGATCAGATTGTTGATTAAACTCGCGGCGAATTTCTTGCATGTGGCCATCGAGTTGTTCGAGCATGCTCTGGAAACGATTGAACATGGTGTCGAGAGTTATCTGGTCCCCCGCGAAATTGGTGCGAACGAATTCCTCGAACACGGTGGCATCGCCATCGTCCGCGCGCCAGAACTCGGCTACCTGGTGAAGACCACGCTCGAGCCGAGGTTTTTGTTGCGCACCGTACTTCGCGGTCAGTTCGTTTTCCAGTTTGGTGGTCGAGGCGTTCATCCAGGATGGTGCTGCCGCGGATGTCTTGGCGGTGGTGGAAGCGTTCTGCATCAAAATCTCCTCTGAGCAAAGTGGCACGGTGACGCACAGGACAGCGATCATGAGTAGCGTCAAACGGCGGGGTCGGTTCATTTCCTGTTCCTCTTCATTATTTCTTGCTCCTTAAAGCCGACTCCGGTTGCGGGTAGGGCAGGGAATTGCTGAACTCGGAAATGTCGGCAGGTGCGTAATCGGGAAAGGGCAACTTGCTACTCTCTCGCCACTGTTGCACCTCGTGTGAGACCGCTGCAGTCTTCTGTTGGTCCAAGCCGGCGTCGCGACCGAGATAAAGAACGCGTGAGGGGAAGGCAAAAGTTGTGCCGGAAGTCTCGACGATATCCAGGATTCTGAGTAGAAGATCTTCCTGAATTGCGAGAAACTCCGCGCCGTCCCTGGTTAATATGTAGCAGAAGACCTCCAGGTTTAGCGAACTGTTGTCGTACCCGATAAATCGAATGCGCGCGCCGTTGGTTTCGACTTTGGGATGTTCATAGAGCAGGCGGCGAATCTGGGCGAGCACATAGCGCAACTGGTCCGCCGAGGTTTCATAGCGCAGGCTCAGCTTGGTATTGAAAAGGATCTTATCGCGGCGGCTCAGATTGTCGATGCTCATGGTAGCGAGCGAGCCATTGGGAATGGAGAGCTCGCTTCGTTCGGGAGTGCGGATGCGAGTGGAGCGGAGGCTGATATCTTCCACCGTTCCGGTCTTGTCACCAAAGCGGCACATGTCACCCACGCGGATGACTTCATCGCCGAGCAGAGAAACGCCGCCGAAAAGATTCTCCAGGGTTTTCTGGGCGGCGAAGGCGATGGCGATTCCGCCGATGCCCAGTCCGGCGAGGGCGGTGGTCATGTTGACGCCGAGAGAGCTGAGTATGGCAAAGATCGCGGCGATGGAAATAATGGCTTTGAGGACACGTTCACCGAGAAGCAAGAGCGACCCAGTGCCGGTGCGGCCGGCGCGGATTGCTCGCTCTCGAACCCGTCGTGCTAGCTGCTGAACGATTCGAGAGAGCAACCAGGCCCATGCGACGATGAAGACCACGCCGATTACTTGCTGGTGGTGGTGGCGCGGCAATAAGGGCAAGCCGATTTGTCGCACGAGCATGGCGTCATAAACGGTGGCAAAAACAAGCCAGAGCGGGTTCGAAATGGCATTCCAGGCACCCGGTCGGGGTATTGGAGGATGGCGGCGCAGTTTTTGATACAGGCTCAACAACCGGACCGTGAGCCAACCCAAGGCCGCGGAGATGGGGATGGCCAGCAAGATAGCCAGCCATTGCCATATCGCGATCCCTAAGAACTCGTACCGTATGAGGAAATCAGGCAGGTGGCTTTCCACCTGATGCACCGCGAGCCGGTCGTAAAGATCGGGCACTTTAGCCAGCGTGTCAGAGGAGATCAACCAGATTTTCACGCCTCCAGAATCGGTGACGCGGACGAGATCGAGGTCGGCATCAACATCACCGGCGGACAAGGCGCCGATGCGTTGCTGGTTGGAAGAAGATCCTTCTTGCGGAGATCCCTCCGGCAGATTGCTGATCAGCCTCAGGTTGCCGGAAAATGCGCGGTCCATCACACTCTTCAACTTCCTGGCGAGTTCCTCTCCTTGCGCCGCGCGCTTGGCGTTGGTCATTTGCAGATACTGCGCCGCAGTGGAGTAGTTTCCCGCTTGAGCGGCATGGAGAAATCCGTATATGGTGCCGTTAGGAGTGTCACGGCCCAGTGGATCCGGTGGGGGCGCCGGTTGAGTAGCGGATCCGTTGGCGGTGCCCGTTTGGGTTGGCAGCAGTTGTCCAGCGGCAGCCACCGAGACGGTTACGCACAAGAGAAGCCAGCAGGCTCGCTTAAAGAAAAAAGAAGACATGGTTCCTTCTCCAAAGGAAGGGCGCGAATTGATGCAAAATCGTGCGCCCGCGAAAGATGCCTGAGCGGAGCGAGAGTTCATTGTACCGAAAGGAAAGCCAACCTCGCGGAATCGGCTTGGGTTCTTAGGGACGTTTGGGCCGATAGACGTCAGTGCTGGTGCCAAAAAAAACCTCGGCTGATTCCATGATCGTTTCCGAGAGCGTGGGGTGAGGATGGATGGTGAGTGCGATGTCCTTCGCGAGCGCGCCCATCTCGATTGCAAGTACTCCTTCGGCGATCAGTTCGCCCGCGCCGACGCCGACAATTCCTACCCCTAGCACGCGTTCGGTCTGCGGATCCATAAGCAGCTTGGTCATACCTTCGGTTCGGTCCATGGTCAGGGCGCGTCCCGAGGCTCCCCAAGGGAACTTGGCAACTTTGAATTCGCGATTATCTTTCTGCGCCTGAGTTTCGGTGAGGCCGCACCAGGCGATCTCTGGGTCGGTGAAAACGACGGCGGGAATCGCGTTGGGCTCGAAGGCGACTTTGCCTCCGGCGATGGCTTCAACCGCAGTGCGGCCTTCGTGCGAAGCCTTATGCGCCAGCATGGGTTCGCCGACTACGTCACCGACGGCATAGATGGCGGGGTCGTCGGTCTGCAGTTGCTTGTTTACCTGAATGAAGCCGCGCCGGCCGACTTTGACTTGAGTTTTCTCGAGGCCCGGGATCTCGGAGTTGGGCTTGCGTCCCACAGAAACCAAAACCTTGTCGAATAGCTTCTCGGGTTCCTTTACTTCAGGGCCGTCGAAGGTAACGCGGATTCCGTTGGGCTCTTGTTTCACCGCGGCGACGGTGGTGTTGAGCAGGATGGAATCAAAAACCTTCTCCATGCGCTTGTGCAGTGGAAGCACGAGATCGCGATCCGCTCCTGGCAAAAGTCCGGGCAGCATCTCGACGACCGAGACTTTGGAGCCGAGCGCGGCATACACCGTGCCGAGTTCCAGGCCAATGTATCCACCGCCGACTACGAGTAGCGTGCCGGCCACATCGCTCAGGTCGAGCGCAGATGTGGAATCCATCATGCGCGGGGTTTCGAGTTTGAGGCTGGGGACTATCGCGGGCCGCGAGCCGGTGGCGATGACGATTCGGTCGAAGGTGAGGGAATCTTCGCTTCCGTTCGCTCGGCTGACGCGTAATGTATTCGACTTCTCGAATGCTGCGCGGCCCTGGATGTATTCGACCTTTCTTTGTTTGGACAGCACGCCTAAGCCGCCGGTCAGTTTCTTGACTACGCCTTCTTTCCAGGAACGCAGGCGGGGTAGGTCGATCTTCGGATCGCTGTAGTCGATCCCCCAGTTTTTCGCGTGGCGAGTTTCGTCGATCAGCTTGGCGATGTGGAGGAGCGCTTTAGACGGGATACAGCCGCGGTAAAGGCAGACGCCGCCCGGATTTATTTCGGGGTCGATCAAGGTGACTTTGAGTCCGATATCGGCGGCAAGGAAGGCGGCAGCATAGCCGCCTGGTCCTCCACCGATTACCGCGATGTGTAGATTCGAAGCGTCTGCCATAGAAAATCATTAACCACAGAGGACACGAAGGTACGCAAAGGAACGCGGGCTGCTCAATTGGGTTTCAGTTTTCCTTCGTGTAACTTTGTGTCTTCGTGGTTTCTAGATTTTGTTTTTTATCCTTGAACCGACAGCAAGAACGGCTGCTCAAAGGCCTCCGCGATCCAGCGCAGGAATCTGGCTGCATCCGCGCCGTCGATCAGCCGGTGATCATAAGACAACGACACTGGCAGCACCAACCTCGGCTCAAATTTGCCATTGAGCCATACCGGCTCCATGCTGGAACGCGAAAGGCCAAGGATCGCAACCTCAGGATAATTCACGATAGGAGAGAATCCCGTGCCACCAATTCCGCCGAGGTTGGTGATGGTGAATGTGCCGCCTTCCATTTCGGCGAGGGTGAGCTTCTTTTCACGGGCCTTCTTGGAAAGCTGCGTGAGTTCGGCGGCAAGCTCGACGATGTTCTTCTTGTCAACATCACGAATCACCGGCACCAGCAGACCGCGGTCGGTATCCACGGCGACGCCGATGTTGATGTATTGCTTGTAGACGATCTCGTCTTTTGCCAGGTCGATGCTGGCGTTGAACTGGGGAAAAATTTTCAGCGCGGACGAGCACACCTTTAGTGCGATTGCCGTGACCGTCATCTTGCCGCCGGATTCTTCCGCCTTCGGAGCGAAGCGCGCGCGCAAGTGCTCGAGTTCCGTGATATCGGCCTTATCGTTCTGTGTGACGTGGGGGACCGTGGTCCAGGCCTGCCACAGATGTTCGGCGGTCTTGCGACGTACGCCTCGGATCGAGACGCGCTCGACCTTTCCCCACTTGGTAAAATCTGGCAACTCCGGCTGAGCGAATTGGGCTCCGCGCGGCGCTTGCGCAGCCGCCGCCACCGAAGCGAGCAGCGTCTTCGAATGGGCCTTGACGTCGTGCTCGCTGATGCGCCCGCCGGGACCGGTTCCTTTCACATTGTGAATGTCGATGCCGATCTCACGCGCTAATCGACGAACATGGGGGGCCGCGGGCACCGGCGTCCGATGTTCGGAGCCGGCCACCTTTTCGAGCTGAGCCGGCATGGTGAAGCTAGGGGGAAGCGGTTGCGGTTGATCGCGTGGAAGCGCCTGTTCTTCGGTTTTGCCCTCGGCTTGGATGGCGGCCTGGAAAGCGAGGCGTGCTCCGTGCTGTCCGGAGACGTGCTCGACTGGAACGTGCCGGGGGCGCTCTGCCTGCGGCGCGGCCGCACCTTCGAGCGTGAAGACAACGTCGCCAACTTTAATCTTGTCGCCCTGCTTTACGCGGACCTCTTTGACGATTCCGCTGATCGAGGAGGGCACTTCGATAACCGCTTTGTCGGTTTCAAGTTCCATCACCGGCTGGCCTTCGGAGACCTTGATGCCAGGAGAAATCATGAGCCGGACGAGATCGCCCTGGGAGACATTCTCTCCAAGTTCGGGAAGCTTGAACTCGGTTGGACCGACTTTCGCCGAGCCTCCTGAAGGTGCGGATACCGCAGGTGAAACCGGAGGATTCGGTACCGGCGCAGAAGTGGATTGAGCATCGTTCTGGGGCAGTTGCATTGTGGCGGTGGCGGCCGAAGCTGCCGCAGCAGCCTGCTGTGCTTTGGGTTCTGGCTGCCTTGATTTTGCGCCCGCGCCGTTCTCGAAGGTAAAAATCACCTGGCCGACCTTGATCTTCTCGCCTTCTTTAACGCGAATCTCTTTCACGACGCCGCTTACGGTGGAGGGTACTTCAACGACTGCTTTGTCGGTCTCCAATTCCATCACGGCCTGGCCTTGGGTGATGGTAGCGCCGGGCGAAATCATCAGACGGACCAGATCCCCCTGGTCAATGTTTTCGCCGAGTTCCGGTAGCTTGAATTCTGTCACTTTAACTTTTTCTCCGTTATCTAATCGCCGTCGTTTGCGGCGGCTGTCGTGCGAGCATCTTGCCTCACTCCCCAGGGCACGATGCTCAGGACAGCCGGCAGGATACCGGCGCTACTAAGTGATGGCCGGGTTCGGTTTCTCCGGATTGATGCCCAGGTCTTTGATCGCTTTCTGGAGTATCTCCGGGCTGATCTGTTTATCACGGGCCAGCGCGTTCAAGGTGGCCAGCACAATGTGCTTCGCATCTACTTCGAAGAAGTCGCGAAGCGAAGCCCGACCCTCACTGCGGCCAAAACCGTCCGTACCCAAGGCCACAAGCGGACGCGGCACCCACTGCGAGATCGATTCCGGAAGCACCTTCATATAATCCGATGCGGCCACAAAGACCCCAGGTGCTTCTTTTAAACATTGCGTGACAAATGGCACGCGCGGAATCTCGCCGGGATGCAGCATGTTCCAGCGCTCACAGTCGTTTCCATCTTGATAAAGACGTTTATAGCTGGTCACGCTCCAAACATCGGCTGCTACTCCGTATTTCTCTTCCAGAATCTGCTGCGCCTTGAGCACTTCGAACATGATGGTTCCACTACCGAACAGCTGGGCGCGCAGCTTCGCGTCTCTCTTTTCCGAGGCTTTGAAACGATACAGTCCCTTCAGAATGCCGTCCCGGACTTCCGCACCGTGTGGCATCTCGGGCATCGGCAATGGTTCATTGGTGACAGTCAAGTAATAGAAGATGGACTCCTGATCGACGTACATGCGTTTGATGCCGTCCTGAATAATGATGGCAATTTCATAGGCGAAGGCTGGATCATAGGCGAGCAGATTTGGCACGGAGAGTGCCAGCACGTGACTGTGGCCGTCCTGATGCTGCAGGCCTTCGCCGGCAAGCGTAGTGCGGCCGGCCGTGCCTCCGATCAGGAATCCGCGAGTGCGCATATCGGCCGCGGCCCAGATCAAGTCGCCGATACGCTGGAAGCCGAACATCGAGTAGTAAATGAAAAACGGAATCGTGTTGATTCCGTGATTCGCATACGCCGTGCCCGCCGCGATGAACGAGCACATCGAGCCGGCCTCGGTGATACCTTCCTCGAGGATCTGTCCGTTCTTGGCCTCTTTGTAGTAGAGCAGGGTGTCCATGTCGACCGGCTCGTAAAGCTGGCCGACGCTCGAGTAGATACCGACCTGACGGAACAGCGCTTCCATGCCGAAGGTGCGGGCCTCGTCCGGGATAATGGGCACGATGAGCTTGCCGATCTCTGGGTCGCGCAGCAGCTTCCCCAGCAGGCGGACGAAGACCATGGTGGTGGCAACGTCGCGGCCTTCGGTACCCTTGTAAAACTCCTCGAAGTGAGACTCCGAAACCGGCCTGATCGGTTTCGCTCGTACTTTGCGTTCCGGCAGGTAGCCGCCCAGTTGCTTGCGGCGCTCCTTCATGTAGGTGATTTCCGCGCTGTCGTCCGCGGGACGATAGAAGGGAGCGTTGTGAAGTTCATCATCGGGGATGGGAATGCCGAAGCGTGAGCGGAACATTTGCAGCTCATCGTCATTCAGTTTTTTCTGCTGATGGGTGATGTTCTTGCCCTCGCCAGCCTCGCCCAGGCCATAGCCCTTGATGGTTTTCGCCAGAATGATGGTGGGCGAGCCGCGGTTCTCTACAGCTGCCTTATAGGCTGCGTGGACTTTAATGGGATCGTGTCCTCCCAGCCGCATGCGTGCGAGTTGTTCGTCGGAAAGATGCTCGACCATCTTGAGCAGACGGGGATCGGTGCCGAAGAAGTTTTGCCGGAAGTAAGCGCCGCTCTCGACGAAATATTTTTGATACTGACCGTCACTAATCTCGCCCATACGCCTGACCAGCAGCCCATCGCGATCGCTTCGGATCAGGCTGTCCCAGTCACCGCCCCAGATCACCTTGATGACGTTCCAGCCGGCGCCACGGAAAATGGCTTCAAGTTCCTGAATGATCTTGCCGTTCCCGCGAACCGGGCCATCCAGCCGTTGCAGGTTGCAGTTCACCACGAAGATCAGATTGTCGAGCCGTTCCCGCGAAGCCAGCGTGATGGAGCCCAGGGACTCGGGCTCATCCATTTCGCCGTCGCCAAGAAAAGCCCAGACTTTGCCATCGCTTGACAACTTCAATCCGCGGTTTTCGAGATAGCGGATAAACCGGGCCTGATAGATCGCCTGGATAGGTCCCAATCCCATGGAAACCGTGGGGAACTCCCAGAAATCGGGCATGAGCCAGGGGTGAGGATAAGAAGAGAGGCCGCCGCCGGGTTTCAGTTCACGGCGAAAGTTCTCCAGTTTCTGGCGTGGTATGCGGCCTTCGAGATAGGCGCGAGCATACATACCGGGCGCAGCATGCCCCTGGAAATAGACCAGGTCGCGATCACCGGTTTCGGTCTGGGCGCGCAGGAAATGGTTAAACGCTACCTCGTAAAGAGTGGCCGCCGAAGCGAAGGTTGAAATATGTCCGCCAATGCCTTCCTGCAGCTTATTGGCACGCACCACCATGGCCAGCGCGTTCCATCGCACGAGGCTCTTGATGCGGCGCTCCATCTCCTGGCTGCCAGGGAAGGGCGGCTGCTGGGCCAGAGGAATTGTGTTCTGATAGGGCGTGGTTGCTGTGAACGGAAGGTTTACTCCGGCAGCGCGCTTGGCGTGCAACGACAACTGCTGCAGCAACCGTCCGGCGCGCTCCGGGCCGCCCTCAGCTAACACATAGTCGAGGGAATCAAGCCACTCCCGAGTCTCGAGCACTTCCAATCCATTCGTCTGGGTCTCAGCCACGTCTGGTTTCTCCATTTATGAGCAGGAATCTTCCATGATAGACAATCGCGAAGAATTTTGCTGGCGACTTTCTGGCGAAGCTGCCGGCGAGCCCATAATTTGTGCTGAAACAGGAATCCTTGGGTGCTTCGGAAACATCCATATTGGCGAGTGGTAGACCCCAAGTTACACATAGTGCCGACCACAAGCCGTAACGGTTACAGATAAGTTGCATCCAAGCCAGGCAGAACCAGACATTGCATTAAACTCGCGATAAACAGGAGACTCCCCATGCCGAAAAAACCTGCTTCGAAACTTAATGCCCAGCCACGCATACATCAGCGGGCGCGCGAAATTCAGGAGTATGGCACCGTGAACCATGCGTTGCCTTTGGAACTGGAAGAGCCGGTGCGTCTGGAAATGACCGAACGACTCAACCTATTGCTTGCCGACACCATGACCCTCCGCGATCTGTACAAGAAATCCCATTGGCAGGTCGCTGGTCCGACGTTTTATCAGCTTCATCTGCTTTTCGACAAGCATTTCAATGAGCAGTCGGAGCTTGTCGACACCATCGCCGAACGGATTCAGTTGCTGGGCGGCCTCAGCATCGCAATGGCTCCCGATGTGGCAGAGACTACACGAATCGAACGGCCACCCAAGGGAAGGGAAGAAGTTCCGGTGCAACTCTCGCGCTTGCTCGACGCCCACCAGATCATTATCGGAGACTGCCGCGAACTGGCGAAACGCGCCTCAACCCTGGGCGATGACGGGACCAACGATGTGGTCGTCAGTGATGTATTGCGGACGAACGAACTACAGGTGTGGTTCATAAGCGAGCACCTGGTGACGATGCCTCTGGTGGAAGCCGTTGACAGTTCCGCTGCCGCAGACTGACTTCCATTGCTGCGAAAGCTCTCGATAAGGGCTATTCAAGGGCTGGTCCCAGACCGGCCCTTACTTTTGGCGCTAACTAACCTGATTTAGGCTAACCTGATTTACTTGACTTCGGCGAAGCGCGCGTTCAAGATAGGAAGCACTTTTGGGGAATCACGTAGATGCTGGCGGAATCCGTTCTCGTTACGAATTCGGAACAGAAACAGCGGCCCGCCGATACCCGCTTCTCATAGTGCCGACTCGAGGCGGGTTTTCGCGATAATAAATGCAATTATTAGCGCTGTAGATGGCTCTAAGTTGCTATTATTGCAGTTACTTCTGCCGATGTGGGAGGGGGCAAAAATGTTTCCAGGCGGACAGAACTTGCGCGTGCTGCGCGAGCAACTCGGATTGACCATGAGGGATGTCGAAAACGCCAGTACACGGATTGCTCAGAAGCGTGCGAACGACGAATTCGCCATACCTCCGAGTCGCCTTTCGGATGTTGAGACAAAAGGGGTGATCCCCAGCATTTACCGTTTGTATTCGCTGGCGGTCATCTACCGTAGGGACATTCGGGAATTGCTGTCCTGGTATGGCGTCGATTTGAATGGAATGGCAGCGGATCTGGATTTCGTTATCCCGCCGAAATCGCATGTTTCCGAAGCCTTGGCGAACCTCTCCAGCATTCAAATGCCGATCCGCCTGGATCCCAGCTTCGATCCCCGCCGCACGGTGAACTTCGGACGAATGGTGGAACAGTGGGGCCAAGTGCCCCTGGCCTACCTGTCCCAATTCGCCACCTGCCAATACACCTATGGCTATATCGGCAGCGACGATTTGACGATGTATCCGATTCTCCCGCCGGGGAGTTTTGTGCAGATCGACGAGTCGAAGAGCAAGGCGGAAGAAGGCGGCTGGAGGTCGGAATACGAACGCCCGATCTACTTCGTGGAAACCCGCGACGGCCACACCTGCTGCTGGTGCACGATGACGCGGGAGGAAATTATTCTGCAGCCGCACCCTCTTTCGCCGGTTGCGGCTCGCGCCCTGCGCTACCCGCAAGAGGCGGAGATCATTGGCCAAGTGGTGGGGGTTGCGATCAGGCTCGGGGATTGGCGTCCGCTTTTGGATTCTTCAACAAGCTCGAAAGCGCGTGAAGTACTGAACTAAGATGGCGGGCGGAGCCGGCCCCCGGCCCCGGCGGCAAGAGATTGGGGCTCGAGGTTGCGAGTCGTTCCACGTAAGCAACCGGTGAAACTCCCGCTATTTCACTGGACTGTTCCGCATCCTGTACCAGCTTCCGGATCGGCATAGCCAGAACCTTGGAAAGTAGAGAGCGGTGCGCTCGCGCCAGTGCTTTCTGCGCCGCCAAATCTCCGTATACGCGGGAAAAACCCCAGTGGAAGTAGCTTCCCTCTTTGTCCCGCAACCCGGAAAGATACTCCAGTCGGTTCAGACAGCCAGTAAAGGCCCTCAGCGTGGTATCTTGCAGGTCCTCGAGTGCCGAATGCAGGGTCATTGTTACATTTTTGGAAATTCGAAATTACTTAAGTACTCTATCCAAAAAGGCTGGCGGTAATAGATTATCACGAGGTAATCCCACATTGGAAAGGAATTCACACCGTGAAAATAAGCCTGCGCTGGTTGGCTGTTGCGACGCTCCTCGCCACGATTTCCGTACCGGCAACTCTGATGGCTACTAATGATGCTCCCACAGGTCCGGCTCCCAAGGGACCGATTACTGTTCCGACGCCCCCGCACTGCCCGACCGACGGCAACCCGACCGGGCCGCCGAAAGTTGTTGCGGGACAATAGATTTCGCTAAAGCTGTTGTTGTGGGCTGGCGCAAAAGGGTGTATATTCTGCGCGATAGCCTATGCCTGCTTCGCGTATGCTTTGGTATTACCTGTGGGTAGCTCCCCACGTCCTACAGGGCATTATTTTGTTTGCAATGGTGCGTCGCGGATTGCTTCGTCAGTTCCCGATGTTCTTTCTCTATACCGGGTTTGAGATTTTGCAGAGTGCTTTGCTGCTGGTGGTAGCCCATTTTGTGTCCTATTTCGGCCCGGTGTACTTTCAGGTGTACGGCGTGGGACTAGCGCTTAGTACCGCTATCCGGTTTGGTGTCATCTTCGAGTTGTTCAGTCACTTCTTCCAGCGTTATCCGGCACTCAGTGGAGCTGGGAGGTTTTTGTTTCGCGGGGCGACGCTGGTACTCCTGGCAATCGCTGTGGGACTTGCCGTCTCCGCACCCGGCAATGTTGTGGATCATGCTCTGAAGGATGCTGCGTACGCCTCATTGAAGGCGACGACCTTCGCGGCGGATCGAGCTGTGAGCGTCTTGCAATGTGGTTTGCTGATCTCGCTATTCTTGTTCTCGCGTTATTTCGTACTCTCCTGGCGAAGCCCGGCATTCGGTATAGCCTTGGGATTGGGAACGTTCGCGATCGCAGAATTAGCCACGACGGCCATTCGGCTCTATGTAGACGCTAGAGACGAGCCCTTCGATCTCGCCGCCATGGGAATCTATCACCTTTGCGTGCTGGTCTGGATTTTGTACCTCGTGCGAGTCGAGCGGGAGCCTCGATTCACTGTGAAAACTTTGCCTAAATACGACTTGGAGATTTGGAACCAGGAGTTGGAGCGTCTCCTACAATGATTATCACACTCATTATTGTTTTGATTTCATTTCTGGCTTTAGGCTTCCTGATCACGGTGGCAAAGAGCCGAGTATCGGCCTCCGAGGTTTTGGAAAACCCGACCGAGCATATGCGGGCGGTGGACCTTGAGGCATTTCAGAACCTGGTCGATCCCGACGAGGCGGAGTTTCTACGTACCAACCTTCCTTCGGCGGAGTTTCGCAGAATTCAGCGTGAGCGGCTGCGGGCGGCGGTGGAATACGTCTCCTGCGCGGCTCAGAACGCAGCTGTTCTGCTGCGTCTGGCCGACGCCGGTCGGCGCAGCCCTGATCCGGCGACAGCGGAAGCGGCTGAAAAACTGGTTCAAAACGCGCTTCGTCTACGGCTTTACGCTTTGCAGGCTATCCCGAGGCTCTACCTCGGTATGGTTCTCCCGGGCGCGCGCATCTCTCCAGTCGGCATCGCGGAACGGTACGAACAGATGACCCGACTCGTCGTATTGCTTGGATGCTTGCAGTACCCCACACGGGGCGTCTCCGCCGCGCTCTGAGCGGGGAGTAAGAGTTTTAAGACGGACCAACCTCGGTGAATCTTGAGGTGTTTCCCATTTCAGTGGATGCTATCGATGAATCCGCTGATTTGGTTTTCCAGTTTCTGCCCGCCAATTCCGACGATGCCATTGTGATCTGCTCCGGGGACGAGATACAACTCCTTGGGCTGATTCGCTTGCTGCAACAATGCCTTTGCCATTTCCGGAGGCGTTAAGGTGTCTTCGGTCCCGACGGTAATGAACACGGGCAAGTGTACCGAGCCGATCTTCGAAAGGTTGTCAAACCGATTGTGAACAAAAAGTGACAGGGGAAAGGCTCTCAGATACCAAATTGCTTTTGCCGCTTCCGGAACGCTGGTGAACGGACTCTCCAATATCAGCCCCCCAGCATTAGGATGTTCCACCGCAAGTTGTGTGGCTGGCCCGGTTCCGATCGAGCGCCCCATGAAGATGACATTGTGGACGCGCACTTGGCGTTGCGAGATCAGGTACGCCAAGGCCGCGCTCGCATCCTCGTACACGCGAGTCTCGTTCGGAGTGCCCGGACTGCTGGAGCCATATCCGCGGTAGTCCACGAGCAGGAGATTGGGACCGAGATGATGCAAGGATTTCACTTCGCCCTCTGGGCCCGCCGCCTGCTCCAAAACATACCCATTGCCGTGAAACATCAGCAGGACTTTGTCTGACGGCGGACTTGCAGGGATCCACCAGGCGTGCACCTGCTCTGATCCGTTCACCGGAATGCGAAGGTCTTGAAACGCGATCCCAAGATCCGTTGGACTCGCCTTTGCATACTGCGAGGGCGCGGGAAAGGTCATTTGATCTTGCTGAAAGTAGAAGAGCGCTCCTAACCCGACGTAGGTCAAGATGAGCACGGTCAGAAGTATCTTGATGAAGGTGGGCAGAGAGTTTTCCTGTTCTTAGACGCGGTCCTATTGTATGCGGGCGAGTTCAAGGGCAATTCGCTGGGGCCGGCCGTCCAGCGAATCGCGCTTCAATCCACGTAATCTGGTCCCTCACCGAGTCGCCGATTAGGCGACCTGGTTCGAGATCGGGATATCGTTCCCATTGAACCCGGTCACCCTGTTTGCACATGCGAGCGATGACGGGTGCGGCCACGGGCACGGTGCGATCGGCGTTGGCACTGATTACCAGGATCGCTCCGCGCGCTTGAGTCTGGCCAAGAGTGTTTCTCGCGAAATATTGTTTAACGAATTCATTATTCTCCCATCCCGGTTTTAGGGCTTCAGCCGCCTGGCCAACGATTGCTGTCTCCCCGCAGTTCTGGCCGACCTGCTCATAAAGTGCTAGCGCTTTCTCCGTCAACATGTCGGTCACTTGAAACTGCGGATACACCGTCTTGATGCCATAAGCCAGGAATGTGAACATGCTGATTGCAGGCGCTTGCGTGGAATGCGCGAATAATTCTTTCGCGTCTGCCAGGCCAGAAATTGCGATACTGCCGAGATAGCCTGCGTCGCGGATCTCGTTTTGCTTCTCCGCGACGGCGACGGCCGCTAAACTGCCCTCACCTTCTCCGATAACAATCCACCTCGCACCAAGCTGTGGCACGGCAGCGCGGGCCGCAGAGACCGAGCCGATAATATCGGTCGCGTTGGACGGAGCGTCCAGAAATTCATTCCGAAAATTGGTGCCCAGCCCGGTGTAATCCGTGGCGACCATGGCGTACCCCAGGTTTACATACATGGAGAGGAACGGTCCGTGGCCTACGTTCCTCATCAGCGAGGGAGCACACTGGCGAGCCACGCCGGTCGCCTCATGTGCCCACGCAAGGACTGGCCAGCCCCCGGCGGGAGGTTTTTCCTCGCTGGGAATCAAAACTACGCCCGAGGTCGCCACGTCCTCCCCGGAGGCGGAACGCGAGTGATAGAGAATGCGAACCGCTGACACCTCGGGTGGGAGTTCGTATTCCTCGAACGATTCCGAGCGAATCAGTTCCCCCGGTTTGCCAGCGGGCAACGGATGAGGAGTGTCATAGAACTTCGTCAGGGGCAGCGTATGTAAGATCTGCGATCGCTTAACCGGGGCCGGAGCTGGAACTTGCGCGAAGGTGGGGTTGGCGACGAACAGGATTGCGGCCGTTACGGTGAAGGCTATTCCGAGGGTCGCGAGAAATAACTTCCGACACAGCACAGGCTGAAACCACATGGCCGCCGGAGACTCTAGCCCTTCCAGAACACCATGATTCCGAGCACCACCGGAAGATAGAGGACCGATGCATGAAGGACACGGCTCGCCAGCACTTTCGATCCCGATGCCGTCAGTTTGCCTACGTGGTAGAACAGGAACGCTCCGGACAAACACATGCCGACCCAATACCACAAGCCAGCGCGATCCACGAGCGGCAGCATGGTTGCGAGCACCAGGATCACGGTGAAGCCCGCAATCTCGGCGCGAGTGAAACGAGAGTCGAGATCAAAGTCGGGCAGCATCTTATAGCCCGCGCGCGAGTAGTCGTCGCGGTATATCAAGGCAATCGCGAGAAAATGCGGGAACTGCCACAGAAAGAGAATCGAAAAAAGATACCAGGCATGGCGGTCGATGCCGTCGGACGCGCCAGCCCATCCGATCAGCGTCGGCATCGCCCCCGGGAAAGCCCCCAGCAGCGTGCACAAAGGCGTCTTCCTCTTCAACGGCGTATAGATGAGGAGATACGACAGCAGCGTGGAGACGGCAAGAAATGCCGACAACAGGTTCACTGTAATCGCCAGATACAGGCCGCCTGCAACGCTTAACAGAATGCCAAACAGAAAGGCCTCGCGAGAGCTAAGTCGTCTCGAGGGCAGAGGGCGCGACGCGGTGCGGCGCATTTGCCCATCCCAGCCCCGTTCCATCCATTGATTGAGGGTTGCAGTCCCGCTGGCGACCAGCAGCGTACCAACCAGCGTATTGATCAAGCCTAAAACCCTGAATGGTCCACGAGAGGCGAGGTAATAGCCGGCTGACGTGGTCATCAGAATGAGGAGGTTTACTTCGGGCTTGGTCAGAGTGTAATAATCCCGGAGCCTGGCGGTGAGCGTCTGCGGAGCGATGGAATTTGCCATTAGATTAGTGGTCGCCATTTTACCAGTCTTCTACCGCGGACTCTTCACGCTTAAATCGATTGTTCCTTCTACGCACGATGAAAATCATACCAATGGATCCCAATGTAGGGGGAATGACCATGACCAAAATACCACTGCGTAGAGCCTCGATCATTCTTGCCCCGGCGGAAGACGCCTGAGTATAGCAAAGCGCACAGTTTTGGGAAAAAGCAGGCAGAGGCAGCAGCAGCACGAATAGCGCTGCCAACGCAATGCCCATGAGTCGGATTGTGTTCTGAAACTTCATATCTCCTTCCCAGGAGGGCTCTGCCGTCGATTAAGACTTCGAATAGCTAGACCAAGGTGCTCCGAGCAACTCGCGGAAGCTGTCCGTCCACCCATATTGCATCGCCAACAGCACGAAGACGGTGAAGACGACGACAAACCACAGGAGCCCATGATTATCCGACAGGTGCATGAAAAACAAAAGCGCCAGGGCTGCCTCGACGACCGCCAGAAATAGCATCCGTGCGAACATCTGCGACGCAGTGATGTTGGAGTAAGCAATCACGAATTGCAGGCATGCGATGGCAAGAATGCAAATGTAAACAATCACGTACCTGCCCGCGTTACTCTTGTGCCCTTCTGCCATAGCCATTGTTTTGCTCCTGTTCCGTTTTAGTGCGAAAGGTTCAACAGGTAAACCAGCGGCACGACGAACATCCAGACCAGGTCCACGAAGTGCCAGTAAAGACCAGTGATTTCGAGATCGTCAGCATTGTAACGGCCGCCCTTATAGCGGATGCCAACTGCCACGAGCGCAATCACGCCACCGGTAACGTGCAACAGATGCAAGCCGGTGATGCTGAAAAACGCGGCGCCAAACAGATCTGTGCCCCAGGGGTTCTTGAGCAGGGTCATGCCTTCACCGATCAGTCCCAGCCATTCCCGAATGTGCAACAAAGCGAAAAGCACACCCAAGCCGGCGGTAATCATCGTCCATTGCAGAGCCTTGGCTTTTTCTCCCGCCTTGGCCGCATCGATTGCAAAAAGCATGGTGAGGCTGCTAGTCACGAGAATGAAGGTCATCAGCACGACATTGGTAATGCTGTGGAACGGTCTCGGCCAGTCGGGAGTGGCATTGCGTAGGAATCCATAGGCAACCAGACAACCGGCAAATGTTGCGGTGTCGGCGATAATGAACAGCCACATCGCCATCTTTTTCGCGGGAACCGAAAACGCGGGCTTCTCCATCACTCCTGCGTGTCCTCCCATTGTATCGGCGTGGCTCACGGTGCCTCCTCTTGTCTTCAAGTTTGCTACAGCTTAATCCATAGCAACAACAGCAGATATACCCACAGCGCATCCATGAAATGCCAGTACAGGGAAGTGGCGTCCAGCGTACTTTTCCGCAGGATCGACCGATTCATCCTGTGAATGACGCGGACCAACCCGCCCAACCCACCCAACACATGCAGGGCATGCGCCGCGGTCAGCACATAGAAGAATGAGCTGTTGGGGTTAGTCGCCAGGAACAACCCCTGGGCCCTCAGTTGAAGCCACGCCACATACTGGCCGGCCACGAACAACAAACCCAAGAACAGCGTGATATAGAGCCAGCGAGTAGGGTTGGCGATTCCATCTCTTCGCCCGCTCATAAAACCGCCAACCTGACGGCGGGCCACTTCCAACGTAATGCTGCTGGCGAGGAGGAGCAAAGTATTGAAGAAAAGGATTCGGGGCAGACTGAGATGTCGCCAGTCCAGTGCCGACCCTTGACGAACGATCAGGGCGCTGGTAAACGCCGCGAAGGTCATCGTGATGGAGGCCAGCACCACCCAGATTCCGGTTGATGCAGGAGGCGGCGCATGGTCCTTGACCGAGCGCAAGTCGCCACCCGCCGGGACTAGGTTCCGCCGACCGCCATTGCCGGAATCGATTCCAAGTCTCGACGGATCGCGTCGTTCCTCGATCTTCGGCGGTTCGGGGACTGTGGTCGCCATAGACTGCAAAACTCCTTTTCCTATCACACCCTCGTTCGATTACGCCTCGTCGTGGGCCGAGTTCACTTTCTCGGGCGAGGCCTGCATTACGTAGTCGCCCGTAGAGCTCTCGACACCGTACTGGTAGGGATCGTGGAAAACCTCCGGCAGTTTGTCGCCAAAGTTGTTATGGGGCGGCGGTGTCGTAGGAGTGCTCCACTCCAGAGACGTAGCCTCCCATGGGTTGTCGGTTGCAGGCTTACCCCAGAAGCGGCTGTGGAACAAGTTATAGAGGAAAATGAACTGGGCCGCTCCTGTTAGCAGAGCAGCGATGGTAATGAAGCGATGTACTGGGATCAGCGGTTGCAGATAGTCGTCCACAAAAGCCTGGTAGCGCCGAACATTGCCCGCAATTCCGAGGTAGTGGAAAGGCATGAAGATGCAGTATGCGCCGACAAAGGTAAGCCAGAAGTGAATCTTGCCCAAAGTCTCGTTCATCATGCGGCCGAACATTTTCGGGAACCAGAAGTAAGTGCCCCCGAAAATGCCGAAAATGGCCGCAACCGCCATCACCAGGTGGAAGTGTCCGACCACGAAGTAGGTCGCGTGGAGCATGATGTCGATCGAGGGCTGCGCCAGGAAGAAGCCGCTTACCCCGCCGCTGATAAACATCGAGACAAAGCCCAGCGCGAACAGGGAAGCGGTGTTAATGCGCAATTTCGATCCGTAAATGCTGCCCATCCAGATGAGGACGATAATCGTGGACGGGATCGTAATGATCAAGGTCGGGAAAGAGAATGCCAGCGACGACACCGGGTTCATGCCGCTGACAAACATGTGGTGTCCATAGACCATATAGCTGAGGACCGCGAGCGCTCCCATGGAGTAAACCAGGACTCGGTGACTGAGCATGGGTCGCCGCATGTTGGTGACCAGAATATGAGACACAATCCCCATGCCGGGGACAATCGCGATGTAGACCTCCGGGTGCCCGAAGAACCAAAACAGGTGCTGCCAGAGCAGCGTCGATCCGCCTGAGTGCGGCTGCAATTGATCGTTGAGCACTAAGCCAGATGGCACAAAGAAACTGGTTCCAGCAACGTGATCCAAAATCAGCAGGATGGTCGCGGGCATCAGCACGGCGAAAGCAGTGAGGCCCATCACCGACGTGATGAACCAGGCCCAGGCGCTGAGCGGCAAGCGCCACATGCTCATGCCCTTGGTCCGCATATCGAGCGTCGTGGTGATGAAGTTCAGCGAACCCAGCAACTGGCCGATGCAGAAAATACAGATGGCCGCTGCCCAGAGAACTACACCCGTGCCTTGGCCGGGGCCACTAGCCGATCCGATAGCGCTAAGCGGTGCATACTGTGTCCAGCCGCCAAGCGTGGGCCCGTCGCTTACGAAGAACGACGACATCAGAACCAGGAAGCCGACGAACGTGACCCAGAATGACATCATGTTGAAGTGCGGAAACGGCATGTCCTCCGCGCCCACTTGGATAGGTAGGAAATAGTTGCCGAAGGCAGCGAAGGGCGCCGTGGTCAGAACGAAAAAGACCATGATCGTCGCGTGCATGGTCATCAGTTGCAGGTAATACTCGGGCGTCATTACATTACCGGGCGCACCGTTCGCGGAAAGCAAATGTAGACCTGGGATGGGATAGTTTGTCCAGGCTAAGTGAATGCGCATCAGCCAGGAAAGCACCATTCCAACCAGTACGGCCACCAGGGCCAAGCCGTAATACTGCTTGCCGATCACTTTGTGGTCGAGACTGAAAACGTGCTGACGGATAAAGCTGGTCGGCGCGTGGTGTTCTGCCGCGTGTGCAGACATATCGTGCATATGCTCACCTCGAAAGTGATGTCCCATCCCCCGGAACACGAGTGTCGACGGGATCTATTGCAATGCCGCTTGTTTCTTAAGCCAACTATCGTAGTCATCCTGGGACATCACCTCAAGATATGCCTTCATGTTGTAGTGTCCCAAGCCACAAAGCTGAGTGCAGACAATTTCGTACTTTCCAATCTGGGTTGCGGTGAAATGCAGCGAAAGATCCAATCCCGGGACAAAATCCTGCTGCACGCGCAAGGCTGGAACGTAGAACGAGTGCCCGACGTCCTTCGCGTGCATAAGCAAATGAACCTCCCGGTTGACCGGAATCGCCATCTCCGCTGTTACAATGTCGTCTTTGGAATCCTGATCGTGGGCTGTATCCAGACCAAAGAAGTTGGCGTTGGCTTCGCTGATCAGGTCGGGATGGAGTGGACCGAACGTTCCATCCGGGCCGGGATAACGAAAGTAAAACGCGAACTGTCCAGCTTGCACCTGAACCGGCATAGCGTTTGCTGCCGGAGGAATTAGATAGACATCAGCCCACGCCTTGACGCCAAACACGCCCAGAGCCAAAACTTCAGTCCCGACCAGCAGAAATGCGGCCCAAACCACGGTCTTGGCACCTCCGGGGAAGGTCTTGATCTTGTCACCGGGACGGGTATTGGAAAATTTCCAGATGAACAAAGCCAACAGAATCTGCGAAGCCAGGAACGAGATTCCCGCCTCAGCCATCGTCTCCGACATCTGCTCGTCAATTCGAGCGCCATGGGTTGAGATATCGGCCGGTGGGTCCCAGGTGTGACGGAGGATGGGAATCGCGGAAAGAATTGCAATCGCGATAATAGTCACTGCAAAAATTTTCGCCATATCGCCTCGCCTCTGGCCGGCTGTCCACCCGGCCGCAACGGCTTCTTCAAGGCAGCCGCCACCGCATTCGGCGGCTGTCCTCGTTTGAAGCGGCACGCCATCTTAACTCAAGAAACCGAACCCCAACTGAACTCTTCATGAATAATTGTTCATTTTGCTTTAAAGGAGAAATTAGCGGTCGCCGGTTTGCCCGCCGCGACCGTCACCTTCGCTGTCTGAGTTCCCAGATCCTCTTGCCAGGCGGTCACCGTGTAGCTGCCTGCGGGGACACCGTGGATCGTAAAATTGCCGTCTTTATCGGTGGTTGCGTAGGGGCCCTTGACCACAGCGTGGTAGCCGTGCATCCAGGGATGAATGTTGCATTTCACCGAAATCATTTCTACTGCTTTCCAACTGGTTTCGATGGGCGGTGCTCCTGGCGGCTGAGACTTATTCCACGGGATATTGCCGGTCATCGGGTTGGGCAGCGGGTGGATATTGTGGGTCGTTTGATCGCTGGTGGTGACCTTGAATTTCTGGTCGACATTCATCGCGATGACGTGCGGGATATATTGGCAACCCTTCTGGTCAAAAACCGGCTCGTTTAAAGACGCTGCGCTAGCCTCATTGCCGGTCAGACCTTCCGAGATATAGAGAACGACGTTCGCTAAACCACCGTTTGCTCCAACCACGACGTTCTCGAGCGTAACCGGGCTGTTCTCGTGTTGCTTCACGCAGTAAGGGTCCTTGGACATATCAATGCCCTTCATGTGCGGAGGAGTACCATCAAGCTTTACCGTCCCGGCGATTGAGCCTTCCGCGGCAGCGCTGACATTTTGGTCGAGGCTTAGAGCCGCGAAGCCGACGAGTACTAGCCCCGATAGTATTGCTGCGAACTTCGAATAGTGTTGTTTTTTCATTGACGCTCTCCTGTGAACGCAAGATCTCGCTCGGTCTCAGATTATTGTGGACTAACGGGTTTTAATCCCAACTGCCTGGCGATCTGCTTTTCCTTGGCGTTATACGCGTTGTGGGGTTGCAGCGTACGCAGATAAAACACCAAGTCCCACGCCTCATCCGGCTTGATGTTATCGGAGAATGACGGCATCGGTGTGCCATCCAGGCCAGTCATAAAGATTTTGTAGATATCGCGGTCGGTACTACCGCACTTGGGTCGAGATCCGTCGGTGAAGTTGTAGGCCCAAATAGGCCGCCCAAGATCATCAGTGAGGGTTGAGGCGGAGGGACCGTTAGCCATTCCCTGTACACCGT
The DNA here is from genome assembly GCA_963838905.1 of uncultured Acidobacteriota bacterium. Classification (GTDB taxonomy): domain Bacteria; phylum Acidobacteriota; class Terriglobia; order Terriglobales; family Acidobacteriaceae; genus JABDBE01. Next base: position 33,965 of record CAWITE010000023.1, read on the forward strand.
GGCACTTCCAACATTGCACTCTTCCGTAAACTTCTTGTCCCGCTTTGACCCGCTCTGGCGTTACTTCCGGCTCGGGAGGAATCTGGATGGGCGTTCCCGGCTTTTCGGTCTGCCAACGGGGAGAGAAGTGCTTGATCCATGCCACCAGATTCGCGCGTTCATCTTTGGTGAACGTGTTCCAGATCGGCATGTTGGATCGGTCAAGGCCACGGGCGATGGTGTCATAGAGGTCTTCATCCGTGGGCAAGGTGCCGGTCGGTGTGGAGCGGCATTTGAATATGGCTAGCTGAAAATCACGCGGCTTGGGATAGATAGGGGGATCAATCCACTGCGCATTCTCGCCGTTACCGTCGCCTAGGTCGCCGTGGCAACCAACGCAGTATCTGCGGTAAGGTTGGGCTGCAGCCTTAGCATTTCCGGTGATATTGCCGATGTGGCTGGTCGCTGCCGGTGAATTCAGCCACGTTTCAAGCTGAACGGTTGAGAGCTGAGCCCTCGCCGGCAAACAAAGCGCGAGAACAGCAGCCGCGCTCACCAACAACGAACACTGCAGGAATGATTTTGTACGCATTTGCTGTCCCTTTCTAGAAGTCGAAGTCAAAGCCGATCAACAATTCGCTCGAGTTCACGTTTTGGCCGGGTTGCGGGCCGGTACCATCCTGGTGCAGCCAGTTGTATTCGTTGTGCCAGGCGAAGCCCGCGCGGCTGGTCATAAAGGGATTGTAGCGATAGCCGATTGTGTAAGTGGTGATATTTCCAAGGTTCGACGCAGTCCCGACAGTCCCCTGTTGTGACATCCGCTCCAACTCAAAGCGCCCGATGAAGATCAGCTGCGGACTGTAGACGTAGTGGGCTTCGAAGGTGGCGCCGTTCCAGCTGGGCGCCCGCGCGGTCGCGGGAAGAACCGTTCCCGGCGTAGCGTTCGGAAGGTCGTTCGCCGGAGTCCCGTTGCTCGGGTCGGTTGCGTTGCCATAACCCTGGCCGAACCACGCGTTATCCGCGCCATGCTGAGTCACGACTTGAAGGTCAAAGTGAGGACCCAAGTAGAATTGTCCGACGAATCCAATGCGATTGAATCCCTTGTTGCCAATTCCCGAACCAGGAATGGGCACTCCGGCAGAAGTTCGATACATCGTCGCGGCCTCTCCTACCATGTCGTAGAACCCGATACGCTGCACGCCCAGCTTGCCTGTGTCAAAAGCCTGGCTCGCCGTAAAGAATCCGGTATAGGAGTTCGCCCCAGTGATCAGGCCCACGTTCCCGTCACTCGAACTGATAAGGGCCGCAGAAACCCGCGTCCGGTCGTCCATCGAGTGTCCCATATACTCGACGCCGAGCTGGTTGTCTCCGATCTGTCCGAAGATATTATTGTCACCTTGTGGGATGAAGTGATAAGTCTGATAAATTCCGCCGTTAGCGGTCAACGTCAAGATGCGCTTTTCGGAAAGGAGGTTGTCCAGTTCGAATTTGCCCAGCTTTACGTTGAGCCAGGAGCTGCCGAACAGATTGTCTAAGCGGCCCATCACCGTCTCAAAGTGAAAAGTTGCGGTACTGTCGGAGGAAGGTAGCACGTAAAACGAGAAGTTCTTTTCCAGTGTGCCGCCGGTGTGGAAGTCGAGTCCGCTCAGGTCGAAGCCTGAGCTTTCGACCCTCGCCACGCCATTGTTTTGACCGGTCCCTTCGTCCACTGCCACTTTGCCGGTGCTCACCCGGTGCCAGATCGGCGTGATGCGGAAGGTGACCGGCCAGTAGGAGGGATTCTGCCAAATCGGGGCGTCCCGATCATTCATAAGCTGATAGCCGTTGTCTTTGAATTTTTGTCCAAAGTAATTCAGCATCGGCCAGGATTCGTGGCACGCCGAACACCGCAAGCCATACTTGCGAGCGAACGCGGGCAACGCATGAGCATCCTGGAAGCAGCTAAAGACAAGAATCAGGAGTAGCAAGCTACCCGCAAGACTTCTCCGGAGCGAAATCATCTAGTCCTCCTAAGCGCAAAATCACAAAGGCAAAACTACCGGCGAATCAATGGACGGCACTCGAATTCGCTGAGTACTCTTTCGAATCTAACAAGCACTTTGTCTGTTAAAGTCCGCGCGGAAAACGGTTTTGTTGGCCTGGTGACACGAAGGGGTACCATTCCGCAGTACTGCGGTAAAGACAAGCACAGCAGGTGCGGTCATCTCGTCCCCCTGACACAACGTACAAGTCAGACAGCGAAAACTACCTGTGAAGTGCGCGTGGACGCACTAATTATCACGTTCGTTAGAGCAGTGTCAAGAAAAAATGAGAAAAACGAATCTTCGGAATCAGGGAAACGGATCAGATCACTGAGGAAACCGCAGGGTTGGCTATCAGAATTCTGGCGACCGTGGCCGCCATTTTCTTCGCTCCCGGGAATTCATGCCCGAGCAGCACAGGCCGTACAAAGCCGAACACGAGGCCGAGCATTCCGACTGCCTGCGCCAGGGCATCGATTGAGTCTTGCGTCAGGGCGACACAAGATTCGTAACGCTTCAGACGCTCTGAGATCGCTTTGGCCCGCGCTGAAATAAGTGTCCTATTCATGGCATTTCCCACGGAAGGATCAACAATCGCGCGAGGGATGAATACACGGAGGAAATCACGATTTTCCCACATGCGCTCGACTTCCCGATCGACCAGTTGCAGAAATTCATCCGCGAGGGTGGAAGCTGGCCGCAATTGCTGGCTGAAGTCCAACCCTTCTTTCGAAACACGATGTTCGATCATGGCGGCGAGCAGGCCAGACTTGCCGTTGAAGTAGCGGTGAATGAGGCCTTCTGCACAGCCGGCCGACGCGGCAATTTCGCGAGTCGTCGTTAGTTCATAACCCTTGGATGCGAACAATCCTAGGGCAGCCCGAATGAGTGCCTGTTTCTTACCGGCACCATCCCGCGTCCGCTTTGGACGAGTTCCGTTCCCGCTTCCAGCCAGACCAAGCTTAACCCGCCCCGTCGCTTGCCCCTTGCGCCTTGTTAGTCTATCCATGCCTCGTGAGCCTCAAATCAACGTATTCAAAGCGACGGTACCATTGCTTCCAAAATGGAATGTGATAACTTCGTCTATATTTTGTAAAAAGATTGTCAGGAATTTGTCACGGGCGCGACTTTGGCTGTCGCGACATTCGAGAACGCGAAATTCGAGAAGTTGACAGTCCACCGGGGGCGAGAGTATGAGAGCTAGAAACCGAGAGATCGCATTAGTCGATCGCCGAAAGACTGAGAGAAACGGGCCAGCCGTTGGAGTGCATGCGGAAAATCGATAAAAGCGCAGGAGTTTCCAGTTCCACGCCCGCCAGGGGATATCTACTCGCTCGAAGCCACTGCGCCGTGCTCGGCCGCAAGCTGGCTCTGCTATGGGTTTTCTGCCTAACCTTTGCCGTTGCTCCGGTTCATAGTCGTGACCATAAGAAGCACGAAGATTTCGGCACGGGCCTCTCCACGGAAGTCGCGGCGCCGGAGCGCGAGGTCATAGAGGCGGTCGAGGCCATTGTCGACAACGGAATCATTCAGGGCAGCTTCGAGTACAACAAGGACAAGTACATCGATAAGGCTAATGCCGTCACGTCCTCGTCGTTGTTTCCGGAATGGAAAGAACCGGGCACGGTTTTTTACAAGGTTCGCACCAAGGTTTTGGCGCCCGCAAATTTCAAGGAAACCAGGGACGAAGGCACGCTGGCGGTGCGCTACGTCGTGCAGAGCAAAGACGCAGGCAAAACGATTTTGCGCATCGACGCGGTCTTTGTCGAAGATTTTCGCCGCACCCCTCATCCCTCGGATGGCAGCGTGGAAAGCGCCGAGTTCAGAGACATCCAGGATCACGTTGACGCTTTGGAATTGCAGAAGAGTCAGGCGCAGCAGGGCGAAAAACACCGGCAGGAAGAACTAGCCAGGCAGGCACTCGAACGCAAGAGTGACGAGAATGAGGCTCTCGCCCTTGCCTCTGCCCAAAATTCCGTACAAAGCTTGGAACAGCATGTCCAGGATCTCCGGCGCCAGGCGGAACGCGTCATTAAAGCCCCGGGTGGCCAACTCAAATCCGCTCCCTTCCACACTGCGTCGATTTTGAAGCCCCTCGATGCCGGCACTGAAGTTGTGATTGTCGTGTCCACTCCGTACTGGTTCGGCGTGGAAACGGAAGACGGGCAGCACGGTTGGGTTCATCGCGACCAACTGGAGCCTCTGCCGTGAGACCAACGCACCACACGACAGTTTCGGCACGAGTATTGTTTCTTCTCTGCTGCCTCGCCCTTTCGATCGCACTGGCTCCCCCGATCCATGCCCAAAGTGCTCCCTACGAGCGAACGTTTGTGCAATCGAAGACTGCGGTAGAGAGAGCTCTCAAAGACCTGCAGTCTGCGGCCTCCGGACGGTTGCCGGTGCTGGATGGTTTCACGCGTCCTGGCGATCGTCCCTTGGACCGCTTCCAGCGCGGCTTTTATCAATGCGCGATACAAGTGACTTCCACGCCCTCGGGCGGAGCGTTGGTGCGAGTCAGCGCCAAGATTACCGCTTGGTACGCGGATCCTGATTCAGCGAGGTCCGCCTACCAGGTGCTGCCTTCCAATGGTCGCCTCGAGACCGATCTCCTTGACCGCCTCCAGGATGCTCTCAGCGGCCAAGTATCATCTGGGACTCCGACACCTGGGAGTGCAACCGCGGCAACTGGAACTCCGACAACCGGGACCGCAACCCCTCCCGTGGTCTCAGCGCCTTCGCAGCCCAGGAACAAGGCCGCTGTGTCCGTGCCCAATATCTCTGCGCCAATGCCGAATACCGGAACTTCAGCGGCCCCGATGGCGAGCTCGAAGCGTCCCACAACACCTGCTAACTCACCTTTCAAACTGGGGAATGGTGTCAACTCGGATATTGCTACCTCGTTAGCTACGCAGAAAGCGGTGGCTGACAAGCACATGGAAGAACTCACCAAAGAGGCCAAGGGTCTGGAGGAAATTCTCCGCAACCAGGCGCACCCAAAGAATCTGGTGGCAGTCAAAAAGTCGAGCACGCCGGTTCTGGTAAGTCCGGTCGAAGGCGCCAAAGTATTGTTTCTCGCCACCGCGGAGGATGAGTTTGAGATTCTCGACTTGAACGCGAACTGGGTTCACGTGCGAATCTCGGGCATCTCCCGCGGATGGATCCGGCGCTCCAGCCTCGAAGTGCCGGACACCTACGCATCCGATGCGAAGGTTGAAGATGCCCCAGCGCCGCCCAGCACTGAACAATTTCAGGTAAAGAACGAAGAAATCGCGTCCTTCCCCGGGGCCTGGGAGCCGCTGCGAGGGCAGACCGTCAAGATCCTGACCGTGCAGAGAGCCAACCTGGGCGCATCGGACACTAGTTCGCGCGCGAAGTTAGAATTCGCAAAATCCCTGTTCGAGAAGGAATATGCCGAGCTCACGCGAACTCCAACGAGCGCGGTTGGAGTGGTGCTCATTTTCGATTCCGAGGATGGCGGGCTGATAGCGGCGACCTTGCCTAGTCTCCAGCAATGGAAAGCCGGCACGCTTTCGGACCAGGCTTTCTGGCGCCGTTGTTTTTTCGATCCTCCGGAAGCATTCATTTCTCCGGCCGGACAATAATCACTGCCTCGAAAGCACCGCGATCAGGAAATTTTTTGTAATGTTTTGTAAATGGTCGCGTCGCGCACAACTTTGCAAATCGTACGCAGAGTTTTGCATCGTACCACTGAAATCCCGCTCCAGAAACGAATTCTCCTTGACACTGACATTCATGAGTGAAAAAATCCGTCTCACTTTCCAACCGTTGGTTTGATCTGAACGGAGATGGTTTGCTGCAAGGCCATCTTCCTGCCCCTTATCACAGGCGAGCTGTTTGCAGATGTACAGCGCCGGATAGGACCAGTGGGAGTTACTACCGTTGCCACAAATACCCGGGGTTGCGAATTCCGGTGTTCACCTCAGCCAACTCAACTTTAAAAACGGAGGAGATAGATAATGGTTAACTCACCACTCGCACGCATACTGCTTTGCCTGGCCGTGCTGGCGCTCATCGGCGTCACCGCGCTGGCTCTGGGAACAAAGCAAAATTTCATCACCACCAACAACGGAAGAATGGCAATTGCAACCAAAGGTCCGTCCGCAGTTACGCCACGGGACATCAATTCGAACGCGGGTCTCAAAACCATCGCCGGCAACCTCAGCACCTACCCGTTCGGCACGTTCTTCTGCTGTTTCGGGAATACCATTGCCCAAGAGGGATCGTATAAATTCCCTTTCACAACGTGGGTGGCCATCCCATTCACGCCGACCGCTAATGCCACTGTAACCAGAATTGAAGCGTCGGTGGGTACATTCGAAAATCCCAGCGAGTTCGAACTTAGCGTCCGTGAAGACAACGCTGGCGTGCCGGGGAAACCGCTCAAGTCCTTCCATATCACCGCGCCTCCTACATACGGACAATGCTGCACACTCGACGTGGGTAAGGACAAGGCCGGCATACCGGTCACCGGCGGAACACAATATTGGATCGCCGCCACCACCACTACCAAGGACGTTTTCGAAGGTAGCTGGGCCTTCAACAGCACCGATATGAGATCGCACCCGATTGCCTCCTATTGTAAGGGACCGTCCGAGTTCTGCGGCACGACGAACAACGGGAAGTGGGTGGCAGGTATGAGCGGCGACCCGCTACCCGCCTATGCTGTGTTAGGACAGTAGAGTAAACCTGTCGCTCGGCTTTGACGTGAGCGCCAAGTGACTCACATTTCATTGCGGTCGGCCGGCCTGCGCGTTTCTTCCCATACAGTTTGGGGAGGGGCGGGGCGGGGCCGGTTTTTTGCGCCGTCCAACTTTCACACAGGCTACGAGACAACTCCATCGCCTCTGAGTAGGCAAGACGTCTTTCTTCTTGAAGACTGCGTGAGAAATCCGCAGGAACTCTTTGGGGACACTGCTAAATCCGCCCACTGCAAGCGGAAGTAACGCCGACGAAAGATTGGAGGCGCGGGTCGGAATCGAACCGACGCATAAAGGTTTCGCAGACCTCGCGGGCGAGTTTGCACGGGTTTGTGCCCGATTCGATCTGCTCATAAATTCAGGAACTTAGAGTCCAGTCTGTACAATGCCTGCAAACCCAGCTAGGCAGGCACTCGCTACAATTTCCGCTACAGTGTCCCGCCGCGATCACTTACACTCGTGAGGGTTCCTGCGAGCGCCCTGCACCGGCGCCCTGAGCGTGTATTGCCTACGCACAAGTTTCAAGAAATTCCTCCGGGCCTGAGTTGTTGTGTGCCTTCTACTCAGGCACGGTTTAGCGCTAGCCTGAAAGCCGAATCCTTGGGTACTTCTTCGGACACGGAACGCAGGCGACGCACAGTCTGTCGCCACAGAACCGGCGGGACTAAGATTGGGAATCACACGTTCCGGGCAACGGGGATTACGGCGTATCTGAAAAACGGTGGCAAGCTCGAAATCGCCCAGCAAATCGCTACGCATGAGTCGTCACTCACAACCGGGCTTTATGATCGGTGCGAGGATGACGTTAGCCTGGATGAAGTGTAGAGGATCAGTATCTAGCATGACTCTCGTCCGAAAACGATTGCGGCATGGATAGGTGTTCTTGTAACCGCGGGTGGCGTGATCGCTGGGACCGTGAAATTCATATTCTGGCTAGTGGATGAAATTCAGAAACGAAGAACGCATGAAGGATTCTCCGCTCCCAAGAAGACGCTTCAATTGGCCCCCAAAGCGGAGGGAGCTTGCTGGTGGGCTATGGGGAGAATGGGAGACGATCCGACAATGCAGATTGTTGCACGGATGTTTGTGACGAACGTCGCATCCGTGCCTGTACGTATTCCACAGGTCGAACTGCGGTACGGATTTCTCGCTCGAAAGCGGGTGTCTGGTTCCGTGTCGGTCTCTCGCAGCCTTAATGAAAACATGTATGGCATGTATGACATCGCCCCAAACGAAACCAGAGATATCAGTTGTGACTTTTGGGTTTATCCGCCGGTCGTCGAGGCAAGCAAACCGTTCACGGCCAAATCGATTCGATTCTTTGACCAGTTCGGAAACGTTCATATTCTTAAGGCAGTTGAATTTAAATCGATGCAGGCCTTAGCCCCAGCCCGTCCCAAGGAGCACGAGGAATTTCCGTACCAGATTAGCGATCCGGTAGAAAAAGAAATTGTGTCAGTACTGAAGGCTGAACTTGGCCGGTATGAAATGTGCGGGCGGCGAGTGGGAGGTCTCGGTAGCGTTCACATTGTTTATCAGGGGCGTGCTATGACCGGTATCGGCAGCGATTCGTGGATACCGAATTCACCCACTAACCAGTTGATTGTGTCCGACCCGGAAGTCGCCAGTCTCAAGTCTGATAATTTGGAAGCCCTGGTTGGGTTTCATAAAGGACTGGACTCTGATGAGGAACGCGAGCGCTTCAAGGCTGCTCTCCTTGAGCGGCTAAGCGAAAAGAAGGGATACCTTAGCGTTTCGTACTTCATTGTCTGCGTGCTGTGGAAAATCGGCTCGTTTGATGAGGCACTGCAGAAAGCCAAACGTGACCTGCCAGATGCGAAAGTGTTTGGTCTGAGCAATATTCTGATGCTGCTCAATGGACTTCTAAAGTACCGATACCCGGAGTTTACCAACGACATGCTGGATGCAATCGAACGATTTATTCATGGGCTGACTGAACATCCTTTCCTAATTCCGGCCAAGATTGCAACCATACGTGCCGGCAGGTTGACTGCTCCAAAGAACTGATTTTGGCGAGTCTGGGTTATGAAATTTCATCGCCTCACGCCAAGGTTCCGCGCCGGCGCACTTGTCGATAGGGCGCTGGAAGGTAGCCTTGGGACTGGAGATGGAAGAGGCACCGATGCACCATGGTTCGCATGGCAGCACGTTACGGACACTTTGCGGTGGACGATCTCCGCAGCGCCGTCGAGAGCATCAGCAGGTCCGAAATTCGGACCGAGTCCCCGGTAAATCCCCCGGGTATCGTTGAGGTGAAAGAGCAGCAGATTAACTAAATGCATGAAAAAGAATGGCTCCTCAGGTAGGACTCGAACCTACAACCCTCCGGTTAACAGTAGGGAGGGAGCCACTTATGGGCACAACTGCCAATTACTGCGGGTGATGCAGAATCAGTGATTTAGAACTTCCTTGCCTCTCCTCGATTACTCCCCATTTCTGCTAACTACTTCGCAGGGTCCCCGGTATTTCCTCCGGGTACAAGAGGTGTGAAGCGCAGCTTTCCTTGGCCATCTTGAACTCTTCCTCCGAACCCCTGCGCCCAAGGATTGGTTTCACGACAAATCAACACTTTAGAGCCGTTTGGATGCGTTCACATTCGCTAGTGAAAATGCCAGAAAGTTGGCGAAGGATTTTGTGACCACTCAGTAGATGGCGGCGAAAATCACGACTCAAAGAGTCGCGCCGGTTTGGTTGAGGAATGGGAAACAGTTGGGCGACGGATCGTAACTCGGGTGTTGAGAACGGGAAACGCCGCCCAAGGTCATTGTCCACCTACTTCAACGTAATATCACGGGTAAGGATGCTGGCGACGACGCGTCCATTTTGTACGCGCTTGTCGATTACCTGCTGTTCTTTGCTCTTGTCACCATACTGTTTCATACGGAGATCAAGAACTTTCTGTGCTAGACCGTCGAGGGAGGCGAAGTTCTTATAGCTGAGGGTGAAACCAATGTCCCAGTCATCTGGATTGGCTTTCGTGGTGTTCAGAAAGATGTTGTAGTTTTCAATCAGCCCCGTCTTTTTTTCCGAATCCCAGATCGGTTTGATGTTAGTTTTCAGATCGTCCATGAACGCGTTGAAATGTCCGGGCAATATTTGGACCAATGTGACACGGGTGACTCCTCCCTCGGTGTATTGGTCTTGTGCGACTGTGGTGGCGACCGACAACAAGGAGAGGCAGGATACTGCAATTGCGAACCGAATGGCTTGCTTCATAGCACCATTACCTCCTTTGAGATTTGATGCCACAGAGTCTAATCCACTAGTTGGGGGCCGTAAAGACGAGACTAACGCCACGTCATCGCTCCCCCAGTACAATTTCATCAAGGTTCATCGTACACTTCGCATAAGTCCGGGGATGACTGCTGGTGACAGATCCACTGTGGAGCGTGGAGGGCTTGATAGCCATTTGGGAAGCCAACGAACGGCGAAGAGCGGCGCAGGGGGTCCGCGCCTCCATCGGCACGTTTCTCGAAAAGGTCTATAACCAGAAACGCCTGCACTCGGCGCTCGGTTATCTGCCTCCAGCGGAGTTCGAGCGCGGTCTGCTTGCCCAACACGGCCCCGAGGCGGTGCGTCAGCTTGCGATATGAGTTTTCTGAGGCATGGGGAAATCTATCGTCCGATGTACTCGCCACCTATGCCGGGACGACCCGTACTGGATCGCCCCGGCCTCATCGGAACGATGAGTTTCCGGCTGGCTATTCCTGGCGGGTTGCCCTCCGGCAGCGCCCGCTTCCGCTTCACCAGCCACGCGCAGAATGCGCCACCCAGCGCCAAGTGAACTCTACATTCTTTAACGCGGAACTTCATTGTGCGGGTGTATGCCGCCAAACCTGTACGCCTTCTACGAACGCCTTTTGGTGCAGGAGAAATCTGGCTACGCCAATTCTTCGGAAAGCTAATTTCATCACAAGACGAAGCTGATACGCAGGCAAGTAATACAATCCTCGCCACAGCCCGAGATTCTTCAGCGTAAAGTAAACGTAGTTGCGCGTGCAGTACCTCACACTGAAATCAGAGTCCTGACCGCCTGTGAGACTACTGGCTTTGTGAAACAGTCTTGCCGAAGGAAGATAAAAGAGCTTCAAGCCTGCCCGCATCGCTAGAAAGCAAAAATCAGCGTCATCGAAGTAGACGAAATACCGGCTGTCCATAAGGCCGATCCTCGCGAACACTTCCTTTCGAACCAACAAACAACAAGTCGGAGCATGGTCTACCCTCCGCGTCACGTCGAATTGGCCGTGATCGATTTGACCGATCCCGTAGTGTACGCAGACGCAGCCTTTGGAACGATTGAAACCGCCACCAGCACACCAAATCATCTTTCGGTTGTCATGGAAAAGTATCTTAGGAGCGATCATGTCGCACGCGTGTTCTCTCAGCCCCTGTACAAGAATTTCCAGCAGCGATGGCTCGAACTCCGTGTCATTATTAATCAATAAAACAGACCCGCAGCCACCTTCCAGCGCGGCTCTAATTCCCTGATTGTTGCCTTCGGCAACGCCAAGATTCTTCTGGTTGCTAATAACACGTACGCGCGCGTCCTTATAATCGCAGACCCCATCGAGAGTCCCATCGGTGGAGGCGTTATCCACAGCGTAAAAGATGAAATCGGAATGGGTTTGCCGCAGCAGGCTCAACATAAATCCATCTAGAACCCGGCGGCTATTATAGGTTACTGTGACCACGCCGACCTTCAGTGCATCAACCATGGAACAACCCTCGCTGACGCATTTCTTGGAGCGCGAAGTCGTACTGATCTGGTTTGGATTCCTGGAAAATGCCCCACTCGAAAAAGCGCTTTATGCCTTCGCAGAACCGCCACTTCGGCTCGAAGCCGATCAGTTCACGAGCTTTCCGCAGATCCGCGACGTTATGACGGACATCCCCCTGGCGAAAGGCTCCGCTGATTTCCACCCGGGACCGGCTGCCGAAAAAGTCCATGACTTGCTGGACAAGTTCTCTCACCGCAACTCGTTCTCCTGAACCAACGTTCACCGCTTCTGCTTGAATATTGTCCGCGATGATGCATCGCCAAGTAGCTTCTATGGCATCGTCCACATAGACGAAATCCCGACTTTCGAGGCCATCTTCGAATATATTAATTGGTTGATTGAGCCTCGCTTGATTTGAAAAGATCGCAAGAATCCCTGTGTAAGGATTTCTTGAGAATTGTCCGGGACCGTAGACGTTCTGATACCTGAGCGCAACGCCGCACAATTTCAACGTTCTGGCGAATAGTAAGGTCATCTGCTCTTGAGTTTCCTTGGTTAAACCGTAGAAAGATGAGGGCTGGAGCGGCGAATCTTCATTCGTTGGAACCACTTCGCATTCGGAACCACAAACAGAACAGCGAGGTTCGAACCGTCCTGCCAGCATGTCGTCCACTTTTCGCGCCTTCGGATAGACGTTACCGTCTCGACAGCATCTGTATCTGCCCTCCCCATAAACGGCCCGCGACGACGCAACAACGACTTTTTGAACGCAGTGGGATTGATAATTCAGCAGACAATGCATCAGAACCGCTGTGCCCCGAACATTTACGTCCTCATAGGGTAGGATCTCGTACATGGACTGGCCGGTGCCGGTTTCGGCAGCGAGGTGAACGACGACCTCTTGCCCTTTGAGCGCTCGGGTTACGGCCGCCTCATCACGAACATCCCCAACTTGCAATTCCACATTACCAGCGATATCTGTTGCGAGCGACCTCGTGTCGCCGTGAACCTGTTGGTTGAAATTGTCCAGGATCGTAACCGAGCACCCTTCACGCAGGAGTCGCCGCGCCAAGTGCGTGCCGATGAAACCAGCCCCCCCCTGTGATCAGTATATTCATGCCGACTGCTGACCTTTGCCGCCGTTGACCGAGCCGATTTGTTTAGTCCAGGAGAGAGAGGGTTTTTATGTCACAGCCAGGAGCTGTGAAGGTGGATTTACTCTCCAGGCGTGCCAAGTGCGGGCTCCTCGTTGTATTCCACCCGCCACTTCTCGATCACCAGCTGTGCCTCCTTCAGCGAATAGAAGATCTCTCTGTTCAGGCGCTCGTCCTGCAGCTTCGAATTAAAGTTTCGCAGTAGCCGTTTTCCCAAGGCATTCCTGGTTCGATGCACAGCGTCCCCGTACCCACCTTCGCTAGTCACGTCTTTTCCCTCCAGACAGACCACCGCATCACACGATTAAGCAATCCGGCTTATCCTCCTTGCGTGCCGTGCCACAGGCATAAAACTCTCGATCTTGCTCCGGTCATATTCGTCAAAAAAACGGCTCTGCAGAATGAATATGGAATAAATCGTTCCAAAAACAACTCCAATCCCAACAAGTCCGAACCAGGAAAGATCCTTTGTCGGACGAATCGCAAAAAGCACTGGCAGTACCAGAACTGAGTACAAAATCGGCTTAAAATAGCCCTCTCGCAATACTCGGGAAACCGAATACCCGGTGCGACGGTGAAACATCGACATGAAGACCCCCCCGCAAGAATCAACGACGACGCCGTCCCCAGCACTGCACCCGCGAAACCGAACTTGTAAATCAGTCCCAGGCTCAAAACCACGTTGAGGACGACTCCCAGGATCGCGGACTGGATACCAGGTCTCATATATCCGCTCCCTGCAAAAATCAAGAATCCGGGACCAGTCGCAAGATTGAAGAAGTTCACCACGACAAGAACGCTCAGGGGTAGGGCGATTATCTTTAGGTCAGGCCCAATCCATAGTTCCACAAAGCGATTCGAGACTGCCGCGACGTAGCACACAATTGGCACGCCGAAAAGAGCCAGATATTTGTGTGTGCGGTAGTAAAGTTCCCTCATTCTCGTTTCGTCACCCAGCGCATTCAGTTCCGACGCGGCAGGCAACACCGGACTTAGGATGAGTCCAATGCCACCGCGCACCTTCAGCGCAATATCACTCGCGATGTCGTACCACCCCACCGGACCCACGCCGCTTAGCATTGCCAGGAAAACTTTTTCCACTCCGTTGTGCACTGCGACCGCCGCCTGCGTGACGTATAGACGAAGGCTAAAATCGAACATCTTCCTGGCCTCGGTCCTGTCGAATCGCAACGGGTTCAGTGAAATTAACGGTAATAATCCCCGGACAATGATCAGATAGGTGGTGACGGTCAGGATTCCGGAACCGATATACCCGTACACCAACCCGCGTAGGCCCCATCCCCGAAGCAGAAGAAGACCGCCAAAAAACGCGCTCAGCAGGACATTTGCCGCACTGATCATATTGGTCAAATCCAGCCGCTGCAAACCGGTGGTTACCGAAGCGAACAGCTGGGTCAGAATGTTGGCGGCAATGACGATCAGGAAACAACGCAACAGGACAACTAATTCGGTACTAGGCAATGCGCTGCCGCGAAACAACGTACCCACAAGCAGCGGGCTTGCGCCCCATAGCGCGGTACTGATCACGAAATCCAGTAGCAGGAACAGACCCAACGCCGAGTTCAACAGTCTGGCCAAAGCGGGGAAATCCCGTCGCGCGTAATACTCGGCAACAAACTTGCTCAACGTTCCCACTAGCCCCAGATCCGCCAGCGATGTCAGCCCATTGATCGCAAGGAATACCGCCCACGTGCCGTACCCTGCTACTCCAATCTTGTGAAGTATGACCGGAGTCATGACGAATGGAATTGGCACAATAAAGACGTAGCGCAAACCGCCAAACATCACGTTACGTATGATCTTGGTGCCCAGCGGAGGCTGGGCCGGGCTAAGAGCGACCGAAACTGTCTTCTCGTCCTTGATTTCTTCGGTTTGCATGTCCGTTTTGCCGGGCTCCGACTCATGTCCTCACGGTCCCCGAAGTGATGGCTTCCATCGCTTACCAAAACAAAGATCTCGTCTACGGTATTCTGTTCCGAGCCACTGCCGAGACCTTGTCCCACTATCGAGGCGGATCCCAAACATCTGGGCGCAGAGATCGGATTCTTCGCCACACTTCACAGTTGGGGACAGAACCTGCTCCATCATCCTCATTGTGTCGTCCCGGGCGGCGGGATTTCACCTGATGCGACCCGGTGGATCTCCTGCCGCCCCGACTTTCTCTTGCCGGTACGGGTGCTCTCCCTGCTGTTCCGCCGATTGTTGTTGACCGGAATTTCCGACAATTCGGTTTCATTGGAACGTTCCCCTTCATTCTCCAACGGAGTGGGGGCCTACGTACCCTAATTTTCTACATCCGCCGACCCGCATACGTCAGTGACACTCATCACAATGCTCCGCCGCCGTAGGTTGTGCCGTTGATCCTGCTTCGTCGCTGAACTTCTTCGGCTCTTGGAGTCACCTTCCACACGCGAGTCGAGAAAGCACCCCCAGCCAGTCACGGACGACCAACCGGGGGCATGGCGAGAAACTGAAAGGATCGTGATCTATCAGCCAGGAATGATGGCGATCACCTTTCCCGTGTGGGCGTTGACCTTGACCTCATATTCGTTACCGTTTGTGGCCCGCACATCCACGGACCAGTCAGGGGAGTTGTCGTTCTTCTCGAGAACCACCAAGAGCACGGTGCCACCGCCAACGGCATTCAGAGCGATCTGCTCCGCTTTGGCTCTGCTGATGAACTTCAGACTCGCAGCGTTCCTACGCTTGATGATCTTAAGGACCGCACCGCCATGCGCATCGACATACACGTCGTACTCCCATCCCGGCTGGGTGATGGCCACCTCCCAGATCTGATATCCCTTCCACTGATCCCGCTGGGCTTGTACAACCTTGCCACCACCGACCGCTTTCAGAGCAATCTGTTCAGCTTGCTGCCGGGTGATAAGTTTGCTTGGGGACAAAGCTTGTGTAATGACCCTGAGGATCGTGCCGGTGTGCGCGTCTAGCCAAATCTCGTATTCATTCGTCGCTCCGGTGATGTCCACCGACCAAATCAGCTTACCCATCTCTTTTTGACGGTAAGCCTGATCAACGGTGCCACCGCCTACCGCACTCAGAGCATCCTGTTCCGCCTGCAATTTCGTAATCAGTCCAGAGGCCATGGCTTGCATCACACCAGCCATCAGGACAAGGGAGAGCAGAGCTAGCAATTTCTTCATAACTTTCTCCTGAGACTCCTTGATTTTTGTTTCCGAATCTGACGAGGCCCCATCCTCACGAGGTAGCGAGCATCGCTGTCTCATTCGTTAGCAGCTTGTGTTCCAGATCGGGCGTAGTGAAAACGCGCTAGTTAAATCGAAGCTGATGCTTGGGTGTCCAGAAAAGTTTTGAACGCCTGGCCGGGTCTGTTCAGGATTCCGAACGTTTCGGAGCAGTAATCGTCTGCCTCACGACTGCCTATGGCAAAGTCCATCGGGCGATCCTCCGCTAGTAGCGGCTTTTCTTCTTCGGTAGGGAAGTTTCGTTGTTGGCAGGCTCGGCGAGTTCGCGGTCGCCTCCCCAACGGAAGCGCCGGCCGAGAATGAATTTCACAATCAGGCGATCGCTGGGGTTGCTGGCGTCGTAACCCACTCCGAAATTGATCTCCCACCTGGGCGAGACATCTAGATCAATGGTAGGAAAGAATTGGTGATGCTGTTGGGTCCAGGGGCTGAAGCCAGTGACTGGCCCCAGGGATCCATAGTATTCCAGTCCCCCGGCAATCTTTTTCGTGAAATCGAAACTCACTTTTGCATTCGGAGAGAACTCGAATCCGTTCTTGACGCCGTCACCGTGCAGCGCGCGATCGAAAGTAGGATTGAACGACATGTACCAGCGCCCTACTTTCTTGTCGATGATCGGACGTATCTCCCAAGTCCACGTGTCTTCCGAGAATGACCGCTGCTGATAGCCAAATTCCTGGGCCAGGCTCAGTCCAACCGGCCAGTGCCAGGACTCAGGCACGGTCAGGCGTGGGCGTATGTGGTCGCCCGCCCACTGCCAGCCGCCATTCGGTTGAATGCTGCTGAATACGTAGAAGCCGATCTCGAACCAATCGGTAAAACCGTGGGTTACTTCCAGCGTCTCGTGCATGGAGTGCTGGGTTGGATTGACGCCGTCCTTCGCCGTCGTGCTTCCCAGAACGGTGAAGTTGCTGTGGAGTTCCATCATGGTAGAGCCCGGCGGCCCCATCTCGGAACCGTAGACTTGGATCTCGTAGTTGTCTTGGCCATAGGCTGCAGCCAGTGAGGCCAAAGAAAGCACGATCACCAGAGTCGAGAAGCGTAAGGGGTCCATCGCGTCCAGTCCCGCTCCGAACAGCCAAAGCGTTTCGAACACAATTCGTTAAGTGACACTCACCGACAGCTAGTCTAAGGTTGAGGTTGAATCGGCAAATGTGATTTGCGTCACAGAAAGATGTGACATCGGGCAAACGAGGTTGAAGATAGTTTCACAAAAGTTCTGGCCAGCCCGCCAAGAGGCGCGGCCAGCCAGACAGGTCAACGCGAATGGAAACCGGTAATGTGCTTCGTCACCGGTGGATCGTTACGGTGTGTAAAGCTCCGCGCTCCCGAGTTCATTGTTGGCTCCGCTACCCGCCGCAGCGAGCACCTTTCCCGAAATCAGCAACGTGGCCGAATGGCCGACCCGGGCCTGGTTCATGCTCCCCGTCTTGGTCCAAATCCCAGTGGTGGGATTGTAGAGCTCCGCACTTGCCAGAACGGTTGTCGTGTTTGCCGTGACGTTATTCCCCCCAGCAATCAGCACACTGCCGTTCATCAACATCGTGACCGTGTGTTCAAGACGGCTGGTATTCAGATTGCCGGTGAAAGTCCATTTTCCGGTGGAAGGGTTATACAACTCGGTTTTGCTGGTGGTCACACTAGCGGAGTTTTCTCCACCTGCCACCAGCACCTTGCCCGTGGTCAGGAGCACGGCAGTGTGCTCGTCGCGGGCGACATTCAGAGTGCCCGTCAGCGACCATTTGCCGGTAGATGGGTTGTAGAGTTCAGCAGTTGCCAAGGGGTTGTTAGCCGCATTGATACCGCCGGTCACCAGCACCTTGCCGTTCCGCAGCAGCGTAGCCGTGAGATTTCCCCGAGCCGCATGCATGGGACCTGTAGAACTCCACTTGCCCGTGGAAGGATCATAGACCTCTGCCGCAGCTGTGACGCCTCCGCATCCGTTGGAATTGAGCGTGGTACATCCTCCAACCACCAGCACCTTGCCCCCCGGCAGCATTACCATGCTGAAGTAGGTTCGGGCTGTTGCCATCGAACCGGTGGACGACCAGCTCCCGTTGGTGGAATTGTAGAGTTCCGCGGTAACGGTCGTCGAACCGAGGCAATTCGAAATGCAGCCGCCCGCGATTAGCACGGAGTCACTCGACAGCAGGACGGCCCCAGCACCAGAGCGAGCCGTTCTTAGGCTTCCGGATCTGCTCCAGGAACTGGTCACCGGACTGTAGACCTCGGTGGAAGTAATGGCTCCGTTGTTGTTTTCGCCGCCTGCGACTACCACATTGCCGTTCGGCAGGAGCGTTGCGGTCTGTCCGTCACGGGCGTTGCGCAGGCTGCCGGTGAACGACCAAGTGCCACTGGCGGCAAAGGCTGACGCATTCAGGGCAACCAGCACGGCCGCAGCAACGATGACCATAGGCATGGGGGAATTTGTGATGCGCAGCTTCATATCGTGTCTCCTCAAAGATTTTGATCCTGGGTTTATTGCAGGGCGGCCTGATGCAGAGGGAAAGTTTACCCGCGCATACGGCCCGATCCCGCTATGCTTCTTACTGAAGCAATTGCTGCGCCAAAGTTCTCTAAAGGGAAAACGTGACTGCAGAACCGGAGAAACGGGCGCTAACCGGGGCAATTGCTCACCATAAGTGTGGAACCGACCCAGCAGTTGGAAGCTGCGTCGGTGCGATTTCCGTGCGGAATTCTGAACTCCGGCTGCAAGAATTCTTGACAGTTGTAACCCAAGCTCAATCGTTATCAGGATCTGTCGGTGGCGTTTGGTCGTCGAGGAAGTACTGCGCCTTGAGCGGAGCGGCAATCGTCTGAAACCTCGGAGGCGCCTGGTTGAAGTCGAAGCAGTCGGACAGGTCGTCGGCGCGAGAATCAGCATATCCGAGCGATGGCAGATTGAACGTCTTTTCAATGAACTTCAGGATGCTCCCGAAATCATGCGTGACATGAGAGACATAATGCGCTCTCGCGAAGGGGGATACTACGATCAGCGGCACACGGAAACCGTACTCATAGGAGTTGTAGATCGGAGGCGCAACGTGGTCGTAGAACCCTCCCCAGTCATCCCAGGTAATGAAGATGGCGGTATTCGACCAATACGGGCTGTTGCCGATGGCATTGACAATCGACACGACCCAGGACGGGCCGGATCCATTGTTCCCAGGATGGTCGGAGGCTTGCCCGGATGGGATCACCCAGATTACGGCGGGAAGCACAGTGTTGCTGATATCGTTTAAGACTTGGGTCTGCGGAAGAATGACATTCGACCAAGCCGGGCCTGATCTTAGATGCTGGATTGCATTGGGTCCCGTCCAGATTGAGCCAGCCGACGGGGTGTAGTAGCGCCAACTGATTCCGCGTTCGTCTAACAAATCCGGTAGCGTGGGATGCTCGAAGCACGGATACTGCGTTAAAGACTCGCTACCCTCAGGATCAATCAGTTGAACGATTTCACCTGCGGGAGCCGTACACCCTGTATCGACGAGGTTTTTGACTCCAAAAGGATTTCCCGATGCGAACAAATCGCTGATTGCAGTCGGCGCGGAAGTGCCCGAAATAATAAATTGATGCGCCGGAAAGCTGGGCCCCTGGTTGGTCTGGAACATACGGTCACCGAAGGTGTACCGTTCGGCCAACCGAATGTAAGGACTCGCCTCGGAAGGATTGACATACACGAACTGCGGATTGGGGGGCGGGCAGTTAACTGCCGTCTTGAAGCAGCCCACCCTAACCTTGTCCGCTCCGTCCATCTTGCCGCTGTCGTACATCGCCACGAATGCTCCGTGGTTGTGATCCAGGTCGTAGTTGGCTGTCAGGGACATCGGTGCCAGGGGAACCATCTGGCCGAGCGAGTTCAGCCCGCTTTTCGCGATGTCTGCATTCAACAATCCATGGAAAAGGTTGTCGGGCGTGCGATTCTCTTGGAAGATCACAACTACGTGTTGGATTTTCGGCGAAGTTGGACCCGGCGGATCTAAGTTTGGCGACGTGCCGGACGAAGCTCCTACGCAGCCAGCCGAGTTAAGAAGCAGGCCCATTGCACAAACCAGCGCGGTCCAGAGCAAAAGTATCTTCGACTGCAACATCCAAGCATCTCCGATCCTCAAAGCTTTTGATCCTAGTTCGTTGCAGGGTGCAATCCGATGCAGGGGGAAGTTTACCCGTGGTCGCGGCCTGATCCTGCTATGGCTCTCGATGAGGCAATTGTGGCGCCAAAGTTCTCTGAAGGGAGAACCGTATCTGCAGACCCGGGAAAACGGTGCAAACCGGGAGCAATGGCGCGCCGTAAGTGTGGAATCGACTCAGCAATTGGAAGGTATGGTCTGCGATTTCCGTAAAGAATTCTGAACTACGGCTGCAAGAATTCTCGACACTTGTGATCTGCGTCACATGCATCTGTGATCTCGCCCGCCGAAGCCAAGCCCAGATTACCGTAGACTGTTGCAGGAAGAGTCTGTGCCTCCTTGAGATAGCGTACGAGGGACTGCTCATGCTGAAGAAACTGTTTCCCGACGCGTCCGCGCTAGCCACTGACGTGGCTGCCTTTCAGCGTCAGGAATCCATTTTTATCGGCTTGAATCTCGTGCTGTTGGCCGTTCTTCTGTTCCTGCATTGGCGTTTCGCCTCGTTCTGGGGTAAGCCATCCCAGCCGCTCGTGATCGCGATAATTTCTGTTTTTCTTTTGAAAAGCCTCGAATTGATCTGGGTACAGGGGTTAAGAGGCCCTCTGCGACCGATCACGGTGGTGGGGCTCACTTGGACTTCCATCGTGGTGAACCTCGCGCTAGCCATTCTTCTGGCGGGGCTGACCGACCACGAAGACAGCCCGTACTTTGTCCTTATGGCGGTACCCGTCCTCGAGGCCGCCTTCCGCCTGGACCTAGGCACGGTTGTCGGGGTAATTACGGTTGCCGATCTCTCTCTATTTTTTTGGGTTTGGCGCTATTTCGAGAAGCACCCTCCGCTCGAGGTCGGGGAATACTTCGAAGCGGGAACCACGTCGCTGATGTTCGCCATCGTTGGAGTGGTGGTTTGGCGGCTGGTGCGTGACCTGCGGCAGAAAGAAACGCGACTGGCAAATAACGTGCTTGAACTGGAACGAACTCGAGAACGATTGCTCCAGGAAGAAAGGTTGGCAGCAGTGGGCCGTTTGTCCAGCGCGATTGCGCACGAAATCCGAAATCCAGTGGCGATGATTAGCAGTTCTATTGCTACTGCAAAGCAGCTATCCGGAGCGGAACGGGAGGAGATGTTCGAGATCGCGTCGGCTGAGGCGGCGAGGTTGGTCACCCTGACCTCCGAGTTCCTGGACTATGCGCGCCCACGAACCCCTCATCGGGCGCCCACTTCGGTGGCCGATACTCTTCATTACATCACCGACGCCTCGCGAGCTCACGCCAGCCAGAAGGGTTTGCAAATCGAAGTGAAG
Source organism: uncultured Acidobacteriota bacterium (assembly GCA_963838905.1). GTDB lineage: Bacteria > Acidobacteriota > Terriglobia > Terriglobales > Acidobacteriaceae > JABDBE01. The sequence goes on from CAWITE010000023.1 coordinate 55,255, forward strand.
GTGTCGGACCGACTCGAGGTAGAAGCCGATTCTGGGCAATTGCAGCAGGCGCTGATGGACCTGGTCCTCAATGCAGTGGATGCCGCGTCGGCCAACAGCTCCATCACGCTTACGGCGCACAGTCTGGACCATCGGGTGTGCATCGATATCGAAAACTCCGGCGATCCTATTCCGCAGCCAGCTCTGGGACGAATCTTCGAGCCGTTCTTCACCACCAAGCCGCAAGGCACCGGGCTTGGCCTAGCCATCGCGCGGAATATCGCTCGGGCGCACGGCGGTGATCTGGTAATCGCGACGAATGGTCCGCGACGAATCTGCTTTTCGCTGATTCTGCCCATGCTTCGCGGTGCGCGGAACAAAAGATAGGAATAGATACCGATGGGAAGAATTCTCCTCGTTGACGATGAACCGAGCATGCGACGCATCCTGGCATCGAACCTCCGCCAGGACCACCATGAGATCTGGGAGGCCACGGGCGCACAGGACGCGCAGTTTAGCCTGGCAGCAAACGACTTCGATGTGGTCGTTACCGATCAGAAGATGCCTGACGGTGAAGGCTCGAACGTGATGGCTTCAGCCCAGGAAATTGATCCTGCGATTTCTGTCATTTTTCTGACGGCCGTGGCCAGTGTCGAACTGGCGGTCGAAAGCATGCGTCATGGCGCCTTCGACTTTCTCACCAAGCCATTCCAGCCCGAAGTGGTCCGCGCTACCGTGCGCCGCGCCTGTGAACGCACTCGACTCCTGCGCGAGAACGTCCTGCTGAAGGACAGGGTGGTGCACCTCGAGGGTGCATCTGAGATTTACGGCGAAAGTGAAACCATCCGTGAAGTTCGCGACCGCATCGCTCGCGTGGCGCCCACTCCTGCCACCGTTTTGATCACCGGAGAAACCGGCACCGGCAAGGAACTGGTGGCAAGGGCCATCCACCGCAACAGCACTCGAGCACCGAAGCCGTTTGTGGCCATGAACTGCGCGGCGTTCACCGAAACACTGCTCGAAAGCGAACTCTTCGGGCACGAAAAAGGCGCGTTTACGGGCGCAGATCACAGCCACCAGGGACTGTTTGAAGCCGCGCATGAGGGCACATTATTCCTCGATGAAGCCGGAGAGATGTCTCTGGCCGCACAAGCCAAGCTCCTGCGCATCCTGACCGACGGTCAACTTCTGCGGGTCGGGTCCACCCGTCCGCGCAAAGTGGACGTTCGCGTTCTGGTTGCCACTCATCGTAATCTCGAGCAACGCGTCCGAGAAGGTCTGTTCCGGGAAGATCTCTTCTATCGCTTGGCGGTGGTACCAATCCAGCTTCCCCCTCTGCGCGATCGGCGTGAGGACATCCCAGGTCTAAGCGAGATATTCTGCCGGCAGATCGCGACCGAACTCAAGATGCCGCGAAGACACATCAGCCCGCAAGCATTGGAACAACTGCAGCAATATCAGTTTCCAGGAAATCTGCGGGAACTGAAGAACCTGATCGAGCGCGCTTACATTCTGACCAGCAGCCTCAACATTGGAATTGAAGATCTGCCTGTCGTTGGCCCTGCAGAGACAGCGCCCACGAATGGAAAGGAACGCAAGCCTTCAAACCAGCTACTACCGTTGTCCGTTCCGGATTCTTTTGACCTCACAGAACTATTGGAACGAACCGAAAAAGAGCTGATCCTGCAAACACTCTCGGCCACCGGGGGAGCACAGGCCGAAGCTGCCCGCCGGATGGGACTCTCTCGCAGCGCTTTGGCATATAAACTCAACAAATACGGAATAAGAATGGATATAGAGTAGTGACTCGCATCACAGACGGAAAGAAGTGCTCATGCCGTTCTGATGCTCAACTCGGCGATTAAACCAGTGTTGAGGAGAGCGCGTGCCATCGCATCAGTCTAAGTCTAAACGAAGAAAACCTCGTCAAGCGACTCTCCTGTCAAAGAAGACAGCGAATCGACGGTAAACAGTTGGATCTCTTCTTTAGATTTGGAAAGCGGCGGACGCGCCACTGCCACCTCCTCTTGGGCAGGGTCGCTTACTCCCTAGGGTCAATGCATTATGAAACCGGCATGACCCTAAGTTCACCTTAGGCCATGAAAACTGGTATTTTCGAGGCAAAGAGCGCCCCGATGGAGAGGTCGGTGGATGGGCGCCGCCTCCGCTCCGCTGTGCAGGGCTTCGCTGCGCTACGGCGAGCGAGAGAGTAAGTGGGCGAGTGAGAAAGAACCACAGGAAGGCATAGGCAAATCGGCTGGAGAATGGCATTTTACCTTGAGAGAGAGATAAGCGTTGGCACGAATGATCTTTCCCCCAAGGAGGCAACGGAAATGAGTCGCGACATCAAGTACTATCGGCATGGACGTGCACCATGAAGCGATTGTGATCGCCGTCCTCGATGGGAGTGGCAACGCAGCGACTTCTTCCGTCTCAGTCTTCTTAATTCGTACCTTGACCGTTTCTAGACGCGCGCCTAAATGCTGGTCTGCAGGAAATAAGAACTAGGATTTTAGCCAAACCGGTTTCACACGCTGTTTTATAAAGTGTGACCACCACCTTGACAAAAAGACAACACGTCTTCGTCAAGGAATACCTCGTTGATTCGAATGCCACAAGAGCAGCGATTGCAGCGGGTTACAGTAAAGCATTCCGAATACCTCATTGACTCGAATGCAACAAGAGCAGCAAAAGCAGCGGGTTACAGCAAGAAGACCGCGGAACAGATAGGCTCCCGATTGTTAAGGAATATTGAGGTTCGTGAGGAAATCGATCGAGAGACAACGCTGCTTTGCACAAACACTGCAGATCACTGCAGGTTACGTGATCGAAGGGATCAGGGACATCGTGGAGAGCTCCCGAAAGGTGGGGCAGTGGTCTACGGCGCTCAAAGGCTATGAGCTCCTAGGTAAGCACTTGAAGCTCTTCACGGATAAAACGGAAGTCACCGGCACCGATGGGTCCGCGGTGAAGATCATTCTGCACGGAGGCAAGAACAATGGCGAATAACGGCGGCGAACACCGGTTGCACGGTCACGCAGTACTCGAGCATCGCTTGGAACTTAGGTCGGTCGGTAGTGCGTGCGCTGTCGGAATCAGTGAAGGTTTTTGCTACGGGCCATCCGTTGCGGGTGCATCTGTCCTCAACTTTGCTTGTCTGGGTGGCGACGTTGTACAGCATCATTGCGCTGGAGCATCAATGCGCTGGAACATTGCGCATGAGCAGGGAAGAAAGAGTGTGTACACTGCACACGGGCGCGCGGCGCTCTACGCCAGAGCTTTGTGACCGACCTACATTCCCATTCACCGTTGTTCACTGTAGCTTAATGATTACACTAGCCTAATACTGGTGAGCGCACAGGCAGCGCACGATCTAGCATCAAAGCATTGCGGCGGGCGGGCAGGACTGTGTGGTTTGCCGAAGACGAAGCGGCAGCACACTCCCCTGGGAGCAAAACCCGCCCTCGCACACAGTGTTTCCTGGAACCTACTCACTTGGAGATTCCGCGCTTTACACCTACTATCGCTGCTAGTAATCTAAAAGTGCGCCGGGCGGGTCAGGACATGCGGTTGCCGGACGCGGCAAGCCAAACTCCCCCGTAGCAAGAATCCCCGCCCTGGCGCCTTACCTTTCCGCTCGAAAAATAAAGCTGATTACTCGTAAATACGCCAGTTTACTTTCGCCGGCGTCCGCAGTAGTGTCGGGAAATTGGATGGGGGCGGGCCATTGCGAAACAGCGGTCGTCCGCACGCGACCGTCCTCTCTCCCCTAAACGCGAGACCCGCCCTCGCACGACTGACCCACTGCGGAGCCCACGCCCGAAGCCTGTTCACAAAGGGTATCCTCTGCGACGCCCTATAACAGTCTGACAAGTTCGGTTTCGCCATCAGGCTGGGTAATCACCAAGTCCACAGGTCCCGCCACCGACGAAGGGGGCGCTTGCACGACCAGTGGGCTACTTTGATTCCTGGGCAGCGAGCTTGCCTCCGAAAGTCACGACCGTGCCAACCGGCAGGGACCGCTCTTCCCCGAGGTCGGTCGGCGAAGTGATATTGCGTCTAAGGGCATTCACGACGCTAACCTCGCGGAGACCGCGATTTCCCGCCGTCCTCGATGACCTTGGCCAATTCGCTTTCCCTGATCATTGTGCGTCCGCCAACCTTAGTGCGCTGCAGCTTGCCTTGACTCAACCATGCGTGAACCGTCCATTTGCTGATACCACCTAGCCGCTTCGCCGCTTCTTCAACCGAAAGCAGGTTATCCATCTGCGAACCTCCTCTGTACACTCTATAAAACTACGCATCCAGAAACAGACTCAAACAGGGGGTTACATTCCCATTCTCGCTTGACTAACGGGAAACAATCTATTACTTTCTTAACACACGATAATGAGAAGTAAACGTGAGTTAACAAAAGGAACGAGATCACAAGGGGAGCAGGATTCATTGCGTGTGGTTCGCTGGCTCAACGACGAAAGGAACGGTTTGGCGGAGCGCGAACCTGTAATTGAGGTAATGGGTCTGATGCGGAACACACTAGCCGCGATTGAGAGTACACCTAGGCGGGCATTCGGCTGGCCGTACCCTCGGGCGGTCCGCGGATTGTTGGAGAAGCTAAACAAGCGGCTTGAAAACTATCCGAGGATTTCCACGTTGGCTATCGAGAATGGAGCGTGGACTTTTGAGACACTGCCCTGGGGGAATCCGGTATCGGAGACTATCGTAGTGCAATGGTTGATAAGACTCACGAACGAACACCTTTTGGATCGGGTTCGCAGGTGCGTCTGTGGAAAGTGGTTTTTCGCCGCCCGTAATCAGCGAAAGTCGTGCTCAGCCAAATGCAGGCACAAGCTGTACGAACAAACGGAAGATTACAGACGGAAGCGTCGGAAGTACATGCGTGATTACTATCAACGGTACCTGTCGGGAAAGGTGAAGTGAAAATGTCCATCTTCAAGCGCGGTCGAATCTACTGGTATCACTTTCTGCACGATGGCCAGCATGTGCAGCGGAGCACCAAACAGGGGAATCCGCGTGTCGCGCGGCAGATTGAGGCAGCCTTTCGCACGGCCCTTGCAAAGGGTGAGGTGGGCATCACGGAGCGGAAGAAGGCTCCCGGCTTCAAGGCGGCGACGCGGGTTTTCCTGTCGTGGTCAGAGAAGCAGCACGAGCAGCATCCGGCGACGTTCCGGCGATATTTGGTGAGCAGCGCAGCGCTGGTGCGGCACTTCGCGGATCAGCAGCTCGACAGGATCACACCGGAGGATGTAGAGCGGTTTAAGGCAAGCCGCTCCACCGCCAAGGGCCAGCGTACCAATCGGCGAATCATGCCCGCGACGGTGAACAGGGAACTGGCTTGCCTGAAGGCGCTCTTCAATCATGCAATCAAGTCGGGCCTGCTCTTGCCGAATCCTGTGAGTCGTGTTGCTTTCCTGCCAGAACAGAACGAGCGGACGCGGGTTCTGAGCTTTGAGGAACAGGCGCGGTATCTGGCTGTAGCAACGCCGATCCTGCGGGACGTGGCAACTCTGATGCTGGAAACGGAAATGCGGCCCGAAGAGGTCTACAGGGTTCAACCGGAGAACGTAAGCATAGCGGGCGGGTTCCTCTTCAATCCCTACGGAAAGACAAAGGCTGCAAGGCGGCGGGTTCCGCTGACCACTGTGGCCCGAAGCATAGTAATTCGGCGTATGGAAGGGCTGGAGACTCCATACCTCTTCCCGTGCGAGACGGATCCGGCCCGGCCCGTGCCCAAAGTGAACAACGCCCACGATCGCGCAGTGAGGGATAGCAAGGTGGCTCCCTTCCGGTTGTACGATCTTCGCCACACTTGGGCGACGCGGGCAGCAGAGGCGGGGATCGACCTTGTGACGCTGGCCGCCCTCTTGGGCCATTCTAAGATTCAGATGGTGCTTCGGTATGCCCACCCGACCCAACAACATCAGACTCAGGCTGTGGAGCGCCTAGAGCGGTTTGTGGCAGCACGGCAGATGGAGGCTCTACTGCCGGACCAGGAACCGCCAGCAGGTATGATTCAGTGAAAAACGACGGGGGGTCGCTACAATTTTCGCTACAGTGACTTTTCAGCCCCAGGCAGCGGGCATGACTAAGCTATTGAGAAGGCTGGAGGCGCGGGTCGGAATCGAACCGACGCATAAAGGTTTTGCAGACCTCTCCCTTACCACTTGGGTACCGCGCCCTATGTCCTAAATTAGCTTGATACGCCGTAAAAGTCTACCCGTCCAAAAATGGAGCACTCGTTCGTGCCCTGATGCAGGAATGCAGCCGGTTATTTGGGACAAGTCACAGAGCAGATGCGCCCGAATTGTCGCACAACTATCAGTCTTGCCAGTTCAAGAATCCCTTCTCGCGGTGTAGGCTGCACTAAATTCTTTACCGGAGTATCCCTATGCGAAAGAGATTATTGCTGATGCTGATACTGTTCCTGGTTGAGTTTGCGGCGTCGCAGGCGGTTCAGCAGAGCCGGACGCTCATCATAAACGGCCAGTCCGGACAAGTCTCGGTGTTGCAGATGAACGGCCGATCCTTCGTCGATCTCGAAGCCCTGGCACGGCTCGCGAATGGAAGCCTCGGCTTTCATGGCGATCAGATCGTGTTGAGCCTTCCTGCCTCCGCCGCGAACGCTCCAGCAAAACCCCCATCGGCCCGCCCGCCCGCCAATTCCGCATTCTCCAAGGAATTCATGACCGCAGGCATCGAAACCATGTCTGTAATCCGGGAGTGGCGAAGTGCGCTTGCCAACGCCATCGAGAATGGCTACCCGGTGAGTGCAAACTGGGTCGAGAGCTATCGCGCCCGAGCGGTGCAGAGCCTGAGGTTGGCGTCCGTAGCGGCGTCAACCGATTCGGACCAACAGGCCCTTCAACTGCTCACCGATGAGCTGGACAACATGCAAAAGTGGAGCGATAAGATTCTGAAAGCTCGCAAGGACATGGATGCAGCGAAATACATGTCTCCCGACGCGCTGAATAACGATCCCCTGTTCCAGAAAATCCTGAACTGCGCGCACTCTCTGGCGGCCATGTCGGCCAGCGGCCAATTTCAGGACGATGGATCCTGTCATTAGAATCTGCTTGAGAAGATGGTGACCGGGCTAACTGGAAGCAAGAAATCTGGAGCGGGAGACGGGATTTGAACCCGCGACTTCGACCTTGGCAAGGTCGCACTCTACCACTGAGTTACTCCCGCTCGTTCTCTCATTCTACTGCACTTGCGTTTTCACTGCCAATTCACTGCACCCGCACTGGCACCCGCTTTTCGTTATCCGGCTCTTCCGCATCAGCCACAGTACCACCGTTCGGCAGGAAACGCTCGATGAACTGTGCTTGGGCGTTCCTTGCCTTGTGACTGTTGTGGACGTAGTGCATCGTCATGTCAACATGCGACTGGCGAAGCATACGCTGCACCACCACAGGGTCGTGTCCGTTCTCGATCAGGAAGGTGGAAAGCCCGTGCCTCAGGTTGTGAAACCCAAATCTCGGGCAATCCTCAGGGATCACTCCAGCAGCGACAGCCGCAGGTCTGACGTAGTCCTGCACGATCATGCTGCCGATTCGAGGCTGCTTGCCGTGCAGCTTGAACGACGGGAACAAAAAGTCCGAGTCCTTGCTGTACGGTGTCTGTTGACGCCACGCCTGCAATAGTGCAGCAAGCGTCTCGTGCATCTCGACTGGAGCCTTAGACGCCCTCGACTTCGGACGCCCCAGTTCGCCATCTACCCAATCGCGTCGGATGTTGATCTTCAGTTTCTTCCAATCAATATCCGACCACATGAGTCCGAGAGCTTCCCCGATACGAGTGGCGGTGACTGCTACCACAATGACCAGCACCCGTACCAGACGATCGCCGATCCGTTCCAGTATCGCGAACGACTCTTCTGGGCTCAGGCTGACTGCCTCGTAATCCGAGACCGTGGTGGCGCTGACCCACTTCATGGGATTGGACTCCTCAGTCCGTGGGATCATGCGGAACTTCTGTCCGTGGCGATAAACCGCAGACATCATGTTCCTGAGTTTGGAACGCAGCCCTTTGGAAAGTCCGTCGATCCACTCTTGAATTTCGAGCGGTTCGATGTCCATAGCTACGTACTTCGACCAGTGGCTTAAGTGAAGCCGTGCGTTGCGATCATCCGTATGCTTGCTGGAGTGAGCCTTTTCTTCGCCCGTCTTCTTCTTGCCATAAGCGAGGTAGTGTTGCAGCACTTCGCCGAACGTCACCTTCGCCGGGTCTGGCTGGTTGACGAGCTTGTCCAACCCTAGCGTGCCCACTTCCAGCCAACCCTCGTCGTCAGTCATGGTGCTCAGCCCCACAACCTTCGAACGTTCGTCCCCGTTCGAGTTGTACCAGTAGTACACCAGCTTACCTTTCTTTCTACGAAACCACCCCTTTGCCATTAGAGTTTCCCCTTCTGGCTGCGGGGACTGCCGACAGGCATTGTACGCTGGGTACACTCGTAAACCAAAGCACCCAGTTCGCTCGAAGCACATGGATGAATCGCACCCGACAAAAGCATAGTGTCAGCCTCAGCTAGTTCCGCCAACCCTTATCCCTCCTCCATGGCTGCAGTTGAGAGCGTGCTATGTGCCCTCTCCAATTCAGCACCAGGACCGCGACTGCCCCTTGACGAACGGATACCCCTCCCCGTCACCAGTAAGTTCCGAGTTGTCCCTAGAGTGACCAAACCAGCGGCCAGCTCGCCGAGCTGCTTACGACTTTCCGGAGATCATTGCGTCAACTTCGCTGAGCTTGTACCGCCAGGCTTTGCGCTTGGCCTCCGGATCTAGAGGGTAGGCGGGCAGTTTTCCAGCGCGGGTTAATTGCATCACTTGTCGGCGCTCAATGCCCACGTAACAGGCTACTGCATCGGCGGAAACGAAAGGTTCGAAAGTGTTTCTTGGGATCGGCACCGTGGATAAGGTCGATTCGGATTTCGTGAAGTTTCTGTTCATTGCCTTGCTCCATTCTGCCGGGCACAAATCGCGCAGCAAACGTTTTGCTCCTGAACTTTCTGCTTGAGGAGAATCCGCATCGCTGCCGGTGAGCGTATCTCTGGGTACCCACAAGCGTGACTCGGATCTTCAATCTGCGGTACCGGCGGGGCGAATTCACGCTGCCCCAAAGCTGCTTCCAGCGGCAGCAGGAAAATGAGTTATGGGATGGACATCGTTCGTTCTTGCGAAGGCTCATCATGGCATCCTTTGTACTCATTGCGATTGAGCTGGGCTGATTTTTGCGCGCCGCCCAAATTTTTCTGTGGAAATCTCCTGATGGGCAGGAGAAAATCTAAGGTATGCGCGCCCCGGGAAGAGGAATACTACGGAGGCTTTCCGTACCGAAGTCGATTTCGAACAAGTGCTCTATCGCCTGGCGCTGCACGCTCAAAGTTTGTTCACCGCCGCGGCATGCCTGGGGCGCGCGCAAGTGGTCTTGCCCGGTGGAGATAGCGCCGCCGACCTGGCCAGCGCCACGTTGCTGAAACTCCTCGACCCTCTCGACACCTCCGTCACTTGGTCTCCGACCAAAGGACCACCCACAACCGCTGGGGTCCTGGCATATTTGCGCGAGGTACTCAGACGCGACTTTCTCGATCTGGTTCGATCGAAACGCGCCACGACGAGCGTTTACCCGGATGACGAGAGAGCAGCTGGTCAGGATCGATCGGAATCCACCATCGATCAACGGGTCGCCAGCAATGGGAACCCCGAAGACGAACATCTCCAGAGCGAGCGGTTGGTCTGGCTAGTCGAGCAGTTCAAAGATGACCCCGAGCTCCTCGAGATCCTTAGGTTGCAGCTAGAGCCGGCGGGCTACAATGCCTTTTCGAGCCAAGAACTGGCCAAGAGGCTGAGCACAAGCGTGGTTGAAATCGAGAACCGGAGGAGACGAGTCATACGCAGATTGAGGAAGTTAGCCGACGCTCGTCTAATCGAAGAGGCAGAACATGTCTAAGCCTAACAACCAGCCAGTCGCCGAAGACATCCTGCGCCTCGCGGATTCTCTCGCGAACGACAACGCCACGAACGACGATGAACTACGTCGTCAACTACAGGAATCGGGTATCGATCCGGATGCGCTGAGGGCCCGGTTTCATCACTCCGCCACCCAAATCGCGAAACGGGAACAAGTGGCACGCGGATCTGTGCCTCTCGCTCTGCAGCAAGCGATCGAAGCGACGCGACCTGCAGACGGCCCCGAAGGCCAATTTGAAGACCAATCCGAAAGCCAATCCATCACCGCCATCGGGATCGCCGACCATTGGCTCGACCGGCTCTTGTCGCCTCTCCGATTTTCCTCCAATCTCGAAACCGCCCGTGCCTACCGCAAGAGCAGCCAGCTTGCGAAATCCGATCAGCAGGAACTCGACCAGCTGGAATCCGAGCTCAAGGAGAGAGTAAAGAAGACAAATCCGGACTTGGACCTGGTGGCCCTGGTGAGCGAGTCGTTTCTCCGTCGCTTCGGCTTCGACAGCCGCGATCGGTTGACGGAAATCGCCGAGGAATTTGGCATTGACGTCCTTTATCGGCCGGCCGAAAGCTATGACGGCGCACTCTTACGCATCCGCGACGCCCGGCGTGGCTGTATTGTCATCAACTCCCGGATTCGCGAGGAGTCCCGCAAACGCTTCACCCTGGCCCACGAAATCGGACACTTCGTTCTACCAGGCCAGCAGGAAGTCTCCGCCCCTTGCAAGCAGCAAAGGATTGAAAACTGGGACGCGGATCTCTATCGCCCCGAACTCGAAGCCAACCGCTTCGCCGCCGAGATTCTGATGCCTCGAGGACTCATGGCCGAGTTTGTTCAGTCCGAGCCTTCGCTGGAGTCGATTCGCTCGATCGCCCAGCTTTGTGGCACGTCCTTGACGGCTTCCGCCGTACGGATGATTACGCTCACTCCGCACCGAGCTGCCGTGGTGTGGTCCCAGAACCAAAAGATCCTATGGTCGAAGCTGTCCGAGGGATTTGTGCGTTGGATACGGAAAGGTGAAGTGAGGGAGAGCAGCTTTGCCGCCCAGTACTATCGGAAGCAAAGCGTTCCCGACCAACTGGCACCAGTTCCAGCTTCGGCGTGGCTGTATGAAAAAGGCTTACAAGAAGGAGCCCAGATCTGGGAACAATCCGTAGGATTAAAGAACTATGGAGCGGTGTTGTCATTACTGGTGATCGTGGAAGCGGTGGAAAAGGGGAAGTAACGCAGAGGCAAGAAATCGGGCCTGGCTCTATCAATTGTACCGAGATCGCCGGGCATACGTTTCCAAGGGGAACAGACCACGATGCTGTTCGCCCTCGTGGAGCCCGAGGAGGGTGATGACCACGACCTGTTTGTAGATGGGCTGCTGATGAGCCCAGGAAGTGAGAACTATAAGTTGCCCCCAGCTCCGGAGCTCCTAATAGAGTTTCGCCAGTTCCTGGATAGTCAGGTCCCGATTGAAAAGGGTGCTTGATTGTTCGTAGGTTGGATACCCAGACAGGTCAGGTTTGGTTGGGGTTTTGAGAAACGCTGCTTCGCAGCGGCTGAAGGATGACACGTCACCCCCAAACGGGAACTGCAGGGATACCTGAAGTTCTCCGGGCTCTTAGGTGCGTCAACGCTTTCTGAATCAGCGACTAAGTTGTTTTTGTGAATTTCAACGTTTACGTTCGTAAACAAAATATCGTTCTCAGCCGATGATCGTGTAAACACACTGATTCGATTGTGGTTGTTACTTTCCGTCGAAGACGCGGCGCGCGATGCGTGAATTGCGTGAATGCCGGCCCTTTTCGACGTAGGCCTACATGAGCGCTCCCCGCATTCCGCCATCTTCTCCAACCGATACAGCGCGACCGGGTCTGCGTGCCAAAACCGTTGCCACGCGGCTTAGTCCCGAAGAGCTGCAGGAGGTCGAAAATGCCGCCGAGCGCGACGGGAAATCCCTTGCGGAGTGGTTGCGCGAGCTGGCCCTTCGGTCGGCTCGTGAGCGGCCAGCGGACCCGATCGAGCTGTTGTTGGCCGAGCTGATCGCGACCCGTTATGCCCTGCTGAATCTGTTTCACGCAACCGCTCTGGCGGGAGCGGAAGGGAAGCAGTTGTTACCCGATTCCGTGCTGAAGATTCGCGACCAGGCCGACGCCCAGAAACGACAAAAAGCCCGCAAGCTACTGCAGGATTTCTTTGCCCAGGCAGAGGACCCCGGGAGTAGAAAAGCATGAGGCCGATGCAGTTTCCGCGAAGGTTTCCCTGGCTGATTGCGCTAGTATTGCTGCCCTACTCGGGAGTGCTTTTCTTGCCTCTGGGACTCTGGTATTGGCTGGCCTATCCACCGGTCCAGCACTACCACCTGGGAGCCTATTTCGAGAGCGCCTTCGTGGGCGACCACTCCACCGTGGCGGTCCCGGTGCAGTGGCTGTATAAGACCGCGCCGGGAAAGAAACGCGAGCTGGCGATGGTTGCCGACGTGGTCTCCGACTCCGCCGATAACGATCTGCATCTGCCCATGAAACTCTCGGCTAGAGCTCGCGACGAGGGCTGGACCGGCTTGGTTCTGGGACCCCGCGAAGCAATCACTGCAGCGAAACGCAAGCCCTATCTGCAGGAGACCTTCTTCAATGGGGAAAGTGCATCGCGTTTGTTGCTGCAGCCTATGCCGTGGGATGCTGCGGCGGTGCTGTTCTTGCTTGCTGGGTGGATTACGCTGCGGGAGCAGCACCGGCATGAAGAGCGCCACGGGCGGCGCACCAAAGGCCCTGAATTGTTGTCACCTTCGCGCTCGACTTACCGCGCGAAGGCCGATGGCATTCGTCGCCGAGTGCTCCGGCAGAGCCATGAACATCCATCGCAATAATCGGCAAAACTTCACCATGGTCTGAGGCTGAGTACGGGGAGGGTTCGGAAGTGGTTGCAAAGATTAAGCGAGGTTGGTTGCGAGGGCCGGATTTGAGCCACCGACCTTTGGGTTATGAGCCCACAGGGAATAGGAATTACAACAACTTACAAGACGCGGGTGGCCGAAAAGCCTTGTAAGAAGCGTTAGGGAATCGTTCAATGGACAGCTAATGGACAATCGTCGTCGGAGTGTGGTCTGGGATATTTGCTTCAAGCGTCTCATTCCTGCTCGATCACATAATTCCGCTTTCTAACGGCACCCTCACCGGGCTCTCACAGTCGTGCTCTCGAATCCTCAGCGAAGCATGAGCCGGAAAAAGAGGGCCTGCTTTGCAACAGGTTCCACTTTTGCCTCCATGGCAGCCATCTGGGCCTGACTTAACGGGGTAAAGGAACGGGCGAGTTCCACGCATTCCTCGACCGTTTCAGCGTGAGCAAGTGTGCGAAGATCTTTCGCGGACCTTCGACGAAGAATGTGTTCTCGTGTGGCTTGTTCGGGAACAGCGATGTTGCCAGCGTCAGCGCTTCCGCTTCGTGCATCACTTCATCGGACGGCGACCAATAAGGAAAGGACAACGTACGTCTAGGGGATTCAGGATCAGATCGCCTCGGGCAGGATTGAAAAACGGGAGGAGATGAGGTCAGGTCTGGCGAATATGCGAAGCTGCGGTGAAGCGCGGAGCAAGCCCAGGACGCATATGACGCCGGGACCGGTCTAGAAAGTCGGCCACAATGAAGAGTGAACCAGGAGTAATAAGAGAGCACATAAACTCGACGCCAAGACTCCCGCACGTCAGCACGCGGCCATCGTCAAACGTATATTGTGCGCTGGTATAAGATGCGGCCGACCCAAGTAATGAGGAAGCCAAGAGTAGAGCAAACGCCAGCGTCAGCACGCCGTGGCCACGCCCCAGGCCTTCCGCACAACCGTCCTGCCGTGCAGTCGTGCTACGACAATTTAGTGTCGTAGCACGATCCATCCATGCTGGGTAGTATGGTGGCGCTCGTTAGATGTATTGATTAAGAGTTAGCTTACAGAAGTGGCTGCAAAGTGCACGAAGATGCAGCCAATCATCGGTGAAGTGGCCGACTTGAAAGGACTATTCTCCGCTGCCGGCAGATACCGCAGCTTCGCACACCATCCTCGGTTCCTTCAGGTTGTGGTTGCGCTCATCAGTGCGGGAAGGCCCACCCGCCGCAACAGGTTCTGGAAACGCGAGTCGTCCCGCAAGCCGTCCATGCTGGGATCTATATGAAGATAGATAAGCCAGTGGGAGTGCTCTTCGTAGCATTTCTCCAAGTATTCAATCGCGCGGTCGTTTTCTCCCAAGCCGATGTGGATTCCAGCGAAGAAGTAGGGGGCGACATACTTTCGCTTTGCTAGTCTTGTCAGATCATCGAGCTGTCTGTAATGCTTCCGTTGTCCTACCAGCCGAGCCCAAAGTGTGCGCAAGCGCGGCGCGCATCAAAGGACTGCCGCTTGACAGGTTCACCCCCTTCTCACCTTCAGCGATCGCCAGTTCGTAGCAACCCGTTTTCCTGAGCACCAGGCCGAGAATCCAGTACGTGACGGGGTAGTTTGGGTCCAATTCGATAGTTCGCCGGAGTTGTTCGATGGCTTCGTCGTACCGACGACCGAGGTAGAAGGCCCATCCGACTGCGACGTTGATGATGAGCGACAAGGGATCGAGTTCCTGCCCTTTTTGCATCCTGGCCAAGGCTTCTCCGTGTCGCCCCATGGTCATCACGTACTCGGCATACCAGTGGTTGGCAGTTGGGTAGGCTGGACTCAGTTCGAGGCTGCGCTTGAATTCTCTCTCGGCCTCTTCCCACTGCCAATCGTGAAGCCACAGCAGGGCCGCCAGCGGAGTGTGGGCTTCGGCCAGATCCGGGTCGAGCTGCAGGGCCATCTTCGCTGCTGCTTTGCCTTTAGGAAACGCTTCCTTCGGCGGCAGATAGCTGTTCCATCCCAGCAGCACGTAGGAATCGGCCAAACCCGTGTAGGCGAGGGCGTAGCTGGGGTCCTTCTCGACTGCCTGCTGAAAGTACTCGATCGCCTTGTAGAAACCTTCTTCGGTCCACCGGTTCCAGTGGTGACGACCTTTTAGGTAAAGCCGGTACGCCTCGTCATTCTCCGTGTGACGTTTTGTTAGTCGCTTCTTTTCTGCGCGGGTCAACTGCAACCGTAATTTTTCTGATATTTCGTTCGAAATCTCGTCTTGGACAACGAAGATGTCGCCAGGCTTTCGATCGTATTGCGCGCCCCATAGTTGAGCACCTGTGGCTACATCGACTAATTCGGTGCCGATGCGCAAAGAGCCACCGCTCTGCGTCATTCTGCCAGTGAGCACAGCGCGCACATTAAGCTCACGACCGATGGCTTGCGGATCGATTTCCCGGCCCTTATATCGAAACACGGTGCTCTGCGCCATCACCCGCAACTTCGGAAGTGTCGCCAGAATGTTGATGAGGCTGCCAGTAATCCCGTCACTGAGGTATTCGTGCTCAGGATCGCCATTCGCATTTTCGAAGGGCAAAACTGCGAGCGAGTCGATGATTTTGGAGACTCGCTGGGGGCGGAGGACAGCGTTTTGCACAGAGGAAGCCCCTGCTGTCCGCTTGGCGGTCGAGGACAAACGACCCGTGGTTGGGGCCGGGACCGATTCTGTTCCTTGTTCTGCAACCCTCCGACCCGACTCCGTATTTCGCTTTAGGCGTTGCAGCTCAGCCCGCATATCGGCCGCACTCTGATAACGCAGGTTTCTATCCTTCTCTAAAGCTCTGTGAATCACCTCTTGCAGCGCCGGGGGGATGTCGGGATTGACTCGTGTCGGAGCTACCGGATTGCGGTTGAGGATGGCTTCGGTGATGAGACCCGAACTCGCTCCTTGAAAGGGCAACTTCCCCGTTGCCATCTCGTACAGAACGATACCGAAAGAAAACAGATCCGTGCGACCGTCCAGTGCTCTAGCCCGTACTTGCTCGGGAGACATGTACGCCACGGTTCCCAGAGCTATCCCGGGGCTGGTGAGATGTTCTTCGGGGACGTATGACAGAGACTGCGTCGGTTGCGCTGCGACTCTGACTTGCAACATCCTCTGGAACGATACTTTTCGCCAGGCCGAAATCGAGAATCTTGCTGTGCCCCCGCTTCGTGATGAAAATGTTGGCGGGTTTGATGTCACGATGAATGATGCCTTCGCTGTGCGCAGCGTCGAGCGCATCAGCAACCTCGGTGGCAATGGCGACAACGCGCTCGGTATCCAGTGTGCCCGCGGCTATCAGGTATTTCAGCGTCACGCCATCCAGGTACTCCATGGCGATGAATGCCTGATCCTCGTGTCTCCCAATTTCGTAGATGGTGCAAATGTTTGGATGATTGAGCGCAGAAGCTCCACGCGCTTCGCGGCGAAATCGCTCCATGGCAATGGGGTTCCGGGCTGCGTTGTCAGGCAGGAACTTTAAAGCGACAAAGCGGCCGAGATCTTGGTCCTCGGCTTTATAGACAACACCCATACCACCGCTTCCCAGTTCCTCAAGGACACGGTAGCGCGAGATGGTTTGCCCGGTGGCGGAGTGGGTCTGAAGCATACTCGATGTTGGGACGAGGGCACTTCCATGCATACTGGTAACAATGTCAGTTGCGTCGCAAAATCCGGGCCATGGGCTCGCGAACGTACCTGGATTGCCAGAGAACTTCCTCATTGCCGTCGGACTCCTTTCACGGTTGCAACACTGGTCTTCGGAAATGTGACGTTATTCGGCCTGCCCATCCAGGCATACCGCCAAGCGACTGACACGTTCCGCGATAGCCTCGCACAACGTTTTCAGCGTGCCTTGGCAGATACCGAATGCTGTTCAGCCGCCGCGTTCGAGGCCGCCTTCTGTTCGGCTTTCGTAGGAAGGATCTGCATCCCATAACTCTGGCCCCCAACCCAAACCTGGCTGAGGTATTCAGTTGTGCCGTACTTCTTGAAGCTTATATCTGTTTGGGCGTGGGGGTTCGCCGCCTGGGTCGGTGCGATGTCGAGGAACGCAGTGTGCGATCCATCTTTGCTTTGGATCAGCAACACTGTATTATCTTGGTCCGCGGATTGGGTGATCGTGTAAGCGCCGGCCGGCATCTTAGCGTTACCCGCGTAAAACGGAAATGAGGTTGTGAAATCAACGCCGTTCGCAATCTGCGCCACGGCAGGCATCCCGAATAACAGAAACGTCAATCCGGTCATGACAGCTAGCTTGCAGAAGTTTTTCATGATGTTGATCCTCCGTAAGTGGGAATATTACTCAAGGACAAAAGAGTGTCTACTGTCGGATGCGACAGGTCTTGCGGCGATTTGTCGCGACTCCAATCCCAACGTTCTTCGACTTGATAGTCCGGAACTTATAGAAGCGGCACGTCCGATAAGTAATATCGGAGGATTTCTTGAACCGTCTCTTTCATGTCTGTCGCAAGCGAATTCTTGCGGATTAGAACTAACTAGTAGATTTTTCACAGAGTACTGGTTAATTGATCAGTTCACCTCTGTGTCTTCCATCCTTACGATGCCTCTGCCGTAGTGTGCCGGAAGACTCAGTCACTGGCCAGGGCGCTGCCAGTTCTTTGAGGTATCGTTTGCCCCTACACCTAGATCACCGGGTCACGTCGGCACGGTTTCGTGGGCTGGGTCAGTTCCCCATGGAACCGCATGGCCAACGGCGACGCGGAGACTGGGGAATGTCGAAACTCCTTCTCATCCTGTTGCCTGCTGCCTATTGTCGCAGTCCACTGCTGCTGAGGCGCCGGTCTGCCGTCGTAGAGCGTCACCGACCAGAAAGCATGCACGCCGGGAATTTCTTTTGTCGAAGTGCAGGGAGTTGCCTTTCGCGCCGTTCAGATCGCCGCCGCCCGGCGTCTTTGTGAAGGCATAGTAGAACGCTTCATCCTTCGACTTGCCGCAGATTCCCGGCTGTGGCGCGGTTGAGGTAGTTGTTCTTCATGAACCCGCGCGGGTGCCGAACAAGTCCGCCGCAGATTTCGTGATTGACAGGTTTTGAGATCGCATTGAACTCTTCTTGCACATTCGGAGAGCACATGAGCGAGGTGATCGTGTGCAATCGTCCTAACAGAGGCACTGTTGGGACCAGGATTCGACATCCGACCGGGTGGAGTGACATTCGTTCTCTCCCAATTCTCTTAACTCTCCTTCGAACGCTGTTCTGCATATTCTTTGGTCTACATGCACCCAGCTGGGGCCAAACGGCATCGACCGGCGCCCTGATGGGCGAAGTATTGGATCCTTCCGGAAAAGGAATTGCTCAGGCCTCAGTTGAAGTAAAGAATCGAGAGATGGCCGTGAGTCGCTCAACCCTCAGCGATGACGAAGGCCTCTTTGTTTTGCCGCTTCTGCCGCCAGGGACGTATCAGGTGAAGGTTGCGAAAGAAGGTTATTCCGAATCGCAACTGACCTCGGTGCAAGTTCCCGTGACTGAGAGCATTCGCCTGTTCCTTACGATGAAGGTGGCGGGAAAGAGTGAAACCATAGAAGTGCACGCCAATGTTCCCGAGGTACAGGCCGACTCGGTAGCTCTCGGGCGCGTGGTCGATGACCACATGATTCAGGCATTACCGCTGGCGTCGCGAAACTTCACTCAGATTGTCGACCTCTCACCCGGGGTTTTGACCGGTGTGAACAACGCTGGGGAGCTAGGTCCTGGCGGCAGCGGGCTGGCGCAAATCGATCCCGGCAACGATGGAATTTTCGTCCATGGATCGCGGTCTTATGACAACAGTTATGAATTCGATGGGGTTCCGGTTACCGATCTGCAAGCCAGTAATATTGCGAGCGGTGGAGTTCCAATCCCCAGCCCAGATTCAATTGAAGAATTCAAAGTCCAGACCGGGTTGTACAACGCTTCGTTCGGAGAACACGCTGGAGCCAACATCAGCCTCGTCACCAAGTCAGGCACAAACAACATTCACGGAAACGTATTCGAATTTTTCCGCAATAATTTCCTCAACGCCAATGATTTCTTTCGTGATCGCGCCGGCCTGACGCGCCCCGATCTGAAACAGAACCAGTTTGGCGGCACAATTGGCGGGCCAATTGTTCCTAACCGGCTTTATTACTTCGGCTCCTATCAGGGAACGAGGCAAATTAACGGCCTGGCAGCAGATCAGGCACGGATCGCATGCTCCGGGACCGTTGTCATGCCTCCGCTAACCAACGATCGCTCCCCGCAGGCACTTGGGGCATTGTTTGGCGGAATGAGTGGAGCGTTTGGCGGTGTCGCGGTGCGGCCCGACGGATCGAATATCAATCCTGTGGCGCTGGAAATTCTGAACTTCAAATTGCCTGACGGCTCCTATCTGATTCCAACTCCGCAGGTGATCAATACATCGCTTCCTCTTGCCAGTCAGGGACTCAGCACGATTAGCACTCCTTGTCACTACAACGCAGACCAGGTCCTCGCCAACCTTGACGCTAACCTGCCGCAGGGCTCGAGTCTGGCAACGCGATTCATGTGGTCCGACGGCACGATGAATGTCACGTTCCCCGGTAACGGTCTGAACGGCACCGGCAATATTTCCGGCTTCCCCAGCGAAATTGATAATCGCTTCCGCTTGTTCTCGGTGTCCTGGGTTCGGCTCATGAAGCCGCAACTACTGAACCAACTTCGGTTCGGGTATACCAACACGTTCGGTTCCAGTTCGGCTCAGGCGCCATTCCAATGGTCGGATCTCGGGGTTGCAGCTGGCAGCATGAATAACGAGAACGGGTTGCCAAGCCTCGGGATCGTCGGCTCGATCAATCTGGCGAGCGCATTTCCCCGCAACTTCAATCAAAAGCGTTTCTTCGTTTCGGATACCCTCACCTACTCACATTCGCGGCATTTGATGCAGATGGGTGGAACTCTGTCGCGAATTCATGATGATGTGAACATCGTCGGATTAGGAACCCTGGTTGATTTTCTTAGCTGGCCCGATTTCTTGCTTGGACTGAATGCGGAGCAGAATGGGACAAATCTCTTCAGCAATGTCTTTGCGTCCATCGACGACTTTGGATTGCTGGATCGTGAATACCGGAGTTGGAATGGATCGTTGTTCGCGGCGGATCATGTTCGAGCAACCAAAGGGTTAACTCTCGATCTTGGCTTGCGATATGAAAGAATTGGTCAGTACGGCGATAACCTTGGCCGCAGCTCGAGCTTTGACATTAACGATGCCGATCCGAACCCGCCTGCGTCAGGAAGTGTGGCTGGCTACGTTGTGGCAGCGAACTACCCTTATGCTGCGCCCCCTGGCGTGATCCGCGCCGGCAACAATGCCGGAAATTTTGGAAATGGTCAAAACGGACTGGCTCCGAGAATCGGATTCGCCTGGCAACCCTTAAGTTGGACATCCAGATTCGTGGTACGCGCAGGGTACGGCATCTATTTTTCGCAACCGACAGGACAGGCGTTTTTTCAAAGCGTTTTTGGAGCCCCTTTTTCATTTGGTTATGAGAATATCGGCCTGGCCGATGCTGCAGCCACCTTTAGCGCGCCGTTTCCGAAGCCGTTTCCCACACCCAGCTTCTTCCCCTATTTTCCCCCATATTCGCCTACCAGCGATGTCGCGATCTCCACCGTATCGCCTGATTTTCGTCCGGCGATCATTCAACAATTCGGACTGAATTTTCAGGTTGAGCTTGCCAAAGATTGGGTGTTGGAGATTGGCTACGTCGGAAGTCGAGGGACGCACCTGTTGCGAACCCGTTCTCTGAATCAAGCCCTTTCAGCCTCGACAGCGGATCCCATTCGAGGGGTGGTTTCAAATACACTGGCGAACATCGGGCAGCGGGTTCCCGTTGAGGGTGTCCCGCCGGATGGACTGGATTTAGTCGAATCGAAAGGCACCTCGTGGTACAACGGCCTGGAGGCCAGCTTGAATAAGCAGTTGAGCAAGGGACTGCAAATGCTGGCGTCATACACTTTTTCCAAGACATTAGATAGCGATGGCAATAACGTCAATGGAACCTCAGCGGGGAACACCCTGACGCTTGGGGATCAAAATTCACCTGCACAACGTTGGGGAAGGGCAAGCTTCGATCGAACGCACCGCTTTGTGTTGAGCGCTGTGTATTCCTTTCCATCGCCATCCGGGCGCGTGGCAAGAACCCTGTTTGGAGGCTGGTCAACGTCCGAGGTACTTACGGTGCAGTCCGGGACCGCACTGACCATCGCATACAACAATGTTATCAATGTTTTTGGCATTAGCGAGGACAGGGCACAGCTGGCCGCGGGATGTAATAAATCAAATCTGGTTCGCGCAGGATCGGTACAAAGCAAGCTGGAAGGCTATTTCAATGCGTCCTGTTTCACAACGCCTCCCGTGATCGGCGCCGATGGTATTGGAACGGCATTCGGAGACAGCGCAACCGGCATCGTGGATGGTCCCGGACAGTTCAATCTTGACGCCGGAGTAGCGCGGTCGATGAGGGTACCCTGGCCCAGGGAAGGCAGCAGCCTTCAGTTCCGCGCCGAGTTTTTCAATGCGCTAAACCATCCGCAGTTCTCAAATCCGAATACAACTTACCCGTCGTCGTCATTCGGCATTATTAGCAGCACATCGGTAAATCCGAGAGTGGGTCAATTGGCAGTGAAGATGAGCTTCTAGACCGGATGCCCGGTACAAGCTTGTTTCTAGCAACTTGCCGGGCGGCGTCTGCAAGCACGCTAATTAGATCCAGTACTAAATTTTAGTGGAGGCTTTGGTGCCAAAGCTTTAACCGTTAGCAGCTGCTAGTTTTGCCAGTTGCATTCGCGGTATCTGCAAGATAAATTCCGCAAACCGGTTGGATTGCTAGCAACGCCTGTCACAAGTCAGGCCGGACGCGCTGAGACGAACAACGAAAATCATTATTTCTAGAATGAGTGTTGAGATCTTATGGGGAAAGCAACGGTCGCGCTTGACTCCTCCAAGTGGCTCGGTCTGCGAGCTCTCTCTGCCCACGGATGCCTTCCGATTGTTCTCGTATTCTTAATCCTCTTCCGCCCTGCGTCCGCCCAAGAGTCAGAGACGGAGAAGAACGTATTGATCTTCGAAAGCTTTTCGGTTCCTGGTCTTGGTACTGCAGAACTCGTGAAATCCGATTTGCGCGCTGGCAGTCAGTGGCCGGTCAACTTCTACGTTGAGTATTTGGAAGGCCATCGATTCGACGACGAAGGTTACGAGGAAGGCGTATTCGAGAGTTTACGACATACGTACGCCGGGCGGAAGCTGGACCTGGTGATGGCAGAATCATATCCTGCACTTCAATTCGTTCTGAAACATCGTGACCAATTGTTTCCTGGCGTGCCCATTGTCTTCTGGGGAGTTCACATCAACCGGATCGCGGTGGGGCAGAAGATGTGGCCCGGAGTAACCGGCGTGACAGATAATTTGGACACCCGGGGCACGATCGACCTCGCTTTGCGCCTACATCCGCATACCAATACAATCGCGGTCATCACCAACAATTCGGAGTTCGAGAGGTACTGGTTGGCGGTGGTCCACGCCGAGCTCGTTCGCCATCAAGACAGGGTAACGGAAATCGATCTGGTCGGACTCCCAACGGGTGAACTCCTGGAAAGGGTCGCCGCACTCCCGCCCCAAACCGTCGTTTTATTTCAGGAGGGTCCGCAAGCGTCAATTCAACCGGTGATGGGAGCCTATGACATCCTTGCGTGGGTCGGACAACGCCTACCGACCTACTGTATTTTTCCGTGGATCTGTTTAGACCACGGGGGCATCGGTGGCGTTGACTCCGACTGGGAAAAAACACAAATCCCCTTGGCCGCGAGAGTCGCAAGGCGGGTACTCTCTGGTGAACAGCCCGATGACATCCCGGTGGCGAACGGAACTGGCTACAAGGTTCGCGTCGATTGGCGGCAGCTTCGCCGCTGGAACCTCTTGGAGTCGGCACTGCCGGCGGGCAGTATGGTCTTGTACCGTGAGGCCACCTTCTGGGAGCGTTACCGGTACTACATCATCGCTGCCGGGGTAGCGATTATCATTCAGTCTGCGTTGATCATTGGATTGCTGTGGCAGCGCGCACGAAAACGAAAAGCCGAGGCAGTCCTTCGGGAAAGCGAAAAACGCTTCCGAGTCATGGCAGATACGACGCCTTCGCTGGTCTGGATGTGCGACCCAGAAGGCAAAGTCACATACCTGAACGAGCGGCGAGTCGCCTTTACGGGGCTGGATCCAAACGCGGGGTATGGTGACACGTGGACCAAATATGTCCACCAGAATGACATCAAGAATGTACTCGATGCGCTAACACGATCTTTGAAAAGTCACCAGTCGTTCTCCAACGAGTATCGGCTCCGTCGGCGCGATGGAGTGTACCGATGGGTGCTGGATGTCGCGGCACCGCGAATCGGTGGAGATGGGGTATTTGCCGGGTTTATCGGCTCGGCCAGCGACGTTACTGACCAAAAACTGGCACAGGAAGCGCTGGAAAAAATGAGCGGCAAACTCATCGACGCCCAGGAAAAAGAACGCAGCCGTATCGCACGAGAGCTTCACGATGATATCTGTCAACGACTCACCCTGCTTTCGCTCGAAATCCAACATGCGATGGGGGCGTCGGACGGTGCAACGCCACCGGCAGACCGAATGGAGACGGCCTGGGAACATTGCTCCGGGATCGCTAGTGACGTACAGGCTTTATCGCACGAGCTTCACTCCTCGATGCTTGATCTTCTCGGCTTAACTGCTGCGGTAAAGAACTACTGCCGCGAGTTCTCGCTCCAGCAAGGCATTGTCGTTGAATTTACTCACACCGGAATGCCGCAGGCTTTGCCTCGAGACGTATCACTTTGCCTCTTCCGAGTTGTGCAGGAGGCTTTGCATAACGCAGCGAAGCATAGCGGCATCGACTCTTTCGAAGTGCACCTGCACGGAAGGCCGGGTGAGATCGACTTGGAGGTGCGCGATGCTGGCGCGGGTTTTAACGTGGAAAAGGTTCGGGAAAACGGAGGACTAGGACTCATCAGCATGCAGGAGCGAGTACACCTGGTAAGAGGCACGTTTGCGATCGATTCCAAAACAAACCACGGGACAACGATACGGGCCAGAGTACCGCTGGTTGCAAGCATAAGCACAAAAACCGCCACCTCAAAAAGGGTCGCGGAGGAAGTGAGCAGGACCGCATGAGACGCGTACGCATTCTATTGGCTGACGATCATACTTTAGTCTGCTCCGCATTTGAGAAATTGCTCGAGCCTCAATACGAAATCGCAGGCTGCGTTGGAGACGGACGTGCTCTACTGAAAGCCGCCGCTGAACTCAGACCGGACGTTGTATTGCTGGATATCACCATGCCGCTCTTGAACGGCTTAGATGCGGGACGCGAGCTGAAAAAGATGATGCCTGGCGTAAAGCTCATTTACCTCACCATGAACACCAACTCCGAATTCGCGGGAGAAGCCCT
Organism: uncultured Acidobacteriota bacterium; assembly: GCA_963838905.1. Classification (GTDB taxonomy): domain Bacteria; phylum Acidobacteriota; class Terriglobia; order Terriglobales; family Acidobacteriaceae; genus JABDBE01. The sequence goes on from CAWITE010000023.1 coordinate 79,551, forward strand.
CCGCGCCGGGGCCTCAGCTTACGTGCTCAAGAACTCGAAGTCTTCGGAGCTGTTGCGGGCAATCGATGATGCCCTGAGAGGAATATCGTTTGTGAGTCCGGAGATCCGCCGGGCCATGGAAGAGACATTCATTCGCGATCCCAGGGCCGTGGCTCGCCCCAAGCACCTCACGGACCGGCAAGTGGAAGTCCTGCAGATGCTTGCAGAGGGGCGCACCATGCAACAGGTCGCCGACGTCCTGCAAATTACTCATCGGACGGTCCGATTTCATAAATCCCGGATCATGGAAGAATTAGAAATCACCACGAACTCGGAACTCGTGCAGTATGCGATGACGCGCGGTATGATCTCGTCCGCTTAGAGAGTTCCGTTTCCACAGGTTCAAACTTCCAGACCTGTCGCTTGCGACAGTAGGCAAGCCTCTTTCCCAGAGTATATTCGCATTCGATGATTCGCTCGTTCATCCTGCCGTCAGGGGGTTTTTGTGACCAGCCACAGGTTGATTGAGGCGTTAGAGCAGGAACGTGCTCGGATCGCTAGAGAGCTTCACGATGACATCTGTCAGCGCATCGCTTTGTTGACAATCGAGTTAGAACTCCAACAAAACTCTGCCGATTTGTCCGCTGAAGCTCGCAGCCGCATGGGCGAACTACGCAGGCAAAGCTTCGAAATAGCAACGGATGTGCAATCCTTATCGCACAGATTGCACTCCTCAAAGCTGGAATATCTGGGCCTGGCGGCGGCTATGCGATTATTCTGCAAAGAGTTCGGCGAGCTGCAGAAAGTGGAGGTTGACTTCAATACCCACGATTTGCCAAGCCCTTTGGCTTCGGACATTTCTCTTTGCCTCTTTCGAGTTCTACAGGAAGCCCTGCGCAATTCGGCAAAACACAGTGGAGTACGGCACTTCGAAGTGCGGCTGTGGGCAATGTCGAGTGAGATTCATCTCACGGTTGCGGATTCCGGGGTGGGCTTTAACACGGAAGCGGCAAAGCAGAGCCGAGGCCTTGGTCTCATCAGCATGGAGGAGCGGGTAGAACTACTGGACGGAACGTTTTCAGTCGAATCGCAACTCCAGCGTGGTACCACGATCCACGCTCGCGTGCCTCTCAATTCAGGAAGAGATTGCATGCGCGCAGCACGGGTAAGAGCACGGAAATCGCACAGCGTCAAGACCTGTCGAATGTGCCAGTAGGCAAACCATTGTCCGAGAGTATATTCACAGCCAATGATCGGTTCATTCGTCCGCGAGCAGGAGCTTCTGGTGACTAGGATTCGAGTGTTGCTCGCTGATGATCACCAGGACTTTCTCATAAGACTTCGTGGGGAACTGGACCCGCAGTTTGAGATTGTCGGCACAGCAGAGAACGGAGAAGACGCTGTTGGCGCTGTTTGCCGCCTGGACCCTGACGTACTGGTGATCGACATGTCGATGCCGGTTATGGATGGACTCCAAGCCACAGAACTTCTGCGAGACGCTAATTGCAGAACCAAGATCGTATTCCTGACAATTCACGAACAAAGCGATTACGTTGCGGCTGCCTTTGCCGCCGGCGCTAGTGGCTATGTCACCAAACGACATCTGGGAACCGATCTGGTCCCGGCCATTCACGAAGTCGTCAGAGGGCATACTTTTATCTCTCCGTCGCTACATAGATAGACCTATCTCGAACGTCGTCGGCAATCTCTCGAATGCGCCCCCGTGCATTCGAGAGGATTGCTGACCCCAAGATTTCTTGCTGCACCTGTCGCAAGCGACAGTTGTGCGACGCGTGGAACCGTCCATAATGCCAGCTGAGTAACCCGCACGTAAACGAACGAAAGGTGAATAACTCTATATGATGCGAAATATGTTGCGAACATGGAAATTCACAATTGCGTATCCCGTGTTGCTGTGGTGCTTGTCGGTCGGGTTGGCGTACGGTGCATCCAACGGCGAGAAGGTCAAGATCAAAGGAGTGATTGCTACACGAACCGGAGAGACTCTGGTCGTGAGCAGCGGTTCCGGAGACGTCACCGTCGTTCTCACCGACGACACCAAGGTCCAACAGCCAAAAGGTCTCGGCGCTCGGAAGAAGCAGATGGGAGCCACTGTCCTTGTCCCTGGTCTCAGGGTCACAGTAGAAGGGGTCGGCGATGCGCAGAACAGGGTCACGGCCAAATCCATAAACTTTGACTCGGAAGATCTGGAAATGTCCCAAGCCATTCAAGCTGGCTTGACCCCGACCAAGCAAGCAGTCAACGCCAACGCGCAGAATATTGCGGCGAACCAAAAGGCCACTCAAGCCAATTCGCAGGAAATTGCAGCCAACCAGGTGCAAACTGCGGCCAACAAACAGGAGATTGCTGCCAATCAGGAGCAAATCGACGCCGATCAGCAGAAAATCCAGGCAAACACGAAGCGCTTCTCCGAGTTGAGCGAGTATGACACCAAGGCCGACATTAGTGTCAACTTTGCAGTCGGAAGCTCGGTAATCTCTGCGAACGACAAAGCTGCACTTTCGAAGCTAGCGCACGATGCGGTGGGCACGACTGGTTACATCATTTCCGTGAAGGGTTTTGCCGACTCTTCGGGCAATGCCGCCATGAACCAGAAGTTGAGCATGGCGCGTGCCCAGGAAGTCGTTGCCTACTTGATTCAGGACTGCAACGTCCCCGTTCGGCACGTCGTGGCGCCGGGAGCGATGGGTACGGCTGATCCCACAGCACCCAACGAGACGGCATCGGGCCGAGCCGAAAACCGGCGCGTGGAAGTCAAGGTTCTGGTGAATAAGGGTCTGGCTGGACAGTGAGCGAGTTCGAATGCGTAGTGCAAGACAGGGCCAGCCGGCGAAACTGAACGAATGAAGTGTGTAGAAGAGCAAATGAATGCGAGGGCAGAACTAGCGGTATTGGCAGTTGAATTTGACGCAGAGAAGGGTCCGATCGCGGGACTTGAAGTGTCGTTTTAAACGAGACGGCGACGCCGGCAAGGAAGGGATGCAGCTTATCACAACTTCACATTTGTAGCAGCAACGCAACGCCCCCTAGCGGGCGCACAAAGCAGCTTAGAAGGAGGGTGTGTCATGGATTTCCGAGCAGGAATACGAAAGGTAACGCTGGGAGTGCTTGCCATCTCCAGCTTCTTGATGGCGGGCGGTGCGACCCCAAGCTCGGCACAAAACACGAAACCAAACATTGTCATGCTAATGACCGACGACACTGGATGGGGGGATTTCGGGGCCTACGGTGGGGGCGCGAGCCTCGGCCATCCGACCCCGAACGTCGATCGCGTCGCCAGGGAGGGCGCGGTCTTCACCAGCTGGTACGGCCAGGCGAGTTGCACCGCGGGCCGCGCCTCGTTCATGACCGGACGCATCCCGATCCGCTCGGCCCTATCAGTCGTGGTGGTTCCGGCTGACGAGAACGGCCTGACAAAGGACACACCGACGATTGCCGAATTCTTTAAGGCGAACGGCTACACGACCTACTACTCCGGCAAATGGCATCTGGGGGACCAGCCGAAGTTCTATCCCATCGAACACGGCTTCGACGAGATGAAGGAATTCGCCGCCTATTATCCGGGCGTCTATACGTATGACGACACGAGTTGGTACGCCCATCCCTGGTTCCCGAAATTTAACAAAGCCTATTGGGATGAATACCAGAAGATCTGCAACCTATACGAGTGGGAAGGCGTTACTGGCAAACCCGCGACCAAGGTGGCGCGTATTGACTACGCCTATCTTCACGAATTCGACGTCCGGCAGGCCAATTCCGCTGTCGAATACATCAAGGCTCATGCTCATTCAGGCAAGCCGTTCTTCATGGATGTCAATTTCATGAAGATGCACAACCCGAACATTCCGGCCCAGGCGTTCATCGGTAAATCCCACCTCGGCAACTATTCTGATGCGATGCTCGAACTGGATGACAACATCGGCAAGATCATGGATGCCATCCGCGCCGAGGCTCCCGACACTATCGTCATCATTACCGCCGACAATGGCGCGTGGCAGGACGCATGGCCGGACGCCGGCACGGTGCCGTTCCGCGGCGAAAAAGGCTCGCCGTTCGAAGGCGGTTTCCGAGTGCCCGGCATCATGTGGAGTCCCGGTAGGATTCCGGCCGGCGTGCGCTACGACGAAATGATGTCGCACATGGACGTGTGGCCCACGACCGCCAAGATGGCAGGCCTTACCCCGCCGCCGCATGGCGGTTGGAAAGACAACTTCGGCAAGGCGATCTACTTCGACGGCGTTGAGAACAGCGCCTATGTCACGGGCAAGGCCAAACATTCGGCGCGCAAGTCGTGGGTCTATATTGACGGTGAAACCTTCCAGGGCGTTCGCGCCGACATCGGCGACGGACCCGATGGCGATGTCCACATGGCCTGGAAAATGCTCTTTACCGCCAAGGACACTTGGCTCGGCCCTTCGATGGATCTCGGTGCCATCGGCTCGTATTACAACCTCACCATGGATCCGTACGAGAAATACGACATGACGTTTAACGGGGCGGTGGCAACGCGCAGCACAACCACCTCACCGGGCCGTTACGCCGGCTATGACAATGGTTGGGTTATTTCGCTGCTCTCGCCGGTGATATTGGAGTTTGACAAATCCATCGTGGATTTTCCGAACATCAAACGTTTCCCCGGCGGAGCGTCGAATGATATGAATCCGGATCTTCAGCATCCGGATAACCCTGTGCCGTTGATGGATCTCAAGAAGACCATCTATTCCATCGGCAGCGCGGACTAGATCGAGAAGGGTCAACAGGCCCTTGCGGCCACCTGAAAACTCGGACTTGCCAGTTAAGAATTAAGTTGAAGGCAGACCCACATCCGCGTTTGCGGCAAGATTGATTATCGGTTTTGCGGGTGAATTGGGTCGTTGGAGTAAATACCTTATTCTCGTTCGTCCTTTCGTAGTCGTCTCCACCTTCGTAGGACGTTTAGCGGGGGCGGGGCGGCGTTTCACTGCCACTGAGGAAACCCCGCGAACAGTGCCTGATCTACCCGGCATGCGGATCTCCTTTCACGTCAATTGCACAAACTTGGTAGCGGCTGCGGACCGCGCTGGTTGCCAATCGCTGACAGCCGGCAGCGATGTCTACCAATGCGACTCTTCACTCGCACGCGCATTTATCCGGAGCTTGTCTCAGGATTTCTTGCTGCACCTGTCGCAAGCGACAGTTGTGCGGCGTTTGGAACTGTCAATAATGCTGACTGAGCAAACCGCTAAACTCGGGCGCGCGCCGGGTCAGTGGGTACGTGAGGTGATGGTGAACGAACGCGCAAATAGGGTAGTACTTTTCGTGTCCACGGAGAACAAACCCGCAATACACATGAAGGAGAAGGAAAATGAATTTCGGAACGAGTATTAGAAAACTGGCACTGGGAACGCTTGCCATCTCCGCTTTTGTGATGGCGGGCGGTGTGACCCCAGGCGCAGCACAAACAACTCAGAAACCCAACATCCTGGTCATCATGGGTGACGATATCGGCTGGATGCAGCCGAGCATCTATCACCGCGGGTTGATGGTCGGGGAAACCCCCAACATCGACCGCATCGGGAATGAGGGCGCAATCTTCATGGACTATCTCGCCATGCAGAGCTGCACCTCCGGGCGCAATGCCTTCTTCACCGGCATGTATCCGTTGCGCACAGGCATGATTCCGCCGCAACTGCCCGGCAGCCCATCCTATCTGCGGCCCGGCACCCCGTCCATGGCGGTATTCTTGCGTGATCTTGGCTATACCACCGGCGAGTTCGGCAAGAACCATCTGGGCGATCACACCGCTGCTTTGCCAACCGCGCACGGCTTCCAGGAGTACTGGGGCTACCTCTACCATCTGGACGCGATGCAGCAGGTGAGCTTCCCCGACATCAACAGCACTGTCTCGGTGCAAGGCATTGCGCCGCCGTGCAAGAATACGCCAGTCCCTGGCCTGTCTGATCCTCCCGGCGCTGTGGACCCCAGAACCGCGACCTGTCTGACACCCCCGCGGCCGGTTATCTGGTGCCACTCCTCCGACGGCACGGAGAAGAACCAAACGTGCCAGGACCAGGGCCCGTTGACTCTGGAGCGTTCGAAAACCGTGGACGAGGAAATCTCGGCCAAGGTCATCGACTTCCTCGCCCGCAACGATCCCAAGACCACGAACAAGCCCTTCTTTGTCTGGTATAACCCAGCGCGCATGCACGTCACTACCATGCTGCCGCAGAAGTACCTGGACATGATGGGCACCCAGGGGGGTAAGGACTGGGGTATCAACGAAGCCGGCATGAAGCAGTTGGACGACAACATTGGACTGGTGTTGGCGAAGCTGGAACAGATGGGCCAGTTGGACAACACCATCGTCGTCTTCACCACTGATAACGGCGCCGAGACAGTCTCCTTTCCTGATGGTGGCATCACTCCGTTCAAGGGTCAGAAAGGCGAGGCCTGGGAAGGCGGCTACCGCTCTCCATGTGTCGTCCGCTGGCCCGGTCACATCAAGCCGGGCACCGTCAGGAAAGAAATGTTTGCCTCCTTCGACTGGCTGCCCACCTTTGTTGACATCGCCGGGGGACCCAAGGGCGACGACCTGAACAAGCAGATTCAGGCGGGCAAGTACCCCGGCATCGTGAAGACTAGGCTCGACGGCTTCGACCAGCTCGCCTATCTCGAAGGCACGTCGGAGCACTCGGCACGTGATGTCTTCTTCTACTTCTCGGGGGCGACGCCCTCCGCGGTGCGCTACAAGAACTGGAAGATGTATTACTCGATGGCGCCAGGGGGAGCATCCGGCTGGTTCCTGCCTCTCGTTAACTATCACTGGACCCTCGTCGGGAACGTCAAGCGTGACCCCTTCGAGCAGACGATAAGCTTCGGGGACGCAAAATCAGCCATGGCCTTGGGCGGTTCACTGGCCTCGCCATCTACCGCCTACCTCTACGACTGGAACATGCTGCCCATCGGCCAACTGCTGTGGGAGAAGGAACTCTATACCTTCAAGGAGTTCCCACCGCTGCAGGCGCCGGAAACCTACAACCTGAATGGCATCCTGCAGCAAATGGAAAAAGCTAAGGGGGATGACTAGCTCGCGAAGGGTCGAAAGACGCCTGCGACGAGTTGAAAACACGGACTTGAGACAGTCCGCACAACTAAACGTGGAAGCGAGGAAGGCAGAACGGTTCTCCTCGCTCCCAAACTACGCGGTCGGTTAATTCAAGGACGTGGGCAATCGTCGCCCTCGAATTTGAGAGTACGTTCACCCGATCGACTTGCATGGTCGGTCCGACATTTGGAGGAACAGAGGAACAAATGACCCGAATCGATAGCAAAGAAAATTCCGTTGTCGCGGTCTACCCGCAGCATTCCGATGCCGAGAACGCGGGGAAACGCAGGGAACCATGTTCGGCATAGGCGGTGCGCTTGCTGGTCCAGTAACAGCATATGTCTAGGACTGGAACATGCTGCCTATCGGCAGCAGTTGTGGCTCAAGGAACTTGAGACTTACATACCGTTCCCGCCGCTGCAAGATCCGGCAAGCTACAACCTGAGTCAGGTCATGGAGCAGCTCAGGAAAGCCCGGTCAATCGGTCCGGCCAGTGACTAGCGGCGTGAAGAGTCAGAGGACCTAAAGGAGCAGTTGAACCTCCAATCTAAGAGAGTTCCGAACTGCTTAACGTGGAAGCGAGGAGGGCAGAATGGTTCTCCTCGTTTCCCAAACTTGTTTTGTCTCCGTGAAGGGAGATAGGTATGGAGCTAGCTGCGGGTGTTCGGAAAGTGACGCTAGGGGCGCTTGCGATAGTGAGCCTTCTTACGGCTGGCAATGCGACCGCCAATGCGCAGGCAGCCAGCGCGAAGAAGCCAAACATTCTCGTCATCTTCGGCGACGATATCGGCTACTCCAACATCAGCGCCTACAACTTGGGCATGATGGGCTACCACACCCCGAATATCGACCGCGTAGCGCAACAAGGTGCACTCTTTACCGATTATTACGCGCAACAGAGCTGCACGGCAGGCCGGGCGGCGTTCATTACTGGACAGAGCCCGTTCCGTACAGGATTGTTGAAAGTCGGACTCCCCGGCGCCGATCTTGGTTTGCAGCCGCAGGATCCTACGATCGCTGATTTGCTGAAGAGCCGTGGCTACATGACCTTCCAGAATGGCAAGAATCACCTGGGTGACCGGAATGAATTTCTCCCAACGGTTCACGGTTTCGATGAGTTCTTCGGAAACTTTTATCACTTGAATGCCGAAGAAGAGCCGGAGAACGTGGACTATCCGAAGAACCCCGCATTCATGGCGAAGTTTGGCCCGCGCGGCGTGTATAAGTGCAAGGCCACCGCCACCGAAAATCCTGCGCCACCCGATCCACGTTTTGGTCCGTGGGGCAAGCAGACCTGCACAGACACTGGACCGCTGACCAAGCAGCGCATGGAGACGGCTGATGAAGAGTTCCTCGCCGAGACCCTTGCCGATATTGATAGCTCGGTGAAAGCAGGCAAGCCGTTTTTCATCTGGCACAACACCACGCGCATGCACATCTGGACGCACCTGCAGCCGAAGTACCAGGCCATGGTTGCTGAAAAAGGTCTCTACGGCGCAGGTATGACCGAATTCGACGACAACATTGGCGTGATGCTCAAGAAGCTGGATGATCTTGGTATCGCCGACAACACCATCGTCATTATCACGACTGACAATGGCGCCGAGACGTTCTCCTGGCCCGACGGCGGCACCACTCCCTTCCGCGGCGAGAAGAACACCAACTGGGAAGGTGGCTATCGCGTGCCTTTCATCATTCGCTGGCCGGGTGTAATCAAGCCGGGGACGATCATCAACGATATCTGTGCTCATGAGGATTGGGCGACAACCCTAATGGCAGCGGCGGGCGAGCCTGACGTCAAGCAGAAGCTGCTGACCGGCTACCAGTCGAACGGGAGGACCTTCAAAGTCCATCTTGATGGCTACGACCTTACTGACATGCTGGCCGGCAAAGCTCCTGGACCACGCAAAGAGTTCTTCTATTGGACTGACGACGGCGAGCTCGCCGGACTGAGGTACGAAAAATGGAAACTCGTTTTCCTGGAACAACGCGAGCATGGATTCAGCGTGTGGGGCAACCCTTTTATTCCGTTGCGTGTGCCCTTGATCGAAGACCTGCATGCCGATCCGTATGAGCGGGCCTCGTATGAAGCCTCGGATTACGACCATTGGATGATCGATCGTGTTTACCTGCTGGTTCCGGCGCAGGCATTCGTCGGGCAGTTCCTGATGACGTTCAAGGATTTCCCGCCGCGGCAGAAAGCAGCCAGCTTCAGCCTGGACCAGGTGATGCAGAAGCTGCAGGAAGGTATTCGAGAGAACAACTGAACTTCTCGTTACTCGTCAATCGTTCTAACCGGCAGGGCGCGGTTGCTTCGAATTTCAAGGTCGCTTACCTGATCGGCCGTTTTGCGCGGTCGGTCTGAGATTAGGAAAAAAAATGGCAAATGTCGATAGCAAAGAAAACTCGGTTGTCGCGGTTTATCCGCAGCATACCGACGCTGAGAACGCAATCAACCTGCTCAAGAAAGCTGATTTCAACGTCAAAAAGCTCGCGATTATAGGCCAGGGTTACCACACGGAAGATCAGGTTGTCGGTTACTACACCACCGGCGACCGGATGAAACATTGGGGAAAGAAAGGTGCATTCTGGGGCGGACTCTGGGGGCTGCTCGTGGGATCCGCCTTCTTCATGATTCCCGGCGTCGGCCCGGTCATGGTCGCCGGTTCGGCAGTGGCGTGGATTGTGGGTGCGCTGGAGAGTGCTGTTGTTGTCGGCAGTTTGTCAGTGCTGGGAGCGGGCCTTTACAGCATTGGAATCCCCAAGGACAGCGCTTTGAAGTACGAGAGCTCGATCAAGGCCGGCAAGTTCTTGCTCATTGCGCATGGAACGGCTGCGGAAGCGGAAGCGGCACGCCGCATCCTGGCTAACACAGGCGCAGAAGAGCTGAACGTTCACCAGCCGGATCAGCCTGCCGTAGCAGCGTAGGCGGTTTTGGACAGGGGCTGAGGTCAGTGCGGACCTGGTCGCGCCGTGGCGGCATTTGCCGCCACGGAAGCAATTAAATAGTAAGAAGACGAGGACACTGTGAGGAATCTAAAATCCAGAATATTTACTTTGGCAGCCCTACTGCTCGTAGGGCTGAATCTCTCTTGTTCCTCGAATCCGACTCCGCCGGCGGCAAGTCCGGCTCCCTCGACGGCAGGCCCCGCTGCCGAAACCAGTCCCCTCCCTTCTTGGAACGATGGACCTGCCAAGCAGGCGATCGTCGACTTTGTCAAAACCACGACAGACAAGAACAATCCGAAATTCGTGCCTCCGGAGGATCGCATTGCCACCTTCGACCAGGACGGCACGATGTGGGTTGAGCAGCCCATCTACTCGCAGGTGCTATTTGCTTTCGACCGGGCCGTGGCTCTGGCGCCACAGCATCCGGAATGGAAAACCAAAGAGCCCTTCAAAGCGGTGATCACTGGCGACCGACAGGCGATGTCGAAGTTCACCCTGAAGGACATCGAAGCTATTGCCCTCGCAACCCACACCGGCATGACCGCAGACGCGTTCCAGCCGATCGTAAAGGATTGGATGGCCACGGCCAAGCATCCCCGTTACGACCAACCTTATCCGCAGATGGTCTACCTGCCGATGTTAGAGGTCATGCGCTATCTGCGCGACCAGGGCTACAAGACCTACATCGTAACCGGCGGCGGGCAGGACTTTGTTCGCGCCTACGCGCAGCAGGTGTATGGCATCCCGCCAGAACAGATCATCGGTTCGGCTCTCGAGACCCAATACCAATACAACAAGGATGGGCAGGGCATCCTGATGCGTGATCCGAAGTTGTTGCTGAACAACAACGGTGCGGGCAAAGCCGAAGATATCTACCTCTTCATCGGCAATCGCCCGCACGCGGCGTTCGGCAATTCGACCGGCGATCAGCAGATGCTTGAGTACACGCAGGCGGGTGGTGGAGCCTCGTTGGAGATGCTGGTGCTGCATGATGATGCGCAGCGTGAGTATGCCTATGGTCCAGCCCAGGGGCTGCCAGACAGCAAGATCGGCACCTTCACGCAGGCGCTTTACGACGAAGCCAAAGCCAAGGATTGGACTGTTATCAGTATGAAGAACGACTGGAAGCACATCTTTGCATTCGAGAAATGAACCGACTTTATGAGAAAACTAGAACCGTCAGTGAAAGACATCGATTTTGGAGCAAGTCAAATGATCTGCCAAAACATCAAGAAGTTCCTATCGGTAGTGCTCAGCTTTATTCTGGTCACCGCTTCATCACAGACGCTGTACGGATATCAGACTGCAACTTCCCCTCCGCCTGCTGACGGCGGGAATCCCACAGAGCCTGCGCCGCAGAGCGCGGCCGAGTTGCAGGCGTTAGTGGCGCCGATCGCGCTGTATCCCGATGCGTTGGTGGCCCAAATTCTTACCGCATCGACGTTCCCGGACCAGGTCGCCATTGCCAATTACTGGATGCAGCAAAACAAGAATCTGACCGGAAGCGCCTTAATGCAAGCCGTCAATGGCCAGTCGTGGGATGCGAGCGTGAAGGCGCTCACAGAATTTCCGTCGGTGCTCGACAACCTGGCGAAGAATCTTACCTGGACGTCTTCACTCGGAGAGGCTTATCACAACCAGCAGTCTGAGGTGATGACGGCCATCCAGACCCTGCGCGCGCAAGCTAAAACAGCCGGCAATCTCAAGTCCAGCTCTCAGGTCACCGTCGTGCAACAGTCGCCGCAGGTCATTGTCATTCAACCAGCTAACCCGCAAGTCGTTTATGTTCCGGAGTACAACCCTGCGGTCATTTATGGCACGCCTTACGTGACTCCCGGGTACAGCGCGGGGGACGTGGCTGCAGCCGGCATCATCGGGTTCGGTGCTGGGATCGCTGTCGGCGCATTGATGAGCGGTGGGTGTTGCGGCTGGGGCTATAGCAGTTGGAACTGCGGCTGGCACGGCACTGCAGTGGTCTATCACGGCGGAGCGTACTACGGCAATTCCGCATGGCACGGTGGGTACTACAACGGTGGCTACCACAATGGCTACGGTTACAACAACGCCTATAACCATAGTGGGAACAACTACAACAACGCCTATAACAAAACGAATGCCCAGAACAAGTACAACAACTACAAAGGCAGTGGCAACACCTACAACAAAAACGTAAGCGGAAACACGGTCAACGTCAACAAACAGAGTGCTCACAACTTTGGCGCCAGTCATCCTTCGGCCTCGAACTCCTGGGCACAGCATGACAGTGCCGCTGGAAAATCGAGCGCTTTCAGTGGCATGAGTGGACACTCCGGTGGATTTGGCGGTTCCGGCGGCTGGTCCTCGAGGGCAGAGAGCAGTCGCGGTTGGGGGAGCATGAAATCCAGCGGGTTCAGCGGTGGGCGATTCGGCGGGGGTGGCGACGCTCGTGGTGGTGGGGGCTTCCGTGGCGGTGGGCGGCGCTGATTTCCAGCGAGGTCCAGTCGCGAACAACGATGCAATTGCAGGAGGAAACCATATGTCGCACTTAGTCTGGAAAGACAAGATTCTGACCTCGCGTCTCGCGATGTTTGTGGCGCTGTCGGCGCTAATCATCTCGCTGGCTTCCTGTAACAAGCCAGAGAACGCTGCCACAACTGAAAAAGCTGCTGCTCAGAAAACTTTTGCATCTCCGGCGGACGCGGGCGCTGCTTTCTTTGAAGCTGCAAAGTCTGGGGACCAGAGTGCCTTGCTTGCGATTTTCGGTCCAGACGCCAAGGACGTTTTGTTCTCGGGAGATCCTGTAAAGGATAAGGATGCACTGCAGGATTTCGTTGCTGCATACAGCCAAATGAATCGTTGGCGTCCGATCAAGGCGGGCGGCGAAATTCTCTACACCGGCGCAGACAACTTTCCTTTTCCAATTCCTCTAGGCCAGAATCCGTCAGGCCAGTGGTACTTCGATACCGCGGCAGGTAAGGACGAGATTCTTGCGCGCCGCATCGGCAAGGGCGAGTTGACTGCGATCGAGGCATGCGGTGCGATCGCTGACGCACAGCAGCAATACTTCAGCCAGGCTCACGACGGCGACAAAGTAAAACAATACGCTCAGAAGTTCGTGAGCGATGAAGGCAAGCACAACGGCTTGTACTGGCCTGCTCCAGAAGGTCAGACTCCAAGCCCTCTCGGCCAGCTTGGTGACTTCGCGAAGGCCGCGGGTTACACCAACGCTGGCGATAAGCCACAGCCATTCAACGGCTACTACTTCCAGATCCTGACTAAGCAAGGAGACAAGGCACAAGGCGGTGCGAAAGCCTACGTCGTCGATGGAAAAATGACAGGCGGCTTTGCCATTCTCGCCTATCCCGCGGAATACAGAAATTCAGGAATCATGACGTTCATGATCGACAAGGACGGTACCGTCTACCAAAAAGATTTGGGTGAAAAGACCACCGATGTCGCCGTGGCCATGGCGGAATATAACCCGGGCGATGGCTGGGACAGCGTGGTCGGCACGGAAGGTACCAACTACTAAAAAGATAAAGTAACGTAGGCGCAAAATGAAGATTCAAAGACAGGGTTTGCACCTGGCTCCTGGAATCAGAGTTCGACTAGCAATTCTTTTGGCTATGATCTTGGGCTGCGCTTCGGGATTGTTGGCACAACAGAAAGGGCAATATGTTCCGGGGCAGTATGGTCTCAATGCGGGTATAGCGCCCGACCCCGGGTTTACCTTTGCCAGCTTAACGATCAACTACTCTGCCGATTCCCTGAAAGATTCGAACGGAAATTCGGTGCAAGGGGTTACGGGAAACTACGGTTTCTGGGACGTGGAAAACATTTTCTACTACGTGCCGGCACATAAGATTCTGGGCGGAAAGTTCTTTACGATGGCGTCGCTGAACTTGGCGAATGGCTCGCTGACGGCGGACCTAACCCCAGCGCAATTCGGTCTCAACGGCGGCGGCGAGGGAATGGCCGACACCTGGATACAGCCGGCGAACCTGGCTTGGAGTTTCAAGCGAGCGGACATTTGGGTGGGCTATGCCTTCGTCGCGCCGACCGGAAAATTCTCTCCCGGTGCCAGCGATAATGTTGGTTCCGGATACTGGGGCAACAACTTCGCCACTGGAACCACGTTCTACGTGACCAAGAACAAGGGAACCAGCCTGAACCTGGCCACGGATTGGGAGATCCATGGGCAAAAAAGAGGCATCAACATAACGCCGGGTCAGGCTTTCACGGATGAGTGGGGCCTGGGGCAAATTCTTCCCTTGAAAAAAGACTTCAGCCGACTGCTACAACTCGGCGTCGTCGGCTATGACCAATGGCAGGTTACGGCTAACCAAGGTCTGACTGCGGCGTTTCCGTACTACTCCGTTCATGCGATTGGTGTGCAAAGCAATTTCATTCTTCCAACCAAGGGCTTTAACTTGTTCTTCAAATACGAGCCTGAGTATTCGGCTAAAGCTCGTCCGGAAGGGCGAACCTTCGCGTTCGGCTTTGTATGGACGCTTCGTGATCCAAGGCCCGCAAAGCCGTAGGGGAAAGGCGAAGCCGACAACATCAGCCAATGATAACTGATTCACTTGTCCATTCCCTTTCAGGAATGCACCAACTCTTTAGGCAGTCGTCGTGTTCTCCTGCTTCTTTTTCTGCATGGATGAGAAAGCTTCGGACGCGCCCTTCGTCAACCGTCGTTGACTTTCGCCATGTCGACCGAGAAAGCTTTCATTACGGTCTTTGATCGGGCGGTTGCTAGACGGTCAAAACAACCAAAGGCAACGATAGCGCGCGCTTGGTCACAACAGCAACTTCACGGCGTCACGGATTACCGTATCAAATGGGATGGAAGCAATCACGACTGGAATTCCCGGGATAAGGGCGACGCCGACGAGCGCATAAAGGTCGACCGCGCCAACCGGGATGACGCGAATATTATTGATGTTGGCCACTACTCCATATAGATCGGTCGTGGTAGAGAAATCAGGGACCGATAGAACGCCTTCTTCCAGGCTGTCGGCCTGGTGAAGCCACTTCTTTTCAAACTGCTCGCCCACAGCGCGGGCGAAGGCTCCATAGCGTAGCAAGCCACGGCGTCTCACCTGGACCAGAGTGCTGGTGAAAAGGAAATACGGCGAGACACAGACGATAAGCACGGCTGCGACGAGGATCAGGGGCAAGTGGCGAAATGCAAGCAACTTCTGTCCGTCATGGAGGATCCGGTTGGCTATGGCGCCAGCCAGTCCAACACCCATACAGAAGGAGAAAGGGAGTTGTCCTCGCAATGACGCCTCGATGAAACCCAAGCCGCCCAGATTGTCGGGGTGAGCGGCGATGAGAAGAAGATTCAGGCGCGTTGTTGACCTTAACAATCGTATCCAAAGCAGCTGTCGCCATAGCCAGAGAAAGGCAAGGAAGATAAGGATTGGGTAGCTAACAAACAATGCCCACGTCCCCGCCAGCGAGAAGAAACGGAAGCCACCGGCTCCCTTCCACCACTCCATGAATTCAGCGCCGCCCGGGCTCAGATACTGTCCCAGCCATGCTGTGGTTGCATATGTCAGCAAGACAAGTATGCCCTGGGCGAGCTTCGAATCCTGTAGTCTTTGGCAAGATTCCCAATTTTGGCGAAGCCTCGTTTGCTGGTCATGCGGAATCAGAAACGTTTCGAAGTGCTCCACAACCATGGCAAGACGAGCACGCAGAGGTGGTTCGGCCAGAATCAGGACCGGGATAACGACTAGAAAGCGCGACAGTGAAGCATAGTCCGCGAGGAACGATCGGAACGAACTCCCCGCGCGAATCGCAGAAAGAACTGCTACCGGAGCCCAAGCGACCGCCGCTGCCACGCCTGCACGGGTGAGGGTTTGCGAACTGGCGGTGCGAAACAAATCAAGGAAGATGTGCGGGCGCATGCGCGTGGATTGGTCGGACTCGAAGGAGCTTCTTCGCAGTGATCTTTTCATCGCTCGCTCAGCAATCTTTAATCGCTCGATCCGGATACCAGGTGTGAACCCGACCTGTCGCTCCGCGAGAGAACAGGCACTCTATTTGGGTCTCCCTAACCAGGAGTATTGCCAGGCAACGGAGACGGTTTGAAACGTCCCTCCGATTCGGGCGAGCTCGCCGTCACTGTAGCTGAACTTCACAGATTGGTGTTTGGTCAACGGTACCGAGACCGTTCCTCCGATACGAGAATTCGATTGCAGAGTGCCGAACTTGTAGGTGCCGTTGACGGTTGTTTCGCCGCCGTACCAGTAATTGCCATCGACGGAGGCCCATAGGCGCGGCTTTACGTCGTAACTCAAATGCATTTCGAGCGCACCTGTGGGAGCTTGCGTCAGAGTATTTTGGCGCTTGGAGAACTCACTGCCCGTCAAGTAGTTGTTATTCGCGGTGAACAGCCAAACGCCTCCATAGGCATCCAGGATCCAGTCTCCCCACCGCCGGGAATAGCCGAGTTCCGGTTTGAAGGCCCAGCGGTTGCTGCCCGGATTGATCAGATGGCTAGGATAGTACTGGCCAGTCGGAGCTACGACTTGGATGCTTGCGCCCAGAATGGTCTTCTGCTTCCACTTGGCGAAGTCCTTGGCTGGCATTGCCGGGCCACCGAGGAGATTAACCGAGAAGCGAAAGATCGAGTCCGCCAGCCCAGAACGGTAGATCGACTGCTGGCTCCCTTTCACCTCTCCCTGAAAGTTTCCGACCACGTAGGGCAATGTTGCCGTGAAGTTGGCTGACCGCTTGAAGAAACTCAGCGAGTGATAGTAGCTGATATTCGGCACGCTGTATCGTCCTGAGGCGTTGCTAATGGGCAGAACCGTGCCAAAGAAAATGCTTCCGTTGTTGAAGGCATAACCCAATATCACGGCATTCGAGTGCTCGGGCGTGATGACATAGGCTCGCGGCCTCAGGTCCTGGGCGCTAAGCGTCTGCAAACCTGCTAGAAGGGCAGCCGACATGACGAGCTTGAAAACGCGTCGCATCACGATCCAGGGCCTCGCTCTTGAGGCACGAATCCGTGTTTCCCCTATGAGAGGAACTCCAGACTCGCCGCCTTCGCTGGTTCCGTCGATAGGCGCCCGGAACGAATGGCCGCCCGAAAGGTCGCATAGTCACGTTCGGCCTGGTCGGCGTAGGCTTTCGCATAACGCGCTAAGTCGTCATCGAAGAGATCGGTCGATCCGAGATATCCGGCAATCATTGCCGCATCGCCCGCCTTAGCGTGGGCCCGTGCCAAGGCCCAGCCGCACATAGCGGCGTATCCAACCAGAGTGCGAGGACGGAAGGTTTCAACTTCGGCGGAGACCTTCATGTCGCGGAACTGACGAACGTAGTAGTCGTGCCCCTCGGTGCGGGCCCACCCAAGAAAGATGTCGCTTGCAGCTTGCATCAGACGCACGCCCTCCACCACCCGGAAGCCCTGATGCACAAAGCGGCTCTTACCGCGTGGCGACTCCAACACCGACCTGCGAGCTTCCTTGAATTGAAGGAATAGCGGGTCATCTTCATCTGCGAGAAGCAGCGACAGATAACAACGCGTGCCGACACTGCCCACTCCAACAACTTTTAGTGCAATGTCCTGGAATCGATACCGCCCGTACAACAGTCGTCGATCCATCTGGAGCGAGTTCTTGTATTCCTCGGTGAATTTCACACGTCGCTTTTCGAAGTTTTGCGTAAATTCGTGGAAATGGTAGATGACCGGGGGGTTGTCTTTAATCTTTCGGAGCCCGTCGACTACCGCGGTGAGCTTGGGAACAACAGCTTCAGAGTTTTGCGAGCGGGCCTGCTTCTGCTTCGCCGATAACCGGGCCGACATGTCCGGATCCTTCCGGAAGTACTCTTTCAGAGCGTCGATGTCGACTTGTGCGTACCACGTGTCAAGCACTTTCATTTCGGCGAACTCAGACATTCGCTCACGATAGGACGCCGCCGCCGATCGCACCGCCTCGTCGGCGATAGTCTTGGAGAAGCTCCGGTCCCTCGCCGCCAGCACCAGGCTGGCCGCCAACCGCTTCAGGTCCCATTCCCATGGACCCGGGAATGTCTCGTCGAAGTCGTTGATGTCGAAAACCAGCGCTCGTTCGGGCGAAGCGAAGCCGCCAAAGTTTGCCAAGTGGCAATCGCCGCATGCTTGGACAATGATCCCCGACACGCGTGCACTCGCCAGGTCCCGTGCTTGGATGATGGCTGCGCCGCGGAAGAATGTGAAAGGCGATACCGACATCCTCTGATATTTAACCGGGATCAGACCTGCAATTCGATCAGCATCCGATTCCTCAAGCAGTTTGACTATGTCTTGCGACTTCGAGCGGGGCCTCCACTCGGCCTGCAAACTACGCGGACACTTTTCACGAAGCGCTTTTCCTTGTTTGCGTCTTTCAATCTTCGATAACGCAGGAGCAGATGGCATGATGGTTCTCCTCATTGCGGATGCCCATTTGAAGATCGGGTTGAGCTCTTGCCGCCTCCTCTGACGTGAGGTCTTTTGGTTCGGTTGTTGCTGTTGCTGCTAGCCCGGATAATTCCTGAATTTGGAGACAAAAGAAGCCTCCTGTGCTACAAACATGTTGACTAAACGCTGTTTGAGGCACTTCCGGAGGCTTCTTCGTGTCTGACGATAGCACAACACAGTGTTTGTTGTTCCCAGGAATTTTTCGCAAGCCTGTCGTTGCCCAATTTGATCAGCGAGAAGGCAGTTCCGATGGCGGCGCTTTGCTGCTGAAGGCCGCCGATGGTCACTACCGATTGGTGGAGGAGCTAACGGCATGTCTGCAGGACCAAAGACAAGCCGGCAAGGTCGATCATACCTTGCGAGACTTAGTCGCACAGCGCGTGTTCTCAATTGCCTGTGGCTACCCCGACGGCAACGACTCGGCCCGATTGGGCAGCGACCCCATTCATAAGCTGCTTCTCGGTCGCGATCCCATAGAAGGGCTCGACCTGGCCTCGCAACCGACGGTGTCGCGTTTCGAGAATGCGGTCGGAGTCAAGGAGTTGTATCGCATGGGCGAGACTTTGGCCCAGAGTGTCATCCGGCGGCACGGCAAGCGACTCCGGCGCCGGGTGTACCGGGTCACCATCGATCTGGATCCCACCGATGATCCCACCCATGGCGCACAGCAACTCTCCTTCTTTAACGGGCATTACGACAGCTGGTGCTATTTACCGGTGATGGGCTTTATCAGTTTCAATGAGGAAGCGGAACAGTATTTGTGCGCTGCGGTGTTGCGTCCTGGCAACGCCCCCGCCGCGGTGGGCGCCGTAGGATTGCTGCGGCGGCTGATCCGGATCCTTCGAGGTCATTTTCCTGGAGTGACCATTCGGGTTCGCCTGGATGGTGGTTTTGCCAGTCCCGCGGTGCTGGAGTTTTTGGATGCGCAGAGCAAACTGGAATATGTGGTGGCCATGGCCAAAAACGCAGTCCTGAAGCGGATCGCGGCTCCGGGAATTGGTCGCGCTCATAAGCTGTCAGAAAGCAGCGGAAAAACGGAACATATCTACGGAGAAGTTGACTACGCGGCTGGCAAATGGCCTCATCGACGCCGGGTGGTGATCAAAGCGGAAGTCGTTCGGGCGCCGGAAAAAGATCCCAAAGACAATCCCCGTTTCGTGATTACCAACATGAAACAGAGTCCGCAATGGATTTACGAACGGGTGTACTGCCAACGTGGCGACGTTGAAAATCGGATAAAGGAGTTGCACGACTTGGAAATTGATCGCACCAGTTGCACCAGCTTTTGGGCCAACCAGTTTCGCGTTCTGCTCACAGCTGCGGCTTACGTTTTAATGCAGGAGTTACGTTTGCGAGCGGCCGGCACCGCCTGTGCCCGGGCCCAGGTCCTCACCTTGCGCGAGCGCTTGCTCAAGCTCGGGGCTCGGGTAATGGTCTCGGTACGGCGCTGCGTCATTCACCTGCCCACGTCGTTCCCGTTTCTACCTGCCTTCCGTCTTATCGCCTGCCGTTTGGGCGCGCAGAGCGGATAAATCTCCCACTTTTTACAATCCGAAATCAGACTGGTTGCACTCCTGGCGAAGGTGTGGTCCCACTTGTCAAAATTGACGTTTGAACCCGACTAATTCTTTTGGAATCAATAACGCGATCGAAGGAAATTCCGCCGTTGTCGCAATTACACATCACTCATGCGAACAATCACACTCCACTCCACTCTTCATGAATTATGCGCGTTAGTGAACTATAGTTGTCGAGGAGTGGGAACTGTCGCTAGCGACAGGTGGGCAATCGACAGGGAATGCCGCGCCCTTAGAGCTCACGATCCAGTTCAGACCCTTAGAGGTCAGATATGGCCGTTGCTCTTGTTCGGAAAAAGAGGTCGCGGAATTTGTCCGGGCCGAGCACCCGGCGCAATTCCCTGAACGCAAACAGAGGAATGAAAGTACAAAATATTACGACACTGCGGGCGAGCAGGTCATCGATGCGTACATCGTGGAGGGCTCCGGCCATATTTTTCCCATGCACAAGTCGTTCGATCACTTTCTCAACAATGTGAAAACCGAATACCAGCAAGCCAAACAGAAACGCCTTATAAGTAGCTGAAAGGATCAGTGGCTTGGCTTCATGCTTCTTGCCAAGGTGCGCGTATTCTCCTATCAGAATGACTTTGGCAATCACGAAAGCATTGATCAGCGCAGCGCCATAGTTGAAATAGGAGACGTGAAACTCGTCGAGCAGAAGCATGCTGTATGTCGCAAGCGCGCAAAAGAAAAAGGCCAGATACAAAAAGCTCCCGGCAAACTCCTCAAACTCGTGGGTAGCCTTCTTCCTAAAGCTCACTCTCTTGGTATTTTCCTTCATTGACCGTCTCCGAACAGGCGCCTATTCGCCTGCGGTTCTGTGCCTTTGGCCAGAAGAGCACGCCTGTCCGTGCGCATCCCCCCGCAATCGTTTTGTAAGAAGCGCTTTCCCTTCAGCATGACGTTTTTCCCACGGACATGAGCAACCAGCGCAGGTCGAACTTCGGGACTTTCCTCGATGCGTTGCCTCTGTCATCGTGACGCGCTCGGTCCAAGGTCTCCCCGACGCCGATCGCTGTTGCGCCTCGATGAAACACCCGTTTAGTTGCTTCCCCCGGTTATGATGAGCTCTGCCTTCGCGGTTCCACACATCCCGTAGATCGCGCCTGACATGCAAGCTCCCGCGGAATATTTGTAGCATCCCGTCTTCTTCGCCACGACTGAGACGGCACGGTCGGTGCCGCCGATGATGGCTCCGGGCGGTTCAAACGGGGATGAAGGACCGACATCGACAACAAAGCCTATATCCTTGCCCGTGCTTTTCCATGTCACTGTCGTCCCGGGGTTCACGCAGAAAAGCGCATTACTCCTAGCGTTCGGAATGCTGGGAGTGGAGGACGCGGCATTCGCCGTCCGTTTCACGTCCACAGTACAGGGGGTGGAAGCTGATCCGCACGTGTTGCTGGCGTTGCACAGTTGTGCAGGATTTGATTCCGAGCAAGCGTATTTGTTGCTCTTCGACTCGGCGGTTGCGTAGTTGGCCAACACAACCAATGGCAACAACAGCAAGCTACACCTAATTGCGAAGCGTTGATCAATCTTCATAATGCACCTCTCGATGTAATGTCTAAGGATCACTCCACGAATTACTGGAGGGTGCCGCGCTAGTTGACACCGGGTGTGCCTTTCCAATCGAGAATGTCAACCAACTTCCACGGATTCTGATTTAGATCCCACTGCAATTCGCCCTGTTTGTCGAGAACGAGCTGCGCCAGAGGATACAGGACGCCGGTGCTCTTGCTCTTGTCCTGATCGTTGATTTCGATGATGCCGGCGGTTAGGTCGTAAGACATCGTCTGGCTATCCGCCCAAGCCTCGGCAAAACGGATTTGGCGATTGGTCACAAAGACGATTTTCCGTCCAGTCGGCGTGGGAATCATCCGGATGTAGGCGCAGTCGTTGCCGAGTGTGCCAGTTATCTCGACGTGGCCTACCGCCTTCATTCTTTGAAGCGCGTTTGCTAGTCCCTGGTTCTGTCCCTTTTCGTAGGCCTGCACCAGAACCTGTCTGTCCGCTGGAGTCGAGAACTCATAGATATTCAATGTCACGCCGATATTTGCCCCTAATTGGGTGCCCGTGCCGAAGGCCGTGGCGTCGATGGTTTCATTCTTGTCTCTAGAGAGACCAGGAACACTTCCGCTCATCACGAAGCCCAGCACCAGTAGGCTATTGATGGCGACTTTCACAAAGTTCGATTTCGTGCGCATTTTGATCTCCTTCTGTCTACCCGTCGATAGAGATTTCTGAGTTAAGAGATACCCATTTACCTCTGAAATTGAAATACGATCCCGCCCGAATGCCAGAAACGGCTCTCGGCGCTGGTCGCCGAATCATTAAAGACTAGTGCAATACAAGTCAAGGGACGTGGCAACTGTCGCTAGCGACAGGTGCCCAAGAGCAAGTGTGGCAGCCTCGGCATTGGCTTCGCCGATCATCCGCCGTCCGTTTCACCCATAACCACACCTTCGCAACAGCGCGACAGTTTCGCTTCTTGGGGCTCCTAGCTTCATCCTGGTCGGCCTGCGAAGTTAGCCAACGTCACCTGATTTTGCCGGACCTTCGTTGGTCCACACTCCACTTAGAAGTAAAGGCTGAGCATCAGGCCCAACTGGTTCAACTGCTGATTGGGGCTTTTGCCAGTATTGTTCTGATGCTCGTAGTAGGGATTAAACTCAACGTGCTTGCCTATCGGAAACAGGCACCCGGCGTAGATTGCTGTGTCACTCCATTTGCTGTACTGGCTCTCGTAAAAGGGTTCCACGCTGGCATACGGTGCAGGGTGATAGGACCGAATCGTGAGCCGTTTTTCGATTTGCAAACGGTTGCGATAGCGCCACGAGAACTTGCCACTCTTCCAATCGAGGTCTGCGCGATTCCGGTCGGAGAGCAAGAGTCCCGCCTTCAACGGAAAGTGAAAGGTTGCGACCGGTTCAACGCGGTTTTCTGCTGGCGCGTTTGGTGAAGGCAGATAGCGATAGCCAATGGAAAGCACCAGAGGCCGGGATTTCGAGTCGTCAAGGTCGAACCGGGTAACTGTCTTTAGCTTGAGCAGCGGTTTCACATAGAAGTCGATACTGGGGCCGATTTCGGCTTGGGTCGGATCACCGCCCTCTCTAGTCTCTTTGGCCTGGAAACTCAAACGCACGTCTGGAGTCAGCTTGTAGTACGCATCGATCTCCGGGAGAAACTGGTCCGTTTGCGCGCTGACGCAAGGGCTTATCGCCGCCACGAAGAACGCGACGGCAGCAGCCTCAAGCGTGAATCGCCTTCCGGTCACTCTTCGCCCCATTTGCCGGTCCGACTGGAATACGATTAATCCGTGCCGGTCCGGGCCTCGCCGGGAAATCTGAACACGTCGCTGGCCTGAGGATCCAGCGCCCGACCCACAAGATCATTTGCCCTCTCCGCATCGACTCCTTTGTCCCTGGACAGGTATGTCAATTGTGTTGGCGCCGCAAACCGGGTACCGGAAGCTTCGACGATTTCTGCTATTTTAAAAATCACGTCCTGGCGAATTCCGGTGAACTGTGCCCAATCGCCGGTCTTCCCGTAGGCGAACAGCTCCATCTGAAAAGCAGAGCCGACAAAACTCATGATCCGAACTCTACAGGACCCAGATTCAATGGCAGGATGTTGGTCCAGCATGCTCTGCACGCGATCTAGCACGAACCGCAATTGTTCGGGTTGGGTTTCAATACGCAGCGAGAAAGTCTGGTTGATAAGTAATTTGCTGCGGCGCGCCATGTTCTGGAATTGCATTTGCGCCAGCGATCCGTTAGGAACCACCGACAAATTCTGGTCGAGGGTTCGCAGCTTCAGCGAACGGAGGCCGATGTCTTCCACCGTTCCAAGTTGATCACCAATCTGGCAGAAGTCCCCGACGCGAATAGCTTTGTCCATCAGCAAGGACACTCCCCCGATGAGATTCTCAAGGGTTTTTTGCGCGGCCAGCGCGATCGCCAGTCCCCCGATGCCGAGGCCAGCGAGGGTAGTCTTCACGTTGAGCCCAAATATCGCCATGGCGGCGACGAATGCGATGATCAGCATCACGATGCGGGTGAGTCGCTGCATCACGATGAGGATTGACTCCCCACCTTTGTGTTGGGTTCGCGTCACGGTTACCGCGTGTTCGAAGCCTTGGTCGGCGATCGTGCTTACGAGCCACACGAAACATCCCATGAGGAGCATTGCCATGAGACGAGCGTAGTAGACGCGATACAAAAGCGGAGGTTCAAGCAAGTACACAAAAAAGCTGTGCATCAAGATCGCAAGGATGCCCTGTAGAGGCATGCCAACTCGTGTCTTCCAGACCGGTCTGAAACGAAGTTTTCGAATTTTGCACTGGATCCACGTGGGCACACTAAACAAGAACGTCAACAACCAAGCCAGCAGCCACGAAATTGGAATCGAGATCAGCCACCCGAGCCATTGCGCCAAAGACATTCCCAGCAGTCGACGACCGGTCAGTGCGGCAGGCACGATTCGATCGACTATCGTCGGCGCTTCACTTTCCATTTGGGCATAGAGCTTTGGGAGATTCGCAACCGTCTCTTTCGAAATCAGCCAAATTTTCCCCGAAGCCGGATCATCCACGCGCACCAGGATAACGTCTGCAGTCGTGGCGCCCACCGCCAACACGCCAGCGCGGACTTGGCCGGGCGGAAGTCCAGCCTCAACCGCACCATTGGGATCATCGCTTAACAAGGCGATGTTGCCTTTGAATTTCCGGTGCAGCGCTTGCAGTTCCTTGGCTAGCTGCGCCAAGTCCGTCTCTTGGCCAGGAGTTGGTTGCAGGTAGCGAGCGGCGGTCTCGTAGTCCTCGTGTTCCTCGCTTTTCAGGTAGCCCATCATTGCACTACGCGGAGTTTCGCGTCCGAGAGGATCGGTGGGTGTCGCAGACTCAGACTTGGAGGCTGGAGGCGCAGCAGATGTCGGAAGCTGGGCTAGCGAATTCGAAACTGAGATTATGAAGAGCAAGACAGGCAGGGCTATCTCGAGAGTGCGAATCCAGCAAAGTATTCGCCGGCGACTTTTTCTTAGCAGAGGCATCTATTTCGCCTGTTCGCCTCGAAGACCATTCTCTTTCGGTCCGGGGCTGATGATCGAGTGCGCTTGTCGATAACCCATTTCCAGTGGTTTTCGAGCATTTGGCAGAAGGAGAAACGGCGGAGCGTTACCGTCGTCAGTTGAGTCCGCGAGCAATCGGCATTGAGATCAGAGTAACGGCTGTAGCTGCGAAAACAATAATTCCCAATGAGAGCAAAACAATTCTTAGGCTGCGGAGCTGCATCTTGGTTCCGATACCACCAAAGAACAAAGCGGAAGCAAAGAGCACGGTTAACAAAACGTAATCGTCCGCCCGGGTGTTGGCAGCTTTGGCTTCGTTCAACTTCTGCAGGGCTAGCTGATTCATATGATCGGCCTGTTGTAGCGTGCTCAATGAGTATTCCTTCATTGCGAACGGCGAGGGTGGAGCATCTGGATTCTTGAGAGGCTGCGTGGCCCGCCAGGCATTCACCGCGACTTTCATCTCTGGTCGGAACCGTTGCAGGATGAAGTCTGCCAATTGCTGCTGGTGGGAGCTGACTGCAGATATGTACTGCAGAAACATGCTGACGTCGATGGACGTGAGCTGGGAAGCTTTGTCGGAAAGGCGCACTGCCTCCGATCGGGCTCCGTTGGCCGCAACCATACTGAACATCTGCACGCCACCCCAGCGCTTAGACTGGTAGGCCGACCAGGCGGAGCCCACCGTCGCGAAAGCAAGAAGAAGAGTGGCGGCGATCTCAAGCCACTTTTCAAACCTGGTCGATGCGGCCGAACCGGAAATCGATGAAGTCTGAGGCTCAACCATGCCACTCACCTCGGTGCCTGCTACTTACTAATGTGGTTAATGAGGGCAAAAGTAACCCGACATGAGCGTGTGCTTCACAGCCGGAAATAGCGTTCCTAAACTCGATTCGTCGACTTCTGGCCGCCTCAAAATCGGGGCGATTGGAACTCTGGAGGACGTAGCCTTAGCCTTATCCTCCAGAGGCAGAACCGAATTCAGTCATGCGACCCGCTTGTCCAGTGCCGGTTCTTTCCTGGCAAATGCGCCTGCTTTACCGGCATCGAGTAACTGAGCTCCGTCGAGTTTGCCGAAGAGCTCGATCAGTTTAGCGACGACACCCGTCCAGCCGGTCTGGTGGCTCGCTCCCAATCCCGCGCCGTTATCTCCGTGGAAGTACTCGTAAAACAGAATGTAATCCTTCCACTGAGGATCGGTCTGGAATTTCTCGGTCCCTCCGTACACTGGTCGCCTGCCAGACTTATCGCGTAGGAAGATCTTCGTCAATCGATTGGCGATTTCCCGGGCCACCTCAAACAGATTCATGCGGTTGCCCGAACCCGTTGGACACTCAATCTTGAAGTTGTCTCCGTAAAAGAGATAGAACGACAACAGGGAACGAATCAGCAATGCATTCACCGGCATCCAAACCGGACCGCGCCAGTTGGAGTTTCCACCGAACATGCCGGTGTCAGATTCTGCTGGAAGATAATTCACCCGGTATTCCTGTCCCTCCACATGGACGATAAACGGATGCTCATCGTGGTATCGCGAAAGCGCGCGTATCCCGTAAGGACTGAGGAATTCGTTCTCGTCGAGCATGCGCGTCAGAATCCGGCGTAACCTGTCCGGGTTCACCAGCGCGGCAATGCCGCGTCCGGCATACCCCAAATGGCCCGGACCGGTCGGATGGATGCTATCGAGCAGTTCCGGCATGCGTCGGATGCGTTCAACCAGGACGTTCACCGTTCGCGGTGCTCGTTCGCGCTGCCAGGGCTCGATCACTGTGGTGGCACACAAGGGCAGCAGGCCCACCATGGAGCGAACCTTGAGCCGCCTGGCGCTACCGTCGGGAAGCCGCAGGACGTCGTAGTAGAAACCATCCTCCTCGTCCCACATACCTTCCGGCCCCGTCTGATTCATGGCGCGCGCGATCCACAGCAAATGGTCAGCAAACTTGATGGCCATGTCTTCGTAAAAAGGGTCGTTGGCCGCCAACTCGAACGCGATCTCCAACATGTTCTGACAGAACATGGCGACCCACGACGTGCCGTCAGCTTGCTCAAGGCTGCCCCCAGTCGGTAGCGGCGCGCTGCGGTCGAATACGCCGATGTTATCGAGTCCCAGAAAACCTCCCTCGAAAAGATTCTTGCCAAAGCGGTCTTTGCGGTTCACCCACCAACTGAAGTTCAGTGCCAGCTTCGCAAACGACCGCCGGAGGAAATCGAGGTCGCCTTGCCCTTTTAGGGCCTGCTCCGTCCGGTAAAGGAAGATCGTCGCCCAGGCGTGCACCGGCGGATTGACGTCGCTGAAGTTCCACTCGTAGGCTGGGATCTGCCCGGTCGGATGTAGGAAGAATTCCTGCAGCATCAGGTCGAGCTGTTCTTTCGCAAAATCTGTATCGACCGTGGAGAGCGCGATAGTGTGGAAGGCCAGGTCCCAGGCGGCATACCACGGATACTCCCACTTGTCCGGCATCGAGATGATGTGCTGGTTCACCATGTGGAACCATTCGCTGTTCCGCATGAGACGTCCGCCCGGCTTCATCGGATCGACGCCGTGTTCCTCGAGCCATTTGTCTACGTCGAAGAAGAAATACTGCTTGGACCACAGCATTCCGGCCAGCGCCTGGCGCATGACCCGGGCCTCATCTTCGCTGATTCGCTCTGGCGTGATGTCTCGATAAAACTCGTTCGCTTCGTCCCGACGAAGCTGCATGATTTGAGCAAAGTTCTTAAAGGGATCACCCATGGCAGCGGGCGCCAAGTCATTGAGCCGCACTCGGATCGTGGCGGTTTGGCCGGCGTCAATTGTGACTCTGTGGCGAGCAGCAGCTTTGGTTCCGGTGTGCTCCGGGTTTACCGCCTGCTGTTTGCCGTTTACCACGTAGTTGTTGATCCCGTCCTTGACGTAAGGACGGGCATTGGGTTTACCGAAGATCCGCTCGTTGTTCGTCTCATTCTCCGTGAAAAGCAGCGGAACATCTCCCTCGCAGTACAGATAGCGCTCACCCAGTTGAGTGTGGGATGCTGCTATAGCGCGGTAGCCTTTTCTACCCCCGACATCGTTCAAGAACGGCTTGGGTGTATCAGGCCACCACGTCCAGGTGTTGCGGAACCAGAGAGTCGGCAAAACGTCTAAGGTGGCCGGTTCTGGCCCCCGATTGGACACGCTGATCTGGATCAGGATGTCCTCAGGAGTGTTCTTGGCAAACTCCACGAACACGTCGAAATAACGATCATCCTTGAAGATGCCAGTGTCCAAAAGCTCGTATTCCATGTCGCCACGGTTGCGCCCTTTGCTGGTTGCGACCAGATCACCGTAAGGGAAGGTCGCCTGCGGATATTTGTACAGGTACTTCATGTAGGAATGGGTCGGCGTGCTATCCAGGTAGAAGTAATATTCTTTGACGTCCTCGCCGTGATTGCTCTCGCTGTTGGTCAACCCGAACAGGCGCTCCTTGAGTATTGGATCCTTACCGTTCCATAGAGCGACGCTAAAACATAGCTGTTGTTTGTCATCGCTGATGCCGGCAAGACCGTCCTCACCCCAGTGATAGGCGCGGGACCGAGACTGGTCATGGCTGAAGTAGTCCCAGGCATTTCCATCCTGGCTGTAGTCCTCACGGACCGTGCCCCACTGTCTTTCGCTCAAGTAGGGACCCCACTTTCTCCAGGGGATTTTGGCTGTACGGGTTTCTTGCAGTCTAATGACTTCTGGATTCGTGCTCATATCTCACCTCATCTTTCATCTGGTGCGGCAGCAGTGGCTCCTGGGAGTCGGCAGCTGCGGGTGAATAACCGTAGATTTCTTGATCCTTTCGGACCGCTGTGCCACTTCACTACAAGTCTGGGCATCGCGCAACTGTCGCTAGCGACAGGTACCCAAAACTGGTCACGCGGCTATCATTCTTGCTAGTTCAAGAACCGAATTACGGGGTGTAGCCTGCATATGTTCAGTGGGTATCTATGCCCCTTCATTAGCTTATAAAGGCAGAGCTTGGCTCGGCCGGGGAAAGCGCAGTGCTGCGAGCAGGGTCCGCCTCGATTTCCCTTCTCGTGAGCCAGGACTAACGTGGAGGCAGGAGCGAACTTATGCGAGATAGATTATTGAGTGCATCGCTGATGCTGGTCGTATTCCTGACGGTGGTTGACGTTGCAGCATCGCAGGCCGTGCCGCAGAGCCGGACCTTAATCGTAAACGGCCAATCCGGACAAGTGGCAGTCGTGCAGATAAACGGGCGATCCTTCGTCGACCTCGAAGCACTGGCTCAACTCGCGAATGGCTCGCTCGGTTTTAGAGACAATCAGATTATGTTGACCCTCCCCTCTTCCGCCGCGGACAATCCGACAACAGCCCCTTCGACCCGCCAGCCAGCCGATTCCGCGTTCTCAAAGAATTTCATGAAGGCAGGCATCGAAGAAATGGCGGTAATCCGGGAGTGGCGAAGTGCGCTGGCTAACGCCATCCAGAATGGCTATCCGGTGACCGCAACCTGGGCATCTGGTTACCGCAATCGGGCCGCCGAAAGTCTGAGGTTGGCGTCCGTAGCATAGCAGCATCAACCGATTCGGATCAGCAGGCTCTTCAACTGCTCACGAACGAGTTGGACAACATGCAAAAGTGGAGCAACAAAATTCTGGAAGCACGCAAAGACATGGACGCGGCGAAATACATGTCTCCCGACGCGCTGAACTATGATCCATTGTTCCAGAAAATCCTCAGTTGCGCACACTCTCTGGCATCAATGTCGGCGAGCGGCCAGTTTGAGGATGATGGATCGTGCGGTTGAATGCGGCTGGGTGTTTTTGAGCAAACTTCTTAGCCTGTTTTGACCGCCATGAGATAAACCAAAGGGTGAACCGAATAGCGGCAATGCAACCGCTAAGAGGACTTCAACGAGGCAAAAGAGGTCAGCGGCTGTGTATTTCTTGAAAACGGGTTCACCGGAATACCTGCGGTGGCTTCGAACATTCGAGCCTCTGATGGTCATCACCGGAATAGTAACTCCGCTTGCGACCATACCATCAATTTCCAAGTTGTATTTCACTCACAGCCAACACGCTTCGGGTCAATCTCTGACCACGTGGTCTATCTTTGCGCTAGCAAGTCTATTGTGGCTCGTGTATGGCTTGCTCAATCGAAAGGCCGCCATTTACGTGGGCAACATCATCGCGCTGATCATGAATCTGCTGATGGTAAATGGCATCCTAATGCATGCCGTAGTGGACTTATTGAGCGTCCGTTCCTGTCACCAGCAGAGCCGGAGGCGGGAGTGGAGATTCCGGATTTGCCTGGAAGGACTGAAGGCCCGACGTAGCACTCCGAATTCTTGATCTTTGGTCGGAGCGATACTGCTTTAGTTATCTGTTTCCGAACGACCAGGTCAGGCCCGAACTGCTGCCGTAGTCGCTGCCAGATAGGCCGGGTGTTCATTGTCCCAGTTGCCGTAGAAGGAAATATTCCACGACAGGTTGCGATTCTTGAAAAGCTTGATCAGATAGGACGTGTTCGCAATAAAGAAGACTCGTCCAGGCTGAGAAACGGCAGGGAAAACACTGGCAGTGAGACTCAGACTGGTCCGATTGAAGCTATACAACTTCACGTTCGCGGCCACCATAGCCGTCGCGACATTCTGCGTATTTTGCGGAAGGACGGATCGCCGGTAATTGGTGTTCAGCCACGCGGCGCCGCCGACTAGTGAGACACTCGCACGGTTCGTGTCTGTAAGAAACTGTCCGACGCCACCCCCGAGCAGAGTTTGCAGCGTGATCCCTTGCTCCGAGCTCTGCAGGAAGTTGCCTAGACCTGAGTAGAACCAGTTACGCGAGCCCATCCGATGAAAACCGGTCAGGTCAGCAAGTTTCTGGTCGAGGCGCTCGCGCCGGTACTGGAGGACAAAGTCGAACTATAGGCGGCCTCGGCGGCCCAGCGTTCGCGCGGGTATGCACCCAGCGAGCTGAAGCTGTATTGGGTCGATTGGTTACCCTTGGAATAGAGGATCCCAAAGTTTACGTCTCCATTGAATCGCTGCCAGAACTTTGCCGAGGTCATGTCCATTTTCACGATCCTCGTCTGGTCTAGTTCCACTTTTTGCTCCGTGGTTTCTACGATCTGAATCTGCACAGGGCGGCCGGACGGAGTTTCAGCAGTGGTGAGCATCCCTCGGTATGTAGCGCCGTCCTCCGTTTTCACGAGGAATAACTGACGGCTTTCCAGGCGTGCTACTTGTAACCAGTCACCTTCGATGGTGTTGAGTATGTAGGGAGGACTTATAAGCAGGACTCCCTCGGAGAGTCCTTTAATCTCACAGGTGATTCGGTCGCCATTCTTCATCACAACTATGTCCGTCGATTCTCGTGCGAAGAGGAACGCGGGGAAAAGCAACCCGGAGAAAACAATCAAAATCCATACTTTCATTGAGACCACCTCGGTCAACCAGGTCACACCCCGTTAGACGCGTTCATTATCCTCGCGACCGATCAGCTTGCCACCTGTCGCAAGTGACAGTTCTCCTCCTCCTGAGGAACTTTCCCTCTTATATGGCAACAACCTGCAATCCGAGCTCGCGGGCCTGTTTCCGGAGCCTGGCTTCCAGCCGTTGGCGGTTCTGCACTTCGTTCTGTGCGCAGATCGTTTCATCGTAGGCATGCCCTGTCGTTAGCATGTGATAGATGATGCGCGCCAGTTTGTGCGCGGTGGCCGTGATCGCCTTCGGAGCGCCCAATTTAGCCCGCATTCGGCGATAGAAGTGCCCGAGATAAGATTGGCTGTGATGGAGCGATTGCGCCGCCATGCGAAGCGCGGTGGCAGCTCGATTCTTGACCTTGCGGGTTTTGACCGACAACACTTTTCCACCGCTCACCCGGTTGTCCGGACAAAGTCCAAGCCAGGATGCTAATGCCGACCCATCGTCGAAGCTTGAAAGATCAGGACCGATCTCCGCCAAAAGAGTCTGCGTGGTGAGGACGTTGATCCCTGGCACTTGGGTCAGATCTACTCCCAAGATGCGGTGGAGATGAGTCTGCAGGTCGAAGCGCGGCTCGCTAGCCTTCGGTTGGGACCCGTCTTTCGATGGCGATGTGGAACCTGGGGGCAAATCCACTTTCGACTCGAAGTCCTCCAGAGACTGCGCAGTTTCGCGATCGCAGTCCGCGATCAACTCTTGGTAATGACGAAACGCTGCCAGCGACTGGCGCAGGGTGAATAAATGCTCGCGCCGGTAGTCTCCCACCAGAGCCTTGGCGATGGTGTCCGCGCTGGCCTTGACCCGCCGGTCGCGCAGGGCCGCCAGCGCATGCGGGTTGCGCTCACCCGCCAGGATGGCCTCCAGGATCGCGATCCCGGTCACGCCGGTGATATCGCTGATCACGTGGTGGAGTTGCAGGTTCATCTGATCCAGAGCCTTTTGCATGTGTTGCACGTGACTCGATGCCATTTGCACCAGACTGTCCCGATGGCGGAAGATGGAGCGCACCGTACATACCGCCTGTTCCGGGCGGAACGACCCGCGCAGTAACCCTACCGAATGCAGATACTGCAGCCATTGGCAGTCGGAAACATCGGACTTGCGTCCCGGAACATTCTTTACGTGATGGGCGTTGACCAGGAAGACCTTGAATCCCCGCGCCTCCAAGATCTGAAACAAGGGAATCCAGTACACCCCCGTCGATTCCATCGCTGCCGTCTCGATGTGGCACGCTTTCAGCCAGTCCGCTGCTGCGTGCAGGTCTTCCGTGAAGGTCGAAAAACACCGCACCGGCTGCGGATCTCGATCCGCAGGCACGGCGATGTAGATCTCTGTCGCCCCAATATCCACCCCGGCAGCATTCGGGTTTAGGCAAAGCAACATTGGCGCTCCGGTCTTCTGGTTGCTCTTTCGTTTTCTCGACATGGCACTCTCTCTGGTTGGATTTTGTCCATGCGAGCCGGCCCAAACTGTGCACAAGGAGTACTCTCCTGAACGAGATCAACGTACCCTGCGAAGGGCCGCCGTCATCACTGAATTGAGCACAGAGTCTGGGACCATACTTTTAAACGGGCTCCCGAAGGATGCACCATTGGTGTTTTCGGCCTACTTGCCGGCGCACATGGACCGCTCATTCTATCGGGCCATGCACGCACCTCAGTTCCTTACCGTTTTGACCCGCGCATCGCGGGTTGGTTACTTTTAAGTAGGAGCCGAGTAACTGCCCACAGCTCATTCGGTGGGCCGTACGATCATATTCGGCGGTATGTGGACGATTCGGGACAGTGATGCCTACCTGTTTTCATATTCTTGCTATTCAGTCTTGTGCACCTGTCGCTAGCGACAGTTGACCCATGGTCGGACTTGGATTTCACTGGCACTTGGCTCTGCTCGCAGCAGAGGGCCTGTTCCGAGAAAGGGTCAAAGTGGACTTTCTTCTGAGAAGAACAGGTTCAGCCTAGCAACGCCGTTGACGGGAGGATTCACACATGCGAAGTAACCGTCCTCACATTATGATTGCTGACGACCACGCCTTCTTGGCCGATGCATGCAAGAAACTGCTCGAACCGGAATTCGATGTGGTCGCTACGGTGGGCGATGGGCGTGCATTGGTGCGCATCGCCGCCACCCTAAAGCCGAGAGTCATCGTCCTTGACGTCGGCATGCCCCTATTGAATGGGTTGGACGCTGGTCAGCAAATCAAACAAATGCTGCCGTCGGTGAAACTGGTGTTCTTAACTATGAATACCGATCCCGGTTTGGCTGCCGAGGCATTCCGGCACGGAGCCTCAGGCTATGTGCTGAAGACTTGTGCCGCCTTGGACCTGATATTTGCCATCCGGGAGGTCCTGAAGGGCAGGTCCTATCTCTGCTCAGCCATCGCCAAGGAAACGGTCGATGTCTTGCTGCACCGGAACAAAGAATCCATTGAGGAAGGGGACCAACTCAGCAGAAGGCAGCGCGAAGTCCTCCAGCTGCTAACTGAAGGAAAGACGATGAAGGAAGCTGCGTATGTCATGAATCTGAGCACGCATACGGTCGCCTTTCATAAGCTTCGGATCATGGAAAAATTGAATGTCAACAGCAATACCGAGCTGGTGCAATACGCGATCAGAAACCACATTATTGCTGCATAGGTTTCTGTGGCCGCAGTTCGGGAGTGGCGGATGAATACGCAACCGTCCTCTGACCCGGGCACGGCAAGATCCCCTGGATTTCGCAACCGACCTGAGATGGATGCAACAGGCTCCATCTGTCCAAAGAAATACTAGGCGGAGACTAACGGTTTTGGCACTTGTATTGGGTTGTCGGAGTCGGTAGCCTCATAACTTCTTCCGAACCTTAACCACTTGACCCACCTCCACCCTTTTCACGTGGGGACGGGCTTTTATCCGGACATCATTCGCACTCCACTAATCATCAACGGCGGCGATTAGCATCGCCCCGAGACTCGACACTGGCCACTTAGTCGCCCAAGGCTGATGCTCACCGCGACCCAACACTTGGCTCATCAGATCACCGAATGCCCTCACTCTTTATGGAACCCGAAACCACAAAAAAACGATCAGGATTTTTCTTTCCGTTGCCCTTCTGACTCTTGCGCTTGCAAGAGCCGCTCCCGCGCCTTCCTCAACTTGTCCGAGTCGGCCCGGTCGATCAGCCCTTGCATCTCCTGAGCCGTGAGGGTCTGGCTCTTGGCCAGCTTGAATAGCACATTGAGCAGGATCGCCCGTAACGCCACCAGCTCCGCCATGAGCGCCACCTGGCCGGTGCCGGCGCAATCGGTGGCGGCCCTCGGCGCCTGGCCGTTCACCCTCGCCAGCAGGGTTTCCCGACACCACTCGCCCACGTTTAGGCCGCGCGATGCGGCCAGCTTCTCGATCTCGGCGTATTCCTTCTCGGTAACTTTGGCCCCGGCAGATCGCGTGCGTAGCTCCGGCATCGTTGTGACTCCCTACTCCGGTTTGGACGATGGCGCCCTGCGAGTTCTCCGAGTTCCCGCAGAATCAAGAAGTTAACGCGCGGTAACTTTTCCAGCGCTGTACAGCGCTGTGCCAGCGCCCGAGAGCGCAGCGAATCGCTGAACTGCTTTGCTTTCTGCAAGTTCGCCTGCGGTACTTTCCAGCGCTCTGCAGCACCCATTCTGGGGTGACGTGTCATACTTCAGCCGCTGCGAAGCAGCGTTTCGAACAAAACTTGAGACGCGATCCATTTGGAACCCCAGCAACCTGATTCGGGCGCCTTCGGAAACCTGAACTTGGCTATCTAAGAACCGGCGGAACTGGTCTACGAGCTCTGGCGCAGGCGGCGGGTTATAGTCCTCACTGCCAGGGCTCATTAGCACCCCGTCCACAAAGAACGCTTCGCAGCGTCGAGTTTTCGTTGATCGCGGCCGCGCTGAAGCGGCTCATTAATGCGGAACTGCAGAACACTGTGCTTGCCAGCAAAGCGATCGCTGGAATTGAGGTGGGCAAACTGGAAATCCGTCCTGCCCTGAGCAACGTGCTGAAGGCTATGAGCCGGATTGCCCCTCAGTTTATGCTCAATCAAATGGCGAATATGGCGAGACCCAAGAAGTGACCGGGTCTTAATTTCCAACCCACAACCCAACCCACAAATTCTGATGCCTTACACGACGCGGTTGGGGCCTACATAACGGCTGCGTACTGGTTCACTTCGTCTACGTCGTTTGCAAACCCTGCGGTAACTATCGCTAGAGCGATGTCTGACACATTTGCAGGAATATGTCATCGAGGCTCGGTCATGCGAGGTTAAGGACGGCGGATTCTCGACGGAGTTCTCGAATCGAAGAGCATTATGAGTCCGGGGTGACCGAAACGCAGTTCTACCTGCCTGACACATTCCCCACGCAGGAGTCCGCGATTGAGGCTGCAACTCAGGCTGGGCGGCAGAAGATCGATGTGGGCTTCGAGCGCGGACGTGCGGTCGTGAACGGCTGACCACTGGGTTCCACGCACCCGTTCCAGCACCCGCTAACGCCCGTTCTAAAGTGCGACTCTTCCGCTTCTGGAGCGCGACTCTTCTTTCCACTGGTTACCGGCGTCTGCTTGCGGGTGCGAATAGAGGTCAGAGTGCGGCTCTTCCGGTGTCGCGCTCTGGCACAATTTTGGAGCATTTGTGCCACAATTTTGGTGCATTTTTGGGCGACTCAGAGGGCTCCGAATGGCTCCAGAGTGCGACTTCACACTTTTTCGCCGCACCCGCACTCGCACCCGCTCAGACACCCGTCTACCACGTATTTTCAGGTACTTGGCAGTCCCCGTAGCCCTGTTAAGTTGTTGAAAGTATTAGATATAAGAGAATTGGCAAGGTCGCACTCTACCACTGAGTTACTCCCGCCCGACAGGCTAGATTATAAACAAGCCGTAACTTCGCGGCAATGGCGGGCAC
Organism: uncultured Acidobacteriota bacterium; assembly: GCA_963838905.1. Classification (GTDB taxonomy): domain Bacteria; phylum Acidobacteriota; class Terriglobia; order Terriglobales; family Acidobacteriaceae; genus JABDBE01. Next base: position 116,031 of record CAWITE010000023.1, read on the forward strand.
GTATCTGATAACGCTACTTCGAAATTCGACATTGAGCGCCATCGCCATAAGAAGACAGAAAGTCCGCGATTTCGCGGCTGCTGGTCAATTTGCGGACTGGCACGTCCCGCCGGTGAGAAACTCTAAGCGCCTCAATGCGAGGGCGGTTGACCCGATCAAAGTTCCGTATGAACGCCAGCACTTCGAGGAGTTTGCCAATTCGGTGAGCCTCGCCGCACTTGAACACCCGCGTAATTGCACGCCAGGCGCAGTACAGTTTTGAGCGTTCGAGCCAAATCACTAAAGTCGCGCGAGGCAATCGGATGTCAAAGGTCGCCACTGCAAAATTACCATCGCTGATCCACGCATCGCCGGCGTGCGCCTTCTCCATCAAGGTTCGGAAAGTGGGAACGTCCTTCTCGTCCCAATGAGGATGCCAGATGTCGTCCAGACAGATGACAGGTGCGCCCGTGAGTTCGCCAAGCCGTCGCGCCAAAGTAGTTTTGCCGCTGCCAGCGCAACCCAGGATGACGATTCGTGCCACGATTGTTGGCTACCGCAAGAAATTCGCGAGCGTCAGTACGCACAGCCGGTCTTAGGCCTTTGCATCGCTTCGTTGGATTTTGCCGTGATCTGGTTTCGCACGTCCCAAAGATCCCTGTAGAAAAGGTGCTCCATCCTTTGATGCAGAACCTCGACCGGCGTGCCCATCGTGCCAATCACGCCGCCTCCAATAATCCTCTGCGCCAGCTTGAGATGATGAAAGCGAAAGAGGTGTATGCGTTCGTCGAAATCCAGCAGGCATTCCGCCACATCATGCAAGCCAAAGAATTCAACATGCCGCCGGTAAAGGTCATCCACGCTGAGATTCGCCTTGCGTAGCTGGGCGTGGAACACCTCGCCGAGCCGCGGCCCCACATGAAGCATGGAGAGGAAACCCGGCGAATCCAGCCCGCTGCCGTGTCCCAATCCGGCCCGGATGATGTGGTAGTCATAAGGCGTGATCGTTTCTAGCACGTGCAGCATCGAGATCGGATAATCGAGCATGTGGTTGGCGCGGCGAATCAGCCGCGCCGCGTTCGCGAAATCGCCTTCTTCGATATGCGTGCGTGCCCGTCCCAGTTCCCACGCAACCCCCTTCAGCAGCACCTCCGACGCCTGATGCACAACCTGAAACGTCATCTCGTCTTTATGCAGAAACTCTTCAGGAAGCTTTTGCAGCGATAGCAGTTCATCGGTGCGCAGGTAACGCTCATAGTCGGAAGCGCCCTTGCCCGGCAGAATCGGTTTTTTCAAATCATCCATGCTGCTTGTCTCCAGATGGTGGGCGAATGGGCTCGCATGGTGGATTTATCTTCGCCCCAGTCCACTGCGGATCCTTCTCCGGGCTCACGATCTCGCCATCGCGCATGTGAATAATACGATCCCCGTAGTTCGCAGCCTCCGGGTTGTGCGTAATCATGAGCACGGTCTGGCCCAGTTCGCGATTCGAATGCCGCAGCATGTCTAATACGATTACCGAGTTCTTTGAATCCAGGTTGCCCGTAGGCTCATCGGCCAGTACAATCGCCGGTTTATTAATCAGCGCCCGTGCCAGCGCGACCCGTTGCTGCTCACCTCCCGACAGCTCAGAGGGCCGGTGCGACAGCCTTTTCTCCAATCCCAGCAGGCCCACGATCTTGTCGAAATAAGCGGCGTCACGATTTCCGTTCGCTCCAGCAATGTCCACCGCGATATTAATGTTCGAACGCGCATCGAGCGTTGGCAGCAGATTGAATTTCTGAAATACGAATCCGATCTTGTGCTTACGCATGCGCGTGCGTTCAGCATCGGAAAGTTGCGCGAAGTCATCTCCGTCGATGACGATGCGCCCCGAATCGGCCCGAGCCAGTCCACCCAGAAGATAAAAAAGCGTGGACTTGCCGCTGCCCGAAGGGCCGACGACACTCACAAACTCGCCCTCATCGACGCTAAAGGAAATCCCGCGCAGCGCGGGTACTTGGACCTTGCCCACGCGATACGTCTTGTGCACATCCACGGCTTCGATAAGAACTGACATCCAAACAATCGATATTACACGAAGCCGCCACGTCTCGCGTTGCACACGCGGTTTAGGAGTACGCGTCGAGGCGGGGCTGCAGGACTTGTGTCAGGTGCAAAACTTCACTGGACATTCGATTGAATGCGATGATCGTGCGATGGACTCTGCGCAGTCAATAGCTTGGAAATCGAGAAAGACTACCGGGAACCTGTGCGCTCCAAGCTAAGCGCATTCGTACAGGTAGGTCACCGTGCGACATGCTCTGCGACAAATGCCGCCAGCTTGAATCCCGAGATGCTGCCAACAACAATCCAGAGCAATTCCACCGCAAATATAGAGCGATGGCAACTGCATTTTTGCGCCTGCTTGGAATATCGCTGGCATCTCAACCACAGTGCTTTCCCTAGTCTCCAGTCCAACGAGACGATCAAAGCGCCGAGCACAAGCGCCGAAGGTACAGCGACTAGATAGCGCAGCGTTCCTCCGCTAGAACGCTTCAGTTCGGTCGTAGCCGCCGCTACCGGCATGAAGAAAGCAATACACAAGAACAGGTGCATCAGAGTGACCTGCCCAGACTCCGGGTTTTTCGAGCCAGCCCTATCTTCGAGCATCCTGACGGACTCCAAGCGAGCCATTGCAATGGAAAGTGGGGTTATCTTTTTGCGGTCTCGTCTTCGAGCAACCGCATCCCCTTCAGGACGGCCTCAGGAACGGTCTTTTCGTAGTGAGCCTCAGTGTCGTGGCAGTGCTGACTTGTCCTAGGGCGTCCCGGCCGGCCACAGACGCGCCGGTGAGCTCCCTGAGAATCGTCGCGAAGCCGCGCCGTCCAGCGTACAGCGTTTTGAACGCGACACCCTTCGCTTCAAGTGTCGGCTCGATGACACGCTCGACGAACTTCGTGAGGTTGATCGGCTGACCGTCACCGTTCGGAATTCCCAACCGCTCGCCGGGTTGCCGCGCTTCGCGTGCCACAGTGTCAGTGGGATTCTGACGGGCACGATGAGTGCGGCCGAGCGGAGCGACTTCTTCGTCCTCGGTGTCGCGACAACACCTCGACCCGACGTAGTCTCAATCCGGTTGGAAAAATTGACGAGGCACGCAGAACCCGCTCGATGCGTTTGAGCTCAAATCCACTCACTCGCTGTAAGAAAGCCAGATATAAGATACCTTCCCGTTCCGCATGCCGAACCGGGCCAAGCTGAGATCTCCGGCGGTAGCACCCGTGCCGTACACCAACTCTTTTTCGCCCGCATCTGGCAGCGAGTCTCCTTTTTGGTAGCCTTTAATGAGTTGTTTATAGATTCTCGAATCAATTTTTTCTTCTCGGGATGGCTTTCCGTACGCGTGTAGGACTTCCTGCTCTGAGCTCCCGAGCCCGATTCCTGGTGGAGTCTTCCATCCATTCAACTCGTCCTTTGCAAACGCCACCGGCATGTTCGCGCAAATTGGAAAATCGGAAAGCAAGATGGCATCCACTGTGGGCGGCACTGCCTGAGCGGACCGTAGATACAGAAAGGTTTTTTGTTCCTTGGATTCGTAACAGTAGGGCGCGAATTCCGAGCTTCTTGCTGGCGGTGGTCCCAGTTTCTTCAGCAGGTCGCTGACCAGCGTGTCTCGGTCAATGCAATAAAGCCCCAGACACTTTGGCCCAGAGTATTTTTGTCCACCGGCCAGGCTGGCGGACAACAGCGTCGTGGCCAACAGAATCGCTCTAAGCACGAGGCTCTGATTCATTGCTCAACACATCAGGCGGCGCTGCTGCGAGGAGGAGATTGCACTACTTGCGGTTGCGCGCGCTTGGGGCCGCGCTTCCGAACGAGTAACAGGCGGATACGCTCCAGTAACTCGGCCGGCGCGTACATTCCTTTGGGCAGAAAAACGTCGGCCTTGCTGTCGCGATCATAGATTTTAACTTTACCCGAAAGAAGAATTACCGGAGTCTGTGGCGAGAGGCTCTTGATCTCTTCGATCAGTTTGGTTCCATCCAGGCCGGGCATGATGAGATCGGTCAACACCAGGTCGACTCCACCCTTCTTAAACCGCTCCAATGCGTCCTCGCCGTCAGTGCAGGTGACCACCCGATAGCCCCGGGTTTCCAGCATCACTTTGCGGATGGAGAGCGATTGTTCGTTATCGTCGACGCAGAGGATCGTTCTTTTTGGTTTCATTCTTTGTTTCCGAAATGGCGAACCGGGCAAACCGCGCGCCGGAGGAGATCCGAAAACTGTCTTGATAGAGATTTTAGAGCGAGATGAATCGTAAAGCTGAAGCTGGCAGATGTAAAGTGCCGCCGATGCTAATGGGAGTTCGGTCCCATTGAAAAATTTCCCCACTTGTGCATGGCATCATTTTTCCTGCACATTCGCACACCATGCTCTCAGAAAGTAACTTCTCCGCGAAGGACCTCGACAACATTTCCACCGACCCGCACATTAACCACTCTGTCATCCTTGCGCGAAGCACGAACAAAAATTCGGCTCGGGCGTTTCATCTCGAGTCCCTGTTCGATCAATACGCGCTCCTCAGGCTTGGCGACGCCATGAGCGACCATCCATGCCGCGGCGCATCCCGCCGCTGAGCCAGTCGCCGGATCCTCGCCGTTGTAGAACATCATGCGGGCGTGCAGCCGGGCTGTGGGACTTACGGTCTCGCGGCTGACAAAGTAGAAAAACTTTCCTCCGGAACGCTGCAGGTATTCGTCGGCGCCCTTCATGTCCAGATGCAGATTGCGGATGATTTCCAGTCCGCGCATCGGCACTACCGTAAAAGGCATGCCCGTCGAGATCGTCTCGATGGGCAAGGATGGATCGATATCGCCGTCCCGAAGTCCGCAGGCGCGCACCACCGCCTCGCGATCGTGACGCTCGCCGAACTTGGGATCGACCTGCGTCATCTCGCCAAATACCGGTTGCCCGGGTTTCTCTTCGAACTGAATTGGAACCTTGCCCACGTTGAGATCCAGCACAATCTCCCGCACTCCTGTCGACCCGCGCAACTGAAATGCGGTTCCCAGCGTCGGATGACCGGCGAACGGCAACTCTTCCTGTACCGTGAAGATTCGCACCCGCACCCCATGTTCGCGTTCGATCGACGATCCACGCGGCAGGACGAACGTGGTCTCGGAAAGATTCATCTCCCGCGCCAGCGCCTGCATTTCTTCGTCGCTCAACCCTCGGCCATCAGTAAAAACCGCTACGGAATTGCCCTCCAGACGCTGCGAGGTGAACACGTCCAACTGCACGAAGGGAAGCCGCCGAAGTTCCGTTGCCATGTCGATAATTGTAGCGCCTAGGACTAGCCATGGTCTTTGCAGCTTGTGAAGAAACTTCCGGCGTTGGAGTTTTTGAAAGGGCACGGCTTCCCAGCCGTGCCGTAAGTCTTCGAAAACCATGTATGGCGCTGCTTGAAGCCGAGCCCATTCAAGGCTCCGACCGCTCATTTCGACGTTTTTCAGCAACCTCTTTGGACGCGCACAAGTTGTCCTTTGCATACCTTCGTGTCCTTTGTGGTTATCGAATTTTTTATCGAGCCCGTTTGACTGAATTTTCACCGCCGCGTATCCTGACATATATGCGCATATGCTCCACGCCACCCCCGATGTGTTGTGGTACGCGGGCCCCGGCGTGTGGGTAGTGCGGCCAAGGTTTCTCATACCCACCCGGACAACAGAGGTGGGTTTCGCTTTTATGCCTAGAGATCACCCTGTGAAGGACGCGGCGAGTCCCGACTAACCCTATTCACGAAGGAGAGATTTATGAGCACAGACACCTTAACCGAAAACACAGCAAAAACCCTTCGCATCAATGACACAGCTCCCGACTTCACCGCCGAGACCACACAAGGCACAATCAATTTTCACGAGTGGATCGGTGACGGCTGGGCGGTCCTGTTCTCACATCCCAAAGACTTCACTCCCGTTTGCACCACCGAACTCGGCTATATGGCCGGCCTTCAGCCGGAATTTGCAAAACGAAATACCAAAATCATCGGACTGAGTGTGGACCCAGTGACCAATCACAGCAAGTGGGCAGCCGATATCGAGGAGACGCAAGGCCACAAGGTGAACTATCCAATGATCGGCGACACCGATCTTAAGATCGCGAAACTCTACGGCATGTTACCCGCCGAAAGCGGTCACAGCTCCGAGGGCCGCACCGCCGCGGACAACGCCACCGTACGCACGGTCTTCGTCATCGGTCCCGAGAAGAAGATCAAGCTGATGCTCATCTATCCCATGAGCACCGGACGCAACTTCGACGAAGTGTTGCGCGTCCTGGATTCAATGCAACTCACCGCCAAACACAAAGTCGCAACGCCGGTGAACTGGAAGCAAGGTGGCGATGTCATCATTCTGCCATCGGTCTCGAACGAGGAAGCGCAACAGAAATACCCAGGAGGCTGGCAGTCACCAAAGCCGTATCTGCGAATCGTCCCCCAGCCGAAGTGAGCTGTCACCGTGGATTGGCCCGGATGAATGCGAATTTCTCTCTAGTTCCGATCCGTGAGAGTCCGTGCTAATCCGTGGCAGCTTTTCAGTTCTTGGATTCCAACATGACTCTCCGCAACGCCTGATTAATCCGCGTTTGGTAGCCGGGCCCTTGCTTCTTGAACCAGGCCAGCACGTCGGCGTCGATACGCAGGGTTACGGGCTTCTTGATCGGCCGGTACAAGGTGCCGACCTCCGCAATCAGATCATGCGCACGCTTCCCGTCGGACGCCGAAGCCCTCAGCGTGCCAATCTTCCGCCCTTTCGTAACCCTAGTCTGCCGCATCATTTACCACTATATGTATAGAACTGCCCATATAAATTTGCCACTACAAAATTTTCCACGGGGAACACTTCAAAGCGAGCAAACGTTCAAGCCCTATGCAGCCAATGTGCTTCGCAGCTAACATAGAAGCCGCGTCACGGAAGCGCATGCGGTCCGGTGATCGTCCCGGTCTTCAAAACCGGAGGGTGGCAGGTTTTCCTGTCACTGGTGGGTTCGACCCCCACTCGCTTCCGCCATTTTGTTTTGAATAAGTTGAACGACCATCGCGCAGATCTCAGAGTGAGGCCTAGGCGTCACAATCGGGCTGCTGTGATAAAAACGTGATAAACGTGTCGCGGCTTTGTCCCTTCCTCGAATCGCAAAGGTTGAATTTCTTCGCGTTTTGCCAAAGCGAGAGAAACGTGAGTTGTTCAATTGATAGAGTGCGGGACCACCCGCTGCTTCTTGCGATCCGCATTCAAACCCTCGATCAATGCCCTGGTGTTCTCGTCGAGAGGGCGCACATACGTCGGTAGGATTTGAGTGCTGTCGTGGCCAAGCAGATGGGCAACAGTCAACCCAGTTGCGTGGCACGCATTTGCGCGAGTAGCGAATGTTGATCTGAGGTCATAAACTCGCCGATCGGCCGACCCAGCCTTTTGACGGCTGTCCGCCACGCAGTCTTGTAATCCACAAAGTGGACTTGCGGGTTTAGAGGGCTCGGGAAAACGAATGGCGAGAACGCTGGGCCGAGCAGTTTACGCCAACACAGTAGAGTATCGCGACAGTGCGATGTCAGCCATACGGCTCGTACTCCCGCCGTAGTCTTGGAATCGAGGATTCGGATGCACGCCGGCTCCGAGTCGAGTAACACGTCGGACCACCTGAGAGGCAGAGCTTCCTTCTTCACTCGCAGCCCGGTCTCAGCCAGAAGCGTAATCAGCATCCGTAACAATGGCGGTGAGACCTGCTTCACTCGATCTTCTTCGTCGTATGACAGTGGCCTAGGTTGACGCCTGTCACGTCGTTCGTTGAGTTTCCCAACATCGCTACACGGGTTGTGTGAAATGAGGCGCATCTTCTTGGCCCGCGATAAGCAGGAGGAGAGAGTTGCTGTGTCACGGTTGATCGTTGCCTTTCCGACCCCTTCCTCCAGACGTGCTTGCTGGAACTTGAAGACCGATTCCGGCGTGATCTCGGATAAGCGGATGTTTGTTCCGAAATAGTTTAAGACATTGTTGATACTGGATTGGTATCGGGAGCGAGTTTTGTCGTGCGATACGCATTTCAGGAATTCTTCGACCCAAGCCTCCAGGTGGGGAGATTTGGACCTCGGCAGACTCCAGCGTTCCTCAAGAACCTGTGCAGTTCGCAAAGTAAGGAGTTTTTCTGCAACCTTCTTGTTTGTCGAGCCAGAACTCTCACGGTGCTGACGTCCATCTTTCATGTAGCTCATCCACCAAACCTTACTTTCATGTCGACGGTAGAGGCCCATGGTTTAACGCTCCGCCTCACGCCCTCCACCGCAAAGCTTATGCACCGACCACACCGAGCAGAATCGGATATATCGCTCCAAGGACAAGCATATCTACCAATGGCTAGGCGCTCGTGAGCGGAATCGCTTGGCTGATTGGCGCCATTCGTTGCGCCCCTCCGGTGTAGACTGAGGTGCGAAAATGCTGCGGGGATGCTGCAGGGAACGACACGCTCGTTGAAACAGAAGGCGCTTGAAGAAGCCAAGCGAATGCTCGTCATTACCGCCTACCTTTGGGTTCTATTCAGCGTGTTTGAGGTGCACCGTGTCGCGGTTCTTCGAGGGCAGCATCTTCCCAACTGTCATGAAAATAACTAGCCTATGACTGGACCTCGCGTTCGAAATCCCTCCGCTGAACCCCATTTTCATGCCCAGTGGTGCGCTACCGGCGCATGAGGTCTCATATAGGATTGGATTTACTCTGATCAACGCGCTGATCCTGGCCAAAGTCATCTTGGTCGCCGATGCGCTACATCCGGGAAAGCGCGAAGCCGCCACTAGGATGTTTGCAGCAGTCTTGTTCAAATCCGGGCTCTTCGCGATCATCTTGGTTTGCTTCAACGTTGTAGAGGATGTCTTGGTCGGCTTGTTTCGCGGGAAGACTCTCGCCGAAAGCGTTCCAGAAATTGGGGGTGGAGGTCTCGAAGGCCAATTGCTAGTCGGGGTCATGATCTTCGTAGTGCTGATCCCGTTTTTTGCCTTTTCGGAACTCCGCCGTGCCATCGGCGAAGATGAGTTCAATGACTTGGTTTTCCGCCGCAAGAGGCCCTGACCCGACTACGGACATACTTCCTGGGTCTAACTAACCTTCCGATAGCTCTTGAAACACGATTACACCGTAGGTCGGGGGTTCGAGCTGTCCTGCCGCCATTCGTCCTTCCGCCCTTCTGCTTTCCCTTCCGTCAGAAAACTGTAGTTTTCTAACCCGGTTGTAATGGGAGTTCTGGTTTGGCCGGTCCGAGATTTGACGGCTCGAGCGGGGGAGCCGACATTGTCATTGGAATCAATTACACTCTTCGAGAATTGGCGGGGCAGCTCAATGAATAACCGCTGTTCTCGACCGTTATCCTATAGGGGAGATGCGAACTCTACGACGAGAAGTCCTACGATGTTGAGAACCCGCCCCACCCCCACCGACAACCGGCAAAGGCGGAGCGGATGCGAAAGGACAAACGGGAACTAGCTTAACTACTCCAACAGGCCGAAGCAACTAGCAAAACAATCAGCCTGTGCTTGTATTTCTACTGAACCACGTCCAGGTCGTTTGCGACTACTGCCGTTCGGAAGGCTAGCGTCATAGGAATCGAACCAGTTTCTACCGGGCATTTGATTGAGCTAGGGGAAAGACCAGCAGCTATAATTCGGAGAACCATGAAGTTCAGCCCCGTCACCTCCTTGCTAATCGGTCTGGTGCTGTTCTTGCCCTCGCCACTCTCCACTGCCCAACAGAATGGCGATCCTCATCCTCAGCTGGAAGCATCTTCTCCGACGAAACGGAGCGGTGCTCAAGCGGCGGTTACCCAGCTGGCGCAGAACGGGACAACCTCGCCGACAGAACCGGATGGGTCGCTCCTCACCCTACGCGCGGCGGTGAGCGAAGTCCACCTGGTCTTCACCGTCACTGACAAGCACGACCACTACATCAAGGACTTGAAGCAAAACGATTTCAAGATTCTTGACGACCACAAGCCGCCGCAGCAGATCCTCAGCTTCCAGAGCGAAACGGATCTTCCCCAGCAAGTCGGCCTGCTGATCGATACCAGCCAATCGGTGCACGATCGCTTTACGTTCGAGCAGGAAGCGGCCATCGCGTTTCTGAAGCAGACCCTCCGGCAGAAATCTGACCAGGCCCTTTGTCGTCGGTTTTAACATTAAACCTCAGGTCACTCAGGATTTCACCGATGACCTAGAGAAGCTTTCTGCCGGCGTTCACATGCTGCAACCGGGCAGCCTAACAGCACTGTACGATGCCCTCTACTTTGCTTGCCGTGACAGGCTTCTGAAGCAGCCGCAGGCCGGCCCTGTCCGGCGCGCCATCACATCCTCCTGAGCGACGGGGACGACAACGCAAGCTCCGCGAGCCGCGAAAGAGCCATCGAGATGGCCCAGCGGGCCGAAGCCTCGGTGTACACCATCAGCACCAGCCTGACCCGCTCGGGCGGACGCGGCCAAAAAAACTTGGAATACATTGCCGAAGCAACCGGTGGGAGATCGTATGTGCCCTCCCAGATCACTGGAGTAGCTAACGCGTTCGCGGCTATTCAGGAAGAACTGCGCAGCCAGTACGCACTGTCCTACAAACCGGCGGAGTTCAAGCTGGACGGGCAGTACCGTACTATCGAAGTTCAAGCGCTGAACCCGAAAGACCTGCGCGTCCACAGCCGAAAAGGGTACCGCAGCGTTGAAAAAGACTACGCTCCTAACCAGTAAGGTCTGGTTCGCTCGTGGCAGCGACGAATTCGACAGGGATTGCTCATTGACCGGCGATCAAAACGCGTAATCGCCCGTTAGTGTTAGTCACCGCAAAACCACCGTCGACGCAATGCAAAAGAAAAGCCGCCTAGACGGGTGACGTGAGTTGTTCGGCACTCTTCCAGGCTAAAGCGGGGGGCGGGGAATCAGAAACCCCCATCCCCCCTTTTGCCGTCGCAGCCGAAAGAGAAAGGCTAGCAAAAAGCTGCTGGGGCAAAGTCTAAATGGCACAAGGTCACTAGCTACCTTTGATGCCCTTGTTTATCAGGACCTTGATGTCAACCCTCCGGTTTTCAGACCGGCCAGATGCGGTCTCGTTCGATGCCGCTGGGTCGGTTTCACCATACGCGCCCGGAGCCGTGATGTGCCGTACCGGTACACCATGCTGGACCAAATAGTCGATCACCGCTTGTGCCCGGGCCTGGCTCAGCTTCGTGTTCATTGCAGCGTTACCCGTCGAGTCGGCGTAGCCCTGTATCTCGATGATGTATCCAGTCTGGTCCTTGGCTTTTTGCGCTAGGTCGGCAAGTCGCGCTTGGTCCTCCGGCGCGATCTTGGCGCTCCCGGTTTTGAAGTTGACGGTTCCTTGGCCCTTCAACTCATAGTCGCCCAACTCAGAAAAGCGCTTCGTGTTGGCCTCTATGTCGGCGATGTTCTTTTCAATATCCGCCTTGTTGGCCGCGGTCGCCTGCTGGTTAGCGGAGATATTCTTCGCGTTGGTTGCGGTCGCCTGCTGGTTGGCAGCGATATCTTGCTGGTTGGTCGCGATGTTCTTCTGATTCGCAGCCACTTGCTCCGCCGTGGGGTGCAAGCCGGCCTGGATCATTTCGGCTGTTTGCAGATCGCTGGCATCGAAGGTAATTGTTTTCGCTGTGACCTTGGTCGAGTCGCCCGTTCCATCGACGCTCACCTTGAGTCCAGGAATCAGGACAGCGGCCGAGACTTGCTTCTTGCGTAAGCCAAGACCCTTCGGCTGTTGCACTTTCGTGGAATCATCGAGGACCACGGTGACGTTCCCGTCCGGGGTGCTCAAGATCAACGTTTCTCCTGTGCGGCCGGAGATCATTCCTTTCACTTTGACGTTCTGGGCAGCGCTAAAAGCCGATGCCGCTACTAGAAAACACACTGCCAACAGACTCGTTCCAATCGTTCGACGTTTTTTGCTCATACAATTTGCCTCTCCATTTCGTTTTTTGGTTTTCAGACGGATTCCTCCCGTCATTACGATGGTCACGCAACATGATCGACCTTTCATTGGGGCACCGCTACTAGGAAAACTCCCAGTGGGTGCCGCCCCGCCCCAGGGTGAAATCGTACCATCTTTGACAGGAAAACTTAAACACTGCGTCGAGAGGTCCCCGCGGCGGTGTCCCACCCCACCGAACAACGGTAAAGGTGAGACGCAATCGAAAGGGCGAACAGAAGTCACCCTATCGACGCCATCGGTCCAGTGCAACTAGCAAAACCAACAGTATGGCTTGCACTTCCGCTGGCCGGAGCAGGACCATTACCACGACCACGGCCAAAGCTGTCTCATCGGCTATGAACCACTCGCGATTTCACCAATAAAACCGGAGCGTCGATTTTCGAGGTCAGGTCTGAGGATTCCAGAACGGTACCAGCAGATCAGGCGGAAGTTACCAAAGTAAAGCTCTCATTTGATTTCGCTTTGACCGGAGGGTTGTGGTCGGCCAAGATCCAAGTATGCCGTGCGTGCCGAAATTAGGCCACCAACTTTGAGAGGAAAACTAACCCTTGCTTACACCAACGATTCCAGGAAAGCACAGGGTCAGCCTGATCGACAACCGGCGGCACAGGACTTTAACTTCGTTGATAGATGGTCCGCAACAAGCATGATCGTTTCTGAGGTGAGGCTTTATGTACCGCAACACACGTGCCCATTTCGTTCCTTCAATCGCAGGGTTTGCAATCGCAGTAATGGCTCTATGCTGTGGGTTGGGGCAGCCACTAGCTGCAGACGACGCACGCGCACTGGTTGACGCCAGCAAGCCGCTTGCAAATGTCCGTGTAGCCAGCAACCTGACTACGAAGAGCGCTGATTCGAACATGCCTACGACCGCGGTCAAGAGTGTTACGGACTCGAGGCCTCCGATTTCCTGCAAGGTGGGCGCCAACGGCGTTCTCACCGACTGCCGCATCAATGACGGTTACAACCTCAACGATGTCGCCAACTGGTTTCAAGACGAGCACGACCAAACTTTGCATCTCGCCGTTAACAGCATTACACTCGCCAAGAAATTTGAGCGCTCGCTCGAGAGTTGCACGGACGAAAAAGCAAAGAAGTGACCGCTGACGAGAAATGCGCCCGCCGAGCGGCGGCTGAAAGATGATCCCTGCACCCGAATGGGACCCGAGGTCCTACGCTACTAACAGCGTTCCTCATCGCTTTTTCGATGATCTCTAACTTCCTCCAAAATTCGTAATCATAATAGGCGCAAATCAGAGGCTGGGTCCACGCCTTCTGCCGCGAGGTTAGACGGTCAGCGGAGGGGGGGCGGCGTCGCAAACCCGCTAGGAAGCGGACACCGGTCGGGCGGGAATTGATCTGTAGTAAAACTGTAGTAGTTCTACGTTCATAACCGATCAGATTGGATCAAAACGAAGCAAATCGAGTTGCTGGTAAGTGGTTGACCAATCATGTAGAGTAGAGAATTTTCATAACGGTTCAGAACTCACCTGTGAACTCAAAATCCGCCGGTTCTTCTAACACTTTCGGGCCTCAGTTTCCTCTCTTCGACACTATAGTTTCCGGAGTGCCGACGATCCGCCCCAGAATTGGCAGATCAGACGCACGCGTTATAGGTCAGACGACAGCTGTTAAGGTTTATCATTTGCAAATGCGTGTACTTGGAATTGATATCCAGGCGTCGGATGTAATCGCTGTTATTGTCGATGGCACACACACGGATGCGGCAATCGAGAAGCTAGAACCGACCCGAATCCCCTTCCCACAAGTCGGCCCTGACGAAGCTGATAATCTGCTGTTATTCGAAAACCAATTGGTCGCGATTACTAGCCAAGCTAGAACTGAATGCGTGGGAATCGTTAAAGCGATTGGAGGAATGAATCACCAAGCAAGACGATTGCATCGAATCTCAAAACGAACTGACGCCCGACTTTGGTCATTCAGAGAATCAATTACAAGCCTCGCCATGATCGGCATGTGCGCCTTTGGCCTTCGCCTCGGCCTCGGTCATGTATGCACCAGCTTTAGTCTTGCCATACCACTCCGTGCCGGGGCAATGGTAGACGTTGCTCGCCGTATTTAGCCAGACTTGACCTGCTCCACCGCCCAGCGCTGGAGCGGCTGTCTTAGCTGTTGTTTTCGCTGCTGGTACTGGGGCGTCAGACTCGCGATACTTTGCTTCGTGCGTCAAGAACGGGCACACTCATAGCGTAGATCTAGTCTTTCCGGCGTGAACAGTCTATTGGGCGCTATCCCTCATGAACATACTTGATCTAGTTGTCGGCAAACCCATCAAAACCAGCGATGAACGCGCCGAGCAGATCGGCCCGACACAGGGCATCCCGATCTTTGGTCTCGATGCGCTTAGCTCGGCTGCTTATGGCCCGGAAGCGGCCCTCAGCCTTCTAATCCCCCTTGGCCTTCTCGGTGTTCGTTATATCGTACCCGTCAGCGCCGCCATCATCACGCTACTCGTGATCGTGTACTTTTCCTATCGCCAGACCATCGCCGCCTATCCCTCTGGCGGCGGCTCCTACACCGTAGCGCGGTTCAACCTGGGTGCTCCTGCCGGCCTGCTTGCCGCTGCCGCGCTCCTCGCCGATTACATTCTCACGGCCGCCGTGGGCATTTCCGCGGGAGTGGGCGCCTTAGTCTCGGCCGTTCCGTCCTTGCTGCCGCACACCGTTTCTCTCTGCCTGGGCATTCTGATCGTCATCACTGTCCTCAATCTCCGCGGCGTGCGCGAAGCAGGTAGTGCTTTCGCGGTTCCTACCTATCTGTTTGTTGGCACACTTCTCATCACCATCGTCGCGGGCGTTCTCCGTGTTCTCCTCAGCGGAGGGCATCCCACACCGGCAGTTCCCCTTCCACCTCCGCCGCCCATGACGGAAGCAGTCAGCTACTGGCTGCTGCTGAAGGTTTTCGCCAGCGGTTGCACGGCCCTGACTGGCGTGGAGGCTGTCAGCAACGGCGTGAAGGCTTTCCGGGATCCCACGGTGAAAAACGCACAGCGCACTCTCACGGTTATTATTTTCCTTCTGGCGGTGCTGCTAGCGGGAATTTCCTATCTCGTGAAGGCTTACGGAATTGCTGCCACCGATCCGGGCCAGCCCGGCTATCAGAGCGTTCTCTCCATGCTCACCGCCGCAGTTTTCGGCAAAGGATTCTTTTATTATCTGACCATCGGCTCCATCCTTGTCGTTCTCTCTCTGTCCGCGAATACCGCCTTCGCTGATTTTCCGCGTCTCTGTCGCGCCATCGCACAAAACAATTACCTCCCACACGTCTTCGGCTATCGCGGGCGTCGTCTGGTCTACACCTATGGCATCGTCGTCCTGGCATTACTGTGTGGCGGCGTGCTCATCCTTTTCGGCGGGATTACCGACCGGCTGATCCCGCTCTATGCCGTGGGTGCGTTTCTCGCCTTCACGCTCTCCCAAGCTGGCATGGTCATGCATTGGAGGAAGAATCGCGGTCCGAACTGGTTGAAGAGCGCCCTCGTGAATGGACTCGGTGCAATCGTAACGGGCATCACGACCATCGTCGTTTTGGTTGCAAAGTTTGTACAAGGCGCTTGGATTACCCTGCTCTTCATTCCCTTGACGATTGTTTTTTCCGCCCTTGTGCGCCGCCACTATCACTCGGTGAAAGTACTCACCACTTGCAAGGTTCCGGTGGACGCAGCTGGCCTCAGCCAGCACCCCATTGCGGTCATTGCCATCGACCGCTGGAGCAATATCACCCGCCAGGGAATCGAATTTGCTGCCCGGCTTTCCCCGGAAGTGATCGCCTTGCACGTCGAGCCCAACGAGCACTCCGAATTGCTTCAAGACGACTGGGAACACTACGTTGAGCAACCCTTTCGCGCGGCGGGCAAGGAGCCGCCCCAGCTCCAGGTCCTGCCTTCACCCTATCGCTTCATCATCATTCCTATCGTTCAGTTCGTTTTGGACCTTTCGAAAAAGCATCCCGATCGCAGCATCGTTGTGGTTATACCCGAGCTCGTGGAAGACAAATGGTACGAATACTTCCTCCACAATCAGCGTGGCCGGCTTCTGGAATGGGTGCTTCTCGCCCGCGGCAACGAACGAATCTTCACGGTGAGTGCGCCCTGGTACGTCGGGCAACGAACCTGATTCCGTCTGAGGATGACGATTCGGAGGGACCTTGGGGGTGAACTGCTGTGATGAAAACGTGATAGTTCTATGTTCAGAACGCGTCTATTTCGATCAGAACGGTACAAGCTGGGTGCACGCTAGATTTGGGAGATGAAGTTATGCGGCCGCCTGCGTTCGATCTGAGCGGCGCTCCCAGAAGTCCTCAAGGCGACCGCTGAGCTTGCTGCAGCGCAGGGCGATAATAGCGTTCGCGCCCCTTACGGTCCAATGCATGCCCGCCCGCTTGAGCCGGGTGCCGATCACAACTTTGCAGCCGGCCTCGACCACGCCGGTCGAGGTGCATAAACCTTGTTGATGAAACTTGGGATATCGCATGCGCCGTCGATTCTTCCAGATGTAGTGGATACATTCTCGCGCCTCTCTGTACTGGCCGGCGTGGTCACGCAACGCTTCGATCAGGGATTTCAGGCGGCCCTCGTCGAGTTCATCATAGCGGGCCTCAATCCATTGCTTGCCTTCCGGGCGGTCCCCATAAATAACCTTTCCCACCTGGCTGAGATGTTCTTTGGCATGAAAGCGGTCGAGAATCTGAGTGGCCTGCGGGAATAGTTCCGTGGCCGTGTTCCAGATCCAAGTCGAACCATCCCCCAGCACCACCGGACGGGGAGCTTCGGTGAAACCTCGGCGGGCTGCCTCGCGCAGTACGCGTTCCGCGAAGGCGGAGAGGTGAGGGCTGGTATCCAGAGTAGCCGCGCTTTCAATCGCGGCCGAATAGGTGACCGATCCCGGATCGCGCACGGGCTTGCCTTCCTTATCGTGCGATTCTGCAGTCCAGATGGTGACCAGCTTGGCTTCGCGGGTTTTGGCCGAGCCGTCGGCTTGCTTGCCCGCGCGATCCGCGACTTCTTGGGCGCGCATCGGCACTCCGGTACCATCCATTCCCAGATACATGGTGGGAGCACCTTCGCTCATCTTTTCCACGTGCTGGTGTTCATCGACGGCGATCTCGGCCCCCAGCGCTTCCGCGGCTCGTTCCACCTGTTTGGCGCTGACGTTCACCCCCGCCAACTCCTGCAGCAGCCCACGGCTCTCTTCAAAGCTCACCAGCGCTGCCGCACTCGCGGTCATGCGCAGAACGCCGGGCGTCAAAGAAAACGATTCCAGCCCCAGAGCCCGGTCGCGCGGGCAGAATCCGCTCTGGCATTGGTCACAGTAATAGTAAGCGCGCTGGAGGTGCAAAGGCCCCAGCACGCTTTCGAAGCTCTTCGGGTGACGGCCATGATACTGGGCGGAGCCTCCGCAGGGGCAGGGCAGTTCCGGTCCCCCATGATCGCGGGTATCGGCGTTGAGCTGTTGTTCCAGGGCGCGGGCTGCCAAGCGCAAAGCTTGCCGCCGCGCCGCCATCTCTACCGCTTCCAAATCCAAGTCCGCGATCGACGGACGGCCTAACAGCGTCTCGATTTCCTGGACGATTTCGTTTTGGAGGTCCGCGGGGAGCCCCCTTTTTCGGCCTCCCGTGCGGAGGCCGTGGCGGAACCTTCCAACTCGCGATCGGCCCAGTCCTCACAGCCTTCCCAATAGGCGTCCAGTTGGCTGCGAAACTGGTGTCCGGCCTCAATCTGTTGCCGCGCGACGCCGGCCTGTTCTGCCGTCAAGAAACGCGAGTGGGTCTTGCCTTGGACCGCGCGGGTGAGGCTGAAGTAGGGGCCATGACGAGCCTTGGGGTCATGCGCACAGGCGCAGCCCGGTTTGCTGCACTTGATGGTGCGTTCGGACAAGGAGCCGCGGCGCATGGCTTTGGGTTCAGCCAGTTCGGCGGCGAGTTGGCGGAGGCGAGTGGGAGGTGGGGTGTTGTCCATGTTTCTATCTTACGGCTATATACGCCGTAAGACAAGTCGATAATCAACTACTCTCACGGACATCCCCTTCTGGTGGCGTGCGCCCGTACAAGCTCGCTGATTTGTAACCGGTTGAGAAATCAGATAGAGTAGAGAATTTTCATAACGCATCAGAACACACTAGGTGATCTTCAAAACCGGCTCGTCGTCTTTCGGCGGCGATGGTGGGTTCGACTCCCACTCGCTTCCGCCATGTTTCAACAACTCGCAGACTACGAAATCACTCCGAAATCAGTTTGTCCGCGAATGACTTCATGGAACCGTCGAGTTGGGACAAGCAAGTGGGGTTGGCATCGCCGCGGGAATGTGCGGCGAGCCAAAGCGAACAAACCAATAACCCCTCTAAGAATGAGCTAAGGAATGAGGTGGGGCTGGATGTAAGTCACCACACCCGCATCTCCCGGAGGGGCGGAGAGAAGCTTTTTCTCTTGACATCCTCTTTCATAGCGCGGCATAGCCGCAACCAAAACAGTCGGTAAGCTTTCACTATCAGCTGTTGGCAATCGCTCTAGCCAAAGGCCCCATCGTTCGCGCATCCTGAAATCGCATTCGTCTTCCGGAACCGGGCGAACTCAAGACCTAAGGCATTCCCCATCTGCGTATCATTAAAGGTTGTTCCAAGACCAACAACGATAACGGAGGAGAACGCCATGCATGAGTTTATCGCTAAACACCAGGACAAGATTGCCGGCACACTCTCAGGATTTGACCGCTTGGTATTTCGCGGACATCTGCGCTCCATCGGCCACCCACAAGGCATGATGAGCAATCTCTGGACGAACCAGGTCTACCTCAAGAACTTTGGCGACCATGTGGAGAAGGTCACCCAGCGGCTCAAGGAAGCTTCCCTGGCTGCAGCCAAGGCTGGCCAACGCCCGGTGAAGTATCTCAATTCCAGTCAGCTCGACAAAGAGACCATCGCCCGCAACATCCTGGCCCAAGATGGTGTGCGCAACGGACTGGTATGCGTGCTGAGCTGCCTCGAACCCTGTTGGAAGTTCGAGATCCATCGCAATCGAATGACGAAAAAACTGGAGTTGAAGCTAGGCCCTGGCAAATGCCTGTTCCTCTATCACTACCAGATCCATCCGGTCTTCGGCTTCCTCCATGCTCGCATTCAAACCTGGTTCCCTTTCTCCGTGCAAATCTGCCTCAACGGACGGGAATGGCTGGCGCGACAGATGCAAGCCGCTGGTCTCGATTACTTGCAGCAGGACAACTGTTTTCCCTGGATCGCCAACTGGACCAAAGCGCAGCGCTTGATGGATCGTCAGCTCAAAACCAGATGGCCCAAACTGCTCAACGACATCGCTCGCCAGCTCAACCCCATTCATGCCGAGATCTTCCGTAAACACCCCATCTCCTATTACTGGTCTACTTACCAGCACGAGTGGGCTCTCGATGTGGTTTTCCACCATGCCGCCGACCTGCGGCACTTCTATCCCCGCTGGGTGAACCATGGCATGACCACTTTTTCCAGCCCCGACGTCATGCGTTTTCTCGGTAAACACATCAACTCGAACGGCCAGCTACACCAGAACTTTTCCGGAGAAGTGGTCAGCGACTTTAAGCGCCGAGCCGAGGGAGTGCGCGTCAAGCACAGCGTCAACCGTAACTCCGTGAAGCTCTACGATAAGGCCTATACTCCCAAAGGCTGCGTCCTGCGCGCCGAGGCCACCTTTCATAACGCCGACGACTTCCGCGTTTATCGGCGCAAGGAGGGGGACCGCAAAGGGCCTCGCGCCTGGCCTCGACTGCGCTGGGGCATTGCCGACTTACACCGCCGAGCCCAGCTCTCCCACAACGCCGCAGCACGGTATCTGGACGCTTTCGCTACGGTCGACGACACCACCACCCTCGACCAACTGCTCCAGCGGCTGGAACAACCACGGCAATGGCGCGGCCGTCGGGTGCGCACCCTCCGTCCCTTAGCCGATGATCGGGCACCTACTGTCTGCCATTAACCGCGGCGAGTTCGCTATCCATGGCTTCCGGAATCGCGATCTCCGCGCCATCTTCTTCCCCCAGACTACCGACGACAAACAACAGACCCGCCGCCACTCTGCCTGGATTAGCCGCAAACTTCGCTTGCTGCGGGCCCACGCCCTGATCACCAAAATCGTGGGCACACACCGCTACCAACTCACTTCCACCGGCCGCAAGATCATCGTAGCAATCCTCAGCGCTTTACGCTCCACGGTTGCCCAGCTCACGCCTGTTACAGCCCAACTAACCGCAGTCGCCGCATAGACGCCCTGAAAAATCTTTGCAAACGGAAAAGATTTTGAAGGTTAGTAATATAGGATGAGTGTAATCGCGATATTACGCCAACAACCCTTTTGAGATACCGCCAACTCCACGGCTTGTTGCCTCAAGCGGTGGGCAAGCCAGTATCAATGCCACAGTGCATCACTGGGAAATCCTGCGTTGCCGGAGCAACTCTCCGACTGGAAGGAATTACGTGTCACGATCACGGAGGGGGGCAGTGTCCAATCGCACAGACGAAAAGACACCATCGTGCCAAGCTTTGTAGGCGATCTAGCGTTACCTTACTAGAGAACTCGAGCCCGCGCCACGGACACGAGGAGCGCGCACACTTCGCCAGAAGGGACCACCATGCACGCGCCAAACCTGCCTGACTTACGCCGCAGTTCGAGGCTACCGATCGCCCTCCCGATTCTTGTCACCAGCCTGGAGCCGGATTCCGGCTTCTCCGAAGTATGTGAGACGTTAGTCGTCAGCGCCCACGGCTGCGCGATGCGTTCTTCGATGAAGCTGGACGCTGGCGTTTCGGTGCAATTCCAAAGCAAAGACGGCCGCTGGACAATGGCCCATATCGTCGACTGCCAACCGATGGATTCCGATCAACAGGGCTGGAAGCTGGGCGCGAGGCTGGATCAGCCAGATAACTTCTGGGGGCTCGAAACTTGGCCTGACGATTGGTCACAACTGTCAGAGGTATCGGCGCGCGCGGAGCGACCGCCGCGGGGAAAGCGGCTGCCCGAGTACGCTCGCTTTCGGGCTGTAATTGCCGAATTCGTTGAGCCGTTGCAAGCGGAAATTAAAGAACTCCGCGAAAAGTTGGCGCAAGGATCACCCAGGCGTAGCCAATTTGACATATCGCTCTCGCACATCCCCCCGGAGGTAGAAGAAAAACTTTTGGTACGGCTGCGCGAGGATCTGGGCGTGCAAGTTCTGCGCCAGACACGCCAGCAGTCGGAACAAGTCCTTGAGGCGGCCAAGGAAGCCATCGGGAAGAAGATCACTGAGGCCCACAACGAGTTTCGCGAGCGAGTCGGACAGGACCTGCAGGCGGTTGAGCAACGGGCTCAGGGGTTCTCAGAAGAAATCACTGATGCTGTGCAGAACCATCTCGTTTCCGGAGCGGAGCGGTTTCAGAAGCAAGTGTTGGAAGCGGGAATCCGGCTGGAGCGGCGCAGCGAGGAGTTCCTACGAGGTTTGCAGCAGCGCCTGAGCGAAGAGCATGATATGTACCGGCAGGAAATGCAGAAAGTCCAGGCAGCGGTAGGGTCAGAATCGTCGCGCTTGCAGGCACAAAACGCAGATCTTGCCACTCGCATGGCCAAGCTGGACGAATCAGCACGCCAGCTCGAGTCAGATCTGGACAACCGCTTGGTGCAAATGGGTAGTGACATCATTTCAGGCGCGCGTACACAATTGGAAAGGGCTTTAGACGTGGTTCTCAAAGAGCTGGGAACACGCAATTCCCAAGAACTCGGCCAGCAACTCGACGACGCCTGTGAACATTTGAAGAGCGTCCAGAAAGGGATCGAAGGCTCCATCTCCCAGTTGCTGAAGGCCCAGGTTACGGGAACGTTGCTCTCGTTCGGACAAACCATGGAGGAACTGGCGCAGGATTCCGTGGGACGGTGGCGGCAGGCACTTGCCAAAGATTTGAGTTCCTTGGCAAACACTCTTGGCAGGCAGTTTCGACCGGACGGCGTGTCCAAAAGCCAGGAGACTCAATATGCGTCAGGCGAATAACTGGCCACATCCTACTTGGTACGTAAAGATCACCCCATCAGTGTAGGAAGAGAACAGCATGACTCCACCATTGTTAACGCGACTCTCAGCGATGTTTTGCCGCCATCAATTTTCGTGGCCACATACTGGAGCCCAAGGCCAGGACTATCAGGTCTGTCTCGTTTGCGGGGCAGCCTACGGATTTGACTGCAAAACCATGCGCCGAACCGGCCGGCTGGCGGCAACCGACGGTGGACGGTCGGCACGCTCAAGCAACAATCTCTCGGCAAATGGAAAAACCGCCCGCTGAGCGGTCTTGTCCGTGCGAAATCTTTGTGCCGAGAACTCGCAAGGCGCGGATCAACATCTTGCCTTGCGTGTCGAAGAATGCACGACCGCTCTTCTCCAACCAAATTACAGCACCATCAGGACGTAACACGCGGCAGCTAATCTGAGAAGACCGACCTAGTGCTTGATTTCTGGGAGGGCGCCAGCTCGCCGCGATGCGCCCACTTTCCTCAGGCGCTACAATCGTTGTCGATCTGCTTGGGAGTCGGTCAGATGTCGAAAAGTCAATATGGAGACTATTGGAGACTACTAGTGTATCCCGTGAGCAGAACAATAAGCCCGTGCCCCACG
Organism: uncultured Acidobacteriota bacterium; assembly: GCA_963838905.1. Taxonomy (GTDB): domain Bacteria; phylum Acidobacteriota; class Terriglobia; order Terriglobales; family Acidobacteriaceae; genus JABDBE01. The sequence goes on from CAWITE010000023.1 coordinate 138,654, forward strand.
CCTTCATGCAAGATATTCGACAAAATCGCCGCCAGAATGCTGATCGCGCGCAAATCGTGAGTACGTCGTCAGCAGATGAGGTTGGCTCCTCACGCATCGGAGCGGCTGCGGTGCTCGAACTCTTAGACATCAGTTCTCAATGAAAATGCGTTTGAGCTTCTATTTCAACCCTCTGACAGAATAGCCGATTCTGAGTCTCGGCATCCTCGACGGGACGCGAGCATCCCTCGTCATCATTTGCGACGTGATTGATCCGAGTGCTTACGGGATAGCATCGCATCAGCCGCACATCGCAGGGCTTCAAGCCCCTGGATACGCGATGCGAAGTCTGTAAAAGTAAAGCGTATGCCGGGGCGAGACTGGCTACTAAATATCGACAGTCAGAGTTGCACGGGCTAGGAATTCGACCGAATGGCACGATCCCGTATTTGTCGCCCAAGAAACGCTGAAGTTCTCTGAAGGACTAACTAGCCAAGGGCTTCGCCCTTGATATCCCGTTGAATTGCAACGGATGCAGCAACTTGACGTTACAACGAGAACAAAATTCTCGTTGTAACGTGCATAATCGACTAAATAAGCCAGTTCTTGAGCGTTACTGGTGTAATGTTTGGCAATGGATTCGTAGCCAGCCCGGGGCGCAGCGTCGGTGTAAGATCGCTGGTAGGATCTTCCGTTCCGGGGGCATTATGAAACGAATCCCTGCTCTCACACTGCTGGTCGCGTTGAGTTTTGCATGGTTGATACCGGCTAAAGCTCAGATTTTCAGCGGCGCAGACAGTGCGCGCCAAGCTCAGAAGGCGGCCAAGAAGGAGCAAAAAGCGCAAAACAAGGCAGCCAAGCGACGGCAGAAATCAATGAAGAAATATGAGAAGGTTCAACAGAAGGCGGCCAAAAGGGCGCAACGTCACGCTTAAATACCTTGGCACCCCCTCGATCACTCGCATCGTTCCCTATAGCTGCTCTTGAGAAAATCGTCGGCAAACTTGCTGCCTTTCATCGATGCCGCGCGGAGAAGCATGTGTGCCTGTTCGCAGTTCTGGGGGACTGCCTCTCCCTTCAAATAAAGGTTGGCAAGTGCGACTTCCGCGGGTACGCTTCCTCGCTTGACAGCATTCCACAACTCGGCAGGATCATCCTCCTTCGCTGAATCGGTTGCCTGGGCGGTTCCGAGCTTTGCCGCAACGAGGTGCTGAACTCCTTTGCCTGAACTGTGGACGATGTGTCGTGGACCAGCGATTTCGAGCTTAGGCTGTTCTATTGTCCTCGTGAGCTCAGCCGCTGGGCCGGATTCTCTGGGCAGTTTGCCTTCGCGAACCTCATGGGAAAACCACACAAAGAGAATCACCGCTATCGAGACGGCGATAATGGGGATCAGTCGCTTGAGCCCCGGTTTGGGAAGCTTTTGTTGACTATCCGAACGCGACACGCAGCCTTCGTGGTCGGCCCCGCTGAATTCGTCAGGAATTACTGGGAGTGCCTGGAGGGATTCAATCGCTGGTGCGGGCGTCCCGCACATCGCGCAAACTCCTACACTCCGGGCGTACCGATATTCACACGATGCGCAGGTGATGGGTTCGTCGTTTATGGCGTCGGACACGGTCATCTCCTTGGGGCGGGAGTTTGTTGTCGTGGCAGTTAGATTGTATCCAGCTTTTTGAAAAGTATTGAGTGACGGAGGTAATGCCGTAGCAGGTCTTTCCGCCCGCTTGCGCGACGCACCGTTCGACCGGGCGCAAGCAGACCGATTCACTTGAGAAGTCCTCGGCATTCGGGGACTCCCGGGCCTATGGCCTCGGATCGAAGCGGACCGCGACATCCACCGTTCTGTCCTTCTCGTCGACAGACTCGTGGATGCTGGTATTCCAGTCCCCGATTTCCTTGTAGGCTTGTTGCACAAACCGCCCAGGATAACTGGAGTCGTACACATCTCCCGGTCGCAGGGTCCAGTCGTTCTCGAGTCGGGCGGTTGCCTTGGAATCCAGCCCGTGAATCTTCAAATCTCCCATGCGATAAACGTCACCCTCAGAAATGCGAATAAGGTACTCCACTGTAGGGCGCGAGTCGTCTGGTCTCGACTCCACCCTCACATCAGCTGCCACATACCCGCGCGTACCATAAAGCTGTTTGACGGCTTCCAGGTCTTTTTCAAGCTGAATCGCATTCGCTATTCCCCCGGCTTTGACATGAATCAGGCCCCGCACGGTGTCCGCGGATACAGCCTTGCAGCCGGCGATTTCAAGTCCGCTCACCTGGTACTGCTTTCCGGGATGCACGGGAAAGGTGACGTCCACCAATACGTGCTCATCTTCGGTCGAAACCACTTGAGCTTGTGGATCGCCAATCGCAGCTTTCAGATAGCTTCGCTCACGATAAACCGGCAGGAAAGTTTTGTCGGCCATAGTACGAAGAGTGGGCAGCACATATTCCGCCCCTTGCAGTCGCCTTGCGGTAGCCACGAGCAAGGGTAAATCCGCTGTATCAGCGCCTGAGAATTCGATGTTCCGAATCGTAATATGGAGTCCGGTCACGGTAAACGAGAAGGCCTCGATAGGACCGTCGTCGGGTATTCGCCGGGCGTCAATCTGCCCCGTCACTTTTTTCTCATCCAGCAGCGCCTGCAGGGCGTCCGAGATCTGATTCACCATTTGGCCGGTGACCGGGACTTCCCCATCGAACAGAGGGACGCTGGCATGTAGCTTGTTGAAGAGCTCCTGATTGCTGAACCAGACCAAATTATCGAAGTTGACAGGAACAAACTTTTTGGAGTTCCGAACCGTCAACTCCAGCTTGGTGCCGACGGGGTCGAACTCTAAACTGTAAAAAATGTCGGTAAAGGCCCCGCTTTCTCCCAGAAGCCGGACCACCTCCTCGAGATCTTCTTTGTGCACGACCTGGCCGAGTTGCAGGCCGGTGGCCCGGATTACATCCTCCGGTTTGTAACGCTTCGTGCCAGTGACTTTGATCGAGACGAGCTTGGATGCCGAGGGAGGGTGGTCTGTCGGCGACTGTTGGTGCATCTGCGCGGGAAGAGCGATTGAGAGCAGCAAGACCAGAACGAGACAAAACGAAATGATGGGCAGCTTCCGGGGGATCATCTACAAAAATCTTACCTTAATCGCAGCTTTTCGAATGCCTCGATGATTATTCGCATCGACTCGTCCACTGCCGAAATCGTCGATGACATTCCGACTCCGTGCCAGTGAAGTGTCAGCCCCGCTCAGTGTGTCTAACAGAACCCTACGGGAATGCCTCTCGTTGGAAACTGCCAGGAGACGAAAGTTGATCAGGAAGATCGACTCCCCAGACTTTTCCTTCGAACGCCACCGACTCAATGCCCGCTTGAATCTCGCCCGGGCCGAGTTGTTTGCTCCAGAACTGGCGGAGGGACACTTCGCTCGCCATAACGCAACGGTACCCCCCGTAGGCTTAAGGCGCAGAAAGGCTCGAAAATCAAGGGTTCTGTGACGTGCAAAGCTCGGACGAAGGCTGGTCTCAAGCCACTACCTCTCCAGTCCAATCGCAAGCCGAATATCATGCATCAACGTTGTCGGACGCCTCACAGCAGTTCGGCTTGAAAAGACGGTAACTTTGTTCCATTGCGGCGTGTATCTCTTTCTCGGTGCCGAATAGACTGAGCGCTACTGTGCGGGCGAGATGGACCCAGATAGAAATCTGGCGATCAATTTCAGATTGAAGATTGTCTCGTACCTCTTCCAGATCAATCTGGGCACTAGCAACTTTGACTGCCGCTTCGTTAAACCACGTTGTTAAATCAGTTATCATTCTAAGTTACTCCTCAAGCTTGGCCGCGGTGTCGCGGAATAACACTGGTTGGCCGATCAGGTGCTCTGCCGCAATTTGAGTGATCGCGGCATCAAGGATGATTACGGGCTCGATAACCATCAGAAACGCCAAGCGCAAGGTCTCAACTCGGTCTTTTGAGGCCTTACCGCATATCTCAGCGCTCAGGAGTCTCAGCAGAAAAATATACTCGCGCTCTCGCTGCAGAGCAGTTTCGATAACTTCCACATTCGCTACGACGACGAGGTTGTAAAGCAAGTCGGCCTCCCGGCGGGCTTGGAGGACGGCGCGTTCCACTAGCGGGTCCGGTTGACCCTTCATGGCGTTTCGCACGTTGCAGAACACCTCATTCGCGATCGCGCCACGATACGGCGGTGAGTGTCGAGCACCTTGCTCGAAGGTTCCCGCTTGGGCTGCATCTCTGAGCCACACCATCACTACCTGCTCCGGCGTCAGCGACAGTTCAACCTCCCTGACGCGCCGTTGACGATTCTTCATGTGTCCGACTCCTTCGCTGGCCGAAACTCAAACACCTCGGTTTCGGTTTTTCCCTTGCAGGAGATGACTGCTTCCAGGAGGGCGAGGCGCTTTTCAAGTCGTTGATCGAGAGCCTTCAGAAGAGTACCGGCGAGAAACCCAATGGCGTTCGCCGCCCGAAGATCGAATCGGCCTTGTCGGATTCGGTTGATCGTTTCTTCCAAGAGTTCGCTCACGTCTCCGATGCTTTTCAGCGGTTTGTGTGGGAGGTCGCTGCATCCGTCAAGCTTCCAACGCGATTCTTCTGTCCTCCCTGTCGACCTAGCTCCGCCATTTTTCGGGGTGAGCGTGACAGAAGCACAAGCCGCCCTCCACGGCAGGCGACTGGCAGGCACCGCCGGAGTTCGTCCGAGCCTTGTACTGCTCCCGGCTCCGCTTTCTTGACTCTTGGTCTAGCTTAAGGCTGATGGGAGTACCCTCCGTTGCCGCCGCGACCGGTCGGCGCTAGCCTGAGCCCCGACTGACCGGCAAAATGATTTCGGAAATCAGTAGCTCATCCTGCAACGCCTTACAAGGACTAAGAATGCCAACTGTGCTCTGCTATGTCCCTTGTTTGACGTTTGTAAGCGGATTCGACTCCCACTCGCTTCCGCCATCACTAAGTAGTGCACGCCTGGGCGACTACGTATCCCGAGTGCGATGGGTTTGCTTTTACGTGATTATCGAGGTCCTTACCGGTGAGGGGACTATTTGTACCGGGGTGACAAGGCCCAAAATATCCCGATTTGCCGTGCGTCGGATGGCTACAGTAGAGCTGGCTCCCCGGGGCGCTGGACGAAGCATTGGGTGCCAAGGCGAACAACGAAGCGAGAAAAATCAAACCACATAGCGCACAGACGAGTCTCACTGATTTCCCTCCTAAGCGGATTCGTTTGGAATATTACAGTTGCATTGGTTCATCGCAAACGAGTTCGGAGTTGGCAGCTCGGAGACCATTTTTCACGCCCGGGGGCGCGAGATTGGTTGCCGATCTCTGCGATGGCTGGTTATTCCTCGGCTGCCACTTCCATACGAATAACACGTAACGCTTACCCGGTATGCTGCTACCGGTCCAGGTTGCGAAGTTCTGCCCGTTTCGATCCTGGCTTAGGACGACCGGATTTTCTTTGGAGAGTGAGGACGGCTGGCTGCGTCCGTCGTCTATGAAGACCTTTGCTTCCGTGACTTCCTTTTCGGCGGGAAAGCGAATGGTGAACGACACGAATTTTGTAGGCACTTCGATGTCGGCTCGCCAGTCCTCTTGAGTCTCTCCTTGAAAACCGTTCCAGATCGTGAAGTTGGTTGAGATTGGCCATGATGCTCCGACGGGTTGCTTGCCCAGGGGCACTACAAATTCATAGGTGCGCCGTTCACTGTCGCTGGAGACCTCGTTGAACGACAACTCGACGCCGCTTGGCGCGCGCAGAAAACCTGTCTCGATGCCCGCCCCGGTCGTCCACGGCCGCAGTACATAGTCGTCGGTCGAGCTGCTCAGCTTTCGTAGAAGATCGTTTCGGGTGAAGATAGCGGAGGAGATTTTCTTGGTTCGCTTATCAACGCCCGGCGGGAGCTTCTTCCAACCTGACATGTCGATAAAGAAGGTTGAGTAATCGCAGCTGTACGCGAAGCCCGTGGAGTCCAGGTGGCTGGGCAATGCGTAGCCACTGGCGAGCGCGTTGGGAGCGGCAGCAACTCCGAAACGACCACTGACCGCGACCAGTGACGCTGCCACAAGGTTGAGCAGAGAAAACATCAAGATGCAACCCAGCATTTTCGGACGCGGCGGGTCCCGTTTCTGTTCGGCATAAAATAGCCAAAAACTCAGGAGAGCGAACAGGAATACGAGGCCGGAAAGACCAAACTTCAGAATTTCAACCACGTTCAGTGGTTGAAATTGAGCAACAGAACCGCCCGCATTGAAAGGAAACCCGAGCGCCACCAGTGCTCCCTTCCTGGTCACTCTGCCCCGCAAAGTAGTCAGTGCGTAGGCCTGCCCACGTCGCGCGGCATCCTTACGAACCACAGTTAGCGACCAGTCTACTTCCGCTCATACCCCGTGTCACCCCGTGTAAATAACAGCCTCGTCTCACAGGGCAGGTTTCGCGTAGAGCCATAGTGTCCCGGCGTTGAAAAACGTTACAAGATGAGTTCCTGACGCCGGCTCATGTCGCATTAGTTTATTCTCCAACCTATGGCTCCCGTGGCTCACGATGCCTCGCATTTGTTTGTAGAGATCGGCGCTGCCATCGTGCTGCTAGCTATTCTTGCGCGGCTCGCGAACCGATGGTGCTTCTCCGCCATTCCTCTCTACCTTCTGGCTGGTCTTGCCTTCGGCAATGGCGGCCTGGCGCCGCTTCCGCTCAGCCGGGGCTTCATAGGAACTGGGGCCGAGATTGGGGTGCTCTTACTGCTCTTCATGCTGGGGCTGGAATATAGCGGAGAAGACTTGAAAAAGAATCTCCGCATCGGGCTACCCGCGGGCATGGTGGATCTGCTTTTGAATTTCACGCCGGGGCTCGTGACCGGGCTTCTTCTACGATGGACGCCGCTGGCTGCGGTCTTGCTGGGAGGCATCACCTACATTTCGTCCTCCGGAGTGATTGCCAAGGTGCTGGAGGAACTGCGACGGATCAACAATTCAGAGACGCCGACGGTTCTGGCCGTGCTGGTGCTGGAAGATCTGGCGATGGCGGTGTACCTGCCATTAGTGGGAGTGTTGCTGGTCGGCGGCGGACCAGCAAAGATTGCGATCTCGGTTTCGGTTGCCGTCACGGTGGTCCTGCTCGTGCTCTTTGTCGCGCTGAGGTTTGGACGGCAGCTCAGCCGGTTTCTCGCCCACGAGTCTGACGAGATCATCCTGCTTACGACGTTTGGAACTGTGCTGCTCGTGGCTGGTCTGGCGGAGCGTTTCCGGGTGTCGGCGGCGATCGGCGCGTTTCTGGTCGGTATCGCGTTATCCGGACCGATTGCTGAGCAGTCGCATCGACTTCTCGCTCCGCTTCGCGACTTGTTCGCGGCGACTTTCTTTTTCTTCTTCGGGCTGCAGATCGATCCCGCTACATTGCCTGCTGCGCTGCCGGTCGCTCTGGGATTGGGCGCGGTTACAGCGGTCACCAAAGTTGCCACCGGATATTGGGCGGCGAAGCGAGCCGGCGCCGATAAGCAGGGAAGTCTGCGAGCCGGAATGGCGCTGGTCGCGCGTGGAGAGTTTTCGATTGTGATTGCGGGTCTGGGGGCGGGACTCGAACCAAGTCTGGGGCCGCTCGCCGCCGCGTACGTGCTATTTCTGGCGATCCTGGGGCCGGTACTGGCGCGGCTGGCGAAGTAACGACAACGTGAAGTTTCATAGTGGAACTCGAACGCGCTTCCTGCGAATCATTCCATCAAATTGGTATTGATAATTTTCACTTTTCTGATATTCTCGGCTCGATTCGGGACTCTGTGAACGGCGGGACGACCCTCGCACTCCTCCTCGCCTGTGCGATTCCTGTCGCGATCTATTCCTAGCCGTTCTGGTTCCCCCGAACGAAGGAGCAGCTGTGACTTCCGCAGGAAAATATAGCGTCATTACTGGCAGTGAACGTAAGCCAGTCCCTGGTGCGCGCCTAATTCACAATGCCCATCCGGACCAGGTGGTTGAAGTATCAATACGACTGCGCTCGAAATCGGAGGCCAAGCATAAACAGTTAAGGAGTGAACTCGAAAAGCCGGGTTTCAAGCACATGTCACGTACCGAGTTTGAGAATACCTACGGTGCCGATCCCGCTGATCTCGAAAAAATCAAGAAGTTCGCTCAGGAATTCAACCTGAAGGTTCACGAAACCGGCACGGAACTTGCGCGCCGGACGGTAATCCTCTCAGGAACTGTGAGCAACCTGCAAAAAGCCTTTAACGTGGAACTGAAAGAGTACAGCCACCCGAAGGGAAATTTCCGCGGCCGTACCGGCCCCATCAGTGTGCCCGCGGAGTATGCGGAGATTGTCAAAGGCGTTTTTGGTCTCGACAACCGGCCTCAGGCGGAACCGCATTTCAGACGGTTGCCCCAGACCCCCGGAATCAAGAGTCACGCCGCCACGGCCTCGCACGACCCTAATGAAGTGGCGAAAATCTATGACTACCCAGCCGGGAACGGAACTGGTCAGTGCATCGGGATCATTGAGTTAGGTGGAGGGTTTCAGCTGGATGACCTGAGCAACTATTTTGGCTCGCTCAATATCAATGTGCCGCAAGTCATCTCGGTGTCCGTCGATGGAGGCAGCAACAGCCCAAGCACTCCGGACAGCGCTGACGGTGAAGTGATGCTTGACATCGAAGTGGCGGGCGCGATTGCACCGGCAGCGAAGATCGTTGTCTATTTTGCCCCGAACACGGATCAAGGTTTTCTTGACGCGATCACCACTGCAGCCCACGACAGCACTAATCAGCCGTCGGTTATTTCGATCAGCTGGGGTTCAGCCGAGTCGCAATGGACGGCTCAGTCGCTCACCAACTATGACGAAGCTTTCCAGGCGGCAGCGGCCATGGGTGTAACCGTCTGCGTGGCCTCGGGTGACAATGGCTCGTCCGACGGAGTGAATGACGGCAATAACCATGTGGATTTTCCGGCCTCCGATTCGTTCGTACTGGGCTGTGGTGGCACCACACTGCAAGCTTCGAACGATCAAATCGTCAACGAAACGGTCTGGAACGACCAGCCCAGTGGAGGAGCCGGTGGCGGCGGATATAGTGCCGTGTTCCCGCTTCCAGCCTGGCAGAGCGCATTCGGCATTTCGCCGCCGTCCGGTGGCGGGCGAGGCGTGCCGGATGTCTCCGGCGACGCCGACCCGAACACCGGGTATAACATTCTCGTCGACGGAGAGAGTGCTGTGTTCGGTGGCACCAGTGCGGTTGCGCCTTTGTGGGCGGCGCTGGTGGCGCTCATCAATCAGCAAACGGGAAAGCCGGTCGGGTTCCTCAACCCGTTGATCTACGCGCAAGCGGTCGAAGCGTCGGGATTTCACGACGTTACTCAAGGCAATAACGGCTCTTTCAGCGCAGGTCCGGGATGGGATGCGTGCACCGGACTTGGTAGTCCGGATGGGGCCCAGTTGCTGGCTGCGCTCACTGGAAAGCCTGCGGGGCAGGCAACTGCGGCTACGCAATCTGCCGGGTCCAAGAGATCGGTAGCTTAAGTCAATGCGGGCGCGAGTTCGCTTGCCGCCGATTTGCTGAGTAGGTCGGTTGTTGTCATCCCGCGCGAGGGATCGGGTTCTTCCCGTGGCTGGCGAAACTCGAGGAATAAACCGCGACCTCGGCGGCTAAAGCCTTCGCTGATTCGAGAGCATTTGCCGCGGCGCCGGAAGCGCTGCAGGCACCCAAAAGCAGAGTTATTTTGTTTGCGAGCGGGATTGCTGCACCATTTCGACCAGGACTCTTCGCGTCTCTGCCGGGTTGCGCACTTCGCGTAGGAACGGAATGCGGGTGCTGCGCATGCCCTCCTGGGTTTTCAACCGCGCATGAAACCCGAGGCGGTCGACTGCGGTCATGGTCGCTTCCTGGGAGTCAATCCGAGCAAATTCTCGCGCAAGCAGGACGAGCGCATCTTTGTGGTCGGCATTCATGTGCTGGATAATTTCGGCCATGGAGTCAGCCAGAGGGTCCGGTCGGCTGTCGCTATATTCGGAGGCGGATACCCAACCCATGACTCCGAAGCCGCCCACGTAGTAAACATCGACCACCTCCATGCGGTAAAAAGAAAAGTCTTCAAAGTCTACCCAGTACCGGCTGTTGGCGTAGCGTGCCAGATAGAGCTTACGAGCTTCGGCGACCTCCGACTCCGGTATGGGCTCAACGTTTCCGACTAAAGTCACGCGCGATGCTCCGAGCGGATCTCCGTCAGCGGCATCCTGAGCCATGAGCAAGCTGGCGCGAGGGTCGGCTTGCAGGTTTTGAGTGTGCATGGCCATGGTGCTGATAAGGAAGATGGGTCGGCCGTGATCGTCCAACCCGTAGGGCATCACGGATCCGAACGGGAAGCCCGGCTGTTTTCGCGAAAGGGTTGAGAGGCTGCCGATGCGGCCCAGGTACATCAGGGTACGCGTACGCTCGGCGAACGTAGGCTCGGGGACCGGGGGCTGGTCAGTTGCCGGCCCAGGGCCCGCGTGTTTTCTGGCGGGTGAGGAAGTCATCGTTGGTGTCTCCTGGTTTGCGTAACCTCGGTTGCCGTCTTCGGGCAACTCGCATTGCGGAAATCAAGTCCAGTGCTGTGGACTCGTTTCTACTTCCTTTATAGTCCCATGGAGCGGGTTATGGATGGGGGGTCGGGAAGACCGGCTGAGTCAGAGTGACTTCGGCAGCAATCGGGGCCGAATCAAGCCGAAGGTGCGGCGTCCCGTTGCCAGCAGCCTGGTCTGCCGCAGCAATTCTCGGATTTCGGTTTGAAGTGCGAAACGATCTTCGTCGCGCATGTCGGTGAAGCGGAAGGGCTGCAGATAGCCTTGCGTGGCGCACATTGGGAATAACATCGCGGCCTTCCCGCGTACCGCTCGGGAGCCGAGGTGCAGGGTCAGGTTTACGGACACGCCCTCGTCCAGGCAATTGGCCAGCTCAAGCAAGCCTCCGGTGGTCGAAAGCCGGAGCATTTTGGCCCAGAGTTGCCGTCCATTTTCTAGTTGAATTGTCGCGGAAACGGTTCCCCACAAATGGACGCGAGGCGCCCGGATTTTTCTTCTGTGGTGGGGGAAGTCGGCCATTACGATTCAACTATGCCACACGGCGAGAGATTGCGCACATTACGAAAGCAGGCTCATAAGCCCGAATTTGGAAGATGGAATCCGTACAACACCTTTCGTAATCTGCCGCTTGTGGAGAGTGCGTACCATACTGGCATCGAATATGGACGCCCTCTCCCAACTGCACGCTCAGCTACGCGCGCCGCGAATCAATCTCGCAGACTTCACGCCCGCAGTTCTTCGATTTCAGGATGGTCAACGCGCTTCCGGCAAATTGCAGGTACTCTCGGTGAACGGTGGACTGCTTTCTCTGCCTAGCCCGATCGATCAGGGCTCGCAAGTGAAGTTGATGTTCCTGACTCACGCCGGAACCGTACTGGCCGCGGCGGAAATGCTGAGCCCACTGACCAGCACGCAACAGCCATTCCGCTTTGTTTCGCTTCCGGTGGACGATCGCCGCCGATTGGGAGCGGCCATTCAGTCATCTTTGAATCTGAACAGCGCGAATGCGGATGCGGCTGAACAACAATGGATGGAAAAGCTCAGGGCAGCTTCGAGCTCTGAGAATCGGCCGCGCGGACGGCTCTTCAAAGTTGCCGCGGGAGCGCTTGCCCTGGGAATCCTTGGTTTGGGCTCCGCTTTCTATCTCTTCCAGGTGCACCTACTGAAATAGCGATGGCTCCCCCAAACACTCGACGTTGGCCGCGACACCAGGTGAAGCTGCCTGTCCGCATCATTACTCCTAACGACACCTCGGAAATTATTGTGCCCGGGTTAACCACCGAGATCAGCCAGGGCGGAATGGCGCTCTATGGCGGTGTGCCGCTGCAGCCGGGTGATCTGATGGAGGTGGAGTTCCAGACTTCTAATCGCCTTCGGGTCGCCGCTTCGGTGCGCGATCGCAATGGTTATTGTTTCGGATTGGAATTTGTGGGGCTGCTGCCGAGCGACGGCACGGAAAACAGTGCGGAGATGACTGGTGAATCGCGTGGCTTAGCGGAGTCGCTCGAGGCTAGGACTGCTGTTAGTCCTGCTGACGGGATGATTCCTCGAGAGGACGAGATACTGGCGCTTTTCCTGAAGAGACATGAAGCCTATCTCCAGCAGAAAGATTTGGAGATCAAGCGTTGGCGTTATGAGATCCAGGAGATTCGGCAATCGCGCCGGGAGATTGAGATGCTGATTTTGCGGCAGGTGCTGAGGCGGTCGGAGTAGGGTTCAGCTTAGTACGGGGTGTCCAGTCGTCGGGCTCGGAGTTCGTAGCACTACAATGGCAGCAGTAAGTCGATGGCGGAAGCCGCTAGCGAGGTGCACCATGCGTCGGCGTAACCTGCTGCTGTCAGCATTGCGGCTTCTCTGTGGAACTCTCTTACTGGGCGTTGAAGTATCAATAGCCCAGAACACAGAACCGCTGCAATCATTCTACGCGGTTACTAATTTCTTCTCGGATTATCTTCCCGCCTGGTACGAGGAGATATTGGAGGTGACACCTCAGGGGAAGGATCTCCGCGTCCGCGTAATCCGCATATCCGCGGCAAACCCGTAATGCGAAGGCGATCTCGTTCGCGCTGCGGATCGCGTATTGCCGGAAACCACGATGCGAAAAATAGCGGGAAAAGTTGATATTTGTTCTTACATCGATGAGAGCGTGACGGCCGCACTCAAGGCGGCTGCACCAAAGGGAGTAGAAAGCATCGAGGATTCGGCAACCCTGAGCATTGTTGCAAAGTGCGGGGCGCAGGAAAAGGTTTTCGGCTTCCCCTATCCCGAGGAAGTTGATCAGAAGGTCCTCCACAGAGACAACCCTCGCGTCACGCGTTTGTGGGACTTGACTTACAAAGTCCGCAGTCACGCCTTTGGGAAGCACTTCTCCCTCCGCGACCTTCCTGCAGCTCAAGAAAAGGAGGCCGAAGATCTCGGAACAAGGCTTTTGCCGGAATTAGTCTCTGGAAAATTTGATTCTGCCTTCGGCGACTATACCTGCGCGGGTAAGAAATGCGACACCAACTACCTGGCATGGCTGCTGCGAGGGTACACAGGGCCTCCAGTAAGTCGAGATCCTTCTTCAGTTGAACTCGTCAATGCATCTTCGCTGCGTCTTTCGAAGTATGATTTGCCGAAATACTCCCCGCTGGCGAAACAGGCACGTATTTTCGGCGAGGTGCGATTGACGCTTGCTCCCGATACGCAAACTGGTCGGGTCAAGGACGTTCAACTGGTGTCCGGTAATCCTATGCTCGGCAACCGTGCTGTCGATGCGGCCAGGCAATGGCAATTTTCTCCGGGAACACAACTAGGTCAGCCCGTCGAGGCGTTCTGAGATTTTCCCTTTGTCCCAACGAGTGATCTCCGGCTCGGTGAGCTATTTATGAGAGTTTCTCGAACCGCCCAGCGGCCTCACCTTGGTTATTTTCGGTACACCACTCCGCCTTTCATCACGAAGCTTACTTTTTCGAGCACGGTGATGTCTTGTGACGGGTCTCCGGGGGCGGCGATTACGTCGGCCAGGTAGCCGGGCTTCAGCTCGCCGATCTGTCCTTGCCAGCCGAGCAATTTGGCTCCGTTCAGCAGGTCGGCTTGCAGCGCGGCTAGCGAGGTCATGCCATATTTCACCATCAGTTCGAACTCGCGCGCTTGCGTACCGTGGGGGAACGGCCCGACGTCCGATCCAACTGCCATGGGCACGCCCGCCGCGAGCTGCTTGCGAAACTCAATTGCATGCAAGTCGAGCATCTGGCGATCATGCGCTCTCTGCTCGGGTGAGTCGGCGTGTTCGGAGAAATATTCGAAGATAGTGAAGGTGGGCACGGCGAAGATTTGTTTTTCGCGCATGAGCTGCATGGTCTCGTCGCCGAGCTGGTTCGCGTGGTCGATAGAAACGACGCCGGCCTGCGCTGCATAGAGTGTGCCGGGTTCTCCGGTAGCATGAACCGCAATGCGCTTGCCGGAACGCGCGGCTTCGTCGACAGCGGCTTTGAGTTCGATCTCCGTGTATTGGTAAATCGTGGAGAAGCGGCCGTCGCGAACCACGTCGGGCCCGGTCTGGTAGACCTTGACGAAATCGGCGCCCTCCTTGAATTGCTCGCGAATCACGGTCACGAGTTCGGCCGCGTTGTTCGCGCACGTCGCATTCGACAGCACATGTTGCGCGGGATTGAAATGATTGGCGTCCTCATGCCCGCCAAGAATGTCCACGGCATTTCCGCTGATGCGGAGCCGGGGGCCCGGAACCAGGCCTTGATCGATTGCATTGCGCACCGCCGTATCGGCCGAGCCCGCGCCTTCAGTGCCCATGTCACGCTCCGCGGTGAAGCCGGCCATGAGGTCGGCCCGAGCCGCGAGAACGGCAAGGATGGTCCTTTGTGGCACCGACTCCTCGACGGTCTGTAAGTCCTCGGCGCCGGGGTGCAGAAATAGGTGCACGTGGGCATCGATCAATCCGGGCAGCAGGGTAGTGTCGCCCAGATCGATGATCTCCGCTCCCGCAGGATGAGCCACCTTTGTACCCACTTCTGCAATTCGTTCGCCTTGAACCAGCACTTCGCCGGGTTTCAAGATGCGTCCGTTTTCGATGTCGAGCATACGCGCCGCGTGCAGCACGACGGGGCGAGGGGACTCTGTCTGAGCGCTCGAGCTAAGAGTGTAGGCCAGGAAGATGGTGGTCAGAGCAGGGAAGAAGTGTGGATGTTTCATGGTGGTCGGAAGGATGGTACCACTCGGAGAGGTACAGATTCCAAGGGTAGGGGCTGTCGAGCGTGTGTCTCAAGTCTTCTTTCGCCCGCTGGGATTGGCAAATTCCAACCGCTTACCCACGGCTTGCGGCGTGGGCTGCATTCTTACGCCGCTTCGCGGCTGCTGCTGGCGGCCCTCGTTAGTCCCGGCACGACAGTAACGTCGTCAAAAGGAAGGCTCCGGCGATAGCATGGGAGATCGATCTGCGCATTCAGGATTGGAAGTTTCCATGCGTCAGGCGTACAAAATCGTCGCAGTGATGGGTGTGGTCCTGTTCGTGATTGCAAGCAGTTATGGCCAATCGCTCGGGGATGTGGCTCGCGAGCAGCGCCAGAAGCAGGCAAAGGACGCGCACACTGAACGCAAGGTGCTCACGAACGAGGACCTTCCCGCGCGGACCGAGCCGGAATCAACCACTTCCGTCAGCACTGACGAGCACGAAGCGACGCCCGCCTCGCCCGCGTCGAACGACATTCACGCCGGCGAGCAGTGGAAGGCGAAGATTGAAACACAAAGGAATTCGATCGCGTCCTTACAGTCACAAATCGACAAACTGAATTCCTCGATCCATTTTGCCGGGCCGAATTGTGTAGCCAACTGCGTTCAGTACAACGAAGGGCAGATTCGCAAGCAGGACCAAGTAGAACGAATGCAAAAGCAGCTGGACCAACAAAAGAAGCAGTTAGAGGATATGCAGGAATCCGCACGCAAGGCCGGATTGGGTAGTTCAGTTTACGAACCGTAGCAGCCCGCTTGGTCGCGCCGTGTGTTGCTCCAGTCTCATGTCTGGTGGAACCTATTCCGGGTCTATCGCCCGATCCAGATAAATCCAGAGTACGCGCGAGAACAATGTCAGGGCTGGCGCCAAAGGTAAGAATAACAAAATTGCCCACAGGGTGATTTTCTGCAGCGACCATGCGGTGGATGCCCACAGTACCAATCCGAGCGCGACAATCGTGATCAAAGCCAGGCCATAGCTGATGTACATGGCCCCAAGAAAATAGCCTTGTTCGCGTTCAAACTTCAAGCCGCAATTTGGACAGCATTCGTGCATGCGGGGAAATCCGGTGACGATCGACTTGCGGAAGATTCTGGCAGAGCGACATCTGGGACACATCTGGCGGAGTATGGCTGACGCGGTCGACATGCGAGCTCCGGTTCTCACCCAGACTCGACATTAACACGCGAACCGAGAGAAGCAGTCTTCACGCACGATGACCTGTTTGTTTACCGTAGTTAGTTCTCTTGAGCGTAAAATCTTGCTTGGCGTATGATCGAGGGACAAAGCCGTGATTGGCCGAAGGCTCTCGCATTACGACGTTCTCGCGGATCTTGGGGCAGGCGGGATGGGCGTGGTTTACCGCGCGCATGACACCCGGCTTGACCGGGACGTTGCCATCAAAGTTCTTCCCACCGATCGTCCTCTCACCCAGACTGCCAGGCGCCGCTTCCAGCGCGAGGCCATGGCGGCTTCGGCACTGAATCATCCCAACATCATCACGATTTACGAAGTCAACTCCGAGGGGAACACCGACTTCATCGTAATGGAGTACGTGCGCGGCGCGACGCTTTCGTCGGTGCTGAAGAATCGCAAGCTCGAATTGAGCGAAGCCATCCGGTATTGCATTCAGATCGCGGACGCACTTACCAAGGCGCACGCCGCCGGCATTGTTCATCGCGATCTGAAGCCGGGAAACATCATGGTCACCGAGGATGGCCTGGTCAAGGTACTCGATTTCGGCTTGGCCAAGTTCAATCCCAATATGGCGACCGGGGACAGCGAGCTTACGGATGCAGAACGAACCAACCAGTTCACCTTGACCCAACCAGGGGCGGTCACCGGCACGGTGGCGTACATGTCTCCGGAGCAGGCGCGCGGGGAGCCGGTGGATGCACGCTCCGACATTTTTTCCTACGGCATCGTGATGTTCGAAATGTTCAGCGGCCATTTGCCTTTCGTAGGACCGAACTCGATCGCGCTGCTGCACAACCTTCACTTCAGCCCTCCGCGAGATTTAACCCAGATGCGGCCCGATGTTCCCAAGCTTCTGGTGTCTCTGATTTTGCGCATGCTGGAGAAGAAAACCGAGAAGCGGGTTCAAACCATGGCCGAAGTCGGGAGCGAGTTGCGGCGAGGGGCTGTGGGTTTGGTGGATGGGCCCCTGACCTGGCATCCCAGTGACGCGACCATTGATATGGCTCGGACGCCAAGTTCCTGGTTGGGGCGCTTCTCGAAACGGCAAATATGGATGGCCGCCGGCTTCCTCGTGCTGTTGGTTTTCGCGGCGATCGGGGGCTGGCGCTGGCTCAGAAATCCGAAGATGGCTCAACCCGCCGGAACGCAAGAAGCGCCGGTGGAAGACAATGCCTACGCCTTGTACCGGCGCGCTCGGGAAGATCTGGATCACTCTGATCGCGATGGCAGTGTCGATCGTGCGATCAAGCTCCTGGAGCGAGCGCTCCAACTCGATCCCCAGTCCGCGGCGAGTTATGCCGCTCTGAGCGAAGCTTATAACCACAAGAACAGTTCCAACCCTGATCCCCAATGGATGAAGCTCGCATCGGAATACGCAAACAAGGCGGTCAGTCTGGATAATTATCTTGCCGCTGGCCATGGATCGCTTGGTATGGCGAAGATGAGCGATGGCGATTCGACCGAGGCAGAAAAGCAGTTCCGCACCGCTGCCGATCTCGATCCTAAGAGCGCAATCCCTCATCGTGACCTCGGCCTGCTTTACGACAAGACCGGCAAGGGCGATCAGGCCACTGCGGAATTACAGCACGCATTGCAACTGGATCCCAAGGACTGGAAGACCTATCTGGCGATGGGTCTGGACGCATATCAAGCTGGCCGGTTCAAAGAAGCGGCCGCGGCTTGGGAAATGGCTCTGAAACTCGAGCCTGACAACGTACCGGCGCTGCGAAATCTGGGAGCGGTTTACCACTCCATGGGGCGCGACGACGATGCGGTCGCGGCGCTCCAGCATGCGCTCGAAATCAAGCCTGCCGCCGACGTATATGCCAACCTCGGAACCATCTTGTTCTACCAGGGCAAATACGACCGGGCCGTACCCGCATTTGAAAAAGCGGTGGAGCTGGGCGCGAACAATTACGACAGCTGGGGCAACCTGGGTGATGCCTACCGCTGGTCCAGCGACAAGAAAGACAAGGCCAAGCCGGCTTATGAGAATGCGATTCGTCTGGTGAACGAGGAAATTGCCAAGAATCCGAAACAGACCGATCTGCGAATAGACCTAGCCATGTACCTGGCGATGAGTGGCGACAAAGACAAAGCTCTCAAGGAAATGAGGCCGGTTGAGGAAGGCCACGACACCAACCCATCCGACCTGTACAACTCGGCGTTGGTCTATGAGCTTTGTGGGAAGCGTGACCAGGCGCTCGCCACGCTTCTGGCTGCGGTCAAAGCTGGGCAGGATCTGAACGACATCAAGAACGAACCGGAATTTGTGTCGCTTCGCACCGACCCGCGTTATCACTTGACCATCCTGAGCGCCGCAGCCGCGAAACCCGATCAATAGTAATCTCGGAGTTGAGCTGTGCTTGACTTTCAGGCAGGCCAGGCTTAGTGTGCGATTCGCTTCAGTTTTTTGGCCCCATAAATCCACTTCGTTAACTTTAAGGAGAAGATTATGTCGGTTTACCTCTACAACTTGATGTTCTCGTTGACTGGCTCCAACGTGAACGTCGGCAGCTTCGAGCCGTATCCCTCGCGGCTTCCGCCGAGTCCGAATATCGCGAACCTGTCCTGCGCGTGGTTTACGGCGAGCTCCTCACCTCCTGGGTTGCAACCGTACTTCCAGGTCACGAGTCATCCCCTGAGCGCGAGTCTATGGGGAAGTCCGCAAAGCGACGCCAACGATCTGACGTTGCATCCAGGCGATTATCTGATGCTGAGAGTGTTCAGTCAGGACTCCAATCTGTTCAACTACCAGATGCGCTTTACCGGAGTCTTCGGCCGAGGCACCAGCCAGTCGTTGGCGCCTGGAGCCGGCAATCTGCAATCCCCGTTGGTTATGAGCACGGCCGCTGCGCCGAACAACACCTTGCCGCGAGCGGTGCTCGATATCGACTCAAACCTCGCTTCAACTTGGCCGGCGCCCTTAAGTGATGGTTCCTGGGTGACCTGCTTGGGCCAGGTGGTTGTCGCTCCCGGTGGTGCTGCCAATGACTACACTCTTAACGTCGGCGCAAGTGTTTATGTGAAAGCGAATCTCCCGGCGGCCGGCAATCTCTTCACCTTCGGACGCGATCCCAGAATGCACGTGACCGGAGTAGAGAAGACGAGTGTGGTTGCGGCCTAGTTTTACAAGGAAGTCAAGCGGCGGGCCGCTGGCGATGACTCCAGTGGCCCTACTGCTTTCGACAGAGTCCGCTCCGGGTTCCAGCATTCGATTCAACAAAATCCTAAGCGTATTACTTTTTGCGAGCAGGCTGCTGGGGCGTGGCAACGATTGCCCGCCGCACAGGAACGATAGCGCCGCGGGCAGGATCGGCGGCGGCACTCGCGCGGGCCAGTACTTCTTCCTGCATGTATTTCACGAAGTCCTGAATCTGACGCTGCATTTCTTCCATGCGCTCGCGCATCTGAAGGATAATTGCCATCCCGCTGATGTTCACGCCCAAGTCGCGCGCCAGCGACAGGATGAATTCCAAACGCTGCAAATCCTCGTCCGTATAAAGACGAGTATTCCCCTCAGTGCGCGAAGGCTTCAGCAACCCCTCCCGCTCATACAACCGCAAAGTCTGCGGATGGATGCCATACATCTCCGCCACCGAAGAAATCATGTAAGCACCCTTGGATTTCCGTTTGGTCATCGCCCTCTAATTTACATCAAAATTTATGACGCGGCTCTTGATCGGTGTATTGGTGTTCTGGACTAGCCGACGCAGGTGTATGCTGCCATGAGTATGGACACCGAAAAGCGGCTGAACCCCAATATCGTGGCCCTCGCGGATAGTTCTTGCCACGATTGCTGTGCTGCTCGGTTGGTTCCATCATGCGTTGGGCGGGTGGAGTTTGCCTGCAGGGGTGGTGGGGGCGGTTATCCTTCTGCCTACTCTGAAATACCGGAGATACTGGAGATACTGGAGCGAGACTTGCTTTTGGATGACGATGCTGGCATTCTCGACACTGCAGGTTCCCCTTGCAATCCTCGCAAGGCCACTGATGGACGAGCTCAAGTTTGGATTCAATCTGCTCTTTCGCAACTATCGATATTTTGCTTCGTAGCAGTAGTGGGTCAATTAGGTCTGACCAACGGAAGAGTAGGGCGCCGGCAACAACACGTTGCTGAAGCCGGCCGAACTCAAATCGCCTAATTCCAATTTCGGAACTCCACGCCAACTCTCCTCACTATTTCTGGGGAACCAGGAAAGGAAGGGCACGGCTTCAGCCGTGCCGCTAGGGCTGCAAAGGTTTCGGCTTCAGCCGCTGAGGTTCTAAGCCACCGCTTCCGGCTTCTCCTGCGGAGCGGGAGCCCATCCCTCGGGCTTGAGGGCATGATTGAGGAAGTAAGCCAAGACGCCCGCGGCGATGAGCATCATTCCGAAAGCGAATGAACTCATTCCCAGGACCTGCTCGGTTTCGCTACGAACGACGGAGAACCCAAGCAGTAACATGGGTGCGATGCCGACGGCTACGGCTCCGAACATCCCGCCGGGAACGCGGAACGGACGATGCAGTTCGGGCTCGCGAACGCGCAGAACGATGAGCGCGACGAACTCCAGCGACAGGCTGGTGCCGTAGAGAAGAATGTCGATGGTCACCAGGCGCTCGAAACCCAGGCCTAGGCACATCGCCCAGCCGATGGCGCAAACCACAATCGCGACCCACGGCGCCCGCGACCGAGGATGCAGTTTGCCGAAGACGCAAGGCAGCATGCCGTCCTGAGCCATGGCTAGCGGCAGGCGCGAGTAGCTCATCACCAGGGCGTTGAACATTCCGAAGCCGCTGATCATGCCGCCGAGTGCGAGACCGACGCGTAACAGCGGTCCACCGAGTAGGCCTGCGATGTCCGCCCAGAATCCGGTTTCCCAAACGCTGGAGGAAAGCCCAGTCATCCACATGGCAGCCACGGGGACGATGTAGCTCAAGGCCACGATTACCACTGCAGCCAGCATGGCTCGAGGATAAGTCCGCTGCGGACGCTCGACTTCGGTGGCGATGGTCGAAGCGTTGTCCCATCCCATGTAATTCCACATGCAGATGAGCAGGCCGGTGAGGATGTCCACGGATGAAGCCGTCGGTTTGGTCACGGCATGAGCCAGCGCTCCGATCTTGAAGGGCGCGATGGCCACAATCAGGATGAACGGAGCCGACAGGAGGATAAGAAGCCATAGAGAAGTCGTCGACACCACACGGACGCCGGCGATATTCAGAAGCGCGCAGACGATGACTACCGCAAGTCCGACCATCCACCCGCGATATCCCTCGGCGAACCATGGAAACAGTCGCGTGAGATAGAGCACAAACAGAGTCGGGTAGATCGCCATGTCGAAAATCGACGCCACTAGCGAGAGCCACGCTTCCTGAAATCCCCAGAAGTTGCCCATGGCGCGGCGCACCCAGGCGTAGTAGCCGCCTTCGTAGGGCAGGGCACTCGAGAGCTCGCCAATCATGAAGGCGGTAGGAAGACTCCAGAGAATCGGAGTCAGCAGCAGGATGAGGATGGCTTTGCCGTAGCCGGCTCCGCGCACGATGTCCTCTGTGCCATAGGTGCCGCCCGACACCATAAAGAAGGTGGCGGCGACGAGTGGCCACAAAGTGAGTCGAACGGACTTTTGCCGGCGGGGAACGATTACGGGTGGCTGGATTGGTTGACTTGGTGCGCTAGCTGTTGCCAATTTCTATGGCTTCCTCCCTTGGGCCGAATCACTCTCAGCCACCCCGTCGCGCCTACATTCGCTCTGGGCCTCCCGGTGCACTAAGATTCCGGAAGCTGCGCTGAAGTTAGTTCGCAGTCGTGAGAATACGGCAAATTAGATGCCTTGTGGAAAAAAAATGATGAGAATTAGAGAAATGTTTTCTCGGAGGGGCTGCGACGGAGGTAATGCGAGGTCTGGCAGAAGGCATCAACCACTGAGGACACGAAGGTCCACAAAGGAGAACACGAATTCCTTTGTGGACCTTCGTGTCCTTTGTGGTTGAAGATTTTGTCCTTAGACGTTCTTCCAGAGTTCCGCACGCGGATCTTCGGGATTCAACTTTGCCAGCTCGCGCAGGATTTCCTTCGAGCGCTCGTCGCGGGGCATGGGGACGGCGGTCTTGATTTCGACGATCTCGTCTCCGCGTGCGCCATCTTTGGTGGCCGATGGAACGCCCTTCTCGCGCAGCCGAAGCTTTTGCCCAGACTGGGTTCCGGGCGGAATCTTGAGCATCGCGCGACCATCGATGGTCGGAACCTCAACCTTGGCACCGAGCGCCGCCTCGGTAACGCTGACCGGAACGGTCAGGTGAATATCGTCGCCTTCACGATGAAAGATAGGATGATCTCCCGTGCGGATGATCACGTAGAGGTCGCCGGTTGGTCCCCCGTGTGAGCCGGCATTGCCTTTCCCGGGAATGCGAATGCGCTGGCCGTCGCGCGTACCCGGTTTGATCCGGACCTCCAACGGTTCGGTCTTCTCCACGGTCCCCTCGCCGTGGCAGGTGCCGCAGGTTGTTATGTTCTTGCCGGTGCCATGGCAGCGCGGACAAGTTACATTGAACTTCATGCGTCCCCCGGTCTGGGTGACCTGGCCGGTGCCGCCGCATTCGGGGCAGGTGCCGGGTGACTCGATGTGTCCCTTGCCATGGCAAGTCGCGCAAACGTCGCGCCGAGTAATGTTCAACCGCATGACGCCGCCCCGGATAGCCGTCCAGAAGGGGACGTTGACCTGGTATTCCAGATCCGACCCCGGCTCAGGCCCTTCGTGCGCCGCGCCGCCACGCCCGCCGAACATACCGGAGAAGATATCCTTGAAGCCTCCGCTTCCGGTGCTGGTGGATTTCCGACCGCGACCGCCACCTTCGAACAGGTCGGAGAAATCAAAGCCGCCGAAATCAAAATTTGCGCCCTGCCCGCCCGTGCCCTGAGGCTGCCCGCCCGGGAACCCTCCGGCAAATCCGCCTGAAGGCCCTCCGGCTCCGCCGCCCGCGCGGGCATAGGCATCCGCCGCCGCGGGATCGATGTTGTCAGAATAAAACCCAAGCTGGTCGTAAATCTTGCGCTTCTTGGGATCGCTCAGAACATCGTTGGCCTCAGAAAGCGCCTTGAACTTCTCCTCCGCGGCCTTGTCTCCCGGATTGACGTCGGGATGGTACTTGCGCGCAAGTTTGCGGAATGCTTTGCGAATGTCCTCGGCGGAGGCCGATTTTTTTACGCCAAGCGTGGCGTAGTAGTCTTTGGTTTGTGTTGCCATCGATTACGTACGTAGTTTGAAACTATTCCTACAAAATCATCAGTTCTGGATTTTGTGTCTTCCCGCTTCCAGCACTCCAATGCGCTCGTACTTCGGCGCATCTACGTAAACCGGAATGCGATTCACTCCAGTCAACGTCTGCGCGAATACGTACCAGCGCCCTTCGTCTTCAGCGAAATTAAGAAAATATGACTGCCCGTTCACTTCAAATTGCAATTTCAATCTCCCTTGGTTCAAAAAACATGCCACAAAAAACAAGCCACGGATTTCACGGATTTTCACAGATGTCTTGGACTTTCTATCCGTGATGATCCATTCCAATCCGTGGCCGAGCTCCTTTAGCTCTTATTTTTTGTCTTCGACGTCTACATACTCGGCGTCGATGACGCCTTCGTCTTTCTTGGCGTGACCATTGGACGAGGCTCCCGCTCCAGCGCCGGGTCCTGCTTCCGGACCCGCTCCCGGCGCGCCTTGAGGCTGTGCCGCTTTGTACATGTGCTCAGCCAACTTGTGGGAGGCCTGGGTCAGCGTCTCGCGAGCTTTGTCCATGGTTGCCTTGTCGCCGCTTTCGAGCGCCTTCTTGGCGTCGGCAATCGCGTTTTCGACATCACCACGTTCCGAGCCGGAGATCTTGTCGCCCTGCTCGCGCAGCATCTTCTCGACTCCATACACCATGGAATCGAGCTGGTTTTTGGCATCGATCGCTTCGCGCTGGGCCTTGTCCTCGGCCGAGTGCGCGTCCGCTTCCTTGGCCATGCGCTCGACCTCATCCTTGCTCAGGCCGGAAGAGGACGTAATCGTGATCTTCTGGTCCTTGCCCGTGGCCATATCTTTCGCGGTCACGTTCAGGATCCCGTTGGCGTCGATGTCGAACGTCACCTCAATCTGGGGCACGCCACGCGGAGCCGGCGGCAACCCGGTCAGGTGGAACTTGCCCAGAGTGCGGTTCTGCGCCGCCATCGGACGCTCTCCTTGCAACACATGAACTTCAACCGAAGTCTGACTATCGGCCGCAGTCGAGAACGTTTCCGTTTTACGGGTCGGAATCGTCGTGTTGCGAGGAATCATCGGAGTAGCTACGCCGCCCAGGGTTTCAATCGCCAGGGTCAGCGGAGTCACGTCCAGCAAGAGCAGATCCTTGACTTCGCCGCCGAGTACGCCGCCCTGAATGGCTGCACCGATCGCGACCACTTCGTCCGGGTTCACACCCTTGTGCGGTTCTTTGCCGAACAGCTCTTTCACCAGCGCCTGGATCCGCGGCATGCGGGTCTGGCCGCCGACGAGCACGACCTCATTGATCTTGCTGGCGTCGACACCCGCGTCCTTCATGCACTGTTTGCAAGGGCCGACCGAGCGCTGAATGATGTCTTCCACCATCGATTCCAGCTTGGCCCGCGTCAACTTCTTAACCAGATGCTTCGGACCGCTGGCATCAGCGGTGATGAATGGCAGGTTGATCTCAGTCTCCATGGTCGTGGAGAGTTCGATCTTCGCCCGCTCCGCCGCGTCCCGCAGACGCTGCAGCGCCATCTCGTTTCCCTTGCCGCGCAGATCGAGACCTTCGTCCTTCTTAAACTCGTCAATCAACCAATCGACAATGCGCTGATCAAGGTTGTCGCCGCCGAGGTGAGTGTCGCCGTTGGTGGCTTTCACTTCGATCACGCCTTCGCCGACTTCAAGAATCGAAATATCGAACGTTCCGCCGCCGAAGTCGTAAACCGCGATGGTCTCATCCTTCTTCTTGTCGAGACCGTACGCCAGCGCCGCTGCCGTGGGCTCGTTGATGATGCGCTTTACGTCCAACCCGGCGATCTTTCCTGCATCCTTCGTGGCTTGACGCTGGGCGTCGTTGAAATACGCCGGCACGGTGATGACCGCCTCGTTTACCTTTTCGCCAAGGTAATCTTCGGCCGCCTTCTTCAACTTTTGCAGGATCATGGCGGAAATCTGCGGGGGCGTATATTCCTTACCCTGCGCCAGCACCGCGACGCCGTCGCCCTGCTTCACGACCTTGTAGGGCACCATCTTTATTTCTTCCGCTACTTCGTCATAGCGGCGCCCCATAAAACGCTTGATCGAATAAACCGTATTCTCCGGATTGGTGATCGCCTGGCGCTTCGCCACCTGTCCAACCAACCGTTCACCGTTTTTAGTAAACCCGACCACCGACGGGGTGGTCCGTCCACCTTCTTCGTTGGGGATCACCTTCGGCTCGCCACCCTCCATCACGGCGATACAAGAGTTGGTGGTTCCCAAGTCAATTCCTATAATCTTGGCCATAACTGGCTCCTCCTTAAACTAATAAGTCCTGTGTAATCAACTGATTCATGACTACGAACCGTACTATCCTAAGATTTGAGTGAATCGTTGTCAAGGTTTAGATGCGACAGTGAGGCGTTTAGTTTCTGCGGGATCGAGGTTTTATTTGTTATTTGCTTCGCCATATTCCCGGTCAATGACTGCAATGGTGATGCCAGGCCAACAATCATGAGACATCGCTGGCTAGTAGGTACATAGGATTGTCGGCAAGACTTGCTCCAGTCGCTGTAGCGCTCGCTGATTCTTCCCGCCGCCAGATGGATCCTGGCGCCAGTAAGCCCAACGTGACGGGTTGGGGAGCGACGGTTGCACCCGGCTCTAACCCGATCTCATCGGACACCTTGGTCCGGCCGGCGACCCTGCCCGGCTAGGCTGGGGAAGGGCACACCTTCGCAGCTTGCGGACAAACTCCGATTTTGGGTGGCGCAGCGCTTCGAGCGCTGATAACCGCCCTCGAATGAATAAGGGGTTTAAACCCCCGAAGTGGCAAATACATTTCCGCAACCTCTTCAGCCATGCCCACCAGGGCTGCAACGGCTTTTGGCTTTGGCCAGGCTCTGGAAGCTGCGCTATCGCTGACATACCGGACCGATAGAGAGTCCACCGGTTCTTTCAGTCGTACTTCTCATACAGGATTGACTTCCGATCCCACCCCAGCGACTTCACCAAATCACGGTTGGCTTTGACCATCTTGTCCAGACCGCAGATGTAGGCGTGCATGTCGGTTCGACCCTGGACGATGGCGGGGACATGTTCCTGCACGTAGCCGCGAAGGCCCTGCCATTCCGCACCGCCACGGCTGAGTGTGGGCAGGTAATGAAAGTTGGAGTGCTCCTTGTACGTAGCCGCGAAGGCCCTGCCAATCCGGATCGCCACGGCTCAGAGTTGGCAGGT
Source organism: uncultured Acidobacteriota bacterium (assembly GCA_963838905.1). Taxonomy (GTDB): domain Bacteria; phylum Acidobacteriota; class Terriglobia; order Terriglobales; family Acidobacteriaceae; genus JABDBE01. Next base: position 165,047 of record CAWITE010000023.1, read on the forward strand.
AATGAAAGTTCGGGTGTTCTTCTGCCAGGCGCAGAAATTCGTCGTGATAATAGATGTCTCGCTCGGTCCGATTACCAAAAACCAACCATAGCTGATGTCCCCGATGCCGCCCCTGACCTTCGATGGAGGACGGGCGTCCTCGCCCGTCTACCTCTAATCCTGGAATAGACCCGAACAGCCAACGCAGCATGGAACGAAAAGGAGCAATCCCGGTCCCCGTGGCGATGAAGATGGCATCGCGCATGGGCGGGCGCAGGATGAAATCGCCGAACGGACCCTGGCATTGGATCTCGTCGCCCTCCTTCATGTCGCAAAGAAAGTTGGACATGAAGCCATCCTGCACCCGGTTCAGGCAAAGAGCGAACTTGCTGTCGGTCTCTGGTGGAGAAGCGAGTGAGTACGCGCGGATGATTTCCTCGCCATCGGGCTCGTTGGTTTTGAATGAGAGCCATTGCCCGGGGACGAAGCCAAAACGCCCTACGCCGTTCATTTCGAATTCGAGATGCTTGGTGAGTTCGGAGAGCGCGACGGAGCGGACGAGACGCGCAGTGAAGGTTTGAAATGGCATCAGGTGTATAGATGAGGGAACGTGTGCTGACGACGCGACAAGCCCCCGTCAGCCAACACCCTGTCATCCCGAGCGGAGTTGTCGTTCGCGAAGCGGACGGCAACGCAGTCGAAGGATCCCTCGACCGATTGCAGTACCGCGCCGTTTCAAAGAATTTCTATCCCGCTCATCTTAAGAAGCCGGAAGCCCGTTACTCTACTGTGACCGACTTGGCCAGATTCCTTGGCTGATCCACGTCGCATCCACGACGCACCGCGATGTGATAAGCCAGTAGTTGCAGCGGAACGATCTCAAGGATGGGCGACAGTGCTTCAGGTGCAGGCGGAATGTAAAGCACGTGATCGGCCGCTTCCTTAATCTCTTCATCGCCCTCAGTAGCCAATGCGATGACGATGCCAGAGCGGGCCTTCACTTCTTTCAAGTTCGAAATTGTCTTCTCGTAGCGCACCATCGCAAGCTCGTTGTTCGGATCGCGCGTTGCAATAATGACGACGGGGAGGTTCTCGTCGATCAGGGCGTTAGGGCCATGTTTCATCTCGCCTGCGGGGTAACCTTCGGCGTGGATGTAGGAAACTTCCTTCAGCTTCAGCGCGCCTTCGAGGGCGATTGGATAATGAATGCCGCGGCCAAGAAACAGGAAATCCTGCGCGCGGACGTATTGCTTAGCCAGATCTTCGCATGCCCGGTCGTGGGTCAGCAGATGCTCGATCTTACCTGGGATTAATGTGAGTTCATGAACGGCCTGCGTGGCTTGCTCTTTATTCATCGCACCGCGCACTTGCGCCAGGTACAGTGCGAACAAGTAGAGAGCGGTGAGTTGAGCCGTGAACGCTTTGGTCGATGCCACGCCAATTTCCGGGCCTGCGTGCGTGTAAATCGTTCCTGCGGCTTCGCGCGTGATCATCGAGCCTACTACGTTGCAAATGGCTAGGGTCTTCGATCCTCTGGCTTTGGCTTCGCGTTGGGCGGCGATGGTGTCGGCGGTTTCTCCGGATTGCGAAATCACCATCGTAATGGTGTCGGGGGCCACGATGGGATCGCGGTAGCGCCACTCGCTCGCGTAATCCACTTCGACCGGAATACGCGCCAGACTCTCGATCATGAACTTACCCGCCTGCCCGGCGTGCCAACTGGTCCCGCAAGCCTCGATGTTGATTTTCTTCGCGGCTTTGAATTCCGCATCCGAGATCTCCATTTCGCTGAGGAAGACGTGGCCGGTCTCCTGCGAAATGCGGCCCAGGGTGGTGTCGCGCACCGACCGGGGCTGCTCGTAAATCTCTTTCAGCATGAAATGCTTGAACCCACCCTTCTCTGCCTGAATTGGATCCCAGGTGACGTGCTGGACTTGGCGGGTGACGGGGTTTCCGACGAAGTCGGTGAGTTGCACGCCTTCGGGGGTTACTACTGCGAGATCGCCATCGCCGAGAAAAAATAGGTCGCGGGTGTGATACAGAATTGCTGGCACGTCGGAGGCGACGAAGTATTCGTCCTTGCCCAAGCCAATTACTGCGGGGGGGCCATTGCGGGCCGCAACAATCTTGTCGGGAGCATCGGCGGAGATGACTCCCAAAGCGAAGACGCCAGTTAACTGGCTGACCGTTTTGCGAACAGCCTCTTCGAGCGATGGGCGAGTGCCGTTGGCCTTGGCGAAATATTTCTCAACCAGATGCGCGATGACTTCCGTATCAGTTTCCGTGGTGAACTTGTGGCCTTCTTCGATAAGTTTTTTCTTCAGCGTAACGTAATTCTCGATGATTCCGTTGTGTACGACCACAATTCGCCCGGTGCAGTCACGATGCGGATGCGCGTTCTCTTCCGTGGGGCGGCCGTGGGTTGCCCAGCGGGTGTGGCCGATGCCGTAGGTTCCATCCAGAGGCTTGAGGCGGATGACTTCTTCGAGATTGCGTAGCTTGCCCTCGGCACGGCGAATCTGCAGACCGTCGCCATTGCCACTCACTGCGATGCCGGCGGAGTCGTAGCCGCGATATTCCAGGCGGCGCAGTCCCTCGATGATGACCGGCACTACGCTTTTCTTGCCCACATATCCAACAATGCCGCACATACTCAACTCCCTGGCAGTTTATTCTTGTTCGGGGGATCAAACCTATCGCGCCGAGCACTTGCTACGGAACTCCCTGACGCCTCGTCAGGGAATCACGCGAGGTAGGGATCCTTCGACTCCGCAGTTCCTCCGCTGCGCGGAGGAACTGCTCCGCTCAGGATGACATTCTCGCTTGTCAATTGCGCTTCAGTCCTCGAGGGAGAAACGGAATTCTTCGATAACCGGATTAGTCAGGACTTCGCGAGCCATGCGCCCAACTTCCGCTTCCGCTTCCGTACGAGTCAGTCCACCGTTAAGTGTGAGCTCGAAGTACTTACCCTGGCGAACCTCTTCCAAGCCCTTGTAGCCCATTTTCTTCAGAGCGCCGTGGATTGTCTTTCCTTGAGGATCCAGAACGCTCTTCTTCAGCGAAACATAAACATAAGCTTTCATGGGGGATTTCTCATTATACGTCAGGCGGCGAGCGAAGCGCAGCGCACGAGCGGCTTAGACCAATCGGGCGAGCTGCGCATCCAGATCTGCCAGCGCGTTCTGCAGGATTTGGCGGTGGCGAGGGTTCTGGGCGGCTTCGAGCTGCTGGAGCACATGTTGGCGCGACAACAGGAGGCCTTTTCTCAGGCGCTGGGTGGCAATTTGGGAGGGAGTCCGTGGCGGCGGCGCTGGCCCGGGAGGAGAAAGTGCCTGAGCCTGTTGTTCCTCGACCGACTTGCTCTCCCATCCTCGCGCCACGGAGAAATTATACCTAGCCAAGTCATGGCAGATGGTTTGTTCATCTGCAAAACGGCTGCAAGTCACATAAGGAATCCCCGATGCCGTCTCTAGTATTTCCCCTGAGCGGGAGAACAGAACGGTTGCTCTTGCCGGGTGACACGAGAGTGTCAAGCTGGCACCAAACATGCCAATCAAGAAAATAAATGTCCTTGTTTGCGGGAGAATAGGGTTTATGATGTCTGGCAAAGTTGTTTTGGTGTTTATGGGGAAGGTTTGCTCGAGGGGGACTTCCTTGAAGGACCCGTGCAAATGGACCCGAAGCGTCACTTCGAGTCTGGCGTAGATGTCGATCGTTGCCAGGCCTTGCTGCAGATGGCAGACCTTATGGTTCACCATCGCAGTATGCCTGAACTGTTGCCCGAACTGGCAAAGCGATTGCAGCAAGTAGCCTCCTTTGAAATTGCCAGTTTCTCTCTGTACGATCCCGAAAAAAATAATGCGAATGCACTTCTGGGAGGGCAGTGAACGCCTTTTTGTTCTCACCGAATTGCCGGTGGAACAATCGGCTTGCGGCTTCGTGCGGGAAAGACAGCAGCCGATGGTGTGGCCCGACCTGCAGCTGGAAACCCGGTTTCAGCGCGCGGTAAGTCTTCTCGCAAAAAAAGGAGTGAGATCTTACTGCACGCTGCCCCTCACGACCGCGCAAAAGAGGTTCGCTGCCCTCGGGTTGGGAAGTTCTCGTCCTAACGCACACCACGACGATGATTTGCATCTCTTGCGGGGAGTTGCCGAACTAGTAGCGCTGGCGTTGGAAAACGCGATGACGCCGGAGGGAAAGGTGCTCATTTTGAAAATCGCCGAAGCTGGCGAGGTGCTCGGGCTGAGCGCTGAGATTGCGGGCGAGCCGTTCGAATTAACCGCAGAGACGGCCGGACCGTGCCAGTAAACTTCGTGGAACGTGACGCCCTGATGCGGTTGTTGGAAAAGAATGGAGAGTTCGGGCTGCATGCGTCGCAGGCCCTAAGCCGGGAGTTCCAGTCGGCGTATCGGGACATCCATGACCTGGTGCTGGCCCGTTTTTCCGCCGGAAAGCTGGCAAGACTTCTTCTCTCGTGGACGCCGATTCGCGAACAATTCGAGGCTCCTGAAATCCGCGTCCGAGCGAGCGTAACCCACGAAGAGATGGCGCAAATGATTGGTTCGTCGCGCGAGACCGTGACCCGGTTGCTGAGCGAACTCAAGAAAAAGGAATTCATTCGACTGGACGGCTCGACCCTGGTGATCCGTAATCGAACGGCGCTGGAAGCGCTGGCTGCGTAATGACTGCTGCAGCGCGGTAGACGGCCGGTGCTCCTCCCCGGCCGTCTGCCTTTTGAAGACACTCTCCCTAAAAGTGGAACCCGATCTGAACTGTCAGCGCACGCGGTGTTACATAATGCGTGCCACTGAAGGTTGAGAGGAAGTTGTACAGCGAGTAGTTGTTCGCCAGGTTGACGGCGGTTAATTGCAGGCTCCACTTGAACCTTTCACCGCGGAAGAGATTGTCGTCGCCCACCGCGAGGTCAAACAGGTTGCGCGAGGCAATGCGCGGGGGATTCTTGTCATCGTTTTCCGTGTTCGGAGCGGGCACGTTTAACAGCGTCGATCCAAATTGCGATACCAAGCACGGGTTCGGGAGAGGCGTGAACGGAGTTGCCCGCTGCGCGCCGCAGAACAGACCTGACTCGAACTCTTGATCGGCGGTTAAAGGAGTCCCGAAGGAATCCGTCATAGCAATGGCTGGCTGGCCGTTCAGAGTGGTGGTCTGGGCGCAGTTTCCGCCAAAGCAAGGTGTTTGTCCGGCTACCAGACCACTGTCATACCGCCAGTTGAACCCGAGCCAGGCTCCGCTTTTCCCCAGCTGATACTGCAGGTGAGTTGTCAGATTGAACTTCTCGTCGTGATCAATACGGAACGGAGTTGAGGCGGCTGCACCTATCGCCACGGCGGGTACGGCGCCGGCTCCTCCGATCTGGGGTGTGAAAAAACGGGCTGCGACGCTAGAGAACACTGCGAGAGCCGAGAATCCGTGGTAGTTAGGCACGCTCACGCGGCCAGCGTAACCGGGAATCTTGGATCTTTCCCACTCGATGGGAAACGTGATCGGAGTATTACCGAATACGCTGAAGTCATAGGCGTTGTGGGTGTATTTCCAGATGTACTCGCCCGAGAACACAACATACTTTCCGAACGCTTGCTGCAACCCGGCGTGGAATTCGTTTCGCCAGCCGGGAACAAATGGCGTGACACCTGACACCGTACAACCAAGAAGCGGATTCAGAACAGGGTTGGCGCAACCGTTATTGGAAAGCACGAGGTTTTCATTGAAGGGAGTTTCTAACAATCGAGCATAGGACACACGAAGAATGGTGTTCGTCTTCTTAATGTTGTACGCGATGCCGAGTCGCGGCTCGGCTTGCTTGTGGGTCGTCAGGCCATTATAGAAATCGCCGCGCAAGCCGAGATTGAAGGCCCAGCTTCCTTTCGGGATGGTATCTTGCACGTAAAGAGCCAGTTCCTTTACGTCGGTGTGACCGTTAAATGTGTAAAGCCCCCCTCCGCGAGTCAAGTCGTAGGGCAGCAGAATGGGATTGAAGTTGGGGTACTGAGAGGAGTTGGGCGCATTGAGGTTCTGAGCCGTATTGGGTTGATTGACTCCAGTGCACTGTGACGGATTGGTGAATCCTTGCACGGGAACATATTGATTCTGGGCAGCGGAAAAGGCCACACACGGCGCGTTCAGCGTCGGATCAACTATGCCGAGAGGATCATGTTCGTCCAGAAACGTCTGCTCATAGACGGCACCTACCTTCAGGTTATTGATTCCCTTGACATAGGAAATGTCGGACCGAAGGCCCGCATTCATTAAGGTTCGACTCTGCGCCACGGTTTCTCGTTGCAGATTGATTGGTCCCAAATCGGCGAACGGATTGGCGCTAGGGTAGTAATTGAATTGGTCTCTGCGCACGAAAGCACCGAGAGTGAACACTGCGGTGTTGCCAAGTAATCTATTCCACGAGGGCGCGATATTGAACGTCTTGATCTGAGAACGTTGGTCCGCAGGCCCTACCGGGACGCCGTTCGGGCCGAGTCCGCCATTATTGACAACCACACCGTAG
>CAWITE010000024.1:0-159818 GCA_963838905.1 uncultured Acidobacteriota bacterium
ATCACGTGTAGGGCGGACACTCCTGTCCGCCGCCTTTGTAGGAGGTCTCGTTCTGAACTCGAAGCGCCCAAGTCCGACGATCCGCGAAAATCTTGTCAAGCCCCTAAACCGCCAATTTCCCCGCAACCCGCTCATTCCACGAGCAAAATAAAGTCCAAAAGTTGGCGGAGACAGCGAACGTTTCGACTTCATCCTGAGCTGGGACCACCGCTTGTGGCGCGTGCAGGTAAAGTCCACTCGCACCGCCCACCGTCGTGTCTATGAGATAGGTGCGCACGTTTGCTGGGGAGGCGTCGACACCTACACCAAGAACGAGATTGATCTCATCGTCGCCTACCTCGCCTACGTCGTCCCCGAGGACACCTGGTACGTGTTCCCCATCGAAGCCACGCGAGGCCGCAAGCGCCTCTGTCTCCATCCCAACGTCCCCCGCAAAGAATGCTACAAATGCGAAAAATACCGCGAAGCCTGGTGGCTAATGAAGTCAACCGATAAATCGCATGCCGCGAACAAGTCACAACGACGGTTTGGCATTGGAGTAAAACACCCCCCTGGAAATTCGCCTTCGGCCCGAACTCGCGGACCGGATTGAACGGGATGTCCAACGCGGCTCCTACAAGACCGTCGATGAGTTCGTGGAGCGTGAGTTTCGATGCTCCACGAACAGGAAGCTTGGCTCGCCCAGAATCGAGCGGAGATTGCAGCCAGGATTGACGAAGGCTATGCCGCCGCCCAACGCGGAGAGCTGATCGACGCCGATGCAGCACGTTCACGGCTGAAGGAGCTGAAGCAGGTGCGGGCTGATAAAACGCAGCGGGGATGAGCGAATATCAGTTCTCGCCGCAAGCCGTAGCCGATCTTCAGGCGACGCGCCGGCACGATCTGCTCGTGCAGGGCGGACACTCTTGTCCGCTGCCTTTGAAGTGGGGCTGATCGTTGGGCGGTCACTCCTAATCCCGGCAAATTTTCGGTAGGGTAAAAAAGCGGACAAGAGTGTCCGCTCTACCGTGATGCCTCTCAACTAGGCGCAAGCCCCACGGAGGAGCGCCTAGTCGCGTGAAAGTTTCTTGGCATCCGAGCCCCGCATCTCGAAAACCGCGAGATATGGGGGTACCCTGGCGCGGCAGGGCTCTTATATTCCAGAGCTGTGATAGGCTTTGCCAAGTTTGCGGAAGCCAACATGTCCGTTCCTGCCCCAACCGAGCGAGTGCTGCGCTTCGGCACTTTTGAACTGGATATCCGCGTGGGCGAACTGCGTAAACGGGGCGAAAAGCTGCGCCTGCGAGGCCAACCCCTACAAGTGCTTGCGATATTGTTGATGCGTGCCGGCGATCTCGTGACTCGCGAAGAACTTCGCGCGGAAATCTGGACGGCCGATACCTTTGTCGATTTCGACCATAGCCTTCACAACGCAATTGCGCGCCTTCGCGAGGTGTTGGGTGATTCTGCCGAGACACCGCGTTATATCGAAACCCTGCCGCGACGTGGGTACAGATTTATCGCACGGGTCGATGAAGTCAAACCGAAGGAATTGATGCCTCCAGCTGGCCACAGCTACCAGTTCGATGCGCGCGGAATTCAGTCTGTAGCGGTGCTACCGCTTGGAAATCTCTCGGGTGATCCGGGGTACGATTACTTCGCGGACGGCATGACTGAGGCTTTGATTACCAGTTTGGCCAAAATTAAGGCGTTGCGGGTTATCTCGCGCACATCAGCGATGCAGTACAAGGGTGCGCGCAAGTCGCTACCGCAGATCGCGCGCGAACTAAGCGTGGACGCCGTGATTGAAGGTTCGGTCTTGCGCTCTGGCGAGCGAGTTCGCATCACGGCCCAACTTATCCACGCAGCCAGCGACCACCACGTGTGGGCGGAAAGCTACGAGCGTGATTTTCGGGACATTCTGTCGCTGCAGAGCGAAATCGCACGGCAAGTGGCCAACCAGGTCAGAATCATTCTCACGCCCGAGGAGCGGGCTCGACTGGGAAGCGCCCGGCAGATAGACCCGGAAGCGCACGATTGGTATTTGAGAGCCCGCTACTACTGGAATAAGCGGACGGAAGAAAGTGTGAAGAAGGGGCTCTCTTACTTTCACCGGGCCATCGACAGCGATCCCACTTACGCGCAGGGTTATGCCGGCTTAGCCGATTCCTACAACATACTCGGCTACTACAACGCACTTCCGCCAACCGAAGCTTACCCAAAAGGAAAAGCGGCGGCGCTGCAGGCGCTGGAACTGGACGACTCCCTGGCTGAACCTCACGCTACGCTTGGTGTGGTCAAGCGGGATTTCGAATGGGACTGGTCCGGTGCCGAAGAGGAATTCCAAAAGGCTATTGAACTCAATCCTGGCTGCGTGGAGGCTTATCACTGGCGCAGTACTCTTCTCAGCATGCTGGGGCGGCATGCGGAAGCGCTCCGCGAAAAGAATAGGGCGCTGGCGATGGATCCTCTTTCCGTGGTCATCCGAACAGATCTGGCGCGCATGTTCTACTTCGCTCGGGACTACGATCGGTCGCTCGAGCATTATCGATCTGCGCTGGCGATGGACCCGAATTTCGGTTCCGCGCACCTCTGGCTGGCGCATGTGTACCAACAGAAAAGCCTGTTTCAAGAGGCAATCGCAGAATTAGCGACCGGAGTGCGTCTTTCCGGTAACAGTACGTTTGCGCTAGCCAAGCTGGGACACGGCTATGCGATGGCGGGACGATGCGATGAAGCGCATACTGCGCTCAAGCAGTTAAATGCGTTATCGAGCCGAAGATACGTTTCACCTTACGACATAGCGATGGTTCACGTGGGCTTGCAGGAAAATGACGAAGCGTTCTCGTGGTTGCAAAGAGCCTTTGAACAACGGTCTCTTTGGCTGGGCTACCTCAACGTAGAACCCCAACTGGACCCACTGCGCTCTGATCCGCGCTTCTCGGATTTGCTCTCCCGTTTAGGACTGCTTTCCTAACCCTCTTTGGTCGACGGGTGCCCCACATCTCGCGGTTTTCGAGATGTGGGTGTCGGGAAGCGAGAAAATACTGGAGGTCAATCAGCCGACGTGTGGGCATGATCCGGTCATGTAGGGCGGACACTCCTGGCCGCCGCCTTTGACCTTGGGGTGATCTTCGGGGGTCTTGGTCCCTTTGACAAAGGTAAGAAAGCGGACAAGAGTGTCCGCTCTACACATGGACTTTCTCACCGCCCTGTGAGATACGGATTGCGCCTTCTTCCCAACGGCGCATTACATCAGGATGTTTTCCAGCCCTCTTTTGCGAAGCTAACTTATCCGTTACCACTCGGCGACGGCCCAAAACGGGAACCCGAAACGGGTATCAACGAATGACCAAGGGAAGTCAACAGACTTCCGATAGGGAGCTTTTCATGCGTTGGTCTTCAGCATCTGCTCGGCGTGTTTGCGAGAGGTCTCGGTCAGCTTCGCCCCGCTCAACATGCGGGCAACTTCTTCGGTGCGCTCCTCGCCGGTGATGAGGCGCACCGCGGTGCGGGTGCGTTCGGCGGAGCTCTTTTTTTCAATGAGGTAATGATGGTCGGCGAAGGTGGCGATCTGGGGCAGGTGAGTCACGCACAGCACTTGATGGGTTCGCGACAACGCCTTCAGTTTTTTACCCACAGCTTCAGCGGCACGTCCGCCAATGCCGGTATCGATTTCGTCGAACACCAGCGTACGTGGCGCGCCCGTTTTCTTTTTCCCCTGTCCGGCTTCCACGCTGGCCTTGAGCGCGAGCATCACCCGGGATAGTTCTCCGCCGGAAGCGATGTGCTCCAGCCGCCGCAGCGGCTCGCCAGGGTTTGTGGAAATCACGTAAACAACTTGGTCAAAGCCGGAGGCGGTCCAGTTCCCTTCTTCATCCGTCCCGCTCACCTCGATGTGAAAGTCAGACCTCATGGCCAGATCGTTGATCTCCGCCTCGACCAGCTTTTCAAGCTTGCGGGCGGCTTCGCACCGCTTCTTTGAAATGGCACTTGCCGCGCGCAGATACTCGTGCCCCGCTTGCGCCAGCTCTCCGCGCAGCTTGGCCAGAAGTTCGTCTTTATTTTCCATTTCCGAAAGCTTGCGGCTCACTTCTTCGCCGTGATGAATCACGTCCTCGAGGGTCAGGCCGTACTTGCGCTTCAATCGATCGAGGAGCGCGAGGCGGTCTTCCACTTCGGCCAGGTGCTCGGGTGACGCTTGAATCCCGCCGGCGTAGTCGCGGAGAGTCGCGCCCACGTCCTCGACGCTGATACGCGCGGTCTCGATCGCGGCCAGCGCCTCCTGGAATTTGGGTTCGTAGCGCGACAATTCTTCGATGTGCTTCTGCGCGGTGCGCAATGACGACGAGGTCGAAGCGCTGCCTTCGTAGAGCAGATCGAAGGCATTCATGGCCGCGCTGTAAATCTTCTCGGCATTCGCCAGAACGCGCTTCTCGGTTTCGAAGCGTTCGTCTTCGCCGGGCTGCAGCTTGGCATCTTCAATCTCTCGCTTCTGGAAAGTCCACAGGTCGAGCAGCCGCAGGCGGTCCTGCTCGCCGTGTTCGAGATCTTCGATGCGATGGGCAGTGCTCTTCCAGCTGGCGAAGGCCGCGCTGACCGCATCGAGCTGAGTGCCGGCAAATGCATCAAGAAGCTCCAGTCGCGCAGCGGCATCGAATGACAGGATGGATTCGTTTTGCGCGTGAATGGTCGCGAGATGCGGGGCAAGCTGGCGCAACACGCCGACCGTGGCGGGCTGATTGTTGATGAAGACGCGGCCCTTGCCGCCCAGTGCGATCTCGCGGCGAAGAATGATCGATTCGTCCGCGTCGTTGGGGTCGATGCCGTTGGCCTCGAGAATTCGAGCCACGACCTTTGCGCTGCGCTCATCGATTTCAAAGACGGCCGTCATCACGGCACGGTCGGTGCCGGTGCGAATCACATCGGTGGAAGCCTTCTCGCCGAGAAGAAACGCGAGCGCGTCAATCAAAATAGATTTTCCGGCTCCGGTCTCTCCGGTCAACAGATTCAAGCCAGCAGCAAACTCTACCGCCAGACTGTCAATGACCGCGTAATTTTCGAGCCGCAGTTCGGAGAGCACGGGGCTGTCCCGGATGCCAGAAGTTGAGCGCAGAATAACATGAAAACCGCTTGGCAGCAGTTAGTTCTCAACAGTTTCGCATCCAAGCGCGGGTATCCATCTCGGGCACTCCGTGAAATTCTTCCTTTGTGTATCTTCGTGTTCTTTGTGGTTCAAGCTTTTTGTAGTTCATCAACCACAAAGGACACAAAGGTGCCGCGTCAGGAATTTACGCCGAACTGCGGGAGGCTCTAGTGAAATCCCGTTAATGGATGCGATACGTCTGCGCAAGAAGCCCATGATGTTCGTCTATAATTACGAGAGCCAACAAAATAAAATGCATTTTCCCTTACTACTGGCAGCGGTGGTTGGCGGAGAGATCGTCGATCTAGTCGGAGAAACCGGTCCCGTCGCGAAGGTCGTCCTCTTATCTCTATTAATCTTCAGCGTAATCTCGTGGGCGATTATTCTTTCGAAGTGGAGCCTGGTGCGGCGAGCGCGGGTGCAGAGCGGACGCTTCGTGCGCGCTTTCCGCAAAGCTCAACGCCTGCAGGATGTCTCGGCCGTGGCCGAACAGTTCAAGCCCAGTCCATTGGTGGCGGTGTTTGAAAACGGCTTCGCGGAACATAAGCGGCAAGGCAGCAGTATCGCAATGCAGCGCGCCATGCAGATTGCCTGCTCGGAAGAAGTCACGCGCCTGGAGCGAAACATGCCATGGTTAGCAATCACCGGCGCCGTAACCCCGTTCGTAGGCCTCTTCGGCACGGTCTGGGGAATTATCGATGCGTTCCATGGGTTGGGGACAGCGGGGGCGGCTACGCTTCGCGCGGTGGCGCCGGGGATTTCGGAGGCTTTGATTACTACTGCTGCGGGATTGGCGGCGGCGATTCCTGCGGTGATTGGGTACAACTTGCTGGGGAGTTCCATTCGGGAGTTTGCGGCGCGGGGTGATGATTTTGCACTTGAGATGTTGAACGCTGTGGAGCGGTCGCAGCCTGCGGGGCCGGAGGTGCGGAGGTAATGGCCTTCACGGCTTCCAACGGGCGCACCCAATCTTCTATCGCTGACATCAACGTTACGCCGCTGGTGGACGTGGTTCTGGTGCTGCTGATTATTTTCATGGTGACGGCGCCGGTGCTGCAATCGGGGATCGAGGTGAGCGTCCCCAGGACGCGCACGGTCAAAGAGATTACCGAGGAGCGGCTGGTCATCAGCGTGGACAAGCAGCAGCGCGTCTTTCTGGGGAACGATCCCATCAACATCAATGAGATTGCAGCCAAGCTGCGGCAGAAGATTCGCGATCCGCAGCACCAGTCTATTTTTATCCGAGCGGACGAGAACGTGCCCTTCGGGGCCTTCGCGACCGTCATGGATGCGGTAAAGCAATCGGGGATCACTAACGTTAGCATCGTCACGCAGCCGCTCGACAGTCATGGAAGCAAACGCTGAGATATTTTTCGAACACGACAACTGGGCTCGCAATCTGGCGTGGTCGGCTGTGCTGCACCTCGCGGTCGCGGGGTCCATCATTCTGTATGCGGTTGTGTGGCATGGCAGCGGCGGCAGCAACTGGGGTGCAGGCGGCGGCGGAGACGCGATGGGAGTAACCCTCGTCAGCTCGGTTCCTCTGCCCGCCAGCGCGGTGCAAACGCAGAATGTTCTGGCGAACGAATCCAAGGGAATCACGCAGTCGCTTCCGAAGACCGAGGAGAAAGAACCGGAAGCGATTCCGATTCCCGATAAGAATGCTAAGGTCAAGCCGAAGCCACGAAGCAGCGCTCAGCAAAAGCCTAAGCCTGAGCCCGAAGAAGAAGCCAGCAACGTAATTCCATTCGGAGAAGGCGGCCCGGTCAGCGGGCCTTACGGAACGTTCAATGCGGGCGCGGCGAAAGGTGGTTTCGGCTTCACCGGCGGCGGAGGGGATTTTGGGTCGCGCTATGCCTGGTACGTGCGCGTGGTGCAGCAGAAGGTTTCCGAGAACTGGCTCAAGTACGAAGTGGATCCGCGCATCACCGAGGCGCAGAGGGTGTATGTGACGTTTGACATCAAGCGGGATGGGCACCCGACGAATGTGCAGGTCGAGCAGTCAAGCGGCGTGCCTTCGCTCGATCAGTCGGCGGTGCGGGCTTTGCAGCGCATTGACACTTTTGGTCCCCTGCCGTCGGATTATTCCGAGAGCAAGGTTTCGGTAGAGTTCTGGTTCGATTACAAGAGATAGCTGTGCTTCAGGCTTCAGGTTACTTGGAAGGAATTGGGTTACGATGCGCGAGTTCAACTTGCAGTTCGATGTTCGTCATCATACGATGAGTAGAGGTCTTACGGCTGGTATCGGCAAAAGGACGACCGGCACGCGCTACTTCAAGACAAAATCTCGCTTAGTCGCTGCGGTTTTCTTTCTCCTTCTGACGGCGGCTTTTAGTGTGGCTCCTGGTCTGGCCCAGCAAGACTGGATCAAAACGGGCACGGGCTTGGGGATGGAGAAGGTTCGCCTCGCGGTCCCCGATTTTAAACCTTCCACATCAGACACCAAGAACGCCGACCTGCTCAAGGTTTTCAACGACACTCTGTGGAATGATCTGGACAACGCCGGGATCTTCGACATGGCGTCGAAGAGCTTCTATCCCGTGGCCGTTCCGGGCACGCCGCCAGAAGTGCAGTTTAGTGCCTGGAATGCTCCTCCTCCCAATGCATCGATGCTGGCGTTCGGCAACCTGGGTGTAACCGGCAACAACGTTACCGTGCAGGGTTGGCTGTTTGACGTCAAGAACATTACCTCGCCCCAGGTACTGGGCAAGCAGTATCAGGATACGGCCGCCCCTGCTGCTGTCCGCACGATCGCGCACAAGTTCGCGAACGAGATTATCTTCCGACTGGGCGGCGGTATTCCTGGTATTGCGGAGAGCCAGGTTTACTTTGTGAGCAGCCGCAGCGGGCACAAGGAAATTTGGGCGATGGACTACGACGGGGCTAATCAGCGGCAGATCACGCATCTGGGTTCGATTTCTCTGTCCCCCCGGATTTCGCCCGACGGCTCCCGCCTGGCTTTCAGTTCACTGACGAAATCCGGTTGGGACATTTTGATGTACTCGATGGATCTCAATCGTCTGGTTTCATTCCCGAAGTATGGAGGCACGAATCTTTCCCCGGCGTGGTCCCCCGATGGCACGAAGCTGGCGTTTTCTTCGTCGCGCTCGGGAGACCCTGAGATTTACGTTGTGGATCAATCGGGGGGAAATCTCAAGCGCATTACGTCTTTCAAGGGACCGGATGTTTCGCCGGTGTGGAATCGCAAGACCGGGGCGCAGATCGCGTGGGTAAGCGGGCGCAGCGGGTTGCCGCAGATTTATACGATGGAAGCGGACGGCACTAATGATCAAAGGCTTACGGACCAGGGATATGCGGTATCGCCGGCATGGTCGCCCAATGGGCAATTTCTGGTGTTCGCCTGGACTCGACATTACGGGCCCGGCGCTCCGGGGGCCTCGGATATTTACCTGATGGACGCGGCCAGCAAACAGTGGGTGCAACTGACTCACGACGGTGGACGCAATGATTTTCCGTCGTGGTCGCCGGATGGGCGGCATATTGTTTTTCAGTCCAGCCGATCGGGCGGGGAACAGATTTGGTCGATGCTGGCGGATGGGAGTAATCAGAAACAGTTGACCTTTGCGGGTGGCAATACACAGCCGAATTGGAGTTGGAAGTAAAGATTTCGCGGTGCCTGAGAACAGCGGCTGAAGCCGTCGTTGAAAAGATGAGTTTACGGCTCGCCTGAAGGCGAGCCCTGATACGAATCGCTAGTTTTTAGCGAACTGTGAAGCCGGATTGAGTGACGTGTGATATGGCTGAAGAGGCTGGGGAAAAATACATCGTTGCGGCTTGGAAGTTAGACTCCCTTATTCATTCGGGGGCAGTTATCGCAGCACTGAAGTGTGTGCGTGAGAGCTGGTCTTTCACCCCGCTGGGGCTCATCCGGCTTTCGCACTTTTACCCACGGCTCACGCGGTGGGCTGCATTTTTACGCCGCTTCGCGGCTGACAACTTGGGGCTTTGTTCCAGGTGTCGTCGAAATTCTAGTTCTCACGCACTGAAGCGCTGCGCCATCCAAAGATCGGAGCAAGCGTGGGCTTTGGGATGACGCCGCTTCAAATAATGCCGACTGGACAATGTACGACGGCACGGTTGACGTCGAATTCGGATTTGAGTTCGTTTTTTCGGTACTCTGGAAGTTGGGGCTAACGAGATTTAACATCTGGGGTTGTATTACTCAGGTTTGGCGAGTTTTTGATTAACTGGCCCGGAGGCGGAGAAGTGAACCCGCCCCGCTATGGATTCTGAAGCGCGCGTCGTGGGCAGCGGCGCGCGATACAGGGAGGAAAAGTGAAGCAGCAGAGAATGAAGTGGTTCACGCTTATATTTGCCTTAGGTGCCATCCTGTTTCTAGGCGCTTGCCATAAGAAGACACCACCACCGCCACCACCACCGCCACCGCCACCAGCGCCGACGGCCTCGCTTACGGCGAATCCCAACACCATTGACAAGGGACAATCGACCACGCTCACATGGCAGACCTCAAATGCCACCGACGTGAGCATCGACGGCGTGGGAGCTGTGCAAGCCAGCGGATCGCAGCAGGTGACCCCGTCCGATTCGACCACCTACACGCTAACCGCGAAGGGAGCAGGCGGCACTCAGCAAGCAACGGCACGGGTGACAGTGACCCAGCCTCCGCCACCGCCGCCTCCGCCGGCGCCCGGACCGAGCGAGGAGGAACTGTTCTCGCAAAATGTGAAGGACATTTACTTCGAATACGACAAGTCGGATATTCGCGCTGACCAGCAGAGTTCACTGCAGGCGGATATCGCGTTCCTCAAGCAGCATCCCGACATCCACTTCGTGGTCGAGGGACACTGCGATGAGCGCGGGTCGACCGAGTACAACCTGGCCCTGGGCGACAGCCGAGCCGGCTCCGTGCAGAGCGCGTTGACGCAGGGTGGCGTCAGGGCAAGCAACATCAAGACGATCAGCTACGGCAAGGAAAAGCCGTTTTGCACTCAATCCAACGAGGCCTGTTGGCAGCAGAATCGCCGTGGCCATTTCGTGTATCAGAAATAGTCAATTGAGGTGCGGGGCGGGCCTTGCTCCGCACCTCAGTATTTTTCCGGCCGAGCGGCACACGCAGCGGAACCTCCGAGACAACTGTGTCTGGGGCGCGCTATCCTTCACAATAGAAGTTGTGAGAGCGGGCTCCGCTGAAATCGGCTCGATTTATTCAACGAGGAATCAGCTAAAGTGGCTGGTGGGGCTAATGAATCTCGGTGAAAAACTCTGCTTGGCTGTCTGTCCGCAGCCTGGCTGATACCGATCGGTCTGGCGTGGCCACACAGATATGTCAGTCCACTTTGGGCTTGGACAAGGATTACTTCGGAGGCAGGATTGTTTTCTGTGTTGGAACTTTGGATATGGCGTCGCCCAACGCCCTATTTGGACTATGCGTTTTATGTGAGCGCGGTGATTTATGTCGCGAGGTTTTTTGGGAGGCGGAAGCTTCCATTGCAAGCTTGCGACCCAACTGCCTTGTCCGAGTCAGCCACTACCGCCCCGAGTCCGATGCCGTTATTTTGCAACTCAAGGAACACGCTATGAAAATTTATCGATATTCGATCATGGTTGTCCTGCTGATTGGCTTCTGGGCAAACGGAACGCCGGCCTGGGGCGTCAGCAAAGAGATGGTTCAGTTAATGACCCAGGTGCAGAACCTGCAGGACCAGATGACGAAGATGCAGCAGTCCTTCAACGAGCGCATGGGCGTCATGCAGCACCTGATGGATCAAAACACCGACAGCATGAATAAAGTGGCGGCGTCCATCACTGCGGTTCAGGGCGGCCTGGAAAAGCTCCAAACCGACAATGGCGGAAAGGTGGACCAGCTTTCGGGCCAGATCCAGGCGCTCAATGATTCTCTCGACGAATTAAAAGCGCGTCTGACCAAGGTCAGCAAGCAACTGGAGGATATGCAGGCGGCGCAGCAAAGCGTGGCGGCAGGACAGGCGGCGCAGCAGGCACAACAACAGGCAATGGCGCAGGCTCCGCCTCCCGATGTGCTGTACAACAACGCGCTACGGGATTACAACGCGGCAAAGAATGATCTGGCCAAGCAGGAATTTTCGGACTATGTGAAGTTCTATCCCAACACCGATCTCGCGGGAAATGCATATTTTTATCTGGCGGAGATCGGCTACAAAACGGGAAACTTTCAGGAAGCCGTCACATATTACGACCAGGTGCTGCAGAACTTTCCCACCGGCAACAAGGCTCCCTCATCCGATTTGAAGAAGGGGTTGGCGCTCATCGAACTGGGCAAGACGGACGATGGAATCGCGCAGCTTCGCCATGTGATCCAGCGCTATCCGCGTTCGAACGAGGCGCTCCAGGCTAAGGATCGCTTGCGGAAGTTGGGAGTGTCGACAACCGCGGCGCGCGCACCAGGCGAGTAACGTTCGCGACTTCAAGATCAACGTCGAGCGCTGATGCTGGTGTGATGTTGACGGTGCTGCGGCTTTTGCTTATTGTGCTGCTTGTTGTGTGGATGCTTCTGAGATACGGCTGATGCAGGGATCGTCACAACTGGTACTGACGCTCTGGTTTGCGCGCAGAGAGTAAAGGTCGAGAGCAAAACTGCAGCTGAGGCAAAAACCAGTCGCTTCATGGGTCCTCCAAGTCCATTCAGGATTTCTATTATATACATTAGAAAAACCGCTGCTCCGTTCGGAAGTTTCAGAGTAGGCTAATTATAGGCATGGTTCTCTGCCACCGGGGAGAATTTATTGTGACCATTACGAAAGATCAAGACCGCTCGAAAGGCGCTGTGGAACAGGACGAGAGGGATCAGTCGGACAACACTTCCATGCCGGGCCAGCTGGGACACCGGGATCAGGATCCGCTGTTGAAGTCGGGAGACACGGACTTCCCGGAACCGGGGGGAAGCCCGGAGCACTCGGGCGAACCGGAAGATAAGCGTGGCCGGACTGATGCCGCGTAACCGTTAGCCAAAGACGTTGCCAGCAACGTGTCTACCGTATTAGCTCGCTCCTGCCGCCAGTTCGACTTTCACATTTCGCAGGAACTCCGCCGCGGCTTCTGGCAAGACAGTGTTGTAAACATTCCAGATCCCAGTTCGAAGCCCGCCATGCGGGTTGGACGCGGGAGGATGCTGAAATACTAGTGGAAGTGCTTCACACCCACGTATTCGGCGGGCGCGCGCTGCGAATGGTGAAGTTAAAGTCCGGGTTCCCCAGACCATGCTAGAGCTTCGCGAGAACGGTTCGCAGCACCCGGGCTAAGTCTGCGATCACAGCCGCACTAATATCGCCGAAGCTGGCCATGTGCCGGCGCGGGTAAATGGGAGTACGGAACGGGGTCGGAGAGGCGTAGAGCTCCAGGGCAACAAAGTGCTCGGTCAGGAGAAGCACCCGTTGCCGGTCCGCAATTTCCTCTTCCAGGGACTGGCAAAACATGCACTCACCGTATTCATCATGGTGATTCAGGGCTTGCTGGAAACGCTCCCTCACCGGATAGGAGATGACTGGAGTGGCGATCAGTTGGGAGTGGGGTTGCTCCAGGCTGGCGCCTGCGTCGGCACCGTGGTTGTTGAAAATAGTGACGTGGGCAATGCGATGATCGAGGCTCAATGCATCGTAGCGAGACTTGTCGACGCGCAGGACGTTGGCCACGTGCGCATCTGACATTTGTGCAATCGAGTGCGAGCGGTCGGGCGTGTCGATAATGACGTCGTGGACGCCAAAGGCTCCCATGCTGCGGCGGGAGCGATGGACGGTCCGGGTGGGCTGGATGTCGAGCGACAAGGCGGCGAATTTGTTGGCCACGACGCGCACCTGCCAGGGCTCACTGCCGTTGGCCGGAAACCGCATGACCTCGGGCGGAGTTTTGCTTTCGTTACCCGCACAGAAGGGGACCAGCTTCCACAAACGGAGGCACGACCTTGGCGGGGCGTTTGCTGGCCAATTCTTCAGGACGCTTGGCGCGCTCGGCGGCGATGATGACCGACTCCTTGGTGAAGTAGTTCTGGCGTAGCTCGAGCATATTTAGTCCTCAGGTTCTTCGATCGGCGGAGGTTAGATTTTCTGTAGTTGATTCTGACGGTGTTTTGCGGCACTTCATCTTGGCGGAGGTTACGCCAGGCTGGTCGATTGCCGGGTTGGGCTTCTGGCCTGTTGTAAAATGCAAATCAACTATGTCGACGAAGACTCCTGTGGGGATCCTGGGCGCGACCGGAATGGTGGGGCAGCGCTTCGTGCAAATGCTGGAACACCATCCGTGGTTCGAGGTGGCGTGGCTGGCGGCTTCCGACCGCTCTGAAGGACGCTTGTACGGCGAGGCGGCGCGCTGGAGGATGAAAACTCCCTTGCCTGCGCGCGTGGCGGAAATGCGCGTATCTCCGGCTACGTCAGAAGGCGCTCCGAAGATCATTTTTGCCGCGCTGGACGCTTCGATTGCGGCTGAAATGGAACCGCGCTTCGCCGCCGCAGGATGCGCCGTGGTCACCAACTCCAGTGCGCTGAGGATGCAACGCGACGTGCCGCTGGTGATTCCGGAAGTAAACCCTGATCACATTCAGATGATCGAATGTCAGAGCTGGCGGAAGTCGTCTGGCGGCTTTGTGGTGACGAATCCGAATTGCTCGGCGATTGGGTTGGTCATGGCTCTGAAACCTTTGCAGGATTTATTTGGGCTCGAGACCGTAATGGCGGTCACGATGCAAGCGGTCAGTGGAGCGGGATATCCGGGCGTGGCCTCGCTCGACATTTTGGGCAATGTGATCCCTTACATTTCGAAGGAAGAAGAAAAGATGGAGGAGGAGACGCGCAAGCTTCTGGGCGGCCTGAACCGGTCTGGTTTCATACCGGCGGAATTTAGCATCAGTGCGCATTGCAATCGCGTAGCGGTAGAGGATGGGCATACCGAGTCGGTTTCCGTGAAGCTGCAAAGCCAGGCGCAGCCGCAAGAGATGATCAAGGCGTGGAACGACTTCCGCAGCGTGCCCCAGGAATTGCGCTTGCCCAGTGCTCCGGAGCAACCGGTGCGCTATACCGCGTCGGCAGACCGGCCGCAACCCAGGTTCGACGTCGAATCGGGTAACGGGATGACGGCCACGGTCGGTCGTTTGCGGCCCTGCGGCGTTCTGGATTGGAAGTTCACCGTGCTCTCCCACAACACCATTCGAGGCGCGGCGGGGGCGGCCCTGCTGAATGCTGAATTGCTCAAAGTGCGGGGTTATTTGGGGTGAAGAGCCGCGCGTCTTCATGCAGCAGATTTGATGCGACTGATCGGCAAGATCCGCGTCCGAGGTACGTCTGCCAATGATCGTGATGAAACTTGGTGGGACCTCGGTGCAGGACGCCAAGGCCATCGAGCGAGCCGCTGACATTGTCAAAGGACGGCTGGCACAAAAACCGGTGGTTGTGGTCAGCGCCATGTCCAAGGTCACAGACCAGTTGCTGGCGATGGCGCGGGCTGCCGGAAATGGCGATCGCAAGAATGCACTTAGTCTGTCCCGCGCTCTGCGTGAACGGCACTACAACACTGCGGGCGAACTTCTTGGAACGGCACTGTTCACGGAATTTCACGGCGATCTGGGGGTTTACTTCGAGGCGCTGGACGAACTCTTGCGCGGCATCGCCGCCGTAGGCGAGTTAACCCCGCGCACCACCGATCACGTCGCGGCATTCGGCGAGATTCTCTCCAGCAGGATTGTTGCCGCCGCGTTTTCCGCCCAAGGCCTTCCCTCGACCATGGTGGATTCGCGCGAGTGTGTTGTAACCGATGCCGAGCACATGCGGGCCGCCCCCTTGATGGAAGAGACGAACCAGCGGCTAAAGTCGAAGGTGCAGCCAGTGCTGGACAAAGGCCGAGTGCCGGTCATGGGTGGTTTCATCGGTGCCACCAAGGCGGGAATCACCACCACGATTGGGCGTGGCGGATCCGACTACTCCGCGGCCATTGTCGGCGCGGGGTTAGATGCTGAGCGCATCGAAATCTGGACCGACGTGGACGGGATGATGACGACCGATCCGAATGTGTGCCCGGAAGCGCGGCGGATCAAGGTCATCAGCTTCGATGAAGCGGCGGAGTTGGCCTACTTTGGCGCCAAAGTGCTGCATCCGGCGACGGTGCTGCCGGCGATTCAACGGAACATTCCGGTTTACGTGCTGAATTCACGGAATCCAGGATGCGAAGGGACCCGCATCTCGGCTCGAGTGCCCCACTGCAGGAATTCTTTCAAGGCGATTGCTGCCAAGAAACGCATTACCATCATCGATGTCGCGGCTCCGCGGATGTTGCTCGCCCACGGTTTTCTGCGCGCGATTTTCGAGGCTTTTGACCGGCATCGAGTCGCCGTGGATGTGGTCTCCACTTCGGAAGTGAGCGTGTCGCTGACGGTGGATTCCAACGAGTCGATTCCGGCACTCGCGGCCGATCTGGCGAAATTGGCGGATGTAAAATATGAAGGGCGCAAGGCGATCGTTTGTTTGGTGGGTGAGAATCTCAGGGAGACGCCAGGAATTGCGGCGCGCGTTTTTGGGGAGCTTTCTGATGTGAAGATCCGCATGATCTCGCAGGGCGCGTCGGAGATTAATCTGACCTTCGTGATCGAAGAGGATGAGGTGCCGCAAGTGATTCGGCGGCTGCACAAGACTTTTTTTTCGGACCTGGACCCGGAAGTATTTGCTTGAACAAAACCTTAGAACGCAGAGTACGCTGAGAACTGCCGTAGAGCGTGCCGAGAGATTTTACCTTTCATGAACATTCTGGTCTTAGGTCGGGGTAAGACGGGTTCGCAGGTCGCGGAAGTGGCCAGCCAGCGCGGCCATCCGGTGAGGGTGCTGGGCGCGGCTGACAATGCGAAAGCATCCGCGCTCACGGCGGAAACTTTGGCTCCGATCGACATGGTCATCGATTTCACTACTCCAGCCGCAGTGCTTGGGAATGTTGAAGCTTGCATCCGAGCCAAGAAAAATATTGTGGTTGGAACCACTGGCTGGTACGGCGAGGTGGCGCGAATCCGGGCGATGGTGGAAGACCCAGGATGTGGAATCGGTTTGCTGTATGCCGCGAATTTTTCGATTGGAGTAAACCTGTTTTTTGAGGTTGCGCGAAACGCGGCAGCCGCTCTCGAGCACCAGTATTTCGGACAGATCTTTGAGCGCCATCACGCTCAGAAGAAGGACGCGCCTTCTGGAACCGCTGTCACGCTGCAAAGAATCATTCAGGACGCCTCGGGAACCGAACTTGAAATCACTTCGTTTCGCGAAGGGGATGTAGTCGGAATGCACGAACTGGTGCTCGACTCGCCCAGCGACAGAATCTATCTTTGCCATGATGCCAAGTCCCGCCGTGGATTCGCGGAAGGCGCGGTACGCGCCGCCGAGTGGCTCGCCGGGAAAAAGGGTTTTTTCGACTTCAAGGATGTGTGGCGGAAGCTCTAGGCAGCAAATCTAACCCGGCCGTAACCTCAGTTCCCTGCTACCGAAGTCCGAACGAAATACGTCAAATATGCGTATCCTTAGATTATGCGGATGCTGCTGGACATCTTCGCGCAAATCTTCCGCACCCTGTGGGCGCACAAGCTGCGCTCATTTCTGACTATGTTCGGCATCGCCTGGGGCGTGGGTTCGTTACTGCTGCTGGTGGGCCTGGGCGAGGGTTTCCGTTCCGGCAACAAGCGCGAGATGGCGCAGTATGGCAAAGACATTATGTTCATCTTTCCGGGGCGTGCTCCGGTCGTGGAGGGCAGTATGAACTCCGCGCGGAGCTACTTGCTGACCTATCAGGACTATCTGGATATCCGCAAGGAAGCGCCACACGTGCGCAATGCTTCTCCCGTGCTGATTCGCACGGATGTCCGCGCCGTCAGTGAGTTCGCCAGCGCGAATGGGGAGCTTGCCGGAGTCGAGCCGCAGTTCAGCGAGATCCGATATTTGCCACTCAATCAGGGACGCTGGCTCAACGGCCTGGACGAAACTCAGCGACGCAACATGATCGTTCTGGGAGACGAACTGGTCAAGAACCTGTTTCCGGGGCGCCCCGCCGTGGGCGCAACCATCATTCTGAACGACATCAGCTTCGAAGTCATCGGCACCGTGCAGCGCGTCGGACGGGGTGACGATAACTCTACCAATATGCGGGGTTACATCCCCTACCGGGTGATGGCGATGTTGTTCCCGCTCAAGGGTGAGAACCACGAGAACTCCATTTCATTCATTAATTACCAACCGCGAGTTACCGATGAACACATAATCGCGCAGGATGAAGTTCGCAAGCTGATTGCGCGCAATCACGGTTTTGACTATCGCGATAAGAATGCCTTCGAGGGCTGGGATACGATTCAGAACTCCAAAGCGATCGGGCTCATCTTCGACGCCATGAACATGTTTCTGGGAGCTGTGGGCCTGGTAACACTAGCACTGGGCGGGATTGGCGTGATCAATATTATGCTGGTGACGGTCAGCGAGCGCACCCGGGAGATTGGATTGCGCAAGGCTCTGGGCGCCACCAACCGCAGCATTCTGCTGCAGTTTTTCCTGGAGGGCATACTGCTCACGCTGTTCAGCGGACTTGTGGGTATGGGCCTGGCGGCTGGTTTGATGGCGGTTTTGGGCACGCAGCAGGGGCCGGGAGGTTTTGATCCTCCGAAAATTGTGCCGATGTCGGCGATTCTGGCGATTGGCAGCCTGACGATCGCCGGAGTGATTGCCGGACTTTATCCGGCGCGCAAAGCCGCAATGCTGCAGCCAGTGGAAGCGCTGCGCCAGGATTAAGAAATGTTTCGTGATCTATTTCATGAGGCCTACGGAGCCATGCGGCACAATCGCCGCCGCACCGCGCTCACTATGCTTGGCATGGCGTGGGGCATCGCCACCGTGGTGATGCTGCTTGCCTACGGCGACGGATTTGGCCGGGCCTGTGCTAACATCTTCGCCAACTTCGGCACCAAGCTGATGATTGTGGTGCCGGGACGCACTTCCATGCAGGCTGGGGGGCAGAAGGCGGGTGTTCCGATCCGTTTCACGATGGAGGATGTAGACACGCTCACCACCAATCTTCCGCAGATCACGCACATCACTCCTGAAGTCAGCAAGCAGTCCAACATTCAGTTCGACACTCGTACCTTTACCTTCGGCGTCACGGGAAATTATCCAAATGTTGATTCCGTGCGCGCACTCAAACTGGGCCAAGGGCGCTTTTACAACATGCAGGATGAGATGCAGCGCGCCCGGGTCGCGGTCATCGGCTCCGAAGCCAAGGAAAAACTCTTCTCCGGGCGAAACGCCTTGGGTGAGAGCATCCGCATCGATGGCCTCAGCTTTGAGGTGGTCGGCATCCTTAGCGCGAAAATGCAGGAAGGCGACGACGACATCAATCGCGCCATCTACGTCCCTTTCACGACGATGAGTGATTTGAAGGACACCCACTATCTCGATTCCATCTGGTTCAATTACGAGACGCCAGAGTACGAGAGGTTGGAGCAGGCGGCGCGCAGTGTCTTGGCTGTTGAGCACAAGTTCAGCGTTACTGATCGCCGTGCCGTGCGTGTGTTTAATCTCATGGAGCAGGTTCACCAGTTTGAAGTCATCACTATCGGCCTGAAAATTCTGCTGGGCTTCATCGGCACGCTTACGCTGGGAATTGGTGGCGTCGGACTGATGAACATCATGCTGGTCTCAGTAACGCAGCGCACGCGCGAGATCGGCGTGGAAAAAGCACTGGGTGCGCGCCGGGGACACATCCTGCTTCAATTTCTTGCTGAAGCTCTCACCATTACGTTCATCGGCGGAGCGCTGGGAGTCATGCTGGCTTACGTGGTTTCGCTCTCGGTCGGACGTCTCACGCTGTACAGTGCGATGGCGAAAAATGCCGAAGGCGGCGACATCCGCCTGATCATTGCGCCCGGCACGCTGCTCGTCGCCACTCTCATCCTGACCGCAGTGGGCCTGATCAGCGGCATGGTTCCGGCCGTGCGCGCGTCACGGCTGGATCCTATTGAGGCTCTGCGCTACGAATAGGTATTGGGAATTTCCTGGCTCGATTTAGGTTGTTGAGCCGCAAAGAATTGCATCTTTACGGCTTTGCCAGTGCTAACTTAGCTGCCGAGGAATTGCAGAAAGCGCGGTGCCGCGGACAGGCGATGTTCGCGGTGCTGCTCAGCCTGCACTATCGCGGCAAGGATTCCGTCGACGTAGCGCCGGGCAAAATCACTCTGGAATTCGTGAAGCCCCTATCACGATGTGCAGACCGCGCGGGATCCAGATAGTCTCGCAACCAAGCAGCAGAGCGATGCAGATGCTTTGGCGGAGGAAACCGAGCGCGAGATTCGCAGGCATCCGGAAAAGAAGGAAGAGAAAGAAACTCTGCTAGCGGCCGGTCAGAAAGATGCTGCGGAGATGATCGAGTTTCTGAACGCTCGCACTCTGCGCAGCACGACGCTTAACAGTGGCCATCCGGACGCCGGCGGCTGGGTGCTGTTCAGCACCAAAAGTAAATGGATCGACGACTTGCAGAAGCAGGAGGAATTTGTGTTGCGGGCGCCCTTCGAAAACCGGATCGTCGAGTTCCCGTTCTCGCTCCCGCCCAGTGAAGGCGATTTAATTCTGCGGCGCCGACCGGAGCACTAATTAAGAAGCTTCGTTTGCGCTCAGCCGCAACACTTGAACGGTGATGTTATCGGGGCCGCCTCGATCTTTCGTCGTGTTGACGAGATGCCTGCACGCTTCGGGTGGATCATTGCTACTAACGATGCCCTGGATCTCGGGTTCACTTAACAAACTCCACATGCCGTCCGTGCAAAGAACCAGCACATCGCCCTTCTGCAACGCGATGGGATGTTCCGGAGTTTCGGGCGAAATCTCTGTACCCGCGCCGAGAGCGGCAGTCAGGACGTGTCTTTGCGGATGAGTTTCGGCTTCTTCAGCACTGATCACCCCGTTTTGCACCAAGCGGCCTACATAGGAATGATCGTGGGTCAGACGAGAGATGTTCGCTCCCCGCACCAGATACAAGCGGCTATCGCCGACGTGGGCGTAGTAAAGCTGGTTCCCCACAAGGGCAATCGCAGTAGCCGTAGTCCCCATACCGTGGAGTTCTGGGTGTCCTGCCGCGTAATCGAGAATGCGCTCGTGTGCGATCTGGAATCCGGTGAGCAGCAGCGACTGTGCATCAGCATCGGAAGTCTCGGCAAACACTTCCTGGATTGACTCGACCGCAATGCGACTGGCTTCCTGGCCCCCCTCGTGGCCGCCCATGCCGTCCGCCACAATGGCGAGTCTGCCCTTGCGCGCGAACTCTTCGTCGGCGGCGGGTTCCCAGTAAGCGTACTGGTCCTCGTTATTTTCTCGCTGGCAGCCAATATCGCTCATGCTGGCCAGCTTCACTCCAGGGCGTATTCGCATCATACCTCGCACGTCTTCCTCGACTAAACCGAGAACTGCTCTACGTGAAGCCACATCGAATTCCAATCTAAGGCGGAGCGGCTACCGCTCAAACCCGAGCCGCCTCGTACAACGGCCGTGCTCCCGGAGAGCGATACGCCGATCTCTAGCAAACCTGGGATTATACCGAACCTTGGTGATTTATTTGTCCCAAGGAGGCGCTTGTTACGCCATCCGGACAAAGCCTGGTCGGAAATGACATTTGTCACCATAAGGGGATGATGATCTCCACTGGCGGGTTGCATGCGATTCCCTGATGATGAGTTCACTCGCTGGATCGACCAGATCTTGCGCGGTGCGGGGGAATCGATGATCGCGGAACTACAAGAAACTCTAAAACAGCGGATGAAAGACGCTCGCAACTGCGGGGCGGTGATTGCCAGCCTGCACGGAGCCAGCAAAAACTTCGGCGAAGTAAAGGCTTTGCGTCAAATCAACTTCGCCGTCAGAGCCGGCGAGCTGGTCGCGCTCCTGGGACCGAACGGCGCCGGCAAGACTACCGCAGTCAAGCTATTTCTCGGGCTGGCCAAACCGACCTCGGGCAGGGTGAGCGTGTTTGGCGGGGATCCCATCCATGCGGAGGTTCGTACCCGCATTGGAGCCATGTTGCAGGTGGCGAAAGTGCCGGAGACGTTGCGAGTCAGGGAGCACATCGATTTGTTCTCGTCCTATTACCCGAACCCGTTGCCCCTGGCCGAAACTCTGGCGGCGGCTGGTCTGCAAGAGATCAAGGATCGGGTGTTCGGAGAACTCTCGGGCGGACAGCGACAGCGGGTTCTATTCGCACTGGCTCTCTGTGGCGACCCCGACATCCTGTTTCTCGATGAACCCACAGTGGGCCTCGACGTCGAGTCCCGTCGAGTGCTGTGGGAGGAGATTCGCAAGCTGATCGCGCGCGGAAAGACCGTGCTTCTCACCACGCATTATCTCGAAGAAGCGGACGCCCTTGCCGACCGCGTCGTGGTGATCAATCGGGGAGAGATCATTGCTGAGGGAACACCGGCCGAGATCAAGGCCAGCACTGCCGGGCGCCGGATTCGCTGCGTGAGTTCTCTCGATATCGAAACCGTGCGCAGCCTGCCTGGAGTAAACGGCGTCCGCAGGGATCGCGATGCACTGGAAATCCGCGCCGCTTCGGCTGAGCCCATTCTTCGCGAATTGTTGACGCGAGATGCGGGACTCTCCGGTGTCGAGGTTACGAGCGCCGGACTGGAAGAGGCGTTTCTGGCGCTGACGGTGGACCATAACAACGCTTGAGAAACCACGCTACGAATCTGCACTACATTTCAATGAGGTGAGGGAAATGGCAACGGCTTCGACGACATTCGCACAAAGCGCATGGGAGCGTCCACTGAACAGAACACTTGCGATCTATCTCAAAGAAGCGAAATATGAGTTTCTAACCCGGCTGCGACTTCGAGCGTATTCGGTTTCTACGATTTCCTTTCCTCTGATGTTCTATGTCCTGTTCGGCCTGGTATTGAATCCGAAAGGTGCGCCGGTCGGCGGCACTACGATTGCGACTTACCTGATCCCGAGTTATGGCACGTTCGGAGTCATGGGGGCGTCGTTGTTTGGCACGGCGTCGGGCCTGGCTGCGGAGCGCGGCTTGGGATGGCTCCAAGTAAAGCGCGCCAGTCCCATGCCTCCGTTTGCCTACTTCACGGCGAAGGTCGGGCTGGGAATGATCTTTAGCACGGTCGTAGTGCTGCTCTTGTTGCTGCTGGGATTTGCCTTCGGCGGAGTGCGTATGCCGTTACTCGATGCTGCGAAACTGGTAGCGATTCTGGTCGCCGGTTCACTTCCCTTCTGCGCCATGGGCTTGGCCATTGGTTACTTCGTCGGTCCCAACTCTTCGGTCGCCACCACGAACCTGATCTACCTGCCTCTGTCCTTTTGCTCCGGGCTGTGGGTTCCGATCATGTTTTTGCCCAAGCTCTTGCAACAGGTTGCCCATTTCCTGCCGCCTTATCATCTGGCCCAGCTTGCATTGAGCGTGGTGGGAGCCGGACAGCACGAATCAAACTGGGCGCACTGGGAGGCCCTGATCGGATTCTTCCTCCTCTGTCTTGGCGTGGCACGCCTTGGATTTCAGCGCGACGAAGGAAAGATGTATGGCTAAGGCCGAAGTACCGAAATAGTAAGGTAAGGAGACGGTATGAACGTTAATCAATATGCTGGCTGGACTCTCGTCCTGGGGACGATTCTGCTGCTGGTCACGGTTGGCAGGGTCGATTTGCTCCTAATCCTGCTTCCGCTGTCGCTTCTGTTGGCTTTCGTAATTGGATGTTCCGGGCACCACAAAACCGGGCTGACGAGCGACATCAAAAAGGGGTAGCCTAGAAATCCATCCGAGAACTGGTGTTTTTCCGTGAAGGGGCAGTGCGGGTGACGTGATGGTTCGTTGTGGGCCTCGCATCCATTACACTGCGCCGAACGCGGCGCCTAAGTCGGGGTTGGGGTTCAGGCGAAGAAATCGGGCCCAAAAGGTCGAAAGAGCCGCCAGAAAAACGTTGGTGGGCCGTACCGAGGCCTGGGCTGCGGTGGCGGCGTCGGGGCTCTGAGCCCGCCGCTGGCAGTACCCAACCACCAAACTCAGGTTTGCTACTACCGCGGCCATCACCACCTGCCAGCGGGTTTTCTTTTTCCCGAAGTAGCGACTTTGGCGAATCCCTAATCCCACCAGGCGCCCAATCCGATGTTCCACCACCACCCGCTCGCGCAAGCTCTGCCGCCCCGCCTCGGTCTGGTTATGGGCGCGGGCCTGTTGCTGCAGTCGTTCTTCGGCTTGGATGCTGATACTCCGCGGCCCTTGCCCACGGACGCATTGCGAGCGCAGGGGACAGGCCTGACAACCGGCCTGGGAAAAAAGAAATTGGCCCCCTCGACCTTCTCCGGCGGAGCGATAGTCGCGCGTACTCTGGCCTGCCGGGCAACGCACTTCCATCTGATCCAAATCGATCTCAAACTCACTCTTGGAAAAACAATTGCGGTTGTGACGGGCCGGCACCTTCGCCGTCAGGATTCGTTCTTCCTCCGCAAAGACTCGCCGCGTCGGGCCGCCTCCGTAGGCACAATCCCCCACCGTTTCTTCGACCTTCGCCTCCAGCACTCGTTCGCTTTGCTGCACCAACTCCAGAGCTTTCTCCTGATCCCCAGCATTGCCCGCCAGCACCTCCACCCCCGTGATCAACTGACTCTCCATCTCCACCGCCACCGCTGCCTTGTGTCCGTTGAAGCGCTTGCTGGCGCTCTTGCGTCCATGCCGCATCTCCGGATCGTGAACACTGAGGACCCGATCCTTGGCGGTGCCCGACTTTACTTGAAAGCCGCCCTCCGGCTTTTCTTCCACGTCCTGCGCGATCAGCCGCAGCAGCAAAGCCGCGGCGGCGGCAATGGCTTCCGTCTGCGCGGGATGCTGCTTTTGGATCTCCTCCGCCAGGCTTAGCAGGCGCCGCCCGTCCTGCACGATCTCGGTTAACAACTGTTCCCGTTGCCCTTTGTCGTCCCAGTCAATCCCGGCTTCTCCCTTCACGCTGCTGCCAAAATAGCGACTCAGCCCCTGCTTCGCGGCCCACCCCGTAACCTCTTCTTCCTCTACCTCCGCCAACCGCCGCCCCAACCTCTCGATCCCTTCTCCCAGCAGATTGTAGGTGTCCTTCACCGCTCCCTTGCCCAAGATCGGCGTCGTATCCAAGGCCACGCGAAGCTTGCGATTCTGCAGGTATCCGGCGCGCCGGGCTTCTGCGATTGACTTCTTCAACAGCGGCTCTTCCATCTCGTGCAGAACCAGCTTGGCCTCAAACTCCTGCAGCGCGCTCTTCTGCATCGGTACTTCTTCCATCTCCAGTCCCAAGGCTACCTTCCAGCGCAGATCGTATTTGGTCCGCTCCACCGCCTCGGCAAAACTCACCCCCTCGTACGCCCGTAAGAACAGCACACTCACCGCCACACTGGGAGGCACGGATTGGCGTCCATTGTCCGGGCAGTACAAAGCCGCGAAGTCTTCATCGCGAAACAGCTGCTCCCGGTTCTGCGCCAGATACCCGTACAGGGTGTCGCGGCCCACAAAGTCGAGATAGACATGATCAGCGGCAAACAGCTTGTCTTGCGGAGAAAGCTTGCCCATCATGGCCGCTGCTCCCGGGCCCGCCGCGCCCTTTTCCGGGAGGAGGGCTGGGGCGCAGCCTCGCCCTTCAGTTGCTTCCGCTCCGGCAAACGCACTAACAGCAAATGGGTGCGGTCGAGCACTTTCCAGGTCACGGTTTCGCCCGACTCTAAGTCCAGGGCGGAAGCCAAGGGCAGGGGGATGTTGGCATACACTTGCACCGTCCCGCCCTGGCGCCGGATGCCTTGTAAACGGGTGACGTAATGATTTTCAAGATCTTGCGTGTCTATGTAATAGCATAGATATTAATATTTTGTCAAGACCTTTTCACGCAACCGCCCCCAGTTTTTCTTGGGGAAGCCGCCAGTCTGATTGGAACATCCTTCCCGTGGGGGACTTTCCGGATGAGTCTCTAGTGTTGCACAGATGAAAGTGACGACGAAATCCGAGCATAGCTGGGCGTTTTATACGCCGCTGGCTTATTTCGTGTTCTTTTTCCTGCAACCAATCCTGGATCATGCGGGCCGGAAAGAATGGTTGCTTACCGGCCTTGGCACCATAGTCTTCCTGGTTTTGTACCTTGGTATTTTGTGGGTCGAACGAAAGCCCTGGCCGCTGGTCGGCATAGGCGTGATGCTCCTTGTGGGGACCCTATATGTCCGGTTCAATGAAGGGGCCACCTGCTTCTTCATCTTTGCTGCAGCCTTGCTTCCGTATGTTGTGGAGACCGAAGGTGCCGCGGTCAAACTGCTGGGTCTCATCCTTGCAGTGGTGGGGGTGGAATGGTGGATGTGGCACTTGTCTGGCTGGTTTCTGTTCTACGCCGGAGGGCTGTCCGTCGTGGTGGGTGGAACCAACATCTACTTTGCTCAACGAACGCGGATGTTTTGCAAGCTGCAAGCGGCCAATGCGGAGATTGAGCATCTCGCGAAGGTCGCGGAACGCGAACGGATTGCGCGCGATCTGCACGATGTGCTGGGCCATACGCTTTCGGTGATCATTCTGAAGTCTGAATTGGCTGGGAAACTGATTGACCACGATCCGGAACGCGCGAAAGCGGAGATCGCTGACGTGGAACAGACTTCCCGCGCGGCTTTGGCGGATGTTCGGAGCACCATCCGTGGATATCGCGCTCACAGTCTCGAGGCAGAGCTCAAACAAGCTAAGGCAACGCTGGAAACTGCGGGCGTAATCGTTAAGTCTGAGTCCGAGGAGGTTCGGCTGACGCCGGCCCAGGAGAGCGTGGTGGCGCTGGTCGTGCGGGAAGCAGTGACCAACGTCGTGCGTCATGCGCGGGCTCGAAATTGTCATTTGCGGCTGATTCCAGTAAATGGGAATTGCCGGATCGATATTCAAGATGATGGGGGCGGCGGCGGCGCAGTCGAAGGGAACGGCTTGCGCGGGATGCGGGAACGAATTGAGGCTCTGGGCGGTACTCTCGAGCGCGAGAACAGCGCGGGAACTAGGCTCAGCATTGAGTTCCCGCTGACACCGAAAGCGAATGTTGATCATTGAATCCTCCTTCCAAAAACGGACGCAAGGCGATTCGGGTTGTGATCGCCGAAGATCAGGGCATGGTTTTGGGAGCGCTCGCTGCTCTGCTTGAGATCGAGGGCGACATCGCTGTCGTCGCTCGCTCGCGCAATGGCAAAGAAGCGCTACAGGCGGTACTTGAGCACAAGCCAGACGTCTTCATCACCGACATCGAAATGCCGGAGATGACTGGCCTCGATGTTGCGGGAGAACTGAAACGCCGGCGAACCGGAACGCGCGTGATTATTTTGACCACCTTCGCACGCGCTGGTTATTTGCGTCGCGCCCTGGAAGCCGGAGCTTCGGGATATTTGCTGAAGGACATGCGCTCGGAACAACTGGCTGAAGCCGTGCGCCGGGTGCAGCAAGGCTTGCGCGTGATCGATCCGGAACTGGCCGCAGAAGCCTGGGCAGAGCCCGATCCGCTGACCGACCGCGAGCGGCAAGTGCTTCGACTGGCGGGCGACGGTGTGACCAGCGGCGACATTGCTGCCGAGCTTAGTCTCTCGGAGGGAACGGTTCGCAACTATCTGTCGGAGGCTATCAGCAAGCTGGGCGCGAACAACCGGGTCGAAGCGGCGCGCATTGCCCGGACGAAGGGCTGGCTGTGACAATTGCGTGGGTATATACCTCCAAATTTGCGTTTTCCTCCTAAATCTATGAATTGATTGGGTCAGGAAAAGAGATACCCTCGCAAGATATCACTTCCAAAGGACTTACCGAGTGGGTGGATATCCTCGAAAAACTCTCCCCTTTCCTCGTAAGTCTATGAAAACAGGTCGCGGCGTTCGGCATACCCGCCTACTCCTAAAGGACTTAGCTTTTGTTTTGAGAATTCTTGTGTCTGGGTGGCGCGCCACACAACCAATGCTTAATACCAGCATGGCAGATTTGGAGGGGCAAACCCGCCAGCTTTTCAACTTTATATTTGGAATGGAATGAGCTGGTTGCGGGGAATTAGGTGGCTTAGGGGGCTTGACAAGAATTTTGAGGTTGGCGTGTCTGTCGCGTGGATGTGGCGACTCGCCCGCGCGACAAGAAGTTGGCGGGAAAAGATGGAAAGACCCGAGGTCGGCGCGCGGCGAGGCGGACCTCGGGAGAACTGCATTACTGCGAAGCATCTTCGCTGAAATCAGCCGTTCAGACCAGCCTGACATTACGTTCCATGGTCTTAATGACCGAGTCCATGCGGCCGGACAGCACCTGCTTGGCTATGCTCAGGGTGAAGCCCTTTGCCGCGTGGAAGGGCACGTGCGATGGCAGCGACAAGGCAAATGGATCCACAACGGCGTCCACGACGACAGGTCCGTCCTTGTACGCAAGGGCCTCAGCAAGCCCATCCCGCACATCGCCGGGGTCTTCGATGCGGATGCCCTTCGCACCCATGGCTTCGGCGACCTTGGCGAAATTGGGATTCTTGAATTCCACGCCGAACGGAATTATTCCCGCCTCTTGCTGCTCGATGTTGACGAAGTCGAGGGATTCGTTATTGAGGATGATCTGAACCACCGGAGTTTTTCGTTGCACTTGGGTCAATAGGTCGCCGAGCGCGAGCATGGTGAAGCCGCCGTCGCCGCACAGGGCGATGGTTTGCTGGCCTGGGTATGCCAACTGCGCGCCGAACGCGTTGGGCGCGGCGTTGGCCATCGACGCCCATGAGAACGAGCCGAAAAGCCTGCGATTTCTGCCGCCGCTGATATGTCTTGCCAGCCATATGCATGCCGTGCCAGTATCGGCGAAAAACATCGCATCGTCGGAAGCGACATCGCTTAGCGTCTTGGCCAGGAATTCCGGACGTATGGGCTTGATGTCAGGTCCTTTGTCGACATAATGCTGCAGAAGATCGTGGAAAGAGTTCGTCTCCGCGAGGTGTTTGTCGAGAAAACGGCGGTCGGTTTTTTCAGAGACGCTCTTCAGTAACGCGGTGACGGTCGCCTTGATATCGCCGACCAGTCCAAGATCGACGGCGGTCCGGCGGCCAATGTGTTTGGGGTTTTTGTCGATCTGGACTTTCTTCACCCGATCGCCCGGGAGAAACTCCGAGAAGGGAAAATCCGTGCCCAGCAGCAGCAAGAGTTCGGCCTCATGAATTGCGCTATAGGCTCCTCCGTAACCGAGCAAGCCGGTCATGCCAACCGCATTGGGATTGTCGTGTTCCAGCCACTGTTTGCCACGGAACGCATAGCCGACTGGCGCCTTCAGCCTGTCCGCCAGTTGGAGCACCTCGTCGCGGCCATCCCTACAGCCATCGCCGCCGAAGATTGCTACCGTCTTTGCAGCGTTGATCATCTCCACAAGGCGGTTGAGGTCGGCGTCGGAAGGGCGCAAAACGGGCGTGCACGGAATCGTGATCTGGGTCGAGCGCGTGGCCTCATCGGGTGCATCGGCCGACGCGACGTCACCCGGAAGCGAAATTACCGTGGGACCCTTTTCCAGGATCGCCGTGAGAATCGCAGTACTGAAGACGGAACGCGCCTGCTCAGGGTTGACGACCCGCGCCGTATAAAGAGACGCGGCGTCGAAGAACTTGTAAGGATTGAGCTCTTCGAGCGCGGCTGTGTCCAGCACGTTGGTCTCGACGTCGCCCGCAATGGCGATAATCGGAGCTCCCTCCTTGCGGGCATCCATCAGCCCATTGAACAGGTGAACGACGCCGGGGCCGGCGGTTCCACACACTGCTACCGGATTGCCGGTCAGGTAAGCCTCGGCGACAGCAGCGAAGACGCCGTATTCTTCGTGGCGGACGTGGATGAACTCAATCTTGCCGTTTCGGCGGAGCCCGTCGATCACGGGATTGAGTGCGTCCCCAACAATGCCATAGCAGCGTTTGACTCCTGCGTTCGCAAGCATCTCCCACAAGACGTCTGCAACTTTTTGTGCCATAAAATCCTCCTTTTGAATTCACAGCATGCCTCCGGTTTTCACGGTCAGGAGGCTCAATGCGGTTTCCAGTTTCGTGATGGCTTCGGCGAGTTCGGGATGTTCCCCGATTCGTTTTCGCAAGGCATTCAGCAGCTCATGGGCATGTGAAACATGCTCTACGGCCGGTGTGTGTTCGGGATTTTGCTTTGGCTCGGGTGCGTTTTGTGATTGCATCGTTTGGTTGCCTCTTGAGGGCAGTCGACTGCTGGTCAGTTTGAAATTACGCGCCAGATCCATCGCCCCCGCCGGTGGAAGGGCTTCTGGATGACGCCATCCAGGATAAGAGCCAAACTGATCTGCTAACCGGAAGATTCATCGCATGGCACCAAATCTGTGCTCATAGTCCATAGATGCGTACGACGCATTTGCGTTGCGCCTGCCTATCAGGTTTCGCTGGTCATGATAAATAGAGGTTTCATTTCGAAGCTGCTGAAGTGCGGCCGGAGCCGCGCGGTGTTGTAGTTCTCTCTTCACATTTACGACTTTCTTCGAGGCGATTACGGTGTCGACTGGCATGTTATCGTAGCGGCCGTTCTTCAGCACTACGAGCCGACCGTGAATCTTGTTCAGCAGCAAGTCGAGGGCGAGGTTGCCGTAGGCCATGGGAACGATCGAATCAATGGCATCCGGATCGCCGCAGCGGACGAGATATCCCAGCTTCTGATTGATTACTTCGATCGTCTTGCCATTGTTGTACTTGGGCGATAGCTCCTTGAGCTTTTCTGATACCAGGTCACCGATGCCGCCCAGCTTTTTGTGGCCGAAGGCGTCTGTGGTGTGGTCCTCGAAAATCATATCTCCGCCTTCGAACATGGCTCCTTCGGAGACCAGAACCACGGAATAGTGGCTTGGATTCTTGCGACGATCCGCAACCAACAATTCTGTCAACTGCTCGATATTGAAGCGATGCTCTGGAATCACACATCGGTTGGCGGCTCCCGCCATGGTCGGAAGCATAGCGGTAAAGCCGGCATAGCGGCCGAAGACTTCGAGAACCAAGAAGCGTTCGTGCGAACCGGCGGAGGTCCGCAGGTCGTTGGTCATTTGGATGGTGCGCGTAACTGCGGTGCTGAAGCCGACGCAGTAATCGGTTCCCGGAACATCGTTGTCCATGGTCTTGGGAATTGCGACCACCTTGACCCCCTCCTGGTAGAGGCGCACACCGTAGCTCAACGTGTCATCGCCGCCGATGGGTATGAGGAAGTCGATTCCGAGCCAAGCGAGATTCTTTAGCACTTCGGGAGTCAGATCGTTGGTCTCGGCGTTGTAGGTTCCTTGCAGATGTTCGGGAACGGCGGATTTCTTCACTTTGCCAGGGTTGGTACGGGAACTGTGGAGGAACGTTCCTCCGGTACGGCCGGCGCGGTTCACGATCTCTTCGGTTAAGGTTTGAAAGTTGTCGCTGTTGTCGTAGTCCTTTTCGCGAACCATGTCGACCAGGCCCGCCCATCCCCGGCGCAGGCCGATAACCTGGCATCCTTCGCGTATCGCCCGGAAGGTGACAGCGCGGATCGCGGGGTTCAAGCCGGGTACGTCGCCGCCTCCGGTGAGGATTCCGATAACTCCCTTTTTTGTGTTTACATTTGGCATTTTGTGTTGTTCTCAAAGTTTAAGCAGTAGTGAGCGTCGAAGCAAACTGGGTTTCGTTTAAAGATCGCTCGTGCTCAGGGTTGAGAGGTAGGGACGGGTTGCGCGATTAAGCGGTTCAAATATTCCTCCGGTAGGGTGTGCAGGAGTTCGAGAAAAACACCGTTGGTCCAGCCGAACCCTACGATGTTGTCGCGGTAGCCTTCGGCGAGCTTGAAGTTCGATGAGTCTGAAACCACGTCGTATTTCTCGCGAATATTTCCATCGCGCACGAAGTTGATCAGCACCATGGAAAGAAACTTGTAGGCGATGCGGTCAGCTTCGGCTTTGTAGCCGTATCGCCGCAGACCTTCGACGGCGAGCAACTGCATCGGAGCCCAGCCGAAAGGGTAGTCCCACTGAACGCCGGTTTCCCTGGTACTCATGGCGAGGCCTCCGGCGTGCTCGAACAGGGGCAAATTCTTGACTACGGAACCCGCCTGCTCAGCGGTCGCAAGACCCGCCCACAGCGGATAAAACGTGGCGGCGTATTCATACGAAGACTGCGTGTTCGTGGTGAAATCGTAGTCAAAGAAAAGGCCGCGTTGCTGGTTCCAGAGCAGGGTTTGGATGATATTTTGTCTCGTCTCGGAGCGCTCACGCCATTGTGCGGCGGTCTGTTTGTCGTCCAATAACGTTGCGATGGTTTCAAGGTCGGTCTCGGTTTTGTAGAGGAGGCTGTTGAGACAGACGGGGGCGTAGTGATGGGTTTCGGCGCCGTACGGCCCGAAACGAAAAGAAATGTCGAAGCCTGATTCCCGCATGCTGCGATCGCCTTTGTAATATTCCGTGGTCAAGCCTACATACTTGATTGCGTCGGGCATGGTACCCGGCGCGGCTGGCTCGGCTGGCTCATAAAGCTCGCGCGAATACGTGGGATGAGCAAGATCTTCGCGACTGATCGATTCGACCAGATGGGGGCTCGATTTGTCTTGCTGCAAGAAGTACGAGAGCACGTCGTGGTAGTAACTGATTTCGTCGTGCAGTCCCTCGATAACCGGTCCGTCGCCAAAATCGTTGAAGCGCGAGAGGCCGGTGGAACCCGCCAGATGGTCAGTGAGCGTCCACATTTCGTAATCGCGACTGGCATAGTGGTAAGCCTTGGTGAGCCAGTCTCGATCAGCTCTTCCGGCGGCGCGCTGCGCCTCATAGAATACGACGATCATGGAACTCAGGAAAGGCGGCTGCGAGCGGGTCAGGTAGTAGGCGCGATTTGCGTTGAGGACGCCGCCGTAGTGCTCGATTTCGAAGAAAAAATTCTCAACCATTCCTCGCGCGAGGTCGATCTGGTTGGAGCGCAGGAGGCCGAGAATGATGAAGTAGCTGTCCCATCCATACATTTCATTGAAGCGTCCCCCGGGGACGACATAGGGATTCTCGAGAAAAAGCAGGCCGGGCGGATGGAACCCGTTGCTGGTCTGTTGCCCTGGACCACGGATGACCTCGGAGAGACGTTCGATGCGAACGTTGCAGTCGCGAAATAGTTCGGGCAGCGCAGGGGGGATGGCGAAATCAGCCGGCAAGTAGAGCGTAACCGGGTCGGTTAGTTTGGGATCGGAGGCCGCCTCGCAAGTGGCGGTGGAGCGAGTTAGAAGACTCCAGTCCGCGGAAATGTAGTCCAGAATTGTTGCCAGTTCCCGGCTGCTGTTTGAGGGATGGTTCATGGTTAACCCGGTTTTGTCTCAGATCTAGACCGCAGACAGGATGATAGCAAGCAGGAGAGCCCCAGGGCTGCGAAATTCTTTGGTGAACCACGAGTGGGTATGGAGCACCCCGGAAAATTGTGCTACTCTGTTGCGCAATAGAGCCCGCCTTGAACGATAGCAAGCTCCATGGGCACAGCTCCATCTCGCCACGTCGCCCGACTTCTTCCCGCCTGGAGAGAAAGGGATGAGCACGCCCTCGAACCGATTATCCCTTTCATAGAGCCAGATGGCGCCCCAAGCCAAATCTATAGGAACTAAGCAGATGCCTTCCGAGCAGCAGTTAGTGACGCAGCTTCTGCAACAATGGGGGAGCGGGAACAAAGCGGCCCTTAACGATCTGATGCCGGTTGTCTACGCGCAACTTCGAAAGCTGGCATCACGGTGTTTGCGCGCCGAGCGTCCGGATCACACGCTGCGGGCAACGGCTTTGGTCAATGAGGCTTACTTGCGACTGGTCGATGCCGATGTGGCATGGCAGGACCGGGTTCATTTCTTTGCCGTCTCTGCGCGCCTCTTGCGCCGCATCCTCGTCGACCACGCAAAAGCGCACAACCGCGACAAGCGGGGGGGTGGGGTGGAGAAGCTTTCGTTGGATGAGGCCATACTGGTCGGCCCGCAAGCAACGGGAGGAATCGTGGAGTTAGACGAGGCGCTGCAGCGTCTCGCGGTTCACGACCAACGCAAGAGCGAACTGATCGAGTTGCTTTTCTTCGGCGGGCTTACCTATGACGAAACCGCCGCCGCTCTCAAGATATCTCCAGCCACGGTGCATCGCGAGCTGAAAATGGCGAAAGCCTGGCTGCACCGCGAACTTACGCAAAGTATGTCCTAGGAACGAGTAGTGATGGCTTCTTCTTCCGGTTCGGATCGCTGGCGACGGCTCGAAGCCTTGTTTTATGAGGCTCTGGAGCTCAAGACAGAATCTCGCCCGGAGTTTCTCGACAACAGCTGCGATGGCGACACGGAGTTGCGAAAAGAAGTGGAGGCTCTGCTCGATTCGGCTGAGAAACCCATGGATTTCCTGGAAAAGCCCGTGCTCGAAGCAGCGCACCGGATGATTGGCGACCCTTCCCCCACGAGCATCGCCCCCGGCACCCAGTTGACGCATTACGAAATCATTTCCATGATTGGTGCGGGTGGAATGGGTGAGGTCTACCTCGCCGAGGACAAGCGCCTCAGACGCAAGGTCGCACTCAAGATGCTTGCGCCAGAGCTCACTCGCGATGAGCGTGGATTACGTCGTTTTGAGCACGAAGCGCACGCTGCTTCGGCGCTTAATCATCCAAACATTCTTACCATTCATGAATTCGGGCAGGCCGATGGGCTGCATTTTATTGCGTCGGAATTCATCGAGGGCGTGACCCTTCGCCAGCGTCTGGTAAATGGCAGACTCGAGTTGAGCGCCGCCGTTGAAATTGCCATCCAGATTGCCAGCGCGCTGGCGGCTGCGCATGCTTGCGGAATTGTTCATCGCGACATCAAGCCGGAAAACGTGATTGTGCGGACCGACGGGATTGTGAAGGTTCTCGATTTTGGAATCGCCAAACTGAGCGAGCGCCGGGTCGGAGAGACCATTCGCCGCCGGGCAACAACCGTAGGAGCCTCGACCAGCGAACCTGGGATGGTGCTGGGTACTGCGAAATACATGTCCCCGGAGCAGGCGCGGGGAGTTGAGGTTGACGCGCGCAGCGATATCTTCAGCTGGGGAGCAGTGATCTATGAACTGGTCACCGGAAGATCGGCGTTCGATGGAGATACGGCCAGCGACATCATCGCCGAAATTCTGAAAGGCGAACCTCCGCCGCCGGTCGAATTTGCTCCAGAGGTGCCGCACGAACTCGAGCGCATTATCAGTAAAGCCATGCGCAAGGACCGCGAGAACCGGTATCAAACCGTAAGAGACTTGCTGATTGACCTGCAGGATTTCAAGAAGGAGACCGAGTTCCAAGCGCAGCTCCGACGGTCGGCTCGTCCTGGCGACCGATCACCTGGGGCCAGGAGCAGCGGCGCGCGCGGAGGGCGTCGGCTTGGGCCAGCCAAGGCAGCATCAGGTACTCGCCCGTCAGTCGCTGTAGTGGATCAGCCACTCGACTCCGATTTAACTTCTCCACGTGGAAAGTTGCTGGCTATCGCGGGGCTGTTGCTCGCAGTGCTGGTCATCGGCTACTTCGCTGTTCGGAAACCCAATACGCCGCCCCCCTCGGCCGGGCCGCGCAGCCTGGCAATTCTGCCGTTTCGAAATCTCAAGCAGGATCCCGAGACCGACTTCCTGGGATTTTCGCTGGCGGATGCAGTCATCACCAAGCTCAGCTACGTCAACGCTCTTACGGTGCGTCCTTCTTCTTCGGTCGACAAATATCGCAATCAGATTCTCGATGCCAAGAAAGTCGGGGCAGATTTGAACGTCGACACGCTGCTGACCGGCAGCTTCATTAAGGATGGCGATGATCTGAGGATCACTACACAGTTGGTCGATGTAAAGCTGGATAAGATTCTCTGGCAGGATGCGATCGATCTGAAGTACGACAAGCTGTTGACCGTGCAAGACCGCGTGGCACAACAAATCATCAGGGGATTGGAGTTGAACCTCTCGCCTGCCGAGGCGGCGAATCTCAAACCCGAAGGCGCAATAAATCCCCTGGCTTACGAATACTACCTCCGCGGCGTCGATCTCTATTCGCTGAATGAGTTTGCCACGGCGATCCAGATGCTGCAAAAGTCCGCTGCCATTGAACCGAAGTATGCGCTTACCTGGGCGCATCTGGGCAGGGCGTATACCACCAATGCGTCACTGCGGTTCGGCGGGCGTGAGGACTACGCGAACGCGCAGGCCGCTTATGAGAGGGCGATTGCATTAAATCCCTCACTGGTTGAACCGCGAATCTATATGGCCAATCTATTGACTGATACCGGAAAAGTGGAGCAGGCCGTGCCGCTGCTGCGATCAGCTCTGCAGATCAGCCCCAATAACGCCGAGGCGCACTGGGAGCTTGGATATGCCTACAGGTTTGGAGGGATGCTGGAGGAATCTGTGGCGGAGTGCGAAAAAGCTCGCCAGAACAATCCGCAGGTCAAGATCAACAGCTCCGCCCTGAACAGCTATTTGTACCTGGGCGAATATCAAAGGTTCATGCAGAGCTTGCCGGTCAACGATTCGATTTACATTCTCTTCTATCACGGCTTTGTTGAGTACTATCTAAACAACTACGCGCAGGCGGCCAAGGACTTTGATCGAGCCTTCGAAATGGAGCCTTCCTTGCTTCCCGCGAACGTAGGGAAAGCGCTTAGTTATTCAATTAAACATGACAATGCGCATGGCCTTAAGCTTCTTCACGAAACCGAAGACAGGATCGAAGATCTGGGAGTGACCGATCCCGAGGGGATTTACAAGATCGCTCAGGCCTATGCCGTTTTGGGAGACAAGGCTTCGGCCTTGCACATGCTGCGGCATAGCATCGGAGGAGGGTTCTTTTGTTATCCCTACTTCGTGCGCGACCCTGTGTTACAAAAGATTCGCAACGAACCGGAATTCCAGACCCTGATGAGCCAAGCGCGCCAAAGACACGAAGAATTCAAGACCAGCTTTTTCTGAATCGCTGAGTTCACTTGCCCGGGAGCGGAATGGCATCGCTGACATTTGCCGGAAGCGCTTTTCTCATTCCAAGCGAGAGATGAACAGGGTAGCTGAGCGCGAGCAGGATCAGGGTAAAACAGACGCTCAGATTTTGTAATGGCGGCAGCCAACGTTTCCCGATTGAGCGGGCAACTCGAGTACCGCGATATAATAGATCGAATGATTTCTGGCCGCACGGGATGTAATCTGGTTGTACTGGCAGTGCTGTGCGTTCTGATGGTTTTTCTTTTCCCGGCCGTCCAAGGTCCCTATTCTGTCGTGCACGGACCGGCGACCGCACTGCAGGCAGCGCGAGCGGCAGTTCGCTTGCGGGTGGCGATAGCCCAGGCCGCCTTAGGTGCTGTTAGCAACCACCTGGTCTCGTCGCTCGTCTACACGCCTTCGACGTCAACTTCCAAGGCAGAGCTCCGGTCGGTTGGCTTGTCCGGCTACAACGCTGTCCTCCGTTGCTGATCCTTCCGCTCTCGCTCTAAGACTCGATCTGTTTCGCGTTACCCAGCGTGGTGTATCGCTCCTGCTCAGGCATCCTTTCGCGGGCGGAGCTTATGTAGCTAGTGTTCGCAGTATCATCAACCAGGTCAGCATGACCGCATCTTCAGAGCACACGATGGCCGCAGGCGAGAAGGAACCCGGTCTTCGGTTCTATCTCAGTCGAGAGCCGATGATCATGGCTCTGCTGTCTGCAATCGCGGTCGTTCTGTTCCTGGGGGTAGGCGGGCTGTCCCGCGTCTACCATGCCCAGCGGGATTCTTTGGGGAATCGCTGGTTTGCCCGTGGTGTGGAGGATCTCAAGCAGCAACGATACCAGCAAGCAGCTGGTGAATTCCGAGCGGCGCTGCGCTACTCACGGGACAATTACGCCTACCAGTTGAACCTGGCCCAGGCGCTGATTGGTCTGAAGCGGACCGGCGAAGCGTATGCATATTTAATTAACCTCTGGGAGCGGGAGCCAGAAAATGGGCTGGTGAACCTTGAACTTGCGCGCATCGCTGCGCAAAAGGGAGAGACCGAACAGGTTCTTCGTTATTACCACAACGCGATCTATGCCGCCTGGCCCGGTAATCAGGAACTGGAACGCCGCAACGTTCGATTGGAACTCATCGAATACTTGCTGGGTATCAAGGCTCAAGCCCAAGCACAGTCTGAGTTGATTGCGCTGGCAGCGAATTTAGATGAAGATCCATCCCTGCACCAACGCGTCGGAGATCTGTTTCTGCAGGCACAGGACTATGAGCGTGCACTCGCCGAGTATCGTCTGCCGCTGAAGTCGGACCATCGCAATGCGGCAGCGTTGGCCGGGGCGGGATTGGCCGCCTTCGAGTCGGGGCGCTACCCTCTCGCTCAACGTTACCTCGAGGAAGCTGTCGCCGCGAATCCTAAGGATGCGCAAAGCCTCGACCGGCTTAAAACCGTGGAACTGGTCGTACAGATGGATCCATTCCGACGACAAATACCGGTCGACCAGCGCAACCGGATTGTCATGCAAGCTTTTGAAGTGGCAGGTGAGCGTCTCAAGTCCTGCGCCGCGGCAGGCGCTTCGAGAGAGCATGCCTCGCCGCAGACTCTCGCCGGGATGTGGACGAAGGTGAAATCACAGATCACCGAGCGAGGCCTCCGGAAAAATCCGGACCTGGTGGAGGCAGCGATGGACCTGGTGTTTGCAATCGAACGCAAATCCAATACCTTGTGCGGGCCTCCGACAGGAACGGATATGGCGCTCCTGCTGATCTCGAGATTGCACGAAGGAAATTAGCGTGGCCATGTCGCCCAAGTCGCAGACTGAGGTGCTATCGGAGCCAGAGCCAGTTACCGGGCTTCCTCAGCGGTCTCGCGGAGCTCTGCTGCGATCGGTTTTTCGGGAGGACCGTTTCTTCCTCGTCTTGTCGGTGTTCATC
This sequence comes from uncultured Acidobacteriota bacterium, assembly GCA_963838905.1. Taxonomy (GTDB): domain Bacteria; phylum Acidobacteriota; class Terriglobia; order Terriglobales; family Acidobacteriaceae; genus JABDBE01. The sequence goes on from CAWITE010000024.1 coordinate 37,972, forward strand.
GGAATCTTCGCCGGCCTCGCGGTAGTCTGTTTCCGTTTCGCGATCGACTGGTGCCGTATCTATCTGTTGGGATCCGGGGACACGCTGTCACCACTGCGCCTCCTGCTGGCGCCCAGCCTCGCCGGACTGGTCATCGCAGTGCTTGTCATTCACGTATTTCCGCAGGCGCGAGGGAGCGGGGTCAACCAGACCAAAGCCGCGTTGTATATCTACAACGGCTACATTCCAATTCGTACTGCCATCGGCAAGTTCATCACGGCTGCGCTTGCCATAGGATCAGGACACTCGCTGGGCCCCGAGGATCCATCTTTGCAAATCGGTGCCAGCCTGGCCTCGGCACTTGGGAGGCGCATCAGGCTATCTCGAGATCGCATGCGTTTGATCGCTCCCGTCGGCGCCGCTGCCGGATTGGCAGCCGCTTTTAATGCCCCGATCTCGGCCGTGCTTTTTGTGATCGAAGAGGTCATTGGGCGTTGGACCGCCGGTATTCTGGGCTCGGTTGTGCTTTCCGCGGTATCGAGCGTGGTTGTGACCCGGTGGTTTCTGGGCTCCGAGTCGCTTTTCCGCATTCCCGCCGTACAACTCGAACATCCCTCGGAACTGATCGCGTATTCTGTCCTGGGCGTTGCGGGCGGCTTTGCCTCGGTTGCATTCTCGAGCGGGATCGCGACGCTACGGCCCTGGTGCAGGGCCTTGCCGCGCTGGACGCAATATTTTCAGCCCGCCATTGCTGGCTTACTCATCGGGATCATGGCAGTACTGGGCGCCCCACAAGTAATGGGTGCGGGCTATGAGTACATCGACCAGGCGATGCATGGTCAGTTCACCTGGCAAATGCTAGCCATTCTCGCTGGACTCAAGATTATTGCGACGATGCTTTCGTTCGTCAGCGGGACTCCCGGCGGCATGTTTGCTCCAACATTATTCATTGGAGCCATGCTGGGCGCAGCCGTCGGCGGAGCTCAGCATGTATTTCTCCCTCACCTGAGCGGGTCACCGGGGACTTATGCTCTGGTGGGCATGGGCGTTCTCTTTGCGGGATTCCTGCGCGCGCCCATGACGTCTGTATTCATGGTGCTCGAGGTCAGCGGAAACTATTCGATCATCGTTCCAGTCATAGTCGCCAACACATTCGCGTACGTGATTTCACGCGGGCTGCAACCCACGGCAATTTTTGATGTGCTCACCCGCCAGGAGGGCTTGGACTTGCCGTCCATGGAAGAACAAAGGGAAGAGGGAATCTTGCGGGTGGAGGACGCGATGCGTCCAGTAACGACCCCGGCGTTGGACGCCGAAAAAACGTTGGATCAAGCTTTTCAAAGCCTGGATGAAGACTCACCCGACGTGCTTCTGGTTCGCCTGAATCCCACGGGATGGAGCAGTGTCACAAAACAAGAGCTCCAAACTATGCTGAAGGAGGGCAAGGGCGGCCTCACCCTTAGTTCCCTGCTGGCCGGACCGCACATTCCGTATCTGCATCCCGATCATCCTCTCGAGACAGCATTGCGTTACGTGGATCGTTGGCCGCTCGTTCCGGTTGTGAACCGGGCCGATCTCCGCAAGCTCGAAGGAGTAGTTTCGGAGCACGATGTGCTCAATCGCTATCGGGATTTTGGCGAGGGATGAAGCCAATCCCACTACTCTTCGTCCAGATACTCGGCAGGCACGTCATCCTCCGGCACCTCATGAGTGTGCACCTCCTGCTCGTCAGCATTATCGGCGCTTTCCACTCCGCTGACCGCGTCAGCCTCGAACGCGTTCCCTTCTTCCAGCAACTCGTCGACACTCTCTGAATCCGCAGCTTCGCGGTTGGACAATCCCTGCAAATCTCCCGATAGCTCTGCTGACTGCGATCCTGCTCTCTCACGAGAGAAAGCCGGTGCAGACGCGCCCTGCCTCCTGGCTGGGGTCCGCCTCCTGGTTGCAACAACCTTTTTCGCGACGGTCGCCTTTTTGCTGGCGGCTTTTTTCGGAGCAGCTTTTTTCTTCGCCAGTTTCTTCCTCGGCGTTGTCTTCTTGCTCACGCTCTTCTTCGACTTTGTGGGCCGCTTTTTGGTTTTCCTTTTGGTAGCCATTCGCGCAGTCTAGCACTGGCATATGGGCTCCGCCAAATCGAGCCGGGCGGATTAAAAGGGCGCACGCGACCTCGTCGGCCGGTCTCTAAAAAAGAAACTTTGCACCCAACTGAATCAGGCGAGGCGGATTGGCGCTAACGACTCGAGCAAACGAAGGACTGCCGATATTGCCGTCGATGGATTGGGGTCCGAAGAACTGGGCATGATTGAAAATATTGAAACATTCGAGCCGGAACTGGAGGGACTTCGATTCAGTTAGACCCACGCTCTTGAGCAGCGCCATATCGTAATTGTCCAGCCCCGGTCCCGAGAAGAACCGCCGCTTTGCCGTGCCTGGCGTGCCCAAGGCGTTATCGCTGAATTGTGAGGTGTTGAAGTAAGACCGCCCATTACGAGGATTGCGATTGAGATCGAGAGGGCCGCCAGTGTAATCCGGCTCATCGATGCCATAGTTGTTGATGCCATTCGGCTCCGCTCCGAGCAGAGAATTGTCCCCGTAGTTGATGAGCGTCACGGGCAGACCCGAGCTGAAATGGGTAATCCCCGAGAGTTCCCAGCCCTGCGTCCAGCGGTTGGTGGCGTGGAACAGGCTTTCGAATGGAAGCTTGTAGTTGTAACTCACGACAAAGTTTTGCCGGATGTCAAAGGACGACAACGCATAGCTCAGGGCAGGATTGATCGGATTAACTTCTTCCCCCAAATTGGAAGACTCGTCCAGGGATTTACCGTAGGTATATCCGGCAGACAATTCCAACCTTCCGCTGGTGTGGCGCAAGCTGAGTTCAAGAGAGTTGTAATTCGATTTTCCAATAGTCGCCTGGTTGGTGTCGCTGCCGAAATTGAAACCCAGGGGCCCTCGAGTTCCGTTGATCACCTGGCGCGAAGCCGTCGTGAATATATTGCTCTCCCGGAAGGGACCGCAGGTGGGTGAACCGGGCGCCACCTGGTTCGGTTGACTTAGACTCAGGCACAGCCCGGGATCGCCGGGGTTGGCTTCCACCATGACGAGCAACCGGTGCGTCTGCGTTCCAACGTAACTCATACTTAGCACCGTGTTCGCTCCGAGTTGCCGTTCCAAAGAAAACATGTACTCGTCGACGTAGGGGATGCGGTTGCTCGCGGAATAGCCGGGGATGCCGCTGATCGGCTCGTATTGCGACCAATTGACCCTCGAATTCGGATTGCCGCTGGAAGCCATTTGCGTGACCAGTGCCACCGGAAACGGCTGACCCTGGTTTTGACCAGTCGACGCGGAAATGAAGGGCGTGGCGAACAGCGGCGGGGCGGGACTGGAATAGGTGATTCCAAAGGGCGCGTTCCCGGCCAGGATCCCCACGGTCAGAGCCTCGATCGCAGTGTAGTTCATACCAAAACCGGCTCGTACGCTGGTCTTGCCCGGCCCGCCCAGAATCTTACCGAGAACCGTGCCTTCCCTCGCCTCAGGAGAGTAGGCCAGGCCAACGCGAGGACCGAAGTCCAAGTTTCCCGGAGGCGCCAAAGTGCGAGGGATACCGGGATCGCCGGGAAAGAGAATTCCGGCGGGCGCGCCAGGAAAGACTGCTGACTGCTTGCTCGGTGCAAAGGTCGAGATCCCATTGTTTTTTTCGGACCAGGGTTCGATCCGGTCCCAGCGCACGCCGTAGTTCAGAGTCAGGTTGGAACGTACACGCCAACTGTCCTGCGCGTACAGTCCCCAGTATTGGTTGCGGCCGTAGAACGGCTGCAACTGGCTCTGGTTGTACTGGCTCGGAATTCCCAGGAGGAAATCGGCAAAGTCGTACCCGGTCTCGCTCCCCGTGAACAGGAAATTGCCATTGAATTGCGCGATCGGATTGGTGTTGATCTGGTCGAAGTGTACTTCTCCTCCGAATTTCATGGTGTGACGGCCCAGCACTTTGGAGAAGTTATCTGTCCATTGGAAAGTATTGTTGACCTGCCGCAATTCATTCGCATTTGTACCGATGGAAAACGCATTGAAGACGATATTCTCAACCCCCTCACCTTGTGGATTGAGTGGCACAATGCCGGGCGTCCCCGCGCCGGTCACAAAACCCTGCGATGCCAGGCTGACGCCGAGCCCACCGATGGGTTTGCCCAAATCGTTGTGATTGCGCAAGTAGGTGAAGTGGAACTCATTGACCGCCGTCGATCCGAGGGCTTTCGTGTCGCCTAAACTGAGCAACTGGGCTCGTCCCAAATAGAGCGCGTTGAAACCGGGGACAGTTGCCCCGCTCTGCGCCACTGGATATGGATTGTTGAGAGTGTAGTCGTCCAAAAAGTAATACGCCGAGAGCGCGCCCCAATGACTGTTGTAGTCGAGCCGATAAGCTCCCTTGTCGTCCCGCAAAGTTTCGTTGGAGTTGGAAGTCGCGAAGCTACCATTCGAAGTGTTAGGCGAAGGAATGTATTTCAAGAGATTGATGGCAGGGACCGACCACGCATTCTGCGGAATCACACCTCCCGGGAGAACACACGGAATAGAGCCGCTGCTCGAGCATCCCGCCGTGTAGTAGAGTTCGCCCGGGTAAACGGAGTATCCGAGTTTTTGCGACAGCAGATTTGCCCAGGATTGGCCAGTGACTGTGCCGCTCAGCGAGCTTGCCTGATCGAGGAGATCGCCAGAACGATCCTGCGTTGAAGGGACCGGGATCTGGCCCGTGTCGACTCCCTGGGTCAATCGGGTCGCTTGATAATCAGCGAAGAAGAACACTCTGTTCCTTCGAATTGGGCCACCGAACGTTCCGCCAAACTGGTTTTGATCGAAAGTTCCGCGGGTGGGAGAAAAATAGTTGCGAGCATCGAGGTTCGTGTTACGCAGGAACTCAAATACGTCGCCATGAAATTGGTTAGTACCGGATTTCGTAACGACATTGATCTGTCCTCCGCTGTGCCCGCCATATTCAGCGTCGAAGTTGCTGGTAAGAATGCGGAACTCGGCAATGGAGTCGAGGTTCGGGACAATCGCCGTCCCAGAATTCACGTCTTCTTCAGCATCGCTTCCATTCACGATGAATGCATTTGAGAATTCCCGCTGTCCGTGAATCGAGACCGTTCCGGGGTTGAGACTACCGGAGGGCGACAGCGCGCTCACGCCGACGTCCTGCTGAGTATTCGAGGTAAGGGAGGTCGCGGGAACGACGCCCGGCTGGAGCGCCAGAAGATCAGTGTAGCTACGGCCGTTTAGAGGCACAGCGGCCATTTTCGTTCCGCTGACCACTTCTCCCATCTGGGTGTCGGACACTTCGACATGAACGGCGTTCTCGGTCACCGTGATTGCCTCCGTGTGTCCGCCAATTTCCAGCACTGCGTCAACCAGCAACGTGCTGTTCGCGTTGATGACGATGCCGGTTCGCTGGTAGGGCTTGAAGCCCATCTTTTCGATCACGATGTTGTAGCGCCCAACGGCGAGGTTGGGGAAGGAGTAGAAGCCCCGGTCGTTGGTCATGACTTGCAGTTGCACTCCGGCGGCAATATTGGTTGCCTTGACGGTTCCGTTCGGAACTACTGCGTTGCTCGCGTCCTTCACGGTGCCAGAAACACTGCCGCCCGCCCCAGCCCACAAATCGGCGGCAAAGAACATGACCAATGAAATAGAAAGGCACAAGGAAAGCAGGCATGAGCGCAGCAAGATCGAAAGAAACTTCGAGACGCAATTCTGCTCGGTACCCACGCCGTTGTTGTCCTTGTGACCTTTCATTACCGCTAAAGGCCGCGCTCGTTGGTTCATCGGCTGTCGATTACGCCCCTCCATGCGACTCAGTCGCATCTAGAGGTCCCAAAAAAACTACGAAGTCACTCCTTTTTGGCACCGCTTGCAAAATCCACCCACTTCCAGCCGGACGACCCGGATATGAAAACCGCTCTGCTTGACCATCTCTGCTTTCAGTTTCTCGAAAGACGAACTCGCGTATTCCATGATCGCGCCGCACCGGAAGCAAGCCATGTGGCAGTGATCTCGATTGGTCTTGGCCTCGTAATAGTGCTTCTCGCCCTCAATGTGCATCAAATCAAGTTCATCGATCAGCCCACGGTTCTTGAGTAATGCAAGGGTTCGATAGACAGTAGCGCGATCTATATCTGGATCCTGTTTCCTGGCAATCTCCAGAAGCGCAGCCGCGTCCAGATGCCGGGGAGAGTCCTGAATGATGCCCACTAGCAGGCGCCTCTGGGAGGTCATGCGGACTCCTCGTGCGGCCAGTTCCTTCATCAAAGAAGGGCGTGTAATGGCTCTATCGTTTTTTGATCTTCCGAGCTGCGACTCAGTCGCAACATGAGCGCCCAAAACCATGGAAACGTCCTCTTAAGACTCTTGGTTCTAGTTGCGACTCACTCGCAACTTCCCTATTAGAATTGATCCGAGTTCTTTTGTCAAAAAGGTTGCAGAGCGGATGCTTCGAAAATCTGGTGAGCGCGGATGGATTCGAACCATCGACCCATGCCTTAAAAGAATACACCGCCCTTCGTGCTGGAGTAGGCAAGAAGGGACAGGAATGGCGATATTGTTCAATGTTCATGCGGGCGATAGGTTCTCGCCCGCTGTTCCTGCCGCCTTCTGCGCATCCATGCTATTTCCATCCATGGTGACGTAAGCGAGGAGGCTTTGTGGGGATTTTTGTGGAGCCCCTCTCTACGCTGCCGATTGAGTGGTGAGGCCAACAATTAGTTAGTTGGCGGCTCACAGACTGGCAGGGCGGAACGGTCCACTAGACTACACGGGATGGGGGGACTTTGGGCGGAGGGGTGTTAGACTCTGCTTCGATCCACGCCGCCTTCGCATCTTCCTCAAGCTGATCCAACATCGGTTGAAACCTCTGCTGGGCTTTCTCGGCGAGTGCGTCATTAATCAGCACTTGTTCAACTCGTTCCTCGACGTTGCGCACGCCGTTCTCTTTAAGAATGATTGTCAACGCCTCGTTCTTTGCCCACTCGTCCTTCATGAGCTTGCCGAATCGCTTGAGGGTTTCGTGCAGCCATTCCAAGTTCTCTGGTTTCATCTAGACCTCTCTTTACGTTCCATACTAATAGGTTTCATTCGCCTGGAGTAGCTGAGCGGGAGTACAATTGGGCCGCTCGGCAATCTAATCCTCCCCCCTTTGTGTTACACAACCGAGCAGGTCGTCATTTCCCGAATCAATCGCCATTTTTGAGTGAGGTGAAGCCATGAGGTCCGTCCGCTTCGTCTGCTTGTTCTTCGTGTTCTTTGGCAGCGTAATGCTACTCGCGCAATCCAATCCTGTTCCTCTCATTAATCAACCCCTTGTACCGGAGAGCACCGCACCCGGCGGACAGGGATTCACGCTGACGGTGAACGGAACAGGGTTTGTTTCCGGTTCGGTTGTGAACTGGAACGGCGATCCTCGGACGACCACCTTCGTCAACAACTCGCAGTTGACAGCGACGATCATGACTTCGGATATTGCCACAGCAGGCACAGCTTCAGTCACTGTTTCTAGTCCCAGCCCGGGGGGCGGTATTTCTAATGTCGCCTTCCTCCAAGTCACGAATCCCACTTCCTCTGTCTCACTCAATATGTATGACTCGATTGGAGGAGGCGGTGTCTTCGTAGTCGCGGCCGATTTTAACGGTGATGGGCACTTGGACCTCGCAGCCGCCAATCCTGTCAGCAACACCGTCTCAATTCTTATAAGCAAAGGTGACGGAACATTTCAGTCGCCCGTCCAATTTGCTTCGGCACTGTATCCTCAATGGATTGCAATCGGAGATTTCAATCATGATGGCAATCTCGATCTTGCAGTCGTATGTAACGGTAACGGACTAGACAACGTCGTTTCAATTCTGCTCGGCAAAGGCGACGGGACATTTCAGCCACACGTCGACTACGTGGTCGACGCTGACCCGGGGTCGGTCGTAACGGGAGACTTTAACGGCGACGGGAATCTGGATTTGGCCGTTACCAGCCCAGTCGAAGAAAGACTTTCCGTTCTTTTGGGTAACGGCGATGGCACTTTTCAATCCAAGCAAGACTTTAATCCTGGGCCAGTTCCTTATTCCGTAATCACGGAAGATTTCAACCACGACGGCAAGTTGGACTTGGTTGTGGCAAACGACTCCGAAATCGCTGGCGGCGTCTCGATCCTGCTTGGCAATGGGGACGGCACATTCCAAAGTCCAGTGGAGTATTCTACCGGGGCCTGCCCTGACACCGTGATTGCAGGAGACTTTGACGGCGACGGAAACCTTGATCTCGCTGTTGGGGTTCAATGTGGGTCGATCCCGTCTGTGTCTATTCTGCTTGGCAATGGGGACGGTACTTTTCGGCCCGGATCAACGTATAACATGAGCGGACTGCCGCAATCTTTGGCCTTGGGAGACTTCAATGGCGACGGCAAGCTCGATATAGTTACGGCTTGGAATAGCACTCTAGCCATTCTAATGGGCAACGGCGATGGAACCTTTCAGTCTCCGACAGACTACCCTGCTCAAGGCCAGCCAGAATCCCTCGCCCCGGGCGATTTCGACGAGAACGGAAGGCTTGATATGGCGTCGGCAAATGGGGAAAGCGTGTCCATCTTCTTGCAGTCGCCCGTCGTTTCATTGTCACCTTCAGCTTTGTCGTTTGGAAACCAGAATGTTGGCACTAGCAGCACTCCACAAAATGTGACTCTGACTAATACTGGGAGTGCCATTCTCAAGATTTCGTCTATCGTCATTAGCGTGGCCAGCCCATTCCACCAGACTAATAACTGCCCCAGCAGCCTCGCTGCGGGTGCAAATTGCACGATCAGTATCAAATTCCATCCTGGGAACAAGGGCGTATTCCACAGCGCAGTCAGCGTAACCGACAATGCGCCCAGCAGCCCGCAAAAGGTTCCACTGACGGGCACCGGAACCTTTGTGCAACTCCTTCCCACGAAGCTAAACTTCGGGCCTCAGCCGGTGGGCACCAGGAGCCTCCCAAAGAAGATCACGCTGACCAACAAAGGCGGTGTGGCGGTAAACATCACAAGCATTTCGATCACGGGAATCGATGCAAAGGACTTTGCCGAAACCAACACATGCGGTAAGAGCGTGGCGTCCGGGGCAAGCTGCTTCATCAAAGTTACGTTTAAGCCTCTAGTCAAGGGCAAGCGGACAGCGGATGTTTCGGTATACGACAACGGCGGGGGCAGCCCGCAACAAGCAATGTTAATCGGTACGGGAACCTAGTCGCCCGAAACTGAGACTCGTGAAGGGATGAGAACGCACAAAAGTTTGGGCCTTAACCCTCCCCCGAGTGCTGAGGCCCAACTTATCCTCGTGCTGCTTATCAGCGAAAACGACGCAGTTCCCAATTTATTCCAATAAATTTCTATATAATCTCCACTTTAGCACCGCTGATAAGCCCCTGTATGTTTGCAGGGGGCGGGGGCCCAGGCTTCTCCTTGTTCGGGGGAGCCGGGAAAGCTTCTGGTTGCCCCGCCTTGAATGAAACACCCTTGGGGGAGTTAAATTCAGAGAGCCACGTTACCACACAGCAGCCATTCCTTTTTCAACACCTGCTACAGTTTTACGATTTCGGAACAAGCCAGCCCAACCAACTAGAAAACGGAGTAAGCTGTGCGAGGCAAGCTGATAAACGGTGCTGGGCGCGCAAGAAGTTGAGACTCGTGAAGGGGTGAGCAACGTCGAGCAAACGGAAGGGGCCGACTGTTTTGCCCCTAGAGGTGGGCTGGATAGCCCCATATCTTCACAAAATCGTTCTTGCATTCCGCAAAGCCGTGTTGGAGCAATGGCGACGGCGCGTATTTGAGGCGCAAGTCTATTGCATTCAAAATCAAGTCGTGTGAGATTCTTAGTGCAATTGTCGCCTCCTCATCCTGAGGCTTTATGCTGATTTCCATTATGTCGTCGCTTACTCCGGGCGACATGTGGCGAATGATGAACACCGCACTGGGATGCACGAAGGCAGACGCATAGTTGAACGCGAGCGAATGAAACTGACTCGGAATGCCAACCTCCTTCGCCATTTCCAATGTGCTCTTATCGCTCCAATCCAAGTTTATGTACTTTCCTGCCGCGTATGCGGGAACCTGAGCGGATACCGCCTTGTGCATATCGGGCACGGCTTTATCTGCGTTTGGCATGTTCCTCAATACCGTTGCCCATTGTTTGTGGAAAGTGGCTAGATAATCGTCCGTTTTAGACGGATGCAAATTGAGATATCGGGAGAAGATCACGCATTCGTACATCGTGCGAGAAGAACGCAAGGCCAGACGACCGAAGCCTTCTGAAACCGCAAAAAGGATCTCCTCGAAAATATCCCTGCAAGCCACCCCAAGTACGAAGATGGCACGACGATCTTCCTGCGCTTGAGAAGAAGTCGCTCCCCTTGCGAATGCGAGATCCAAGACTTCTCTGAGTCGATGAATCTCAGCCTTGTACTGGGTCAGTTGTTCTCGGATCGTGATTGATAGATTCTATCTGCTTTTGGTGTTACGTAGGGCGCGAGGCGTGTAATTCGCGGCGCTATTTAAGGTGCCATCCGTTTTGATAAGGTTCGATTTTTCCATGTCGCCTGAGTCGTCGGAGTGATCGCAGAACTGATGATTCCTTGCGATTAAGATATTTTGCTATTTCGGCGGGAGAGAAGGGCATCTCTTCATAGAACGGATCGCGGCCAGCGTATATATTGGCTGGCCTTTGAACAAGTTTACGCTGCTCAATAATGAGCAACACGTCATTATCGCGGAATCTATCCCAGTACCAGTCCCAGGTTTCTAGCATTTTTCTGGGACCGTAATAGACTGCAGCAAGCCCACCAACGAGAGCGAGAGCAAACCCTTGCCACGTTCGGAACAGTTCGGCGAGTTGCTGCCATTTGAGCCAATGCACCCCGGCATTGTAGCCTTTGACCTCTCCTCAGTCTGCTAACCCCGCCCGCTCATCAGCGAAGCCAGCCGCCCGTAGTGGCGCGCCCGGCGTACCTCCTCCCGCGTCTATGTCCACATGCCTCCCCCGGCACGCACACGAGCGAGGTAGCGCTCAATTTCCGGATTGATCGGTTCATACGCTGGCTTGGGCTGAACGTTCACGGAGAACGACATCGCCAGCGCATCCCCGAGGTCGGGAGAAGCTAGGCCTCTGCGCTTCATGTCCTCTTTTTTCTCCAACTGGATTTGCTGCTTTGAGGAGTACCCATATTGCACGCCTGTGAGGTCAACCTCAAACTCGGGATCATCAGGAATTTCCGCTCCGGCCTTCAGCCATTCGCACATCTTTCCCCAGACCTCGGCGCGACGATTGAAGTAGGCATCAGGATCGTACGAACTTCCCCCGCCATGGAATTCGAACAGGCCCTCTCCGAAGCCGCGATGGCGCAACTGATCAACCACACCCGCGCCCAGCCCATCGCCATCAACCACCGTAGCATCGGGATGCTCGGAATTGATGAATGCGATAATGCGCTCCGTCAACTGAACGGTGTCCACGCCACGCAGCTTGGCGAGAATCCGGGCCTGGCGGCCCTGGCGACACAAAATCACCGAGCGGTCATCCCCAAACCGCGCAACATCGATGGAAAGGATCTTTGGCAGACTCGAGAATGCGAGGGCTTTGTATCTTCGGCAGGCCGCGACCACGTCGCTCGGGATCAGCTGACTTGAACCGACGCGGGGACATTCGCCGCGAACGCGCACCCGGAAAAAGTCCGAATCCTCGCCATAGTCAGCCGCCCACTGCGCAATGAGTTCCTTGTTGGCGAACTTCGAAGTACGGCTGTCGACCGAGAACCTGGTCCAGCGTTCCCGTTCATTGCCGAACGTGATGCGCTGGAATTTTCCTGTGTTCCGAGTCGGGTTGCCACAGGCGAAGATCATAGGCTCACCGTCGGTCAGCCCGCCTTCCGCCACTTCCCAGATTTTCTCCGGAATCGCGCTCGCCTCGTCAAAGATGTAAAACGATGTGGAGTCGGCCGCATGCTGGCCTGCGAAAGCTTCCGAGTTTTCCTCTTTACAGCTCTGGGCCGACACGGCCCATGAGTCTTTCTGCCCGCGAAAATACATGCTGTCGCCGGTCACATTGAACCAATGACGGTTGATTAGAATCCGAGCCCACGAAGAAACCGCTGCCCAAGTCTTAGTGGAAAGCTGGCTATAAGTATTCGCGGTAATCGTGCCTCGCGACCGCGGCCGGGTGGACATGATCCAGTGAGTAAGCCAGGCGCATAAGACGCTCTTTCCCACGCCATGCCCTGATACCACATCCATGCGGATCGGCGCGACCGGCTGAGTGCCATCAAACTTGCGGCCTCTTACCTGCCTGCCGAGCTCAAGCAAAAAGTCACGCTGCCACGCATCCGGTCCCTCATGCTGCTGCAATAATCCAGAGCGGCCCCAGGGATACGCATACATGACGAAGCCCAGAGGGTCGGCATAGAACTTCGCAATATCGTTTCCCAGTTGGACCTGGGCAAGGCTGCTACTGGACAAGTTCCCCTTCTCCTGATGCCGGTGGCAATGCGGTTGAGTCGGGAGTGGGCAATCCCGCGCGCTTGCGTCCTTCGAGCAGTGCTTCCATTAAAGCGTCGTCTAGTCCGACCTCAACTTTCTCTGTGAACATTTTGAGATGTTTGCCAAGAAGCTCGGTCGCTTTGAGTCGCGCCTGCATTTGCCAATGTCCGGCTCCAGCTTCTTTGGCTGCTTCGATGATGGCGTGAAGTTCCCTTAAAACGGATTCCTGAGTCGTTTCCAGTTTGTCCAAGCGCTTCGTGAGTTTGCGCTCGATCTCACGCTGAATTTCGGGATTCTTCATCAACTCGCATGCCGTGATGGCCGCACGGCTCTTTGAAAATCCTGCCCTACGGGCGGCTTCCGTTTTGCCACATTGAGGATCAGCAGAGTATTCCATGACGAACAACTGCTGCTTTTTAGTGAGTGACAAGGTCGGATGCCTCCGCAAAATCATTGTGCTCCATGAGCACAGGCTCGCTACAGTTCAACTTGTTATGGAGAGCGAAACCTTCAGCGTCTACGAAGCAGCGCGTCAGGTGGGCTGCACTTCGCAATGGATTCGAGTGCTACTCGCGGAACAACGGCTTGCTGGAGCAGAGAAGATCGAAGGCCAGTGGCGAATCCCCGTGACTGCCTTGGAAGCGCTCAGGCCGCGCAAAGAGGCGGTGTCGGTATGAGCGATGACGTTCGATTAACCCCTGAGCAGGCAGATGAAATCCGCCGCAAAGCCAATGCTGAGATGGAACAGGGCGCCCCACAGGCGACTCCCTACAGTCCGCTCTATCCGTTCTTGGCTGACCTGAAGTTCTCATTTGAGAGTGGGGTATTCATCCGGATCGAAGGCACAACCCTCGTTGAAACCAGCAAGTGGAGCATCGAAAACGCGACTCCGCTTAGCCCTCTGTTTGATATCTCAAGCACAAATGACTGAAGCAATCGCAACTCGCGTGGAATCCGCGCTCAGCGTTCCCTCTGTGATTCCAACAAAGGAAAACCGCGACAAGAGCGGCGCAGTCGATCGCAAGGCTCAGTTAGAGGCAGAACTTCGGCGGTTGTTCAAAGAACGCAAAGAAGCTCGCGCGGAGCTTGTTCAACTCCGCTCAGAGTGTCACCGGCTGGGCGATGTCAAGGAATTGGAACGTACCAATCGACAGCTGAAAGCGGAGAACGAGGCGCTACTACTTCGGTTGGCAAATTTCGAAACTCTTGGGGATCCAGCGCAGTTGAAGCAGCTGCAAGAGGCAGAAGCAGCGCGTCGACAGGCTCGGACGATCGCGTGGAACAACTTCATTTCGAAGTGCGATGTTGTGCGTGCAGCGCATCCAGATTTCGATGCGGCCGTGGAAGCGATGGGGGAAATTCCGCCCAGCTGGATGGCAACGATTGTCAGTTTGCCGAACAGTGCAGAATTTTTCCTTTTTCTCGCTCGATCTAAGAGCCTTCTCGAGTACCTGTGGGAACTCAAGGAGCCTGCAGCGTGCAAGCGCATCGAACAAGCTGCCTATGACTTGCGGCAGCACAAAGCAGCACCCAATGGAGGGACAACATAGTGCTACCGGAATTAACCGTCGAAGGTCCAACCTCAGCCGAGAAATCCCCCGCCAACTATTATCCGGGCAGGCACGCGGAAACTCCCCAGGAAGACTGGCACAATTTTGTCGAGAGCGTGAAGGCTGGAGCAAAGAAGGCCGGTCCGAAGGGGGAACAGGTCGACCTCACCAAAGCCACCCGTGCCCAAAAAGAGGAATGGCAAGAAACCGGAAAGGTCACCCCACCGAAACCGGAGAAAAAGGAATCGTCCGATTCGGCAGCGAGGGCAGAAGCAAAGGGCAGCAAAACTGTCGAAGACGCCGACGCCGAAGGTCCCGATGATGAGCCCCGTCCAGATGACCGCACTTGGACACAGAAACTCGAAGGCGAAGACTTACAAAAGCATCATGGCCGACTGGACGGTATGGCTAAGCGCGCAAATGGACATATTCAGACTCACCCACATCGCCAGCACATCATGGCGGGGTTGAATGGTATGTTCGCGGGTCGCCCAGCGCAGCATGTGGACTTTGAGGCCGCGCTGGCGGAGGTAAAAAATCCCGGCGAAGTACTGTCTTCACCTAGGCCTTCAAAAACAGGATCGCGACATTTTGCTCAGATCGCCCAATTGGCAGGAAATGCGCAAAGCGGTGCACCAGATTTCGAAGGCAATAATGCCGAAGCCTGAGCCGCCGAGACGCCCGGCGCCGAAAACTCCCCACGAAGTCGGCGGGCGTGGAGCATCGGTAGGAGACGCAGGAAAACAGGCGGCACGAGACGGTAACTTCAAGGCGTTTGACGCAGCGATACAGTCCCGGTGCTCACTCCGAGCTCCTTGGCGATATCGCGATAGCCTCTGCCTTGGCTCTTCATCTGCACCGCTAGGGCCCTTTTTTCTTCTTTGCCGGTCATTTCCGGTCGACCAGCTTGCGCCTTGTTGTCGCCGAGGCTGCCAGCAAATCCGGGAGGGTGTGTTAGGTCGAAGAATCCGGTCTCGTTGATCGACGGCCGACCTTGAACGATGAACGGCGCGCAGGGCAGGAAATCCCGTGCTTTGACGTTCTGAATGTAGATGCGGGTCGCGGCGGAATCGATCTGACTCAGGCCCCACGCTGTGCATAGCATTGCTCCGATGTCACCCGAGCCGCGGAGTACGTTTTCGAGTGTCATGGATGTTTCTCTGCCAAAGCTCTTCGGCGAGTGATGCGCTCCGGTGATGGTTCTGGCGCCTGCACGTTGCAAATTGAACAGCGACTCTGCGAACATCCTCTGTTCGGAAGCTGAATTTTCGTCGCCTTCCATGAAGCGGACGGCGGTATCGAGGAAAACGTCTGCGCCTTTGGCAGCTTCCAGCAGTCGCGGGTCGGTCAGCGAGAAAGAACACTTCGCCGAAAGCGTTGAGAATAGCAGTCGCTCATCGCGAACGTAATCCTCTAGATGAAAGGTCTTCAGGCGCGACGCGAAAGGGCCCAAGCCAGCCTCGGGAATGAGGTAGATCACGCGCTCTGCAGGTTTGTTCACGCGGAAGTGATGAAACAGTTTCCCACCTTCGAGCAAGGCCCGGGCCATGGCAAGCATGCACAGAGTTTTACCGTGACCGGCTAGGCCGCCGATCAGCGTAATCCCCTCTTCCTGCAAGAAGCCTTCAATAGCAAAACTGACTGGAGGCACGCTGACAAACTCCTCGTAGGAGTGGAAGAGGCTTCGCCAGTTTTCTCGCTGCAACGCTCCAGCGTCGAGCAGCTCGTTGAGCTGACGTGCCTGCTTCCGGAGAGCAGACAGCTTGTCTGCCGATTCTGAGGAACAGGTGGCGTTTAGCAATCGCACTTGGCATTTAAGCTGCCGTTCGAATGCCGCGGTACGAACGGCACGCACGTAATCGCTGAAGTTTTCGGGCAGCGCGTTATCAATCAACGAGGAGACGTATGCAGGTCCCCCACAACTCTCGAGTTGATTCAGGCTACCGAGTTCCATGGTGAGGGTAACCAGATCAACCGAGCGGTGATCCTCGAACATGGCTGCGATGTGAGCGAAAATGCGGCGGTGTGAATCCAGAGAGAAATCTTCCGCACTGAGCCCATCGGTCAGCGGCCAGACACTCTTGGAAAACAGAACCGAGCCCAGGAGCGCACGTTCGGTCTGTGCCAAGGCGTCAGAATGGGACGTCTGCATCCGACACCTCCACCCCGTGACCGTTCTTGAATGTCGGTTGGCAATGATGGAAGCCGCGGCGATCGGCCTCAGGTTTGCCGTCTTTATTGCGGCGCGTCGCGCACAAATACCACTTGCCAGATTTGCCCTGCTGCCAGGCTAGATTCGATCGTCCGCATCGGTTGCACGTGACTAGGCCGTCGACCGGAACCCAATGAGGCGAATCGTTGGGCCAATTCGTTGTGGTTGACATGGGCCTTATTTACTGGCCTTCCGAGTTCGCGGAGTGCCTACGCCGAACTGCTCTGCACGTTCCACTTCGGCGCGAGGAATACGCTGGAGCGCACCAATGTTCACGGCCTTAAGATCGCCACGTTCAACTAAGCGCCGGATCGTCCAGAGTGAAACTCCCCATTGCTGGGCGACTTCGCTAAAGCTAAAAGAGGTTCTTTCGATCCCCATTTTTTGTTTCCTTCCTGCTAGATTGTGATTGACAATTGATTGCCAATTGCTGCACTATCATGTAACAGCATGACTATAGGCCGCAATAACAAAATGACACCGCGACGTAGCGACAAGGATCACCATCTAGCAGGTGCGCTAGAAACACTGAGATATATCGTTAACCTGAAATTCCCGTATGAAAGCAATCAGGACTTCGCCGCAGCTGTTGAGCGGGCGCCGTGGTTGCCCGCCGGAAAGGATTCCGACCCGGTTTTTCTTAACCGGGTTCGCCTTCGCACCCAAAAGTATTGGCCGGAATTGTGGACGACTGAGTCAGGCCCACCGCCGGAGTTGACACTCTACAAAATGCGTACCTATCTCCGCCGGTTTTGGTTGGCCCAGAACGATCGCGAACGAGATTGGCACGTTCATCGCGCCCGCGAATTTTACCAAGATAGCCGCATCCGTCATGCTACGCAGGGCGTATCAGAGCGAATCAGCAGCGTTCAGAGCATCGATGAGTTGCGCGACAGATATTTGGACTGGAACCAGAAGCGCGAGGATATATTGGACGAACCACCTCCTCTTAGTCATTTCGAGGATGCGCTTTTCGAAATGCAGGAGAGGGCTCGCTTTCCTTCGACACGCCCACTTAAATGCGCCAATTGCATTCAGAAGCCGCCAAGCGGTCCCTTTTTTTTGAGCAACAAGAAGGGCACAAAGTTCTGTTCCCCTGAGTGTTCTCTAGCCAGCCAGCGACGAAGCAAGAACAAATCCTGGGCCACAAACAAAAAGAAATGGAGAGAAAGATGACCAGAAAACGAGATGGACTATATCGCCGCGGAAATATCTTCGCGTTCCGGTACAAGGATACAGACAGTGTATGGCGGGAGAAGCAAACTGGAAAACGGGATCGCCAAGAGGCCAAAGATTTTCGATCTGACTTTCTCAGTGACCTCAAGACTGGCGCGCTTCCCACGCACATGGCCGAATGGACGTTAGAACAAGCGCGCACCTGGTGGCTGGAGTTTCGTAAGCCCCGGGTTGCTTCTGGCACCCTTACCGCGGAAGGCTATCGCCTCAAGCCCATGATTCGTGTGCTAGGCGATGTCCGCTTGAAGCAAATCACGAACATTGAGCTCGACAATTACGTCACGGCTCGCCTCGGCAAGGAAATTGCCCCTTGGTCGATCAACAAGGAAGTACTAACGTGGGGGATGATTCTAAAGAAGGCCAAGCTATGGCGGCGTTTGGCAGACGATTACAAACCCCTAAAGACGAAGGTTTCGGACATTGGCCGATCTCTCACCCGTCAGGAGCTACGCCACTTGGCGGAGATAGCTGCTACAGACGTGGATTGGATGGCGGCATTCTACGGTTCGGTTCTTGCAGCGAACACGGGACTGCGCGGCGGGGAAATCAAGAAACTACGTATCGGATCACTCGATCTGGAGAACCGCCGGTTGAAGATCCGTCGGGCGGACACCAAGTCCGATGCAGGCGCCAGAACGGTTGAATTAAATCGTGACGCGACCGAGGCGGCAACCCGCCTGTTGCTGCGCGCTGGCTCCTTGAAACCTCCCGCCGCGGAACCCGAACACTATCTCATGCCGAAAGACCTGTCACGCATCGCGCATGGCAAGCATAAGGGCGAGCGTGGCTATGACCCTAATCAGCACCAGCAGTATTGGGATACCGCATGGCACAGCCTCACGGAAAAGGCGGAGCTCCCCGGTCTAAGATTTCACGATCTTCGGCACACGTTCATAACTCACATGGTGGAACTCGGGGTTCCTATTGGGGTGATCCAGACATTCGTAGGACACATGAGCGCGCGGATGGTTCGCCACTATACTCACGTGACGAGCGGGGCGGCGCGGAAAGCGGTTGAACTGCTCGACTCTGACCCAATCCTAGCAACTACGGACCTGATTCAGATTCCGGCAGCCGGGAGAATGCAATGAATCTGGCTTTGTGGGGATTTTTGTGGGGATACTCGAAACTCGGACCGCTTCCCTTCTCCAACCTATTGAAAAGCTTGGTGAGCGCGGCAGGATTCGAACCTGCGACCCATGCCTTAAAAGGGCATTGCTCTGCCAACTGAGCTACGCGCCCACTTTTATTCAATTTAACACATTCGTAAGCACTTACTGCACGGCCCCTGCGACCGATGGAACGGGCTCCAATTGGTCGGTGGCACTTGTGGTGGCACTTGAGCCGCCTTGAACAACGACCGAAGGCTGCGGACTCAGCCGCTCGACTGCCGCTAAGTTGTGCGCCGGGGCTAAGTGAGCGTAGCGCATCGTCATCTGGATGGTCTCGTGACCCGTCTGGTTCCGAATCCGGCACGAAAAGCTCTGGACAAAGAGCTACGCCTAGCTCGTGCCTCTTTCACCAAACTGCAAGAGTGCTTCGGGGTCATGGCCCTCGACTATGTCGACCGAAACACGCCCCAAGTTAAGTTCCATAAAACGGAAAAGAAACTCCGCACGGACATGGAGAAGGTCACCGCTCGTGTCCAGAAATTAGAGACACGGCGGGCTTCTCTTCCCACTCACCTGCCCTTGGTCGAGGCAAGAAAGGGCCAAGAGGTAGTCAAACTGTCGACCGAACGCAAGCACCTGACCAACATTTTGAAAATGGTTGCTTTCCAGATCGAGAGTGATCTGGTGGAGATGATTCGTCCCCACTACAAAAGGACGGAAGACGAAGGGCGCACTCTGGTACAAACCATCCTGCAGGATGCGGCGGATATCGCCCCTGGAGACGGTGAGCTCCGCATCACCCTTGCTCCGCTTAGTTCGCGCCATCGCTCGCGAGTCGTCGAATCCCTTTGCCAGGCACTAAACAAGACCAACACGATGTTTCCCGGCACTCAGCTTCAAATGCGCTTCGCAGTTGCGCAACCGTGATCCTGAAGCAAAAAAGCGGACAGGTTTCTACTACACCATGTCAGGAGTTCTGAATTTATGCCCAAGCAGAGCCGACTCGTCAGGGCAGTTGCGAATTAGCCCACCCGGACCTAGATATACCCAACCTACAAGCTCTGAAAACTCTGAGGGCTCAGAATCCGCGCCTTTTGGTGCTGCTTTCAGTTGGGGGATGGAGCGGTTCAAGATATTTTTCCGACGTCGCGGCCACACCCTCGGCGAGGAGACAGTTTTCCGCATCCTGTTTACAGATTGTCGAGAAGTACGGTCTCGACGGACTGGACATTGATTGGGAGTACCCGGTCACCGGCGCGAAGCGAACCGATCATAAGCGAAGAAGTGACAAAGAAAATTTCGTCCTCCTTCTGAGGAAACTGCGCATTGACCTGGACGCATTCAGGCAGGGACGCCACTTGCTGCTTACCATCGCATCCACTGGCTACCGAAATCATTTGAATGATCTGTCGCTGAAGGAAATGTCTGACATCCTGGACTGGTTTAATCTCATGGGCTATGACTTCAACGAGATGCAACCTAAGCATACATCTCATCACAGCGGGCTTTTTGCGTGGACGGCTTCAAAGCTAGATGCTGACACGATCAAGTACGCAAATTCTGAGGCGGCCGTGCAATGGAATTTAGGTCACGATGTCCCACCTGAAAAGATCGTGCTGGGCGTGCCGTTTTACGGGCAGGTGTGGGCCAATGTCCCTAACGAGAACGAAGGACTGTACGAACCCTACAGAGCCAGGCCTGGAGAAGAAGGCACGCTGAGCTACCGTGAAATTCAGCAGAGCTATCTTCCCGTTTACACCCGACATTGGGACGATCAGGTTAAAGTGCCATGGCTCTATGACAAACAGACAGAAATCATGATCAGCTACGAAGACCCGGAATCGATAGCCGTGAAGGCGAAATATGTAATTCAGAAGCACCTTGGAGGAATGATGTTTTGGGACCTCGGTCAGGACGATAGCAAATCAACTCTTCTTGACACGATCCATAGGCAACTTGAGGGGAATTGATGTTCTTTGATTTGTTTATTGTCAGCTCAAAAACACTGCGGCCGTTGGCGGCAAATCGTGACCTCATCAGCCAAGACATCACGGGTAAACGACAAGCCCGGGGCAACAGCAAGAACAAAATGACCACCAAAAACAAAAACAACGGATAGATCGCCCACTCATGCGCTGCGAGCGTTCCTTTGAATGCGGGCCAAAAGCCTGTGTTCCCATGTGGCCAACCACTTCTTTAAGCGTCCAATGTAACTTGCAATCACCGCCTCCCATCCGGGACGTAACGTGCAAAGTCAGAGCAGGCGCGGACAGTGTACTACATGGAATACTTCCGGATGACTCGTTATAGGGAAGAATGTGAACGATGCTGGGGACCCTCAATGCAGCTTAGTGGGGGCTGGCCTTATGCCTTGCAGACTCGCGTCATAGACAGCTCTGGCGATGCGAGCGATCACCTGCTCGCGCGCCGCCTCATCGGCCTTCGAATCTGTCACGAACACAGCAACCGCAATTTGCCGTCCATCCGATAGTGGGATTAGCCGTATATTGTTCGTCGCGTGCGCCACTCCATCGATAAAAAGGCAGCAAAATATATTTTTGCGAGGGGATCTTGACTGCTTGTTATGACGGTGAGAGGCTTGCTCACATTTGCTTCATCAGGACAAGCTTCGGAACTGGTGGGAGGCCGAAATGAACAAGCACTCGTCGTTACCAGCGAAACGGTGCAACGAAACTGCCGGCGTCGCTGAATTGTGCGGGGGCCTTTGAGTAGTGTTCCCGATATTGCCGCCGATCATCTACCTGCATTCATTGTCTTGGCGGGAGAGTTGAATATTTCGCGGGCCGCGGACAGATTGCACCGCACCCAAGCCACAGTCCGCCCCGCCGGAGTCCGCATCCGATCAGCGTCGCCAGCATGGCGTAGTTCCTCTTACCTCGGAGCGAATTCCGATCCGCGCCCGCCAGAAGCCGCTTGCCCTGCTCAGCCGTGAGCCAGTTGCCAATCCGAACCCCAATCCGCCGCACCCCCTTCACTCGCCGAATTCCGGCGGCCAGTTCCGGACTGAGCAGGCCGGAGTCGGCCGCCTCAAAGGCAACCCGTCGCACGGCAGCCAGCCGAAGGTTGATGGTCGTTGCTGCGTACTGCTTCTGTTCGAGAAAGATCCTGTATCGCAGGACTACCGTGCGGTTGAAGGCGAGGCGCGGCTCGGAGCAGTACCACTCGACGAAGTCGGTGATGGCGCGGTCATAAGTGCGCTGGCCACTTTTGGATGTAAGGCTGTTCAGGACCGCCGCTTTGGACTGTTCGAGGTCGGGGAGCGCCAGGACTCGCTTTGGCGGTCGTTTCTTTCTGCGCTTTTTCGACATGGCGACGGCCTCCTTGACCGTCGCCTGTAAGAATGCCCGAAACTCCACCCTACGCCGTTACCGAGGACTAAGCCGCAAACAGTGGGTATATCCAAACTCTTCACACGCTCACAAGGGAGAAGTTACTAGGAACGCCGAGACTTCTATCGCGCGGTTACACGGTTCCCTTGCGCGCCGTTACTCTAGTGGGCAAATGCGTATTGGGCGAACGCTCAGGGAAGAACCTACGTAAGACACCATGACTGCAATCTCAAGCCCCTGATATCCAAGCGATTCGTCGTGTGCGCCGGTTGATATTCCGTTTTGGGACATCTGTTTTCGGCTTATAATCCCAGTCTGTGTCCGCCCAGAACGCGTCAGTTCGACCGAAGCCTGAAGGTCTTCCACATCCGGAACGATCACCACAGCTCGATTTGGCATCTCCTAAACCTTGGCGGCGCTTTGTTCCGTCGTGGCTGCGCTCGCTGATCTGGGTCGATTCGGCCAGCGGCTATGACGCTTTTCTGTCTTACAGCTGGAAATGCGACAGCGCGGTCGCACCCGTAATCCAATCCGTAATTCAGCAGTTCCTTTGCCCGTGGTACAAGCTACGAGCGAAGACGGTGTTTCGCGACCTCTCGTGTCTTCCCGCCAGTTCCAGTCTGGAGACTGAACTATTCGACCGTCTGGATCGCTCAAAACACCTGATTGTCCTCGCTTGCCCTGAAGCTGTTCAGAGCCACGGCATGGAGATGGAAGCCCGTCACTGGTTCAGCCAGCAGCGGGACGGACAGGTTCTGATTGCCATCACCGCTGGGGATTGCAAGACCTGGGCGGAAATACGTCAGCATCTGCTGCCCGCTTCGGTGCGCGACAACTTGGCGTCCGAGCCACTGTGGATTCCCTTGCAGCACCGACGGGGCGAGATCGAGGCTAATCCGAGCAGCCATCAGCTTCGAGGAGAACTCATTGAAGACTTGAAGCAGATTCTTCTGCGGTTTTATCTGGATCGGGACTGGGGGCAATTGCGAGGCGAGGAGCGATCACAGCGGCGGCGGGCGATCGGACTGATATCGGGGCTTGCATTGCTCTTTCTTGTGCTTGCCCTTGCGGCTACAGGTGCTGCCTGGATTGCGCGGCAGCAACAATTGCGTGCGGAGTCCCGAGCATTGGCTGCACAGGCACAAGAGACACTCAACCGCGACCAACCGACAGCGCTTAGCCTGGCGATCAAGGCCTGGCAGACGGCTCATACCTCCGAGGCCAATAACGCGGTCGCCAACTCATTTCCGCAAGTGTCATCGATTCTACAAGGCCACAAAGGGTCTGTTAACAGCGCGCTGTTCTCGCCCGACGGCCAGCGCATTGTCACCGCCAGTGATGACCAGACGGCGCGGGTGTGGAATGCAGCCAACGGGCAACTGCTGGCCAGCCTGCAAGGTCACACCGACCCTCTTTGGAGCGCGGAGTTCTCGCCCGACGGCCAGCGTATCGTCACCGCAAGTGCGGACCAGACGGCGCGGGTGTGGAATGCAGCCAGCGGGCGACTGCTGGCTACCCTGCAAGACCACACCGGCATTGTTGTGAGCGCAGTGTTCTCGCCCGACGGCCAGCGCATCGTCACCGCCAGTGAGGACCAGACGGCGCGGGTGTGGAATACAGCCAACGGGCAACTGCTGGCCACCCTGCAAGACCACACCGGCATTGTTGTGAGCGCAGTGTTCTCGCCCGACGGCCAGCGCATCGTTACCGCCAGTTATGACGATACGGCGCGGGTGTGGAATGCGGCCAGCGGGCAACTGTTGGCCACCCTGCAAGGCCACACCAACGATGTTGAGAGCGCGGAGTTCTCGCCCGACGGCCAGCGCATCGTCACCGCCAGTGCTGACAAGACGGCGCGGGTGTGGAATGCGGTCAGCGGGCAACTGCTGGCGACCCTGCAAGGCCACACCGCCAAGGTTCGGAGCGCAGTGTTCTCGCCCGACGGCCAGCGCATCATCACCGCCAGTTATGACCATACGGCGCGGGTGTGGAATGCAGCTAGTGGGCAACTGCTAGCCACCCTGCAAGGCCACACCGACTATGTTAATAGCGCAGTGTTTTCGCCCGACGGCCAGCGCTTCGTCACCGCCAGTGGGGACAAGACAGCGCGGGTGTGGAATGCGGCCAGCGGGCAACTGTTGGCCACCCTGCAAGGCCACACCGCCCCTGTTTTTACCGCGGAGTTCTCCCCCGACGGCCAGCGCATCGTCACCGCCAGCACGGACCACACGGCGCTGGTGTGGAATGCGGCCAGCGGGCAACTGCTGGCCACCACCCTGCAAGGCCACACCGATTCCGTTGTGAGCGCGGAGTTCTCGCCCGACGGCCAGCGCATCGTCACCGCCAGTGCTGACAAGACGGCGCGGGTGTGGAATGCGGTCAGCGGGCAACTGCTGGCGACCCTGCAAGGCCACACCGCCAAGGTTCGGAGCGCAGTGTTCTCGCCCGACGGCCAGCGCATCATCACCGCCAGTTATGACCATACGGCGCGGGTGTGGAATGCAGCTAGCGGGCAACTGCTGGCTACCCTGCAAGGCCACACCGATTCCGTTGTGAGCGCGGAGTTCTCGCCCGACGGCCAGCGCATCCTCACCGCCAGCACGGACCACACGGCGCGGGTGTGGAATGCGGCCAGCGGGCAACTGCTGGCCACCCTCCAAGGCCATACCTACTATGTTTCGAGCGCAGTGTTCTCGCCCGACGGCCAGCGCATCGTTACCGCGAGTTGGGACAAGACGGCGCGGGTGTGGAATGCGGCCAGCGGGCAACTGCTGGCCACCCTCCAAGGCCACACCGGCATTGTTTTTAGCGCGGAGTTCTCGCCCGACGGCCAGCGCATCATCACCGCCAGTTATGACCATACGGCGCGGGTGTGGAATGCGGCCAGCGGGCAGCTGCTGGCCACGCTGCAAGGCCACGCAGATTCCGTTGTGAGCGCGGTGTTCTCGCCCGACGGCCAGCGCATCGTCAGCGCTAGTGAGGACCGTACGGCGCGGGTGTGGAATGCGGCCAGCGGGCAACTGCTGGCCACCCTCCAAGGCCATACCTACTATGTTTCGAGCGCGGTGTTCTCTCTCGACAGCCAGCGCATCGTTACCGCAAGTTGGGACAATACGGCGCGGGTGTGGAATGCGGCCAGCGGGCAACTGCTGGCCACCCTCCAAGGCCACACCGCCCCTGTTTTTAGCGCGGAGTTCTCGCCCGACGGCCAGCGCATCCTCACCGCCAGCAAGGACCACACGGCGCGGGTGATTCGTCTGGTCACGGTTTCACAGGTAGCCGAGTTGCTCGCGAAGTAGACAGCCATAGAATCCTTCAGCCCTATAAACCCTGAGACCGTCAACGCCAGCCGGGAACGACACCGCGAGAGTGTAGAAAACCACCAGCGGCCAACTCCTGATCGTACCGGCCTGGAGTGCCATTAAGTAACGAGTAGTCGGCCAGTGTTTACTAATGCGATTGCGGGCGATATTCCGACTGTCGCCCATGTGCTTGCCCATTAGCTACGGTCTCGTCTTCTCGGGGCTCTTCATCGGGATAGTGAACGATATTATAAAGGACGTTGAACGAAGCCGCTTTGCGGCAGAAAAACCGTAGTGTGTCAGAAGTATAAAGTGGGGTTATCACGCTTAGGAGGCGTTATGACGACCCCACTTCGACAGCGCATGCTGGAAGAACTCCAGCGGCGAAACTACTCTTCTAAAACCATTCGATTGTACCTCCGGCACGTCGCCGAGTTCGCTAAACATTTTCATCGTTCGCCCGATCAACTCGGAGCCGAGGATATTCGTCAGTACCAACTGTTTCTGATTCAGGAAAAAAAGCTGGCGTGGTCAAGCTATAACCAGATTGTTTGTGCGCTGCGATTCTTTTATGCCAAGACTTTGAAGCGCGCGTTCCTACTGCAGGAGATTCCTTTCCCACGGATGGAGCAGCGACTACCCACCATTCTCAGCCCCGAAGAGGTGGCAAAAATCCTCACCGTGCCTCCGCACCTCAAGACCCGCGCCCTGTTGATGACTATCTACGCGGCAGGTTTGCGGCGCTCCGAGGCGGCCCACTTGCAAGTGAACGACATCGACTCGGCGCGCATGACCATCACGGTCCGTCAAGGCAAAGGACAAAAGGACCGACTGGTCATGTTGTCTCCCGTTTTGCTGCAGACCCTGCGACAGTACTGGCGACACAACAAACCCAAGCAATGGCTCTTCCCCGGAGAAAACCCTGACCAGCCGATCAGCGACAACGACGTCTTTGCGGTCTTTCAAAATGCCGTCCGCCGCGCTGGAATCACCAAGAAGGTCTCGCCGCATTCGCTGCGGCACTATCTACCCTTCCTGACTATGTCGAGTGATATGGAGTGGTCTGGCGATCGTTCAATAATTGCAGGCCCCAACGCAAATCGAGTCGATCAATCACCCGACATAGTTTTCCCCGTTTTCTCTGCTCTACAGACTATTGAGGAAGCCAAGCAGTTGGTCTCCCGGTTGGTAGCGCCCCGGTCTGCCGTGCGACGGTGATGTTTTGGCAAGGGCCCGCTCCTTCATTGCGAGTGTGGCTTCGAGATAACGTAAATGTGCTGCAGCACATTTACGGTATTGTGTGCACCGGGGCGTTATGTAGAGTCGCTGCAGTAAGTCCTTGCCGGTCAGCAGATTCCTCTTGGAATCACAGCACATAAGCTTTCATGATGAACTCCTCGGCGGCCATGGAGCTGCCACATTCAAAGGAGGTTCGTCATGGAACAAACCCTTCCGGAAAACTTACAACTGGGTCAACTTGTCGCTAACGCCTTGAGCGAGATCGAGCGGCTGGGCTACAGCCGGAGATCGCGAAATCGGTATCGCGCGATCTGGGAACATCTCATCGAATTTTCCCGCCGTAACCAACTAGAAGACAAAATTTCTGCGGATTTGGCTGCGCGATTTCTAGAGGAGTATGGCGTCAGGGGCGCTGCGATGGATGAACCGGGCAACGGCTGGCGTCGGCATCTGTTGTTCGGCCTAAAAGTGCTTGTCGATTTTGCGAAGAACGGGCGTATTGAACGAGCGCTCGCGGATATACAGGCTATTCACCTTCACCCCGCCATGCAGATCACACTTCGAGATTACGAACAATACTGCACGGATCGACTACACCTTCGAGGGACGAGTCTTCGACTGCGTACGGCAGAACTTACGCTTTTTCTGCATTTTCTCCATTCAACGAAAGCGCGGAAACTGACGGAAATTCAGACGGTGGATTTATCCGAGTTCATCTCGACTCGGGATCACTTGCAGCCAAAAAGCGTTGCGCGAGTGGTATCAGATCTGCGTTGTTTTCTCCGGTTTCTAACCATGCGGGGAATTTTGCAGCAAGACCTCAGTGCCCAGCTGCCGAAGATCCGTGTACGCAAGGACGCCACTATCCCATCAGTTTGGCATCCTGAACTCGTGGTCGGACTTCTTGGGGCGGTCGATCGTAGTTCTGCGAAAGGCAAACGCGATTACGCCATTCTCTTACTGGCCTGCCGGTTGGGGTTGCGTGCGGGGGATATTCGCACGCTGAAACTGGAGGACCTTCATTGGGATGAGTCAACAATAAAAATCACGCAGACGAAGACGGATGAGCCGCTGAGCCTGCCTCTGACGAATGAGGTCGGGGAAGCCCTGATCGATTACTTGAAGTCAGGTCGGCCTCAAACTACCCACCGAGAGGTATTCCTCAAAGTGCGACCGCCATTTTCTCCTTTTACAGAAAACCATCTCTACCACATTGTCACGTATTGGCGCCTCCTGTCGGGCATCACCTTTCGGAGTTCACAAAGACGGGGTATCCATTCTCTTCGCCATACGCTGGCGACTCGGCTCCTGGAGAAAGGCACACCGTTTACAACGATTGCGGAGATCTTGGGGCATACCAGTTTGGAATCAACACGCATCTACGCAAAAGCGGATGTTGAAGCTTTACGCAGCGTAGCGTTGGATCTTACGGCGGTGAATCATGGCAACTGATGCATCCACCCCGTTTCAAAGCGTTCTATCTTCTCTCATTGAGAAATTTCTTCAGGAAAAGCACGCCTGTGGGTACTCGTATCGTGAGCCGATTCGAATCTTGCGGCACCTCGACAGCTTTTTGGTGCAGGAAGGATTGACGACCTGTGAGCTACCTGCCTCCATCGCGCGGAAGTGGCTGGCCAAGAAAGCGCATGAAGGAGCACAAACCCAAGCGCAACGCATCACCGTAACTCGGCAGTTCTCCAGGTTTTTGTTGCGGCTTGGCTATTCCGCATATCTGCCCGATTGCACATTAGTCGCTCGAAATCCATCGACTTTCGTGCCCCGAATGTTGAGCGACGAAGAGCTTCAAAAGTTTTTCCAGGCAGTGGACACGCTTCAGCCCACTGCACGTTCGCCTTTACGGCATCTCATTATGCCGGAGGTTTTCCGGCTTCTGTATGGATGCGGATTCCGTGTCACAGAAGTCCTGAAACTCCGCGTTCGTGACGTCGATCTAGACCAAGGCATTATCACTGTCCACCAAGGAAAGTTCCGCAAAGATCGCTTGGTACCACCTGCCTTGCCTGTCGTGAACCGCTTGAGAAAGTATGCTGCCCAGTTTGACAATCGCCCGCCCAATGCCATGTTCTTTCCGGGACCCAGTGGAGGCCCATTCAGCTTACGCACGGTTTACACAGTCTTTCGAAAACTGCTGCTACATTGTGGAATCGCTCACGCCGGACGAGGCAAGGGGCCACGGATTCACGACTATCGTCACCTATTTGCCGTCCACTCCTTACGACGCTGGTATCGGGGCGGTGATGATCTGGACGCCAAACTTCCTCTTCTTGCTACCTACCTCGGGCATCAGAATCTTTCCGGAACACAGCGTTACCAGCATTTAACTGCCGAACTCTTCCCAGAGATTACGGCGCGAGCAGACGCGGCCTTTGGGGATGTCATTCCGCGGAGGGAGCCATGAAGCCCACCGACTTCTCCGTTCACCTGACAAACTTTTTGACTCACTATCTGGCCGCGCAGCGGAATCTCAGCCCGAATACCATCATGGCATACCGCGACGTGTTCACTCTTCTCCTGCGCTTCTGCCGTGATGTACAGGGAATCGCTCTAGAAAGATTACGTCTCGAACAAATCGATGTTTCACTGGTGGAAACATTCCTGGACTACTTGGAGAGGGAGAGAAAGTCTTCTCCTCGTACACGAAACCATCGGCTTGCTGCCTTGCATGCTTTCTTCAGGTACGTTCAGGCCGAAGAACCGACCCATATGCTTCAATGTCAAAAAATCCTCGCCATTCCCCTGCGACGACACGCTCGCCCCACCATCGCATACCTTTCGAAAGAGGAGCTGGCTGACATCCTGGTGCAGCCAGACCTCCGAACCCCGGACGGTCGAAGGGATGCAGTTTTGTTAAGCGTCCTCTACGACACCGGGGCGCGCGTTCAAGAGCTGATCGATCTTTCAGTTGGCGACGTGCGTTTGGATACGCCCGCGCAGCTCCGCCTATTGGGGAAAGGTCGAAAAATGCGAGCAGTGCCTTTGATGGGAAAGACGGCCCAGCTTCTACGCGATCACATACGGGAACATCATCTCGATCGCCCCGAACAGTTCGATAAGCCTCTTTTCCAGAACGCGCGCAAGCAACGATTCTCGCGTTCTGGAATCCGCCACATCCTTCAAAAGTATCTCGTCAAAGCACGAAACAAGCGCCCCAGCCTGAACCGGATAGTGAGTCCGCACACGCTCCGACACACCAAGGGAATGCACCTGTTGCAGAGCGGAATCTCGCTTGAAATGATCCGCGACTTCCTCGGCCATGAGGATGTCAAAACAACCCAGATTTACGCGAGGGCGAATCTGGAGATGAAACGGAAGGCGCTTGAGAAAATCAATGACTCTTCACCAGTCCAAACGATTCCATGCTGGCAGGAGAACAAAGATCTTCTTGACTGGCTCCGTTCTTTGTAGCCCTCTGGGACATGGGTATATCAAGCATGCCAAGAGTGGCCCGAGCTCCGCCAATCGAGAGATTTATGTTGAGTTCCCCTATGCGCACGCCTTGCTGATGAGCAGGCTAGGGCACGCACTGCACATATCTACTTTCTGCGCATAATAAATCTGCGTGGTCTCCACCGACTCATGTCCGAGCCACAATGCAATCACGGAACGATCCACGCCCGCTTGTAGAAGGTCCATCGCCATCGTGTGCCTCAGGCGATGAACGGTGACCCGCTTTTCCTTCAACGACGGGCAGACTTTGGATGCTGTCGTGCGATGCTTGGTCAGCAGGTACTGCACACCGTGGACACTGAGACGTTCACCCTGAGCGCTGGGAAAGAGCAAGTCGTCGCCACCACGTTGCGGTTGTCGAAGCCAGGCTTTCAATACAGCGAGTGTGGATTGGGCAAGAGGTGTGCAGCGTTCTTTGCGGCCCTTGCCGATCACGCGCAGGTGAGCCCCAGTCCCAACGATCAGGTCCGCGCGTTTGAGACCGGTCATTTCCGATAAGCGTAGGCCCGTCTGTACCGCCACGAGCAGAAAGGCGTGATCGCGCCGACCAGACCAGGTGAACTGATCCGGAGCGGCAAGCAAGGCATCGACTTCGGGGCGAGTGAGGAACTGGACCAGGGTACGGGTGAAACGCTTGCTGGGGATGGCGAGCACACGCTGGATCTGTGCAGAATGGGCAGGCGACTCGAAAGCCGCGTATCGAAAGAAGGAGTGAATCGCTGTCGGCGCAGATTACGACTGCGAACACTTACGCCTCGGTGCTTTTCCAGTTCATCCAAAAAAGCCACGATCAGGGGGGCATCAATCTCCTCGAAGGTCAGGCGTGATGGCTGTGTTTACCGAAAACTCCATCCGAGCTGAAAGCGCGAAGATCTCGTCTGCATGCTGATACTCCCTGCCGGAGAAACTAATCGAGGCAACCGTGCAGCAGCGATGCAACGGCGTTCTGAATGGCAAAGCGGAGAGTGCAAGGAAAAATTCGGGCTGGGCCCGCGAGCAGATTGCTTTGGTTCATAAGCAGGACGGAACTATCGTCGCCGGGGACCGGCTAACACTAAGCGGCGTGGCGCTGGTATCGATGATGAAGTCCTCCAACCTGAGGAATTACTACAATGCGCCCGCGTTCCGGCTTCTCCACGGTTCTCGACTCTGGAGCGTGAGCTTCGCCAAAACTAAAAGCTTTTTCGGTTTCGGATACCGACCGTTGTGATTCCAGGAGTGCGGGCTGTCAATTCAAATCCGGGACAGAGTCGCGTGAAGCGGCCGCAGCGATTGGGCAGGCTGGATGGGATTGGGGAGCCGCCATTCTCCCTGAAACCCAGCACACGTTAGACTGGGAAGGTGATCCACGACCCACGACCCGCAGCGATTTAGGCGGCGACCGTGTAGCGGTGGTGCAATCCGCCGAGTCGTGGCATGGAGACGACCTTGTCTGCGCTCGGAGGGGCCAGCGCTGTAACTCGGCCTCCGGGCGTGTCCTTCCCTAGCCCGAGGTGAGTCCGATCTTCGTGGTAATAGTGGACGTAGTTTTTCAGCAGTCTTCTCAGGTGCCGCTGGTTCAGAACGATCACGTGGTCGAGCAAATCGCGACGCACACTTCCGACCCAACGCTCGGCGATGCCGTTTTGCCCAGGGACTGCGAAAAGCAGTTCGGACAGGTTCTGTGCCGTTCTGTTTGACGGTCGAGATGACGTCAGCAGAGAACTTGGCATCGCGGTCGAAGATCAGAAACCGGTGTGGCGGTTCGTACCCCCAAGCTTCGCGCAGCTGCAATACGATCCACAAGGCGTCTGGCTGACGGGTCACATTGCAGTGCAGAATCTTCCGCCGATCGTGGCCGATGACGAAGAAGCAGTACAGAACACCGAAGGTCAGTGTGGGCACGGTGAAAAAATCCATGGCAGCGATTGCTTGACGGTGATTGCGAAGGAATGCCAGCCACAGCTGGGCTGGATCAGGATTCTTGCTTGCACGCTTGACCCAACGAGAAACCGTTCGTTCCGAGATGTCGAATCCCAACTTGAGCAGCTCCCCGTGAATGCGTGGTGCTCCCCAGCTTGGGTTTTCTGCGACCATACGGAAGATTAGCTCGCGCACTTCCCTGCTGATTGGCTTCCTTCCAACCGCATGGCTCGCACGCGAGATCCAGCTCCAGTACAGCCGAAACCCAGCCCGATGCCAGCGAACAACGGTCTCCGGGGTGACAAGGATCAACGATTTCTTCCAGCCTGAGCAAACTTGTCGCAAAACGACCCAGAACAGCCGGTCGACGGAACTCAGTCGAGGGCGAGGTCGCTTTGCGTTCAGAGCCAGCAGTTGTTGCCGAAGGGCGAGGTTCTCCAGAAGGAGTTCTTCTCGGGAGCGAAAGACGGAGAAGACCCAGCCGAGCAGATGTCGAAGGCGCACAAACATCAGGGAATCATAGCGAAAAGCGCGCCGGGCAGATGCTCCTCCAAGTCGTTGATTCTGCGATTGTGCAGAGTTTTGGCGAGGCACAAGCGCAAAAACGGCTTTGGAAATATGCGCTGACCAGACACTTCGCGCACTTCAAGGACTTCCTCGTCGCTTGCCGATCTGTTCCAGCCGATCTGTTCCACCTTGACAGACAATCCCGAGGCGAGTACAATGCTGGCAACTTGGGGTTCTTCCCTTGAAGTATTTCCGTTTGACGGTTGTTGTGTTGGGGGTGTTGTTCGTTTCACTCTCATTGATAGTCCCTCGCGTTGACGCTCCAGAGACCGCGTACAACGAGACCGATACTCCGGTTAACGTCACTACTCCCTTTGCAGCTCGGACGGACCTCGGCGTGCCCGCCGGGCATGTCGCAGCGATCCACAGAGAACAGAGGGTGTGGTGGGAGCCCGACGCCACTGTGTACGGAGTACGCCAGAAGCCGGGAATACGGACCTCGCATTCTCTCATGAATCTTCTCTGCTAGTTCGTTCAATCTTTTCCACACGAATCGTGTGCTCTGCACAGACAGGCGCACGTTTACGAGTGGACATTCCTCACCCTGATCACAAAGCACCATACTCACATCGACAAAAGATCTAAGGGGCTAAACTAAATGAACCGACTCGACCTTGTGGTCGTTGTGACGCTTTTTCTGTTGGCGGGAATACCTGCGCACGCTTACGGGGATCCGAGCGGCGGAACGCTGTTTCAAGTGCTGATGCCTGCACTGGCAGGCCTGTGGGCCATATGGTTGATATTTGCGAACCGGGCTCGCAAGTGTCTGTCGCTCCTCTATCGCAGGTTGCGTGGAACGGAACCTGAACCAAAGTGTAGCGTGTGCGATGGAAGCTCCGCAAAAACCGTTCCCCCGGTAATCGGCCCCGCTTCGTCGAACTCGTCGCCACTACATCGTCCATGAAATAGAAGTAACATGCGCAGCGTAATTCTCTTTGTTGACTCGCAAATCTCCGCTGGCGTAGGCAATGAGCTTTCACCCAGCACGCGTAGTTGGCCTGTCCTCAAGTGCGCGGACGTGCACGAGGCAGTGCGGCATCGGGCAGGCCCGTCAGCCTTGCTGGTCCTCGAAGTTAATGGTCGCGAACCTGCGTTGAGCACCATCCTGCGGCTGCGAAAAATGGAAGCTGGGCTCCCGGCGGTCCTGCTGGTATCCCAGGGCTCCGAAGAATTCGCCAGGGCCGCTTTCCGCGCCGGAGTCAATGATTACTTCCATTGGCCCCAGGAAGCCGATGCCTTGCGCGAAGCGCTATATCGCCTGGCGGATTTCCAGCCCGATCGCGTTCGCTCCCAGCGCAGTAAGCCGGATACCGATGAACGCCAGTTCCCGTTTCTCGCTTGCAGCCGGTCGATGCAGGTGATCAAGGCGCGCCTGGTTAAGATCGCGGCCAGTAACAGCAACGTGTTGATCACCGGCGAGACCGGCACCGGCAAAGAGCTGGTGGCTTCGGCAATTCATCAGATGAGCGCACGGGCAAGCAAGCCCCTGGTGCGACTCAACTGCGCCGCTATTCCCGATTCTCTGGTGGAGAGCGAACTATTTGGATACGAGCGGGGCGCCTTTACCGGGGCGCACGTCCGCACTCAGGGCTGGTTGGAGGCTGCGCATCAAGGCATTCTTTTCCTTGATGAAGTCGGCGATATGTCGCCGCTCATCCAGGCCAAGTTCCTCCGCGTCATCGAAAACAAGGAGTTTCACCGGCTGGGTGGCAAGTCCCAAATCAAGGTCGATGTGCGCTTCGTGGTGGCCACGAACCGCAATCTGGAGGATATGGTTATGCAGAGCAAGTTCAGGCAGGACCTGTATTATCGGCTCAACGTCGCACGCATCGATTTGCCTGCATTGCGCGACCGCAAAGACGACATTGCCATACTGCTGCAACACTATATTCGCGAGTTCAATAACGAGTGCCCCCAGCACACGAAGGAAATGACCAATGAAGCCTGGAATTGCCTGATGAGCTATGACTGGCCGGGAAATATCCGCGAACTCAAGAACGTTCTCGAGGCCAGCTTCGTCAACTCCACTCACGAAAAGATCGGCCTGGAAGACTTGCCGGAGCAATTCCGTAAGCGGTTGGGAGATATCGGGTCTGCCGGCGTCGATGAGCGACAGCAACTGCTAAGCGCCCTTCTGCACACCAAGTGGAACAAGAGCAAGGCTGCTGCCGAGTTGCGATGGTCGAGAATGACTCTTTACCGCAAGATGCACAAATACCACATCATCACGTCGTCGCCATCATCGGCTTCTTCCTGAGGCAGGCTTCGCGCTTCGGTCGCAAAGTCCCCCGCCTTCTGTTCTCATCGCATAAAAGTCGTCGATCCCTCCGTGGATCTGTAACGTGCACTGTAACTCGCGTGTGACACCTCTCAATTCATCTGGTCGGCTATTGCTCCGCATGCCAAGTCTGCTGCCTGCTCGCCGCGCCTGACTGAATCTTGGCTGCGTGCAATGTAAGCCAGTGCTGTTACACTCCGCGCCTGCTGCGCTTCCTCTGGCCGCTGACGTTTCTCGTAATCAGCTGAAACTAATCTGCTGCCGCTCCAGACTTATCCACAAGAGCGTATGGGCCTAGACCTGCCATCGCCAAATCAGCAACTCGTATGGATTGCCGTTTTGAGTGCATGTCCGTGAACGAAGGAATTTGAGGTTCTCGTGAACGACGCCACACCGGCGTGGGATAACCCGGGAAATCTTGAGGGACATTATGCCAACTGCTTCAAGATCGGGCACAACGCTTTCGAATTTCTGCTGGATTTCGGCCAGATCGTAGGAGAAAGCACCAGGGCCAAGCTGACCAGCAGGATTGTCATCCACCCGTTTGCGGCGAAGGAACTGTTCAGAGTTTTGCAGGAAGCGATCAGCCAATACGAAAGCACCTTTGGTGTGATTCGAGAGGAGAGGGAAGACTAGCGTCGTGTATACCGCCTTGCTCGCCACCAGCCAGACGCTGGCCGATTACCTGCAGGACCAATTGGAGAACGATCCCAATCTGCGAGCGTTTTTCAACTCCGGAAGCGGCGGAACAATGACCGTCTCGCTGCGAAATCCTGAAGAGATGGGCGAGAAAAATGACCAGGGCCTTTCTCTCTGGCTATACCGCATCACGCGCGATGAAGATCGATTGAACGATCCTCCCGAGCGGATTGCTCCCGCTTTATATCGCCAGCCGCCTTTGCCGTTGCGCCTGCACTATCTGTTTACGCCGGTGGTTGACCCAACCACCACCAATAACGCCGAGATTGAACAGAGAATTCTCGGCAAAGTGCTGCAGTGCCTGTACGGGCACCCACTGTTCAGGGGGGCGGATCTTTCCGGTGACTTTACCGGCACAGATACGGAATTGAGGGCGCGCCTCGAGCCCATGAGCGTCGAAGACAGTACGCGCATCTGGAATGCCCTCGAGCAGCCGTACCAGCTCTCCGTGTCCTACGAAGTCACGCTGGTGAAAATCGATTCCGAGATCTTTGAAAACACGACGCCGGTGGCCGAGCTTGTGCCCAACTACGGAGTAATTGTCGAAGAAAGCTGATGGTTTTGAATGCCGCTCCAGACCTTCAATACGAGTGAGGTGGTTTACACGGTATCGATGGATACTCCCACGCTGCCGGGATTACGCCCGTGGATATTACTACGCGCGCAACTGGTGGACGAGCTTACCGGCAGCCCACCGCGTGGCAGCATCACAAATCAATCCCCATTTGC
The DNA here is from genome assembly GCA_963838905.1 of uncultured Acidobacteriota bacterium. Taxonomy (GTDB): domain Bacteria; phylum Acidobacteriota; class Terriglobia; order Terriglobales; family Acidobacteriaceae; genus JABDBE01. Next base: position 74,139 of record CAWITE010000024.1, read on the forward strand.
TGGAATCAATCCCCGCGTGGCCCCCGGCGGCATGGTCGGCTTTGAGGGAATACCCAGGCGCGCTTTTCCGGACCTGGCGAACAACGATTACTTCGTCCCGCTGACCATCAGCGCAGATGGGTATATTCCAATCTCCCTCACTCCAAAAATTTCAAAAAACGCCGCTTTCCCAGGAAGCTTTACTCCCACTGACATGGGGGTGCTGCAATTGCACCGGCTTCCGACGGTGATTGCGGGCCAGGTAGCCGTCAACACCGGAACCGACCTGGAGCCGCCGGCCGCGCCCGCTGTAATTGCATTGACCGGATTGTGGAGGACGCCGCCGCCGGCCAATTTGAGCGTGCCGCCCAGCGCCCCCGACCTGGTATCGGCGAATCCCGGTCTCTACTCCGCTCATCCGGCTGCCGGCAGCAACGTGCAAGGGCTGAAATTGCAGGGCGCACCGGGCTCGGACAAGCAGTTGCTGCAGGACAGCTACACGGGCCAGAACACACTGCGCGTGAGCGATCGTGTGCAGATCGCTGCAGCGGATATTCTCGCCATCGATACGGGCGATCCGGCCGTTACCGAATACGTGGCGATCCAGTCGATCGCAGGTGCGAGCACCGACGTTCAGCCGGCCACGGTAACTCTGGTTTCGCCCTTGCGGCGCACTCACCGCCAGGGCGCAATCGTTCACAAAGTGGCTTTTGCGAACGTCGGCACTGCCACTCCACTTACCGCCGATGCGGCTGTGGGAGATGTCTGTCTGTTCGTCAACGGGATCGGCAATCTGGGGTCAGCGCCAATCGTGTCAGTGCAGAACGGGGCCACAGTGGATTATCAGACCGCCAGCTACTTCACCACGACCAGCGATGCGCAGGGATTCTTTCGTTTGCCGCCCATCAGCCGGGTTGCTCAATGCGCTTTGAACGCGCATGACGGCACCCACCCCGATCTGCCCATTACTTACAGTCCGGATTATTCGAATGGAGAAAGCCGCGTTGACTTTATCTATAGCTGATCAGAGCGGTGTGAATCTGACGCAGGAGAAAAATCATGCCTGAATACCTTTCGCCGGGTGTGTACGTAGAAGAAATCGATACCGGTAACAAGCCAATCGAAGGCGTAAGCACCAGCACCGCTGGAATGCTGGGCGTCACCGAGCGTGGTCCGGTGAACGTTCCCATTCTGATTACCAGCTACGGGGAATACAGGCGATGGTTCGGCGAACGACTGCGCCTGCAGGATTTCTCAAACGCCGTGGGACCGCATTGCTTCCTGCCGCACGCTGTCGAGGGATTTTTTCAGAATGAAGGGCAGCGGGTTTATGTCACGCGCGTGCTTGACGTGAACGGCGCGATCTATGCCTCTGACCAGCTCTTTGACCGCGGTTCCCTGGGTTCACCCGAGACCGTGTTGCTGCGGCCGGCGGGCGAAGATACAGGCACCGTTCCCGATCCGCCATTGCTGTTCGTTCTCAACAGCGCCGGCTTGACTGCAGGCACCGATTGGATCCGAATCGGCGACGGGAGTCTTGCCGAGTATCGGATGGTGGACTCGATCAACACCGCGCCCGCCAACATGCTGCTGCCGCTCGCGTTTTCTCTCTCCCTGTCACACGCATCGGGCGATGCAGTGGCCGAGCTTACAGAGGCTGCAGATGGAACTTACGGAGGAACGGTTACGCTGACCACCGCGGCTGCGGCAGGCGCCATGGAACTCGAACTCACGTTCAGCGCCGCGGCCGATGTCGCCAAGATGATCGTCGGCACCGTGATTCAGCTTGGAGGCGCCAACGGTGAATACCACCTTGTCGCTCAAGTGATTGCCGGTCCGCAAAGCGCAACCGTCGTGCTCGATGGATCACTCGCCATGTCTTACCCTGCGGCGGCGGCAGTTCAACCCGTCATCCTTACCGCGACTGGAACTCCATCAACATTATCGCTTCCAGCAGGCGCCGGTGATTCTCTCGTCTTTCCGAGCACGAATGTCGGTTTTACTGACAGCACACACTTGGTCCGCATCCACTCCTCAATCACAAACGCGGATGAAATTCGCCGCATCGGTGCGATTGCTGAAATCGAAGTCACGCCGGGCGCCTTCCTGCCCTATCCGGCTGCCAGCATCGTCGAGAAAGTGGATTTAAGCGACGACGACCGCCATCTCACGGCCACCGCTACCAGCGCGACCAACAGCATCACTCTGGATAGCGCGGCGGGACTGAGTACAGGCGATCAGCTGATCATCGATCCCGGATCCAATCAGGAAACCAAAGCCGTGCAATCCATCGCCGGCAACGTTGTCACCCTCACCACGAACCTGGCAAACACCCACACTGTACCTCCCGCGGTGATCGTAACTCCGGCCTTCAGCCTGAAGACTCTTACCGCCGCAGCTCCGGCGGGTTCGCTGGTCATTTCTGTGGACAATCGCATCAGCTTGAACGTGAACGACCTCATCCGGATCGACAGCGGCGTTGACGAAGAGTACGCAACGATCGTGGGATTGCCCGAACAGGCTACAACCTCGCCCGACGCAGGCATTGTTTTGATCGATCATCCACTGATTGTCACCCACGCCACGGGTACGGCGGTGAGACGCCAGGCTGCTCCGCTGGTGGATACTACCAATCCGGCTCCGCCCACCACGCTCGCGCTGCCCGTCGCCGCCGACTCGACGCAATGGGTGATCACTGACGGGACCCACTACGGAGTCGCGCCCTTGCAGACTTTGCGCGTAACTACGCCGACAGGAGAAGTCTTCTTTCATGGGATCGTCGATCTTCCTACGATCCATCCGGCGGAGATCGGGCTTAGCATGCCCGCCCCTGCTACGCCTGCGCTTGAACGAGCGCATGCCGCCGGCTCGGAAGTGGTGGCCCGCTCACCCCTGATCGAGGTGCAGGCCATCGATGCCGGCGACTGGGGCAATCGACTGCGCATTTCCGTTGAAGACGAATCACCCGGGCTGGTTTCGCGCACTCAGCTCGCCACCGTAGTCAACCCGACTCACATACGCCTCGCTTCGGTTGCGGGCGTCGAAGTCGGAACGGTGCTCGAATTTCTCGATCCGTTGAACGGCGATGCGAGCGTCGGCCCGTTGCAGAAAGTGATTGCGGTGGACCGCACCAGCAACTACACCCTGACTCTCGATGGAACCGGGCTCACCGGCGCGCAGTTGACGGCCCAGTCCAACGCCGTAGCTGCCAGCACCAGACTCGGCGTACGCTCGCGCGAATTCAAGATTACCGTGCTCCTCATGCATCCCCCCGATCCCTCGCTGCCCAGCCGCAGCGAACAGATTCTGGACTCCGAAGTCTTCCGCAATCTGTCTATGGATTCACGCCACAGCCACTACTTCCAGACGATTATCGGCTACGTCAATGGCCCACTTCGTATCGAAGACCGGCGCCCAGAGGGCCAGTCGTGGTACGTACGGGTGGAAGATCTGGGTGCGGATACCGAGGAAATCAGGCTTGGGCCCGAAACTCTGGTTGACGTTTTGCCAAACGGGCGCACCCGTCCCGCCCGCCAGGCGCTCGAAGACGGAAACGATTCCGTTGACACGCTTAGCGACATCATCTACATGGGCGACGACAACGTGGATCCGGAGCTTCGCACCGGCCTCTACTCCTTTGTCAATATCGATGAGGTGAGCATCATCGCCGTGCCCGGCCGCACCAGCGCCACCATGCAGGGAGCGCTCATCGATTTTTGCGAGAACAATCAGTACTGCTTCGCGGTGCTGGATGGTCCCGTACCGGAGCAGGTGTGGGAACCCTCGAACGATTCCATCGCCGATGTGCAGCAGCAGCGCCAGCAGTTCGACACCAAGTATGCGGCGCTCTATCACCCGTGGATCCTGATCGAAGACCCGTTCCCCGTCAACCTGGCGAACATCGCCAACTATCCGCTGCCGCCTTCCGGCCACGTGCTGGGAGTTTATGCGCGCACCGACGTCGATCGCGGAGTCCACAAAGCCCCGGCCAACGAGGTAGTCAACGGCATCATCGGCTTGCAGCGCATCATCAACAAGCCGGAACAGGATGTCTTGAATCCTTATCCGGTCAACATCAATGTAATTCGCGACTTCCGCAATAACGATCGCGGCATCCGCATCTGGGGCGGCCGCGTCATCACCAGCGACAACGACTGGAAGTATGTCAACGTGCGCCGCCTGACGATTTTCATCGAGAAGTCGCTCAACGAAGGCCTGCAATGGGTCGTATTCGAGCCCAACGCGGAACCGCTGTGGGCGCGGGTGCGGCGCACCATTGGCAATTTCCTGACTACGGTGTGGCGCAACGGCGCGCTCGAAGGTACTAAGCCCGAAGAAGCTTACTTCGTGAAATGCGACCGCACCACCATGACCCAGACCGATATCGACAACGGACGGCTGATCGTCGTGATCGGCATCGCCCCAGTCAAGCCGGCTGAGTTTGTGATCATCCGCATTGGGCTGTGGACGGCCAACGCCAATAGCTAGCAGGAGGAATCCAGATGCCAACAGGTACACGCGTAGATCCGTTTCGCACATTTAACTTCCGCCTGGAGATCGACGGCCTCACGGTCGGCAGCTTCCGCGAGTGCAGCGGGCTGGCGGCCGATGGCAATTCGATCGACTACCGCGAAGGCACGGACCTGCCGCGCTCGGTCCGCAAGCTCATCGGCTTGCAGACTTACCCGAATGTCACCTTCAAGCGCGGTTACACCACCAATACGGAGCTGTGGGACTGGTACAAGAACATCGTCAACGGCATCTCCGACCGGCGCAATGGCTCCGTCATTCTGATGGACGAGCAGCGCCAGGACGTCATGCGTTGGAGCCTTGAAAACATGTGGATCAAGAAAATTGAAGCCCCCACCTTCAATGCCACCGCGAATGAAGTTGCGGTGGAATCGGTTGAATTGGTCCACGAAGGCCTGACTCTCGAAGACTGAGGAATCAACGGAGCACGCATTTGTCTGCTTACGTCACTCCCGGAGTTTATTACCAACGCGTGGACGCGAGCCCGCCCGGCATCACCGCCCTTCGTACCGACGTGGCGGGTTTTGTCGGACTGGCGCCGCGCGGGCTGGTCGATACTCCCATACCGGTTGAATCGTGGCGGCAGTTTCAGGCGCAATTCGGCGGATTCAACGGCAATGCCTTCTTGGCTTACGCCGTCCGCGCCTTCTTCGAAAACGGCGGCGCCCGCTGCTGGGTGGTGCGCGTGGCTTCGAACGATCCTTCAGGCGGCGCTGCGTGCGCCGGTCTGGAAATTTCCAGCACGCTTCCGGGCCGGAGCGTGTGGAACGTTCGGGCTTCGAGTCCGGGAGTCTGGGGCAATGATCTGACCGTATCTTTGCGTGAGATCCACCAGAGCCAGACCACGGGGTGGCTGGACAAAACTCATCCCGAGCGGCTTCAGGTCCAGAGCCTTACCGGTTTGGCGCGCTGCACCCTGGTGCGCCTTACGCAACCAGGCCAGCCTCCGGTGCTTCGGGTTGTTGCCTCTACCGATTCGACCCAGGCCTTCGCCGCCGCCTCACCAGATTCTAAAAAATATCTGGTATGGATTCCGCTGCAACCAGATCTCCGGCTTCCCTACGACACCTCGCCTCTCAACTTCGTGCCCAGCCAGCCTGTACTGGTCGAGAGCGTCGAGTACACCATCATCGTGGAACAACTAGGCGTCCCCATCGGCCTCTATACCGGGCTTTCGCTGATATCCGAACATCCTCAATACGGCCCCAGCGTGCTTGCGCCATTGCAGATTCCGACAGACACACAAGCGCAGCAACAGTTACTTCCGCCTCCCCCACAACCCTTGGCGATTGATGAACTGCGGCCCGAATTCGTTCCGGACTCGGACGATATTTTCCGTCCTCTGGAACAAATGCAGTTGCCTTCGGACGACACGGCACTCATCGGCGGCCGCGAGGGCCTGCGGCTGCTGACTGCCTACGACTTCATGGGAGAGCCCACGGATGCGCTCGACAGCGATCTGGTCAAGAAAAGCAAAACCCGCGGGATCCGTGCGCTCGAGCAGATTGACGAAGTCTCGATCCTGGCGGTGCCCGACATTCAGGTGCAACCCATCGTCGTGCCTCCGACGCAGCCTTTGCCGCCCTGTGTGCCCGATCCGTGTCTGCCAACCACACAGCCGCCGGCTGCACCCCCGGCCCCGCTTACGGACCTGGAGCAGCCTCCGGTTTTCAGCGACGCCGATATTTACCGCGTGCAGTCGGCCATGATTGAGCAGTGTGAGCAGACGATGAGCCGCGTGGCCGTGCTCGATCCGCCCATCAGTACGGTGCGCGATCCAAGGCTTGGCATCTCCGCGGTCCAATCCTGGCGCACGCAGTTTGATTCCACTTATGCAGCATTTTATTTTCCCTGGCTGCGGGTGGTGGATCCGCTGCGCACGCCGAATTCGCTCACCCGCGACATACCGCCCAGCGGCCATGTCGTCGGCCAGTACGCTCGCACCGATCTCGCCATCGGCGTGCACAAAGCTCCGGCGAACGCCGAATTGTCATGGGTGCAGGATGTGACCGTTCCCGTGGATGCGGGGCAGCATGGCGTGCTCAATCCGCTTGGTATCAATGCCATTCGTACTCTTGCCGGCCGCGGCATTCGTATTTTTGGCGCGCGCACTGTGAGCAGCGACTCCGACTGGCGGTTCATCAACATCCGCCGCCTCATGATCATGATCGAAGATGCCATCTATCAATCCTCGCAATGGGCCGTCTTCGAGCCGAACGATCAGATGACCCAGGCCAAGCTGCGACTTTCGCTTACCAGCTTCCTGCTTTCGCTGTGGCAGAAGGGAGCGCTGGCCGGCGCCACATCCGATGCCGCTTTCTTCGTTCGCTGCGACCAGACCACGACTCCGCCCGCGCTGCAGGATGAAGGCCAACTGGTAGCAATAGTGGGAGTAGCTCCGATCAATCCTTTTGAGTTTGTGGTGGTGCGCGTGGGCCAGACCACAAATGAGCTCGAAGTAACGGAATTGAATTCAAATTCGAGGGTGCAGTAATGGCTTTGGCGCGCAGCGTAGGCGTGCGGACAGATCCTCTGCTCTCGCACAACTTCTTGATCACGCTCATTGACACCAGCAGCTCGCTGGCGATGAGCGCGCTTACGACAGCAGTGTTCGATGTGGCCTTGGGAGGCTTCAGCGAATGCGGCGGCCTGGAGATGTCGCTGGATGTGGAGGAATACCACGAGGGCGGGCGCAACGGTGAATCGCTCTATTTTCCGAAGACGGTGAACTGGTCCAAGATCACCTTGAAAAAAGGCATGGGCGCTGGGTCGGCGCTCTGGGATTGGCATTACGGCTTCGTCACCGGACAGGGCAAACGGCGCGACGGTTTGATCGTGCTTATGAACGATCTGCACCTTCCGGCGCGCATCTGGAATTTCCGCCGCGGGTTGCCGACTCGTTATACCGGCCCCTCGCTCAATGCCACGCAAAGCAGCGTAGCCATCGAGTCCATTGAGATCGCACACGAAGGCATTTATCAGGTGCCGGGTGTTGGATATGCGGCGGCTGGCGTCAGCGCGGCTGTCAATTTGGCGGTGTAGCAATGAAAGTGCGGGTTAAGGACGCGTTCCTCACAGCACAGACCATGAACACCGACACCATGCTCTCGGCGCCCGTGCTGGAGCAGAAGATTCTGCATCCGCTGATGACCCTGATGCGGGCCGAGCGAATGCGCGAAGAGAAACTGCGAAAAGACCGCCGCATCACCAGCGGCGCTCGCGATGTTCAGGAACGGGAGGAGTAGTCCGAGTGCAACCACTTCAACAAGCGATGCTGGTGGTCACCTGGTTCAGCGGCGAGATGGAATTCATCGCCGTTCAGTTCAATCCCAACCAGCTGGCTTTCAACAAAGGAGTTCAGGTCGCCGAGATCCCGATTCCCGGCCTCGATTCCCCGCTGATCCAGTTTGTCCGCGGACAAAACGAAACTCTCTCCATCGACCTTTTTTTTGATTCGACCGAAAGCGGCATGGGTACGGGAGCAAAAAGCGTCACCGAGTACAGCGACCAGATTTATCAACTGGTGAAAATCGAACCCGGCAGCCACGCACCCCCAATCTGCGAATTTATCTGGAACAACAAGTTTCCGGGAACGGACATCTCCGAGAACTTCGGCAATCAAAAGCGCAACTCCTTCAAGTGCATCGTGGAGAGCGTTCGCCACCAGTACACCCTGTTCAGCCCTGAAGGCGTGCCGCTACGCGCGACGCTGTCGGTGAGCCTCAAGGAATACAAGACCCTGGACGAGCAGCTGGCCAGGCTGAATCTGAATTCTCCCGACCGCACGCAGGTGCACGTGCTGCAATCCAGCGAGACGCTTTCCGCGCTGGCGGGAGAGCACTACCGTCGGCCCGGTCAATGGAGGCTGATCGCCGATGCCAACAATATCGAAGACCCGCGGCGGCTGGTGCCCGGGACATTTTTAACCGTTCCACCGATTGGATAACCGGTTCATGGCGACTTACACAATGACGCAAGAATCTCTCGATCAGGGGGGATTCTACGTTCCGCAGTTCGAGGTGCGCATCGAGGGTGTCGGCCTTCCGCGCGACGTGCTACGCGACGTGAGGGAGGTTACTTATCACGACGACGTCGATGCCATCGATGGCTTCCAGATCACGGTCAACAATTGGGACCCGGACAAGCGAGCTTACAAGTATGTGGGGTCGGAAACTCCGGAGAGTTTGCAGGGCAGTTCCAACGAAAGCGTTATGCAGCGCCTGTTCGATCCCTGCAACAAGAAAGTGGAGCTCTACATGGGTTACGTGGGCAAGCTGCAGCTCATGATGAACGGAATTTTCACCACCCTGCAGCCGAATTTCCCCTCGAGCGGCGGCCCGACGCTCACGGTGGGAGCGCTGAATTTGCTGCACCGCTTCCGCGGAGACAAGCATACCCAGGTGTTCGAGAACAAGACTGCCAGCGACATCGCCAAGGGATTCACCCTTACCAATACCGCCACCCAGACCTCATTGAAGGTGGCGCCCGACAGCTCGAATGCCAGTAAGGAACAACCCATTCCGTATCTGATTCAGGATTCACAGACTGATCTCGATTTCCTGATGTCCCTGGCACGCAGGCACGGTTACGTCCTTTTGCTGCAGGAGGAAGTGACGAATGACCGCGGCCAGGTGTTGACTCCCGCGCAGATTTACTTTGGGCCTTCGAACGGCACGGGGTTGAGACAGGCGACAGTCCAGGTGGGATGGGGGAAATCGCTCATGGAATTTCAACCGACGCTGACGACTGCAAATCAGATCAAGTCCGTCACCGTGCGCGGCTGGAACCGCGACACCAAGCAGGTAATTGAGGGCAAGGCGAGTCTCACCGATTCCGATTTCAACTTCAACCAGGATCTCAAGGATTTGCTGACGGTGTGCGATCCGCAAACCGAGGAAGTGGTCAGCGAACCCGTTTTCACGCAGGCGCAGGCCGACAAGCGAGCTCGCGACATTCTGTCGAACCAGTTTCGCGATATGGTGACTGCTTCCATCACCACGGTAGGACTGCCCGACTTGCGCGCCGGCCGCAACCTGGTCATTGACGGCGTCGGGTCGCGATTCGGGGGCAATTATTTCATAACCCAAACCACGCATTCCGTCGGTGCGAATGGTTACACCACGCAGATGAATGCGCGGCGCGAAAATCAGAGCCAGGGAGGGCAGAGCCAGTGAAGCGTGTATCGGGCGTAGCCATCGGGATTGTCCGCAGCCTGCAGGACGACGGCGGCCAGGGGCGCCTGCAGTTGGAGTTCCCCCATCTTCCCGGCAGTCCAAAGAGCATGCTCGCGCCCGTAGCGGCACCGCTTGCGGGAAAAAATCGTGGCGCGTTCTTCATGCCCGAAGTGAACGATGAAGTGCTCGTCTCCTTCGAGCAGGGTGATATCAACCATCCGTACATCGTCGGGTTCTTGTGGAACGGAGTGGACACACCGCCGGAGAGCGACCCGAAGAACCGGATCATTCTCACCCCAGGCGGCCACACTTTGCGCTTCGAGGATGGCGACAAAAACAAGAAAGTCGTGTTGCAGTCCAGCTCCGGTCACAAGATCACGCTTGACGATACTTCGTCCGGACAGACCATGACCCTGCAGACCAAGGGCAATCAAAGCGTGACCCTGAACGATGTGCAGAAATCGATCACGCTCAGCGGAGGCGGACGCATGATCACCATGAGCAATGGGACGGTGCAGATTTCCTGAGAGAGACGATGCCACAGCTCCTTACCACCAACGCGCAAATCTTTTGCCCGCACACGGGCAAGGGCACGACTGTTCCCACCAGTCCCAAGTGGCAGATTGACGGTGGATTTGTCTGCGCCGAGGGAGACGCAGGAACGCTGGCGTGCCCCTTCTTGCCGCTGCCGTGCGTGGGTTACGTGCTGAAGTCGATGGGGCTGAATGCCACCACGATCGATGGGCGGAAAGCGATTCTGGTCACCGACTTCAACCAGACCCTCACCGGCCTTCCGCTGGTCATGACGGAATCTCATCCCGTCAACGACCAGAGCACTCCCGCCCCGATTCCTGCAGGATCGCAAGCCGCGCCGCTGGCACCCGAGTTGACCGATCTGGTAAAGCCCATCGTCGTCGCCGCGCCACCGTCATTTCCGTTCAAGATTACGCCTCCGCCTACGCCGACGCCGGTGGTGATTACTTTCACCCTCACTGCGCAACATCCCCTGGAGTGGGTTCTCACGCTGATCAATGAAACGCTCGGCCAGCATACGGATTTGACCAACGGCATCCCTGGTGGCGTCACTGTCGCTCCTTCGGGCGGAGACTGGAGCACATCGGTTTTGACGGTCGTCGTCACCATGACTCCGGCATTTGCGGCCGCTCTGACCCCAGGCAAGAACGATCTTTATATGACCGGAGTCAGCAAACGCGGCCTCTCCGGTCACACGAGCGCTACGATCATGGTGAGCCCATGACCAGCACGCAACCAATTACGCGCGCCTTTCTCGGCGTGGGATGGAAGTTCCCGCTGCAAGTCACTCCCGGCGGGGCCATCGCACGATCGCCGTATGAGCAGCGGGTCGAAGAGTCGATCTACCTGATCCTCAGCACCGCAAAGGGCGAGCGGGTCATGTTGCCCGATTTCGGCTGCGGCATTCACGACCTGGTTTTCGGAATTAACGACGCCAGGACCCGCAGCGCGGTAGTGCAGCAGGTCCGCGAAGCCTTGACCAATTACGAACGCCGCATCGATGTGCTCGATATCAGCGCCGACTCCTCTGACGATCAGCCGAACCTGCTGCTGATCCGAATCAACTATCGCATTCGCGCCAACAACGCCATTGGAAATTTGGTTTACCCGTTTTACATCAATGAGGCCACTTAGCATATGCCGCTGGAAGCCGAGCTGCCGGTAATTGACGACCGTACCTTTGACGACATTGTCGCCGAGGCGCGGACCCGCATCGCGCGTTATACGCCGGAGTGGGCGCCGGTGTGGACCGACGTCAATGACAGCGATCCCGGGATCACCCTGGTGCAGGTTTTCTCATGGCTCACGGAAATGCTCATCTACCGCATGAGCAAAGTCCCGGACCTGAACTATCTGAAGTTCCTCGAACTCATCGGCATCGAACTCAATCCGGCCGAACCGGCACAGGCGGAGATCACATTTCCAGTCGTCGCGACTAATTCTTCCCCATACGTAATCGTTCCTCTCCACACTCAGGTTTCGGCGCCGGCGCCCGATGGAGGCCAGCCGCTCATTTTCGAGACGGAGCGCGCCATTTATGCACTCACCGCCGCGCTGGCCGCGGTCATCGCTTACGACGGTTTTTCCTTCAACGATGAGACCGATGCGAATCAGGACGCGCAGAGCACCTTTCAGCCTTTTGGGGTCGAGCCGGGGAAAGATGCCGCCCTCATGCTCGGCTTCCAGTACTCCGGCGCATTCCCGCCGCAGATTGAACTGAACCTCGACTTCTGGCTGGCGGAGCAGGGATCCTCGACCACCAGCGGCGACTGCAGCCTGCCCGATACACAGGTGTTTCCGTCCGCCAACCTGACCTGGCAGTACTGGAGCGGCGCCGGTTGGTACACGCTGCAGCTTCTGAAGGATGAAACTCTCTCGTTCCAGCGGTCGGGCCACGTTTATCTGAAGACTCCGGCCAGTGGGTCGATGCAGCCGGGAACCTTCGGCGACGTCACCCAGCCTTTGTATTGGATTCGCGCCCTGATCACCAGCGGTAATTACGAACAACAACCGGTGCTTCTCGCGGTCCGTACGAATACGGTTACGGCCACCCAGGCGCAGACCGTAACCGATGAAGTTCTGGGAGGCAGCACGGGTCTTCCTAACCAGACCTTTCAGCTGTCAAAGAGCCCCGTCCTGGATGGAACTCTGGAATTGCAGGTCGATCAGGGCGAAGGTTTCGAAGATTGGACCGAGGTGCAGGGCTTTTTCGGTTTCGGATCGAACGACGAAGTTTACGTACTTGATCGCACTACGGGCGGAATCCGTTTTGGAGACGGCACCAATGGCGCGATTCCCGTGGCCAATGCGAACAACCCCAACAACAATGTGGTCGCCCGGACTTATCGCTGGGGAGGGGGCTCGGCGGGGAATGTCACCGCTAATGCCCTGACCACGATGGTGAATTCCGTTACCGGGATTGACGCCAGCAAAGTCACGAATCTGTTTGCCGCGTTTGGGGGCACCGACGAGGAAACTCTGGACGACGCGAAGCTGCGGGCCCCACTTGCCTTACAAAGTAGAGACCGCGCGGTGACCAACGATGATTTTGAATACCTGGCGAAGCAGTCAAGCAATGTCGCGCGCGCTTACGCCATGCCCCTGACCCACCCGTCGTTTCCGGGTGTCAGCGTACCGGGCGTGGTCACGGTTGTCATTGTTCCGCAGTCAACCGATCCCAAGCCGATGCCAAGCTCCGGCATGTTGCGCACGGTTTGCGCTTATTTAAACGTGCGGCGTCTTCTGACCACCGAAGTTTACGTCGTTCCTCCCACGTATCAGCAGGTGCAGATCAATGCTCAGGTCGTTGCGCAGAACTCGGCCGATCTTGCCGAAGTGACCGACGCGATTCAAACCGCGCTGCTCACGTATTTCCATCCGCTGACCGGGGGAGATGACGGCACCGGTTGGCCCTTCGGAAAGTCGATTATTTTTTCGCGTGTCTATCAGCAGATATTCAACGTTCCCGGAGTCGATCACGTCGAGCAGGTCCTGATCACTCTCGACAAACAACAGTACCCGCAATGTCAGGATGTGCCGATCAAGCCGGCAGCATTGCTTTACTCAATCTCGCACCAGGTGTCGGTCACTTATTCATTCGACTGAGGAGATATTGCCTTCGCGCAGACAACCATGACGACTGCTATCGTCAATCCGTTCTGGCAGCTGCCGGTTGCGCCGCAGCCGCCCAACGATCCCACCTTCTGGCTGTTGAACGGCCGTGTGGGATGGCAAGCCGCCGACCTCGACAAGGTTGCCATCACTGACGATCGCCTCGGCCTGCTCGTCATTCCCGGCAGCGGACGGATTTTGACTGAGCCCAGCGGGAGCTTCGGCGGATTAGTCCCACCCGGTAACGTCGCTGTCGCCGCCGATCAAAGTATCTATCTGCTCGACTGTCAGGCCGGACTACTCAAGCGTTTTGATGGTTGCGGCTGCCAATTTCTTACCGTGCCGTGTATCGGAGGCGTCGGCAGCGCGCCGCGCAAGGTGCAGGGCCCGCATGGTATCGGTATTTGCACCGGCAACTTTTTCATTTGTGACACTGGCAATCATCGGCTCCTCGTTTTCAGTCTCTATGGATTTGTCCTGCGCAGCATATGGACGCCTCCGGCATCCGCCGGTCTGACCAATACCTGGCAGCCTTACGCCATCGCTTTCGACGATCGAGGTCATGTATATGTCAGCGATCCTGCGAACGGCGCCATACACCGCTTTCATCCCAGCGGAAGGTACGAAGGCTTTCTCGCCGGATTCGGTGATGTCAGATGGATCACCTTCGATTGCCGCAACCGGCTTTACTCGATCAGCCAGGGACAAACTACCGTCTCCATCTCCGACAAAGACGGGAAAGCGCTGGGCACAGCCTCGCGTCCCGAAGAGATCGCAGGGAATTTTCCGCGGCTCAGTTTCCCGGTTGACGCCCGCGGCGATCTCAACTTGAGCAGCCTGTGCAACCCCCTTATCGGCACCGGTGTTTTCGATAGCGGAGGAAACTCCCTGTCGTCGCCGCCATCCGATCCACCGCTCGCGTTCAACAGCAGCGGAACTTACTGGAGTCAGGCTCTCGATAGCCAGTTCTACCGCTGCCAGTGGCACCGCATCGTTCTGCGCGGCGAGTTGCCGCGAAAAACTGCGATTTACATTTCGACCTACACCAGCGAAATCGCGCTGCCCTTCGACCAGGTCCAGGCTCTGCCCGATTCGGTGTGGCAAACCAATGCCTCAGTCTCGTCATTGAGCGGAGAGTGGGAAGGATTGATTTTCAGCGGTCCAGGGCGCTATCTGTGGCTTCGCGTTCTGCTCAGCAGCAACGGCAGCACAACCCCCCGCTTTGCCAGCATCCGGGTCGAGTTCCCGCGGATCAGCCTGCGGCGTTTCCTGCCGGCAGTTTTTGCCGAAGACCCGAACGGCGCGGCTTTCACGGACCGCTTCTTGAGTATCTTCGACACTGCTCTGCGCAGCGTTGAGAGAAGAATCGACAACCAGGCGTGCTACTTCGATCCGCTTTCCACGCCCGCCAAGCCGCTGGTGCCCGGCACCATCGATTTCCTTACCTGGCTGGCATCCTGGATCGGAGTCAGCCTCGACCGGCAAACGCCGCTGAGGCAGCGCCGCCTGATGTTGAAGGGCGCCGGCAAGTTGCTGGCGATCCGCGGTACCCGCTTCGCTCTGTGGAAGCAATTGCTGATGTTCTTGGGCATAGAGCCCGACCAGGTGTGCTGCCCCAATGATGCGCCCAAAACCACCTGTGTGCCCAAGCCCTGGAATTGCTCTATACCCGCGAAGACGTGTGCGTGGCGGCCGCCGGACCTGATTCTCGAGAACTATCAGCTACGGCGCTGGTTGTTTCTGGGACAAGGCCGCCTCGGTGACGATGCTCTGCTGTGGGGCAAGCGCATCGTAAATCGCAGCCAGCTGAGCAATAACGCTCAGCTCGGTACAACCCTGCTGATCACCACGCCCGATCCATTTCACGATCCATTTCTGGTTTATGCCAACAAGTTCACGGTGTTCGTGCCAGCCGCGATCGGCGCGTCTGATCAAAAGAAAAGAGGGCTGATCAATTTACTGGAAGCGGAGAAGCCCGCGCATACCCAGTACCAGATTGAGTATGTGTCGCCGCGAATGAGAATCGGCTTTCAATCGATGATCGGCCTCGATTCCGTTGTGGGCCGCTATCCCTCCGGATACAAGTTGGGACAGGGACTTGGCAAGGACTCAATCTTAAGCGGTGCGCCATTGCAGGGTGGCCCCTCGTTCGCGATCGGCCGCAATTCTCGGATCGGCGAGGGAAGCAAACTAGATTAGCCGTAAGGGGAAACGACATGCCTCTGACAAAACAACCGACGGCCTCGTGCCCGGAATGCGAAATAGAGCCCTTTACCCGCAATCATTACTTCACCGGGAAGCTTCTGGTGGAGCGCGATTTTCGCCAGGAGCAGGCGTATTACGTTGACAAGCTGCGGCTGCACGCGCAACGTTTGCACGGTTCGGGCGTGGTCTGCGGGCTCAAGGTTACGCAGCATGAAAACCCCGCCTGCCGCGATCGCTACATCTGCGTACAACCCGGTTTTGCCATCGATTGCTGCGGTCACGATATTCTTGTCACCGAGCAGGACTGCATCGACATCACCCAGCTTGCCCCGATTCAAACCCTGAAAAAGAACAACGACACGGCAACGCACACGCTGCAAATCCGCATTTGCTACAAGGAGTGCCCGACCGAACCCATTCCGGTGTTGTATGACGATTGTGGCTGCGATGATACGCAGTGCGCTCCCAACCGCATTCTGGAATCCTACGAAATCGGCGTCTTGGTGGATCCACCGCAGGCCCAGCCCTCACCGCAATCCCCGACATTCGCGTGGCACAACAGCATCAATGTGGCGCATGCCTCGAGCGTCGCCTATCACGATGCGACGCGGCGGCTGTACATTCTGACCGACGATCCCCAGGGCTTTGTCTATCAGGTCAGCACCAATAATTTCTCCGTTCTCTCTTCCCACGCACTGAATGCCCAGGGCCTCGCACTGGCAGTGTCGAACGACGGCACGCGCGTCTATGTGGCCGCGGAAGGCGCGGCCGCCGCTGATCCGAATCAGCTCCACGTGCTCGATGTTACTCAGCCGGGACTTCCGCTGGTGCAGGCAGAACCCATCGACATCCCGAATAGCACTCCAGGATCGGTCGTATTAGAAGTCACTCCCGCGCCTGACAATCGCCTGTTGTCGATGACGACGCTTCAAGGCGCGCTCCTGCAATGGGGCACGGACATCGACACGCAGGCAAGTCCAGCGGCGCCGACGTCGCTTGTGCAGTTTGGCGTTAACCAGCAATCTTTTGCGCTCAGCACAGACGGATCAAAAGCATACAGCGGTGGTAGTGGAAATCAGATTCAAGCGCTGGTTTTGACAATGCCTCCGGCCACCACCATATCGATTCTGCCTGCCGGCGCAAATGTAACTGATTTGGAGGTTGCTCAGTCAGCGACGGGAGACTTGCTTGTTGTGGTTGACCAGACAAACAGCAAACTCTATCTGGTCAACCCGGCCACTCCGGCGCTGGTTGCAACCGTCGCGCTTGACCATCCTCCCGCCGCTCTGGTGATTTCTCCCGACAGTCACTGGGCTTACATAGTCGAACAGGACACCGGCAAGAGTTATCTCGAAGCCGTGGACTTGCTCGCCATGCAGGCGGGTACGACCGTTACGCCTGTTGCCGCCCTCGAACTCGGCAATGACAGTCAGACTCCTGCGATCACCGTATCAGGGAACACCTTGTTTGTGCCATATACCGGCGATCTCGCTACGCCCACAGACGGCGGGGTGGCAATCATCGACATCACTGCCTCGCAGTGCTGTGGTCTCATATGGAACTCGCTGGATGGCTGTCCTTCATGTGATATCGCCGACTGCCTGGTGCTCGCGACGATCAAGAATTGGGTCGTGGGGTACAGCTTCGAAGATCAGACTGATCCTCCCGCCGACCCAGCGGCCGATCAGAACAGTCATGTTGCGCGCATCGACAATCGCACCGGCAGGAAACTACTTCCCAGCACATCCACGCTCACCGAGATCATTCAGTGCCTGTGCGCGGAAGGCGGTGGCAGCAAAGGGCCGAAAGGCGATACCGGTCCCGTAGGACCGACGGGGCCGGCCGGACAGCCAGGGCAGGACGGAGCCGATGGTCAGGGTCTCGAGAAGGGGCTGACCCGCATCGTCGCGCTGAGCTGGCAGCACAATTCGACTGGAAAGGCCATTCCCGTCAAACGGCTGAACCCTTCTCTCAGCAATACTCCGGGTGTAGTCATCGGATTCAGCCAAAACGTCCACGTCAGTGGTTCGCCAGTCGGAACCAATCCCATCGATTGGCAACACATTTTCCAGGTGTGGGTCGAGGATGATCCGCAGCGCAATAAGGAACTCGGCCTCTTCTGCCATTGTCCAGTGACCGGTTCGGTTGTTCCTGTGAGTTTTACCTTGTCGGGAACGCAGCTCATCAACAGCGCCCAGGAAGTAGCGGCCGGAGATGCCCTGGGAGTCGCATTTCTATTCGACAATTCCCTCGGATTCCGGCACGTGGAAACGTCGGCTGACGTGTGGATCAAGCTGCATTGCGACTTTGTGATTGATCTGAACGGAAAGGCGGTTGACGGTCCATTTCTGCGAATGCAGTTGCCGACCGGCGATCACATGGGTGTGGCCAAAACTCCGCCGGCTGCTGATCCATTCGGTTTGCAAGGCGGTTTGTTTGAAAGTTGGTTCAAGCTGAAAGGATAAGGATAAGGACCGCAACCGGCAAAACCTCGGGAACGCTTTCACGGGAGAGACTATATGCCCCTCGCAGCAAATCGCGGCAGCGCGACAACTCAAACTACTCCGTCCTATTGTGCGCCCGTCACCTGCGCTGATTGTGGCGGTCTCGAGTGCTTGTGCCGGCCGCGCTTTTTTGCCGGCCAGTTGTTGACCGACGACGATCTGAAGCGCCTGGACTACTACATCACCGCAAAAAACAAACTGCACAACCGTTACCTGATCGGTTGGGGCGTAGTTTGCGGAATGGATGTTGTGTGCAATGCGTGCGACGGTTTGGTCACGGTGAAGTCCGGCTACGCCCTGAGCCCATGCGGAGAAGATATTGTCATCTGCTCCGACGCTTCCGTTGACATATGCTCCATGATTCAGAAATGTACCCGGAAGCAGCCGAGCAATTGCCAGCCTGCCCAACCCGCCAGCGGCGCCGATCCCTGCAGCTCAACCACCGAACAGTGGGTGCTCTCGATTCATTACGACGAAAACATGTCGCGCGGAATCGTACCCCTGAAAAATACCGGAAGCGCGGCTTGCTGTTCACGTTGTGCATCAGGCGGCTCCAGTTCCTGCGGCTGCCGCAGTCAGTCCTCGAGCGGAGGGTGTGGTTGCGGCGGCTCGAGTGCAAGCAAAGGCAACGGTAACGGCAACGGCAGCTGCGGATGTTCGGGCAGTTCGACCCCATCGTCGGTGTCTTCATCGGCGCCGGCTCAGTGTCAGCCGACGGTAGTTTGCGAGAGTTATCGCTTCGAGGTCTGCAAGGTGCAACCTCAGCTGAGACAAAAAACTCAGCTCGGAGCTCTGGTGCAGCGCTTCGTCAACTGCTTCACTGCTTTGCAGGGTCTGATTTCTCCTCCTCCTACGAGCAACGACCCGACGGACGTACAGAATTGGTGCTGTGCTATCCGCCAAAATTTGCTGGATTTCTTCGCCGACAATCCCGGTTATACCTGCTCGATTCCGCAAGAGCTCGCCGCTTTGTGCCAGCAGGGCACCGACGTGCAAACCATAAAGTTGCAGATTGCATTCGTGCTGGCGCAGTATATCAAGGATTGCTTCTGCTCCATCTTTCTGCCGCAGTGCCCATGTCCGGTTCAGGATGCAAGCGTCCCGCTGGCGACGATTACTGTGAGCAAGACGAATGGCCAGTGCCAGATCGTGAGCATCTGCAACCTCGATGTCCGCAAATTTGCCACCACTTTTCCGAACCTGGCGTATTGGCTTTCGGTATTTCCATTCGTGCAGGATCTGCGCGGAGCGCTGGCCAGTGCCTGTTGCAAACCGTTGAAGGTTCGTCAGACGACGTTTGGTGAGGCGAACGTCAATGACTCTTTCCGCTCATTTTCCACCGCGCCTCCAGCTGCTGCTGCCGCGGGAGCTGCGGCCAGCACTGCCACGAACGTGGCCAGTCCTTTTCCACAGTCTCACGTGCTCGCCGACCTTCTGTTCGAAGAACTGGGCAAGAGTGGGCAGACGGTCGATGTGCAGACCTTGGCATTCGCAAGCCTGGGATTGTCCGACGCGAAAGGACAACCATTTCTCTCTACCACGGAGATGAATCAGCCGCTCCAGACCCTGATGCTGAACCAGTTTGCTATTCCGTTCGCGCAGGCAGTGGTGCCGCCATCGCTCGCCAGACTCTTCGGTCTGGCGTCAACCTTCAGCAGCTCAACTTCGCAGCCCGGAACAGCGGCGCCGCAACCAACCACGGGTGCAGCTCCCGCACAGCCGGATGTGACTACCCAGATCGAAACCCTGAAGACGCAAGTAAGCGAAATGCAGGAGCAGCTGAAGCAGAGTCAGAGCCAGATCGAGAAGCTAAACAAACGCCGGGGTCAATAACAGGAGACAGCTATGGCGGTAGAGCAGGACGAGCGACCAAGCTTTTACCAGGGCCAATATCTTGCGCCGGACGACCTCACGGCTGCGGTCGATTATGGCCGCATTCAGCTGGGTCGCCACATCCTCGGAGCTCATACCTGTGGCATCGCGATCGGGCTGCAGCTGATCGAGAAGCCATCTCCCGCAGGAAACAATCAAGTCGATGTATTCCTCGAACCGGGATACGCCTGGGACGGTTTTGGCCGCCCCATCGTGGTGCTCGCTCCCTACAAAATCCCCGCAAGCCTCTTTCAGAATATTACGTACGACGCTTCCATTGACGATCCCACCAAAAGCGGTGATAGCGCAGCCGGCCGGCCGGTGAAGATATGGCTGCAATACACCGAGGACGCCACCCAGCCCCCAGCCAGTGGATTTGAGGTGTGCGATTTGGCCGATCAAAACTCGCGAATCCAGGAAACATTCGAATTGGTGATCGGCGAATTTACCAATGCCTCGGACCAGCGCGATCCATTGTCGCTCGCTGGCAATGCCGTAGATGCGCTGCAGGCGCTGACCAACTTCGACCCCAGCGCTCCGCAAATCTACGATCTCTCGATCCCCCAGCAGGCGCTTCCCGAAGATAACTCTCAGGCGCTGTGGCTCATTCCTGTCGGCTATGTACGCTGGCTTGCACCGCAGACCTCGCTACAAACCGGAAGTTTTCAGCAACGGACCACGAACGACCTGACCAGGAGCAACGGTGTTCGCCAGCCTATTGGCGTTGTTGCCGGCGCGGTTGAAGCCGTCGATCAGAACGTTCGGGTGAAGTTGCGCGGCAACCCACCTTCCTCCATCGCTTCCGATGATCTGCTGTGGGTCGAAGGCGATATGCGGGTACAAGGCGACACCAGCCTCTATGGAGGCAAACTCTCATTCCTGAATTCTGCCGGCCAGGACGGGGGAGTGCCGCTCGTCATCCAGCGCCTGAGCAAGATCGATCCCAGTTCGTTGCAGACCATAAGCAGCCTGCAGATTGAGATCGGCACTTCAAACCAGGGTAACAACATGCTCTCTGTAGGGCCGCTTGATTCGAGCCAAAATCCGGTGCCCGTACTGAATGTGCGCGACGACGGCAAGGTCGGCATCGGCACAACCACGCCGCGAAATCCGCTGGGAATACGTGCCGCCGGGGATTGGGAAGACCTGCTTAGCTTTGAAGACAAGTCCGGCAATACCAAGTGGCACATTAATCAAAATCCGAACGGTAACAACTCAGGCATCAACTTCGCCGAAACCAATGTGGCGGATTTCCGGCTCTTTATCCAGGCCGGCGGAAATGTCGGCATCGGCACTCAATCACCCACCGGCCGGCTCACCATTGCCGGTATTGTTCAGCCCGCGCAGGGCAACCTTACCTTTTTTTCGCAGACCGCGGACGTGGAATACGACGGAGGCAGTGATGCGATCTTTGTGATCAATGCGAAGAGCAATGCCGTTACCACCTTTACCGGCGGCAAGATCGGCATCGGCACGACTACGCCTTCCAACCGCTTCCACGTCGCCGACGCCAACGGTATCCGGCAAGGACGCCTGTACCTTTCTGGCGATGTCGGATGGAACAGTATTTCGTACAACGCTTATCACGACATTCAGGGAAGCGCCTGGACCTTCCCCGATTCCAGCCATCCCGCAGCCACGATCGAGATGGATGATTCTGGAGGGCGCTCGCGTTTCGAAGTGTGGACCACCACCGCCGCCGCACCTACGAACTGGATTCAACGCTTTCGAGTGGACGGAGAAACTGGCAATATCGGAATCAATACCGGACTTGTCGGGATCGGCGGAAAGCTGACCATCGTCGCCGACGCCGCCACGCTGCAGGGAAAAATAAATTTCTTCAGCGCCGCTTCCGACATGGAATACGACGGAGGCAGCGATGCCACTTTCTTGTTTCGCGGCCTCAACAACTGCAAGACCGCTTTCGTTGGTGGCGGCAACTTTGGAATAAATGTCAGCAATCCTCTCGCGGCCCTTGATGTCTCTGGAAACGTCAATGTTTCCGGCGATGTCACCGCTACCACCTATCTCTATTCATCCGACGTTCGCCTGAAGCGAAATGTGCAGACCTTGGAAAACGCGCTCGACAAACTGCTCGAGCTGCACGGAGTGCGTTTCCATTGGAAAGATCCCGAGAAACAAGGCGGCCGCACCGGCCAGCAGATCGGCCTGGTGGCGCAGGAGGTCGAGAAAGTGTTTCCGGAGTGGGTCAAGGAAGGAGTCGATGGGCACAAAGTCCTGGGTACGCCGGGATTCGAGGCGTTGGTCGTCGAAGCGATCAGAGAGCTCAGAGACGAAGTGCGGGCCCTTGCTGACCAGACAAAAGAAACCCACAAACGCAAAGAACGCAAAGACCACAAGGAAGACGATAAGGAAAAGTAATTCAACTTCATGTCTCTCGAAAGGACAGTATGAGCGAACGCTTGGAAGAAAGACTGAAAGCTCTGGAAACGGAGTTTGAAAACGGAAAGAAAATGATGGTCGAACTGGAAGCGCGCGAGACTGCGCTGCGAAGCAGCCTGTTGCGCATCAGCGGAGCCATCCAGGTGCTGCGCGAATTTGTGCACTCCGGCGATGCGGGCGCTCCGGATGTGATTTCGGCAGAACCGCAACCAAACGCGATTGCCAATTAGGCCAGCATGGCGTCGGATGCGAACCACGAACTGTGTATTGAACGCCTTCACCAGCGCTATCTGATTCCCTTTGGCGCGACGGCGCCAACGCAAGCGGGAAACGTGTCTGAAGCGCCTGTTGTCCGCAGGCTGGCTGAGGCGCTCGAAAATGTTTTGCGTCACACCTTTGTTCCTGGTGACAACAGTTTGTGGTTCATATCGCAACTGGCGGTGGAGTTTCCATTGAATCCGCAACTCCAGGAGTCTCGACTGGCGGAAATCTGCGCCATGGAAATTGCCGCCGAACTGCTCGATGTCCTCCAGCGGCGGGACGCTGGAGTTGTGCGCTTCGCCGACGAGGCCGAGTATTGTTCACATTTTCTTTTGGACCTCGCCGAAGGCTCTGCCTGGGGCAAATGGTATTACTCCGAGTTCGATGGTCTGCGATCATTGCCTGTTTCAGCCGCAATACGCACCATCCTTTGCGATGCGCCCGAGGCCGGCGGCAGCGCACTGTACTTGCTTTCGGAATCTCAATGTGCCCGCGTGGTCCGCGCGCTCACTGCTCCGGATGCCGAGAGAGTTCTGGCCGCACTCGCCGGCTCAGCGCAGCCTGACGAGAGCCGCTGCTTCGCGGCCATCTGCGACGCCTGGCCTGCCGGGCTTGCCTTCCCGGCAGAGGACGACAAGCGCCGCGCCCTGCTGCTCTTTCTTGCCTGTTGTCGTAGCGACCCCTCTCTCGCCTCGGAAAGACTAAGCGCCGCAGCAACCGCATTGGCGAAACTCGCCCGGTATCTATGCGAACAACCGCGCGCGGGCGAGGGAATTTTCTCTGCACTGCGCAACTACCATCTTGCCGCATTGATCGCGTGTGTAGGAGTCGAGGCTTCCCAGGGCATTGCCCCGTGCCTCCGTTGCGCTCCCGGCGATTTGGAGAACCTTTTGCGGCGCATCGCCGGTGAGCCGATGGTGGATTCCGAGACTCGCCGCGAGACACGCTTCACCGCATTCGGAGGGGCGTTCCTGCTCTTGCCGTTGCTCGATGAATTCCCATTTGAAGCCGCCGTCGCGGGTTGGCCGGAATGCGAAGAGACCCATCCTGCTGCCCTGGTGCGGTTTCTGGTGCTTGCCAAATGCCTCGGCACGCCACGCGCGCGCGGTTGCCTGCAGGATTCTCTGCTACGGGACTTCCTGGGCATTCCTCCGCAAATCGATTCCGCTGAGATATCGGAATGGCTCGGCGGCCTGATTGCCGCGCACCTGGAGACCTTGTTTTGTGAAGCTGCAAATTGGCATCTGGAGTTCGGAGTCGTCAGTGCGGAAACTTTTGTGCTCGCACGGGTGGCAGAAGCCGGCGTGACGATTCTGCTTGATGCACTGCGCGGCGTCTGGCTCTTTGCAGAGACGTGTGAACCCGGCGTGGAGATGGCTCAGGCAATTTTCGATCGACTGCCCCAACCGCGTCGAGTGGTTGGCGATGAATTCTGCCAGCCGTTCTGTTCCAGCTTCTTTCCGCGGAGAGAATCCGCTTCCCTCGCCAAACTGGAAACGCCTTCTGGTTTTCGGCTCAACAATCTTGCACCTGATCTTGAATACCTTGCTTTGCCGCGCGATATTTGCCCGCCCGCAGTTGACTCGGCGCTGAGCGTCGTGGCGCAAAGCGTAATGCGACGGTTCGCGTGGAAGCTTCCCGGATTCGCGCTTTCCAGCCTGGAATATCTCCATAGCAATTTTCTTGATTGCTGTGCCGCAGTCGAACAGGAAAATGGGCAGCAGACAATTTGCGTGGGCCGCCCTCCGCTTCACCTGGTCCTCGGGATCGCCGGGCTGAACCGGTGCAGTTATCGTCTCTCCTGGCTAGGCGACCGCGATTGCTCCATATTTCCGGAGGGATGACTGCGTGCCTGCGATGAGCACAGATTATCTTGACGGCGAACTGGAACGGCTCGACCTGCTGATCCACCGCGAAATTCTGCGCCTGCGCGCCGTCTATCAGCTTTCGCTCGACGAGTTTCGCGGCCTCTACGTCAGCGATCAGCAGGTGGACAACTTGCTGCGCGAAGACCGCTCCGCGCCAGAGATCATGGACCCAGCCGAGCTCACCGCCCGTGCCGAACGTCTGCATGATGAAAACCTGAAGCGCCTTTCTATCGATTCTCCGTGGTCCAGGCTGCAACGCGAATTCGATCTGGCGCCATGCGAAATGGACGTGCTTCTCTCGGCTCTGGCGGTAGAGCTTCACCAGAAGTACGAAACCCTTTATGCGTACTTGAATAATGATGTAACCCGCAAGTGGCCTACATGCGACCTTGCCTTGCGGCTTTTTGGTCCTGACTACGAAAGACAAATGCGGCTGCGCGAAGCGCTCCTGCCGAATGCACGGTTGTTCACTGCCGGGCTTCTGAATTCCGTTTCCGCGCCCCAGGACCGCAGGGCATGGCTCTTGGCCGGCTTTTTCGTAGCGCCGGAGCTGTATTGCTATCTCATGCAATTCACCCGGTCTGCCGCCGTCAATGGTGATCTTGTCGCCCGAGTCAAGCCCCAAACCAGCCTGGAAGACCTTCCCGTTTCTGCCGCGCTCCGTCGCAATCTGTCGCGGGTCCCAGGCCTTCTCGCCAAATCCTGCCAGTGTGAGAGTCCTTTGCTTGTGCTCATCGGTCGTTATGGCATGCCGGTGCAGCAGATCGCCGAAGCCCTGTGCCGCCAATTGAAGAAGCAGATGCTGCTGTTCAGCTTCGAACGGGCGCGCTCTTCTCAGGAATCGCGGAGAATGCTGCAGTCTCTCTTATTGCAGCAAAGGCTTACCGGAGATGCCGTCTATATTGACGATTGCGGCGCTCTGTTCGCTCCCGAGGGCCATCCTGCGGCAGAGGGGCACGCCCTGGTCGCTCAGCTTGCTGCAGTCAGGAACCCCATCTTTCTAGCGTTCGAACCGCATACGCGTTGGCGCGAACTGCTTCGAGGGGCGCGCAAGCTCATATTCGAAGTGGAAGATCCCGATTTCGAAGAACGCACACTCCTTTGGAAGATGTTTGGAAACAGTCTTATTCCCGAGTCGGTGGCTTCGGATCTGGCCAACCGCTTCGTGCTGAATCCCGGGCAGATTCGTGATGCCATCACCACCGCGCGTGACCATCATTATCTGCGCGAGGGCAGCAATGGCGTCCTCACTGCCGACGAGTTGCTCGATGGCGCGCGCGCACAATCGGACCAGAACCTCGGAAAGCTGGCGACCAGAATCCGCGGGGCCCACACCTGGAAGGATCTCGTCCTGCCTGCGACCACGATGCAGCAATTAAAGGAAGTCAGCTCTGCCATTCAGTTCCGGCACCAGGTGTATTCGGGCTGGGGTTTCGATCAGCGCCTCGTTTCCGGAAGAGGGTTGAAGATTCTCTTTTCCGGCTCCGCAGGAACCGGAAAAACCATGACCGCGGGGATTATCGCCCGCGACCTCGGGCTCGATCTGTACAAAATCGATCTCTCCGGAATCGTAAGCAAATTCATCGGCGAAACCGAAAAGAACCTGGACCGCATCTTTCACGCGGCGCAATCCGGCAACGCAATTCTCTTTTTCGACGAGGCCGATGCGCTGTTCGGCAAGCGCTCCGAAGTGAAGGACGCTCACGACCGTTATGCCAATATCGAGGTCGCTTATTTATTGCAGAAGATGGAAGACCACGATGGCGTCGTGATCCTGGCCACGAATCTCAGCAAGAACCTGGACGAAGCTTTTTCCCGCCGCATGCACTACGTGGTGGAATTTCCCGTGCCCAATGCAGCGCATCGCGAGTTGCTGTGGCGGGGAATGTTTCCGCCGCAAGCGCCGGTTGCAGAAGACGTGGACTTCAAGTTTCTCGGCGAGCAATTTTCGCTCGCCGGCGGCGACATTCGGAACATCGTTCTCTCTGCCGCGTTCCTGGCGGCAAAAGACGGTAACGCCATTCACATGCGCCATCTGGTTCCCGCTCTTGGCCGCCTCATGGTCAAGAAGGGCAAGGCCCCTTCGCCCACCATGTTCAAGCAGTATCACGCCTGGCTCTCGCCAGCGGAGCAATAAATGGGGAGCAACCAATAAGGATGCCCCAAGCCGCCTTAGCGCCGGTCGAAGCCGCTCGGCAGAAGTCAGAGCCGGGCCGCATCCCTCCGCTTCGAGGCCACGGGCCGGCGGCAAGGCCACAACTTCACGATTTCCTCTCTGGAGCTGGGAATATGGCGATTCAGCGCGCTGCGGCGGGGCCGCTCTCGGGAAATCCAGCGGCATCCGCAATTCTTGGCGGAGCCAACTTGGCCGGCGGCGGCTGCTCCTGCGGCGGCACCTGCGAAGAGTGCAAGAAAAAGCCCGTACAGCGTAAGGCGGCGCCGGAAACCGCAACCCCGCATTCGGGTTTTCATGCTGCAATCAACCGCAGTGGACCTGGCACCTCGCTGCCGTCTCACACCCGCGGAGCGATGGAGCATCGCTTCGGCCATTCCTTCGAGGACGTGCGCATTCATGATGACGGAGCCGCCGCCGATGCTGCCCGCGCCATCCAGGCGCACGCCTTCACTATGGGCCGCGATGTCTATTTTGGCCGCGGCCGCTATCAGCCCCACACCACTACTGGCCAGAAGCTACTCGCGCACGAATTGACTCATGTGCTTCAGCAGCGCAGCGGAGCTGTGCCACCCGCCCCGAAATCGCTGTTCGCCTCGCATGACGACATTTTCGAGCGCGAGGCCGAGCAGGCAGAAATGCATATCGAACGGGGGGCGCATGGAATTTCTTCCGCTTTGCCCCGCCAGCACTATGGGAGTCATCACGAACCGCCGCGGAGCAACGCACTTCAGCGGAAGTGCGCCTGTGGGGGAACTTGTGCCAAGTGTTCCAGCCAAGACGAGAACACCAAGAAGGCACCAGTGCAGCGCAAGTCGGAAGGCACCCTTACCAGGTTTGAAGGGAATGTTCAGCCTGGGGGCGAGACGATTCAGCGTAAGTGTGCCTGCGACGGGACCTGCTCCAAGTGCTCCGCGGCGACGAGCGGGCCGTCAGTCGTGGAATCCAGGAAGTCTGGGGTACCGCATCCTGTCGAGGACATTCGCAGCCTCGACGAAAAGCCCGGCTCGTCGAAGCACGAACATGGGAGCGGGCCCACAATCCAGCGCAAGGCAGAAACTGCTGTCCAAACATCGCGCGAGAAGCCATCCGTGTCGCGCGATGCAAAGTCGGCTTCATCCGTCAGGAGGGGCGACGCCGAAACCGGTAAGAACAGTGTTTCACGTCCTCATGCTGCTAGTGGCGTAGCCCGCCGTGAGACTCGCGCCTTGCACACAGGCTACCATCCAGCGACAGCACCCGTGCAACGGCAAGCCTCCTACATCGGCCGACCCGGGCCGGCAACTCGCGATAGCGCACTCGAGCACGAGGCGAGCGCCACGGCGAGCGAAATAGCGCAGGGCAGGGAGATCCCAGCCGAGAAATTTTCCTCCGCCGAGTACGGCAGCGTACAGGCTCTCGATTGGGAGTGGTGCAACCCGTTCACCGATCCCGACTGCGGTATCTCCAGCACCGCCGGGGTGGTCGCGGGTGAGGCCGAAGAGATTGCCAGCGATGTCTGGGACAAAGCGAAGGATCTGGCCAGTGCCGTTGGTGGCTTCCTGAAGTACGTCAATAATCTGTTAACGATTACCATCCCACCCAAGCACATATTGAATGCGCACTCTTTCCAGTTGGAGCTTGCTGAACTCGGGATCGACCTTCCATTCCTCGCCGGAGCAGTCCCCATCGCTCCCGGAGTGGAAGTTTACGGCGAACTTGGTTTGCACCTTGGCATAATTCCTGAGATTGGTCTGCAGTTGGGACCGATTGACACTCATGAGATCGTGATTGCGCTTCACCCACTGACGCTGGATGGTGAGGTCACTGGCGGATTCGATCTGACCATTGCCGGCCTGTTAGGTGGGGAGGCCCGTGCTGGAATCTTCGGTGAAGTAGGGGTGGTTATAGCCTGGCCTGATCCTCCCTTTGTCCTGACGGTCCCGTTGGCTAACATCCAAGCCGGCCTTGCTGGAACATTGCGCGGGATAATTGGCGATCACATGACGGTTGATTTTCACGCCGAAGCCGGAATTACCGGCTTCAGCTTCGACCTGAACCAGGCCCACAACTTGGTCGCCGCAATTGACATGGGATTGGCCGGATACGGTCTGCTTTCGGTGCTGGAGACCGATCTTTGCTCGCTGAGATGGCCGTTGTTGGAAGCCCACGAAGACACGGCTATTACCCTCGGCCTGGATTTCGGACTCAGCAGTCTTTTCAGCGGCGGCATCGGCGGAGGTGACAGTGGTTTCGTCGGCGGAGGGGGCGATTTCGGCGGCGGCGGCAGCAGCGACAGTTTCGACATCGCTCACGCAATGGGAGGACGTGACAGCGGTTTTGTCGGCGGAGGGGGCACAACCGCCGGCGGCGGCGCTGGAGGCAGTTGGGGCGATGACCTGAGAGATACTTCTCCCCCTTTGATTTCTCCACGCATGCCTCAAGCCACGCTAGGCCCAAAGGATTGGTCCGGCCTAGGCCTCAAATTTCAACGGGGGATGCGCAAGGACGACTGCCCTCTCTGCGACTTCCTCCGTGACCTGGGGCTGATGCCGTCACAGATGGGCGGACCTTGGCCTTTCCACCCGACTCCGCCACTGACGGTCGGCCCGTTGGCTAACGTGTATTCGAGGAATCCTCACATCCCCAGTGGAGCGTTATGCCGCGGCGCTTGCGGTTCGGACTGCAAAACTTGCCAGCACGAACTCGAGCACCGTGAGTGCGAGGAAACTCCCGACGGCCACTTCTGGTGGATCTATCCGAACTACGAAGATTGCGGTACTCACCTAGGCTGCCGCAATCATGATGCTTGCTACGACTGGTGTGCTGATAAACACAACGAGAAAGGCAAGCTCGGGATCATCCTAGGACCTTGCCACCGGCTGTGCGATTTCGAATGCATCTGCGACTATAACTTGCCGCAATGTGTAGGCTGGATCGGCGGCGGCAAGCCGCATGACGGCAGGATGCTGTTCTCCGATCCGCCAAGGAAAGTGCCCGGCTGCAAAGGGCCGTGTCCGCACAAGGTCACGCATAAGGGAGGAGCAGAAAGCTGGCTGGTGTGTTTGCCCACGCTCGAGCTGTTCCCGCGCAAGAACGTTGCCGCCAAACACCTGCATGAGGAGACCAAAAAGTACACAATTTGGCGAAAGGATGCGTGGATTCCCTATGTGGGATTGGCGACCGTCGAGATTTACGCCAGCGGCAACCTGGATGGTAGTTTGAGCGCCGGACTTGGACCCGGAACAATGAATAACATTTGTTTCGACTACAATCCGCACACCGGCAAATACAAGGCCAGGGGAGACGTCCGCATCCCGGCCGATTTCCTCGCTGCTCTGACTGCTTCGGCGAAACTGGGCGCAGACGCGAGGTGGTTCCTAATCGTGAAGGTTGCAAGCGCGACCGGAACCCTGGAGGCCAAAGGCAAACTTGCCGGCAAAGGCGCGCTTATCCTCTCCGGCGAAGTTGACATCTCCTGCACTGACGGGAAACCCACTCTTGAGAGCGACTTGAATTTTCACCGATGCCTCGAGCTGGCCTTCGATCTAACGGCCGGGTTCGATATCGAGGCGGTTGGTTTCACGGTCTTCTCCAGAAAGTGGTCACTCCTTAGTGCCAAGTGGGACAAATGCTGGGGCGAAGACGTGACGGTTACCCATGCCCCTAAAGATCCGAAGATTGATCTTAGGGATCAAACTATCAAATTGACCGATCTGCTGGAATGGCTCCTCTCTGACAAGGCAGAGAAAACCGAGCCTGCTGACAAGCAGCGGCAGATCAAAGAGAGCCCGTTAACCGCGGCTACGGCAAGAACAGTTTCGGATTTGGCGCCCCAGTTGGATCGCACAAATCAAAGCAGCAGTCCACTGACACTGCGTTCAGGAGCCAGCAACAACGCCGGCACTGACATGATGACGCGTTTCCTAACCGAGCAACACTCACCCGGATCGGAGGACACGAGCAAGGCCCAGAAGAATATTTACGGCTTTGGGAAACTCCCGACGCGCGGTGCCGGTGCAGGCAACGGATTTTCGGCGAAAGAATACATAAAAGGGCATCTGCTGAATGGGAAACTCGGCGGATTGGCCGAAGACAAGAATCTGTTCCCCATCACCGCGGCGGCGAATCACGACCACAGCAGCGATGTGGAAGACAAAGTGAAGGGTCTCGTCAAAGATCAGAAGCTCGTCGCCATGTACGGAGTTCGCGTTTCCGGCCAGGATGGGCCGCACGACATCGACGTTTTTGGTGACCGCAGCTGCACCTACGAATATCTCAACGCGAACTTCGAGTGCACCTATGGAACCTATACGCTGTTCACCGACAACACAGTCGAATTGCAAGCCGCCACCGACAAGACCATCCGTTCCACATTCGATCTCGGCGGCTTCATTTCGGATGTAAAGGCGAAAAACTGCCCTCAAAAGTGAACACGGCTCCTGCAGCAGTTGTCGCGTTCATTGCAGCAACGCTGAGGTAACGTGTGGCACAGCTCGGCTGCCGCCCAAAACAATCCGGTTGTGCTTCTGATCGATCAGGCTACAATCCTCTGAGAGGGTCGCAGTGGAGCACCAGTTTTCCTGCTATCAGCCGTCGGAGCCGATGCAGCGCTACGCGCCGGTGGTGGCACAACCGCCGGTTTTCGATCGCCTGAGTGCCGCCGGCAACATGGCCGTTCAACGCAGCGCGCTCGGCAGCCAAAGCGCTTCGAGCTCTATCGCCCCACCTGTCGTTGATGAGACCCTCCGCTCCAGCGCCGCGCCTCTCGACCAGCCGACCCGGTCTGTAATGGAGTCGCATTTCGGGCGCGATTTCAGCCACGTGCGAGTGCACAGCGACGACCGCGCCGCTGCCTCGGCTCGCGCTGTGGATGCCAGCGCTTACACCGTGGGACAAGATGTCGTGTTCGGTGCGGGGGAATACAATCCCCAGACGCCGCGCGGCCAGCAGCTTTTGGCCCATGAACTGACTCACGTTGCACAGCAAGGCGCAGCCGCGCGTCCGTCGGGCGACTTACAGGTCGGGCCCTCCGATGATCAACACGAGCGCGAAGCCCGCCAATCCGCAAGAGCCTTCGGTCAGCAGGAACACAGCTCCGCATCCTCAGTAACTTCAGCCGGCGCTCGAGTGCAGCGATTTGATTTCGGAGATGTCCTCGATGTCGTTACCCCCGGCGCAGGTCAGGCATTCAAAAATGCAAGCGCTGGCCAGATCGCAGCCGCCGGCATCGGCGCTGGATTGTCGGTAGTCTCCCCCACCGCCGGCGCCAATTGGATGGCCTGGATTTCGAATCCCCGCAACCAGCAATTTCTTGACGATCTCAAGTCGTCGGTCGCTGAATCACCGCAGCACGTAAAAGAATTTTTCGTTGATGAAGTCTGGGCATCGATTAAGGAACACTGGCCTCAGATCATCGCGGTCACCGTGGGGTTGCTGGTTACCGAAGCGGTCATCGGCGCGCTGGCGGCGGTCCCCGAACCCACGTTTCTGACCAAGCTGGTCGCCGTTATTCTTCAAATCGTAGTGATAGCTTTTCTGGTTTACTTCGCCGGGTCGGAGATCGTGGACGCCTACAACGAAGGACGCAACTGGTTTTCCATCGCCTCCCAAGCCAACGGCGCACCCATGCTCATCAGTGATGCCTCGCGTTCGTTTGTCCGGATGGTCTGGCACATTGTGATGACCGTGCTGGCAGTCGCCGGGCTGCGGGCTCGGATCGCCGGTTTTGGCGTTCCGGGCGCAGCTGCGGAAAGCGGAATTGAAGAGGGAATTGGAGGCGGTACCGAACAGGGCGCCAGTGTTACCGACATTTCCAGCCATCCGAAATATGTTCCCCATTTCGATCAGCCTTCAGGACCCGTCGCAAGCGGTGGAACTCAGACGTTCTTTGGCCCGCGCGGGGAGGCGCTCAAAGTCGAGCCGCTGCTTCACCCGCCACCTGCAGCGCCGGTTACAGCTCCTGTGGCCGGAACCGCGCCCGCAACAACACCATGGACAGGCCCGGGGACTCAACCGGTGGTCGGCGCTGCAGCCGCCGTTTCGACTGCTCAAAAGCCGAAGAAAAAGCCAGTTTGTGGAGATCCGGAATTGCCCTGGACGTCGTTCACGCTTGATGGCGCTGATCGCGGTGAACGCATGCGGGCAAATCCTCTTACCAGGTGTGGTCCACCGGGAAGCGCTCCTTCTATCCACCTTCCAGGCTGGAACTGTCTTCAAGCGGCTCCCGGCAATGAAACCGCCTATTGGGTGCACGCGCACCTTCTGCACGGTTTGGGTGGGGGGAAGATGGATTTGCATGGGCCTGGCGGTGATCCGCGCAACCTGATCCTCACCGATAAGAGCCTGAATTACAGGATGTGGAGAGATGTTGAAGCGCTCGCGATCAGCTTGGCTCACATCCATGAGCGGACTCTCTCCTATGAAGTGACGCCTTCTCACGTCTCGGATTTCAATGATCGCCGCTATTTTTCCGACCGCATGAACATTTCGCTGAATGAAATCGATCCGATTACTCGAGTCGCTCTCAGAGTGCTTTACAGCGGCACGGCCGTCTCGAGCAACCAGCGTCAGATTCCGGCGAACTGCCTGTAACAAGCATGCGTGCTCAGAAGGTGTGATCTCTCAACCGAAAATTATTTCGTTCTTCCGCCTTTGACTTTTAGCTTGTCGCTGGCCGCCGCCTGCGCCGCTGCCAAACGCGCCGTAAGCACACAGAAAGGTGAGCACGAAACATAGTTCAGTCCCGTCTGATAGCAGAACTCAACCGATGACGGTTCACCGCCGTGCTCCCCGCAGATTCCAACCTTCAGGTTGGAACGTGTTTTGCGTCCGCGCTCGGTCGCCATCTTTACCAGCTGCCCCACGTCCTCGCGGTCGAGCACTGCGAATGGGTCCTGCTTCAGAATGCCCTCCGCAAGATACGTCGGCAGCACCTTATTAATATCGTCGCGCGAAAAACCGAACGTGGTTTGGGTCAGGTCGTTGGTTCCAAACGAGAAGAACTGCGCCTCTTTCGCGCATCCGTCTCGTATGTTCTGACTCTGATTCTCGGTTCGGCCTTTCCAGGGCTGGCGGGACAACCACCTCCCTGCATCAAAGCCGCTAGCTCCAAGAATGGCAACTTTCTCGTCCTCATGAATATGGAGCTTGACTCGGCGCAAAGCAAAGACGGAGTCACGATGAGATTCTCGTTTGAGATATTTCCGAAGGAGAACTTCCTCAACTCAAAAGATAGATTGACGGCCCCAGGTACGTACTTCTCCGGCCTATCTTCGCAACAATGGGGAGTAGCGCTTGATTCGCGAAATGGAACGGACGGGCCCTTCACATCATTTTGCCCGTTACCTCTCGTTACTGATAACGGTGAATTCCTTATCCTTCTAGCACAAAACCCTGCGTTTTCGCTGACGAGGTGCTATTGCGGATTTACCGACGGGATCGCACGAGCAGAGGGATACCGTGCGACGGTCGGCTAGTCGAAGAACTCCCTCTCAAGAAGTTTTATTTCCCGCTTCTTGAGCCGCCCGGTTTTAGCGATGGAAGCCCTTCATGGTTTGCCGGAGGTTCTTGGAACTTCTCCTCAGACAACGGTCAATTGATTTACAAAAGCCAGTATGGGAACACCGTTCGTATTACCTTGGCCAACGGGTCTATTTCGAGCCAATAGGGCAGGTCGAAGGCCGATTCGCCCTCAGTGGTCACCCCAAAACCGGCCAACGGTGGTCAGGGCAAAACCGGCCAACGGGAAGAGGCCGGGGACTCAGTTGTTTTATCCTGCCGCCTCCTGTGGTGGCAAGTCTATTTTCGTACGCCAACTCCGAGGACTACATTTGAGTACATGACCGTGATGGAGAAGGCGATCGAGCATGGCGGTGACGGCGGCGCTATCTCCCAGTAACTTACCCCAGTCTTCCACGGGTCGATTTGAAGTGAGCAGAGTGCTGGTGCGCTCATAACGTCGCATCACGATCTCCAACAGTTCCTCGGCGGCAGTGCTTGTGCCCGAGGCGCGGCACATACCGGCGATAAAGGATCTCGAAGATGCCGCCCTTGTATTTAACCGCGGCATTGGCAGCCTGAGTTCTTCGAGAAGCAGCTCAGCGCGTTTCAGCGGAGTGCGATTCGAGCCGCTTGTGTGGACATGCATGAGCCCTATCGTTTGAGCCTGGAGCAGTGGGTTCCGCAGTGTCGCCTGATCTATGACAAGTTCCACGTCATGCAGCATGCCAACGAAGCGGTGACCGAAGTTCGGCGCGCGGAATTCTTCCGCAAGGGTGGGGCGGCACGGGAGTCGATCAAGGGCAAGCACCGGCTGCTGCTGACCCGCTGGGTTCATCTGAACACCAACAAGAAGCGGCAGCTCAACCAACTGTTCGCGCTCAACCGCCGGGTGATGAAGGCTTATCTGTTGAAGGAGAGCTTGGATCGACTCTGGAACTATACCTATGAAGGAGCCATGCTGCGCTATCTCCAAAGCTGGATTGACCAGCTCCGCTGGCAGCGGCTCAAGCCCATGGAGAAACTGGCTCGGATGTTACTCGACCATCTGGAAGGAATCCTGAACTACTGCAAAATCATGGTGCCGATGGGTGTTGTAGAAGCAGTGAATGGAAACATCAAAGCGTTGTTGCGCCGTGGTCGAGGCTACCGCGATCTCGATTACCTGCTACTGAAGGCGCAGCGCTTGGCCGCCACTAAGACCCAATTCATCGCTTTCCAGAAAGCCGCGTAGAATGCAGGTTTATCCAGATTCTCATTCAGAGCCGTTTATTCTCTTCGGCAACGATCCCCCGACTGACATCGTTCTACCGTTCCTCCGTTATCGCTCCCTTGGAAGGCTCTGCTACGTTTTGTGGAAGGGAGAGCGTCACGAAAAATTCTTCAGATCAATTAATGCCGCTTCAGACTGGCTCCATGGACGTTTTTCCCGATCAAGTGCAAGATGACGGTCATTAAGCGGCACAATGCCGGAGAAAAGGAGAGAGATATATGAACGTGACAAAAGGGATTACCAAACTGGGACTGGTGGCCGTGTTAGTTGCGCTAATCGGAGTCGGTCGGTATGTGTCGGCTCAGGACGACGCTCCAGGCAGGGCTCCGTCTGCCCGGGCAGTTAGCGCGTCTGCCGCGCCTGACGCACCCCCGGTGGCTGCTGTTAACCATTCCGTAAAAGCGATCTACATTTCCTCGGGAACGGATAGTGGTGCCTCCTTTCCTGGTGGCTACGTTCTTACAGCAGTTGACAGTCCGATATCTGTCTTCTGCCCGGGTACGTCTGGGACCTGCACGATCCAAGGCGATCACTGGGTAGAGATGCAGGGCAGTACCCTTAGTAATGAGGCTGCGGTGTGTCTAGCTGTGGATGGTGTGTTCGACAACAACTGTGGGTTCCTTGAGGACAAGATTCCTCCTGATTTGAGTTGGCTGCAGGTCACGAGTTCTCACGCGATGAGTGGAGTACATCTGGGCACGCACACGGTGCAGACATTCGCCGAAAGTACCTATGGCATGAATGTTGCCTATTTCAACATCAACTACCGAGTGTATAAGCCCTAAAGCAAGATGACTCTTTTGGGGGAGCGGGACAGACATGTCTGTCTCGCTCTTCAACTAGGTCTCTTCGCTCAATCCGTCTAACTAACTTCGGGCAAGCCGTGACTTTCACTGCGACGGTGACGGCACAACCGGGCTTTGACAAGAACACTCCCACGGGAACGGTGAATTTCTACGACGGGACGACTAACATTGGCAATTCCAGCCTCAACAGCAGTGGAGTGGCGACTTTGACGACTTCCACGCTGGCGGTGGGTACGCACAACATGACGGCGACGTACAACGGAGACACAAATTTTGCGCCCAGCACTTCGCCAGTGCTGTATCAGGTCGTGCATGGAGCCATTGCTTCACTTTCTCCAAGCAGCCTTAATTTCGGGAACCAGACCGTTGGCATCACCAGCAGTCCGCAGAATGTAACGCTTCAGAATGCTGGGAATATCAAACTGACCATTACGTCAATCCAGATTACTGGAATGAACAGCGGCGATTTTGGTGAGAAAAACAATTGTCCTTCATCGCTGCCACCAAACAATAACTGCCAAATCAGCGTGACCTTCAAGCCCACGACTACTGGGACTCGGAACGCCGCTGTAAACATCACAGACAACGCTCCCAATAGTTTGCAGTCGGTTCCGCTTACTGGTGTCGGTGTAGCACCTGCGGTTACGTTCTCGCCTAAAAGCCTGACTTTCACGACCCAATTGGTTTTCACCACTAGCAAGGCGCAACCGGTGACGCTGACTAACTCCGGCGCTGGCGTCCTGAAGATCAACCACATTAACGTGACCAGCCCATTCAGCCAGACCAACAATTGCCCCAGCAGTCTCGGACCGGCGCAAATTGCACGATCAGTATCAACTTCGATGCTGGGAACAAGGGTGTATTCCACGGCACAGTCAGCGTGACGGACAACTCATCTGGCAGCCCGCAAAAGGTGCCGTTGACGGGCACCGGAACGGTTGTGCAACTTATTCCTGCAAATCTAAACTTCGGGACTCAGCCAGTAGGTACCAGGAGTCTTGCCAAGAAGATCACGCTGACGAACAAGGGCAGTTCAGCCGTTACGATCACGGCATTGCCATCTCCGGCCCCGACGCCGGGGACTTTGCCGAAACCAATACATGTGGCAAGAGCGTGGCTTCTGGGGCGAGCTGCTTCATCAAGGTCACGTCTAAGCCGTTGATAAAGGGCAAGCGGACGGCTGACGTGTCCGTTAGCGACGATGGCGGCGGCAGCCCACAAAAAGTGGGGTTAACCGGGACGGGGGCTTAGTTACGAACCGATCCGGATGCGGTTTGGGCAAAGAAGGCGGGGCCGGCGCATCCGCTGTGGCTCAGGATGCCAAAATGAAAATTCCGGTTCATTCCCACGTCGGTTTCATTCGAATCGGCAAGATTTAGGAGGAACCAGTATGAACTATAAG
Organism: uncultured Acidobacteriota bacterium; assembly: GCA_963838905.1. Lineage (GTDB taxonomy): Bacteria > Acidobacteriota > Terriglobia > Terriglobales > Acidobacteriaceae > JABDBE01. The sequence goes on from CAWITE010000024.1 coordinate 111,713, forward strand.
AGATTCTTGGGAGCCGCGAGCGCGGCTCTGATGATCATCATCGCAATTCTCATGCTGCCGCCTGGCGCTGGCGCAGCCAGCAAGTACAAAACGCTGTATAAGTTCACAGGCGGCAAGGGCGGAGAGTTCCCCGGAGCTAGCCTGATCTTCGACCAGGCCGGAAATCTCTACGGCACGACGCCCGATGGCGGAGCTCACGGTGGAGGTATTGTCTTCAAGCTGGCACCGAACGCGGACGGCAGCTGGAGGGAGAGCGTGCTGCATAGCTTCTGCTCCCGCACGAACTGTGGCGACGGAGAGTTCCCCGAAGCTAGCCTGATCTTCGACCAGGCCGGAAATCTCTTACGGCACGACGTTCACTGGTGGCGGCGCTCTCGCTGCAGGTACTGTCTTCAAGCTGGCACCGAACGCGGACGGCAGCTGGAGGGAAAGCGTGCTGTATAGCTTCTGCTCCCGCACAAACTGTGGCGACGGAGAGTTCCCCGTTGCTGGCCTGATCTTCGACCAGGCCGGAAATCTCTATGGCACGACAGAATATGGCGGCGCTCTCGCTGCAGGTACTGTCTTCAAGCTGGCACCGAACGCGGACGGCAGCTGGAGGGAAAGCGTGCTGCATAGCTTCTGCTCCCGCACAAACTGTGGCGACGGAGCGGAACCTCTTGCTAGCCTGATCTTCGACCAGGCCGGAAATCTCTATGGCGCGACAGAATATGGCGGAGCTCTCGCTGCAGGTACTGTCTTCAAGCTGGCACCGAACGCGGACGGCAGTTGGAGGGAAAGCGTGCTGCATAGCTTCTGCTCCCGCACAAACTGTGGCGACGGAGCGGAACCTTTTGCTAGCCTGATCTTCGCCCAGGCCGGAAATCTCTATGGCGCGACAGAATATGGCGGAGCTCACGGTGGAGGTACTGTCTTCAAGCTGGCACCGAACGCGGACGGCAGCTGGAGGGAGAGCGTGCTGCATAGCTTCTGCTCCCGCACAAACTGTGGCGACGGAGCGCAACCTGTTGCTGGCTTGGTCTTCGCCCAGGCCGGAAATCTCTACGGCACGACGTTCGATGGCGGCGATCAAGGGTTATGTAGTTTTACCGGGGCGGTTGGCTGTGGCGTCGTCTTCAAGCTGACACCCAATTTGAACGGCGGATGGGAGGAGGCAGTGCTGCACACCTTCGCCGACCATCCGGGAGCCAACCCCGGTGCCGGTTTGATCTTCGACCCAGCAGGAAATCTCTATGGCACAAGCACTGGTGATAGTATTGGAACCTTTGGTTCGGTGTTTGAAATCACCCCGTAGCTGGCTTCTCCGGCCCGCTCGAGGTTGAGTAGCGAGTACCCAGTAGCGGGGCACCGAGTGGCCGGATAAATCGTGGATCGCTGAGCCCTGAACTTTTGTCTCGGCCCGCAGAGATTCGGAAACAGCCACGCAATGCGGCGGGAGGACTAAGATGACAAACCCAAAGATTGTTCTTTCGAAGATCGCACACTTCCACCGGGCGAAACCCTTTCGCACCAGTGCGGCACTCATACTCACAACGCTCATGCTGGTGATGACTGCGGCAACTACGGTGGCAACCGCTCAACCTACACCAACTTGTACAACTTCCTTTCCATAATTTGGATATGAACCATAAGACCACGGCAGAACCAGTAGGCTAACAGCGGTACCACCACGACAATTAAGGCAAGGAACCATGACTGACGGGTGTAGAAGGCCTTCAGTGACCACCTGTCCGTGCCCGCCTTTAACCTAGCGTAGTCTGTGCATCCCTTGAAATCGGGACTTTGCCCAAACGAACACCTGTGGCACGAGAGTGGCTTCTGGGGCAAGCTGCTTTATCGAGGTTACGTTTAAGCCTCTAGTCAGGCGGAAGCGGACGGCGGATGTGTCCGTATACGACAACGGCGGCGGCAGCCCGCAGGAAGTGGGATTGATCGGGACGGGGACGTAGCCGTCCTAACCAGGGACCGCGCGTGCGCGACGGCAGACTGTAGCAGCCGAGATACCAAGTTGACTACCATCACCATCGAGCGCCCCTGAGTTAGCGGCGTGTTGACCTACGAATCTGTGGCCACTGAGACAACGACAGGCCGCCCCAATCTCTGCCCCGACGCGACGCTCCGAATGACTGAAGTACAATCATCCCAAGGGGGAACCAATGGCAATAACGGGATTAGTCTCGATAGTTTCGGAATTGAGAACAGAGCGAACGAACTTAGTAACTCAACTCAAGCACATAGACGCAGCTCTATCAGTACTGGGAAAGTTGAACGGTGGAAGTTCATACACGAAGCCCAGGCATACTCTTTCTGCAGCAGCTCGCAGGAAGATCAGCCTGGCGCAGAAAGCAAGGTGGGCAAAGCGAGCGTCATCGAACGGCCAAGTAGTCGCCGTAAAACCCAAGCGGACTATGTCACCTGCAGGTCGTAAGAAGATCGCGGCGTTCCAGCGAGCAAGGTGGGTGAGACTGAATGCTCAGCAGAAGGCTGCATAGTGGTGGCGGATGGCCGCAAGTCTCATTCGTAACCAGCTATTGTTCCCAACGTGATCTTCCCGACCTGGCCCCACTCACGATAGATTGTGATTGAGCAGACTTCGGGGGAGGGCTGTTCGACTTAACGTCCCATGACTCGAATGAGTTTTGGGGCGTTTTGTTTTTCGCCGTTGGGATCAGGCAGCCGGGCGAAGCCTTGAACACGCGGACGCTGTGCGAGGCGGCACTAGTCATCCTTTCTTTCCGAGGCCGCCACCAACTTTTCAATGCAGTGTTAGGACACTACCCCCAGTGGCACCCTCCGGTAATCCACTTAGCCCAAAGCGTCCCACCGCTTGCGCACCCGCAAATGTTCCCGTGGAACTCGAAAACCGCCGTCGTCAAATCCCTGTTCCCGACAACGCGACTTTCTGCGGACTGCCGCCTCCACAATGGAAAGCGCTTATTGTACCCTGCCGAACTTCGGTGGAATGGAAAGAGTGCGTGCATTGAGGGGGAACGAGTTCTCACGAGAGACAACTCATTCTTACTTTCCACTTGACACCCGCGCCGTAGCGGTTACTATGAGTGAATGTTTATGCATCTGAATGCATAAGTATTCACAATGAATAAATCTCTAAGGCAGCGAGCCGTTCTTGAACTGCTGAAGCATGGCCCCGTTGCCAGTCAGGAAGACTTGCAGCGGGCGTTGCGTAAACGCGGACTCAAGGTGGGCCAGGCAACGCTGTCGCGCGACATTCGCGATTTGCGTCTGGCCAAGACGGCAGACGGCTACTCTTTGTTTCAAGGTGACGGGTCGTCTGCGCCAGCTTTGCCCCCTGTCTCACGGCTGGTGCGGGAGTTCGTGCTCGAGGTGCGGCCCGCACAGAACCTGCTGGTGATCAAGACCAGCGTTGGCAGCGCGCAACCCGTGGCTGCCGCCTTGGATGAACAGGAGTGGCCAGAAGCTATTGGCACGATTGCGGGAGATGACACAATCCTAATTGTTTGCCCCGACAAAGAGGATGCGAAGAAGTTGGCTGCCGCCATCGAGGAGATGCTCGCCTGATGCTAGCTAAACTCAAGACTGCGGTGTTAGGAGCGACCGGATATTCTGGTCTGGAGCTTACGCGGCTTCTTCTGCGTCATCCTCGGCTGGAAAAACCTGCGCTACTCCGTCGCCCGAGCGACACCGAAGCCGTGTGCAACCTGGCTGACATATTCCCCGTACTGTCGGGCAACGGAAGCTATCCGCTGCAACCGCTTTCGTGGACGTCGCTTAAGCAACAGAACGTTGAATTGCTATTCCTGGCTACGCCACATGAAGCTTCGCGTTCGCTGGCGCCCCAAGCCATAGCGCAAGGGCTTCGCGTCATTGATCTGAGTGGAGCGTGGCGGCTTAAGCAAGCGCAGAATCGCGCGGTCTATGGCTTCGAGGATGCGGACTCTGTAACGGCAGCTGATCTCACCGACAAGGCTGTTTACGGCCTGCCGGAGTTAAGCCGCGATCAGATCCCGAGCGCGGCCTTGGTGGCGAATCCGGGGTGCTATGCGACTTCGGTGATCCTGGCTTTGGCTCCTCTACTCAAGGCTGGCGTTGTCGATCGCAAGCACGGAATCATTTCCGATTCGAAGTCTGGTGTCTCAGGTGCGGGAAAGGAACCGAATTCGCACACTCACTTTGTTTCTGTCGCTGACAACCTTTCCGCCTATTCGGTCTTCGGTCATCGGCACGTGGGGGAAATGCTTGAGCAATTGCAACTGGATGCGAGTGAATTGATTTTCACTCCCCATCTGCTCCCGATTCCACGGGGAATTCTTTCGACCATCTACGTGCATTTGAGCCAGGAAATGAAGCCGGCGGAAGTCGAATCCTGCTTTCGCGACTTTTATGCCAGCGGGCGTTGGGTGCGCATTTTTGCGACGCCGAAGCTGCCGCAAATCCAGTTCTCTCTTCATACGAACTATTGCGACCTTGGCTTCTGCCTGGCTGACGACGGCCGCCGGCTGGTGCTGGTCTCCTGCGTGGACAACCTGCTCAAAGGCGCAGCCGGGCAAGCGGTGCAGAACATGAATCTGATGTACGGATGGAAAGAAGAGGAAGGTCTGCAGTGAAAGTCGTAGTCAAAATCGGAGGCGCGGAGCTCGAGGACAAATCCCGATTGCGCAAGTGCGCCCGGGCAATTGTCGAGTTAGCGCAGGACGGTCATCACGTTGCCGTAGTCCATGGAGGAGGAAGCGCACTCACTCGAACTCTGAAGTTGCTGGGCAAGCAGAGTGACTTCGTAAACGGGCTGCGCATCACCGACGCCGAGACTCGCGACGTCGCTCTCATGGTGTTGTCTGGGATCGTAAATAAGAGCCTGGTCGCGGCAATCGTGGCGGCAGGAAATGCGGCGGTGGGTCTCTGTGGCGCCGATGGCATGGCTTTCAGAGCGCGCAAGAAACAAAATGCGGGCTGCGACTTGGGATTTGTTGGGGAAATCTGCTACGCCGAGCCGCGCTGGATAGAAGCCATCTGGAGTGCTGGGGGAATTCCGGTGCTGTGTTCCCTGGCTCTGGGTTCCGATGGCGAGTACTACAACATCAATGCAGACCAAATGGCATCCGCCTGCGCTGTGGCCTGCCACGCCGACTCTCTGATTTTCCTCACCGATGTGGACGGAGTGAAGGACGTCGACGGTATCGTAATCCCGTGGCTGAACACGAAAGATGTAGCTGCGTTGATTGCCGATTCGGTCATCGGTGGGGGCATGTTGCCCAAGCTCGAAGCTTGCAGTCAAGCACTCCATAAGGGTGTTGGACGAGTGCGGATTCTGCCTGCGGCTCAGGTCGAGATTTTGCCGCAGTTTTATTTCACCAAGCTGGCATGTGGGACGGAGGTGATTGGCGCATGAGCCTCGCTTCTGTCATTCGCTCCGAAGAGATATTGCTGCTTCCGACCTACGATCGTCACAAGGTCCTGTTCGAGAAGGGGCGTGGCGTGTATTTGTGGGACTCGCGCGGAAATCGTTATCTCGATTTCTTGAGTGGGATCGGGGTAAACGCTCTGGGACACGCGCATCCTGCGATTCACGCGACTTTGAAACGCCAGGCGGGACGGCTGATTCATGTTTCCAATCTGTTTTTCCACGAGTACCAGGCGGAACTTGCCAAGCGCTTGACTGTGATTTCCGGGCTGGACCGGGCTTTCTTCTGCAACAGTGGAACCGAGGCTTGGGAGGGCGCGCTTAAGCTCGCACGCATTTACGCGCGTACCAGGAATACGAATGGCCACAAACCGAAGTGGCGCATCCTCGCTCTCGACAACTCATTTCATGGACGCACTTTTGGTTCGCTGGCCACCACCGGCCAGGCCAAGTACCGCGATCCTTTCGTGCCGCTAATGCCGGGAGTCGGCTTCGTTCGGTTTAACGATGTCGACGACTTGAAACACCAGTTCGACGCAGGCGTGTGTGCAATTTGCCTCGAGACAATTCAGGGTGAAGGTGGAATTTGTCCAGTCAGCCCGGAGTTCTTGCAACTCGCACGAAAATTGACTGCGAGCAACGATGCGTTGCTGATCCTGGACGAGATTCAATGTGGCCTGGGGCGTACCGGACGCTACTTCGCCTACCAGCACTATGGCGTAAAGCCTGACATCGTAACGATCGCGAAGCCCCTTGCCGCGGGACTTCCACTGGGAGCGATTCTCACGACCAATCGCGTGGCCGCCAGCATGCACCCGGGCATGCACGGCACGACGTTCGGTGGAGGACCGCTGGCCTGTGCGGTCGCGATCGAGTTTCTGCGTGAATTGAGTGAACTGCTCGATCCTGTGCGGGAAGTCGGTGGCTATTTCCGCGCGCAACTCGAATGGTTGAAGGCCAAGCACAGCTGTATTCGCGAAGTCCGTGGGATGGGACTGATGCTGGCCATGGAATTGGACTCGTCCGACACAGCGAAGGCGGTGGTTTCCACCCTGCTGAAGAAAAGAATTCTGATCAACCGAACGCACGAGACGGTCCTGCGCTTTTTGCCGCCCTACATTATTCAAGAAAAACACGTTGATGAAGTGCTTCGAGCGCTCGATTCGGCTTTGACCTCGTCCGGTGCCCCGAAAGCGGCAGCGCGTGCGGTCGGTAATTCGCTCGCAAAAACCAAAATCTCAAGGAGTCCCAATGAATAGTCAATCCGTGGGCAGAGCGCCTGTCATCCCGGCCAGAGTTCCCAATACCTTCTGGGGACCTGACTTGGTTTCGACCCGCGATCTTGGTCCGAGCGGAGTCGAGGCGGTGCTTCATCTTGCCGGAATTATGAAAATGCGACCGGCAGATTTTCGCGGTGCGCTCGCCGGCAAGCAGATGGTGATGTTCTTCGAGAAGCCTTCGCTGCGAACTCGGCTAACGTTCGAAGCGGGGATGTCGAGCTTGGGCGGCGCCACCTTCTTCGTGGACCAGACTCACGAGAGACTCGATGGGCGCGAAAAACTGAGTGACATCGCGCACAATCTCGAGCGCTGGGTGGATGCGATCGTACTGCGCACCTTTGCCCAGGAAACAATCGCGGGAATGGCCGAATATGCGTCAGTTCCGGTGATTAACGCCCTCAGCGATCTGGAGCATCCTTGCCAGGCACTGGCTGACTATTTCACCTTGCAGGAACGCTTCGGCGATCTCAAGAATATTTGCCTGGCCTATGTCGGCGATGGTAACAACGTGGCGCATTCGCTGCTGCTCACCTGCGCGTGCCTTGGGTCCACAATCCGGGTAGCCACGCCGGCTGGGTACGGTCCCAACGCAGAAATCGTCGCCGATGCCCGCGAGATAGCGGAACAGACCGGCGCGGTCATCGATATACTTTCCGATCCCCATACGGCAGTTGAGGGCGTAGACGCGGTCTACACCGACGCGTGGGCCAGCATGGGCCAGGAGCATGAAGCTGGGAAGCGCGCCAGAATTTTCCCGCCTTACCAGATGAACGACGAACTCGTGGCGGGAGCAGACCCCCACGCCGTCTTCATGCACTGCCTGCCCGCCCATCGTGGAGAAGAGATCACCGACGCAGTAATGGACTCGGAAAGATCGGTCGTCTTCGATCAAGCCGAAAGTCGTCTGCACGTGCAGAAAGCTATTTTGCATTTATTGCTTGGTGGGGAAACCCGCCTGCCATCAAGGAGCGCTTATGCCTGAGAAAGTGGTTCTTGCTTATTCCGGAGGTTTGGACACCTCCATCATCATTCCATGGCTGAAAGAAAATTATGCCTACGAAGTGATTGCTATGGTCGGCGACGTTGGCCAAGGGGACGACATTGAAGCCGTGGTCGCGAAGGCCTATGCCACTGGTGCGCATCACGTCGTGGTGGAAGACCTTCGTGAGGAATTTCTGACCAGGTATGTGTTCCCGGCACTCAAAGCGGGAGCGGTGTACGAGCATAAGTATTTGCTGGGCACATCGCTGGCACGTCCGGTCCTTGCGAAACACCAGGTTGAGGTTGCATTGCGTGAAGGAGCCACAGCCGTCGCCCATGGATGCACGGGCAAAGGCAACGATCAGGTGCGGTTCGAATTGGCATACCAGGCGCTTGCGCCCGAGCTCCACGTGATTGCGCCCTGGCGTGAGTGGTCGCTCAAGTCTCGTGAAGATTGTCTCGACTATGCCGAGCAGCATGGAATTCCCGTGGCCGCCAGCCGCGAGAAGATTCACAGCCGCGACCACAATCTTTGGCACCTCAGCCATGAGGGAGGCGAGTTGGAGGATGCGGACAACGCTCCGCTGCCCAGCACCTGGCAGCTTACCCGTTCGCCGCAAGACGCGCCGGACCGCGTGGAGCAGGTAACGATCGGCTTCGACGCCGGGGTTCCGGTCTCGGTCAATGATCTGGAACTCGATCCCGTCTCGTTGGTCGAGCTGCTAAACGAAATCGGCGCTCGCAACGCCATCGGACGCGTCGACCTGGTGGAAAACCGGTTTGTTGGGATTAAATCTCGCGGTTGCTATGAAACTCCCGGCGGAACTTTGCTGATAACCGCGCACCGCGAACTCGAGGCTCTATGCCTGGAGCGCGATGTGGCGCACTTCAAACAACACATCGGGCTGAAATACGCGGAACTGGTTTACTTCGGGCTGTGGTTCGCTCCCCTTCGCGAAGCGCTCGACGCTTTTGTTGAAACCACACAAAAGAACGTCACGGGCTTGGTGACGCTCTCCTTGTATAAGGGCAACGTCTCCGTTGTGAGCCGTCACTCTGAGAATTCGCTGTACCGCACCGATCTGTCGTCATTCACCATGGGCAGCAGTTACGACCAGAAAGATGCGGCTGGCTTCATTCGTATTCTCGGCCTGCCGTCGCGCTCGCGAGCTCAAGCCCGTAAACAGGCGCAAAGATCGGAGGTGACGCAATGAAGATGTGGTCCGGCCGTTTCCGCCAGCCTCTGGATCCGGAATTTGAGCATTGGCAACGCTCGTTTGACTTTGACCGGCGACTGTTGAGTCATGAACTTGCAGCCAGCAGCGCACATGCTCGCGCTCTAAAGGGAGTAGGCATCCTAGATTCAACCGAACTTATCGCCATTCTCCAAGGTTTGGAGCGAATCGGCGAGCAGGCGGCATCGTCGCCAAAGTTTCTCGAAGATGACGAAGCCGAAGACGTGCATCACTTCGTCGAGAAACAGTTGGTCTCGCTGCTTGGCGACAGTGGATACAAACTGCACAGCGGTCGCAGCCGAAATGAGCAAATCGCGACTGATCTTCGTTTGTACGTCCGAGCAGCCATCGATCAACTTAGGGCTGATCTGGCGGCGTGGTGCAGTACGCTGTTGGATCGTGCCCAGCAAGCGGGCAGTGCTGCTATGCCTGCTTACACACATCTGCAACGCGCCGAGCCGGTATTGGTATCTCACTGGCTGCTGGCTTACATCGAGATGTTTCTGCGGGATGCGGAACGGCTCGCGGACTGCCGGAAGCGGCTGAATGTTTGCCCCCTCGGTTCTGGCGCCGTCGGGGGAGCAACGCTGTCCCTGGATCGTCGAACCATGGCCGCCGACCTCGATTTTGATGGCCCGACTGCCAACAGCATCGACGCTACCAGCGATCGCGATTTTACGCTCGAATTTGTAAACACACTTTCGCTCCTTACCCTGCACTTGAGCCGGTGGGCGGAGGAGATGATTCTGTTTTCATCTCAGGAATACAGCTTCGTGCACCTGCCCGAGGCATACTCCACGGGTAGCAGCGCCATGCCGCAAAAGAAGAATCCGGATCTCCTGGAGCTTACTCGTGGCAAATGTGCTCGCGTTATTGGAAGCGCCACCACACTGCAGATTTGCCTGAAGGGCCTGCCGCTCGCCTATAACAAGGACCTGCAGGAGACCCAGGAACCGCTCTTCGACGCGGCCGACACGGTGATTTCGCTGCTGCCGCTCGCGACCGGCTGGATGAAAGCTGTGGAGTTTAACTACGAAGCCATGCAGCACGCGGCACAGTCTGGATTTATGAACGCGTGGGCCGCCGCTACCTACCTGGTACAACGTGGGGTCCCTTTCCGTCGGGCGCATGAGCAGATTGGAAAAGCGGTGCAGATGTGTCTGGAAAGGCAATGCGAGCTTCACGATTTGTCTCTGGAGGAACTGCGCTCGGTGAACCTGAAATTCGATCACGATTTCTACGCCTGCCTGAAGTTGGAGTCGGTGCTTGCGATCCACGAAGTTCCCGGCGGCACAGCTCCGGCGCGAGTGAAGCAGGCGATAACTGACGCTCGACAGAGGATCGAGTCCATCCGGGAGAGCGTCCATGCGCACGCGTAAAGCCATCCTGCCCGACGCTCAGCGGATCCATGCGCTAATCTCCGCCTACGCTGGCGACGGGACTCTTCTGCCGCGAACCCTGGCCGAGATCTGTGAGAACGTCCGAGACTTCGTGGTGTTGGAAGACGGCGGAATAATTATCGGCTGCGGCGCGCTCCATCTCTATGGCCCCCATCTAGCGGAGATCCGGTCCATCACCGTAGCGCCTTCGCAGCAAGGCAAAGGCGGTGGTGGATTTTTAGTGAAAGCGTTGCTGGCAGAGGCCAAAAAACACCGCGTCACTTGCACCTGCTTGTTCACGCGCGCTCCAGAATTCTTTGCACGCCTGGGTTTCGCAACTGCACAGCGTGAGGATCTGCCGGACAAGATTTACAAAGACTGCCACGTTTGCCCCAGATTTCATGCCTGCGACGAGGTCGCCATGGTGCGCGGTGAACTGCCAAGATTTGCCATTCTGCCGGAACCTGCGAACTGGCTGGTCAAACTTCAGATATGAGTGCTGCTTTCTGAGATGCGTAGTCCTCCAGCGGCGAGTCTGGGCGTCAATGGCCAGGTTTTGCAAGGTCGCCCATTCGCGCTATCTTATTCTCATGCAACTTCGTGGATGCGGCACAGCTCTCGTAACCCCTTTCCGTCAGGACGGCTCCATCGACGAGCCGGCCCTGCGCAACCTGGTGGCATGGCAAGTCGAGTCCGGAATCGATTTTCTGGTTCCCTGCGGCACCACTGGCGAAACTCCCACTCTGTCGCATGATGAGTGGTTGCGGGTCATCGATGTGACCATCGAAGTCGGGGCGGGACGCGTCCCCATCCTGGCCGGAGCGACTTCCAACTCGACCCATGACGCGGTGGAGAAAGCGAGGGAAGTCGCTACGCGGCCCGGCGTAAACGCGATCCTTACGGCTTCACCTTATTACAACAAGCCGACACAAGAAGGTCAGTACCGTCATTTTCGCGCAATTGCCGAAGCCGTGAACAAGCCGATCATTCTCTACAATGTCCCCGGACGCACCGGTGCGAACATCGAACCCGCCACTCTGGCGCGGCTGGCGGAGGTCCCGAATATTGCCGGAGTCAAGGAGGCCAGCGGCAACATAGCGCAGATGGCAGAACTCTGCGCCGTTGTGCCGGAAACTTTTCTCGTTTTTTCTGGCGACGATGCGGTTACCTTGGCTCTCATTGGACTGGGCGGCGTGGGCATCGTTTCGGTTGCTTCCAATGAGATCCCCCGCGAAATGGCTGAGATGACGCGAGCTGCGCTGAATAACGATTGGGTCACGGCGCGGCGCATTCAGCGCAAATACCTGGCGTTGATGCAAGCGAATTTCATCGAGACCAGTCCGATGCCGGTGAAGGCGGTGTTGGCGATGATGGGAAAAATCGACGAAGTTTATCGCCTGCCTCTCCTCCCAATGCGACGCGAGACGCGATCCAAGTTGCAAAAGATTGCCGCCGAGGCCGGAGTGATTGCCAGACCGGCAAGCCCGGCGCCCGACGTAGTTAATTTCTACATCTACGAAAACTGGCTTGCCGGACCGCACAAGATCGTTCTGCACCGATCCAGTTGCGGACAGTGCAACCACGGCAAGGGACGCCCCTCCGGACACGACGCCGACCATGCGCGCTGGCACGGTCCTTACGCCACGCTTACGGAAGCGCGCGAGACCTCACAGGGCATCGCGGGTGTGTTGATCCGCAGCGAATGCAAGTGCATTTGACTGTGCTTCGATTGCCGAGCGCCGTTCTCCGCGTACTCTGACGGCGGTGTCGGCGGTCTCGGCGTTTTTAGGTTTTGATGAGATTGCGGCAAACCCAAAGTCTTAAATCGCAGAGGTCGCAAAGAATACCCGGGGAGAACGGCAGACTACGAACACTTCACGGGAATCGGCAGTTGGCATCCCCAAGCTGAAAATCCCGTATACTTTCCCCGCATGGAATCCCTCAGATCTGCGATCGAACGTCTCGCCTCCCTCGAAGTTGAGAGCAACCCGGATGCGCGCCAAATCTTCATGGACTTCCGGGACGAGCTGACCCAAGGCAAGATTCGCGCCGCGGAAAAGATCGATGGGCAATGGGTGGTAAATATCTGGGTGAAGCAGGGCATTCTGCTGGGCTTTCGGCTTGGCGAACTCAGCAAGATGGGCGAAGATGTGAGCCTTTCCTTCGTGGATAAAGACACGTTCCCTGCCCGGCGGTTTACAGTCAGGGATCGCGTACGCATCGTGCCGGGTGGATCGTCGGTCCGGACCGGCTCGTACGTAGCGCCCACTGTAATCTGCATGCCTCCGATGTTTATTAATGTAGGCGCCTACGTGGACGAAGGCACGATGGTGGACTCGCACGCGCTGGTCGGATCCTGCGCCCAGATTGGCAAACGGGTTCACTTGAGCGCGGCGGCTCAGATCGGCGGAGTCCTGGAACCGATCAATGCCTCTCCAGTCATTGTTGAAGACGATGTACTTATCGGAGGCAACTGCGGGGTGTATGAAGGCACGCTGGTAAGGACGCGAGCCGTGCTGGGGGCGGGCACAATCCTGACGCGCTCGACCCCACTATACGACATTGTCCGGGGGCAGGTATACCGAGCCACGGACGACACGCCGCTCGAAGTACCGGAGAATGCGGTGGTCGTGCCCGGGTCACGAGCGGTGACGAAGGGTCAGGCGGCGGAGTGGAATTTGTCACTCTACACGCCCGTCATCGTGAAATATCGTGATGAGAAGACAGATCAGAGAATCGAACTGGAGGAGTTGCTGCGGTAAATGTGATGACGGACCCGCTAATTCGACACTATAGGCAACGCGGGCATCGCAGCATTTCTTCGATGGCGCAGCTCCAGATGCTTTCGGCGAAAATGGGCTTTGGCGCGTTCGCCCCAGGCGCGCACGAAGTAATAGTTCAATCCCGCGCCAATGGCTGAACTCGCAATCGGAATTATACGCCCCGACCACTTCTCCACAGCTTCCCTGCTGGCTTGCGCTGCGATCCGCTGGATGACCTTGGGCACAAAGCGATTTACCACCTCTTTTTCCAACACTTCACGGCTGATGTCTACCCCAGCGGCGCTGGCCGCGGCAATCCAGAGCTCGGCAGTCTCTTCGTCGGTGTTGTACTCGAAACCATAAATCAGACTGAGCTTCTGAATTGTTCGCAGGGTAATGCCGGCGAGGATGCTGAGGTCGGGGACGATCGTAAAAATCCCTCCCAGACCAAAGCCGGCGCCCTCGGCAGCCGCCAGCTTCATTCCGCTGCGGATGACGCTGTTAGCGAGATCATCAAGAATACCGACATCGACGGAGTAGATACCTTGAAAGCTGTTGATCGGAACGCCGTAGGCCGCGCGAAGTTGGAGGAGAAACTTCTTGGGATCTACCTTCACGGTTTCGTATGCATGCTGAAAGCCGCGCCGCAGACCATTTTCGACCCGGCGGCGGAGCCACGATTTGCGGTGCTGTATAGCCATGTGACTTGACGTTAACTCAAGCAGCTTAGAAAAACCAGTTCCCGGTTCTCGGTCCATGGTTCCCGGTTCGGGCCCCGTCCGCCCGGTCTGCGTATGCTACGATCAAGGGACATCTAAAATGCCAACTGGAAAACTGCACATCGTACCCCTCGGCGGTCTGGGCGAGTTCGGAATGAACTGTATGGCCGTGCGCTGGGGCGATGACATCATCGTCATCGACGCGGGTCTAATGTTCCCCGAGGCCGAGCTGTTGGGCGTAGACATCGTTGTTCCCGACATTTCCTATCTCATCGAAAACCGGCAACGTGTGCGCGCCATCATCCTCACGCATGGTCATGAAGACCACATCGGCGCGTTGCCATGGATTCTTTCCGAACTCAATGTCCCAGTGTGGGGCACCGAGTTCACCCTCGCCTATGTGGAAGACAAACTGGAAGAACATGGCCTGCTGGATGATGCAGATCTGCACGAGATCCACGCAGGAGAGCGATTTAAGGCGGGCCCATTCACGATTCATCCGATTCACGTTACTCACAGTCTCGTAGATTGTGTTTCTTTGGCCATCCACACGCCCCTGGGCGTGCTGATTCACACCGGCGACTTCAAGGTTGATCCCACGCCCACCGACAACAAGATGTTCGACCTGCACGCGTTCGCGGAATATGGCAAAGAGGGCGTGCTGGCGCTGTTTCAGGATTCGACCAACGTCGAGCGCAAGGGATACACGCCGAGTGAGCGGGCGGTAAGGCGCAAGTTTGACGAGGTGTTCGCGCGCACCGAGCGGCGGCTGTTCATCTCCTGTTTTTCTTCATCCATCCATCGCATCAAGCTAGCCGTGGAGTTGGCCTGGGATCACGGCCGCAAAGTGGTGTTTATCGGGCGATCGATGACCAGTTCGTCGGAGATTGCCGAAGACCTCGGCTACATCGAAATTCCCGAGGGGCTGCTGATTCATCCAGGAGAGATGAAGAATTACCCACCGGAAAAAGTTTGCGTGATGATCAGCGGCACTCAGGGCGAGCCCATGTCAGCGCTTTCGCGGGCCGCGGTGGACAATCACAAGCACGCCAAGATCGAGAAAGGCGACACGGTCGTACTGTCGTCAAGAATCATTCCCGGCAACGAGAAGGCAATCTACCGCATGATCGACCATCTATTCCGGCGTCAGGCGCATGTAATTTACGAGGATGGGTCGTCCCCGCCCATCCACGTGAGCGGGCACGGAAGCCAGGAAGAACTCAAGCTGATCATCAATCTGGTGAAGCCGAAGTACTTCATTCCGATTCATGGCGAGTACCGGCAATTGAAGCTGCACGCAGAGATGGCGGGCGCGATGCACAGCTCGGTGGGAAATGTGATGTTGATTGAGAGCGGCGATGTTCTCGAATTTGACGAACTCGGTGCGCGTAAGGCAGGCCGTGTAAACGTGGGCCGTGTTTGCATTGATTCCGGCTCACGGACCGACGTGGTCGAGGATTTGATCATCAAGGATCGCCGCCACTTGAGCGAGGACGGCATTGTGCTGCCAATTATCGCCATCAACAAGCTTTCGGGCCGGGTGGAGAGTTCGCCGGAAATTGTGACCCGCGGGTTTGCTCCGGGCGAAGACGGCTTTGTAGACGGTGCGCGCCAACTGGTAATGCAGACACTGGAACTTTCAAGTGCGGAAGAGAAAGCTGATTATGGTGTGATTAAGGAAAAAATCCGCGCTGACTTGAAACGTTACATCTCAAAGCAGACCCAGAAGCGACCCTTGATTATGCCGGTCATTTTGGAGATTTAGATTGAGCCGAACCTCCGGTTGGAATACTTTCATAAATTGTCATAATTATGATGGTATGGCCATGACCTCATTGAACGGCTCTCTTCCCAAGGTTCTCAAGAACTACGTCGAAGGGCAGGTAGCATCCGGCGATTGGAGTACTCCCAGCGAATATGTTCGGGAGTCGATTCGCCAGGACAAAGAGCGCCGCCTGGGCAACCTGGAACAATAACTGGTAGCAGCAGCCAAGGGGCCGAAGATAGAGCTTCCCGTAGCCGAGATCCGTAAGAAAGCGCTAATTGGCGCGCTAGGTGAGCGGACGCGGCCACGGCCACGGTGAAGAAACCTCGGCTTGTCCTCAGCGACGCGGCAATTGCCGATGTCGGGGAGCAAGCCGACCGGTACAGAGGGGAGATTTCCACTATCCACGATCGTCTCGAGGCTGAATCAGTCGCGCGCGCTCATGTCTCCGGCCACCTCGCGCCACAGGTCACCATGATCGACTAGACGGACTGTCTCGATGAGCGAGCCCTAGATGCAATCGCAGACCATCCGCGAACTGGCGCAGCTGCCAAGATCGGTTTCATATTGACGTCGAGGCCGGCAAACGACCTCCGGGTCTGTTCGCTCTCCGCCCAGCTCGGCTATGGCATTCAGGCATTTCTCGTCGGCGCAACTATCGTTGAGCTCGTCGGCGCCGTAGCCTACGTTGGTGATAGCGAGAGCCGAGCTGCTAACTGGGCTGAACATTCGGACCTCAAGCAGACCTACCCTCGAAAGGTCGCAGAAGACATCGAAGCATTGCTAAACTCTCTACGTATCTCTAGCCCTGGCGCAAAGGAGAATTGGCTTCAGGCCTATACCTTCATGTTCACGGCAAAACATGGAAATCCGCGTCCTTCGATGCTCCATGGGCTACGCATCGACGCCGGTGGCTTCTCCTACTTGCGCGGACCGGATCCCTCGGACTTTGGCACGTCTATGTCTGCCGAAGCTCTGCACAACGCGATCTTTTTTGGAGCGCCAGAAGTTTATGTCGCGCTCGGTCACTGCGCCAAAGAAGCTCTTCAGGCCGAACTTCGCGCCGAAGCCCTGCGAACCATGGAGGCCCTCCACGGACTTGAGTCATGGCTCAAAAAGTTGTACAGAGCTGCCAAACTGGAATCCGCAGAGGGCGTGGTTAGCCAAGGTCAACAATCAACACTCGTTTCACAGCTCAACTCAGAGACCGAGCATTTGAAGCGCGACACTGAGCGCATGAAGCGGAGTCCGTCAACTCGGCTAACCCAGTAGCGCATCGAGCTCCCAGCAAGCTAGGCGGGTTTGTTTAGCGCAAGCCAGGCACGCGAGCAAAATCGCTGTGGGGGAGCATCGAGCGCTCCGCCAATCAACGGTGCGCCGGACCTTCCAGATCTTCTACTAATTTTTCAATGTTGTCGTAGGTGAGCCCGGGTGGCGGCTCCAGTTTTCGCGCCGTCACGGCAAACGGTTTTCGGGCAGGCCGCTTCGTGGCCGTCAATCCCAAACGAAGGAAGTGGTTGACGATCGCCTTAATGGAACGAGTGATACGCACATCATGATGACACAATTTGTGGCATCATGATGTCAACAAAACTTTCATCATGGTTACCCTCGACGACATCCGCGAAGCCCAAGCTCGCTTGCGCGGCGTGGCCGTGCGCACGCAGCTAATCCAATCGTCGCTGGGTGAAGATCCTGCTGCGCCAGATCATCGCAAGCTTTACCTCAAGCCCGAAAACCTGCAACCTATCGGCGCCTTCAAACTGCGGGGGGCGTACAACAAGATTGCGTCTCTTTCTCCGGAAGAGCGCGGCCGCGGCGTGATTACTTATTCCAGCGGCAACCATGGGCAAGGTGTCGCCTATGCGGCACGAGCGTTGGGAGCCAAGGCCGTGGTCGTGATGCCGAACAATGCGCCTGCCATTAAGCGCGACGCAGCAGCCTCTCTGGGAGCCGAAATCGTGTTGGTTGGACCTAGTAGTCTGGAACGCCAGACCAAGGCGGAGGAACTGGCGGCGCAGCATGGTTATGTTATTGTGCCTCCATTCAACGATGAAAAGATCATCGCTGGCCAGGGCACGATGGGACTGGAGATTCTAGAGGATCTGCCTGAAGTCGAGACCGTGTTGGTGCCGGTTGGCGGCGGAGGAATGCTCAGCGGCGTGGCTACGGCTATCAAGTTGAGCAAGCCGGGCGCAAAAGTCATCGGCATCGAGCCAGAACTTGCGGCAGATGCGCAAGCCAGCTTGCGATCCGGAAAGATCGTCCAGTCGACTGCCCAGCAAACTTCGCAGACCATCGCCGACGGATTGCGAACGCAGAGCATCGGTGCAATCAACTTCGAACATATCAAGCGGTACGTCGACGACATTTTGACGGTCAATGAGTACGAAATCCGGCAAGCCATGCAGTGGCTGGCTACGAATCCAAAAACCGTAGCCGAACCCAGCGGTGCCGTGGCAGTGGCCGGATTTTTATTTCACCAGGAGCAACTGCCAAGAACTACCATGAATGTCGCAATTATCAGCGGCGGTAATATTGATCCGCAGATGTTGCGGGAGATCGTACGAGGCTGAGACGTTGCGAGCAACGCCTGTACCGTGTTTCGTCGTCATACTCTAGAAACGTAGCTTGCTACGTTTTTTCTCGGCGGCATCTACATCTGAATTGAGGCTATGCAACTGAGACTGATCATTATTGCCGTGCTTTTGCTCTGCGTCGCGGCCGTGGCGGAAACCGTGCGTGGAACGCCAATCCGGGTTTGTTCCATCTATCTGTCGCCCGATCCCAGCTCCCACAAACTCGCCGAGATCGATCGCGGGCGCGAAGTCGTTATCCTTGAAATCAGCGGCGGCTGGTTACACGTGGAAGCAGCCCTTTCGGAAGAGAAGGTCATCACGGGCTGGATGCTCAATAAGGGAGTTGTGCTGGGTTCGACGCCGAACGGCGACAAGGTCGTGTTTGGCGAAGCCGTGAACTCGGAAGACCAGGCCAGTCAAAGACACGGGCGCCGCGGCGCGGCACAGGATGCGATGCGTCTCTACTACCGGACAGCCGAGTATTTCCCCACCTCGCCGCTCGCAGGTGAGGGCATGTACCGTTCAGCAGATATTCGCTGGCAGATCGATAAAGCCGATGTGATGTCGCGTCCTTCGGCTAAAGAGAAGGAGGCATATCTTCGCGAGGGCATGACCGAGGACTTCATGAAGGAAGTGATAAAGAAATTTCCCGGGACGAAGTGGGCCGATCTCGCAGCTTTTCACCTGATTGAAAATAAGCTGTGCGGCGACTGGCAAGGCTCTGCCAAGTGTCCCGACAAGGAAGCC
This sequence comes from uncultured Acidobacteriota bacterium, assembly GCA_963838905.1. Taxonomy (GTDB): domain Bacteria; phylum Acidobacteriota; class Terriglobia; order Terriglobales; family Acidobacteriaceae; genus JABDBE01. The sequence continues at coordinate 130,540 of CAWITE010000024.1, forward strand.
GAGATGTACGAGAAGTACGTCAACGACCATCCCCAATCCCCTGCGGTCGTGGAAGCCTTGTATGACGCGGCTTGGCGCAGGTCGGCTCTGATTGAGATGTACAAGACCGAAGGCCAGTCGAAGAAATCAGACGAATCCAAAGGCAAGGCCATTGCGCTGGCGCAGAAAGCAGTGATGCAAGGCCCGCAAAGCGATTGGGGAACTCGCGCTCAGCTGCTATTGTTCATGATTGAACAGAACATTCCAACCTACGGGAACGGGGTAGACTAATTTGCCAATTTATCAAGTCGTGGTTCTAGCGATCGTTCAGGGACTGGCAGAATTTATTCCAGTTTCCAGCTCGGGACACCTGATTATTGTGCGTAGATTGCTTGGATGGAACGAACTTTCGCCCGCGAACGAGCTAACTTTTGATGTGGCTCTGCATTTTGGCACGCTGCTTTCGGTTCTCTTCTATTTCCGGCGAACCTGGTTTCAGATTATCCGCGCGGCCCTGGGTGGCAAGGTCGTGCGATTTTCCGAGGCGGACGGCGACGATCAGAACCTTACAGCAGATGAACAGCGAGAGGAGCGTTTACTACTTTGGTTTCTCGCAATCGCGACAATTCCGGGCGCAATTGCAGGAAAATTGCTGGAACACTCGGCCGAGGACTACTTTCGCGAACACATCTTTCTGATCGCCGGGGCATTGATTGTGGTTGCCCTGTTGATGTGGTGGGGGGAGAAAGTTAGCCAATTTACCAAGCCCCTTACCCGGATCACTTTTTCGGACGCCCTCATCGTTGGCTGCGCTCAAGCCACAGCTTTAATCCCCGGTGTTTCGCGGTCTGGCTCGACCATCACAGCGGGCTTGTTCCGCAATATGACGCGAGAAGCTGCGGTGCGGTTTAGTTTCCTGTTATCCACTCCTCTCATCGCCGGCGCCGCTCTGCTTAAGGCTCACGAACTCAAGAAAGAGGGCTTGCCCGCGGGAATGCACATGCCCTTTCTTGTGGGAGTGGTGATTTCAGCGGTCGTTGGATATGCCGCGATTGCCTGGCTGATTCGATATCTTCAGTCCAACAGTCTGAAAGTCTTCATTGTTTATCGCATCGTGGTGGGCGTGATTGTGATCGGTCTCGCGATCCTGTGGCACCTCCAGTAATCGCTGAGACTCTGGCTGCGCCACTGGTGCTGGCGTTTGCGCGGCGCTTGGTGGCACAGGTTGTGTTTGTCACTCTGGATACCACTACCGAATCCTGAGTTGTAGGGTTCGCCCGTTCTTGTCATAATTGAAAGGCTCTGGCATAGATCTGGCACCGCAAGCGGGAGTTCGTTCCTGCGTAGCTCCAAATCGCCTATGAGGTATCTCTCACAGATCTTTGCCCCGACCAATAACCGCCGGCTCAATGAGCTGGTCGGATTTCTTTTGTGCATCTCCGCGCTCCTTCTTTTCCTCGCATTGGCCTCGTATTCGCCACTGGACCCGTCACTGAACAGCGCCTCGGTGCTGACGGGTTCGCGAGCCGCTCGTAACTGGATCGGCGTCGTAGGCGCCGTTATTTCCGATCTGGTCTTGCAGGGTTTCGGGATTGGAGCATTCCTGCTTCCTGTCTTCTCTGCAGTGCTTGGAGTCCGCTGGTTTCGTTCGCGCAGGGTTTCTTCGCCGGTCGCAAAGGTCCTGGGCGGAATCTGGATGCTGATCTTTGTCCCCGCTCTGCTGGCGCTGCTGCCCGGTCACTTGCGCTGGATGAACGCAATCCCGATTGAAGGCCTGTTGGGAAGGATGGTCGGCGATTTCCTCATCCACTACTTTAACTTGGCGGGAGCCTACATCGTTTGCGCCAGCGTCTTAGCCGTAGCGTTGTATCTTTCGACTGCATTTTCTTTTGCTGCGCTGCAGGTCTGGGCACCTACCCGCTTCGCTTTCGCAATCGCCCTATGCGATCGCTGGAAGGATTGGCGGGATGCGCGCGCCAAGAAGCACATGCAGAGGGAACTGGAAAAACGCCGCGCTGCTCCCAAACCAGTGATTACCACGCAGATGGTTCCGGCTCGGCCTGCAACTCCGCCTCAGTCTCAGGCGCGGGTTCAGGAGCCCGCTCGAACCGGCATTGACCGGACGTTTGCGGAAGACAATGGAGAACAAGCCCAGTCAGCGGCGGAATCCCGGCCTGAGCCGCAAACGGTTTCTCCCGAAGTTACGGAGCGTGCCGACAGCGCGCAGAAACCTAAAACGACATTGCCCCGCATTGCGGGTGGTTTCAAGCTACCCCCCAGTTCTCTGCTGCACCGGCCGGATGAACAACAAGCCATCGATGCCGGCGAATTGAAGCTACTTGCCCAAGTGCTGACGGGAAAATACGCGGAGTTTGACGTGCATGGGCAAGTCACCCAGATTAATCCCGGGCCCGTGGTGACTACTTTTGAATTCAAGCCCGAGGCAGGCATCAAGTACAGCCGCATTACCAACCTCACCGAAGATCTGTGCCTTGCGCTGAAGGCTGAGAGCATCCTGATCGAACGCATGGCGGGCAAGTCCACCGTGGGCATTCAGGTGCCAAACCGCGAACGTGAAATCATCTGGCTGCGGGAGAACATCGAGTCCACGGAGTTCATTGGATCGAAGTCGAAGCTCACGCTAGCGCTCGGAAAAGACATCAATGGTCGCATTGTTACCGCGGATTTGAACGGGATGCCTCACCTCCTCATTGCGGGCTCGACTGGCGCGGGCAAGAGCGTCGCGATCAACGCCATGATTATGTCGATCCTGTACAAGGCGACTCCCGATCAAGTTCGATTGATTTTGGTTGATCCAAAGCGGTTGGAGTTGGGCAATTACGAGGGCGTTCCACACCTCTACACGCCAATCATCACCGAACCCAAATTGGCAGCGAACGCGCTGCGCAACGCCGTACGCGAGATGGAGCGCCGGCTCAAGCTGCTGGCCGAGAAAGGCGTACGCAACATCGACCAGTACAACAAACTCTTCGATGAAAGCGACACACTCAGCCTGTTCGGTGACGGCGCAGAGGAGCGGCCGCTACCCTATATCGTAATCATCATTGACGAGTTGGCTGACTTGATGATGCTCGATTCCAGCAACGTGGAAGAGTCCATCACGCGGCTCGCGCAGATGGCGCGCGCGGTAGGCATTCACCTGGTGCTCGCAACCCAGCGGCCTTCAGTCGACGTGATCACAGGTCTGATCAAGGCGAATTTCCCGGCGCGCATGTCGTTCCGCGTGGCCACTAAGGTAGACTCCCGCACGATTCTGGATGCCAACGGCGCCGAAGCCCTGTTGGGACGCGGAGACATGCTCTACCTGCCCTCCGGGTCCGCCCGCGTTCACCGTTTGCACGCTCCCTACGTCACGGAAAAAGAGATCGCGGCGGTGGTCGAGTTCTGGCGAGCCCAGGGCCTCGCCGAATACGAAGAGAAGTTCCTGCAGGCACCGAAAGAAGAACGTGCAGACAGCAACTCTGGAGCTGAAGACGGTGAGGATGAAGAAACGGCGAATGACCCGCTCTACGAAGATGCCGTGAAGTTAGTGGTCGAATTCGGAAAGGCTTCCACTTCCCTGCTACAGCGTCGTCTGCGCATTGGCTACGGGCGCGCCGCCCATCTCATCGACTTAATGGAAAGAGACGGCATTGTGGGAGCCGCAGATGGTCCCAAGCCACGCGAAGTATTGAAGCGGCCCGATTGGCTCTCCGCGGTCGAAGAGTCGCTCCGATGACCTAGTGGTCAAGAGGTCTCAGCTCTGCGCCATGCTCTGAGGTTGGCAGCATAAAGGACGAGACAAAAAAGATTTGCCGGAATGAAACCCCACTGCGATGTTCTCAGGCCGATGAAACAAATAATTACGCTGTTCACGCCCGCCAAAACCCATCCTTCCCAGTGTCTCCGTCCGACCAGAATGGTTGAAAGAATCGTCAGCACACATGACAGATAATCGAGCCGTAACGCCACCGAAATGCACCCCCGCAGTCATTATGCAGCAAGGGCACCGGCTTTCTGTGTGACGCTGAAGCTCTCGTAACGTAACGTTAGTATTACAGACCTTGGTGATTTTTCTGTAACTTATTGACACTGCATTCCGCAGAAGTCGCGCAAATGGTGTAATAACGCAGGGGTGATGTACAAAACATGTACAGCGGGGAAAGCGTAGGCAGATACGGTAGCTCGGCTACTTTACTGTCCCCGAAACGATCGCACATCGCCCGGCGTCTTGCAAGGCCATGAACGCGGCTAGACCCCAATTCACCGGATTCTTACAATCTCGCAACGGTGATGAAACACGTCCCCGATACTCTTCCTCCAGGTTTCGAAGGAAGCAGGTGATCGAAATGCATCTCCTACGATTGTTCTTCACGGCATGGCTTGCACTCGGGGCTGTAACCGTGCTCTTGCTGTTCTGGATATGTAAGCGAACTGCCGCAAAGGATAAAGATCCACTGCCAGACATTTCCGCCATTCCTGCTATTTCTGCCAGTATCCCTTTGGGGTGAGTCGTGATGTGATGTGACAATGGCGCGGGGCCGGAGAGGATCTGACTTGAAATGGCGCAGATGCCTCCGCACATCTCCGGCCCTTAATCCACCTGCCTACAGCGTCGCTTGTATTGCTCGCTCCCGATCAGCGGAATAATTTGGCAATGCCTCTTTCAATCGGGGGGAGGCTCTTGAGATAGCGTCCTCGGCTCGGGGGAGTCTGGGGCGCTTTTTCTTGCGCGGTCTGAGGACGCCTACCACCCCCATCCATCCACCGACAATCCGCAGGCGCGGCGCCGGGCTGAAAGAACTCAAACGAGATTGACATTGCCCACGGACCGCACTACGCTTTGCTGCGAACAGAGAACGCCGAGCACGGTTCCCATCCGGGCGACAATACGCCAGGTACGGAGGTGACGTTAAGAAAGAAAACTCTGGATCGCACTTTCAGCAGCGATGGGCGTGCTGCTGGTGGCTGTTTTCATAGCGCATGTCACCGGGCATCCAGTGACGGCGGCAGCAGCTCGGCATCATGGCAATCCTTGGTGGCTGCTCTACTATGCGAGCTGGCTGGCGTTTTGCGTCTGGCTCGTAACACAACCAGCACCACCCACGGGCACGCGGAATTCTTTTTTTACTTGGCCAGTATGGGCCAGGTGCGGGTGGGGAATCTTGGCGGCGATAGCGTTGGGGCGGTTCGTCTATGACGTCCTGTCGTAAAGTCACCTCGAAAGGCAACGCCACAAATGAAGATATTCTGGTTGGTCCTCGTCGCGATGGTTCCATTAACCTGGGGGCAGACTCCAAACGACATCGAGCGAGTCAAGCTGGCGTATGCGCGGTTGTCATGCGCCACCCAGACCATTGCAGTCGATGACGCCCTGAGCGCCGAGCCGAATATCAGTTACGAGAAGCTGGTTAAAGCCGTGGCGGCCCGCACCGTGACGTTTGAGATTAACGTCGTGTCATCCGGGGACATCGCCAAGATCTCGAATGTGCCGTACCTCCAGTTTTTTGCCGAGTCGTTTACTGGCCCAGCAATCTACATCAGTCGTGCGGATGCCGGGGCTACTGACGGTACCGTAAACTTATTGGAACGAGGGGCTATGGCTGAATGGCGACCAGGGCCAGCCGAGACACGGGAATGGGAGAATCTGCCGTTTGTCGAAGCTATGAGAGAAGGCGATAGCCAGCTGGAGTATAAGTCAACAGCTCCCACGCGCTACGTTCTGCTGAAGCTGACAACTAAATGGGGCAAGCGCTCCATCACCCGTAACGTAATCGTCCTGGTCGGCGACGGCCTGATGTTTGTCGACCCGCCTACCAACCAATCGACGCCAGCGGAGCTAATTTAGCAACAAAATCCCTGTACCCTGAAGTTCTATTGGCACTAAGCAACCCTGCCGTTGACCGCTGGTTCTCCGAGAACGCAACTCAAGATGAAACCGGTCATGGCGACGTAAGCTGCAATCTGGAAGCGCTGACGTGTGGCGTGGCGGCTGGTGACTTGAGGAATGAGCAGCGAAAACGGCAGCAGCCGCATTGACTGCGAGGCGCATCATGTGCCCGGTGTGCGGTAAGCCAACTCGATAACCTCCGGGCCAAAGTGCTGCCCTGGTTGCTGGTTATTATTTGGACCTTGCGCTGGCTCTAACTGTGCTTCGGCAGCATGGCCGGATGTAGTGCTAGGCGGCTGCAACGACTGCTATTAAAACCTCCACGCAATTCTGTGGCCGGTTCGTGCCATTGACGGCGGACCGGGCTGCCGACTAGATTCGCATCCCGATGTCTATTTGGCGCGTCAACGTCGCATGCCTCGTGTTGTTGGCTTCTTCTGCTATCGCGCAAGATTCTCAATCAGAATGAGCCATCGCTGGACAAGACCATCGACTACATGGCGTCGGTCTTGGAAACGTGTGGCGGCGACCAGAAAATACTTTTTGGGGGCGACTACAGGAAGGAAACTTGTCGCCTCTTCATCAGCGACACGGTCAACTACGCTTTGGTGAAGCCAGCAAAGGTTTACGACACTGAAGTCCAGTTCCACTTGGGAACGATTGATCCGAAGAGCGGGAAGGTCATTGAAAAGCGAGCCACGATGGTGACCGTGGAATTGGAGACCACTGACTACCGATCTGTGATTTACGAGAGCGCGAGTAAATGGAAAGAAACGAAAGGTCGAATACCGAAAATCCTCGAACTTAACTCTGTTCCGATGTATCGTGTTCGATTCTTGGATTCAAAGGCTGCGGATCACTTCGCCAAGGCGTTACAACATGCCGTTGAACTCTGCGGCGGGAAGCGATCTGCATTCTGAAGACGCGAAGTGGACCCCGCCGAAGGAGAACATAATGCGCAATGCTCACCTGCTTTTGGTGGCGTTGATGTGTTTAGCAGCTTCGGGCGCGGCGTTCTGCTGAGATCCTAAAAAGAGGGCGATCTCTTGCGAGACCGCCCTCCTTTCAGCGGATCACGTCGACTAGAACGTGATCTTCCCTACCACCTGAACCAACCGCCCGGTCACGCCCGAAGTTTGGAACGCACCGTAAATGCTGGTGGGCGTTGGCGCGGTTGCGTAGATCTGTCCAAACGGAGCAATACCTCCTGCCAGATTATTCTCTGGAGAGGCGAAATGCGGATGGTTCAGCAGGTTAAAGAAGTTGGCTCCGAGGGCGAATTTGAATCGCTCCGTGATGGAGAAATTCTTCATAAGGCCCGCGTCCATATCAAAGTAGCCCGGTCCACGGAACTGATTGCGGCCCGAACCGAAATTGGTCTCGGAACCAGAAGGAACGAACATGCTCGTGGTCAAGCACTGATGAGCATTTCCCGCGGCGATGTTGCCGGGACTGCTGCAGCCCGGAAAATTCTGATTCGGATTGAGCAGCTCACCGTAAACTCCCCAGACCGCAGGAAGGCCTCCTACTCCGGGCGGAATGTTGGTGATCGGCGCGCCGCTGTCGATGACGGAATAGGGTAGGCCACTTCGGGCAAAGATCGTGCCCGAGAGCGACCACCCACCCGCCGTTGCTTCAAGCCAGTGACTTTGGAATTTGAATGGTTCCTCCCAAACGAATGTGCCCGTGAAGTTGTTGCGGATGTCCAAGTCCGAATTTCCGTAATTCAGCCGCAGGTTATTCGGATCCAGTTGGTACGGCACCGTAGCGTAAAGAGCGACGGGTGTGTTAAACAGACCTGTGGTTTCGTCCAATCCATGGCTCCAGGTGTAGCTGGCGCTGCCGCTAAAGCCGTAGGAGGCTCGCCGCGTTACCGTGGCGATCAGGCCGGCATAGTTCGATACTCCACCGCTGTAAATCTGCGTGACCGGTCCGAAGCGTGCATCGGGAGCCGTGGTGGGTATTGGGAGTGCACCACTTGAGGAGTAAGCATTGACGGCCGAGCTTTCTATCAGCTCATCGTAGCCATGCGTGCCCACATAGTTGAGATCGAAGGACGTCTTGGATCCCAGAGCCTGCTGCACTTCCATATTCCATTTCACATAAGTGGGGTTGCTGATTTTGCCACTCGAGAAAAAGGCAGGCGGCGCAAAACCGGGGACCGCGGCTTGTAACTGGGCAAGCGTAGCTCCCGATGCGAACCCCGCATTGAAGGCGGCATTGGACCTGATTGCCGTAGTTTGCACGTCATTGATACCGTTGATCGTAACTCCCGGGGCCACGGGGATTCCGGGCGTGGCCGGGTTTCCCGTTAGCGAGGTGCCGGTGAGGGCCAACGCATTCAGGGTCGGGGCGTTAGCTTCGATATTCGTCACGATCACACCTTGATAAAGGTCGCTGAACATTCCGACCCCGGTGCGAATAACGGTGTTCCTGCCGAACGGACTCCAGCTGAGGCCAACTCGAGGCTGGAAGACGACCGCCTGCAAGTTACCGAAAGCCTGATGCTGGTTGGTCGCAATGGCCTGGTTGTAGGGAATGTCTACGTTGTGATCCAGCGACGTGAACGGATCGACCAGCCGAGAAAAGCAATTGGTCTGGCAGACCGCATTCGAGTTCCGATCGGCGCGAATGGCTGCGGTTAACTTCAGGTTAGGTTTAATTGTCCATTCATCCTGGAAATAAATGCCCAGGCTGTAGATGGCCAGAGGATTTCTCGGAAACTGAGTGAAGTTCTGCCCATATGAACTCCCGGAGGTCGGGGTCAGCAATCCATTCGCGAAGTCGGTGAGATTTTGAAACGCCACCGTTCCGTAGGCGTTGAATTCGTTCCCGTAATCGCTAATGTCGTTGCGGCGGAAATTTACTCCAACCTTGAAGGTGTGATTCCCATGATTGATGGAGAGGTCATCCAGAATTTGATACTGGGTGACATTGCGTCCTTGAGGAAAAGACGTGTCCGCTGTTTGGGTGCCTCCCAGGTTTGAGAATATGCCGTTCAACGTGACGCTGTTATACGGCAGTACATTCAGGCGGCTGCCGACTGGGGTTGATTCAGTGAAAACCGCGCTGTACCACATGCCGGAAGCAACCAGTTGGTTCACCACGTTAGAACTGAACACGTGGGTCTCATTCAGTTGACCATCGTCCGTGGGCTGAACACTCAAAGTATTAAATAGCGTCGGATTGATTAGGTCTGTGCCTGTCGGCTGCGACCCTCGATCAATGTGTACTCTGCCAAAAAGCTTGTCCTTGTTGCCGATGTTCTGGTCGACACGAACTGCCAGCAGCCATTCCTTGTTGTGATTGGTGCCAGAGGCGTGATCGATGAGGGCGCAAGGCGCTCCGCCTACTCCAAACCCCGGAATTGTAGTCACGTCGGCGCATCCTTGTTTGGGATCGGTAGCCGCGCTTACCGGAGAGTAATTAGCGTATTCGGGAGCGCTGTTATAAAGGGAAAACATTTGATTGTAGAACGGAACCTCCGCACCTCTGCCGTTCGCGGTCAAATTGTTGAGCACCGCCGTCTCGAATACCGCGGTCGGAAGAAGAACTCTCTGTGTGGACGGCAGGGTGTAGCGCAACCCTTCCGTGTCGACGAAGAAGAAAGTCTTGTTCTTGATGATGGGCCCGCCGAAGGAAGCCGACCACTGGTTGTTGACCGCGAAAGGTCTGGGTGAGTTGCTGGAGGGATTGAACCAGTCGTTCGCGTTCAAAACTGTTCCATTGTAAAAATAGTTCGCGTTGCCATGGAACTGGTTGCTGCCCGACTTGGTCACGGAATCCATCTGCACCCCGGCCATGCGGCCGTATTGGGCGGTGTAGCCATTGGTTACGACTGCGACTTCCTGCATTTCGTTGGCGCCCAAAGTGAGATTGCTCGATCCACTATTGTTTAGGTTTAAGAACGGGTCGTTGTTGTCGTTACCATTGATGGTGAACAGATTCGAGGTCGGAGGCAAACCAAAGGCAGCGAAGTTGCCGTAGCCGCCGAAAGTCCCTCCGACGTTCATTACGACGCCAGGAGCCGTTTGAGCGTAGTACGTTGTGTCGTTTCCGGGGTTTGGCTGCAAAGCGATCTGCTTCTCGTCAACTGTCGTAGTGAGATTTGGATTTTCGGTCTGTAGAAGTGGCGCCTCGGCCGTTACTTCAATGGTCTGGTTTTGGCCGTGTGGGCTGAGACTCAACGTAACACTGGTGATCTGTCCGAGTTGGACGTCGACAGAGCGCCGGGTCTCTGACATGTTCGGACCCGTTGCAGACACTATATAGTTTCCCGGTTTCAACAGCGAGAAATGATAGGCTCCGCTTTGATTTGTCACCGTCGTTTGGGTGGTTCCTTCCGAAGTGCTTTTCAGCGTGACCGTAGCCTGCGGGATTACCGCACCGCTCGTATCAGTTACCGTCCCGGTTAAATCACCCGAGGTAACAGATTGTGCGAAGCCATACAGTGCCGAGAGCGACAGCAGGAACAAAGCTAGCGCCAGTAAAGTTCTCGTTTTTGCAAAACTCATGACTATCCTCCAGCGATTGGTAGTTCTCATAAAAAGGATCTCTACCTGAACAACCTCGCATCGTGATGCATGCGGCGCACCAAAAAGATCGATCCAAGCACTCGCGTGATGGATTGTGCTTCCCGTGGGACGAAACTGAATTACGCACGGATGAATGATGAATTCGTTACAGTCTGCCTGGGAGATCGTAGCGGCTACCAACGTGAACCTATATGAATCTTGAAATCGTTAGCGGGAGTTCTACAAGAATCAGTAATCAGACATGAGTTCGTCCGTCACACACAACTCCTTGTGATCGGGAAGACAGCAGTGAAGTGTCTGTTCATATGTTATTTGTCCGCTGTGTTGACATCTGTGATCAGGGATTGTTGGGTGGTCACGCAGTTGCTTTTCATGGTTGCTGACCGGATGACGCAGAGTTGGTGTGAACCGTTCTCTGCGAGATACCAATCCACAGAACTTTGTGACCAACCATTTCGTAGTTTCAAACGTCATAAGCTTTATGGGGTGGTCTCCGCAAATCGAAAGCCGTTTGCGTGAAATTCGCATGATGATTCCTGAGATCCGCGCCGTCATCGCCGATGATGAGCCTCTGGTGCGGGATCAGTTGCGACTGTTGCTGTCCGAGGAGAGCGGGGTTGAGATCGTTGCCGAGTGCGGTGATGCACTTCAGACCATCACCGCAGTGAGGATTCGCAAACCTGACTTGCTGTTGCTCGATATCGAAATGCAAGATGCCGACGGCTTTCAGGTTCTGAATTGTATTTCTCCGGAAGACATGCCAATCGTGATCCTTAGCAGTACCAACGATCAGCACGCGATTCGGGCGTTCGAAGCATGCGCTCTGGATTACTTGCTGAAGCCATTCGATCGGCTACGGCTTCACACGGCCATTGAGCGAACTCGTGCCGAGCTGGTAAAAACGCACGATCGTCATTTGACCCATCGCATTCTCGACTTGCTGGCGGAGGCGAGGACCGAGTCGCAAACTGACCGGCGATTGGTGGTCAAGACCGGAGGGCGGGTCGTATTCGTGGACATGAGTGAGATTGATTGGGTGGAAGCGGCTGGGAATTATGTCGAGGTCAAAACAAGAAGCGGAAGCTATCTGATTCGCGAGGGGATTGGCAGCCTTTCCGCAAGGCTCGATCCGAGCCAGTTCGTTCGCATCCATCGCTCCATCATCGTGAATGTGCGAAAGATCAAGGAACTGCAGCCATGCAACCGAGGCGAGTATATGGTGGTTCTCAAAGATGGCAAGCAGCTATCGTGCAGCCGCGGCTACCGTGCCAAGCTACAAGAGCTGATCGCCGCGCAGTGAGATCTTTTCAAAAGCACTACAAGAAAAGCTACTGCTGAAAAATGTCGACTCTGGCAGTCGGGTCCGCCGAGAGTTGGAAAAACTGCGAGGGTGGTCCTTGCAGCGGGGGGGTCGGTGGAGGTGAGACCATGTACAGAATGGCCGAAACGTTATTGTTCACGGTCACCTGAGCCCTACCGTTAGCAGCAACCTGAGCGACGCTTGCGATCTGGATCTGGCTCAGTCCACTCTCGCTGCTGATGTCGGCCGTCACGGTAAGGTTGCTCGACCCTGCCACCGCGATGCTCACTACGTTGCTGACACTGTTGTCGACCGGTGCAAGCGATCCACCCGCGTATGTTCCCGACAGAGAAGCGGATGAAAACGGCGAGCCTGACTGCGGAGTCATGAATCCGAAGGAAACCGCGGGGTCAGTGCCGATAATGAACGCCTGGTTGTTGTTCACCAGATAGAGCACCGGCTGGAGAGTTTGCGGGGGGGTCGAATTCTGAAAGCCTGAATCAGTCAACGTCACGCGACCGTTCGGAGAAACGGTGTCGGTCCCAAGAGCACATTGGGTCAACGTGCCGCTGCAAGGAGATGTCAGTGTGCCGCCAGTATTTTGGTCGGATGTCAGATTGAATTGCCCATTTCCACCGCTAGCATCGAATACTCCCACTTGGCTCTGAGCCGTGGATCCGGTTGGGTCCAGCGCGGTTACTTCGAATACGCCGGGACCGTTCAAATTGCTAATGGTGAAAGGCCCGTTGCTCGACTGCTGAAGGATCATACCGCTGACTAGAGGGTGTAAACCCGGAGGGAACGGATCTATTTCCACGGCGAGCAGTTGAGTTGCGTTGACGACGTAGAGGACATAACTGTCCGCCCCAATCGTTATCGTGCCTCGACCGTTGGAAGCAACCGAGTATTGGCCGGTAAAGGAAACGTTGGAAACGGCACCTAAACTGCCGTCATCGGAATCCAGCGAACCGCTGAGTGTTAACGCCGTCTGGTCCGTCGTAAACTCTCCCGCCTCGCCAAAACGATTCTTGCCCGAGTCGATTCCCACGAACCCGAATGCATAACTGCCGGTGAGCGCGGAGATCGTCTGTTTCAGGAGCACGCCGGAATTGCGCGTGCCTGCGCCTGTGCTGTCGTCGAACTCAATGATGTTCGCATTCCCGCCGCCAGTCATAGACAGCGCGAACGTGCGGCTGCCTGCACCCGGTGGAGCGATATTGAAGGTCATGAATCCCAACCCGTCTTGGCCGATGGAATACGTGCCGCTGAAGGTTTGATTGACCGGAAAACTCCCGGTCGTATCATTTATGTCCATCGTGCCGCCAGAAATATTGCCGTTGCCATCTGCCGCAAAGCTGCCAGCAGCCACGAAAAGTCCACTCGGATCGAAGCCGCGGACTGAAAATGCATAGTTACCCTGGAGTCTCCCGTTGGTGGTGACGCCCGGATTGATGGTAATGCTCAGATTCGCCGAGGCGGTCTGAGCATTGGGCGTTGACGAGTCCTTCACCTGAACCGTGAAATTGAAAGTGCCGTTTACGATAGGGGTCCCGGAAATCACGCCTGTGCTCGCAAGAGAAAGTCCAACCGGCAACAACGTGCCGTTCGCAAGACTCCAGGTGTAGGGCAGCGTTCCGCTGTTTGCCTGCAGGTTCTGGCTGTAGGGCGTATTCACGATGCCAGCGGGCAGGGACCCGGTCACAACTGAGAGGGGCGGCGGTGTATTAATGGTGATGCTCAGTGCCTGGGTTACGCTCGCGCCCGAGGAATCTGTGACTTGAACGCTGAACTTGGAGGTTCCCAATAGAGTAGGTGTGCCTGAGATCTGGGCAGAACTGCTGGTACTCGTCGTCAAAAAGGTCAGGCCCGCCGGGAGACTGCCTGAAGTCACAGACCAGGTAAAGGGCACGGGCGCGCCCGCGGCGTTGACAAACGAATTATAAGGAACGCCCAGGGTTCCCGAAGGAAGCGAGGTTGAAGTGATGGTCAGCACCGCGTTCACCGTGATCGATTCGGTCGCGGTTACGCTGCTGTTGGCCACCGATGTGGCAGTGACTGTCGCGGTTGTGGTGACTGAGAGACTGGTCGGGGCTGTGTATACAACTGTAGTTTTCGTGTTGCCACTCAACGTCCCAGGGCCGGAGAGAGTCCACGTCACACCCCCATTCGTATTGTCATTGGCAACCGTTGCGGTGATGGTCGACGTTTGTCCGGGATTCAGTGATTGCCCCGAGGCGGGTGCCAGCGTAACCGTGAGGGAATTGCTGCCCGAACAACCCGCAAAAACCACCACCCAGACAAAGATACCCATCGCTACTAATAAAAGGACTCTGAATTTTCTCACGGTTTCTCCACTGAAAGTTGTAACAATATCTTTCCGAAACAGCAAGCCGCTAGAACGAGAACAGAGCCTGCAGATCAATCCTGCGAGTAGTGGAACCAAATGAGTACGGCCCGCCGGCGAGCGCGTTCGACTCGCCGAATAGCGGCGAATCAAGATTGCCAGTTGGAGGCGCCAGGTTCACCCGGTTAAGAACATTTCGTGCGGAGACGCTGAAGGTTAAACTGTAGCGCCGGTTGCTTGAGGGCGCCGCCGTGAAGCCACCGCCCGGCGCTCCGCCTAATCCGCGGCCACCTAAGCCACCGCCCGGAGCGCCTCCTCGCCCGCCGCCGCCGCCTCCACCTCCACCTTGTCCCGTCCTGGCACCTTGCCCTGCACCTACTTCTTTCCCAAAACCAAAGGTCTTGCTGAGCCGCAAATTCAGGGTGAACAATGTGGTGCCAGTACCAACGTTGATCGGGATCGTGGGCGCGCTCGGAGTCGGCGCAGCGTTAAACGTGCCCCATTGCGTCACTCGAATATTGTTTGGCGGCGTCGATGCGGTAACCGGTCCAGGCCTATCGTTGAAAATGGAATCGCCGTTCACGTCCTGCCCTACGGTGACATTAAACGGCTGACCCGAACTAACGATGATAAAGGGATTCAGGCGAAATGCATAGGGCAGCGAGATCGTGCCGCCAACCACGCCGCGATCGCGCACGTCGAATTGCGACCGGCCATAATCGGCCATGGGATCGTATTGGTGCGAAATAAAGCTGACTGATGTGCTCCCACCACCACCACCTCCACCACCACCACCACCACCTCCTCCGCCACCGCCGGAACCCAAGTCGCTGTTCGCATAGTTGAGGGTGTAAAAACCAAAAAGAGAAAGCTTGGTTCCAATACTTGTCCGAAAATTGGCGATCACCTGGTTCTGCCTGAAGATTCCTTCAGAGTCGTATTGATAGATGTTGTCAGTACCGCCAAACGGCCGTATGGGATCCAACGGATACGTCCCCGGCAAGGGCGCGTTAGCATTGCGAAGGAAGAGCTGATGCTCACCGTAGGAGTTTATGTAGGTAACGGCGACAGTGGTGCTCCTGGCAACTTGCCGCTCGACGCCGATCGCCGTTTGCATGGTCGACGGCGCTCTCAAGCCCGAAGCGAATTGGTAGCTGGTCGGAGAAGTCTGCCCCATGGCTGTATTCGCAGCGACAATGGTTTGTTGTTGGGTAAACCCATTTAGACGCTCCGTCTGCAACACAAGGTTGTAAGGGACGCGGTCATAGAAAATCCCATATCCAGCTCGCAATACGGTCTTGGGCGCTGCCTTTTTACCGCCACCGCCAAGGCCCCAGGCGAAGCTGATCCGAGGAGCGAAATCGCCGTGGTCGTGAATGTCGTTCTGGGTTTCGAACCGCAGGCCATAACTGAGCGTCATGTTGGGCCGGATCCGCCAGTCATCCAACGCATAGAGCCCCGCGTCAACCATGGTGACTTCCGAGAGCGGCTGTCCGGTGGTGATCGAGAACTGGCTGGCGCCACAATTCGCCAATGCGGCCGGCGTCGGCACCGTCGGCAATGCTGCGATCAACATCGACAAACATGAATTTCCAGGCTGCACATTGGGCTCATACCCGGCCAGCGTGGAGAAAGTGAAGGCGCCGTTGAAATTCGTCAACGACACGTTGGAATCCGTCAGCGCTCGCAGCCGCCCACCAAATTTTATTAAGTGGTTGCCGTGAACGATCGAGGTGTAATTCTGCAGTTCGTAGTGGTTCTGGATGTCAGACCCATTTCCTATCTGATTCCCTCCGCCCGTGAACGCTCCCAATACGGTCACCGTTGGCTGAAAGCTCTGCACCGTCTGATTGCTGCTGTCATGGAGATACTGGAACCGGGTTTCATTCACAATATTCGCGCTCACCACCTGGGTGTCGCTGATCTGCACGGTGTCCTCGGTCGAGACCGAGTTGTAAGCCTGAGAAGGAAGAGAAAACTGTCCGATCCCGTCATTGTTTTGACTGTCCCGGAAGTACTGGTAGCGGACGGTTAACGTGTTGCTCGGCGTAAGCTGAAAATCCAGTCGAGGACCGAGATTGATCCGAGTCTGTTGACTCGGAACTGCCTGAGTGAAGTTCGCGGTGGTCGGGTTTGGATCAGCAGTCGTGGGCACGACCGCATTCACAATGCTGGAGTCGTTGATGTCCCTGACTTGGGCAGTAAAGAAGAACGAAGCCTTTTTGCCCAGAGGTCCGCTAAGGCTGCCATTGAACAACTCCGAGTGAAAAGGCGGCTGGTCGGGGGCGAACGGGCTGAGTGCATCGAAGGCGGAGGAGTTGCCATTTACCATAAACTGGCCGTGAAACTGATCGGTACCCGGTTTGGTAAAGATCTCAATCCGGCCATAGCCCAGCTTGTCGTATTCCGCAGAAAACGGATTCTGATTGATGCGGATCTCGCGAATCGACGACTTGGGCGGAAGCTGCCCCGCGGTAAATCCATCAATATAGATCTGGCCGCCGTTCGGGCCCGCCGAAGGCCCCGCAAGCGCTTCGAGCTCCTGCTGCAGTTCGTCGGGGTCATCGGACAGAGCTTCGAGGTCCTTCCCCTTGATGACGATAGAGCTGGCATTCTCGGACGGGTTCACGCTGACGGTTGCGCTTTCTTCCTGGACTTCAACTTTTTCCTGTTCTACCTGGATCTCAAGTGCGATGTCGAACCGCTGCAATTGATCTGCGGAGATCGCGAAGTTCTGCTCAGTGGACACTGCGAAGCCCTTTGCAGAAGTCGTGATCGTGTAGGTCCCCGGAGACAATCCTTTGAGTTCGTACGCACCCTGGTTGTCGGTGACCGCAGTAGCCTTTTGTCCCTTAGCTCCGGTCGCGGTGACGCTGGCTTGTGGGATTACTGCGCCAGTGGGATCTGTGACCCGTCCCCGAAGCGTGCCCGACCCAGTTTGCGCAGGCAAAGCAGCCGTCAGCATCAGCAAGACGAAAAGCGTGACAAATATGAATACAGAACTTCGGGACCGGCCTGACTTCATCAATTCTCCTGAAGCAAAACTCTTAAGCTGCCCTTTGCGCTATGGTGTTGCACCCGCTGCAGCTTCGCCGCCAGCGCCTCCGAGGTTCCAGGGAGAAAGAAGCATCGCCGCCCGACTGCTGTTGGGTGAGGCCGAAAGGATGGGTTCCACTCCGCTTAACAAAGTGATCGCGGTCGGCTGGGTATTGGCACTGCCTTCCGTCGTCACAATCATGATGGCGTCGCCCTTCTGCAAATCGGCGAGGGTTACAGCTGGCATTCGCTTCAACATCTGCTGAAAGTCGGGCGTACCGCCCGGACGACCCCCTCCCGCCCCACCGTTGGGCCTGGCCTCGCCTGCCCTGGCGGGAGCAGATGAACCTCCGCCGGCGGCCGGCGCATCGGTCCCGCCGTCTGGAGACGCGCCTCGCAATCGCATGGCAATCCGCTGCGCAACCATGAGAGGCAGTTTTCGGAGTTGCGAGTCCGCGGTGATCCTCAAGGTCACGGGCTTCTTCGTTGCCAGATCCGTTACGGTGATGGTGTTGTTTGCTGCATCGGTTGAGGTGACTGTGCCCGCAATGTTCCGGAATGATCCAGAAACCACCTCATCCGCCGCCAGTTCGGTGCCGTCTGGGCTGCGCACGCCGCGCGCGCGCAGTTGGTCGCCGGCATTGATCTGATCCAGCGTGCTCGGCTTGGCGTCGTCGAACTTGACTGAGTCGGGCGAGTATCGACGAATAATTGTGGTCTTCGAAATGTGAATCGTAACCGGCTTGGCATCGCTCATGGCCGGGGCCGCAAGTGTAACGACCCCGTTTGCTGCATCGACCTTGCTCACCAATCCGCCCACTCCGCGCTTCTGCCAGTCCTCGCGATCGCGCTCCTGCTTCGCCGCGACGTCGGACTCCTTCATGAGGACGACGGATGAAGCAGCCACTGACTTGCCATCGTCCGAGGCGGTGCCTTTGGCCAAAATTCGGTCACCCACTTGCACATCCTGCAACTGGATGGGCGTCGCCTCTTTCAGATCTTTCTGTCCGGGAGCGATGCGAACCAGACGGGCGGAGTCCTGAACAACGATATTGACAGTTGATCCCGCGTCGGTGATCAGAGTAATGGTGTTTCCCGAGATGTCCTTGACTACTCCTACGGGCTTCGCCGTCGCGCTAGCCGACGCCGGCTGCTGAGCCTCCTGGGCCTCATTCGAAGAAGCGTAGCTCAGCGCGAAGGCACTAAAGCAGGCCAAGCCGAGCGCCGCCGAGACAGCAAGCCCAAACGCGGTGTATCTTGTCGATCTCATTCTCTCCTCATGGTTCGCAACTCATGGCCCACGAAATCCTGATGTGCAACACATGGCCTGCGCCTCAAGGTTTGCACCTGGGTCTGTCCAGTAGTTCAGTTGGTGCGTCGGTAAATTGTTTGGACCCGAAACCGACACGCATAGACACGAAGCAATGAAACAAGTTTCATCTCTCCCGCTCGCGACGGTCGCCTGGAGTTCGCCATATATATTCCAACACAGTCAAGCGCAGCGCGGACGTAAAGAATCGTCAAACAACGGTAAATTTCTGTTTTATCAGCACTTGTGGGTATGACCAAGTCACTCCCGGGTTCACCGACGTGCAGCGTTTTCCTCAGACCTCACGAAGCCACGCGGACGTAGGAACCATTCGTCGCTCCGTAATTCCGTGCGTGCCAAATCGCAGATCCTTAGCCAACTAATCGCGGCCTCCCGACGAACAGAAACTCGCCACGGTATGCTCTAAGTCCAGCGTTATTAATCGGTTGACATTCGTCCAAGACCGGGGTATCTTTCATCGCCCCATAGCTTATGGCTGTGGAGGAGAGAGTAAAAACGGTGGAGTCAGCTGTCTCCAATAAGGTGACTCAACTTCTCGCAGACTGGCGCCAGGGAAATCGAGAAGCCCTAAACGCTCTGATCCCGCTGGTTTACGATGAGCTTCGCCGCCTCGCGCATAATCATCTGAATCGCGAGCGTTCCGGACACACCCTTCAAAGCACGGCTCTGGTAAATGAAGCCTACATGCGACTGGTGCGCCAGGATCTTGAGATTAACAACCGGGCCCATTTTTTCGCAGTGTCTTCACACCTGATGCGTCAGATTCTTGTCGACTACGCCCGGCGCCATCGTGCCGCCAAGCGCGGCGATGGTGCTGACAATTTGACTTTGAGTGAAGCGGCTGCATTACTTCCCGGAAAAGGCAATTTTGACCTCCTGGCCCTGGACGAAGCGCTCAACGAACTCGGGCGGTTGGACCCGCAGCAGACTCGGGTAGTTGAACTGCGATTTTTCGGAGGGCTTTCGATCGAGGAAACCGCGGCCGTCGTAGGTATCTCTCCAGCAACCGTAAAGCGGGAGTGGACGACCGCAAGGGCTTGGCTTCATCGCGAACTGAGCAAAAAGGCTGGGTGACTTGCCGGTGGACACAAGGGACGCATTGGCTCAGGATGGTTGGAACGAGATCGAGCGTTGGCACGAAATCAAGGACAAGCTCGACGCAGTTCTGAAACTTGCGCCTGAGCAGCGCCCTGCGTATCTTGACCAGGTCTCCACCGCTGATCCCGAGTTGTGCCGGGAACTCGAATCACTCATCGCTTCTCATGAGCAGGCGGGCACGGATTTTCTGAACGTCCCCCCTCCGCAAGCCGCGGCAGATCCAAGTGCGCCGAACAACCTCAATCCAGACCATCGCGAACCGATGATCGGCCGGAGTCTCGGGACTTACGAGATCGTGGAGCAAATCGGCGCCGGCGGTATGGGCGAAGTGTATCGTGCTATTCGTGCCGACGATCAGTACCGCAAGGACGAACCCGCAATCGCGGATTGGGTACATACTTGTATCCGGGCAGTTTTTCCTGGGCAAGGCCAATATCATGTTGGCGCAAGTTGCGATCAAGCTGGTGCGCGCCGGCCAGAACTCCGATTTCGTCATCCGCCGCTTCAAGAATGAGCGACAGATCCTGGCCAGTCTGGATCACCCCAACATCGCGCGCCTGCTCGACGGGGTACGACTGAAGAGGGCATCCCGTACTTTGTGATGGAGCTGATTGAAGGCCAGCCCATCACCGAATATTGCGATTCGCGCAACCTGCCGATTGTTGAACGTCTCAAACTGTTCACGTCGGTCTGTTGCAGTATGCCCATCAGCGGCTGATCGTCCATCGCGACATAAAACCCAGCAACATCCTGGTAACCCATGAGGGAACGCCGAAACTCAACTCCTGGATTTCGGTATTGCCAAAATTGTCGACCCAGATTCTGGAACCGGCCCGGCAACCCTGACCACGTCTTCCTCACAAACCGCATCTCAGCAAAAGATCGAGCATTGCCGTGAAGCCAGCTCGTGGTTCCAGAAATGTCTTCCCGCTTTCGCGTTTCTTCGAGATCACGCGCCGTCGGACTACAACGGCGCCGACCGGGTCACAACGATCCAACACGACATGACGGTTTGCGAGGCACTTACGACGAAACCCTAAGTGGCACGATAGTGGACGGCTTGCGTGACTTGCTCATCATCAAAACCAATCAGGAAAAATCAGCTCCACCAGGCCGGGAACCCAGTAGGAATAAAATTGCTCATCGCAGATTTTGTACTTGCCGTACTTCTTTCGCGCATAGTTGCCCCAATGCGGTTGAGTGCCGTCGAGATCAGTAAATCCGTACTCCCGGGCCAGCGCCCAGGAGCTGAAGACGCGTCCACTCTTGGCTTTCACTTTCGGATCTGCTGCGAGGGCTACCACTGCGCGGCCTATGTACCTCGGCGATTCTGACACCATGAAATCGCTGGGCGCGTCGTTCTGGCTTCCGCTGTTTTTGTCTTTATTCTTTGACTTCTTCACCACGTCCTTCCAGTTGGCCTCGCAGACTCCAAAATGATCCAGCACGGCTTCAGAACGTAAAAAGCCCGGAGTCAACGCCACTGAAACGATGTTTCGCTTGCGCAGCTCGCGGGCCATGGCGAAGGCCAGCCGTATGACGGAAATCTTCACCAGGTCGTAGAAAAGGTTTCCTCGATAATAGAAAGCATCGCCATCGGTAATTTCAAAGATGATTCCTCGTCCTCGACCGAGCATCAGCGGAACGGCGTAGTGGGAAGTGATGATGTGGGAATGAATTGCCTGCTTCAGCATGCCCAAGCCGTTTTCGAGATTGACCGTCCAGAATGTCTTGCCCCATTCGGTTAGCGCGTCGCCGCCCCACACATCATTGACCAGGATGTCGAGGCCCTTATGCCACCGTTTGATGCCGGCGACCAGCTTTTTTACATCTTCCGGCTCGGTGTGGTCCACCCTTACGGCAATACCGTGACCGCCAGCGGCGGTAACGAGTTCAGCCGTTTCTTCGATCGTTTCAGGTCGACCGGGAGTCGCGGGTCGTCCGCGAGAGTGCTTTCGCGAACTGCGCCCGGTGCAGTACACAGTTGCGCCGGCTTCGCCCAGGGCGATCGCAATTCCTCGACCGGCTCCGCGGGTTGCTCCTGCAACCAGGGCAATCTTCCCTTCCAACGCTCTCTGCGCCACTTTCTTCGCCACTCGCTTTGGCGTTTTAGCCATCCATTTACCTCCGCGCAAAAAATGCGGTGCTGCTCATGCCTTTTCGGCGCCGGACAGCAACCCTTCGACCAGCGCTTCCCATTCGGCGTCAAGCGTGGGCCGGAAAAAGTTGCGACCGGAGCGCTGATACCAGTAGTCAGCGTTCGAGGCAGAGCCTTCCTTGCGATGCAGGTAGGCGTGGACGGCCATGCCATCTACCGTTTCGAGTTCGTCAACCAGCGCGTGAGCGCGGGACCAATCTCCCTTTGCATCCCACCACAGCGCTGCGACCGGGGCAGATAGGCCTATGCGTGGGGCCTCTCCTTCAATCGATGCTCGGAACTCCTCGGGGGTCATCTTCTCCTCGTGTCTGTTCGCAGCTTGCGAGAACGATAAAGAATTCGAAGTCGTGTGCAGTCCGGCTCGCGCCAAATCAATTGGACAGGTTACGCAAATCGCGACTACTAACTCTTTAGTAACTACAATAGTCGCGAGTTTGCTTAGCAGTATAGGGTATATACCTCAAAAATGCGTTTTTCTTGCAAGTCTATGAAAAACCGGGGCACTCTATTAGAAATACCCTCGTAAAATATCCCTTCTAAAGGACTTAGGGAGGAGATATCCTGGGGTTTCGCTGCTTCGTAAGTCTATGAAAACAGGAAGCGAGCTGGGGATACCCTCTAAAAATATGTCTTCTAAAGGACTTAACAAGGACGTTTAGGAAGGACGCGGGTCTTTCGGGCATCCCAATGGGGATCCGCCTGCGAGGTAATTTTGAATTGTCAAAGAGCTAGAGACAACCGCTGTTATCAAACAGCTAACGGTGATGTCATTATGTTAGCCGTTTTGGAGCCCCCGGGTCAACGTAAGAATGGTGGTGTGGGCGACGCCGTTCGTCAAAAAACCGGGCACAACGACATGGCAAACTGGTGAGTCGAAATCGGGAAAGAAAGGGCTGTGTCAGCCCTCAGGGACGGCATCAGGGTATGGCATGATTCTAAAATGCGGCCTCAGCGGCGTCACCTCCCCACCCTTGCAACAAACGCAGGATGGGGCACCCTCTTCTTTATCAGGGCAAGAAGAGCGACTTCGGAATTCGGTCGGTCCGGCCTAACCAGTAGACGCGGCAGCGCTTTCCTGAGAAACTTTCGGCAGGTATAGTTTTTAGAAAAATATAGTTCGCTCGCAACTGTGGGCCGAACGTGAGGTTGACCTTGAAACTACTCGCGAATTTGATCCTCTTGCTCGTCGCTCTTTCGCCGCTGGGCCATGCTGCAGCACAGACGCAAGTCTTTTCCACCTCGGCGGGGCCGGTCAAGATTACCCCGCTGTATCATGCGAGCACGCTTATCGAGGCAGGAGGCAAGGTCATCTATCTTGATCCTGTCAAGCCTGTGAAATTCTCGGAGCACCCGAAGGCAGATTTGATTCTGATTACGGACATCCACGGTGACCACATGGATCCGGACTCGATCAAGGAAATCAGCAAAGCTGACACAGAAATATTCGCCCCGCCTGCGGTGGTTCAGACTGTCACCAGTGCCAAGCCAATTTCCAACGGAGAAACTAAAACCTGGGGCGCGTGGACGATTGAGGCGATCGCCGCGTACAACCTGAAACGGGGCCCGAGCGATGGCAAGCTCTATCACGACAAGGGCCGCGGCAATGGATACGTGCTGACTTACGGCGGTAAGCGCTTCTACTTTTCGGGAGACACGGAAGGCGTGGCGGAGATGCGTGCGCTCAAGAACATTGACGTGGCGTTCGTTTGCATGAATTTGCCTTACACTATGCCGCCTGAAGAGGCAGCTGATGCGGTCAAGGCATTTCATCCCAAGATTGTGATCCCTTATCACTATCGCGGCTCTGATCTCGCCGCATTTCAAAAAGGATTGGAAGGAACTGGGATTGAAGTTCGGGTGCTGGACTGGTATCCGCAATAAAGCTGCGTCCGGCGGGAGGCGGCACTCTTTACAATTTGAGAGTGAGAGTCAGAGTCCAGGGCGGCGGACAGGAGTGTCCGTCCTACGCGAGCAGCGTGGCAGCGGCAAGGGCTGCTGTTTTGTGATCCTTGGTCCAGGGTGGGCCGATCGAAACTCCGAGAGTTGAGATCCTGCGCTGTACTCCGCTGGCTGCGTTGCCGAGTGTTGTTTTAGTTTGCTGCTCGAGTTCTCGCTCGCGAATTGCCGTGACTGGAATCTTTAGACGCGCGCAAGCTATGCTAACCGCATTGCGAAAGAATTCCCCCTCCGCGGTATGAATCAGCGGGTGCGAGGCGAGAATTTTCGCTAGTGGCGGCAGCGGGCGACCTGAGGCCAAGAGAACGGCAGAACCTACGATTCGGCAGCCACGCGCGTCCAGTTCCCTGACCACCTTTTCGATCGCAGTGAACGCGAGGCGCTCCGAGATAGCTGCGCAGTTGGCGAGGTATCTCTCCGATTCAGGAAGTCCGAGGTTCGCGGCATGGTGATAGGGCTGGCTCGAACCGTGGATTTCCGGATCGATAGTGACGATGCGCCTCCGATCTAGAACCTCCAGCAAGGCGGCATCTCCAGACACGGCCACCAGCACTCCCCAACCGGAATGCATGCGAATCCCTAAGGCTGCGCATTTCATGTCTAAAGTCCTGACAAGCTGTTGAAAAACTCGATTCGGTTACCTTAGCGGCTAAAGCCATTACTGAGCCGGGAGCATTTATCGTAGCGCTGGAACAGCTCGCGGAAAACTCTCGGCGTTGGAGTCTTGAAAGGGCACGACTAGCCGTGCCGTAAGCCTTTGAAAATGATGTACGGCGCGGCTTAGAGTGTGTGCGTGAGAACTGGGTCGTCCCTCCGGGACTCGAATCATTACTTCCACTTTTCCCCCAGCGCTGTCGCGCTGGGCTACGCTAGTTCGCCCCTCCGGGGTTAGATTTTCGCGCATTTCGTCCCACCGAGTTTCCTGAAAACGAATTCTTCACGCACACACTTAGAGCCGAGGCCTTCCGAGGCTCCAGCCGCCGATCTCGACTTTCTTCCGCAAGCTGGGGCAGCGCTCCACCCCCCGAAACCAGAGTTTCTCAGCAGCCTGCGAATACTCCGCCCGGCAATTTTATCAACTCGTGGGCCGCTCGAACGCCGTGGATGCCCGTCCATAGCGAGACTGCGGCAGCGTGAAGAGAATGATTAGGATGATGAGAGCCAGGATACCGACGATGAAGATGCTGCCTTCGGGTCCGGTGGTTCCGCCACTGAGGATCGGCTTGCCCACCGGGTGGGCGGCGAGGAGGCGGTGCTGAATCATGAGTCCGCTGTCGGCGACGCCGTAGAGGAAGGATTGGCCCCAGTCCCACGAGGTGTGTAGGCCGATGGCCCACCAGAGCGAGCCGGTGCGCCAGAGGCTGAAGCAGAAGACCATGCCGGCTAGAAACACGGAGAGCAGCCCGATCGGGGATTCGCCGGGATTCCTGGTGTGGCCGAGGAAGAAGACGATGGAGAAGATGACGGCCGAGGTCCAGAAACCTAAGGCCGCGCTGTGACGCGTTTTGAAGGCCCACTGATAGAAGCCAGCCAGGCCTCGGGTGAGCGTGTACTGGAGGTAGCCGCGGGTGAGGTACTCCTCGAGCATGCCAACCAGGAAGAAGCCTGCCAGCCAAATGGCTCCGTATTTGAAAATGTTGCTGCCAAGGAGTAGCCGGCCGTTAAAGACAAGGAGTCCGGCTTTCCAGAGCGTCAGGATCAAAAGGGTGAGGCAAGTAATTCCCCAAGCCAGTCCAGCGAAGAAGTGCGAGAACGTGCGGCTATCGCCCAACCCGTAGACGGAGTTGGGGCGGCGTTCGATCTTCGACATGATCCAGGTGACGAGAAGGGTCACGAGGAGGGGGACGAGCTCGGAGATGAAACCGCGCAGCGGGGCCATGTCTGCAGCGGGGTCGGCTTCTTTCGGGGAAGGCGGATAGAACTTGTGCCCGATGCGGTTCGCGCAGTAAATAATCACAGCGAAGAGGGCGACGAAGATGAGCAGGCTCCAGCCAGCGCGAAGACCGTCTTTGCCGATGAAGATGCTGTGGAGAGTCAACGGTTGCGTGGGTGGGATTGGTTCGGTGATCGTCGGCGTTGCATCGTGATGGAGAGCCTGGTCGTCGGTCTCATCGTTGTTCAAGGGGTTCAAGGGCATCCTCGTTGATCTGGATATTCAATCTTGGCCGGATTCATGGAGCGGGAGACCGGGATCGAACCGGCGACATCCAGCTTGGGAAGCTGCAGTCTACCCCTCGGCGAACGGCAAATCAATGGGTTACAGCGGGCAGAGTGGGGCAGAGTGCGGCACTGCGGGCACCAATTGAACACGATTCTGAACACAAAACCAGCGCCCGAACAAAGCCAGCGGATGGCTTTCCCGGAGGCCCTCTCTCTGTTGTGGAGGATGGCTGCGGGAGCCGCGCTCATTATCGTGGGGCTTGGGATTTACGCGGGCGTGCACCGCATTGAACCACGAGGCAGATGGCGCCACCGACCCGCAGTCTGCGGTCAGCACTGCTGAATTTTTACGCCACCTGAAGGAATTCCACTTCGCCGGCGACTTGGCGAGTTGCGTGAAACTCAGCAAAGACCAAAAAGAATACGTCTGGAGCGCGACGCTGACGGACTATCAAAAGCAAAGCTATCTGTTCACCGCGGCCGATGGACTTGGATCTCGATTTTTCGGAGCCCGAAAAAGGCACCGAATGATCACGGTGCAATTCACGGTAGAAAACGGTGCAATAAGGCGGTCTTCTCAATGTTCAACGAAGGCAAAAAAACTCGGCAAGCGATTGAAAAGATTGGTGGAGTTAGTCGGGCTCGAACCGACGACCTCATCGTTGCGAATGATGGGGTCTGCCGCCATTATCTCATTGTCTTGCTTGCACTTGGCAGCCGAGTACGGTCCATTACGGTCCAATTCCAAATTCAGGCTTTGCCGGGGTCGCCCCAACTCCACAAGACCAGCTCCAGAAATCCAAACCAACGTGAAAGGCAACGCGCCTTGACGTATCTCACGATTGCGTTTGATAATTCACGCGTCTGTTTAGGTCCCTGCGAGCCTCTTCAGGCCAAATGGGAGCCGCACACCGTGAATATTCATAATCTAGAACAACAGCTTTCGCGTAATGCGGAGGCTATATTCTGGACCGCCGATTCGCGCAGCAGTACGACCAGACCGAAGCGTTGAGCCCTCGAGCGAAATGCCGGCAAACAAACCGCGTGAGCGGGAATAGGTGAGGATTTCTGCCCTCATCACGATGTCGGTATCCGCAGCCGCTGCACGTCCCTTGGGCCCCGCCGCTGCGGAGGCATCGGCGCCAAGCTTCACTTTGCTGCTCAAGATTGAGTTCGCCCCTCTGGGATTCATGACCAAGAGGACGAAGTCCTCTTGGCCTGACCGCCCAACTGGGACGGATGTTCGCCCCTTCGAGCGCGAACAGTGCGAATGCGGCTAACTTCAAAGCTCTGTAACGGCTAGCCTGCATGCTTCCGCAGCAAACCGCACCGGAGTACGAAACCAACTGGCACCAAAACTGACACCGGGAATCGACAGACATTAACATGGGTGTCGTATGATGTCGGATGGAGTTGAGAACTCGCAAGGATGAAGTCGGTATTTCGATCGCGACCAGCTCCACCAAATCTTCGAGTTTCCGAAGAACCGCATCAGGCGCAGAGTCACAGGGGGCTTTTGTGAAAGCGATTTCCAGCCAGCAAAATAGCACGAGTAGTCTGAAAGCAAGTTGTTGCAGTTTTTTCCCTGAGGTTACGCGCAGGTGTGGACGCCGCCTGGGCACTTCTGCGCTGTGCCGCAGTCTGGCGGGTTTTTGTGTGCTTCTGTTCACCGCCTGCGTAGCCTTGCCAGCGCTCGCCACTGACGTTGTGACCTACCACAACGACAATGCGCGGACTGGTCAGAACCTGCAAGAGACGATCCTCAACCTCAGCAATGTAAGCTCTTCTACCTTCGGCAAACTGTTGACCTTTTCGGTAGATGGGATCATCGACGCCGAACCCTTGTATCTCTCGGTCGTTTCCATTCCGGGCAAGGGAACGCAAAACGTGGTGTACGCCGTTACAGAAAACGACAGTGTCTACGCCTTCGATGCGGACACCGGTCGCCAGTTGTGGCAGGTATCCCTGCTTGGATCGGGGGAGAGGCCTTCCGACGATCAGGGCTGCAGCTTTATCAGTCCGCACATCGGCATTACCTCCACCCCGGTGATTGATCGTGGGAGCGGCCCGAACGGCACGATCTATGTGGTAGCCATGAGCAAGAAGTCCTCTCAGTATTTTCAGCGTATCCACGCGCTGGACATTACCACTGGGAAGGAACAGTTCGGCGGGCCGGTGGCAGTTCACGCGAAATATCCCGGGCACGGCGACAACAGCCACAACGGTTACGTCATTTTCGATCCCGGTCAATATGCCGAGCGCCAAAGCCTGCTCCTGCTGAACCACGCGATCTACACCGGCTGGACTTCGCACTGCGACTTCCGTCCCTACACGGGCTGGCTGATTGGCTACGACGAGAGCACGCTGAAGCAAACCAGTGTGTTGAACCTAACACCCAATGGAAACGAGGGGGCGATCTGGCAAAGCGGGGCCGGGATGGCGGTTGCCGGAGACAACATCTTCCTGCTCGATGCCAACGGCACCTTTGACACCGCCCTAAACTCGAAAGGATTCCCGAAGAACGGCAACTACGGTAACGCTTTCGTAAAAGTCTCTACTAGCACGAAACTCAGGGTGGCCGACTACTTCAGTATGTACAACACGGTGTCCGAATCCGAAGCCGACGAGGATCTGGGCTCCGGCGGCGCGCTCGTCGTCCCCCCACAGAAAGATTCTGACGGAAAGACCCGCTATCTTGCTATTGGAGCCGGCAAAGACCAGAACATCTACGTCGTGGATCGCACCAACATGGGGAAGTTCAGTCCCAACCGCAACAACATTTACCAGGAGATTGATGGAGTTCTCGGCGGCGGGATGTACGCTATGCCGGCTTATTTTCATGGCAACGTCTATTTCGGACCGCAAGGCCACAACTTGCTGCACTTCCGATTTTCCAAGGCGAAGCTGTCTACGGCGCCTGTCTCAAAAAGTGCGATCACATTTACCTATCCTGGCAGCACACCGAGTGTTTCCGCGAATGGCTCCAGCAACGGCATTGTGTGGGCCATTGAGCACGCCAGTCCCTCTGTGCTGCACGCCTACGACGCCAGCAACCTCGCAAACGAACTCTACAACTCGAACCAGGCGCAGAACGGACGCGATCAGTTCGGGGACGCCAGCCACTTCGGCACACCCATAATCGTTAATGGCAAAGTTTACGTCGGCACCACGAACGGCATAGCTGTGTTTGGATTGCTAGGGCGCTAAGTCTTGATCCAGTTTCGTGCCGGCGTTGCCAAGATTCATTGATTCCAAAACGAATTACCCGGCGACTTTCGAGGGAGGGCTATCGCGATTTATCGCACTTACGATTGTTGTTGGGATTATCCGAAGCCGACGGTGGACGCGAAAAGCAGAAAAAACCGTACCGAGGCAGCATTGAAGATGTCCGCCCTCGCCATCTTTAATCTGTCGCGGGTTACGCCATGTCGTTCGGTTTGTTATCAATGAATTGCGAAGGAGTCTGTTCCTCTCGCGTTGCGATTTCAGCGGG
>CAWITE010000025.1:0-93964 GCA_963838905.1 uncultured Acidobacteriota bacterium
ATCGTAGGCTGCGAAAGGTGAATCCGCGGTTCGATATCCGAAGCGCATAGACCCACATCCTTGCCGATGGAGCAAGCTCCGCGCTCCTTGAGAGCTTGCAGAATCCGCCGCCGGGTAGGGTCGGCGACTGCGTGCAGCATACGATTCAGGGTTTGCTCCGGGTCAGTCATGGCAAGATAGTAATAGAATCGGAATCGATGGTTGTCAATGTTGGGAGCAGAATGATTTTGGCGGACGGGCGAGGACGCCTGTTTTCCAGCGATCGAAGGCCAGATGCTCTTTGAAGGAAATGAGCGCCGAGAACGGGAACGGCAGATGAAGCAAGAGGGACGATTGCCGCCAGGGCAATCGCTCACGCTGAAGTGGCCGGTTCTGCATTATGGATCGGTGCCACGCTTCGATCCGAAAACCTGGGATTTTCAGGTTTACGGGCGGGTCGAGTCTCCTTTGCGTTTCACCTGGGACGAGTTCAACGCCTTGCCCAAAGTGCAGCGCGGCAGCGATTTTCATTGCGTGACGCGTTGGAGCCGATTCGACAATCGTTGGGACGGCGTGGCATTTCAAGAGCTCCTGCGGCGGGCTCCTTCCAAAGCGAATGCCGCTTATGTTCTGGTCCATGCGGAACAGGGATTCACCGCGAACGTTCCTCTGCCAGATCTTGATCGCGAAGAGGTTTTGCTGGCAACCCATCACGATGGCGAGCCGCTCACGCCCGACCACGGATATCCGCTACGGCTGATCGTTCCGCATCTCTATGCCTGGAAATCAGTGAAGTGGGTCCGAGGGCTGGAGTTTTTAGATCACGATGCGCCCGGCTTCTGGGAGCAGAACGGATATCACATGTACGGCGATCCGTGGAAGGAGCAGAGGTTTAGCAGAGATGGATGACTCGCAATTGCCAAGTTGTCATCCCGAGCGCAGCGAGGGATCTGGGTGTTTGCCTGCGGTGACGATACCGATCGTGCGGGCTAGAACCGAGATCCCGAGCTTCGCTCGGGATCACAGTTCGGCAATTGGAAATCGACAATTGTCATCTCTTCAAAATCGGGTTATAGCCATCGCTGACCAGCTTACCGCGCATCAGTTCGGCATCTTTGATGTCAGGGTACGGTCCAACCTGCACGTGGATGAGTTTGTCGGTCGGCGTATTGGTTGAGAATGCGGGATATTGTTTCTTCTTGAGCGCGTCGACCAGGGCGTCCGCGTCTTCGGCCTTGCTGACCGCGGCCACTTGCACGAAGTAACTGTTCGCCGGCGACGGTGCAGTGGGATCGGCGCTCGCTGCTGCGTTAACGGGCACGGTGCTTTCCGAAGCAGAGGTTGAGACCTCCTTAGGGACGGGCTGGGTATTTACGTCCTTGCTCTCAACCGCTTTGTAAAACGTCATGTCGGCTGGCGGATTGGCGCTGGTGGTCTTGACCGCAGAGGGCCGTGCCCCGCTAGTACTGACGGTAGTCGCGGCTGGGAGGTCGGGGGACGCAATTCTTACGGAGCTTCTCCCCAGAGAAAACCCCATGCCAAAAAAAACCGCGCAGAGCGCGACCAGTCCAAAAAACAGGGCAAGCATCTTGCCCGTGCCCAGTGTGATTTCTGTGTCTTGAGATGTAGCCGTTGCCATTTCAACCTCGTTGTTGTTTTCGATGGAGGCGGCTCAGCCCTTCGCAGCAGCTGGCGCGTCTCCATCGTGTCTGGCGAATAACTTCGGAATACTGGAAAAGAAGTCCACCGGAACCGGAAAGACTACCGTGGTGTTCTTCTCCACACCGATTTCGGTCAAGGTTTGCAGATAGCGCAATTGCACGCTCACGGGTTCGGTGGCCAGCAATCGGGCTGCATCCACCAGACGCTGAGCGGCGGAGAACTCGCCCTCGGCGTGAATGATCTTGGAACGCTTTTCGCGTTCCGCCTCGGCCTGCTTGGCCATGGCGCGCAGCATGGACTCGGGCATGTCCACCTGCTTGACTTCGACATTGGCCACTTTCACTCCCCAAGGAGCGGTGTGGGTATCGAGAATGCTTTGCAGGCGCAGGTTAATCTTGTCGCGATGGGCGAGGAGTTCGTCGAGTTCTTGCTCGCCGAGTACGGAACGCAGCGTGGTTTGCGCGAACTGCGAGGTCTGGTAGACGTAGTTGGAAACTTCCACCACAGCTTTTCTCGGCTCGATCACGCGCAAGAAGATGACGGCGTTGACCTTCAAGGTGACATTGTCGCGCGTAATAATGTCCTGCGCGGGCACTTCCAGAGCCTCCTGCCGCAAGGAGATGCGAACCATGCGGTCGAGCGGGGCAAACACGAAAATGAGCCCCGGACCCTTCGCTTCGGGAAGCAGACGTCCCAGACGAAAGATCACGCCGCGCTCGTATTCCGCCAGAATCTTGATTGAACTTAGCAGATATAAGGCGAAAATGATGATTACGATGGTCGTGAAACCAAAGCTAAAATCCATCTGGGCCTCCGCACCTGATTGTCAGGAATGCCTCTGAGGCGGATTGTATCGCAATTGGGCGGAATGGGCTGTGATTTCAGAACGATGCGGGGTTATCTGGCAAGGTGCCGGGACTTCTGACGCACTATCAAGCGTACCGCACAAAGGACACAAAACCATACGAAGAAAGAGCAGCAAGTGGCATGATCGCGATCTTCTGGGCAGAGAGGACGGGCGAGGACGCCCCAGAGGACGCCCCCTCCTCCATCGAGGTCAGACTTGCATGCTTGTTGTGGTTTTCTGGGCGTATGGAGCTGGGTCGACTGACAATTGTAATCCCTTTACCTGGCGCACTACGACCGGTTGTCCCGCGGGCAGGTTGGCAGACGAGACGGCGTCCCAGAGTTCGCCGTGGATGAAGACTTTTCCCTGCGGCGACAGGTCACTCTGGGTCAGACCGATTTCTCCAATTAGTCCTTGCACCCCGGTGACAACTTTGTTGGCTCGCGCTTTCAGGGCGATGCTCATTAAAAATACGGTGATGATTCCCAAAGGGATGCTGACCGCCAATGCGGTCAGCAGATGGACTCGCATCTCCGGAATGGGCGCGTCCACCAGCAACAGTCCGCCCAAGGTGAGCGTGACGATTCCGCCGACGGCTAGCACTCCGTGGGCGGCGAATTTGGCTTCGAGGGCGAACAGGATGAACGAGGCGAAAATCAGGACTACCGCGGCGAAGCGAGTGGGGAGCAAGTTCAGCGCGAAGATGGCGACAAGAATGAAGACGATTCCAACCGTTCCGGGGACCACTGCGCCGGGATGGTTGAACTCGGCGTAGAGGGCCAGCGCGCCGACGGCGAGCAGGATGAAGGCTACGTTCGGATCCATCAAATAGGCGAGAATGTGCTGCTTTAGAGTCATGCCAAAGGGACGAACCGGTTCGCCAACTAAATTGAGCGTGATGGTCTCCCCGTTGAAACGCTTTACCTGCTTGCCTTGCAATTGTTTGAAGAGGTCGTCTTCGCTGGGTGCTACGTAGTCGATCAGCTTTTGCGAAAGCGCTTCCTGGTCGGTGAAAGACTTGGATTGGCGCACCGCGGTTTCGGCGATCTCAACGTTGCGGCCGCGCTTCGCGACTACCGATCGCAACAGGGCAGCGGAATCGTTCTCGATTTTTTCCTTCATCGTGTCGTCCATCTTGCCGCCGCCGAGGGTGACGGGATGAGCCGCGCCGGTATTGGTTCCGGGCGCCATGGCCGCAACGTCGGCGCTTTCGAGAATGAAAAATCCGGCGGACGCGGCTCGGCTTCCGCTGGGCGTGACGTAGATAATTACGGGCACGGGTGAGGCCAGGATTTTTTCGATGATGTCGCGCGTGGATTCAAGCAGGCCGCCGGGAGTATTGATCTCGATGAGCAACGCCTGGTCTTTGTTGCGCTGCGCTTCGGCGATAGCCCGGCCGATGTATTCATCGGTGATGGGATGAATCGCGTCGTTCACGACGATCTTCAATACTTCGGCGGAAGAAACGGCGCAGAGGACGAACAACAGCAATCCGGCCAGAAGGGCGGGAAAAAGTCGCGAAACGAAAAACGGTCTCATCGATTAGGCAGTGGCTGCGCTTCCTGCGCGAGCTTGGCTGCGACGGTGCGCTTGAGCGCCAGTGCGGCCGCATTGGTTGGCTCCAAATGCAAAGCCCGATCTATGTTCTCGGCGGCCGCTTCAGGTCTATTGTCTCGCAAATCAAGCTTGGCCAACACCAAAAGCGGCTCCGGAAATTGACGCAGCCGCAATGCCTCTTCAGCTTCTGATCGGGCTCCGACCGAGTTATTTTCGGCTTCCAGCGCACT
Source organism: uncultured Acidobacteriota bacterium (assembly GCA_963838905.1). GTDB lineage: Bacteria > Acidobacteriota > Terriglobia > Terriglobales > Acidobacteriaceae > JABDBE01. The sequence continues at coordinate 4,276 of CAWITE010000025.1, forward strand.
CGCCAATCCGGCGTGCGCCTCCGGGTTCGACGGGTTGAGTGCAATCGCTTCGTGGAATTCGTCTTCTGCTTCGGAAAGAAAGCCTTGCCCCAGCAGTTCATGTCCACGAAAGGTATGGAATTGCGCATGGGTGCGAGGATCGGTCTTCGCCAAACGCTGCTCCGCGACGGCGTCGATTTTCAAGGCCAGCAGGCGGAACGAACTCTCGTCGTAGTTGGCGCGGATGCGCTCGACTGGCGTCTTCTGAGTCGCCGGCACAATGGCTCGCTGAGCTGAACCGTTAGCGTCGGGCGAGACCGCTTCAAGTAGAGATTTGGCCGCGATGTCGCCTGGGCGTAGGGAGAGAGTTTCGTGGAGTTGGCGAGAGGCGCCGGCGGCGTCGCCATTTCGGTAAAGTTCTATAGCCAGGTTGAAGTGATAATCGGGATCATTCGGATCCGCATTGATGGCTTTATGAAAATATTCGGCAGCGCTCTTCCTGTCGGTGTGAGAGCTTACAACTCCCAGGTTGTTGTAAACCTCGGCCAGAGGCATGAGGGAGGCAACGAAGTGGAATGCCGATTCGGCTCGCTGAAAATCTCCGTGGTAGTAAGCTGCAAGTCCAAGATAGAAATTCGCCTCGCGGGCGAGGGGATGGTTTTCGGGCACACGTGCCAGCGTGGCGACCGCAGGTTCATACTGTCGTGCTCGGTAGTAGGCTTTGCCGAGCTGTAACCATGCCTCGGGATAGCCGGGATTCAGGCGAACGGCCTCGCGAAAATGCTGGATCTGTTCGTCAGCCTTCGGCGCTGTGATGCCGCGGACATAGTTTTCGAACGCGTCCAACCGGAGGGGAGGCGCGGCGGCAACAAATGCCTGCTTTGTGATGGAGATTTCCGGACGGAGGGCGTGCAAAACGTCCCATGCCAGCGCGGTCTGAATATCGATGAGTTGGAGCAACGGGCCGGACTCATTCATTTCGGGCAGCAAGTGTTGGCGACGCATGTCCAGAAGTTGCGCTGCAGCGTTGAAGGTCCGGCCATCAAAGCGGTACGCGCCAAGAACTACATAGTCCACGTCCAGTTCTTCCGCAACCCGGTAGAGAGTGGCGCGCGAAGGATGAAGTGCGACCGGGATACCCAAGCGGTCGTAAGCACGGATTCGATCTTCGCGTGGCAACACAAACAACGTGGCGGAATTCAGGCGCTCTTGCAGCAGCTCCGGAAAGGAGTCGCTGATCCACTCGATGCCCGGAGCCTTGGATTGATTTTCAAAAGCAACTACGAGCACGGTCTGACCGGCTGCGGCCGGCCCCTGGGCAACGGCCGCCGTGGACAAGAGAAGAAGGATTGCGCTGAGCCGGAAAAGTTTCAAGGCAACTAGATTATAGCGGGTGAAGCGCTTTGGTTGTGGGCTGAAAGACTCTGGTCGTTCTCCTTAAGGTCTTGCTAGGGAGTCTGGCATTGGCGATTGTTCCGACGCCGGAAGGCGGCGAAGGCGGGAAGGCGGGAAGAGCCATTGCCAGGGCGCTCCTTCGGTTCATATGAGGGTGCCTCATGGCCGGCGGGAGTACTTAAGTCTGCCCCGCAGTCCCTTATTCGGCAAACAACTGAATGCAGAGGGGAGAATCTCGATGAAGCTTCGCGGATGCTTCGTCATCGTGAGTTCTCTGCCAGCAGTGGTCTGCACAACTCTCGCCCAAACAGCGGCCCCAAACTCAAGTCTGGCTTCCACCCAGGTGCCACGGCTCATTCTCGGGTGTGGCGCAGGATGAAACACACAAGCTCTTGACCGGCGTGGTGCGTCGCACAAATAGACGCAGTTTCGTTAGCAGGAACTGTCATCCCGACCGCAGCGAGGGATCTGGGTGTTTGCTTGCAGCGGTGATACCGATAGTGTAGGCAAGAATCTAGATCCCTCGCTTTGCTTGGGATGACCAGTATGTCGTTTGGTCCACTCTATATCTGAAAACGGTTGGGGAGCCTTAGTCATCTGCGAATTCTAGGTGATCCCGCACGGGCGTGGACGCCCGCGCCTACACTGGCTACTCGTCTCTTAGGGTTTTCATAGGCTCGACTCTGGTTGCGCGGTAGGCTGGAATGATGCTCGCGAACAAGCCAACTGCAGCCAGTAGGACGGAGACCGCTCCGAAGGTTATGGGATCGGTGGGTTTTACGCCGTAGATGAGATTGGCTAAAACCCGTCCCAGTGCCAACGCGCCTGCCATGCCGATCGCGACGCCGATGAGCGTTGGTCGCATGCCTTCGACCACGACCAAGCGCAGCACATCGCGAACCTGCGCTCCCAGCGCCATGCGGATGCCGATTTCACGCACGCGCCGTTTCACGCTGTAGGACAGCACGCTGAAAATTCCGATCGCCGCGAGGAGTAGTGCGAATCCGGCGAAGACCGCCAGGAGCAGCATGTTGAAGCGTTGCTGCGACAGGGAATCGCCCACTACATCTTGCATGGTGCGGATCTGGAGCAAAGGCAGTTCGGAATCGACCTGATGCACGGCGCCGGTTACTGCTGACGTCAAACCTGATGGATTTGCGGTGGTGCGCACGACCAGCGACATGGGGAACGAGGTCCATCCGCCCAGCAGCGGTGTGGAGAGTTGGCCCAACGGCGTGTAGAGCGTCGCCACTGGATCGGTGACATCCAGCCCGGAGTCCTTGACATCGCCGACGATGCCGACGATCTCTCGGGGCGCGTCCGGGAAAAACGTCAGGGTCAAATGCTTGCCAAGCGGGTTTTCCTTGGGCCAGAAGCGCTTGGCCATGGACTCGCTGATCAAGACAGCGTTCGGTCTGCCAGCGGTGTCAGAGTCGCTCAAGTCGCGTCCGCGAAGCAGAGGGATGCGTAGGGCTTTGAGGTAACCCGGACTGATGGTGCGAACTGCGACTTCAGGCTGGTCTGCCATTTGTTGTGCGGGGCGGCCCTCGATGGCGATGGGCTGGATGGAACCGCCGCCGCTCAGAGGCAACGCGTCGATGACTCCAGCGGACTCGACTCCCGGCAAAGCTCGCACGCGCTGTAGAACGTCGTTAAAGAAGTTGCTCTGTTGCAATGGGGTGGGGAACCGGTTGGAGGGGACAGGGATGCCGACCGTCATGGTAAGAACGTTGTTGGGATCGAGGCCTGGGTCGACACTGCGCAGCATCCACAGGCTGCGGATCATGAGGCCGGCGCCGATGAGCAGCACGAGTGAAAGGGCGACTTCGGAAATGACCAGAACAGCGCGAGTACGCCTTCCGCCTGAATCTGAATCGGTGCGGCTCAGGCCTTGCTTCAACGCCTCATTCAAATCGGTTCTGGTCAGACGTAGAGCCGGTGCGAGGCCTGCCAGAACTCCCGTGAGAAGTGAAACTGTCAGGGTAAACGCCAGTACCCATCCGTCGAGATTGATTTCTGTCGACAGTGACAATTGACTGGCCAGGAATGCAGAGATCAGGCGAACTCCGAAATGAGCGATGAGGAGACCCAGAATGCCGCCCGCCAACGCGAGCAAAACAGTTTCGGAAAGTACTTGTTGAATAACGCGAGCGCGGCTCGCTCCCAGGGCTGACCGGATCGCAATTTCTTTGCGGCGGGCCAGTGTTTTTGCCAGCATTAGGTTGGCAACGTTGGCGCAAGCAATGAGCAGGACGAATGCGACGGCGCCCAGCAGCACCAGCAGAGCGGGACGTACGCTTGCCACCAGTTGTTCACGTAGCGGGACCACCACCGCTCCCCAGCCTTTGTCGTCGGCGGGATATTGCTCTTCGAGCCGGCTGGAAATGGTGTTCATTTCCGCCTGCGCTTGTTTCAGGTCTATGCCGGCCTTCAAACGCCCAATCACTCCGAAGTGATGTTCGCCGCGTACGATTTTCTCTTTGTCCGTCCATGCTAAAGGAGTCCAGATTTGTACGGAGGGAGGCATTTCGAACCGGGAAGGCATGACGCCTACGACGGTGCAACTTTGCTGGTTGAGAGTGATGTTCTGGCCGACGATGCTTGGGTCCGAACCGAAGTGCTCGCGCCAGAACGCATGGCTTAGAACCACGACATTGGAGTGTCCGAACTGATCTTCTCCCGGAGCGATGGCTCGGCCAGAGAGCGGCCGAACCCGTAGCGCAGAAAAGAAGTTGGGAGAGACAACAGCGCTTGTGACTGACTTGGGTTGACCTTTGCCGGTCAGGTTGAGATTGGCGTAACTGTAAATCGCAAGTTGATCGAACACATGGTTCTGGTCACGCCAGTCCAGGTAATTCGCCGCAGAGACGGCAAACTCAGTCATTCCGGGAAAACTTTTGGCGGGCGGCACATGCCAGACCTGAACCAGACGTCCGGGATCTTGATAGGGGAGCGGGCGGAGCAGCACGGCGTTGACCACGCTAAAAATGGCGGTGTTGGCACCAATGCCCAAGGCCAGGACGATGACCGCAACCGCGGCGAATCCTGGGCTCTTGAGCAGCACGCGCACGCCGTATCTGAGGTCCTGCAACAAGGTTCCCATCCAATCCTCCGTTCCGTTGCTGAGCTTGAGTTTTCGACTCCAGTCCGCGGTTCCAGCAGGCGAACAAAGCATTCCCCGGGCGAATATGCATATTGGGTGCCAGGATGCTCGCTCCTATGCGAATGAAAACAAACCTGACTTCGTTTGGACGCGAAGAGGCAGAAGTTGTAACCGTTCGATTCTGGGGAGAGCCGTCCGAATACGAACAGGCTGCGGGCGTTTTTCAGGCCGTCATTTTTGATTCTTTGTCGTTTGTTTCTTTCTCTGGGCTGTGCTCCTCACGCTGCAGTTCCGTCCAGCCTGGCAGGGTCTGGTCCCCGGTGATCAGTCTGGCTCCGCGTTCGAAGGTGAGATACGACCATGCCCATTGAATCAGCACGATTAGCCGGTTGCGGAATCCGATCAGGAAAAGAATGTGCACAGACAGCCACGCGAACCAGGCGAGGAAGCCGGAAATGTGAATCTTGCCAAACTGCGCGATGGCGGCGGCGCGGCCGATGGTTGCCAGACTGCCCTTGTCTACGTAATGGAAGTTTTTCCGCGGTTCTCCCTGCAAGTCGCGCAAAATATTTCGGGCTGTTGCTTTTCCTTCCTGGATCGCGGCCGGCGCCAGGCCCGGCACAGGCTCGCCATTTTCCCGTTTTAGCGAGGCCAAGTCTCCGATGACAAAAACGTGAGGATGACCCGGAACGCTCAAGTCAGGATTCACGAACACCCGCCCGGAGCGGTCGGTGGGCGCGCCAAGTTTCTTGCCCAGAGGCGACGCGGCCACTCCAGCCGCCCACAAAATCACGGCGGCAGGAATACGAGTTTCTCCCATGATTACGGTGGCAGGTTCGATGCCGGTGACCATCGCGGAAGTGTGCACCTCGACGCCGAGTGCACGGAGCTGTTCCTCCGCACTGCGGGAAAGATCCTCCGGGTATGCGGGCAAAACTCGAGGTCCACCTTCGAGCAAAATGATTCGCGTGCGTTCGGGATCGATGGATCTGAATTCGTCCTGCAACGCGCGGCGGGCGATCTCAGAGAGTGTTCCTGCCAACTCCACTCCTGTAGGGCCGCCGCCGACGATGACGAAATTCAGTTGCACCTGGCCCGCGCCGCTGGCGGCGTGCCGTTCGGCGAGTTCGAATGCGAGCAAAACGCGGCGACGGATCTCGAGCGCGTCTTCGATCGTCTTCAGCCCAGGCGCCATCGGCTCCCACTCGTCGTGCCCAAAATAGGCGTGGCTCGCGCCCGCGGCAACGATCAGGTAGTCATAAGGAAGTTCACGATCGGCAAGCTTCACGACGCGCCGCTCGAGATCGAACTCGTGTACTTCTTCGAGTAGAACCTCGATGTTGCGACGGCCGCTAAGAATCCAGCGGATGGGCGCGGCAATTTCTCCGGCGGACAATCCGGCCGTTGCCACCTGATAGAGCAGAGGCTGGAAAGTGTGGTGATTTCTGCGGTCGATCAAGGTGATCTGAACCGGAGCGTGGCCGAGTTCGAGAGCTGCGTTGAGGCCGCCGAATCCGGCGCCAACAATCACGACCTGCGGCATGGGTTTGCCGTTCATCTGACTCCTTCACCGAGATTCGTGGCGTTCAGAATATTCTGCGCCGGGAAAACGTGCATCTCACTCTAGTAGATTCCTCTCATGGCTGCCGAGTCGAAGAATTTGATTTCCAGGATTGCTGCTGATCGCAGCGTCCTCTCACCGCAGAGGTTTGAACCGGATGCCTCAGCCGGAACTTCGGCTATGGGTCTGGCGTTCCAGGTCGGACTGGTCTTCGCATTGATCATGGTCGCAGTCTGGACACCGCCGGGCCGGGTCAACACTGTCAGCAATCTTTTCGCAGCGCTTTGCATTCTGTGGTTCACCGCACGCGGTCGTTATTCGGTTCGCCAATTGGGACTCGCCCGGCCTGACTCCGGAGCAGTTGTGACCGTCGTGTGCGGAGCCTTCCTGGTGGTTACGATGGTTGCAATTGGTTCGGCAATCCATAATCTAGGACCGGCTCAGCGAGTGCCTTGGGAAAGAGTTTGGAAATATGGGCTCTGGGCGCTGGAGCAGCAATTCATATTGCAGTCGTTCTTCTTCGTGCGGATGGAATCGCTTCTGAGCAGCCGCCGTGCGGTGTGGGGATCGTCCCTTCTGTTTTCTGCCGCACACCTTCCGAGCCCGGTGCTGACCCCAATGAGCTTCATCGGCGGCCTGTTGTTCTGCGAGCTGTTTCGCCGCTATCGCAATATTTTTCCGTTGGGACTGGTACACGCTGCGCTCGGACTCACCATTGCCGCAAGCCTCCCGGATAGCTTGCTTCATCACATGCGAGTCGGGATCGGATACCTGTTGTACCGTCCGTGAGAGCCCCGTCGGCAGCCAGTATCGATTGCAATATCTAGGGAACAGCGCGTTGCTGCGTTGAATCGGGTAACATGACGGGGTCGGGCGCGAGCAGACGCTTTGCATTTGAAACCTTCGCAAACAGAGCCTCAATCCAATACCGCTGCACACTCCGGCGGTGTCTCACCCTGGCTTCAGTTCCTCATGCCTTCCGTTTCCGATTTGCTTTTTGTCGCACTGCTCCTGGGCTTGAGCTGCGGCGCATTGGGCCGGCTCCTGTTGCGCGATGCGGGGACGGGATGGCACATCCGCAACGGGGAGTTGATGCTGCAGACGCACGCGATCACCCGCGTCGATCCGTTCTCGGCGACCATGAGCGGGCAGCCCTGGTATGCATGGGAATGGCTGTACGACGTGTTGATCGCGGCTATTCACCACGTGCTTGGACTGAACGGTGTGGTGTTCTACTCGGCAGCGGTCATGGCGGTCAGCTTCGTTTTGGTCTTCTATCTAGCCATGCGTCGTGGTGGCAGTCTGCCGATTACGCTTGTCATGATTGTGCTTTCGTTAGGCGCCGCGTCCGTCCATTTTCTGGCGCGACCACATGTCTTGAGTTGGCTGCTTACGGTGATCTGGTTCGAGTTGCTGGACTCGGCATGTGGTCTCGATCGTCAACCTGATCTCGATTTAGAACCGAATAAGGCCCGGCGACTTTATTGGCTGCCCGTTCTGATGCTCTTCTGGGTAAATCTGCACGGCGGATTTCTTCTGGGCTTCGCATTACTGGGCGTGTACCTCGTCGGCGGGGTGATCCGATACTTTAGTTGTCCCGAGCAGCGATCAGAAATCGTGAGTCGGTTGAGGCGGCTGGGGCTGGTTGCCGTGGTCTCCCTGCTTGCGAGTTTCGTCAATCCCTACGGCTACAAGCTGCACCTCCATATTTACCGGTATCTTGCTGACAGATTTCTGATGAATCACGTCACCGAGTTTCTGTCGCCTGATTTTCACGGAGTGGCGCAACAGTGTTTCGCGGTGATGTTGCTGATTACGATCGCGGCGTTGGCGAGTGCGCGCCGAAAGCCCGGGCCCACCCATTTGCTGGTAATTCTGCTAGCTGCCTATAGCGGTCTCTACGCTTCGCGCAATCTTCCAGTCTCTTCGATGCTGTTTACCTTGATGATTGCTCCCATGCTTTCGGCGACAGTTGCGCGAGCGAGCGAGAACACGGAGATCTCGCCCTGGCTGCGCGGTCTGCTTTCCCGGTTAAACAACTTCGGCATTCGCATGGAAAAACTGGAGCTACGTTTTCAAGGTCACCTTTGGATTGTGCTCGCCTTCTTTCTCGGTTTGTGGGCTTGCCTGCACGGCGGAAGGCTCGGTTCGGTTCAGCTCGTAAATGCGTACTTCGATGACAAACGCTTTCCTGTTGAGGCGGCCGAGGTCATCGCCAAGCGCGATGTTCGAGAACCGATCTTTTGTCCCGACCTGTGGGGAGGGTATCTGATCTACCGGCTCTATCCACAAACCAAGGTCGTGGTGGACGATCGTCATGATTTGTATGGCGATCAGTTCTTTGAGGATTACTTGAAGGTCGTCTTCGTTCAGCCTGAGTGGAGCAAAGTGCTGGACGAAAAGCACGTGAACTGGGTGCTGGTGCAGAAGAATTCGTCGTTAGGGACGATCCTCGGGCTGACTTCGGGATGGAAGCTAATCCAGGAGGACGGAACGGCGGTGCTGTTTCACCGCGCGGGGACGTGAGAACGTTCCTTTCCGATACTCTGCTGCAAAGGGGCGTTACTGGAACGGGATGTCAACCTCGGCATAACTGCCGGGCGTGGCCGCATTCGCCGCGAGGACAACCATTTCAATGTGGCGACGCAGAGTAGGCCACTGCTGATTGCCGATAACCACAAACGCGATTTTCCGGTCTTTCAGGTTTTTGCTGGTAACGCATGTTTTTGTCAGTCGTCAGCCAAACCTCGAAACCTGCATCCTCCGCAGCTGCTATCAGGTCGCCATTGGTAAGTCGGTCCCATCCGCGTTCAGTTGCTTCAACCACAATGTGGTCTTTGAGAGCATTTCGAAGCGGGGCAGGCGTGCCGTTATCGAAGAGTATCAGCATCGACCACTTGGGCGGGTGGCGGAACGGGAGGCTGGTCAAGGCTCCGCGCCGCGAATTCGATGACCGCTACAATTTGCTCACGCGATAAATGGAACCAATCCATAATCTCTTCGATCGAGGCGCCCACTTCTAGATTGTCAAAGACAACGGAAACCGGCGTCCGCGTGTCCCGGAAGACCCACGCGCCACTGCGCTTGCCCGGGATGCTTTCCACGGCGGGGCATTGTGACCAATCGAGAGCCATGTTCTTACCTTGGCTTATGGTAGCTTGTTACGGAGTTTTTTGCCACGGCTCGGAGCCGGCTCACGCACTGGGATGGCAGCGTCGTAACTGATCCATGAAAACGCGACGGCCGGTGTTGTTTCAGCGCGACGGGACGAATATAACGCCGCCATCTTGCCCGGCTGTCCCGAGGGCGTCTTGCCCTCGTTTCGGGACGAGGGCAAAGTGTTGTCGGACGAAAGTTTTGCGATGAACGCCCGGACGAGGCGTCCGGGGCCACTTTGGTTAGCGGGTGTCGACGTTGAAGCCCAAGATGGCGTTTACTTCTACCGGCTGGTCGCCGCGAAATACGGGGCGGAATTTCCAGTTGGTTAGAGCTGCCAGGACTTTGGTCGTCATCTCGCCACCGCCCGACTCCAGAACCTGCAGATTTCGCAGTGTTCCTGCACGATCGAGGATGCACGCGATCACCAGCCGCGAAGGCTTCAAGTTGGCCGGTAAATCGGAGTGCATGGGTTGCGGGGCTACCAAGTCTTCCGCGTAGGGATGCGCCGCGGACGACGGATCGGCGTACTGCATCACCGCAGTGCCCAGGACGGTGTCGATGTAAATGGTGTAGTTCTTGTCGCCAATGAGCTTGCCGTAGTAGTTGAACGCGCCCCCCGATCGCGCGGTACCAACTACGGTGATGCCCGGACCCAGCTGATCCTTGCCGACAGAGGAGCGCGCGACGATATTGGGACCGCCTCCGTCGGCGCCGAAACTTGGCAGCGTGACGATATTGCTTCCCCCGCTTACGGAGACTCCGGGCATTGGCGGTTTCCCCCCGGTCCCACTGCCGGCGCCGCCGGGGCCCGGATACGGGGAGATTCCGCCGCGCGCCATCGTGTCAGATCCGCGGCCCGTGCCGTCTTTCGTGGCGTCGGCTTTCGCCGCGCCCGAGCCTTCTCCGGATAATCCGCTGCCGGGACCAGCGCCACGGCCGATGCCTGCTCCGCCTCCCGATCCGCCTAATCCGGGCTTGTCTCCGCCAGACGGGGACATGGCAATCGAGCCTGCGCCACCATTACCCGGCACGCCGATCTTGGATCCGGGTTGATTCGAAATCACTATGCCGGTTCCTCTTCCGCTGCCGCCGTTACTGCTCGGCGGCGCGGTCGCCGATCCGGCATCCATTGGACCACCGAGACCCGCACCACGATTTCCGCGACCTAGGCCAGAAGGTGAACCTCCGCCGGAAACCGATGGTGGAGGCGCCACCACGGCACCTCCGGTTAAACCTCCACCCAAGCCGGTCATCGCCGGATGCTGCAGCGAGCTGCTACCCACCTGGACCGGCGGAGGCACGACGTTTGAATTTCCCAATCCTGCGACGGCGCGAGTGCCAGTCGCGGCGCCGTTCAACTGAACCGGAGGCGGGACCACGGCGGCGTTGCCCAGACCGCCGAATGTGTGATGCGCGGCGGAGGCATCTGCCATCGACGCCGGAGGCGGCACTATCTGGTTTTGCAACTCGCCTGCGCCAAACCCGGGTCCTCGGGGACTGATGTCGTGTGTAATTTGCGACGGCGGCGGTGCGACCACCGAGGGCGCTGGAAGCGTGAGTTTGGGATGCAGATTCGTGGCCTGTTCGGGAGCGGACACCGGCGGCGGAATCACGGTCACGGCTTGCGAACCGGGCACTCGGACGGACGGAATATCGCGCTGTGGCGCCCTGGGACTGGGAGGAACGATGGCTGCATTCAGCGGTGGTGCGGAACGCATTTTTTCGCGTTGAGCGTCAGGCGTTGGCGGGATGACGTTCGCATTCAACACCGGCGCACGTTGGTTCTTGTCATTGGGAACTTCCGGAGTGGGAGCAACGACGGTTTCCGCAAGTGCCAGAGTCCGTGCTGAGGATTTCAGGCCCTCCGCCGGCGCGGGTCCTGGATTCGAATTGAACGCCAGCAGATTGGCGACCGCGGAATCTGACTGCGGCAGCTTCAGCTTGGGAGCGTCTACGACCTTTTCGCGTAGCGAATCACCACGGGCCACGCGGATTGTCTGGGTACGGTGATGAGCTTCATGCCCACCTGCACGCCCGGACCGGCCGGCTTGCGCTCCACCCGCGTCTTCTGTACGCGGCAGCTCCTCGCCCGAGAAATAGATCACGTCGTACTTGGGCATGGAAGGCAGCACAGTCGGTTGCATGCCGGCCAGCTTCTGCGACGCTAAGATACCCAACGCCAGGACGGCGCCCTCCACTATCCAGGAGGCGAGCATCCCGCGATAAGGAACCATCCCGGTTCTGGCCTCCCCCGCAAGAGGCTGGGGAGAACGCGCCAGTGCAGGCCGAATGGCAGTGACGAATTCCTGCCACGGCGACGACCACTCGACTAGGAGTTTGAGCTCGCCGTTCACGCTTCGCTTACCTCCCGCGGGTGGTTCATCGTGGTCTCGCCCCATGCGATCTCAATTTCATCGCCCACCGCAGTCCCACTGGACTTGAGCGTGTTGCCTGGCAACTCCAGTACCGAAGCGGTGTGCATGCTCACTCGTGCCACTCGCCATGGTTTCAGATTCTGCTCCACATGGACTACAAATTTGTTCGGATCCAGGTAAAGGACATCGATCGGGAACTTCATGGCGAGCGTGTGCACGCCACGGGATGGAACGATCCAAAGGCCATCCCCGGCGGGAAAATTTGCGGCATCTTTACCCATAAGCCCGCGCAGGCGGGACCAGTGCGTTCCAGCCACGGACAGATGGGTCGCCAGGTAGGCGTTGCGCGTCCGGTTGAACGCATATCCTGTGGCGGCCTGTAACGACATCAAAACTCCTGATTCACACCTGCTGGATTCGGTCGGTCGTCTCCAAAATTGATTCGTCGGCTCTATCAGTGTCCCGTCACAGGTGCCAGCGTGCGGATCAACTCGATGATCGCCGGCCCGAGCGTGACAAAGATGATCGAGGGGAGGACAAATAAAACCAGGGGAATTACCATTTTAATGGTTGTCTTGGCAGCTTGCTCTTCCGCCCGTTGCCGGCGCTCGGTGCGCAGCGAATCGGAGTGTACCCGCAGCGCCTGAGCGATACTGGTACCGAAGCGATCGGTCTGTATCAATGTGCCCACCAGCGACCGGAGATCGTCAACTCCGGTGCGCTCCACCAGATTGCGCAGAGCCTCGGCTCTGGGCTTGCCAGCCCGCATTTCCAAGTTTACCAGGTGGAATTCGTCGCTCAGTTCGGGATGGGCGTGATGCAGGTCCTGGCCCACGCGCATCAATGCCTGATCGAGGGCCAAGCCAGCTTCGACGCAGATCACGGTGAGGTCCAGAGCGTCGGGTAAACCGAGTTTGATACGCTGTTGCCGGTTCTTGATTAGCCGCTTTAGCACAAACCGGGGCAGAAAGAACCCGAAAGCGCCCACGCTAACCATCAAGACGGGAGAGTCGAAGCCACTCCCCAGGATCACCAGCGCGAATCCGAAAATTGCGAACGCCAGACGGCTGCCCACGTAAACCGTCATGTGACGGGATTCCCGATAACCGGCCTGGATCAACCAACGCCGCGCGCGCGAGACTTCGCTCGGGGAGAGCGGTATGGCTCTGCTGAGGGGATCGAGTGCTTGTTCCAGACGCTCTTTAAGAGCGGGTTTCTCCGGAGCCTTGGCTCGCTGCCATCCTAGTGCTCGCAAGCGGGAGCCGAGCAGGGAAGAGGGCGCATAGGCCGCTGCCCCAAACGAAAACACGACCAGGGCGATGGTCAGGAACACTACGATAGTGAGCGCAAGTGCCATTCATCAAACCTGAATCCGAATGATCTTCCGTATCACAAAATAGCCAAGCGTCTGCAGCACGATGCCGGCTACAACCAGAAAGTGTCCGATGGGGTCGGAAAACAGAGGCCGGATAAACGCCGGGCTGGTCAGCAGCATCGTGATCACGATGACGGGAGGCAACCCCATGAGAAGCATCATGGTGAGACGTCCCTGCGCCGTGTAAACCCGCACCTGGCGCATAATCTTGAATCGTTCCCGAATCACGTAAGAAAGGTTATCGAGGATTTCAGCCAGATTGCCACCGGTTTCGCGTTGGAGCATTACGGCGGTAACGAAGAATTTCACGTCCACCAGGGGCACGCGCTCCGCCAGATTCATCAAAGCGTCCCGCACGGGAAGGCCGAATTTCTGTTCTTCAAAGAGCTTGCGGAATTCGGATGCCACAGGCTCCGAGAGTTCGTTCGCAATCAACTCCAGCGCGGTGGTAAAAGCGTGGCCAGCGCGCACGGCTCGGGCCAGGGTGTCGATGGCCTCCGGAAATAATTCCTCGAATTTCTGAAAACGTTTGGTGCGGCGATACGAGGCGTACGAGTAGGGAAGGAATCCGCCGAGAACCACGCCAACGGCGCCGAACAGTAAGGCCTGGTTCGGCGGCAGAGAGGATGCCGTCAAGAAACCAATGACTCCCAATACCAGACCACTGGACACACAAAGCATCAGGATGTTGCCCGCTCGTATTTTCAGGTTGGCCTGTTCGAGGAATGGCTGCAGGTTCGAGATTCGAGAAGAGCGGCGTAGCAGGTTGTCGATCGCCGGAATCTTGCTCAACATTTCGTCGCGCAGCAAGGCGAGTTCCTCGCTAGGCTGGCGGGCAGCCGCCTCCTGCACAGTGGCCAAACGTTCACGAAGAAGCCGAGCTTGGGCGCTGCGCTGGTCGAGTAAGGAGGCGACAGCGAAGACGCCCATGGCGACCACCACGAAAACGAGTATGGCGATAAGTGCTAGCATGATTTTCCGCTACAGGGCTTCGTCAGATTCCTTTAAACCTCCACCCGGGACTCGAATAGCCCTTGACGCAGGCGGCATCCCCCGGTAGCCAGGCGCTCGGCAAATCGGGGGCGGGTCCCAGTGGCGCGGAAAACCCCCTTTACTTTGCCGCTTTCGTCGATCCCCGTTCGGTCAAACACAAAGATGTCTTGCAAGCCAATAATTTCACCGTCCATTCCGGTGACCTCGGAAACAGAAATCACTTTACGGGTTCCGTCCGAGAGGCGCGCGATCTGTACAACGGCGTGAATGGCGGATGCGATCTGCTGCCGCATCGCCCGCTCGGGAAGATTGAGATTGGCCATGGAAACCATGCTTTCCAATCGAGCCAGCGCGTCGCGGTGTGCGTTTGCATGCACAGTGGTCAGCGAACCCTCGTGGCCGGTGTTCATGGCCTGAAGCATGTCGAACGCTTCTTCACCGCGCACCTCGCCCACCACAATGCGGTCGGGGCGCATACGCAGGCTGTTGATCACTAATTGCCTCTGCCGCACCGCGCCCTTGCCTTCGATGTTGGGCGGGCGGGTTTCCAGGCGCACAACGTGCTCCTGTTTCATTTGCAGTTCGGCGGCATCCTCGATGGTGACCACGCGTTCAGAATTCGGAATGTAGCCGGAGAGCACGTTGAGCAGGGTGGTCTTGCCGGCGCCGGTTCCACCGGAGATCAGCAAGTTGAGCCGGCCTTTCACCATGGCGGAAAGCAACTCCAGCATGGGCTCGGTCAGAGTTTTGTTTTCGATCATGTTGCGGGCGGTAACCGGATCGCGGCCGAAACGCCGGATGGAGAGACAAGGCCCGTCAATCGCGAGTGGGGGAATAATGGCGTTCACCCGGGAGCCATCCGGAAGACGTGCGTCCACCATCGGCGAGGACTCGTCCACGCGACGGCCTACCCGCGAGACAATCCGGTCGATGATTTGCATGAGATGCGAATCGTCCTTGAAGCTCAAGCCGGTGGGCTCAAGCTTGCCGGCCCGTTCCACGTAGACTCGATCAAAACGGTTCACCAGAATGTCGGAGACGGTTGGATCTTTGAGTAAAGGTTCCAACGGCCCCAGGCCGAAGATTTCGTCAAGAATCTCCCGCGACAGCCGTTCCCGCTCGGCGAAGCTCAGAGGTACGGCTTCGCTATTTACCGTATTGCGAATTAAAAGAAGGACTTCATCCCGGGCGGCGGCGCTCGGGGTTCTGCCAAGTTTCTCCAGGTCAAGACGGTCGAGAATCTTGCGGTGAAGGTCGGCCTTGACCTGCTGGTATTCAGTTCTCTCAAAGGTCTGCAAATTCGCCATGAAGTCTGTCTGATTCTCCTAAAGCCGTTTCAATCCTAAACTGTCTTGAATAAGGACCAAGCTTTGCGTTTTACTTCCAAGTCATTTTCTGTCAGACGCGCCGCCAGACCGGTAAAGGAACGTGCAATTTCCGTGTGGTTTTGTGCCATCACCGGCACTCCGCGGTCGATCGCGGTGGACACTGCGAAGTATTGGTTGGGGATCTTCCAAAGCAACTTTACCCCAGCCGCGGCTTCGGCATCGGACTCACTGAAGCCTGGAATCTTGCGGAACCGATTCAGCACCAGATTCACTTTTTCGCGGCCGCCGCCAGATTCTCCGAGATACTGTTGGACTCGGGCTGCGCTCCACAAGGAAGCAACATCGGCGTTGACCACCATCAAAACGGTCTGGGACAAGTTACAGACTAGTCGTGTAATCGGGTCGATGCGTGTTGACGCATCCACTACCACATAGCGGAACTGCCCCATCAGCATATCGAACAAGCGCGCGAACTCAGCAGTCGAAGGTTCCACTGCGACCGGAACGTTCGGGCCGGCCAGCAGTTGCAAGCCGTCGTTGTGCCGGGTCATGAAGCTTTCGAGCAAAGAGCTGTCAAGACGATGCAGGTTGCGGATTGCATCCGTCACGTTAAATAGCGGCTTCAGGTTCATATGCAGCTGGGTATGTCCGAGCGGAGCCAAATCGACGAGCGCCGTGTTGCCATGGGCGGACTGCAAAGCCAGCGCGAGGTTCACTGCCACCGTAGTGGCGCCGCTGCCACCTTTAGCGTTCACCACAATAAAGACTTTGCCGCTGGTCCCTTCCCGGTTTACCTTTCGCTGGGCCGCCGTGAGACGGACAAATGCTTCCAGGAGATCGGTGGTGGTCGTAGGTCGTTCGATGAACTCACGAGCCCCGGCACGCATGGCGCCAACGATCACCTGAGGTTGCGAAATGCTGCCGATGGCAAACACCGCCATGCTCGGCAGTTCCTGATGCAATAGTTCGATCGCCCGTAAAGCCAGAATCGCGTTATCCGCGGGGATGTCCACCAGAACAACATCCGCCTTTGTCGCCTGGATCCGGCGCACCAGGGGGTCATTTGCGGCGATCGGAAAACTGGCATGAGTGTGCACTGCCCGGGCCACACTGGTACCGTCCACCAAAACCTGCAACACGGCGCGCTGCTCGTTGTCCGCTGCAACAATTACAACAGAAAGTTCGGGCATGACTCTGCCACTTCTCCTACATATTCCGTGCTACCAAAAGGCCGCATTCGCCGTGCGACGACTCCCGCCTTTTACTTGCTGCCATGCGGCTTCTTTCCATCAAACTTGTTGTCGTCGAGGAACGGCTGAGGGTAGGCCGGACCAGCCGGTTCCTGGTTGCTGGGCGCGATGCGGTGTACTGTGCACAACACCATCAATTCGGTCTTGCTCTTTTGTGCATTCTTGCTCTTGAACAGATTGCCCAGAATCGGAATCTCGCCCAGCCCCGGAATCTTGTCGCTAATCGTGGTTAGACGATTGTCGATTAAACCGGCGATCGCGAAACTCTGCCCGTCCTGAAGCTCAAATTCGGTGTCCGCCCGACGTGTGCTCAGGGCCGGGATGTTGAAGCCGGAAATCGTAAGTCCATTGGTGAAATCCAATTGACTCACCTCGGGCACCACTCGCAGGTGAATGTTCCCGTTCGGCATGATCACCGGGGTGAACCTCAACCTGACGCCAAACTCCTTGAAGGAGATGCTGACTGCGGTGAAGCCTTGTCCCGGTTGAACGATGGGAAAAGGAAACTCTCCCCCAGCCAGGAAGCTGGCTTCCTTGCCGTTCACCGCGATCAGGTTCGGTTCCGCAAGGATCTGCAACAGGTTCTTCTGCTGCAACGCCTGCACCACCACCCCAAAGTTGATATCGCTGCGGAATAGGAAAAGGTTCAAAGGGTTGGTCAGGTTGATCGTGGGAGTTGTGGGTGCGGTGGAGGTCGTAGTTGCACTTCCGTTGGTTTGGGTGGTCGTAGAAGTAGTGGAGATCGTTGATCCCCCATACTGCCCCGTGGTCAGGGTTCCGGTAGTATGACCCGAGTTAGGAAGGAAGTAGTTAACTCCCAACTGCAAGGCCGCGCTGCGATCCACCTCGGCGAACTTTACCTCCAGCAATACTTCTTGTGCGCCTACCGGTCCGAAGGTGAGCACGTTGACGACATTTTTGGAGTAGGCCTCGGCAATCTTGCCCGCGCGAGCGGCGATATCCTCCGTGGTGACGTGACCGGAAAGCACGATGGCGGAACGAGAAGGTGTGACCGTGATCTGCTCATCGGGGAAGATACGTTTTTCTTCCTCCGAAGCCGCGCTGACATCCACATCGACACGCAAATCAAAGCTCCGCGAACGCTCCAGTTCGTCCCAGATGAGCAAGGAGACCTCGCCGGCGGCACGCCCATGCACCAGGATTTGCGTGGGAGTGATCACGATGGCGTCCGCCACACCGGGATCGGTGACCGAGACTCTCTTCAGCCGCTCCGTTGTATTGATGAGCAGCGACTTTCCTACCATCACACGTAAGGGAGCGACGCCGTGCGACTCAGATTCCGAAGAAGTCTGTGCTGTAGCCGCTGGACCCTGCGGCGCTTGCTCCGATGGCGCGGCCTGCGACGGCGCAACCGGAGGCGCCGCCTGGGACGGCGCGCCCTGAGGCGCTGCCTGTTGTTGCTCAGCTTGCGGTGGTGTAGCTTGGGGCGGCGATTGTTCCTGAGTTTGTGTCACGGCAATAGCGCTGAGCAGCACCAGAATGCCGAACGTCATTCCCACCAGTTTGCCAACTTGGGTTTCACGGTCCTCCCACTTGCGGGAGCGGATCGACATGTTTTGTAACCTCTCAACCCTGACTTGTGCTTAGAACTTGTCCTCTTCCTTCTTGTCTCCCTTGTAAACCTCCACCGTGTAAGCGGTAGGCGTCGAGGGAGGGGCCTGAACCGTAACGTGCTTGGGCCGACTGTGCGGCTCGGCCGACGGCGTTGGCACGGGGCCACCCTTGTAGAGAGAGTTGGCTTTCACTGCGGCCACGTCTGTCTGTTCGGTGTCGAGCGGATTACGGAGCGCCAGTTGAATATGGCCTTGAGAGCTGGCCAACGTGACTCTCTCCGCATCATCCGGAGACAGCAGGAGGGTGACTACAGGAGCACTCTGTGGTTCGCCGGCGGAGTTACGCTCCAGCCTCTGGCCGGTGGCGATGACGGCAACGTTTGCCAGGACGGTCGTTGTCTGCTGCTCGCTGGATCCCTGCGGATTTCCGGTCAGTAACACATCCACGCGGGTGCCGGGCAATACAAAACCGGAAACGGAAGTGGTATCGTTCACCCGGACAGAAACTGCCCGCATGCCCGGTGGGATCAATGACGGCAGACCAAAGCCGGCATTTTCGCCCGCCAGTTTGAGGGGTAGAACGAATTCTCCCTTGGCAATTGGCAGTACCACACCTCGGCCCACCACCTTCGTCTTCTGGTGAAAGACGCCTGCAGGCAGCTCGCCACTGGGGAAGTGGACCAAGTGGACATCCTTGTCTTCTATCTTCGTCCCTACCTGCAGATCGTCCGCCGCCACTACCACTTCTTCGCCCGGTGCGGCTTTGGATCCTGCCCTGGACTGCAGGTTACGATAGACGACAAGGCTCACAAACGCGCCCAGTGCCAAGGCGATAAACCCGATTAACAAGAGCCGGTTGCGATTCATCACTGCTCCTCAAGAATCGAAATCTCGTTTGACCGCCTCGGGCACGGTCCGGCGGCTAAAGCACAAGCGGACAGACGAGCTGTGCTTCAGCCACGAGAACTCGCGAACCATACACAGCGGTTCCGCAAGCACTATTGCGAGATTGAACTGGCGACGGAAGAGAAGACATTGTTTGCGTTAGCACCAATGAGACGGATTGTCCCCACAACGATGACCAGGATTACCGCCAGCATGACCGCATACTCCGCAATATCTTGTCCCTCATCCTCCGACCATAGCACCTGGAAAACGTTCTTCATTGTTATACCTCCACGCGCCAAGCCGAGGAGAAGACACTCCCTACCTGGTGCTGTGCAATTCTATGCGCACTTGCGTCCTGGTGCGCCGGAGACTTGCTTTTTTCGAATCAAAGGTTTACGGGGAGGAAGGTAGCCGCCCTCATTTCCCCCTCCACATCATACCCGAGGCATCTCGTCAGAGCGACAATTTGTTGCATGCGTTTGCCTTCCGGAAGTGACCATAGTTTCTGGCGTATTGGTAGCTAGAGGACACGCGGATAAGGATTTTGGCCCGCGAAAGCACGCGTTTTGTAGGCCAGGCAGCGCGAATTCGGGGATCTTTCCCCGGTTTCTTCGGGCATCGTTGTCAGGCTCAAGGGAGAACCTAGATTGAAACCCCTCAAGGAGCTTTCCTAGCCAAAATCACAGCCTGAGAGTCCGCATAGATCGTCTCCCAATCAGGCAACGCTCGCAACGCGGTTACCAGAGGAGCATCCGGTGGCAGCACCACGGTTCGGATTCCCCATCTCTCAAACGGACTCCGCCACGAATCGCCTTTCAGATAGTAGGTCGTGGCCAGGTCGTCCATGAAAGCATCGCCATAAACGTCTGCTCGCCCATCGATGTAGACCCGATACTCCGGATATAGCCTCCAGATGAAATATCCGCCCCAGTTGTAGTGGTTCAGTATCGGAGCAGGCGGACGTTGTGCAGCAATAAAGGAAACTGCGGTTGCGGGAAGTTCCTTTGCCTCCGTTTCAGGCTGTCGGCGCGTGACATAGTGCACCCGCACAAACAGGAAAACGAGAAGGCCGGCCAGTAAGACTGCGTTTACGACCGTCTTGGCGGGAGTCATATTAGTTGGCTTCGATCCAAACCACTTCGCAACCCCGCGCTCCTGCAGCCAGGGCAGGGCCATCGCACTCAGGATAGGAATCGCAACTAGCACATAAATCGGTATGTGCCTTATCGAACGCAGCGCTGCGTACATCGTCACGGATAACAGCAGAGCTTCTCGCGGACGCAACCGCCTGGGCGAAAGCGCGGCTATAGCGACCGTCCCGAGGAATAATGCAATCGTCGGCAGGTACCTGGGTTGGTGAAAGTTGGGCGAAAGCCACTCGCCGATATAACTCTGCATGGCTCGCGAACGAAGCGTCTCGAGCGGATAAGCATACAGCGCGGCCCCATACGGGTTTAGGGGGACGACGACGGCGCAAACCACAACCGCCAAGATCAGGGCGCGAAAGCGAGCGCGAGCTGGGGTCCCAAGTTCAAACCCGAAGGCGACGTCCAGAGCATCGCCAACCAGGAATAATGTCATGAGCGCGAGTCCTACTGCGTATCCCGCGTGAAGATTTACCCAGAGCAGCATCAGCACGGGTGTCCACCACAGAAGCTTGGGACGCTGGTACGAACGCTCCAGAATCAGGAGAAGCACACTGGCCAGCAGCAATGTAAGCATCTGCGGACGAACACCCCAACTCGGAGTCGACGCGAAAGCTCCCAATATCGTGATCACTCCAGCGACGTAAGGACGCCCCGGACAACGCAGAAAAACCACCATGAACGCTGCTGCGATGACCGCGCCGAATCCCACAATCAGTCCGCCCCATCCCGCCAGCCGATACAAACTGAACATCAAAACTTGGGATAGCCACTCATGATCGACCCAGGTCTGACCGAACCGCGTGAAGGAGTAAGGGTCGGTATGGAAGACGGTGTGCGTTTGGACGATGAGCTGTCCGCTGCGCAGATGCCACCACACATCAGGATCAGTGACGCTGCGCGCGGCCATTGCAAAAAGACCCAAGGCAAGGATGGCCACGAAGATGCGCCGCGTTTGGAGGAACTCCATCACCAGTCCGAAGATAATACCTTGCCCGACGTCCCACGGTATAAAATCGCTTCGCGTGTTTCGCGCTGCGAATGGAAGGTTCTAAACTCAAGACCATCTTCGTTCTTTATCTGGCTGGCGCGATCGCACTCAATGCGCTGATTATCTGGCAAGTTCACGATTCCATTCTTCAGGGCTACAGCGACTTCGCAGCTTTGTATACCGCGGGTAAGCTTGTGCAGCAAGGGCGCGCCTCTGCGATGTATGGCCGGCGGGCACAGTGGCAGGTTCAGCAGGAATTTGCCTCCACGGTAAAAATTCGGCGTGGACCGTTGCCCTACGTTCGTCCTCCATTTGAGTCGTTGCTTTTTTTGCCGCTGGCATATTTGAAATATCCGCTCTCGTGCGTGCTGTGGGGAGCGGTCAAAATAGTCATCTTGTTGACGATACCTTTCGTCTTGCGGTCGGTTGGCGGCGAACCTGGAGCCATATCTCCCGCCCTCGCTGGTTTGATCGAACTGGCCTTCTTTCCAGTTGCATTCGATCTATTGCAGGGGCAGGACGCCGTTATTTTATTGCTCATTCTCGCTTTGGCGTTCAGCTCCTTGCGGCGGGGCGCAGATTTTCAGTCGGGGATGTACCTGGGGTTCGGACTCTTCAAGTTTCACCTGATAATTCCGATTGCGCTCATATTCCTGCTAAGGAGGAAAACTCGGTTCGTTCTGGGGTTTCTCACGACCGCGTTGATTTTGCTTCTGGTTTCCGCGCAACTCGTAGGGTGGGCCACGCTCATTGGCTATCCCAGATATTTGTGGAATCTCAACCATACCTCCGGTGTCGGTTTCATCACACTGAGGAGCATGCCTAACATTCGGGGCCTATTGGCGGCCTTCGGGGCTTCTCAAAACTCTCCGCTAGTCACTGGCGTGCTTTTGGCGCTCCAGCTGTGCGGGATTATTTTCACAGCCTACATTTGGCGCCCCGGTAGGGACGATGACCAGACTCTGCTGACTGTTGGTTTTTCCTTGTCCATCGTGATCACCATCCTGACCAGCTTTTACGTTTACAGCTATGACATGACATTGCTGCTGATCCCGATATTACAGCTCGGAAGTTTCTTTCTTCCGGATTTGAAGAAACGACCCTGGCCCCAGAAGCTCTTTGTGGGCTGTGTGGTGCTGCTTTTGCTAACCCCGATCTACTGGGTTGTAATCTTTCGTTTTGATCGTTTCTATTGGATGGCATTCGTGCTTCTGATAATGGCCGTTTCACTGGCGCTGATTGCGGAATCCCGGCGGAATCTGGATGATCGCTTGCATTTCAGTTGATGATTGAACCGCTCACCGCAGATCCCAGTGGATCGAATCTGCGAATGGCGTGAAAGTCGAATCAGAGCCGAACGGTTTTGCTTCAGCCAGACTCTTGTTACGGAACTCCAAACTCGGCTTGTCTCTGGCACTGCTTCTCGCGGGAAGCATGTGGTTCTACGTGCAGCGTGTGCTGATCGGCCACCAGCAGGCTGATGCCGCAGTGCATGGAAGCCCACGTGGGAATCTTTCTGACCTGTATCCTCGCTGGCTGGGCGCCAGAGAGTTGCTGTTGCATCGCCGCGACCCTTACGGCCCCGACGTTACTCGCGAAATTCAGACTGGCTATTGGGGTCGCCCCCTGGATCCTACGCGCCCCCTGGATCCGAAAGACCGGGCGGGTTTTGCTTACCCGGTGTTTGTTGTTTTTCTGCTTGCACCCACGATCGCATTGCCGTTCCCGGTTGTTCAGACTGGCTTTCGTTGGTTTCTCCTTCTTCTGACCGCTGCCACAGTTCCGCTGTGGTTGCGCGCTTTGCGCTGGCGTCCCTCGCTCACAACCAGCGCAATGCTGATCGTGTTGACGCTTGGCAGTTTTCAGGCCGTGCAAGGGATCAAGGTGCAACAGTTGGGCTTGCTGGTCGGCGGGTTGGTCGCGGGCAGCATGGCGCTGCTTGCCCGACGTCATCTCGCCATCGCCGGAGTTTTGTTGGCCTTCGCGACCATCAAACCGCAACTGGTTTTGCCCCTGCTCGCATGGCTTCTGCTGTGGGCGTTCAGCGACTGGCACCAGCGGCGAAATTTCGTATGGGGATTTGTCTCGACCATGGTGATCCTGCTGGGTGCGGCCGAGTATGTGTTACCCGGTTGGGTTTGGCGTTTTCGTGACGCCGTAATCGCTTATCGGCAATATAACGATGGTGCCGAATCGGTTCTCGATACGCTGATCACGCCCGAGTGGGGAAAGCCCCTTGCCGGACTGGCCTTGCTGGCGCTGGCGGTCCTGTGTTGGAGATTTCGACGCGCACCCATCGAGTCGTCCGCGTTCAACCTGATGCTCGCACTCGTGCTCGCGGTTACGGTCGTGATCGTCCCCAAGGCGGCTCCGTACAACCAGGTCCTTTTGCTGCCAGGATTTCTGCTGCCGGTACGGGGGTGGGAAACTCTTTGGCAGAAGAGTGCGCTTATGCGTCTCATCCTCATGATTTGCGGATTGCTGATTTTCTGGCCCTGGTTGGCCGCAAGCGCGTTGACGATCGCCTGGCTTTTCTTGCCCGCGGAGGCAGTGCAAAACGCCTGGGCCGTACCACTGTGGACGATCCTGGCTATTCCGCCTACCGTGGTCGTGCTGTTGGCAAGCAGCTTCGGCGAGTTCACGAAAGCAAGCCTTGCTCAACAGTCCGGTCCTGAATCCCGAACGCCAGGCTCATGAACTTGCATTCCCGCGGCGCCCGCGTTAGGCTTCTCGGGCACCCGAGGTTTCCGGAGGATCGAATGACTCTGAAGATTGAGACACGCCAGGCCAATGGAGTCACGATCGTGTCCTGTCAGGGCCGCATCATGTTTGGGGAAGAAGCCACGGAACTCCGCGAGGGTCTCAAGCGCGTGTTGGCTTCCACCCGTCAGGTGGTGCTTAACCTTTCGGGTGTGACCTATATCGACAGCGGCGGCCTCGGAACCCTGGTAGGCGTTTACTCTTCCGCGCGTGCGGCTGGCGCCGAAATCAAGTTGACCGGATTGGGCCAGCGCCTGCGAGATGTCCTGCAAATTACCAAATTGGTTACTGTGTTCGAGGTTTACGACAGCGAGCAGGAGGCAATTGCTACGTTCCATCGCGGCGCCGCCTGAAATTGAATGGGCAGCGACCGCCGTTACGATCTGCTGGTGAAATCTTCTTAGCCTCTTCCCACCGGCCTTCGTTGCTGTCATTATTCCTTTAGCGACTTTAAGGAGCTTTGCTGGTACTGCATGGATTTCCAAACCATTATTGGCCCATCTTCTGGGACCGGTTCGGGAGTATTCCCCACCCTTGTTTTTGTCCAGGGGAACGAACAGCGGGTTATCAATCTCGACCACAGTCCTTTCGGCGTGGGCCGAAAAGTCGATAAAGATCTGGTGATCGCGGACCCGCGTGTCTCCCGGGATCACGCCCAGATCGTCTCGGAAAACGGGGTGTTCAGCATCGTGGACCTGGGCAGCAAGCATGGGACATTCGTCAACGGCGAACGGGTGGACCGCAAGACTCTCGAGCGTAACGACCGTCTGGAGTTCGGAGTTCGTGAAGTCGCTTACGTGATTTTTAATCCACAGCACGGGACCACCAACTCTGCCCGAGAGTTCCTGAGCCAGATCTCCGGGATGCACATCTCGGACGAGACCACGGACCTGGAAAAACTGGTTCTATTTCTCGAAGCTGCCCGCAAGCTTAATACGATCGGCGTGCTCGACGAAATCCTGATGACCCTACTGGACGTAACTCTGAAGCTTACCCGGGCTGAGCGGGCTTACGTCTACATGAAGAATGCCCGGGGGGAACTGCGGCTGGCTGCGGGACGCAACTCGAAGGGTGAGCCCCTGCTGGATGACAAGACGATTTCACACTCGATTCTCGATGATGCGCTGAAGTCCAACTCCGAATTCGTCCTCACCGATACCAGCCGTTCCGCCGACCTTACCGGACGCAAGAGCATCGTGGCTTATGATCTCCGCACAGTAATCTGCGTTCCTTTGCGCAAGCCCCAGGTACAAGCCACCCGCGACGCCGACGCTCCCGCAGCGGCTCCTTCCGCCGAAGTTATGGGAGCGCTGTACGTCGACTCGCGCTTTGCCTCGCGTGACATCTCCGGGGTGAGCAATGACATTCTGCACGCCATCGCGACGGAAGCTGCTTCGCTGATAGAGAACGCCCGTCTGGTGCAGGCCGAAGAGGCTGGCCGGCGATATCAGCAGGAATTATCAATCGCGGCTTCCATTCAGCAACGACTGATGGCCGTTACGATTCCCGAAGTTCCATTCGCCAAGCTGGCGGGAAGAAACCTTTCCTGTAAAGAGATTGGTGGTGACTTCTTCGACGCGGTCAACACCGACCAGGGCTTGACCATCGTGCTGGCCGACGTGAGCGGCAAGGGAGTTTCCGCAGCTCTGCTGGCGTCGACCTTGCAAGGAATGATTTATTCCCAGCTCACAGCCGGTATGCCCCTGACCGAGATTGTGACCGCGGTCAACCGCTTCTTCACCGACAAAAACATTGGGGAGAAGTACGCTACCGTGATCATCGCCCGCGTCCGGGACACGGGTGACTTGGAGTATGTGAATTGCGGGCACGTTCAGCCGCTGGTGGTTTCCAAAGGAGAAGTGTGGAGACCCGCGCACGGCAATCTTCCCGTGGGATTGTTGCCCGATGCCAAGTACGAAAGCGATCACTGTCAATTGAAGCCGGGTGATCGTCTGGTGCTGGTGACGGACGGCGTGACCGAAGCCGAAAATTCGCGGGGAGATTTCTTCGAAGACTCGCGCCTGGAACTCGCCGCGAAAACCGGATCGTTGGAACAAATCTTTACCGCGATCTCTACCTTCTGCGGTGGCACGCCCCTGAACGACGATTGCACCGTAGTGGAACTGGTTTACACCGGCAGCTGATCGCGACGCTAAGTGCGCGGATCTCGCAAAGAGATACTTCTGCGGCGCCTGCTATTTTTCCACAGTCACGGAGTAGTTCGCGCCTTCCCACCGTTGTTCTTGCAGCCAATAAAATGTGAAGACGATCTCACGTCCCGCGGACAAGCGGTCCGTGGGGAGGTCCGCCACACAGGTGCCCAAGCTTGTGTCGCTGGTGTTGATGTCCTGCGGAGTCCGCCAGTGGTCGAAGCTCCAATGCACGATCGCTGGCGCGGTGAGTATGAACCGCAACTTCTTGCCCTGCGGCATGGTTCGGCATTTGTTGTTGAAACGCCACGCAAAGTAGGTTGATTTTCCCTTTCCCACGAGGTATCGCTGCACCGTCTGAGGCGGTTGATCGAAAACCATGCCTTCTTGCAAAGAACGCCGCAGCTTGATGTATTCCGAGTGCGCCCACACCAAAGGACATGCCGAGCCCGTGGGTTTTCCGGTGAACAATTCTCGCTCCGGTATATCGGGGGCGTCCCAGACCTGCTCCGGGATCAGGCGTCCTCCCTCCGTGGAGAACTCCACTACTCGCAATAACTCTTCGGCGACTTGCGGGCGTCCAGCGGCTATTTCGTAGTGGGCGCGTTCGCCCGCCAGCAATGGCCAAGGCCGGCCGATTCCCGTGCCGTCGTAAGGCGATCCATCTTCATGTTCTCCGTAGCCGTCGCCGTTGTAGCGATACCAACAGGGGCCTTGCGGCAATTTCACTCGAAGCAGCGCGTCGATCACCTTGATGGTGTTCAGAATTCGAGGATCATCCGCTGCCCGTAAGCCGAATCGCACCAGCGCCAGCGCGTCCGGGCTGACCACATGAGTGGCTGTCTCCGAGCTCTTTCCCGGTGGCCGGTTCTTTATGGGTACAAATCCGTCAGTGAGAGACGGCGCGCACTCCGTCTCCGGTGGAGCGATTCGAACGTAATAGCCTTCCACGCCGATCTGCCGCGCGAGGTCCGTGCCGGTGGCGTAGGTCCAGCGTTCAACGTTGTCATTCCAATTGTCCGCCGTCTCGCGCAGGTACGCCGCGATGGCCTTCTCTCCAGCCAGGCTCGCTATATCCGCCGCCGCCAGCAATCCGGAGATCTCCACCGCCAGCGTGAACGGCGAATAGCCCGCGTCTTCTTCCCATCGATCCTGCTGTGTAACCGGGCCGTTGCGGACCAGGAACCCAGCCGCGCGACGAACCAGATTCCACCAGCGCTTCAGGTCGCCTAACGTAGACGGGCAGTTCCGTCGCAGACAATCCACAAGCAGAATGGGAAACGCAGCCTCATCCATCTGCAGGCCCATCCAGTACGGACGCCCATCCAACCACATGTTCTGAGCCCAATGTCCGTCTGCCTCCTGCGTGGATTCAAGATATCGAAGCACGCGAACCGCGTCGGTCTCCGCGCCCGCAGCCAGGAATCCGAACGCGGTTTCCACCAGATCACGCGGCCAGACCAGATGGTATCCGCCAAGATCCTCATCGCCTTTATTAAAGCCCCACGGAATGGAGAGACTCGCAATCACACCTCCCAGCAGGTCTTTCGATTCATGGGTGCGCAACACCGCTACACTGGCACGGTACAGGTCACGCTCACGTGGGACAGAATCCAATTTCATCAGGCCTTCATGCCATGTCTCCCACTGCCCTACATAGCGTTTGTGAAGGTCGTCGTAGGAGTCGAGCAAGGTCGATCGCACCTGTTGTCCAGCCTCTGACCAGATACCGCCGAAACCCAGAGCGACTACGAACTCTCCTTCGCACGCGGTCAGGTCAATCTCCCCTGTCAGGGCAATGTTGCCGTTCTCGGCGCGAGTGTAGTCCCACGTGAGCTTGAAATTCTGCGAGAGATCCTGCCAGCCGTCGGAGTATCCGACGAAGCCCACGCTCATTTTCTTCCACGGAGTCGAACAGGCAAAGGCCAACGCGCAGTCATCGCGCTCCGCAAAGAGCATAGGCACGCTCTTGTAATCTCCCACCCACCCGGTGTTGCCGAATCCCCAGTTGGCAAGATGCGGCGCCAGCACAGCATATAGATGGTAGTCAGCGAGCGTTCCCCGGAACGGGATGAAGCGAATCTTCTGCAGCACGACGTTGCGATAGGGATCCGTCAGCACTTGCTTTTCGATCCTGTACCGTCCCTGCAGCTCCGTATTAATCAACTCGTAGGCGGGAACCCCGGGCGCGACCGGGATGTTCTCGAACTTGCAATGGCGTTTTTCTTCGGAGAAGTAGCTTGTGCCGTCGGTGACGATCAATCCCATGTCACGCGTGCAAGCCTGGTCCACGCGAGGGTAATAAACCTCGTTCAGGATGCCATGGCTGGTGGTGAACCAAACCCGGCTGTGCTGATTCAGGGCCGTGCCCACGCCACTCTTCGCGCTGGACGTCCACCGCGGCGGAATCCCCGGCCAACCCGGGGCATATCGTTCTGTAGCACTCACTGGTCTATCCTCAAAAGTTTTCAAATGCATGGTACTAGACTAGAAACTGGTCTGAAAAATGATTCTGGGGGAAGGGCAAGACTTCAGTCGTGCCGCTCCGAATTCGTAAACAGTGGGCTTCAGCCCCTGAGGATCGGCCATCGGAGCCTGGAAATCATTTATGAGACGACTACTAGAAACGTAATATAGAGTTGATTCGCGAGTTCGCGTGAAGATTCGCGCTATTCTGAAAGCTACCGAACCATGGCGGCAGAGACCCAAATCGATTCTTTCCTCACGCAACGCCGGAGCATGGTCGAGTCGCAGTTGCGGGCTCGCGAAATTCGGGACGAGCGCGTGCTCGCGGCGATGTCTCACGTTCCCCGTCACGAATTTGTTTCCGAGGAACATCGCGACCAGGTCTACGAAGATCACCCAATTCCAATCGGAGAGGGCCAGACCATCTCGCAGCCCTACATCGTCGCCATTATGCTGGAAGCGTCGGCGCTCGATCCCTCGGATACAGTTCTGGAGGTAGGTACAGGCTCGGGCTATCAAACCGCTCTGCTTGCGGAACTCACTCGGCAGGTGTACTCGGTGGAGCGGCACGAGGCGCTCGCCCGCTCTGCACGAGACACACTTGCCCGGCTTGGTTTCAACAACGTGGAAGTGCTCGTCGGCGACGGGAGCCACGGTCTGGCTGATCACGCACCCTTCGACGCCATTGTCGTCTCCGCAGCCGCACCGCAGATTCCTCCGCCGCTGTTTGAACAACTGCGCGAGGGCGGACGCATGGTGATCCCGGTGGGTCCAGCGCATGCGCAGGAATTACAGTTGGTACGGAAGCACCAGGGCCAGCCGGTAGTCACCAGTATGGAAGGATGCCGATTCGTCCCCCTGATTGGCAGCGAAGGCTACCGTTCAGGATGGTAGCAAGTCCGCTCTTTTTTCCGTTGTGAACCTTCGTGTCCTTTGGGGTTGATGCTCTTAACTGTCATAACGACAAAACACACGAAGGTTCACAAAGGAATGCAATGAGGGAAGGTACTCTGCAAGCTATCCAGGGTTACAATTTACTTGTGCTTGTTCTTCGCAACCTGCGCGTAACTCTCGAAATGATCAAATGGGAGCACTCCATCTTCGTGCTTCCGTTCGCGCTCTGCGGAGCCATGCTTGCAGCAAACGGCCTCCCGAGCGGGCATGCATTGGCCTGGATTATCATCGCAATGGTCACGGCTCGGTCGGCGGCGATGGCTTTCAATCGTCTGGCCGACGCGTCGCTTGACGCTGCCAACCCGCGAACCCAAACTCGCGCGCTTGCCACCGGCACACTCACTCCCGGTTTCGTGATCACGTTTGTGCTAGTATCATGCGCGCTATTTGTTTTTGCAGCTTCGCAGCTTAATCGGCTTTCATTCATTCTTTCTCCGTTCGCGCTGGCCGTAGTTCTGCTCTACTCCTACACCAAAAGATTCACTCGCTGGTCTCATCTGGTTTTAGGGTTCGCCATGGGGATCGCGCCTTCCGCTGCCTGGATCGCCGTCCGCGGCTCGCTCGATCCGCGCATTTTGCTGCTTACTGCCGCTGTCACCTTCTGGGGCGCCGGCTTCGATGTGCTTTACGCCTGTCAGGATTTCGACTTCGATCAACAGGCTGGGCTGCACTCGATTCCACGCTATTTCGGCATCCGCAAATCACTTTGGGTCTCGCGATGTTTTCATCTGATCATGATTCTGTTGCTCATCAGCTTGGTTGGAGTATTCGGATTGGGAAAGCTTGCAATTGCGGGAGTCGCGGTTGTGGCTCTACTTCTCACTTACGAACATTCGCTGGTTTCCCCCCACGATCTCTCAAAACTCAACGCCGCATTCTTTACCATGAACGGCGTGATCTCGGTAGCGTTCTTCTTTTTTGTCGCCGGAGATTTATTGCTGCGTCGGTGACCTGCTCAATCCTTATCATCCTGTCATCCCGAACGAAGTGAGGTACCCACGTGTGCCCGTGTTACCAGCGCCGTTCCAGGGGAGTGCGACCACGTCCTCGAGCAGCTTTCTTCAAAACTTCAGCTATCGGTAATCGAAGGTTATCGAATTGCTCTCTCCGTTAGCATTCGAGCCGGACGCTTTGTGAGTTCGAATGCCACGAATCACGCTGTCTCCAGAGGGCGCCGGTGCCTGGAATGTGATCGTTTTGCCGTCAGCGGAGGAAATGTCGTTTACCACGGCGGAGCCAATCTTCGCGGTGTTGCCGGTCGATGTGAAACCGCGGCCACGCACGGTAATCGGATTGCCCGCCGAAACAAGACAATTCGGGTATATAAGCGAAATTGAAACCCGGACTCGGTTTCGGAGCGGCCACAGTGAACGGCACTGGGTTACTGCTGACTCCGACCCCGTCCGCGGTTCCCGAAATTTGGTACGTCGAGGGCGGTATTGGAACGCCGCAGAAATTGCTAGCCCCATCGCTCTTCTGGAGACAGTCGTTGACGTTAATGTGATCCACGGGGACAGGAACACAGTTTTCGCCGACCTCGATATATCCAGCCTGGCAACTAATCGTATTTATTGAAGTCGGAACCTGAAATGTCAGGGATTTTCCGTCCGCGGCTATTGCGGGGGTTGGCATGGGATTATTCGGGAAATCACTGAAGCTCACGGCGATATTGAAATTCGGAACGCTAAACCCACTACCGTAAATCGTGACGGTTGCGCCGGGAGGAGCCGATGGAGGATTGGCCTTCGAAATGAGGAGTGGAGGCTTCAAAGACAAAGTCCTGAGCATCGCGACCACCTCACTGAATACATGCCTGAGCTCCGGACTGCCTTTCCTCGGCAGGCGATTAACCTCGGTTGTGTCATAGGTTAGCGTAATGCTGTATTCACTTTCGCTGCCTTCGCCGCTAAAGTACGAACCAAACCAAACCGGTTGACCACTGGATGGGAAGGTGCAGCCATTTTCAGACTTGGAGCTGTCGGTGTAGAGGTTACTCAAGGTCATCGCCTTAGCGACGGTGATGCCCTTAGCCGACGCCCGAGAACATTCGAAGCCACCCGCTGGTTGATCTACGTTGCCCATGACAGCGTCGATGCTCGGCATTCCGCCAACGATTTCTGAAAACCTCCCTCCAGTGACGCCGCTCGCGTGCGTAAATATCGGATTGATCGATAAGAGATATTTTCCATGGACGATATTCAAGCTCTGATCTACAGATGGACGGACTGTCCATCCGGGCACGATCGTCATCGTCACGTATTGATTGTCAAATTTCTTGCCTGGTGCACCGCTTTGACCCGCGACCACGCCACCATTCAAAAGCATCACAAGTGAAATTGCTGAGAGTGTGTTGCGCATGTTTTCCTCGCGCATCCTTTGAATGACAGATCTCCGCGAACCTGAGGAATGAAGCAACTCAGTCGCCAGTCGCAACTACTGGCGAAACGCGCTTCTTGTGGAGGTGCAGAATCGGGAGGCTGTCGCTCTGCGTAGACGCTGTGTCCCGGAAGACACTACTTCCTGCCTTACTGCATGCTCTTGTTCGTGTCCTTATCGAAGCTGTGACTTTCGCCGCTTTTGTGCGGTATGATCAAATCTGATGTCCAGCGCGCACCCATTTCAGAGCCCCGCGATGCAGAGTCATGGCTTTCCGAGTCACGCGTTTCAGACCGACGACCGCCGTCTTTACGCGATCAAAGATAAAGTTCTAGCCCAGGAACGCCTGAGTGCCGACGATGCACTCACGCTTTACCGCTCGGGAGACATCCTCGCCGTAGGCTGGCTGGCGAATTCCGTTCGTGAGCGCATGCATGGCGACAAAACGTACTTCAACGTCAATCGCCACATCAATCCGACGAATGTTTGCGTGGCCGCCTGCCGCCTCTGCGCCTTCGGCCGCAAGAAAGATACGCCGGGCGCTTACACCATGGCACTCGAAGAAGCATTCCAGACGGCCGCCTCCGGCTACAGCGAAGCGGTTACCGAGTTCCACGTCGTCGGCGGCTTGCATCCCGATCTGCCATTTCAATATTTTCTCGACCTGATTTCCGGCCTGAAGCAGCGCTTCCCGCAAGTCCATTTGAAAGCGTTCACCATGGTCGAGGTTGCGTATCTGGCAAAACGCGCCAAGCTTTCCATTCGCGAGACGCTAGAGCAGTTACAAGCCGCAGGCGTGGACTCGCTGCCTGGCGGCGGTGCTGAGATTTTCGCCGACCGAGTGCGCCACATCATTTGCGACCACAAAATCGATGGCGACCAATGGCTGGAGACCGCGAAGCTGGCTCACCAGATCGGTCTGAAGTCGAATGCGACCATGCTCTACGGCCACGTAGAAAATGATGAAGACCGGGTCGATCACTTGCTCAAGCTCCGTAATCTGCAGGATGAAACTGGCGGCTTCCAAACTTTCATTCCGCTAGCTTTTCATCCCGACAACACCCTGCTGCAACATCTGCCAAAAACCACAGGCATGCTCGACATCAAACAAATTGCAGTTGGTCGGCTGGTGCTCGACAACTTCCCGCACATCAAATCTTACTGGCAGATGGTGACCGCCAAAATGGCGCAGATTTCGTTACGCTTCGGCGCCGATGACATCGATGGAACCGTCATCGAAGAAAAGATCTACCATGACGCTGGCGCGACTACCCCACAAGGCATGCGCCGCGAAGAGTTGGTACGCCTGATCCGCGAAGCCGGACGCGAGCCCATCGAGCGCGACACCCTCTACCGGCCTGTGATCCGGAGCGAGACATCGGTCACGGTCGCGGTCTAAGTCAACAAAGCATCCATCTGAAGCCGCCGTACTGCAGTCATCAGTGATTAATTTTGAGTCCTTTAATTTTGCATCCTCCGCTTAATTTTGCATTCCCCCTTCCTGTAGCGGGTGTAGAATCGGTTTGTAAGGAACCGGAAATCTTCACGGAATCTCTTCCGTGATCCGAGGCCTGAGATGAATGTCCACATCAGCTACAAAGTTCGCAAATCTCCAGACATAGAAAAAGATATCAACCACCTGATCGAAAAGCTGCGCAAGCGGCTCCAGGTTTTCCGCCCCGAACTGGTGCATCTGAAGGGCGTTGTCGAACAGAATTCGCCACGCGAGGGAACCACAGTATCGCTGAACCTGCGCTTGCCCTCCGGGCAGATGGCGGTGCAGAAATCTGCCTCGACCGCCGCGTCGGCCGTAAAGGCGGCGTTTGACGACCTGCTGCAGCAGGTCAGCAAACACAAAGACCTGTTGCGCAACTCGCACAAGTGGCAGCGCCGGCGCATAGCGGATTTCTGCCCCAAGTCGCGAGTTGCCTTCGAAGACACAGTTGCAGCCGTGCGGGTTCCGACCGCGTCATCCGATGACATTCGCACCTACGTGAATGCCAGTCTCGGCCGCTTGGAACGTTTCGTCGAGCGCGAGCTCTATTTCCGCGAAACTGCCGAGGAGATCACGCCCGACTCCGTCACCAAAGAAGAAGTCATCGACGAAGCCATCGCACGCGCACTCAGCAATGGGACCAACGGGGCCGAGAAGCCCGAAAGCCTGGCCCTCGAGCCGTGGCTCTACCGCCTGGCGCTCCGCTCCATCGAGGATCTCTCGGCCCGAAGCCCGGAGAGCCTGTTCTCGGTTCATCTCGAGGATTCAGCCCGGCGCCCCAACGTCCGCGCCAGCGACGAGCCTGAACTCCAGTTCCATCAGCCAGACGAAACTCTGACCGGGGAAAACGTGATTGCAGACCGGCGCACATCCACGCCTGAAGACATCGCCTCCTCCGACGAAATGGTCACGCTGGTGCAGTTTGCCCTCGAAGGCGCCAACCGCTCCGACCGCGAAGCGTTTATCCTGCACGCCATCGAGGGATTCTCGCTGGATGAAATCGGCGTCATCACCGACCGTAATCCGGACGAGGTGCGAAGCTCCATTGAGTTGGCACGTAAACATTTGCGCCACTTGGCGCCGCTGGCCAACCGGTTCAAGCCAAAGCCGGAGAGGCCCCGGGCATCAGCAAGAGGTTGACCATCGACAGCACTCGGGAGAAATCGTGATGATTACCCGCGAAGACATCCGTGAGTTAGCTCAATTCCACACCAGCGGCGACGAAGGCTCGGCACTCAGTTTCTATTTCGAGCCGCGCACCCCACAGAACAAATCGCATCGCGAAGAAACCATTCTCGCGAAAGATCTGGTTCGCCGAGCGTTGCGCGAGGCGGAGAAGGCCAGCAAGAACGGCAGCACGCGGGCCGACTTGAATCGCATCCTCGAACTGGCCGAGAATCTGCACGGCAACCAGGCGCGCGCGCGAGCCGTATTTGCCTGCGGCAGCCGCAAATTCTGGCGCGAGTTCGATCTGCCTTCGCAACTGCCGGGAACCCAGCTCTTCGTGAACCGCCAATTCCACTTGAAGCCACTGGCCTTGCTGCTTGGCGCGCAGCCGCGTCTTTGGGTCACACTCGTCGATCGCCAAAAGGCCCGGTTCTTCGATCTCCGGCTGGATGAACTCAAAGAGCGTGAAGGAAAGTTCCGCACGCCGCCGGCTCATCAGGGCCGGAGCGACGGTTATGCCGGATACGACGGCGGCCATGCGCAGCGCCGCATCAACGATGAAGCCCTGCACCACTTCAAGGGCGTCGCCGAGCATTTGAGCGCAGCTATCGAGAAGGGACTGTTCGAGAAGCTAATCATCGGCTGCCACGAAACTAGCTGGCACGAGCTCGAAGCCCAGTTGCATCCTTACGTGAAACAGCGACTGCTGGGCCATTTCTCGTCCGATCTCAATCGGATCACGAATGAGCAGATACGCGAGCAAGCTGGCCGCATTCTGCGCGAATCGCTTGATCAGCGTTGCAAAGAACTGGCACGAGAAGCGATCAGTCAGGCCAAGAGCAACGCCCGCGGAGTGACCGGGCTGCGTCGAGTGTTAAAGTCACTCGAGCTAGGCGAAGTGCAAACCTTGCTAATCGGCGATAAGTTCTCGCATTTGGCGGTAGAGTGCACAAATTGCGGACACCTCGACGCGCATATGGTGCGGCACTGCCCGGCCTGTGGCCACGAAACCCGCGAAGTCGAAGACGTAACGGAAGCCATCATACCCGCCGCCATCCGCCGCGACGTGGAGTTGTTTTACGTTAAAGATGATCCCGAGTTTGACCGCGCCGGAAACATCGCGGCGCTGCTGCGTTTCCGTGCCGATCAAAGCAAAGGCGGAGGCCTGCGCGCGGCGTCCTGATTCGACAACGCCCACGTAGCCCCGGACGCCTCGTCCGGGCTCGCGGTTGTCGTCCCAATTCGCACTGCTTTGCCCGGGTTGTCCTGCCGCAGCTCAAGATTGACAGCGCTATGGCTAAAGCTTTTGGCCTCTGGCCGATTGTCCCAGCAGAAGGAACGTCTTGGGACATCGGCCTTCGCCGCAAAGCTTAAACGAGCCAAATTCCTTGTACCAAGGCCCGTCAGGGACATCTGGCTTGGATTCCATCCAAAGTCGCAACTGGTTTAGTCTTCGAGGACTATGTCGCGGTCGAGCATGCGCTCGACCAAGTGGTCCCGAACGGCGCGGGGGGAGCCGAGACCAGGTCTCGATTTGGGGCATTTATTCACCAAATACAAAGCGTCCCAACTGATCTCCCAACTGCTTGACCTGCTCCGGGTCACTGGCGGCGCGGAAGCGTTCCGCCAACCGGAAGAATGCCTTCTCTTTTTGTTTTTGGGCTTCGATTCCTTGCTTGATGAGTTCCACCAGCACGCGATTGTCGCTGAGATCGCGCTGCTTGGCCAAAGCCTCGACCTGTCTGGCGATCTTGGGCGGCAAGGTTACGCTTCGTCGGACATGCTTTGCGCGCGGTGATGTTGCCTGAGCTCGTTTTGTCATCGCCATCGTAGCACCAGTATACACCATTATGGTGCATAGCGCTCGGCGGGGGGATTTCGGGGAGTCAAGACCCTCTGGAGAGAGCGTTGCTTCGCTGCGGGGCCTGGGTCGAATCTGGGAGTTTTGGCACGGCTGAAGCAGTGACCTCCCAGGAATCTTGCGGGGTTCATATCGAGGGTGGACGTAATATTTGCAGTTGAGCAAGGGGGGTGTTGGCACGCGGACAGCAGTGTCCGCGCCGCATCCTGCTCGCGTGTTATTCTGGCGGACGTTTTCCAACGTTTGCTTTCTGGAGGGATTGATGACTGTTTCGCGGCGCGACTTTCTGGCTACGGCTGTCGTGGGCTCTTTATCGGTGGGGTTGCCGGGCGTTGCGAGTGGCGCGCAGGACTCCGCAGGTCCGAAGTCAAATTCGGCGGGTGGCAAGCGTCCGATCATGATTTGTGCGAATAACGGGTTCAACTATCTGGATGACGCCTACACATTCCTCGCCGGCGGTGGAGACACTTTGGACGCGGCGCTGCGCGTGGTGAAGGGGCCGGAGGACGATCCTAATGACACGAGCGTCGGGCTTGGTGGCATCCCTAACGAGGAAGGCGTTGTCGAACTCGATGCTTGCTGTATGCACGGGCCCACGCGGCGCGCGGGGTCGGTCGGCGGGGTGCGCAATATCAAGAATGTTTCGCTGGTTTCGAAAGCGGTGATGGACCATACCGGCCACGTAATGCTGGTTGGCGAGGGCGCGGAACGATTTGCCGTGGCTGTCGGATTTCCGCGGGAGAATTTGCTGACGGATCATTCGCGCAAGATCTGGCTGTTGTGGAAGGAGTATCACTCAAACGAAGATTGGTGGGGGCCGGGGCTCGATGATCCACGATGGCAGCCTCCGGATATTAAGCCGCAATCGGAGATGATGCGGGAACGTTCTCGCCGTCTCGAAGAGCGCGCGGGCGAGCTTGGCATCGCGCCCGAGTTGCGAGAAGAGGCGGTACACAAAGTTTTGTTTCCTCCTACGGGCACGATTCATTGCTCGGCCTTGAACGAGAAGGGTGAGATTTCGGGTTGCACGACCACCAGCGGTCTGGCTTACAAATTGCCGGGACGTGTGGGGGATTCTCCGATTATTGGGGCCGGGTGCTATACCGATCAGGATGTGGGCTCGGCGGGCGCGACGGGCAGCGGGGAAGAGAACATCAAGGTGGCGGGGGCGCACACGATTGTCGAAAACATGCGCCACGGCATGTCGCCGCTCGACGCGGGGACAGACGCGCTCAAGCGCATTGTCCGCAATTACAATGGTGACATGGCCAAGCTGCGCTTCGTGGACGTGACGTATTACATTCTGCGCAAAGACGGGGTCTACGCTGGGGTTTCGCTGTGGGAAGGTTACTCGCCGGCCCGGCCCCACAAGATCGCGGTGCATGACGGGACCAAGCGAGCCGAGAAGACAGTCGCGATGTTCAAGGGATTCTCACAGGATTTTCCCCCGGAGCCGAGAGTTCCGGCGGAGGTGATGAAGGAATTCAAGTAGAACGAGCGGGGACATCTGCAGTTTCCGAGCTCCAGGCGAAAGCAGATTCCTCGCTTCGCTCGGAAATGACAAATTGGGTGGGGGTGTTAACAAAGCGGCGTGGGGCGAGACGCTCGCCCGCCAGGTATGCTGGCGCTACTGGACTTGCGCCAATTTGCGCTGCAAGAATCTTCGTTCCGGCTCGGAGCATGGGCGCTCTAACGCTTGGCGGAAGCATTGGGACGCGCCTGGCTTGTCCTCGATATCGAGCAACAGCTGTCCTTGAACCGCGGGAAGCAGGTAGTAGTTGCGCAAGGAACGATTGCCTTCGAGTGGACGCAGCGCTCCCAGTGCCGCTTCCGCTCCATGCACTTTGGCCACGACGACCACCCGGTTCAGCTCCACCACCGGGGACGGGCTCAGCTCGATCAATTGCTCGTACAGTTCGAGAATCCGCTTCCAGTCGGTTGCGCGCCCGTCTTGAGCCCGAGCGTGGGTGGCGGCAATCGCGGCTTGTACGTGGTAAGAAGTCAGTTCGGTTCCTTCGGCGCACTGCGTGAAATGATCAAAGCCCAGTGCGATCAGTTTCCGATCCCACTGACTGCGATCCTGATCTTCCAGCAGTACGAGCTCTCCGGCGGCGTCGACACGCGCTGCGAGCCGGGCGGCCTGGAATGCCATCAGCGCGACCAAGGCGTGTGCCTGCGGCGTGCCCACGGACGATGTCGCCAGCAATCGGCCAAGACGCAGGGCTTCTCCGCAAAGTTCCTGCCGTACCAGATCCGCGCCCGACTGTGCGGCATAACCTTCGTTGAACATCAGGTAGACGACTTCGAGTGCGGAGTCCATGCGCGCAACCAGTTCTTCTCCCGCGGGTAGTTCGAAGCGGATGCGCGACTCTCGAATCTGCCGCTTCGCCCGCACCAGGCGTTGCGCGATCGTGGCTTCGTCAGCCAGGAATGCGCGGGCGATTTCCCGCACGCTGAAGCCGCCGACGGTTTTCAGGCTTAGGGCCACGCGCGCATCCTGCGGCAGCGTCGGATGGCAGCACATCAGTACCATTCGCAACTCGTCGTCGCGAAGTTGTTCTTCCAACTCATCGTCGGCGCTAGACGCGTCGGCGTTCCTGAAATGCTCGGCTGCCAGCTCTGTCGATTTCTCTCCGGCCAGCGTGCGATGTCGAACTGTGTCGAGCGCCGCATTGCGGGCTACACGAAAGAGCCAGCCTGCAGGATTTTGGGGAATACCGGAGTACGGCCAGTGCTGCAGCGCCTTGAGCAGCGCCTCCTGCGTCACTTCTTCGGCTAAGTCGAGATGCTCAGGGCCGAGCAGACGAGTCAGATAGGCGACCATCTGTCCCGCACGGCTGCGGAACAGATGGTCCACCATTACGCAGGCGACGCCTACGTCAATTGTCTGCGTAGCTTCGCGCTCGGTCACGTGCATCATTATGCGCTACCAACCATCGGGTCGACCTGGCGCACTTCGATCGTTCCTCCGTATTCCAGATGCGGACAATCACGGCTGTGGCCCACAGCGTCGTCGTAGCTGGGAGCCTCGATCATGAAGTAGCCGCCGAGGACTTCCTTGGTTTCGCTGTAAGGGCCGTCGGTGACGCGTGCCTGGCTGCGTCCACGCAGGACCTTGCCAGCGTCGTCGGCCAGCTTGTGGCTGGACACGTAGATTCCGAGCTTCTTCAGCTTGTCGCCCCAGGCTTTGTATTTTTGAATGGCCTTCTGCATCTCGTCGGGGCTGATGTCGGTCGAGTTCGCGCGGTTGTCGTAGAGTAACAGCATGTATTTCGCCATAATTTTCTCCTAGCGCACTCGAGTGTACTGCATGGATTCGGTCATTTTTGGTTTGCCGCCTTCGAAGAACTGCCAGTCGGCGGCGAAGTGATCAGCATCAACGAAGCGGAGAGTTACGTTGTGCATGTGCCCAGCTTCCGGACCCGAGATACCGGTTGCGTCCAGAAATGCGAAGTGCAATTCGCCGGTGGATGGATCGAAGGACTCGGCCTGCATGCGCGGCTGGTTGTGAGCCATGCAATAGTGGGTCAGCCGAAGGTGGTCGCCGTCGAGGTAATACACGGTGACCATGGCGTTGGCCGGACCCATTTCGTCGCTCTCAAAATGCTCGACCACCGCCGAATCGCCGGATATGACCTCATAGCGTGCATGGGACTTTTTTCCGTCCGGCGCCTTGCTTTCCCAATCACCCGCGAGGCTCTTGAGCCGTGCAAATGCGACGGCGGAGTCGGTGGCATTGGGCGCGTCGGTGGCCCATCCAGAAGCGGTGACGATGAGCAGTACGATGGTTGCTGGCAACACGAGTAGCTTCATAGTTCCTCCTTCGTTTGGGGGAGGCTTGATTTTGATTGATTCCCCCTGTTCGGTGAATAGACGAATAGGTAGGGAGGATTTCGACAGGATGCAGAGTGGAAATTGTGCGCCTTAGCTCGGGCCTTCCTCAATTAAGTTTTTAACCCCGACACTCTCGGGTCTCTTGACCTGCTGGCGGATTCGCTCGATTTCGTCGAAGCTTCGTTTCAAGCCGGTGCCGCATTTAGACGAGACAGCGGTTCGGCGGCTAGCTGGAGGTTGTTTCCCATCTTTTCGTCGGGCATTTCGTAAGACCAAACTCTGGAGGATTGGAATCCGATGTACCATCGTAGAGTGCAAGAGACCCCTAATTAAGCGGGGCCATCGACCAATGAAACGTAATACATTAGACGCCATGGTTGATCTCATTGATAAATGGATCGTTATCATGCGTAAGTGTGTGGCAGCGTTTTGCGATTTGCAATTGCGGCACCCTTCACGGACGGGCGCTAGCGTGGTTGTGGAATCGCTAATGTCACAGCTCCAGCGTGTGGGTTCG
Organism: uncultured Acidobacteriota bacterium; assembly: GCA_963838905.1. Classification (GTDB taxonomy): domain Bacteria; phylum Acidobacteriota; class Terriglobia; order Terriglobales; family Acidobacteriaceae; genus JABDBE01. Next base: position 44,972 of record CAWITE010000025.1, read on the forward strand.
TCGGGTCCTTACAACCGGGACCAAATGAATGAGCGGTAGGTCCACTGCTAGGCGCAAATGTTTCGCACGCGAGCTAGCCCCCATCCTTACGCGAACCTCACTTTCACATCCGGGCCTTTCTCCAAATGGATGCTGTCGATGAAGCGTACTTTGCCGGTGCGGTAGGTAAGAATCACCGACGAAGTTCGTGTGCCTTCGCCGAAGAAGCGGACGCCTTTCAGCAGTGCGCCCTCGGTCACGCCGGTAGCGGCGAAGATCAATTGCTTGCCGGGAGCAAGGTCCTCGGCCTCGTAAATTTTATTTTTGTCCTTGATGCCCATGCGGGCGATGCGCTCTTCCAACTCGGGCTTGTCGATGACCAAGCGTCCGAGCATGTAGCCGTTCAAGCAGCGAATCGCGGCAGCCGTAATCACGCCTTCCGGAGCGCCGCCCGAACCCATGACCGCATGAACCCCGGTGCCAATGACCGCGGCCGCGATGCCGGCCGAGAGATCTCCGTCTCCGATTAGCCGAATGCGGGCGCCCGCGGCACGGATATCGGCGATGAGCTTCTCGTGTCGCGGCCGGTCCAGCACGATAATGACCAGGTCTTCTACGTCGCGATTCATTCGCTTTGCAATATTCTTGAGGTTTTCGGCGACCGGCGCATCCAGGTCTACAGCGTCTTTGCAGGAAGGGCCGACCACGATTTTCTCCATGTAGCAATCGGGGGCGTTCAGCAGGCCTCCGCGCTCGGAGGCGGCTAACACGGTGATCGAGCCGGGCGCTCCGGTAGCGCAGAGATTTGTTCCCTCGAGAGGGTCGACCGCTATGTCGACCTCGGGCACTTCGCGGCCGTCGGGAAATTCCGCGCCCACTTTCTCTCCGATGTAGAGCATGGGAGCTTCGTCACGCTCCCCTTCGCCAATGACAATGGTTCCGCGCATGGGAATGCTGTCCATAGTCTGGCGCATGGCCTCGGTGGCTACCTGGTCTGACAGTTTGCGTTCGCCTTGGCCCATGGTGCGGGCCGAAGCGATGGCTGCAGTCTCGACCACTCGCAAAAATCTCGACGCCAGATCGCTCTCGATGTTCTGGCCAAAACTCCTGGCCTTGCTTTCAGGTTTGGTATGAGTAGCCATGAATGCCCTCCAAAAAGAAACCGGCTTAGGATAGCGCGAAGGGATGGGGAAGGGAAGCCGCCGAAGGATGAGTGTCGGAAGTTTCGGCAAAACGCAGGGTTGTCCCCAAAACTGGCTGAAAGACAACGTCGAAGTTTAAAGCGAAGTTGATCCCATCTGATGGGGACATCGGCGATGCGTTCTCATTCAGCCTGTCGATCAGCGGCAATACAATCGCAGCCGGTTCCATTTTCCATCCAAGTGGCAGCATCGCTGGCCCAGGGGCGGCTTACGTGTTCGGGCATTAGGGAAAGCAATTTATGTGTTGGTAAAGATGACTCGAGGCTTAGAACCACAATCCCCATATCCAATCGACGCTGGCGTGGGTGATCGCCGAGGCTGGCACGCGCCGCCCTTCGCGCCACGCTCGTCCATAGAAAATCCCCGCGATGGTGGCCAGCAATACATAGCGCCAATTGAAATGCGCCGAGCGTTTGTTGAAATGTGACAGTCCGAAGAGAACCGAAGCGATCAGAAGCGCTGACCGGCGCCCCACCCGGCGTTCGAGCAGGTTCTGCACCCAAGCGCGAAAGAAGAGTTCTTCGGGCACAGCGGTGAAGCAGAAAATCCCCACCCATCGTAGCGCCGCTGCGCCCACCGGCGGCAGGTTGGCATGGGGATGGATGAATCCGAGCGCCAGCCCCAGGATCAAAACCATAGGTGTGAAGAAGACCAGCTCACGAACACCGCTTTTCCAGTCACTCCAGCGCAGGTGAAAGTCGAAGCCGGTTTCACTCAGCCCGCGGATGGCCAGAAAGCCATACAGACCGATGTCCACGAGGAGCAATTCGTTCAGGGCGCGCAGTCCGTTGGGCCACGCCGCGTCGAACCAGCGCAGGTCCACGGCTAGCCCCAGCAGCAGCAGAATGATGGCATCCCGCCAGTTCCCGCGCTGCTCCGCATCGGCGGCCGCCGCTTGCCCGAGCAGCCAGGCGACCACCACGGGGAGCCCCGCATAAAGCGCGAACCACTGCCATCGAAAGATGTGCTGGGAGGCCGAAACCAGAACGTAAGGCAAGACATACAACGCGGGAAAAGCGGCGCGAGAAGCGATCGACCAACGCTGAACCGCTCGCGTGATGGGCTCCGAGCCAAGGCCAAACGCCACTGCAGGAGCGAGCTCAATTGCCAGGGCGGCGATCGCTGCCGGAGTTACATTTTCCCACGGCATTATCTTAACGGGGACGACTTGATTTTAGGCAGTGAGAGAAAGTTATAAGCAGGCGTGCTCATAAAGGAAGGGGTGGCCCACCAGGCCGCTAGGGACAGCACTCTGAGAAGCCGCGGACCATGAGCTTTGCGATTGTGATTGCCATGTTTCTGGCGGCTCGGCGCTCTTGCTGGAGCAGGACGGGCCGCATGAAGCCGAACACCAGCCCAATCGTCTTGATCGACTGGGCCAGTCCTTCCATCTCTTCCTCCGACAGCGGCCGGCGGGGCTTGAAATTCTTGAGCCGCTGAACGAATGCCGGCACGTGCCGGGACAGGCCCGCCCGACTCAGTACTTTGCCCACATGCGGTTCCACGAGAGCCCGCGACATAATCACCCGCAGGAAGTCCCGGTCGTGCCACATATTGCTGACTTCCCAGTCGACGAGATGAAGAACCTCTTCTTCGAGCGTAGGAGCGAGAGGCAACTGGTCGGTCAACTCCACTACTTCTTGCGAAACCCGCTGCTGAATGAGCGCCAGCAGGAGGCCTTTCTTGCCCCCGAAATAACGATGGATGAGACCTTCGGCGCAGCCCGCACGAGCTGCGATCTCGGCGGTCCGAGTGGCTTCGTATCCGCGGTGCGCGAACAGTTTGGTAGCCGCTACGATCAGCGATTCCTGCTTGCTTGCAGGATCACGCAGTTTGGCAGATGGTAAAGTTCCCGCCCCGTTCCTATTGTGACTTGTCATCGCGCGAGCCCTCACGTCGCAACTCCTTCATGAAGGGATTCCAAGCTCAAATGGCCGCTGCAGCTGCGATCCAATCGGGGGTGAGACTGCTCGCCGTTGCAACACACCCATTTTAGCCAGAGTAGCCACGGAGGGGAACTACTACTAGCGCTAGTCTGTTGAAGTTACTCACGCGTAAACGTTTCTAGAGCATACGTTGACTCACTAAGAAATGGTACATACGCAGAATTCTTACGGCGGAGGGATTCGCTGGCGGAAGGTCTCTTTTGTCCCGGGGGAACGTAGCCAGCGTTTACAGGAACAAACCGAAAGCTCAGAAGAACTCTGCTGGAGTCGCGATGCGTAATGATGTCCGCTGGGCGACCGTCTTGGTGAAATGCTTGGTGTTGTGCGTCAGCAGCCAGTCGGGTTTGCTGGCTATTGCCGAGAGGAGCACGGGGACGGCTTCGTGCCGGATTAGATCTCGGCTCGAACGCACCAGGTGTTTATCGGGGTAGAGCACCAGTTCAGGATTTGTCAGCTTGATCAGGCGGTGATAGTCGTCAATCAATTGGTCCGCATCGATTGATGGTAAACGCTGGGCGTGGAGCAGAAGGTTTTCCTCCACTTCATCGCGGACCATTTCGGCGAGCACCAGTTTGCAGACCTTGGCGGCGCAGAGCGAGAGCGTAGCCTTGTCGGGTCCCCAGGGCGACACGATTCCTCCTCTCAGGACATTCGAGTCGAGGAACAGGCGGATTCTGCGTTGACCGCTCACTTCCCGCGCTGGCTGCGGGGACGGTGCCGAGAGACACGAGTTGCGGGGTTCTTTCCATAAGGCTGAGCAAAGACGCGATTGCGGGCTTCAGGGAGCGTGGCGAGCTGATCTGTCGGCCTCAGGCCGCTTGTCGTCAGGCTCGAGCTTATCTTCTGGCACAGATGCTCAAAGCGGCGCTGCTCGGGAAGAAGGATCAGGCCATCGCCCAGACGCAACACGGCGAAGGGCGTCGGGATGATACAAATTGCCCGTGATTCTATGGCATAATGTCCATAGGTGAATAAGCCATGGCGACATCAGTTCCAGCGGGCAGAAGTTTGGGGGAATATTTGCGGGAGTGGTTAGGGACGCGCTTTGCTTCGGAGTTGGAGTTGGCGGCTTTGGCGGAGCGCGGGTTGCCTCTGACTACCGTCAGCCGGATGACCAAGCATGGGTTGACCCGGGATGAGGTGCATGCGCTGGTGATTCATCGGCGGACTTTCAAGCATCGGAAGAGCAGCCATCAGAAGCTGTCGCGGGAGGAGTCGGACCGGGCGATTCGGACAGCGCGGATTCTGGCGCGGGCGCAGGCGACGTTTGGGGATTCGGAGTCGGCGCTCGATTGGGTGCGGGAGCCGAAAATGCGCTTTGAGGGGAAGAGTCCGATTCAGATGATGTCAACCGAGACCGGGGGGCGGTTGGTGGAGCAGATGTTGGTGCAGATTGATCAGGGGATGTTTGGGTGATGGGTTGTTGAGTTTGAATTCTTCGTAGAAATGCATTGATTATCGCGATGAACTGAAACAGCAGGTTCCCTCCACTCCGCTATCGCTCCGGTCGGGATGGCTGAGTTTTACGGGGCGCTTCGCTCCGCCCGCGAAAACAGAATATTGCGCAGGGTTCTAACCCAAATCCTGCCGAACTTTGCTCGGCTACCCCGACGAGGCGTCCGGGTCTACGTGGGCATCGCGCGGGTGTGCTATGCATCGGGTACACTTCCTGAGAATATTCTTCGGCAACCGCTTTTATGTTCCTTTGGAGAATCAGTAATCACGAGGAGTTGGATGGGCGCGGGGGGTTGCAAGCGTCGGCGCGGTGGCATACTCAGGGGTGCCCCATCGTTTATTTGGCGGGGAGTCCGGCGGGGGCGCTGGTTGAAGTGCTGGTGAATCTGGAGCTTGATGCGGCGCGGTTGCCGGGGAGTTACACGCTGCTCAAGGCTGATGCGCCGGGTGATATTTCAGTTAGGCGCATCGAGGCAGAGTCTCTGCCGGAAGGTTGGGTCGGTGATCCGGCGATCTCTCGGAGTCGTGGGGACGATTGGCTGACGGGTGGGGCATCGGCGTTGATCGAAGTGCCTTCTGCTATTTTGCCGGAGACGTGGAATGTCTTGTTGAATCCTCGGCATCCGGATGCGGGGCGGATTAGAGTGGTGTGGCAGCGGGCTTATCCGTATGATCGGAGATTTTTCAGGGTGCGGAAGTAAACGGGTGGTGATTCCTCGTGTTAAGTGTAGCGGACAGGAGTGTTCGCTCTACGCGGGTTAGTCTTCTGGGATCGGGTGGCGATGTTCCTGATCGTAGAACTGGCGGCGGGGGTGGTCGGAGTGGGCGTTGGGGAGGGGTTGCTCGGTAGCGGAGGTGAAGACCGCGGCTTGTTGGGCGGCGGTGAGGCCGGAGGTTGTGGCGTAGATGGGTTCGTCGAATAAAGTTCCTGAGTTCGCTTGCGCGGCGGCGAAGATGGCGAAGGCTTTGCCTCCGGAGTAGGCCGTGGCAACGTAATCACCGACCATCAGGCCGGCGAAGGTGTCGGGCAACCAGGGGAGGGACATGGGCCCGGCCAGGGTTTGGGGAGCGGTCCAAGTGTTGCCGCCGTCGGGCGAGGAAATAAATCCTGTGTAGAGCGCGCAGGTGGAGGCGCCGCAGTTCGCCGCTGAATAGTAATAGTAAGTCAGGGCGAGGTGCGCGGTGCTGGCTGAAGTTGCGGGTTCGATGGCCAGGCCGGGAATGAAGTGATCGACGGTGCTGGTGAGTGAGTCAATGGGGATGCGGGCTGGAGCGGTCCACGTCGCGCCCTTGGTTGACGTGCTCATCACGAGATCATTGGAGGCGCATCCGCTGCGAAAGCGGCAGTCTTGCCAGATGGTGTAGACCGTCCCGGCCGCGTCCACTGCTGCGCTGGGTAGCGCGGATGTGCGCAGGTTGCCGGCGACGAGATGGTCGGTGATCGAAGAAATTGTCGTAGAGGCATTCCAACTATTGCCGCCGTTGGTCGAGGTGAAGGCCAGGATCTCGGCGCCTGTGGCGTTTTCGATCGGTACGACGACGGTGCCATTGGGCTGAACGACAGGTTGGCCTCCGATACCGGCAGCGAGGTCGGCGGTGTTACGCGGAGGCGCCCAGGTCAGGCCGCCGTCAGTCGAAGTGCTCATCCAGATGAGGTCCTGGTTGCCGGGATCATCCCACTCGACATAGCAATGGCCGAAGTAGGGGCTGGCGGGAGTGTTGTCGCAGGTGATCCAGTTCTTGTCGGAATCCGGCGTGGTGCTGACGATGATGGGATTGTCGAACACGAGGCCGTCAGAGGATCGGCTTACCGCAACCTGGTCTGCGTTCGCGATGGCGAGGTAAGAGATGATCCATGTGGCATGGGCGGCGTCGAAGGTTACCACGGGATCGCTGGCCGCGCTGAATGTACCTTGCTCGTAGATGGTGATGCCTGGCAGGGGACCGCTAATCCACTGGCCGCCTGCGTTTGTGGATGTGGCGAAGCCGATGTCGGATGCGCCACCGTTGAAAATGCGGCCAACCTGGAATGCGCTGACAATCGTAGAGCCGGAGGAAAAGGCGCTGGCCTCCACTTCGGTGGCGTGCTGGCTGCCGGGGTTGGTGAAGGTATCAGTGCTGAGGGGGGTGAGTGCGATGGGGGGCGGGGTTGTGGTCTGCTGCGGTGGCTGTGAATTAGATCCCCCACCACAGGCAGTCGCAATCATCAGAATTCCGAGTACCGTGGCGAATCGGATGGGCTTTAGGCCATGAGTTTTGAGGCGGGGATAGGCATGGATTGTCGACATTATCACCGGGCTTTACTCCCCGAACAAGGGTACCTGTCCAGCGTCTGCGGGAATGCCACGGCGTTGACGCCGGGTAGCCCCGATCACGGCCAGCACGGTTAGAGACTCGAGCGCGCTGCGCGGCACAAAGAGACGCTGGGTGTTCGAGCGCAGGTCGGGCGGATTAATGAGGAAGCCCTCGGCGGTATCTAGCGAGAGGTCGTTGGGCATCATACCTTCGAGGACTTCGTTGTCTTTGAAGCTGAGCCGCACCCACAATCCTTCGGTGCGCGGACGAGTGGTGAAGGTCTTGCGGCTGGGAGAGTCGGCGTCTCCGAATTCGCGCACGAAGTAGACGACCTTGATATCCTTCAAGTCGATAGTGACCACATTGCCCGCGGTGTTGAGCAATTCCAGCTTGCCTTCGCGCACAAAATTGGCCGGAGCGACGTAGCCGTTAATGGAATCGCGATCCATTTTCCGGACGACCACCTTTTTGTGAGTGGAAGGCATGGGGATTGGCCAAAGTGGCTCAGGCGGAGGCTTTCCGCCGGTGAGCTTAATCAGATTCTCACACTTTTGGCTCGAACATAGTGAGTCATCTCATTCACAGTAGCCAAATTGTTAACATTGTGTTATTTTCTGTAGTTTGCTGCCATCCATCTTAGCTCGTCTAAGTCTAGTCTACAGAGCAGTTTACGTAAGACGTGCCGGACGCCGCCGGGAAGGCGGGAGTGGGCCCTGTGGAAATCTTGTTCCGGCCGACCCCGGGGAATTGCAGCCTGGTAACTCTGAAAACTGAATAAGGCATGGCTGATTACATTTACACGATGGAAATCCGGCTGACTCCGGACCAGCAGCGGGGCGTCACCCTGGTGCAGGACATCGCCCGCGATGCGGGCATGAACATTTACCTGACCGGTGGCGCCGTACGCGACATCATCAGCGGCTTCCCCATCCGCGACCTTGACTTCACGGTTCAGGGCAACCCCCTCAAGCTGCAAAAGCAACTCGAACATGCTGGGGCGGTGATCGCGTCGGCGGACGACGATCTGAAAACCCTTTATCTTGTGCTGCCGGGCAATGTGCGCGCCGAGATCAGCACGGCTCGCACGGAGCGTTACGAGAAGACGGGGAAGCCTCCGATCATTGCGCCGGGCACGATCATCGAAGATCTGCGGCGGAGGGATTTCACGATCAATGCCATGGCGTTGTCACTGAATCCAGGGTCACGCGGTTTACTGATGGATCCATTCAACGGGGCGGCGGATATTGAAGCCAAGCTGATCCGCATCTTGCACAACTATTCGTTCATGGAAGATCCATCGCGGCTGATTCGTGCGGCCCGTTTTGCGGCGCGCTTTCATTGGCCGATTGAGGAGCGCACGCAGGCCCGGATTCAGTCGGCCAAAGAGAATAACTACATCGAGTACATCACCGATCGGGCCATTGGGCAGGAGATTGAACAGCTAGCCTACGAGGACGACCCGTTGCATCTTGTCCGCGTGCTGGAAAAGGAAGAGTTGCTGAAGGTGCTCAATCCCCATTGGTCCACAGCAAAGGTGGACACTGCAGGGCTGGGGCAGTTGATGAAAACCCGACAGCAGATGAATCAGATGGGATATACGCCGGATCCCTCGCCAGCGGTGCTGTATTTCCTGACCGCGCGCCTGGGCGTCAAAGATATCGCTGACATGCGCAAGCTGATTCCGCGCAAGGATCTGGTGGCGGCGTGGAAGGATCTCGAAGACAACGCCAAGGATCTGGCCAAACGCTTGACCGGCAAAGAAGCGGCGACGCCTTCCCGGACGTGGAAATTGCTGTCGGAAGCGCGGCCGGAGATGGTTCTTTTCCTGGAAGTCACGGCGAAGCAGCAAGCGGTGGTGCAGAAGATCAAGAACTTTTTCGGCAAGTGGCGGCAGGTGCAGCAGAAGCTGCCATTGCTCGAGATGACGGAGCTGCGCATCACTCCGCAAATGCCGGAGTATCCCAAGATTGCTCACGATGTATTCATGCTGTTGCTGGACGGGAAACTGCACTCGCGGACCGAGATTCTGAGATTCCTGAAACCGCTGGCGCCGCCACCACCACCACCTCCGCCTCCACCTCCGAAACGCGGGCGGGCTGCCAAGGCGGCTGCGGCCGCAGCCGCGGCCCAGGCAGCCCCGGTGCCTGCTGCGACTGCAGGCAAGAAGAAAGGGAAGGGCGAAACCGCTGCGCCGGCGCCACCGCCCGAAGCAAAAGCCGAGGTTGTGAAGGCCCACAATGCGCCGAGGGCCGAGAAGCACAAGTCGCCGAAGAAACCCGCGAACTCCTCAAAGAAGAAACCTAGCGCGAAGAAGAAAGCAAAAGGGAAGAAAAAGCGTTAAGGTTCGCTCCGAGGATTCTCTGATCGAGTTGCCATGCGGTTGTCCGCGTGTGTGCTCTTGCCGCTTTGTGTACTTTTGTGTCCTGTGGTTAAGGATGTTGTGGCGAGCCAGATAGCAGTTCCGCCAGGAGCTTCTGCCGGCACTCATTTTACCCACAAGCCAAGCGTCCGATCGGTTTAGAGGGCGCGCGCTGAACGCGGCAAAGACTAGCAACATCAGTAGCAAATAAACGCGCAGGTTTCGAGCGTGATTTGACAAAGCGTATAGGTACAGGCCGAAAAAGCCGAGAACCACGTAGGGCGTGTATCGCGAAACGCCTGCGTAGGCTAATCCTGGACACAGCCGTCCGTAGGCCGTATGGAAACAAAAGACTGCGCGGTAGGCCAAAAGCGCAGCGATGGCAGCATCGCGGGACCACGTATCCTCACTCCGTGCCACCAACAATCTCTTGCCTACAAGCCACACGGACACCAAAAGCAACAGCAGCGGGATCGAGCCGATCAAAGTTGCGAGCTTTAAGCTCAAGAGCGCGAGACCGGCAACACTGGCGAACATCAGGGTCACAAAGCAAAGATACAAAACTGGATTTTCAGGTGCGGGCGAAAAGCAGTCCACGGCGTCAAATCTATATCCGACAAAAAACGAGCCGAGTGAAGCGATTGAGATCGTCAAGGCTGCCAGGAGGAGATATGTACCGACGACCAGAACATGGGGCAAATAATGTTTCACCCCGTCCCGACTTTTCTCGCGTACGCTCTCGCGACTCTTGTTTCGCATGGGCCAGAAATCCTTAGTGAGCGAAACAGGCAGGTCAATCAAAGCCATGAAGCTGCCGTTGTTGCTAAGTGCGGATGGCGTAGAGATCGCCATTTCACGGCGATTCCGAACTGCGAGATTTGATCCGACAGTTGCTACCCGACCGAGACGGTCAGGGGTCAGCCCTGGGAGTTAGGACGGCAACGCTTGAATTGGTATTACCTGGGATTGGCCGTGAGATCGGCCAGGTACTTCTTCACCGTCACCCTTTCTTGCGGGTCACTGACAGATTTCAGATATTCCTCGAGTTGGGCTGCTTCTGCATCCGGCTTACGCTCCGCCTCATAGATTTGAGCTAGCAGAAAGTGTGTCCGGGGTTCGCGATTGGTCTTATCGATCTCCGCTGCCCTCATCGCGCTCTTCTCTGCTTCGGTTAGCCGATGCATTCCAAGGTACGCTCCAGCGGCGTAGAAATAGGCATGGGGATTGTTAGCCGGGTCGAGAGCAACCGCACTGTTGGCGAAGCGGAGCATCTCTTCCCATCTCTGCTGGACCGCGTAAAGATCCGCAAGGCAGAGATCGGCCAGAACATAGCCGGGGTCGATTTTTAGCGCTTGGGAGCAGGCATTGCGGGCGTCGTCGGGCTTCTGTTGTGCCTTCAAAACCTGGCCCAGCAGTACCCACGCGGCTGGGTATTGCGCATCTTCATCGAGTGCCTTGCGAAGATGCTGTTCGGCCTTGGCCAGTTTGTTATGGCTCGCCGCGCTGCAGCCGTGCTGAAAATCTTTTCGAGCCGCTCCGGGAACTTCCAAAGACGCAACTCCCGCGGTGGGAGAACGGATGCCGGTCAGCGGCGACATGAAGCAAGACTCGTCACCGGGCGTATTCGGGGGGGGCGGCACCCTGTCCGGCACCTTAACTCGATCGTCAGGAATGCTGGGAACGGCATTGTGGAAATCGTACCCAAAGCCGTGGTCGCCAAGCGAAGCACGAGTAGCCTGCGCGGCCAAGGGAGCGGCCCAAAAAGCAGCTATGATAAAGATGACGACGCTTGCGCACAACGAAAGAGCCAGCGCTACGAGGACGTACGATTCGCCATGGCGGTGCGTACCGCGCATAACTTCTGCATGGTACCTCTAAATGACATCCGATGGACAACAAAAATATTGCACAAGTCCCCGGCCGCATCAAAGCTGCCCCTACCGCTCGGTTGGGGTTGCCTCCGTCCCGTCTGGAATGAGCGGGTTGGATGTCCAACACAAGTTGAACGAGAAGGGAGTCCGCGTTCCGATTATTTTTATCACCGGCCACGGTGACATCCCGATGACTGTCCAAGCCATTAAATCGGGCGCGGTGGACTTTCTGACGAAACCTTGGCGAGATCAGGATCTCGTGGATGCAATTCAGCAGGCGCTGGAGCGCGACGAGGCAATGCGGCAACGGGAGACCGAGATTGCGGAATTGGAAGAACGTTACGCGACGTCAACTGCGCGGGAACGCCAGCTGATTGGTCTCTTGGTCTCTGGCATGCTCACCAAGCAGATTGCCTCGATACTTGGGACGAGCGAGATCACCGCGACCGTCCATCGCGGCAAGGTGATGCGTAAGATGCGGGCTCACTCCCCTGCTGAACTTGGCAGAATGGCAGAGAGACTTAAGCTTCCGCAACGGACTGGGCCGTGACATCAAAGGCGGCTCGAACCCGATGCTACATGGTCATTGAAAAATCCCTTATCGAACTATCGGACCTCGATCGCCTATACGACACCGTGAAAAAACACAATCGTAAGGTCGACATTATTCTTGCTAATGCCGGCCTCGCGAAGCTAGCCCCCTTTGGCACCGTGGATGAGGGATTTTTTGACCTTCACTTCAACGCAAACGTCAAAGGACTCTTCTTCTCTGTGGAGAAAGGTCTCCCTTTGATGAAGGACGGAGGATCAATCATCCTGAATGGATCGATTGCCGATATCAAGGGTTTTCCCGCCATGAGTGTGTACAGCGCCACCAAGGCTGCGGTTCGTTCCTTTGCTCGAACCTGGACGATTGACCTGCGAGACCGTTGCATCCGCGTGAACGTTCTCAGCCCTGGCCACATCGACACTCCGATTATGGAGAGCCTGCAACAAGGCGAGGCGCTCCTCCAAATGAAGAAAGAGATGGAGAATAATGTCCGCTCGGCAGGTTGGGAGACCCGGACGAGATCGCTAAAGCTGTTTCATTCCTCGCGTCCGACGAAGCCAGCTATGTCTCGGGCGCAGAGCTTTGCGTGGATGGCGGCGTCGCCCAAATCTGAGGCTGCAAAGTGCGCGATATCACAGTCTCGGAACGATTGAAGGGGATGCACAAAAGAACTCTCTGAATTAGGTCAGTTTCCAATTACGATTCGAAATCGCTATCGAGAGCATCTAACAAAGAGAAGATTATGTCTGCGATTATTCAAGCGAGCCCTCTTGAGACGTTTTCGCAAGAACCACTCCCAACCGGAGATTCGTGTGTCCTGATTATTTTTGGAGCTTCGGGCGATCTCACGAAACGAAAGCTGATCCCGGGTCTGTACAACCTCGCATGTCAAGGCTGCATGAACCCCGAGTTCGACGTTCTCGGAATCGGCCGCACGCCGATGAGTTCTGAGGAGTTTCGCAAGAAGACAGGGGAGGCAGCCGCCAAGTCGAAAGACACACGCGACTTCAGCGGGTCGGGATGGACAGACTTTGAAACGCGGCTGCACTATATGGTAGGTGACATCAACGATCCGAAGTTCTATTCACAGTTGCGCGTTCGGTTGGAGGAGATGGAGAGGAATGGTTCGAGCCCAAACCATTTGTTCTATGTGTCGACGCCCGCGTCAGTAGCGGGACCCATCATTGAAGGTTTGGGAGCAGTAGGACTGAGCCGCCGCGACCATGGGTGGACGCGAATTGTTCTGGAAAAGCCCTTCGGGCGGGACTTGGAATCGGCGAACGTACTGAATGACGTAGTGCACGGCGTATTCGACGAGAAGACGGTATACCGGATTGACCACTATCTTGGCAAAGAAACGGTGCAGAACATCCTCGTCTTCCGCTTCAGCAACTCGCTGTTCGAACCGGTGTGGAACAGGAACTACATCGACTATGTAGAGATCACTGCAGCTGAAACGGTGGGAGTCGAAAACCGCGCGCCGTTCTACGAAGAGACCGGCGCCCTCCGCGATATGGTGGCGAACCATCTGCTGCAGTTGCTGGCGCTGACTGCGATGGAGCCGCCGGTAGCGTTTGATGCGGATTCGGTGCGTGAACAAAAGGTGCAAGTATTTCGATCCATTCGGCCAATGCGTGTCGAGGACGTAGCACGATTCACCGTTCGAGGGCAGTATGGTTCCGGCGTGATTGACGGGAAACGAGTACTCGGTTATCGGGAAGAGCCAGGTGTGGACCCCAGCTCCATAACCGAAACTTACGCAGCAGTAAGGTTTCAGATTGAGAACTGGCGTTGGGCCGGAGTTCCTTTCTACATCCGAACTGGGAAACGTCTTGCACGAAATCTGACGGAGATTCGCGTGCATCTCAAACCGACGCCGCAGGCTTTGTTTGCGAGCACGCCGTCGGTAATTGCTCCGAATGTAATCACCATCAGCATTCAGCCGGACGAGGGAATCTCGATCGCATTCGACGCGAAGCGACCGGGAACGCAGATGCGTACGGTCACGGTTCAAGCCAACTTCTCTTATCAAGCGAGCTTTGGGTCGAAGGGGCCAGTTGCGTACGAAACTCTGCTGCTCGACTCGATGCGTGGCGATGCAACATTATTTACGCGCCGAGACGAAGTAGAGGCAGAGTGGCGCATCATTACCCCGATTGAAGAAGCGTGGGCGCATTTACCGGCGCCAGACTTCCCCAACTATGCCGCGGGCAGCGAAGGACCAACCTCGTGGCATGAACTGCTCAAAATCCGTGGCAATACTGCCCATCAGGCGATCGGCCACGGCGAGTAGAACGAACAGCGTGAAGTGCGGCTCAATCGTCTCCGAAGCAGAACGAGAACTTGGAGGAGCGGGCGGAAGGTCGCCGGAGAGTTGTCGCTGGGAGCGTCTACAACGATCGCTCAGTACGTGCTCCCTCGCTTGCTTGGAGCCTTCATCGATGAACATCCACGCGTCCAATTCTCACTACATAGCGGCAGCGCGAGCGAGATCGTACAACTTCTCTTCGACGACAAGGTATCGGTCGGCCTCATCGAGGGCCCAGAACGTGCTCGCGGGATTCGAACTGAGCCTTTCATGCAAGACGAGTTGGTCTTGATCACACCACCGGCTTCTGAGTCCGATCACCTGTCCCGGGACCGACTCGTGGCCTCGAATCTTCTTGTGCGCGAACACGGTTATGCCTTCGCGCAGCAGAGGATGATCGTCAATGCTGAAGACGGGGATGCCGTCCGAGGCGGTTCATTGTTGTTGTTCGCTTTCGGCCTTCTTGGCTTCACGCGCAACCGGCCGTCGATTGAATCGGGTAAGCCATTAACCCGGGCGCGCTGACGCATGAGATTGAAACGCGACATGGCCGGGAACGGTCAATTCAACCTCCGTACCAGCAGCTGCACGGCTCCATAATCTGAGCTTCGCCCCCATCTTTTCCGCTCGCTCGCGCATACCGGGAAGACCCCAGTGCCCATCGCGCCCAGCGCGCAGCACTTGAGGATCAATTCCGCAACCGTTATCACGGACCAGAATGCGAAGATTGCTGGACGAGTAGTCAACCTCAACCTCAATCTTGCTCGCGCGCGAGTGGCGAAATGCATTCATAAGGGATTCGCGGCCAACGCGGTACACCTCGTCGCGAATAACGGGATGCAACGCTCGTGGCAAGCCTTCCATGACGACGCGAAAGTCAACTTGCTGCTGAACGACAAGTTCCTGCGCAACGCGGGAAAACGCTTGTCCGAGGTCGCCGTGCGAGTTGGCCTCTGGTTAAGTGCTGCACCGCCTGCAAGTTACGAGAATCAACGGGCAGTGAATTGGCCGCAGATCGACCCAAAAACAGTCCATCTTTTCGTCTGCAGCCCACGAGATCCCGCGAGTATGCGTCAACTAATTCGACTGATCTCTTCCGTATCTCGATAGTCGCTATGACATGATAGTGACTAACGCAAGCTGATTCTATATAATCGCGCGTCATGCCAACTCAGGAGACGCTCTATAACGTAGCCGATCGAGTGGCCACGATTACTTTGAATCGGCCGGACAAACTCAACGCCTGGACGGAGCTGATGGAAAGCGAAGTGCGTTCGCACATGGAGAACGCCGAGCAGGACGACGAGGTCCGCGTGATCGTATTGACAGGCGCTGGGCGGGGCTTTTGCGCAGGCGCTGACATGTCGCGGCTGAGCGCGGTGGCGGAACGTGGCCTGGATTACCGGGATTTGGACGACCGGGGCCGCGAGCAGGTTTTGCGCGACGGCGCCAACCGCCGCGAAGGCGCGGCCCCGGATTTTCAGAAGAAATACTCGTATTTCCCGGCGATCGGGAAGCCGGTGATTGCCGCCATCAACGGGCCGGTGGTTGGCCTTGGTTTGGTTATCACTCTCTATTGCGATCTGCGGCTGGCCTCGGACGCAAGCCGCTTCAGCACCACATTCGCGCGGCGCGGGTTGATTGCCGAGTATGGAATGGCCTGGATGTTGCCTCGGATCATTGGAATTGCAAACGCGCTCGACCTGCTGTTTTCTGCCCGGACCATCGATGCCGCCGAAGCACTGCGCATGGGGTTGGTGAATCGAGTTTTTCCCCAGGAAACCTTTCTCGAAAAAGCCCAGGAGTATGCCCAAGAACTGGCTTCCACCGTGAGCCCACGCTCGTTGCGCATAATCAAGCGCCAGGTATACGAGGCCATGTCGCAACCGCTCGCGGAAGCTTTCGACATTTCCGTGCGCGAGATGATGGCGTGTTTCCGCACAGAGGATTTCAAAGAGGGTGTCGCGCACTTTGTGGAGAAGCGCCCCGCTGCTTTCACGGGTAAATAGGAGACAGGCGGCAGACATGAATTTCTCGTTCAGCAGCAAAGTGAAGGACCTGCAACGGCGCTTGCAGGTCTTCATGGATGAGCACATTTATCCGAATGAGCAGCGCTACCACGATGAGATCGAGGCTGGCCGCCGCCGACCGTAATTGAGGAACTCAAGCCCAAAGCCCGCGCCGCGGGCCTGTGGAATCTGTTCCTGCCGGATCGGGAGCATGGGGCGGGGTTGACGAATCTCGAGATAAGAGATGCGGCAAAATCGAGAGCAGACACCAGTGCCGCTTGTCCTGGAAACACCCCATTCCTTAAGAGATTTGGTAGGTCGCGAACTCACCCTGACGGACTGGTTCCCCATCACCCAAGAACGAATTGAGCAGTTTGCGGAAGTTACCGAGGATCGCCAGTGGATCCACGTGGACCGCGAACGTGCCGAGCGTGAGTCTCCCCATGGGACCACAATTGCTCACGGGTTCTTGACCTTGTCGCTGCTGAGCCGGTTTATGAAGGAGGCAATTCAGATCCGAGGCGGTGTCCGCATGAGCGTCAATTACGGCTTGAATCGAGTTCGATTTCCTTCTGCTGTCCGCGCCGACTCTAAGATTCGGGTTCGCTTCACTCTTCAATCGCTAAAAGACGTGCCTGATGCGCTGGAAGCAGTCTTTGATGCGAGGGCGGAAGTCCAGGGTAGCGATAAGCCGTGCTGCGTAGCTGAGTGGGTAGTTCGCTACTATATATAAGGTAGCGGTCCGTTCTAAGCAGTGCGCGGAATCCTCTTAGCGGTGGGTGCACAGCCCCGGGGCGGCGAGGTGCGGCACCGCATTGAAGGTAAATAACCGTAGCTGCTCTTTTCGCAAACGCAGGATTGTGTAGGATGCGTTATACACTGCCCCGGCGAGCCGCATGATCCGCTCATCGGAAATCTCCAGTGACTAGTCCAAATCGCAAGCGGCGTGGCCGACGTAACCACGAGAATGTTCTCTTGCCGCGCGTCGAGCATCTTCAACCGGGAGGCCGCAATGCGCTCGAGAAACTGGTCCCAAGTTTCGCCGCTATACGGATAGCGACCGGAGAGCCATGCCTCCACCACTTTCGTGTCACAGGGTAGCCATTTGCGATGAATTCTGTCAGCGTGCGCGGCTCCGCTGATCCGGGCTCCACTAATGTGCACCTGCTCGCGCATTTCTTCGTACTCGCGCCGGAATTCAGAATCTTCCGCAACCAAACGCGGAGCGATCTCGCGATACACCCGCCCCAGATCAAACTCATCCCATCCCGGATCGACACTAACCGGGGGAAAGGAAACGCCCGCAATCGGCGAGGGAAGCTAGATTCAGTTCTTCGCCGGGACGAATTGATATGGCATCGGAGTGCACTCGAGAACCTTTCTTGCAAGAAACTCCCGCCGATCAGCTCAAGCGGAGTGGGCAGCGTTCCAAACGCGCACCCTTTCGAGACTGGCGAGGAACGGCTTTAAGGCTGCATAGAGAAACACCGCAGCGAGTCCGCATGCCACCGATGTCACAATGACCAGCGAGTAGCGCACGGCATCATCCCGTCCAAACGCGTACTGTGTCAATGCTCCCACGGCAGTGGGTCCGATTCCCAGCCCGATGAGATTGATGGAGAACAAATACACAGAGGATGCCTGCCCACGCATGGTTGGGGGCATCATTTGCTGAATTGCGGCGGGAGCGATACCGAAGGGAGCTGCCGCAAGCGCGCAGCCGGCAACCAACCAGAGGGTTGCCCAAGTCGCCGAGGGCGCCAGGTACAAAAGACAGTTAACAGGTATCCCGACTAGTCCGATCAGTGCACCCACAAACAGAGTCGCGTTGTCCCGGCCGCGCTTGCGCAAGTAGTCAGCGATCCGGCCCGCGCTGATGATTCCAGCGCAACCGAAGATCGCGACGCAGGAGCCGTATACAACGCCTGTGCTTCCGATGCCCCAGTGGAAATTGCGCCGATAGAATTCCGGCACCCAAGCGGCACTGGCGTATGAAGAGAGCGCAAGTAGGCCGAAACCGATGTTGTGGAGGAGGAATGTCCGCCGGTTTTTGAAGATATAGGAGAAGACTTGCCGCGTTGGAACAGCTGTCCGTCGGGCGGTTCCGGGGCGTGCGGAGGGTTCGCGTACCGTAAAGAGCAGGGGCGCCACAGCAATGCCCGGAAGGCCGATCGAAAGAAAGATGATCTGCCAGGGATGGACGGCTCCCAGCAGCGGAATGATCCACATGGCTTGGGTCGAAGCATAGGCCACGACTAGTCCACCGAGCAGGTAGGCCAGGCCGGAACCGATGTAGATGCCCATCGAGTAGACGCTAAGGGCCGTAGCGAGCCGCTCGCGAGGAAAATAATCGGTGATCAGCGAATAGGCAGCCGGGGAAAGCGTGCTTCTCCAACGCCGACGCCCATGCGCAGCAAAAGCATTGTTTCGAACGTTTGCGCCAGTCCGCAACTGGCTGTGAACCCGCTCCACAGTACCAGGCCGGTCGCGATGATCAGCCTGCGGCTGCAAATGTCGGCCAGCCTGCCGAGAGGGATTCCGAAGAATGTATAAAACAGTGCGAAGCTGAATCCGATCAGCAAACTCATTTTAGCGTCGCCGATGTGTAAGTCGCGACGAAGCGGGCCGACCAGCAGACTGAAGATCTGGCGGTCGATGAACGAGAATGCGTACAGAAGTGTTAGGACTCCGACGACGTACCACGCGTACCGCAATGAATGCGCGGTAGAATCAGCGGTGGTCTGAGCAGCGGCGGTTGTGGCTCCGGTTGGCGTGGGAGCGGGCATCTTTTTGTAATTTCGTTGGCTTCAGATGATTGACAGGATCAGCAGTTCCGGCTGTCCGCGCGGTTAGAGCAATAATCCTGCAGATGGACGCGCGAAACCTCGGTAAGGCACCGCGCGCCCGCCTATTGCTCGCTGTTAAAAAGTGTCCCAAAAGGTTGAGCACTGGTGACTACTGTCAAAGTTGGACTCGACCACTGGCGCCGGTGGTATCAACGATTGGAACTCGTCGGTTGACGCACTGTAGGGAGACCAGAGCGGTTCACCGGAGGAATTGGGTTCTCCCTTCTTGGCGAACTGCGTCCAGTAGCTGACCATCGCATCGGAGAGGTGCATTTGTTTGCTTGAAAGTGTTACCGACAGTCCGAAAACATCGATGCCCGGGAACAGGTATTGAAGCTCAGAGCTACGATAGGCGCCCAGCGGAAAGGTTAATAACCCGCCAAACAAAGATTGCGCGGGGGGAGCGTTCTCATCGTTGAACTCATAGGCATAGGTCGGCACAAATTTCGCCAGTGACTGATCCGCAATGCGCGCCGCACAGCTAAAGACTCCGTCCGTACCCGAGGCCCCCAATGCCTCACCGCCGGTCGAGTAACTGGCAAATGGGTACAAAGCAAGGACGGGCGGCGCCAGGGCCGATCCCCACAAAG
Organism: uncultured Acidobacteriota bacterium; assembly: GCA_963838905.1. GTDB lineage: Bacteria > Acidobacteriota > Terriglobia > Terriglobales > Acidobacteriaceae > JABDBE01. The sequence goes on from CAWITE010000025.1 coordinate 64,382, forward strand.
TAGTAACAGCAGTATCGTACTCCGCCGTAGTTAGTATTGGATTTCCTACGAGGTCGTAGTCCAGAGCTACGAACAATCTATATTCATCGTGATTAGTGCCCGAGATCACCGGCACTTGATTGAATTCGCCGTTGGCAAATGCTGCGCTCATCGTCTGTGTGAGCAGCGTTCCATCCACGAACGGATACAAAGGAAAAGGCTCTGCTGCGACCATGGTCGAGGCGGGCACGGCACGCAGACAGGAAGCTGTCTGGTTCGTGCATCCGACACTATCCGCAATGGCGGCGCCGGACGGCACGGCTGTGGTACCCTGTGTTTCCCCCACCACCAGCGTAACAATGTTCGAAAAGTAGTCTTGGAATTCCGCATAGGATCCGCTTTCCGATATCGCTCCACGGAACATGCCGGATGCAAGGGGGGATGCGAGCTGGGCATAGACGCTTTGTCCGCCTGCCGACTCGCCGAATATTGTTACTCGATCCGGATCGCCGCCAAAACTCGCGATGTTCCTGCGAACCCACCCGAGTGCGAATTGCTGATCCATCAACCCATAGTTGCCGTTGAGATGCCCTTCGGCATCTATCGCGGACTGGGCAAAGAATCCCAAATAACCCAGGCGGTAATTAATTGTGACAACAATCACCCCTTTTTTCACGAGTCGCTCGGGGTTGTAAGGGGTGCTGCTCCCGTTAATGAGTCCGCCGCCGTGAATCCAGAACATCACAGGTAGGCCACGCCCTCTTCTATCATCCGATTCCGTCTGCGGTGTGTAGACATTCAGGAACAGGCAATTCTCGCCGCCAATCCCTCCAGGTTGCGTGCAGGCACTGCCGAATTGAGTCGCTTGGAGGACAAATCCGGGAAAGAATCCGTAGCGCTTCGGCGGCCTCCAGCGCAGCGCTCCCACCGGCGGAGCCGCGTACGGGATGCCGAGAAATTCGTTTCCCCCATCCGTCGTTGAGCCAATCACGAGTCCACTTTCGGTGAAAGCAATCGGGCGGTGGGATGAGTTGTCGGCAGATGCGGTCGCTACCGAGATCAGCGTGAAGACGCAGATAGCCGCCGCTCCAAACAGCAGTCTGGAAGTAAACCCACAGTGATCGAGCCGCTTGTTCGCCTTTTCGCTTTTTTTCATCTCTGATTCCTCCATCAGAAGTAGTATTCGGCAAATTAATGAACCGCTTCGAACAGACCGGCAGCACCTTGCCCGCCGCCGATGCACATGGTCACGATGCCGTAGCGCGCTTTCCGGCGCGCCATTTCATTGGCGAGCGTTCCGACCATGCGCGAACCGGTCATGCCAAACGGATGACCGATGGAGATGGACCCGCCATTAACATTCAACTTTTCCGGATTTATTCCCAGGCGGTCGCGGCAGTAGATCACCTGCACTGCAAAAGCCTCGTTCAGTTCCCAGAGGCCGATATCATCCATCTCCAGGCCGGTGCGCTTGAGCAGCTTGGGCACCGCGAAGACGGGACCGATGCCCATTTCGTCCGGATCACAACCCGCAACTTGAAATCCGCGAAACACCAGCTTGTAGGGCACACCCAGCTGATCAGCGCGCTGGCGGGACATCAGCAGAGTGGCCGAAGCGCCGTCGGAAAGTTGCGAGGAGTTGCCGGCCGTCACGGTGCCCTCGCCGCTGTGCGGATCAAAGTGAGGCTTCAGCGCGAGCAGGCCTTCCAACGTGGTGTCGGGCCGATTGCACTCGTCGTGGTCGCAGCAGACCTCCCGCGTCCCAACCTTCTCGCCAGTTTTCTTATCGAGGAGCGCCGTCGTGACCTTCATGGGCGCGATCTCGCCCTCGAAAAAACCTTCTCGCTGAGCGCGAGCAGTGCGCTGCTGGCTCAGCAGTGCGTACTCGTCCTGCACCTCCCGGCTCACCTTGTAGCGCTTGGCGACGATTTCCGCGGTGTCACCCATGCCCATGTATAACCCGGGCAATCGTTTCTGCAGTTCCGGATGAGGATTGCCGGCAGCCGGCGTCATGCTGATACTCTCGACGCCGCCGCCAATCGCCACCTCCACGCCCTCGCTGATGATCTGGTGCGAGGCCACAGCAATCGCCTGCAATCCCGACGAGCAAAACCGGTTTATGGTCGTGCCCGCGACCGAAGTAGGAAGCCCGGCCAGCATGGCGGAAGTACGGGCGATGTTGTGACTCTGCGGACCGTGTGGTTGTGCACATCCCAACACAACGTCGTCTATTTCGGCCGCGTCAAGCTGCGGCACCTTGCGCAGGACGTCCTTGATGCAATGTGCTGCCAGATCTTCGGGGCGGGTTATGTTGAACGAACCGCGGAACGATTTCGCCAGCCCGGTCCGTGAGCTGGCAACCACTACCGCCTCTCGCATATGTTCTCCCGCGCCGAACAATCTAACGCTACCAGCGAAAATCCGCAACGCGTATCGTATCCGTGGCGATCGGGTTGCTGAGCTCGCAGTCGTGCTCTTAATTCTTACGCCATCAGGGCCTGTTCCCGGTTCAGTTCGACGAAGGTCTTGCCTTCCTGGGCCAAACGCTTCAACACAGGGGCAGGTTCCCAGAGTTCGCCGTGCTGTTGATGAAATTCTCAGATGCGGCGGTAGACCTTATCCAGTCCCACGGTATCCGCATACCACATCGGACCGCCGCGATCAATGCGTTCCGTGACAGATGCGAATTCTGGTACGCCACGAAATCAGTGCAGACGCGTTACCCCTGGAAATCAGTCTGACTCACCTACCCATGTTGACGTTAGTTACTAATATCCGACATAGACTAACACAATTTGAGAACGTGATTTTCTCGATCAGGACCTACACGTGAGCTTCTTGACATTTGGAACGAACGTTACCACCTCTGCACAACGAACAAAGATCTCTTGGATCTGGCTCTTTTGCTACGCAGTGCCTCTCGTTCTGATGCGATGACTTGGTTCAAACAACTCTTGGACGTCCAGTTCTCGTCTCCCATACCGTTCGATTTCGCCAAGGCAGCGGCGCTACGAGGCTTCGTTGTGGAGGATGCCGGCGCCCCATGGATGCGGCTCGTCGTCGAAGATGACGCGCCCCGGGGTTAAGCAAGTTATCTCAACGGCTCAACTGCGTTTCATTCAGAGAAGATGGCCCGCTACTGGTTCGGACGGTTCTGCTCAAGCAACGACCTCGACAATTCGTGGCTGCGTTTCGCCTGTTCTTGCGTTGCGTCGATCGCCGTTGCTGGTTCTGGTCGCGACATGAACTCGCCACGAGGCAAGCTGGAATACGGAAAGAAGCATTTTTTGAGTTGAACATCCATGCGATTGAAAGAGCCTGCACTGAAAACGAGAAGAAACTGTCGGAGTCATTCCTCAACTGCAAAGTGAATGATGGCCTCAGCCCTCGGATGGCTTCGTCCCCAAAGATACCCCGCACATCTGTTGATGGAGGTGAGGGTGAGCGCGGCTGAGAGATTGCCGTCGAGGTCTATTAGTACCGTGAATTGAATGGCCGAATGACTGTCGGTAGGTCAGAGAGTCCAGCGATCTGCGGTTTTTCGAGATCTCCTGTGTGCCCTCTGTGTGCGATTTTCTTTGTCGGGTCGATGATACGTTCGATTTGAAAGGTCGTCGCACTGCCAATCAGTCGGACACTCCGGTCTTGCCCGGCTTTTCGGCAACCGGTGTGCCAGCTGTGTGCAACCCCCTCAAAACGCGTAATGGCCTGATAGCAACACCTAGGAATTTGCTAGAGAACTATCATGCAGAATACGAATGTCATGCGAACAGGAGAGAAAGGGCCTTTGCCTGCTGCCCTGTTCATGATCTTCGCCAGAAACTCGCGCGAGGCTGGTATCTTTCGTCGAGGCCCGTCGAAGTGAGTTCAACTGATCGAGTGAAATACCTATACTGATTTCGAGCGAGTGGTTTCGCGTCAGAATCTTTGAAAGGTTCCGACCTTGTTTCTTTGGGTAATTCGCCAGAACGCTAAGGAACCGTCCGTTCTCCGGGTCGTCGCAACACGGTGCTGCGTTTCCTTCTCAGGGCTCTTGAGCTACTAAGATGTCTAGCCCGGGCGCTCGGACAATTCCGTCTTCGTTCGGGCGGGTCGTCTCCGAGTACGCTCAGTGAACTCTGGCGGCGAGCACTTTCCTCAACGTACAATCAACTGGGAGGTGGGATTATGCGTAAGGGAAATACGATCGTGGTATTAGTAATGACGATCGCAATAACGGCAGCGGCGGGATCGAAGATCGAGGGCACAACGACCCTGAAGGATTTCCAGCCCGCGGGAACAACCGATAAGGACCATAAGAATCAGCAGTACGATCTTTCTTTTGCGGCATCGGGCAAGCAATACACCTGCCGGACGAGCGAGAAGAAGTCCTTGAACGCGACCGATTTCGTTGTGGGCAGCGACGTGAAATACCAAATCGACGGCAACAAAGGCAAAGTAAAAAACGCCAGCGGCAAACAGATAGAATGCACCATCGTGAGGGTCGCAGATTTGCCGGCACCCCAGCAATGAAGACCTGCCTCTGGGGTGATCGTCACGGTCGGATTACTACCGCAAGATCCCGTTTTACCGATAATCGGGTCGTGAGTGTAATGGCCTGTTCTCAACAGTTACGGTTGAACTACAATTCAGGCTGTGGGTTCCTGTGGCCATTAAGCGGACGATTATGCGTTTTCATCACAAGACATGCGTTTCTCGTAGTGGCAGTCGCAACAGCTAGCGTTGCTAATTGCGTAGCGAAGGAAGTGGGTTCCGTTGACTTAACGAAGGTCACGGCGCGTACAGAATTGCGACGACCAGCATCAAGTCCAGGGACGAGGCAACACGGTGGGATTCTTGCGGATCACCTCTATTCCGATACCATCAAAAATACTGGTGCATTGCGCACAACGTTAGTGTCACTGGACCGTACGCAATACCGGGTCGGGGATGAGCCAACATTCGAGATCACGGTTGAGAACGTCGGCTCCGCATCTCTATGGATTCCGTATGGATTCCCTTCTCCCCGCGTCTGACTAATATGAGAATGCCCGTTCACTGTGCCACTTTACCCGCCTGTCGAAGTTCACACTATGTTTTTGGGAAGATTGCGAACGAGTGATCGCATCGCGAGGGCGTTCTCCGTGCTCTCAGATCTCGACCTCAACGTAGAGCCCTGCAGCCGAAACCTCGGCGGAACAGTTCGGGCCACTGTGTCAATGCGACTCCGATGCGCCGGCCGCCATGCGGGCGCGAAATTAAAACAACTTAAATGCACGTTGTGATGGGTGCGTCTATCATTCTGGGATGAGCAAGGTGCCGATGTTCGCGGAGGAGTTCCTTACGCCGAAGAGCGCAGCCTATCGACAAAGTATTGCGAAAGCGGTGGAAGCTCTGGAGGATTCTTTTCCGATTCAAGCATACAGCGGAAAGAGTCCGGCAGAGCTGGCTGCGTTACTTGACGGAAACGTTCTACCAAAACTCGGATCTCCGATAGATGAGGTTCTGGGAAAGATCCGGACGATCATTGCGCATTCGGTCGCCGTAACGCATCCCAACACGATCGCTCATCTCCATTGTCCGCCTCTCATTGCTTCGTTAGCGGCTGAGGTCATCATTTCCGCTCTGAATCAGTCGATGGATTCTTTCGATCAAGCGCCGGCGGCCACCATGCTGGAGCTAGCGGTCGCCCGTTGGTTGTGTGAGGAAGCGGGGCTGCCTAGTGGATCGGATGCGATCTTCACCGTGGGCGGCACGCAGTCGAACTTCATGGCATTACTGCTGGCGCGTGATGCATCTGTCGCTTCGCACTGGGACTGGGAGGTGCAGCGCAACGGCCTACCCACGCATGCATCCCGGCTCCGCTTTCTTTGTTCGGAAGTTGCACATTTTACCGTCGAGAAGTCAGCGTACCAACTTGGCTTGGGCACGGGTGCCGTCATAAGAGTGCCGGTCGACCGGTCTTTTCGCATGCGCCCGGAGTCCCTGGCAGAATCGCTGGCGCAGTTGCAGGAGAGAGAGTTGATTCCCGCGGCGGTGGTGGCAACCGCGGGTACGACCGATTTCGGTTCCATCGACCCATTGCCGGAGATTTCCGCTCTGGCGCAAAGAGCAGGAGCTTGGCTGCACGTGGATGCGGCTTACGGTTCCGCTCTGCTCCTTTCTCGTCAGCATCGCCACCAACTGCGCGGGATGGAAAGCGCTAACTCCATCAGTATGGATTTTCACAAAGAGTTCTGGCAGTGCATCAGTTGTGCGGCGCTTCTCGTACGTGATGCCGGCGAGTTTCAGCATCTTAAAATCCACGCGGACTACCTAAATCCGGAAAGTGATGAAGAAGCCGGCGTTCCGAACCTGGTAAGCAAATCGCTGTCGACCACGCGGCGATTCGATGCCTTAAAGCTTTGGCTCTCCTTTCAGGCGTTGGGGCGGGACAAGTTCGGGAGGATGGTCGACCGTACGATTGAGCTTGCTGCTCATGCTGCCAGGTTGATACAGCACGATCCCGCTCTAGAATTGCTCCACCAGCCGCAATACGGTTGTGTCGTGTTCCGCTATCGTCCCTCCGGTTCGGAGATCGACGGAGACCGTTTGAATGGCTCTTTGCGACGACGTCTGCTGGAACAGGGAGTCGCCGTCATCGGACACACACGCGTGCGTGGACGGCAATGCCTCAAGCTGACGTGCATGAATCCGACCACTTCTGAGGAAGAGATCGAGGCCCTGCTGCGATTGGTCGTCGACCACGGGAGGCAACTGGACAAGGCATAACGACATTCCTTCGGCCGGGAGATTTGCGAGGGAAACAAAGCGAGAGCGATTCGGGTTCTACTTCTAGGAGGGCCTGCAAGTATGCGTCCATTTCTCCTTATCTGGTTGACCACTTGTCTCGCAAGCCTAGCGTCGGCATTCCAGCAACCGACGAATCCCTGGGCCACGGTTCCGAAGCCACCGCACGGGGTTTCGGCTCCGTACGACTCCAAGGCTGAGCGCCAGCTTCTTGATCTTGCGAATCAGGCTCGGGCCGAAGGCAGGCTCGCGCCGCTGCAAAGCGATGAAGGATTAACACGGGCTGCGCGGAAACACTCGGAGCTCATGGCTTCGCGGAAGGAGCTTTCCCATGACTTGCCCGGTGAGCCCGCGCTACCACAACACTTTGCAGCCACCAGTACACTGCAATTCAGCGCCGAGGGAGAAAACGTAGGTCTCGCTCCGAGCGCAGCAGAAGTGCACAGGGCTTCATGCGTTCTCAGCATCACCGGGAGAATCTACTCAATCCCGACTACAACGTGGCCGGCTTTGCCGTCGTCCGCAACGGAAGCACGATTTACGTGACCGGGGATTTCGGACACGGTCTGCCGAGCCGCTAGTCGAGTCTCGCCATGTTTCTGTTCCCATTACTGCCTTCGCCGGAGCGCTTTCTTAAGTGCAGCTATTCGTGCGGTTCGATGTAACGCCGAGGAGGCGGAAGAATCGGCGATCCGGTGACCGCGATCGAAAATGTTTTCTCTGCGGATTTGCCATCAAGGCCCTCAGCCGCGAACCGCACTCTGTAATTATCCGCAACCGTGTACGTATGAGTGAGAATTGCACCATCAGCGACCACTCCATCGCCGAAATCCCAATGATAGGCGAGCGCGGGGGCCCCGTCTTTGGACACAGTGCTGGAGAACTCAATTTCTTCCCCAATCTTTGCTTGAGTCCGTACTTGAAAGGCAATCGATATCTGCTTCAATATTAAAGATTGCGATCTGATCACAAAACGTTCGGAAGAGCTTCACGGGAGGTTCTGCTTAGTCGTGCTATGTGGAGGCATGTATGGCCAATGAAGAGGAACGTTTTGTTACGGCTGGAGCCTGGCACAATCGAAGCGAGTGCCGCTTTAAGGGATTTGTTCTTGGCAGATCTTGAGCGTTTGGAAGAATCAATCTGGCGAAACGAAGAGATTGGCGAAAAACGCTTCAACTTTTTTGTGACATTTGCCACAGCGGTCGGTGGTGGTCTTGTGGTTCTCTGGACATCGGATCGCTCTACGACCGACACGTTTCGTGCTGCTCTGACAAAGGCAACAAGTGTCGCGCTGGTCACGCTCCTCGTTTTTCGGGCTGGTCAGTTATCGCCGCATGATGCACCGCGATAGCGTGACAGAGGAATACAAACGAGAGATCAGGATGATTCGACGGAAATACCGCGACGTATTTCAAGCTGAATGTCTCGAGCTCGAGGATTACAAGCTCGAGAGGGAAATCAAAAGCGAAATCGCTGAACATGAAAGCAATTTGAAACACCGATGGAAGAGAATCAAGCAGATGGGCTACACGCAAACGCTTGCTACCATCAATGGGATTCTACTGGCCACGGTTCTGATTTGGGCCAACGTGAGTATGACGTTAGCACTGTTGGGTGGGCTCGCGTTGGGCGCACTGCTGTGCTTCTATGGCGCAAAACGTCATACGCAGGTCAAATGAAAAGGCCGACTAGATACTTCCGGGCCGGTGCCGGCGCTGTCCTGACGGACCAGCACGGGCGAGTGCTGATATTCGAACGGCGCGACGTACCGGGCGCGTGGCAATTCCCACAGGGAGGACTTGAGAACGATGAGGATCCGATCGACGCAGTGTTACGAGAGGTTCGGGAGGAGACAGGCATTTCCAGAACAGCTCTTGTCTTGCTAGATCGATATCCGGGGCTTCTTGCGTACGAGCTTCCACGAAGGGCGCAATCGGTCAAAACCGGCATGGGTCAAGTGCAATATTGGTTCTTGTTCAGAGTGAAAAAAAACGCCACGACCGACATTCGCTTGCCAGCGCGTTCAGAGTTTCGAGCCGTTGCGCGGGTATCCTTCAGCAGAGCTGTAGGACGGGCGGTACGGTTCAAGAGGCCTCTTTATCGTGAATTGGAGAAGCAATTCGCGAAAGCGGTGGCGAACATCTCCCGGAACGTGCCACGTAAGGGAAGGAACTGACCATAGTCCCCGGCACGAATGGGCGTCAAACTCGACCTGAGGGCCAGAGCAGGCTCTGCGCCGGAGTCGAATGCGTCAAAATTTCCCTTTTCGCGATCGGCCGTTCCCGATAGCTTCCCACTACTGTCCGTTAGTAGATGACCGGCGCAGATCGGCAGTGGGCCGCACAATACGAAGAGGGGGACTTGGTGCGCTATACCCGCGGGAGCAAGGTTCTGGGAATCGACCCTGGCGAATACGCGCGCGTGGATCGAGTGGACGCCCGCGAAAACCGTATCATCATCGAGCGCGAGAATGGTGCACAACAGACCTACGATCCGCGACGGCTGTCGGGTGTGGCGGTGTACCAAGAAGTTCAGCGCGAATTCTCACAGGGCGACCGCGTTCAGTTCACGACCCCGTCGAGGGAACTGCAGGTTGCTAACCGAGAACTCGGCACTATCAAACAAGTCAGCAATACCGGCAATCTCGAAATCCGGATGGACTCCGGTCGCGAAGTTCGATTCCATATCCGCGAGCGTCCGCATCTCGACCACGGGTACGCCGTAACCAGCCACAGCAGCCAGGGGCAGACCGCGCAGCGGGTGCTAATCCACGTGGACACGGACAAAAGCGAACTGTTGGTTAATAACCGCTTCGCATATGTCTCCGTTTCGCGGGCTCAACACGACGCACACATTTATACGAATGATGCGAGTAAGCTTTCCCGCAGCCTCAGTCGCGAAAGTTCGCAGCGTACAGCGACAGAGGTGGAGCAGCAGCCGACTGCACCGAAGACTGAAACAGTTTCCATACGAGGAGCGGGGCCCCCCGAAGATGAGCAAGGCCATAGTCCAGGAATAGGAATCGCATAAATATGCGATACCGGTGATTTCGATACTCTAATTTATTTGGCCCCCAACGATCATCTAAACTGGCGACATTAGGAACCGTTTAAGGTTGATTTCCGAATTGCCGAATGTGCCCCGAATCTTCTTGCGGGACACACTATTTTTCTTCCGAGAACCCGAATGTGAGCTGCGAGTCGGCCGTTCGACTCAGGACAAATCGCAGCAGAAGCACGATTGGCCGGAGTACAGGACTTGCAAGTACACCACTGATGCCATCGTTGCCGAAGGTACAGAACGAGCTTGAACGCTCTGTAGTCCGCTTTTCCACAAATACGAACGAGCGTGTTGTAGGCATCCCTGAGCTCGCCTCTTGCGTAACGACATGATGACGAAAGCCTCCGGCTGCTTCACCACTCGGCTAAAGCAGTTACTTCTTTGGTGAGAGCTTCAACGATCCTTGACTCCCAATTGAACAGCAAGCGGTTCAAGCGCTGATACTCACTTAGACTGATTTTATGCAATACGGCCAAGAAGAAGGCCGGACGATTTGTGCACTATGACCCGACCCTACTGAGCCCGATTCTTGAAATACTCCTTATAGCTCTCACAATGCAGGACGGCGATGGCTACCCTCACAGCACGATCTGGCGTATCATGTCGTATTTCTGCAAGCGTAGCTTACGTGAAACGTTGACCAGATTTCGATCACTAAGACTAAGCAGCCGTTTTTGACTCTACCCTTCAATCTTTGCTACAGGCAGCAGGAGGTTATGACGCAATGACTGTCAGTTTGATAGGTTGGGGCCGTTTCTACGACAATCACGGCAACAAGATCACGGTGCCGGCGGCAAGCACCAATCCGGGTAAACCGTGGCTTTGGGATTTGCTGGCAGCCGAGGCCGCCAATCTCGCCAGCCTGGGGTTCGATCGCATTCAAATCCCTCCAGCGAGCAAGGTGCAGGGCGGCGATGGCGCGGGTTGCGACGGTTATGGCCTCTACGACTCGCGCGACTTGGGCACCAAGAACCAGCAGGGTAGCGTCCCCACCCGTTACGGTACAGCGGACTCGCTGCGCCGTCTGGTGGCCGTCGCACACGGCTGCGGATTATCTGTGGACCTGGACATCGTGCTCCATCAACTCATTGGGGGGGAAATGGCAATTACCACTATCTCGGCGCGGACGGCAAAACGCTAAACGGCCGCGGCCCGATGCATCCCGGTTGCTTTCGTTACTCTCCGGGAGCCGGGACACAGCCGCCGGACGACGTCCCGGTGCCGGCGGATGACTTCACCTTTGGCGACGAGAAGGTCTACCAGCACTCAAACCCCGCCCGCTACACCATCAATGATTCATTGGACTTCGGAGACTGGCTGTTTCGAACCACCGACGCGGACGGCGCCAGGATCGACGATGCTAAGGGCCTGTGGGCGCCTTTCGTTGCCGAGTTCATGGGCCATGGCTCGATGGCGGATAAGCCGTTTTATGCCGAATACTTCGATGGAAACCCCGCCAATCTCAACTGGTGGGCGACCAGTTGGCCGATCAACAGCCGCAGTGGAGTCGAAGACTTCACCATGCATTTCGCCATCCAAGCTGCCTGTAATGATCTGAACGCCCCGGCACTCAACGGGGCCGGCTATTCACAGTGGAACAGCGGCCTTTCCTACGGCTTTCTCGACAACCCTGACACCGACACCAGTCCGGGCGAGCAGGTGATCAGTTCCAAGATGCTGGGCTACGCCTTCCTCTTGACGGTTAACTGCAGGCAAGTGTTCATCTTTGGCAAAGACTATTTTCCCGCGACCGTCTGGCCGGGCGCTTACGGCCTGAAGCCGTTGATCGATAACCTGATTTACATCAATCGCACTTTCGCTTATGGAGGACAAACCACGCGCTGGGTCGACGGTTCGGTGATCGTGATTGAGCGTGATGGCAACGGCGGGGCGATAGCTCAAAGTCCTGGACTGCTGACGGCGATGAACTTCGATACCTACAACATACGCACGATTACCTGTGCGACCAGCTTTGGCGCCAATACTCGGTTGCATGACTATACAGGCAGGCATGGAGACATCTGGACCGATTGGCAGGGCAACGCTACTTTCACCATTCCGGCGAATGCTTATTGCGGAGGCCAGAGCTATCTTTGCTTTTCCCGCGCATTTAGTGACAAGCCCATCGTTCAGAAGCCGCGGCGAACTACCCAGGAGTTCTTCGGCTCTCAAGATCTCGATATTCCGCCGGCCAAGCCAGGGGCATTTCAAGCCGTCGCCCGCATATATGTACAGGGAGAGACTAGTGTCGCCTTCTCGACCAAGAGCAAGATCGAAGCCGCGCTGCTGAATGGAACTACGCGGGTTCCGGGCAATAAGCCGGCAAAGACCGGGTGGTACGAGATTGGAGTGAGCGCCAGCGCAGCTGCGCCGGTTGCTTTTGATCTGAGCGTGACCTATACCGGGGGGCGTATGTGACTAGGCCCATGCGTCCAAGCCCGTCTCGCGCAAGCTAGTTGGCTGTATTTTCAGTAAGGGGCCACACAGTTACGACATGTCTTTTTCGGGTCCGCAAACTCAGCTTCATCGAAAGAGAGGCATACCAAAGAGAGGCATACCTATGAAGCGTAGCCTGATGCAATTCATGGCTGTGATCATGGTGTTAACGGGTATAACGCGCTTCGCTCTTACCCAGACTCCGGCCATCGTCACCCGTGCATACACCAATGATCGCGACGGCGCCAACACCCACGAGACCGTTCTAACCCCAAACCTGTTACTCAATCAGGGACTTGTCCGCAAGACGACGATCCCGGTTTACGGCGATGCCCGGGGTATGGAGTCGCAAGCGCTGGTGTTGCCCGCCCTCAAGTTTCCTGGCGGATCGACGCATGATGTTATGGTTCTTCCCTCGATGGCCAATATCGTACGCGGAGTGGATGCCCATACCGGAGCCGCTCTGTGGAGTACGACCTTGGGACCGGGAGCACCGATCAATGGCAACAGCTCCATCGACTTGCACAGTATCAATGACAAATGGGGCGTGCTTTCGACCGGAGTGGCCGACCCGGACACGGGTCTGGTTTACCTGGTGGCATGGATTTCGCCCGACGGTACCCCGCAGAACGGCGTGCATTGGGTCTACACGCTCGACGTTGCCACGGGCGCCGTCGTCAAGCCGCGGGTTTCATTGGCCGGTCTGAAAAATGGCACGCAGGCCTATAACGCAGCCATGCGTAAACAGCGCAGCTCGCTGGTCATGACTAACATCAACGGCCGTAAGACGATCTTTTTCGCTTATGGTGCCGTGCACGAAGATACTCCGGCCGCCGCCGGCGGCGTCATCGCGTATGATGTCGCCACCAACACCATCACTGCCTTCCTCCCAATGACACAGGGACTCGGAGCCGGTATTTGGATGGGAGGCCAGGGGCTAGCGGCAGACGATGCTGGATATCTGTATGGCGTGACCGGCAATGGATCGTTCAACGGCGTGAACGACTTCGGTGAAACGATCTTCAAGGTGCAATATACGCCGCCCCCCACGGCAACGGCTATGGGATCGCTCGCAGTGGTCAGTTATTGGAGCCCATACAGCGATGCCGGGCGTTTGGGACAAGACCCGACACAGTCCGGGCCGCCCCCACTGATGATAGACAAGCTCTCTGGCGTCAGCGCTCCAAGCGAAGATTTGGCCAGACCGGTCAACGCTGGTATGTCTGTTTCTATGGCCAAGACCACGGTGAAGCATTTGTTCGATCCGAAAACCGGAGTTACTGTGCCCTTGCTGGTTCCAGTCAACCCAAATGACGCAGGCTGGTATGATGAAGATCTTGGTTCGGCAGGCTGTACTTTGATCAAGTCGTATGGATTTTTGCTCTGTGCCGGCAAAGATGGGATCGGGTACGTCGTCAATACGGCCAACATGGGAAATACCTTGCCTGGGGACTTTGCCAATGCCAAAGCGAACTGTGCCAAGCTGGCTTCGCCTCCAGTGTGGTTGACGGCCTCACCTGGACCCGTGGATCCGTGCCCCCAGGACCCGACAACGTTGGACTTCATGCCCTGGGGTAAGACGCGTCACTTGCACATGACCCCGGTTCAGTATCTTAGCCCGACGCGAGGCATGACCATCTTCGTCTGGGGTGAGAACTCGCAGCTCCACGCATGGACACTGTCGTCAAACGGTACTCTGACCTATCTCGCCCAGGGTAACGAGTCGGCGTCGATCGATAGTCTCAACTCACCGGGGGGCATGCCCGGCGGGTTCTGTTCCTTGTCGAGCAACAACAACAATCTCGGATCTGCGATTCTTTGGTGCAGCATCCCATACGGCGATGCAAACTCTCAGATCACGAACGGTCGGCTGCTTGCGTACGATCCTGAAAACCTCATCACCAACCCCGACGGGAGCAAGACCCTGAAAGTCCTTTGGGATTCAGAGCGGTGGGCAATCACCTATGTGTTTAACAAATTCCAGACGCCAATCGTCTGGCAGGGACGGGTCTACCTGCCCAACTACAACGGCGGAGAAGATGTCTACGGTCCCAACCAACAGAACTGAGCACCTTTCGAACAGGTACGCTCGTCATTGACAGATGTTTCCGTTGTCGGGGGTGCAGCATTGCCCCGTGGATCTTTGACACATCTGACCGTAGTTTCCGCCGGCCGACTTGAGATTGCAATTTTGAACGGACCGGAAGAAGTTGCCGCCATTGACAGACTGGCAGGTCTGCGCGATGTTTCCCACGCAGCGGTTCTCGACCTGCGGGGAAACGCACGGAGTATTGTTCAATACGTCGGGTGAGGCGTTGCGGTCATCTATCGGCGAAAGGTAAGTGTAGGACGGCGTAATGAACTGTGCGGAGTTCGGATTAAGCCCCGCCGGCAGATTGCCGAAGTTGCCGACAAAGACGTTGACCATGCCACACAATCCCATGTGGTTGTTCGACGCATACGGTGGCATGGGGTTGCTGGTTTGCGAGATGGGCCCCTCTTCCGGGCCCGGACGAGGGGCAATCAGCGCTTGCAGTTCGAACCACTTCCTGCCCTGTCCGTCGTCAAATGCCTGCTCGCAATCCATGTCCACATCGAGCATCCAGTAGTTCATGCCGAACGTGTTCTCGTCAGCGATGCCGAAGCCTGCCATGGATACATAAGACTTCTGCCCCTGGGCCTGCGCCAGGCTCGTTGTCCAGTCCATGGGGGAGCCTCCGCCAAACTTCCCGGGTGGCGTTGCCTGGCCAAGCTCGCCCCCGCTCCAATCGAGATTTACATCGCCCCAACGATAAGTGTTGGTGTGCGGGTTAAGCCAGTTGCGATGCTGGACGCGGATAGGTCCGCCGCCTTTGGTGCCGCCGCGGAGAAACACGTCCTGACCAGGAATCGTCTGTGCGTAAATGAATACCACTGTCCGATGGATATCGCGCGTTGGTGTGGGAGAAGGACTGCCGAGACCGTAGACCACGACCTGGTGGTCGTACGTCGCCTGATAGACCTTACCGTTGGCCACCAGCGGAGGGGCAAACTTGGTGGATGCGCCCACGTGATCGTTGGGCTCCGCTTCGCTGTCCCAGATCGACTGCAGAGTGCCGCTCGCAACGGTCGAGACATCGTAGGCACGCAGGATGTCGGGAGTAGGGTTCTGGTTGGCGTCAGGGTCGCCGGGAAGATTTCCGAAGGCCTCGTTCGCCCACAGGATCGCGTTCGATGTTCCGTTTGCCGAGAGCGACAAGATACCGCCCGCCATGCCTCCGGGGGAGGAAGTCCCCCAGGATGCAGTGGACGTTCCGCGCGCCGCTGGTTGAGCGCTGAAATGGCCGCCACTCTTCAAGAAGACGCGGACCTTATTGTTCTCGCCGTTCACGAAGAGCTGGTTATTGAAATAGACACCCGTTCCATGGATGTGGGCCGTGCGCCCGCTGGAGGCGGGACCAATGGTGAATGGATCGGTCGATGTCACCTGGTTAAGGTCGTCGAAAAGCGAAGTGTGACCGTTGGTGGGCTGGTAGTCGAAAGACGCTACGAACGGGCTATCGATCAGCTTGGAATAGTCTTGCTTTCCCATGTTGGAGCGGTTCATGTGGTAGTACACTCCGTCTTTTCCCCCGGCGATCAAGCCCATCTCATCGGGCAGAGCGATAATGCCTCCCGACGCCAGGTCCTGGTCCTTATGCCCACCATCACGTCCCGAGTCGACGAAGGGAGTGAACCAGTCGCTCACCGTCAGCGTACCCGGGTTTCCCGGATTCCACGTAAGGTGCACAACGCTCTCTCCCAGCTGATCGAGTCCGAACTGCGGATTGTATGGACCATTGCCCGTAACCACATAGATGTCTCCGTTTTCGTCCACAGCCGGGGCCGCATTCCCCATCCATATGCCCGCACCTCCGCCGGGGCGGCCGGCATCGATCGGCGGATTGCTGCACCAGGCGTCTGCCTGCGCGACGTTTTGCGCCAGCTTGGAGGTGTCGTACGCCACCACCCAGCCCGGAGCTCCACCTCCCTCGCCGCCACTGAACGCGATCACGACCGCCTGCGGGCCACCTGGCTTGGCGGCCAGCGCCAGGCCCGCGCGCTGTACCTGGAGGAAATGATTGAACTTGCCGCCATTCACATTGAAGCCGTCGATAAGTACCGAATTGAATTTTTGCTTGGTCAGGTCCGTTATATCGAGGCCGTAGAGACGGTAGGTCGGTCCGTTGATGTTGTTTTCGTAACCCCAGCGCACGACGTAGAGTGTTCCCGTGGCCAGGTCGATCACCGGGGTGCTCAGGATTCCCCACTCGGTGTGAATCGTCGCCGGCTTTAGGTTGTGCAGGTCGTTGCCGGTGACCGGGTTGCCGAGCCATTGCGCGGAAAGTAGCGCACCATTGTCTGCGTCAAAGGCAAAAACGGTGTTATGCATCGTGGCGACGTAAATGACGTTGTGCGTTCCGCCGCCAATCTGGACACTCGATGCGTAGAGCGGAGAGCCCTCGATCTTGCCATCCACCTTCATTACGAATTGCTTGTGAAATTGGTTCGCGCTGGAGCTCACATTGGCGGGGGTGAGAATTGTCTCTGCCGCGTTCACACCCGTGCGATTTTTGTTGTAACTCCGCTCAGGTACGTTCACTGCACCAAGTATTGGAATTGAGCAAGAGAGTGCCAGAACGATCAGTACCGCCTGCAGCAGCGCATGGCGTGGTGACGTTTGCTTGAGCATGTGAATCTTCCTTATGCTTTGTCTCCTTCGCTTTGTTGCCCAATAGTGAGTCCGCCTGCCAGGGTATTACAAGAGAATTGCAGTTATCCGGAATAGCCAACTCCCCTAATTTCGCGCGGTTAATCTCCTCCAAGCCGGTTTCCGAATAGCATCCGGCTGGCTGGCCACCCGAGAGCAAGACCGAATGTGGTAGTATTTGCGGAAATTCTGCCGTGTGGCCGGGCTTATCTGCCAGTCCACACACTTCGCATGGATGCCGGGTTGAAGTTAGTGGGGCCACACATCCCGGACCCAGGTTGCGCACAGCCCGCAGCCCACCCCGACATGCAGGATTCAAACATGCCCGAGGAGAGGCTTGGGGCTTGCCCGGCGGTCCCATGAACCGTTAAGCACCAATTCACTAACGCAGGAAGGTCAAATCGCCGCCAAGGCATTCAAAAGCTTCACCCCATCGGGGACGCCCCAGCCGCTGACGGCATCGAAACCTGGCCCGGCCTTATAGCCTTTCCCCGGATCGGGATGCGACGCATTGTTGCCGACAGCAATATCGCGCGACGAGCTCTTTCCTACGGGCTGGCCGCTGCCTCCATTTTGGTACAAGAGCGGCGTCAAGAATCGTTGCTGCTTGGCGGGTGGGAGGTTAGCGCTGATTCGAGCGATGAGCGCCGCCCAGAGCGGTGCCGAGGCGCTAGTGCCCCCGTTCGGCGCATCTTTCCCGACGAAGATGAGATCGTAGTACGGCGGCCCGGAAAGAGCTGCAATGTCGGGTGCGACGCGCCCATCGACGCTTCCCGCATTGAGCGACTTGACCTTAACGGTCTGCCAGGACGGGCGAGGGAATACCGTGCTGACGCCGCCGCCTGTCGCGCCCCCACCGTTTTGGGTCCTGCGGCCTGGCGATTGCCACCAAGTGACCTCGTCAATATTGGAGCCCGAATTGATCAACATGGTTCCGCCAACGCCCAACGCGTTCGGACTGGAACTGGGAAAGTCGATATGGGCATGACCGTCGTCGACCTGGTCTCCCGAACCGTCGTCTCCCGACGAAACGCAGGTCGTGATGCCTAGCAACCGGGCTGCGTTCAGCCGGTCATCGATGGCCGCGACGGCATTCGCCGACCAACTGGGATCATCTTCGGCCAATCCCCAGCTGCACGAAAGCGCAACCGGCTTGGCGGTGATTACCTGGTTGAGGAGATCGACCCATCCACGCTGATCGAAGGTGGAAAAGTAGACCGAGATACTGGCTTGAGCGCACAAGCCGGCGATGATCTCCACGTCCATCATTACTTCAACGCTATCACCCAATAGCTGATTTCGTTGTTGCGTAGGAAGCGCGAGAATCTGCTGTAAGGTGTAGGCCGGAGAATTGACCGCGACCGCTTGAATGTTTGGCACCGGCCGCTGGAACTTGTTGCAGTAGGCGGTCACGTCGTCCACGAAATAGCCGCCTCCGAATTCTGCAATTACGATACTTTGGCCCGCGCCCGCGCCGGGCGGAAAATTGTAGCGTTGCTCCAGATCAGCCGGCGCCAATGGAGATAGCTTGGCCGCAGCGCTGGCGGACGCGGCTCCCGACCTGCGACGCGCCATTCGTCGCTGATCGAGCCCGAAGACTCCGGTTACGATTCCCTTGAGTTCCGCGGGAATCTGGATCGCTCCCTGCCGACCGCGATAGTCGCCGTCGCGAGCCGAGCGCATGATCGCCAGGCCGGGTTTGAAGGCTGCTTCCATAGCCTTGGCAGGTCCGCTGACGCGCATGCTGCGGGTTTCGAGCGAAACGTCTTCCACATTAAGGCCGAACTTCTGGAGCGACTTCGCCACCTTGTCGGCGTCCGCCTGCTTGGCGCCGAATTTTTCGGCCAACTGCTTGGGCGTCAGAGTTTGGCCTACGTATTCGTCCGCACTCGGAAGCTTCGGGCCGGCAAGCCCGATGGTGACAACAACCTTTTCCTGGGGATCAACGTCGCCGACCCGAGTGGCGGTGGTATCCTTTCCGCGTTTGCTGCCAGGCAGTACCACGTGCGCTTTGTTTGCCATATTGGACTCCGATTTTGTGAGATTTGGTGCGCTGCACGACATTAGCGTAACTCCCAATCACGATGCGGCGATCGTGGCCCACGCCGCGATCGCGTTATTAAGGCTGGTGAACGTACCATAGGCGTTGTAGACGGCCGACGACCACGCCTGCCGCGCGTCTGGCGGAATCGTCTGATTCGCCGGCGTCTTTGCCGAAACCAGAGTATCCGAAATATTCCGCACGAACACGAAATCGACGTTCGCCTGGGCGGCCGCGTAGCCGATCACGGCGTCGTCCATTTCGAGCGCGGCGTAGTCGGTAAGTCGACTGGTTCGCGCCCTGGGTTGAGCCGTGCAGAAACACGTGATCCATCGCCGACCATGCGGAATCGGTCCAGGTGAACATCACCACATCCGCGGCTGGCAGAGGCGCGTCGGGTCCTTGATAGCTGACGGTCACCGGCGCGGGTGCCTGCGCGCCGATCGACGCCCAAGCGCCCGGCGGTAGGACAGACGTCGCGGTGTTGACGGGCGCCAGGACGCGGAAATCTGCAAATCGAGACACAATAGATGCCCTTTCTGCCTGGCTCCCAGCTGCCTGCAAACTCAGGCTTAATTCCTATCCTTTGAAACGAGAGCCAGGTTTCTTACCCTCTTCTTATCGCAAGGATAGTGCCGACAAGAGGGTCAGCGTTTCACCACATTAGCCAAAAAGCGCGCAAAAAAATGCGCCCGCCCGTGTAGTCGTCATAGCATATCCCACACTACACTTCAAAGCCGTATTCACGAGAACAAGAACCGTACCTTTTTCCGCATCACAACTATTTGCCGGTTCAGTTGCCCTTCCGCCGGGCGAAAATTATTCTTGTTTCGTCAATCAGGTGTCGAAAATGCCAGTTGTCACTGGGCGAGTCACGGTTTATCCAGGAATTATTCCGGGCCAGAGTCCTATTAAAGGGGATGTCAAGTGAAAAAACACTTCTCCCTGCCGGAACGCCAGAAATATTTTCCGGCATCCAGCCCCCTCGCGATAGTGCTGACACTTCTTCTTTAGCTGCTTGACCGTTCAGCCCAGTCGCGGAGCGGCCCTGTAATCGGCGGAGCGACGGGGCCCCCGTGTTTCTTCCTTCCTGTGGGGGTTTCATGTTCGTCATGACGGCGCCGTTCGGTTCTCTGAAACTCACAAGCTAACCTGGTTGCAGAGTTGCCAACCATGGTCCTATCTGAGACTCGTGGCCTACAGCTTTGTTGGGTCATGCGAGGGGCTGTGACTTGGAAATCGGTTGAAGTGATTGTCTAGCGAAGAAGATCTCGACCGGACCTCATCTCCCATGACGAGTACCCTAGCTGAACTCTTGGTGAAGATGGGCAAGCAACTCGGTTACGACTTCGACAAGGCATATGTCAAGAAAGCCTTACTTTCCGGAAGGGTTACGCAACATTGAGCAAGAACAGCACGCACTACGAGAAGGGCTTTTGAACCTGCTTTCCGGCCAAGGCGCAAAGTTGCCGGTCGCTGTATTTACTCAAGACTTTCAACCCATCAGAATCCAGCCGCCTCTGGAACCTGAATTTTCGCGACAGGATGGACAACCACGCGAGTAGGAGTTCAGAGATTCGATTTCTTCGTGAGGCGCACTGCAACACTCATGCCGGGATGTCCGACGAGCGACATCGCCCCCTGAATCACATTGCCAGTCAGTGGAGCTTGAATCTCAAGATCGAAGTTTCCAATGATGCTAAGCACATTAGGGACGTTGGGTAGAAAGTTGCTCAGTGAACAGACACTGTGATGGTGTTATTCCGAACTCGATACGTTTCCTCATAGGTGTAGCCGGACGAACCCGGGGCAGTAACGTTCACGCCGGTGGCGGGGCGGGTTCAGGTTAGTGGGGACTCTGCGTTTGAGGAGTGAACAAAAAACCCTCTCCCCTGTTATCGGGAGAGGGTCGTTGCAATCGGAACGTGTTTTATTCGTCACCGTCACCGTCCCCGTCACCAGCGGGTGCCGGGTTGTTGAATTCGCTCGGTGGGCGAACCGTTTTCTCGCCGGGATAGGGCCGCTTAAACCCGGTGGCCTCGTACCAGTTCAGATGGTTGACGGTGTCCGGGTCTTCCGCATCGGGCTTGGTCAGTTTGCCGGCGAAGATCTCCTCCTTCTTCTCGAGCCAAGCCGCCCTCAGGGCCTTGATCGTGCCGCTGCCCTTTGTGTTGGCCTCGTCCGCTCCAACGCCCTGGTTCAGCGGGACCTGGTTCGGCACGTGCGTCCACGGGGCGAAGTTCTTCTTGGGTGGCTGGCCCTTGACGAAAGCCGTCCTCATCGGCGACGCCACGAGGTCGAACTGGTTCATGGGCGTCAGACCGAGGATTTGCTCGATCGTCCGAGTCATGTTGACCTGCGTGTAGTAGTAGTGTTGGGTGGGGCCGTTCTGCACGACGTATGGGCTGACGATATAGCCTGGACTGCGATGACCGTCGATGTGGTCGACGCCATTCTGCGCGTCGTCTTCCTCGATTAAGATCGCCGACGTGGACCAGACTGGGCTATGGCTGATGGAGTCGGTAATGCGCCCAACCGCCAAGTCGTTATCGGCCTGTTCGGCGTCCACGGTCGGCGGGCCGCCGGTGTGGTCGCACATTATCCACAGGATGCTCAACGCGGGTACCGTACCGGCCTTGACGTCATTATTGAAGTCCTGCACCCACAGAGCGTAGCGGAACTGGTCGGGGATGTTCAGATCGAACTGCGGGAAGTTCTTGATGAGGTGGTTAAACACGGCCGGCAGAGAGGACTCTGCCTTGACCGTGTTCTGATAGTACAGCGTCTTCTCTTTCCCATGCAGGAAACGCTGCGCGTCGTTGAAAAACTGGCTCCAGGTCGGCTCGGTGGTCGACCCGTTCGGCTGTTTGAACGTATCGTTCTCGACGTATTCGCCGAAGAGCTTCAGCGGCAGACCGGCAGCCGTAGCTTCCGAGAACAGGAAGCCCTTCTTCTGATAGGCAAGTGCATCGCCGGCGTTCCCGCCTGGATAGCTGCGGACCCAGTCAGGCGACTGGACGTCGTCGGCGTAGGGTGCCATGCCCTCGGTGATCCACTGGTGACCGTCAGCCGACTGGCGGCTCGGGTCGTAGAAATTGTCGAAGAGAGGGAAGCGCTTCACCAGTTTGTGCGCGTTCGGTGTGTCCTTGCCGCCGAACACTGCCAACCTGGGGTCGCCATTGCCGGCGGCCACGTCGCCCAGGATTTGATCATAGGTGCGGTTTTCACGGACGATCAGGAACACGTGCTTGATCAGCGACGGATCGCCGATCTTGGCCGGGATTGCGACCGGCTTGGAATTCGGGTTGCCACCGGAGGCAGACTTGATATTTTCCGTCAAATCCCAGTGGTTGTTGTAGATAACCTGCTGCGTCATCGCCTGCAAGGTCCCAGGAAGCGGCACGGGGACGACGCTGACGGTGCCATTGTCCTGGTGGGTATTGTAGTCGCAGACGTCGTAGTCGCATTCGTACGAAAGACGGGTGCCGATGCCCTTGTCATTGGCTACGATGAGCGTGTTATTGGCCTTGTCCAGCACGACCGAGCTTGGCGCATACGCTACCGGGATCATGCCCAAGACGGGATTCGTCACGCCCTTGGTGAGGTTGACCACCGCCGATCGCGTTGGCATGGTACAGCGCGACGTAGGCAACGCCATTGGTGGCATCGACGGCGATCGAGTTCGGACCGGCGCCATAGGCCGGACCTTGGCCGGGCACTCCGATCGGCAGCGCAAGGTTGATAGTCCGCGTTACCACGTTGGTGGCCGTGTCGATCACCGAGATGGTGTCGCTATAGGTATTGGCGACCAACAGGTACCGTCCGTAGAACGCCATCCCGGTCGGGTGCAGACCCGTCGAGATGTTAGCGGTGACCGTCATCGAGGGAAGATCAACCACGGAAACGGTACCGGTGATCGCGGCGCCAACCACCGAGTCGGCGACGATTTCAGTGCCGGCGGACCAGATCTGGAAGTCCGCCTCCGTAGCGGCCCGGCCACCCTCGTTGCTGACGTAGGCGGTCGTGCCCTTGCTGTCGATTACGACGCTGTGCGGCGCGTTGCCGACGCGGATCTGCTCACCCTGCTTAGCCGTGTTCAGGTCGATCTGGGCGAGGGTATCGTTCTGGTTCAGCAGGGCGTAAGCGCTCTTGCCATCCTTTGAGAGCGCGAGGCCGCCGGGATAAGAAGTGCTCGGAGTATAGAACGTGCCGCAGGGTACGGCATAAGATCCCGGAGGGCTGTTCTTAAAGCAGGTGATGAAGGAATTGTTCGGCGGTACGCTGATCTGTGCGTTGTCTTCCAGCAAGCCCTCTTCAGTGACGTTGGCGATGGTTACATTGCTGCTGTCCTGGCTGAACACCAAGTGCTTGCCGTCCGCCGAATAGGCTATGCCGCTATAGCTGCCGCTCGCATCCTGTCCGAACGTGGCGTAGTTCTGCAGGACATTGCCGGTGTTGGTGTCGAACACCTCGACGGCCTGCGTCGCGCCCAGGGTGAGGACGGCAGCGGTGTGACTGCGGACATTGGGGTTCAGCGCGATAGCCTTCGCGCGGACCCGGATGCCGAGGTCGACTTGGGTGCCAGCTGGCGTGATGACCGCGCCATCGCTGACGACCCAGGAGCCGTTCGACTGCGGGCCAGTGACGTAGGTCGGGAACTCCTTGGACTGAGCAGCGGCGAGCCCCGGAAGGCTCAGCCCCGCCGCCAGCAGGCCGGCGAGCGGCCGCAAGTGGTTGATCCGCGATTTATTTCGCGATTTATTTCGAGAGTTATTTTGAGCCGTTTTTCGAGACATGTACCGTTCTCCTCCTTGGATTTTTTTTCATCACGCAACTGGGATCGGCTGTGCGACATTGGGGATGGAAATACGACCGGGGTAATCTTGCCAGCGCCAACTTTACAGACGACCTACGACGGCTCTGTGACGATCCGGTAAATTTTCCGTTAATTGGGCTGAACTTTTTCTGGCTGATTGTGACGCGCGCAGCTCCGCGTTAAGCAGAGTCTGTTTCGCGGACGTTGTCTTCGTGTCTTTCCGGTGCGGTGGGCTGCTTGAGCCCAATCATGATCGGGCGATACCCGCATCCAGTTCCGACCCTTCGTCGACGAGCGCGCGCAGGGGTCCCAGCCAGGGTTCGTAGCGTCGCCAGCGCGCAACGGAGGTGCGATAGATCGGCTGCCGGGTCTGCCACTTGCTGGGGGTCTTCACAGCCCGCGGATTGCATTCGGGTTGCAGGCACGCGTCGTGCCACGCCAGGCCGCAAGCCGCGATGATCCGCCGGATGACTGGTTCGGGCGCGCGGGTCAGATCCTCGTAATCGACCTCGATGAAGCGATCCGCCGGCAACACGCTCCGCCAATGGTCGATGAGCCGCTGGTAGCTGCGGAAATACGCGACCAGTTCAGCACCTCCGGTCGGAAACGCCAGGACCGGATGGAAAAAAGTTTGATGGATCGACAGCGCCGTGTCGACTGCAGCGCGGCGGCAATGGATGATGATTGCGCGCGGGAATGCTACGTGGATCAGCCCGGCCCAGAGGAAGTTGAACGGCATCTTGTCGGTCACTCGCGCCGCCGTCGGCGCGATCGCGCGCAGCACGCCGAGATAGTCTTTCGCTGCCTTAGTGAGGAACGGCGCCTCGTTCCCGGCCGCGCCGGAGCGGTGCCACGCCGCCCCGCGCTCGTTCCAGAAATTTAATTCGCCGCCGGCCCCAACCTCGGGATGCATGGAGACGATCTGCTCGACGAGAGTTGTGCCGGACCGCGGCATGCCGATGATCAGCACCGGTGTCGCATCGTCGCTGCCGAGTTCGGACGCCCGAGCGATGAATTCGGGTGTGCAGCGGGCAATCAGTCGGTCGACCTCGGTGGAGAACGTGGCCGAGTCGAACGGTGCAGAGCCGCGGCGCACGGCGTCTGCGGCGTCGAAGTGCTGCGTGGCCAAGCCGTAGTCGCCAAGATCTTCCGCCGCCTTGCCAATCGCGAGGTGAAGCCGCAGGCGCTGCTGCGCTTCCAGTCCCGGCGTGGCCAGGGCGGCTTGCATCGCCTGAAGCAGACCGTTGTCGTTGCTCGTGACCGGACGGCAGCGGACCAGATCGTAATAGCTTCCCGCCAGCATCGGCGCTATCGCAATCGTGCGTTCGAAGCATGCACGGGCCTCGTCGAAACGGCCGAGCTCGGAGAGCACACTGCCCAGCAGATCATATGCCATGGCGTTCTTCGGATCGGCCACCAGCATCTCTCGCAATACCTCTTCGGCTTCCTGATTGCGATCCTCGATCACCAGCGCCCGCGCCTCACCAAGACGGCCAAAGCTGGTCCTACCTCCGGTCACCGCCGCACGCCGGAAACATCCGATCGCCTCGTCGCGATGGCCCAGTGTGTAGACCAGGGCGCCGGCGCGGAACCACGCCTCGGTCAGGGATGGGAGCAGCTTCGTGGCGTGGTCGTACGCAGCGAGTGCCCCGCCGATGTTGTCCAGCTTCTCCAGGGCGATTCCCAGGCGGAAATATGCATCGGTGTAGCGCGGGTTGCTGGCGACGGCCCGCTCCAATGCCGCGATGGCATCCGGTGCGCGACCGACCTCGAGGCAGGCGAGGCCGAGGTCGTGCTGAATAATGGGATTGGACGGCTCCAGCAGCGCTGCATCGCGCAATGGCGCGATCGCATCGGCTGGTCGCCCGGCCCTGAGCAACTTAGTGGCCAACGCAAGCAAAGACGCTACCTGCTGCGGCGTGGCTGGGTTTGGAGACTGGGACATGGCGCGAACCTAGCGTGAAAGCGGTAGCGTGGCCATCAAAATCGCCAGCGCAATTGTCACCCAGAAACGACACTCCGTGCTGTCATTCACGCAGGAGACTTGAGTGGAAAATATGCTTCCTGTTTCTAAAATTCCCAACAGCCCAGCGCCATTCGTGTAATGCCACGGTATTACCTCACGATCGAAGTCCAGTGAACCCAGTTGCTTGACTTGCCGCCTGACGAACTCTTGATACTTTGCGGACAAGGTCATCAGTCGTAATTCTAAACCCGAAAATGCGAACCCTGCCCGTATGTACGACTCCGTCGCCGGAGACACCTACAATGTCGTGTTCCGAGGCGAGGATGGCCAACCGTTGAGGATCCCGCTTGCGGTCTACGAGGCCTTGCCGGAGGAACATCTGGTAGCAAATCAAAACGCCCCAGCTAACGCTTTAAAGGTTGATGACTTAGCAGACGCTGTACCCGAAGTGTCCCTGTTGGCGATGACGGTTGCTTAATGAGGCTTGTGGAAAGTGACGCCTGGGCCTTTGGGAGGGTCTAATCGTGGTCTCAATGCCCAACGGGGATGAGAACATAACGAGATGGAATATGCACCCCTCGAATGCGCACGATGCGAGAGGGGGAGTAGCCGAATTTTTCCCGAAGGATACTACCCCCCAATGGTTTGACTGCGTTTTCGTCGTCCCCGCAGGATCACTTTCCGGGAGCCTCAGCTCCCCATCAACTCAACTCTGCACAACCTCACTCAACCCAGCGCTGTGTCACTTAGCGGCAGCGCCACCTCACATCAGACTGAGCCCAACGCCACCTTAATAAGCGGTATCAGCGGCACCCGATTTTACTAGTTAGTTGACAGAAAAGCGTCACTTTGTGTTGGTCTATCTCCTATCCCGTCAATGAAAGCCGCGGAGTTGGGTCCGTCGGAGTCCGTGACATCCCAGACCACAACGCGGTCATTTTCGATAATCGGCTTCAACGCCGTTTGCGAATCAGCCTCAGCAACCTCGGATCTTCCAGGCTTGTCAGCATGAACACAAACCTTCAGCAGCTCTCAAAAATATCTTTGACTCGCATCGCGATTTCCGCTGAGCTGCGCAGCACGCGCTGCCCCATGGAGCACGCGAAAC
Organism: uncultured Acidobacteriota bacterium; assembly: GCA_963838905.1. GTDB lineage: Bacteria > Acidobacteriota > Terriglobia > Terriglobales > Acidobacteriaceae > JABDBE01. The sequence continues at coordinate 91,285 of CAWITE010000025.1, forward strand.
CGGCCGGGCTCTTTCTTCAGCGTCGCTTCGAATTGTTCTAACGCCTGCGCAGTTTCATTTATTTCCAGCAACATCTCGCCCAGCAACTCGCAGCGCCGGGGCCGACGGACCGGGTGTCACCCCGCTTTTCTCCGTCCCATCGTCCAGTTCCGCTTGATCGTTGTGGCGCTGGGCGCCATCTATTTTAGAACTCATCCCATCTTGATTTCGTCCGTTGAGAAAATCGCTACTAATGAGTTCTGGTTAGATCGCTAAACAATGGTTTCGGTCACGACCGGCGCGAACTCCACTGCTGAAACAGCAAGCCTGACGGGGCATGCTCCTCTAGGGTACGAGGAGCTCAGTCAACCGATGGGTGATAAAAAGAGCGACGCTATAGTTCCCGACGATGCCGGCTATCATCGTAAACAGCACAAGAATAGTCAGAGGCCATGTGACGTGGCGGCGACTAGCCAAACGCCACTCGATCAGTCGCTCTAAGCGCACCCCGATCGAAGTTGATCCGCTGACGAGCCCAGTTGCAAGCGCAGGCTCGGGCCAATGCGGACAGGATCTAGAAAGTTTGATCAAAGCCGCCGCCAAGGCCAACGCTTCCCGACGATTCGTCACCGCAGAGTCATCCGCCGCCAGTTCAGCCGCCTCACGCCAGGCATGCTCAAGGCTGCTCATTCCGGGGAATGGAGTCGCACTTATTAAGACCTTTTTCAGGTTGTCCCATGAGCGCACGTGCGCCAGCTCGTGGCGGACCGCTAGCTCTAGCTCGTCGTCATTGAGCACTGTCACCGCCATATCGGAGACCATCACCCTGGGTCTTCGAATACCGACAAGAATCAGAGGGGGTGCACCGTCCGAGGCCCTGATGCGTAGGAACGATCCTGCACCGGCCGCGCTGCTGTTCGCTGACGATCTCCACCGAGTCACTGCGCGCTTCGTTCTGGCCTCGGCCCAGAGCATCCGAAACAAGCCAGCCCCTAGAATCAGCAGAGAACACAACCCGAGAACGAAAGTTCCGGTGTCCTCGTCGAGGGATCTCCGCTCAAGTAGCCAGAATGATGGAAAAGTAAAGAACACACTAACAGCCACGGAGAAGGCAAAAGGTACGATCCGCAGTCCGAACAGCAAATTGGCCGAACTCGACGAAGGCTTCCAGCACACGCGCTGGGCGCCCTCCCATGTGAGCACCACCAGCGCGGATACCAGGCAGTACCCTACGGCGAAAAACGCAAGCGAGACAAGAACGCCCCGCGCGGCAAATGTCACTTCTGTTCTCCCTTCCCCAGCTGTGCGCGCTGACGCTCGACTAGAGCCTGCAACTGGTCAAGCAGTCTTGCGTCGTGCGCACCGACCGCCTCCACAAAATACGAAAGATGCAGCAACGCATACTGAGACTCTAGAATCTGTTTGACGCTGTTCGCCGCACTCATGCTCTGCAGTTCCTTCGGGCTGTACCGGGCCGAATAGCGAAACGCCCTTCCGTCGGGAGTGCGGTCGGAGAGTCCCTGTCTAAAGAGACGGTCGATCGTCGTCATGATCGTTGTATACGTCTGCCAGATCGTGACATCCTCTCTCACTTCATGAACGGTGGCACTTCCCCGGCCCCACACCGCCCCGAGGACTTGTCGCTCGAGCGGTCCGAGTTGGGCCCAGAGAGTAGTTTCGAAGAAGGAACGAAGTGTGTTCATTTTGTCGATGACAAACGCGCACTTGAGCCATTGGCAGAACAACTTACCCCGATGCGGAGAATTCGCCGAGCACTCCCTCGAAAGTCGCGAGTAACCTGTTTGGAATCAATGAACCTTAGCAATGCACTTCATCCCCATGGGTGGGCCGCAGGCCCATGCGAACTCCGTCGATAGATACCACAATCTCATCATACCAGCGCTGTAGGACTTGCTGATGACCACAAAATTAAATGCTGGTGAATTCTCGAGACGCAATCAAGAAATTGCACTGCAATAATTATGAACACTCTGCAATAGCGGTTTCTTTTTGTGAGTAAAATACACTCGCAACCTAGGGGCGACTGTTCATGCCCTCTGGGTGGCAGCCCAAGAGAGTGTTCTGCGAAACCTTCTGGTCCGTCCGCCGTTCGACCACCGATATATGGCTACAGGCATTGACCACGTATAAATACGATTCGCTGGTAGTACCAGGCAGAGTTTGCTATTTTTTCCGTTTCGATGCGGCAGCAGAGTAGCGCGGAGGAGCATCCCTAGCGCAGGGAGGAGTTCTCGAATGTGGCCATTAAGACGAAGCTAGGTTTCCGGATCTGCGGCAAGATTACTTCCTGTGATTCTGGCGAATTCTCAGTGGGGACGAGGGCGAGAAGGGAATCCGTCGTTAGACCAAGCGAGAAAACGCTTCCCTGGGCCAATCGACTGGCGATAGGCAGCGTTTTGATCGTGTTGGTGAATTGCGCGTTGCTGACCGCTCAGAATGTGGTGATGACGGGCTCGCTTGGCGGACGGGTTACAGACCCGAGTGGAGCAGTAGTGCCAGGCGCATCGGTGGTTGCCAGGAACGACCTTGCGACCGGCGTGGAGCAGTCGGCAAGAACAAACCGTACGGGACTTTACCGGTTTCCGGTAATCATGCCGGGCACCTATTCCATCACGGCAAGTCTCAAGGGTTTTCGCGATGTCCAGGCGTTGGTTCAAGTGCGCATAGGAAACACCACTTC
>CAWITE010000026.1:0-97549 GCA_963838905.1 uncultured Acidobacteriota bacterium
CGATGCCTCCAGTTCGTTGGAGGGCATCGTCGGCCTTGCCGTCTTCACAAATCTCTACCCAGTTACGCTTCTGGTCCATACTCCTTACAAGATCTTCTCACCATGATCGCAGGATTACTCTGGCGCTCAACGCGTGAACAGATAGAATGTCCCGGTAAACGGAGAACTCATGCCCCTTACCTCTACGGATTGGATTGTCATCGTCGGGTATTTGCTGGTCAACCTGCTGATTGGGCTTTATTACCGGCGTCGCGCCAGCGGGAACACGGAGGAGTTTTTCATCTCGGGGCGCGATGTTTCGTGGTGGCTGGCGGGGACTTCGATGGTGGCTACTACTTTTGCGGCTGATACGCCTCTGCTGGTTTGCGGGCTGGTTGCGCGGCAAGGCATCGCGGGGAACTGGATCTGGTGGGGATCGTGCGTCGGCGGCATGATGACGGTCTTCTTCTTTGCGCGCTACTGGCGGCGGGCTGAAGTGTTGACCGACGTCCAGTTGGTCGAGCTTCGTTATGGGGGAAAGCCGGCGGCGTTTCTGCGCGGGTTCAAGGCGATCTATCTTGGGCTTTTTATGAACTGCTTCATCCTGGGATGGGTGACGCAGGCCATGGTCAGCATCATCACGGTTTTGCTCGGTCCGGTGATTGCTCAAGGGCGCGTGTTGCAAGTGGCGATTGGCGGCCGCGTTTTTCAGCATACGCTCGGCGATCCCCGGTATACATCGGTGCTGATCTGCATCTTCATCCTGATTCCGTTCACCGGACTCTATACGTTTATTGGTGGGCTTTGGGGCGTGTTGGTCACAGACCTGTTTCAGTTCGCTTTGAAGATGACCATGATTATTGTGCTGGCCTGGGTTGCTGTGACGAAGATTGGAGGGATGCAGGCTCTGCAAATGCATCTGCAGGTGATCGAGAACAATGTTCGCGCGACGGGAGTCGAGACCGCGAATCCGGTGGCGTTTTTGCCCGACTTTCATCGTGGACTCACCACGAATGCGCTCTGGACTTTGCCGGTGCTGACCTTCATTGTGTATCTGGGAATGCAGTGGTGGTTGGCATGGTATCCGGGGGCGGAGCCGGGTGGCGGCGGATATGTCGCGCAGCGGATGTTCAGCGCCAAAGATGAAAAGAATTCGCTGGGTGCGACGCTGTGGTTCAACATTGCGCACTACGCGCTGCGGCCGTGGCCTTGGGTGATTACAGGTTTAGTGGCAGTCGTGGTTTATTCGCCGAATGGGGGGCTTCATCCTAGTGCGGCTTTTGTGCAGAACCCGGAGCAAGGCTATGTCATGGTCTTGCGGGATTATCTTCCTCCTGCTTTGCGCGGGTTGATGGTTGCGGCGTTCCTCGCCGCCTTCATGTCTACGATTGGAACGCAATTGAACTGGGGCAGTTCGTATCTCGTGAATGATCTCTATAAACGCTTTTTCGTGCGGGAGGCGAGCGAGCGGCACTACGTAACGATCAGCAAAATTTTCACCGTGCTACTGGTTCTGGGAAGCGGCTATACCGCGATGCAGTTAACCTCGATCAATCAAGGCTGGGATCTGGTGTTGAATATTGGCTTCGGGACGGGCGCCGTTTACATTTTGCGCTGGTACTGGTGGCGGATTAATGCTTGGAGCGAGATTTCGGCGATGGCCGTGGCGGCGGCCATGACGATCGGGTTGAGCCGCGTTTCGTTTTCCGGGAACACCGCACTGGTTTACGCGAAGACCGCGCTGATTACGGGATTTGTGACAACCATTGCGTGGGTGATCGCGACCTTTATTACCAAGCCCGAATCGCAGCAGACGCTGGTGGGCTTCTACAAGCGAGTGCATCCGACAGTCTACGGCTGGAAACATATTGCCTACCTTGTGCCCGAGCTCCCGGAGGTGCGTGACTTGGCCGGCAATGCGTTCAACTGGGTGATGGGAGTCATCCTGGTGTACGGGTGTCTATTCGGCATCGGCAAACTGGTGTTCCAACAGTGGGTGTGGGGAGTTGTGCTGTTGCTGATCGCGGCGCTTGCCGGCTATCTAATCTTTTGGGATCTTTCCCGGCGGGGGTGGACGACGCTTTCTGGAGCGTCTGTGCCGGCCGCGGCGTCACATCCCGCGAGCGCCGATTAGGGGAAACTGTAATCGGGTAGCGTGGGTGCGCCGGAAGGAGCCAGCTCACCCAAGCTACCCGCATCTCACTCACCACTCACTTTGCGTGGCAAGTTCCGAAACTCGTTCTCATTCCTCGCATTGTTCTCCGTTATTTCTAAAGAAGTCGCTTAGATCCTTCGTTAAGGGGTTCGCGGCCGCCCTGAGCAGCGGTCCGACCTGGAAGATTTCCTGCAGCGTCTTCAGAGTCGAGCTGTGGTCATAGTGAATGGAATTGCTGTACGCCTTCGTGCCGCACCCTTTGGCAAACGGCGAAAGCAGAAACATGCCAATCGGGCCGTCGCTGAAATTCCCATTGTCTTCAGCTTCATCCCAGCTGATGAACAAAGCACCACCTTCCTTGTACTGGGCTGAATTTGTGATCAGGGGCACGTTCTGCTTGAGCCAGGTATCTCCTCGCAGCGTGTTGTCTTTGCTTTCAAGCGCGTCGCAGGGAGAAATGCCCTCGTGCCCGTCGTGGCAAAGGTTTGGCGTAATGAAGTTGTACTGCGCCGCGGTCTGGTTGGCTAGATCGGTTGCCAATTGGTAATACGGCCTAACGTGCTTTATACATTCGGCCGACTTTGGATTCAAAGCATGGTTCACATCGTTGAAATACACGAAGGGGAGATGTTCAACATCAAAGTAGGTGAAATCAAGCGGGCAGATGTCAAACACCGGGCTGCCAAAGTCAGGTTCGGCGTAAGCTGTCCATGAAATGCCGGCATCCTCGAGAAGTCTGACCAAATGCTTGTGTGTGTAGAGTTGGGGCTGGCCCGGCTGGGTATCCGCGAGGACACCGAAGTTGGTCCCCGCTTCCAGCCACAAATAATTCGGCTGGCTGGGATGGTTCCCCGGCGGGTTGTAATACTGCTCGGCGTGCGCCGCCGTATCCAGCAACTGTCCGTTGGCGTAGGGGGCTAGCAGGTTGCCTTTAATATCCGGGTCACCGAATTTCGCGCCGTAATTGTTCCCAGTCCAGTTGTGATTTTCCATCAGTATGACCCAGACGGTCTTTACCTGACTCATTTGAGCAGTCATGACCGCTGGCATGACGACAGACAGCAACACCATGGTTACGCTAAACCTCAAGAGCTTTCGCAAGTGTTTCACAGCGTCCTCCACAAGATTGGTTTGAACTGCGGACCTAAAGTTTTGAATATGACCAGAAGAAGTTGAGCGCGAGGTGGATGTTTCCGAGGATCGATTCGGACATTGGTGACTTGGCCGAACACGTAGTCGGCTAGCTGCACGAAACTCGTCTCGCCCCCGGAGCAATTTTTCTCCTTTCGCCGAGGCTACGCCACGAACGTGACCGCACGATTAAGAAACGATTAAATGAGAAGAAGGGTTAAGGCTTTTGGGGAGTTAGACCGCAGGCCTTCTTAACCCGGGCCAGATCGAGGCCCGCAGGCGAAAAGGTTGCAATCTGCGGACCCTGAGGAGTCTGGATTTCTACTTTGAATACCTGCGCGCCGAGCATCTCGCGCGTGGTTCCTTTGTCCATGGAGAGGAAGTGGCCATTGACCCAGTTCCAACCGTGATTGCTGTGGGAATTGTCCACGCGGACGGTTACCTCCATCTGCGGCTGCCCCCAGAAGCCGGGACGGTTGGGCGGGGCAATCACAGCGTTCGGGCGAAAGTCGGCCAGGGTCAGCTTGCCGCCGGTACAGAAGAGGATGACCTTCGGAGTGGACTGGCTTCCGGGTAATGAATTATCGGCCTCGAGTTCGAATCTGGACGATTTGACCAGGGTCATTTCATCCTGCGAATCGTATTCCATCCATTTTTCGCCAGCGCTGATACCGTGATCCTGCGCGAACAGGACTGCGGCGGCACAAAGTAGGACCGAGCACGCGATCAATGCCTTCAAAGGGAACCTCTTGTGATTAGATGCAGGGATGGTTTTCGAGAATGTCTTTCCGGAGTTAGCGCTCAACTTCTTCCTCATCTTTAGATCCCTGAGAGATCTCTGGCCGATTTACTCAATTCCACTTGATATAAAACCTTCCGCATCGTGAAAGTTGCGGCTGGGTTCTGCCCGAAACTCCAATCTGAATCTGCGGCTTGCCAAGTCAGGCGCAATCGGTCAGGGACAGGCCGGAAGGAAGACGGGGATAACCTCAGTAACAGCAGTTGGTTACTGGCGGGCGTTATAGGATTCGAACCTAACGCTCCCCAACAATTATAATAGTAGCACTTACGGGACTCGGGGTGGCAACCAAGAGACCGTAACGTGTAGAGAGTCATCAGTAGGATGCGGTGGGAGGGAAACTCTACTGCATCAATCAGACGCGCGACCTCCTCCTGGCTGAGTATCTCGGGCAGATGCAGAACCTTCTTCGGATAGGGCGTCTCGGCGACCCTCCAGCCCCGCTTCAGCACTTGAACATAAAAGAACCGTAACGCCGCCACTCGCTGGGTCACGGTGTTCGGCGCCAACTTCCACTCGCGGAACATCGCCGCCTGATACTGACGGATATGCTCCGGGCTGAGTTGATCCGGAGAACGATGGAAATGTCGGGCGAAGTGCTCGGCGGTGCGGATGTAGCAACGGGTGGTGGCCGAAGCGTAGTTGCGAGGCTCCAGTTCCTCATCTACGGCAGATCATGCTTGGGTCACAGAGAGTTCCTCCTCTGCAACACAAACTAGCTCAGATCACCTCTACCCCCCGCGCAACAAACAGGCGAAAGCGTCCGCCGCGCTAGCCGCTTCGTTCAAGTCAGCTTGTGGGAAGCCGCGCATCAATTCTCGTGGCTGACTATACGGCGGCAGATTCCTTCCCAATGAGGCTTCTCCTTTCCAAACCAACCCACTTCCTCGGTTTCGACGAATGCATCGGGGAACATACGTCTGGTCTCGCACCTTGGTCGGCCTTATCTCCGTCAAAACGCTCGATGGACGGTTTCGAGTTCATCCGCTTTATTTTTTATTCCCAAACTGAGAGACTATCTAGAGGTTTCGGGTTTTAGTCCGCAATCGCCATCGTCTTGCACCGCCTCGTCGCGACCACGTCGTAGATTCCACATTTATGTGGTTTCCGTATGGGCAGACGTGTCTCAATACGAGCGGGGCTTGCTACCGCCGTGGTGCTAGTCCTCACTATTGCCTCCTACTACGTCGTCACCGCATTCCGTCGAGAAGCGACTAAGATTCGCCTCACCTCCACTGATGTGCAAGAGTCGGCAGACCCTCAGGTATTGCTCAAAGCCGCGGACCGTTTCTACTTTCTAAATAACGGACCCGCAGCTGCCCCGCTCTATGCCAGAACTGAGAAGCTGTTCTCGGAGCGGGGTGATGCGCGAAATGAACTTCACGCTAAGGTGGGCTGGCTTCGATCCGAAGCGGAAACAATGTCATTCGTTGACCTTTCACGTTTCTTGAATAAACAACTGCAGAATCCCATCGTCCAGAGTGACAAGAAATTGCGGCTTTGGTGCCTGATCGCGAAGGGCTACACGGACATCGAGATCGACTACCGAGCTTCAAAGCGTGACTGGCTAGAAGCACAGGACATTGCAAAGAGTTTGGGCGAGGATCAATGGGTGACGAGGGCATCTGGCGAATTGGGTCTGATCGGTTTCCTAGAAGGGAATCCCGGACGGGCGGCCAGACTTCTGGGTGGCGCGCTCCTTTCCACCATGACGAACGGAGACACCGCCGGCCAAGTACGCTTCCTAGAATTGCTTGGCAGAGGCTTCGAAGAAGTCAATCGTCACGCGGAAGCGCTGAAATTCTTCGAAAGAGCTATCAATCTGGCGGAGACTGATCCTGACAGTGGGCTTCCGTTCATGGGTTATGAAGGAAAAGCTCAAGCCCTAGTCTCGCTCGGGAGAACCGACGATGCAAAGGTGGTACTTGAGAATGCACTCGCCAAAGCGCGATCACAAGAGAAGCGGGGCCACGCGGCGCAATTGCGGATTCTTCTCGGAAAACTGGCGGCACAGAAGGGTGACCGACAGCAAGCGGTGAAGTATTTGGAAGATGCCGGCCAATTCGCGACCCAAGCTCAGTTCTACCGGATGGAAGCCGACGCCATGTTCGAGCTGGCGCAAATTTATCGTGATGCCGGAGATCTTGCGGCTGCGGACGCGCGTGCCACTCAGGGTCTGGCCGCAAGCCAGAGGGTTGGTGATCGCTACTACGTGCCTCGAAACTTGACGATGCTCGCTGATTTGAAGGCGCGTCGTGGGAACTTTGTCGAAGCAAATGCTCTCTACGAACAGGCGGAAGACGTGATAGAGGGAATGCTCATCAGCGTCGATGAACCATATTGGAACAGTTCCGTGGCCGCAGCGATGAGCGAGACCTACCTTCGACACTTTGAACTTGTCACCAAGAACGGTGGCGCGCCCGGAGCGTTCGCAGTTCTCGAACGCGTTCGAGGCCGAACTCTCGCATGGGCTCTTAAAGATAGAAAGGCGCTGCCCGCAACGGAATCAGATCAGACAGCCGCGCTGGAAGGCGATGTTGCAGGTCTCCAGGCCCGACTCATGGAGACCAACAGCGCTCCTGAACGAGAGCAATTGCTGGACAACCTCGTTGAATACGAACGACGGCTGGGCCTGGCGTCGACCAGAGAAGACGTTCCCACCCAAGGACTTCCTGTGCGGCCAGCAGCGTTGACGACGGTAGAAAGCGACCTGCATCCAGGTGAAGTGCTCCTGGAGTACGTGCTGGATGATCCTATCTCCTACTGTATTTCGGTGACGCACCGGGGCGCACACGTTCAAGCGTTACCGATTGGGCGGAAGGAAATCGAAACAATAGCGGAGCAATTTGTCGACGAGGTACGGGCAAAGGGCGCGGGGGTTGAAACCTCGAAACGTCTTTTCGGGGCTCTCCTGGAACCGATCCCCGAAGCGAAGACAGCAGCAACGCTCATCATTGCGCCGGACGGCTCCTTGAACCTCCTTCCATTCGAAGCGCTGCGCGATAACCAGGGCGAGTATCTGTTGAAGTCTCGCGTCGTAAGCTACGTGCCTTCTGGAACGATCCTTGATGTTTTGCGTCGGGCCAGCAAGAACGAAAACGCGGCGCGCCCATTTCTCGGTGTAGGTGATGTTGTCTACGAGAATCAAGGCGGAGCTGGTAGGACAATTCCGGCTCCAGCCACCGTCCGAGGACGGGTTCTTCGTGGCGTGGCAGACTTCTCCGGGATGCGGCTTCAAGATCTTCCTCAAACTCGGGAAGAGGTCAAGGAAATCGGTAAAATTGTCGGATCGGACGCGGTCATCTTGCTAGGTAAAGACGCCACGGAAACTGCCTTCAAGAAGGAACCGCTTGACCAGTTCCGCGTGTTGCACCTGGCGGTCCACGGGTTGGCAGATACCCAGTATCCGGAGCGCTCCGCACTGGTTTTGGGAACGGACCCGAAATCTGGTGATGATGGACTCCTGCAAGTACGCGAGATCATCAGATTACGACTGAATGCCGAACTGACTACGCTATCCGCTTGCGATACGGGCGTGGGCAAACTACAGGGACAAGAAGGTGTTAGCAGTCTGGTGGAAGCTTTCTTGGCAGCAGGTTCAAAATCGGTCGTTGCGAGTTTATGGAGCGCCGACGACACTTTCGCGAGTGCGCTGATGGATCGCTTCTACTCGCGACTGGGTCGAGGCGAGGACACAGGTTCGGCTCTTAGAGACGCCAAGTTGGACTTGCTGGCAAAGTATGGTGAGCAGGTGAGCCCATTCTATTGGGCGGCATTTGTCGCCGTTGGGGAGACCTCCGCACCGATTGGGATCAAACAACAGTGAGGTTGACTCTCGAAGAGCGCACAAAGATTTGCGACAAGGTCTGTCGCTTGGTAGAAACCAAGCACTTCAATCCCTCTATGAATGGAGTGGATTGGAACGCGCTGGCTAAAAACCGTCGGGACCACATTCTCGCGTCCGCGGAACCGGAGACATTCGAGAAGGAAGTTCAGAGCCTAGTGGCTGAGCTCAAAACTAGCCACACGGGCTTCCGACATACCGGAATGCGAAACATCCCAGCTCGGCACGCCATCAACGCAACCATGCAGCGCATCGCTGTGAATGGGAGTGAACGCTGGATGTTTCAGGATGTGCACCAAGGAGGTCCGGCCTATTCTGCGGGGATACGGCCTGGAGATTTGTTACTTGGCAACGGCGAGCGGGACGTTCGACCTCCAGATGATCTAACATTTTCGGTCGGCGAGTCGGTGAACCTACTGATCGAGAAACTCCATGGAGGACAGCAGAGGGCTAAAGTCCAACTGCCCTTGCTCAAGTCAAAGACACATCCGGTGACCTCCCCCGAAGCCGTACACGCTGAAAGGTTGAGCGATGAAATTGGTCTGCTCAAAGTCGCTATGTTCCCAGGCGTGATCGGGATTGACGTTGCGAAAGATATTGATCGTGCTATTGGGTCTCTGGACGGTTGTAACCGACTCATCGTGGACCTTCGAGGAAACACTGGAGGAGGAATCGGCGGGCTACGCCTGATGGGCTATTTGACGCCCGCAAGAGTTGAGGTTGGCTACAGCCTCACGCGGAAACGTCGTGAGCGCGGTTATCGCCGTGAGGAATTGACTAGGTTCGGACGGATTCCGTCCCACAAGGCGACTCTCATATGGTTAGCGGCTCGATACGCCTTGGTTGAGAAATCTATCCTCGTGGTCACCGAAGGACTCGGACGGCAACGGTTCCACGGTCGAGTGGTGCTGTTGGTAAACGAGCACACCGCGAGCGCCGGCGAGATGGTCTCAGCATTCGCTGAGGAGAACAATCTGGCGACCATTGTTGGAACGAAGACACCCGGCCGTCTATTGAGCGGTAGCGCATACAAGGTGGGCCACGGGTATATTTTAGGATTGCCAGTTGCAGCCTACTTGACTTGGCAAGGACGGATGATTGAGAACAACGGGATCGTCCCAAAGTTCGCTATTGAACTTTCGCGAGATGCTTTGAAAGAAGGAAGAGACACACAACTCGAAACGGCGATCGAGTTGGCGAATGCTTTGTAATCGCGGAATGCCTCTGCCTGAGTCGCAAGTCTGATTTACCTTTTTGAAACTGTGTCTCTAGAAGCGGCACGAGCGGCAGCATAAAATGAGTGTGTGTTGAGCTTGATGGCAAAGGTGACTTTTGCTGGGCTCGTTAGCTCGGTTGGGGGAGTTGTCCCGCCTTCCAGGGTTGGTGCGGCGGATACTGCGAAAACCCCCAGACACCTTTCGTTAAATGTCGGACTCGTCGTGACCACGAAGGCGTTCTCCTCTAGCTAGATATTCTGAGCAGTCTTGGAATGTGGCTTCAGAGCACGCGAATAGGAAATCGCATCCACTCCGTGCCTCGCTGGCGCAAGCCGAGGAAATACGAACCCGGAGACACGCCCGCGAGATCAACATCAGCTCTCAGGACCACAATGTGGTCTTCGAGTTTAGCCATAGCACTCGTGCGGAAAAATTCAGTGCCACTCGGATTGAGCAGCGCAACATCGTATGCCCCCTCGTTGCTTCCAATTGGCAACTCCAGGTTCAGACTCCTTGCATTACGAGGAACCTCTAATGGCGGTTGACCAGTCTCCGGTGGGTTTTCTCCGCGTACTGTGGCGCGACCACGCAAATCGAGAACCACAACCGCCGCAGTTTGCACTTGCGGCCGAGATCGCACCCAGAACCATCCCGCTATCGCAAAGATGAAAACCGCCGCAGCAGCAAGCCAAATCCGAATACGCCGTCGATCCACTGCCTGCTTACGAAACTGTGTGAACTCTTGAAAGCACGGGCTGCAGGAGCTGAAATGATCGAGCCAACGATCCGCCTCTGATAGTGGCACTTTGTGAAGGGCTATGCCTCGGAGCACCGCAGAGTCGGGACACCCGACACGTTGCGGGTTTGGGAAATGTCGGGATAAACCCCTCCCCAGTAGATCCAATATCCGCTTTTCTGCGCCGTTGAATTCTTCTTTTGCCTTCAGAACCTGCCTGCTTCCAGTTGAATTCGTCTCACAATAGAAAAGCCAACTGTAACGCGACCAATCAATGCAAACCACCCTAGCTCGACGCAACAATCACGTAGCGCCGCCCAGTCGAGCGCGGAGCTTACCGATTGCATAACGAAATCGAAGTTTGACCTGGGGTTCGGTCAGGCCCAGTTGTGTTGCGATTTCCTTCCACGAATATCCGTACTGTCGAGCAGCCCAGACTTTGCGGGTCCACTCATCCATGTTCCCAACGGCCTCTTTGAGCTGGATCGATTGCTCCAGATCGCGTACCGCCTTCGAATCGTGAGCCTGCCGCAAGCGCTCCAGATCACGACTCGAAGAAAGATGCTGAATGGCCTGTAGTCTTCTGCGCTCCTTCTTTAGAGCGCGGTTGAACCGATGATGGAAAGCACCAAAGAGATAGGCTTCCATGTTTTTTATTTGCCAGTTTCTCCCGTTGGACCGGTGAATCGTTTTCGCGACCGAGCGCAACACTCCTTCCCAAACCTCAGAAGCAAAGGCAAGCGCTTCATCAGAGTTCTTCGCCGGCTGCTTTCTATGCGCGTGAGCCTGAATGCGTGGCCACAGGCGCCGCGCGACGACAATCAATTCGCTTATCTCGTGCTGGGAAGCCGCGATAGGGGGGATAAAACTCGAAAGAACCCACTCCGGGTTCAACTCGCGGCTGGACATCTGAGAGGGCATCAACCTGACTCACAAATTAGATGGCCAGAAGTACAAATCGTGTCATGCCGACTAGTGAGTGTCAAGCATTCTCCTTGTCCAGAGGCGCATTCCGCCCATTGGCAAAAATAATTCTTTCTTGATACTTTTCCCCACTCCTGGTTCCTTGACTAGATGTAGGGCAATAACTAATCTCTGCCACTTGGTGAAGGGAGTTTGAGCTGTGTTCCCTGGGGTCGAAGTGCGTCACCTGCGGGCAGTCAATATCTTGGCCGAGGAGCTGAATTTCACTCGCGCCGCCGACAGGTTGAACGTCACCCAATCTGCACTCAGCAAACAGATTAATGAGATCGAAAAACAGCATAGATTCCATCTCTTCGCTCGCACGAACAAGAAGAATGTGGAACTAACGGAGGTCGGCCGCATCTTCGTTCAAGAGGCTCGTTCGGCGCTCTTGCACATTGACCGTGCGGTTCAACTCGGGCGGGCAGCCCGCGAGGGGATCGATAGCGTTTTGACTGTTGGGCACTCGCCCGACCTCGATCAAGCGTGGGTTTCGGCCATTCTTGCGCTGCGTCTACCCCACTATCCAAAGCTTCGGATTCAACTCGTCAGCGAGTTCTCAACCGAGTTGATCCGAAGTGTTATGGCTGGCGAACTGAATCTGGCATTTGTGACAGCGCCGCTCGAAAATTCTAAAATTACGACCGTGGCCTTCGCTCAGACGCCGCTTTATGTGGCTCTCCCACAGTCACACGCAGCGGCCCAAAAGGAAGAGATTACGCTCCAGGATTTGGAGAGAGATGAGTGGATTCTATTCGCACGACGAATTCACCCGGTCGTCCATGACGCTATCATGGGAGCAGCGCAAATTGAGGGAATCGTTCTGAAACAAGCGCACCATATCATTACGGTCCAACAGGCGGTTCACTTGGTATCTGAGCACGCAGGCGTAGCCATCCTCACCCAACCTACGGATACCGACTCTAAGACTGAGGGTGTCGTGGTAAAGCCGCTCTCCGATGCTTCATTGCGCTACAAAACGTGCGTGATTACCAGAACAGAAAGCGAATCGCGATTGGTGAGCGAGTTCGTGCGAACATTCCTCAGCAGACATGTTTACCAGCGCCTGCAGCCAAAGCAAATGGAATTGTCGCTGTCCGTCTGAGTTTAGTTTGCAGACAACCCCACATGCGATTCTCGTTTTTCAGCGCCTCGCTTTCAGGTAACCAAGTCACGACAACTAAGTCTGCTTATGTCTTACAGGATAGCGGGAATTGACGTACATAAAAAGAGCGAACAGTTGTGTGACGCGCTGGGTGCTTGTCGATCTCAACCCCGTCTACCGTCGGCTGCTGAAGATGGTACTGGAAGAGTTGCAAGGGATCGAGCAGCAGATCGGCCAACTGGACCAAGAGATGGCGAGTTTGCTTCGCCCGTACCAGGATGCTGTGCAGCGACTGGCGGAGGTGCCCGGTTTCGGCGTGAATTCGGCACAGCAGATCTTGGCCGAGATCGGTCCACCGCCCGCCCCAAGGGCAACCGCCATATGCGGCGGATTCTCAATCGGAAAAAGGTGGCAGCAAGGAGCGCGCCGGAGAAGAGCATCAGAGCGGTGAGCTTCGCCCCAATCTCGACCGTCTGACGGTGGGAGTGGATCTAGGGGACCACGGGAGCCATTACTGCATTTTGGGACTGGAGGGAGAAACGCTGGCGGAAGGACAGTTGCGGACGAGGCAGGAGGATTTTGCCACCTTCTTCCAAGGGTTGAATGCGGCGCGGGTGGTGGTGGAGGTGGGGACACACTCGGCTTGGGTGCAGGAAGTCATCCGCGGTTGCGGGCACGAAGTGCTGGTGGCCAACCCGCTGTTGATGGAGGGAATCGAAGCGTCGCAAGCGTAAGAATGATCGGATCGATGCGAATAAGCTGGCCCGCTTGGGACGGGTGGACCCAGAGTCGTTGTATCCGATCCCGCACCGCAGTCGGGAAGTGCGGCAGGATCTGGTGATGCTGCGAGCGCGCGATGCCTTGGTGGCAGCGCGGACGGAGATCATCAACACCACCCGAGGCTGGTCAAGAGCATGGGCACGCGGCTACCTAAGTGTTCCAGCCGGAGCTTCGCACACAAGGGAGAAGAAACCGTTCCCGTGGAAATCCGCAAAGCGCTGCTGCCCTGAGTGCGTTTGGCAGCAATCCTGAGTGCTGATATTAAGGAGTACGACAAAAAGATTGAAGAGCTGGGCGGGGAGAAGTATGGGCATACGGCGTTATTGCAGCAGGTGAAAGGGGTGGGGCCGATCACGGCGCTGGCCTATGTATGGACCTTGGAGAATCCGCAACGATTCGCCAAGAGTCGGGATGTGGGACCGTACCTGGGATTGGTGCCGAAGCAGGAAAGCTGCTGGTGGGAAGCGCGCAGTATATCTTGGGACGGTTCGGACCGGACACGGACCTACGACGATATGGGTTGCGGCTCTGCGAGCGTGGTGGGAAGAATGCGAAGAAGAGAGCGGCGGTGGCGGTGGCCCGAAAGCTGGCGGTGTTGCTGCACCGGCTGTGGGTGAGTGGAGAGGTGTATGAGCCGCTGCACCATGCTCCGTCGGTGCCGATAGCGGCGGCTGCGTAGCCGGGCGGGGGAGGGGAAAACACGCCGCAACGATTCCAAGCGATTGGTTTCGGAGGGCAGAATCGGAGTTGATGAAGCGAGAACCAGAGTCGATGCAGAAGCTTTGGCAGACAACGACATCCACCGCCTTGTTCGGGTGACTGCGTAATGAGCGCTGGTCTATGAAGATCTCGCCATAGATGGCAGCCCCAACAATACCAGGTTCATCACGGCAGTGATGGACCTGGTATTTAGATCGAACCCCAACTTGCACCGGGCCCTTAAGCGGCCCATTCAGAGTGCGGATAGAAGCATGGCAACGGTGGGGTGGCGTCGGCCAGAGTTTCCCAGAGGACTTGGTTCGAAGCAAATCCAGAATGTTCTGTGACCGAAACGAAACGATGATGATGGAGAATGCCAGAACGATGCGACGGAGTGGGAATGCCCACGAGGAGGCCGGAGAAAGAACAAAGAGCGGAAACCCCTCCACTAAGGAACGAAGCTCAACTGAACTGCATTTCGCTTCGTTCCCAGCTCAATTGTGAAGTGACTTGCGGGGCTGTCAAGGGTCAAGATGAACGCCCCCTTCGGCGGCGCCCTTGACAGCCCCGCAAGTCACCATCGGACGTCTATGCTAACGTCGGAAAATAAATTAAGGAGGGCCGCCACGTCGGCCTTGACTCTTATGACCTTCTCATTCATTAACAGGGTTGGGGCTGGCCTGCGGCCCACCCATGGGATGAAATTCATTGCTACGGTTCATTGATTCCAAACAGGTTACGCGCGACTTTCGACCGAGTTCAGATGGGCCTGCGGCGCACCCATGGGAATGAAAAACGCGCTGCTGAGGCTCACTGATTCTAAACGAGTTAGGCGCGTCTTTCGAGGGAGTGTCATGACCTGACTACGACGTTACTTATTCCGGGCTCCCCTAATTTCCCGCTGACTGTAACTTCTGCTAGTTCCCTACATTTCAGCAGCGTTCTAGGTTTGTGTCTTCTTAATTTGGAGGCTCATCTCTTTGTCTTTCTGCAAGAGCTTATTCCCAGGGCGGACGCGGCGTGCCCGTCATTCCGTACGGCCACGACGATGAAATGAACTCTGAAGGTGAAAATATATGTGCAAGGAGAAACGCTATCGACCTGACTCGTAGAGATTTGATGAAGGGATCGGCAGCGGTTGCGGTCCTAGGAGCCACCAGCCGACTGTCCAGAGCTGCAGAAGGCCCTCTGCCATCCTGGAATGATGGGCCTGCAAAGGCGGCGGTTCTTGCTTTCGTACGGGACACGACCGACAAATCAAGTTCCAAGTATGTTGAGCCAGCAGATCGCATCGCGACGTTTGATCAGGACGGCACGCTCTGGACGGAACATCCCTTGTACGGGCAGGCCGCATTTGCGCTTGCGCGCTTGGGTGAGATGGCTCCGAGCCATCCTGAATGGAAACAGACGGAGCCATTCAAGACGGTACTTTCGCGCGACTACGCGGCGATGAGCAAGTTCACTGAGGCGGATTGGATGCAGATCGTCGCGGTGACCCATTCGGGGATGAGCACGGAGGCGTTCCTGGGGCTCGTAAAAGACTGGCTCGCGACGGCCAAAGCCCCACGTTTCGACCGGCCATACACCGATCTCGTGTATCAGCCGATGCTGGAGGTGATGGAGTATCTGCGCGGCAACGGCTTCAGGACGTATATCCTCTCGGGCGGCGGCCAGGAGTTTATCCGCGTCTACAGCGAGAAGGTCTATGGCGTTCCGCCCGAGCAGGTCGTAGGATCCAGCATCGCAACGACGTACGTCGATACAAATGGCAAGCCGGTACTCATGCGGGAGCCGAAGCCATTTTTCGTTGACGATGGGCCCGGCAAAGCCATCGGGATCAACCTCTTCATCGGCAAGCGGCCGCAGGCTGCCTTCGGGAACTCCGGAACTGCCGATTTGAAGTCGGGCGATGCACAGATGCTGGAATAGACGCAGGCGGGTGATGGAGCCCGGCTGATGATGCTCGTCCTTCATGACGATGCAAAGCGCGAGTACGCCTATGGCCCTGCAAGAGGGCTTCCGAACACCAGTGTAGGTACGTTCTCCGAGGCACTGCTGACAGAAGCAACAAAGAATGCCTGGATCGTGATCAGCATGAAGGACGACTGGAAGCGCATTTTTGCATTCGAGAAATAGTCAGCGGAGCGAATGCATTGACGGGGCTTTGAGCGTACTGTCTTGTCTCCATCAACTATCTATGCACTGAATTGCGACGACGCCGTCAGTTGATGTACGGAAGCTGGTCATCTAGTAACGCGGAAAGATGTTGTCCAGTGCGAGCCTCAAGCTCTGCCAATTCTCGTTGCATCCGTCCAAGTTCCAAAAGACCGGTTGCTACCTCACGGAAGTAACGGCGGACGAGTTCGCCACTGTTCCAGCAGCCTGTGCGATGGTAAACATCTGCGAGCACATTCTTAATGACCTGCTCCCGCGCACCTAGGAACTCAGCTATTTCGCAATTCTTCAGACCGCACGCCACGAGAAGCACCGTCTTGAACTGCATCGGTTTCAGGAGGTCTGCGAGGGTGAGATTATTGATGGTTTCTTGCGGACGGGCCGATACTATTGACATTGTCTTTACCTCTGTACCTCAAGTATCCACTTGGAACGGTGCTCCCGTCGTTGTCCCAAAGCAATGTTACCGAAGGTCCGCTCACGCTTCTTGGAAGACTTGTTGGAGCGCCGGAATTACCACCGACAAACGCGTCGTTTGCTGACAACGCCAACAAATTGGGACACACGAAGGCCGCGCGTTCATTACCATGGGTAGTGGTCGAAGCCTTGTAAAGGACGGCTCGACAGCCAGGACAATAGGCAACTTCAAGTACCAGTCCTACGACCAACCTGAAGGCTGGCCCGGACCGTAAGGTCGAGACAGATATGCCCAGAATCTACTGGGAGGACGGTCCAAACCCGTCCGCGGACAGGAACTATTAGGGTTTAGAAGCAACCCTTCAAGCCAACGAAACATGCCGACGGGCCATGAAGGAACTGAGCGGCCGTGGGGTACCGATCCTCTGACGTGCTGTAGGCGCACGTAGCCTGAAATTTTCCGCTGGCGATAGGTATACCCGGGGACGAATCAGGCAGCCAGCGTCTGACGGTTTGCCGCATCTATCAACACAGCCATGACCTCGCCTAGAGAGACGAACTCAAGCTCGTAGGGCGAAATAGCATGCTCTAGCTCACGTCTTAAAGAGGGACATGGATTAAACAATTCAAGTTGAATGCCACGATGGCGTGCCCAGCGTTGCAGGAACAACAACATATTCAAACCTTTGTCCACAGTGACGCTTACTCTTGAGAGGTCTATTACGATCACACGATCCGCTGCCCGCCTCGTGACCGCATCGTACAGCTGAAGGGCTTCATCACCACCGCTGATGGTGCCCTCGCACTCGACAATGGCGGCTTCACCAACACTATCCATGTTCACTTTTAGCATGCCGTCCTCCCAGTCACGAGAGAGGCAAATTGAGTGCCAAAAAGCAAAGCTGTGTTTCTGTCAGTTAGACTCCCGAGCTAAGTAATACGCGCAAAATTCGCTAGAGGACCGAGCAAATCTGCGCTACAGAGAATGCTGTAGGAGCTGGTCGAGAGCATTTGCGAACGAGGAGAGATTGTTGACGAAACTAGGCGTGGGTGTTGAAAAAGTACATCAACAAAACGTCTTTTCGGCTGCGAGTATCGCCCTGCCGAGTTTCTCTTTTCTCGTTTCGGCTAAGTAGTAGCTGGTAGAACAGGGGTTGTCTGCGCCTGTCAAAAATGCTAGTTGTGCGGCGAACGGAACTATTGATAATGGGTTTTGGAGTAATCCGCTGGATCCTCTCCAGGATAGGCCACCATTTAAAGCGGAGTGCACAAACGGATCAGCGGCATGGAATGCCCTCTGCAAAGGACTGGGTTCTTGCTCTACCCGTCGCGAGCAAGAGTTGTCATCGACAAGAGACCGTAGTGGATTAGCCAACGAAGACGAAACCTCAAACTGTTCGAAGCCGGGTCGAGAGGCCTCTTTCGAGCGAGTCACGAAACCAGATGATTGACCTTCGAAACTTGTGGCTTGGGTTAGCTCTGCTCATACCGACGCTCGGACAATGCGCCCGCGCGCAAGTCGACGAATTCCTGCCCGAGATCGACGCGTACTACAAGTTGACTCCAGACGTGCGTTTGAGCTTCCAGGCCAAAGAGACTAGAGAGGGCGGGGATCCGACCCAAGCCGAGATCGGCCCCAGCATCGAGTTCTATTTGAAGCCGCTGCTCAGGCTAAAGAAAATTACACGGTTCGATCTGGACGACTCCAAATCCCGGCCCCTGGTGTTTGCGATTGGCTACCGCTATCTGCCTTCGCCGAACGCGCCGGCAGAAAACCGCATTGAGCCAGTCGCAACCTTTAACTTTCCGTTGAAGGCGAGATTCTTGTTTTCTGATCGGAACCGCGCAGACCTCGATTGGAAGAGTGGCAAATTCTCGTGGCGCTATCGCAACCGTTTGCAGATCGAAAAACGGCTCACGATTCACTCGTACCACCCTGCTCCGTATGCCAGCGTGGAGCCCTTTTACGAGAGTCAATACAACAAATGGAGTGACACCGCAATCTACGCTGGGTGCATGTTTCCGATAGGCAAGCGTGTTGAGTTTAATCCGTACTACGAGCACCAGAACAATACCGGGAAAAGCCCAAATCAGCAGTTGAACCAGTTGGGCCTGATACTCAGCCTCTTCTTCTAGGCGGAATGCAGCTGTCAAGCTGCCTACGAGCCATGCGAGGTCGGACCGGAGGGCGATTATTCCGTGCCGGTTTGGGCTTCGCCGGGAAATTTAACGACGTCGCGGGCCCGGAGTTCGGTCACACGACCCACAATATCTTTTGCCTTTTCCGCATCGATGCCTTTGTCTCTGGACAGGTATGTCAATTGTGTCGGCGCCGCAAACCGAGTACCGGAAGCTTCGACAATTTCTGCTATTTTCAAGATCACGTCCTGGCGAATTGCGGTGAATTGTGCCCAATCGCCCGTCATTCCATAGGCGAACAGCTCCATTTGATAAGCGGCGCCGACAAAATTCATCGCCCGCACTCTGCAGGTCTTGGGTTCGATCGCTGGATGTTGGTCCAGCATGCTCTGCACGCGGTCCACCACGAACCGTAATTGTTCGGCTCGAGTTTCAATTCGCAGCGAGAAAGTCTGGTTGATAAGCAATTTGCTGCGGCGCGCCATGTTTTCGAATTGCATTTGAGCCAGCGATCCATTAGGAACGACCGACAGATTCTGATCGAGGGTTCGCAGTTTCAGGGAACGGAGCCCGATATCTTCGACAGTTCCAAGTTGACCGCCGATCTGGCAGAAGTCGCCGACGTGCACAGCTTTGTCCATCAGCAATGAAACCCCGCCTATGAGGTTCTCCAGTGTTTTTTGCGCGGCCAGAGCTATCGCCAGTCCCCCGATACCGAGGCCGGCGAGCGTCGTCCTCACGTTGATCCCAAATAGGCTCAACGCGGCGACCGAAGCGATGATCAGCAGCACGACGCGAGTGAGTCGCTGCATCACGATGAGGATCGACTCCCCGCCCCCGTGTTGCGTTCGCGTCCGGTTCAACGCGTGTTCGAAGCTGCGATCTGTGATTGTGCTTACAAGCCATACGAAACATGCCGCCAGAAGGGTTGCCAGGAAACGAAAATAATAGACGCGGTACAAAAGGGGCGGTCCGAGCAGATAGACGAAGACGGCGTGCAGCAGGATCGCAAGGATGCACTTGAGGGGCATGGCATGTCGCGTCTCCCACACAGGTCGGAAAGGAAGTTTCTGCAGTTTGTGCCGGATCCGCTCGGGCACGCTCAGCAGGAACGCCACCAGCCAAGCCAGCAACCACGAAATCGGTATCGAAAGAAGCCACTCGAGCCATTGCGCCAGCGACATTCGCAGCAAACGCCGACCGGTCAACGCGGCAGGAACGATTCGGTCGGCCAACGCCGGCGCTTCGGTTTTCATCTGGGCGTAGAGCTTCGGAATATTCGCAACCGTCTCTTTTGAAATGAGCCAGATGTTCCCTGACTCCGGATCATTCACCCGCACCAGGATAACGTCCGCAGTCGTACTGCCCACCGCCAAGACGCCAGCACGCACTTCGCCGGGCGGAAGTCCAGGTTCAACCGAGCCATTAGGATCGTCACTCAACAAGCCGATGTTGCCTTTGAACCTCCCGTGCAACGAGTAAAGCTCTTTGGCTCGCTGTACCAGATTCGTGTCCTGGTCCGGAGTTGGTTGCAGGTAGCGAGCGGCGGTCTCGTAGTCTTCGCTTTCGGTGCACTTCAGCAATCCCATCACCGCACCACGCGGAGTTGCGCGTCCGAGCGGATCGATTGGTGTTGTAGGCTCAGCTTTGGCTGGCGGAGGTGGCGCAGATGTCGGAAGCTGAGCCGAGGAATTCGCAGTTGAACCCACGAATACGAAGATGGCCAGAGCTACGGCGAAAGCATGGGTTTTGCCGATGTGCAATCGGCAACTCCTGTCCGATGCTCTGTATAAAATCACGGTGACCTGCTGTTCATACTTCTTGTTGCCCTTGGGGTTAGGCCGACGAACTTCATCTCCTCGGTGCCGTGGCCCCGAATTCGGTCACGCGACCCGCTTGTCTAGCGCCGCTTCTTTCCTGGCAAATGCGCCTGCTTTGCCGGCGTCGAGGAGCTGCGCTCCGTCGATCCGGCCGAAAAGCTCGATCAGTTTCGCGATCAGACCAGTCCATCCGGTCTGATGGCTAGCTCCCAAGCCCGCACCGTTATCTCCGTGGAAGTATTCGTAAAACAGGATGTAATCCTTCCAGTGAGGATCGGTCTGGAATTTCTCGGTACCTCCGTACACCGGTCGCCGGCCAGACTTATCGCGCAGGAAGATCCTCGTCAATCGATTGGAAATTTCCCGGGCCACTTCGAATAGATTCATCCGGTTGCCCGAGCCCGTCGGACACTCAATCTTGAAGCTGTCTCCGTAATAGAGATAGAACGACAACAGGGAACGGATCAGCAGTGCATTCACCGGCATCCAAACCGGACCGCGCCAGTTAGAGTTTCCACCGAACATGCCGGTGTCGGATTCCGCCGGGAGGTAATTCACCCGATATTCCTGGCCACCGACATTGAAGACGTAGGGATGATCGGCGTGGTAGCGGGAGAGCGCCCGGATGCCGTAGGGACTGAGGAATTCATTCTCATCGAGCATGCGGGTAAGAATTCGGCGCAATCGTTCCGGATTCACCAACGCAGCAATGCCGCGCTCGCCATACCCGTAATGTCCCGGTCCGGTCGCATGAATGGTCTCGAGGAGTCCGGGCATGTGCCGCAAGCGCTCCTGCAGAGCTTGCATCACGCGTGGTACCCGTTCGCGCTGTTCGGGCTCAATCACCGTGGTGGCGCACAAGGGCAACAAACCCACCATGGAGCGGACCTTAAGTCGGGTTGCACTGCCGTCAGGAAGGCGTAACACATCGTAGTAGAACCCATCCTCTTCGTCCCACATGCCATCTGGTCCCACCTGATTCATGGCGTGGGCGATCCAAAGGAAATGGTTAGCAAACTTGATAGCCATGTCTTCGAAGAAGGAGTCGTGGGCTGCCAACTCGACGCTGATCTCGAGCATGTTCTGACAAAACATTGACACCCATGCCGTGCCGTCTGCCTGTTCGAGGTAGCCACCCGTGGGTAGGGCAGCGCTGCGGTCGAAGACACCGATGTTATCGAGTCCCAGAAAGCCTCCCTCGAAAAGGTTCCTGCCAAAGCGGTCTTTGCGGTTCACCCACCAGCTGAAGTTCAGCGTCAGCTTGGCAAAAGATCGCTTGAGGAACTCGATATCACCTTCGCCCTTGAGCGCTTGATCGGTCCGGTACAGGAAGAGCGTCGCGAAGGCATGGACGGGCGGGTTTACGTCGCTGAAGTTCCACTCGTAGGCTGGAATCTGCCCGGTCGGATGCAGAAAGAATTCCTGCAGCATCAAGTCGAGCTGTTCTTTGGCGAAATCCGTATCGACCGTGGACAGCGCGATGGTATGGAAAGCCAAATCCCAGGCGGCAAACCATGGGTATTCCCACTTGTCCGGCATCGAGATCACATGCTCATTCACCATGTGCCCCCATTCGCTATTCCGAATTTGCCTGCCGTCCGGCCGCATCGGATCTACGCCATGTTCCTCCAGCCATTTGTCCACATCGAAACCGAAGTACTGCTTGCTCCATAGCATTCCGGCCAGCGCTTGCCGCATCACCCGGGCTTCATCTTCACTGACACGTTCCGGTATGACGGAGCGATAAAACTCGTCCGCCTCATTCTGACGAAGCTGCATGATTGGAACAAAGCTCTTAAAGGGATCGCCCATGGCAGCCGGTGCCAAGTCACTCAGCCGCAGTCGGATCGTGGCCGTTTCGCCAGCGCCCACGCTGATTCGGTGGTGGGCCGCCACTTTTGTTCCCGTACGCTGCGGGTTGACGGCATCTTGCTTGCCGTTCACCACGTAGTTGTTGATCCCGTCTTTCACGTACGGACTGGCATTGGACGTACCGAAGATTCGCTCGTTGTTGGTCTCATTCTCGGTGAAAAGCAGCGGAACATCTTTCTCGGAGTACAGATAGCGATCACCCAGTTGAGCGTGCGATGCTGCGACGAAACAGGAGTCATTCTTACCCGTGACTTGCTTCAATGATGGTCGCGGTGTGTCAGGCCACCAAGTCCAGGTGTTGCGGAACCAGAGAGTTGGCAAAACCTCTAACATGGCTGGCTCTGGCCCGCGATTGCTCACGCTGATCTGGATCAGGATGTCTTCGGGAGAGTTCTTGGCGAACTCCACGAAGACGTCGAAGTAACGATCATCTTTGAAGATTCCAGTGTCCAGAAGTTCGTATTCCATGTCTCTGCGGTTACGCCCTTTGTTCGTTGACACCAGATCACCATAGGGGAAGGCCGCCTGCGGATACTTGTACAAATACTTCATGTAGGAGTGGGTCGGGGTGCTATCGAGATAGAAGTAATACTCTTTGACGTCCTCACCGTGGTTGCTCTCGCTGTTGGTCAACCCGAACAGGCGCTCCTTGAGGATTGGATCCTTGCCATTCCATAGAGCGACGCTAAAACATAGCTGCTGTTTCTCATCGCTGATACCCGCGAGACCGTCCTCACCCCAGTGATAAGCGCGGGATCGGGACTGGTCATGGCTAAAGTAGTCCCAGGCATTTCCATCCTGGCTGTAGTCCTCACGGACCGTGCCCCACTGTCTCTCGCTTAGGTAGGGCCCCCATTTTCTCCACGGGATTTTGGCGTCACGCACTTCTTGCAATCTGAGGACTTCTGGATTCCTGCTCATATCTCACCTCATCTTTCATCCGGTGCGTCAGCTGTGGCTCTATGGAATCGACAGCCACGGGTGAATACTTGTGGAGGGTCTCTTCGACGACCATTGCTTTCGGACCGCTGTACGACTCGCCCACAACCAGGACGTGGCACAACTGCCCGTTCGATATGTGAGCAGAAGGGGAACGATCAGACAACTGGCAGTCTTACTAGTTCAAGAGCCTCATTACCCGGCGTTGCCTGCATCTACTTCGCGGGTTTCTCTGCCCTTTTATAAGCTCTTATCGCTGCAGAGCTCTGCCGAGCTGATCCGATGCTCGATCTCCGCGATCTTTTCCGAAATGGCCGAGACAACACCTTCATGGGCGTGGTGCATCCAAGCGGCGAAGCGGGGACAAGTTTTTGATTCATTGGCTGGCTATCGGCGGTCTCAAGTCGAGAAAGCATCGTCACAGATAAAGTGGTTCTTTGCCTTGAATCGCAAGCTGGGTTTTTGTTATAACAAAACTGACAGTCGTCACGTGGGGTCGCGAAAAGGACTGCTCGTGGATTACGACGAAAGTCGGGCGGTTTTCGTGGCTTTGTCAAAAGAGCATAGGCGTTGGCCGCACGCCGGCTCGTGCTGTTGGGGAAACCTGTAGTATCGCTCTTGAAAGGCGTTCGCGAGAATTGCTTAAACGCCTCTCGCGGACGTAAAACGTCGAACCTCCTTGTCCCGAGCTGTGAGGAGTTTCCGGTGCGTTTTGTTCGCAGGCCCGATGTGCACCACGCTCACGTTGAGTGCGCGGCAACGGCTGCGACCTGCCTTTTACCTCACTCTGCCTTTCGCGGATGGGCGGTCCCGCCATTCGTCCTTTCCCATCAAGCTGTCTCAAGACTGCACACGCCGGAGGAAGAATAATGGCGACGAATCTTATTCACATTGAAAACGACCAGGAAATCAAACAGCGGTTAGCGGCGGAGCGCGCCCGATTGCGCAAGATCGCCGGGTTGGATCAACCCGATCACTTCCACCGACCGGTGGAAAGAGCTTTCACTGCGGAAGAGCGCAGCAGGGTAACAATTCTGTTCGGAGGCTTTACCTGGAAGCACGAAGATTTGATCCGGGCGGTGTTCCAGGGCTGTGGTTATCGCTGTGAGAAACTGCCGGTGCCCGACGTCCCCGCATTCCAGATCGGCAAGGAGTTTGGGAATAACGGCCAGTGCAATCCGACTTATTTCACCGTCGGAAACCTGGTGCAGTACCTACAGTTCCTGGAGAGGGAGGGTGTTTCTCGCCAGGACATTCTCGACAAGTACGTCTTCTTTACCGCTGGCTCTTGCGGTCCCTGCCGCTTCGGTATGTATGAAGCGGAGTACCGTTTCGCTTTGAAAAATGCTGGCTTTGACGGCTTCCGCGTGCTGCTGTTCAAGGACAGCGACGGCATCAAAGCAGCGTCAGGCGAGCCTGGACTGAAGTTCACCATTGACTTCGGATTTGGCATGCTGAACGCCATGCACCTCGGCGACGTGATCAACGATTTGATCTACCAAGTCCGTCCCTTCGAAGTAAAAAAAGGGGAGACGGACCGCGTGTTTCATGAAGCGGTTGACGGATTGTGCGAAGACCTGCGGAGCCGCGATTCCTTTGAGATCGAGGAGCGGGCTCCCCAATGGGCGAAACCCAAGTTCAAGAGCAATAAGGTTCTTAGAAACACCTTCAACGTGTTGGGCAAGTGGCACGAGCACATGTGGGGAAAAGATTATCTCAACGCCCTGGCTTCCGCCCGCGACAAAATGAACCGCATCGAGGTGGATCGTACCAAGGTGAAGCCGGTGGTTAAGATCACTGGCGAATTCTGGGCGCAGATTACCGAGGGCGATGGCAATTTCCACATGTTCGATTTCCTGGAGCGCGAAGGCGCACAGGTAGTGGTGGAACCGATCGCAACCTGGGTGGCTTATCTCATGTATCAGGCCAAGGCACACGCCACGGCGAAGTGGCCGGTGAATCGTCCGCATCGCAATCCCGAATGGTACGAAGTGCAGAAGCAGATGGCGAATTATTTCGGCTTGCGCAAGAAACTATGGGGCATTGGCGCGGGCGAGCGCATGTGGAATTTCTTCTATCACCGGACGATCAAGAACATGGGTGGCATTACCCATCACCTCGTTCCGCAAACCGAATTGGCTGAAATGGCGCATCCTTTCTACAACCAGTTCGCGCGTGGCGGCGAAGGCCACCTCGAAGTGGGCAAGAACGTTTACTACACGGTTCATCGTCTCTGCCATATGGTATTGGCGCTTAAGCCTTTCGGCTGCATGCCTTCTTCGCAGTCCGACGGTGTGCAGTCGGCCGTTGTCAACAAATTCAAAGAGATGATTTTCCTGCCTATTGAAACCTCGGGTGAGGGCGAGGTCAATGCACACAGCCGCGTGCAGATGGCGTTGGGTGAAGCCAAGGTGAAGGCGAAGACCGAGTTCGAGCAATGCCTGAAGTCCACCGGAAAAAGCATGGAGGAAATCAGGGAATACATTGCCGAGCATCCGGAACTGCGCCGGCCCTTCTATCACATCCCGCACCGTGAAGGCGTCACGGGAACCGCAGCTCAGTTCGTGCTGCACGTGAGCGATCGTATGGACAAGAGCACACGGCTGTGGAAGCGTGCGCGGGTTCCTGGAATCGCAGTGCCAAACGCCGCGTAATCGTGGTAGGGACCACCGTCTTGCTTGCAATCCACTTTTGTGGCGAGATGGCGGTCACCACAATCCGAAACGCTTCTTGCCACTGATTGGAGATCCGATGCACGACCATGTGGGCCAACAACCGAAGCCACAGCTATTTCAGATAGCTCCCGCGCCTACGCAACGGGCACACGATCACCACACGGAATTCATGGTCGGACTGGATGTCGGATCGACCACGGTCAAGGCGGTTGTGGTGGACGCGGCCACGGACAAAGCTCTGTGGCAAGACTACCAGCGGCATGAAACCAAGCAGCCCGAGAAGACGCTGGAATTTCTGCGCCGCATCGAGAAAGAAGTCGGCATTAATCGGCATAACACACGCATGTTCATGACGGGCTCCGGCGGCGGAGGGATCGCCGAGCAGATCGGCGCCAAGTTCGTGCAGGAAGTCACAGCGGTTTCGCTCGCGGTCGAGAAGATGCATCCCGAAGTGTATTCGGTGATCGAACTCGGTGGTCAAGACGCGAAGATCATCGTCTTTAAGGATGATGACGAGACCGGGCGCAAGAAGAAAATTCCGTCGATGAACGATAAGTGCGCGGGAGGCACTGGTGCGGTCATCGACAAGATCAATGCGAAGCTGAAGATTCCGGTCGCCGAGCTTGCCCTGCAGGGCTACCACGGGATCAAGCTGCACAAGGTCGCCGGCAAATGCGGTGTGTTTGCCGAAACCGACATCAACAGTCTGCAGAAAGTGGGAACGCCGCCGGATGAATTGATGGCTTCGCTGTTTGAGGCGATCGTGCTGCAGAACCTCAGCGTTCTAACCCGCGGCCATACGCTGCGGCCTCACGTGTTGCTGCTGGGCGGTCCGAACAGCTTCATTAAAGGAATGCGCGAGGCGTGGCAGGCGAACATTCCCCGCATGTGGCAGGAGCGCAAGGTCGCGATTCCTGACGGCGCAAAGCCAGACGAACTCATAAAAGTCCCGCAAAACGCACAGTACTTCGCTGCCTTGGGCGCGATTGAATTCGGCAAGAGCGAGGAAGATTGCGTGGGCTGCTACCAAGGATACGAAAAGCTGGTGCACTACATCGACTTTGGACGCCAGGAAGAAAAAACCAAGTCCGGCGCCAAGGGCCTGACCGCCGGCGAAAAAGAACTCGACGAATTCAAGGTGTCGTATCGCCGCAAAAAGTTTGTACCCGCAACCTTCCCCGCCCATAAAACGGTGGGCGGATTTATCGGCATCGACGGTGGCTCAACTTCCACGAAAGCCGTGCTGCTCGACGAAAACGGTGAAATTCTGTGCAAGTCTTACCAGCTCTCGAACGGGAATCCGATTCAGGACACGATTGAAATGTTCGAGAATTTGCGTGGCCAGGTGGAAGCGCAGAATGCCAAGCTCGAGGTTTTGGGCGTGGCGACGACGGGCTATGCGAAGGACATTCTGAAGGATGTTTTGCACGCGGACGTTGCACTGGTCGAGACTGTCGCGCACACCGAATCAGCGCTCAAGTTTTACGAAGATCCGCACGTCATCGTCGACGTCGGCGGGCAGGACATCAAGATCATCATCCTGCATAACGGCCGGGTCAAAGATTTCAAACTCAACACGCAATGCTCGGCGGGAAACGGCTATTTCTTGCAGTCGACGGCTGAAGGCTTTGGACTGAGCGTGGAGCAATATGCCGATCTGGCTTTCTCAGCCCAATCGATGCCGGTTTTCGGCTATGGTTGCGCCGTGTTCATGCAATCGGACATCGTGAATTTCCAGCGCCAAGGCTGGCGAGCCGAGGAAATTCTGGCCGGGCTGGCGGCCGTGCTTCCCAAGAATGTGTTCCTGTATGTGGCCAGCATCCCGAATCTCGCGGCTCTGGGCACGCGTTTCGTCCTCCAGGGTGGGACTCAGAACAATATGGCTGTCGTGAAAGCAGAAGTGGACTTCATCCACAATAGTTTCCGTGCAGCCGGCAAGAAGCCGGAAATCATAGTCCACGAATTCTGCGGCGAGTCTGGAGCCATCGGAGCTGCGGTTGAGTCTGTCCGCCTGTGGCGCAACGGCCAGCAGACCACATTCGTGGGACTGGACGCAGTGCGGAAAATCCAGTACCGCACCACCCGCAACGAAAGCACGCGCTGCAACTTCTGCAAAAACAATTGTCTGCGCACATTCATTGACATCCGAACCGCTCCCAAGGATGACCTGAGCCTCATTCCAATTCAGAAGGTCACGAAAGTTCCGCTGATGCATGGCGAACAGCGATTGATCATCGCAACCTGCGAAAAAGGATTGGTCGAAGATGTCAATGACATGAAGGAGATCAAAGCCGGTATCGACGAGATCAAAGACAAATATCCCAACTTCGTGGACTTCGCTGCGCGCGAGGTCTTCCGGCCGGTAAGCCCGAAGACTGTGGCTGACCCCATTCCGGTAACGAAATTCTGGAACAAGTCGGCCAAAGAGCGCGTTCCGCTCATGGAGAACCGGAAAAAGCTTCGCGTCGGCATTCCCCGCGTGCTGAATATTTACACCTACGCGCCGCTTTTCAACGGATATCTCGAAAGCCTGGGCGTGCAGCCGGAAAACATCATCTATTCCGATTACACCAGCTCTGAGCTCTATCGTGCGGGCGCGAGCCGCGGCGCGATTGACCCCTGCTTCCCGGCGAAGATCGGGATCTCCCACGTCTACAACTTAATCCAGGAAAAGCATCGCAAGAAACCATTGGACGTTATTTTCTTCCCGATGTATGACGTGCTGACTTCTCCACTGGTTAAGATTGTCGGCGCCAACGCTTGCCCCACTGTAACCGCAACTCCCGAAACTGTGAAAGCAGCGTTCACCAAAGAGAATGACGTTTTTGCCGAGCACAACGTGAAGTACGTCGATCCCATTCTCAATTTTGCCGACCGCAAACTGTTTGCCCATCAAATGCTGCAGGCCTGGCAGCCAATTCTGGGACTGTCGCTCGAAGAGAACGATCGCGCAGTCGAAGTTGGCTTCAAGGCCTTAACCGACTACGAGGCCAGCATTCGCAAGCGCGCGCGTCAGGTGATGGACCAACTGGAGCGTGAAGATCGCATCGGCATCGTGATGCTGGGCCGTCCCTATCATCACGATCCCGGCCTCAATCACGAAATCATGGAGGAGTTCCAGAAGCTCGGCTATCCCATCTTCTCGCAAAACACTCTACCTCTTGACGAAGACCTGCTGGAGCGGCTGTTCGGCGACGAAGTTCGCGCCGGAGTGATCAGCCATGCTCTCGATATTACGGACGCGTGGAAGAATTCCTATTCCTGCAGCACGAACCACAAAGTTTGGGCGGCAAAGTTCACCGCCCGCCACCCCAACCTGGTTGCTCTTGAAATCTCGAGTTTCAAGTGCGGCCACGACGCACCCATCTACGGAGTCGTCGAAGGAATCATCGAGCAGTCGGGCACGCCTTATTTCTGCTTCAAAGATCTGGACGAAAACAAGCCCTCCGGCTCGATCCGTATCCGCGTGGAAACCATCGATTACTTCCTGCGCCGCTATCGTGAGGAGATCATCAAGAAGCGCAAAGCGAACGAGGAGATCGAGGCACAATTGGCCGCCATGGAAGAACAGCTTCGCGGACAACTTGAGCAGGAAGCTCAAGGCATGGCCGCCGACTGAGCGGACGAGAGGATTCGTCGAACAAATAGGTTATCGAACTGCTGACGTGCGCAACTCGTCCAAGTGGGCGGTCAGTAGTTCCAAGTACTCGTCCATTCCATCGCCGGTCTTGGCGGAGACCTTCAAGACTCGCATCCCCGGGCGAACCGCTTGGATATTGCCGTACGCCAAATTCCAGTCAAACTCAACTGCTAGTGCCAAATCCATCTTGGTGACGACTGCCACATCGGCGCTGTTGAAAATTGTCGGGTACTTAAGCGGCTTATCCTCGCCCTCCGTAACCGAGATGAGCACCAGTCGCAGATTCTCACCCAAATCATACGACGAGGGACAGACCAGGTTCCCGACGTTCTCGATGAACAGAAAATCTAGTTGGTTAAGGTCCCATCCCGCCAGTGCGTGCTGGACCATCGCGGCTTCGAGATGACACAGCGTTCCGGTAGTGATTTGCTTAACTGGAGCCTCACTGCGGGCCAGCCGCATGGCGTCGTTTTCGGTGGCGAGGTCTCCGACAAGGGCAGCAACATTGCAACTTTGACGGAGCAACGTCAGCGTCCTCTCAAGGAAGGCAGTCTTGCCCGAGCCAGGACTCGATACAAGGCTGACGACAAACACACCAGCAGCGCGGAATTGCTCGCGAAGTGCACGAGCCGCCAGGTCATTTTGTCTGAGAACGTTTTTGCGAACTTCGACTAAGCGGGGTTGTGAGCCCATTCTTCTATCTCCAGTGCCACGACTTCGATTTCCTTGCCTTGCACAACTTCAGACGTGGGCGTGCCACATTCAGCACAACAAAACAATTGAACGGAACTGAGAGAGCGCTGCACTTGGCAGCTTGGACAAAAGACCAGGACCGGAACCTCGTCGATGAGTAAGCGTGAACCCTTCAACGGAGTGTCGTCGCAAGCCAATTCATAAGAAGAAAGCAGCGCCTCTTTCACGACGCCCGACAGAGCCCCAAGCCTGAGGTGGACGGCGGTGACTTGAACAGCACCACGTTGCTCGGCTTCCTCTTGTGCCATTTCCACGATGCCCATTGCGATAGAAAGTTCGTGCATAGCTCTTAATTCTCGTGATGTTGTTCAAGTCGGCCAAACGCAGCGATCGCTGCCTGTCCCAGGCTGATTCCGCCGTCATTCGCTGGCACCACTTGGTTTGTCCATATCCGCAAGCTCTCGTTCTCAAGCAAACTCTTCAGGTCCTCCAAGAGCAGCTCATTCTGGAAAACGCCTCCTGAAAAAACCACGATATTAAGATTGTGGGCTTTGCATATGGCAACCAAAGCGTCGCGCACGCCTTGAGCCAGGCCGCGTTGGAAGGCGCGTGCAATTTCTGCAGGATTCCGTCCACGAAGCCGGTCACGAATTATGGATTCAAGCAACGGCCGGAAATCCAGTTCTCCAGCGACGTACGGAAATAAATATGCGTCCTCCGAGGCGGCGCCACGGGCGAGTTGTTCGAGCCACATCGCTGCCTGCCCTTCAAATGTGACTTCCCAAGTAAAGCCAAGGAGCGCGGCCGCTGCGTCAAAAAGCCTCCCGACCGAACTAGTAGCAAACGTGCGCACGTCTTTGTGGATCAATCCCAAAGCATTTTGGTAGCGCACCGGAAATCCAAAAGGCGCGGCCATCAGATCGGGCAAGTCATCTAACTGCGCCACAAAACCAGCCGCCGCCTGAACCGGATATTGCGCCGCAGCGTCGCCGCCCGGGAGCGACGCCGAACGCAAGTGAGCAACCCGCTCGAATCCTGCTTTGACGCTTCCTACGAAGATCTCGCCGCCCCAAATACTCCCGTCATCTCCGTAGCCGGTGCCGTCGAAGCTGACTCCCGCCACGCGTGTTTCCCATTCGCCTCGCTCTGCCAGCACCGAAGCGATGTGTGCCCGATGATGCTGAACCGCTACCGGGTGCGGAATCCCGAGCGTCAAGGCATGCGCAGTGGAGACGTACTGGGGATGAGAATCGTGCACCACCAGCAATTCCTCCGAACGCACCTCATACATCGAGATCAAATCCTGGATCGTTTCTTGAAATGCGCGCAGCGACTCGTAATGTCCCAAATCGCCGATGTGCTGACTCACGAACGCCTGGCCATCGACGACGAGTGTGATTGCGTTTTTCAGGTCGGCGCCAACTGCCAAAATCGGACACTCGCTCGGAATTGTCGTGACCGAACCCGGGGCATATCCTCGAGCGCGACGAAGGATAGCCGTGCCAAACACTCCAACCCGGGCCACTGAGTCATCAACCCGTCGCGCGATCGGACGCTGTCCGATCAGGAACGCGTCGGCAATACCTGAGAGGCGCGAAAGCGCTTCTTCATCTTCATAGGCGATAGGTTCGCTTGAACGATTTGCACTGGTCATTACCAGTGCCTCTGGCGCGCCAGCAGCGAAGAGCAAATGGTGCAAAGGCGTATAGGGCAGCATCACTCCGAGTTCGTTATTTCCGGGAGCTACGCCGTCGAGCTCTGCCTTTCCCGGCGCGAGCACAATGGGCCGCGCACTTGACATAAGGAGCCCTTCGGCTTCCTCGGAGAGTCGGACCAGGTTGCGGGCAACTTCGAGGTCCCTTGCCATGAGAGCAAAAGGTTTTTCCTTGCGGTACTTACGTTCGCGCAAGACCGCAACAGCAGCGGCATTCCTGGCATCGCAAGCGAGATGGTATCCGCCGAGCCCCTTCACTGCGAGAATCCTACCGCCTTTCAGCAACTCGGCCGCTTTGCGAATGCTCGCGTCACTTCCGTGCAGAGCCTCGTCGCGAGAATGAAGGTAGTAGCTCGGTCCACAGACATGGCAGGCAACCGGTTGCGCGTGAAAACGGCGGCTGCCCGCGTCTCGATATTCGGCGTCGCAGTATTCATCCAGAGGCCAGGGCTCCATCGTCGTATTGGGCCGGTCGTAAGGAAGATTACGGACGACGCTAAAACGTGGACCACAGTTCGTGCAGTTTATATAGGCATACCGGTAGCGCCGGTCAGCTGGATCAAAGAGCTCTCTCAAACAAGCATCGCAGACAGGGAGGTCGGGGGAAATGCGAGCCGTAGGCCGCTCGCGCCGTTTGCTCTCTCGGATGGTGAAGTCGCTCAGACCGACCGGGGCTGCGGGATGTACTTCGATGTCCGCGATGCTTGCTGCCGGGGGAGGCTGCGTCTTCAGGTCTTGAACAAAAGCCCGCAGTCCTGATTCAGCACCTTCAAGATAAATCTCGACTCCTTCCTCGCCATTCAGAACCCATCCAGCGAGGGTATTGGAACGGGCGAGGCGATACACGAAGGGCCGGAACCCTACGCCCTGCACCACGCCGCGAACTTGAATGGAACAGGCACTGGCCATCGTTATTCCACGTCCACCATGCAACTGCGGCCCTGCCAGCCAATTTGAATCACCTTGCCATCTTCGACCAACAGGGGCACACTGCGTTGTCCCGCGGCTAGCACGCGCATGCGATGACGGGCCTCAGGGTCAGCCTCGACGTCGTACTCAACGAAATCGGAGCGCTTCCACTCCAACCACTCCCGCATCTCCTGAGTGTGCGGGCACCGCGCGGTACCGTAGAGTTCAAGCCTGGCCACGGCGCAATACCTCCAGGGTTTCGCGAATGATGTGGTAGATCGAGGCTTGCACCTCCTGAATGCGCGGTATGTAGTCGCACTCGACAACGATTGGAAAGTCCGCCAGCCCCTGACGCTTAATCTCGCCTCCGTCGTAACCTAGCACTGCCACAGTCAACATCTTTCGCTTGCGAGCTTCTTCGAGCGCCATGATGATGTTGCGCGATCCACCACTGGTGGAAATCCCGATGGCAACATCCTCCGGGCGAGCCTGTGCGATGAGTTGACGAAGGAAAATGACTTCTGTGCCCACGTCGTTGGCTACCGCAGTGATGTTCGCAGGCTCAAGCGAGAGCGAGACTGCGGGAACGGGACGATAGCCCGACGGTGGAAGAACGCAGTCGATGGCCCAATCATTTGCGTCCGTCGCCGACCCGCCGTTGCCGAAGAGAATGAGCTTACCGCCTTTCAATAAGCGATCGTGAATCGCAAGTGCCGCGCTGCTGATCTGCTCGGCTTGCTCACGTGCCACTTGCACGCGCAGCGCCGAATCATCTTGCACCTTCATCCGAATCGAGGCCGCGACTTCCGATACCAAGTCGCCGGTCTCCTGTTTTTCCTGACCAAGGAATGGATACAGAAATCCCGATTCTCCGACTTCATAGCCAAGTTCGCGATGTTCCAAGAAGACGTGTACGGTTTCCCACAGCGTGTGGTAAAGGATCTCAATCATCTCCTGGTGAATGAACGGATCTTGGGTAAAAGCTTCGACAGCATAAGAACCTTCCGCCCCGGGAAGAGCGAATGTCAGCGCGTTTCGCGCCTGCGCAAACTCGAGGGCGGATCGAACCTCATCGTCTCCCTCCGGAGGGCCGAATCCCATCACGATATCTTCAGGGTGGAGAATCGTTTCGAGCCAAGGCCGGAACAGCATGGAAATATCCAGCGCCGGCAAGGCGCGCTTTCCCACGATAACAGGATGAACAAATTCTACGGAGACGTGTTGAGCGTCGGTAGCATAGGGACCGCGTCCGAATGCGAGTAACCGACCTCCCTGGACAAAACGCTCAGACATTGAGCGACAAGCTTCAGCGAGGCGAAAGGACTCTCGAGAAACAAACTCTTCGACGATCTGGTTCCGCGCGAGCAGGCGTTCTTCTATTTGAGAAGCCACTCGAGTCGCCAGTCCAAGAACCGTTGCCATGCACTATTCCAAATCAATCTGTTTCTAACAAATGCGGGGCAGCGGATCGCCGACCAGCATATCCACAATCCTGCTGCCGCCGTACCGCGTCGTGACCAAAACCGCGCCGGACGGCTGTTCACGCACTTCGCCAATTATCTGCGCATTCTCACCCCCGGGGGCCAGGCTCAGCGCGTTGAGGGCAGCGTCCGCGTATTCCGGCGACACCACGGCGAGGAACTGACCCTCATTCGCAATGTGCAACGGGTCCAGTCCTAGCAA
The DNA here is from genome assembly GCA_963838905.1 of uncultured Acidobacteriota bacterium. Classification (GTDB taxonomy): domain Bacteria; phylum Acidobacteriota; class Terriglobia; order Terriglobales; family Acidobacteriaceae; genus JABDBE01. The sequence continues at coordinate 34,085 of CAWITE010000026.1, forward strand.
CTCGCAAGCGCCGCGAACCGCATCGTGCAGTGGAATCATCTCTTCCAGGAGGACAACTCCAAATCCGCAGTCGCGGACTAATTCGTTGAGAGATGTGGCGACGCCACCGCGCGTCGGGTCACGCATCCAGCGGATTCCCGGCGCTGCCACCTTTACCAACTCTTCGACCAGTGGAAGTATGGAGCGCGTGTCAGACCGAAGATCAGCCTCAAGGTCGAGTTCGCCGCGCGCCAGAAGGATGGTGATGCCGTGATCGCCGATGGGACCTGAGAGGAGAATTCGGTCACCCGGACGAACAGATCTCGGATCGATATTCAACCGATGCAGAGGCCGACCAATTCCGGTTGTCGTGATGTACATGGAATCAGCTTTGCCGTGCTCGACCACCTTCGTGTCGCCACCTGCGATCGTGACCCCAGCCTTGCGCGCGGCATTCCCCATGGCGCGTACCTCGGCTTCAAGCACAGGAGTAGGTAGTCCGGCTTCAAGCACATAAGTGACAACCATGGCCTCCGCCCTCGCACCTGAGACCGCCAGATCGTTCACGGTCCCGTTCACGGCAAGTTCTCCGATGGAGCCGCCAGGAAATGTCAGAGGCTTGACTACAAAACTGTCGGTGGTGATGGCGATTCGGGTACCGCCGAAATCAAGATGCGCCGCATCTCCTAGCGGTTCTGAAGAAGACGAAAAAAGCAGCGGGGCGAATAGACCCTCCACGAGTCTGCGGCTGGCTTTTCCACCGGCTCCGTGAGCCATCTCGATTTGCGGTTCGCGGAAGCGGACGCTGGGTAAGTGATCGCCGGGCGAATCGGCGGCGGCAAGGTTCAAGCCACCGACGCTATGCTGGTCACCATTGCCGTTTTGCGGTGTTCGTAGTTGAAGTACGCTGCGCATGATCCCTCTGATGAAACCATGAGTGCGCCAATCGGATGTTCCGGCGTGCACTCTTTGCCAAACAGCTTACATTGATGAGGCTTGAGCACACCTTTCAGCACTTCTCCGCATTGCGCAGCTTTGGGATCGGTCACCCGCACGCCCGGAATGTGAAAACGCTGCTCAGCATCCCACTCTGCGTAGCTTTCACGGATGCGCAGGGCTGACTGAGAGATGAAACCAAGTCCTCTCCACTCGAAATAGGGCCGCAACTCAAAAACATCCGCCATGGCACGGAGCGCGGCGCGATTTCCTTCCCACGGCACCACGCGCTTGTATTGGTTTTCAATCCTGGCCTCATCCGCCTTCAACTGGCGCAGAACCATGACAATCGACTGCAGAATGTCCAGCGGTTCAAAACCGGAGACGGCGACGGGTTTATTTTCGTTCTTGGCGATCCACTCGTAGGGCCGGCAACCGATTACGGTCGATACGTGCCCAGGGCCGATGAATGCGTCAATCCTCATGTCTGGGGAATCCAGAATCGCCCGGATCGCGGGAATAATCGTTACGTGATTACAGAACACGGAAAAATTGTGAATGCCCTGCGTCTTCGCCCGCCCCAGCGTCAGAGCGGTCGATGGAGCGGTGGTCTCGAATCCGATGGCAAAAAACATTACGTGCTTGTCCGGATTCGTTTGAGCCAGCTTGAGCGCGTCAGAAGGAGAGTAGACGATGCGGACATCCATTCCACGGGCCTTATGTTCGAGAGGACTCCCCTGTGTGCCCGGAACTCGCATCATATCGCCAAAGGCGGCAAAGATAACATCTGGCTGTTGCGCGATGGATAGACCGTCGTCAATTCTTCCCATCGGAAGTACGCAGACCGGACAGCCCGGCCCGTGAATAAGTTCTATGTTGGATGGGAGCAGATCCTTCAAGCCAAAGCGGTAGATGGCGTGAGTATGCCCACCGCACACTTCCATGATCCGGTAATGACGATTGGGATCGGCGAGCCGACGTATTTCTTCTGAAGTTTTGGTGATGACTTCGGGATCACGGAATTCGTCGACAAACTTCATGCCCAATCCTTTGGTTGCCTCACTGAGTTACTCACGACGCCTTCGTGTTCCTGGTATCTTCCAATCCGTAACCCTCAACTTCTTGCATGGCGGCTTCCGCTTCTCCGAGCATCCGCAGCGTGCGCATTTGGTCGATGGCATCTTCTTCGCTGATCTTGCTCATGGCAAAACCAACATGGATGAGGACCCAGTCTCCCTTCACCGGCAAGTCGTCTTGCAAAAGCCCCAAATCAACCTTGCGCCGGACGCCCACAACGTCGATGAGGGCGGCGGTCGGCTGGTCAGCAAAAAGCTCAACGACCTGTCCGGGTATGGCTAGACACATTGCATTTACTCTTTCTTTCGGGCCAGAATATTAAACGAAAACTTCAATTCGTCTTTCACCTTCAGCGCGCCCCCTGCGGCGGAGGCCAGTTTCAGGTCATAATCCGTCTGCAGGAGGGAAAAATTCCCAAAAGCTCGCAACGAATCCTCGGTCAGGACCACTCGCGCGGACACAGTGTGGGAGCGAGTGACGCCGTGCAGGGTCAACTCTCCATTGAGTGTGACCGAGTACTGCTCCTCGCCGCTCTTTGTAGCGCTAATGTTCGAGCACTCATAAACGATCTTAGGATAAGTCGAAATCTCAAGAATCTCTTCTCGCATGGCGCGCTCCGTCTCGCGCCGATCCTTGTCCGAAATATCGTCCTTGACCGTCAACGACTCTGCCTTGACCGTAACTTGCAGGGATGACCGCTCGAGGTCATCAGGGTTAACTTGCGCGTCGCCCAAAAAATCACGGATGGCTATGGTCGGATTGTGACCGAAAGCCGACAGCAATCCGCCGGCAAATACCTGCACCGTGAACTGGCTGGCTCTCGTGTCTGTAAGGTAACGAACGCTAGTTTCAGTCGTTGATCCCATTGGTCGCCCAGGCCCTCACATGGCCCGCAGTTTCATGTATCGATCAACATCGGGCAAAGCAGCGAGCACAAGATTGCCCACGCCCAGTTGCCCAAGATAACGCCGGACGATGGGATTGGAAAGAATCAATCCTGTCCCAAACAGAATAAGCGCCGCTCCACCGAGCATGTACAAGGTGTCTTTGTCACTTCCGATGTTATTCATTCCTTCTGAGAATTCCATGGCCACGCAGTCTCCTCTCATTGAGTGTGATTCACGTTCTTTGCGGTTGATTCGTCCCCGTTCAGTATCTTCACAATCAGCGACTCAACCAATTTCACCGCTTCCTCGACACTAGCTTCGACCGGCTCGCTCAGCCCCATCTGACCTTCCTCGGGACCGAACGTGCTCGGCTCACATCCAATCAGCAGCACTTGTTTCAGCGGACCACCCATAGAGGTTGCAAGACGCAACACGTTCATGGGGTTCATGCTATGACCTTCGACCGCACTCTGCTTATCGTCCGAACTAGCTAAGTCGGTAACATCGGGTTCGATCACATAGAGCGTGCCAGCGGGCTCGCCTCGCGGACACGCGTCGACGAGGATGGTCGTGTCGTACCCATCGAGGAGCGCGTAGGCAAGGTCGTAACCGCGGATACCAAAATCAGTCACCCGAACATTCCGCGGCAACTCGCGCGTCGACAACCGCCGCACCACCTCGACACCAAAAGCATCATCCCCTAAGAATATATTTCCAATGCCAGCGATGAGGATTCGCGGCACCTTCGGCTGCTCGACATCATCACCGTCACTGCGGGGGAGCGGTTCAACTTCGTCCCAATCGAAGAAGAAACGGTGACCGGGTTGCCGCATCAGGCCGATGTCTCTCCCGGGATCCTCATCGACGACAACACAAACGTGGACCTTGCCCTCATAGTCCTGTTCGATCGACTCGATAACGGCAGTCTTACCCGCGAGCGCGATATCCATGATGTCGCCGCCCGCCCGCGGCCGCAGCTTGACCCGGCTGCCAGGTCGAACTTCGATACCGGAGATCCGCAGGTCCTCTAACGGTTTCTTGGCTTCGAGGAGTTGCCATTCCCATTCGTTCATGGCATGTCCTCTTTTAGCGAACGCAATTCTCTCAGGGTTCCGTGGAGCTTCATCAAGTGCTCCATCGGGAGGTTTTCTGTTCTTTCGAGCATTTTGCGGGCGCGTTCGTCGGTATTACGCATTTCGGACTTTTCGTCATCCGTCATAGTCAGAATGCGCAGAGCGAGGATTTCATCGATTTCCGTCCCGTCGAACAAGTCGCCCGGACTTTCCGGAGCAATCTGCGGGTAATCGTAGAGAATGATGGGTGAGGCAAGCATGGTGTCGCGATCGCCTTCGGCTCCGACCAAAACCGGCCAAGCTCCGACATTCTGGCAGCTCGCGGCGACGCCTTTCAGATCTTCGGGCGGCTCAAGCAAAGATACGAACTGACCATCCACTACGCCCAGCAAGATGTGAGCAGAAACCAGCGACCTCATCAAAGCTGCGTCGCGGCTGGCCTTGGCAGAGCCGTCGTCTGAAGCAGTGAGGTTCTTCAAACGGACCTGGACTTTGAATAGTCCGTCAGCAGCGCGCACCGCAGAGATTTCAGCTATCCCTTGTACCGACTCTTGCTTCCTCGCAATCAAGCCTACGAGCCGGCCACGCACATCACGCAAGAATTCCGTTTCTTCTTTCGCGGGAAAAGCGAATGTCCACTCCAGTGGCGTCGCAGTGAGTACATCCAGATTGCAAGCCGGCACCGATACATCACACTCGATCGCTTCCTGCCAAGGCGTGAACGCCTTCCCGTCGACTTCGAGCGAAGAAATGAGCTCGAAGCCTGGCGTTCCATCCGGGGATTGCGCGAGTTCTGTAAGCTTGCGCACGGAGCGGTCTACCAACTTCAGGAAACGCGCTCTTACCTCGACTGCCGAGAAAGAAGCCCCTTCGACCAGACACTCTGTTTGCACGCTCCAAGCGTCTGACCCCATCTGTTCTTCGCTGTAAGACTGCGGATAGAGCACTCCGAAGTTAAAACGCTGGCGATTCTTGACCGACGAAGGACGATAAGGATAGAGCATGTACCCTTCGTAGAGCACGGCATTCGCGATGGCGTCGACCGCTTTCGTGTTCATCACTTCACCGCCTCTTCAAGCGCGGGAAGCACGCTCTCCAACGCCTGCTCCCAAGTCGGAATGCCGTGCTCAACTTTGTACTGATACAGTCGCTCGAAAACATCTCGGCGTAAACAAAGCCAAGCGCTGTTGGGATAGTAAATATCCATCATTTCGCGCCAGGATTTCACCGGGAGCCTGAAGCGAGCTTCTTTGTCCCATGGGATAGGAGCTACTTGCAGGGCTCCGCCATCGTCCGCATAGAAAACCGTTCCACTGAACAGGAAACAGAGCGGCACATCACCATCCGCCAGGCCATGGAAATATTTCGTCGCCGCCACATTGAAATCGAAGGTGCACGGCACCGGAAAATCAACCACCGTGGTCTCCTGAAAAGCGGGTGCGACAACGCTGGCATGCGTCCATAGCATGGTTTTCAGCGTCTGGCCCCAGCGTTCCGTCTCGCCAAAAAGGTCGCGTAGCTGGTCTTGATCCTCGGAGCTATACTGCCGCCGCGTCACCTCAAGCTGAATCTGGCAGCGCAAGGCGACCGAATGGATTGTTTCATTGGCTACCGCGTTGGCGATGCGGAGCTTGAAGAGAAGCGTCGGCGCCACCGTGAAGCGCTGCGGCTCCGACTTCTCGATTTGGAAGCTCAGGTCAGGCATTCGCTTCCTCTCTCACCACCGTGGCACGATGCTTCAACCCGTCGAAGAAGTGACCGATCTCCTGCCAGACCTCAACTCCACCGGAAAGGCCCCGCCAGTTGGCGCGAATCAGGCCTACCAACTTGTAACACTCGTCGATTGGGAGAACATAATATTCGGGAGCCGTAAAACCCCGGACGTGCCCAACGCGGTTGACCAGCAGAGCTTCAACGTCGGCTTCCATCTCCTTCAACAGCGGATTGGCTTCCTCGATGTCTTTCCAGGTTTCTAGTGGAAGCAGTGACTCTGTCGCGCCCGCCGGGCTTGGATAGAAAGCGACCACCCTGGCATCCGGCGTACTGCGAAAAAAGAAAGCCATGCTGATCGGCACCATCAGGCTGTCCCATTGGCCGTCGGAGAGACGGAAATCCGCCAAAGCGAGGACGCGCCGCGGGACACGCTTGTACTTCGTCCCCATCCCGCTAAATAGGATTGCGCAAGCGTTACAGGCGCACAAAAGCTTACGTGTTCCCGGTTCAATCAGGTGCGGATGATCTGCAGCCACTTCGGCGCTGCACAACTCACAACGCTCCACGTCTCGTTTGCGCCGGATGAACTGGCGGAGCGCTCCAAATGGGTTCTCGTATCCCGGCTGAACTTCATTCATCATCGGCTCACGAACAATTCTCTAATCTGGCGTCAAATTCTGACATCCATTACGACTGTCTATTCACGGACCGCTGCAATCACACCACCCAACTTGCCCAGAGGCACGAAGCCAGACGAGCCCGCCGGTTCTTCGAGCCCTTCTATAAGCAAGCGATTCATGTCGGGCGCGGCCTCATACAATGCATCTTCAACCAACTTCTTAAGCGTCTTGCCGGTGGAACCACAGCCGTGCCCGGTGACTTGAAGCTGCAACCGAACGACCCCAGCCTCGATTCCAAGCAGGTCTAATTCTCCTCCGCCCTTGCGCACTTGGGGACGAACTCGCTCCACCGCTTGCGCGACGCGACTTTCCACATCCAGCGGATGAAGGCCGTACAGGACCAAAAGACTGCTAACCAATGGATCGCGCCCGAGGTCGTCGATTGTGCGTTGCCCGGACTCGTCGTTTTTCGCGACGATCTCCATGACTCGCTCTAAACCAGCGCCGTGCAAGTCCAGCAGCAATTGCACTAACGCTTTTGCGCTTGCCCGAGCCTCCGGATCTGCGATGTTCTCCAGTTCACCGACTAATTCGCCGATGCGCTGGACCTTTAGCTGAAAATCTTTGTCATCGGCCATAGAGTTTCGTGTAAGTCCCTTGCCGCGCAACCCAAGCAGCGACGGCAACGATATGCCCCTCACTCCCCAAAATGTCCAGCATGATCAACGTCCAGCATGATCAACGCTGAACGCCGAACATCGGGGAATGGTGAGTTTTCAAGACCTTCCCATCGCCCAGATACATGTGCACGCCGCAAGGCAAGCACGGATCAAAGCTTCGCACCGCGCGCATGATATCGATGCCCTTGAATTTATCCGGCCCGTTCTCCTCGAAGATCGGCGTATTCTGCACCGCATCCTCATACGGCCCTGGAGTCCCGTAAATGTCCCTCGGATTGGCATTCCAAGGCGTGGGAGGATACGGATGGTAGTTAGCGATCTTGCCTTTGCGAATCACCACGTGATGCGATAGCACGCCTCGAACGGCTTCGTGGAAGCCGCAGCCGACGGCCTCTTCCGGCACCTTGAAATCGGACCAGGTTTTGGTATGGCCGGCATGGAGTTCTTCCAACGCCCTCTCCGCGAAATGAAGGGCACACGCGGCCGCATAAGCCTGGAAGTAGGTGCGCGCCCGGTCACGTTCAATGGCATTGCTCCACTGCGGGATCTTCCACTCGAACTCGACTTCAGGCTTTGACATGGTTTTCGGCAGGTAGATCTTCACGCTCTTGCCGGTAGCTTTGATGTAGCCAATATCGACCAGTCCTGCAAGCGCTGTGGCCCACAGCCGTGCAATCGGCCCACCGCCTGTATCCAGCGCGAGATGGTCGCCAGTGCGTTTGTCGAACCAGCGAGGCGACATCACCCAGGTGTACTTGCCGCCGAAGTCGCGCTTCTGTGGACGAGGGATCGTGGTCTGGTTCCAGGGATGGTTCTTATCGACTGGATTCCCGAGTGGATCGGTCTTCACAAACGTCTCGGCGTTCTTCCAGTCGTCGTAATAGGAACTTCCCAACAGAATCCGGATATTCAGATTGATATCCACCAAATCGGTGGTGACCAGCTTGCCATCGACGACGACACCAGGCGTAACAAACATTTTGCGGCCCCAGTGCGTCATGTTCTTGTAGGTGTAATCGCAGTGTTCGGGATCGTTGAAGGACCCCCAACATCCCAGCAGGACCCGGCGGCGTCCGACCTCTTCATAACCCGGCAGCGCGTCGTAAAAGAAATCGAACAAGTCGTCGTGCAGCGGCAGAACCTTCTTCATGAACTCGACATATTTCATTAGCCTGACGATGTAGTCAGTAAAAAGCTGCACAGTCGGAACCGTCCCGACTCCGCCCGGATAAAGAGTGGAGGGATGCACGTGGCGTCCTTCCATCAGGCAGAACATCTCGCGGGTCATGCGGCTCATCTGCAAAGCTTCCAGATAAAAGGATCCCGTGAAAGGATTGAGCGCCCGCATAATATCTGCGATGGTGCGGAAACCGTGCTCATTGGAATGGGGCGCCGGAGTTGATTCGGCCTTGGCCAGAACTTTGGGGTTGGTCTCTTTGACCATCTGTTCGCAGAAGTCCACGCCGACCAGGTTGTCCTGGAAGATGTTGTGATCGAACATGTATTCGGCGGCTTCGCCAAGATTGACGATCCATTCCGCGATGTGCGGCGGCCTGACTCCGAAAGCCATGTTCTGCGCGTAGGTCGCACAGGTTGCATGGTTGTCGCCGCAGATGCCGCAAATGCGGCTGGTGATGAAGTGAGCGTCACGCGGGTCTTTCCCCTTCATGAAGATGCTGTATCCGCGAAAGATGGAAGACGTACTGTGACACTCGGCAACCTTGCGAGCGTCGAAATCAATCTTGGTAAAGATGCCCAGGCTGCCAACGATGCGGGTAATCGGGTCCCAATTCATCTCGACCAGCTTCTTCGATTTGCTGGGAACATCTTTCGTCGGTGCAGTGATGGTGCTCATAGCGATCGCTCCTCTGATTTCTGAGTCGGGATTTCAGCTGGGCCTCTAATAACCTCTCGGGTGGTAACCGCTAGTCAGCTCCGCGCGCGGATGCCGCCATTTAGGTTCTTTGTTCACCGTGTTTTGAGTAATCGAACGCAGCGCCCGGATGGCACGCCCATAAACGCCAATCGCGCTACTGGACACGCGCGCTCCCGGAGGCTCATCCATGAAGGGCATGAACTTGTCGGGGAAGCCTGGCATGGTGCATCCGATGCAGATGCCGCCCACGTTGGGGCAGCCGCCGATGCCTGCCATCCATCCGCGCTTGGGGACGTTGCAATTGACTACTGGACCCCAGCATCCGAGCTTCACGATGCACTTCGGAGAGCCGTAGACTTCCGCGAAATCGCCCTGCTCGTAGTAGCCGGCTCGGTCGCAACCGTCGTGCACAGTATTGCCGAAGAGCCAAGTGGGGCGCAGTTGGTCGTCCAACGGAATCATCGGGGCAAGCCCTGCTACCTGATAGAGAAGGTAGAGCACCGTCTCCATAAAATTGTCAGGCTGAACAGGACACCCAGGAACGTTCACGATCGGCAAACCCGCTTTAGACCGCCAATCCCAACCCAGGTAATCAGCGAGACCCATGCAACCCGTCGGATTCCCTTCCATGGCGTGAATGCCGCCATAAGTGGCGCATGTTCCGATGGCAATCACTGCCAATGCTTTCGGCGCCAACCGGTCGATCCACTCGTTCGTGGTAATAGGCTGTTTGGTCTCAGGGTCGGTGCCGAGCGCCGCCCAATATCCCTCTTTCTTGATCTTCTCGTTCGGGATCGAACCTTCGACCACCAGAACGAACGGGTCAAGCTTGCCTTCCCATGCCTGATAGAAAAACTTCATGAAGTCGTCACCAACTTCGACCGCAAGCACGGGATTGTGCAGATGTACCTTTGGCAAGCCGGGAATCGCCCCCAATAACACATCTTCGATGCTGGGTTGCGTGGCGGCGGTAATCGAAACCGAATCTCCGTCACAGCCTAGGCCGGCGGTGATCCAGACTATGTGCACCTCTTTGACTGCCGGTGCCTTTTGCGTAGACCTACCATATGGAACCGTAGCTGTTCCCATAGCTGGATTACTCCTTTCATTCAAAATGAATCGCGAACCGCTCCTTACCATTCGAACGCACTTGAATCCTGCGACCTGCAAAGAAATTGATCGCTGCGATTCAAAAGTCGAATCGGCAATCAGAATCGTCCTATTCTGAGAACGTTACAAGGGCAGCCGCCCTGTTTTACTTCTCCAAGGAAGTCCCACAGATCGTATCGGGGATTCCCCTAAATGTCGGGAAGGCTACAGCGGAAGGAACTCTGCCGACAAACGACGGTGCCGAGGAAAGAACAAACCATCTAGCCTCTTAGACGTAGAGCACTTGCTTCAGCAGGGTTTCAACACCATTCCACGTGATCTGCACTCCGATGCAGAGAAGCACGAATGCAATGATGCGGAGGATGCCGTGTGCTGTCTGGGGCGAAATTCGCTGGGTGATCTTTGGGGCATAGCGATAGCACACGTAGACCGTTAGACTCAAAGCCACGAGGGCCAGAGAAATTCCCAGGTGGGCGATCGCATTCTGCAGCACACCGGGTTTCACTGAAGCGTGCGCGCTCAGGGTCAACATAACTACGATGCAACCCGGACCCACGGTCACGGGAAAGGTGAGCGGATAAAAAACCTGTTGCTCGATAGATAAGAAATTATCTTCCCTGACTACCGTCCGATCGGGATTCACGCTGCTCTCCTGCTGGTTCAGCAGGTTCCATCCCATGCTGGCAAGCACCAAGCCTCCGGCAACCTGCACTACCGGAAGCGAAATCCCGAAGAACTCCAGCAGCCCGGTCCCGACGAGCTCGATCACCAACATAAAAACAGTGGTGCTGATCGCAATTTTGCGGGCCAGATCGGCGAACACAGAGTCGGGCACGCTTCCAACGAAACCGAGAAACACCAACGCCGATCCCAGCGGATTCACTAATGGCAGGAGTGCGCTGAAAGTAAGCGCAAAGGACTTGAAGAGGAGGAGCACAATTGCCATATATAGCGAAACAGCATAACACTGCGAACGGCGCTCCGGCCTTCCCGATGGGCCTCTAGCGCACCATCAAAAGTGGCTCACGCCGTCCTTTCGCGCACATTCCACTGAACCGCGTGCTGCACCAATTCTCGCGCGCTTCGCAGAGAGAGTTTCTCTTTGATATGCGCTTGGTAGGACTCGACGGTTTTCACACTGAGGTGCAGAGTCTCGGCGATCTGACGCGTTCCATGACCTTCCCCAATGAGCCGGAAAACCTCCAGTTCGCGGTCGGTAAGGTCAGAGATCGACGAATGCTCGGAGGGATTGACGCCGCGAACGTAGTGTCGCAGCATGCTGTTGGCGATCCGGTCGCTTACATAAATCTCGCCACTCAGAATGCGGCGCAGCGCCACGAGCACCTTTTCGGTTGCTTCCTGCTTCATGATGTAACCGTTCGCACCCGCGCGCAATGCCCGTTCCGCATAGATCGATTCATCGTGCATGGAGAGGATCAGGACCGGGAGACGCGGAGCTCCCAGCCGGATGTTCTTGAGCAGTTCGAGTCCATCTGGGCCGTTGAGCGAAATGTCGACGATAAGGATGTCCGGTCTGACCGCCTGAATGGCCGACAAGGCCGAGTACATCTCTTCAGCTTCGCCACAAACTGTCAGATCAGTTTCCTGATTGATCAGGAGCGCGAGCCCCTGGCGCACGATGGGATGGTCATCGACGACGAATACGGTTTTCTTTCTCGGCGCGAAATTGTTGTTTGCCTGTCTATTGATCATGAGCAACCTTCTTCAACCCTTTCTTGCCTTTTGCCAGCGGAAATAGACACGTAATCGTGATCCCGCGAGTTCCGCCACTCTCCACTTTCAGGGATCCGCCAATCATTCGGGCTCGATAGTTCATGATTTGCATCCCCATGCCCGAGTCATTCGTGGAAGGCTCCCGCATACCCAGGCCATCATTTTCTATCTTCAGAGTACCGTATTCGTTCCTGGCAAAAAGGCTAATTATGATCGTTTTCGCTTGCCCGTGCTTGATCGCGTTGTTCACCGCCTCCTGAGCAATGCGATAAAGATGAGTGGACATATTAGCGTCGTGAATCAAAACTGGTTCATCGGCTCGGAAGCAACAAGAAATATGAAACAAGTCTTCCACTTCGGCTGCCCACCGTTTCAGAGCCGACATGAGCCCGTGAGCATCCGCAATCACAGGAAGAAGGCCATGCGCCAGCTCTCTGGTCTTATTGATAGCCTCGTTGACCAGGCCCACGATTCTTGCTGCCTCAGCAGCTTCCGCCAGGCCTTTCTCGGCAAGTTTTTGCTCTTGTACCTTGCTCATGAAGGCGATTCCGGTCAGGTGCTGCCCCAAACCGTCATGCAGATCTTGCCCAATTCGACGTTGTTCTTCCGCGCTAATTTCCAGAATCGCCTTCTCCAGGCGCTTGCGCTCTGTGATGTCGATCCCGGTCGCGATAATGTATGCAGGCGTTCCATCCTCCCCGGGAAGGATTGTGCTTGACCACGCAATCAGCCGCCGCGAGCCATCCCGCGTCACCCAGGACGTCTCGTAGTCTCTGGTGCTGTTCTCGATTCGCAACTGTTCGACAATGATCTTGAAGCGCTCTGCCTCCTCCGGTACTACGCACAGATCCCAAAAGTATTTCTCCTTGACCTCCACGAAGGAATAGCCGGAAACTTGCTCACACGCCCGGTTGAAGCGGACGATTCGACCCTGCGGATCAAGAACCACGACCAAAGCACCGACGGTATGCAATATCGCCGAGACTACGTTGCGTTCTTCCTGAAGCGCTTCTTCTGTCCGCTTGAGTTCGGTGATGTCAAACGCGATGCCGTGAATAAACCATGGGCGGCCATTCTTCCGGCGGATCATCTTGGCTTCGCAATGAAACCAGACCACCCTGCCATCACGCGCCAGCACTCGATATGCGGATCGGAGCGCCGAACCTGAAAGAAACATCTGCGCCGCCTCGACGCTCCAGCGCTTTTTGTCGTCCGGGTGGATCTGCCGGTACCAGCGAATGGGATCTTCCAGCCACTCTTCCTGCGAAAAACCCAGACTAGCCTCAATTTGAGGGCTGACATAAGCTTCACCGATGCCTCGGTCCAGCTGGGCCATGAAAACCACTGCGGGAATCTGCTCGACCAGCGCTCTATAGATGGCGTCAACATTCGGCAACTGCTCTTCAGGCTCGTCTCCTCGGAGTGCGGTATCCGACGCTGACGGCTGAGTAGAGTTGCTGAGAAAAACAGCGGCAAGATCCGCGAGAAGAGTCTCCGCTTCCAAAGGACTGATGGCTTCCGCCTGACTCGCTTCCTGGCAGGCAGCGAGTCCTAAATCGATGATGGCGGGAGAAATCATACGGATTTGTCGAGTCCCTGATCGTCTTGCGCTTACGAAACGACGTGCGAAATTCAACGAATCGTTCTACCCAGGTGGCTTGGCATCCTTCCGCCTGCGCCAACTCGGCTCTTTATTCAACGAAGCTTGCGTAAACCTGCGAAGCGCGTGGATCGCTCTGCCGTAGGTCATCACCGCATTCGACGACAACAACGAACCCGGCGGCTGATTCATAAAGGGCATGAATTTGTCCGGAAATCCCGGCATCGTGCATCCGATGCAAATCCCGCCAACGTTGGGACAGCCGCCGATCCCGCCCATCCAACCACGCTTGCCTACATTACACTGGACCACCGGACCCCAGCATCCGAGCTTTACGATGCAGAGAGGCGATCCGTATTCCTCGGCAAACTCTGCCTGCTCGTAGTAACCCCCGCGATCGCAACCTTCGTGAACCGTTGCGCCAAACAGCCATGTGGGCCGCAACGCCTCGTCGAGCGGGATCATCGGAGCCCGGCCGGCAGCCATGTACAGCAGATACAGCAGCGTCTCCATAAAGTTGTCGGGCTGGACGGGACATCCAGGGACGCACACAATCGGAATGTTTGCCGTGGACTTCCACTGCCATCCAAGATAGTCAGGAAGCCCCATACAACCGGTTGGGTTTCCTTCCATCGCATGGATTCCACCGTAGGTCGCACACGTTCCCGCCGCCACCACGGCCCACGCACGAGGTGCGAGCCGATCGATCCACTCACAGGTAGTGATTGGTTGGCCGGTTTTCTGGTCGGTCCCCATTGAAGCCCAATAGCCTTCCTCTTTATTGTTCTCGTTAGGTATCGAACCTTCGACCACCAGAACGAAGGGAGCCACTTTGCCTTCGGCAGCAAGATGGAAACGCCTTAGAAAATCGTCTCCGTTCTCGAGCGCGAGGAATGGATTGTGAAAATGCACCTTGGGGATCCAGGGCATCGCTCCGAGGACAATATCTTCGATGCTCGGTTGCGTTGCTGCAGTCATAGCAATCGTGTCCCCGTCACAGCCGAGACCAGCCGTTATCCAAAGGATGTCGATTTCTGCGATTGATTGCGAAGCTTGCGAGTTGCTTCCCCGAATCGTCGCAGTTTCAGCCACTCGATTTCCGCTCCGACAGGCCGAAGGTAGGGGATCAGCCGGTCACCGGGACCTGTTCCAACTGCGTATTCTACAGAAATCCCTGCGAGCGGATGGGTTAATTTGACAGGGGAACTGCGCTGCGCCGTCAACCCTGCTTCAGGGCAGAAAGTGCGCGAAGTGCTCGTTGCGATCATGCAGGACAATGCATAGCCCGAACCAAGGTTTGGAGATGGACAAGGTACCATCAAACGAGTTGGAAAACAGATCACATCGCGCGGATCTTTAGGTACCGTCGGGTATCCCTGATAGACATGAGGAATACGTATCCTGCAAAAAGCAGGCCGGCTGTGCCCAATATGTTTCGGACTACCCTCAATGTGTTGATCGTGCTCCCTTCAAAGCCGATTTGGCGTGCGTCTTCGATGCCGTGGCTTTCGAAAAGGTTTTCACCTGTTGATTGCGAACTCGATGGGCGTGATCCCAACGGGTACAGCAGGGATTACCTGGGCGGCAACCACGACTCCCTGGTCCGATCGGCCGGTCTTCGCGAACATTCGAGATATGTCTTTTGCCAGCACCACGACAATTCGATTCCCAGAAATACATCGACCAGATCGCAAGCCTCGAGAAGCGCTGCGTTCTCACAGCCTAAGTTCTCGAGGCACGCTGATAAAAGTTTTTATACCGAAAATGTGCGTCTGGGAATTTCGGTGTTCTTTACGAAGTTTTACTCCACGCTGACAAACTCTTTACAGAACTCCCCGCAAGCTCAGCCGAGATTCGTCGTTCCCATAACGTGGACAGCAATTAACTGGGAATGAGAAGGGGGCTAAGGTCATGGTGAATCACGGAACGATATTCTATGTCGACGATAATCCCAAGTCGCGAAGACTTTTGACCAGTGTGATCAAGAGTTGCGGATTTGAAGTGGTAGGTGCTGGCGATCCGATCGAGGCGCTATCGCGAATCAGGAAAAGTTCCTTCGACCTGGCATTGCTCGACTACCAGATGCCGCATTTGACCGGTTCACAGTTAGCGCAAAAAATCAAAAGCGCCAAACCTGACGTTCCCGTAGTGTTGCTCTCCGGTTTTTCAGCTCTGCCGCCCTTCGAATTGATCTTCGTGGATGCTCATGTAGGCCGCGGAGCAACTTTGGATGAGCTACTGAACACCATGCGCAACTTGATTCACCCGAGTGCTACTCTTCGGCTCCGAGTTCAGAGTTGTTCGGTGGAGCCGCGTTCTGATCTCGCTGAGCGTGCAATTCACGTAGCTTAAACCGCTGCAATTTCCCGGTAGCCGTTTTCGGGAGTTCCGGCAAGAACTCAATCCATCGGGGACGTTTGTAAGCGCCAATCCTTTCGGCAACCCAATCTTGCAAGTCCCGAATGAGTTGGTCGCTCGGAATTACGTCGTCGTTTACAACAACGTAGGCGGCTGTCTTGGTGAGTCCGCTCTCATCGTCGCGAGCGACGACTGCTGCTTCCCGAATGGCTGAGTGCGCAATCAATGCGCTCTCGACTTCAGCCGGGCTTAGCCAGCGGCCGTTTACCTTAAACAGGTCATTGGCGCGTCCTGCGTACCAGAAATAGCCTTCTTCATCCAGGTGATACTTGTCTCCGGTGCGAAACCAGTGTCCTTCAAAAGTCTCCTTGGTCTTCTCATGCTGGTTCCAGTAGCCCGAGCAGGTGGAATCTCCCTTGATCCACAAATTACCGATTTCTCCCGGAGCCACGGTTCGCGAGTCATCATCGACGACCTTGGCCTCGTAGCCGGGAATGATCTTGCCGCTGGATCCAGGCTTCGCTTCACCCGGACGGTTCGCGATTACCATCTGCAGAGTTTCGGTAGAGCCGAGGGAGTCGAGTATCTCGACGCCAAAGCGCTGTTTGAAGCGTTCAAAGAGTGGGGCAGGCAGAGACTCGCCCGCTGAGATTGCATGGCGCACGCTGGAAAGGTCGAAGTCCGTTTCTCCTTCGCCCGGGTAAGCCAGCAATGCGGCATAATTCGAGGGCACCGAGAACAATAGAGTCGGCCGGTAGCGCTCGATGTCAGCGTAGACACTAGCCGGCGTGGGACGCGCCGGAGAAAGAATTGTCGTTGCCCCGCAGCCCAACGGAAAATAGCCGGCATTCCCCAAACCGTAGGCAAAAAACAATCGGGCGACGCTGTAGCAACGGTCGCGCTCATTCATCCGCAAAATGTTTCTGGCATACAGTTCCGTGCACACCACCATATCGTGATGAAGGTGCACACAGCCCTTGGGAGAGCCGGTGCTTCCCGAGGAGTAGAGCCAGAAAGCGGAGTCATCTTTGTGAGTGGCTTCCGCTTCCAGGTCTGGCGAAGCGCCGCCCATCAACTCACTCAGGCAAGGATGCTGTCGATTGCTTCCGCCGACTACCACAATCTCTCGCAAATATTTGAGACGTTCGGGCTTTATCGATTGCTGTTGCGGAAGTAAAGCCTCGCTCACCAACACAACGCGGGCCCGAGTGTCGTTCAGCAGATATTCGTACTCATACGGCTTCAGCAGCGTGTTCGCGGGCACAGCCACGGCGCCGATCTTGATGGTCCCGAAAAAAGAATATAAAAACTCCGGAGTGTCCAACAGCAAAAGGACCACCCGTTCTTCGGGGCGTACGCCAAGGTTGCGAAGCGCATTGCCCACACGGTTTGTCTGCTCCAGCAGTTGCCGATAACTAACGTTTTCGTCGCCGCATTCAATCGCGGTCTTTTCTCCTCTTTCCTCGAGGACATTGCGATCCACAAAATAGGTCGCAACATTGAAAGCATCCGGCAAATTCGTCAGCGGCTGCGCAATCTTCTCCGGTGGGGGGGCGAGTCTAGACATGCGAGTCCGGGTAACGGACCGGGAGTATAACATAGGGCCCGACGATCCTCGTTTGCCCCGATTCCAGTTGCGTCTCACTCTTCGGGGTCGAGGGGCTTCCCATCGGCGTCGACCTGAACCTCTGATTTGTTGCCGCCGGTCACGACCTGCGCCTCGTAAGCCACCAGCTTGTCGTGCTTGGTTATGGATTCAACTTTGATCAATTTGCCTTTCCCAGCCTTGCCGTGAAGTCCGTCTCTGACCGCTGCCGGGAGCGAATCCATCGCGACCTGCTCTTCCACTTCGACGATTGCTCCGCTGGCATCCATTTCAATATATCTGCTGTGACCGTTGATCATCAACTCAGCTTCATAACGGACTTGGCCATCTTCGATCTCCTCCGAAAAGCCGCGGATCTCTGCTCCCTTACTTTGAGCCGCGACTGTTTTCTCAACCGCGGGTGGGAGGTCCGACCGTTTGATTTTCTTCTCCTGGGCGAACAACGTCGCGGAGAGCAACAGGGTCGGAACAGCGACAAGGGCAACGACGCGGAAAATACTCATGGTCTTTTATCCTTTCGGCAGTCAGAACAGGTTCAACCAGCGGATCTGTCCTCAATGAATTACATACTTACACGACCGACCTTAAAGGAAGCTGAAGCGCCTGACTTTTTCGCTAAGCCGCAGCCAGATACAAATAACGCAGAATGAACAGGACAGTAAGTATCCGAACCAGGTGGCAGCGGCGGAGGAGAGGCAGGTAGCAAACACCACGCCTTCAGCGGGCATGCCAGCTTGCGACAGGATCTGCGGATTGACGACGATGATGTAAGCCATCGTCAGGAAGCTAATTTAGTCAGGCCTTCAAGCAGCTCTTGCGGGAGCGTTGTCTGGTTCTCGGCCAGGTGAAAATAGCGCTCGATCAATCGTTCTCCATCGAATGTAACGTTCAAAGAACCACTTTTTTAATCGGCCGTCGCGGGCTGGCTCGGGCTGTCAATGTCGGATAGCCCATGTAGAAAACAAAAGTGGGCTGCCACACCGAGTCCCCTAGAACTTCAGCAAGCAAGCCAGCTACCCGCGCCGGTTTTCCCAGCGCCTTCTCATGGTCGATCATTTCGACGGCTTCATTGCAGGGCCGTCCGGCCAGGCCGCGAGCCGTCGCCAGCAAATGCGCCCGCTGCCAAATCCGCCCGGCGCTCAGGCAGTTCTCACGGTCATAACGGTCATGCACTGCAATGATGCCGATCATGGGCGCACTCAGCATCAACTCCGAGTACCGATCCTTTTCGCCTCGTGACGCAACCCGCTTCAGCATCCACAAAGGCATCATCTTGGAAACGGCAGCCGCAATCGGCGGAAGCCCGAAGGCATCAATGGTGAGACCATCGCGAAACTTCTGGACCTCACTCCAGTTCATTCGAATCCATTGATCGCTGGCACGAGCTACCTCCGGGTCAGAATAGATTTCGCGGTTCGCTGCAGAGCTTATTTCGGTAATCTCTTTTCGGTCCGCATCCGCCGTGAAGAGGAAAATCTTGATCTCTGTTTCATCGCCGGGCAAGCGGCTCAGACTGTCGATGAACTCGGGCGGTATCGGTTTCCGCGGCATGTAGGCGCCGCGATTCGTATGCCGCCGCGGAATCGCATCGTACAGCTTGCTTTCCTCGCGTGTGCCCGGGGCCAGATCTACGCGCGCGAGGAGTTGCGCTTTGGACTCAACCGGATTCGATCCAAGCTTTCCCGAAATCAGGGTCAGCTTGGCTGCGTAGCCATTGGCTGCCGCTGCCAGCATAAGGTTCTCCAGAGCGCAGCCCATCCCGATATGCTCTTCTCGCAGATAGGGATCCAGCGCACCGACGTTCCGGCTGCTATCGATATACAACTCGATCGACGAATTCGTGACCTTGAATAACCAGGGCTGCGTGTTATGCGGACTGGCGGCCAGAATCGCAGAGCGCACAAGTCCGAGAGCTCCATCGTTTGAATCCTTGCGCCAGTCTTTCCAGGGTTGGTAAGCTGCTCCTTCGCCGACACTGAAGACGCCCTGATCGCAGGCGCGCCAGACTCCACCGCTCACAAGCACGACGGTGACAACTCCCGCGCCCTTTAGAAATGATCTGCGTTGCATGGAGCACCTCTCGCCGGTCTTGTCCCGGGAAAACCGCAGCAGCACCGAAACTATACTCTTGTCCATGCTGTGGACCCTATAGATCCTGACCGTCGCGAATAACGCTAACTTGGTATAGTCACGATCAGACTAATGTTCGCGAAATTCAACCGCAATTCTCTCCTGCCCTGGCGACAGGACTTTCGCCTGACGCTCCGCCTTGCCCTGCCCCTGATCTTCGCGGAAGTGGGCTGGATGAGCATGGGAATTGTCGACACGATCATGGTAGGACGATTGCCGAACAGCGCCATCGCCATTGGAGCTACCGGCCTCGGCCAGAGTCTCTACGCCAGTGTCGCCATTTTTGCTGGCGGCCTGCTGCTTGGAATGGATACCTTCGTCGCTCACGCATTCGGACGCGAGGATTTAGACGACGCAAGGCACTCCCTGGTGAATGGCCTGTTCCTCGCTTTCGCGCTTACGCCAGTTCTGATGCTTGTCGTGTCATTCTGGCCAGCGCTGATGCAGCGCTTCGGGATCAGCGTAGAACTAGTCGAGCCGATGCGTCCATACTTGCGCGCGCTCAACTGGGGTTCGCTCCCGCTACTCGCATACTTCGCGCTCCGGCGATATCTGCAAGCGGTAAACGTGGCCCACCCCATCATGTTCGCTTTGATCTCTGCGAACATCGTTAACGCTATTGGAAACTGGATCCTCATCTACGGGCGCCTTGGGTTTCCCGCCATGGGCATTACCGGCTCGGGTTGGTCAACCTGCATCGCCCGCATCTACATGGCTTTCTGCCTCGCAGTCACGCTTGTCTGGGTGGAGTCGAAACGCCTCCGGCCGGGCTGGATTCGCACAGTCCAGATTGATGTCCACAGAATGTCGGCGCTACTAAAACTCGGAGCCCCGGCCGCAACCCAGATCCTGTGCGAGATCGGAGCCTTTTCCGCCGCGACCGCGTTGTGCGCCAGACTCGGCCCCGTTCCTCTCGCCGGTCATGAGATTGCCTTGAACTGTGCGTCACTCACCTTCATGGTGCCGTTAGGAATCAGTTCGGCCGCAGCCGTGCGAGTCGGACAGCAACTGGGAAGACGCGATCCTGACGGGGCGCGGCGCGCGGGATGGTCCGCGATCATCATCGGCGTCGGGTTCATGGCCTGTTCTGGATCGGTGTTCGTCTCCTTACCAAAACTGATCGCCCGCCTGTTCACTCCAAACCCGGCCGTGATTCAAGTGGGCGCACAGCTTTTATTGGTCGCTGCCGCGTTCCAGCTATTTGATGGCCTGCAAACCGTCGCCACGGGAGCGTTGCGCGGCGCAGGCGATACGCGAACCCCCATGCTCGCCAACCTTGTCGCCTACTGGCTGATGGGTCTGCCATTGGGCTACGTCTTGTGCTTCAGGCTAGGATGGGGCGCACTCGGCATTTGGATCGGGCTCTGTGGTGGCTTGATGATCATCGGATCGGCCTTGCTGGTCGCGTGGCACAAGCGAAAGCTTTTCTGAGTTTGGTTTCGGCTTGCCAGCTGCTCACCGGTCTGCGTATCATGCAACCGTTATGACAACCGAGAATGTAGCTCTGCAAACCGGCCTTCGCCAGAAGGCACAATTGATGTCGGCGTCTGAAATGGACCGAACCCTGGTTCGCCTTGCGTACCAGATTGTGGAAGAGAACGGAACGGACGGTTTAGGGCTGATTGGCGTCCGCCGTCGCGGCGTCCCGCTGGCGGAGCGGCTCAGCAAGTCGATCGGGCATATCGAAGACGTTCAGGTCCCGGTGGGCACACTGGATATCACTTTCTATCGCGACGACCTTTCAACCGTCGGACCCAAACCGGTAGTGCACGAATCTGAAATCGGCTTTTCCATTCAAGACAAGAATATCGTCCTGGTCGACGACGTACTCTTCACCGGTCGCACCGTCCGCGCTGCCCTGGACGCTCTTTTTTCGCAAGGTCGTCCCCGCCGCGTGCAACTCTGTGTGCTGATCGACCGCGGCCACCGCGAATTACCCATCGAAGCCGCATTCATCGGCCGCACCGTGCAGACCACATTGCGCGAAGTAATCGAGGTTAAGTTGAAAGAGATTGATGGCATGGAAAAAGTCCTCCTTATGGAGAAGTAGGCTGCGCCAAACTCGCGTGGGGACAGCCGCCCCGGCTCTCCTGCCGAGCAAAGCTCGGCTAGTCCGCTCCCCCTTCAGGTGTCGAAAACCATAGCGCAAAGGGAAATCGAGGTTTAAAATCAGGCGCTATTCGTTTCTCTGCGTGAACTTTCGATGAACTCGACCCACAAACACGGCAAACAAAACGAACGCCTGCTTGCAGCAGCGCGGAAGGCCATGAAGCAGGCCTTCGCTCCATATTCACAGTTTAAAGTGGGCGCCGCGATACTGACCTCGAAGGGTGAAGTGTTCTCTGGCTGCAACGTCGAGAACGCATCTTACGGATTGTCGAACTGCGCCGAGCGTACCGCGATCTTCGCCGCCATCGCTCAGTCGGGCCCCGGACTCAACATTCGCGCCGTCGCGGTAGTGAACGACCAGGGAGTGCCGTGTTCCCCTTGCGGAGCTTGCCGGCAGGTGATTTACGAGTTCGGCCCGAACGCGACTGTCTATTTCCAGAGCGCGAAAGGCTGGAAGGAAAACCATATTACAGAACTCCTGCCGGAAGGATTCCGCCTCAAGTGACCCAGCTGCAAGCAAGCTCGGCCCCAATTCGCGCCATCGATGTCATTCGCAAGAAGCGCGACGGGCAAGAGCTGTCGCCAGCCGAGATTGAGTATTTGGTCAGCGCGTATACCAAGGGCGAGATTCCCGACTATCAGGTTTCGGCCTGGCTCATGGCCGTGATCCTGCGCGGACTCACGCGGGCCGAAACCTCTGTATTGACCGACGCCATGCTGCACTCGGGCGATGTGCTGGATCTTTCCGAGTTCCCTGCAACAAAAGTAGACAAGCATTCCACCGGCGGAGTCGGCGACAAGACTTCGCTCGTGCTGGCACCACTTGTGGCGGCAGGCGGCTTGATCGTGCCCATGATCAGCGGCCGGGGACTCGGGCATACCGGCGGCACTCTCGACAAACTCGAATCGATCCCCGGGTTCAATGTGAACCTGTCAATCCCTGAATTCCGCAGCGTCCTCAAAGCCTGCGGCTGCGCGATGATTGGCCAGACTTCCGAGATCGCTCCCGCCGATCGAAAACTCTACGCCCTGCGCGATGTCACTGGTACGGTTGAAAGCCCATACTTGATCTGCGCTTCGATCATGAGCAAGAAGTTAGCGGAAGGAATCGATGCTCTGGTTCTGGACGTCAAGACCGGCTGCGGGGCGTTCATGAAGAAGGATGAGGACGCCGAATTCCTGGCCGAACTGATGGTCGAGACCGGCGAGCGGATGGGGAAGTCGGTGATCGCATTGATCACGAACATGGACCAGCCACTCGGGTTGTGCGTAGGCAATTCGCTGGAAGTCGCCGAGGTCATCGAGGTGTTGCGTGGCAGAGGACCGGAAGACCTCAGAGAATTGTGCCTGGAACTCGCGGCGCGGATGTTTCAACTGGGCGGAGCCGCGGACACGGTGGTGCAGGGCAAGTTGCTGGCTGAGCAATTGATCGCCTCGGGAAAAGCGTTGGAAACGTTCCGCCAGATGGTAGCCCTGCAAGGTGGCGCGACGCGCACGATCGACGATCCGGGCCGGCTGCCTCGTGCGAAATTTGCGCAAGATGTAACCAGCGCAAAGGGCGGGTTTGTGACGTCCATTGACTGTGAAGCCGTTGGCCACGCTTGCGTAATCCTTGGTGGCGGACGCGAGAAGAAGGAAGATACGGTCGATCCGGCGGTTGGAATAGTTCTGCATCGCAAGCTCGGCGATTCCGTGGCGGAGGGGGAACCGCTTTGCACAGTGCATTGCAATTCCGAAACCCGCGCTGCTCGTGCGATCGTGTTGCTGCTGGCGAGCTATCGGATCACGGACGCTCCTATGGCGCAGAAAAAGAAGTTGGTTCATCGCGTGATTCGAGGATCGGGGGTATAGACGTGGGGCGATTCACCGGAATTTTGGGTTTGCTGACGATGTTGACGCTGGCATTTATTTTCTCCACCAACCGCCGAGCGATCCGTGGCAAGACGGTTGCCTGGGGATTGGGCCTGCAATTTGCTTTCGCCGTCTTCGTGCTGCGCGTCGACATCGGGCGGCGCATCTTTCAGTACGCTGGGGACGCGGTCAACAAACTCCTCAGCTACGCCTTCGTCGGTTCCCAGTTTGTCTTTGGGGATTTGGGCAAGCAGGGCTCCCATCTTGGTTTCTACTTCGCCTTTCAGGTGTTGCCGACGGTCATCTTCATTGCTGCGTTTTTCGCCGTGCTGTACCACTACGGAATCATGCAATTCATCATCAAGCAGGCGGCGAGGGTGATGACCCGGTTCATGGGAGCGAGCGGGGCGGAGTCGCTGAACGTGGCCGCCAGCATTTTTATGGGTCAGACGGAAGCGCCGTTGACCATCCGGCCTTTCTTGCCCGACCTTACCCGCTCGGAGTTGATGACCGTGATGACCAGCGGGATGGCCCATGTTTCTGGCGGAATCATGGCTGCTTATATCGCGTTTGGAATCGAGCCCAAACATCTTCTGAGCGCTGTAATAATGACCGCTCCGGGAACCATCCTGATTTCGAAGATGCTGGTGCCCGAGACCGAGGAACCCAAGACTGCCGGACGCGTGGTAATGAGCGAAGAGGAGGTGGAAGCCGAGAAGCACGAGAACGTCCTGGGTGCCGTGGCTCGCGGTACGACTGATGGCCTGAACCTGGCGCTGAATATTGCGGCCATGCTGATTTCGTTTCTGGCTTTGATCGCATTGATGGACGGCATCCTTTATGGAATTCATAATGGCTTGGCGCACTTCGGTTTTCTTTGGTTTCCGGGGAGTCTGGAAATTATTTCTGGCAAACTTTTCGCTCCCGTCGCGTGGGTGATCGGAATTCCCTGGAAAGACTGCACCCTTGTGGGCAATCTGCTGGGCACCCGAATGGTGCTCAACGAATTGGTGGCGTTTTCCATGCTCGGACCGCAGAAGGGCGTACTTGATCCGCGTTCGTTTACTATTGCCACTTTTGCTCTGTGCGGCTTCGCCAACTTGAGTTGCATCGGCATTCAAATTGGTGGTATTGGCGCGCTCGCCCCAAATAAAAAGGGAGAGTTGGCGCGTCTTGGATTGCGTGCGATGTTGGCCGGGACCATGGCGAATCTGATGTCGGCATCGATCGCGGGCATGCTTATTTAGCTGCATGCGAACTCTGACCTCAGAGGCTAAAGCCCGGCCTTCTTTGAGACCTAGACGGCACTGCTGAAGTCGTGCCCTTCCCCAAGCATTCGCGAAATCGAGTTTTTCCAGCCCGGCTGGGGCTGTGAAAAAGAGCACGAGCGAGGCCGCTCGCGCCTACACGAGCTTTTATGAATTGTTTCTTGATTTTCTGGTGGATGGGGATTTTTGGGAGATTGGGGCTTCCGCGGGGTGAGCCCGATGGCGTTGAATACCGTGCGGAGGTCGCGCCAGTCGCCGCGCATGGCGCCTTCAATGGAGGCTTCTAGCTTTTTGAGTTCCTGGTTGAGTTCGGTTTGGCGGTTGGTTAGGGGCGGAGTGGCGTCGGTGCCGGCTTTTTGTTTTGGCGAAGGTTGGAAGCTCTTTTCGGCTATCGGGCTGCGTTCTGGCCGGACGTGGAGATCGCAACTTTTCTGTCGCTCCTCCGGAGCTGGATTTTCTGCTTTGTTCCCACGGCGGGCGCCGCTCCGCGGCTGGCTTAACGGCTGTGGCCGCCACACGGTGTGAGCTGTTGTGCGATTCCGATGCGGCCGCCACACAGTCTGAGCCGTTGCACGGTTGCGTGGCAGCCTTCTTTGGGTTAGAAGGTGCGGGCTCAGGAGGGTTTGCTGGGGGGGGGGATTTAGTTCGGGATGTTCGGTCAAGTATTGCTCGGCGTAGTTGGGGACTTCGCGGATCATGTCGTCGGGGCGGATGTGGAAGTAGACGTTGCGCGAATTCTTACCGCGATGTGGAGGGCTTTCAGAACGATGTTGGCGCGCTTGTTGTCGATGGTGCCTTTGAGGACGGCATCGATCATGTGCATGATGGCGGCCTGGATGGCTTCGGCGTTTTCAATCAGGGCTACGGGGTGGATTTCGGAGTCGACGCGAGTTTGTACGCCCTTGATCATGCGGGTGTGGAAGTAGCAAAAGTATTCCTGCTTGAGCGCGGGGGAACCGCAGCGGTGTCCGGTGATTTGGATGTGGGTGCAGCGACGAACGTTCGGATGTAGAGGCGTGGGTATATACCGCGAAATTCGCGTTTTTCTCCTAAATCTATGATTTGATTGGGTTCGAAAAAGAGATACCCTTGTAAAATATCTCTTTTAAAGGACTTAGCCGAGGGATACCCTGCGAGGGCAGGATGCCCTCGGGACAGCCGGCGAAACGCCGGCGCTACGGGGAATTTATCCCATTAGTTCTATGATAGCTGATTGAATAGGGTAAACCTGCAAACTTTGCAGAAATATATTTGCTTTGTTGAGAGTGAGTTGCGGGGAATTGCGTGGTTTTGGGGGCTTGACAAGTTTTCGGCAGATGGGCCGTAAATCGGGTTTTCGGTAAGCAGCGCGAACACAACCGGCGGCTTGGCAGGATCCCACGATAACTGTGGTGAACACACGGCCCTGCTTGTTCGTGAAATGGCAATATTTCGGCAGTTACAAGAGTTTGTCGGCACTAAAGAGAGAGCATTTCCCTCTGGGTTAATTTTTCGTTAAATTCGCGCCCTCGGATTGACAGGACCGCGGGGTCGCATTAACCTGCGGTGGTTATGAGCAAAGCGGACTTTGATCAATTGCGCCTCGCCTACAAAAAGGCTATCGATGAATGGGTTGACACCATTCGCGCTGAGGAAACGTTAGCCACTCCGGACCACTCAATGATCGCCATGGAGCACTGGGATGCCGCCCACTTCAGGGAGCAGGACGCACATTCGAAAGCGACGGAAGCGCGAGAAGCCTACAAAGACGCGCTTCGTGCCGTCAATTATGGCATCTAGCAGCGTTCAACAGTAGCAACTACACTCACCCGGTAGATGGTTGGCGAGGTAGGGCGTGGTCGATATGAATTCGCGAAGGGTGCGGGACTCTAACCCAGCACCCCGCGCAGCAATCGTACAAACCACAGCTTCAATCGATCATCTCACGATCAAACTACTTGAATGCGATCACGCCGAACAGTCCGTTCAAACCATTCTGCGGTCCCGCCGTAAAGTAGAGCTGATTCTTCTTCCCGTTGGCTATAGTCCCACCGCCAAAGTCGATTGCCCAAAGCTGACTGATCTTAATCGGTTTGTTCGCGGAGTTCATGACGGTCCCCACAAACTTGCCAGTCGTGAGATTGAAGCCGTTGATGGTGCCAGTGTTGGTGTTGTTGGAAATCAAAAGAGTATTGCTCAGCGGACCGAAGTTCTTCGGAGCCACGACAAATCCCCAAGGCCGATTCAGTGGTTTGCCATGAGCAAACCGCTTCACGAATTGCCGCTCCCCGTAAAGATGTCAATGTATCCGCCTGGGCCGCCCGCCACATTGGCATAGGAAACGAAGAGTTGACCCTTTGACGCCGAACACCGTGAAGCCCTTTGGAATTGTCGGATCCGTAATCTCTTTCACGAAGGTGAATGTGCCATCATACATATCCACTTTGTTGTTAGCCGTGTCGGCGGCATAGATGAAATTCCCCGAGGTCTTGCTGGTGATAGCCAGGCCGCTATAGCTGGCTTTGTTCTTCGAGTTGTTGATCAATCCGGGTCAATACATTATGAAACCGGCATGACCCCAAGTTCACCTTAGGCCATGAAAATGGATTCCCGAATGCCCGGTGTACTCGGTATCGATATCAGCGCTCTCCAACTTCCGCCACTTAGCCCGTCCGATGGAACCCGTTTGCTGACTGGCACGCCACACCCCTTAGGGGTACTCGGCATCCATGCCTGCTAGAACCATATTCCATTTTCAAAGATCGACCCCGCCTGCCCGGCCTCCTTAAGAGGTATTTTCGAGGCAAAGAGCGCCCTGTTAAGAGGCGAAGCTAGATGTGGCACCGCCTCCGCTGCGCTACGCTGTGCAAGGGGCTTGGCTCGCTACGGCGGCGCTTGGGAGTAACTGCGATGGTGAATCGGGTGTGAGAGGACTGCAGAAAGACAGTAAGCGTCAGACGAAACTCATGTTTGGTTGCGATGCGGGTACGCGTCCGGAGTGGACCGCATTGACGAGCGGTATGGGGCATTTCAGTGTCCAGATGGTCACACTAGATCAACTCCGGTAGCTCGTCGCGCGGAATCAGCAGACGGATGGATCGAGCCTGGCCCGGTGTTCGCTCGATAAGGCCATGAGTTTCGAGCGTCAAGATCATTTGGTGTACGGAAGGCGGGGAGACTTGGAAGTATTGTTGCATTTCGGACTCCGAAGGCGGGGACCCGTGGATTTTTCCGTAGTAGTAAATGAACGCCAGGTACTGGCCTTGCTTATCGGTATAGGGTCTCTTCATCGGACGCGCTGACTATTTGACTACCGCAAGTGTCAGCCATTTCCCTTCGGTTAGTTCTTCGCTACGAAACACATAGCCTGCCCAACTCGGCAATCGTCCAAGATAACGGCAGGTATCGCTATTATAAGGCGAACCGCGAGAAGACGAGCAAGGCTGGGCCCACCAGCGCATATGAAACCATCAGAATCGCGAAGCGACTCCGACGTACTTGCAATTGGTGCAGTATCCAGAACACGCCCGTCCCCAACAGCACGGAAGCCGCCTGTGCAACAAGTAGCAGAACGAACAGCAGCAAAGAAATACGTAAGAAAGGGCCTAAGCGTTCACGAACGTTCCGAAGAGAATGCCACGCTGACGGAGTAAATCCGGCTTCGGTCTCGTCCAACGCAATGCAAATAGCACCGAACGCAAAACAGAAAGCCATCCAACTAACAAGCCATGCCGAAGGGTTGGCGAGCCAAATCTCAAACATCTCAGTTTGGTGCGCAAGCAGTTCGACGCCTCGCGGAGGGTGGCGTGCAATTTCCCGTCCTTCGTTGCGACCTGTGATGATGGCAGTTAAAAGCGGAGGTCCGTGTGTGGACCTGGGATTGGATGTACTACAATCTCCGAACGATTCCTCGACACTTGCCTGTAGTGCTCGTCAGGAGGCAGAAATTGCAAGCTCCATCTGGACGTTTGAAGCAGCGGTTGATCCCATGGCGCTATGTGTTCGCGCACTAGTTCCTGAAGATGGTGATCGGTGGAAATAAGCCGTGGCGATAAGGGTGGTCACCTGCCACACCGCCGCACAACCCGAAAGAAAACTGAATTGCCTATTGCTTCTCATAAACCTCGCTACTGCTGACCCGGTGACCCTTCGCGTCGGTTCCGCTCATGGTGACCGTGCGGCTCTTGCCGTCAGCAGACACAACAATCCGACCACTGGTGATAACCTTACGGCCTTTCATGACATTGAATCCCAAAATATGCTCGTCGACTACAGTGTATGACCGCGCATCTGACAGCGGGTCGTCGGTGACCGGGTACTCTTTACCGTCGAACTTGCCTACCCACACGTAATGCGTCGGCTTGCCGTCGCCACTGACACTGTCGACCGTGACTTTCACTTTATCGCCTTGAGCCTCGTAGACCACAGTCCTGTTCTTCGGCGCTCCCGGGGAGAATTCCGATTTTGTCTCCTTAAGCTTCCAAGTCCCCATAAACGCGCCCTGACCGAAACACACGCCTGCTCCGACAAAGCAGAGCGTCAATACCGTCAGGATAGCTCTTGCTCTCATAATTCGCTCCGCGGAACTATATTCGTCAATAAGACTGCCTGCATCCCTGCATCGTAGCCTCTAACTATATAGTTATGCGATGCTAATCTTTGTCATGGTCTATGATTTCGTTTGCCCGAACTGCAAACATCGCAACCTGGGCCAAAGGGAGTTATCGCTTGGAACAATCTCCTGGAACCGTTCATGGCACTCCCTCGAAAGACGCGCCTAACTGTCATGAAAATAGCTAGCCTATGACTGGACCTCGCGTTCGAAATCCCTCCGCTGAACCCCATTTTCATGCCCAGTGGTGCGCTACCGGCGCATGAGGTCTCATTTAGAATCACTGAACCTCAGCAACGAGTTTTTCATTCCCATGGGTGGGCCGCAGGCCCATGCGAACTCCGTCGAAAGTCGCGAGTAACCTGTTTGGAATCAATGAACCTTAGCAATGCACTTTCATCCCCCTGGGTGGGCCGCAGGCCCATGTGAACTCAGAACCCGGTCAATGCATAATGAAAAAGCGCCCCGGTTCAGAAGGTCGAAGCTGTGATGGGCGGAGTAACTGTAATGGTGAATCGGGTGCGAAGGAACCGCAGAAGGACATAGGCAAGTCGGCCAGAGAATGGCATTTTGACCTTGAGGGGAAAGATAACCGTTAGCAGAAATACTTCCCCCCAACGAGGCAACTCGAATCCGTCATCGAAACCAAAGCCAGCAGCATTCTGCAGTTCCCTCACGGTTTACGGGAGCTGCATGGGACCTGGGTCGACTGGCTGTATGATCTGCTGCAGCCGCAGGTGCAGCACATTGTGGTCTGCAATCCGCGCCGCAATGCCATGTTAAAGGAGGGCAGCAAGAGCGACAAGGTGGATGCGCGCAAGCTGGCTGCCAACGACCTTTGAGCCGGTGACAACTCCACACCTTCCATTGACTTGCCTACCCTTCCGCCATAGCATGTTCGCACGTGATCGGCCATAGCATCTCGCACTACCGGATCATCGAAAAGCTAGGCGGCGGCGGAATGGGTGTGGTGTACAAGGCCGAGGACGTAAAGCTGCACCGCTTTGTCGCTTTGAAATTCCTGCCTGACCAGATTGCTAAGGATGCGCAAGCTCTAGCTCGCTTCCAACGCGAGGCGCAGGCTGCGTCCGCCCTGAACCATCCGAACATCTGCACCATTTACGAGATTGATGACGAGAGCGGACAAACCTTCATCGCCATGGAGTTTCTGGACGGAATGACGCTGAAGCACCGCATCGCCGGAAAGCCTGTCGAGACCGATGTTTTACTCGGCTTGGCGATTGAGATCGCCGATGCCCTGGACGCTGCCCACTCCAAAGGAATTGTTCATCGCGACATCAAGCCTGCGAATATTTTTGTTACCGAGCGCGGGCGCGCCAAGATTCTGGATTTCGGGCTGGCCAAGGTCACTCTGAAGCCGGAGAGCATCGCCCTGAGCGCTCCCACCCTTGAGTCCGAAAATCATCTGACCAGTCCCGGCAGCGCGCTGGGCACAGTCGCCTACATGTCGCCGGAGCAAGTGCGGGCCAAGCAACTGGACGCACGCACGGACTTGTTTTCCTTTGGCGTCGTGCTCTACGAGGCGGCTACAGGCATGCTGCCCTTTCGTGGGGAAACCTCGGGAGTCATCTTCAAAGCCATTCTGGATGCCGAACCGACGTCCGCCGTGCGGCTGAATCCCGACGTGCCCGCCGAACTGGAGCGCATCATTGGTAAGGCCTTGGAGAAAGATCGGGAGCTGCGCTATCAGAGTGCGGCCGAGATGCGAGCTGACCTGAAGCGGCTGAAACGAGAAACAGAATCACGCTACCGCGCGGCGAGTTCGGGATCGGTCGCGGTCGCACCGGAGAGCGGCTCTCAACCGACCGCGCAACAGTCTGTCTCGGGGCCATCAGCGTCCGGGTCTATGACGGCGATGCCGATGCAAGCTCCACCCACCTCCGGACAAACGACTAGTAGTTCGGCCATCGCGGCCGCCAGAAAACATAAATTGGCAGTTGCCGCGGGCATGATTGTTGCGCTGGTGGTTCTGGGTGCGGCTGGATTTGGTGTTTATTCCATCCTTCACCGC
Organism: uncultured Acidobacteriota bacterium; assembly: GCA_963838905.1. Lineage (GTDB taxonomy): Bacteria > Acidobacteriota > Terriglobia > Terriglobales > Acidobacteriaceae > JABDBE01. The sequence goes on from CAWITE010000026.1 coordinate 65,315, forward strand.
GGCCTTTCTGCGGCTTTCCAGAACTTCGCCATCACCCAGGTTACCAATTCCAGCCGGGCCGTCGTCGCCGCCATATCTCCGGATGCGAAATACGTGCTGACGGTGATGAACGACAAAGGGCTGAACAGCCTCTGGCTGCGCAACGTGGCGACGGGAAGCGACACCCAAGTGGTCCCGCCAACGGCCAACATTCCCAGCGTGGCATTCTCGCCGGACGGAAACTACATCTATTTCCGCAAGGCCGAGAATGCCATCGCCAGCGATTTCAACATCTATCGGACCCCGGTCTTAGGCGGCCCGCCAAAAACTGTGGTGCGCGACTCGGATAGTGGGTTCACGTTTTCACCCGATGGCCAACGAATGGCCTACCTCCGCGCGAACAACCCGGAAACCGGCAAATATCGCCTGCTGAGTGCCAACCTGGACGGCGGTGATGAAAAAGTGCTGCTCATTGAGCCTCTGCAGAGTGGGCTGGCACGTTCGCTGACGTGGTCTCCCGACGGCAGGAAGATCGCCTATGCCGCGTTCCAACCGGGCAACGCTCTCGGTGGGATCAATCTGTTTGATCTGCATACAGGAAAAACACAAACCATCGCCTTTGCTGATAAAGCAATTTTTGAAATGAGTTGGTCGTCCGCTGGGGATGGCCTCTTTGTCAACTATCAGCAAAAAGGACCCAACTTCAACCGCCGCCAGATCGGCTACGTCGCGCTGGCTGACGGCCAGTTGCGTCCCATCTCGCGCGACACCAATAGCTATGCGACTTTGAGTCTCTCCGCCGATGGCAAGTCTTTGGCCACGGTTCAGCGAAAAGTGGTAAGCAACTTTTATGTTTTGCCCGGCGAAGGAAGCGCGTCTGCCGACGTCAGCCCGATAGCTTCCGGTGGAGAACACATCCAATTTTTCACTTGGGCGGCCGACGGTAGCTTGCTCACATCCGACCCATCGCAACTTGTCCGTACGGACGCCAATGGAAACAATCCCACTCAACTGCTTAGCGACCCGGCGGCGAACATCCTCAGTCTGTGGCAGTGCGGTCCCTACATAGTTTTTCCATGGGCGTTTCACGGCAATAATACGTTCAGCATCTGGCGTGTCAATGCCGACGGTTCCCATCCTGCGAAGCTGGCGGACATCAAGTTTGACGGCTTTCCAGTGTGCGCGGCCAATCACAACTGGGTTTACTACTTCACCGACGCCAATCAGCTTTGGCGAGTTCCCCTGGATGGCTCTGGTAAAGCAGAGCCCGTTCCAGGCAGCAGGGTTGCCGGTGGATTTCTGACGGGACGGGGAATGGGCATTTCGCCCGATGGAAAAACCCTGGTGTACGGAATCGAAATGGCAAATCCTGGCGACGCGGCGGGCACTCACAAAATTGCTCTGTTGGATGTCGCAACTCTCAGTTCTCCGCGTTTCCTGGAAGCCAATCCGCGGATTTCCAAGGGTGCGCAATTCACCCCGGATGGAAGTGCCGTCGCCTACCCTATCACCGAGAATGGTGTGGATAACGTCTGGCTTCAGCCCATCGATGGCGGCCCGGGACGGCAGATTACACACTTCAATTCCGAGCAAATCTTTTCGTTTCACTGGTCGCCGGATGGCAAGAATCTCGGCATCCTGCGCGGCCACACCGACTCCGACGTCGTACTTTTACAAGAATCCAAGCCGTAGATTTTTCCTTCGCGCCGTTTCATCATTCGCCTACCCGAAAGGAAACCAAAGCCGAGTAAGTAAAGCCGCAGTAGCTGCAAGAAGCCTACCTCGGCGCTTACTGTTTACCGATAGTTGCCGAAATCAGGCCATTACACTTAGAACCGAGATCGTGCAATGGCGATGAGACGACAAAACCCAGAATGTTTTGGGGCCCTCAGTGTAAAGGGAGCCCCCAGTTGCTCGGGCGCAAAGCTGGAAAATCGTGTAGCGATCAATCCGTCGCGCCAGGCTCTCTCAATTTGGAGAGTAGAGAAAGCGGACTAGCCGGTTCTTGCCCCAGCATGCGTCGTTAAGTTCGGGACAGACCGGATACAACTGTCCCCATCCCACTGCCAGCACGATGCGATTCGCCGCAATACCTCGGCTTACTAGAGTCTCTTTGACCCAATTCGCTCGTCGCTGAGAGAGCGCGAGATTGTAAATGAGGTCGCCTCTTGAGGACGCGTATCCCTCGACGTAAAAGCGATCACTGGGATGATCTTTCAACCATCGCACATCGTTATCGAAGGTGCCTGGGTCGGTGGGATTGTTCGAGTCATCGCGGGCGAACAGAACTACGTGGGTGTTGTCGTTGAAAGCCTGCTCCTCGGGACCATACAGAACGACTCGTGGTTGCGCCCAGTATGTCACCCAAAAGGCATCGGCATCGGACGAGTTTGCTCCGGCCTGCTGTGCAAATATCCCGGGAGTGGTTAGCAGGAAGATCGTGGCGGCGATTAAAACGAGGCGGCATTTCATGGGCTTTGTAACCTCCGTTTCAGTCCTCGATGAACGTGGGTTGGGTGCGCTTTCTCAGCCTGGCGCGCGATTGGCCCCGCGTTCACCTCTCAGAGACTCATATTCTCTTTCTCCCAGCCAGGCTGGTACTGGTAGATTTGCCAGTTGGGGTGGCGGTAATTTACAGGGCTTGTTGGCATTTGGTTCACCACAGACGCACAGAGAAGGGCAAAAGCGGCCCGGTAGGTTATCTCAGCTGAGTGAGGAGGCGGCTACCCAGTGCAGGGATCCTTCGTCGGCAGGCCTTCGCTTTGCGAAGACTTGCGCTTCCTCAGGATGACAGCGCTGAGGGAGCACGAGCGAGGACGCTCGCGCCTACATTTCGACGCTCACGTTTACATTGAATAGAGTGAGCGTTTGAGGAATTGTCCGGCGCCGGGGCGGCCTACGAATTTGTCTCCTTCCACGATCGCGCGGCCGCGGGAGAGTACGGCGTCGGGCATGCCGGTTACTTTAATGCCTTCGAACATGGAATAGTCGACGCGCATGTGATGGGTTTTTGCGCTGATGGTGTGCTTGCGAGTGGGATCAAAAATTACAAGGTCGGCATCGCTGCCTACTGCGATCGTGCCTTTGCGTGGGTAGAGGCCGAAGAGTTTTGCTGGAGTGGTGGAAACCAGTTCTACGAAACGGTTCACGCTGAAGCGGCCCTGGGCCACGCCGCCGGAGTAGATCAGGCTCATGCGGTGCTCGATGCCGGGGCCTCCGTTGGGGATTTTGGTGAAGTCGTCGCGGCCCAGTTCTTTTTGTTCTTTGAAGCAGAATGGGCAGTGGTCGGTTGAGACTACCTGCAGGTGATCCTGCTTCAGTCCGTTCCAAAGTTTTTCCTGGTGCCACTTCTCGCGCAATGGGGGTGTGAAGACGTATTTCGCTCCTTCAAATCCAGGTACGTCGAAGTTCTCAATGGAGAGATAAAGATATTGCGGACAGGTCTCGGCATAGACGGGAAGGCCGCGATCGCGGGCCTCGCGAACTTTTTCGAGGGCGTCGTTACAGCTTAAGTGCACGATGTAGACCGGCGCTCCGGCCATCTCTGCGAGGGCGATGGCTCGGGATGTGGCTTCGGCTTCGGCTGTGGTCGGGCGCGTCAGCGCGTGATACTTCGGAGCTTTTTTTCCTTCGGCCAGGGCTTGCTGCACGATTACGTCAATGGCGCTGCCGTTTTCCGCGTGCATACAGACCAAGCCTCCATTCTTTGCGGTAGCACGGAATGCTTTGAAGATGCTGCCATCGTCGAGCATGAATACGCCGGGGTAGGCCATGAACAGCTTGAAGCTGGTGACGCCTTCGTGGATGAGAGCGTTCATTTCTTCGAGTTGCGCGTCGGGAAGATCGGTGATGATGCAGTGAAATGAATAATCGGCGACGGCTTTGCCTGACGCTTTTTTCATCCAGGTGTCGAAGGCGGTTCGGAGGGTCTGGCCTTTGTATTGGATGGCGAAATCGATCAGCGTTGTGGTTCCGCCAAAGGCAGCAGCTCTGGTGCCGGTCTCGAAATCGTCGGCGCTGCAGGTGCCTCCGAAGGGCATGTCGAGGTGGGTATGCACGTCGATTCCTCCGGGCAAGACATACTTTCCGGCGGCGTCGATGATTTTCGTGGCATTGTCCCGCGGAAGGTTTTGGCCGATGGCGGTGATCTTGCCGTTGCTGATGGCAACATCGCTTGGGTAGGTATCGGTGGCGGTGACGACGCGTCCGTTTGTGATGATGGTGTCGAAGGCCATCGGTTCCTCCGTCGAACTGGCAGACCAGGCATTTTATGCTAAACTGCGACACCTTGGGGCACGGATCAAGACAAAAAACTTAAACCCCAAAGGACACAAGGATCACAAAGGAGATCGCATGCGCTTTGGCATCACAATCAAACCTGACATGCCGGTTGAGCGGATCATCGCCCTGACTCGTCAAGCGGAAGCCGCGGGTTTTCAGTATGGGTGGATCTTCGATTCTCATGTGCTGTGGCTCGAGCCGTATCCGTTGCTCACGCTGATGGCGAGTAACACGAAGAACATGCGGCTGGGCCCGTGCGTTACCAATCCTGCGACGCGCGACATTACTGTGACGGCCAGCCTGTTCGCCACGCTCAATCTGATTTCGGGAGGGCGGATGCAACTTGGCATTGGGCGCGGGGATAGCTCGCGGCGAGTGCTGGGCAAGAAGCCGGTTGGGGCGGGCGATCTGGAGCGGGCGGTGAAGGCATTTCGCGAACTGACAGCGGGGCGTGAGATCGATTATGAAGGCCAGCCTACGCGGCTTTCCTGGGCGAAGGGATCTCCTCCGGTTTGGATTGCGGGATATGGGCCCAAGGTGCTGGACCTGGCGGGCAGACTTGCGGACGGAGTTATTTTGCAATTCGCCGATCCTGACTTGATCGCGTGGTGCCTTGGCTTCGTGAAGAAAGGAGCGGAGGAGGCGGGACGAGACTGGCGCAAGATTGAAGTAATGGCGGCTGCGCCGGTGTGGGTGTCCGATGATCTGAAGGTGGCGCGGGAACGGGTGCGGTGGTTTCCGGCGTTGGTTTCCAATCACGTGGTGGATTTGATTTCGCGTTACAAGCCTGAGGAACTGCCGCCGGCACTGACATCGTTTGTGCGCAATCGAGGCGGATACGATTACCAGCAGCATTGTGAAGTGGAGAGCAACAATTCGAAGTTCGTTTCGGATGATGTTGTGGACAGATTTTGTCTGGTTGGGAGGGCGGAGGCGCATCGGGAAAAGCTGCGGAAGTTGGCTGGGGTTGGGGTGACGCAGTTCAATGTGTATCTGATGTGCGGCGACGAGGAGGACACCTTGGAAATATATAAGGAGGAGATCTTGCCGGCATGCGCTGCGATGGCTTGACGCAAATTCCTGCCGAGCTTTGCTCGGCTCCCCGGACGTGGGCGTCCCGGGCTACGCGTGCGGCGCTAGCTTCATGAGCGCGTAGTACGTGGCGAAAGAAACCGCGAAGCCTACGAACCATGAATAGTCGTATAGGGTTCGCAGCGATGGAATCACTAAACCCACGAGTGCGGTTCCGGCGCCCGCTGCCAGCGCGGCGATTGCCATCCAGTTGAAGCCCCGTGAATATTCGTAGGCGCCGCCGCGCAAGTAGAGATCGTCGACCAGGAGCACTCGGCGGCGAATTACAAAGTAGTCGCAGATCATGATGCCGGCTACAGGTCCGAGGAATGCGGCGTAACCGCCGAGCCATCCGAAGATCATAGTTTTGTAGTTTCCCAGGAGTTTCCAGGGCATCATCGCAATTCCCATGAAGCAGGTGATCACTCCTCCGGTGCGGAAGCTGACCTTGCGCGGCCACAAGTTGGAAAAGTCATTCGCCGGGGAGACCACGTTGGCGCCGATATTCACGTTCAGCGTTGCCAGCAAAATCGCCAGTAATGAAATCACAACAGCGACCGGCGAATGGAAGCGGCTCAACAGTTGTACCGGGTCCCAGATCGCAGTTCCGTAGATGACGACGGTGGCCGAGGTCACCAGGATTCCGATCAGCGAATAGAGCGTCATGGTGGTCGGCAGGGCCAGGGCTTGGCCAATCATCTGTTCGCGCTGGCTGCGGGCGAAGCGGGTGAAGTCTGGAATGTTGAGCGAGACCGTTGCCCAGAAACCTACCGTGGCATTCAACGCGGGAACCAGAAATTTCAGGAAATCGGGGAAGCTGGTGAAACGCGACGGAGCAGCGAGCATGGGGCCGAAGCCGCCTGCGCTGCGATATGCCCATGCCAGGAGGAGGAGTCCTACGGCTAGCAGAACCGGCGCGCTGATGCCTTGTAAAACGCGGATGTATTCCACACCTTTGAGAATGACGGCCAGATTGATGAGCCAGAAAGCCAGGAAGCAGATTGCGGTGTTGTAGGGGAAATTTCTCCAGCCGGGAAACAAGGTTGCGATCAGGGTGCTCACTGCTTCTCCGCCAATCCAGGTTTGAATGCCGAACCAGCCGCAGGCCACGAGAGCACGCAAAACGGCGGCCAGGTTCGCTCCCAACACTCCGAATGAGGCGCGGGCCAGCACGGGAAAAGGGATTCCGTAGCGCGCCCCCGGATGCGAATTTAACAACATGGGAATCAGGACGACGGTGTTGCCGAGGAATACCGTGGCTACGGCCTGCTTCCAGTTCATTCCGCCCTGGATCAGGCTTGCGGCCAGCATGTAAGTAAGAATATTGACCGACATCGATACCCAGAGAGCGGCGAAGTTGTAGGTTCCCCAGTGACGGCGGTCGCTGGTGGTCGGCGCGAGGTCGCGGTTGTAGAGGGGGCTCGATTCGATTCGAGGACGCGGAAACTCTCGGGTGGTCATTGGAGTCAGTCAGCCGCCAAGGCTCGTCCAGTCTGCTCCGTCAGCGGATCGTAGGTTTCGGGACGGCGGTCGCGGAAAAACTGCCAAGTCTTCCTTACTTCGGCAATCATGTCGAGGTCGAGGTCGGCGACGAGGACTTCGTCTTTATCGCGGCTCGCCTGAGCTACAATCTTGCCGCGGGGATTGCAGAAGTAGCTCTTGCCATAAAATTCGCCGATGTTCCAGGGCTTCTCCGTGCCTACGCGGTTGATTGCGCCCACGAAATAGCCATTCGCTACAGCATGTGCTGGCTGTTCCAGTTCCCACAAATATTCCGAAAGCCCGGCGACCGTTGCGGAGGGATTGAACACGATCTCCGCGCCGTTCAGGCCCAGGATGCGCGCACCTTCAGGGAAATGCCGGTCGTAGCAGATATAAACTCCGATGGCAGCGTACTTGGTTTTGAAAACGGGATAGCCCAAGTCGCCGGGAGTGAAGTAGAACTTCTCCCAGAATCCTGGATGCACGTGAGGGATGTGGTGCTTGCGGTACTTACCCAGATAGTTCCCGTCCGCGTCAATGACCGCGGCCGTGTTGAAGTACAGTCCGGGCATCTGCTCTTCGTAAACCGGGACTACGATCGCCATGTGGTGCCTGGCTGCGATCTTCTGCATCATCCTGGTCGTCGGTCCTTCCGGAACTCGCTCCGTAAGCTGGTACCAGCGAATGTTCTGCTCGGCACAGAAATAGGGGCCGTAAAACAGTTCCTGCAAGCAAAGTATTTTTACCTTTTTCTTCGCGGCTTGGTCGATGAGCTTGAGGTGCTTGTCGATCATGGCTTTCTTGATTTGTGGAAGCGAGCGGTCGCTGCTGAGTACGTTACCCGCCTGAATGAGACCACAGCACACAATCCGAGACATGGATGCACCTCCGCGAGAGGGTAAATATAGCAGACATCACTCCTTCGTGGTTCGGGCACTTGCACTTCACTAACCACAACGGACACAAAGGTACGCAAAGGGGAGAATGTGGCCCCGAGTCGAAGTTATGCTCCCGGAGTTTCCACAGATTCGCGGATCCTGGTGTACCCGGGTTTGATGACTGAATAGATGATTCCACAGCGCTGCTTGTAGGGAAGGAATGCGCTCTTCATCGCATTAATAGTGATTTTTTCGAAGTCATCGAGCGAAAGACCAAAGGTTGTAGCTGCCGCTTCGAATTCCTGGGTCATGGATGTGTCGCTCATCAACCGGTTGTCGGTATTGAGGGTGACACGAAATTTCTCCTGATAAAAAATGCTGAAAGGATGCTTAGCAAGGCTGGGCGTGGCTCCGGTGTGGACATTGCTGATCAGGCAAATCTCCAGCGGGATCCGTTTATCGAGGACGTATTGAGCAAGATCGCCCAACTTTACGGCTTTGCCGTCGGCGATAGCGATGTCTTCGATCAGACGCGTTCCATGACCGATGCGGTGTGCGCCGCAGTACTGAATAGCTTGCCAAATCGATTCCTTGCCATAGCCTTCGCCGGCGTGGATGGTGATGTTGAAATTCTTTCTCTGAATATAGTGAAAGGCTTCTACGTGTTTTTTAGGCGGGTAGCCACCTTCTTCACCTGCGAGGTCGAAGCCGACGACGCCACGCTCACGAAAATCGACGGCGAGTTCCGCCATTTCAAGCGACACGTTCATGTTGCGCATGGCACAGATAATTAATCCTGAGGGCACTCCGAAGGCCTTTCGACCGCGCTCTAATCCCTTCAGAACGGCGGAGATGATTTGTTGGTGAGTCAATCCCTTCTTCGTATGGAAGACTGGCGCGAAACGAGTTTCAAGGTAGACGACGCCGTCGCGGCTCAGGTCTTCGACTTGTTCATAGGCCACACGCTCCAGCGCTTCTTCCGTTTGCATGACCGCGATGGTATGTGCGAAGCCTTCGAGATATTTGGCGAGACTTCCCTGGTTGGCACCTTGATGGAACCATTGGGCAAGGGCCTGAGGGTCTTTGGTTGGGAGCTTCAGATATTTCGTGTGGTTCGCCAATTCGATGACAGTTTGCGGTCGCAGTACGCCATCCAGGTGTTCGTGCAGAAGTACTTTTGGCAACTTTCTCAGCAGCGTTTTATCGAGCTTCATTGAATGTTCGGCTCCCATAAGTGATCAGAAGCTTTTCGGAGGAAAACGATCATTATAGACGCGCTCTATTCTTGACGATGGACCGGCTGCGAAATCGCATCTGGCCAAGTCGATGTGGGGACGGCCTCTCCAGTGCAAGATTTCCAGCTCAACCTGATTTCCAGCTCAACCTTGACGGGCTATGGCGCGGCTGTTAGATTTCGGTTCCAACTGAATATCCGGAGGTCATGGGTCTGACTGAGCCAGCGAAGACGAAGGATTCGATTGATTTTCGCCGGCGCAACTTTTTGATCCGATGCTGCCAGGGTGCTTCCACGGCGCTGATTCCCGCGGGGCTGCGTGGCCTCGCCTTACCTTCGATCTTCGATTCTCGAGATACAGTCACGCCGAAGGACGATGTTGAGTTTCATTTGCATCCTCACTATCGCGCCGACATGCCGCTCGACGTCATGCGGCTCAAGACGCAGTCTGGCTGGGACAATTTTGTCACTGAGAAATATCAGGACCTGATCGCCGCGACCCTGGCGGAATGGAGGTCGAGCTGGCTGCAGTCTCCGCGGGACATGCGGGCGATTGAACAAGTTTTCGCGTCGGATTTCTCAGCGTCTTCGCTGGGGGCGGTTGAATCGCGGCTGGTACGTTCCGGGTCGGCACTTGAGATTCGTCAGAATACGTTCGCGCGCTCGAATTCGGTCGGGAGGGATGGTTTCGTTGAGGAACTGCAATCCGCGATGAGTTCTTTTCTGAAGATTGTGACTGCTGAGTTTCAAGTGGTCAGTATTGAGGCGGTGCCTGCTACGCCAATCCAGGAACTCCCAGCTGGCTTGCGGACTCGTGTGCGCTACGAGTTAGTGGGCTCGGGCTACGATTTCTACCGCGAGCAAAGGGTGGGGCACTGGGAGCTTGAATGGACAACGGCTTCAGGCGATGGGTTTCGTCTCCGGAGCTGGCGCGCGTTGGATGAGACGCTGAGTCGCGCCGCCGACCCAGTTTACCTGGATATCGCGGCGCAGGCGCTCCGCGGCAATCCCTCGTACTCTTCGCAGTTGCTGCGGGGAGCGGATTACTGGCGGACGGTGCTCGACGGCGCTTGTGGCATCGACATTTACGGCCACAACGGGGTCTCGGTCGGCGACATCAACGGTGACGGATTTGACGATCTCTATGTTTGTCAGCCCGCCGGCCTTCCCAACCGTCTCTATCGGAACCGGGGAGACGGAACGTTCGAGGATGTTACGGAATCGTCGGGAGTTGGGATCCTCGAAAATACGGCATGTGCGCTTTTTGCCGACTTCGACAACGATGGTCGGCAAGACTTAATCGTTGTGCGCACCAGTGGCCCACTGTTATTTCTGAACGAAGGCGGCGGCAGGTTTCGCCAGAAGCCGGATGCTTTTAAGTTCGCTGCACCTCCGCAAGGGACCTTTACCGGTGCAGCCGCTGCCGACTATGACCGCGATGGCTGGCTGGACATCTATTTCTGCCTCTACATTTATTACCAGGGCACGGATCAGTATAGGTATCCCTCTCCTTATTACGATGCGGAGAATGGACCTCCCAACTTCATGATGCGCAACAACCGGGACGGAACCTTCCGCGACGTGACGGCGGAGTCTGGGCTCGACCGGAATAACACCCGTTACAGTTTCTGCTGTGGATGGAGTGATTACAACCGGGATGGATGGCCTGATCTTTACGTGGTAAACGACTTCGGGCGGAAGAATCTTTATCGCAATAACGGTGACGGAACTTTTACCGACGTCGCTCCACAGACTGGAATTGAAGATATCGGGGCAGGGATGAGCGTCTGCTGGTTCGATTACGATAACGACGGGGCTGAGGATCTCTATGTCGCCGACATGTGGTCGGCTGCGGGGATGCGCGTTTCAACGCAGGATATTTTTCAGAAGGACGCGCCTGAAGAAGTGCGCGCTCTGTATCGCAAACACGCCATGGGCAATTCTCTGTTTCGTAATACTGGGTCCCCTGGTAATAAAGATGGCACTTTTCAGGACGCGAGCGCTTCCGGGGGAGCTGCAATGGGGCGCTGGTCGTGGTCGAGCGACGCGTGGGATTTTGATCACGACGGATTCCCTGATCTTTACATCGCTAACGGTATGATCTCTGGCCCATCACGCCCAAACCAAGTGGAAGACTTGAACAGCTTCTTTTGGCGGCAGGTGGTTGCCAATTCGCCTAGCATTGCGAAGCCCGCGCATGATTATGAAGAGGGGTGGAACGCGTTGAACGAGTTGATCCGCGCTGATGGCACCTGGAGCGGGTTCGAGCGGAACGTTTTCTACGCGAACAATCGAGATGGAACATTTTCGGATACGTCGGGCGCCCTGGGCCTGGACTTTCTCGAGGATGGAAGGGCGTTCGCGCTGGCAGATTTCGATCACGACGGCCGTCTGGAAGTTTTCTTGAAAAACCGCAACGGGCCGCAGTTGCGAGTTTTGAAGAACGTGATGAAGGATCTCGCGCCGTCGATTGCTTTCTGTCTTCGTGGGGTTAAAAGTAATTCTGACGCCATCGGGGCGGCGGTTACGGTGGAAACTGAATTGGGTCGGCAGACGCGCATGCTGCAAGCAGGATCCGGATTTCTTTCTCAGCATAGCAAGGAAGTATTTTTCGGGTTGGGCGAGGCGAAAGGCCCCGTGCGGGCGTCGATCCATTGGCCCAGCGGGCTGGTGCAGGAGCTCCGTGATCTGCCCCTCAACCATAGAATTTGGGTTGGGGAGGGGAGCGAGTCATACAAAGTGGAAGCGTTCAAGAGCCGCCCTCAGGGGCTAAAGCCCGCGTCTCTTGTGGCCTCGGGCGGCACGGCTGAAGCCGTGCCCTTCCCAAAGCTACTTGGCGGAGCCGGGAATAGTCAGAAAGAAATCGAGCCACTACCTACTGAAGTTGAGACCTGGCTCTTGGCGCCGGTTTCCGCGCCGGATTTTTCTCTTCCCGACTTGAATGGAAAGTCTCAGAGACTTTCCGCGCTTCGGGGCAAAACAGTGCTGCTCAATTTCTGGGCCACAGGATCGGTCGGCTGGCGTGAAGACTTGAAGGTCCTCAATCAAGTTCACCAGCGCTGGACGGGCACGGGTTCGATAAACCCTCGACTTCAACTGCTCGCGGTGAACCTCGACGATTCTGCCAACGGCGAAAAAGCTCAGGCACTGGCGCGTGAACTCCATCTTTCATTTCCCATCCTTCGTGGATCGGATGACGTGGCCGGCATTTACAACATTCTTTATCGATACTTGTTCGATCGGCACCGTGACCTCAGCCTTCCAACGTCGTTTCTGATTAACGACAAGGGAGACATTGTGAAGGTCTATCAAGGACGAATAAGCAGCGAGCGCGTCGAACAAGACTTCCGGCAGATTCCACAAACCGCGGCGGAGCGGATGGCGAAGGCGCTGCCTTTTCCCGGCATCAGTGAGACGTCGGAGTTTCGGCGCAACTATCTCTCCTACGGCTCGGTTTACTTTCAGAGAGGCTATTTCGATCAGGCGGAAGCGTCATTCACGCTGGCTCTCAGCGACAAACCTTCGAGCGCCGAAGCACTGTACGGCCTGGGAAGCGTCTACCTTAAACAGCAGAAGACGAATGAAGCACGCGAGAGCTTTGAGCGCGCGATCAAGCTGCGCGCGAGCTATCCCGACACTCTGCCAAACGCCTGGAACAACCTCGGCCTCCTGGCCACGCGGGAAGGGCACACGTCGGAAGCGATTCCATATTTTCAAGAAGCTCTGCGGCTGAGTCCTGATCACTTGATCGCGCTCGAAAATCTGGGCAACGCTTACCGGCAGCAGAAGCAGTGGGATGAAGCTCGCAGAGTGCTGGAGCGGGCGGTCGCAGTTGGACCTCAGGATCCGGAGGCGAACTACAGCCTGGGGATGGTCTTCGCTCAGTTGGACGACAGCGATCGTGCGTACGAGTATCTGCAAAGAGCGCTGAAGTTTCGTCCGGCGTATCCCGAGGCTTTGAATAATCTTGGCGTGCTTTACCTGCGCACGCGGCGGCGGGACGAAGCAGTCGCCAGTTTCGAAGAGTGCATCCGGGTTGCGCCCGCGTTCGATCAGTCGTACCTGAATCTCGCCCGGGTCTTTACCATCGAGGGCACTCCGGACAAAGCTCGGTCTGTCCTCCTTGAACTTCTCAAGCAGCATCCTGAACATGCGTCGGCACAAAAGATGCTGGAGCAACTGCCGCAATAGTCGTGAGGTATTGAGCAGATCCGCTCGCGAGAACGCCTAGATGCGTGCGGGTTACAATGCGGTGCGGAGGATCCATGTCGAAATCGCGCAGGCAATTTTTGGCGGCTACATCGCTCACTCTACTGGGAGCAGCGGCCGCGTCGCTCAGCAAGGCTCAGGTGGCAACCGATCTGCCTCCAGGGTCGCCGTCCGCGTTCGGTACTGGGCCTGCGGTTGGACCCGAGGTGACGGTTTCCACGTTCGCCGAGGCCGAGAAACTGGTGCAGGTGCCGATGAGCAACGCCGAGCGAGGGATGGCGGCGGCTAGCTGGCGAAAGACGATGGCAGGATTGTATGAGCGACGGACTGGCCCTCGCAAGCTGGCGCTCGAACCGACGCTCGCGCCTGCTTCGCGCTGGGACCCGGTGCTGCCCGGCCAGAAAGCCTTGCTGCAGCGCGATCGTTTCACCCGCAGCGACGCCGATCCCGGCCCATTGCCCGCAAACGACGAGGACCTTGCATTCGCTTCGGTCACGCGGCTTTCGCGCTGGATCGAGACTCGAAAACTGAGTTCACAGCGGTTGACGAATCTCTATCTCGAACGATTGCAGCGTTTCAATCCCAAGTTGCGGTGTGTAATCACGGTCACGCGTGAGCTCGCGATTGCCCAAGCCAAGCAAGCGGATGAAGAGATCGCTGTGGGCAAGTATCGCGGGCCGCTGCACGGCATTCCGTGGGGAACCAAGGACCTTCTCGACACCGCTGGAATTCCGACTACATACGGCGCCGAGCCTTTCCGAAATCGCGTGCCCGCGGAGGATGCCGCAGTGGTGAAGCGTTTGCACAACGCGGGCGCGGTGCTGGTAGCCAAGCTGAGCCTGGGTGCGCTGGCGCTCAACGACATTTGGTTCGGCGGGCAAACAATGAATCCGTGGTTGCCGGAAGAAGGAGCATCGGGTTCGAGCGCGGGACCGGGCGCGGCCACGGCTGCCGGATTGGTCGGCTTTGCCATCGGGAGCGAAACCGGCGGCAGCATTGTGAGCCCGTCCATGCGCTGCGGGATCACCGGACTGCGTCCCACGTACGGACGCGTGCCACGCACCGGAGCGATGACGTTGTGCTGGTCGTTGGATAAGCTTGGCCCTATGACCCGTAGCGTTGAGGACGCAATGCTGGTATTACAGGCCATCTCCGGGCCAGACTCCGGTGATGTGGATAGCGTGCCCAGCAAGCTTGACTTTGACGCGGGCGCAAGCGTTGCAGGATTGCGTGTGGGATATATTCCCGCGTGGATGAACCAGAGGCCCGCTACCGAAGTCGACCGCGCCGCTCTGGATGCAGTCAAGAAAGTGGGGATGGTTCCGGTTGAGGTTGCTATTCCAGACTGGCCGTATGGGTCGCTCAACCTGATTCTCTTCGCCGAAGGTGCAGCAGCGTTTGAGGAGCTTGGGCTCAACGGCGGGATGAATCAACTCAGAGTCCAGACTCCGGATGCTTGGCCTAACATTTTTCGTGAAGCCCGATTTCTTTCCGCCGTGGATTTCGTGCAGGCGGACCGACTTCGCCGCAAAGTGGCGGAGGAGATGGGCCGTATCTTCGCGCAAGTCGATCTGCTTCTGGTGCCATCGCTGCGCGACGAGATGCTCACCATCACCAACTTCACCGGACATCCCTCACTCACGCTGCGCGCAGGTTTTGTGGAGGTGTCGAGGGCGCGCAGCGATTGGGCACCGGACCCAAGCATGCCTTTGCCAACGTTCGCTCCACCGCGCCGGGTGCCTCACGGCGTCACCTTGATCGGGACACTCTTTGACGAGGGCACGCTGGCCAGCGCCGGGCTGGCGCTGGAACGCAGCTTTGGCGTAGCGGGCGAACGCCCACCGGGGTTCTGAGCTGGGGGATGTAGAGTTGAACGAGTCTTCACCGCCTCCTACTGCTTTTGCGGGGTCGGAGCGGCCAAGAGGTCCACAAACATCTTGTAGAACTTCTCGGTATTGAGATCGTCTTGCACATCGACCGGCTGGAGCTCGATCTTAGGCTTGTCCCAATCCGTCCAAGTAATCGTGTCGCCGTAGCTGTAGCCCTTGTCCAGATTGACGTCCATGAAGCGGGTTTCTTTTTTTGTGATCAGGCTGGGATCGAGCCACGCAGCGGCTGCCAACTCATCCCACAAATAGTTGTATTCGCCATGCAGGTGGGTATATTGGCCGATATAGCGCGCGGCGGGAGAGTTGCCGGCCTTGATCCGGTTGATCAATTCGACTGTCATTCTCGTCTTCACGGAAATGTCCACCGGCGTGCAGACAATTTTCTTCCACGGCGCCTGCAGCACAATGTGGGCCGCCTCCGGATCGAACCAGAGGTTGAATTCGCGCCGGGGAGTATTAACGAACTCGGGGTCGGTGGTCTGCGGATTCAGGCTGGCGCCCATGAACACCAGTTCTTTGGCCAACCCCGCAAATTCGGGATCGATGGAGATGGCCAACGCAAGATTTGTCATCGGGCCGCCCTCGTAAATCGTTATTTCGTTGGGAAATTTGTGGACCATGCGAATCAAGAAGTGGACTGCATCTTCATCCGCGGGCTTGGCACTGGGTTTGCCTTCCGGCATTTCTCCAAGGTCATCTGCTGGATGATAAGAACGCGGCGTCCACGCTCCCAGCCACGCAACGGAGCCGTAGCGTTGCTCCCACAGTTCGGTTTCCTCTTTTCGCCTGACCAGCGGATACTCCGCGCCGGGCACGACTGGAATGTCGGTTCGTCCGATGAGTTCGAGCATGCGTAAAGTGTGCGCGATTTCGGCCTTGAGCCACTGATCGCCGGTCACCACAGTGATACCCAGGACTTCGGTCTGTGGAGACTGGATCAACAACAGTATCGACTGCTGGTCGGTTCCGGCGGGGCCGGCCGCGTCCTGATCGATGATGATTTTTCGCTTCTGGCCCCAGCAGGTGAGGCATGTCGTCAGAAGGATTGCGGTTGTTAAAAACCAGAGTCGGCAGAATTTCATTGTTCACCTCGGAGCTCAAGAGCCTAAAACAAAGCCCCAATTATAAGGCGATTGCGGACGGCAACACCGGCGACTAGAATGTTCAACGCGAGCGCGATTGACTTCGTTGCACCTTTCCGATTCCCTTTGTCCTATGGTCCGTTTCCGTCCGACCGTTCAGCAACCCGGATACGTTGGAGTTAGTATCGTAAGCTGCATTTTGGCGGTAAGTGCGCTTCTTGGTCCGTTCCTGGTTCATGGACAAGCGGTTCAGGGACAATTTGACGATCACGTAGACTTGGCAATTTTGCAAGGATCTGTGCGGGATTCGCACGGGCATCCTGTTGCCGCCGTCACGGTTTACCTCCAAGCCAAGGCTGGGACACACACCCTAACCGCACACACTGATTCAGCGGGAGCGTACCGCTTTTCTGGCCTTGGCCCAGGCGTTTACATGCTGCGCGCGGAAATGACAGGATACCGCGACACAACTTTCGGTCCTTGCGTCCTCGACCAAAAGGAAACGAAAAAGATTGACCTCACGCTCGAATCCCAAAAGGATTCCGGATCCTCGTCTGAGAAACCAGAATTTTTCGATGAGCCCGAATTCACCGTGGCGGGTGTAACTGAAGCTATGAATCCCGGTGGGCACGGCTCCGATGCGATTTTGCAAACTACGGAAGCGCTGGCAAAGGAAACGGCTTCGCTACCCGTCACGGAGCCAAACAGGAAAGCCGCCAGTTCCCGAACGGCCGCTGTTTCATCCTCCTCCAGTGCTGCGGCGGAAGAATCTCTGCGCAAGGAGGTTGAGCGCGAAGCTGGAAACTTTGACGTGAATCACCGGCTGGGGAAATTGCTGCTCGACGACGGAAAGGGTGCGGAAGCCATCCCCTATCTCGAGCAGGCTTCTCGGGCAAATCCCCGCGATTACGCAAACGCCTTCGAACTGGCCCTGGCGTATGCCCGCGACGGTCAATACGAGCGCGCGCACACGCAGACGCGAACCCTGCTGGCCGCGCAGCACACGGCTGGGAAGGAGCTCGATCGGCAAGAGCAGGCGGAACTTCATCACTTGCTCGGCGATGTCGAGGAGAAACTGGGCCATTCTCTGGAGGCCGTTCGAGAATACCAGCATGCAGCGGAACTGAACCCAAGCGAAGCGAATCTTTTCGATTGGGGAACCGAGCTTCTGATCCATCGCGCGTTTCAGCCAGCGATCGAAGTGTTTACCGAGGGCAACCGCCTGTTTCCACGTTCCGCGCGAACGCTAACCGGGCTGGGCGTGTCCGGGTACGCTCGCGGTTCTTACGATCAGGCTGTGCAATGTCTTTGTCAGGCATCGGACTTGAATCCCAATGACCCGAACCCTTACTTGTTCCTTGGCAAAATGCAAAGCGTCGAGACCACGCAGTCAACTTGCATGATGGAGAAGCTGGGGCGTTTTGTCAGTCTCCAACCCGAAAATGCCCAAGCAAACTACTATTACGCGCTCGGTCTGTCGAGACGGAACGACGCCGACGATCTGGCGCATGCGGAGTCCTTGCTGGAGAAGGCGGTACGTCTCGACCCGAAGCTCGCTGCCGCCTATTTGCAATTGGGTATTCTCTCTTCGCAGCGGGGTGATGCTTCTAAAGCAATCTCCGCCTATCGGGAAGCGATCGAGGCTAATCCGGGGCTGGTACCTGCCCACTATCGGCTTGCGCAGGCCTACAGCCGGAACGGAGAAACGTCGAAAGCTCAAGCCGAACTGCAAATTTACGATCAGCTTTCGAAGAAGACAGCCGAGGAAGCCGACCGCCAGCGCCGTGAGATTCAGCAATTTGTGTATACGCTGCGGGAGCCGGCTTCTGCCTCGCAGCCGCATTAGCCTGAGCTACGTCCGTTCGCCATCTCGACCCACCCTAGAACGTCAGCTTGAGCGCAAACTGGACGGAGCGCGCATCATTCACGGTCTGGTTGATCGTCTGGCTGACTACGCCAAAACTGGCGGGAGAATTAATGTCCTGTTCTCCGGTGCCCGCGATGCCCGGCAAGAAGAAATGAGGATGGTTAAAGAGATTGAAGAACTCGGCCCGGAATTGCAGATTCATTCCCTCGCGAACAGGTAATGGAAAATCCTTGATTATCGAGAAATCCGTGTTTACATAACGAGGACCGTAGGCGGGTGCGCGGTTGGCGTCTCCCAGTTCTCCGGTCGGCGCTTTCTCGAAAGCACAGGGATTGAACCAATTGGTAAGCGTGTGAATCTTAGCCGGCGCGATACAAGTCGGATTGGCTGCGACCTGCCCCGCCTTGTTGGGATTGCCGACCTCATTCGGCCGCTGCAAAACTAACCCGTTGTAGAAGAAGAAGACACCCGACTCATCGGCGCTGTCGACCACAAAAAGTGGGAAGCCGGATTCTGCCCTCTCAATAACGTTTATCTGCCAGTTTCCCAACAGTACGTTGGTGGCTCCGCTCCAATTGCTGCCGAAGTACCTGCCCTTGCCGAAAGGCAGGTTGTAAAGAACGCTCGCGGTAAAGACATCATTCAAATTAAGTTGGGATAAACCCCAATCCAGCCCCTGAGCTCCGGGTAGACGGCCAGTACAGCGCGCCGGGATTGCTGCCAAGACCGTCAGGCATACCGGAATCGAAAGTGCGCGACCAGGTGTATCCGATCAGAGCATAGAGGCCGTGCCGCGAGCTCTTGGTCTCGGCTTTGATCTGGAGAGAATCGTAACGCGCGTTCCCTATGCTGTTATTGCTGTCGACAGACTGAAACGGGAATGCGTATGGAAAACTGGGAAATCCGCAACCCAGCGTGTAGCCGGGGACCGGATTACTTCCTCCGGGGCATGCACTTGGAGATGAGATGTTTTCATTCACCTGGCTCACCAGAATGTGCGTGCTGTGGGAGCCAGCGTAGCCTGCGGTCAGAACAACATCTCCTGGTAGCTGACGCTCAACATTAAGGTTGTACTGTTGGACCGCGCCCTGCTTGAAATTCCGGTTCATTGACTGGATGGTGCCAGTGTAGTTGCCAGGATTCACAGGTGCGTTGTAGACGGCGCCTCCCGGGACGGGCGCCGTAGAGGGTGTGCCCGCCGGAAGAAGGAAACCGTTCGAGAGGCCGCAGCCGGTGCCGCCGAAAGTAGGACAAACTCCCGTAGGAAAGGGATCCACTTCGGCATAGAAGGGCGGATTTTGCCACAACCCTTGTCCGCCCTGATTCCAGGCGGAGTCGTGGAAGATGGCGTAGCCGGCGCGGATCGCCGTCTTGGTGCTTCCCATCGGCTTCCATGCAAAACCGATCCGTGGTTCGAGTGCGCTTTTCTGAAACTGGATACCAGCGCGGCTACCGGAAGCAATGCAATTGGTGCAACCGGCCAGCCCGGGGCTGCCCGACGGAACGTACCACTGGAGGGTCTGTACATCGAAGTTTGCCTGGCGATTTTCAACTTCAGTTTCGGGGGTAGCCAGGGCCCAGGCAAGTCCGATGTTGAACGTCATATTGGCGGTCACGCGCCAATCATCCTGGACGAACGGACGAAATAGTTTCCAGCGGCGGCCGACGGTACCGCCGAGGAACGTCTGATCGTGCGCGGCAAAAGTTCCCAGACTTCCAAGCAGGAGATCTCCCATGTTGTCGCCAGTGGCTCCGCCGCTCTGGGAGATAAAACCGTCCTGGAATGCATTGTTTCTTATGTTCATCTGTTCGTCGCGAAAGGTCGCTCCGAACTTGATGTCGTGTTTGCCCCGAATCAAGTCGAGCGTATCCGAAACGGAGTAGACGTTCGTTCCACCTTGGTACGGAGCGTATCCGCGATCTCCCAGCGACATGTAGGTGGTCATCTGAAACGAAGTCATTCCGCAACTGATGCAGTCCTTGGTTGACTGGTTCAGACTGGCAGGATAACCGGTCAAGGAATCGCACTGACTTCCCAGATTAGCGCCGGGAATGCCGATGACCGCAGCCTCGCAGCTGCCGGTGCCGAAAGATAGGATGTGATTAAAAATCCGGCTGAAGCCGAAACTGGCCTGGTTGATCAAGCGATCGGAGAAAACGTGCGTCCAACTTAGCGCTGCATTGCGTCCATGGTTATCGATGTACTGATTACTTCCAAAAGCGTTGACTTCGGCCCATGTCGGCGAGCCTCCCGGCACAAAGTTGGTTGCCTGATCGTAGCTGAAGCGGCCAAACATTGAATCTTTGTTGGAGAAATTGTGATCGACGCGGATGTCGCCAGTCCCCTCGTTGAGTTTCCTGACTGGCTGGTTAACGTAGTTGTAACCTAACGCCGCGTTGGCCGCGTTGGGCGTGGGGTAAAGCTGAATCACTTTTGCGGCGAGCGGATTAATCATGGCCGCCGGAATTACACTGCAGTCTGCGCCCATCGGCTGGATTCCGCCCGCGCCGACGGGCTCGGGCGTGGCTGTACCGGGGATGCATTGGAAGTATCTGTCGCTGCTTGTCGCCGGTGCATAAGGATTAGTGAGGATGGGAAACGTACTCAAGGTTCCGCGCGGATTGCCAAACGGATCCAGGTTGAAGTTATAGTCACCGGCGGCGTCGGGAGTCACCATGGCGGTGGTGGGAACCAGGCCGGTGAAAGGCACACCGAGACGCTGCATTTTTGCCTGATAATCGATAAAGAAAAACGTTTTGTCCTTCCGGATCGGACCGCCCAGCGAACCGCCAAATTGATTCAGATTAAACTTGTTTCTGGTCGGAGCGAAATAGTTGCGGGCATCGAGATCGGTGTTCCTGAAATATTCAAACAGACTTCCGTGAAACTGGTTTGATCCCGACTTGGTTGTGACCAGAACCGTTGGGCCGGCACGTTCTCCCCATTCCGCCGAGTAGTTGTAGGTTAGAACTTTAAACTCCTGGACCGCGTCGAGATTGGGGAAAATGGCGATGCCGCCTTCGTCCAGCTGATTATTGTCGTTGCCATCGAGCATCCAATCTGTACTTTGTGCCCGCGACCCGCCCACGGAAAGCGAAAAAGACCCGCGCGTCGAGGCTTCGCTGCTGGCGGCTCCATTGAAGAAACTGTTTGGGTTGGTTTCTGCGGTCGTGCCCGGAGTCAAGGTCGCCAGTTGGACGAAGTTGCGTCCATTTAAGGGCAGCTGAGCCACTTCCTGGGAAGTAATCACTTGTCCCAGCGTGGCATTGGTCGATTCCACGGCCACCTGGGTGGCGTTTACTTCAACCGTCGCAGCAACGGCAGCCGGTGCAAGCGTGAAATTCACTTCGCGATGCTCGTCCACTTGCAGCCGAACGTCCTTCTGCTCGACCGCACCAAAACCCGGAGATTCGACTCGAATGGTGAAGTCTGCGACGGGGAGCAAAGGGAGAAGGTAATGTCCGGACTCGTCGGTCTTCGCCACGCGAGAGACCGCTGTGCCTTGCGTGGTGGCGGTTACGGTCGCCCCGGAAACTACGGACCCAGTTTTGTCGGAAACCGTGCCTGAAAAACTCCCGGTCGCCTGGCCGTAGAGGAGTGGACATACAAGAGAAACGAACACCACGAGCAGCGTTCTTCTGGTCAGCATCGATCTCTCCCTCAGCGGCGCCCATTGAGTGGCGAACGGGCCCGCACTTTCCCGGCTAAAGTTTAGAGGTCCCTGATGACAATGCGAACCATCTAACTGGAGGAACGCTCTAAAGTCAAGATTTTTTGTGGCGCTGGGGTGATCAGTTTTGGGATCGTGATCATCAACGGAATCGTAAGCGTGTAAGGCAGCGACGATATCTACGGCAAGCCCAGCGATGAGGCGACTTTTTGTTTGTACTCGCGCGCTTTCGCCATAGCTTCTGCTTCGTGCACAGTCAGTACTTTTCGGTCGCGCATGACGACGCGCCCGCCAATCACTACGGTCTCCACGTCGCTTCCCTTCAGTGCATAAGCCAGTTGCGCATAGATGTCGTACATGGGGACCGCGTTCGGCTCGTCCAAGCTGATCACGATCAAGTCGGCCTTCTTTCCAGCTTCTAACGAACCAATCTCTTTCTCCAGGTGCAGGGCTCTCGCGCCCTCGATGGTCGCCATTTCTACGACCGCCTTCGCATTCAGTGCCAGCGGATCCATCTTCGTGATTTTCGCGAGTTTGGCTGCCAGATCCATCTCCTCCATCAGATCGAGATCGTTGTTGCTGCCCGCCGGTCCGTCGGTCCCAAGACCAACGGCCACTCCCGCAGCCCGCATCTCGGCCACTGGGGCGACGCCGCTGGCCAGCATCATGTTGCTGGAAGGATTGTGAACGCATCCCACTTGCCGTTGCGCGAGAGTCTTCCGGTCGGCCTCGTCCACATAAATACAGTGCGCCGACACTACATCGGAACCCAGCACGCCGATCTTATCGAGGTATTGCACTGGTGACATCCCGTTCTGCTTCTGACTGTCATCCCACTCCTTTTTCATTTCCGCAGTGTGAATCAGAATGGGCGCGTGATACTTCCTCGCCAGTGCCGCGGCGTCCTGAAGGGTTTTCTGTGAACACGTATAGATCGAATGCGGCGCCACGGCCGCGTGAATCAGTGGATCGCCTTGCCACTTTCTCAAGAATTTCTCTGTATATGCGAGCATTTCGACTTCACTTTTGTTGTCGGGCGCAGGAAAATCGATAAACGTCTCGCCTAGCACGCCGCGAATCCCTGCCGCTTTGGTTTCTTCGGCCACGGCGTCTTCGAAGTAATACATGTCGGCGAAAGTAGTGACGCCCCCGCGAATCTGCTCTGCCGCAGCCAGCCGCGTTCCCCACCGCACGAATTGTTCATCGACGTTGTTCTTCTCGGCGGGAAAGATGTATTTGTAGAGCCAATCATTGAGCGTCACATCGTCGTGAAGGCCCCGGAACAGGGTCATGGGCACGTGGGTGTGGCCGTTGATGAATCCGGGCAGAACCAATGCGCCCTTGGCATCGATCGTCTGTGAGGCAAGATACTTGGCCTCGAGTTCGTTGCGTGGACCCACCGCCACGATCGCGTCGCCTTTCACAACGACAGCTCCATCGTCGTAGACGGCTCGCGCTCCGTCCATGGTCACAACCGTTCCACCAGTGACGATAAGGTCAGCTCTCCCTTTCTTCGGTTGCGATAAGAGAGAGGCAGGGATCAGTACTTGAAAAGTGGCAAGTAGAAGCAGAGATCGGCAAAAGGTCATTCGCTACCCCAGCGGCTGGAAGCCGCGACTCATTTTATCGCGGCGTTGATCGTAGCCGTTCAAAATGAAGCGCCGCGGTCCCGGCAGCTGACTCGCGGGCGTTTCGTCCGCGGGCCGAGGGCAGGATGGTCTCGAGATGGCCAAGATGCTGGCGCTACGTAATCGAATCCACTGTCGCAAACCGTCATAGCAGTTTTCTAGGTAAAGGTTTACCAATAACTGTCGGTTTTAGGAGAGAATGAATGGGACTGACCGATTCCCTCCTTTTTTACGACGCCCATGAGGAAACCCGACTTTTGCGTAGCGATCCTCACCCTGACGGTTCTGTTCGGGGCTTGCCAGGATCACAAATCTACCGCTGAACCTCTAGTTACCGGGACCAACTCTTCATCGCCAAGTACAGAGATACCCCCCGCGGGAGGGAGCGTTTCCGCCGAGAAGTGGCTGGGCAAATGGAACGGTCCGGAAGGAACTTTTCTTCTTCTCTCACTGAACGGAAATCGCTACCTCGTAAAGATCCAGTCTCTCGACGGTTTGGATGGGTATGAAGGTGTTGCCACCGCGGACGGCATCCGATTCACTCGTAACGGCAAAACAGAATCCATCCACGCCGGGAACGGTGAAGACACCGGGATGAAGTGGCTATTGGACAAGAAGAATTGCCTGATTATCAAGTATGGCGAAGGATTCTGCCGAGACTAGCGCGACTTTGTCGCCCACTCCGCATCATAGCGTGCGCGATCGTAGAATGATTTCTGAGTGCCCACTCCGGTCGTAGAGAGTCCAGCATAAAGGTTCGCGCGGCGGACCGCTTCCCTTTCCGACAAGCCTTCCCCAAGAAACACGGCGAAGCTGCCAATGAATGCGTCGCCGGCGCCGGTGCTGTCGATACTTTTCACGCTGAACGCGGGAATGTGTTCCATGCTTTCGCGGCCAGCCAGTAGTGAGCCATTCGCTCCCAGCGTAAGGATTACCCGCTTCACGCCGCCAGAGAGCAACTTCTCCGCGCACTTCTTCGCATCTTCGAGGTTGCGTACGGGCATTCCGGTGATGGTCTCGGCTTCACTTTCGTTAGGAACGAAATAGTCGAGTCCGGCTAAAGCATTCAGATTAACCGGTTGAGCCGGGGCGGGATTGACGATGCAACGAATGTTATTCTTACGCGCAAAAGCGACGCTGTAGTAAACGGTTTCGAGAGGAATCTCGAACTGCAAGACCATGCAATCAACAGTCTTGAGCAAATCGGATGCGGCGTCGACGTCGGTGGGCTTCAGCAGATCGTTCGCGCCTTTTACCACGAAGATTCGATTCTGCCCGTTGGGCTCGACGAAAATTGGCGCTACGCCGCTGGAGACTCCTTCGATCTGCTTCACATGGATGGCATCGATCCCAAGCTTCTTGAAGTTCTCAATTGTCGCCGGGCCGAACAGATCGCTGCCCACCCTCGCGATCATAAAAACATCGGCCCCGCAAAGCCGGGACGCGACGGCCTGATTTGCTCCCTTGCCACCAAAGCCGAGATCGAACTTCTGACCGAAAATCGTTTCTCCAGCCTTAGGGAAACGATCGGAAAAGGTAGTCAGATCAATGTTCGCGCTGCCAATCACCGCAATGCGAGGACGTTTCGCCATAAGAAGGCCGAGTCTAGTCAGCGCTCCCGATCGTTGTCAATGGATTTCAGGTCAAAAGCATTCATCCCAGAGACACAGAGTCACGGAGAAAACCTTTTTTTGTTTTTTCTCCCCTGTGACTCTGTGTCTCTGTGGTGAAGAGGACGGTTCACTCACCGTAGGGCACCCAGATGTTTTTCACCTGCGTGGCGTGTTGCAGGAACCATCGGCCTTCGGCTTGTTTCGCGTCGAACCAATCGATGGCGCGGCCTTCGTTGGTGAAGACCTGCTTCATGTTTCCGATTGAGTACGACTTGGCCGCGGCGGCGTTGGCTTCATCTCCAAAACACCAGACGGCATCGACATCATCGTGCTCGGCGAGAGTCTTGAGAAGTTGCGATGAGCATCCGGTGACGATGTTCACCGCCCCACCCGGCAGATCGCTGGTATCGAAAAGTTGGTACAGGTCTCCCGTGATGAGCGGGTAGGTTTCCGAGGGAACTACGATTGCGGTATTGCCCACGGCGATGACGGGCAGAACCAGAGAGAGGAAGCCTAGCAATGGAACTTCCGAAGGGCAGATGACGCCGACGGTCCCGAGCGGCTCGTTCATCGCGATCGCAATATTGCGGAACGGCGGATTGTGCACCGCACCATCAAACTTGTCTGCCCATGCGGCGTAAGAGAAGATGCGCTCAACACCCGAACTCACTTCAGCGGCGGCTTGAGCCTCTCCCACCGCAGCCGCGAGCCGATGACCAACTTCGTCGCGGCGCTGCGAAAGGTTTTCCGCCATGTAGTAAAGTATCTGCGCGCGATTGTGCGCCGTGGTCTTCGCCCAGCCAGCCGCTTTGCGGGCGGCTTCGACAGCATTGCGAATGTCTTTGCGGTTGCCCAGCCCTACTTCGCCGAGCAGTTGGCCATTCTTACTCCGGACCTCCATGCTGTAGGCGGAATCCGGCCGCGTCTGTTTGCCTCCGATGTAGAGCTTCACAGTCCGATCGATGTCGACAGTGGAAGTTGCGGGCTCTGTTTCGTCATCATGCGAAGTTTCCGCCGGAGCTGGCTTTGCAACGGGGAGCGCCGGCGCGTTCTTGAACCACGTCGGTTCCAGATATTCGAGCAAGCCTTCTCTGCCGCCCTCGCGGCCGTACCCACTTTCGCGGTAGCCACCGAAGCCGCAGGAGGCGTCGAACAGGTTCGTGCAATTCACCCACACCACGCCGGCTTTGAGCTGCGCAGAAACGTGGAGCGCAACATTGATGCTCTCGCTCCACACGCAGGCCGCGAGACCGTACACGGTGTTATTGGCCAGCTCGACCGCTTCCGCAGGAGTGCGGAAAGTCATTGCGGCCAGAACGGGACCGAAGATCTCCTGCTGCGCCACGATGGAAGCGGGATGAACGTTGCTCAGCAAGGTCGGAGGAAAGTAGAGTCCTCGCGATGGCATTTCCATTGGAGGTTGCCAGCAGGTTGCGCCGTCCGCTACGCCCTGATCCACCAGCCGCTGAATACGATCGAGTTGAACACGGGCGACGATCGCGCCAATATCGATGGCCTTGTCCAGTGGCGGACCTACCCGCAGCGTGCTCATGCGATCGCGTATTTTTGCGATCAGCGGCTCGGCGATACTCTCCTGCATGAGCAGGCGCGAGCCGGCGCAACAGACCTGCCCTTGATTGAGCCAGATTCCATCCACCAGTCCTTCGACGGCGCTGTCGAGATCGGCGTCTTCAAAAACAATAAAAGGGGATTTGCCGCCCAATTCGAGCGAAAGCCGCTTGTGACTCTTCGCGGTCGCACTGCGGATCGCGCGGCCCACTTCCGTCGAGCCAGTGAACGCGATCTTGTCTACATCGGGATGTTTGACCAAAGCCTCGCCGGTGGAACCATCGCCGGTCACGATGTTCACCACGCCCGCGGGCAGTTTGATTTCTTGGCAGATTTCGGCAAATGCGAGCGCGGTCAGCGGTGTGAATTCGGCTGGCTTCAGGACGACGGTGTTCCCCGTCGCCAGCGCGGGCGCGATCTTCCACGCCAGCATGAGCAGCGGAAAGTTCCACGGAATGATCTGTCCCACGACGCCGCAAGCCGTGTAGTCCGGAAATTCTTGCTGCAGAAGTTGGGCCCATCCTACATGATGGTAAAAATGCCTCGCGACCAGCGGTATATCGAGGTCACGGCTCTCACGAATCGGTTTTCCGTTGTCCATGGTTTCGAGCACGGCCAAGCGGCGAGAGTGCTTTTGCACCTGTCTTGCGAGGGCGTAGAGGTAACGAGCCCTGGTGTGCGGACTAAGTGACTGCCAAACGGGAAACGCGGCGCGGGCGGCTTTGACCGCAGTGTCAATGTCGGCGGCCGATCCTTCTGCAACGCTGGCAAGCTTTTCTCCGGTTGAAGGGTCAGCGGTGTCGAAGTATTTTCCGGTAAGGGGAGCGACCCATGTCCCACGAATGAAGTGGCCGAAGCGGCGTTGGTGGTGGTCGAGCCAACTCAGCGCCTCCTTCGCCTCCTCGGGCGCCGGCCCGTATTCCATAGTGACGAACTTTTCAGCGATGCTCATCTTCTTGTGACTAGTTCCTGCGAGCTCAGGGGCTGAAGCCCCTCGTTTATTTGAGGCACAGATCGCTGCGCTGGAAGCGCTGCGCCACCGCAAAAATCCGATTCAGCATCCGGCTACCCAGCCGGAACGCTAAGCGATAGGATGGCGATAATCTGCCGAATAGCGCCCGGTCGCGTGATGTTCGAGTTGCCGCTCAATATCATTTAACAGCCCACTGGCTCCAAGGCGAAAGAGTTCTGCCTTCATCCAGGGAAGGCCGAGTTCCTCTTTCATCAGTGCCAGCCATTCCACCGATTGTTTCGCGGTACGAATGCCGCCTGCTGCCTTGAAGCCAACTGCCATGCCGGTTTCCTGCGCGTATTCACGGATGGCACGGCTCATGACGAAGCCCACAGGCAAGGTCGCATTGGTCGTCTCTTTGCCGGTCGAGGTCTTGATGAAGTCCGCGCCAGCCATCATCGCGACGACGCTGGCGCGGGCGACATTGCGGAGAGTGAGCAGATCGCCCGTCCCCAGAATGACTTTCATGTGTACGGTACCGCATGCTTGTTTGAAGGCAGCAACCTCGTCGTATAGTTCTTGCCAGCTGCCTCCAAAAACGTGCGCACGGGTGATGACAACGTCAATCTCTTGAGCCCCAGCCTCGATGGAGCGGCGGATCTCCGCGATGCGCTCGGACAATGGGGACAGTCCTGCAGGAAACCCAGTGGCCACAGCGGCAACTTGCACGCTGCTGCCTTCGAGGGCTCTTCGCGCGGTTTCGACGAACCTGTGATACACGCAAATAGCGGCAACCTGAATGTTAAGACCTTCCACTCCCAGATGCTTTACCAACTCGGGCTGAATCGGTTGCCGGCCCTTGGCGCACAAGCGGCGGACGCGCTCGTCGGTGTCGTCGCCTGACAGAGTTGTCAGATCCATACAGGTAATTGCGCGCAGCAGCCATGCCGCTTGCCAGTCTTTTTTCACCGTACGACGCGCCACATGGGTTTGCGCCCTACGTTCCACCGCGCTGGTATTGACGCGAACCTGCTTCACCCAATCCAGATTGATCGGTATTCCTTGATTGGACAGAAGCGGGCGCCCATTCAGCGTTGCCAAGGGAGCGTTGGAATCTCGCCGCGTACCGTCAGAGATGCTGCTGTCGTTGTCTGTGATCCCGGGACGATTGTTGTGCTCCACCGGCATTTAGATGTTCTCCGCCAGAACCGCGATTCTTACCTTCGTCGGCCGGAATCTGAAGGCCAGCCACGATGTTGCGAGGTAATTGTACGGCAGAATGCAGGAAAAGCTAGTGCGGTTGATCCGGAATGCGTCACCCCGGCTCCCAGCTCACCGGCATTTTAACCTTGACACTCACAAATCTCGACGCTAGGCTTCGCTGATCTTTCCGCAAACAAATGTTTACACCGCATAGTCTGGGCATCGCGCTGATTATGATGATCACCAGCGCAATCTGCTGGGGTTCATGGGCCAACACTTACAAAGGCGTCAAGAATTATCGCTTCGAACTGTTCTACTGGGACTATGCGGTTGGCATTTTCCTTGTCTCCGTGGTTTTCGCCTTCACCATGGGAAGCACGGGGAACGATGCGAACAGTTTCCTCAACAATGTTCATTCTGCAGATACTTCGAACATACTTTATGCGATGTTGGGCGGCGCGATCTTTAACTTGGCCAACCTCCTGCTGGTTGCCGCGATTGATATGGCGGGCCTGGCAATTGCGTTCCCGGTTTCCATCGGCATTGCTCTCGTAGTCGGCGTGGTTTCGAGCTATATCCTCCAACCCAGAGGCAACAGCGCGTTGCTCGCCGCTGGAGTAGTTTGCGCGGTTGTTGCCGTAATCATGGACGGCAAAGCTTACGGGAGCCTGGCCAGCGCGGGCCGCTCCACCTCGAAGAAAAGCATTATAGTCTGCATCGTTTCCGGAGTCTTGATGGGGCTTTGGGCGCCCTTCGTGGCTCACGCGATGACCAAGGGCAACACGCTCGGCCCCTACAGCGTTGCCGTGTTTTTGACTCTCGGCGCACTGCTCTCTTGCTTTATCTGGAATGTTTATTTCATGAAGAAGCCGCTAGTTGGAGAGCCGGTGAATTTCGGCGGATTCTTTCGCGGCCCCGCTTCCGGACATATGCTCGGAGTGCTCGGCGGCGTAATCTGGGGTACGGGGATGGTCTTCAATCTCGTAGCCGCGAACTTCACGGGAGTGGCGATTTCGTACGCGATTGGGCAATCCGCCCCGATGGTCGCGGCATTGTGGGGGGTGCTGGCTTGGAAAGAATTTGAAGGCGCGGGAAGCCGCGCCAAGTTCTACCTGGGCCTCATGTTTGTGTTTTATTGCTTGGCGATTTTGCTGGTCGCGAGGGCGAACGGGTAAATCCCGCATCAATCGACAGAAAATGGTGCGCGGCTAGCTGGCGACGGTCTTGATTTTGAGAATCGGACTTACATCCGTGTTGATTCGTGACGCGTTCAACTCTATGCATCGGTAGCAATCACACGCGAAGCTCGTACCATCTGCAAGCGCGACGTGGCCGCACTTCTCGCAGACGAACCGTCCGTCCAGATGAGGAGCCATGGGTCTGAACTGAACGCCCAGAACGCAATAAGGACACCGAACAACTGATTGCTTCATAGGAATTCTGGATCAGACGGCGAAAGCTAAGACCAGCGTTCAGTCAAGAACCCTTGTCACCGCAGCTCTCGCCGTCCTTTGGAATAAATCTATCGTCGAGTGCATTCGTTCGTAATGGCCCACCCGTGCCGTGTGATGGCACTGGAGTGCCACCCTATGCACCGCTGGCCGGACTTAATGATGTTTGGGATTGTGCAGTCTGAGAGGCTTCAGTTCCGCTTGCTCGCCACTTCCAGGCGGGTGTCTGCGCGCTTCAAGTCGCCTTCGACCCGCTTGAAATCTTCTTCTGTGTTGCAGGTGCCGAGGTGCGATTCCGCGCGCTGTTTGGCTTCCTGAGCGCGTTTTGGGTCAATGTCTTCGGCCCGCTCCGCGGTTTCAGCCAGAATGGTGACTTTGTCGGGCAACACCTCCGCGAATCCCCACGCCACTGAGAGCCGATGGGTGCGATTGTCCTTGCGGTAGGAAATCTCCCCGACGGCGAGTTCGGTGATCAGCGGGGCGTGGCCCGGCAGAATACCCAGATACCCGTCCTTACCAGGAATCTGCATTTCCTCCGCCACATCGCGGACGACCATTTTCTCCGGAGTGACGATCTCGAGTTGGAAAGTATCGGCCATAAGTACAGCTGTCAGCTATCAGCCGTCAGCTCTCAGCTTTTCCTGTGCGCTTTCAGCGCAAGGCTGATAGCTGACGGCTGATAGCTTCTACGCTACTGCCTTCAATTTTTCTGCTGCTTCCAGTACTTCATCAATCTGGCCCTTCATGTAGAAGGCTTGTTCTGGAATGTCGTCGTACTTGCCTTCGTTGATTTCCTTGAAGCCTTTCACCGTGTCGGCGACTTTGACGTAGCGGCCGGGTGCGCCAGTAAATTGTTCGGCCACGTGGAACGGCTGCGAGAGGAAGCGTTGAATTTTGCGTGCTCGTGCCACTGTGACTTTCTGATCTTCACTCAACTCATCGATGCCGAGAATCGCGATGATGTCCTGCAGGTCTTTATAGCTTTGCAGAGTCTTCTTCACGGCCTGCGCCACGTCGTAATGTTCCTGGCCCACGATGCGAGGATCGAGAATGCGCGAAGTGGAAGCCAGGGGATCGACCGCGGGATAAATTCCGATCTCGGTCAAGGCACGTGAAAGCACCGTGGTCGCATCCAGGTGGGCAAAGGTGGTTGCTGGCGCCGGATCGGTCAAGTCGTCGGCAGGAACGTAGATCGCCTGGACTGACGTAACCGATCCCTTCTTTGTCGAAGTGATCCGTTCCTGCAGTTCGCCCATCTCAGTCGCAAGATTAGGCTGGTAGCCTACGGCGCTGGGCATTCGTCCGAGGAGAGCTGAAACCTCGGATCCGGCTTGAGTGAAGCGGAAGATGTTATCGATGAACAACAGCGTGTCGGCACCTTCAACGTCGCGGAAATATTCGGCGACTGTTAGACCGGTCAGAGCTACACGCAAACGGGCCCCGGGTGGCTCGGTCATTTGGCCATAGATGAGAGCGGCTTTCGAATGCTCGGGATCTCCCGGCTTGATGACACCGGACTCACTCATCTCCAGCCACAGGTCATTGCCTTCGCGCGTGCGCTCACCGACTCCGGCAAACACAGAGAATCCGCCGTGTTGCTTGGCCACGTTGTTGATGAGTTCCTGAATGAAAACGGTTTTGCCTACGCCGGCGCCGCCAAACAGGCCGATTTTTCCACCCTTCAGGAAGGGCTGAATGAGATCTACGACCTTGACGCCGGTCTCAAACATTTCTGCCGTCGTCGCCTGGTCTTCAAACAAAGGTGCTGGACGATGGATCGGCATGGTCATCGTGTGCGCGATGGGGCCGAGTTGGTCGACGGGCTCGCCGATCACGTTCATCACGCGTCCGAGAGTGCCACGACCCACGGGCACGGAGATCGGTCCGCCCTGGTCAATGCATTTCATGCCGCGCACCATGCCCTCGGTGGCTTCCATCGCGACGCAGCGGACGCGGCCTTCGCCCAGGTGCTGTTGTACCTCAACGATGACATTGATCGGGAAGGGAACGGTGAAGCCGTCGCTTACAATGCGAAGTGCCTCATAAATCGGCGGCATCGTGGCTTCCGCAAACTGCACGTCCACGGCGGGGCCGGCGATTTGAATCACGTGTCCAATGTTTTCTGGCATATATTCAGTTCTTTCTTCTGTAGAAACGTAACTTGCTACGTTTTGGC
>CAWITE010000027.1:0-68259 GCA_963838905.1 uncultured Acidobacteriota bacterium
GCCGCTGTGGTCGAGAATCTTCTGAAACTCGGTGGCCGCGGCACTGCCCTGTCCGGCTGCCAAGTATGCCTCTCCGTGTACATACACGGGATAGAGGCAGGAGAGATTATTGACGAAGACAATTTGCCCCAACTCAAGGGGTGAAGCAGCTTGCGGGATATTCACGGCGGAAGCCTGGTCCTTTCTATCCAGCGCCAATTGTGTCCGAATCGCTGGCAGCCAAAGCGATTGCATCTGAGTTCCAGGGGAAGCGTTTCCCCAGGTCCCGCGCCCAAGAGTCGGTCGCGTTGTATCGCCCGCCATGGCAAACGCAAGGGCGGCTTCGCTCTCGACACCCTGACTCGCGGGAGCGAGCTTCAAAGCCTGTGCAGCTAACCGCCCCGCTTCCGCAGGATTGCCGTAAGCCACTTCCCGCAGAGCGGCGTTATCTTGAAAAATGGCGCCCGTTTCCTTGCTGTCAGCCCGTATCGCGGAGTCCACAGCCCGCGTGGTCAGTTCCCGCGCCTTGCTCAGGTGACCGACATACGCCTCGGTGTCAGACGCCAGCGAAAGCCCATAGTTTTCAGCTTCCGGCTTACTTGCAAACCACTGTTGCTGTTCCGACATCGCCGGGGAATCCGCTCCAAGGAAAGCAAGGGCATAGAGAGCATCGTGGAATGCGAAATCATCCAGTTTGGGCGACTGCTCGTGGATGATCTGCCCGGTTTCGTCAAAGCGCTGCAAGGCGAGGGAGTAGTCAGCGAGATTCACGTATGAAGAAACCTGATCCGGAGCAAGGCGTATGAGTTGCCTCGTGGCATCCGTAGCCTTCTCATACTGGCCCTGCAAGGCCAACACTACGCCCAAATTGCCGTACGGTACCGATGACCGCGGGTAGCTCTCAATCTCCTCCTGATACGTCTGGGCTGCTTTGTCCAGTTCCCCGGTTACATTCAAGTAGTAGTCGGCGGTGATCGCCCGCTTTTCCCGTTCGCTGGCACGTTCCCGTAGCTGGAATGCTTTGCGGTAATACTCGTTAGCCCGCTCAAGCTGGCCCAGATTGGAATAGTCCGCCCCCGCTGCCGTGTAGCCCAAGGCAAAATTCGGATCAAGCTCGATGGCACGCTGAAAGTACGGCAGGGCTGCGGCGTCGCCTTTCTCGTTGTTGGTTTTTTGCCCAAGGCTGAACGCCTTCAGCGCTTCGAGCGAAGACGTGGTGGCCTGATGGAGCGGAACGTCAAACCTCTGCACCGTAGCCAGAGATTCGCCCAGCTCGCCGCGCAGCTTGGACGCTGCCTCGCCTAGCGCCACCAGCACCTTCTCCTTGGACGCCGCTGTTACCTGCTCTTGCGCCAGCGTGTCTCCGCTCTGGCAATTCACCGCCTTCAGCCCGAGCACATATTCGCTGCCTAGACTGGCAATCGATCCCGCTATATAGGCTTTGCTGCCCGTTCGCTGGCAGAGCTCGCGGGCTACCTCGGAAGTCAGTTTCGTGTCCGCCGGACGAGTCATCAGTTGCAGAGTCTTCGCAACTTCGCTGTCAGAGAGCATATTCAGAAAGGGAGATTGCCGGAGGGAGACGCTGAGCGCTGTTTTCAGGGCGTCGTCGAACACCGCGTCGCCCGTGCTGTTGGCAAAATCAGTGAGTACGATGGTGTCCTTCTCGGTCAGGCGCTTGCCTTGCTGATGCGACCGATAGTAGAGCCCACCCGCCATAAGCAAGACCACGGTTAAAACGGGAGCCGCGATTTTCCAGAGCCTCCCAACCCCAGCCGCAGCAGCTGCTGGCACAATTACCGTGTCCGAGCGTGCCGCAGAACCGCGTCCGCTCTCGGAGTCCCGCTTCAAGCGTTGCAAGTCCGTTCGCATATCGGCTGCGTGCTGGTAACGCAGATTGCGGTCTTTGTCCAGAGCCTTGTTGATTATGTCTTCCAGCTTGGGCGGCACGTCGGGATTCAGCCGTAAAGGAGAAACAGGTGGGCGTTCCAGAATCGCGTCGAAAATGATTCCCGCGCTCTCGCCCCGGAATGGCAACGCCCCGGTTGCCATCTCGTAGAGCACTACTCCGAAAGAAAACAGGTCGGTTCGGGCGTCCAGTTCCTTAGCTCGGACTTGTTCCGGCGACATGTACGCAATCGTGCCCACCGCAGTGCCGGGGCTGGTCAGATGTTCTTCCAGCGTCAGCAGTCGATTGCTCTGCCGCTCCAGCCACTCCGCCGCCGCTCAGGACGGCTGTGACCTTAGCCAAACCAAAATCGAGAATCTTGGCGTGACCTCGCCTAGTGACGAAGATATTCGCAGGCTTGATGTCCCGATGAATGATCCCTTCGGCGTGTGCGGCATCGAGGGCATCTGCAATTTCGATCGCAAGAGAGATAGTTAACTCGGTGTCTAGCGGCTTCCACCGATCCGGTGCTTCAGCGTCAGCCCGTCCAGAAACTCCATGGCGATGAACGAACGACTGTCGTGCTTGCTAATTTCGTAAATGGTGCAGATGTTGGGATGGTTAAGGGCGGAGGCGGCCCGAGCTTCAGCTCAAAGCGGCTGAGTGCCTGCGGGTCCTGGGACACGTCATCGGGCAGGAACTTGAGGGCCACAAACCGGCCGAGCTTAACATCCTCTGCTTTGTACACGACACCCATCCCGCCACCGCCGAGTTTCTCGATAATGTGGTAGTGCGAGATGGTCTGGCCGAGCATTTGCAGGAATGCTATGGCGCGCGGATAGGTATGTCAATGCACGGGCTTCATTGTAGCTTCGCGTACCTGCCTTGGCTTCTTTCAGGATAGGGATGTGGAGGTCGGCGTCCTTCAATGCGGACTCTGGTCTCTGTGCGCCAAAACCTCGTTCTGGCACTTTTTCGTTTCCCGATAGCAATTCGCCAAACTCAGGAGTTCTACGGAACTTCACCAGCAGCGGGTCTGTTTGCAATGCGGTGTATGCGCAATAGTTCTGTTCAATGGCACTTCTCAACAAGCGAACAGCAGCGTCCCTTTTGACCGCAATATGACAGCAGAGCGCCAGTGAAATATCGAGGCTCCGCGGGTCAACTAATGCAAGCGAAAACGCTTCGCTCTTCTTCGCGGTTCTGTCCAATTGGGATGTCTGCTGAGGGTCAAGGCAGGTTTGAAGCAGATCACGACCCAATAGAGGGCGATCAGACGTTCTTTGAATCGTTTGTCGTGCCTCGCCCAGTTTGCCTTGGCCTAAAAGAATAAAAGCTGTTGGTCTTTGCAGCCCATTCCGAACCTGCATCGAGGCGAACAAACTCCATTGCCCGTTGTGGCTCACCTAGTTGCATAAAGATCCAAGAACACGAACGGAATGCGTAGTTGCCCCGATCCCAATGCGAGTGCGGTGTCGCACTCGTGTGCTGATTCGTCCAACAACCCGCGCATAGCGCAAAACGTACCCAAGAGCGAAGTGTGCCTGAGCACTGTCCGGTCTGCGCTTGACCAAAGCTGACGCTTCCGCATAAGCATTTCTAAGCTCGCCTCGATCTGCGCGGCTAGTGGTCAATGCTGCGGCTGCATCGTCAGTTCGGATCAAGCGCAAGTGCTCGTTCCATGGCCGAGTCCGACCGCTTGAGCATTGGATCGCCGCCGTCGCCATATGCACTGTCGTAGTAATAGCGCAGCCCTCCTACCAAAAACACGAGGACTGTGGAGACTGTGGCGACAATTCGACACTGCACCCGAAGATAAGAATGTGGTTGCAACCGAAATGGCGTAATCGAATCCCTCCCTCTCCGCCACCTGTTTCACGCCCCCGAGCACGCGCATTTTCTTTCGTCGCATCCCGCGCACGTGTATCAGAGGTAGTTTGTAGTTTTGGATCAACTTTGGAGCTGCCAAGGATGGCTGGAACTCAGTAACCGCAACCGAAGCAATGACTTAGATGAAATTTGGGCCCGCTTAAGGCAGGCGCTCTAACCAACTGAGCTAACCGCCCCTCGCCCCCTGGGTTTCATCATGACGCAAATCATGACGTCACCGTCACATGATAGGCCTCGTAGAGATGAGGGGCATCCACACGAAGAATTTTTTCAGTATACGGGAGCGCAGAGAGAGCGGTCAATGTGAGTGCCCCTTTCGTCGCATCCCGCGCACGTGTATCAGACGTAGTTTGTAGTTTTGGATCAACTTTGGAGCAGGCCAAGGATGGCTGGAACTCAGTAACCGCAACCGAAGCAACGACTTAGATGAAATTTGGGCCCGCTTGTAAGGCAGGCGCTCTAACCAACTGAGCTAACCGCCCCTCGCGCCCTGGGTTTCATCATGACGCAAATCATGACGTCACCGTCACATGATAGGCCTCGCAGAGATGAGGGGCATCCACACGAAGAACTTTTTCGGTATACGGGAGCGCGGAGGGAGCGGTCAATGTGAGTGGAGCCGTCAGCACTCAGCATTCAGCACTCAGTCCCCTGAGATCTGGTCGCTAAGACTCGGTGGCCGGATGCTGAGCACTGACAGCTGAACGTTCTCTGCTGCTATCCTGTCGCGTGCGGCGCTTGATTGTTAATGCGGATGATTTTGGGCTCACTCGGGGTGTGAATCGCGCCATTGTTGAATCCCACCGCGACGGAATCGTAACGTCCTCCACCCTCATGGCCAATGGTCAGGCATTTGAGGATGCAATCGCGCACGCAAAGTCCGCGTCAAGGCTGAGCGTCGGCTGCCACGTGGTACTCGTCGACGGCTCGCCTGTACTTGGCGGACAACAAGCTTCCACTCTCTTTGACCAGAAGGCTGACGACGGACGCTTCTACGACGGGCTCGGCGCCTTCGCGTTGCGTGCAGTCAGTGGCAGGGTCGACGCCGACGAGATTGAAGCTGAAGTTACGGCACAAATTCGCAAACTGCAATCGGCTGGCGTTTCCGTCTCGCATCTGGATACGCATAAGCACACTCACATCTTGCCGCAGGTATTGCGGGCGTTG
Organism: uncultured Acidobacteriota bacterium; assembly: GCA_963838905.1. Lineage (GTDB taxonomy): Bacteria > Acidobacteriota > Terriglobia > Terriglobales > Acidobacteriaceae > JABDBE01. The sequence goes on from CAWITE010000027.1 coordinate 4,922, forward strand.
TTACGGGCAGCTCGCACCTGTGGCGTGCCCGCTGTGCGTAATCCCTTCGGACCGGTTCGCTTGTCCATCCTGGCAAAATACCCGAGCCTATGGAAGCGCTACAGTCAGGTCACGGTTCTGAACCGCCTAGGCGGAAGGTTCCGAAACTCCGTCACCAACGCAGGTATGCTCACGACCGACGGAACTGTAGGCGTTGTGGCCACCGGCGTCATGGATAGCTACCTGTTTCGAAGCATCGTAGACAGCCTTCCGGAGGGCACTTGGGAACTCGTCTGCCACCCCGGATATAACGACGCCGAACTGGGCAGCATTCGGACCCGACTGCGCGAGTCTCGCGCGGTAGAGCTACGGCTGCTAACTTCGCCCAAGGCCCTTGAACTACTGGTTCGGAGCGGAGTTCAGCTCATCTCGTATCGCGACCTCGCCTGAGATTCCCGAGCATCGCGACCCCGGACGTACACGGCCTTTGGATAGCCGCAAGCCACCAAATTGCAGTAACAACCGCGCAAGCGCCAAGGTATCATATGCCAGCCGCTGAGAATACCGCGGAAGGCACGAAAAAACATGGACAAAAGACCGGAAACTCGGGTCGCGACCGTAATCCTGGTGCGAGTGTGGGGAATGGATGCGGATGGCCGTCCGTTCTTTCAGAACGCCAATGCCAACAATCTCAGCAGTGAAGGCGGCCGGCTTTCCGGGATCAGTCATCCGCTGAAGGCTGGGGATGTTATCGGCGTGCAACACGGCGACAAGAAAGCTCGATTCAAAGTAGTGTGGGTTCTTGATGGCGGCATTGCAAGGCAGATTGAGGCTGGAGTACAGATTCTGCCAAACCAACAGACCCCGTGGCGGGAACTGGCCACGCCAGACAAAACTGAGGTCGCTCCCTCAAAAAACAAACGCCGCTACGTCCGGCACAAGGTTTTGTTTCCTCTGGAGATTGGGTTCGAGGATGCCCGGCGCACTCACATGCAAACTAACGCCACTGACATTGGCGGTCGCGGTTGTTATGTAGAAACCCTTCTTCCTTTACCCCTCGGCACAAAAGTCAAAATCACTTTCTGGATGGACTCTGAGAAGATTCAAACCAGCGGCGTGGTCAGGGCCAGCGATGGAGGAGTGGGGATGGGCATTGAGTTTACCCAACTAGACAATCACGTCCAGGACCGGCTGCAGAAGCATCTCGATAAGCTGGATGAGGGCCTCAAGGGCCGCGAAGCCGCAAAGACCGCCAGCAACGCAGATTCCTAGTCCCGATTCTCTTCATCCTTCCTCAGGTTCCAAAATCTGAATCCCATCGCACCGGTCACCATCGAATCAGAGAGCCGAACAGGCTGGGCTGAAAGGACCGGCGAATGAAGATCGGAATCACCTGCTATCCGACCTACGGTGGCAGCGGAGTTGTCGCCACTGAGCTGGGCGTTGAACTGGCCGTGCGTGGGCACGAAATTCATTTCATCTCGTATGCGCAGCCGATCCGGCTGACCGAACTGCATCCCAATATTCACTACCACGAAGTCGACGTGTCACGATATCCGCTATTCGAATATCCTCCTTACGATTTGGCGTTGGCGACGAGAATGGCGGAAGTCTCGGAACTTTATGCTCTGGATCTTCTGCACGTGCATTATGCGATCCCGCATTCGGTGAGCGCTTTATTAGCCCGACAAATGCTGGCTGCCAAGCCCAGAGGACAGAAGCTGCCTTTTGTGACCACGCTCCACGGCACCGACATCACGCTGGTCGGGCTGGATCGCTCTTACTTGCCGATCACGCGTTTCTCGATCGAGCAGAGCGATGGCGTAACTGCCATCTCGCAATATTTGCGCGAGCGTACGCTGCGGGAATTCGACGTCAAGAACCATATTGAAGTCATCTACAACTTCGTGAATTGCGACGTCTACATTCGTGATGCCGAGGCTCCGCAGCGCCGGCTCGAGTATGCCCCGAACGGTGAACGCCTCATGGTACATCTATCCAACTTTCGGCCGGTAAAGCGTATCACCGATACCATCGAAATTTTCGATCGCGTCCGCAAGAAGATTCCTTCCCGGCTGTTGCTGATCGGCGATGGGCCAGATCGTTCGCGCGCGGAATGGCTGGCAGTACAGAAGGGGATTCATAACGACGTTTTGTTTCTGGGCAAGCAGGATGACGTTCACGAAAAACTGGCCCTGGCCGACCTGATCCTCATGCCCAGTGAATTGGAATCGTTCGGGTTGGCCGCTCTGGAAGCGATGGCTTGTGAGGTCGTGCCCATTGCAACTCGGGTGGGTGGGGTGCCTGAGGTGATTGAGCACGGAAAGAGCGGTTTTTTAGCGGATGTCGGGGATGTCGATACGATGGCGCGCTACGCGATCGAATTACTAAGTGATGAAAACCGCTTGCAGGAAATGGGGAAGGCGTGCCGCGCAGTGGCAAAGTCCAGATTCTGTTCCTCGAGGATCATCCCTCAATATGAGGAGTTTTACCGCCGCGTGCTCGAACGTTCTTCGTAGAGCGCCGCTGGAATCGAGCCCTCACTCTGCAGGACGGGCAGGCGCAAACGAATCAGCGTTCCCTTCCCTTCATGGCTATCGATGGTCATGCGAGCCGTGTCTCCGTACAACACTTTCAGCCGCTCGGCGACGTTGGCCATCCCAATTCCGGTTCCGCCCAGGCCGCTGGGCTTTTCCAACAAGTTCGCGGCACCCATGCCCACGCCATCGTCTTCCACCTCGATAATCAGCTGGGAGTCCGTCAACCGGCTGCGCAGGAAGATGCTGCCACCTTCAATCTTAGAGGAGAGACCATGTTTGATCGAGTTCTCGACCAGGGGCTGCAGCAGCATACTGGGCACCATCACATCGAGTGACGCGGGCTCCAACTCCTTCATGACCCGTAGTTTGTCGCGTCCGAAACGGACTACTTCGATGTCGAGGTAATTATCGATGAACTCCAGTTCTTCGCGCAGAGGTACAAAGGCGTCGCCGCTGCTCAGTAGTCGTCGTAGAATCGTGGCCAGCTTGATGATCAGTTCGCGCGCCGTATCAGGATCGAAGCGCACCAGCGAGGAGACTGAGTTCAGGGTATTGAACAGGAAGTGCGGGTTGATTTGGTTTTGCAGCGCTTCCATTCGGGATTGCAGCAGCAAGCGTTCCTGTTCTTCGAGCTTGATCTGGATGCGAACGCTGTTCCAGATCTTCAGTTCTATCCCGATCACCGTAACCGAGGTGGCGTAGATCAACGCTTCCACCCACAGGTTTGGACTCTCCAGGCTGAAAGTGGCATTTGGCAGGAAGTGAGAGATCTCTGTCTGCACGAAACGCAGCGCGATGATGGTAACGAAGAACATGATCTGCCAGTCGAACAGGCGGGGAGTGGGCAGATTGCGGCGGATCATGCGATAAATGCTCAGATCGATGAAAGGAGAGAATGACCAGATGTCTTCCCGGTCGGGAGTGAGGGTGCGCAGTTGTCCGGCGACGAAACCTACCAGAAGGTTGAACGGTAGAGTGGCCCACTCCCCATGCAAAAGGGCCGGAAGAGCTAGAACCGCTCCGCCCACCATCCCCGTGAACCGGCCACCAATAACACCTAGAAGGACCGTGGTTTCAAAAGATAAATCTCCGGCTAAGAAACTTGTTTGAATAAAGCGGACCCATACGCCCAAGGCCATCGGAACGCCGATCCATAGAATGAGGTAAATCCGATGCTTCAGAGCGCGACTTTCGCGGAACAGAAGAGATTTAAATTCAACCGAACGGACGAGAACGCTCGCCACGGCGGCCGCTACGCCGAGCTTGATTAACAGATTAATAAGGATGAGGCGCTGTTCCATAGTTCGCCGTTGAAGAGATCCGCTGAGGTGAATGTAGCACGGCGCTTCGCGTGGGGACAGGCCACCCTTGGCCGTCAGGCCAAGCGGAGACGTTGCAAGCAACGTTTCTACAGAGAGAATTGAACCGTAGAAACGTAGCTTGCTACGTTTCTAGCCGCTATGCTCGCGCAGCTGCGCCGCGAGCTCGGCAAGGGCTGGCTCCAGTCCTTCGATTCGCGTAGGTCCGCCCTGCGCCATGTCCTTGCTTCCCCCGCCGCGTCCGCCGAGGCGAGCGAGCATTTCCTTCATGAGCCCTCCCATGTCGAACTGTTGCCCGGGGGATTGAGCAAATACTAATGCGGGCGGCTCAGAAGTGGTTCCAAGAAGTGCGACGACTCCCGCACTCTGACGAGTCAACCTTTGGGCCAGCAATTTAATGAACGTCAGGTCGCGGTCAGGCAAAGTGCGGATTATGATTTTTCGACCGCCGCTCTCCGGAGTTTCGGCAAGCAAGCGGCTGGCATATAAGGCGGCCAACTCCTCCAGCAGGTGCTCACCCGATTTCCGCACGACTCGCGATTCCTGCTGCAACTTCCGTAGCTGTTGCGGAATATCCCAAATGTGGCTGGAAAGCAGACCGCCAGACTCTGCTAGAACGCCGTAGTCGTGTCGCGCGGTGGCGACGGCGCGTTTGCCACAAACGAACTCGACTCGCCATCCCTGCCGAGTCTTTTCTGTTTTCCTTAGCAGGATGCAACCGATCTGTCCGGTCGCCGAGACGTGCGTACCGCCGCACGCGACCAAATCAAAATCGTGCACATCGATGAGCCTGAGCTTATCGCTTTCAACCGGCGGAATCTTGCGCAGTCCTAAACTCTGCGCCTCTTCCTGCGTCACAAAACGGGTACTGACAGCGCGGTTCTGCATGACGACATCATTCGCCAACACCTCGGCGGCTTCGACTTGACCACCAGTTAGATGGTTGGTTTCCAAGTCGATGGAACAGGACTCCGCACCCATGTGAAACGAAACCGTGGGAAAATTGAACAAGCGCACGAAGGCTGCCGAAAGCACATGCTGGCCAGAATGCTGCTGCATGTGATCGCGGCGACGGTCAACGTCAATCAGACCATGTACGCGGATTCCCTTGTGAATCGATTCCGCATTCTCCAGCACGTGGAGGATCTGCCCATCCTCTCTTTCCGTCACCTCGGTCACGCGCAATTTGCTGCTCGTCTGGCCGGGAAGAATCCAGCCCGTGTCGAAAATCTGCCCGCCACTGGTGGGATAGAAGGCAGTTCGATCCAGGATGACGGCAGGACGAGATTCAGGGGGCGACGCAAGATCCAAGACTTCCGCGTCGAATTCGTACAGAAAAGAATCGTGATAGTAGAGATGCTCGGTCACAATCTGCCTCTTTGTAGCGCCGGCATCCTGCCGGCTGTCCCGAGGGCATCCTGCCCTCAGTGGTGGAGACGGGACACTCCCACGACAGCCGCCGGGACGGCGGCGCTACTAATAAGGTCCAATGATTCCGCCGATTTGCCGCGAGGCGGGAGCCAGTCGATGCTCGGACTTTTTCTGATCCTCGATCACATCCAGATACTTCAAGCCCGAGCCTGTATTAAACAAGACCACCGTGTCGTCCGGACCGAAGAAAGTACTGGCGCGCAACTTGCGATACGCAGCCAGCGCGGCCGCTCCTTCCGGCGCGGCAAAGACTCCTTCTACTCGGCCCCATTCCCGCACTGCGTCCATGATTTGGTCGTCGGTGACGGCCAGTGCGACGCCGCCGCTCTTCTTGAGAATATCGAGAATTAAATAATCCCCATATGCCTTGGGCACACGAAGACCCGCGGCCAAGGTGGCGGCGTTCGGCCAGAATTCCGCAGTGGGCTTTGCATCGTCCCACGCTTTCGCGATAGGAGCGCAGCCAGCCGCCTGGACTGCGATCATCTGGGGACGCTCCGCGCCGATCCAGCCCAGGTCCTGCATCTCTTGAAACGCTTTCCACATCCCGATCAGGCCGACTCCGCCGCCAGTGGGATAAATAATGCCCTGCGGCATCCGCCACCCCAATTGTTCAGCGACTTCGTAGCCCATAGTCTTCTTGCCTTCCAAGCGAAAAGGCTCTTTAAGCGTGGAAACATCGAACCAGCCTTCTTTTTCTTTTCTTTCGGCAACCATGCGCGCACAATCGCTGATCAAGCCGTCGACCAAAGTGACGTTTGCGCCGTAGGTCTCGCACTCGACTCGATTGGCGCGCGGTACGTCTTTGGGCATGAAAATATATGCCTGAAGGCCAGCCGCGGCGGCATAAGCTGCCAGTGCACTGCCTGCGTTTCCCGCGGAGGGAGCAGCCAATTTTTTCAGGCCGTACGATTTCGCCATCGTGACGGCAGCCGACATGCCGCGAGCCTTGAACGAGCCGGTGGGGTTTAAACCTTCATCCTTTATATAGACGTTGGGGAACTCACGGGAGTGTAGCATCGGCGTAAAACCCTCGCCCAGCGAGACCGGCTCGGCTTCTGGCAGAACCTCGGCGTAGCGCCACAGGGTGGGCGTGCGCCCAACCAGCGAAGCAGGCGTGAATTTAGATTTCAGCGGGGCGAGCTTATAGCGGACGTAGAGAACACCGCCGTCTTTCGGACAAACCGTCTGCGGACGAGCGGCGTCAATCGATGCGCCACATTTTGTGCATTCCAGATGGTCGATGCGGGCCACGATTGAAAGTTTAGCATTCGCAGCGCATTTCGAATGGAGGCCTGGCCTCCATCGAGCATCATTTCTTGGCGAACTTGGCGTCCAGATCGAGATTCAACTCAAGCACGTTGACACGCGGTTCTCCGAGCAGACCTAGTTGGCGCGGCAGAGTGTGCTCCTGAACGAGGCGCTTTACTTGATCTTCGGAAGCTCCACGTTGTTTTGCGACCCGTGAAACTTGAAACTCAGCCGCGGCGGGAGAGATGTCGGGATCGAGGCCGGAAGCTGACGCCGTTATCAAATCGACAGGCACGGGCTGACCCGGATTATCCGCCTGGTTAGTGGCGACATCCGCCTTCACCCGGTCAATCAGATGCTGGTTGGTGGGACCGAGTTGAGAACCGTTGGAATTCGCAGCGTCGTATCCGTTTCCCGCCGCGGAAGGCCGCGAATGAAAGTAGCCGGGGCCGACGAATGCCTGGCCGATGATGTGCGAACCTACGACTTTGCCATTTTGAACAATCAACTGCCCGTTGGCTTTGTCTTTAAAAAAGAGTTGCGCCAGTCCCGTGACCACCAACGGATAAACGATCCCCAGCAGCACCGTGGTCACGATCGTCATCAGCACCGAAGTTATCAAATTCTTTTTCATGACGATCCTCTCAGGCCATCCCTACGCGGGTAATGAACATATCGATCAGCTTGATTCCAACGAACGGCACAATGATACCGCCAACGCCGTAGATCCAGAGGTTGCGACGCAGGAGAACCGCGGCTCCCATGGGCCGATACTTCACGCCGCGCAGGGCCAGGGGAATTAAAGCAACAATGATCAGAGCATTGAAAATGACCGCCGACAAAATTGCCGACTGTGGGGTTTTGAGCTGCATGATGTTCAGCGTATTCAGCACGGGGAAAGTCGCGGCAAACATCGCCGGAATAATCGCGAAGTACTTGGCTACGTCGTTGGCGATGGAAAACGTGGTTAGGGCGCCGCGGGTCATCAGCAACTGCTTGCCGATTTCCACGATCTCGATGAGCTTGGTCGGATTGGAATCGAGATCGACCATATTTCCGGCTTCCTTCGCCGCCTGCGTGCCGGTATTCATGGCCACGCCGACGTCCGCCTGCGCGAGCGCGGGGGCGTCGTTGGTGCCATCGCCGGTCATCGCCACCAGCTTGCCTTGCTTCTGTTCGCCCCGAATCAGGTCCATTTTGTCTTTCGGAGTGGCCTCGGCGAGAAAGTCGTCCACGCCGGCTTCTCGCGCGATGGCGGCTGCGGTCAGCGGATTGTCTCCGGTAATCATCACGGTCTTGATTCCCATGGCTCGAAGCTGATCGAAGCGTTCGCGCATTCCGCCTTTCACAATGTCCTTGAGATGAATCACGCCGAGGGCGCGGCGATTTTCGGCGACAACCAGGGGCGTTCCGCCCGAGCGCGCGATAGTTTCGACAGCAGCTTGGATTTCTTTGGGAAGAACGGTGCCGTGCTGCGTGAGGTATTTGGTAATGGCGTCTACGGCGCCCTTGCGAATCTCGCGGCCGTCCATGTCCACGCCCGACATGCGAGTTTGCGCGGTGAAGGGAATGAACGTGGCTTCCTGCGAAGCCAGTTCGCGGCCCCGAAGCCCGTAGCGTTCTTTCGCGAGCACTACGATGGACCGGCCTTCCGGCGTTTCATCCGCCAAAGAGGAAAGCTGCGCAGCGTCGGCCATTTGCGCTTCTGTAATCCCGGGCGCTGGAACAAATTCCGAGGCCTGGCGGTTGCCCAGTGTAATGGTTCCGGTTTTGTCGAGCAGCAGCGTGTTGACATCGCCAGCAGCCTCGACTGCTCGCCCCGACATAGCCAACACGTTGTGTTGCACCAGACGATCCATGCCCGCAATTCCAATCGCAGAGAGCAGCCCGCCAATCGTTGTCGGAATCAGGCAAACCAGCAAGGAGACCAACACAAAAACGGTTTGAGGAGAGCCGGAGTAGATGGCGAACGGCTGTAGAGTCACGACCGCGAGCAAGAAGATAATCGTCAGCCCCGCCAGCAGAATGTTGAGGGCGATTTCGTTCGGCGTCTTCTGGCGTTCGGCTCCTTCTACCAGCGCGATCATGCGATCCAGGAAAGTTTCGCCCGGGTTAGAGGTGATCTTGATCTTGAGCCAGTCGGAAAGCACGCGCGTGCCTCCGGTGACCGCCGAGCGATCGCCTCCGGCTTCGCGGATTACGGGTGCGGATTCTCCGGTGATTGCGGATTCGTCCACGGAAGCCACGCCCTCGAGAATCTCGCCATCACTAGGGATGAACTCACTTGCGACAACTCTCACCAAGTCGCCCGCACGCAATTTGGAACTGGCGATCTGTTCGATCTTGCCATCGGGCAACAAACGATTGGCAATCGTCTCCGCTCGGGCTTTACGCAGAGAGTCGGCTTGCGCTTTGCCCCGGCCTTCTGCCATGGCTTCGGCAAAATTGGCGAACAAGACCGTGAACCAGAGCCAGAGCGTGATCTGGAGGTTGAAGCCGAACGCTCCCTGATGCCGGAGAACATCGCGAATCAGCAGAATGCTCGTGGCCAGGCTGCCAACTTCGACCACGAACATCACGGGATTCTTCATCATGTTCCGCGGGTCCAGCTTCACCAAGGAATCCCAAAGCGCGCGGCGCACGATCTTCATGTCCCAGATGGATTTCGATTTCTTCTTATCCGCCATATCTCCTCAGAAAGTCTTGCCAACTGACATCAACAGGTGCTCGAGAATCGGGCCCAGGCTCAGTGCCGGGAAAAACGTCAAGGCCCCCACGATGAGAATCACGCCCACCAGCAATACACTGAATAGAGGCGTGGTCACGGGGAACGTCCCCAGCGACGGCGGGACATATTTCTTTTTGGCCAAATTGCCAGCAATGGCCAGCATGGGAATGATCATGAAAAATCGGCCCACCAGCATGGTCATCGCGCCTGCCGAGTTGTACCAAAGCGTATTCCCGTTCAGTCCTCCGAAGGCGGAGCCGTTATTTCCCGCCATGGATGTAAAGGCGTATAAAATCTGCGTCAAACCGTGGGGACCCGGGTTGCTGATGCTGGACGTCCCAAATCCTTGGACGGACGAGATAGCAGTGAGCACCAGAATTACGAAAGGGAACACTAGCGTGACCAGCATCGCCATCTTCACGTCATAGGCTTCGATCTTCTTTCCCAGATACTCCGGCGTGCGGCCAACCATGAGCCCGGCGATAAACACCGCCAGAACAACGTAGATCAGAATGCCATAGAGTCCGGCGCCTACACCTCCAAACACGGTTTCGCTGAGCATGATGTTGGCGAGAGGAACCATTCCACCGAGCGGAGTGAAAGAATCGTGCCAGCTGTTAATGGCTCCGCAACTGGCGTCGGTCGTGACAGTCGCAAAAAGTGCCGAGTCTGCGATACCAAACCGGACTTCCTTGCCCTCCATATTGCCGCCAGGCTGCATCGCGCTCACGCGCTGATCCACTCCCTTGAGCAGCGGATTGCCCCGCGCCTCCGCCCAATATGCCGTCGTAACTCCGCACAGGAATAAGAAAGCCATGGCGGCCCACACCGCCCATCCATGACGTTGCGATCCGGTCATCCGGCCGAGGGTGTAGGTGAGGCCTGCGGGGATGACGAAAATGGAAAGCATCTGCAGATAATTGCTGAGCGGCGTGGGATTCTCGAACGGGTGCGCGCTGTTCGCGTTAAAGAAACCGCCGCCATTCGTGCCTAGCATCTTGATGGCTTCCTGAGACGCGACCGGGCCTTGCGCGACGGTCTGATCGGTTACAGTATCCATCACCGGCTTGCCGTCCTGGCCGACCACCGGCTTGCCATCCGCTCCGGTCTTCTGGACTTGCTGGGGCTCAATCAGCTTAACCGTGTCGAACGGCTTCAGGTTCTGCACCACTCCTTGGGAAACCAAAGCCAGAGCGTAGAGGATGCACATGGGCAGCAGCAGCCAGAGCGTGGCGCGCGTCATGTCCACCCAGAAGTTGCCGATGGTTTCTTTTTCCCGGCGCGCTATGCCACGGACGAAGGCAATGGCCAGCGCGATGCCGACGGCTGCCGACGTGAAGTTGTGATACGCGAGTCCGGCCATCTGGGTGAGATAGCTCATCGTGGCCTCACCCGCATAGTTCTGCCAGTTGGTGTTGGTGGTGAAGGACGCTGCGGTATTGAAGGCCAGTTCCTGAGCGACGGCTCCAAACTTCTGCGGATTCCACGGCAGCCACAGCTGAACCCGCTCGATCAAATACAGCAGCAACATGGAGACGCCACTGAACATCAGCATGGCGACGGCATACTCCGTCCAGCGCATCTCGTGGTTCTCATCGACGCCGGTCACGCGGTACAACAAACGCTCGACGGGCCGGGCCACCGGATCAAGGAACGTACGTTCGCGGTTGAAAACCCGGGTCATGAATACGCCCAGCGGTTTCGTGACCGCGAATATCAGCACCAAAAATAGGAGTACCTGAATCCACCCATTCAACGTCATTAGAACTTCTCCGGCATCAAAAGCGCGTAAAGCAGATAGACCATCAACAAACCACAGACCACCAGCATGAGGATCGATTCAAGATTCATGACATTTCACCTCAGCGAATCCGATCACAAAATCGTACGTAAGCCAATGCGATGGCAAAAAATGCCAGTGTTACAGCTATGAAGATAATGTCTTTCATGAACTTTCTCCGCTGCGTATCGTGCCCACGATTAAATTCACCACGCACCCTCCTTGCGGCCCCACCACCAGACCAGACCGAGTGTCGCCGTGTTCTGTTGTTTGCTTAGCACACCTTGCACACTGGTCAGGAATGACGGCTGATTCGAAAAGTCACGACGCCACTCATACCGCATCAGGAAGCCATCTGCGACGTTGTAGTCAAGGGTTGCCGTCGTTTCCTTTAATGCCTGATTCAGGCCGCTGAAAAGACAACCGCGATCGGAAAGATACTCTGCCCGACCGGCCAACGCGAACTTGGACGAGAGTTGATATTTCACGTAGGCGGCACCGCCATCAGTATGAGACGGCGCTGACGATTCTCCCGGCGCAGCGTTCTTCCAGAGGCGTTCGATGACGTAATCGCCCTCGATGGCCACGGTGAGCTTCGGCGTAGTCTGCCAACTCACATAGCTGTCGAAGATGTGCAGTCGACCATTGGGTGCGGGAATAATCGGCGCAAAACTGAGGCCGGGCTGCACCGGGATCGGCGAAGTGGGTGGCACGCTGATCCGATCTGGGTGCTCCTGACCAAAGTAGTAACTCGTCGTCCAACTAATCGTTTTGCGCGGTGTCGCGGTAAAACCAAACAGCTCATCTTTGAAGCTGTTGGTGGGCTCGACTTGGTTGGTTCCATTAATCAGCCAGTAGTTCAGGGCAAATTTATCGTTGACCGGGTAACTGGTCCGGAAACCCATGTGGTAGAAGGGGAGGAAGTCGAACCAGTAGGACCGCGAATAATTCATCTGGTCCTTGGTGTAATTGCCTTCGATCCCAAGCGAGCTTGCAAACTTTCCGAAATCCACATTCAAGCCGCGGCCAACGGGAACAATGTAGGTACCGTAAGCTTGAAAGATGTTGCGATAGATATCCGGCCGCGGTTCGTTGGCAGGATTTCCCTGCAGCGTATCCGTTGCCTGACCAAATTGGAGGTCGAGACGGCCCCCGAAACGTCGTCCCTCGGCAACTTCCGGCGGGTGATCAAATATCACGCTCGCCTGATTCAAGCTGAAACTGTTGCTGAGGACGTCATAGGCGCGCAGCAGATTGACTCGCCCGACGGGAGCATTAAAGTTGTATTCGTAATATCCATCTATCCCAATTTTGATAGTGGTGTCGCGCAGAAAGTCGAGGCTCTTTCTGTCCTGGGGCGTAAGCGTCGCTTGCTCCACCGAAGCGGATTGCGGTTGCGCTACGGATGTCAACTGCGCGTTCGGAACGCTTTGAGAACCGCTTGGCGGCGAATTTGATTGCAGTTCTTTCACAATGCGCTTCAGTTCGGCCACTTCACTTTCAAGTTCCCCAACTCGTTGTTGCAGACCTTCACTGGTTACGGCCCTGCCAGGAACATCCGTGGACACAGTGCCTGTTTGGCCTTGTGCTCGTACCGACAACCAGCATGGAAACGCGACCATCAGTGTCACCAGGACGCTTTCAACAAATCTGTGCGCCCTGAAGAAACTACAGGCAACCAGCACCTCCGAGAAAGTCATGGCTTTTTACGCTCCTGTCGAAAAATCGTGGCCAGAAGCGATAAATACTAGAACTTCACTAGTATTGCCAGATCAAAACGGTTCTCATCATTCACCAGATCCCGTGTTCACGCCCAGCAGAGTTACCTCGTAGACACAGTCAGTGATTTCTCGAAGACAACTGCACCTCTTCTTCATGAAAAAGCTCAGAATTTGTAAATCAAGTCCATGCCGAAAAATAGCTGATTCCTCGCCTTTCCATTGTTGTACGCCTCCAGATCCCACGAATGATCAAAGCGCAGTTCAGGACGGAACATAACCGTCGTGCCAATGTATCTGGTGGCATATAGCGTGTTTTCCGTATATTTCGTGGCGAACCCTGTGCGCTGTCCCTTCTTATCGTCGAGAAAGTCCGACCGAAACCCGAACATAAACTTGGAGGTGACCTCACGATTTACGTAGTTGACGACTGCCCACTCGGGAGCAGTGCAGCGTAGTTCTCCGGCGGCGCAGAACGCACCATTCGCGCCAAGTTCAGGCTTGACCGGATTCGCAACGTTGCCGGCGATGTTTGGCACATCGCGCTCGTACATGTACCAAGTTTCGGTCGCCATGTGCCATTTGCTGTTGAACTTGTGATACCAGGTGAAGTCATAGTCCTGCAGGTTGTTGTAGCCGTATGTGCCGCTGTTGATACCGTTCGCGCACCCGTAAAAATTGTCGTTGTTGGTCGAGGTCGAATAGTTCAAGCAAAAGATGCCTGAGGCTCTGGCATCATCGGTCCAACACGCAACGTCGTGGCTGCACGATACCCCAAACTGAACAATCCACTGCTTGTTGAGCTTGAGGGTGGCATAGACGCCAGTGTCGGTGAAGGGATCGATGGTGTAGAGCAGCGAGTGCGTCATGTTGTAATTGTTCGGCGCTAATTGCGCTTCGATCCCAGGAACCGAGAGGAACCGGCCAAATCGGATGTTAAGGCCATATTTGACAGGAAAGTAGAGATCGAAGTACTCCAGAACTGGGTCAAAACCATACTGTTTATTCGACAGCAAGAGTTGTTCGCTGAAATAGCCCTTCGCAGTCGTGAAGCGATAGTCGATACCGTAGAATCCGGTCACATGGTATCCCCAGTCGAAATGACTGTTTTGTACGGTGTCGGGAAGGCGTTCGATGTATACGACCGCCTGATTCATTTCGATCTTGTTGGGAAAAATGTCGTATGAGACCGGGAAGTTATTCTGGGCTGAGGTGCTGAAATTGAAGCTGCCTGCGACCCATCCGTAGACTTTCGTGCGGCTGCTCTCGAGATTAAGCGCCGACATCAAAGGATAAGTGTTGCCATCGGGTGCACCGATGTCGGGGGATCCTCCGTATCCCCAGTCGGAGAATGGGAACGGCGGCGAATCCAGCGGCGGTGGAAGGCCGCGTTTCGTCACAGAGGGCCCGCTTGGGTTTGTACCTGCCCAATCCTGGTTATAGAACTGCGCCAGGCGGTGGAAGAAATTGCCAGTCAATGCGTGATCGGTATTCGTACCTGATGCGCCTGAACTCTGCCCGTTGGCAGGGTGTTCAGAGTCTTGAGGATCTGGATTCGAATTGACGGCAACCGGCGGTTCAGCCTGAGCAGAGCCACTCGGCGTAGATGCAGCTAACGCGCCGGAACCTGGCGTAGCGATCGGTGCTGGTTCGGCTGCTTCCTCCGTGACTGCGGCAATTTGTTTCGTCCCATCAAGCTCTTGGACGATCCCTTGCCGCGTTTGTTGAGTCCCTGCGCTCGCTTGTTGATCGCCCGAAGCGCCAGTCGGAACGTCTTTCGCTGTTTGCTGGCCATAAAGCGGTAACGTCAGTGATATCGCTAACGCGACCACGGTTATGAATACCGCTCCCTTTCCAGTTTCTACTCCAGAGTTGTGTCCATAGTTCTTGAAATTCATTAGTATCAGTTCTCCGTCGCTTAGCTGGATTAAACTTCGTGAAACAAACTTTTATCGGTCGCGGCGACAGACCCTTCCCTTCTCTAAGCAGGGCGGCAAGAAAGCGCAGCATGAAAACCACCGCGCCTGCACACCATAATGTGAAGACCAGTTTCATTCTGACCGTCCGAGCGCAATTGTCAGGAAGACGCCGAGATGCTCATTTGACAACCGCAACCGTAAGTTTTAGCTAAACGGTTCATAAAGATTTCGTAAAGAAGACCAAGCTGGTACCGGGCAGGAAAACTAGCAGCCCCAGTCCGCCTCACCAGGCTTGGCGAAATACTGACGATTGGATTGCTCGCCCTCGGACGTTGCCGCCAGTTCCAGCAGCGTGAGCCGGGCAGCCGCGATCATCAGCTTGCGCTCGTTTTGGGGAGCCTGCTCCCATGAAATATCAGCTTGCCGGCTGGCGTGACCGTGAAAGTCATGGGCGAGAGCCTCGCGGTAGTGATGAAACAGTTTTGCCAAATCTTCCGCGCATACATTATGAATCGACGACATAGACCCCTGGCCTTTCTGTACAACTTCACTGAGTTTCAATGCGTGCTTGCCTTGCTGCCGAGTCGGGTTTTCCAACGCAGACCGGTCAGAAATCCACTCAGCAAAAGCAGCATGTTTACGATTGCGGGCACGACCATCTATTTTCTGCTTTCTCAACTCACCCCATTGGATAATGAAACCCGTAAAGATTGAATAAAGAGTTCGTAGATTGTTCGTTATGAAGGATCGAAATGAAAACAGAGGATTTGCTTTCCGGAGTTATCCCCGTCACAAGCCAACACCGAGTTTTGGCTTGCAAGCACAGAAACGATACAGAGAAATCAAGGCGTTGCTTTAAGCGAGATTATGCAGCGGCGTGCCCGGGACGTCTCGGCAATGGTTTATTTGTGGAAACTCTTCATCGGCTGCACTGGCGGTTGAGTTAGTTCTTTAACGTCCAGCTTGCCCTCGTTTTTCTTATCCAACCTGTCGAATTCGGCCGCCATAAACTTCATGAACTCTTCCTTGGAGACCTTGCCTTCTCTGTCTTGGTCCATCAGGGGCAACAGCTGCTTCACCTCCGGCTCTCCCTTTGCAATATTGCCCTGGGCTTTTGAGGTTGTTGCCTTTTGCGCCACGACAGTAGTTCCTACCATTGCGAACAACGGTGTGACGGCCAAGAGGACTGCCCATCTTTTAAACACGGCCAACCTCCACGGAACGAAATTGGATCGCGACCATTGAACACGAACAGGCATAAAAGTCGCATAAAACGAACATAAAGTGTTCATAAAGAACTTAGGGAGACGAAGGGGATCGGGCGATTGTGTTTTGCGGGGCGGGAGTCGGCGGATATAAGTGTCAGCGGTGACTCTATTGCAAGGAAAATCCACTCCCCGGCTCGAAGCGGTATCCGACCCATGGTTCGGTAACGATGTAGCGCGGTGACGAGGCTTCCGATTCCAGCTTCTTGCGCAACTGGCCGACGAACACGCGAAGATATTCAATTTGTTCAGTACTCTGGCCGCCCCAGATTGCGCTCAGCAACGTTCGATGGGTAACTACTTTGCCGGGATGGCGTGCCAGATAAACCAGCAGATCAAATTCTTTGGGAGTAAGGTGAACATCGTGATGACGGACCGCCACTTTGTGGGCCGCAAGATCGATGCGGAAATCACCGATCTCAATCAGCGACGCCGGTTCCTTCTCACCCACCGGGACGCGACGCAGACTCGCACGTACGCGCGCCAGCAGTTCCTCGATCCCGAACGGCTTGGTGACATAGTCGTCAGCGCCCGCATCCAGAGCCTGAACTTTAGTCCTTTCCTCACCCTTAACCGAGAGCACGATGATGGGAATCTTGGTTGAAAGCCGCAAAGTGCGGCACAGCTCCAAGCCATCCATATTCGGCATGGAAAGGTCGGTGATCACCAGATCGGGCGTCCAGTCTTTCATGATCTCGAGCGCGGTCTCGCCGTCATTGGCCACGCGAATATCGTAGCCCTGACTGGAGAGACTGGTCCGCAGCACGCGCGTGATCTGGGGTTCATCGTCCACTACGAGAATGCGGCGATGTTCGTTCATGAAGAATCAGGAGGGTTCCTGCGTAACAATGTGTACGTCTACCGGAGGCGCATCTCGCAGGAACTTGTTGATGGCAGTGAGGTACAGGTATTTTCTCCATCCGCCCGTAGCCGACCGCCCGAAAACGACTTGCGTGACATGTTTTTCGCGAACGAAGTCAGCCACAACTTCGGCGACACTGGCACCCTTCAGTTTGGTGATCTGCGCGCCAACATTTTCGGCAAACTGGAGATTCGCCGCCAGCGTTTTCTGGTTGGCCTGGTTGTCGTCCTGGCCCAGATCCACATACACAACGTGCAACTCGCCGCCCATGGCTTGGGCCATGCGTGCGCCTCGGGCTATCAAGTACTGCGCTGCTGGATTGGAGCTGATGCACACCGCGATTCGCTCTCGTACAGCGACCGTTCCGCTGGCTTCGTCCTTCTCGCGATACGACTCCAGACTCTGATCCACGGCCTGCGCAACCTGACGTAGCGCCAGTTCTCTGAGCGCGATCAGATTTCCCGGACGAAAGAAATTACCCAGGGCGCGACCGACCCGGTCCAGTGGATAAATGTCGCCACGACGCATCCGGCTCTGCAATGCCTCAGGAGTCAGGTCCGACATGACCACTTCATCCACTCGCTTGAGCACCCAGTCCGGCACCGTCTCGCGCACAGTGATTCCGGTCAAGCTCTGCACTGTCGGCGTGACGCTCTCCAGATGCTGAATGTTCATGGTCGAGAGCACATCGATGCCGGCATCGAGTAACTCGATCACATCCTGATAGCGTTTTGTGTGTTTGCTGCCCTCCACATTGGTATGCGCCAACTCGTCAACCAACGCGACAACGGGCTTTCGCGCCCGGATGGCATCAACGTCCATTTCCTCGAAAACCGTTCCTTTGTACTCCAGTTTCTTTCGCGGTACGGATTCAAGCTGCGCTGCCAGCTCGGCGGTCGCCTTGCGCCCGTGAGTTTCGATCACTCCAATCACCACGTCCTCGCCTCGGCTATGGCGGCGGATGGCCTCACTCAGCATGCTGAAAGTCTTACCGACCCCTGGGGCATAGCCCAGGAAAAGCTTGAACACGCCCCCCTTCTTGGTGGGATCAGCCTCCGCCAACCATTGCTCCGGAGTTTTTGGCATCGCGGCTATTGTCGTCGAGCGAATCGAAATTGTCGATAATGCTCTGTACCCTGATCCCCATCTCTGATCCTCGGCAAGAAGATCAGCTACAATCGGCGGCGTGAAACAACCAGCGTTCAAATCGGCCCTGCGCTATGCTACGACGGCAGCCGCTGTCGTATTCGTTGTCTTCATTTACCACGTTGTAATCAGGGTGAACCCCACCACCGTGGCGCTCACTTTTCTAGTCGGTGTACTGATCGTCTCGGCCAACTGGGGTCTTCAGCCTGCAGTTTTCATGGCGTTAGTTGCCACGCTGGCTTTCAACTACTACTTTCTTCCCCCCGTCGGCACCTTGACCATCGCCGACCCTCAGAATTGGGTCGCCCTGTTCGCTTTTCTGGTCACTGCCATCATCGCCAGCCAGCTGGCAGAGCGGGCACGCCGAGAGGCACAAAGCGCCAACGAGCGCCGCGGCGAAGCCGAGCGTCTTTACAAATTCAGCCAGCAACTTCTTTCCAGCGATAACGTGGTCGAACTCTTGAATGCAATCCCGCGTTACATCGTGGAAAGTTTCGGCGTAAAAGCGGCAGCGGTCGCCTTGCCCAACCGGCCTGACGTCTACCGGTCGAGTTCCGCCACCCACGAACTGGAGATTCATGATCTTCAGCTCGTCTGCATGCGCGGCGAACCTATGACCGTCCCAGAAAAGCATGCAGTGTTCATGCCTCTTCGGATGGGTGTCCGTGTCGTGGGCAGCATGGGCGTCTCCGGCGGAATGCTTTCCCGCGAAACCCTGGAGGCGATGAGCAGCCTGATTGCGATCGCGATTGAACGGGCCGGAGCCATCGAAAAACTCGGTCGCGCCGAGGCCGCCCGCGAAAGTGAACAACTGCGTTCCATCTTGCTCGATTCAGTCACCCACGAATTTCGCACACCACTGACCGCCATCAAGGCATCCGCCACTTCGCTGCTCTCCAGTCCCGGGCTGGACGAGGCTCAACGCCTGGAACTTCTCACCGTCATCAACGAGGAAAGTGACCGCCTGAATCGTCTCGTGGGCGAAGCCGCCGAGATGGCGCAACTGGACGCCAACCAGTTCGAGCTTCACTTGGAGGCCAGCCCGATCCAGGAAACCATAGCGGCCGCACTGGAAAAGGCCAAACCAGCCCTGGGACAGCATCCTGTCGATGTCCAACTGCCCAGCAATTTGCCCCTGGTCCGGATGGACGAAGAGCGCATCACGGAAGTCATAACCCAGTTGCTGGAAAACGCGGCCAAATATTCTTCCCCCGAGTCTCCGATTCAAGTCACAGCCGAAGTCGGGAACCGGATGGTAATGACCAGCGTAGCCGACCGTGGGCCAGGCATCGACGATTTCGAACAGTCCTTGATCTTCGAAAAGTTCTACCGCGGTCGAGATCAGCGCTTGCAGGTTCAAGGCACCGGCATGGGCTTGGCGATTGCCAAAGCAATCGTCGAAGCCCACGGCGGCAAGATTGGCCTTACCAGCCAGCCAGGCGCCGGATCAGTGTTCTATTTCACTCTACCCGTGGCTTAGCCTTCTAAACACTAAATAAATCTCGCCTCCGCAAGGCACCGACCCTGCGAGGGCGAGGAGTTACGATCTACGGCAAGTAGTAGCGGAAAGACGTAAAGAACATATTTTCCGTCGCCGATGGGTTCCCGCCTACGCCACTCCAGGTATTACGCACGATATAGGAGTACTGCGGTCCCCATTGCACTCTGCCCTTCGGGCCGTTGTAAAAGCGATACCAGAACCCGATCGTGCCTTCGATAATGTTCCGCGTGTCCCCGTTGCAGTTAGACAAACCGCCGGGGTTGAACCCGTTGGTCAGAGGCGTGCCCACTGCTCCCGGAACCGGAATACTGGCGGTGCCGCCCGTGGGACTGGAGGAAGTGGGAGGTGTGACAACGGTGACAGTGGTGGCGGCTGGAGGCGTCTCAATACCGCATCCTGAGTTGTTGAACAGCGGCGATCCGTAGCCCACGCCCTTTCCCGAAGAACTGAGGAACGCAGTCCGGCTGTCATACTCGCCGCCAGCGTTGGCATAGACGTCTAACCGTGGACCGTGCCATTCCAGAGTACCCAGCGCTTGATAATTTCTCACCGGAACCAGCACGCCGTCGGGACGGACGATCGCATCCGAAAGCCCAGCACTGCCGTAGCGTCCGGTGCCATTTCCGCCGAGGAAATGCAGTCCAACATCGAAATGCTTGGCGAGGGTCCCGCGCATGTTGGCGCCAATACCACCATCGGGTGACGAGTTGTTAAAGGCGCCCGCAGCCGAAGGCTTGGTTGCTGCGCCCAGCGGGTATACGCGGTCGCGGAAGTCGGTGAAGATGCCGAAGACTTCAAAGTGTCCCCAGCCTGGTTCGAAGGCAAGCTTGCCGATGAAATCAGGCGAGGGATTGTAAGAGTAGTTTGCGGTCGGGTTGTAAAGACCGCCGCTCGCCCCTTGCTGGCCCAGGAGGAAGTTGGTGGTGCTGCCGTGGCCGCCGATGGTTTCCTGTGAATCCTCTACCGAGAACGCCATCCAGGCCTTGTTGCCGATGTTCTTGGAGATCCGGAAACCGTACTGCCGCGCCCAGCTAAAGCCAACCGTATATTGCGGGTCGATGGTCATCGGCAACGCTTCGCTGCGGTTATCGACGCCTTTTTTGGTTTCCGTGACCAGGCTCCACATTTGACCGCCGGTGAAACTCCAGCCGCTATTCAACGCCGCCTGCGCCCACGCTTGTCTTACGCGAAGCGAATAGCTGTTGCTCTGGTTGTTGTTAGAGGTCACTGCAGCCGACAGGAAGTCTGACTCGTAGTAGCCAGTCAGCTTGGCGGTATTCAGTTTGCCCTCAATCAGCGTGGAAAGACGTGACTGGCGGCCCGACCCGAAGAATTCCGCCAAGTGACTCTGCCCCGCGCCATCGAACGTAATCGAGTTGAACGGCGTGTTGATATCGGCACCCAATCCGTGTGAACGCCACACGGTTTCTGCCGCCAGGAAGCCCCCCGGAGTTATCGTGACCCCCTTGTAATGAATGGCGAGGGGGCTCTCCAGTTGGTCTTTGATGTTCTTTTGTGTTTCCTGCAACGAGAGCGCAGCATTGGTTGCATTCTGCTTCAGGTCCGTCACATCGGTTTTGACTGCAGCAACGTCCTGTTGCTGCTGGGCTGCCTCCGAAGCAGCGGTATCGGCCTTCTGCGCCGCCTGTCCCGCCGCAC
Organism: uncultured Acidobacteriota bacterium; assembly: GCA_963838905.1. Taxonomy (GTDB): domain Bacteria; phylum Acidobacteriota; class Terriglobia; order Terriglobales; family Acidobacteriaceae; genus JABDBE01. The sequence goes on from CAWITE010000027.1 coordinate 26,020, forward strand.
TCTGGGCTTGGCCCACTTGCTGCTGCAACTGCTGGATGGCCGCATCACGGCTCTGTACTTGTTGCATGAGTTGTTGAATCTGCTGTTGTTGTGCATCGATCGCCTGCTTCATTTCGCTGAGCTGGCTCGATACACTGGGCGCAGACGTCTTGGCAGCCGCCTTCTTCTTGGTGGCCGTGCTGCTGCCTGCGGTCGTACCTTGCGGTGCGGGCGCCGCGAGTGCCCCAACTACCAAAGCAAACGCCAACGCCAAAGCCATTACGTGCTTCATTTCTCCTCCCGAATCGTTCAAAGTTCAAAAATGGACAGCTGGCAAAAATATTGGTGCGACTTCTTGTGTGCTTTTGTGCGGGTTTCTGGGACCGTTGATGCTAACTGGCCTTTATTAAAAATTGATGAACATTTGGTAAATCCTGAATGAATTGGTCGCCCCACGTCTAGGCCTATATCCCAGAATGAGGCGGACCTTGCCATGTCCACGTAGCCCCGGACGCGCTGTCCGGGGAGGGCGAAGCCGGGATATTCTGTCTTAAGCCTCACCCTCCCGAAGCCCCGCGCAGGCGCGAACACCGAATCGAGCGAACCGGGGCCGGATCTGACGCAACCCGTTCAAAATGAACCCGCGACCGTACCCTCCGCGTTACACTTCTAACTCATCGAAATGTGACAAACTCTTGTTCGGGGGTGCGATGAATATTCTCGAATTCACGATCCTGGTAGCGGCAGGATCGTTTCTGGCCGGATTGTTGGGATCTCTCACGGGACTGGGCGGTGGAGTGGTCCTCGTCCCCTTGCTCACCCTTTTCTTCAAGGTCGACATCCGCTATGCCATCGGAGCCTCCCTCGTTTCCGTGATCGCGACTTCCTCGGGCGCTGCCGCCGCTTATGTGAGGGAAGGATTCTCCAACATCCGCATCGGAATGTTCCTTGAGATCGCGACCACCGTCGGCGCTCTAGTGGGAGCATTTCTGGCAGCTTTCATTTCCACCAAAGCTCTCGCCATGATCTTTGGCGTGATGTTGCTTTATTCGGCGTACCTTTCCAGAAAGCCACGACCCCGGGCACAACGCAATCTTCCGCCAGACCCCCTGGCGACTCGCCTTCGGATGAATGGGGACTTCCCATCAGAAGAGGGAGGGATGCGCCACTACAATGTGCAACGCGTGCCTTTGGGCTTCAGCCTGATGTTCGGTGCGGGCGCGCTTTCCGGACTGCTCGGCATAGGCTCAGGAGCGGTGAAGGTTCTCGCCATGGACCAGGCCATGAAAATCCCCTTCAAGGTCTCGACCACCACCAGCAACTTCATGATTGGCGTCACCGCTGCAGCCAGCGCGGGCGTCTATCTCAGCCGCGGCTACGTCGATCCCGGCCTCGCCATGCCCGTGATGCTCGGGGTTCTTGCGGGTTCGATGCTGGGCGCCCGCATTCTGGTCAAAGCGGAGACCAAGCTGTTACGGCTGGTCTTCAGCATCGTGATTGGCGTGCTTGGCTTGCAAATGCTTTACAAGGGACTGACTGGAGGAATCTAAGTGTCCACCACCCGAAATTGGACGGACAAGAACATCGAAGAAATCGTCGGCACTCTCCTTCGGGTCGGCGTCTCTCTTTCGGCTTTCGTAGTCTCGATCGGCGCAGCCATTTACCTGGCCCGGCACGGCCGCGAACCCGCGAACTACAGGGTCTTCCACGGCGAACCCTCCGATCTAAGAAGTCTGAGCGGAATCGTCCGCGACGCCTTCCATTTGCGCGGCCGGGGCATCATCCAGCTAGGACTGCTACTGCTCATCGCCACCCCGGTAGCCCGAGTAGCATTCTCGATCTGGGGATTCGCCGAAGAGCACGATCGCCTCTACATGATCTTCACCGGCATCGTCCTGATCGTCCTCTTATACAGCCTGCTAGGCTCCGGCTCAGCATTCTAAAGATTCTTCGTCGCGGAAAATGAGTGCTGGAAGAACTCCAGCCGTGCTAACTGCTGTGTGAAAATGATGGACGTGCATTGAGCCAGGGCGTCCAGTGGGCTAGTTGGTTGAAACCCAAATAGGCCGGATGCCGCCACCCCTTGGTGGCTCTTGCCATCATCGCACACCGCCGAACTTGTATGGTGCCTTCTCTCTTATCGAGGAGGCACCCTTTAGAGTTGGATGGGCGCGAGGCCCAGCGCCACGCGCCCGTATTCGGACACAAACTTCTACTTCCCGTTGGCGTATTGTGTAACTGTCAGAGTCCAGTTATTCAATGCTAAGTTCAGGCCTGGATCCGAAACGGCCCACTGAACCCGGATGATATGAGTTCCTGGCCCCAGCACGATGGTGCGAGCCATGGCATGCGCCTCCCAACCGTCGTCGGTTTGTCCATTAGTGTCAAAGACAAAGCCTCCACCAGAGGCGGGTAACATTTCGATTCCGTCAGCAAGGATTTGCATTAAGCAATACTGGTAAGCTGCACCATCGTACCAGAAGCAGTAGGATTCAGAGCTGAACGTCGCCTGTACTAGCTGAGAATGGCCCGCCGGAACCACAATTGTTACGGCGCCGCCAGGCAAATTGACGAATGAGGTAGAGTTCGTGGTTAATAGATTGGTCTCAGTAACTACGGTTACATTTGTAATGGCCTTCCCAGTGTGCCTGACAGCGGCGAAGGTGGGGGTGGCAAAGGTTAAAGTGAGGGCGAGTGAAAGCAGCGGATATGCGAAAAACTTCATAGCGTGTCTCCTGGAAGTTGAAATCTTGTTCTTTACGGTCTGCGGAGGGGAAGGTTGGGTCGCTGAAAATAGAGGGTTTCGCTTGGTAAGATTTTAAAATATCTTCATATCGAGTCTCCTTTTTTTGTATTCCTCTAACGAACCGGCCCAGGGTGCGTGAGTTGTCGTTTTTGAACAATAGTGCGCAGCTGAAAATTAGCTTAAATTCTCGAGTAAGCCGTAGCCTCGAAAAACACGACACTTGATGCATTCACGCCGTTCGGATGTACAATGCCGAGCCACCATCTTCGGGGTGCTTAGCATGCTTTCGACCCCGGTAAAATTTGCCGACGATCTGGAACTGGACTGGCGCGCCTATGAACTGCGCCGCTCCGGACAACCGATCCGGTGCCACAACCTTGTTCTCAGGGTCTCCGAACTACGCCGGGGAGAGGCTCGGTTCCAAAATGCATTGAGCCCGGCGTCCCGAAAGTCAATGCCACATTGGAAAATTTGACGGTGGTGCCACCCGTAATGTCTACTTCCAACGGTGTAGGTGAAATGGGCGCGGGGCTTCCATTGAGGGTAACCGTGGCCGTACCATTTACCCGAAATCCGCCCGTAATCGGCGTGACATCGGCATTGAGCATGGTTATGTGGTGAGTATGGGCGCCCCTGCCATTCGGATCGAAGTTCCCATCTCCTAACGTTAACACCCAACCGTCAGACAGCACCATGTTCAGGGCCGCTTCGAAATTCGCCTTGCCGGAGCTTCCCTTTAACTGCAAGTTCCACGTGCCCCGAACCTCGTAGGGACCTGTGGTGGTGGTTTGGGGCGAATAGGCATTGATTACCCCGTTAAACTTAAGTCTTTCAGGTGCCCGATTTTGGGCCAGCGCGCCGATGCTTGCCATCAGCACGAGAACCCCAATCTGTGCCGCACACCGCAAATGCTTGCTCTTCATAACAGACCTCCAAGTCTGAAGTAAATTGCTAGCGCGCTTATCGCTCAAAGACTGCCCGCTAAGCAATGCAGGTGCTATGAAGAAGAGGTAAAGGTTAGATAACCCCCTAAGTTGCTGGTGCAGTTGCTTCTTGTCTTATTATGGCGCATGATTTCCAGCGACGCACGAGAGGATCCGTCCGGAGGATTTACGTCCCAAGAGTTCCATTTCGGGGATTTCACCCTCGATCAGTCGCGCTATCGGCTGCAACGAGGTACACGTTTGCTGCGGCTGGAAAAGCTCCCTATGGAATTACTGATCTTGTTGGTTCAACGTCGCGGGGAGTTAGTGTCACGCGATGACATTGCCGGTTGCCTTTGGGGCAAGGACGTCTTCCTTGATGTCGATCACAGCATCAACACCGCTGTCCGCAAAATCCGTGTGGCTCTGCGGGATGACCCCGAGAAGCCTCGATTCGTAGAAACCGTAGTCGGGAAGGGGTACCGCTTTGCCGCCACGGTGACCTGCAGCAATGGGGATTCGAATCCGCAAGTACAACCGCCACCGCCAGCTCAGGTACTTTCGGAATCGGCGGCTTTATCTACTCAAAAGATGTTTCTTTCTAACCGCCTGTGGGTGCTGCTCGTGGTAGCAGCGATACTGGCGGTAGGCGCAGGCCTGTGGCTTAAGAGGACGGAGTATTTTTGGCGAGACCCGATCGCGGCGGCGCGATTCCAGATGGTCACGGAGTTCGAGGGCGTAGAGCAGGCGGCTGCGGTGTCACGCGACGGACAGTTTGTGGCGTTTCTGTCGGATCGGGACGGACAGATGGACGTGTGGGTCACGCAGGTGGGTTCGGGGCGGTTCCACAACTTGACCCACGGGAGCCAATCGGAACTGGTCAATCCATCGGTCCGCACGCTGGGGTTCACACCCGACGGCTCTCAGGTTACATTTTGGGTTCGCAAGAAAAGCGCTTCGAACGAAGGTGACATCAGCATTTGGGCCGTTCCGACGCTGGGGGGACAGCCGATGCCGTACCTTGAAGGTGCGGCAGAGCTCGACTGGTCGCACGACGGCTCGCGACTGGCGTACCACACGCCAGGATCCGGAGATCCGTTGTTCGTGTCAGACGGCAACTGGCAGGCCAAGGCGCGGCCCATCTTCACCGCACCGGCGGGGATCCACGCGCATTTTCCGTTGTGGTCGCCTGACGATGAGTATATTTACTTCGTCCAGGGTTCTCTCCCCGACAAAATGGATATCTGGCGCATCCCTCCATCCGGCGGAACCCCTGAACGGATCACGTTCCACGCCGGGCGCGTGAGTCATCCGGTTTTTCTGGATCGGCACACTTTGATGTACCTGGTGAGCGATCCGGACGGTAACGGACCGTGGCTTTATGGCATGGATGTCGAACGCCGCATTCCGCACCGGATGAGCTCTGGCCTTGACCGGTACACGTCACTGGCGGCGAGCACGAACGGTCGCCGTCTGGTGATCACGCTCGCCAGTCCGATGAATACACTTTGGCGGTCGCGGATCGCTGATTCACCCGCTGAGGCGTTGGCCCCTGTTCGAATCTCGCTGACGACCGGCAGAGGTTTCTCTCCACGACTCGGTCCAAATTTCTTTCTGTATGTTTCTGCGACGAGTACGAGCGAGAGCATCTGGAAGCTCGCGGACGGGGCGGCCACGGAGTTGTGGAGTGGCCAGGGAGCGCAAGTCTTCGGCGGCCCGGCAATCGCTCCCGATGGAAATCACATCGCATTCTCGGTCCGCCAACGCGGGCAAACGTTCTTATACGTGATGCAAGCCGAGGGCGCGAACGCGCGGGTTGCGACCGATGCTCTCGACCTGCAAGGTATTCCAGCGTGGGCACCCGACGGCCAGTCGGTCACCTCGGCGGCGAACGATCATGGCGTCGCTCACCTTTTCCGTGTGCCGATCGATGGCCGGCCGCCCACTGCATTTGTGCAGGAGTATTCGGTCGATCCCGCATGGGCGCCCGACGGCCGCTTCGTTGTGTACTCGGGAGCTGACATCGGCACCGCATATCCGGTTAGAGCGGCGACTGCCGACGCTGTGGCGTATCCCTTGCCTGCCTTGACCCTGACTCGTGGCGCGCGGCGCCTGGCCTTCCTGCACGGAGGACGGGAGCTCGTGTTCCTGCGAGGAGATATTCGACACAAGAACCTATGGTCAATGGATATGGGGACGGCCGCAGAACGGCAGTTGACTTACCTACCTGCGGACTTTGATATTCGCGACTTCGACATTTCCAAAGACGGCCCGGAAGTTGTCCTCGAACGAGTGCAGGAGCATTCCGAGGTGGTGCTGGTGGATCTCCATCGACCATAATTCTAAATTCCACATAATGACGAGTGCCCCACTCTTTCCGCGTCCTTTGCGGAAAGGATGGGAGGCAACAATCCAGGGTTTCGCGGTCGAAACACCTGTCCCCAACCTCGCCTCATTTATTATTACTTATGGGCGACACCCCACTATGGGCAACGGACGACCAACAAGCCCGTCTTTCGGAGCTGACTGCCGAGACCTCGGACTCCGCCAAAGAACTCCCTCTCCGCCGTGATGTTCGCTCCTTGGGAATCCTGCTGGGCCGTGTCCTCGTAGAGCAATCCGGCAAAACTCTGCTGGACGTGGTCGAGCACCTCCGGCGCCTCCTGATCCAGCATCGCGAGCCCGAACAAAAGAAAGACGCCGAGGATCTGATGGCTCAAGCACGCGCCATCATTGCCAATCTCACCGTCGAAGATGCCTACAAGCTCACCAAGGCATTCGCAATTTATTTCGAGCTGACAAATTTGGCAGAGACCAATCACCGCAAGCGTCGCCGCCGCGCCGCACAATTGCACATGGATCATGCGCCTCTGGCCGGCTCTTTCCGTGGAACGCTGGCTCGATTGAAAGCGGCTGGCATCTCTGCGCAACAAGCGCTCGGCGCCTTGCAAGAAATTGAAGTCACGCCCGTCTTTACCGCGCATCCGACCGAGGTCGCGCGCCGAACCGTGCTCGGCAAGCGTCGCAACATCGCCGGCTTACTCGAGGATCTTGATCGTCTGCCGCTTTCGCATACGGACGCCGAAGACCTGGAAATGCAAATCGTCGCCCAGATCACTGCTCTCTGGCAGACCGACGAAGTGCGCCTCAGCAAGCCCAGTGTCACCGACGAGATCCGTATGGGCCTCGATCCCTACCCGATGACCCTTTTTGACACCGTCCCCAAAATTTACGCGGAGATGGCTGACTCTTTCGGCGAAGTCTATGGTCTCGCGCTTCAGGAGCGGGACTTACCCCGCGTGCTTTCCTTCGGTTCGTGGATCGGTGGCGATCGCGATGGCAATCCATTTGTGACCGCGGAATGCACGCGTGACGCGCTGCAAATGGCGCGCAATGTGATCATCGACCACTACCTGCATCAGATCTCGAGGGCGATCGACCTTCTAAGCTCGTCCATGCGACAGGTCCGCATCTCGAGCGTGCTACGCCAACGGCTGAATGAGTACGAAGCGCTCATGTCGTCCGCCCACGCACGCAGGATTTCTGAGGCCGAACTGTGCCGCCTGTTTCTGGAACTTGTAGAGGCGCGACTCCGGGCCTCGAGAAAAGTCCCTGCGACGTCTCCCGCTTACAAGGATTGTGGTGAATTTGCTTCGGATATCGAATTGCTCAGAGATAGCCTGTGCGAAAACCACGGCAGCCGCATGGTGGAACTGGCGATCGATCCTTTGCTGCGTGCGGTTCAAACCTTCGGATTCAATCTTCACGCACTTGATATCCGTCAACATTCGCGCATTCTTTCGGAAAGCCTGGCTGAGTTGGCCGCAGCCGCCTCGGGAAGCCTGGAGGTGAAAGCCGCCCGCGGACTTTCGGAAAGCTCGCGCGAAACCATGAATACCTTTCAGACCCTCGCGCACTTAAAACAGAATTATCCTCCGGCCTCGATTCGCACCTTCATTGTGAGCAACACGCAATCCGAGCAGGACATCTTCAATGTGGTCCGCCTGGCCGCCGTCTGCGGACTGAGCATAGGCAGCACCGGGGACGATCCCGGCCTCATGCCGGTACCATTGTTCGAGTCAATCGAGGCTCTGCGTTCTTCCGCCTTGGTCATGCGCCGGCTGTGGAACTCGCGCGAATACGCCCCGTTGCTTGACTCCTGGGGACGTTCTCAGGAAGTCATGCTGGGTTATTCGGATTCCAACAAAGATGGCGGCATGTTCACCAGCACTTGGGAAATACACAAAGCTCATCACGCCCTGCATCAGGCGGCGCGAGAATGTGGCGTCAACTTGCGCCTGTTCCACGGTCGAGGCGGGACGGTGGGGCGTGGCGGCGGACCAACTCACGCAGCGATCCTCGCCCAGCCTGCCGGAGATTTTTCGGGTCAGATCCGAATCACGGAGCAAGGCGAAGTGCTCAACTGGAAATATTCCGACCCGGTGCTCGCCGAATGGAATCTCGAGTTGATGATTGCTGCGTCGCTCGAAGCACTCGGCCGGCCGGATGCTCCGCAGGTGCAAGACAGCTCCCGCTGGCACGATGTGATGGAAAGCATGTCGCAAACCGCCTTCGCCTACTACCGCGAGCACATCGCCGAGAATCCCGACGTGCTGCTTTACTTTGAACAAGCCACGCCAATCAGCGAACTCGAAAACATGCAGATCGGCTCCCGTCCGGCCAGGCGCAGCCAAAGCCGCTGCCTAGAAGATCTGCGGGCCATCCCTTGGGTCTTCGGATGGATGCAAAGCCGGCAGGCGGTTCCCGCCTGGTTCGGGGTGGGCCATGCTATCGAGAAGTTCGTCGCACAGTCGCCCGGGAACGCCGGACTGCTTCGCGAGATGATGGCTCACTTCCCGTTGTTTTCTGAACTTGTCCGCAACGTCGAACTGGCCATGGCGAAAGCCGACCTCACCATCGCGCGCCTTTACGCCGGCCTGGTCGAGGATAAGAATATTCGCGACCGCGTCTTCGCCCTGCTCGAAGAAGAATTTCTTCGCACAAGACAGGCCCTGCTCTCGATAACTGGCGAGAAGGAATTGCTTGAGGGCAATGCGGTACTATCGCGTTCGATTCGCTTGCGCAATCCCTACGTTGACCCCATGAGCATGGTCCAGGTCGACCTGCTGCGCAGAAAACGCGCCGGAGAGAATACAAACATGCTCGACTTCGCACTGGGCGCCACCATCAACGGAATCGCCGCCGGCCTGCACAACACCGGCTAGAGCGAGCGCCATGTATTTACTCTCCGGCAACTATATCTCGCAGCTTGTTGAAGATACCCTCGTAAAATATTCCCTCTAAGGGACTTAGCCGTGGCATGTTGGAGGGAGGGAAGAGCTTTTTCGTTACCGAGACGCCCTTTGTCCGCTGATCTCGAAAATTGTCAAAGAACTGGGGAAATCAAGTGCTGTTATCACACAGCTAATGGAGTTGTCACTATGTTAGCCGCTTGCGAGTGTCTGGGTCAAGAGAAAAACCGTGGTGCGAAGCACGATCTGTGGGTTGGGCGTGCAGCGGACGGCGGGTCGCGAGGAGCGGGTTTGCATCTTCTCCACCTACGGACACGCGTTCAACGAGGAAAATCCCCGCCCAAGCGGAGCTTGGACGGAGGCACCCTCGAAGGCAAAATGAAAACCGTCGTCCGGGCCGCCCGCCTCTCTCGCCAAAGTCAAAGGCCCCACCCTAACGTCGGAAAGCACGACGTTAGGATGGGGCACCCCTACTGTTTATTATGTTGTTGTTTGACCGGCTCTATGAACCCTCAGGAGCATGCAGCACGCGGAAGGTGTTGCCGCCATTGGACCAGACTAGGATCAATGCGTCTTTTCCTTTGGGCACACTTCCTAATGCCTGCTGAACATCAGACGCGCTTTGGACATCGTGCCGGTTGACCTGAACGATGACGTCGCCACGCTGCAGACCGGCATTGTCGGCCGGGCTGCCTGGCTGCACCTGCTCGATCACGGCTCCGTGAAGATCTTTGGGAGCCTGCAGTTGCTCCCGGATATCTGGAGTGATGTCGCCGAGACCGACGCCCCAGTGCATTTTGCCGTGATCGTTTTCGCTAACTTCGTTGCTCTGCTTGTCACGGCTGCCCATCGCTTCGAGGGTGACTGGAACGCTTACGCTCTTTCCCTCACGAACTACTTCCAGTTTGATGGTCGTGCCTGGGGTTTTCTGTCCGACTTCCACCTGAAGTTCGCCGGCATCGGTGACCTTCTTGCCGTTGAGCTCGGTGATGACATCGCCAACCTTCAAGCCGCCCTTGGCTGCCGGCGAACCGGATTCGACCGAGGTCACGACGGCACCGCTGGCGTCGCTCACATCAAAGAACTTGGAGTTCTCGGGCGTGACGTCGCTGATTCCGATTCCCATATAGCCGTGGGTTACTTTGCCATCGCGGATCAGTGTGTCCACGGTAGGCTTCACGATCTGAGCGGGGATGGCAAAACCCATTCCAGAAAAGGCTCCGGTAGAAGAGACCAGGAAGGTGTTGATGCCGACCACTTCACCGTGCGCATTCACGAGCGGGCCACCGGAATTGCCGGGGTTGATGGCTGCGTCGGTTTGAATGAATTCGCCGGGCTTGCGCGCGTTGTCAGAGTACGGGTTGGGACGGTTGAGCGCGCTGACAATTCCGCGGGTCACCGTGAAGCGAAATCCGAGAGGATTTCCGAACGCCAGGACAGTCTGTCCGGGATGCAGCGCGGTGGAGTCGCCCAACGGAATGCTGGGCAGGCTGCCGCCATCCACTTTGAGCACAGCCAGGTCGGTCAAGGGATCGGCTCCGACCAGCGTTGCCTTCATCGTCTTTCTATTGCTCATCGTAACGCGAATATCGACCGCGCCATCGATGACGTGGTTGTTGGTCACGATATATCCATCGGGTGAAATAATTACTCCGCTGCCGATGCCGTGCTCGATCTGCGGCTGAGGCCGGCCGTGCGGGCCAAAGAACTGACCAAACCCTTGACCGAAGAATTGCTGCATGTCATCAGGGATCTGCTGCTGTTCGGCCATATCTGTCTTGCCTTTTGCAGTGACGGCGACGTTCACGATGGCGGGAGTTACTCTCGCGGCCAAAGTTTCCATTGCCTGATCGAGTGAGAGCAACGCCCCCACGCTGTTGTCGTCGAGCGGTGCTGCAGCTGCGGCGACGGACGCTCGCGCGGCCATGGGCTTGGCGGTTTCGTAGGTTACGAGGGACGCGAGGGCTGCTATCGCGACTGCGGATAGAGCCATGCGGCCGATTGATGTTTTCCAGTTTTTCCACTTGCTCATTGGTTTTACCTTCTCCTTTTTGGTGCAACTAATTATTTAGTTTTACGACTCGAACTGATAGTTTGCCTGCTTGATTGAACCTTTCTTAAATCTTTTTCGCGGGAATTCGCGTACGGGTTGAATCCACGACGGTCACGCGCCAGACGCAGATGCTCCAAACCGTGGGGCCGGATTCGTCGTATCGCGCGGTTTGCATGATTACGAATATTGCTTGTGGTGCGACGGCTTCATTTTCATGGTGTGTTGAACTCGCCGGGACGAACCGGGCTTCTAATGTTCTCTGTGTATTGGGCTGGCGATCATTTTCGCGTTTGGCTGCCGCGAAACTCGATTCCGCTGGACTTCTTGGCCTCAGGGGCTGAAGCTCAGCTTCGTTGCCAGCACGTTGGGGCACGGCTGAAGAACTCGATTTCGCTACCTCGGCGGCTAAAGCCTTCACTGATTCGCGAGCATTAACCGCAGCGCTGGAAGCGCTGCGCCACCCAAAACCGAGTTTTTTCACAGGCGGCACGGCTGAAGCCGTGCCCTCCCGAGCTGGCTGATTTGTTAATGCGTCGGGTCTTGCTTCATCCGATTTTGCTTCACCCAATCTTGCTTCATCCGATCTTGACTCGTCCGATCTTAACTCGTCCGATCTTGATCCATCCGATCTGACGCGGAAGCTGGCGGGGGTTACTACTGGCGGTTTTGCGAAGGAATTCAGTTCGGTCGCGGAGGTTCGCATTGCGCCCGCCGTCGCTGACGCCATCGTGTCTGGCGCCTGATCTTTGAACGCTACTAGTTCGGGCGCCTGCGATAACGAAACCAGACAGGCAATGAAAAACGCCGCTACCGAATAGAGAGCCGGTTTCCATACGTGGGTCGCGCTGGAACGATTCACATCGAGAATTTGCGACACGCGCAGGGACGTCTGGCGCACGCGGTTGACGGCAGCTTGGGCCAGCGCAACTCCACGGCGCATGAAACTCTTCTCTGCTACCGAGATCAGACATTTCGCGTAGCCTCTGGGATTGGCGATCTCAGCCAGAACTGCGTCGTCGCATGCCATCTCGCGTTCCAACGCGAGTTTGTTCTCGATCCACCACACGGCGGGATGGAAGAACAACACCGCCTTCAGAACCTGCTGAGCAAGATTCGTCCAATCGTCCCAGCGCCGAAGGTGAGCCAGTTCATGGATCAGAATCGAGTTCAGTTCGGTGGTTGAGAGTTCACGCATCGCCCAGATTGGAATGACCACGATCGGTTTCAGAAAACCGATCGCAGTGGGCACGCGCAAGCGATCCGACTGGCAGAGCGTCACTCGCCTGATCGGTTGAAATGCTTGCAAGCTTGCCGACAACACTGGATGCAAGGTTGCGTTATCAATTACCGAGCAACTGCGGCGCAGTTTGCGCAACTGCCAGAGGCCGATGCCCACCCTGAGGAGCGCTACGCCGGCAACCAGTGCCCACACCAAAAAAATAACGAGCGCCCACGAACCTGGGACCGTGATGGCAGAACCCGCGCTCCCTGCCCGGGCGCTCGATGCGACAACGCTGAGGATGGGCAGCGCTGCTATCGCAAGTAAAGCGAAGAACCAGACTGCGAAACGAGTGCTGGAATTTCGCCGTCCCACAACCTTGAGGAGAATCCAGGCAAAAAGACCGATGGCGATGCCCTCGAGCATGCAGTTGAGCATGCTCTCGGCGGACATTCGGGCTAGTGTGTTCAGGTTGAGAGTAGCGATCATTTTTTGCTCGTTCCGGTTACTTTGATCTCGCGGGCTGAAGCCCCGTTTCTTGGCTGGGCATCGGCACGGCTGAAGAAGCTGCGGCAAAATGTTGTTTACGCGAGTAACATCGAACCCCAGCAGCTAAAGCCGGACTCATTTTCAGCAACTTGCGGTATGCCTGAAGGCATACCCTGATACGAACCAACGGTCTTTCCACAGCCTGTGAAGCCGTGCCCTCCCGAAGGGCATTTTGTGAAAACGACTTATTCATTCCCGTCTACTTGTCCCCGTCTGGCTGGGTCTGTTCTAAGAGTTGGCGGAGGCGGTTTAGTTCCTCGGAGTCGACGCCGCGGTCCTCCAGAATGTTCAGGACCAGCATTTCGTGCGAATTCTGGAAAAAGCGATGGGCGAGATGACGAATCTCGGACCGTGAGGCCTCCTCGCGCTCGACCAACGCCCTGTAAATGTATGCACGGCCATCCTTTATGTGGCGAACGTATCCCTTCTTTTCAAGGATGCGGATGGTGGTCAGCACTGAGTTGTAGGCCAGTGGCGACTTGCCGGGAAGCGCTTCGAGCACCTGCTGAACGGTCGATGGCCCTTGCTGCCACAGTACGTCCATAAGCCGGAGTTCGGCTTCAGTCAAGGTTACAGACTTTGTTGGTGGCAAGGGCTCCTCCGTTCTCATTTATTAGACGCGCTGGAAGCCAGAACGTCAACTAATTATTTAGTTGCATGGGGAGAGGTGGATGGTTGCTTCGGTTGGACCGAGGGGCGCCCGAAAAAGATGCGAGCGCTGGGAGCTGGTGCAGGGATCCTTCGTTGGGAGTCGTGCGCGAGCGCACGACTCCGCTTCCTCTAGGATGACCGAGTGGGCACGGGACAACATCTTTGGAGAGTTTTCAGATATTGACGCTGACGTTCTCGGAGTCAAGCGCGGCGGGCAGGAGTGTCCGCCCTACACTTGTTCGCTTCGCTTTGCTCGCGGGTCGGACGCGGGCGTACGGCCTACGTGTGCATTGGCTGCGGACGTAGGGATCCTTCGTTGGGAGTCGTGCGGGGGGCACGACTCCGATTCCTCCAGGATGACAGCGTTGGTATAGGGCGACGCGGTTGGGTTCTCTACCTACTAACTTTGACATCCTTTGAGTCAAAGGCGGCGGACAGGAGTGTCCGCCCTACATTCGCAGGCCTCGCTTTTGCTCAGGTGCCGGACGGGGGCATCCGGCCTACGTGTGTGTTGGCTCGGTAATGACGCGCTTTGGAACTCGGGCTTGCTGATTCACGTAACAATTCCAGTGATCGGTCATTCGTGTCTCTCATACGGTGCTGCTATGATTTGACGTTCGCGATTCGCCGTTGCCGTATTCGTTATCTGCCGCTTCTCGAAGAGAGGGAGTTTCATTCATGATTGTAGGTTTGAGGGTTGGGGTCTGCCTGCTGGCTGCTTTGGCTGTGCCTGTCGTCGCGCAGACGGATGGCGCAGCGGGGGTTGCGATTCCTGCTACTACGTCGGCGATCAACTCGGCCACTCCGTTGTCGCAGCGGGTTGTGGCTTATGACATGGACGCGAAGTACAACGCCAAGACGCATTCTCTCGATGCGACGGAAACGCTGACTTACCACAATCTGACGGGGCAGGCGCTGGACACTTTTCCGTTCCATCTTTATTTGAATGGATTTCAACCGACGTCGACCTGGATTCGCGAGGGAAAGCGGTCGAATTCTTATGGGCCGGACTTAGGAACGTGGGACCCCAAAAGCTACGGAGCGGAGGAGATCAAGAGCTTTGAAGTTGTGGGCCAGGGCGATTTCACTTCGCAACTGCAATTCATCCATCCTGATGACGAGAACAAAGACGATCACACCGTAGTGCAAGTGCATTTATCGAAGCCAATCCCGGCGGATGGGTATGTGCAGTTCAAGATCAAGTTTCACGATCAATTTCCGGAGGCGTTGGCGCGGACCGGCTGGAATCACGACTTTATTCTTGGCGGGCAATGGTTTCCCAAGGTTGGGGTGTGGTGGCATGGCGCGTGGAACTGCCACCAATTTCACTTCGATACGGAGTTCTTTGCCGACTTTGGGGTTTATGACGTGAAGCTCACGGTGCCGCAATATGAAGTGGTTGGAGCGAGCGGCATCGAAGTTGGAAGTGTGAATAATCCTGACGGGACGAAGACGGTTACCTATCACGGTGATGACATTCACGATTTTGCGTGGACGGCGAGCCCGCATTATCTGATCTATAACGACACGTTTCAGGGCAGCATGGGGCCGGTGAAGTTGCGGTTCCTGATGCAGCCGGCGCATTGGGGGCAGGCGGAGCGGCACGCGCGAATTGTCAAAGAAACGATGGAACATTTTGACCGCTGGTATGGGCCGTATCCGTACAAGACGCTCACGATCGTGGATCCGGAGGCGGGGTCAGCGGCCGGTGGCATGGAATATCCGACATTCATTACGGGCGACACCAGATGGTTCATCCCGAAAGGTCTGCTTTGGCCCGAAGATGCGCTTGAACACGAATTCGGACATCAGTACTGGTACGGCATGGTGGCAACCAACGAATTCGAAGACGCGTGGATGGATGAAGGCGTTAACCAGTACACGCAGATCAAAATCCTGGATTCGATTTTTGGAGCGTCCACTTCGCTCGTTAATATGTGGGGTCTCACTGCCGGACAAGTCGACGAGGCCAGGACTGACTACGAAGGTGTGGCCGATCTTGATCCCCTGGCGAGGAACGGCTGGCAGTATGCCGATTCTAATTCGTATGGCGGAATCACGTACTTCAAGACGGCGCTCAGTCTGCTCACTCTCGAGGGCGTGATTGGCGAAGATACCATGCGCCGCGCCATGCATACCTACTTCATGCGTTACCGCTTCACCCATCCCAGCAAACAGGACTTCCTGAAGACGATTGAAGAAGTCTCGGGGCAAGATCTACGCTGGTATTTCAGCCAGGCAGTCTACGGCACGCAAGTGCTGGACTACGAAGTAATGAAGATCACTTCCGTGCCCGTGGATTGGTACAAAGAAAATCTGAACGAGAAAAAGGGAGAGACGGAGTACGTCTCCAATGTATGGATTCGCCGGAAAGGTGAGTTCGTGATCCCGATCGACGTTGAGGTTAAGTTTGATAACGGCGACCGGGTGCGCGAGCACTGGGATGGACAAGACCGGTGGGTACGATATGCGTACCAGAACAAGGCGAGGGTGGAGTCGGTCGAAGTCGATCGCGACCACAAGATCTACCTCGATCGCAATAACTTCAATAACAGTCGAACTGCGGAACCGAACGGCGAGCCGGCGAGGAAACTAACGAATTACTGGACCTGCATCATCCAGTTCTTTGCGCAGTTCCTGGCCTGGTGGCTGGTGTAAGGGGACATCTGAATGAACGGGAAAACGAGTCTGGTTGCCGCAGGTGCGGCCATCGTGCGCCGCAACAAACATTACGTTGTCTGGTTTTATCTGCTGAATCTGGCATTTGCCCACTTCGGAGCGAGTTCCTTCAGCGATGCCGCGCACGGTATTCTGGACCACAGCCTCTACGCCGACAAGCTGCTTCATGGATTCAGCCTGGGGGTATTCCTCGAATTGCTGGTGCGCCCGGAATTCGGGACGCTCCCCAGCGTAACCCATCCGGCGATGATGTTCGCGGTCGTATTCTTTTTAGCGAGCTTGCTGTTCATGCCCGGAGTGTTGCTGGGCTACGCCTCGGACCACGGGCTTCCACGGGATGAGTTTTTTCGCGCCTGCGGGCGAAATGTTTGGCCATTCGTACGCCTGTCTCTATTCTTTACGGTGTTCGCGGGCAGCATGGCTGGGATTCTATTCGCCGGATTGAACGCGCTGGTTAGTGCCGCGGATAAGACTTCCAATGAAAGGCTGCCATTCTTTACGCAGCTCATTGGCAGTGTATTCATTCTGCTGGTGCTGACCATCATCCGCATGTGGTTTGATGTTGCTCAGACCGACGTGGTGCTGCGCGACCAGCCGGCGGTGCGCAAATCGATCGTGGCCGGATTCCGCAAGACGCGACGGAAGTTCGGCCGTCTGCTAGGCAGCTATCTCGTAATTGCAATTGTGGCCGTGGCCGTTCTAGTGGCTGGAATCTTGCTGTGGTATGCGATCGTCCCGCCCAGCAGTGTTCTTGGCGCATTCATCATCGGCCAGGCGACGATGCTTCTGCTTCTCGCCACACGCTTTTGGCAGCGGGCCACCGCAGTCGCATGCTATGCAAGAGAGATAACCGAGCCGGTTGCCGACGAAGGCCGTGCTATCCCAGGCTTCGCCGCGCCACTGGTTTCTTGACACAACAACCGAGCGCTCTTTTGAATTAGCGAATCTATTCCCGCTCCATTGCGTTGTGTGGTCGTAACCACACACTGTCTGCAAGCGAACACCATCCAGCCCCCAGACTCGCCGCGACAACTTGTTCACGATCAACCATATGGACATTGGCCCGGGGGATGCCACTTCCTTTCGCGTAAGCACGCTCCGGGGAGGACGCAATGGAAACGCTAATGACAGCAATCACGGTGACTGCGGGGATGGCCTTCTCGCTGGCGGTCGCGATTCTGGTGGAAGAGTGGATTTTCGGAAAAGTCTTCGGCTTGTTCTTTTCTCAACCGGCGCTACAGGTTAAATCGAGACAGGAGCGCTAGCGCGCACGGAGGATTTATGTTGTTGCTGAAATATTTGCTGATGTGGGGCGGCATCGGAATGATTGTCTTGGCCGCTGGAATACTGGCTTACGATTTTTATCTGGAAATGAGATACCGGCAGGCGCTTGCTTCGGCCGGGGCGGGACCGCTGCCTGCAGTTCCACAGGTGCGCTGGCGAGCCTCTCTGGCGCTGGCATTGCTGGCTTGGGGGCCGATTGTGTTGTCTCTGGGCATCGTAGTTGTGCCCAGCGGCATGGCCGGAGTCCGGGTTAGCCAGACGAGTGGAACCTTGCCGGGCGCCCTGTATCCGGGCGCGCACTTCGTGGTGCCACTCGCGGAAAACATTGTGCTCTTCGACACCCGCGACCAATTGTTTACTACCGGTTCCACCGAGGATGCGGGGAGTGCCGGTTCCGGCAAAGGCACAAAATCACCGCCGTTGAATGTGCAGGCAAAAGAGGGGCTCACTCTTGGGCTGTCGATTACGGTACGCTACCGCCTCGATCCGAAGCGCCTGGATTACATTCAGAGCAACATGCCTCAGCCGGTTGAGAAGGAAATTGTGCCCGCGGTAGTGGCGAGCGCGTGGCGTGAGCTCGTACCCAACTACACCGTCCGGGATGTGTTTGCTGCGAAGCGTGAGGAAGTACGCAAGCGCGCGTCGGATGTCATCACTCAAAAACTAGCAGCGGATGGAATCGTTGTGAAAGAAGTGATGCTGCGCGATATCCAACTGCCACCTGAATACGCAAAGGGATTAGAAACTCTGCTGCTGAAGGAACAGGAAAGCGACCGCATGGGCGTGCAGACCGACATTCAGCAGAAGCAGGTACGGATTGCGGAACTTGAAGCCGAGGCCACAAAGGCTCAGCAGGTCAAGCAGGCGGAGGGAGAAGCCCAGGTGCGCGTGCTGCAAGCGAAAAGCGAGGCCGATGCCATGCAATACACCTTGCCGCTCAAACAGAAACAGATCGAACAATCCAAGCTGGAAGCCGAAGCTCGCAAGGAGACCACGGTCAAGAACGCAGAGGCACAGGCGGAGGCCAAGGTGATCGACAGCAAGGCCGAGATGGAGCGCCGAAAGTTGCTGACCGAAGCGGAAGCGGATCGTATCCGTGTGACGGCCGCGGCGGACGCGGTGCGGATGCAGAGCGAAGGCGCGATCCTGAAGCAGAATCCGCTGCTCATTAACAAGATCGTGGCAGAACGGCTCTCGGACAAGCTGCAGATCATGATGGTGCCAGCGGACGGGAAATTCTTCTTCGCCAATGATGTGCTGCGCAGCATGAGCGTGGCAAACCATGCCAGTCAGGCGGAAGAACCGGATGAGCAGCAGCCGAAATAAGTCTAGCGCTACAGTCTGAAAGCTCGGTGTCTACAAACAGTACAGGGCGAATATGCCAAGTGCCCGCCACAATGCGGTTTATAATTCGCGCATCCCGCACATGCGTGCCTGGTCATCACGGTTTCCACGGGCTGCCTGCCTCTGCGTGCTGATGTTGGCGCACCTGCCCGCGATCCTGGCGAGTGACTGGCGAGCCCCTGAAGAACAACTGGCACGAAAGATTGCCGCGGCCACGGGTCCAGGAGCGGTCACGCTGGAGGTGGTGAACCGGTCTTCGCTCAGCCAGCCGGACGCGGAAACGATTCGTCGAGGGCTCAGCGCCCAGCTTGCAGCGCTCGGAGTGCATTTTGTGAATGCAGACCAAGCCGCTGCCACGGTACAGATTACGCTTTCTGAAAATCTCCAGAGCTACCTTTGGGTCGCTGAGATTCATCCGGGTAACAACGGAGCGTCCGTCGTCATGGTCACTACACCAAGGTTGGGGCCGCCGGTAGTCGAGAGCTCAACTGCTGCGTTCACGATTCAAAAGACACCGCTTTCGGCGGATGAGAATCGCATCCTGGATGTCGCACTGCTGAACAGCGCGCCGCAGCACGTGATTCTCCTCGAACCGGAGAGCGTCGTAATTTTGAAGCTCCAGGATGGCCATTGGCAGCAGGAACAATCACTGCCACTATCGCACTCGCATCCGTGGCCGCGCGATTTGCGGGGCCGATTGGCTTTGCGGAAGGATCACTTGTTCGACGCGTATTTGCCGGGCACTTTTTGCCGAAGCTCTGCGACCCCTCCTCTGTCTCTGAACTGCTATGACAGCGATGACCCCTGGCCGCTAGGAACGGATCAGCCCGGCCTGAGCGCATTCTTCGCTCCCACCAGGAACTTTTTTACCGGAGCGCTTTCTCCGGGCATCGAGAAACAAACCACCGTGAACGCATTTTATTCGGCTGCGATGCTACCAAGGGAGAAGTACAAGCTCTGGATTTTTTCCGCCGTCGATGGTCAGGTGCACTTACTGGACGGAGTCACGGACCAAACTGCGGCCAAACTCATCTGGGGAAGCGACATTGCGAGCGTGCGGAGCGGTTGCGGGCTAGGCTGGCAGGTGTTGGTCACTGGCAACGGCGATGGCAACGGCGAAACCGTCACAGCTTTCGAAATTGCGGATCGCGAGCCCGTCGCCGTGAGCCAGCCCGCCGATTTCAACGGGGTCATCACCGCGCTTTGGACCGAGTCGGACAGCACTGGGGTCATTGCAGTTTCACAGAATTCGGAAACAGGGAGATATGAGGCTTACCGGCTTTCCATTGCTTGTGGCCATTAATCTGCTTTGCGCTCTCGGCGGTCGGGTCGCCGCTCGACCGCACTATGGTGGAACTCTGCATGCTGAGATGCGGGCCGCGCCCAGGTCTCTCGATCCTGCCGATGCCGCTCAAGCGGATTGGTCCGGGTGTCGTAATCTGTCCAGTCTGATCTTTGACACCCTGGTTTCGTTGGATGCGCAGGGCAAGCCTGAACCAGCATTGGCGACTTCATGGAAGGCAGAATCGGGCGATCAACGTTGGCAGTTTTTGTTGCGTCGCGGAGTTACTTTCCAGGATGGAGCGCCAGTTACCCCAGATGCAGTCGCCGCTTCGTTGCGGAGGACGAATCCAACCTGGAAAGTATTCTCCGAGGGAGAGGCGGTTGTCATCGAGCGTGATTCCCCGGCTCCCAATCTTCCTGCCGAGCTAAGTTTGGCGCGCAACGCCGTTGCCAAACGCGAGGGCGGAAGGATTTCTGGCACCGGACCCTTTGCGGTTTCTCAGTGGAATCCGGGGAAAAAACTTGCGTTGGTGGCGCGCGACGACTACTGGGGAGGTCGCGCATTCCTGGATGCGATCGAAATTGAATTGGGAAAAAGTTTTGGCGAGCAGATGATTTCATTCGATCTCGGTAAGACACAGTTGATAGAAGTGGCCCCAGAACAAGCGCATCGGGCGATCGCGGAAGGTCGCCACATCGAGAGTTCAGCCCCGATCGAGCTAATTGCGCTAGTCTTTGGGCGCGACCCGCAGTCGCCTGAGGATGCACGGCAGCGTCAGGCTCTTGCCCTCAGTACTGATCGCGATTTGCTGAGTACGGTCGTGCTGCAAGGCGGCGGAGAACCTGCCGGCGGCCTTCTGCCGAATTGGATGACAGGGTATGCTTTTCTTTTTTCCACGTCGATTGACCTGGCGGCTGCGCGTCAGGTGCGGAGCGAGATTCCGCATACCACTTCATGGACCGTGGGTTACGATCCGAGCGATCCCACGGGACGCGTGATCGCCGAAAGAATCGTGCTCAATGCTCGCGATGCCGGGATGGGAATGCAGATCACAACGGCGAGTGTCGCAGACCTACGGATTGTTCGGCTGCCGCTGATCTCGATCGACCCTCAAATCGCTCTTAATGAACTGGCCTCGGAGCTTGGATTTTCGCAGAGCAAATCTGCCTTCGGTTCTGTTGACGATCTTTACGCGGCGGAGAACAGGCTGCTGCAATCGCAACGTGTGATTCCTCTGCTGCATCTGCGGACGGCAAACGGGGTGTCTCAAACGGTCAGGAATTGGAGGACAGCCCGCGACGGGAGCTGGCGGGTGCCAAACGTCTGGCTTGCCGCGGAGAGACCATGATTTTCCGGCGTAGGCTTCTGGCGGTGTTCGCGCTGACCGTCCTGGTGTCGGTGATAGCGGTTGCCTGGAGTATTTCGTCGTTCACCCGCCGGGCTTTCGAAAAGGCCAATGAGGAGCGTAGCGCGGCTCTGGTCGCGCAGTTTCGCCACGAGTTCAATCGTCGGGGGGAAGAAGTCGCGCATCATGTCGATACGATTGCAGCGAGCGAAGGCACGACTCGCATGGCTCTAGCGCTGATGCGCGGCTCACCCGACTATGGCGCATACCTCAACGAGGCCAGGGCCGTGGCCGACAATCATCAGCTGGATTTTCTGGAGTTCATCGACAGTCAGGACACGATCATTTCTTCAGCGCAATGGCCGGCCAAGTTTGGCTACAAGGAAACTCTCACCCTCGCGGCCACGATTCCAAAAGAAGCTTTCTTGAAGCAGGAGGAACTCCCGGATGGCGCAGCGCTGGGGCTGTTCGCGGTGAGAGAGGTGAGCCCGGGGGAGAAGCCGCTCTTCGTGGTCGGAGGCCGCCGCATTGATAAGGACTTCCTCGCCAGCCTGGAGCTTCCTGCCGGAATGCGGGCCATGTTTTACCAGAATCTGGGAGCTGGTTTCTCTCCCCAATTCCTGATTGACGCTTCAAGCCCGGCGTCACAAGCAGATCGGATTGCGCCAATGATTCAGCAGCTTCAGCAACAACCGCGGGAGACCACGAAGCTGGTGCATTGGTCCTCCAATCCGGCTGATGACGAGACCATTGACGCGATTCCGCTGACCGGACGGGATAACCACTTGCTCGGGGTCCTCCTAATTGGCAATTCGCGGCGCCCCTATGTCGAGCTTCGCCAACGCATCCGCACGGCGGCACTGTTGTGCGGAGGCGGTGGCATCTTGCTGGCGATTCTACTGAGCGGTTGGGCGGCGGGCCGGGCCACGCGGCCCATAGAGCAACTTGCGCGTGCCGCTCGCGATGTCGCTTCCGGCAACTGGAACACACAGGTATCCGTAAGTTCGTCCGACGAAATTGGTGAGTTGGCGGAATCGTTCAACAGTATGACTCGCGAACTGCTGGCGCAACGAGAGTATCTCGTGCAGGCGGAACGTGTTGCGGCGTGGCGTGAACTGGCCCGCCGCCTGGCGCATGAATTGAAGAACCCTCTATTCCCGCTGCAACTGACGGTCGAGAATTTGCTGCGGGCGCGGCAGCAAAGTCCACAGCAGTTCGAAGAGATTTTTCAGGAAAGCTCCTCCACGCTGCTGGCTGAGATCGCGAATCTCAAAGCGATCATTTCGCGCTTCAGCGAATTCTCCAGGATGCCACAACCGCAGTTCCAGCGAATACAACTTAATGACGTCGTCCAGAATATCGCTCGGCTGTTTCAGGCGCAACTCCAAGCTCCGGAGCGTGCGCCGATTGAATGTAAACTGGAGTTAACCGAACCCATGGATTCCATCGCCGCCGACGCCGACCTGTTGCACCGGGCACTCTCAAATCTGGTGTTGAATGCAATGGACGCCATGCCTCAGGATGGCCAGCTCACGCTACGCACACGCCAGGACGGCGATCACAGCTATGTCGAGGTTTCGGATACTGGGGCGGGTCTCACGTCGGAAGAGTGCGAGCGCTTGTTCACTCCTTATTACACCAGCAAACCGCACGGCACGGGGCTCGGGCTCGCGATCGTTCAGTCGGTCATCAGCGATCACGGTGGCAGAATCACTGTTCGAAGTGAATCCGGACGCGGGACGATATTCATGATTGAATTGCCGCGCAATCTGGACAAGCTGCAAAGGACCGATGAGCCGCTCGGCGCTCCTGCGAGGAGCCATTAGTGCCACGGAAAGCAAACCTTCTGATTGTGGATGACGAGCCTAACACGCTGGCCTCGCTCTCACGCGCATTCCGCCTGGCGGGCCACGAAGCAACGGTCTGTGACAACGCGTTGAAGGCACTCGAATGTGCCAAGACGCAGAACTTTGATCTGATTTTCTCCGACGTGGTTATGCCCGGGAAAGATGGCCTTTCCTTCTTGGAAGATCTCAAGTCGCAAGGAATCACGGTTCCGGTGGTCATGATGTCGGGCCAGGCACATATTGAAATGGCAGTTCGCGCTACGCGCTTGGGAGCTCTCGACTTTCTGGAAAAACCAGTTTCCACGGAAAAGTTGCTGCTCACAGTAGAGAACGTGCTCACACTGCGGCGTCTGGAATCGGAAAACCGTCAGCTTCGGCATCGCCTGGGGAAGCACGAAATTGTTTGGACCTCGGACGTCATGCGCAAAGTCATGGCACAGGTCGAGCGAGTGGCAGCCAGCGAGTCGCGAGTCTGCATTCTGGGGGAAACCGGCACGGGGAAAGAGCTGGTTGCGCGCACCTTGCATGAACGCAGCCCACGATCCGCGGGTCCTTTCATTACGTTGAACTGTGCCGCGGTCCCAGCTGAGTTGATTGAATCAGAGCTCTTTGGACACGAGAAGGGAGCGTTTACCGGAGCAGCCGCACGCCACACGGGAAAATTCGAGCAGGCCGAGCGCGGGACAATCTTCCTGGATGAAATTGGCGATATGCCTCTCCCCATGCAAGCCAAACTGCTACGCGTGCTGGAGGAAGGCGAGGTAGAACGCATTGGCGGAGACAAGCCTATTTCCGTCGACGTGCGCGTCCTGGTGGCTACTCATCGAAATTTGGAAGGTCTCGTGCGCGATGGCAAGTTTCGCCAGGACCTTTTTCATCGAGTGTACGTGTTTCCGCTCATCCTACCCCCGCTACGCGAACGCCACGAGGACATTGCCGTGCTGGTGGAACACTTTGCCCGGCAGGTTTGCGATCAGAATGGTTGGAAGCCGATTCCCTTCACTCCAGAGGCGATTGAGGCGCTTGCGGCCTATCCATGGCCCGGCAACGTCCGCGAGTTGCGCAACCTGGTGGAGCGGTTGATGTTACTGGCGACCGAAGGCGAGGTAACGCTAGAAACAGTTCGCGGTGCCCTGCCTTCTACTCCAACCGGCCTTCCTTCCTTAGGAACGAGTTCAGGGCCGCTGGCCGAGCGGGTCCAGAAGTTCGAGCGTGAGGTAATTGTCGCCGAGCTGAAGCGCTGCAACTATCACATCACGAATGCGGCCAAATCGCTCGGTCTGGAGCGGAGCCACCTCTACAAGAAAGCGGAGCAGCTCGGAATCGATATTCAGAAGCAGCGTCGCGAAGAAGATTCAGACGCCTCCAGGATCGAATGACTAGCCATTCTTCCACTGCCATATTTGATTTATGCTGTCCCACTCAGACATTTTCTGGAGGGTCTAGTGATTCGATTTCATCGCCTCATTCCGATTTTGCTCGCTGGCGGTTTCGCCATTTCGCCGTTTGGCATCAGCCAGGCACAGCAGTATCCGGAGAGCATGTATCAGGAAATGCGCTGGCGCATGATTGGGCCTTTTCGGGGAGGCCGGACGCGGGCGGTCGCCGGCGTACCGAACCAGCCGAATCTTTTCTATATCGGCGCGGTGAATGGCGGCGTGTGGAAGTCGGACGACTATGGCCGCACCTGGACGCCGATCTTCGACCAGGAGCCTAGTCAATCGATCGGCGGCATCGCCGTCGCTCCGTCGGATCACAACATTATTTACGTCGCGAGCGGTGAAGGGCTGCATCGTCCTGACCTCTCCGTCGGCAACGGAATCTACAAGTCCACGGACGCGGGTAAGACCTGGGTTCATCTGGGATTGCGTGAAGGACAGCAGATCCCGGCGCTCGTGGTCGACCCGCGCGACCCCAATAAAGTGTTCGCGGCGGTCCTCGGCCATCCCTATGGTCCGAACCAGGAGCGGGGCGTTTTTCGCTCGGCCGACGGGGGGAACACCTGGCAGAAGATTCTGTACAAAGACGAGAACACCGGCGGTTCCGACATAGAGATGGACCTCTCAAATCCAGATGTCCTTTACGCATCATTGTGGGAAGCACGCGAGGGGCCGTGGGAGGATAACAATCAGTTTCAAGGAATCGGCGGAGGTCTTTTCAAGTCCACGGACGCGGGCAATACTTGGCATCCTCTGACCAATGGTCTGCCCAAGAACGTTACGCAAATCAATGTGGCGATAGCGGCCAGTCAGCCAAGCCGCCTCTACGCGGCGGTGGCAACTACTGATCATGGAGAATACGGTTCCGGCGCCGGTCTTGGCGTCTATCGATCCGATGATGCCGGAGAAACCTGGCATGTAGCTACGACTGATCCGCGCCCCGCCATGCGCATCGGCGGCGGCGACCTTCCAGTTATAAGGGTAGACCCTAAGAATCCTGATGTGGTGTACAGCGTGAGCATCGTAACTGTGCGCTCCACTGATGGGGGCAAGACCTGGATGAGCATTCGCGGCGCCCCCGGCGGGGATGACTACCAGAATCTCTGGATCAATCCGCATGACCCAAACATTATTCTTGTAGTCAGTGATCAAGGCGCGATTGTGACCGTCAACGGCGGGCAGACCTGGAGTTCGTGGTACAACCAGCCGACCGCGCAGCTTTACCACGTCGGAGTCACCAATACTTTTCCTTACCGCGTTTGCGCTGGGCAGCAGGAAAGCGGCTCGGTATGCATTTTGAGCCGCGGCAACGACGGCGAAATCACGTTTCGCGATTGGCATCCCGTCGCCACCATCGAGTACGGCTATGTCGCGCCCGATCCGCTTGATCCCGATGTTATTTACGGAGGCGGTCGAACCGAGGTTTCGAAATATCACTGGTCTACCGGGCAGGTGCAAAACGTAACACCCATTCCAATCCGCAGTGCAAAGTACCGCACTGATCGTACTGAGCCCACTTTGTTTTCGCCCATTGATCCTCACACTCTTTATTTTTCGTCCAACGTGCTGTTCAAGACAACAGATGGCGGACAGTCCTGGCAAACAATTAGCCCGGACCTCACTCGCGAGAATCCGGGGGTTCCGTCGAGTGTGGGCGCACTTGCCTCCAAGAATCCCGATGCAGGCAAACAACGCGGGGTGATTTACGCTCTGGCTCCGTCATTCAAAGACATCAACACGCTATGGGCGGGCACTGACGATGGCCTGATCTGGATGACGCGAGACGGCGGAAAGAATTGGAATAACATCACGCCGCCTGACTTGACCGCATGGAGCAAGGTCACTCAGGTTGAGGCGTCGCATTTCGACGACCAATCCGCCTACGCGTCCGTGAGCCGCTTCCGCATTGATGATTTGCACCCCTATATTTACCGCACTCACGATAGCGGCAAGACTTGGAAGCTGATTACAGGCGGACTTCCCGAGGATGCCCCGGCGGATACCGTGCGTGAGGACCCGGTCCGCAAGGGCCTGCTATTTGCGGGCACTGAAAACAGCGTTTGGGTCTCATTTGACGACGGCGATCACTGGCAGTCCCTGCAATTAAACCTGCCCCACACTTCGATGCGGGACTTGGGGATTCACGAGAATGACTTGATCGTTGCCACTCACGGCCGATCGTTCTGGATACTCGACGACATCACTCCGTTACGGCAACTCGCCGAATCCATGGCGAAATCAGATGCTTATCTTTTCAAACCCGAAGCGGCCTACCGCGTCCGGCGCAGCACGAATCCCGACACTCCGATCCCGCCCGACGAACCGGCTGGCCAGAATCCTCCGGACGGCGCGATTCTTGACTACTTCCTGGCGCAGCCCGTATCTGGCGCCGTAACACTTGAGATCGTCGATGCGCATGGCAAGGTCGTGCGGCGACTTTCCAGTACGGACAAGCCGGAAGTAACCCAAGCTGAACTGGAGAAGCAACTGATTCCGTTGTACTGGATCCGGATGCCGAAGATTCTTTCAGCAAGCGCCGGAATGCACCGCTGGGTATGGGATTTGCACTATCCCTCTCCTGCTTCCTTGCAACACCAGTATCCCATCTCAGCCGTACCTTCCGACACGCCCAGAACGCCGCAGGGGCCAATCGCGCTGCCCGGAGAATACACAGCTCGACTCGCCGTGAACGGAAACACCTTCACAGCATCGCTGACGGTGAAGATAGACCCTCGAGTAAATACGTCACCCGGCGACCTCGAAAAACAATTCAATCTGGAGATGCGCCTGGCCTCCGAGTTGACTACCAGCACGGAAGCGGTCACGCAGGCGCGCTCAGTCGTCGATCAACTTCACAAGCTTGGAAATCAGTCCGGCGCGATGGCGGAATCGATCAAAGCCCTCGACCAGAAAGTGGGAACAATTTTACGAGGGCCGATGCCGGCGGTTCCCGGAACTTCGGAACCAACTCTGACTCGTGCGAGTGCCGCGGTCGACGCGCTCTATACCAGCGTTGGACAGGCGGACGCTGCGCCGACCACAGCGCAAATAAACGCGGCAGTGGATACCGAACGTGACCTGTCCGCGTTAACGAAACGCTGGGAGGAAATCAAGAATTCCGACTTGCCGGCCCTGAATCGACAACTCAAAAGTGCCAACTTACCTGAGATTCATCTCGAGTCAAAGGCTCCAACGGATGAAACCCAAGCCGATATCGAGTAGACCCATGATCAGAGGTCATTCGGCAATTAACAGGTTTTCAGCGAATGGCCATTCTTCATCAATCCACTGCGCGTCACAGCGGAAGCCGGCCTGCTCGGCAATTCGAAACACTTCGGCGAGAGAATATTTGTGACTGCTCTCTGTCCAGATGGTTTCGCCTTCGAAGAACGTAACGGACAAGGAAGCAGCAGGGATGCTGACGATTTGTTTCTTGCGGGAACGAAGGTGCATCTCTACGCTGCCCGCGCCCGGATTGAACCGAGCCACGTGCTCGAATTGCTCAAGGACGAAGTCGGCATCAAGTTCCCGATTGATTCGTCCTAGCAGGTTCAGATTGAAGGCCGCCGTCACGCCGAGCGGATCATCATACGCATCGAGCAGTTGATGAATCGGTTTCGCGAGGTCGGTACCCAGGAGCAACGCGTCGCCCGCTCGCAGGATCTCCCGCATTTGACGCAGGAACTTTACGTCCGCAGGATGCTCAAAGTTGCCAATCGTGCTCCCCAGGAACAGCACCAGCAACTGCTCCCCGGCCTGGCGTTGAGCCGCCACCTCGAGCAAACCATCCAGATATCCCCGCTCAAATCCGACGATGCTCACCGAATCAATGTCGCCGAGTTCGCGTTCACACATTGTGAGCGCCGCCCGCGAAATTTCGATTGGGCAATACGAAATGTGCTGATGCCGGCTCAGCGCTTCTAGCATCCAGCGCGTCTTCTTGCCGCTACCACTGCCCAACTCGGCCACCACAGTCGGAGGAGTGAGTCTCGCCACGATGTCCTCCGAATGCCGGCGCAGCAGGCGCTCGTCAGCACGAGTCAATCCGTACTCTGGAAGAATGCTGATGACCTCGAAAAGCGCGGACCCAATGCTGTCGTACAAGTATTTCGAAGGGAGTTCTTTCTGCCCGGACTTGGTCAAGCC
The DNA here is from genome assembly GCA_963838905.1 of uncultured Acidobacteriota bacterium. GTDB lineage: Bacteria > Acidobacteriota > Terriglobia > Terriglobales > Acidobacteriaceae > JABDBE01. The sequence goes on from CAWITE010000027.1 coordinate 54,761, forward strand.
CAGGCGCACATCGGTGATGAGATCGGAATTTGTGCCGGTAGTAAAAGCCTGCGTCAGCATGCGGTCCTCCGAAATCGATTAGTTGCTCACACAACGAAATCCCGCGTAAACATATTGGTAGCGGGGCTGGAACCAGTTGCGAAAAGAGCGGCGTAGCATGCACGCGCCGGTGCGCGCGGATGCACCTTTCATCACGTAGTGCTTGCCGTCAAAGAAGTCCGCAGAGTAGCCCGGATAAAATGAAAAACGCTGGAAGCCGGGAAACGGTTCGAACCGGCTCGACGTCCACTCCCATCCATTGCCCAGCAAATCAGCGACGCCAAAAGCGCTCTCGCCCTCGGGAAATTCCCCAACCGAGGTCGGATCCCAGCTGTGGAAATCAAAATTACCCCTGTTCGAGTCCGGAGCCTCAGGGCCCCACGGAAATGGTGTCTCAGTATCTGTCTCGGTTCCGTAGGCTGCTCGATGCCACTGCGCTTCGGTCGGCAACGCCTTCCCTGCCCAGCGAGCATACGCGGTAGCCTCGGCTTGGCTCACGTACACGGGCCAGTCCAGAGGCAAAGGGATCTCATCGAACATAGTGCGGTAAGACCAGCGGTCGCGAGTCCGGCTCCAAAACACAGGATGGAGAACGCCCTGCGCGGATCGCCACTTCCAATCCTCTTCCGTCCAACAGGCTGGATTCTCATAGCCTCCCGCCGACACGAAATCAAGGTACTGGCCGTTTGTCACTTCATACTTGTCGACCGCGAAGGCCGCGACGTCGACGGTCTGCGCTTCATATTCGTTGTCCCAACCAAACGCGCTTTTATCGTCGCGGGAGAGTCCAAGCGTCACGCGCCCGGCGGGAATCTCCATCATTGTGGGTGAAATTGGGGGAACAATCGGTTTAGGTTTGCGTTGCTTTCGAACCTTCCGATCAAGCGGTAACTGGTGCAGCATGTAAGCCAGCGTTTCCGCATGCATCAGCCGATGCTCGATCGCCACATCAAGTAATATCTCGGCAGAATAATCCGCGCCCACCGGATTGGAACTCCAATCAGCGGACGTCAATGCCGCCAGCCCTTCATCAATGCTGGCGCGGATTCGCTTGACGTAATGACGAGCATCCGCGACCGAAGGCCAATCGATCGGTTGGTCGGACGGAAGAGCTCCATTCACCGGATCAATCCCGAAGGCGAATAACCGGTCGAAGGCGGCATGGAAAGTGTTGAGGGCCAGAACCCGCTCGCGCAAAAGATTCCAATCGAAAGCTTCCAAATGCCCGAGATAAAAAATGATCCGATGTCTTTCTGGAATCGGCCGCTCGTACAGGGAGTCAGGTCGGACAATGTCAAAAATCTCATCGGTTCGAACCCGAGCCTCACACAGCCGCTCAAGCAGTTGGTGCGGAACTTCAACTTTCTTTTGCGCGACGAGCATCTTTGCCTCCAAAGTCGCTTGCTGACGCTAAGTTCGCATTTGGCGCGCTTTCCGTCCGAATCAACGCGCAGCCTTCCCCAGCCAGCTCGTTCTGAGTGTTTACCCGCGCCATTCGGCGGGCCGTGATCCCGGACCTGTCGTCCTGCCATCCGGGTAAAATGCGCCTCAACCTTAGATGCTCACCGGAACAGGTAGGTACATTGATTTTGTAGCAATTGCGAATCTTTTCGAAATCGGCTAGCAAATGAGCAAGATACGCGGCGCTAATATAGCAAGGTTGGAGCCCATTTCCCCTCGTCGCGGCTCGGAGCGCAGTAAACTATATACTGCTTTTGCACATCGTGTTTTCTCATCAGGAGGCCGTATGAATGTCCAGACCATAGCTCCCGGCCTGTGGCCGGAATTACCACTTGACGCTTGGAAGGACACCTACGCAACCCTCCACATGTGGACCCAGATCGTCGGCAAAGTCCGCCTGGCCCTGTCTCCAAGACTCAATCATTGGTGGGAAGTACCGCTATACGTCACTTCACTCGGACTCACGACCTCTCCGATCCCTTACAACAATGAGATTTTTGAGATTCAGTTCGATTTCATCCACCACAATCTGGTCATTCGGACGAGTAGGGATGAGGAAAAAGTGATGGCGCTGGCGCCGCGATCCGTCGCTGATTTTTACAAGCAATTTATGGAGTGCCTGAACGCACTCGACATTCACGTAAAATTTTGGAAGATGCCGTGCGAAGTTCCCGACCCGATTGCTTTTGACAAGGATACAAAACACGCTTCGTACGACCCAGAATACGCAAACCGGTTCTGGCGGATCCTTGTCCTCACCGATGAGATCTTTAAGGAATTTCGGTCCCGCTTTATCGGCAAGAGCAGCCCGGTCCATTTCTTCTGGGGAAGCTTCGATCTTGCAGTTACGCGCTTTTCCGGGCGAAGGGCACCACAGCGAGAAGGGGCAGACTCGATCACACGAGAGGCATATTCCCACGAAGTAATTAGCGCCGGTTTCTGGCCTGGCGGTGGGGATATAAAGGGCCCTGCATTTTACGTCTACGCCTCTCCGGAAGCGGCGGGCTTCGCCGAAGCCCGCATCGCCCCGGCAAAAGCTTTCTATCATCCACAGATGCATGAATTCTTTCTGATGTACGACGACGTTCGGAAAGCGTCATCTCCGAAGGCCGCGCTCCTGGAATTCTTGCAGACGACCTATGACGCAGGCGCGAGTCTCGGGAAATGGAATCGCGAAGAACTGGAGCGGCCTGCGGCTTAAACGATGGTCACATAGACCCGGATGCCCCCGTCCGATCCGAGCAAAGCTCGGGGCAATCGAGTAGTGCTATGAGAACGTTTGCGTGGGATGGACGGTCGCTCCGCTTCTTGTAAACTCGAATCTCAGAATCCATTCGCTCGGAACACGCCGCCCATCGACCTGCGGCGGATTGAATTTCCACTGCCGCGCCGCCTCCAGAGTCCGCTCCGCAAAATACTCGCTCGGCCCTCGAGAGTCGAACTTCGCTAGCACCACATTGCCGGATGAATCCACCGTGACCTTAACGCGGATCTTCAGCTTGCCCTGAACGGTTCTCAAAGCACTCTTCGGCACCTCGGGCATAACCTGGTGGGCCACCGTACCCTGACCACGAGCGCCAGCGGAATTCTTGGCAGCGGTAGGCGGAGCTTTCGCGGACGCCGGCGAACTGGAATCTTGATCCTTATTTTTTGAGTTCTGCCCCGGCGCGTTCTGCGCGGACTGTCCAACTTCAGCGTTCTGTTGAGATGCTGCCTGCTCGCCACTCGGATGATGATGCAACACCTTGGAGCCCAAAACTGCCAGCAACACTAGTCCGGCTGCGATCGCCGGCGCCACATAACCCCACTTCGTAAAAGAGCTCTTAGGCTGAACAATCTCTTTCTCCTGAGCTGCGAGCGGAAGCTGATTCAACCTTTCCGCGATCTCAGGAACCGTCCATCGCTGCTGCGGGTTCCGTCGCAAACAGTGACTGGCAATATCGAAAAACGGCAAAGTTTCTGGCAACACCAGTTCCGCCTGCTCGGCTCCCTTCCAGACCGGCGGATTCTGAGTCAAAGCTTCGACCAACGTTACGCCCAGCGACCAAACATCCGCAGCAGGCGCCATGCCAGCACCGTCCGCAATCTCAGGTGCCGCGTAGCCGTTCGTCGCGCCCAGAACCCGGCTCGATTCGCCAACTCCGCAAAGTCCGTCGCTCGAAACCTTGATCAGATCGCCCACCGCCATGACATTTGCCGGCTTGATGTGGCCATGCACGAAACCTTTCGCGTGAATGTAAGCGAGAACATCGAGAAGAGGCCGGAGCGTGTCCCGTGCCTCCTCGGGAGTGAGCGGTCGATAAGGAAGAATCTGCGACAGGCTTTCTTCGGCGTATTCGGTCACGGCGTAAAGCAGGTGCGTACCCTCGATCTCACAGTGGCCCGTTTGAAAGAGGCGAAGCAAGTGAGGATGGGATAGTTTCGCAGCGAGTTCCCACCAAGAGACCTGAAGTTCAGGATTCTCAGCATTGGCCAGAATGAGTTTGATCGCTACGTCCTGAGGTTCGCGATCCGCGCGCTTGGTGAGAAACACAGCGCTGCGCTCCGAGCCGCCCAGATACCGCAGCAACGGGAACTCTTCATTGACGACTTGGCCTTCCCACTTCTTCCAGGCCTCGGGCATTCTCCTCCACCGTCTACCGCTTGTGCGGGTCAAGGTATTGTAACCGAGCAGACGTGCCGCGCCCGGATCAGCGTGCTTGCGTCATTTTATTGGCGGGGAATGCCGGGCTTCATAAGCGGCGATATCGGATTCATGCTGCAGAGTGAGTCCGATGTCGTCCAGCCCGTCGAGCAGGCAATGGCGGGTGAACTCGTCGATTTGGAATGCAGCGGACAATCCGTGACCGTCGTGCACCTTGCATTGCTCGAGATCGACCGTAATGTCATAGTTGGGATGCTCTGCCGCTCGCCGAGCAATCTCGGCGACTTCGTCTTCGCTCAAAACCACAGTCAGCACACCGTTCTTCACACAATTGTTGGCGAAGATATCAGCGAACGATGGTGCGATGAGGACGCGGAAACCAAAATCTTCCAACGCCCAGACGGCATGTTCCCGCGAAGATCCACAACCGAAATTCTTTCCCCCCACCAGAACGCTCGCGCCCGCGTAGCGTGGTTGGTTCAGAACAAATGACGGATCGTGCTTGCCGTCGCGGGTACGACGCCAATCGTACAATAGAAACTCACCGAAACCGGTGCGCTCGATTCGTTTCAGAAACTGCTTGGGAATGATCTGGTCCGTGTCCACGTTAGCGCGATGGAGCGGGGCGACGCGACCTTTGTGGGTGCGAAAGGGTTTCATGTTTTACCTCAAAACTCTTCCCCTTAAGGGTTACTCGGCTAACTGCCAGGCTTTCAGGTTCACGACCTTCTCCCCTTGTGTACCTTTGTGTCCTTTGTGGTTGATGAAGTGCAAAGGCTTAAAGCACAAAGGACACAAAGGTACACAAAGGATGTTTATGAAAACTTCACGTCCTCGCCCGAACTCCTAATTATCAAATCTCCTCAACGAAAATGCCAATTGCGAATATCCGTAAAGTGTCCAGCGATCGCTGCCGCTGCAGCCATCATCGGACTTACCAGATGCGTCCGCCCGCCGCGTCCCTGGCGGCCTTCAAAATTGCGATTGCTGGTCGAAGCGCAGCGTTCGCCGGGCTGCAGAATATCCGGATTCATCCCCAGACACATCGAACACCCGGATTCTCTCCATTCGAACCCAGAGTCCAGAAAAATCCTGTGCAGGCCTTCCTGCTCCGCCGCGTGCTTCACCGCTTGCGACCCTGGTACGACCATGGCCCGCACTTTGGGAGCAACGCGATGTCCCTTGGCGACGCGAGCCGCGGCCCGCAAGTCTTCCAGCCGCGAGTTGGTGCAAGAGCCGATAAAAACGCGATCAACAGAGATGTCTTGGATACGAGTGCCCGGTTCAAGTCCCATATATTCCAGCATGCGCTCGACAGCCGGACGGTCCGCAGGCATCTTCAAATCCCGCAATTCAGGAATACGTCCATCGATTGGTGCGATCATCCCCGGATTCGTACCCCAGGTAACGAACGGCGCCAACTGCGAAGCGTCAATTTCCGCGAAAGCGTCATATCGTGCCCCGTGATCGGAAACCAGGCCGCGCCAGCGGGCGACAGCTTCATCCCAATCCCGCGGGACAAAGCGTCGGCCCTTCATGTAAGCAAAGGTAGTCTCATCGGGCGCGATCATCGCGGCTCGAGCACCGGCCTCAATGCTCAGGTTGCACAAAGTCATCCGGCCTTCCATGGAAAGGCCGCGAACCGCCGCGCCCGCGTACTCGATCACGTGGCCAGTAGCGCCGTCGATCCCAATCTGTCCAATCACTCCCAGCGCGAGATCCTTTGCGCTCACTCCTTCTCCAAGCTTGCCACGAACTTCGATGCGCATGCTCCGCGGCTTGCGTTGGGGCAGACACTGCGTGGCCAGCACGTGCTCGACTTCCGAAGTCCCAATGCCGAAGGCCAGCGCGCCGAACGCACCGTGTGTACTGGTATGGCTGTCCCCGCAGACGATCGTCATCCCCGGCTGAGTTAATCCAAGTTCCGGACCGATCACGTGCACAATGCCCTGATCGGACGAATCCATGTCGAACAGACGCACGCCGAAATCCTTGCAATTCTGCTGCAAGGCCTGAATCTGTCGCGCCGCAATCGGATCAGTGATCGGCGTGCCGCGAGGCTCGGTCGGAATATTGTGGTCTACCGTTGCGACCGTGCGTTGAGGCTGCCGGACCTTGCGACCCGCCACTCGCAATCCCTCGAAGGCCTGCGGCGAAGTGACTTCGTGCACCAGGTGCAGTTCGATGTAAAGCAGCGGCAATCGTCCGGCAGGAACACAGACCACGTGCTCGTTCCAGATTTTGTCGAATAGGGTGAACTTCTCAGCCATGGTTTTGGATTGATCCAATCTAACTCGCAGGCGGTCGCTTTTCAAAGGGCAGAGCTTGAGACCCATTTTGGGACCTAATATTTGGTAACTGAGATCCACTACCTGATCTTTTGGAATGATAGGGTTAGAGCCAACCGCCCTCAGATAATGCGCGTGTTAATTTTGTGTTCGCTACGATCGCCCCTAGCTCACTTTGTAGGGTCGCAAGGGAAATACTGTGCTGTAGCGGAGGAAATCATGATCAGCAGTGAAAACCTGCCAGCCCCGGCGAAGAGCGGCGGCGCAAATGAGGGAGTCGATCGCAGATCCAGCGATGCCTCGTGCGCGGCCTCGATTGTTCAGTCGAGCGGCTTCTTCGTAGTCGGCGAAGTCTAAGGAAGCCTGCTCAAAGGCTCGGAGTTGGTCCCAAAGCCTCTTGAAGCTGGCTTCTTCGCGCACGCCGGAGAGTAATTCCTGGAGGAATGGGCCCACAAGTTGAGCGCGCCCGTCCTGAATGAGTTCTCGCAATGCTCGAGTGAGGCTCAACTCCCGCGAGCTAAGATTTGCATCTTTGCGGCCCAGAGCAAGCGACCATATGGGCGTGCCCACCAGTACCAGCATGATCAGGAGCGCTTTCTGCCGCGCTCCGCTTTGTGGTCGTACTTAGGATCGAAGTCGACGCTGCCGAATACATTGAGAATGCGGAGCCGTTTTCGGCGCAACCCATATTCGGCAAGCGTGGCGTTGACGGCCTCCTTTTTTGTTTTGTGGTGGCCGGCGCGGGGGGCCTCCTCAATCAGGTTGTCGTCGAGAGCGAGATTCGTCGCATGTGTAGAGTATTACCCAATTGAATGTGTAATGAAGACCTTACTCTCTGCTATTCCGCCGGCCGCGTACAGACAAGACCGAGGTTTTTTGCCGGCAGTCGCTCGCGAGCGGGTCTCCTCGTGGGAAAAGACTCCGCAGCGCGCTTTTGCACTGTCCCTGTACGTACCGTCGCGAGTTTGTTACCAAAGTAATCTGGCAGCCAACTCGATAGACGAGCAAAATGGTGGGCCTATTTGAACGGGGCCCCGAGATCGCGAGTTGATCTTTCCCCCGGGGAGCGGTTCATGATCGAGCGCAGAGTCGACCATCTGACGCGCAAGCGCGTAGCTGAGATGTCTCCAGAAGAAATGAGACTCGCCTTACTAGTCTCCGAAAAGACTGGCGGGCCGAACCGGCGCGCTTTTGATGACGGGCCCGCGAGCCCGTTCATCGCCATGAGCGATGTCGACGGCCTGAAGGCGTTGAATGACCAATACGGTTACTCCGCCGGCGACATACTCATCCGCAGATTTGCCGAGGTGCTCACAAGCGTTGGTTTAGACGCGTATCACGACAAAGGCGATGAGTTTCTGTGCAAGGCAGAGTCTTATCAGGAACTGAACCTCAAACTGACGGAGGCACAGCAGCGTTCGCGGCACGAACCTTTTGCAGTTTGCGGATTGGATGGTCGCATTACCACCATCGAGGGAGCGGATTTTTGCTTCGGGATCGGAACCAATCTGGAGGAAGCCGAGCTTTCTCTGAAGCATCAGAAAGAGCTGCAGAAGGTATCGAAATAGTGCTTTTGCTCTTCTGGTGCGCCGCTAAACCCCACAATATCAACGGTTTTTACTGTCTTCCCCGGCTGTAACCGGGGCGCGGTGACCGTAGATTTCCATATAGCCTGAAAGTGCCATTCCCGCCGGAGCGGCCTACTGCTAGATTAGTCCTCGAGCAGACTTCGGGGGAGGGCTGCTTCGACGAACGTCCCAGAAACTCTAACGAGTGCTGGGGCGTTTTGTTTTGTGGGCGAATGCAGTCGCGCGGGCGTCCCCGCCCGTGCGAGCTCATGATTAGTCAAAAATGCCTTCAATGTTCCCGTTGAAAGCGGTATCTGCCGCGACGTTCCCGGGCAATCGTTTCCGCTACTTTCAGGAAGGCCCGGGCTGCGTGGGACAGGCTCGCGGACTTGCGATAGATCAATCGCAGCTTGCGGTGCAGCCGCAACTCGCGCACGGGGATGCGAATCAGTTCGCCGTGGGCCAGTTCGTTTTCCACACTGATCTCGGGGACAAGCGCGACTCCGTTGCCCATTACCACGAAGCGTTTGATGGCTTGCAGGGTGGGTAGCTCGATGTCCATGTGCAACGGCGTCTTGTGCCGTTTGAAGGCCTGAATTACTTTTTCGCGATAGGGCGAGGCTACATTGTGCGCGACAAACGACTCGGCTCCCAGTTGCCGGATGCTGACCTGATGCGCACTAGCCAAGGGATGACTTGGAGGAACCACGAAAATCAGCTCGTCCAGGTAGACAACCGTCGAGCAAAGATGCGGCTCCTGCGGGTCGTAAGTGAGTACTCCGAGTTCGGTGCTGTGGCGCAGTACGTCGTCGGGAATGTGGCTGCCCAGCGAGCGCCGCACCGTGATTCTTATCATCGGGTGCAGTCGGCGGAATTCCGCCAGCACCGGCAGCAGGTACAGCGCGGTGAATTCATTGGCCGCAATCGCCAGTTTGCCCTTCTGCAGCTCCCTTAGTTCCACCAGCGCTTCATGGGCGTCTCCGCGCAGGTTCAATAATCTCTCCGCGTATTCCTGAAGCACGCGGCCAGCGTCGGTCAGCACGCCTTCCCGGGAGGAGCGATCCAATAGCGGCTCGCCCAGTTCGTCTTCGAGTTTGCGGATTGACTGGCTTACCGCCGACTGCGTTCGGTAGAGCTTTTCAGCCGCGCGCGAGAATCGCCCCTCCTTGGCCACCGCCAGAAACACCTCGAGTTGCGCCAGATCCATTGCTCCATCCCTTTAGCAGAACTGAAGGCCTCATTAGCTCCGCTTATGATGATAACTATAACTAATGATAATTGTAGGATTATAAGCTTGCTTAATATGCCTGTCTAGGTAGGATTGAGTTCTGATCTCCCCTAGGAGGGCCAGCCATGGAACGCATTACGATTTTCGACACGACTCTGCGCGACGGTGAGCAGTCGCCAGGTTGCAGCATGAATGTGCCGGAGAAACTGCGCATGGCGCACCACCTCGACCGCTTGGGCGTCGACGTGATCGAGGCCGGATTTCCCATCGCGTCGGAAGGCGACTTTGCCGCCGTGAAAGCCATCGCCGCTGCCGTGCGGCGTCCGATTATCGCGGGTCTTGCGCGCGCCTGCTTCAAGGACATCGAACGCGCCTGGCAGGCTCTTCAAGGCGCCGCCCGGCCGCGCATTCATGTCTTCCTCGCCACTTCCGACATCCATCTCAAATACAAGCTTCGCATTTCGCGCCAGCAGTGCCTGGAACAAGCCATTGAAGCGGTATGCCTGGCCAAGAGTTTGTGTGACGATGTTGAATTTTCTCCCGAAGACGCCACCCGCACCGATCCCGATTTCCTGTGTCAGGTCGTCGAGGCCGTGGTAGCCGCAGGCGCCAACACGGTGAACATCCCGGACACGGTCGGATATACCACGCCGGTGGAATTTGGCGAGCTGATCTGCACCATCCGTGAAAAGGTTCGCGGAATCAAGAATGTCATCATCTCTGCCCACTGCCACGACGACCTTGGACTCGCCGTCGCCAACTCGTTAGCGGCCATCGCCGCCGGGGCGCGGCAAGTGGAATGCACCATCAACGGCATCGGCGAACGCGCGGGAAATGCGTCCCTCGAAGAAATCGTCATGGCTATGCGGGTGCGCCCCGACCGTCTTGCCTATGAGACTGAAATCGTGAGCGAGGAGTTGTTCCCCGCAAGCCAGATGCTCAGCGAGATCACGGGAGTTGCGGTCCAACCCAATAAGGCAATCATTGGGCGCAATGCCTTTGCCCACGAAGCCGGGATTCACCAGGACGGCATGCTCAAGAATCCGTTGACCTACGAAATCATGACGCCGCAATCGGTCGGGGTGCCGGATTCGCAGCTGGTATTGGGCAAACATTCGGGACGGCACGCGCTGGGCTTGCGCTGCGAACAATTGGGCCATCAATTCGATCGTCATCAACTCGATGAAGTCTACCGGCACTTCGTAGTGCTTGCGGATCAGATCAAGCACGTCGAGGAGGTTCATCTGCTCGAACTGATCTCTGCAATTCAGAAGGACCGCACCGCTGCAACCGACGACCGGGCGCAGGTGAAATCAATTCCGCTCGATGTCCCGGCGTTCGCGGCGGAGCGCCCAGACAGCGGACATGGACATTCCAAGCTTCTGCGTTCGATGTCTGTTTCAGGCGGAGCGGGAAATGTGAGTTTCCCTCTGAGTCCGATGGCAGAACATCACGGCGATCAGGAAGACTATCTGTGGGGCGTGTGACGTAGCAATGCCCACGTAGCCCCGGACGCCCCGTCCGGGCGCGAGCGAAGCTCGCCGCGATTTCGCGAGAGGGCACGGCTTCCCAGGTTGCGCAAAAATCGATTTTGGGTGGCGCAGCGCTTCCAGTGCGTGCGTGAGAACAGACTTGTTTTCGGGGAGGAAATAAGGCATGTAAGGAGGTATGTCACGATTTCTGCCGTACAGACCGGATCAAGCCTATCTGCTGCCGCCCAGCGTGAAAGTCGAGTTGGGCGAGGACCCTCTGAATATGTTCTGCACCGCGTGGTGGAGGGGTGGACCTGCGGGAGTTCGAAAATGCCTACAGCGACGAAGGCGGAGAGTTATATGCGCCGTCGTTGATGCTGAAGGTGTGGTTCTACGCCTATGCGCTAGGATGACAAGTGCGCGGCGGTTGGAGCAGCGCATCCGGGAGGATCTGGGGCTGCGCTATCTGGCGGGTGGGCAGCGGCCGGATATCTGGGCGTTGGGCGCGTTGCGGCGGCGGCACGGGCGGGCGCTGAACGACGTGTTTACGCAAGTGGTGGAGATGGCACGGGAGTTGGGGTTGGGGCGTTTGGGAACGGTGGCCATCGATTCGACGCGCGTTCGGGCCTGCGCTTCGCGAGATGGGATCGACACCGAGCAGCGTCTGCGGAACGAGCGGGCAAAGATACGGCGCTGGCAGAAAGCCTGCGACGGCAGCGATCCGGAGGAAGGTGCCGGAGTGCGGGCGGCGGTGGAGAATCTGGAACGGCGGCTGGCGGACATCCCGCAACGCTTAGAGCGGCTGCGCAAGAGCGGCCAGGCCAAGCTGTCGCGGCGGGATGGGGAGGCGCGCTTTCTGCGGGAGCGCGGCGGCTACGCGCTGGGCTACACGGCGGAGATTGCGGTGAGCGAAGATCATCTGATTGTGGCCCAGCGGGTCACGCTCAATCCTTGCGCTGTGCCGGCGCTGGTGCCGTTGGTAAAGGAGGTGGAGGAGCGCACGGGAGCGTCTCCGGAAAAAGCCTTGGCCGATGCCGGATTCTACAGCAACCAGAATGTGCGGGAGTTAGAAACGCGTGGCATCGACGTGTATGTGCCCGACCCGAACCTGGCGCGGGAGCTGAACACGGGCAAGCGGGCGCGTACGATTGGGCGCAACCGGGTGCGCAGTCCGGAACTGAAATTGCGCAGCCGGGCGGGACGGCGAGTGTACGAACGCCGCAAGACGCTGGTGGAACCGGTGTTTGGCGTGCTCAAGCAACAGCGTGGGATGCGGCAATTTCGCACCCGGGGACCAGCCAAGGTGGCGACGGAGTTCACCCCAGCAGCCTTAGCTTTACAATCTCACCCGGCTGTTCGTCCGCAGGCGGGCACTGTAAAGCCGACGAACCGGGGAAACTGGAGAGATCGAAAAGTGGAACAGGGCGCATGCCCACGACAAACCAGTTTCTCGGCGATCGCCACGTTCTGCGTGAGAACAGACTTGTTTTCGGGGAAGAAATAAGGCATGTAAGGAGGTATGTCACGATTTCTGGCGTACAGACCGGATCAAGCCTATCTGCTGCCGCCCAGCCTGAAAGACGAGTTGGGCGAGGACCCTGAGTATGTTTCTGCACCGCGTGGTGGAGGGGGTGGACCTGCGGGAGTTCGAAAATGCCTACAGCGACGAAGGCAGAGAGTTATATGCGCCGTCGTTGATGCTGAAGGTGTAGTTCTACGTCTATGCGCTGGGGATGACAAGTGCGCGGCGGTTGGAGCAGCGCATCCGGGAGGATCTGGGGCTGCGCTATCTGGCGGGTGGGCAGCGGCCGGATATCTGGGCGTTGGGCGCGTTGCGGCGGCGGCACGGGCGGGCGCTGAACGACGTGTTTACGCAAGTGGTGGAGATGGCACGGGAGTTGGGGTTGGGGCGTTTGGGAACGGTGGCCATCGATTCGACGCGCGTTCGGGCCTGCGCTTCGCGAGATAGGATCGACACCGAGCAGCGTCTGCGGAACGAGCGGGCAAAGATACGGCGCTGGCAGAAAGCCTGCGACGGCAGCGATCCGGAGGAAGGTGCCGGAGTGCGGGCGGCGGTGGAGAATCTGGAACGGCGGTTGGCGGACATCCCGCAACGCTTAGAGCGGCTGCGCAAGAGCGGCCAGGCCAAGCTGTCGCGGCGGGATGGGGAGGCGCGCTTTCTGCGGGAGCGCGGCGGCTACGCGCTGGGCTACACGGCGGAGATTGCGGTGAGCGAAGATCATCTGATTGTGGCCCAGCGGGTCACGCTCAATCCTTGCGCTGTGCCGGCGCTGGTGCCGTTGGTAAAGGAGGTGGAGGAGCGCACGGGAGCGTCTCCGGAAAAAGCCTTGGCCGATGCCGGATTCTACAGCAACCAGAATGTGCGGGAGTTAGAAGCGCGTGGCATCGACGTGTATGTGCCCGACCCGAACCTGGCGCGGGCGCTGAACACGGGCAAGCGGGCGCGTACGATTGGGCGCAACCGGGTGCGCAGTCCGGAACTGAAAGCCATGCGGAAGAAATTGCGCAGCCGGGCGGGACGGCGAGTGTACGAACGCCGCAAGACGCTGGTGGAACCGGTGTTTGGCGTGCTCAAGCAACAGCGTGGGATGCGGCAATTTCGCACCCGGGGACCAGCCAGGGTGGCGACGGAGTTCACCCTGGCAGCCTTAGCTTACAATCTCACCCGGCTGTTCGTCCGCAGGCGGGCATTGTAAAGCCGACGAACCGGGGAAACTGGAGAGATCGAAAAGCGGAACAGGGCGCATGCCAACGACAAACCAGTTCTCACGCACACAC
>CAWITE010000028.1:0-405532 GCA_963838905.1 uncultured Acidobacteriota bacterium
GACGGGAAGTGAAAGCGCAGTAATGCGTGAAGCTTACCCGCACTAATCGCCCGTTCGGCTTGACCATAAAATTTACTCGGAATATCAGTCGTTGGTCATTTGTCGTAGGTCGTTGGTCCGAACCTGGATCAAGCGATCGCGAGAGTTTTCGCTCTGCCAAAAACTGGGCGGAGAGGAAATGGGAATGACCTTCGGCTGTACGCCGACCAAGCCGAAGTAACAGGACGTGAAAGCGTCCACCCAATCTATTCAGTTGTGAGGCATCGTCCTCATGATCTTTGAAAGTTTGCAGCGAGTCTTTGGCCAACGACTAAAGAATAACAACCGCTGCTACGACTTGTCGGTGATCTTACCGCGGGGGCTCCACCCGTTCCCATCCCGAACACGGAAGTTAAGCCCCGCAGGGCCGATTGTACTGCACGCGAAAGTGTGTGGGAGAGTAGGTCGTTGCCGGCATTAAATAAAGGCCATGTTCAGAAAATGAGCGTGGCCTTTTCCTTTTTGTGCAGGCTCACGCGCTAGTTCAGAAAAAAACTTCTGCATGGATGATGGTTTGGTGCTGTTTTCGTCGGCTTCTATGGGTAGAAGGCTTGCTCGAAACATGGTTGCCTTTTCCTTCGTGCAACCGTGCAACGTCGTCGCGGCCCAGAGCCTGCTGCGCCACAAGAGCATGGCAAGGGAGTAGCCGCGAAGGACAACTTTGTGTTGCGCCCGACCGAGCTTCGGCACTCGTCAGAAGTATCCCAGTAACGGTTGTTTAGAGTGATCTGTACTGAGTACAGGATCGAGAACGCGGAGGTGTGCGTTGTCATCATCCCCGCCGGAGGCGCGTGCTGGCTGCTTGAAGATTGAGGGAACAGTCAGTATCATCCACGCCACAGGCGTGCCTGGGGTCCGACAGAGGGAAGCTACTTGGCGGATGGGAAGGTTGCGATGCGTTGGCGCAGATAGCGGAAGTACTCGGGACTAACCGGAAGACTCAGGACCTCATCACTACGTCGCTGTTGCTCCAGGCTTGGAAGAACTCGCCGCGACCGCCGAAGGTTCCGGCGCCGAAACTGAGAACGGGAACTTTTAATCCGGAATGACCGAGTTGTCGAAATTCCATGGGAAGTAGATGCTCGTGGCGGGTTTGAGGATGCGGGACGGGCTGATGAGATCAAAGGCGGCGGACAGGAGTGTCCGCCCCACACGAGTGCGGTGATAACCTTGCGAGATGGTTCCTACATCTCCGCGATCTTCGCTTGTGTTGGCGCTCGTTGTCGGATTGTTTGTCGGGGTTGTGTTTGCCGGATCTCTAGGATGGTTGATGCTGTCGCGAAATTCCGGGCGGAGTTTGTTGAGCCATGTTTGGTCGTCGGTGACTGGCAGAGTCCTTAGCATTGATGTGAGCCAGCCCACCGTGGTCGATCGTATTCAGCGGTTGCAACGGCTGGAGACTGTGGTTTACACGATGGACAAACTGGTTACCGGCTCGAAAGAAAATCCGATCTTTCCGGATTTTCTGGCTGGGGATCGGCTTTTGATGATGGTGCACGGTGAAGTTGTGGCGGGGATTGATTTTTCGAGTCTGAAGCCCGGTGATGTCAGAGTGGACGGGAGAGAAGTGGATTTGCGTCTTCCCGCGTCGCAGGTGTTCAGCACGCGGCTCGATAGCGCGAAGACTCGCGTGTATTCCCGGCAAACCGGGCTGCTGGTGCCGACTGATCCGAATCTCGAGACGGAGGTGCGTCAGGACGCGGAACGAGGGCTGCAGGCGGCGGCTCTGGCCGATGGCATTTTGCAAACTGCCCAACAGAATGCGGCTTCGACGATTACCAGTCTGCTGCAGGGTTTGGGATTCGAGAAGATTGAGTTCGAGTAAGGCTGGACCGCGTCTAAACATCTAGAGCCTAAGTCAACGGCGGCGGACAGGAGTGTCCGCCCTACACGGGTGTATGATTCTTGGGCTGGAGGAATGTCCAATGGGAATCGCACTCGCTGACAACGTCAAGCAACTGCTTGATCGCCCCAATTTTGCTCACTTGGCCACGCTCATGGAGGATGGCTCGCCGCTCAGCACTCCGGTGTGGGTGGGCCGTGAGGGAGATCGGATCATCGTTTGCACCAGCGGGAAGTCGCTCAAAGCGCTCAACACTCAGCGCGATCCTCGAGTGGCAATCTCCATGGTCGACTTTCAGGATCCCTATCGCGAGCTACAACTTCGTGGGCGCGTGGTTGAGCATCGTCCCGACCCTCAGTTGAAACTGCTGGACGCAATCTCGATGCGATACGTGGGCAAGCCGTTTCCGATGCGTACTTACGAAGATCGTGTGGCTCTGGTTATCGAAGCCGACAAGGTGCGCTATATGAAACTTCCCTTTGAGCACACGCCGGCCGCGTAGGGCGGGTCGGGTTCAGTGTCGATTCTCGAGGGCCTCTTCGGCTGCGCTCAGGGCAGTTCCGCGCCACACGTCGATAACCAAATTTCCCTGGAGAAGTCCATATTAGAGGGAAGCTGGTTCTTCGGAGGTAGCTATGAAGCGTCGCGATTTCATCATTCATGCGGTCCGCGGATTGGGAGCAGCCTGGTTCGGCTCGCGGGGCTTGGCGGCGTGGTCTTCTTCAGCGCCCGCTCTAAAGAAGAAGTTCAACGCCGCTGACACTGTGGTGCTGGGACAGACCGGCATCAAGACCAGCCGACTCGCGATGGGAACAGGCACGATTGGCTACGACCATCATTCAAATCAGACTGCGCTTGGCGTCAAAGGGCTTTCTGAATTACTGCTCAATGGTTACGAGCAGGGGTTGCGATTCTTCGATGCGGCGGATGCCTACGGAAGCCATCCGCATGTGGCTCAGGCGCTAAAACAGTTACCTCGCGATAAAGTTACCGTGTTGACGAAGACCTTCTCGCGCGATCCCAAGTCCGCGCGCGCCGACCTGGACCGCTTCCGCCGCGAGCTCGGCACCGATTACCTGGACATTTGTCTGATGCACTGCGTCACGGAAGGCGATTGGACCGAGCGCTATGAGGGAGTGATGGACGTGCTCTCTGAAGCCAAGCAGAAGGGCATCATTCGGGCGCACGGCTGTTCCTGCCACAGCATTGAGGCGCTGCGGTCGGCGGCCAAGTCGACGTGGGTGGAAGTCGATCTGGTGCGCATGAATCCGATTGGCTCGCACATGGATGCCGATCCCAAGACCGTGGCCGACGTATTACGCGAAATGCGAGCTGCCGGGAAAGGGATTGTCGGAATGAAGATCCTGGGCCAGGGAGATTTGCGCGCGCGTCAGGACGAAGCCCTGAAGTATGCATTATCGTTGGGGCTTCTTGATGCATTCACGATCGGGGCTGAGAGTAAAGTCGAGCAGCAGGATTTGATCCGGCGGATCGGGATGGCGGCGTGAGTTGGGGAGTTGGTGGCGACTTTGAGGCTTGAATCACACTGGACCAAAGTCAAAATCAAGTTCAACGGCGGCGGACAAGAGGTCCGCTCTACACTAGAGCTGCTTGACGTATTCGAGCAGCGGCATGCCGAAAAAATCTGCGATTTTTGCCGAACGACGGTAGCCGTTTTTCTCGTAGAATTTCCTGGCGGCTTGCAGCGGTAAGGTCGTGTCCAGCGTGATTCGTTTACATCCACGCGCGGTCAAGTAGCTTTCGATTGCGGCGAGTAGTTTCCCGGCAACACCCAGACGGCGCCACTCGGGCAAAACTGCCATGCCGCGCAAGTGACCTTCTCCGCCGTGACACACCCCGGAGACCGTTCCCACGACATTGCAGGACGCGGTCGCAACCAGGACATGCATCTGCAGCAAACGGAAGTGCACCGTTTTCTCATCTAGAACGGTGTCAGTAAAAGCCGCTGATGAATATTCTGCGCGATAGGGCTCGAAGGCAGCAGCCAAGCATTTCACGATAGCGCCAGCATCGTCCTGGCCGGCGGGGCGAATCTCAATCTCGGCCGGCAACTCCACGTTGACCGCTGCCGATCGTCACCGCCCTCCGAGTAGTTGGTAATTGGAATTTGTCGTCGTTACCTGGAGTTGCTTGGCGGTCGCATCGAGCACCGTCTGCTGTACATAGTTGGTGCCGTCGGGCAGGCTCGCCATCTGAATCGCCAGTGTGACTACGTCCTTCGGTTCATCCATGTAGGTGTTCACATTCACCGTGGTGATCTTTCTTGCAGCCGTGTCAAAAGAGAGCGTCATCTGATCGCCGGGCTGAGCGTAGTTCTTGAAGACGATTTGCGCCACCGGCGATCCGGGAGACGAATTCAACGAGGCATTGCCGGCCTGAAACGCTTGTGCCATTTTCTGCGGGTCGGGCGGAACATACAGGGTGAGAAGGCTCTTTACCTGTCCCATGTACTGCTGCATCTCTTCTGTCTTCTTCTCAATGATCCGCTGCTTCATTCTGCCTCCGCTGGGAGGTTGCGGCGGCGGGCCCATCGGAGTTTTCTGGACCGTCCCATCAGGGCCGTACTGGCACATGGACGTCTTGGGGGGCTTGGCTTCACCCTTGAGCGTAAGCTGGGTTGTTTCCATCCATTGATAGCGGTGAAGCTTTTGCTGATTCTCCGCAGCAGACTGCTTTATGGCTGCTATCTTGTCCTGAAGTTCTCCTCCTCCTGATGCCCCACCCATCTGCGCGATCGCAGGAACCATGGCAGCGAGCACTACTGCAGCGGCGAGCAGCGTACGCTTGCGGGTTCGGAAAGGCAGATTAGTGACCTGCGTCGCGTCGGCGGTAAAGATGACTCGGTTCATTGAACTCTCCTTTTGGAAGGCGAATGGTCGTTGGTGTTCAGTTTTTTGAGCGACCCCACGATAACTCTTCGCTTCATACAGGTCAACGTTAACGTTTCCTAAGTGTTGAGAGCGCGCAATCCTGCACCGTGCTGCATCTGTGAACTCGGCGTCGAACGGAACTTTGGTTCTGTAAAGTAATGTAAAATCCGAGTGGATTCCGCTCTCGCGGGTTTACCTTTTAGAAGATGAAGGTGCAAGATCCGAACGGATTCGCGGGCGTACTCGCTTCCGGTTTTTCCGTTCCTGTCCGTCCTTTGTTACTCTAGAGAGAACCTGTTCATGAGATCTGCGAACGCTAGAGCTTAGTGTCGCCGTTTTATCGATGGAATCCCGGCTTCCGTCACGATCGAAGCCTGAATTACAGGAGACATATTCATTTGAAGGCTTTTGTAGCCCGCGCTCTTTTTTGTTCGCTTCTGAGTTTGGTCCTTGCAGAGTTGTTCTTGCTCACTTCGGCTGCCCAGGAAACTGCCCCTTCCAATCCACCGGCAACACCGCAAGCTCAGACGACGCAGGCCCCACCAACTGCTCAGAACAAGGATGCCCAAGACAGCAGGAAGACCTCCGATGAGGCCACCTCGAAGGACCGGCTTTTCTTTGCGCTGCCGAACTTTTTGACTCTGGAAAACGTTGGCAACGTTCCGCCCCTGACTGTTGGGCAAAAATTCAAGGTAGTGGCTCGCGGCACTTTCGACTACATTCAAATCCCCTGGTACGCTGCTCTCGCTGGCATTAGCCAAGCTGAAAACAGCGAACCCGGTTACGGACAGGGTGCTGAGGGCTACGGAAAGCGTTTCGGGTTGGCCGCTGCCGATGGCACTATCGAAAACTTTATGACCAGCGCCATTCTCCCCTCCATGCTTCATCAGGATCCTCGTTTCTTCCAGGAGAGCGAGGGGGGATTTTGGCATCGAACACGATACGCAGTTGGCCGCATCTTTATCACCCGCACCGATTCCGGGCATCAGCAATTCAACTTTTCCGAGATTTGCGGCAGCGCCGCGGCGGCTGCCATTTCCACCTACAGCTACCATCCCAGCGCCGATCGCACTCTGTCGAACACCGCGAGTGTCTGGGGGACGCAGGTAGGGTATGACTCCCTCACGTACGTGGTGAAAGAGTTCTGGCCTGACATTCGCCGCAAGGTAAGCAAGAAGTAAAGACTCACCCTCCAACTGATCCGTTCCTTCGAGCTTTCTGGATTACAATCGCTCGCAGTCCACTGAGTTAAGGGAGAAGTCCGCATGTTTCAACCCGATCTGCTGCACCACAAACGCATTCTCATCACCGGGGGTGGCACAGGTTTAGGGAAAGGCATGGCCCACCGTTTTCTGGAACTGGGCGCCACGGTTTACATCTGCGGACGACGCGAGCAAGTTCTGTCTGAGGCGGAAGCTGAAATGAGCCGCGTGGCGCCGGGGAAGATTCGGTCTTTCCCCTGCGATATTCGAGATCTGCCCAGCCTGGGAGAAACGGTAGCGGCAATCTGGAAAGATGGCCCACTCGACGTCCTGGTGAACAATGCAGCGGGAAACTTTCTGGCTCGCACGGAAGAGTTGTCGCCAGGCGCATTTGAAGCCGTGATTGGAATCGTGCTGATGGGGACGATCAACGCGACCATGGCTTGCGGACGCAGGTGGTTGCAAGCCGCCCACCCCGGCGTCGTCCTGAACATTGCCGCAACCTATGCATCGACTGGTTCGGCGTATGTCGTACCTTCGGCGATGGCGAAGGCTGGAGTCATCGCACTGACCCGCAGTTTGGCCGTGGAATGGGGAGACAGGGGCATCCGCATGAACGCTATCGCTCCGGGACCGATTCCTACCGAAGGAGCGTTCTCTCGTTTGCTTCCGCGTCCGGAGCTCGAAAACTTTGCGCGTGAGCGAAATCCACTTCGTCGCTTCGGTACCGTTGAGGAGTTGGCGAATCTCGCGGCATTCCTGGTGAGCGACGGCTCGAGCTACATGAACGGTGATGTGATAGTGATGGACGGCGGCGAACAACTGCAAGGCGCGGGCGAATTCAGCGCCCTGGGAAGATTGCTGAGTGAGGACGATTGGCAGTCTCTCAAACCGCGCAAGGTACCGCGAGGTTAGGATCCATTAAGCTGCGGCAATTCCTAACGCAAGCTCTTCTCCGCCGTCTTAAACATCCCCGGCATTGCCACATTCCACCCCTGCCAGTCATGGCTACCCGGCGTGTTGATCAAGTCTAGATTCGTTCCGCGCTCGGGCATTCGCTGCGCGAATCGTTGGTTCACTGCGTGCAGCGGATCGTTTTGTCCACACGACAAGAACCATTGCGCGCTGAAATTCTTCAATGCGAGATCGAGCAGTTCAAAAACATCTTCGTCTTTCTTGTGCTAGGCCGCACACCGAAGATGGTCCAGATCCTCCACGTCTGCCCCCAGCGCCGCACGCTCGCTCGGCGCCGTGTAATGTCCATCGGCCCGCTCATGCTCGCCGTGAATCCATAACGCCCTGGGTGCTTCAATGTAAGTTTCACCGCACCATACCCTCCCATCGAAATCCCCGCAATTCCCGTGTGCTCGCTGCCCTTCATCACTGGGAATCTGGCCTCGACATCGCGCGGAAGTTCCAGCACAATCGCGTCTTCCCAGCGTGCATGCCTCTCGTGTTTGGCGTTTGTGTAATACGATAAGTCTGCCTCTGGCATCACCACGATCAGCCGCGCGGCAATGGCTAGGTTCACGAGTTCCGAGCGCTCCATTATTTCTGCCGGACTGCTATTCGCACCGTGAAGCAGATACAAAAGCGGAAGCAATTCGCCCGCGTTCACCGGGGGAACGACTGCACGATACCAGAGCAAACCGTCTATGCTCGTGCTGGGAAAACGAACATCTGTCACGGTCACGCCGTCCGAAGTAGACCTCAAGCTGTACCGTCGTCCGTTGAACCGGGCGGTAACACGCCAAGCAGAAAAGCAAAAATAAAACCGCCAGAACAATCTCTTGGCACGGGCGAAGAATAGGTCGGGAGTTGGCGCCGTGCAATATCTCTATCTCTGCGGTGATGGCATGACCAGCCACTTGAGCAGCATGTTCACCAGCGTGAGCACGATGCCGCCCAGAAACGCCGCTCGGAAACCGGTTATATGGAAACCCGGTACGAAAGTCGAGGCTAGTTCGAGCATGATGGCATTGATCACAAACCAGAACAGGCCCAAGGTGAGGATGGTGAGAGGAAAGGTAATGATCTTCAAGAATAGCCCAACGGTCGCGTTGACCAGGCCGATGACGACGGCTGCAATGAGCGCGGCGGCTGCGCCATCCACATAAAAGCCGGGCACCACCCGTGAAGTGATCCATACCGCCAGGGCGCTGACAAACCAGTGCAAGAGCATTCGGAGCATGAAGATCCTCTCGACTGCACACAGACTATAAAGGCATAGGCGTGGCATAGCAACCTGGAACATCGCCTCGCTCAGCTGAACAAGTGTAGAGATTGCCCCGGCTATCTCACAGGGGGAGAGGATGCGGGCTCGCCTCAACGCGGTGCGCCGATCGGTCGGATCTAACGTTATCTGCAGGATCGCCGATAGTCCTGAATAACGGTAGGTTGAAGGAGGAAACGATTATGGTAGCTCCGATTTCTGGAGCCACGGCTTTCGACTTTGGTGCGGCGGCACAAACTACGACTGTGCAACCTGAGGCCACAACTGCCCCCGCTGCAACTGCCAAGCAACGACCCAAGATTGAGCCAGCAGGTACACTGTAAGGCTCTCTGACAGAGCGCAAGTCCACCTTTTAAGAAGACAGGGCCAGACGGTCGCACAGATCGCGATAAGCACAGCCCGAATGGCTCAAGCGGTGAATAGCTACTTGGGGATTACGTCGGCAGCGCCACCGCCGGCCGCAGCGAGCCATAAGTAGCTGAAAATCCGCTGGGTCTTGGCGGGCGTCGAAATAGGCGGATGAGTTCGGCCTCGGGGGAGAACCGACTCACTTGGCGCCCGCCGCGACCTTGTTCTCCATTCCTTCAAAAACATCTTCTGCCCGCCGCAGAGCTTCTTGCACGTTCTCGCAAATATTTTCGCGTCCAATTAGGTCTTCAAACTCAGCCTGACGAATGAGTTGACCGGGCTGTTCGCGGGCGCCACAAAGAATCAGCGTGCGATTGGCCGCGTGCAGTTCCCGCGCCACTTCTTCCAACGCGTATAACCCCGTCGCATCGATCGCAGTCATGTTGCGTAAGCGCAGAATGACCACGTGCGGCAGTTCATGGATCTTCTCCAGGATCACCGCGACTTTATCGGTCGCCCCAAACAGGAACGGCCCGTGAATACGAAAGATGGTCGCGTAGTAAGGAATGTCTTTGTCTTGCAGGATGTGCACCCGGCCGTCTTCGACGTAGTCGTCGGTGACCTGAGATACAGTCGTAGTGTTTGCGACCCGGCCGATGAAGAGCAAGGCCGCCAGAATCATGCCCGCCTCGACCGCAACTGTAAGGTCAGCGAACACGGTGAGTGCGAACGTCACCAGCCAGATACTGATGTCGGTCTTGGTCAGTTTAAGCAGTTGTGGAATCTCCTGCCACTCGCCCATGTTGTAAGCCACGACCATCAAAATTCCAGCCAGCACAGCCATCGGGATATACCTGGTCAGCGGCGCGGCAAACAGCAAGACGCAGACCAGCGTCAGCGCGTGAATGATTCCGGCCATCGGTGTCTTCGCGCCGGAACGTATATTGGTCGCGGTACGCGCAATCGCCCCCGTGGCGGGGAGGCCGCCGAACACGGGTGAGACAATGTTGGCCACGCCCTGCGCCATCAGTTCGACATTCGGATTGTGATGGTCATTGCTCATGCGGTCGGCCACCACCGCCGACATCAATGACTCTATCGCGCCCAGCATCGCGACCGTAAAGGCGGGGCCAAGCAGTCCGTGAATGAGATCAAAACGGAAGTGCGGTATGGCCATGTGAGGCAGCCCGCTCGGAATTCCTCCAAAGCGCGTCCCGATAGTTTCGACCGGAAGCTTGAACACGACCACCGCCACCGTACCCGCGAGCATGGCAACGATTGGTCCAGGGATGCGATTCGACATCGCTCTGCAGACCAGCATGGTCACCACGGTGCCAACGGCGAGAATAGTCGCGGTGTAAGACAGCGTATGAAAGTTGGCTGCGATCGTTTCCATCCGCAGCCAGAACACGCCCGGAATTTTGTCGATCTTCAATCCGAAGAAATCTTTGAGCTGCGTACTCGCAATCAGAACGGCGATGCCATTGGTGAAGCCAGTGACCACGGGCCGCGGGATGAACTTCACGGCCGTGCCCATTCCCGTGACTCCGAGAATGATGAGCAGAACCCCGGCCATTACCGTACACATGAACAGCCCATCCACACCGTGCACGGCTACAATTCCCGCGACCACCACAATGAACGCGCCCGTCGGACCGCCGATCTGGGTCTTTGAGCCTCCCAAAGCGGAAATCAAGAATCCCGTCACCACCGCACAATAAATTCCCGCCTGCGGCGTGAGCCCGGACGCGATGGCAAACGCCATGGCCAGCGGAAGGGCAACCAATCCCACCGTCACGCCAGCGACCAAATCATGCAGAAACGTGTTCAGGCTGTAATCGCGCAGGCAGAGAACGGACGCAGGTAGCCAATGATCTTCAAAGTCTGTGGTCAGTGAGGTTGTGGCCAGGAAGCACGCTCCGTCAACAGTTGATTATGACAGCCGCGTGCTCCGGCCTTCAACGAATTGTGTCGCACGGAGGTACTAAGACGATCCTAATTCCGGTGATTCGCTCGCATGGCATAAGGATCAGTCGCTCTGCCACGGTCCTCACTCCCACCCTGACGCGTCAATCCGCTTTCCAGGCGCCTGTAATCCGTCGATAAACAATTCTACGTCATAATCGAGCCGGTTCACGGACGGTCCGGAATTACCTCAGGTACCGGGGCCTGAGTCCCTAGCCTGATGAGAGGCCCGCTCAATCGCCAGAGATTTGATGCAGGGCCGCCACCAGTCCGGGATTCACCCACGCATATGCAATGCGGAAGGATGGAGGATCGTAATCAGTGACCACCCAAGTGGTCTCGGTGCCGTCTTCGTTCGGCGTGATGAAGACGCAACCGTATTGGGCGATGCCTGATTCAGAGTAAATCAAACGATACCGCCATCCCGGCACCCAATCCGCCTCGCGCACTGGACATAACAGCGGGAAAACTGTTCGGGCGGAGCCACGTTGTGAGTGTATTCGTGAGTGAAGCGCTTGCCTTGAAACTGCGACATAGTTTCATCCTCTAAAAAAGAAATGACCCGCGCCATTGAGCGCGAGCCTGGTTTTGCGTGACAAAAGAAACAGGCCGGATTGATTAATCAATCCGGCCCTTATTCTTTACTTATGATCGCGCATGCTTTGCTGCCCAACAATCCTCGGGCCTGTTTTTTGCAGCCCAAGCGCGTTAAAACAAATTCCACAGGAACTGGTTGTACACGTCATGGTGATACTGCACTTCGGGAGCTTTGACGAACGTTCCTAGCAACCGCGGACAGCGATCGGCTGAGGCCTGCTTCAAGTCCGCATATCGAGTCTTCACATCCGCGCCCAGCAGTTTCGTCGTCCAATCCGCCTTGCGAAAATTCGTCAGCGCCTCATAAATATTATCCGGCAAGTAGCGCTGCGCCTGCCGCAGATTCTTGATCTTCGCCGTGTCACCGTCGAGACCGGTCTTGAAGATCGAGTGCATGACTAGATAAGGATTCGCGTCTGGCGCAACCGAGCGGACTTCTACACGCATGCTCTTCTCGTTGCCAATCGGGATGCGAATCATTGAGCCGCGATCCGTGGGCGACGCCTTGATCTGGTTCGGTGCCTCAAAGTGCGGGTCCAGGCGGCGATATGCGTTAACACTGGGATTCAGCAGCAGGCAAAGATCATTCCCGTGGGTGAGGATGCGATCGATAAACTCCCAACCCATTTTGCTCAGCTTCTCCTCGCCCTTCGCGTCCCAGAACAGATTCTTGCCGCCTTTGCTGATCGACACATTGGTGTGCATCCCGCTGCCATTCACGCCTACCACCGGCTTGGGCAGGAACGACGCGGTGCAACCCATCTTGGTTGCCACCTGGCGGCAAACCAGTTTGTAGAGTTGAATCTGGTCTGCCGCAGCCACTACTTCCCCGTAGCCATAGTTGATCTCGAACTGGGAGGGCGCCACTTCAGGGTGATCCTTTTCATTCTGGAAGCCCATCGCGCGCTGCACTTCCGCCGTCGTATCGATGAAGGTGCGCAACACGTCGCTGGGCAGTGAATGGTAATAGCCGCCAGTGTTGACGTATTCGAATTTGCCGGTTTCGTGGTAGCGACGTTCCGCGTCCGGCCCCAGAAACAGAAAGCCCTCGATTTCGTTGGCCGCATTCAACGTGTAGCCGTGTTTTTTGTACAACCCCTCGGCGTAGGTCTTGAGAATGCCACGGATGTCGGCACTGTAAGGCGTGCCGCCCTTATCGATCACATCGCCGAAAACCAACACCTTGCCCGGGCCGAACACGTCGGCTGGACCCCAGTAGAAGGCGCTCCAGTCAATGCCGAGGCGCAGATCGCTCTCCCGCTGAGCCGTGAACCCGCGAATCGACGAACCATCAAAAGTGAGATTGTCCCAGCTCTTGATCAGAAACTTCTTGTCGTAATCGAGCATGTGCAGACGGCCTTCAAGGTCGCTGAACAGCACAGTGACGGCCTTGATCCGCTTTTCCTCGGTCAGGTATTCGAGGCGCTCCTCTTGAATCTTATGAAAGGCAACACGATTCTTGCGTTGTTCCTTAGCGTTCAAGTTCATCTCTTCCAGTTCGTCGTACGGGATGGCCAGGAAATTTCGCAGTTCAGTCGGCATGGATCTCCTTATTAGTTTTGCAAACACAACTCAGATATGTTTCGGGGATGATCAGAACTTGGTAGGGTAACGCGGAGCACCATCTGCTGCCAATCAAAAAAGCTTATAAGACGGATTAAAGGAATCTATTTGTCCGCAGGGCTTAGTTTTTGTGGTACGGCCAGCCCCCCAGCTGTCCGGTCAAGCTCGACCGCGAATAACCTCTGTACAATGACTAGAATTCAACCTGGTAGCGCCGCTGTCTCGGCGGCTGTCGGGGGGGCAGTCCCACCCGCACTGGCGAGGGCAGGATGTCCTCGCGACAGCCGGCAAGATGCCGGCGCAACAAATTTAAGGATTGCACAATGGACATAATCCTGAACGACGTCGAAACCAGAGTGCTGGGCTCGCTCGTGGAGAAAGACGTCACTACTCCCGATTACTATCCTCTTTCTTTAAATGCGCTGGTCAACGCCTGCAACCAGAAAAACAACCGCGACCCGGTAATGAACCTGGATGAAGGGGCAGTGCGGGAAGCTCTGAGCACTCTCCAGGAAAAACGTCTCGCCGGCCCGACCGGCAGCGCCGACAGCCGGGTCACCAAGTACGAGCATCGGCTGCAGGAGGCCTTCAACTTCACTCGCGGCGAGACCGCCGTCCTATGTGTGCTGTTATTACGCGGCCCTCAAACGCCTGGAGAACTCCGCGGCCGCACCGAGCGCATGCATCGCTTCGAAGACCTGACTGAAGTGCAATCCACCGTGCAGCGCATGATGCAGAGCGACCCCCCGCTGGTCAGAGTTCTCCCTAGACAACCCGGAACCAAAGAATCCCGCTACAAACATCTGCTGGCGGGTGACGTGGAAGACGCTGCCGATGTCGCGCAGCCGCCCTCGTCCGCGTTTGTGGCCAGCAACTCGCACGACGCCGACCGGATAACGCACCTGGAAACCCTAATATCTGACCTCAGAAAAGAAGTAGCTGACCTGAAACAACAACTTGCGAACTTCCGAAAGCAGTTCGAGTAGCGGGCTCATGAGGTTCATTCCCCCGAGTCAGCCTCGGTCAGAACAAAGAACTGGCCCTCCGCACATGCATCGCCAAGTAGGTTAAACTAAGGAACTTTCTTCAGGAGGAATCTTCATATGCCCGAAGCCGTCTTCAGTGGCGCCGAGTTTAAACAGCAACTGCGCGAAGGCACGCCCAAGCTGGGTCTGTTCCTGAACGCGCATAGCCCCACCGTCGCCGAGCAACTGGCCCACAGCGGGTACGATTGGTTGCTGGTCGATACCCAACACGGGCCCATGGACCACGAGAAACTTTCGGCTATGCTGGCGGCCATCGCCAACGGCGGAGCCAAGTCCATTGTCCGCGTTGGCGGGTACGACGACCGTCCTGGTATTCAGCAGGCTCTCGATCTGGGCGCTGATGGGGTTCTCATTCCCTACATCAACAACGCGGAGGAAGCGCGGCAAGCCGTGAGTTGCAACAAATATCCGACGACCGGCACGCGCTCGGTGTACTTTCCGCAGCGCAGCATGAACAAGGCCGGTCTGCTTGGCTACGCTGGCAACGCCAACAAAAACCTCATTGTCGCGCTGCAGGTGGAAACCGCTTCATGCATCGAGAACATGGCCGAGATCGCCGCCGTCTCCGGGGTCGATATTTTGTTCCTCGGCCAGAACGATTTGTGCATGTCGATGGGTCTCTACGAGAAATATGAGTTCCCCCACATGTACACCTCGCCGGAGTTGGGAGCAGCCACGCAAAAGCTCGTCGAACAGGCCCGCAAGAACAAAGTCATTCTCGGACTCTTCCTCTTCGGCACCGCGCGCGTTGGCGAGTTCCTGGAAAAGGGATTCACCTTCATCAGCGTTGGCAACGATCTACACCATCTCCTGACCCAAGCTGGCGCCTATGTGAACGACGTGGAGAAGACAGCTACGGAAAAAGGCAAGGCATGGAAGCGGCGTCCAACCGCGCTTTTCTAGGTCGAAGAACCCTGCGAGAGAATAAGCCACGCTGCTCTTGCAGCGTGGCTGGCTCTGCAGAATGTTATCCTAGGTTCGTTGGACTAGCTAAGCTAGCGATAAGCAATGCGAAGCAACAAGTCGAGTCACTATTGCATAAGCTTCCGGAGAACTGTTCGCTCGAGGACATCCAATACCGTCTTTACGTTCTCGACAAGGTGCGGCGTGGGCTGGATGACGCCCGGCAGCATGGCACGCTATCTCAGGAAGATGTGGAAAAGCGGCTGAGCAAATGGCTCACCGGGCAATGTGGTCAGCCCGTGCTCTGGCCGACGGAGAAGCCATCGCCACTTACATCGCCTCCGATTCTCCTTCCTACGCAAGCGCATTGACGAGAAAGATTGTCACCCTGACTCGAACTCTGAGAGATTTCCCCGGTCCGGCCGAAAGGTACCGGAACTCGACGACGAGAACATTCGTGAGTTAATTGCTTACCGCGTCGAAGGCGGAGTTGTCACTGTAGCAGCCATAGTCCACGGTAAGCGCATTCTGGAATAGACTGAGCGCCGAAGAACAAGGTTGCCAGTCTTTAGCCAAGTCCCGCCAGCCCGCACGTACTCGTTCCGTTCGTGAGAGTCGACCATCGTGTCCTGGCCGCCACAGTGTCTCCACCGATCCGCGCCGTTTCTGAGCCATGTTCCCCTAACCCGCTTGGAATCAGTCCATTTCGCAACGGCTGCCATCTTGCTCCTACTGTTGCCGACTGGAGGAAAACCAGCACAGGAGGCCAATATGGCGCACTTTACACAACTCGGGTTATCAGGAAATCCAGACAAGAAACCTGCAACACAGCCAGCAGGAAAAACACCACGCAACAGACCGGACACACAACATCCAACTCCAAAAAAGCCCAGCGACAAACAAAAGGCGGTCGCACTCGCCAGTTCGTTGATTGCAACCTCGCTGCTAGGAGTCTTTTTGTTGGAGAGCGGTTGCTCGAAAGAATCAGGCAAAACGTCTGCCATTGTGACACCGAATCAGAGCGTCGCCAGCCAGCCGTCGGCACCGATCTCGACGGCTCCCGCTGCAACATCCACGCCGGTGCCAAGCCAGCCGCCTGCGAAAAAGAAGTCACGTCAGCGAAAGCTGTCAGCGTCTACCTACACGAATGCTGCTTATGGGGTCTCGTTTCGCTATCCCACTTACGACAGCCTGAAGGAAGACGATGAGGCGAATCTGGAATTGGACGGGTTAGGACCACTCGAAATGAATTTCGTCCAGCCCGGCGGAACCACCATCAGCACGGTCGAGCTGCCGCGCAAACTATTTGCCGGCACAGACTTCAACACCGCATTCTTTAATGTAAGTGTAAATCCCAAGCTGACCGCCGCGGAATGTGAGCAATTCGCGTTTCCGGAAGAGACGGATCTCGAAATCACGACATCAAAAACAAGAGTTGGCGCCACCGAGTTCGAAGCGGTGGAAGCGTACTCCGAAGCAGAGAACAACCAGGCTGATGTGAAGTTCTATCACGTCTTCCAGAACGGAAGCTGTTACGAATTCGCGCTGGGGCTGGAAACCGCCACGGAAGAAATTCCGGATGAGATCAAGCTCGGCGTCGAGCCGGCTGTGAAGCCAGCCATTAAGCCGGTAGATCAGAATGAAGTTTTTCGTAAGCTGAATTGGATGCTTTCCACGGTGAAGATCCAGCCTGTCGATTTTCCCGCGACAACCGTTCCGGTAGTGGCCGCCGGCACCCCGATCAGGCCCTCGAACGCAGAGATGAACGAAGCGAACATCAACGAAGCGCACTAAATAATCAAAAGGCCACGCTCAGTTCTCGGCGTGGCCTTTGTCATTTCCGCAATCACCTTACAAAAGAACGTTAATTGAAATCTGAATCCCAGGATGCACCGGGCTCAGCAAGTAATATCCGCCGTCGATGTAATCGACGTAGACTACGTCCGTGTAAGCCCAACCCACTGGCCAAGGTTGAACGATTACAAACCAATAGCCGCCATACTGGAAGCGAGGAGCTCCTGCGACGATGACCGGCCGGCCGACTTGAAACGTGTGCTGCCGGCCAAAGTTAGCCCGAAAACGGTCTTCAGGAATACGACCGCCTTCTTTTCCTTCCCGCCGCTCTCCCTGCTCCTCCGGATGCGCCGATTTCTCGTCCTGCGTGTTTTCCTGCACGGCTTGCTTGTTGTCTTTTTCTTTGTCGACTTGTTTGTTTTCCTTCTCCTTGTCCTTGTCTACCTGTTTGTCTTCCTGCTTGTCCGGGTGGGCCGCTTTGTCGTCCGGCGCTGTCCGTTTTTCCTCCTGCGGATGCGGCTCGTCCTGCGCAAAGACAGGAGCGGAGATTCCAACAAGTACAGCCAATATGGTTGTGCTGAAAACTGTCAGTAGCTTCATTGGTGTTGCCTCCATTTCGTTTGCTGACGGATTTGCCAAGTTTGAAATCTGAACAACGTCCGCAAATCTCGCAACGAATCTACGAACACGGCGAGATAAGCTCAGAGACCTGGCGCTCACAAAACTGATGGTCGGGAAACTGGCGCATGAATATCCGCCGTGACCGTAGCGTCACAACCCGGATGGCCGCAGCCGCAGGCAGTTTTGCTTTCGCTGCTGTCGGAGTCCTTACATGCCTCGCTGCAGTATTTGTCGGTGGCATTGCAGCTGCACAGAACGTGTGCGCACTTCTTCAGGCTAGCTGGTTTCATAGAGCCTCCTCGATTTCCCACGCCCACTTACAGCGCGACCACCTTAGTTGCTGAAATCCGCCGGAAGGTAGCCTGAGGACAGCTGAATCTCGCCGAAAACGGCATCAACAGGATCGACCGCGTCAGGAAATCACTGTAGAAATCGCGCGCTTAGCTAGTAAAAATTGAACCTACTTCTGGTAGCGGAAGGACGAGTCAACCTTTCACGCATCTACTATCCGGTTCGAATAGGAGCATGCATGATTCGTCCGCAACCTACAGCGCACCCTCATGACCTCCTGAAACCGGACTTGTTCAGCGAGATTCTGCTGGCGGCCACCGGGTTCATTCTCTTTGTTCCTTTGCTACTCATCGTCGTCGCCGCGCTCTCTCGATCGCCGTTGTTCCGTTAGTGAGTTTCCGGAATCTGATTGTCCGGATAAACTCAGTCCATGCAGATTCGAACCTTGGGTGAGCAGGACGCGGAAGCATTTTGGCAACTACGACTGGAAGCCCTCGAAACCGAAGCGATGGCTTTTTCTTCGTCAGCCAGCGCCCACCGGACGACCACTCGGGACTCCGTGAAGGCCCGCCTTGCTCCACGTGAGGGCGAAAGCTTCGTGCTCGGCGCATTCGTCGACGGCGAACTCGTCGGCATGGCGGGATTCTTCCGCTCTCCCGAAGAGAAGACCAGGCACAAGGCCCGCATCTGGGGCGTATACGTCAAAGCCGCGCATCGCGGAAAAGGCATCGGACGAGCGCTGATGGAGGAAATTCTGCGCCGGGCCCAACTGCAATCGGAACTGGAACAGGTAACACTCGCCGTCGCCAGCGGACAGACCGCCTCCAGAAAGCTATATTTGGAATTGGGCTTTCAAATCTACGGCCGAGAGCCGCAAGCGCTGAAGGTGGGCGAATCGTACGCCGACGAAGAACTAATGACCCTACGGCTGCATAAAACCAAAAGGCGTTCTAGCTGATGGAATTGGTCGGGACGGGCAGATTTGAACTGCCGACCCCTCGCACCCCAAGCGAGTGCTCTACCAGGCTGAGCCACGTCCCGAGAATCAAGCACCTACGAGGCTTTCACTCCCGTTGCGAATTCTAAGGCGAGTATCCTTTTTGTGCAAGGAGTCGTAACCAAAGACCACGTTACCAAAGACATATTGAAGTAATGTCCGATTGTGCAATGATCGAATCGTCCCCCTCAAAAGGACAGGAAATGCAGACCGTAACCGTGTGGATGCTAGCAATAGTGTTTGTAACTCTCGCAGGCTGGTGGCTGGCCGATGAGCCGAGAGATCACCGGCGGTAACAATAGGAGGTAACCTTCGGCGTGGTTACCAACGAACTTTGCTGTAACTGCAACTCTGTGTCAGCATGCGAGTGAGGTCCCTCAAATGACGATCGCTGTCTTTGTCCTCGGAGTCCTCTTCGCCCTCGCCCTCTGTTCAACCTGGTCGCCGCGCCGCGACGCGCCGTACACCGGTGAGATGATTAATCAACTAATCGATACGGTCGATCTCGCGTTTCTCCGGCGGCTGCTCTAGTTCAGGGCGTTTTCCATCTCGCGGAATTCATCCATCCGTTCGTAATCGTCGTCTTGCATGGGTATCAAGCGAATATCTAAGACGTAACTTTACCGCGTCACTTTGGTGATCCGCTCCACTTCAGGTATGCGTTTATCGCACGGATTGCAGAGTTGCAGCCTGTAGCCTTCAGCCCCTTCTCGCGCATCCTGAGCACGGCGTCTTTCAATTCATCTTGTGCCGGTGCCTCGGTGCGGAGCCATTTAAAACTGTGCTTGTACCATTCCAGTGTCGAGGGTGAGACGTTCGTGAGGTATTGACGT
The DNA here is from genome assembly GCA_963838905.1 of uncultured Acidobacteriota bacterium. Classification (GTDB taxonomy): domain Bacteria; phylum Acidobacteriota; class Terriglobia; order Terriglobales; family Acidobacteriaceae; genus JABDBE01. The sequence continues at coordinate 19,167 of CAWITE010000028.1, forward strand.
TCGCGGATGAACAGCTCGAAACGTGGTTCCATGTTTCCTCCAGGCAAGTAGTCAACGATTGGAGGAAAACCGCGTATGTTGTTGATTGGTCGGGACGGGCAGATTTGAACTGCCGACCCCTCGCACCCCAAGCGAGTGCTCTACCAGGCTGAGCCACGTCCCGACGGTTGGAAATCCGCTGCATCACTCCTGCCGCAGCGGATTGGGGTTGACTCAAAGATTTTACACCAGCCGCCGCCCTTTTCGTTTGTCCACGGCTCTTGATTCGCCTCGAAAAACGGCTCCCTTCTGCCTGCTAACCAAAATGCCCTGATGGAATCCAATGTCCAATTGAGCTCCAAGTTCTTAAACGTGAGGTAGGAGAAATGTTTTGGGAGGAAATCCGCGGAGTGTTGCGAGGATTGCGCAAAAACCTGGGGTTCACCACATTGACAGTGGGAATCCTGGCCCTCGGAATGGGCGCAAGCATTGCGGTTTTTTCAATTGTTAATACTGTTTTGTTGAAGCCGCTTCCATTTCCTGACGCCGACAGAGTCTTTACGGTTTGGGAGGTGCCTCCTCCGCAGATGAATCTTGGGTTCGACGAAACACCAATGCACGGGCTCGAGTTTCATTTCATTGCCGCCAACACGCACGCCTTCGAACATGTCTCGGCTTTTCAGAGCGATCAGTTCAACTTGAGTGGGGAAACAGACGCCGAGCGCGTGGATGGGATCAGAGCATCGGGTGACTTTTTCAAGGTGCTTGGGATTCAACCTCGGAGCGGGAGAACTTTCCTCGCCGAAGAAGATCATCCGGGAAAGGATCATGAAGTCGTAATCAGTTACAACCTGTGGCGGCGGCGATTCGCCAGCGATTCGGCGCTGGTGGGTAAGACCATCCGCCTGAACAGCGAGCCATATACGGTTATCGGTGTGATGCCGGAGGGATTCACATTTCCCCGCGGGGCTGAAATGCCGAAGAGCTTCCAGTTTCCCAAACAGGCTGAGTTGTGGGTCCCACTCGCGCTTCCGTCGGTGCCGCGCGGCCCTTCAGAGTTGGCGCTGATCGCCCGAGCACGACCAGGCATCTCGCGGGAGCAAGCCGCGACCGATTTGTCGCGAGTCAACCGTAGGTTGATCGAACAGGATTCAAGATGGAAAGGGTGGTCGAATTTCAAACTGGTTCCATTGCGAACCCAGGTAGAAGGGGATGCCAGGCCGCGCTTGCTGATGGTTGCCGGCGCAGTGCTATTTGTTTTGCTCATCACCTGTGGCAACGTATCGAACCTGCTGCTCACCCGATCACTGGGTCGCATCAAGGACTTCGCGGTGCGTTCCGCACTGGGTGCTCGACGCGTGGACTTGATTTGGCAATTGCTCACGGAGAGCCTGCTCTTGGCACTGTTCGGAACTGCGCTAGGTCTCGGGCTCTCAGCTGTCATCGTCAATGTTGTGAAGAACCTGTTTTCGCCCTACCTCCCACGGCTTATCGATGCCCATCTCGACATCTCAGTTGTCGCTTTTGCGACCGGGCTGGCATTCTTTGTGGGCATGCTTTTTGGATTATTTCCGGCGCTTCAGCTGAGCGGTTCCAATCTGATTGACTACCTGAAAAGCCGCGAGCAGAAGTTTTCTGGGCAGAATATAAAGACTTTCAGGAGTGCGCTGATAGCGGCTCAGATTGCCTTGTCTCTCGTACTTGTAATTGGCGCAGGACTTCTGGTTCGAAGTTTTATTGATCTTCTCAAGGCCGATCCCGGATTCCTAAGCAGCCAGCTGATGACGATGGAAGTCACGCTGCCCGCATCGAAATACCCCAGCAGCGACGCCATTACGGCGATCTATCAACGAATCCTGGAACGCCTGCCTGCGGTGCCGGGAATTGAATCGGCCGCCGTCGTCAAGCCGCTCCCTTTGGGCGGAACGCAGGAAGAAACCGTCTTCGTGATCAATAACCGGCCCCCGGTCAGGCCGGAAGACACGCCGATTGCGTCCTACACGATCGTTAGCCCCGACTACTTCAGAACCGCAAACGTGCTGCTCGTGCGGGGCCGGGCTTTTACGGATGCCGACGACGCCACCGCACCTCCGGCCGTAATCATCAGCCAGGAGATGGCTCGCCAGTTCTGGCCGGGAGAAGACCCGGTTGGCCATCTGATGGGACTGCCGGATCCTCGGTGGCACAATATGACCATCGTTGGCGTGGCGGGCGATGTGAAGAAGTTCGCGCTCAGCGATTCGCCGGGGCCCGAAATGTATGTTCCGTACAAGCAGAAGCCGTATCCTTCTATGCTGACCATGTCGTTCGTGCTGCGAACCAATCGCGATGAGTGGAGCTTGTCGAATGAGCTGCAGCAAGCCGTGAGATCGGTTGACCCCGAGTTACCAGTCGCGAACGTGCAGTCGATGGCTGAGTTGGTTACGCGCTCAATGTCGCCGCAGAGATTGTCAGCCTCCGTGCTGAGTGCATTTTCCGCGGTGGCTCTGATTCTGGCGGTAGTCGGTATCTACGGCGTGATTTCGTACATGGTCAACGAGCGCAATCACGAAATCGGAGTTCGCATCGCGTTGGGAGCGCAGAAAAGAGATGTTCTGGGACTTGTGTTTGCGCAAGCGGCCAGACTCGTCGGGGCGGGATTGGCGCTGGGATTTGTTGTTGCCTTTTCTCTGACTCGACTGCTGACGAGTTTTGTATTTGGGATCAAGGCCGCCGATCCACTGACATTCACGGTTGCGCCGCTGGCTCTATTGATGGCGGCAAGCGTGGCCATTTACCTCCCAGCGAGGCGGGCAAGCGGGATTGATCCCATGAATACTCTTCGGAATGAGTAGTGGCTCGCCGTAGGGGAAATCCATCCGGACTCCGGCTTCGAAGTACGAGTACCTCTGCGCATCCCATTCGGATAAACTCACAGTAATCGCCATGAAGCTACCCTTCCTGATGGTCGTCCCAATAGCGCTCTCCGTCTTCTATGCGGTTCATGTACGCGCGCAAAACGGAACGCTGCCTCAGGACAAGTGCACGATCGGAGGGACAGTAATCGATGCGGTGAGTGGGGAGCCACTGAAGGGCGCAGTCGTCAAGCTGGGGGTTATGGCTCTGCCGAATGACCCCGCTCCCGCTGCGCCATCCGTGTCTGCGAGCACCGATTCCAACGGCCGGTTCGTGTTTGAGGGTTTATCGGCAGGCCGATATCTTGTTTTGGCATCTCACGACGGTTACGTGAAGTCCCAGTTCGGAGACTTGCGGGGGAAATCGCTATTGGTCGCTCCGGGCCAGCATGTTAACGATGTCGTTGTTCGGTTGCTGCCCAATGCTTCGATCTCCGGCCATATCACTAACGAAGCCGGCAAACCGCTTCGCCGTGTCTCCGTGCAGGCTATGAAATCCTCCTATCGGCGCGGTAGGCACGAGCTTCATGACGTAGCACGTGCTGCAACCAGCGAAGCGGGTGAATATCGGATCACGGGCCTGCCCTCGGGTAAATACTGTCTTTACTTCAAGCCTCCTGCTTCATCAAAGCCCGTGGCGGAGAGCGGTAAGAGTTACGTGCCTGCTTATTATCCCGCTGCGAACGACCGAGCCCACGCGATCGCCCTCGTAGTTCGCGCCGGGGATGAACTTGCAGGAATCGATATGAATCTCGTACCTGTGCGCACTGTACACGTTCGAGGCCGAGTCATCAACGCTCGAACCGCCTCGCCGAGCAACGAAGCTGAAGTCACACTGCTGAGCGATCAGGGGGAAGCGGTTTTTTCGCCGGGCAGGAGCTTCTCCGCTGGCGCCTTTGAGTTTCGCGGCGTGCCTCCCGGGTCCTACGTCGTGGTGGCTCAACAACCGAGCACGCCGAAAGAACCGAAAACTATGTGGGGGTGGACGTCCGTCGACGTCAAAGAGACCGACGTTGAGCATGTAGATGTCGTCGTTAGTCCGGGGGCGGATGTGACTGGGCATATTCGGGTTGAGGGCAAGACCGCCGAAGATTTCAGCAAAGAGATCGGCAGCATGGTGGGCGTTTTGGAACCGCAGGAAGCTCAGTCCCTGGCCAGCCTCACGCCCGACATTGACAACGCCTCGGTAAAGCCCGATGGGACTTTCATTTTCCGCGAAGTTCCCGAAGGCAGCTACCGTATCAATTTTTTCCCTGTGCCGGCAGGCTTTTATCTCAGGTCAAGTGATGCCAGCGATACGTTCGAAGTCGGCATAACTGTTATCCGAGGACATTCTCCGCTAACCCTGGAACTGGTCTTGAACCCCGGCGCTGGCCGCGTGGATGGCACTGTGGAGAGTGACGAACAATCCGTTCCCAGCGCCGTGGTGGCACTGGTGCCGGACGGGAAGCAGCGCGCTCAGCCGAACTATTACCGGCAGGCGTTCACCGATCACTTGGGCAGATTTGTTCTGCGGAATATCATGCCCGGCAACTACACACTTTTCGCATGGGAGCAGGTCGACAGAGACGCCTTCTTCGACCCCGAATTTCTTGCGCAATATGAAGACCGTGGCAAAGCGGTTCACGTCGAAGAGGGTGACCACATAACCGTGAAGTTGGACGAGATTCCAGCTGCCGATACGGTCCCGTGAAAGGAATTAACTTACCGCGCCGTCCCCTCCCTCGGTTACAAGTGCAGAATGGGCCAACAGAAGGGAGAACTCAAGGTTCCAGATTGACCTGGAATCCAAAGGCCTTCAGCAGGTCTGGGGGGACATACTTGTGGTCTTTGTTTTGCAACACCCACTCTCGGAGTTCGGACGAGCTTTGGTACTGTTCGGGCGAGAGCTTCAGGGAATCGACCACTCTTTCAAACGAACTCTCCAATAAGGTGGGCGGGTTAGTCCCTCCGGGCCTGTTAGAGTTCGAGGTGCCGCGTTGGGGTGCCATCAAGATCCTCCGTTGTTCACGAATTGCATCTGGCCGGGTACCCATTCAATTCTGACAGCAGACCATACCTTTTGTCACCTGTTCCGGCAATTCCTTCATGGGCAGAGGACAGACGCGGCTTTTCTCTCCTTGCGATTTGCCCGGTTCTCGGGTAACTTGAACCCCTGGACGGCATGGTGGAGCGGCGTTGCCAATGGCGGTTTCGTTCCGCCGGAACTTTGAATTTAGGCTGCCTGGTGGGTGAGTATGAAACGGATTTTTAGTCTGCTGCGACGTTCTCCGAGCACCCAGCTCGGACCCTTGGAGCAGGAACTGCTTTCCGCGTTGTGGATGCGGGGAAGCGCGACGGTTCGCGAGATGCTCGATGCCGGCGGCATCAACCTCGCCTACACAACGGTGATGACAACCCTCGACCGGCTTTACAAAAAACAACTGCTGAACCGCTCTGCTGAGGGCCGAGCCTTTCGCTACTCCCCGCGATACACGCAGGAAGAACTCGAAAAAGCGGCGGTGGGCGAGACCGTCCGGCAACTGCTGGGCTCGGGCGAAGCGGCTGCGCTTCCGCTGTCATACCTGGTCGAAGCGGTCAGCGAACATGATGCTGGTCTGCTGGATGATCTGCAGCGCTTGCTGGATGAGAAGCGTCGCGAGCGTCGGAGCGAACTCCGGAGTAGGGAGAACCGTTGATGTTTGCAGCGCGGTGCGTCGGAGTTTCGCTCGCCGTATTCATTCTGCTGTACGTGCCCCTCTCTCTGGTGGTTTCTCGGGGGTGGAATCTGATACGACGCTGGTTTCGACCGCGCTCGGCCCGTAGCTCGGCTGATTTGTTGTTCATTCTGCGTGTGCTGCCACTCGCGCTGTCTTCCTTGGTAACGCTGGGGTTTACTTTGCCATCTTTTTTGCTCCTGGAACCGCGCTCGACTAATGAAGCGATCGGCAGCGCTCCCCTCGCGCTTGGCTTCTGTTGTTTGATCCTGATTGGGGTCGGACTTGCTCGTGCGTGGATGGCTCAACTGAGGGCCTCGCGGGCACTGGTGAAGTGGCTGGACGGCTCGATGCTGATGGAGTCTCAAGTCACGGAGTCCGGCGAGGCTGTCCCTATTTTTCGCACTGGCAACGACGCTCCGACTCTAACCGTCGCGGGTGTCTGCGTCCCCAAGGTACTGGTCTCTGATGCTGCCGTTGCCATGCTGAATCCAGCCGAACTCCGGACGGCGCTGCGGCATGAGATCGCGCACGCGCTCCGCTATGACAACCTGAAGAAACTTGTCTTCCGTTTTTCTGTGTTTCCGGCGATGGCGGGTTTGGAGCACGCCTGGTCGGAGGAAACCGAGATGGCCGCCGACGATGCCGCCGTATCGAGCTTCCCTGATGCGCTCGATCTCGCCGCCGCATTGATCAAGGTCTCAAGACTGGGCGCGATCCAATCTTCCGGTGAGCTGACCATGGCGTTGCTGCACAGCTCGACCGCGCTACGTGCCCGAGTGCAACGGCTGGTTGCGTGGAAAAAGGAGCGGAAACCGCAAACCCATCGAAGCTGGTTGTATGTGTTACCCGCGGCAGCAGCGGTCGTCGTGGTGGTTGCGACCTACGGTTCGGTGCTCAACCAGATGCACGCCGTGACCGAATGGCTGGTGCGCTAAGCGGGTATCTTGAGCGTCGATCCTCCGGCAAATTCTCGGTTTGCTGCTTCAGCCCGTAAACGCGTTGTCATCCCGAGCGGAGGATCTGGTTCTTGCCCGCGAGCGCTTACGATTCCTACGAGACGAGACGAAATGTCTGGGGCTGATCCAAGTCGCGACTTAAATCGTCCCACTTGGGATTTTTGGATTCGACTTGCGCGACTCGTTTTGCTCGGGTCCAAGATTTGACTTTCTTCTCACAATCGATCGCATTACGCACATCTTCGAAGACCTCGAAATAGACGAGGCGATTGATGTTGTATCGAGCAGTGAAACCGGGGACCAGCTTTCGTTTATGTTCATCAAGCCGTCGTCGGAGATTGTTGGTCATACCAGTGTCAGGAGTGCGGGACGGATTAGCAAGTATGTAAACGTAGTAGTGCCTTTCGCCGCTCATGATTTCAATTCACCTTTAATACAGTCATCCCTCGCGCTACTCGGGATGACAACTCCATGGTAGGGAAACCAATGCGGTCTAACGCCGTGTAGCAGGTAGCTTTGCCACTTCCGGAGCTGCGCTCGGCATGGTTGTCACGCGCCCACCTTGCGACGCGCTTTGAGCTGGCGCTGGGACGGCGGCTGGAGCCGCCGTCGGCGTCAATCCCAGTTGCTTTCGCACTTCAGCGTCAAGCTTGATCAGCGTGTCTTTGTTTTCTTTGAGGAAGGCGCGCGCGTTTTCGCGGCCCTGTCCGATGCGTTCTCCCTTGTAGCTGTACCATGCGCCAGACTTTTCCACGATGTTATGAACCGCAGCGATGTCGAGCAGATCCCCTTCGCGCGAAATCCCCTCCCCGTACATAATGTCGAATTCGGCTTCGCGGAAGGGGGCGGCTACTTTGTTTTTCACCACTTTGATTTTGGTGCGTGAGCCGGTTACTACGTCGCCCTCTTTGATCGCGGCAATGCGGCGAATATCAATGCGCACCGACGAGTAGAACTTCAAGGCGCGGCCGCCGGTCGTGGTTTCGGGGTTACCGAACATCACGCCGATTTTCTCGCGAATCTGGTTAATAAAGATCAAACACGTGCGCGACTTCGAAACCGTTCCGGTCAGCTTACGCAAAGCCTGCGACATCAGCCTGGCCTGCAGGCCCATATGGCTGTCGCCCATCTCGCCATCGAGTTCAGCTTTGGGGACCAGCGCGGCAACGGAGTCGACCACAAGCACGTCGATCGCACCCGAGCGTACCAGCGCCTCAGTGATTTCCAGTGCCTGCTCGCCGTAGTCCGGCTGAGAGACCAGCAGGTTGTCCACATCAACCCCGAGCTTCTTGGCATAGCCGGGATCAAGCGCGTGCTCGGCATCGACGAAGGCCGCCATGCCACCCATTTTCTGTGCCTCAGCGATGACCTGGAGCGTGATTGTAGTTTTGCCCGAAGATTCCGGGCCGAAAACTTCGACCACGCGTCCGCGCGGGAAGCCTCCGACGCCCAAGGCTGCGTCGAAGGAAATCGCGCCCGTGGGAATCACGGCGATGGGGACGATCGCTTCCTTCGATCCCAGCCGCATGATCGAACCCTTGCCAAACTGCTTTTCGATTTGTGCAAAGGCCAGATCAATCGCTTTTGCTCGTTCGTCGGCCATCGTTGGTGGCTCCTTTGGAGGTAGTTAAGGATGGTTCAGTGCGAATTATACATGTGAGTCTAAGCGAAGAAAAGGCGAATTATGAAACAATTGGTGGAAAAGTTCCCGAATTGGAGCGCTCAGTCGTCACGCGCTACGGCAGATTTTACATCAATTTGACAAGGACACTCCTATTTCCCAGCCACCGAAACCGATTTTGTAGTAACATTGGGCGCCATCAACACCTGCCGTTGGCAGTGTGGGGTAAAACGTGACGCTTCCCGCGCCACCATGTTTCCAACCTCGGAGGTTTGCGTGGAAAATCGGGCCCTGGGTCATTCCTCGACAGATGCACGTGGTTCTCAATCTTCTGGAGCGCACCGCGAAGGCCGCGGTGTCTGGGTTCTTACCGCGTACGGTATTTCCGGATTAGCCCTGTTCGGAATACTTTTTTATTACGTTTCGACTTACGTAACCCACTAGCGGCGGAGAGACCTCTAGACCTTCAGCTAGGGAGCAGTCCAGTAAGTTCACGCGAGCGCATCGGCTGGCAAGCCGCTGGGTTAGTGTATCCAGAGCTTATCGGCGGTCTTTAAAGACGTTTCATAGCCACTCCGGCAGCTCCGCAGAGTCACTCGCGAACATGCTACAATGAGCCGCACTTAAACGCTCCTTTCGAGCAGCACGAAGCCCAGCATTACCCCGCAACCTTTAAAGGGAACCAGCACTCGTGGCCCAAAGTCCAGCGAACGACGCACCTATTACTTACGCCGACGCCGGGGTCGATATTGACCGCGCCAACCGCACCAAGAAGCGGATCAAGTACCTCGCCCATAAAACCTTCACGCGGGGCGTACTCAGCGAGATCGGCGGCTTCGGAGGCTTGTTCGCCGTTGACAAGACAAAATATATCGACCCTGTGCTGGTCTCAAGTGTGGACGGGGTCGGCACCAAACTGAAAGTCGCTTTCGAGATGAAGGTGCATCACACGATCGGGGCGGATCTGGTGAACCACTGCGTCAATGACATCGCTGTGCAGGGTGCAACTCCGCTCTTCTTCATGGATTATCTCGCCACCGGTAAACTCGAACCGGAGGTCGCAGAGAAAGTGATCGAAGGCCTAGCCGAGGCTTGCAAGCACAACGGTTGTGCCCTGATCGGCGGCGAAACTGCCGAGATGCCGGGCTTCTATCCTGAAGGCGAGTACGATCTTGCCGGATTCATCGTTGGTGTGGTCGAGCGCGAGCGCATCATCACCGGGAAGGCGGTCGAGGTCGGCGACGTGATTTTAGGGCTACCCTCGAATGGGCTGCACACCAACGGTTATGCGCTCGCCCGCAAGTTGCTGTTTGAAGTCGCCCGTTACACGCCCGAGTCCTACGTGAACGAGCTCAAAGGCAAAGTCGGCAACGAGCTGATGAAGACTCACAAGAGCTACTGGCCGGCGGTGAAGCGTCTGCTGGCGGATGGCGAATGCGTTTCTGCGATGGCTCACATCACCGGCGGAGGCATTACCGAAAATCTTCCCCGCGTTCTTCCGCGGGGCATGGCGGCGGTGATCGAGATCAATTCCTGGCCGGTGCCGCCCATCTTCGAACACCTGCAGCAACTCGGGAATGTGCCGCGGGATGAGATGCTGCGTACCTTCAATATGGGATTGGGCATGCTGCTGGTGGTTCCGTCGAAGAAGTTCAAGAAGGCTCAGACTCTGCTGGAGCGCGCCGGGGAGAAAGCTTTTACGGTGGGACGGATTGTGAAGGGCGACCGAAAGGTGATGTATACGTAAGCGATTTCGTTAATTGGTGGATTGCCCAAGCGCAACCAAACGCAAACCTTTCACATTCTCGAAGTGTTTTCGATTGCGGGTCAGCAATGGCCGGTTATTTACCAGGGCAATGCCGGCGATCAAGCTGTCGGCCATTCCGATGGAGACGCCGCCCCGCGACAGCCGTTGACGGACGTCCGCGGCCCTAGCCGCTAACTCGCGATCTAGTGGGAGGACCGGAATTGCGCCCACCAGACGTCTTACTGTGTCCCCGCGTTTGCCGTACCGCGCACCGCTCAGAAGCTCAAAGCATGTGATAGCGCTGGTTTGCAGGCTGTCGGACTCGGCATACGCCAAAACCTGGTCCGCGGCAGGTTGCGTCCCCGCAAGATAGTCGATCAGGACATCAGTGTCGGCGATAATCAACGCCAGTCTGCGGAGGGCTCTTAGCCTCGTCGGCCGAGAGGGACCCTGCAAGCGACAATGCTTCCTTCCGTCGCTGAACCCGCGTCCTTTCCTCGTTAAGATACTCCTCAATCGCTTCGGCGAGGACAGAGGAGAAGCCTTTCTCGCCACGGCGTGCGGCTAATGCCAATAATGCACTGCGGTGTTGCGGCTTCATTTCTACGGTAGTCCGCATATCCAATCCTAACATGCATGTGCATGCATGTCTCGAAACGAGGCTTAGTTCGGTTATCGCTTCAGCAGATCCACCGGCTCGCGCACGTCCGTCACTGTCAAATACTTCGCCAGCGCCGGATACTTTTTCGCCACGGCTTCGTACATTGCATAGGCCACGTTGCGGTAGGAGAAGTGACCAGCCGGCCCTGTTCTGAGCTCCGAGATGTAAGCTACTTCAGCGAAATCCATCTTGAACAATGTGCGCTTGCGGAATGCCAGCGGAATCGCGTACTGGGCATATTCTTTCGCTTCCGTTCCGGGGCGCACAGTTAATTGTTCAACAGCGCTCGCTGTGCCCCGCATGACGGTGTCGTAGCTTCCTCGTGCTCCGGCCGCATCCACTTCATCCGGGACGTCGTAACCGTGCTTGGTGGTGAATTCCTGTCCAATCTGGATGCAGCGCCGATGGCGGTGCATATCGCGGAAGCCGCCCACGTCCATCAGGATGTCGAAGCGGAACTGCTGTCCGGCGCAGAAGGCGCGCAGCATTTCGTCGTGCTTGCCGCGATGCCGCAGTCCCAGCTCAATGATCTCGCGACGAATGTGTTCTCCCGCGCCTTGGATTGCTTGCCGAATCTGTTGATAGGGATAGTGGCTGTGTTCATAAATCAGCGTCGTCGCGAGCTCCACTTCCAGCGGTTCTTCCTCAAGCAAATCAACCGTGGGGGTGGCTGCGATTGGTAAGTTTCCCAACAGCTCGGTTGCAGCTTGGCGCAGTTCCCGGCGGGTTTCGATCTCGTAGGAATTCGGATCGGCATACTTCACCAAAGTCGGGGCCACGCGCACTTCTCGAAGTAGCTCTTGCGCGGCCCGATCTCCAAGCTCCGAGGAAACTGCCCGGATCTGCTCCACGAGTTCGTGCAACGCTGCCTGGCTGGCATTGTACGCTGGAGAGACTGCAGCCCGCTTCAGCAACTCGCCCAGATATCGAACTTCCTTGTGCGTGTGAGAGAGCAGGCGCGACACTTGGGTTTCAAGGGTGCGGGCATTGACGATTTCTCCGAGCGACGTGTTGGTTGAAAGCGGCAACAGATAGCGGGAAATATCGAAGGCTCGAGCCTTCAACGTTCGCTCATAGGCCTCTTGCTTCATCTCCGTTGGCTTGGGTGTGATCTCGAGCAAGTAGCGAAACGTACGTTCCGAAAGCGATTCGTATTCCGCAAAGAGGGTTTCGATCGTCTCTCGATATAGAGAGCGGGCCTGCTCGTCATCGCCAAAATCGGGCGTGAAGTAGCCGCTCTTCTTGAAATCCTGGTAGCGGGTGGAACGCTCCTGACCGTCCCAGCGTTGCTCGTCGGCGACGGCAATCGCCGCCAAGATCGACAAGCGCTCGATGGCGAGCGCCACATGCGCTAAATCCGCAATTGACCGGTGCCCGTATTGGAAGTAGAAGGTGTTGAGAAACTTTTCGGCCTTCTGTTGGCTGATCTCCCTGAGGGACTCCTTCATGGAAAGCGCCGAGCGCGAGTACTTGGCCATGGCATAGGCCTGAACTTCCGGCTCCACGCCGTATACGGCGTAGACTTCTACGGACGGTGCCTCGGCAGACCCATGGTTCCCGTTTGTTGCGGACGTATTTGTTACCTCCGGCATGTAGGTCGTGACCTCTTGTTTTGATGAGACTTGAATCTTACTGTCCGATTGCAGGATTCGCAATGAGAATGGATCTTAATGAAGTTGGCCAACGCATTCCGCCGCCCTACGCGTCAGAAAAATCTGCACGGTACCATTAAGAGTATCCGTTGAAAGGGTTGGAACCTTTTCCTGGCGGGTTGAATCCAATATGAAGAACGTACCCAACTTATTGCATGCAGCGGACTTCTTTTAAGTTTTTGTGTTTGTGTTTCTGGCTGGTGGGATTGGCGGTTGCTCAGGCTCCGTTGCTCATGAAACCGGGCGGCGACGCCAGTTCACCGTCGTCGATATCGTCTTTAGGAGTTCCACTATCTGACATCCCACCCGCGGCGATTTCTTCAGGGGATCACGTCGCCGTGCCATTGGCCGAGCCGGCCGTACTTCCGCGCATGGCTCCCGAACTTGCCCTGCAAGTTTACCGGGGGCGTTCGGTGATACAAGCCCAGCAACTCGCTTCTTATTCGGCCACGAGCTTGATCCGGGCTCAACTACTCGATACTTCGCAGTCTGGCGAATATGAAGTGCAGCAGCACTACTCGGCTCCGCGTACCCTCGCGTTCAAAGCGGTGCGTTTCACCGGCGATGCGTTCGTAAAAACCAATGTCATCACTCGGTTGTTGCAGTCTGAAGTGAACCACGTGCAAAAGGACAATCCTGCACTGAACGCGATCAGCCCCGCGAACTACAAACTCTCTTACAAGGGAACGAACGAGTTGCAAGGCCGCACGGTACACGTCTACCAATTGAAGCCACGCCAGAAGCGAGCGGGCCTGTTCAAGGGCCGGATTTACGTCGACGCCTACACCGGTAGTCTGGTGCGAGCCGAGGGCAGGCCGGTTAAATCGCCTTCGATGTTCGTCAAGAAGATCGAATTCGTTCAGGATTACCAGGATATCGGTCCATTTACCCTGCCGGTGCACATGCACTCGGAAGCAACAGCTCGTATTGTCGGTCGCGCCGTTGTGGACGTTTATCAGCGCGACTACCAGCCCATCGCCAATGCCGTAGCCAATACCGCAGTGACCGCGGAGCGGGTTCCGGCGCTGTAACCCTACGCTTTCGTTCTTGCCGCCGTTTTTCCTTCGTGTACCTTTGTGTCCTTGCGTGGTTGATGAAGTTCAAGTGCTCGAACCACGAAGGGCACAAAGGTACACGAAGGAAGGACGTCAGAGACCTAAGCGTTGATCAGCGCGCTGCCCCTGCTCGTCTACGGCTATAATTTCCGATTCAATCAATTAAGGAGAAATCATGACCCTTTCAGGTCGGGTCGCGTTCGTCACCGGTGCATCGCAGGGCATTGGTCGTGCCTGCGCTCTCAGGCTGGCGGCATCCGGCGCTACCGTCGCGGTGGCAGCGCGCAACCAGGAGAAGTTGAGCGAACTGGTGCAGCAGATCGAGGCCAGTGGCGGAAAGGCTTTCGCGTTTCCGCTTGACGTGGCCGACGAAGAACAAGTCAAAACCGTGTTCAAGGCCGCGATCGGACAGCTTGGCAAAATCGACATCCTCATCAACAATGCCGGAATCACTCGCGACCAACTCGTGATGCGGATGAAGCGCGCTGATTGGGACTCCGTCATCAATACCAACCTGACGTCTGCCTATCTTTGCACTCAGCCGGCGATCGGTTCCATGCTCAAGCAGCGCTGGGGCCGGATCATCAACATAACGTCGATCTTCGGTCAGATGGGTCAGGCGGGGCAGGCGAACTACGCCGCGTCGAAAGCCGGTCTCATCGGATTGACCATGGCCATCGCTCGCGAAGTTGCGTCGCGCAACATAACCTGCAACGCGGTGGCGCCGGGCTTCATCGAAACTGCAATGACGTCTGGTTTCACCAACGAGTTCAGACAGAATGCACTGAAGATGGTTCCCCTCGGCCGAGTTGGAACGCCGGAAGACGTGGCGAACGCGGTGGCGTTCCTTGCTTCGGAGGAAGCTTCCTACATTACGGGTCACGTGCTAAACGTCAACGGCGGCATGCTCATGGGGTAGCGCGGACGATTGCGGGACTTATGCTGGTGCAGGCGGAGTCTTCTGCGCACGTGGTGCAGGCGCGGGAACTTTTCCAGGAGTACGCACAGTCACTCGGCGTCAACCTCTGCTTCCAGAATTTCGAGCAAGAGCTCGCCGGACTTCCCGGCGACTACGCTCCACCCGATGGCCGCTTGCTGCTCGCGGAATACCATGGACACTTGGCGGGATGTGTGGCCCTGCACAAGTGGGAAGACGGCGTCTGCGAGATGAAGCGGCTATACTTGCGTCCGTCATTCCGGGGAAAAGGGTTGGGCCGCGTGATCACCCACAAGATCATTGCAGAAGCCCGCAGCATTGGCTATCAATGCATGCGGCTGGATACAATCGAGCCGGTTATGAAAGACGCGGTGGAGATGTACCGCAAACTGGGTTTCCGGGAGATTGCGCCGTATCGCCCGAATCCGATAGTCGGGGCGATGTACATGGAATTGCAATTGTAGCGTCGCCTTATGGAGGCCTTACCATGAAATTCCTCTGCCTGGTTTTTACTTTGCTTTTCGCCCTGAGCGCTTTCGCCGCCACGTCCAAGAGCGTCTCCTACAAGAGCGGGGACGATACCGTGCAGGCGTTGATTTACACACCTGAAGGCAAAGGACCGTTTCCGGGCATTCTGGTCATCCACGAATGGTGGGGACTCAACGATTGGGTTAAGGAACAGGCTTCGAAGCTGTCTGATCTGGGCTATGTCGCGTTGGCCGTTGATCTTTATCGCGGCAAAGTCGCAACCACGCCTGACGAGGCGCACGAAATCATGCGTGGCGTGCCGGACGATCGCGCCGCCCGCGATTTGCACGCGGCCTTCGAGTTCCTTAAATCGCAGTCGAACGTGAAGAAAGACCGAATCGCATCCATTGGCTGGTGCATGGGTGGCGGCTATTCGTTCAATGTGGCGTTGCAAGAACCCACGCTCACTGCCGACGTGATCAATTACGGCCACCTAGCAACTGACCCCGAGTCACTCAAGAAAATCAATGCCTCGATTCTAGGAATCTTCGGAGGCCAGGACCGCGGCATCCCAGTGGAAGATGTGAAGAAGTTTGAACAAACCATGAAGCAGCTGGGCAAGAAGGTTGAGATTGTGATCTACCCGAACGCAGGCCATGCCTTTGAAAATCCCAACAACAAGGCTGGGTACCGACCGGATGATGCGGCGGACGCCTGGAAGCGGACGGTGAAGTTCCTTGCCGAAACGTTGGAAAATAAGCATTCGGCATTCAGCACTCAGCATTCAGCCATGCACTCGTTGTTCTTATTGCAGGCATCTCCGATGGATTCCGATGGCAAAGTGCTGAATGCCAAGTGCTGAGTACTGGTTTCGTCCTGCACCGCCTATTGTGCAGCAAAATTTCCACTTGCCAGACGGTACTACTCTGGTTACTATTCACCATCTCGGAGAACCCCGTTGGCTGTTTTCTCTATGAACATCGGTGAGACCATCAGGAACTACCGGCTAGGAAAAGGCATGTCCCAAGGTGATATAGAAAAGCGCACCGGGCTGCTGCGCTGTTACCTCTCGCGCGTGGAGAACGGTCACACCATCCCGTCTCTGGATACGCTTTCCAAGATCGCGGGTGCCATGGAGCTTCCGCTGTCGCAGTTCTTCGCCGAATCCGGACACAGCAACGGAGCCAAGGGATTGCCCCAGCTCTCCGACGACGAAGTCCGCTTCCTCAGCCAGATCCGCCGTTACTCCGTGAGCCTGAATGACAGCGACCGCAAGCTGGTTCTGGCCATGGTCAAGAAGATGGCGTCGAATGCGAAGTGATTCAGCTTTTAGCTGTCAGCTCTTGGCCTTTGGCTCAACTCTCCATTTTCCCAATCCTGAAGCATCAAGGTAACCGCCAAGAAGTGTTAGTGACTTTCGTTCCATCCCTCCTGTGACCAATGGGTACCTCGCCCGCCTGCGGCATACGCCCTATATTGGGAATTGGAGAACTCTCGGTGACTCTCGACGAAGAACTGACTCTTCTTGAAACCCAGTTGCGCCGGCTCAAGATCGAGTATGAAGTTTATTTCAGTAACCCCACCAAGAAGCCGCCCACAGACGTCGAGTGGAAGGTGCTGAGCCTGTTGCGCAAGTTCAGTGACGGCGGACGGATGAGCTTCCAACAACGCTTCCGCTATAACGAAATGGCGCAGCGTTACGCCATTTATAGCGACCTGTGGCGCAAGAAGGGCCGGATTCGCGAAGAAGGCTACAGGCGTCCTCAAGACGCGCTGCTCTCGGTGCAAGGCGTGCGTCCCTCGGGGGAGCATGAACCCACTCACCATCCGGCATATGGGCTATCGCACGTCGCGGCCGCTGCAGCGAACGCAACTGCGCCCGGCGTAAGTGATGGTCCGCTGACCATACAGTGTTCCGATGCCCGCGCCGAACACGATCAGGTGGAGAAACTCTACAAGGCGCTGACCGAGGCAAAGAAAAAAGCTGGCGAGTCGGTGACCGGCAACATGGAAAGCTTCGCTTCGTTTGTTCAGAAGAAAACTGATCAGATCCGAAAGCAACACGGCTGCCAATCCGTGGAATACACAGTTGAAATGCAGGACGGCCAGGTCCGGCTGAAGGCGAAAGCGAAGGCCTAAAGTACCTGTGTGGTGACGGGCGACTCGCCCGTCCAAAGCGCAATGCACACCTAGCCCGGACGCCCCGTCCGGGAGGCCGAGCGACGCTCGGCAGTGTTTTTCCTTCTAAATCTAAAGCACTCTGCTGATAAACTTTCTAGTACGCCATCCACACCCAGAGGCCTGCAATGTCGCATGATCCAGGAAAAATCCAGCGCGCCATTCTCAGTGTCACGGATAAAACCGGACTCGTCGAGTTCGCCCGCAAACTCTCGGACCTGGGCGTGGAACTGATCTCGACCGGCGGGACTGCTAAGCTGCTGCGCGACTCCGGCATCACCGTGAAAGACATTTCCGAACTCACCGGATTTCCTGAAATGCTCGATGGCCGCGTGAAAACTCTGCATCCCAAAGTGCATGGAGGAATCCTGCACCGCCGCGAGAACCCAGCCCATCGCACAGCGGTAGCCGAACACGGAATCCTGTCGATCGACATGGTGGTCGTCAACCTCTATGCGTTTGAGAAGACGGCGGCCAAACCGAACGTGCACTTCGATGACCTGATTGAGAACATCGATATCGGCGGTCCTTCGATGATTCGCTCCGCTGCCAAGAATTTTCAGGATGTCGCCGTCGTCACTTCGCCCGCCGACTACGACCAGATTGCAGAAGAGTTGGCCTGCTCCGGGGGCGAATTGTCCTCCGCCACGAGGTGGAGTCTGGCACAGAAAGCCTTCGCGACCACCGCAGCATATGACTCCGCGATTGCTTCGACGCTGGAACGAGTCAGCGCGAACGGCCGTTACGAGTTTCATGAAGCCGCTGATTTCCCGCAGACTTTACGGCTGTACTTCAAAAAAGCGATGGATCTGCGCTACGGAGAAAATCCGCATCAGAAAGCTGCCATGTATTCCGATGGCTCCGGCAAGGGCGTGGCCAACGGCCGCCAGATTCAAGGCAAGGAGCTTTCCTACAACAACATCGTGGATCTTGAAGCCGCCTGGGATCTGGCCCAGGAATTCGACGAGCCAGTGTGCGCGATTATCAAGCACACCAATCCGGCCGGAACCGCGACCGGCAAGACTCTCGTCGAAGCCTACAAGAAAGCGCTTGAATGCGACCCCGTCTCCGCTTTCGGAGGTGTCATTGCCGTGAATCGTTCGGTTGACGGTGCCGCGGCCGAAGAAATGGCGAAGCTATTTCTCGAAGTAATCGCAGCTCCATCGTTCGACGAAGCCGCCCTCGCCAAGTTCGCGTCGAAGAAGAACCTGCGACTGGTAGAGGTTAACGACGCTCGCCAGAAATGGGTGCTGAAGAATGTCTCTGGCGGAATTCTGCTGCAAGACGCCGATGCGCGCCCGCTCGCGGAAAGCGATCTGAAAGTCGTCAGCAAGCGTCAACCGACGCCGGAAGAGAAACGGGTTCTGCTCTTTGCCTGGAAAGTCTGCAAGCACGTGAAGTCGAATGCAATTGTGTATGCTCGCGATGGACAGACCGTGGGCGTCGGCGCCGGACAGATGAGCCGTGTGGATTCCTGCAAGATCGGAGCAAGGAAAGCGGTGTTGCCGCTGAAAGGTACCGTGGCCGCATCGGATGCATTTTTCCCATTCCCCGACGGGGTAGAAGAAATCGCCAAGGCCGGGGCCACGGCCATCATCCAGCCGGGCGGGTCGGTGCGCGACCCAGAAGTAATCGAAGCCGCAGACCGCCTAGGCCTGGCGATGACTTTTACCGGCGTCAGGCATTTCAGGCACTGAAGGGAAGCATTTAGCACTTGGCACTTAGCATTTGGCCCCGAGCAGATGAATCGAATGACGAATCCGCATCCGATTCCAAGCTGAGTGCTAACTGCCAAGTGCTAAGTGCTGGGTTTTCAATCCATCCGTCCCTGTACCTCCGAATCTCTTACGCCCTTTTTCGCCACGCCCTTTTTCGCAATCCTCGTTGACGAAGGTTTACAATAAGACAGAGCACCCACCTACAGCGGTTCGGCATCTAAACGCATTAGGTTTGGGAATCCGAAGGTCTTGGATGAAAAGCATGCGCTGGTCTATTTTTGTTTTTGTGTTGTTTTTGGCTGCTGCCGCCGTGGCGCAGCAAAGTTCCGCACCATCCACTGCCACCGCCGACAGTTCAAAGCCGGCCGCGGCAACCCCGCGAAAAGTAGACCGAGCAGCTGCCTACTACCATTACACCGTTGCTCACATGTACGAAGATCAGTTTGCGGTATACAACCGTAGCGATCTTGCCACCAAAGCCATCGACGAGTATCGTCTGGCAATTGACTCGGACCCCACGTCCGAGTACCTGACCTCGGGTCTCGCCGAACTTTATGCTAAGACCGGCCGCATCCGTGATGCGGTTCTGGAAGCCCAGGACATTCTCAAGAAAGATCCCAACAATCTGGAGGCGCACAAACTCCTCGGCCGTATTTATCTGCGCTCTCTCGGGGATGTCCAAAGCGGCAGCGGCTCGGACAGTGTGCTCAAACTGGCTATCGAGCAGTACCAGGAAATCATAAAACTCGAGCCTGACAATGTTGACGATCACCTGCTCCTCGGCCGGCTTTACCGGTTGAACAACGATTTGCGGAAAGCCGAAAGCGAATTCAAAATCGCAGTAAAGCTCCAACCTGACTCCGAGGAAGCCGTTACCACGCTTGCGTACCTCTACAACGAAGAAGGCGATAGCGCTCGTGCCGCGGAGACTTTGAGTTCGGTCCCGGACGCGGCGCGCTCAGCAAAGCTTTATTCCGCGCTCGGCTATACCTATGAACAGCGGAAGGAATACAAGCAGGCGATTACGGCGTACCGAAAGGCAATCGAACTTGATCGCGACAACCTCGACGCCATTCGCGGTCTGGCGCAGAACCTGTTGAATGACGGTCAGACCGACGCTGCTCTCGAGCAATACAAGATCATCGCGGAATCGAATCCCGAGGACGCGCAGACTTACTTGCGCATGGCTGAGATCTACCGGAGAATTGGAAAATTTGACCTGGCACTCGAAAATTTGAAGAAAGCCGAGTCCATGGTGCAGGACTCGATGGAAGTGCCTTACAACATGGCGGCCGTCTACCAGGCGCAAGGCCGCTATGACGATGCCGCGCAGATTCTGCAAGACCTGGTCAAGAAAACCGACAAGCCGGACAACAGCTACAGCCAGAGCGAGAAGAACAACCGTGCCGTATTTCTCGAGCGCCTCGGCACCGTATATCGCGACAACAGCAACGACCAGTTGGCCAACGAGACCTTCCAAAAGATGCTGTCCTTGGGCGACGACAACGCCGAGCGCGGATACCAGCAGATCATCGACACTTATCGTGAAGCCAAGCAGTGGCAAAAAGCTACGGATGCGGCCAAGGAAGCAACTCTGAAACTGCCGAACGACCGCGAGTTGAAGATGGTCTACGCCGCACAACTCGCCGATCAGGGTCAGGTGGACTCTGCCCTGGAGCAGGTGAAGTCCATGCTCAAGGGCACGCCGGATGATCGCGACGTTTACATCAGATTGGCTCAGATGTACACCCGACTGAAGCGCTGGCCCGAAGCCGAAGCGGCTCTCGACAAAGCGGCCGAGCTCTCGACCAAGGAAGAGGACAAAGAGTACGTAGAGTTTCTACGTGGATCCACCTACGAGCGCCAGAAGAAATACGATCAGGCCGAAGAAACTTTTCGCAAAGTGCTGGCCACCGATCCGCAGAACGCTGCGGTCCTCAATTATCTCGGATATATGCTCGCCGATCGCGGCGTCAAACTGGACGAAGCGCTCATTATGATCAAGAAGGCTGTCGATCTTGAGCCTGCCAATGGAGCGTATCTCGATTCGCTTGGCTGGGCGTACTTCAAACTTGGCAAGTATGAACTGGCGGAAGACAACCTGATGAAAGCTTCTCAGCACATGGGTATGGACCCCACCGTTCAGGACCACCTCGGCGACCTGTATCAAAAGACCGGGCGTCTGAAACTGGCCGCTGCGCATTGGGAGCGAGCCATCGACGAGTGGAATAAAACCGTCGCCGCAGAAGTGGACACCGATAACTTAGCCCAAGTGACCCAGAAGCTCGAGTCGGCGAAGATGAAGCTCGCCAAAGAAGAGCCGGGGAACAAGTAGGAAGTACGCCCTCAGCATTCAGCAGTTGGCATTCCGCCCCGTCACGTTTTCGTGGCAGCCACCAAAATTTGCTTGACTTAGTGCTGAATGCTAATTGCCAATTGCTGCTTCTGTTAAACTTTCTCTATGCTCGCCGACTACGCCGTGCGGGTGGAGCAATCCCGCGGACGCCGTTTCGCCGAGCCGTCGCATCCCTACCGCAATGACTTTCAGCGTGATCGTGATCGCGTCATTCACTCCAGAGCTTTTCGTCGCCTTGAGGCCAAGACCCAAGTCTTCACTCGCCGCTACTCCGACCATTTTCGCAATCGCCTGACCCACACCATCGAGGTCGCGCAGATCGCCCGAACCATCGCGACTCAACTCGGCCTGAATGTTGATCTGGTCGAGGCCCTCGCGCTGGTACACGATGTCGGTCATCCGCCCTTCGGTCATGCCGGAGAAAAAGCTCTCGACCTCGCCATGCGCGAGCACGGCTTGTTCTTTGACCACAACCTTCACGCGCTGCGCATTGTGGAGGATTTCGAGATGCGCTACGCCGCTTTCCGCGGGCTCAACCTCACCTTCGAAGTTCGCGAGGGCATCATTAAGCATTCGCACGATTACCTTGCCGAAAAGTTTCCGGAGCTCGCCGAATATCTGCTTGACCACCGTCCGCCGCTCGAAGCTCAGCTCATCGACGTCGCTGATGAGATTGCCTACAGCACGGCCGACCTCGACGATGGTTATGAGTCCCGCCTGCTCACTCTCGAACAGATCCGCGGCGGTGTCCCCGTATTCGAGCGCTTCTACGGCGAAGTCGAGTCGATCTATCCGGACACGATCGACAGACTGAAATTCAACGAAACGGTCAAACGCATACTCGACCGCTGGGTAGGGGATCTTATCGAGAATACGAGAGAACAAATCCGGCAAGCAGGCGTACGCACGTTGGACGATGTGCGCATCTGCCCTCGCCGGCTGGTCGCGCTCAGTGCGCCAGCCGAGCTGGAACGGCGAGTGGCCAAAGAATTTCTCTACAAGAATCTCTACTTCAGCTCCACGCTCAGCCCGGAAAAGAACGACGCCGAGCGAGTGATCAGCGAACTGTTTCAGTTCTGGATGGCAAAGCCCGGAAGCCTGCCTTCCAGTTACCAGGAGAAGGCCACGCAAGAGCAGTTGCCGCGTGTGGTCTGCGACTACATCGCCGGCATGACAGACAACTACATCTACGAGCAGTACGAGAAGTACTGCGGCTAATTAAGAAAGTCAGAATCGCCACAGATTTACACGGATCAAGAAAAAAGAAATATCCGGTGAAGATGCATGGCGAAAAGTTCTCCTACTTAGTTGCAACGCTGGTCACGACGTCATACAACACCCGGAATCCCCGCCGAACCTCCTCCACCCGGATGCGCTCATCATTTCCGTGCTCGGTGCTGCCTTCTTCCTCCGTCGGCGTATAAGGCGTGAATCCATATGAGTTAATTCCGAGAGGACGATAGCGTTGGTTCTCCGTGTAACCGCTATCCAGCCGCGGCACCACGGGCGTTCCCGGAAAATAGTGCGCGGACACTTTCCGGATCGCACTGAACAAAGCCGTGTCCGTGGGCGAAGAGTTGGCCAGGCGGAAGTCATGATCCAGCGGTTCGACGTTTACGTTCGGATCGTTCACCACGCCCCGAATAGTCCGCAGAAACTCCTTCGGGTCATCTCCCGGCAAAAGCCGCACGTCGAGATTGGCCCAGGCTTCCGGCGGAATCACGTTGGTCTGCTCCGAGCCACCCAGCATGGTCAGGGCAATGGTGTCTCGCAGAAGATAATTGAGAGATTCGTCCTGCGCAACCTCGCGTTGAAAATTCTTGTCCTGCAAAGCTAGGCGAATGTTCCGAAACTTTTCCGCGCGCGCAGGCGACTCGTAAGGGGCCATGGCACGCAGGAATTCATCGGCTACCGGCAAAACCTTGAATGGCGTTTGAAAGGCAATGATCCGGTTCAATGCCTGCACCAGCCGGTTCGGAGCTGAATCCGGAATTGGCAACGAACCATGCCCCGCGCGTCCGTGCGCCACAACATGGAGCCAGAAGGCCGCCTTCTCACCCACATCCACGCCCACATACTTTACGTGGCCATTGTGCTCCAGAATGTTCTCGCCACCTTCGTTGATCAGGAACTCGGCATTGCCCAGAAGGTCGCGCTCATGTTCGATGAACCAATCAGTACCTGTGCCATCGACTTCCTCGTCGCTGACGGCCAGGAAAATCACATCACGATCAAGCTCGACCTTCTCGCGCTTCAGCATCACCATGACCATGAATTGCGCCAGGCCTTCGTTCTTCATGTCCTGGGCGCCGCGGCCGTAAATTGAGCCGTCCACGATCTCCGCGCTGAATGGCGGAGCCTTCCAATGGGACGCGTCGCTGGTGACCACATCCATGTGGTTCAGCAATACAATCGGCCGCCGAAGAGAAGATGTGGCGTGCGGGATACGCGCCCACAGATCGGCCCGCCCCGGAGCGTAAGCGAACAACTGGTTCTCAATGCCCTCCTGGTCGAGAATCTTCTGGAAGAATTGCGCCGCGCGAGCTTCGTTGCCCGGAGGATTCGTGGTGTCGATCCGCAGATATTCCCGTTGCCACTCGACCGCGAGATCGGCATATTGCTTAAGGCGATCCGGGGGAATGCTATCCGAGGCGAACAGGTGCTCGACGGGAGCAGTTTGGGACCAACCGAGTGCTGTGACCACCGCCAAGACGAACCCTAAAAGGCAAACCGTTCCGTTCCGTTTGGGCATCCAATCTCCTGTGCTGCTTGAGCTCTTCCCACGCAGTTTTTATATCAGCTTCGCCAAAATTACCCTCAAAGCGGACGTTTGTGCTCCCCTTCGCACGATGCGGGACTACAATGTTATTGCAGGCCAAGGGGTTAGCTTTGCGGGAGTTTGGCAATCGACCTGTTATAGAGACCCGTGGGCGCCAGAGTCAACGGGCGCCGATATATCTGGTTTTAGCTATACGCCGCGAAAGTATAAATCACGCATCACGCCCGTATGGCGTGCCGGAGTGGAGCTCCCAAGCGCTCCATCCCTCGGAGGATGTTGAAAATGAAGAACCGTGTACTTGTAGCGCTGTTCGTCGCAGTCGCGCTTGCCCTGCCCGCCTTTGCGCAGCAGACAGGCTCGACCTCACAGGACCAACCGGCCGCCAGCCAGCCCACGCAAGCTGCTCCGGCAACTCAGACTACGCCGTCGAGCACCGACCAAGCCGCTTCCACGTCTTCGCAAACAGTGGGGGCTACTGGGAAACAGCCTTTGCAGG
This sequence comes from uncultured Acidobacteriota bacterium, assembly GCA_963838905.1. Classification (GTDB taxonomy): domain Bacteria; phylum Acidobacteriota; class Terriglobia; order Terriglobales; family Acidobacteriaceae; genus JABDBE01. Next base: position 43,363 of record CAWITE010000028.1, read on the forward strand.
CTGAGACCCATGAAGGCTTCTGGGGCAAGATGAATCCGTTCGCCCGCAAAAAGTATGTGCAGCGCCAGACTGAGCCCATCCGCGACCGCGTGAACGAACTCGATGAGCTCACCGCGAATAATTCGAAGCAGATCAAGGACGTGGATGCGCGCGCCCAGCAAGGCATCCAGCTCGCTTCGGCCAAGGCCAATGAAGCCGACCAGCACGCCATCGACGCCGGCAACAAAGCGCAGACGGCCCAGCAGACGGCAACCCAGGCCAATACCCGACTCACCACGGTTGAACAAGTAGTTGGCAATATCGATCAATACAAGGCCACGACCCAGACCGAGATCCGCTTCCGTCCCGGCCAGAGCGTTCTGAGCCAGAATGCCAAGACCGCCCTCGACGACATGGCGACCCCGCTAAAGAATCAGCGCGGCTATATCATCGAAGTGCAGGGTTTCTCCTCGGGCCACGGCCAAGCTGCCATTGCGACCTCGCAGAAGATGGCGGATTCGGTGGTGAGGTATCTGGTGCTGAACCACGATGTTCCGGTATACCGGATTTATGTGGTTGGCATGGGGAACGCTCCAGTTCCGAGCGCCAGTGCCGATGACCAATCCAAGACCAAGCGAACCAGCGGCGGTCGCGTAGAAATCAGTCTGTTGAAGAATGATCTGGAACAGCTGAGTTCAAACGCTACCCCTGCAACCGCGGATCAGCAGGCACAACCTAAGTAGATATCAGGACGACGGGCCCAGCACCCGGCCGCCCTCCCCCCGAAAAAGCCTCTTGCGCAAGCAAGAGGCTTTTTTGTCGATCTCTCGCAATGCCTACGTAGACCCGGACGCCCGTCCGGGTGGCCCGAGCGAAGCTCGGCAGGAATTAATGTCAGGGCAGGACTTAGACTTAGACCACGCTAGCGGTCTCCTGCTTCATCTTCTCAGCCTGATAATGCGCAATCAGCGCCTCGATCAAGGGCTGCAGCTTCCCATCCATGACTTCCTGAAGCTGATGGACGGTCAAGCCAATACGGTGATCCGTGACGCGGTTTTGTGGAAAATTGTAAGTCCGGATCTTCTCGCTGCGGTCCCCCGAACCCACCATTGCCTTGCGTTCTTTGGCGAGAGCGTCCTGCTGCTTCTGCATCTCCATTTCGTAAAGCCGCGAGCGCAGCACACGCATTCCTTTTTCACGGTTCTTGATCTGCGACTTTTCGTCCTGGCAACTCACGACCGTATTAGTCGGAATATGCGTAATGCGAACCGCAGAGTACGTGGTGTTCACCGATTGCCCACCCGGCCCCGATGAGCAGAACGTATCAATGCGAAGGTCCTTGGCCTCAATCTTGACGTCGACATCCTCCGCCTCGGGCAGAACCGCGACGGTAACCGCCGAAGTGTGAATTCGGCCCTGTTGTTCAGTCGCCGGCACGCGCTGCACCCGGTGCACCCCGCTCTCGTATTTCAAGCGCGAGAACACGCGCTGGCCTTCAATCAGCGCGATCACTTCCTTCAATCCGCCAGCCGAGGATTCGGAAGTCGAAAGCACCTCCACTTTCCAGCCCTGGGTTTCAGCGTATCGCGTGTACATGCGGAACATTTCAGCGGCAAACAAAGTGGCCTCGTCGCCACCCGTTCCCGCCCGGATTTCCAGGATCACATCCTTCTCATCATTAGGATCTTTCGGCAAAAGCAGAACTTTAAGCTCTTCTTCCACCGCACCGACGCGCCCCTCCAGTTTGTCCAACTCCTCTTGAGCATAGGCGCGCATCTCGGGATCTTTTTCGTCAGCCAGCATAGCCCGGCTCTCTGCAATGCCTCGCGTCAAATCCTTGTGTTCGCGGTATCGCTCCACGATAAGACTGATTTCGCTATGCGCCTTGGCAGTCTTCTGGTATCTCGCCGAGTCATTCATGATCTCCGGCGAAGCCAGCGCCTGCGTCAGTTCGTCGTAACGCGCTTCGATTTGGTCTAACCGTTCAAACATTTGTGTTTAGCCGTTGGTCGTTCGTGGTTCGCCATTCGGGATCAGGCAACTTTGCCGCAGAGCGAGTGATCATCCATTCAAGGCGCGACCAACGCCTTCACACATGGCTGACAACCGTTGCCCATCTTCCCGAGACAACTATTGTAATTCCCCCGTAATCAATAGCAGTGGTGACCTTTGCCTTCCGCAATATTACTTGGCACAGAGACCGCGGCTCGGCGCATTTGCGAGGTCAACCCGTGAAGTTCGTGCCGTGGAAAATGAACTGTGCCTCTGTAGACTTCGGCCGTAAGTTTCATTGCTCCCTGCCACACCCGTAAATCTCGAAACGACGAAACCGACATACATTTCTCCAGATGAACTTTCTACTATTTCTTCTGGCAGCTTGTATGTGATGAGTAACCCGAATGGATCGTCGGCAGCCATTTGTTTCGCGCGGATGTGGGCCAACGACCAAAGACGAACAACCGACGGCTGGTTTTCGTCCTAGGCGATGACCAATTCGCCGCCACGCTGCTTTTCCAGAGACATCGCGTGGTCCAAAGCCACGATGGCACACTCCGCCTGCTCATCTGATGGAGGCTGGGTGGTGATGCGCTGCATCCACAATCCCGGAGCAGTCATGAGAGCAAACAGCGAACCGCGGTGCTTGGCTGCAAAACGAATGATCTCATAAGACAACCCGGTAATCACCGGCAGCAGCACGATACGAACCGCAAATCGCGCCCAGAACGTCGTGACGGGCACCAGCATATAAACGAAAATCGAAATGATCATCACGGTCATCAGAAAGCTGGTTCCGCAGCGCGGATGATAGGTCGAATACTTCTGCACCGCAGGCGTGTTCAGCGGATCACCGTTCTCAAAAGCAAATACAGTTTTGTGCTCGGCCCCGTGATACTCATAAACACGCCGAATGTCTTTCAATAACGAGGTGCCCCAGATAAAGAGCAGGAACAAGGCAAGCCGAATGATCCCGTCCACCAGATTGAAAACAATCTGTTCGCCGAAAACCGGGTTCAGGCGCTTCAATTCCGTGGTCGCCACCAGCGGCAGAAACTTGTACATGAAAATGAAGAAGCCGACCGAAAAGACGATATTCACGGCGGCAATCCATCCGCTGATTTCGATCTTCTTTTTCTCCGGCTCGCCGGGCGCCGCTGCAGGCTGCAACTCGTCGAGCGCAACGTTTGCGGAAAACTTCAGCGCCCGGAAGCCCAGCGTCATAGCATGCCCCAGCGTGATGACGCCGCGCATGACCGGCCAGCCCATCCATTTGTGCTTTTCGGAAAGCCGCTCGAGCGGTTCGCAGTGGGTCGAAACCTCACCCGAGGGTTTGCGGCAAGCAATGGCCCACGCATGGGGCGAACGCATCATAACGCCCTCGAGTACGGCTTGGCCGCCCACCAGGGTCTCCTCGCCGCCCTCGAGCGCCGGCAGAAGCTGGATTGCCACAAAAAACCGCCACATTGTTCGCAAAAAGCGCATGGTGTATTGGATGTCTTTCCGGCGACAAAGCACCACGGTAAGAGTATCACAGGCCGAAGTGATTTAGGATGGGCTAGCTGAAGCCCTAAGTGGCGGCTGGGTAGGAAGTTACAACGCCGTCATCGGAGGAGCAGTTGTGTGGGGACGGGTCTCTGACCCGTCCGCTGAGCGAAGCTCGGCACCTTGACGAGTACTCATCATGCGCAAATTCGCAGAAGCCTGCGAACGCATCGCAGACACGACCAAGAAGCTGGAGAAAATCGCGATTGTCGCCGACTACCTCAAGTCGAGCCTGCCGGAGGAAGCCTCGGTCGCAGCAGTTTTTCTGTCGGGCAGACCGTTCCCGGCATGGGAGGAGACGACGTTACAAGTAGGAGGAAGGTTACTTTGGAAAGTGGTCGAGGAGCTCTCCGAGAAAAACGAGGAGGAACTAACCGCCGCGTACCGCAAGCACGGAGACTTGGGCGCCGCAGCCGCGGAAGTGCTACTCGAAGCTCGTGTGGGGACGGGCGCCCCCGCCGGTCCAGGCCGAGCAAAGCTTGGCAGTGAGGAAAACCACGAGGATTCAATCTCCAACGACGGTCTCAGTGCGCGAGAAGTGCAAGCCGCATTTCGAAAGATCGCCGCCGCTCGTGGTTCTGCCGCCAAAGCGAGTCTCCTCCGCGAATTGCTCTCCCAAGTGACTCCGCTCGAAGTCAAGTACATCGTTAAGATCATCACCGGCGATCTCCGCATCGGGCTGAAGGAAAGTCTGGTCGAAGAAGCCATCGCCAAGGCCTTCGGGGCCTCGGCGAAAGACGCACAGCGAGCTAACATGTTGCTCGGTGACATCGGAGAGACCCTCTGCTTTGCAGCAGAAGGCAAACTGAACCAAGCCAAAATGCGGCTCTTCCATCCCTTGGGATTCATGCTGGCCAGCCCCGCGCAATCTGCGGAAGAAGCGCTGAGCTATTTCGAGAACGCTCTGGTCGAAGACAAATACGACGGCATCCGCGCCCAGGCACATTGCTCCGGTGGCGAGGTCCATATCTTTTCGCGTACGAGGGACGAAATCACAGAATCTTTTCCCGAGTTGCCCGACGCGCTCGCTGGACGTCCTCAAGCGGCAATCCTCGACGGAGAAATCGTGGCTTGGAGCTATCTTGCTGCTGAATCCGGCGAGACCGGCCGAGCCCTGCCATTCAGCGCATTACAGCAGCGGCTCGGCCGAAAGAAAGTCAGCGACGAGATGATGCGCCGGGTGCCAGTCGCCTATCTCGTCTTCGATATCCTATACGCCGGAGGCGAATTGCTGATCGACCGTCCGCAACGAGAGCGAGCAAAGCTGCTCGACGAGTTGTTGGCAGTGCCACGAATTCCGACCCAAGCGAGGTTCGGCGCAGCGCAGGGTCAGTTGATGCTGGAATCGCCCGAGTCGGCAATCACTACCCAGATTTTCCGCGCACCGGTCTTTCAAGCATCCTCGCCTGACGAACTCGATCAACTATTCGAAGCGGCCCAGGCCCGCGGCAACGAAGGGTTGATGATCAAAGACCCCGAGTCAACCTATACTCCGGGACGCCGCGGAAAATCTTGGCTGAAGCTGAAGCGCGAACTAGCCACGCTCGACGTCGTAGTCACCGCGGTCGAATACGGTCACGGCAAGCGCATAGGAGTTCTCAGCGATTACACCTTCGCGGTACGGGATGGCGAGCGTCTGGTGAATATCGGCAAGGCCTACTCAGGCTTGACCGACGCCGAGATTGCCGAGATGACCAAATGGTTTCTGGAGCACACGGTTGAAGATCAGGGTTTCCGGCTGGTAGTCGAGCCGAAGATCGTATTGGAAGTAGCCTTCAACAACATGATGCGCTCCGACCGCCACGAAAGCGGGTATGCCTTGCGCTTCCCGAGAATCGTTCGGATAAGAACCGACAAACCGCCAGAAGAAGCGGACAGGATCGAAAGAGCGCGTGAAATCTACGAGAAGCAGAAGCACGAGCCACCACATAACTAGCACCTAGGCCAGCCCGGCGTTCGCGAAAAAGTCTAGGGACACTAAGGGCTGAATTCAATGGCTGTGCCCATGGTGCTCCTCTTCGCTCACCGGAATCACGCATCCATGCGCCACTTCGCAAATCACATTCTCAAACTGGATGGTCGTGTGATCGATGCGGAACTCTTCGTGAAGGCGTTGTTTCACATCACGCAGAATCCGCTCGCTGACTGACGGCGGAATGTCTTCAATCGAAATATGACACGACAAAGCACGCGTCTCCGAACCGATGTTCCAGACATGCAGATCGTGGACATCGTTCACACCCTCGACCGCCCGCATGGCAGCCTCGACGCGATCCAGCCGGATGCCGCGGGGCGTTCCTTCCAGCAGGATGTTGAGGGTCTCGCGACAGATGCCGAACCCCGACCACAGAATCAGGGCGCCGATTCCAAATGACAGCGCTGAATCAATCCAGTACTGCCCCGTCGCCAGAATCACCCAGCCGCCAACGATGACCGCAGCAGTAGAAACCGTATCGCCAATCTCATGCAGCAGCGCGCTGCGGATGTTGACGTCGCGGCCAGAACGGTAAAGCAGCAGCGCAATCACCCCATTCATCACCACGCCGGCGGCCGCGACCCAGATCATCAGGCCGGCCTGCACATGCTCCGGGTTTTGCAACCGCCGGAATGCCTCGTAGAAAATAAGGAAGGAAACCACCACCAGCGAGCCCGCATTCACCAGCGCCGCCAACACGCCGGCGCGATGCCAGCCGTAAGTCTTGGTAGCGCTGGGCGGCCGCGATTCCAAATACACCGCAACCAGCGAAAGCAGCAGCGCAACGAAATCCGAAAGGTTATGCCCAGCTTCGGAAAGCAACGCCAGAGAATGGGCGCGGATGCCGGCAACCACCAGCAACACAATGTAGGCCAGCGTGACGACGAGCGAAACCCGCAGAACCTTGGACGTTCGTTCGCCCGTGCCATGGCTGTGCATGTGCATCCTAACTTAGTTTAAGGCGGCGGAGAGAAGGGTTCAAGGTGTTGCCGCGCAGGCGACGTGGGTGCGGCTTCCGAATTTTACAACCTAACGGCGATCTTGTTTGGACCGCCTACGGCTGCGATTCCATCGCTTTCTGAAACTGGCGGAACCGCTCGGTAGTCTCAGCGCCGTGCGCTGCATACCATTCCCGCCACAGCCCAGGTTCGTCGCCTATTTCCTGGTCAGTAATCTCCCGCAGGGCGCGGTAACCATACTTCACGGTTTCCGCATCAAGCTTTTTGTCCTCGACCATTTCGATCAGCCCTCGCACCGCCTGCATACGTTGCGCACGAGTAAGCATGCCGCAGTGGGCGAGGCCACAACCAGCAGCGTCGATGCGCACGCGGAACGCGGGATCGTGGTGGAAGGCTTCCACGAGGTCCGGAACCGTGTCGTCCGTACCGATATCACCGATTGCGGAAACGGCGCGCAGCCGCACCGGTTCGTTCTCGGAATGTGTCCACACCCGCAACTGAGTGTGGATGCGCTCGACCTCCACTCCGCGATTGGCCAGACGACCCAAGTACCAGATGCAGTATTCCGCGCGCGTCGGATCATTTTCGGCCAACTGCAGCAGCGCCTCGGCTTGATCGCTGGTTTTCGCCAAGTTGGCGACCGCCAGATCAATTTCGAAAACCGCCGCGCGCACCCGTAGATCGTCGCCATTCATGGCCACGTCCATGAGCGTAACCAGCGAGTCGGTTTGCTTGATCCGGCCCCGCCATTGCCGCACTCGCGCTTTGATTTCGTCGGTAGCGCCCCGGTGATGAGAGATGGCGTACTGTAGCAGCCTCTCTGCCTGCTGCTGCGGAGCCATATGATCCACCATGTCGCGCTCAACTTCAGAGAGCTGACTGGTAGTTCCATGCACGGGCTTTCCGGGCACCGGAAGTTTTTGGCCAATAATCTCGCCGGGCATGTCCTGAGCCCAAACCAGCGAACTGATCAGAATCGTGCACACTGGACACAACGAGACGGCTGACAGCTTTCCCTTCATAGGGCGAACTTAACATCGGCCACAGGAAGCAGAAAGTTACCAGAGTGTCAGGCGAGAGTGTCGGGCGATGGCGCGGGCCGAAGGCCGTTGATGTCTTATGTTGAAGATGTCTTATGTTCAAATAGTCTCGTGCTCCTCAAAGACGCACTCACATCAGCGGTCAACAGCCTTACTGCAGCTAACGTTGGCTCACCCCGCATGAACGCTGAACTGCTTCTGATGTTCACTCTGTCCTGCGACCGCGCATATCTTTTCGCCCATCCCGAGCGCAATCTTACGGTCGAAGAGCAAAACCGCTACGAAGAAGCGCTGACCCGACGAGCGAGCGGCATCCCCGCGCAATACATCACCGGCCACCAGGAATTCTGGGGCATGGACTTGATCGTTTCACCGGCAGTGCTAATCCCCCGCCCAGAAACCGAGCACGTAATCGAAACCGTACTGCACTTAGAGAGAAACAATGGAGGCCGGGCGTCCTCGCCCGGCGGCCCAACTCACATCGTCGACGTAGGCACAGGATCAGGCTGCATCGCCATTGCGCTAGCCAAAGAACTCCCCGGGTCAGACATCCACGCAACCGACATCTCGACCTCTGCACTAGAAGTAGCCCAAGCCAACGCCGCCCGCAATCAATTCGAGCATCGGATTCACTTCCACCAAGCGGATCTGCTCCAGGGTCTCGATCCCGGCACTTTCGATTTCGTGGTTTCCAATCCTCCATACGTTGGCGAGTCAGAAGAAGACCAGGTACAGCTCGAAGTCCGAAAATTCGAACCTCGCAATGCGGTCTTCGCAGGGCCCACAGGACTGGAAGTGATCGAACGCCTGATTCCGCAAGCCCACACCGCGTTGAAGACCGGCGGGTGGCTGGTCATCGAGATCAGTGGAACTATCGTCGAAGAAGTCAAGCACCTGCTCGACCAATGGACGCAGTTTCAAATCACAAACGACCTGCAAGGCATTCCCCGAGTAGCCGCCGCGCAAAGACCCTGAACACGTCGCGGGCGCCCCCGCCCGCGCAATTACGCAGCGGCATCCTGTTCCTACGGACTCTGGTAGTAGCCAGCCGCACACAATAGTCTCGGGCCACTCGCCTTCACTCCCAGGCGATCCCTGCACGTCGTAGGGAAGATCAACCATGCGGCCCAAACTAAAAAGCGCAGCCTTGCTCAGCAGGATCACCTTCGTTCTCGTAGCCACAACATTGCTCTCGGTTAGCGTATACAGCCAGAACCCCACCGGAACATTGCGAGGCGATGTCCAAGACCCAAAGGCTGCGCGCATCCCCTCCGCAACCATCGTCGTGCAGGCAAGAGGATCATCGCTGAAGCGCGAGACAAGAAGTGACGATCACGGAGAATTCCGCCTGAGTGAGCTTTTGCCCGGCACTTATCACGTCACGGTCGACGCCCCCGGTTTCTCCCAGGCCCAGGCCGATGTAGCAGTCGTCGTCAGTTCAGTCCGTGATATCACCGTCACCATGAATCCCGCGACGGTGAAAGAAACCGTAAACGTGCAAGCCCGTCCCTCATCCATCACCACGCAACCGATTGACTTGGCCAGCGCCGTGCATCAGGCAACAGTTTCGACGCAGGACCTGCAAACCTTGCCCCTGGCCGCACGCAGCTTTGCCAACATCGCGTATCTCGCTCCGGGAACCGAACCGGTCGAGCCCTCCGACCCCACCAAAGCTCGCATCACCGCGGTCTCCACCGGCGGCAGTTCCGGGCTGAACAACGAGCTTTCCGTAGACGGTGGCGACAACTCCGACGACTACATCGGCGGATTCCTGCAGAACTTCTCGCCCGATTCTGTCCAGGAATTCGCCGTACGCACGGCTCAGGAAGACGCCGATACCGGGCGCACCACCGCAGGGTCAGTAGTGATCACGACCAAACGAGGCACCAATCAGTGGCATGGTGGCGGAGCCTTCTACGAGCGAGCCGCCGACCTCAACGCTCGTTTCCCAATAGAAAATCCCGCGCCCAATCCCAAACAACCCTTCTCTCGTCAGAATTACGTAGCAACAATCGGCGGACCTATCAAGAAGGACAAGGTCTGGTTTTTCACTTCCTTCGAATACGTTCACGAGAACGCCAGCATCGCCTACAGCCCAGCCAGCCAGGCCCAATTCAACGCGCTGGCTTCTTTGGCCGCGCAAGGGCTGATTCCCGGCACGACTTCAATTCCAGTGCCGCCGAACGTCCCCGTCCCCTTCCGCGACTACCTCGCCACGACGCGTTTCGACTGGTCGCAATCGCAAAAATCCCAGTGGTTCCTTCGCGCCGGCATTGACAACTACATCACCCACAATGCTCTGGTGCAGCAAGCCACGTTGCCGTCGACCGGCGCCGAGCAGCATAACAACTACATGAACATGGTCATCAGCAACACGTACACATTCAGTCCAACCTGGCTGGGAAGCTTCGTATTTACTGCCAGCGGGTTGCATCTCACGGAAGCTCGCAATTCGAACCTGGGTTATGCGCTGGCTTTCCCCTTCACCTCGACATCGCAAACCATTTCCGGCTTCGAGACCTACGGCGACAACCAATTCCTTACCCCGATCACAGCTTTCCCAGTTCTGCGCAATCAGGAAAAATATCAATTCCGCTACGACATGAGCCGTGCTTCCGGTGACCATGCTCCCAGATTCGGAATCAACTTCATTCACGAGCCTGTCCTCAGCGGCGCGCTCTCCGGCACCGCCGAAACTCTGCTCGCCTATACCAACAACCCGGACTTCTACGCGGCCAATCCTTCGCAGTTTTACTTCAATCTGAATTGCGTAAACCCGCCAGCCGATGTTACCTGCTCGCAGACGCCCGCCGGCAATGGCAGCTTCTCCCAGAACGTGCAACGTCTGGGCCTCTACGCCGAAGATTCCTGGCGTGCCACCGCGCACCTCACCATCAATTACGGCTTGCGCTATGACACCACCTTCGGCCTGCTGACCGCCTCCGGTCGCAGTCAAGCCTTCAATCCCGCCTACCTCACCCTAAAGGCCTTGGGCATTCCTCTAATCAACGGGGTGGCCCACGATTACCGCAAAGCCTTCGGCCCGCGCATCGGCATCGCCTATTCTCCCGGACAATCCGGAACCACCGTAATCCGCGCCGGCTTCGGCCTCTTCTACAACGACCTCGCCCAGAACGGTTGGGTGACGGCTTTTCAAGCTGTCAACGAGGCGCCGGGTGTATGCGTCAATCCCGGAGATCCGGGCTGCATCCCGGGAGGCGGAACAGGAAACATCATCGATCCCAATTACAAGACTCCCTACGCGATCCATGCCACAGCAGGAATCCAGCACGCCTTGAACGCCAACTGGACCCTCGGCGCGGACTACACCCACGAAGAGGGAAATCACGCCTACCGTGCCTACCCCTACGCCGCCGGCACGTCCCTATTTTCTCCCGATCCCGCCAACCAGGACCTCGTGCCCAACGTCAACGTTTTCAAGTCCGACAATCGCTCCAGCTACAACGCCCTCATGATCCACCTGCAAGGCAACGTCGCCCGCCGCCTCAACCTGGTCGCAAACTACACTTTGTCCAGCGCGAAAACCTGGGGCTGCGTGCTCGGAGAACTCTTCGACTACGTCAACGGCGTCTGTGATCCCCTCAATCCCTTTCGCCCCGGCGACTACGGCCCCTCCGGCGAGGACGTCACCCACCGCTTGGTTTTTGCCGGAACATTCTACGTGCCGGGCGGTTTCCAGCTGAGCACCCTCACCCAGGCCGAGAGCGCCCGTCCCTTCACCATCACCCTCGCCGACAACAGCGATCGCATCGAGGTCAACGGAGTAAGAACCACGCTGGACGAATTTCGCGGGACTCCCTACATTCAGGTTGATCTGCGCGTCACCCGCCCTTTCAATTTCCATGATCGCTGGTCGCTCATCCCCTTCGTCGAATTCTTCAATCTCTTCAACCGTAACAACCCAGGCGCGAACTATGTCACCAATGTGGCTGCACTCCCCGTCCCGCCGAGCGAAGCGGCGTCCGGCAACGTTACGCACATCTGCGCTAATCCGTCATGCACCACATTGCAGCCGATCACCAGCTTGGGTCAGTTAGGCGTCCCCGGCGGCGCTCTCGGAGATTTCTTCGGCCCCGGCACCACCGTCGGCATTCCCTTCGCCGCCCAACTAGGCGTCCGCGTGACCTTCTAGCATCGTTGTCCCGCTCCAGAAACTTGTTATTCCGAGGAGCGAAGCGACGAGGGATATGCTTTCCTCGGGAGCCTCAAGACTGCAACTCCGTCACCCGAACGATGGCGACAGGATCATCACCAGCGAAGGACGAATCATTCTGTCTAGCCCTGTCTAGTCTCCTCGCAAGTCTTCTTTTACAAATTGTTTACACCGCCTTGACACCTGCGCGATTTCGGCAGTGCTAGTGTTCGTGCCCTCAGGTTTGACACCTCGCCTGCGAATGTTCAGAACCGAAGGAGATCTTCCAATGAATCGTACAGCTCTGTCCTCTAGTAAAACAGGCAGCATATTTGTGGCATTTGCCCTCGCGGCACTTGCGATCGCTGGGATCGCTACAGCGCGCGGGCAGGATGGAACCCTCCACCTGAAACCTTACTTTGCCGTCCACCCATTGCCCAATCCGGACTACCAGGTCCTTCAGGAACAATCCGACGCCAACGTCGGGCTCAAGGTCTTCACCTACCACGCAACCTCGACCCGCCAGGGATCGAAAGGCCAGAAGTTTACTGGCATGATGGTCGGCAACAGCCCCTTCACCAGCAAGGCTACGTCGACTGAAACCATGCAGATCGTTCCCGTGATCGTCAAGATCGGCAACACGACCTTTGACCCGACCAAAGCCAACAGTTGCGACGCCGGCAAGGTCCCGCTCAAGCAGTTCCAGAGTTCGCCGCTGGTGCTGCCGGCCAAATTCAAGCTGAACGGCGTGAATGTGGGCATCGGTCAATACAGTGACGCCTTCACCCGTGCAAGCTTCTGGAAGCCCATCGTGAAAAACGGCGGAACCTACAACAACAATCTCAAGGTCGTTACGCTCAAGCCAATTCACTACAGTCAAGGGTCCAAAGGCGTGATTATCGTCAACCAGGGCTGCGGACCTTTGGGCGGCCTGGATTTCGATACACTCGTCTCCGATTTCGAAAACAAGGTCGTTCCCGCACTGCAGAACTCCGGACAGGGAGTCGGTCCCACCACTTTCCCCGTTTTCATGCTGCACAACGTCGTGATGTACGAAGGAAGCGTCACCAACTGCTGCGTCCTCGGCTTCCACGACGCCTTCAATTCGAAGGGAGCGGTACAGACCTATTCCCCATTCGACTACGACACCACCAAGGACTTCGTCAACAACAACAACATCCCGTTGACCGACACCTACTTTGCCGCGCACGAAATCAACGAGTGGGTGAACGATCCCTTCGGGAATAACCCAACTCCCGCCTGGGGCAAGGTGGGACAAGTAAGCGGCTGCCAGAATAACCTCGAAGTAGGCGATCCCTTGACCGGGACAAATCCAATCAACGTGAAAATGTCGAACGGAATGACCTACGAACTCCAGGAATTGGCCTTCTTCTCCTGGTTCTACGGGCCACCCTCGATCGGCGCAGGGGGCAAGTTCTCTGACAACGGCACCTTCACTTCGGCGCAAGGAGCCTGCACAAACTAAGTTTCACACGCGGACAGACCCCACGTCTGTCCAGGCCAGCAAGTTTTTCGCTGGCCTCAAGATCCAAGCCCGCTCCCCGTGGAGCGGGCCTTCCCCCCGATCCTTGTGGTTGCATATTACATGCAAAACTTTTCCTCGACAGCAACCGTTTGTGCTACCCCGCAGCGGTCAGCTTGGACCATTGAGAAGGCATTGTCGAAAGTTTCTCCGTCGTCGCTCAAAAGCCCCATTGTGACGCTCCATCAAGTCACCATACGCGTTCCGCCACACACTCAAGGAGAGAAGTCATGAAACATTCCGTCGCGCCGCCGACTATTGCTGCGGCAGCTTTGTTCTTGGTATTTGCTTCATTCACACCAGCCGCCCTTGCCCAGCCGCAGTCCCTGTTCACGCACCATGTGCGTGAAGTGACTCTCAATGGGCAAGCCCCGTTCGTTGGCCGGCTCCCCGCAACCCAGTCCATGCGCATCGATATTGTTCTGCCGGTGCGCGAAGGGTTAGATAGTTTCTTGCATGAGCTCTACAATCCTTCCAGCCCATCCTTCCGGCAGTTCCTCACAGTCGAGCAGTTCACCGAGAGGTTCGGACCCAGCCAGCAGGATTTCGACGCCCTGATCCGTTTCGCGAAAACCAACGGCCTTACCGTGACCGGTGGCTCCCGTGATGCCATGGACGTGCAGCTTAAGGGCTCGGTCGCGACCATCGAGACCTCACCATCGGTCTCTATCACGACCCCATCGAGAACCGCAATTTTTTATGCTCCGGACCGGGAACCCACCCTGGACCTGCCTTTCCAGCTCTGGCACATCACTGGCCTGGACAACTATTCGATCCCCCGTCGCGCACTCGTGCGTGAGATTCGAATGTGAATCCCCCTGCCACAACCGGCTCATGTCCCGGAGCCTCCTTTCGCGGCAGCGACATGAGGGCAGCTTACTACCAGGGAACCGCTCTCACCGGCAAGGGCCAGAACATCGGGTTGCTGGAGTTCCTCGGATTTGACATAGCGGACGTGAATACCTACTACAAGAACGCTAAACAAAAGAGGACCGCCAAGGTCATAGGCATTTCCGCGGATGGAAGCTCCATCAATTGCCTCGCTTCGCAAGGCTGTGACGATACCGAACAGACCATTGACGTCACCCAGGCGCTCGGCATGGCCCCAGGTGTAACCGCAGTATACGAATACGTCAGTAACGACAGCGATACCGCCATGTTGGGTAGCATGTCTTCGCATAAGCCGTTGCCCTTGAATCTCAGCTCGTCGTGGTTTTGGACGCCGGTAGACCCCAAGTCTGACGATCCGTTCTTCAAGAAGTTCGCTGCGCAGGGCCAGAGCTTCTTTGAAGCGGCTGGCGACAGTGGCGCATGGGGCACCTCGCCCATGTGGCCGATGGAATCTCCATTAGTCATCTGCGTCGGCGGCACGGACCTCGTCACCAACGGCGCAGGCAAAGGCTGGAGCTCGGAAACCGTTTGGGTCGACGGTGGCGGCGGCATTTCTCCCGACCACTTCGCGATTCCGAGTTGGCAGAAACTTAAAGGAGTGATCACCAAGGCCAACGAGGGCTCCACGAAATTTCGGAACGGCCCGGACGTCTCGGCAAATTCGAATTTCACCTTCTACGTCTGCGCCGATCAAAGAGCTTGCACCGCAAACAACTTTGGTGGGACCAGTTTTGCCGCACCCATGTGGGCCGGCTACCTGGCTCTGGCCAATCAGCAGGCAAAAGCCCATGGCGATAAACCGCACGGCTTCATCAATCCAGCCATTTACCCGCTGGGCTTGGGGAAAAGGCTATTCCGCCGACTTCCACGACATCACCGTCGGAAGCAACGGCTTTCCCGCGACAAAAGGCTACGATTTGGCCACGGGATGGGGCAGTCCAAACAAATCCGGCCTGATTAACGCGCTGGCAAAGTAGATTGCTCGCGCGGCTCCAATTTCGGTCAAACGGGAATTAAGTATTTCGCAGCTTGTTTAACCTCAAGCGCCCGCTCCTCCCGGAGCGGGTTTTTTCACCAGCGCGGCCGCGTCCGAACTATCCCGCCACTCTTACCAAGTATTTCCAAGGTCTCGCGCACGACTTTGCGCAATAGCTGCAATATCTTGCCTACACCAAGACATTTGACAACTTTCGGATTGACTTCCATCCCAATCACGTCCAAAATTGCTTCTCTTCTCGCCGCCCCCGCGGAAGTCATTCTGACCGCCAAGAGAAACAGGTTGAGATTTCTTGCCGTCATGAAATCCTGTAACGCCTCCGGCAGCAGATGCACCATGTGGGAATAACCGGGATGCTTGGAATCAAATTCCAACCTCAACAAGCCAAAAAGGAGATGTTTCAATGCAACGTAAAGTTTTAGCCAGAACGAGTTGGACAATAGCAGCCATTGCCCTCGCCGCGACGTTTATTGCCGGAGCCAGCTTTGCCCAGAACATCAACGTAAACGCGGTTCCAAAATATACTGTGCTTCACCCTGAGCACCCGGTGGACGTTGCAGAGATGCAGAGACTTGCTGAGGCCGGTGCCGCCCTGCCAACCTGGACGGGCAGCTTCACCTATAAGGGAACTAAGTATCCCTACACGATGATCGGAACTAATCCCGCCAAGGGCTCGGCCACGACGACCCTGAATATGGTTATCATTCCGCTCATTGTCAAAGTTCCAGGCCAAACCTTCGATCCAACGAAGCCGATACAGAAAGCCTGCGGAACCGGCACGGCCGAAGGGCTCACGCTGGCTTCGCCCATCTTCTCAAACAAAGTGAACTATACGGTCGGCGGCACGAACTTGGGAACCACGCAGTATGAAGACGCCGTTCAACGAGGCGAATTCTGGTCGAGCGTGAAGTCGAAGTCTCCCAACTATCACGTGATTCTTAAATACAAGGTCGCAGCCACGCAGACGCTAAGCGATTCTTCAGGGCAGCTCAACAAGGGAACTTGCGGCAACTTTGCCGGTGTTGACATCAACCTGTTTGATGGCGAGGTTCAATCGATCATTGCCAAGCTGAAGCTCACTGCCAACGAGTTCCCCTATATCATGACATACGACGTGTTTGAGACTGAGGGCGGACAGTGCTGCGTACTCGGCTATCACAGCGTAACCAATAGCGGGATCGCTTACGGGACCGGCTCGTATGGCGACGTTCCATTCCAATGCAACGGTTGCGGTAATCACGGATTTACCGACGTTGTGACCATCAGCCATGAGATCGGCGAAACCATCAACGACCCGTATACCAACAATGGCGTCCCACAATGGGAGTCCGCGTACGCTCCGCAGTACGGTTGTAGCGGCGTCCTCGAAGTCGGAGATCCTCTTGCGGGAGATCCCGTCGCGGTAAAAGTTCCGGGGAATAAACATCAATACTACGTTCAGGACCTGGCCTTCGAACCCTGGTTCGCGTTGGTCGCAAACGGGAAATCGACTTCAGTGAACCATTGGTATTCCATGTTCAACACCTATCTGAAGACGATTAGCACCAACGAACACGCTCTGTGCGCCGAGTAACGAAGAAACAATTCGGTAAAACCGTTCGTGCTCAAGAGCCCGCTCCTGTGGAGCGGGCTCTTCGAATTTGCGCAATAGCTGCAATAGTTTTTATCAGTAGGAAGCATTCATCAACTTCTCGATTGACTTCCATCCGAAGCCCGTTGAAAATCGCATGGCCTCTGCTGTGCCCGCCACCACGATGCACTCTGGCCTGCTGAGGAAACACGCTGTTGAGAAATTTCTTTTCCATCACCCAAAACAGGAGACTAAATCAGAAATGAGTAGACGTTTCGCGACACTTACCTTGACTGCTCTGGTGCTGGTTTGCGTGTGTTTGGCTACCGCAGCCTTGGCCCAGCACGACACCGCCACCAAGCACCGCGCCATGTACCTGGCCGTCCCACCCCACTCCTATTATCCTGTGGAGCCGTCCACTAGCCACTTGACCCGATAGACCTATCACTTCACTTATCAAGGCACGAAATACACTCCAACCATCGTAGGAACCGACGCCACCAAAACCAACACCAGCACCACGACGCCTGTTTTTATCATCCCGATCAAGATGGTCTACGGGAAGACGAACGGGAACCACACCTTCGATCCTAACAAGGACATCTATCCGGGAACCAAGCTAACGGTGACGCAGTACATCGCCCAATCGCCCCTTTTTGTCCCCATCAACTTTACTGAGGGCGGAGTTAACTTGGGAACCACCCAGTACGAAGATGCTTACGAGCGGGGTAGTTTCTGGAAATATGTCAGCAAGAACTCCGGGTACCATGTTCTCCTGGCCAAACCAACAATTCTGCCGGAGAAGACCATTAATGTGTCGCCGAGCGAGGGTTCAATCCAACAAAATCCGTTCGGCAAGGGCAAGGTGGGTTTTTACGGCAACGGACTCTCTATCGACCCTCAACTCCAAACCTGGATCCACGAACTCAAACAGATTCAACCCGACACTCTTCCGCTGTTTCTCGTCTATGACGTATACCTGGGCTGCGGCAGCGGCTGCGGCATTGGCGGATACCATAGCGCGATCTCCGGTCAACCGAACGGTCAGACCTACTCCTTCTCGACTACCATCGATCCCGACGCCTTTGCTTGAAGCACTGGCGCCCTCTCGCATGAGTTCGGCGAGTGGCTTCTCGATCCATTCAAAGACAACCCCGGTTGCGGCGGACTCATGGAAAACGGCGACCCGCTGGAGACCGAAGCGAATTATGGGCTTTACCCCTACAAAGGCGGCAATGGCTCAACCTATCAGCTTCAGGATCTGGTGTTCATCAACTATTTCGGCGCTCCACGGAACACTTCCCTGAAAAGCTGGTTTACCTTCCGGGACGAGACAAGCGTCACCGCCCCCTGCGATCGAGGGCAGGACTAAGGTGCAGGAATGGTTCGCTGTTCATAAGCCCGCTCCCAGTGGAGCGGGCTTTTTTCTGGTGCCAAACAGGGTCGAAAAACCCTGTGTCGCAAATTAAGTCGTGCTGAAATCAAAGGGGTTAGCGTCACCAGCTCTGACTTGTCTGACGTTGGAGCGAGTTTCATGAAGTTTCGCGGGCCGCACAGGCCCTAATAGGACATGTTCGACAGCTAGGGCCGTGAGGCTATGATGGAGGGAAAAGGCTGCCAAGCGGAATAAATGGCCGGACCCGGTTTTTGACTTTTCGGGCTCCCCGCCACAATAGTTTCCCGCCGCTGATGTCGTTGTCCGGACAGAGTGCAAGCCAGGAGATGAAGTGCGCTGCGTTGGGCCAGCTCGACATGTCGCGGCCGACCTCACTGAACAGTGGCAACGCGTTTTCCTCTAAGCTTGGAATTTGAGTGACATCTACTCCGAAGAGTTTATAGGTTTCGGTACGCAGATCGAACTCGGGATGGGGATGGCCGTTCTTCTTTCTCTTTTTGCTCCCGGCTCGATTTCCGTTTTCGGTCGGGTGGCAGTGGTCTTTCCGCAGGGTCGGTGCGGGGCTCGAACTTCTGCAGCATCTTTTCGATTTCCAGATCGCAGTTTACGATCTGTTGCTGATAGATGCGGTACAGATCTCGCGATTGACCGAGGGTAAACAGATGCTCGGGCCGCCAGTTGCCTTCCAGCGATTTTCGGATGGTCTCGGTGTCGGCTTTGATGTGTGGATCCCGCAGCTGGCGAGCTCTGCGCCGTCCTGTTGTTCAGCGAATTTTGGAGTATATATTCGATACTACGTTAACAAAACGAATAACTATGAACTTAATAGTAAACTCAGGCAATGCTGCGCTTCGCGGCGCGACTGCGGGATTCGCCGCTAATCTCTACTCGATTGCGGCCAGCCTTCTTGGCTCGGTAGAGCGCCTTGTCGGCGGCCTGGATCACCTGCTCCACTTCGCGCATCTTCGGTCCCGGTTCCGCAACTCCGATGCTGACCGTGACCGACAATCCGCCGACAGAAGTCTCCGCCGGAAGGTTGCGAGCCCGCCCCGACTTTCGACGACCGTCGCTCTGCTTGTCTTCCATCCGCCGCCCCGCCCCCCGAGGCGCGCTGCGCCGCTCCGGCGTGCTCCGAACTTTGAATCTCGATTCCTCGATCGCACTTCTGAGCGAATCCAGATGATGCACAACTTCCTTCATCGACTTTCCCGCAAACAGAATCGAGAACTCCTCCCCACCCACGCGAAACGCCTGCCCACCTCCGCTCACCCGCGCCAGCCGCGAGGCAACCATGCTCAAAACCTGGTCGCCGGTGTCGTGCCCGTAGGTGTCGTTGAAACTCTTGAAGCGATCGATGTCGACGACCGCAATGGAATAAGGCGCTTCGAGGCGCAACAGCGCTTCGTTGAAAGCGCGACGCGCAGGCAGCGACGTGAGTTCATCGTGATACGCCAGCACGTAAGTGTTCTCGATGATCGATGCGACCAGCACCAGCCCCGCCGTAGCCCAATAGGCAATGGCAATCCGGTCGACCGCGTTGGCCTGCAAGCCGAGGAAGGTCGCGACGAGCGACCACAGCAACCCGCTCTCGAGCGGCTTTCCGTAAAGCAGGAGCCGGAACAGCAAAACCACGAAAGCCGCGGCGAAAGCCAGCAAGGCAAGCTGCGGGATCTTCGTCCAATGAAATAACGATCGAGACAAGAACGCGACGCGAAGAAATGCAGGCCCGGTCGTCTCTCCGGGACGACAGATGACGGCAACGAACACCGACTCCAGAAACAACAGAACCAGCCGTGGCGTGACCGCGGGAATTGACATGCCGCGCTCGTGACCGAGCGAAAGCA
Organism: uncultured Acidobacteriota bacterium; assembly: GCA_963838905.1. GTDB lineage: Bacteria > Acidobacteriota > Terriglobia > Terriglobales > Acidobacteriaceae > JABDBE01. The sequence continues at coordinate 63,250 of CAWITE010000028.1, forward strand.
CAATGAAGTTGATCGGCAATAGAAAAGCGATGGCTTCAAACGCAATGCGGCCGGGCCCGATGGCGACCGCGCGCCCAGCGGAAAAGAACTCAATGGCACGATGACCAAGCAACAACATGATCAGGGCAAACAGGACGCGGCTCGAATGGAAGCGCCATGCCAGCAGGATTCCGGCCGCGAAAACCAGGTAATAGTAGAAGTCGACTGCAGCCGCTGAAATGGACAAAAATCCGCCTGAAAGCAGTATCACCGCGGCCAGGAGCAGAATGCCTCCCGGCACAAACAGGGATTTCAGCGTTCCCTTGCTCCTCAGATCCAAGCTCGGATGATCCTTTAGATAGAAGGTTGTGTCAACGAATTATCGTCGGCGGGACGAAGGGCGAGCGAGTGGCACAGCAGGTTCGTCGAGGAAGCGTTCCCGTTTAAGGAAGACAGAGCCTTTCGTGCGCGGCGGAATCCCCGATCTTCGGCCAGTTCTTGCCTAGAATCGGAGAGTGAAAGTTAGAGAAAACTTATGCGCATTCTGATCGCTGAAGACGACTCCTCGCTCGCCAGCTTTGTGAAGAAGGGACTTGACGCCGAACACTACGCGGTAGACGTCTCGAGCGATGGGGAGCAGGCCCGCGCCATGGCGGGCGAATTCGATGATGACCTGGTGGTGCTTGATCTAAGCTTGCCGCGTCTGGATGGAGTGGCGATTCTGCGCTATCTGCGTACGCGCAAACCCAGTATGCCGATCATCGTCTTGACCGGGCGCACGCGGGTCGAAGACCGGGTTAAGTGTCTCGATCTTGGAGCAGATGACTATCTGGGCCAACCCTTCTCGTTCTCCGAGCTGTCGGCACGGATCCGGGCGCTGCTGCGACGCTGCCATCTGCCGGCGGAATCGGTGCTGACCGTGGACGATTTGAAACTCGACCGGGTGAACGCAAGGTCGAGCGCGAAGGGCGCCGCATTGATTTAACCAGCAAGGAATTTGCTCTGCTGGAATACCTGATGCGCAACGCGGGCCGGCATCACACGCGCCATGATCATTGAGCACGTGTGGAATTTGTCCTTTGATACCTGCACCAATGTCGTTGACGTGTACGTGAACTATTCAACCGCGCAGGTGGACAAGAAAAAAGTGAACCGGCTTGCAACTGCGATTCAGGTGACGTTCCAACAACTCGGAGCTTACCCAACCGCTGACCTATCCGGCGTCGTTGCAATCGACGAGACTGTTGATGTTCGCAAGGCTGTTCCCGTCGTCGCGTTGCCCCACAAGGACGAGATCGGCGACCTGATCGAACTCCGAAAAGAATTGGAGCAAGCGCTAGCGCCGGAGATCGCGCGCGGCGAGGTCGAGGTCGAGATCCGAAGCGGACGGGATGGGCTGGTCATAAGTTTGCGAGAAGCTGGCTTCTTTGACAGCGGTTCAGCGGGCGTTAAAGTAAGCTCGCAGCAAGCTTTCAGCCGCATGGCTACGCTGCTCGGAGAGCGTCAGTACAACATCCGCATCGAGTGTCATACCGACAACGTGCGTATTCACAATACGCAATTTACCTCGAACTGGGAACTTTCCACGGCTCGCGCAACCGAGATGATTCGCCTTTTGATCATGAAGTACGGGTTTTCTCCGCAGCGGCTGTCCGCGGGCGGTTATGGCGAATACCATCCCATCGCCAGCAATAACACGGAGTCCGGACGCGCGCTAAATCGCTGGGTCGACGTCGTAGTTGTCGGAAAGCATGAAGCTGAGTCCGCGGCGACCGACCCGCCGGCTTCCGGCACCAAGCAACAGAGGCCGTTCGCCCACACTAAGCCCAATCCTCCGCAGAATCATAAGAGGCGGCTTGTACGTTTGTATTTGTTGTGTCCTGTTGCTCGAGAACTTGCCGCACTTTTCGGGTCAGAGACTGGGCTGAGAACGGTTTCGGCAAATAGAACATTCCATCTTCCTGGAGGCCTTGTCTGGTGACAACATTTTCGGGATAGCCGGAGACGAAGATGATTCTTAGCTTTGGGCAGACGTACCGCAGGTCGGTGGCAAGGTCGCGGCCATTCTGTCCCGGCAGAACGACATCCGTCAGCAGCAATCGCACGATGGTTTTGTATTCGTCGAATGCAGATATCGCTTCCGCAGCGGTGCCAGCTTTCAACACCCGATAGCCCGCGGACTCGAGAATTTCGCACGCCACCTCACGGGGGAAGCTTTCATCCTCCACTAGCAGGATGGTTCCGCGGCCCCGAATTAGGTCGGTATTCCCAACGATCGAGTCCGACTCAGGGATCGTTTCCGGGCATGGTTGTGAAGGATTCACCTTATCTGTCCTTCCGCCACGAAAATGTCCATGCACGCTGGCCTCCATCCGGCGCAGAAGGCGAGGGAAACCATTAAGCCCTATGCGCCACTGCGACTTACAGCGAAGGCAACAATCGCACCGACTGCAGAAACAGCTGGGACAGGGATGGGAATGACCGTCTCGGGAAAAATGAAATTATCGGGAATGCGTTCTGAAAATGGTCAATGCCGCGGTGATTTCTGGTTATCGAGACCGTGCCAGCACAGTCTGATCGGGATCGAGTACGACCTTACGTGCGCTCGCTGGCGCATTTAGATGAAACGGAGTTTCGGGTCCATCCGCAAACACTCGTCCGAGCAGCACCATTCTGCCTGCGACCGATGCGTATAGAGGAACCGAGGTTACCAGATTGTCGGGCGCATCCTTCTGCAGGATGACGCCGCTAACAGTGGTTGACCCGGTCTTATCGGAGAACTTCACTCCATGCAATTCAAAACGTGGAATTGCCGTCCCGTTCACCCATCCCTCGTAGAACCAGCCCAGGGATTTGTGGTGCTCGTACCACAGCGACCGCGGCAACTCCTCCTCGAAGGCCTGCAACAACTCGCGGGTCGCAATGGGTTTCCCCTGATAGCGCTCCCTGATTCGTCTGAGAGCACGCACGAAAGGCTCATCCGGCTGGCCAACCTTGCCATCGCCACGCGCACCCGCACCGCTGCTCCGCTCGGCATCGCGCATCATGGAACGCAGCATGTGAAACAGCCATGTGCCACGCCCGTAGCTGATTGCTTCATATCCATTGGGAAATTGGGAGCAGGAAAGCCGGGTGCCCAAGGTCACGGGACCATCCTCCATCAGTGGCAGGCCGGATTTATTCTTTTCCAGCAAGTCGTCCCTGAGTTTCTCCATCACGGCACGGAATTGCGCGGGATTCTCCGCCTCGAGCACCATCATCGAACTGTAGTTCGCCAACGCTTCCACGATCCACTGGTCGCGGTAGCCACTCCACATCACCAGATCACCCCACCACTGATGAGCGGTCTCGTGGGAAATCACCTGGCTGACGAGGGTCTTATCCACAGCGCTCAAGTGCAGCTGTGACTTTTCTTCTGCCGTAAGGAAAGAGGTACTCGAGAGGAAGATCAACCCGGGCCAACCTTGGCTCAGCCCACCGGGCATTTGGGCAACTTTCAGTTCGGAAAACGGGAAAGGACCGTAGCGGCGCGAGAAAAAGTCGATGGAATGTGCCGCAGCCGCCGCGACGGTTTGGGCGTTCCGCGCGGGCGAAGGCACGAGCGGCGCTATACTCATCGGGGGCCGTGGTATGCCCCCGGAGACCACAGGATCCGGAATCACGCTTGTGACGGCAGGCGTCGGAAATCCACGTTCTACACCCGAGGTTGCGTAGGTTTCCACGGTCACATCTCCGGCGTGTGCCACCACCCGCTCGTACTTTCCCAGGTTGAATCCGGCAATGGGAATTGGCCGCTCGGAAACCCAGCGGCTCACTTGCTCGCCTGCCAATGGAGCACCTGCTGTCGGATCGCCGGGTTCAGGAGAAGACTTCACATCCGTGCGTTTTCCAGTCGCCACCAATGTCCAGCCTGCAGGGTAACGAAATTCCAAGTCAAAATTAGACATGGCCAGGCCGCGATTTGGATACCACATGCCTCGCGCCCCGACGTACAAGAGCCCGGCCCCCGCCTCCGAGAGCACCTCGCCTCCATAGACAAATCGCAACTGCAGCCGTTGCCCGGTTCGCAAGGGCTGAGGAAAGACGATTGCGACCAGGTCATTCCCGTGCCGCGCCAGTTGAGTTCCCTCGATTGCCTGATTATGAATGAACTCAATCGGGTGCCCATCCGCCTCCACCTGCTTGATCTGGAGGGCTCGGGATAGTTCAAATAAAAGGGCTCGCTGGCCACCCTGTCGCACTTCCAGTCGCAGCAGCGCTTCGGCGTCGATTTGAGTGGGTGGCTTTATTTCCACGCGAATCTTGTACTGAGATATCGCGATTGAATCAGGCGCGCCGCCTTCGCCAATCTCAGGGCTAACTGATTCCGCGCCCCGACTCGCTTCCGCTGAAGAGAACGAAGTCCAGACATCGTAATAGCTCGTGCCTTCCACTGTTTTGAGCTGGCCGGCCCACACTTGTTCGGGCGCGCCTGCATCGAAATAAAGGTCAAAGGTTCCCAGTTTTACTCCCTGCAAACGAGCGTGCAGAAAACGGTCTTCGTCGCCAGATGTGGCGGTTGATGCACTATCTTGGGTAGTCTGGCCGGCGATCGGGAGAGATCTACTTAACGTCATGAACAGACGTAGCGGATCGGATTGGGCGAGATTGCTAGCAGTCTCATTCCACTGCGACACGAATGCCGGCCCGTAATCGACGGGCACCATGGACGGCTGCAACTCGGCAAAAGTGTCGTCATTGAAGCGGAAGTAGCCGGTTACAAACCGCTCTTCCAGAATGGCCGCGCCGGTGAACAGTGCCATGGAAGCGCGCTCGTATTGGTTCGGAGGAGACAACAATATCTCTCCGTCCCCTTCAAAAAAGGCTCCCGTGACCCGGCCAGCGACGTCGCCGGTAAATGCAATGGTGCCGTTGTTCAGTGTGATGTGAATGGCCGCCCGATCGATGGAGACATCGCGCAGTCGATAGACCCGCGACTTGTCCAAGGTCACCGTGCGCAATTGTAAGTAAAGGCTTTCGGCGGAATTGAGCGGCGGGGAAGTCGTCGCCGGCATTTTCACGGCGGTCCCATCAGCAGGTTTGGGAGCGTCCTGGCTCCAGGACAGTGCCGGCGCGGTCGAAAGCATCAACAAGCAGGCTAGTGGCAGCAAAGTCCTTCGCATTTTTGAGATTACCCTGGTCACCTACGCCTGCTAGTTTCTATCTTCTAGAATGCGCCTTAGTGCGTACGCCTGTCATCTGCTCCTTGTTGTCGGCCTTCCTGTTTACCGCAGCCGCGGTGTGCGCGTCCGCGGAGGTCATTCACCTGAAGAACGGCCGCACCATCTGGGCTGACCACGTTCGGGACACCGGCACCCACATCGAGTACGACCTCGGCGACAATACTTACGCGATTCCTAAATCACTTGTGGATCGCATCGATACCGGCGGAGCTCCTCCTGGTTACGCTTCTTCGGAAGCAACCGCCAAGCAAGCGCACGAGCTGCCCGAGTTTGCTCCTGCCGATAACTTGAAAAACGATCCTACACTCATTGGCAAGATTATCCAGGACGGCCGGGTCGATCCGGATGCGCTGTTTGCACTGGAGCAGGCGGGCAACGCCCCTGCGACCGCCGCCGGCTACTTCATCGCAGGCAAGCACGAATTCGATCGCGGACATTTTAGCCCGGCCCGCACCTACTTCGAAGCCGCCTTGCGTTTCGATTCTCAGAATCCCACAATTCTGAATTACTACGCCTCTCTGCTGGTTAGAACCGGGAATGCTGCCGAGGCGTTGCCTTACGCCGAGCGCGCTGTTCGGGCTGCGCCAGATTCACCCGATGCGCTCACGGTTCTGGGATATGTTCAATTTGCCGCTGACCGCGTCCCGGACGCGGTACGCACATGGAGACATTCTCTGAAACTCCGTCCTGACGCTATGGTGCAGAAATACCTGGAGAAGGCGCAACGGGATGCTGCCGCTGAGGTCGACTACACCGAACACGAGAGCAGTCACTTCACTCTGAAATATGAGGGCAAGAAGACGTCGGACACACTGCGCAGCCAACTCGTCGCAACCCTGGAGTCGGAATACGACGATCTGGTCCGAGATCTCGGCATCGCTCCCCGTAACAGCATTCCGGTCGTGCTCTATACCGAGCAGTCCTTCTTCGACGTCACTCAGGCGCCCTCATGGAGTGGCGCCGTTTATGACGGAAAGCTGCGCATCCCCATCAACGGCTTGACTTCGGTCACACCCGAGTTGGCGCGCGTGCTTAAGCACGAACTCGCGCACTCCTTTATTAGCCAGCTTGCAGGCGGCCGTTGCCCGCAATGGCTCAACGAGGGCATTGCTCAGGCACTCGAACCCAAACAGCTGTCGCATGGGCAGGTTCTAGTCGATCTGTTTCGGACGCAGCGCGAGATTCCGCTCAATGCTCTCGAAGGCAGTTTCATGCAGTTTTCGAGCGCGCGAGCCGCCGTGGCCTACGAGGAGTCCCTCGCCGCCGTGCAATACATCAGCGACACTTACGGCATGAGCGATCTGCAACGGATCCTCGAAAGACTTGGGCAGGGAAGCTCGACCGAAGCCGCTCTCCGCGCCACCATCCACTCCGACTACGGCCAACTGGAAGCCGAAGTCGGCAAGTACCTCGCCAGCAAATACGGAAATTAGGGCTCGGCGACCAAAAAGGCACAACCCTTTCGAGTTCCTTTTCCACTGGGCTACTCTCCGTTCCTGCCGATGCTCACACTTAGTGAGCACACCGCGACCTCAGTCGACCTCAGTTTTTTAACTGGTTTTTGGCCGAATTCTGTGCTAACGTCTCGGCTCGATTTCCGATGCGTGCTCTCTTCCATTTCGAAGAACCTGCTCCCGCCCGCGAGCCGATCCATTCGGATATCCCGGATGTCAACGGGGCCGAACTGTCGTCGGTTTACTACGGTCGACGCATGGCGGGCGATTTCTACGATTTCATTCGGGTAGGTCCCAACCGCGTATTGTTTGGCCTATTCGACGTCGCCGGCGGTCTGGAGGACACTCGCGTCATCGTCTCGGCCGCCCAGCGCACTTTCCGAACCGCCGGAACTGAGCTATTCGCGCGCAAGGACATCAATGAAGCCGATAACATGATGGAGCTGTGCCTGCAATTGAATCAGGCTATCTTGAAGGCCGCTGGCGGGGTCCGGTCCTGCCCCGCGTTTGCTGGCTGCTACGATGAAAGTCTGGGCATCGTTTGTTACTTCAACTCCGGCCATACTCCCGGACTCGCCCGCGATCGCAACGGCGTTACCGAGCTTCCCGCCACTGGCTTGCCTTTGGGACTGTTTTCCCACATGGTCTCGAATGCTCCCATGGTCGCTCTCGAGCCGGGAGCCGTTCTTCTACTGGCGTCGCGTGGGATCGTCGAAGCGAGGTCCAAACACGAAGAGTTTGGATTGGAACGGGTGAAAGAAACCCTTCAGCAATCCAACGGGGCAAGCGCGAAAGAACTCTGCGTGTCCGTCCTTAACCAGATGCAGCAGTTTACGGGCACTGCGCCGACCCACAACGACGTAACCGCGCTCGCCCTGGCTCGAACAACCCCGACCGTTTGATTCGCTTACTCAGTTTCCTCTGGTTACGCCGTGAACCACCGGTTTGCCTAGCCCGGTGGTCGGTGTCACAATACTTTAATGCAAAAATCTTTCACCACGCTTGTAATCGCCGCTGTCACGCTGCTGCTGGGGAATGTCCTGGCGCAGCAGACTCCCGCGGCAACGACCCAACAGCCTCCTGCAGCCGGAAGCCAGACTGATTCCGCTCTCAAAACGCAAAAAGATAAAGTCAGCTACGCCATTGGGATGAACATTGGAACGACCCTGCATAGACAATCCGTGGATGTTGACCCGAAAGTCGTGGCTCAGGGATTACAGGACGCCCTGTCCGGTGGCAAAACGCTGCTTTCGGAAGACGAAGCGCGCGCTACCCTCACCGACCTCCAGAACGACATGCGCAAGAAGCAGCAGGAGAAGATGCAAGCAGCCGCTGAGACAAACAAGAAGGAAGGCGATGCGTTCCTGGCGGCGAACAAAGCAAAAGAAGGCGTGGTCACGCTGCCCAGCGGTCTCCAGTATAAGGTTCTAACCCCTGGCACAGGACCAAAGCCCGGCACCGCCGACTCCGTGGCCTGCAACTACAAGGCACGCTCATCGATGGCAAGGAATTTGACAGCTCCTACAAGCGCGGCCAGCCCGCGACGTTTCCGGTTAGCGGAGTGATCAAGGGCTGGACCGAAGCCCTTCAACTCATGCCCGTGGGATCGAAGTGGCAACTCGTCGTTCCGTCCGATTTGGCTTACGGCGAACGGGGACAGGGCCCCGACATTGGCCCGAATGCCACCCTCATTTTTGAAGTGGAACTGCTCTCGATCCAGCCCAAGGATAAGGATAAGGATCAGGACAAGGGCCCAGACAAGAAATAGAACAAGAAGTAGGACACGGCAAGCGCCGCGAACAATGCTCGTCTAACTTCGGTCGTGGAAGGAGGGCGAACTCACTTGTTCGCGGCGCGCCATGCGCGCGGTAGAGGCAGCGCAAAAAAGACCGCCAACGCAACATTCAGGAGCAAACTCACAGGCACGTTGACCCATGCCAGGGCAATGCAGGCCAGGTAGAGTATCGGGCCGACAGCGTACCTGGCTGAGATCTTGTCAGCGGTGGAGACATCTACGTTCTCCCCTAGCAGGTTGCGGTTTGCATACCTCCACAAGAGGTTGAAGAAGACCGCGATGGCGAAGTACATTCCGTGATACAACATCGCCGCCGCCCGCTGGTCGCTTTGGCCAAGATGTTGCGCCAGTACGGCGGTAGGAAACGGAACCGCGGTCACACCCAGTAAAAGCAAAAGGTTCAAGAACAGCAGCGCATTGTTCGACCGCTTAATGTGGGTGAACAAGCGATGGTGATTGATCCACATGATCCCGATAAAGGCGAAGCTGAAGACAAAGGCAAAATAAGAGGGCCACTGGCGGAGAAGTTGCACCGAGAGTTCTCCGCTCCCGGCAGCCGGGATCTTGATTTCCAGGATCAATAAGGTGATGGCAATCGCGAACACGCCATCCGAAAACGCTTCGATGCGTGCCGTTTCTTTTTCCATGCGAAAGCCGATCTGCCCTTAAGCCGTCTACGCTCGACGACGCAGCCAACCCTGCAGGTGCTATTTGCTCCGCGCCTTCTTCCGCGCCGGTCCTGCATTCGGCGGCCTCTTCACTATGGGCGCCAGTTCATCGGCCGTCACGAAGATCGGCTCAATGTCAGTCGGGATCCCCTGCAGACCATCCAGCGCCTTCCGCAACGCAGGGCGCACGACACCAAGTTCGTCCAGCATCTTTTTCGCACCTGCGTAATTGCCCTCAGCCTCGATGGTCAGAAGATCATGGTCGAGTTCCGCGATCGCAGTTTTTATCTTCGACATGTCCACTGAAAAAGTGCCGTCCGGGTGCTGTACAAACGCGCCTTTATCCGTCAGGTAATTGAACTGGATCGCCATCCCCTTGCCGTGGGAATCGTTCAAGCCGAAACGCAGACTACGAAAAGCGGAAGCCAGATAGGTCGTATAAAGTTGCCGCTGCGCAGCCTCATCGGAGGCCAGCGCCTTGCCCAACCCCATTTCCTTGGCGTGGTCCATCATGTATTGCAGGGCGAACAGCCCGGTCACGTCGGCTTTCGGCTCCTCAATGGCGCTGTACAACTCCTTCAGCTCTTCGCGAGGTGTAGTGTCGCGCCCCTGAACTTTGATCTGATGCGGTCCCAGCCCATGCATCAACTCATGCGCCAGAATGTGCGTAAAGAACGGCTCGAAACTCACGTCGACCATGGCCGACTGGGACAACGTCCGCCGTGCAATGGGTAGCAGCACGCTGCGAAATTTTGCTTCCTGCACATTCTTGAGCATCACTCGCTTGCTGCCCTTCTGCTGTACCACACGATCGTCGTTGGGCAGATTATAGGCAGCAGTCTGCACCCCGTGAGCGCCATCCCCCGCGCTAAGGATCTCGTCTACTACTCGAATCGGCGCCGCCGCCCCCAGCTTGGGGTTGCGGTACTGCGGATCGATGGGCAAATTGTTTTCGATCTCCTGCAGATGCCGGGTGAAAACCGAAAGCTTGGCAGTCTCATCGTCGTCGCGCAGGTTTACATAGGCCTCGAAAGCCGCTTTGTAGCCAAAAAGTTCGTCGTTGTAGGTTTCGTATGGACCAATCGTGATGTCGAGCGGCGCGTCCAGGTCCATCCACGCCATATCGCTTTCGTAATAATCGTTGGAAAGAAAAGCGTCCGCCCGCAGATTAAGGAATTTCTTCAACGATGCATTGTCGGTCAACCCCGCCGCTTCGCGAAGCAGGTTCGCCGCCTTCGTAAGGCCGTCGGCATACTCCTGGCTGTACGGAACCGCCAGAAGATTGTTGGGTGGCTTGCTATTCTCCCTCCAACGAATCACGGTGAAAAAGCTTTTCGCCTGTTCCTGCTCCTTTGGCGGCAGCTGCGCAACCCAGCTCTCAAAGGCTTCCTTCGTCATGCTCTCAGGATAGAAGTTCGCTCCCAGCGGTTTACGCGGAGGAACTCCCGGCAAGAACGCCTTGTAGTCATCCACGTCAGACCAGGGTCCCTTGTTGATCCAGAAATAGTGCAGGCGTGCCTTGCCCACCGGCGTAGTGTCCCTCTGCAACCGGCCATACAGAGCGAGGTTGCCGTCCCACATTTGCTGCATGAAGACGTCGTTCAAGATCCGCGCCGCTTCAATCAGCTTTACCAATGCCTGGCGATCGCCCGAGGAAAGCTGTGATGTATCCACCCTGAGGGGCGTCGGCGCGAAACGGCTTGCCATCCGTTCCAGTTGCGCCAGGTCCGGTACGACCTCATTCTTCTGTGCTCTCACTGAAAGACTCGTCACTCCCAAAAGTATAAGAATAAAACGGGCGGTGAGTTTCATTCCTTCCCCTCCCATGCCGAGGTCGCCGCTGATGCGGGGCGAAAACCGTTCATCATAGCAGGAGATGCGGTAGCCGCGGGCAGACATCCGGAGTTACAATTTACGAAGCTGGTGAGCCCCGGCACTCCTGGATGTGGTTCGCCTGCGGAATTCTTATGCGAAAACTTCTCCCTTGCTTTCTCCTGTTTTCAGTTGCTGCTTTATCGGTCATTCTCAAAGCGGATGACGAGGTGATCGAATCGATCGTCGCACGCGTCAACAACCAGATCATCACCCATAGCGAATACCTGCACAGCAAAGAAGAATTGAAGAAGGAAGCCCAGCAGCAAGAACCGGTCAACGCGGATAAGTTCGTCGCCGACCACGATAAGGACGTGCTGCGCGACCTGATTGATCAGCAATTGCTGCTGCAAAAGGGCAAGGACCTGGGCATCACGGCGGATACCGAAGTCATCAAGAAGCTGGACGAGATGCGCAAGGACATGAAACTCGACAGCATGGAGGAGCTCGAAAAGGCCGCCCAATCCCAGGGAATTTCTTTCGAAGATTTCAAACAGAACATGCGCAATCAGATCATCACCCAGCAAGTCATCGGCAAAGAAGTTGGCTCCAGGCTGGTCATCGACAAAGGAGATGAACAGAAGTTTTACGAGGAACACAAGGCCGACATGGAGCAACCGGAGACCATTCGCTTGAGCGAGATCCTGGTCTCCACCGAAGCCAAGCCGAATGACTCCGCCGATGAAGCGCAGCGCGTCAAAGCCGCGCAAGCGAAAGCGGACGACCTGCTCGCCCAGATCCGCAAAGGCGCCAAGTTCGAGGATATCGCCAAGAAAAACTCCGATGGCCCCACCGCCGCCCAGGGTGGCGATTTGGGCGAATTCAAGCGCGGCACCCTGGCCAAGCAAATCGAGGACAAGACTTTCGACATGAAAGTCGGTGATGTATCGGACGTAATCCAAACCCGGCAAGGGTTCATCATCGTTAAGGTCGTCGAGCACCACAACGCCGGTGTTCCACCCTTCAGTGAAGTGGAGCCGCGAATCCAGGACGCGCTCTACATGAAGAAATTGCAGCCCGCGCTCCGCGAATATCTCACCAAACTGCGCGAGGATGCATATATTGACGTCTATCCCGGCTACGAAGACTCTGGCGCCAGCCCCAACCAGACCAAGCCTGTAGAAACCGCGGCCAAAGATCCGAACGCCAAGGAACTCAAAAAGAAGAAAAAATTGGGCCTGTTTTAGGTTAAGCTTGGCCTGAACCGCATGAAGGAATTCTTCCTGTCCGATTGCTCTCACCACGAAAACAAGGTCATCACCTCGAGTTTCGTGGTCGTCTCCAAGCAGGTCAAGCCGAAGAAGACCGGAGAGCCCTATCTGGCGCTGATCCTGGGTGATCGCACCGGCCAGGTCGAAGCCAAGATGTGGGACAACGTCGAGGACGCGATCGACGCCTTCGAGCAGGACGACTTCCTCAAGGTCAAAGGCCTGCTCAACAAATACAAGAACCGCTTCCAGATCACCGTTCACAAGCTGCGCCGCCTGGGCGACTCGGAGATCGACTTCTCCGATTACTTGCCCAAGACCACCAAGGATATCGGTGAGCTGTGGCAGACCCTGGCGGCCTTCGTCGCTTCCTTTCGGGATTCCCATCTCAAAGCGTTAGTGGAAGCCTTCATGGCTGACCCGGAGATTGCCGAGGCCTACCGCAACGCCCCAGCCGCCAAGACTCTGCACCACGCCTACATTGGCGGACTTCTCGATCACGTGGTCTCGCTCTGCCGCTCCTGCGACCTCATGTGCCAGAACTATCCCCAGATCAATCGTGATTTGCTTCTTACCGGTGCTTTCCTGCACGACATCGGCAAGATTCACGAACTCACTTACAACCGCTCCTTCTCTTACACCACACGCGGCCAGCTGCTCGGCCACATGATCATCGAATTGGAGATGCTGCAGGCCAAACTTGCCGGAATCCCCGCCTTTCCTCCCGAACTCAAAATCCTTGTCGAGCACCTCATCATCAGCCATCACGGAGAATATGAATTCGGCTCGCCCAAGTTGCCCATGTTCCCCGAAGCCCTGATGTTGCATTACCTCGACAACCTCGATTCCAAGATGGAAAGCATGCGTGCGCACTTCGAGCGCGAAGCTGGTTCTGAGAGCCCGTGGACTGGCTACAACTCCTCCCTGAGCCGTCCGCTATTGAACTCAGCAAAATTTCTGGAGAAGAAGCCCGTCGTCGTGGCCGCGAATTCAAACGCCGCTGCGCCCACATCGCCGGAGTTGGAAGTGCCGGCCACGGAGCCGGCAACCGAGGCACAACCGCTGGAGATCAAGGAGCGGTAGGTCCTCCTGAGAACAGAGAACCGCGAACTGAGAACTGATTTTCCCGATCTCCCATGCTCGACCTGACTCGCTTCAAAGTCCTGACCTTGGACTGCTACGGCACCATGATCGACTGGGAAACCGGTATCTTCTCCGCCCTTCGCCCAATCCTCGCCGCTCATGGCAAGAAGATTTCGGACTCCGCCCTTCTGGACTTGTACTCCGAACTGGAAGCCTCAGCAGAAGCCTCGGCGGAAAAAGGAGAATTTCTGCGCTACCGGAATGTCCTGCAATCCGTGGTCCGTGGCTTCGGCGAACGTCTCCGATTTTCGCCAACCGACGCTGAAGTGCGTTCACTACCCGAATCCCTGGCGAACTGGCAACCTTTTCCTGACACGGTGGAAGCCCTGCGCAAACTCAAGAGCCGCTACCAACTCGCGGTGATCTCCAACGTGGACGACGATCTCTTCGCTTCCACTGCGCCCAAGCTCGGAGTAGTCTTCGACCACGTAATCACCGCCCAGCAGGCCCAATGCTACAAACCGTGCATAAGAATGTTCGAACTAGCGGAAGAACGCATCCGCGTGAGCCGCGAGCGCTGGCTTCACGTCGGCCAAAGCATCTATCACGACGTGATTCCAGCGCAATCGTTGGGCATCGCGACGGTCTGGGTGAACCGCCCTTCGCCCCGCCCCGGCGCCGGAGCGGCCACGGCAGCCGCTGGCACGCCAGACCTTGAAGTCCCGGATCTCGACACTTTGGCCCAACTGTCGACGTTCAGCCAGGACTGAAACATGTTTAACGACCTGTATGACGCGATCTCACTATTGTGGTCCTGGCGATGGCCAGTAGCCGAACGTAAGGTCACAGCCGTGGACATTGAACGGATGAGACACGATCGGAACTCGGAGACAGCTCGACTCGCGGTTGCTTACGAGTTTTCAGTTGGCGACGACGAACCATATACAGGCGAATGCTTCTGGGTGCCCGCATTTTGCTCAGTCAGGAGAATAGCCAGTGCTCGGCGGAAACTTCATATCCGTGACCCCTTGCGGGTCCGCTATCGCCCCGGCGATCCCAGCGTGAACACACTGGACGGTGGCGTTGCGCGCCTGCTGAGGATGTACGACTCCACCAGATCACCGGGTCATCGGGATTGACCTCTACTTCGTTTCCCGCCCGCCCGGGCCCTTGATTGGCATATAAAAATCGACCAGATTTCCGTCCGGGTCACGAAAATAAATGGAACGAGTACCCCATGGCTGCGTAGTTGGAGGCTTGACCCATGTTTTCACAAGGCTCTGGAGTCTCCCGTATTCTTGATCGACGTCTGTGACTCGGAATTCCAGGATCACGCTCTTGTTCTTCGCTGCTTCGGCCGAACCTGGAATGTACTTTTCTTGAGCCTCCGCCGAGAAAATCACCAGCACTCCTACGCCCGTTGGAAACTCGGCGTAGTCTTCACCCGACCTCGTTGCTTTTAGCCCCAGGACGGGCTCGTAGAACTCCACAAGTCGTTTCACATTGTTTGTAATCACACAGGTGTTCACCAACCTCGGCGTGCGGCTAGGATCGGGCGGATCGTTTGGAAGGTTCGCCGACCATCCAGCCGCTGCCGTTACCAGACCAATTGCCAGGCACCACGCGCGAGGGGTTGTCATCACAAGTTGCTCCTACCCGGATTCCAGAGAAACAACAAAGCACGACCGGAGGAGAGATCTAAGCACTATTTTTTCTCTCGCATCCATGGAGTGAAGGTAATCCCGATCAAGAATCCTTCAGGCCCAATAAAACGGCTTACAGTCTGCCCCCACGGCTCTTTCTTGGCCTGGATGAGCATTCGATGGCCTCGCGACTCAAGCTCCGCTGTTGCCTGCTCAACGCTGTCAACATCAAACTCAAGCCAAGCTTGCGGGACCGGGATCTCGCCGGGCCAGGAGTCGGTGCCGAAACACGATTGCGCCGCCTGCGAGAGTGGCCACAGAGCAAAGCTCTTTACTCCATGCAGAGCTTCGGTGTGAAGATAGCCGTCTTTTTCCTCTTTGAAGGGAATGTCGAAGGTATCTTGGTAAAGCTTTCGGCTCGCCGTCGTATGGCGAACGATTGGACCAAATCCGGCAACGAATAGAACTTTGATGTCTCCCATTTCTCTCATGCTCCTATTCCCTCCTAGCCCTGAAAGCGGTAGCACTCCGCTAACAGCCAAACCCGCCAACAATTCTCGTCGAGTCATCATCTTTCCTAAGATAGATTGGAGTGCCAGAGTGAGTCTTGAATAAATCGGACAAATAGCCTGGCAGGCTGACGAGAAACTCGGTTCTGGGTGGCACAGCGCTTTCAGTGTGCGTCAAAACTAAAATTTTGACGACACGACAGAACAAAACTATGAGTCCGTAGCCGCGAAGCGGCGTAAGAGTGCAGCCCACGGCATCAGCCGCAGCGGTAAACAGAGTCGGCTTTTTCCCGAGCGTCCTGGCTATCGATTCCCGTCGCGGGTTGGCTTGACAAGATCCGACAATTGCAAAGCGCAACGCGCCGATCGAAGCAGCACAGTCGGCGGACTGCCTGAAAACCGCTGGACCTCGCGGGTCATATGCGCCTGATCGGCGTAGCCTGCGTCGGCCGAAAACTGAGCCAGATTCCACGGCACACTTGTGCGACCTGCGAGATTCAGCAGGCGCTGGAAACGCAACACCGACTGAAACATCTTCGGACCATAGCCGACCGCCGTGGTAAACCGGCGCTGGAGCTGTCGGCTGCTGAATCCGATCCACTGACTGAGCTGCTCAATTCGGCCATGCGGATGCTGGGCGAGCCAGTGGATGGCGGTGCTAGTCACTTGGTCCGCTGGGTCAGCGTGCGCCAGTTGCTCGATCAGTGCAACCTCCATCGCCGACCTTCGCGCCGCCAGACTTCGCTCTTCAGCCATTCGCTCAAACCGGGCGCTCGCTGCCCTATCCCACACATCGCCAAGCGGCACCGACTGGTTCAGCAGCACAGAGGCAGGCAGGCCTAGCAAGCCCGCCGCGAGTCCGGGGCGGAAGCGTGCGCCGATGATCATCGTACCGGGAGCGAGAAGAGCGACAAACGATTCGGTCCACGGCCCGATCACCGTCGGAGCTTCGTCGTTGATGAGAACGATATCGACGCAGCCGTCGGGCAACACGCGCTGCGCGAATTCGTCTCTTGGACCGACAATCGCCTGTGTCCACAAGCACACTAGATGTCTCGCAAGCGATAAGGGAGGACGGAATTATCGATAGTCGGAAACAGCGCGGTCCGCGTGCGCGTCAGGATCCATCGCAGCCCCGATTTCTTTCCTCCAGCTATGCGATTAAACTAATACGTTTGAACTGGGAGATCAAATGACAACCGCTACTACGCGCGCGAACCCACTCTCTTATCTCACCGACCAACTGGACGAGCTCAAGGCCAAAGGCACGCATTTCCGTCTCCGCGTGCTCGACGACGAACAAGCCCCGCTTTGCACATTCGACGGCAGGAGAGTCATCAATATCGCCTCCAACAATTATCTTGGCCTGACCACGCATCCCAAACTCCGCGAGGCCGCCCTCGAAGCCACCCGCAAGTACGGAGTTGGTTCAGGCGCGGTGCGCACCGTCGCCGGCACCATGAAGATCCACATCGAGCTCGAAGAGCGGATCGCGCGCTTCAAGAACGTCGAAGCCTGCGTGGTCTTCCAGTCAGGATTCGCCGCCAACGCAGGCACGGTTTCGGCTGTGCTGGGCAAGGACGATTTCATCATCTCCGACCAACTGAATCACGCCTCTATCATCGACGGCGCCCGTTTATCGCGCGCCAAAATTCTCGTATTCGAGCACAAGAACATGGCACAGGCTGAAGAAAGATTGGCGAGCATTAAAGACCAACCTGGAAAAAAGTTGCTGATCACCGACGGTGTCTTTTCCATGGACGGCGATATCGGCCCTCTGCCAGCGTTGTGCGAACTCGCCGAGAAGTACGGTGCGATCATGATGGTCGACGATGCTCACGCCTCCGGCGTCCTCGGCCGCAACGGACGCGGCACCATCGATCATTTCAAAATGCACGGCCGCGTGGACATCCAAGTAGGAACCCTCTCGAAAGCCATCGGCGCGCTAGGCGGATACGTTTGCGGCACCCGAGACCTTATCGATTTTCTGTACCACCGCGCTCGCCCATTTCTTTTCTCCACTTCGCACCCACCCTCAGTCGCAGCCACATGCATCGCAGCTTTCGACGTTTTGGAAAATGAACCCGAGCGCATCGAGAACCTCTGGGAGAACACGCGCTTCTGGAAAAAAGAACTGGGCCTGCTAGGCTTCAACATCGGAGGCCAGACCACGCCCGCCAGCGAAACCCCGATCACCCCAATAATTATCGGCGACGGCAAACTCACCATGGACTTCTCCCGCGAACTCTTCAAAGAAGGCGTCATGGGCACAGGCATCGCCTTCCCCACAGTCCCCGAAGGCAAAGCCCGAATCCGCACCATCATGACCGCCACCCACACCAAAGAAGAACTGCAACAAGCGCTAGAGGTGCTGAAGGGAGTGGGAAAGAAGATGGGGATTGTGGGCCATTGACGGTCAAGGTCTGCTTGTTCGTCTTCGACCTTTGCCGGCCCCTTTGGGTTTTCGTACAAGCTCGATAGCCGAGGAAAGGTTTTGCTCGATTTGAGCGTGGTACTGGCGCGGGTATTTCTTCTTCATCAAACCCGCCTCACGCTTGATTTTTAATTCCGCTTGCTCCAAAGACAAAAGGGCCATGGAAACCTTCTTGGTAGTCGTGTAGGCCCATCGCAGCAAACTAGTCGTCGCGTCGTCGAACTTCCTTTTTCACGTGGCGGTAGAGCCACGCGAAAACGATTACGAGATACGCCACATGGAAAGCGCAAGACTCTATTGGGAAGAAGATTTCGGAGGCATGCACGTCACCTCCGCTTGGACCTTTTTTTTGTCCGCGACTCCCTTCGAGGGGAGGAGCCGCCACTCAACCCGTTTTGTGGGGGAGCCCCCACGAGGTTAGGCTAACATGGTCGCCAAGCGGCCTAGAAACCACCCGGCATCCCCACGCGCCGTCCCTGGCGGGACTCGATTCATCTTTGCATCCTGACCCAGCACTCACGTGCTGGGCTCTGGGCTTACCTGCTGGGCATTGCAATAAATCTTGACATCGAAGTCCTCGCCGCAGATGGCACAACCAACCACATCTATCTGCTGATCGCCCTGCCCCCGAAGTTGCCGCTGGCGGAAGCCGTGCAGAAACTGAAAGCCAACTCCTCCCGCTGGCTCGGCGAGAATGAAATAGCCTTCGAATGGCAGAAGGGATATGGTGCCTTCACCGTGAGCCCATCATTGCTAAACACCGTACAGGCATACATCCACCATCAAGCCGAGCACCACCAGAAGCGCAAATTCGAAGAAGAGTTTTTGACACTGTTGCGAAAGTCAGGTGTGTCGTACAGTGCAGCTGACACATTTGATTGAGCGCCATCAACTCGAAATGTATCAGGCTCGCGGAGGGTACCCGTTCCCACGCGAGCAGGTAGCTTCAATCGGCACGATACACAACCTTCCCGCTCACAATCGTCGCCACAACTTTCCCTATGAGCTGCCAGCCATCGAAGGGAGTGTTATGAGATTTCGAGCGGGAGTTTGCGGCCTCAAAGGTCCAGCGTTTCTTGGGATCAAAAATGGTTACGTCGGCGTGGCTGCCGCGTGCGAGCGTGCCACGGCCCCTGAGGTCGACCACGCGGGCGGGACCTGCGGTAAAGAGTTCGACGATTCTCACCAGAGGAATCTTGTGCTCACGATGCAGTCGCGTGATGGCTAGCGCGAGAGCAGTTTCAAGCCCGGTGACTCCGAACATGGCACGCTCGAATTCGATGATCTTTTCATGCGGCGCGTGGGGGGCGTGATCGGTCGCGATGGCATCGACGGTGCCATCGGCGAGCGCGACGAGAATGGCTTCGCGGTCGGCGCTCGAACGCAATGGCGGATTCATTTTGAAGTTGGAGTTGTAGTCGCCAACATTGGCATCGGTCAGGCTGAAATGGTGAGGCGTGACTTCGCAAGTGACGCGAGCTTTTCCGCGCTTGCCACGCCTGACTGCTTTCAGCGCATCGGCGGTTGAAAGATGGGCCACGTGCAACCGCGCTCCGGTGAATTGCTGGGCAAGTTGAACGTCGCGCTCGACCACGGATGCTTCCGCAGCCGTCTTCATCCCGCGCAGCCCCAGCCGGAACGAGGTCGGTCCCTCGTTCATCGAGCAGTTTTCCGTCATGCGCGTGTCCTCGGCGTGCTGAATGACGGGAAGGTTGAGTCCCGATGCCGCCCGCAGTGTGTCGCGCATCACGGTGTCGCTAAGGATGGGACGGCCGTCGTCGCTCACTGCGACTGCGCCGGCGCGTTGCAAGGCTCCGAAATCAGTAAGCACGGCGCCCTTGCTGGCATGGGTCGCAGCGGCGATTGGGAACACGTTGACCACGGCGGCACGCTCAGGTTGCTGAATCCAACTGACCCATTCGGGCGAATCGACAACTGGAGAGGTGTTCGGCATGCAGCAAACGGAAGTGAAGCCGCCTGCCGCGGCAGCAGCCGTTCCGGTTGCGATGCTCTCTTTGTAGCTCTGGCCAGGCTCACGCAGGTGGACGTGCAGATCGATAAAACCGGGGGCGACGATGAGGCCGCGAGCGTCGAAGGTTTTGTCTGCGCTGCTGCGGATTTTGTTTGGGGCTGCGATCTCCGCGACGCGGCCATCGCGCAAGAGCACGTCCATGGATGCGTCCAGCTTTGCGCCTGGGTCAATGACGCGACCGCCTTTGATCAAGAGGGAGCCCGCTCTAGATTTATCGTGTGCCATTCATTTTTCCAATGTTCCTCAGCGGCTGAAGCCTCACGGGGTTGGGGGCATGTACCGCAGCGCTCGAAAGCGCTGCGCCACCCCAAACCTAAGGCTCTCCGTAGCCTGCTAAGACCAAAAGCCTGAAGCCTAGTTAGCTTTGCCCAGCGCCTTGCCCAGGATCGCCATTCTCACGGGCACTCCGTTATGTACTTCTTCAACGATGACGGACTGCGGGCAATCCGCGACTTCCCATGTTAGTTCCAGCCCACGGATAATTGGTCCGGGGTGCATCAAGATCGCGTCGCGCTTGGCCAGTTTCAAGCGGGCTGTGGTTAGCTGGTATCTGGAAATATAATCCTGCAGACGAAGTTTGGTTCCCGCCAGGCGTTCTTTTTGCACCCGCAAAACCATAACGGCGTCGGCGCCCCGCACGGCTTCTTCCACGGTACGGGTGATGTGCAGGCCAGGCGCCAGGCTGGTTGCCACTTCGGGCAAGAACTCGGGCGGTCCGCAGAGGGTGATGCGAGCACCGAATTTGCTGAGCAGGTGAATTGCAGATCGGGCGACGCGGCTGTGGTAGATGTCGCCCACGATTGCCATCTGCAGCCCGGTCAGGGTTTTCTTGTGGCGCAGGATAGTGTAGGCATCGAGCAGCGCCTGCGTAGGGTGCTCATGCATCCCGTCGCCGGCATTGATGACGGGAACATCGAGGTGAGTTGCCATGAGCAGCGGCGCGCCGGCGTTCGGGTGGCGAATTACCATGACGTCCGCGCCCACGGCCCGCAGTGTGTAGGCCGTGTCCAGCAACGACTCGCCCTTTTCGATGCTCGATCCACTCGAGAGCACGAGCGTGGTCATGGCTCCCATGGACTTGGCTGCGATTTCGAAGGAGGCGCGGGTGCGGGTCGAGGGTTCATAGAAGAGAAGCAGCACGCGTTTATTCCGGAGCAAAGGGCGAGGCTTCAGTGGATTCATCCGCCGCGCCAGCGTGAGCAGGCTCAGAATCTCTTTTGCCTCGAGATGCTCAATGCCGAGCAGGGAACCGCGTGCGGCCTTGTTCATGCTTTCCTTGGAATCTTTGGCCTACAGGCCCGAAATCCTTCAAACGGCTTGACCGAAGCGATGCCCTGACGTAAATCGCCGAGCTTTTGCTCGCTCGCCCCTACGTATCTTTCTCGACGATCAAGACTTTTTCTGCATTATCGATTTCGCGCAGCTGGACTTCAATGATCTCCTGCCGCGTGGTTTGTACTTTCCGGCCCACGAAGCTGGCTTCGATAGGCAGCTCACGATGGCCGCGATCGATCAGTACGCAGAGCTGGACCTGGTTGGGACGTCCTTGCTTGAAGAGGGCATCCATGGCGGCCCGCACGGTGCGTCCGGTGTAGAGGACGTCATCGACCAGCACTATGTTTTTGCCCGTGATAGGGAATTCCATCTCGGTTTTCTGCACTACCGGCACCGCTCCCACGGTCGAGAGATCGTCACGATACAAGGTGATATCAAGTGTTCCCACGGGCACCTGAGTCTTCTCGATCCGTCCGATCATTTGTCCCAGCCGCTGCGCGAGGAATACCCCGCGGCGACGGATTCCGACCAGGCCGAGGCCGGTTGCACCGTTATTTTTCTCGATGATTTCGTGGACCAACCGCACCAGCGTGCGTTCGATTTCGGACGCGGACATCAATTGCGCCTTCGGGCGGATGTTGGGCTGGCGGGGTGACGTTCGCGGAGTCATGAACGCTGCATCATACGCGGAGCGGGCGGGTCGGGGCAAGGTGGGTGTGGTGTTTTCAAGGTTGAGGGGCGACGCCAAGCTGCGCAAAGATGACTACGTGGCCGGCGGGATCCTTGACGCCGATTTCTTTGGCGCCGTAGAAGGTAGTGCGGACGGGCATCGCAACGTCAACTCCCTTTACCGCGCTGATGATCTTGTCCAGGTTCTCCACCTCGACGTAGAGGAATGATGGGCCTTTGCGGACGTCCGCGGAAACGGTTGTTACATCTTTCTCGGCGCTGGCGTAGGTCTGGTACATCAACTCGACTGGGCCTTTTTGCAGGATTGCGAAGCTCAGTTTGTTGCCGTCAGGTACGTCGATGGTCTTCTCGAAGCCCAGCCGTTCCATCCAGAATTTCAGGCAGGGCTCGATTTCTTCCGCGAAGAGTATCGGTGTCAGTTTTCTTACGGTCATAAGGTTCCCCTTTCATTTGTTTAATTGCGCGATGGCGCGCCAATGAACAGAACGAGAGCGTCGTGAAGAGCTGCATATTCCTAATTGTTGTCCTTGCGTTCAGGGCTAGTCTTGATTAGACTAGTACTGTACAAGCTCGTCCGGGTGATGTCAAGAGACGGCTTCAAGAATGGGAACACGAGGAGCATGGCCTCAGGGGCTGAAGCCCGCGTTGTGCGGGGCTTTTCGGCACGGCTGAAGCCGTGCCCTTCCTTGAACATGACGTGCTCTCCCCAAATGACGTGACGTTCCATGAACATGCCGTCCCCTTCCACGTGTATGACGTGACGTTGCAACAGCATTCCCTTGTAAAACCTGTTTCAAAGGAGTCTTCTATGGCGACTGAAGAACGCAAATTGCGAGACCTGGTTTCGATCGGGCCGGTCATGCTGCGTGACTTCGAGCTGCTTGGGGTTGCCAGCGTGGCGGAGCTTTCCCGGCGAAATCCGGAGAAGCTTTATGAGAAGCTGTGCCGGATTAAGGGGCAACCGCAAGACATCTGCTGTCTGGATGTTTTTCGCGCGGCCGTGGCGCAGGCGCAGAATCCGCGTTTGCCGGTGGAACAATGCCGATGGTGGTATTGGAGTCGCAGACGAAAGGCTCGCGATGGCGGCCGCTGAGAAGCGTGCGCTTACAACTCCGGACTTAGTGCTGCTGAGTTTGCTGGCTGAACGTCCCATGCACGGATACGAAGCGAATCTGGAACTGGAACGCCGGCAAGTGCGGGATTGGGCGGGCATTTCGCGGCCACAGGTTTATTACTCACTGGAAAAGCTGGCTCGCTTGGGGCTGGTGCGGGCTGCGGAAAGTGATGAGCCGGAGGCGGGTCCGGAGCGGCGGGTGTTTGTGACCGCTGCCAAAGGCCGGGCGGCCTTGGCCGACGCTTTGGAGCGGGCAGGCTGGACGACGCAACGCGACCGACCGCCGTTCCTTACCTGGATGGCACTTTCATGGCAGGCGCGGCCGGGTGTATTTCAGAGGCAAGTGGAACGGCGGCGGCAATTCCTGGAGAAGGAGTTGGCTCGCGAGGAAGTAACACTGCGCGCGATCCGTAAAGAGGTGGGCCACCGTTTCCATGAGGCCGACTGGATGGTCAGCCTGATTATTCAGCAGTTCCGGTTGGAGTTGAAGTGGTTGAGGAAGATTTCGCGGGAAGCGCAACGTCGAGCTGGGGCGCGACATGCGGCGTTTCGCTCGTAGAAGGTTCCGCCCCAAGCTGAAGAATGCGCTGCGGAGCTTTGCTCCGCTTGGATGGGCGAGGGCGCCCGTCCCCACACGAGCATCGCCTTCCGCGAGCCTACATTCGATCTTTGCGGTGCAGCAGGAATGCTCCGACGGTGCCTCCGAGGGAGGAGAAAATCAGAAATCCTACGAGAGTCAAGATGAGGCTGAGGACCATGATGAAGGTAAAGCCATCGGGGGTGTTGACGAGATCAATGACCTGTTGCATGCGCGGATCCGAGGTGTGGGCGGCGGTCTCTCGAATGTAATTCAGAAAGGCATCGTGGATTTCTTTTCCGGAGCGTAAGGCCGTCCATAACGCAAGAATGGCGACGAGCACGCCGAAACCCAACCCGCCAGTGAGCGCGCCCAGCCTCGCTCCCATCCCGGCAGTGATGTGAGTGGCAGGACAGCGCCGGCGGTAAAGCACCACAGACAGAAACCCGGCGGCAAGCATGCCGAGCCCACTAGACTTGCTGACGGCGATTATGAAAATCGCGACCAGCAACGCAATTCCGGCGGAGGGCAACGCGTCAGACCATCCCAGTGCGGTCGGCAGTGGCGCGTGGGATGCGTACTGTTCGATTGCGACTTCTGGTGTGGCTCCGGCGGGCGCGAGCGGGGCCGCTCCGGCGACCCGAATCTGAGGGGCATTGCATCGCGGACAGAACGCGGTGCCGTCTTCGACGCTTGCGGCGCACTTATAACAAGGATGTTCCACTAAGTTTCAAGGTACAGCAGAGGCTTGCGGTTCGCAAGAAAGAGCGAGCATGGCCGACGGGCGGGAACGCCCGTCGGCCATGGAATCTCGAACCTTAAATGTCGCCTTGCTTGCCGCGGCTGTGCATGTAAACAAGGGCAAAAATAGTCCCTTTGCCGGTGTGGCTGGGTTCGATCGCGACTACGTGCTCGTTGTCTTCGGTACCTACCTTCAGTTCCGTGACCGGACCGGTGTTATCGCCCTCGCATTTGAGCTCTTTGGAGGGTTGCTGTTTCTGGTCGTCGACATCTGCGTGGGCGCTGCCGCTGTGCTCGCTGGTGTGGCATTCGAGAACTTTGCCGTATTTCTTCAGCTTCTCGCGATAGAAATCGACGACTTTATTGGGAGCATCGTCGGAACCGTATTTCGCGATCACCAACTTCACGCCGAAAGACTCCGTCAAAACGCCAAAATTTAGGGCGTCGCTGTCCGGTTCGTCGGGCCTGAGGTGGGCGCCGGGGTAGAGAGGCAGCCCCGCGCTGCGGGCGTCGGCGTCTTTACCCATGTGCAAATCACCGACGGAGCTGTGGACGTCAAGATTCGGATCCTTCGTTCCGTTGTCGGGTTGCTGGCCTTGAGCGTTCAACGCAGGCAGACTCAACAGCATCGCGAATGCGGCGGCCAGAGCCAGTTGAGGAAGCTGCCGGTTGAAGATCGTTTGGAACCATGCTGCCGAGTGAGACATTCGATCCTCCTAGATGTCGCCTTCCTTGCCGCGGAGTCGCAGCCACACGATGGCGAAGTCGGAACCCTTGCCTTCGGGTTCGACGGCAACGATGTGCTGGTTGTCGTCGGTGCCAGCCTTCAGTTCCACCTTTTTACCGTTATCGTCAGAGTCGCACTTTAGCTTGCCACCATCGTGGTCGGCCTTGATACCGCTACTGTGGCATTGCAGCACGTGGCCGTATTTTTTCAGTTGGTCCTGGTAGTAAGCGATGATTTTGTCGGGTGGATCGTCCGACACGTACTCGAGGGCTACAACCTTCAAGCCATAGCCGAAAGCGGACATACTGACGTTAGCGCTCTTCTTGTCGCCGTCATCGGTTTTTGGTTTCGACCTGGCGCCGGGATAGACAGGAAGGCCGGTGTCGCGGGCATCCGCATTCTCGTCAACGTGGATTCCGCCTAGGGGGGTGTTGATGTCAACTTTACTGGTGCCACGGTTGTCGTGATCTTTCACGCTGACGCTGCACGCGGGCAAGAGCACGAGCGCAGCCAACGTCACCACGATCGAAAGGCGCCAGCTAGTTGCCAGTGATTGAGGATTGAGCATGTGGAAAACCTCCTTGCGCGGCCTCGGCGGGACGCTCGATCCCAGCGCCGCGCTGGGCGATGTTGGGGATGCTCACGGGAAGATGTCCCCGGATCGCAATCTCACCAAACAGCGCCTTTACCGCGCTGACTTCTGAAACTGTCGCATTGGAGAAGGTGCAAAGATAATTTTGGACTGCGGGGAAATCCTGCGCCAGGTAGGGATTTCCCATGGCGAGCACAGCGGTTCTCTCGGCGGCGCGATCGAGTACTTTCTGCAAGAGAGCGCCGCTCGCGTCCGACAGGCCCACCGAGTTGGTCAAACCGTTGGCGGCGTTCATCACTTTCCCGGGCACGGGGACTTCGTATACGGCGGCGATCACGGACTGCGCATTGTCCACGGCTTTCAGCACATCGTCTGTCATCGCAGATGCGATACGGGGGTCCACATAAATCACATGGGCATCCGGCACGCGCTCGCGGATCTGGCGCTCCAGTGGGCGTCCCGCTTCGGTGCGCATATCGTCGGAGAAGACTATGGCGACCATCTGGTCGCGCACTTCTTCTACCTTCTGATACGGAAGACCGGTCTCGGTGGTTCCAGATGATTTCAGCGGCAAGAGTTTGCCGTTGTCGCGCACCAGGGTGATGGAGTCATCGGCGATTTTCTGACCGAGAGCGAGGTGCGCGGGCTTGCCCACCAGGGTAGAGAGAGCGTCGATATTGACCAAGCGCCTTTTGTAGAGGCCTAGTGAGGCCTTTGCTTTCAATATTTTGAGGACGGAGGCGTCGAGTTGCGCTGGGGAGATTTCGGCACTGTGCACGGCTTCGAGCATGGCCCGGTAGGAGGCGTCGAGGTCGGCGGGAATGAGCAGAACGTCATTGCCGGCCTTGAAGGCATCCACCGCGGCGCGGCCAATGTGCGCACCATAAAGGCGAGTGAGGCCAGCCATGTCGAGGGCGTCGGTGACGACGATCCCCTTGAAACCCATTTGGTTCTTAAGCAGGCCGGTCACGATCGCGGGCGAAGTCGTGGCCACATGGTTGGGATCGGAGTCAAGCGCGGGAATAGAAACATGGGCCACCATAACCGAGTCGACGCCCGCGGCAATCGCTTTTTGAAAAGGCGGAAGCTCTATAGATTTGAGGCGTGCCATGTCCCCGGTCACCTGAGCCACACCTAGATGAGAGTCGGTTGCAGTGTCGCCATGGCCGGGAAAGTGTTTGACCGTAGCCATCATTCCGTTGGCTTGGGCTCCGCGGATGTATGCGGTTACCAGAGCGCCGACTTGCTGGGGATCTTCGCCGAACGAGCGGGTATTGATAATGGGGTTCGCAGGATTCGAGTTGACATCGGCATCGGGAAAGAAATTCCAGTGCACGCCGATGGCGCGAGCTTCCTGAGCCGTGATGCGTCCGAAGGCTTCGGCGTACTCTAATTTGCCTGCGGCTCCGAATGCCATGGCATGGGGAAATTCAGTGGCGCCATGCAGGCGCATGGTGACTCCGCGCTCGAAATCAGCCGCGATCACGAGCGGCAGCCTGGAATCCTGCTGCAAGCGGTTGAGCAGTTCGGCAGCTTCGTAAGGCTGGCTGCGGTATAGAAACGGCGGGTCCCAGGGCACGGTCATGGTGAATCCGCCGAGATGGTATTTGCGCATGCTGTCGCGGAGCTGCAGATACTCGGGGCTATCGATGTTCAGAAACTTGGCGCGCACCCAGACCACGAATAGCTGGCCGACTTTTTCTTCCATCGAGAGCTTGTGCAGAGTTTTCTCAGCCCATTTCTCGCCTTCGCGGTCGAGATGAATCGGGCCGGGTTGTTCGTACTTATCGTGATCCTTAGCGTAAGAACAACAGACGAGGGCACAGAAGAGCAGCAAGCAGAAGCCAATCTGTCGAAGCATGAGCAGACGATAACATGACGGCAGGTTTGTGTTCCCAACACTTTGAGACCGGTGAAGTCAACGCGCCGTTAAAGTTTGGCCAATACTTAGAAAAGAGTGACGATCCTGTCGATCCTGCGACTGCTCGTTCGACTAGTAAATAGAGCCAAGAAGAATGGTCAAGCGGAGGCGGATATGACGAGGCTAAGAAGAAACTTTCGAAGTACTAAATCAATCGCAGGCGCAGCCCTCGTCGGATTCGGGATGTTTATTCTGTATGAGAACCTGGCAGGCGCAGTTGCCTGGTTGGGCCACATTCTCGACACCAACAGTTTCGAGGCGCTGGGAGTTTTGCCCGCCTTTATCCTGGCGGTTTCGCAAGTTTTGCCGGCCCATGCCGCCAATCACCAGCATCTCCTGCAGGTTTCCTTGCAGCACATGTTGGTATCGTCCTGGCCGTTGCTGCTGGTGATGGTCGGCACCGTATTGTCGCGGGATACCATCAGGGACAATGTCAACACAGTGCAGAAAAAAGATCATGGACTTGTTGATCTGACTACCGGGCGTTCGACGTTAAAGTAGAGGCAGTTATCTTAACCTGAAAAGGGGAGACAACAATGCGAGTCATGGTGATAGTGAAGGCCAGCAAGGATTCCGAGGCAGGCATTCTTCCGAAGGAAAAACTGCTTGCCGAAATGGGGAAGTTTAACGAGGAACTGGTGAAAGCCGGCGTGCTGCTCGCCGCCGACGGGCTCCAGCCCAGCTCGAAAGGCAAGCGCGTCCGCTTCTCGGGAGACAAACGAACCGTCATTGATGGTCCCTTCACCGAGACCAAGGAGTTGATCGCCGGCTACTGGCTTTGGCAGGTGCGGTCCATGGAAGAGGCCGTCGAGTGGGTCAAGCGTTGCCCTTGTCCCCATGAAAGGGGAGGCGAGGTTGAGATTCGCCAGGTCTTTGAGGCGGAGGACTTCGGTTCCGAGTTCACTCCAGAGCTAAAGAGGCGAGAGGAACGAATGCGCGCCGAGGTGGCCGCGAAGAAGCGCTAGTTGCGCCGCGAAAAAAACTTCGTGTCGATTTTGCTGACCGTCGTTCGACGTATAGATAGAGCCCAGATCCGGCCGGTCGAAACCGTCCGAAAGCTCGGCTCCCCAACCAAAACTGATAAAGGAGAAATAACGATGCGATTCATGATGATTGTCAAACATGCAGAAAAGCAGGGCCCTCCGCCGAAGTCGTTGATGGATGCTATTGCGAAGGCTGCCGAAGAGGAGGCCAAGGCCGGCACGATGCTCGGGAACGGCGGGCTCGCGCCGACCGCGCAGGGCGCCCGCGTCCGGCTTTCCGGCGGAAAGGTGACCGTGATCGACGGGCCTTTCACTGAAGCTAAGGAAATTATCGGGGGCTACGCGCAGTTTGAGTTGAAGTCGAAGGAAGAGGCAATCGAATCGGCGGTCCAATTCATGGAACTGCACAAGAAACACTGGCCCGGCTGGGAGGGTGAGACTGAGGTTCGTCAGATGTTCGGGCCGGAAGACTTTTGCAAGCCAGCGTAGCTCGGCGGCCTTGCGCCAGCGGGCTAAAGATGTTGTGATCGGTAGCAGTGACAGCTACCGATATACATCGCACCATCGACGCGGTTTGGAGGATCGAGTCACCCAGGCTCATCGCTGGGCTCACGCGCATCGTGCGTGACGTCGGCCTTGCCGAGGACCTGGCGCAGGATGCTCTCGTCGCCGCGCTTGAGCAATGGCCGGAGTCGGGCGTCCCGGACAACCCGGGCGCCTGGCTCATGGCCACCGCCAAGCATCGTGCCATTGATCACTTCCGCCGAAACACGAGGCTCGAGCGCAAGCACGAAGAGCTTGCTCGCGAGCTTGGTGCGAAAGAGATGGCCGTGCCAGATCTGGATTCAGCTCTCGACGACAACGTTGGCGATGACCTGCTACGTCTCGTCTTCATCTCATGTCATCCCGTGCTCTCAACCGAAGCTCAGGTTGCGCTGACCCTCCGCTTGCTCGGAGGTTTGACGACCGAGGAAATCGCGCGCGCCTTCCTCGTCCCAGAGGCGACCGTCGCCCAGCGCGTCGTGCGATCCAAACGCACGCTCTCCGAAAAGCGCGTTCCCTTCGAGGTTCCGCGAGGAGATGAGCTGGCCGCCCGTTTGTCATCCGTGCTGGCGGTCATCTACCTTATCTTCAATGAAGGTTACTCGGCGACCACGGGTGATGACTGGATGCGGCCTGCTCTCTGCGAAGAAGCGCTGCGGCTCGGTCGCATCCTGGCCGAGCTTGCCCCGCAAGAGCCTGAGGTTCACGGATTGGTCGCGCTCATGGAGATTCAGGCGTCGCGTTCCAGGGCGCGTATTGGTCCGTCAGGAGAGCCAATCCTCCTCTTCGAGCAAAATCGCGCGCACTGGGACCAACTGCTAATCCGTCGGGGTCTCGCGGCGCTCGACCGGACAGAAAAGCTGCGCTCGGAAAACCCGCGTGGGGGAAACCTGAGCTCCGCGCAAGGCTCGTACGTTTTGCAGGCTGAGATCGCGGCCTGTCATGCGCGAGCCCGCACTCCAGAGGAAACCGACTGGCCTCGCATTGTTACGCTCTACGCGGCACTCGCCCAGCTCGCGCCGTCTCCGGTTGTGGAGTTGAATCGTGCGGTCGCGGTTGCGATGGCGTTCGGTGCAGAAGCCGGACTTGCACTGGTTGATGCCCTGACTGCGGAAGGCTCACTTGCGAAGTACCACCTGTTGCCAAGCGTCCGCGGCGATCTGCTCAAGAAGCTAAGCCGCTTCGACGAAGCTCGAGCGGAGTTCGAGCGCGCGGCATCGCTAACGCGCAACGCACGAGAGCGCGATCTGCTCCTCGAGCGTGCCCGAGCCTGCGTGGACCGCTCAACGCTGCGTGAGCCGCAGTGACGAACAGCAAATCGTTCAGCCCGGCGGATATACTGGACTCGCGATGGCTGTGATCGTGTCCATGCTTCGTGGCGTAAATCTTGCAAGCCACAACAGAGTCCAGATGGAGGCCCTCCGCGCACTTTACGAATCCCTCGGATTCCGAGACCCGCAGACTTACATACAGAGCGGCAACGTCATTTTCCGGACTAAGCAGCGGGACCTGGTCGCATTAGCCTGGAAGATCGAGAAGGGTATTGAGCGGAGCTTCGGTTTTCGCACCACCGTCGTCGTCCGCACGACTCCCGAACTAAGGGACGTGATTGCAAGAAACCCATTTCGAAGTCGGCGCGGAATCGATCCCAGCAAACTGCTGGTTACCTTCCTCGCCGGCAATCCTGCTGCGGAAGCTGTGGAACTGGTGCTCAAGATCAACACAGAACCGGAGGAAGTGCACATTGACGGTCGCGAGGTTTACATCTATTTCCCCAATGGCATGGCACGCCCGAAGATGTCGTGGGTCGCGATAGAAAAGAAGCTGAAGACATCTGGAACCGGAAGGAACTGGAATAGCGTTACCAACCTGCTGGAGATTGCCGAGCGGCTCGAAGCTGGCGAATGATCGGGCTGTAGAGACGTAGCTAGCTACGTCGCTACAGCCAACGCCTCGGCTTTTTGCTGAATTGCTGGATCGTCACCAAAGCCCTCGAGCCACACCACCTTCGGCTCGCGACGGAACCAGGTCATCTGGCGCTTGGCGTAGTTTCGATGAGCCTGTTGCGCCGCTTGCAAAGCACTCTTGAGGTCAATCTCGTTGCGTAGTAGTTGCACCGCCTGCTTGTATCCAAGCGAAGCCAGCGGGCCCGCGGCGTTGCCGTATTTTGTAAGCAGCCGTTCCGTTTCTTGGACTAGCCCCGAGCTGAACATTTGTGTCGCACGCTCGTGGATGCGGGCGTACAGCGCCTCGCGGTCGGGGTTCAGACCCAGACGTAAGATTCGGAAGCCCATCAACGGATCGCGGCCCTGCTTCCACATTTCGGTCATCCTCTGCCGCGAGGCTAGACAGATCTCAATGCCCCGGATGAGCTTGGGAATGTCATTCGCGTGGATCTTTGCAGCAGCGTCAGGATCAAGACGGCACAACACGCGGTGCAGGTAGTCCGCACCATTTTGTTCCGCGCGCCGTCGCAGCCGTTCGCGCAGTTCCTCCGAACGCTTGGGACCGGGAAAGAGACCCTCCAGCAGAGCGCGAAGATAGAGCCCAGTGCCTCCAACCACAATCGGCAAGTTCTGCCGGGATTTAATTTCGGCAAGAGCCTGCCGCGCTAAACGCGCGTACTCGCCGGCGGTGATGTAGCCTGTGGGGTCCACACAGTCGAGCAGATGATGGGGAACACGGGCTCGCTCGTCGGCACTTGGCTTCGCGGTCCCGATCTCGAACTCGCGATACATGGCGACCGAATCGCAATTCACCACTTCGCCATGAAAATGCTCTGCGAGGGCCACGGCTAGCGCCGTCTTCCCGCTGGCGGTCGGACCTAACACCACAACCAGCAACGGATCGGGAACCACTTTCAGCGCACGCCCCAGGCAAAGTGATGCCAGTAGCGGACGAGGGTGAGGATCAGGATCAGCGTCGCAATCACCAGTAGGCCGGTCGCTTCCAAGGTGTAGATTTGCGGTGTGCGATGGTGTCCTGACGAGGGGTGTTCCGGCAAATCGGTGTCCGGCTGTCGTTTTGGAGCCGACGCAGGCATAGCACTATTGTAGCGCCAGATAGGAAGGCGTTTTCCGAAAAAGATTTGACGCCTTTGCAGCTTCTGAGTTTCACGGAACCTTGGTGACCGGCGCTGCGTATCAACGTCTAATGCCGCGGTGAGAGTGTGCCCACTCGGCCCCAGGAGAAAATCTATGAAACGTTTTGCCTTGGTTGCATTGGGGACTTGCCTGGCAGTCGCTCCGTTGGCTCGTGCGGATCAGTGGTCGAAGACCTACACCATTACAGGAACGCCCGACCTTCGCGTCGAAACGTCCGATGCCAACATTCACGTGGATACCTGGGACCAGAAGAACATTGAAGCTCGGGTGACGTCCGAGCATTACAAGATCGGCGAGCACGGCCTCAAGATTGAAGAACACCAGTCCGGAGACTCGGTTGAACTCCAAGTTCATTTTCCGCACGATGTCCACATCATTACTTTCAACATGCACAACTACCGGGTCGAGGTTCGAAATTCACATGCCGCGCGAAGGACGAGTCAATCTGCATACCGGAGACGGCACAATCCAGCTGGCGAATTTCAAAGGGTCAGATGGACCTGCAAACCGGAGATGGCGATCAGGAGATCGACGCAGTCGATGGCACGTTGCGGGCGCACGCAGGAGACGGTCACATCACTGCTGCGGGACGATTCGACGCACTCCAACTGACGACCGGGGACGGGCGCATCGAGGCTCGTGCGCTCTCCGGTTCGACCATTGCTTCAATCTGGACTCTGCATACCGGCGACGGAAGCGTCACGCTGGAATTGCCTAGCACCTTCGCCGCCGACGTAGATCTGCATACCAGCGATGGGCACATTACCGCAGACATTCCAGTGTCCGTCGACGGGCGGCTTAGCGAGAAAAACATCCATGGAAAGATCAACGGTGGTGGGAACTTGATCACGATTCACACGGGAGACGGTTCGATCCGACTGCAGAAGTCCTGAGGGCGACTACTGCAGGTCCGATCTGTCGGGGTTGTAGTAAAAGGCGAATCGTAATCCGAGGTATTGACCGCCGAACTCGGCGGGCAACGGTGGGAACGGATTGGAACCTGTGATGCCACCATAGGCGGCGCGGTCAAGTGCGACATCACCGGAACTCGAGACGTAACGCATACCGGCGACGGTGCCATCTTTGAGAATGGCGAACTCAATTGTGACTTTGCCTTTCTTCATCAGTGGGGCCTTGGCTGACTCCGGAATGATGGTGTACCAGTTCATGCGCACATCGTGCAGCACGCGTTGCAGGTAGGGGCCGAAATCCACACCCATGGTGTCGGTGAGGACTTCCAGCGGTCCCATCGTGGCAGTCGGCTTTCGACCTTGGCCAAGAACGCCGTAACTTCCGCCGTCACCGTTGTAACCTCCGCGATTCGCTGCCGCCGCCCGCGCGGCCTGTTCGATGGCTGAACCCGCGGTCAAGGCACCGCCGCCAAAGGCGGCCTTTGCGGACTCAGCTGGCGGTTGCGTCTGCAGTTTTGCAATCTGGGGCGGAGCAGGAGGTGGTGGCGCTGACGGCTGTGGCGTCGGATTCTGCGCGTCTGCCGCAGTCGGAGGCGCTGAATTTGGTTGCGGATTCGGCGGTCCGCTCGGACCAGGTCTGCCGGGGCGCGACGCGTCGAGAATCTTCTTGAGTTCCTGACGATCCAGCTGCGGAGTACGCGACGTAGCTTTGCGGTCCTTGTCGGAAATAATGTTTGTGTCCGGCCGCTTAGCCACCTTCTGTTCGTCAGGCGGCAATTCGAGGTAGGTGAGGTCCTTCTGGTTCGATTCGGGGCTGACGACCACCACCGCTTGTCGGGGCATGAACCCTGCCAGTTTCTGCGAGTTCCACAGGAGCAGAACAACCACTAAGTGCACGCATACCGAAATCCAGAAAGCTTCGCGCCGGCGAGCCTGCGAGAGATCATCCTGCAGCTTGATGATCAGAGCTGGCGCTTCCACTATTTCGCGGTAAGCAGATTCCCAGTACCGCGCATCGTACAAATCTCCGCCCTCGGGAGGTCGCGCCGGAGGCGTCGAAGGAGCCGGATTGGCTGGCGGGATTTGCGTAGTTGACATCGAACTGCTTTTACCTGCTGGTTAGACACGAGCCGCAACACATTAGTTGTAAGGACACGAAATGCTCCCCGTGCCTGATTGGTTCAAGCATCCCGTCACGAATTTGCAGCCGTCCGTGGCCCAGTGTCTTTATTTTCGCATCTTCTGGCGAATCCGCGAAGGCTGAAAGTGAAAGTACCTGGGGATTTGCATCCAGACCATCAATTTGCCTGTTCTTCGTTTACAAAACTTGACACTCGGAAGGCAAAATCAGGCGTGCAGACGTTCCAAATCGACTTTTCGTCCGTGCTCGTTGATGGCCGCGACGATGTCGAGGGCGACGGCCAACGCGCGGCGTCCGTCGTCGAGAGTCACCATAGGCGGCGAATGCCGTCGCACCGATTCGAGAAACGATTTCAGCTCTGTGTGCAGAGGCTCTTCTTCGGTGGTCGGAGGTTTTGTCATCTGGATTTGTGGATTCACCGAAGGAGTTCCCGAAGGATCGTCCTGGCCGACGCTGAATACGAGCACATCCTGCCGCCCGTAGTCCAGAGACACGTACTGCTTGGGTTGAAAAAAACGCAGCTTGCGGACACGCTCGGTGGAGACGCGGCTGGCGGTAAAGTTAGCCACGCACCCGGACTCGAATTCGAGCCGTACGTTCGCGATGTCCACCTTACCAGAAAGAATGGGCAACCCGACCGCCCGGATGTCCGTGACCGG
Source organism: uncultured Acidobacteriota bacterium (assembly GCA_963838905.1). Classification (GTDB taxonomy): domain Bacteria; phylum Acidobacteriota; class Terriglobia; order Terriglobales; family Acidobacteriaceae; genus JABDBE01. Next base: position 98,127 of record CAWITE010000028.1, read on the forward strand.
CGAATTCACGAACGAGAGCACAATGTCGAGGTCGTGAATCATCAGATCCAGCACGACATCTACGTCCAGCGAGCGCGGTGTGAATACGCTAAGCCGATGTACTTCAAAAAACATCGGACGCGTAATCACGGGAAGAGTGGCGCGAACCGCGGGATTAAAGCGCTCCAGGTGTCCGACTTGAGCGATACGATCCAATCGCTTCGCTAGCCGGATGAGTTCGTCGGCTTCCCCTAGCGACGTAGCCAACGGCTTTTCGATCAGCACGTCGATGCCTGCCTCCATCAGCTGCTGGGCGGTAGTCATGTGATGGCGGGTCGGCACCGCGACCGAGGCAGCCTGGACTTCGCTGTGCGTTGTAATCAATTGGTCGATAGAACCAAAACTGCGGCAACCGAATTCGCGCGCGACTTTATCAGCCTGCGCCGTATCCGGATCCACGACTCCGACCAGCCGCACCGGCATGCCCCCCTGCGCAAGCTGATGGTAGACGCGAGCGTGGTTGCGGCCAAACGTACCCACGCCGATTACGGCAACGTTGATGAGGTTGTCAGTCAGTTTTCCGTTCTGAGTTGGCCGGTTGCCAGAAGACCTGTTGATTTAACCACAAAAAATGTCGATCCGTCAGCAAGCGATGTGATCGGGCGAAGCTTGGCTCGGAAACCGAATCATCGAGACTGCACTTTTTTCAGCAACGCGATCTGGCCCGCGTGGTAAAGCTCGTGCTGGACAATTCCACTAAACGTATAGAAAAAGTCGTGATAGCTTTCGGTCTTGCCCGGAACTCGCTCCTGCAGCCGCGAATCAGGAAAGGCTGCAACCGCCTTCACCAGTTCGGCGTGAGTATGCTTAGCGTCCTCGATCTCCTTGCGCCAGGCAGCCTCGCTGGTGTCCTTTACAGGAGGGAAATTCTTTTCGTCGTGCAGTTCTACTGCTGCGCCTCCAATGCGTTTAATAATTGCGCCATCCCAGGCAGCAATATGCAGCACGAGTTCCCAGATGCTGTGCGCGTTCTTGATCGGATGGGCGGCTGCCACCTTGGCATCAACGCCATCGAGGAGTTCGAGCACGGAGTCGCCATGCCAGGCATCTCCATCAAAGGCACGGCGCATTTGATCGGCAAGACGGGTAGTTTCAGACATGCAGCATCGCTCCCATAAGTCAGCTCAAAACCTAGTATACCTTAATACACGGTATCCATGTATAATAAAACTCATTGATTCTCTCGTTGGGTGACAAAACGACAGAGGACATTTACCACGGCCGGGACACCAAGGCGGCCCGAAAAATGTCGAGGAGCTTATGGGAGAGAATCCAGGTCAAGCTGGATCTTGTGAACGCCACGGTATCGCTTCAGGATCTGCGGACTCTACCGGCTAACCGCCTTGAAAGGCTAAGGGGGGATCTGGATGGTTTTCACAGCATTCGAGTGAATCAGCAGTACCGGCTTGTCTTTCGCTTCGAAGCGGGTAACTGCCGGGATGTACGGTGCACCGACAATCACTGACAAATTAAGGAGAGTTATGCTGCCACTCCACAGAGTTGCAACGCATCCCGGACAGATATTGCTTAAGGAATTCCTTGAACCGCTGAGGCTAACTCAAGTGAAGCTGGCGAGCGCGATTAACATTCCTCAAAATCGCGTCAACGAGCTAATTCGAGGCAAGCGTGGGATGACGCCGGAAACTGCTCTGCTTCTGTCGGAGTATTTTAAAAATTCGGCGGAGTTCTGGATGAATCTTCAGACCGCATATGATCTCACCCGGGTGCGTGCCGAGCTACGAAAGCGACCTGCGACAGCCTCCCGGAACCGTTCCCGGTCCGCGCGCGGAAGAATAGCTGGCACACGCCTGGCTTAGTCTGCGACCATGGTGATTCCTGCCGCATCCGCCTCCGTAATAATCGCGTCGCCATCGAGCAGCAGGCATTTGCCTGCGTGCAATGCCAGACAGGTTGCGCCTGATCTTTGCATTACTTCAATGGTTTTCACTCCGATGACGGGTACGTCGAAACGCATATCCTGATTCGGTTTCGCGATCTTTATAACGGTCAGCGCGCGACTCAACGTGGATGGATCGGATTCGAGCGACGCCATGATCTGGCCCGCGCGTTCGATGGTCGCATCGGTGCCTTCCATGGCTTCGACGGCGACGCAGGCAGTTTCGGCGACGACCACAGTCTGGCCAATATCATATTGCGCCAAATGCCGAGCGACGGCCCGTCCGTAAGTAACATTCTTCTTTTCCTGCTCGGATGGCGCACGCTTGGTGAGGACGCCGGGTTTCGCCAGCAGAGGGTCAAGAAGCGAAGTCGAGTTTTCCAGAACAATGCCTTCGTCGGCCAGGACCTTCGCGACCGCTCCCAGCAGAGAATCAGTGTTGCGTGTACCCAGCGAGAGAAGAAGCTTGGCCAAACGCCAGTCGGGCCGAATGCTGGAAAATATCTGCTTATGTTTTACCTGTCCCGCCATGATCGCACGGTGCACGCCTGCGCGCTTGAAAGTCTCGATCAGCCTCGATAGTTCTCCGAGCGAAAGCCAATGGACGGCGGTCGCGCCATGGGATTCGATCTCGGGGAAAGCCTCTTCCCTGATGGCGGCGACAATGACTTCATAGCCCTGGGCACGGGCGGCGTCGAGCACAAGAAAAGGAAAGCGACCGTTGCCCGCGATCAGACCGATGCGCTCACAAGATGTCAAAATGGGACTCCACCGAATTGCAATAGGTCGACGCGATTGCAAAGCACTTGATTATGCTATCCAACGGTGACCATCTTACTTGAGTCTTCGCAAGCAGGCCTTCCGCATGCGGAAGCACTCTCATGAAGCTGCAACCGGCGCTTACGAGGGACCCCGCACCGTACATGTGGGAAGTGGCGGTCACGATGGCAGCCAAACAAGAGTTCCGCTTTTCGCCCCAGTGTGAAGCAGGTCTCAAAGAACAGTTCAAATCTGGCCTTGCGGTGTACAAGGTCGGCGTATACGAGTTTCGAGAGCGAATCAAAGAAGCCGAAACGAACATAGAAAAATTGGTCCCAATGATCATAGGCGAAGAAATCGCGCGCCAGCCGTCGCAGCTTCTTCACAATCGAGCATGTTTGCTGCGCTGTATGCGCGAAAGCTGTGTCCCGGACTCTGGCACTCTGCTAGCTTCGTGAAATCCGTCCGGCTACTTAATGACTCCTCGCTCCGACTGTTCGATGAACCTTATGAGCATCTCCACGTCTTCTCCACGGTCGGGCTCCGACCTCAGTTTTTCCAAGGCTTGCGAAGTGTTGAGCTTCGATGCCAACAGGACTTTGTAGGCGTGGTGGATTTTGCGAATACGTTCCTTGCTGAAACCCCGCCGCTCGAGTCCGATCGCATTCAGGCCGTAAGCCTGAACATCGCGAGAGGCGGACGTCTTGGAAAAGGGAAGAACATCGCGGGTAATAGTCGTCCCGCCGCCAATAAACGAGTGTGCGCCAATGCGAATAAAATGGTGTACCGGACATAGCGCGCCTACCGTTGCCCACTCCTCAACAGAAACGTGGCCGCCGAGAGTCGCTGCGTTAGCCAGAATGACGTGGTCGCCGATCGCGCAATCGTGAGCGATGTGAGTGTAGGCCATAACCAGGATGTGGTTGCCCACGCGGGTTAGTCCGCCACCTTTTACGGTGCCGCGATTAATGGTAACGAACTCGCGAATACTATTATGATCGCCAATTTTGAGACGTGTCGCTTCGCCGGCGTAGGTAAGATCCTGCGGCGCCATCCCTATCGAGCAAAACGGAAAGAAAGCGTTATCCGCGCCAATTTTCGTGGGTCCCTCGATGGCCACGTGCGAAACCAGATGGCACCGTTCTCCGAGTTCCACCTCTGGCCCGATCACACAATAAGGGCCGATTTTGCAACTACGATGGACTTTCGCGCCCGGGTCAACGATGGCGGTAGGGTGGACTGTCATGGAAGGTCAAGAACTGGCACTGTCCTCGGATGTGCCGCGAACTCGGGCCTTGTCCACGAGTTGGCAAGTCACCGTGGCTTGGGCCACGCGCGTGTCGCCCACATAAGCCGCACCTTCCATACGCACCGCAAGGACGCGCGGCGTCGAGTGCCAGGACTTTACTTCAACTTCGAGCCGTAGCTGATCACCCGGAACCACCGGACGGCGGAAGCGTGCCTTCTCAATGCTGGTAAACACCATCAGCTTCTGGCTGCGATCTTCCACCTCGGTGAGCAGTAACGCTCCCCCAGCCTGAGCGATGGCCTCCACGATGAGTACGCCGGGCATAATAGGCTGATTGGGAAAGTGTCCGGCAAAGAACGGCTCATTGATCGTGACATTCTTGATCGCGACGATGCGCTCCCGGCGCGTAAGGTCAACCACTCGGTCGATCAGCAAGAAAGGAAAACGGTGCGGCAGGATGCGCTGGATATCGTTGACGTCCAGCATGGTCTTGGCCGCCGCGGGGGCTTCGGTTGCAGGTTGAACAGTGTCAGTCATTCTGTTTCTCGTCAACGTAAAAGGCGAAATATGAAGAGCGAAGATTATACTGTACCGCGCGCCGTCAAACCCTTCCAGAGAAGGATTGCATGCCGAAGAAAGCTTTGAAAACAATCCCGAACGAAAGCCACAGCGAGATTGCGAAGCGGCTGGCCTATTTCCAAGAACGCCACGAACAGATGGTCCAGACCATCCGCCAACTGGTCGAGACCGAGTCGCCCAGCGACAACAAGGCGGCGGTGGACAATTTGGGGGCGCTGCTGGCCAGCCGATTTGAGGGGCTCGGCGGACACGCGAAGTTTCATCGCGTGCCCGATTTCGGCGATCACTTGCAGGTGGATTTCGCGGGCGCCCCCGCCGGCAAACCGGTGCTGCTGCTGGGGCACCTGGACACGGTGTATCCCATGGGCACCTTGGCGACCATGCCTTGCCGCGTAGCCGACGGACGTATATCGGGGCCAGGTAGCTTCGATATGAAATCGGGAATTGCATTGATGTTGCATGCGCTTGACGCCCTGCGAGCCTGGCACGAGGACACTCTGCCGCGTCCGGTGACCATATTGCTGGTTTCGGATGAAGAGGTAGGCAGTGAAACCTCACGGCGGATTACAGAAAATCTGGCGACGAAATCCGCGGCGGTGCTGGTGCTCGAGCCTTCTCACGGACCAAAAGGCGCGGTGAAAACCGCGCGCAAGGGAATCGGAGAATACTTGCTGAAGGTCACCGGGAAAGCGGCGCACTCGGGACTGGATTTCGAAAAAGGGCAGAGTGCGATTCTCGAATTGGCCCGGCAGATCATCGCGATCTCGAAGCTGATCGACCTCAAACGCGGCCTGACGCTCAATGTAGGCACGGTGCAGGGTGGAACGCGAGTAAATGTCATCCCCGCTGAGGCCAGTGCGGTGCTTGATGTGCGAGTTGCCCGGAAGCAAGACGCCGCCAGCATCCACCGTAAACTTCGTTCGCTGAAGCCCTCTAATCGCAAGTGCAAACTCGAGATCAGCGGCGGAATAAATCGTCCGCCCATGGAACGGACTCCAACCGTGGTTGCGCTCTACAAAAAGGCTGCCGAGATCGCCCAGCGGTTGGGCTGGAAATTGGAGGAGGCAGCCGTTGGGGGCGGGTCCGACGGAAACTTCACGGCCGGGCTAGGCATTCCGACTCTGGATGGATTGGGCGGAGTCGGCGAAGGCGCGCACGCAACTCACGAATCAATTCTGATCTCCGAGTTGCCTCGGCGCGCGGCACTACTCGCGGAACTGATCGCGAGTATCTAAACTTCCGCCGTGCTAAAATCCTCACCCGGCGCGGTTTTCCAGCCCAGAGGATTCCCCCACATCAAGACTTCCCGTCTATCTCATCTCCTGATCACTGCCATTGCAATGGCGGCGTGCCTAACCCCGAGTGGAACATCTGCCCAGTCCGATGGCGCGACTGTGCGACCCGTTGCCGGACGAATCCCTGTGCGGGGTCTCGGCCGCGAAATGTCCGCGGACCGACCGACGAAGTCGAATAGTCAGCCCGGAATCGGCCACGTCAATTCCAAAGCCAATCCGTGGAAGCTCCAGGCCACTCTCCCGAGAGCGGTCATCGACGACATCTCTTTTCTGAACGCGAAGATTGGCTATGCTGCCGCCGAGGCCGGTCAGGTCTGGAAAACAACTGATGGCGGCGCACATTGGAAGGAAGTCCTAAACTTGAGTTATCCGTGGTATTGACCTTTGAAGGCATCATCCGCTGGAGCCACGACGGGGGCGCCACTTGGACGAATGATATTGTTCTGACTCCGACCGGATGGGTGCAGCGCGTCCGCTTCGCGAGCCGCAAGGATGCCCTGATTATGGACTTGGTCGACGGCTCTACGAACTCTGCCCAGTACACCACCGACGGTGGCGGAACCGCAGCGGACTGGACCAACCTCGTATCGAACCCCAATGGTGGCTGGTTCGGCCTGGAATTCAGCCGGCTGCCCAATCTGGCGGAAGTGAGATTTCACCGAAAGTCGAGGGCTGGGTGCATCGCACCGCCGACGGTGGGAAAACTTGGAGCGGCCGTACTCTGGATGATCCTTGGCCGATCCGTGAGATTCGTTTCGTAACGCCGAATATCGGCGGGGCCGCAGGCGGGAATATCTATTCCAAAGTTGGTGGCATGTACTTCAGCCGCAAAGGCGGTAAGACCTGGTCGCTCGACGCGAACACCGGCGCGGAAATGGAGGCCTGCGACAGCAAGCCCGTGGGCACCAAATTCCAGGTGTGGTGCGCGGGATACAATTCGCTGACCGGCGTCGTCTACACCTTGAAGGGTATCGGAGCCGAGTAGTTTGTCGCATTGAACCGTTCTTTTGACTCCATAGGTTGGGAAGCCTAGACTTTCCACAGGGGTGTTGGCGTACCTTTTCGACCCGAACCGGCAAGCCCCGCAAGGAGGACTTCACTATGGTCGGCAAATTGGGTTTGCCTGAGATTCTGTTGATCCTGGCCATCGCGCTTCTGATCTTCGGTCCCAGCAAGCTGGCGGATCTGGGCAAGGGGTTAGGCGAAGGCATTAAGAATTTCAAATCAGCCGTGAAAGACGGGGAAGAAGAAAAAGACAAAAAGTCGTAAACCGCCGGCCGCTGTGGAGACGTAGCTTGCTACGTCTTGCTTTCGATCGTGCCGTGCTCCCGCAACATTTTGTAGACCAACGATACAGGTAATCCCACCACGTTGAAGTAATCTCCCTCAATGCGCGAAATCCAGCGCGAAGCTCTGCCTTGAATGGCATAGGCGCCAGCCTTGTCCATGGGTTCGCCGGTGGAAACGTAGCCGTAAATATCGTCTTCGCCAAGAGGGTCCATGGTGACGAGTGTGGTTTCCGACTTGACGTCCTCAAAACCGATTTTCCCCTTCTCATCTCTCGGACGCAGGCCGAGCAGGCAGACTCCGGTTGTAACCTGATGCTTGCGTCCCGAGAGCAAGCGCAACATACGAACGGCATCCGCCCTGTCGCGGGGCTTGCCGAGGATTTCTGCATCCACAATTACGATGGTGTCAGCGCCGAGAACAAGGTGATTCGGCAGCAGGCGAAACACGGCCAAAGCTTTTTCCCGCGCCATGCGTTCGGCAAAGGCTCGCGGCGCTTCTCCCGGTTGGGGAACTTCAGGGATATTAGTTGGCTGCACTTCGAACGGAATGCTCGCGTTGCGCAAAAGCTCCTGACGGCGCGGGGATGCGGAGGCGAGGACGAGCATCGAGGTCTGATTCTAGCTGAATTGCATGCGATCGATAGTCGTGAAGGTAGCCACCGGCACGAAAAGGTTCAGTCCTTACCCGGCGCTCTTAGCGAGGGTAAGTTGATCACTGCGTGGCGGAGCGATTCGAGAAACGGCTTCCCCGACGCTTCTAGTTTTCGCTCCAGGCGTTCAGTGCAATCACAGTTGCCGCAAGCCCAAGGCTCAGCGCCGTTCTGATCCCGGCAATTACGGCGATCATGCGCGTCCTGCACCCGCGTCAACTCAAAGTACTGCTCCCAATAGTCGCGCTCTTCTTGCAGAGGAGTTGGGCAATAGCAAACCTCGACCCAGCGGGCCGTCTCGTCCTGGCAAAGTCTGGCCTGCTGCATGTTTCGCAAGTACTCGCCTTCGGCAACCGAACCTCGCCCCAAGGTTCGATCCTCGATCGCTTTCAGGAGGCTCTGTTCGCAACCGCGTTTCACTCGCGCCCTGACGAAATAACGCATAAGCTGAATCTTACTCTGCCCAAGTGGAAGCTGCTTATCGCTTAGTCGAATCGTCCGCCACCTGAAGGGGGTTTGCGACGCCTGCTAAAATCACATCTTGACCCCTGCAGCCATGGACGCCGCTTTTATCCGCAATTTTGCCATTATTGCGCACATTGACCATGGGAAGTCCACGCTGGCCGACCGCCTGCTGGAGCTGACCGGATCGCTCACCGCTCGCGAGATGCAGGCCCAGGTGCTCGACTCCATGGATCTGGAGCGCGAGCGTGGAATCACCATCAAAGCTCACGCCGTACGCATGATGTATACCGCGCAGGATGGCCAGACCTACCAGCTCAATCTGATTGACACCCCCGGCCACGTCGATTTTTCCTATGAAGTTTCGCGCGCGTTGGCGTCGTGCGAAGGCGCATTGCTGATCGTGGACGCTTCGCAGGGAGTCGAAGCCCAGACCTTGGCGAATGCGTATCTCGCCATCAATCACGGCCTCGAAATTATTCCAGTCATCAACAAGATCGACTTGCCCAGTGCTGACATTGTCCGCACCAAGGAAATGATCGAAGGCGCCGTCGGCCTGGATGCATCGGACGCAGTTCTGATCAGCGCCAAGACCGGCCAGGGCGTTCCCGACGTGTTGGAGGCCATCGTCAAACGCGTTCCACCACCAAAAGGAGATCCCGAAAAGCGGCTGCAGGCGCTGATCTTCGACTCCTGGTTCGATCCCTACCGCGGCGTGGTCGTGCTCACGCGCGTCTTCCAGGGCACGCTCCGCAAAGGACAAAAGATCCGCCTGATGTGGAACGGCCGCGTCCTGGATGTAGAAACGCTGGGCGTGTTGACTCCCAAGCCGGTTGAGATCGACGAGCTGCGGGCTGGCGAGGTCGGTTTCCTGATCGCCAATATCAAGAACGTCGCCGACACAAAGATCGGCGACACCATCACGGAAGAAAACAATCCCGCCATCGAACCGTTGCCCGGGTTTGAAGAAATCAAACCGATGGTCTTCGCCGGACTCTATACCGTGGATGCCCACGAGCACACCCAACTTCGTGAGGCGCTCGAGAAACTGCGCCTGAACGATTCGTCATTCTTTTTTGAGCCGGAAAGTTCGGTCGCGCTCGGATTCGGGTTCCGCTGTGGCTTCCTCGGCCTGTTGCATATGGAGATCATTCAGGAGCGGCTGGAACGCGAATTCAATCTGGAGCTGATTACGACCGCACCGGGCGTCCGCTACAAGATCTACAAAACCAACGGCGAAATGGTCGAAGTCGATAATCCGTCGCGCTGGCTGCCGCCTAGCGAGATCGCGAAAATCGAAGAGCCGGTGATTCTAGCCACGATTCTGACTAACGAAGAATACGTTGGCGGAATCCTGAAACTGGTGGAAGAGAAGCGAGGTAAACAAAAAACCTTCGAATACGTCAGCTCCTCGCGCGTGATGCTGCATTACGAACTACCTCTGAACGAAATCGTTCTTGATTTCTACGATCGCTTGAAGTCCGTGTCGCGCGGCTACGCTTCGCTCGATTACCATCTGGCTGATTATTGGGAATCGCCCATGGTCAAAATGGATATCTTGGTCGCGGGCGAGCCAGTGGATGCGCTTTCCATTATCGTGCACCGCGACTTCGCTTATGAACGCGGCAAGGCGCTGGTTTCCAAAATGCGAGAACTGATACCGCGGCAGATGTTCGAAGTGGCCATTCAGGCCTCGATCGGAGCCAAGATCATTGCCCGTGAAACCGTGCACGCCATTCGCAAAAACGTCCTCGCCAAATGCTACGGCGGCGACATCACCCGCAAACGAAAACTGCTCGAAAAACAAAAAGAAGGCAAGAAGCGCATGAAGCGCATCGGGCGAGTGGACATCCCTCAGGAGGCGTTCCTCGCGGTTCTAAAAGTAGGCGAGGACAGCTAAAACGAATGTGGGCGCGGGCGTCCTCGCCCGTGCGGCCCCCAGGATGAAATTCCGATATGTCTATCAATCCGTGAACGGCAGCAAAATAGTACCGCACGAGCGAGGACGCTCGCGCCTACACTTGAGCGACTGAACATGACACTCCACAAACTTCTATCATATTTTCTTCTGATCGCCGGCACGGCGTCGGTCTTGCCCGGCCAAACGCAGCCGGTAGGGCTGATGACACAGATTGGCCTGCCGTTTCGTTTCGTCGCCTACGGCGACACCCGGTTTACCGATCCCAAGAACACCGACGCCTCCAATCCTGTCGTTCGCCAGATGCTCGTACAAGCCATTGCCGACGCCCATCCGGCGTTCATCTCCATCGGCGGCGATATTGCCTACAGAGGCGATGACGTAAATGACTGGAAGATCTGGGACAAGGAAACCGCGGTGTGGCGCGACATGAAGATTCCAGTCTACCCAGCGCTGGGAAACCACGATCTCTTTGGCGATCAGAGTGTCGCGCTCGCAAACTACTTTCAGCGATTCCCGGATATACAGACCAACCGTTATTACTCTGTGCGTGCGCCCAACATGCTTCTGCTGGTGCTCGACAGCTCGCTCGATGAGACTTCAGGACCCCAGGGTGAATGGCTGGCTCACGAACTGGATCAGCTGCCCGCCGATGTCGACTTTGTCTGCCTCGTTCTCCATCACCCGCCTTACACCGATTCCACCGACCAGACTGTCGGCGGTGGGCACTCGGCGCGGACTCCCGAGCAGGCGCTGGCCCAGGCGCTGGAGGTGCGGCAGCCACATACCCGCGCGCGTTTTGTAGTCATCGCCGGACACGTTCACAACTATGAGAGGCACGAGCACAGCGGGGTCACATACTTCGTCACCGGCGGCGGAGGAGCGCATCCGTACTTCATCACGCGGCAGCCCGGAGACCCCTTGTTCGGCAAGGCCGTGAATTACCACTACCTGCTGGTCGAGGTTGATCGCGGCAAAATGAAAATCACCATGGAGCGTGTGGAACTGGCAGATGGGAAGGCCACCTGGAGCACACCGGACGCGGTGGAAATTGTAGCGCCTGTAGCGATACCCGTCAAAGCCGGCAAGTGACCGAAGCTAGAGTCTGGTTTTCCTTTGTGTACCTTCGTGTCCTTGTGTGGTAATCGCCTTTTCTACACAAACCAATAACCGCAAAGGGCACGAAGGTACACAAAGAAAAACCGACCAGCTCAGCGAGCAGCCGCGCTCGCGGCTGAAAGCCGCGGTATCACAGGAAGAGCTCGAATCAGTTGGCGAGTGTATGGATGTTCGGGCGCCTGAAACAGCTCACCTGTTCTGCGGCACTCAACGATTTCGCCCTGATGCATCACCGCAACGCGATTTGCAATGGTCGCCACCGACAGCAAGTCGTGAGAAATATAAAGAATGCTGATTCCGAACTTGTCGCTCAGCGTGGCAAATAACTGCAGAATTTCAGCTTGCGTGATCAGGTCGAGAGCGCTGGTCGGCTCGTCGGCAATCAGCAACCCGGGACGATGCAAAACCGCCATCGCAATCAAGACCCGCTGGGCCTGACCCACACTCAATTGCGATGGAAACCGTCGCAGGAAATCTGGCTCGCCGGGCAGGCTGACATTCTCCAAAGCCGCACGCAGAGCCGCCCGGCAATCGTCTCGCGAGCTGCGCCGGTGGACTTTCCAGGCTTCTTCCAGTTGCGTGCCGATACGGAGCGCGGGATTCAGCGAAGACATGGGACTCTGCAGGATGAGGCCAATTTCTTTGCCGCGAAGCGATCGAACTTCTCGCTCACTCAAAGCCATCAGGTCGTGGCCGTTGAAGTGAATCGAACCGCGAGCCTCGGCTTTTTTTAGATAAAGAAGTTTGAGAATGGCCAACGCGAGCGTGCTTTTGCCGCAACCACTTTGCCCGACCAGCCCAAGGATTTCCTGCTTGCCGAGCTCCAGCGAAAGGTTGCGCAACACCTGGGGTTTTCCAGGGTAATCGACCGAGAGTCGCACTGACAGCAGCGGCTGCGCTTCCATCAGCGATTCCTGGCGACCTCACTGGTCAGTGAAAGCTGATCGATGTTCCAGTAAACTTGTGGCCGTAGCACCACCGGATGCGCATTGTGCACTGCCGGCGATACCGCCGACAGCGCGTTCTTATTCACCAGATAAATGAACGGCTCCTGCTGCCACGCAATTTCCTGAACCTTGTCGAAATCTGCCTTACGCTTCTTCGGGTCTAAAGTGGAGGCTTGCGCGCGCATCAACTTGTCGATCTCCGCTTCCCACGCAGTCGCTGGCGTCTTCTGGCTGGGATTCCACTGGTGGCTGTCGGCGGAGCTGAGCCACACAGTCATCTGCGCGTTAGGATCAAGCTCGTCGTTGACCAACCCGAGCAGGCAAGCCTCGTAGTCAAAAGTATGGGTGATGCGCTCAATGAGCGAGGGGAAATCCAGAGTCACAACATTCAATTTAATTCCGATGCCGGACAGATCCTGCTGGATCATCGTCGCCATGCGCTCACGATATTTGTTCCCGGCATTGGTGATCACCGAGAACTCGACCGCGTGTCCGTCGCGATCCCGCAAGACGCCATCTTGCAGATGGAATCCATCTTGTGCCAGTCGCTGTAGCGCAGATTTCTGGTCAAAGGGACGCGCCTGCAGCTTGGCGTTGAACCAGAACTTGTTGGCCGGAGATACCGGCCCCACGGCCGGACGCGCGTGTCCGCGGAATACGATTCGGGCTATATCTTCCCGGTTGATGGATTCCGAAATCGCTCGTCGGAAGTTCGTCGAAGTGAACCAGGCTTTCTTATAAGACGGCAGCGGAGAACTGGCGACTTGATTGAACCACATCTCCTCGGAATCGAGCGACGCACCCGCATCGTGCGCCATGGATGGATCCTGAGCAACTACTTTGTCGAAATATTCGGCATCGAGCGAGTTGATGAAATGAATTTCTCCGCGTGTCAATCGCAGCATCTCGATGTCGCGATTTTGCTGAACATCGAGCCGAACCGATTCGATGTATGGCAGCGGGCGTCCAGAAGGACCTTTTTCCCAGTAGTTCGGATTGCGTTTCAGGATCAAATACGACCCGGCCTTGTTTTCGCCGACGAAATAGGGTCCCAGCACTGCCAACTCTTTTTGTGGCGATTTGGCAGACATAATCGCCACCTGGTCAAAAAGTCTGTCGAGGCCAGCGATGGGCGCGGGGAAAGTAATGCGGACACGGCCCTTCGGCAGAACTTGGGTTTCAACTTTCCCTTCCGATGAACGGAATGCATCTCCGGTCGGCGAGTGCAATGCGGGATCCATGAGCTGTTGCATGGTGTAAGCCACGTCGTCGGCGGAAAAAGGAGTTCCATCGGAGAAGCGTAGCCCGTCGCGTAACTGGAAGGTGATTATCTTTCCGCCGTTCGTCACCTTCCACGAAGTAGCGAGCTCCGGCTCGAGTTCCTGTGTGAGCCGGTTCACGCGTACCAACACGCCGCCGGTAAGGTAGCGCACAGTTTCCGAAGCGTCGTCTGCCGCAAGCAACGGGTTTAGTGTCTTGGGCTCCGACCGTAAGCAGAAACGTAATTCGCCGCCAGACTGCGCCAACAGACGATTGGAACCGAGTGCGATCAGTGTCAAAAGAACAAAACTTGCTAAAGCCTTTTTCATACCGGCAACTCCTCTTTAGTCAGGACAAGATGAAAGCTGCTCACCACCAGGATGAACAGAATGAGTGGAACCAACTGCCACGGCTGGCCAGAGATACTCGCAAAACCTTCCAGTTCCCGCAGCAGACTACCCCACGAAGGCAGTGGCTCCGCGACTCCCAGGCCGAGAATCCCTAAATTGGCTTCGGTCAAAATAAAAACCGGAACCGAAATCCAGAATTGCGCATAGAGCACTGGCTTCAGGTTGGGCACAAGATGGCGCCACAACAGTCGAAACCCGGTGCTGCCGGAAGCGCGCGCGAGAAGGATAAAATCCGATTGCGCCAGCGCCCGTGCATCGGCGCAGATGATGCGAGCCGCGCCCGCCCAGCCCAGGCACCCCAGCATCGCAAAGGTGATCAGCACGGAAACCATTGGGGACACATTGAGAGGCAAGAGCGCGCGAACAGTGATCAGCAAGAAAAGCCAGGGCAGGGAAAGAAAAAGATCCGTGCCCGCCATTACGCACCGTTCAATGCGGCCTCCCGCAAATCCTGCGATGCCGCCGACGAAAGCTGCCAACAAGCTCGAGAGCAAAGCGGCGGCCGGGGCCAGCAGCAGCGAAACCCGCGTGCCGTACAGCACGCGCGAAAAGCGGTCCCGCCCTAAATCGTCGGTGCCCAACGGATGCTGCCGGGATGGCGAAGCGTTAGGCTCCTCCCGGAATTGGTGCGCGTACGAAGCCGGCGCAATGACGTTCGCCAGCAAGCATGCGGCGGAGACCGCCAACAGAAAAACAATCGCCGTTGTGCGCGCCCACTTCATGGTTCACTCGCGCGAAAAGTTTTGCCCATCATGTCGGAGGCAGAATTGGCCACCAGCGTCACCAGAGTGACGATCATGGTCAGATTGACCAACAAAGCTGCATCGCGGCCGAGAGCAGCTTTCCACGCCAGTTGGCCAATGCCAGGAATGTCACACAAGGCTTCCATGGGGATGGCAGCCGTGAACGCAACACTCACGGTGACTCCCAGAAGAGCCAGAAACTGCGGCGCGGCTGTCGGCAGGATGTGCCAAACCAGCACGCGCATGTTGCCCAAGCCTTTGGCTCTCGCAGTCAGGACATGAGGCAACGCTGAACTTCGTGCCAACAGGTTTCGCGAATAGCGGAAGATTTTCGGGAAGACGACCAACCCGAGCAGCAGGCGCGCCGGCGCTTGCGCCAACACAAACAACATTGCCAGCACGGCCACGGGCAGGCAGAGCAACACTCCTACCAACAAACTGCCCAGCAAGTCGAGAAGCCAGGCCCTCGACATCACGATTGCGACTGCCAGCAGGAAACCGGCGCTCCAGCCCAGAGCGAGGCCCAAAGCCACCGACTTCAAAGTCTCGGGCAAGCGCTCACCGACCAGTTGCAGCACCGGTCGCTGCAAAGTTCGCGAAGTTCCCAGGTCACCATGAAGTAGCCGGCTCAAATAACGCAAATAGAAAAGGAAAAGGTTGGGTTCGTTGGCTCTTGTTTCCCGCAGCGCCTGGATACTCCGGTCGCTGAGTCGCGCGTCCAACTCCCCTTCGTCCACGCCGAAGCCGGGCGCTAGACGAACCAGAGTCGCGCCCAAAAATCCGCCAATCAGGACAGTGATCAGAATCTTGGCCGCGAGTTTTGGCAATGCGGATAGCGTGTCGATACCCCCAGTGGGCAATTTCCAGACGATCGTGGGCTGGGCCAAACCCTTCTGCACACCACTTCCCCGGGGCGGGGTTTTCAAAACAGAGCTGAGAGTAGAGATACCAGCTAACTTACGCGAGGGCAATCACTTGCAGCGAAACTCGCAAACTTAAGTAACGCGAATTAACGCAATCGGGATGGGCGAAAGATCTCAGCCGAAGGCGCGCAAACTTCTATTTTTCACCTTCAAGCTCGATCGGAATGGCTTCGTTCCCGTTTTCGTTCGATGTACCCCAAACCACCGACGTTCCCCACAGCACGCTGTAGCCGTTGTCACCGCTCGAGCCCCACGGAGCCGACGAATCCCCACAGGACCAATTCGCCCTTCGTGCTCGTTGCCCACAGTACCGATGTACCCCAGACCACGGAAGTTCCCACAGGATCGAGCCACTCCGGAGCACTGAAGACGCGGTGACCAGGTAGATGTTCCCACTCCTGTCGCGCGCCACGGCCGGGGACTTCGCAATCCCATAAGTCAGTGGCGCCAGATCCGCGCTCGACAGTGCCGCCTGGATGTCCAGATATCCCGCGCCTACGGTGAAAATGTCGTACTGGCTGGTGTAGCTCTTACCCGTGGTGGGATCCTTAGCGGTGCTCGACCGCGGAAAAGTCTTGTACGCGCTCTTCATCAGTCGCGCCTTCACCTGGTCCGGCGTCAGCAATATCTGGCTTCACAATGTCGTCGAGCAAGGTCGGTCCCTTCGAGCTGTAACTGGCAATCAGATCATCTGCGCGCGTCGGAGTGCCCATCGGTTTCATGGCGCCGACAGTGAGCGCAAAAGGATCGTTCCCGGGTGCTGCGATGGTTCCGTAGCCGTCGGTGTGAGCCGAGTCATTGCGCCCTTCATTCCCGGCTGCGATCACCACGACAATCCCTGCCTTCCACGCCGCCTCGACCGCCTGGCAGAGTGGATCAAGCTGATAGCTTTCGTAAACCGCCCGGCCAAGCGAGAGGTTGATCACGCGGATGTTGTACTTGCTCTCCAAGCTAATCGCTTTCTCAATCGCCGCAATCACGGCACTGTCGCGACTAGCTCCGTTCTGATCGAGCACTCGCAGATTGATTAGGCTCGCATTGTCCGCAATCCCTATGAACCTCTTGCGAAAGTTTGCGCGCCGCGAGTTCAGCCATCGCCCGCCAGGATGCCGGCAACATGCGTGCCGTGTCCGTACAAGTCGGAGGCAGTATTTGGGCCACCGGCAAAGTTCTGGTTGTACACAATGCGCGAACCCGTGCCGTTCGCAAGAGTGAAATCCCGGCCCGCAGTGATTCCGCTATCGATGACTGCGACCCCGATCCCACTTCCAGTCAGGTTCTTCGACCACGCGTACGGAGCCAGCACCGCCTGGTCATAGAGGTCAGTAACGATTGCCGTTGCCCAAACCGTACGGTCGGGCGAAATGTACGTCACGTTGGAATCTTTCGCGAGCGCAGCCAGGGAACTGCCTTTTACCGTAAAGGCGGCGCTGTTGATTAAGGGCAAGTTCTATTGGAGCGTGCCGCCCTTGGCAGCAACCTTGGCGAAATGCCTCTGGCCAGGCGGAATCCGATACTGCACAATGACATTCACCCACGGCTGGGAGAATTGCTTCTGCAGATCCTTGGAAATCTTCCGCGGCGCGGCAAAGGCGGAGGTTGCACTCAGGATCACGCACCAGAATGCCAGGCGACGAAATTCGCCTTGGTAACTCCCGCCATAAACCTTCACCGCTCGTCACGCCCGGATGCACCTCTAGCGTGCGAGCTATTGGCTGCAAGCCTGTAACCACCGGTAAGGAGGCCAGGAACATTGTCCAGCAAAGACTTAGGCGAATCCCGTCCGGGACAAAGCGGGCCAAATTGTTCCCGACGCCGAGGGTGAGCCAGTCTGACCCGGTTGGCAACGCAGACGTAGCCCCGGACGCCCCCGTCCGGGTGGCTGAGCGGCGATGGGCAGGATTTCAACACCACAATTGATCGGGTTAAGAATAGTGGGGATCGAAGGGTTATTCCGGCGTGAGACGTCGTTTACCTACAAAGGCAGCTCCCAACCTTCTTCTTTCATCCGCTGATTGGTCCACTCCTGCAATTCTTTATAAACCGCCGGATCGATGACCACGAACGTCGCTCCCGCGCGACCTTCCAGATCCGCCCAGACCACCTGCACCTTTGCCTCGATGCGGGTCTGACTCTCCGGTAGGACAAAGCTGATATCCATCAGCCCTTCCGAGCGCCGCGGATCCGGCAGCCCTTCCAAGCCCATGCCACCCACGCTCAAATTAACCGCTGTGACCAGAGTCTCCTGTCCCTGGCTGTTCTTGAGCATGACAGGAAGCTTCACCTTTGCTCGGAAAAACTTCTTTTGCTTCAGGCTGAAAGCACCCAGAGCCCGGCTCTTGTCGGTGGTCGCCGCCGTGATCTTGTATTCGCCCAGCTTCCGGCTCAAAGTTCTGCGCGAGATTCCCAGTTGCTCGGCTGCCTTTGCGCGGTGGCCTCTGGTGTTTTCGAGCGCCTTCAACACCATCTGTCTCTCCATGTCCTGGAGATCCCCGGAGGGCACCGGGATAGCGGTCTTTTGCTGCTCCGCGGAAAGTTCACGCAGCACGTCAGCCGCCCCAATTTCTGTGCCCGTTGCCGACATCGCGACTTTGGCAACAATGTTCCGCAGCTCACGAACATTTCCCGGCCACGAGTGAGACTGAAGCGTATGCAAAGCCTCTGACGTAAAGTGTGTTTCCTCTGACTTCAGGCGCAGAAAATGTTCAGCCAGCGCGACCACATCTTCCGGGCGCTCGCGTAACGCCGGAACCCGCAGCTCAAACTGGCTCAGGCGATGGAAAAGATCCTTGCGAAAGCGGCCTTCGCGCACGGCTGTTTCCAGATCCTGATTCGTAGCCGCGACGATCCGCACATCCACCGTGATCTTGCGATGCCCGCCCAAACGGTAATACGCAGCCCCGTCCAGCACGCGCAACAGCTTTACCTGAATATGAGATGGAAGCTCACCGATTTCATCCAGGAAGAGAGTTCCCTTGTCGGCCAGTTCGAAAAGTCCCGGCTTGGAGGTATCAGCGCCGCTGAAGGCTCCCTTTTCATAGCCAAACAGTTCGCTCTCGACCAGGTGCTCCGGCAGAGCCGCGCAGTTGATGTCGATCCAGGGTTTGCCGTTGCGGTAAGAGAATTCGTGAACGCTGCAAGCAATAAGTTCCTTGCCCGTGCCGGTTTCACCGGTAATCAGGACAGTCTCGGTGTGCCCCGCCACACGCTCGACCATGGCCATGAAGCGCTGCATCGAGCCACTGGCAACGATGAATTTAGTGCCGTGGATCTCGCGCTGAACCGCCGCCCCAGCTTCCAATGCATCCCCCACCGGCTCCTTGAATACACTTCCAGCGCCAGCACACTGCTGCCGCACTTGATTCCGAGTCGGGCCAAAGAAAAAGCTAGCACAGCGTCGCGAGAACTCGTTCGTCACGCCGGGTTCCGCCGGTGACGAAGGTAACCCAAGGAAGAAGAACGGTAGTTATTTTCAGGCCGTGTTCCGGCGTCTGCTGCCGCGGCTGGGCTATCAGTCCGCTATTTGGGCCGTCGCTCATCGGCTCTGCCGCGTGGTCTGGAAGATCTTGCATGAGGGGTGCGATTTATCGAGCAAGGTCGCCAACCGGATCCCCGGGCCAAGAAGAGACGCGCTCAGATGCTGGCGCGAGCCCTTCGTAAGCTTGGGTACGAAGTCACAATCACACCCATAAACCCTGCTATCGCCGAGAACGGAATGCAAATTTAGCTGAAAATTTTCGAGGGAGTGCTATGGCCTGATAACGTAAGTTATCCCGCAAGTCTCACAGTTCCACCCCCATGGTGGGGTCGTTACGACTCGGATATCTTGAGGCTGAAGGCGGGACAAAGCATATTCAGATCTGGAGGGTTGGAGGCGCCTTCTCCCCGGGGACGACGCGCGTCGCCGTAGGCGGGATCGCTGTGGCGGCTCGGAACTAGGGAGAGTCAGCTTTTGCATTCCGCGAAGCCGTGGGGCGGGCGGAAGAGGGTTTGGGTGTGCTTGGGTATGCTTGAGGCAGGCTTGCGAAGTTTTTTGAATGGCGTATCTCTGAATTGCAGTGAGTGACGTGCCCAAACCCTCATTGGTATTTTGGGGGGGCGGAAAATCCCCCGCTTTCCGACCCCCTTACCGGGCTCACCAGGCTCGTTGCGGAGCAGGTGAGCAAATCCCGCAAGTGAATGCGATCATGCTCCTGATCTCTGGAAACGTCCATAGAGCCAGCCTGAAGCAGTCTGAACTGATCTGAAGATATTCGCTTGAATGAGACTTTTCGAACCCGGCTGGCACTATAGGAAGTGAGGGGCTAGAGAAATGGATGGCAACGATTTGGAAGTCCTTCCCATTGCTCGCTCTTACAAGGGGATTTATGGCGAAAATCATTGAGTTCTACGTACCTAGGAGCTTCAGGAAAAAGGCAACCAAGTGGATCGCGCCGAAACAACAGGCGAAAGTGATACCGTTTGATTCACGACAAAGGAAGTCGGCCTGACGAAACCATTGTGTTTCGTCCATAACGGGGTTTGTCAGAGCCTGTGCCCGACTAGAGGACACATTTGACCGGCCACGAGATCGACCTGACGCTCATTCGATTAAGGGGCTCCGAACTTCTTTCTTCGTCCCAGAGATTCACAAACAACCACACGATGTTGCGAGGAGGAAATCTGAAAGCAACGTGATTCACGTTCTTACGTCGCGCGACGGGATTTTGTCCCAGCGTAGGGATGCAGGGAAGTATCCCGCTTCCGCTGCGATTGTGATTGTGTTGGCAATTATTGCGACTGTATCAGCGCAAGCGCAAACCTTCACTGTACTTTACCGTTTTAACAAGGCCGTGCAACTGTCTGATCCGGAGCGTGCGTCGTTGAGCAAAGTAATTGGGCGTTGTCTTTCCCCGCGATGGGAGCAGCGATAGCCTGCGACCCTGTCCTATAGGGCCTGTGTGACCCGCGAAACTTCATGAAAATCGCTCAACGTCAGACAAGTCAGAGCTGGTGACGGTAACTCCTTTGATTTCAGCACGACTTAATTTGCGACACAGGGTTTTTTCGAGCCTGGTTAAGGAACTTGCGGCATGCTCTCCTCTCCCGCTGGGAGGAAGCTTTTGTCTTACAGGATGGAGTCCCACGGCGCAATGCTGGAAACCGGTGTGGGGAACCCTACAACGGTACTGGCAGCCGAGCTGCAAGCAGCGGGAAGGTGCTCCCCATGTTAGTTAGGAACGTTGCATCTGGCGGTGGCGCAGTCCAATCGTGGAGCGCGAGGGCGCAAGCGGGACTTCCCCGACGCCGAACGGCTGGTGAAGCGGTTGGTGGCCAATGAATTGACCCTCAGCTTTGTGCCCGATACCGAACCCGTGACGCGCAGAAGGTACCAGCGGACCTGCGACAAAGTGTGCTCGCAGAATCAACTGGAAGCTCTGCTGGAAGAAGCCCACCTCAAGCTGTCCCCGAGATTTTGCGCCGTTCGACTGACCGGACGGGCCTCCCGAAATGGGAAATGCCGCTCGATTTATCTCATTTTCTCCCGCTTTCACCGTTGACTCTCGTGCAGACTTCCAGTTAATCATGTAACTGTACGGTCAGCTTAGAGATAATGCGAAGAACCGTTAACTCCTTTGTCCAGAAGCTTTTGCATATAAGTCCTTCTAACTCAAAGATCTGGGTTGGTAGTGCACCCCTAATCCCATATGATTCCAAAAGATCAGGGGGACGAGGTACCAGCTAACGAAAAAGTAAACAGCGTTCCCCGTGCTAAGCCGGCGCAAAATAAACCTTTAAGGGACATCGGTCCGCGTCGCCGCACCTCGGTAATGTTTCCTGCAACTCTTCCTCCAAATCGGTGTTCTAATCCATAGAGGCAGCGGTATTCAGGCACCTCCGCCAGAGCTTTCAGCAGGGTCGGCGTAAGTGGCTGAAGGAACACGGCAGTAGCTGGCGGTGTTCCGGGGGAGTCGGGTCATGAAAAATCTCGGGCGCTTTTTTAGAATCAGTTTTTTCGTAGCACTGTTAGCCGCAACCACGGCAACAATTTCAGCGGCAGGCCAGGACGCGCCTTCGCCTTCGGATCAGCAATCCACTTACCCGGCGGATCAGGCTCCGTCATCTCCAGCCGACCAGCCAACGGCTTCGGCTCATGATCAGTCAAACTATCCTGCGCAGCAAGCGCCACCTCCTCCCTCAGGTCAGACAATGCCTTCGACTGGAGGGCAGCAAGTTGATCCTCCGGGCCGGGCAGCCCGTTTGGGATACATGACCGGATCGGTTTCGGTCCAACCTCAAGGGACTGGCGATTGGGTCGAAGGCTCGCTGAACCGTCCGCTGACCATCGGCGACAACGTGTGGGCCGATAAAGATTCTCGCGCCGAGTTGAATCTGGGCACGGGCGTGATGCGAATCAGCTCCGAGACCAGTTTGACTTTGACCAACGTCACGAATGACGTTGTGCAGGTGCAATTGCACCAGGGCACTCTCAACGTCCATGTCCACAAACTTTATGGCGGAGAAGTCTACGAGATCGATACTCCGAACCAGGCCTTCACCGTGACCAAGTCCGGCGACTACCGCGTCGACGTCGACCCCGGCGGCGACTCGACCGTGGTGACGGTTTGGAAGGGCGAGGGCGAAGCGACCGGGCAGGGGCCCGCGGTTCGTCTGCATGAAGGCCAGCAAGCCCGCTTCACCAACGGAAATTCTTTGGCGCACCAAATCAGCGATGCTCCGAGAAAAGATGGCTTCGACGATTGGTGCCAGGTTCGCGACAAGCGTGAAGACAACTCCGTCTCCGCACGCTACGTTGCTCCGGGCGTAGTTGGAGCCGGAGATCTCGACGAGTACGGAGCCTGGCGTCAAACCCCCGACTACGGACCGGTGTGGGTTCCCACTGCGGTAGCGCCGGGTTGGGCACCTTATAGTAACGGACAATGGATCTGGCAGAATCCCTGGGGATGGACTTGGGTAGACGCTGCGCCGTGGGGATTCGCTCCCTTCCACTACGGACGCTGGGTGTCGTTTGGCGGTTATTGGGGCTGGGCGCCTGGACCTTACTATGCACGGCCTTATTACGCTCCTGCCCTCGTGGCCTGGTTTGGAGGTCCCGGCTTTGGCATTGGTTTCGGCTTTGGCTTCGGCGGCGGATTTGGCTGGTGCCCCCTGGGTTTTGGTGAGCCATTCTTTCCGTGGTACGGCGCGAGCCGGGGTTATTTCCGCAACGTCAACATCAGCAACACGCACATCACCAACATCAACAACATCACCAATAATTATTACAACAACAGAAACGGCAGCGGGCTTTACGGAAGGAACGGCATTGGGATGCCGCGTTATGCCAGGACTGGTGGGCTGACGGCAGTTTCCCGAAACACTCTTGAGCGCGGATTGCCGGTTGCCGCAAATGCGGCGCGAACTTCGCCCAGTGCTTTGCGAAACTTGTCCAGTGCCAGCATCAGCCGGCCAAATGCCTCGCCAACGCGCGAGAGCATGCTTGGACCGAAAGCGGGTTTGCCTGCCGCAAGACCATCTGCCGCAGTAGCATCGCGGCCAACGGTCAGCAGAATGACTCCGCCGGCAAGCTCCGCGAGGCCGAGCAGGATGCAGACTGCGCCCGCTCACAACACCGCAACCCCAGCGCCGAGCCGCGCGCCTGAGGGACCATCGACCAGCGCAAGGTCGATGCCTGCGCCCGCTGGACGCTTCGTTCCGCGCCCCCCGCAGAGCGGGATGAGATCGCTGTCGGAGCCTGCGACCGGCACAACCGCGAGATCGGGAGGAACGATGGCTTCCACTTCTCCCATGCGGTCCGTGCCTCGTCCGCCTGAAGGCAGCATCGGCCGGCCAGCTACGACGATGAGTGCGCACAACACCGTTCCGAATGCGTCAGCGTCGCGTTCGTACTCAACTCCGTACTTCGGACGCGGCTCGCCCGGCAGCGCGCCGCGGCCCACGGGACAAATCGCACCCGCGCAGCGCAGCTATTCCGCACCCCAGAGCCGCGGAAGCTACTCGGCCCGTTCGTATAGCGGCAGCGGGTACGGCAACTACGGCGGGTATCGCGGATCCAGCGCACCTTCTTACGGCGGATCGCATGGCGGAGGACGCAGCTATTCGGCGCCTTCGTCGCATAGCTCAGGATCGTTTGGTGGCTATCACGGGGGTGGCGGATCGCATGGGAGTTCCGGTTACCATGCCAGCTCCAGTGGTGGGCACTCGAGTTCGCATGGAGGCCACGGACGCTAAGCCCGATCTGATTTCTTACCAACGCCGCCCTGCAATCCGGGCGGCGTTTCTTTTTGCCGTGAGCATTGCTGGCCAGAGACGTAGCTGGCTACGTCTCTACAGTCGTTTGAATGTGTATACTGCCAGATTCAGCCTACAAGGAGAATCTTTTTGAAAACGTTCTTAATCGGCCTGATCATCGGTTTGATCCTGGTGCCGCTTTGCGTGTACGTCTACTTCGTCACGGGAAGTGCGCCGGTCGCTACGGCTGGACCGGACATCCCGTTTGAGAAAATGCTGGCCCACGGCGCGCTGAATGCGCACATCGCAAAAGAGATGCCCAAGTCCGTTCCAGTTCCCGCGGACGAAACCAACTTTGCAGCCGGGGCGCAGGTTTACCGGGAAAACTGCGCGGTATGCCACGGCTTGCCTGGGGGCACGCCGACTGCGGTTGCGAGGGGAATGTTTCCCAAGCCACCGAAGCTGCTCGAAGGTACGGGCGTGACCGACGACGAGCCCGGCGAAACCTATTGGAAGGTTGCGAACGGCATCCGGCTTACGGGGATGCCTGGTTTCAGCGACTCTCTATCGCAGACCCAAATGTGGCAGGTCAGCCTGCTGCTGGCGCACGCGAATAAACTGCCAGACTCGGTGAAGACCGAGCTCTACCGTCCAACGCCGCTGGTTCCCGAACAAGCGGCTCCGCCAGCATCCAGCGCCCCGGCGGCCCCGACTTCCCCATCGACCAAACCCTGACATGGTCCTGGGCTCCCTGCGTCTGCACATATTCTGGTGCAGAATCTGGGTCCAAAAATCTCGTTTCGGCCTAAAATTTAGAAAACATAAAGACCGGAAATTTTCCTGCCTCCTAGATCTATGATTCTTAAGGTACTTAGGGGCAAAATCCTGGAAACATGGGAGTTAGCTCGGCGTGTCACCTGAGCGGTCCCAGTTTGGGAACCGCTCGTAATGGATAGATTGTCAAAGATTGTATATTACCTTATAGATAATCTTTATACTAATATATTATCGTGGGTGGAGTGTGAGAGCAAAAGAAAAGCGGTGGGGCGGATGATCTGGTTCCAATTTGGGAATTCTGCGACTGTTCCCGAACGTGACATTGAGACAGGTCCCGCGGCGCCCACCCTTTCCGCAAAGAACGCGGAAAGAGCGGGGCACCCAGTCCTACGTGTGATTAGAGTCGGAATAGGTGGGCCACCCTCCATAACCTGTATGCGTACTGGAAATTCCTGGAGCATCCGTGGTGGTGCAAACGGACACGGGGTCCTTCGACTCCGCGAGATCGTTCGCGCGCGAACGATCTTGCTGCGCTCAGGATCACAGTAAGGAAGGGTGGCTCTCGATAACAGCGAAGGTATCCGCCGTCTAGCTTTCTGATGTCACGGTCACGACTAAATCGCGTTGCCGCGGGCCGTCGAGTTCGATCAGGACGATTCGCTGCCAGGTGCCCAGCACTAGCTTGCCGCGTTCGAATGGTAGCGCGACCGATGTGCCAATCAGGGTGGAGAGGATGTGGTCGGGGACATGGGCTGGGTTGTGCGGATGGCGGTAGCGGAGCTTGGGAATCATGGCGAAGGCGTCGAGCATATCGAGGTCGGTGCCGGGATCGAGATCGGCTGTAGTCAGCGCGGCCGTGGTGTGGAGTATGAACAGGTTGCAGATTCCCGTTGCCTGAGAGTGGTTCTTCTCGAGCAGGGATTCGATGGTGTTGGTGATGTCCAGGACTTCGCGTCTCTTGCGGGTTCTGATGGCGATCTTTTGCATGACCTTGTTGCGTTGTCGCGGGATGAAGCCCTAAACAGCTTGCGGAAAATCGTCGAAATCAGCGGTTGGAGTCTTGAAGGGGCGCGGCTTTAAGTTTGTGCGTGAGAACTGGGTCGTCCCTCCGGGACTCGAATCATTACTTCCACTTTAGCCCAGCGCTGTCGCGCTGGGCTATGCTAAATTAGTCCGCCCTCCGAGGCTAGATTTTCGCGCATTTTGTCACACCGAGTTTCCTGAAAACGAGTTCTCGCGCACACATTTCAAGCTGCGCCGTACATCGTCTTCAAAGACTTATGGCACGGCTGGGAATCCGTGTCCTTTCAAAAATCCAACAGCAAGAGTTTTTCCGCAAGCTGTAAAGCGCTAATCATTGCGCGCTTGGCAACGCTGGCTTAACAGTTAGCGAGCAAAGGGTATCACGAATCATTTCGCTTGGCGGACCGGCGGGACGCCCGTCGCACCATTATCCAAAAAGTAAAGCCGGGCGGGTTAGCCCGGCTTTTCTCTTTGTCGCCCTGTGGGGATTGACTTGGTTTTGAGACTCCCCTCAGATTTCTCGCCTCACTCTTAACTTCACTCTCACCTGTTTGGACTCATGCACGCTGGGAAACGTTGTATCGCCTGCGTTACATGACCAATGCGAGGTTCTCGAGTTCGGTTTGCAATACTGGGATGGAGCAGCCGGACATTTCCACGCGACCAGCGGCATCGAAAGCCGCTTGCGGCGAAACGCCGTAACCCCTTCCCATGAGGAATACTTGCAAGAGTTCGGCGGCCTCGCGGGAATCGATCAAACCGCCCTGCAGCAAATCGTTCCGTAAAGCCGTCAGCTCGTTAACGGAAAATCTTTCCTTAAATCGTTCATTCATGGCCGTCTCACCTCCGACCCTGCCCCACTCTTAATCTATTAGACTCCGTTAGTGCTGCTTACGTTGCATGCAATTTTGTTGCCGCAACGTAGCCGGCTTTGAAAATACCGTACACCAGAAGCCTGTATCTAGTTAAACGCATTTTGGTGCAATAAGTTGCGGTGAAGGGAAGGGGCAAGATGCTAACCGATGAGGGGTGTCTCGGTCTGGACACGTTGACACAAGGTGTCATTCTGGCACAGAAAAGGGCGGAAGGCGCCCAGAGCGCGTCATCATAGGCCGGACTCTCAACGGGCTGCGACCGGGCTGCGGGAAGGCAGAAGCTATGAGGCGTCGATGACAGCTTCGTCCACCAGAAGAATCGGGATGTTGTCGCGAACCGGGTAGACGCGGCGGCACTCGGTACACTTCAGGCTTTCTCGCGGTTCTTGCCGATGCTGCATTGGCTTCTTACACAGGGGGCAGACCAGGATGTCGAGTAGATCCTGAGAAATCATGCAGGCATTCTACCCTTTTTCTCAAAGGGCCGCTCGTCAGGAAGCCGGCAGATTTCGAATTTGTCCCGCACGGGCGAGGACACCCGCGGCTACATTGGGTGCACTGGTTAGGAGAAGAAAGGCCACATTGACTTCACTGCTGTCTCCGGGTAGATTCCAGCGGCGAATGTTTCGATTGATTCACAAGTCTTATCTTCGGCGGCAACGTCCTGAAGCTCCCCGTTCCAACCCGCCCATAGAGGACCCCAAACCCAGGAGAGGACCCAAAATGAAGATGTTGCAAAAGCTCGGAAGCTCACTGCTAGCCTTGTCGGTCTTTGCGGGTATCGCCAGCGCGCAGAAATGGCAAAACCTGAAGCATGAACCCAGTTTCCCCGTGGGTGCAATCGCGCTGCTCACGGATGGTACAGTCCTGCTCCACGTCGAACAGAACGGTCCCCCGCAGGACTGGTATAAGCTGACACCGGACAACACCGGCAGCTATATCAACGGGACGATCAAACCGATCGCGTCGATGCCCGTTATAAACGGAACACAATATGGTCCTTGGTTCTTCGGTTCCGTGGTCTTGCCCGATGGTCGATACGTTGTTGAGGGTGGGGAATACAACGACACCATCCCGGACTGGACTAACTTAGGCGCCATCTACGATCCGGTAAAAAATAAATGGACGCCGGTCAACCCTCCGGCCGGGTGGACTATGATCGGCGACGCTCAGGCCATTCTTTTGGCCGATGGAACCTACACGCAGGCCGATTGCTGCGAGGCGGTTAACCAAGCTTACTTCAATCCCAAGACCTTGAAGTGGACGAACCTCACGAACACGCACAAGGCCGACCGTTTCGACGAGGAAGGCTGGAACCTGCTGCCCAATGGGGACATCCTGACGGTGGACGCACTCGATGCTCCCAACTCCGAAGTCTTCAACCCCGCGACGAAGAAGTGGTCGAGTGCCGGAAGCACGATTGTGCGCCTGGAGGACCCCAGCACCCAAGAAATCGGACCTGCGGTGTTGATGCCGAACGGCACTGTGTATGCCACGGGAGCGAATACCGCAGGTGCGGGCCACACTGCGATCTTTAATACGAAGACTAAAAAGTGGTCCAAAGGTCCGGATTTCCCAAACAATCTGGACGCCGCTGACGCTCCTGCAGCGTTGGAAATTAACGGCAACGTGATCGTGATGACCAGCGTGGGTTATGGTAACAATTTCCCCTCGGTCTTCTTTGAGTGGAACGGGAAAACCCTCACGAAACTGCCTCCAGCGCTTAACGCGGCCAATGATGCGTCGTTCTATGGACACTTCCTCGAACTGCCGACCGGCCAGTTGCTGTTCAGCGATCTCAGTCCGGAACTTGAGGTGTTCACCCCGAAGGGAACCTACAACAAGGCCTGGGCACCGAAAATCACATCCGCGCCGGGCAGCGTCAATGTCGGCAGCACGTACGTGATCAAGGGCACGCAGTTCAGCGGCCTCTCGGGAGGAGCTTCGTACGGAGATGATTTCCAGGATGCCACGAACTATGCGCTGGTGCGTATCACTAACAATGCCACCAAGCACGTGTTCTATGCCAAGACAACCAACCCGAGCACCTACGCGGTGCAGACTGGCGCCTTGACAGAATCGACTCATTTCACAGTGGCGGAAAACACGGAGTTAGGCGAAAGTACCCTGGTTGTCGTAACCAACGGCATCCCGTCAGCCCCCGTCCGGCTTACGGTGCAGAAGTAACGACGAAACAGTGCGTTACTCAATCCGCTCGTCTTGTTTTTGGCGTCGGTGAAAAGACGAGCGGATTTCTTGTGTCCAAGTCACCTGGTTCATGAAGCCCGGGCGTCTGGATGGAACGAGCATATCCGGATTCCCTGCTGAGCAGGTTAAGGAAGAGGTTATGAGGATGCCCGTCAAGTCTTGCTTATCTTGTTTGACAACTGTGCTGCTAGGGGTTTGCGCGACTGGGGTTGCGGTTGGCGCAGACAAGCCCCACTACGTTGTCAGCAATAACGACGTGCCGCCAGCTATTGCTTCTAGCGTTACTTTCTACACAGTCGCGCCGGACGGTCTATTGACCATGAAGGCAACCGTGTTAACCGGCCGAGGCGGCATCGCGGGTGGCTATTTTGCGGCGAACCGGGTGAGCGTGCTTGACCATGGGAATGCAGGGTGCGTTTATGCTTCCCAGGCCGCGGGCGGCGACATCGTGGGAATTGTCGTACCGACACTAAAAATTGGTGGCAGTTGGAGAGGATCCACGCACGATGGCGGGACGACTAATGGCATCGGTTTAGCAATCAACTCTCAATACCTCTATGCCAGCTTCACCGACTCGAACACCGTTGGCACCTTTCAGGTGAAGCCGGGCTGCAAACTCAAGTTTGTTGGCGACATTTCTGTTAAGGGCCTGCAAGGCGGCGTGATCGACGGAATGGTGATCCACGGAAATATCATGGTCGTCACCTATGGAGACAACTCCATCGAATCCTTCAATATTTCAGGCGGCGTGCCGGTCTCGAACGGCGATGAACAGAACTCCACCGGTTCGCGCATTGGCAATACCTATCCCAGCGGCGTCGACGTCACGCAAGATGGGCACTTCGCCATCTTTGGGGATACGTCCCCGTTTACCGTAGTTGAAGTGTCAGACATTTCCTCAGGCAAGTTGACACCGACGGTTGTCTACCACTTGGGAGACGAGCTCAATTCCAGTAACGTTCTGCTCAGCCCGGATGAGAGCCTGCTCTATATAAGCAACAATCAATCGGGCACAGTCACCGCTGCTTTTTTTAACAAGAGCACGGGTAAACTTTCAAAAGGGTGCGTCTCCCGGTCCCTCAAAGGCTTCGACGCCGACTGGTCCTATGTCGCGTCGTTGGCCCTGGATCAAACGACCGGAACTGGCGGGGCGGTGTATGTGGCCGAGTATGGCGCTCCATCCTCCATCGGCGTAATTAACGTGAAATCGGCGGGGGGAAAGTGCACGTTGACGGAATCTTCCCACTCGCCTGTCTCTGACCCAAACAGTCCGGGGTTGTTGTCGATTGGAGCTTTTCCACCTCGGCCGTTCTAAACCTAAACTAGTAACAAAACAGTCGATGACACTTCGTCCACTCGTCTTTTTCCGATGGTCGGGGCCAAGGCGAGTGGATTTTTCTATTCTCAGGACACAAGTCTTTTACAAATGCGGCGTTGACTTTGATCAAGCTTCGGGCTAAGGTTTGTGCCGCAAATTGTTTCTTCGATTTGCGAAACCCATTTGTGGCGGCAAATTTGCTGTGGCTGCGTTTCTCCAGCTGCCTTTTTTGCAGGTTGCTGAAAGACTCGATTCTGTTACCCCAGTGGCTAAGCCTTCACGGATTCAACAGCATTTACCGCAGTGCCAGACGCACTGCGCCACCGACCCCCCAGAGTTCCTGCACGTCCCTTTAGAGGGAAACTGCAAGAGGACAAGATATGAAGACGTTGAAAATGTTAGGAATCGCACTCGTCGCCTGCCTGGCCTTGGCTGGTTTTGCCAACGCACAGAAGTGGCAATCGCTGAAGCATCCACCCACCTTTCAAACCGATACAGCTTTACTGCTCACTGACGGCAGGGTGATGGTGCACGAATACAACAGCCCGAATTGGTGGGCGCTCACACCTGATCAAACTGGCAGCTATGTGAACGGAACGTGGAAGCAACTGGCTTCCATGCCCTCCGATTATGCGCCGCTTTACTTTGCTTCCCAAGTGCTGTCCGGTGGTCGAGTACTGGTTGAGGGTGGAGAATACAACTTCCTGAGCCAGGACGAGACCAATCTGGGCGCAATCTACGAACCAATAAATAATAAGTGGATAAAAGTGAACCCGCCGAGTGGCTGGAGTGAAATCGGCGATTCTCCTTCGATCGTTTTGCCCAACGGTACTCTCCTTTTAGGCCAGAACTTCACAACCGAAAGCGCGCTGTTCAATATCAAGACCTTAGGCTGGACCATCAAAGGATCAGGCAAATCCGACGACTATGCTGAGGAAGGCATGGAGTTGCTGCCCAACGGCAAGGTCTTGCTGGTCGACACGCAGACCACGCCAAACTCGGAAATGTTCAATCCCAAGACAAACACCTGGACCAGCGCCGGAAGCACGATCGTGGATCTCTCGATCGACGCTGGGGAGGAAACCGGGCCCGCCTTGTTGCGGCCTGATGGAACGGTTTTTGTAATGGGAGCGAACGGCGATGGCGCCGGACACACTGCGATCTTCAACACGAAAACAAGCAAGTGGGCGGCTGGCCCTGATTTCCCGAACGGAAATGATATGGCAGACGCTCCGGCGGCTGTTCTGCCGGATGGAAACATTCTGGTCGAGACCAGCCCGCTCGTCTTCCAATCCCCCGTTAGGTTCTACGAGTTCAATGGAACCAAGTTCGTCAGCGCCCCATCGCCCAAGCAATTGGGCAATCTTAATACCTCCTACCTGGGCCGGCTGCTGGTGCTCCCGACTGGGCAGGTCCTCTATACCTTGGCGGATGGTGCGACCATCGATGCCGAGATCTACACCGCCAAGGGTACCTTCCAGAAGGCATGGGCTCCAACGATCGCGACGGCCCCGAGCAGCGTAACCCGCGGCGACACCTACAAGATCTCAGGCGCTCAGTTCAACGGCCTGACCCACGGAGCGGCTTACGGAGACGATGCCCAAATGAATAGCAGCTACGCGCTGGTGCGCATCACCAACAATGCCACCAAGCACGTGATCTATGCCCGGACGCACAATCCCAGCACCATGGGAGTCGCCACAGGTACGAAAATTGTGTCGACCAATTTCGTTGTCCCGAAAACTGCAGAGACAGGCGCCAGCAGTTTGGTGGTTGTCGCCAACGGCATCCCTTCTGCTCCGGTCAATGTGACCGTGCAGTAGAGGAAGCATCGCGGTTGGGTTACAATGCCACTTCCCTGGTTCTCCTCAGAATCGGGGAAGTGGCTTTTCGTTCTTTCTCAACTTCTTTGGTTCGCGCCTCTTCGTCGATCTGATCTCGTCGGTTCTGATGAAGAGGGAAGCGGGTGAGAATCCCGCGCTGCCGCGCAACTGTAAGCGAGGAAATTCGCAATCGGTCACTGGGTAACCCTGGGAAGGCTGGTTGCATTCGTCGGACAGGAAGCTGTCCTCACTCGCAAAGCCAGGAGACTGGCGCGAACCGTTCACACCAACCCCTTTCGCGAGACAAAGGAGGAGTGCATGCGGTCCTTTCAGATTCTTGCCAGTGTGATTTGCCTGCTGGCGGCAGCTTCTGCCGCCGAAATCAAAATCAAAGTGGTTGATCCTCAATCGGCGGTCGTCGCCGGGGCGCAAGTGGTGTTGCTCCTGCGGGGAAGTACAACGCCTGCGGCGGTAGGCATTACGTCCGGCGAGGGGTTGGTGGTGTTTCGTGAGGTCCAATCGGAACCCTATCAAGTTCGTGTTCTTGTCCCCGGTTTTGCCGCGAAAACTGCGGACGTAACACCATCAGCCGAAATGGTCACGGTCGAACTGGGGTTGGCGCCGGCCGCGGAAAGTGTGGTGGTAACAGCCACTCGCAGTCCGGTCTTGACCGAGGCGGCGGGTGCGGATGTCGAAAGCTTGAGCGGCGGACAGATTCAGGTGATGAACCCAGTCTCAGCCGACGATGCGATACGGTTCCTGCCAGGCGCGGTCGTGAACACCGCGGGACAGCAGGGGGGACTGTCCTCGCTGTTTGTGCGCGGAGGCGATTCTACCTACAACAAAGTGATCGTGGACGGCGTCACCGTCAACGAACCGGGCGGGACTTTTGACTTTGGAACGCTTCCGATGACGGAAGCGGACCATATGGAATTCGTACGCGGGGCGCAGAGCACGCTTTACGGATCAGACGCGATGACCAGCGTGGTGCAAGTCTGGACGCGGACCGGCACTACGGCCACTCCCGAACTTCGTTTCGGAGCCGATGGCGGAAACTTCTCAACTGCGAACGGCTACGCGTCCCTGGCGGGGGCGTATGGCCGTTTTGATTACAACGCTTTCGCAGAACAGTTCAATACCAACGGCGAAGGCGTGAACAATGCTTATTCCAATTCTCTGCAGGGCGGGAATTTTGGGGTGGCGATCAACGACCGGGTTTCTCTGCGGGTGCGTGTCCGCCACTCCAACAGTAATACCGGCCTCTCTGGAGAATGGAACTTCAACGGCACTCCGCTGGAACCGCCGGATCCGAATGATGCGTCGCACTTGAACACTCTCCTGGGCGGCGTGGAGCTGATTGTCGCCGGGCCTTCCCGCTGGCAGCATCGCTTCACCGGCTTCGACTACAGCTACCGCTACACGAACATCAACCTGAACGGTGATCCTGACCGGGTGGACGACTTTGCGACGCACGCCGTCTCCGACATCAATCGCGCCGGGTTTGAGTACCAGGGAGATTACATCGAGCGCAGCTGGGCACATACCACTGTGGGTTACCGATTCGAGGACGAGAACGGTTTCGTCGGTGACCTGAACTTCCCACCTCTGACGCACGGCCAACGCCTGAATCAGGACGTCTACGGGCAGCAACAACTGACGCTGGGCCGGCTGTCGGTAATTGCGGGGGCGCGTTTCGTACATAATAGTGCTTTCGGCAACACCGGCGTACCGCGTGTCGCGTTGACCCTGCTGGCGCTGCACGGAGGCGAAGTTTTTTCTGGCACGCGGCTGCGATTTTCCTACGCAACCGGCTTCAAAGAGCCGCGGTTGGAAGAGACTTTTGCCGGTCCGCCATTTAGCGTCCCCAATCCGGCGCTGAAGGCGGAGCGCAACCGGGCGTTCGAAGCGGGATTCATTCAAAATCTGTTTGGAAATAAATATGCGCTTACCGCCACCTACTTCAACAATCTTTTCTACAACCGGATCGACTACTCGACCGATCCGGTTACGTTCATTGGGCAATACGTCAACGTGGATAAGTCTTTCGCGGAGGGCGCGGAAGTCGAGTTTCAAGGCCGGATTCTGACGAACCTGTCGTTGAATGCGGCTTACACCTATACGTCGACGGAAATCCTGCAAGCTCCCGTGTGTACGGCCGCGAATTTTTGCGATACCACGGTCTTCGGTGTTGGCCAGCCACTATTGCGTCGCCCGAAGAATTCAGCAACCGCGTTGCTGACTTATCTGGGAAAGCGATGGGGAGGGAGCCTGGCCGGAAGTTTTGTGGGCAGGAGAAAGGATTCGGATTTTCTCGGATTCGGCATCGATCACGCGGCGGGTTACGTGCGAGTGGACCTGGGAGGATGGTACGCCCTTACCTCCCGAGTTACCGCCTACGTCAACGTCGGTAATATCTTCGACAAACAATACCAGGAAGTGGTGGGGTATCCGGCTCAGGGAACTAATTTCCGGGCAGGGATGCGGTTCAGGATCGGAGGGGAGTGAGTCCACCTATCAGCACTCAGCTACCAGCTATGAGCCGTCAGGTTCATGCTCTGTGCTTGCCGTGTCAGGTCTCTCGGCACTTCATCTCGACACTGTGTCATGCTGAGCGGAGTCGAAGGATCCCTTCACGCTTAGAAGTCTTTTATGCCGGCGCAAGGCGTTCACCGACTTGAGCTCTTGCCAGAATTCCCCGCGGCAATACGCGGATCACGAACAGGTAGGGATCTTTCGACTCCGTAGCTGCTTCGCTTCGCGAAGCAGCTACTCCGCTCAAGATGATAGCGCATAAGGGATGAAAGTCTATCACCGAAGAGACGCTATCAGAGAGAACTGTCAGCTCTCAGCGAAAAGCGGTAGATGGATTGGCCGAAAGCTGACAGCTGATAGCTTTCAGCTTCCAGCTTTCAGCTGGCTGCGAATACTGGCGTTCGCGTGCGAGCGGCCGCGGTGGTTGCCGGCCACGATACTGCAAGGCTGAGGCGGCGCGGAGCTTGCTCTTTGATATCGGGTCCGCGCTAATTTCAACTTTTCAAGATCCTCGCCCTCAAGCGGCTGTTGGCGACCCAGAAGATGAGTTACGAGGGCGATTTGGGCAAAGTGCTCGACTGTCTCCATCTTCATATAGGCATGATGGAGCGTGTCCGCATAGGCGACCACTCCATGGTTCGACATGAGGATGGCATCGTACTGGGGGACAAGAGGCTCGAGCGCATCCGACAGCTCCGGCGTCCCCGGAGTACCATATTTCGCCAGAGGGATAGAGCCCAGACCGATGACGACCTCGCAGACCAGCGGCTGGTTGAGCGGAAGTCCGGCAGCAGCAAAGCCAGTCGCAGTGGGGGGATGCGCATGCACGATCCCCTTCACGTCAGGGCGCAGCTGGTAGATCAGCAGGTGCATGGCAAGTTCGCTGGACACATTGCGATTACCAGCCAGCCGGCGGCCTTCCAAATCGACCACGACCATATCGGAAGCGCGCAGCATGCTTTTGCTCATGCCGGTGGGAGTGACCACGATGCGGTCGTCGTCAAGACGTGCCGAGAGATTCCCGTCGGTAGCGGCGACATAACCGCGCTGGTGCAGCATCTGGCCGAAGAGAACCATTTCGCGTCGATATTGGCGTTCACTGGGCATCAATTTAGGGCGCTGCTGGGGCAAAGCGGACGCGAACTAGTTTGCGTATGGTATCGCACATACTTGGTGCAACACAATCCTTTATTGCGGGATGCACTGGTCAGCGTCCTACCTTCTAGAAAATTATAATCAGAGGCGCGTGCTAGTCTCAGAATTTAATTATAACCTTCCTTCGGAATTGATCGCCCAGGAGCCCCTTACTGACAGGGCCGCTTCCCGGCTGCTCAAGGTAAACCATCACTCGGGGGCGCTTCACGATGACCGGTTTCGTGACTTTCCCGATCTCCTTCGGGCGGATGATCTCGTGGTATTCAATAACACGCGGGTCTTTCCGGCACGCCTCTACGGTACCCGAAGCGGGGCTAAGGCCCAGCCCGTGAGCTCGCGCAACCCGGCAGCCCACGACTTTCTCAAGGGCCGGGTCGAGGTGTTGCTCACGCAACAACTATCGGAGGAGCCAATCGAGTGGGAGTGCCTGGTCCGCCCAGGACGCAAAATTGGCGTGGGAGAGCAGCTATTCTTTGGAGACCCGGATGAACTACGAGCGGTGGTCGTAGCCCATGGCAGTTTCGGGGAGCGCCGCATTCGGTTTAGTCCGACAGCGGATTTCTTTGGTTCGGTCGAGCGCTTCGGGCATGTGCCTCTGCCGCCATATATAGATCGGGCAGATCTACCAGGCGATCGGGATCGCTATCAGACCGTATACGCGCGTGAGCGTGGTTCGGTGGCCGCGCCGACAGCGGGGTTGCACTTTACGCCAGAGATTCTTGCTCGACTACGAGATCGAGCTATCGAGACGGCGGAGATCACTCTTCACGTAGGCCTCGGAACCTTCCAACCGGTACACGTGGATCGCGTTGAAGATCATCGATTGCACCGTGAGCAGTACGGAATTTCTTCTGGCTCGGCCGAAAAGATCAACCGCGCCCTCGGCGCAGGACGACGCGTGGTCGCGGTCGGAACCACGACTGTGCGCACCCTGGAGTATGCGATTGGTCAGTCGGAAAATGGCACAGTGCGGCCTGGCAGCGGCGAGGCCGACATCTTTATCTATCCCAGCTATGAATTTCGGGCAGTGGGGGCGCTGCTGACAAATTTCCATCTGCCGCAATCCACCCTCCTGATGCTGGTGTGCGCCTTTGCAGGAAAAAAACTCGTGATGGACGCGTACCGGCATGCAGTCGCGCAGAAATACAGGTTCTACTCCTATGGGGACTGCATGTTCGTAGAATGAGCTTAATCGTAGAATGAGCTTAATCAATGTAGGCGCGGGGGTCGTTGCTCAGAGTTCCCTTAGAGCCTGTCACTAAATAAATAGCTCAGGTTCTAGCGAGGGCGACTGCCCTAGGTAAGATCGTATAGTTCCAGTCTCCGTGGAACGAATCTCGGCGGAGTTCGACGTCATCCAGATCAGATTGGCTGACCTTGATGCCTTGGCGGTAAAAGTTGGGGTCCAGTCGCGCTTTCACCTTGATACCGGTCTTGGTGCGCGTCGCCGCGATCAGCTTGACGATCACCGCATGACTGACCAGTGGCTTGCCCCGCCAATTCTGGCTGATGAAGGAAAACAGGCGATGCTCGATCTTGTTCCACTTGCTGGTTCCGGGAGGGAAGTGACAGATCGAAATGGGGATCCGCAGCTCGTCAGCCAACTTCTGAATCTCCGTCTTCCACAAGCGCAAGCGAGATCCGTTGCTGCCTCCGGCATCGGCCGTAATCAAAAGCTGCTGCGCCTGGGGATATTGTTTTCGCCCCATCCACCTCCACCAGCGACGGATCGTCGCCACAGCAAATTCCGCGGTGTCATGATCCATCCCTACGCTGACCCATCCCGTGTTCGTGCCCAGGTCGTAGACTCCGTAGGGGATGGCCTTGCCCAGTTCCGGAATCACAAAGTCGTGAACCCGTACCTGCTCCGGCCGGCCTTTCGGGCGCAATTCCTGGCCCCCATTCTTGAACTCACCCACCAACTCCTTCTTCTTGGTGTCCACGGAGATGACCGGATCCCCCTTTTTCAGATGCTGTCGGACACGTTGGTTGATATGCTCGAATTGCGCGTTCCGATCCGGGTGGCTGGCCCCCTCCATCGTCTTGGCATTGGCTTGCAGACTATACCCCAACTGGTGAAGCATCTCGGCCACCATCCGATGACTCGCCCTGTGTCCCATCCGTTTCAGTTCCCCAGAAAGCCGGCGCACGCTCTTCGCGGTCCAGCGCAAAGGAGTTTCCGGATCCCCGCGGGTCACCGGTTCAATTAGACTCTCCAAATCTCCCGCCAAGGTTGGATCCTGCGTAACCGTCCTTTTGCGCCCTCCTCCGGGGTGCCGAATACGCCCGCTGGGCGACAAGCCACGGGGCGCTTGCTTGAGCTCCCTCGCTCCGATCCGAATGGCGCGCCTGGACACCCCCGTCGCTCGAGCCACCACTGAGGCGCCTCCGAAACCCACTGCCTCGGCTTCAGCCGCGGCCACGAGCCGCCGCATCCGTTCATCGAGATGTCTCTCGATTAATTTGAAGCGTCGCCGGATCGTAATATCGTCTACCATTCCAGGGACAGCATACACGTAATGCCCCTAGATGTGGTATAGTTATTTCGTGACAGTCTCTTAGAGGCTCTAATGGACTCAGTTTCAACCTCACACAGCTTGGGCCGAACATCTGGTGACGCGTTAGTTTTCCAAGCCTAGCGATTCCTTCCGCCGCCGCAATGGGAGGCCGAGAGCAAGCGTGCCGAGCGATGCGGGTTGCGGAGAGTCTGGGATCGGATTGGTCAAGAACGCTCCGGTGTCGATACCTGCTGCATCCCACTGGTCCGGCCCCTTCGTCGAGCCAGCGATGATCGGCTTGTTCGGGATGGTTTCATAGGCGTAGCCGGTGAGGGTGGCAGAGATGCGTGAATTGCCAACCGTAACGTTCAGGCGAGCCCAGCCGTAGTGAATCTTGCCCTTTATGCGGAATTTCAAACCAAGATAACGGCCGCGGACGTTGGCCCACCGACCCGCCCGATTAGCGCCGTCGGACCAAGCCATCCACCCGCCGGAAAACGGTTGTTTGGGGCCGACGGTCGCCCCAGGCTTGAGGGCATAAGCGTAGTACGGGAATCCGATCTGCGGCTGGGCGCCGACGACTGCGTTGTTGGCTTGAGCCGGAAAGGCACTGAGAGTGGCGACAATGGTGTCGGTGAAAAAAGTATGATTATCGATTTTAAAGTCCGCGAGCCCATCGTGGTTGAGATCGAGTTCGTAAATGTAGTTCGTTCCGATCACGACGTGGGTCTTGGTGTAGACGATTTTGGCCTCAGCCGATTGCGCTAACGCTAGCACTCCAACTCCAGCCGCACTCGCGGCAAGAGCGTACAGGTTGAGCTGGTGAAGAACTGAATCGGAAAGGTGGGCTGTCTTACGGGGCCGGAAAGACCCTTTCATAAGGCTCCCTTTAAGTAGCACGGAGATTTTCCTCCCTGCGCTATCGACTGTCAAGGTGGTCTTCACGTAAGCAAAGATTTGCACACCCGAATGCCTGATGAGTCGGTTTTTGTTAGAGTTTCTGAGGGGATATACTGGGCGTCGCAGAGGGGTGAAACATGGGAACACAAGCGCTGACTAAACAGGTCTCGATAGAGGATTTTGTTTCGGAGCTTCGAAAGTTCCCGGAACCGGCCTTCGATCGCACTGACCAGATCGTTAAGTTTCTTGAAAGTACGCTGGTCACGCCGGATACTCTGATCCCCTATTTGACCTGGGATCGACAGCACTACACACGAAACCTGATTGACAAGACACCTCTCTACGAACTGATGGCGATCTGTTGGGAGGTGGGCCAGGGCAGTTCGGTTCATAATCACCGTGACCAGAATTGCTGGATGGCTGTACCCATGGGTCGATTGCTGGTCGAGAACTATCGCTTGATCGCCCAGAAGCTGGAGGAAGGCACTTGCGACCTGGAGACTGCCGACACCGTGGAGATGAATCCAACCCATCCCTGCGCAGTCGATCCCGTCGAGCCCGTCCACCGGGTATACAATCCGCGCGAATTCAATCAGCGAGCGGTCAGTCTGCACGTTTATTCCCGTCCGTTCGATACCTGCGTGGTTTACTCGCCGGAACAGCATACCTGCGGAGAAATTAAGCTGCACTACAACACCGAGTATGGGAGGCCGAACCGATGACTTCGGTCACGTGTACATCGAGGGAGGGACATCAGAGAATTAGCAGATGCGGAAAACTTTCCGGGAGGCGCGATGAAACG
This sequence comes from uncultured Acidobacteriota bacterium, assembly GCA_963838905.1. GTDB lineage: Bacteria > Acidobacteriota > Terriglobia > Terriglobales > Acidobacteriaceae > JABDBE01. The sequence continues at coordinate 137,809 of CAWITE010000028.1, forward strand.
GTCGTCCGCTCTGCTAGCAGTTGCGTTGTTGGTGGTGTGCGGCTGTTCGAGAAGAGAGAGCCGCGAAACTAAACGTCCTAATGTCGACCAGCCCCAGCCGGAGACTAAAGCGGCGACTCCAGTAGATCCGGGACCGGCTGTAGCCGTTGTCGGGCCGATGACGGTCTGGGAACAGGAAGCAGAATCAGTTCAAGCCCAACGGGAGGATGCGTTGCGGCGGCAACTGCACCCGGCTGATCGCTTGGTCCATGTTGAGGCAAAGCCTGAACATTTTCTGCACCGCGTGTTCTCCTTTAGCGACCATACCCAGTTTTCGTTCGTGATCCCCCCGCACCAAGCGAATACTAGATTACGTGGCACCTTCCGCTCATTTACGAAACGTAGCGACCCCGATTCCACGAGTGACAGAACCGCGGACGTTGACTTGCTTTTGCTGAATCAACAGGAATTTGACGAGTTTCTGCATGGCCAGCCGCAAGTGTTACCTACGAACTGGACTCTTCTCACAATCAGCTGGTGGATTGGCGCGTGCCCATGACCTATGGAGAGCCGCAGACATATCATTTGATTTTCGGCAACTCTGAGGGCGGGGCAGGAATCAAGTTTGTCGAGGCTGATTTTACTGTCAGCTTTGAATAAAGCGAGCGCGAGCGTCCCTGCATCCCTGCTGCTAAACTAACCTGTTGTCTCCCCGAAAGAAATCCTCGTCTGCTTCGGTCGAGAGCGTGGCCATCGACGCCGCGCCGGACGCATCCGCTTCCCTGCCGAGGCCGAAGATTGTTCCGAGCCAAACGGGATCCATTTATCTGATCGACACCATGTCCTTTATCTTTCGCGCCTATCACGCCATGGCGCGGCAGCGCGGGATGTCCACCAAGACAGGTTTGCCGACAGCGGCAACCTATGTCTTTGTCAATATGTTGCGCAAATTGCGCGATGATTTTTCTCCGGGATATTTGGCAGCAGTATTTGATGTAGCCGCGCCAACCTTTCGCGATCAGCAGGCCGAAGGCCTTACCAGCGTTCGCCGCTTCGATCTGAAGACCCAGAGCTTCAAGGAAATCGAATATCACGGTTACAAGGCCAACCGCAAAGAAATGCCCGGAGACTTGGCGCAGCAACTGCCCTATATCCGAAAAGCGCTCGAAGCGTACCGAATTCCGATCCTCGAGCTAGGAGGCTATGAAGCTGACGACGTGATCGGCACACTGGCGCGCAAAGCCGTGGAGCAATCCTATTCCGTATATGTGGTTTCGAGCGACAAAGACATGCTGCAACTGGTGAACGACCGGATTCACGTTTTGAACCCGCCCAAGGACAACCTGATCTGCGATGCCGCCAAGGTCGAGGAAATCCTGGGGGTACCTCCCGAGCGCGTGATCGATGTCATGGCCCTGCGCGGCGATTCCATCGACAATATTCCCGGAGCCCCGGGAATCGGCGACAAGGGCTCAGTTGAACTCATCAAGCGTTTTGGTTCGGTCGAGCAAGCGCTGGACCGCGCCGCGGAGGTCGAGAAGAAGACCTACCGCGAATCGCTCCAGAACAATCGTGACAACATCCTGTTGAGTAAGAAGCTGGTGACGATTGATTGCGATGTCCCAATCGAGCTGGACGTGAATGCGATGAACGTGGGCGAACCGGATGTGGAAGCGCTACGGGTGCTCTTTACCGAGTTGGAGTTTAGTTCACTGTTAAAGGAACTGCTCCCGGTCGTCGAAGTGAGTGAGGCGCATTACGGCGAAGCGAAATTGGCCGCCGATGTAGAAGCAGTGCTGAAGACCGTTTCATCGGCACGCGCACTGGCGGTCGCGGTGGAAGCAGAATCAGAAGCTACCGAAGAGGAGACGGAAGGGGAAGAATCGGAAAGTGGCATGTTGGCGCTGACCTCTGAGCCTCTGACAATGGAGCGCCCGCGGGATATCGCAATTTCGTCCACACAGGGGGTAGCAGTCACTGTCAGCTCCGAGGCAGAAGAAGCGACATCGAAGCTGAAGGCTGCTCTGGGAGACGAAAGCCTGCCCAAAGCCATTCACGACTACAAAGCAGCAACTCACGTGTTGGAGCGCCAAGGTTTCATGATGCGAGCCGTACAACACGACCCGATGCTGTATTCCTACCTGCTCGACCCGACCTACTCATCGCATCGTTTAGCGGACGTTGCCCTGCGGCGCTTCAACCTCAAGCTCAGCGGAACGTTGCCCGAAGCGGCTGATATCACAGGCCGGCTCGCAACGGCGTTACGCCGCGAAGTGGAAGAAGCCGAACTGCTCAAACTGTACGAAGAAATCGATCTACCCCTCGTGCCTGTGCTGGCGCGAATGGAGCACGCAGGGGTCAAGATCGACCGCTCGGCGTTGGCAGAGATGTCGTCGCGCCTGGAACGCGAGATCGACGCCACGGCGAAAGAGATTTACCAGCTTGCTGGGATTGAGTTCAACATCAGTTCTCCAAAGCAGTTGGGTGACGTCCTCTTCAACAAGTTGAATCTTCCCAAGCCCGTGAAGTACGGCAAGGGAAAGACGATTTCGACCGCCGTCGATGTGCTGGAGGGATTGGCCGAGAGCCATGATGTGCCACGGATGGTGCTCGAATACCGGCAACTGACAAAACTCAAATCAACCTACGTCGATGCGCTGCCCGCCCTGCTGAATCCTGTGAGTGGCCGCTTGCACACTACTTTTGGGCAGACCGGCACGGCGACCGGGAGGTTATCGTCGGCGAATCCTAATCTGCAGAACATTCCAATTCGCACCGAGTTGGGCCGCGAGATTCGTGCGGCGTTTACGGCCGAGCCAGGTAATGTGCTCCTCGCGGCGGATTATTCGCAGATCGAGTTGCGCTTGCTGGCACATTTTTCGAAAGACCCGCTCTTGGTCGAAGCATACCGCCGTGGGGATGACATACACACGCTCACCGCGTCTCAAGTGTTCGGTGTGCCCCCGCTAATGGTTACCCCCGATCATCGCAGGCAAGCGAAAGTCGTCAATTTTGGAATTGTCTATGGCCTTTCTGCATTCGGACTGTCACAGAATTTAGGGATTGAGCCCGGCGAAGCCAAGCAGTTCATCAACGCCTATTTTGAAAGATACGGCGGCGTACGCGCATTCATCGACCGAACTCTGGAGGAAGCCCGGCGTGAGGGTAAGGTCAAAACGCTGTTTGGGCGCGTGCGGCCCATCCCGGACATTAATAGCAAGAACGCGAATCTGCGCGGATTCGCCGAGCGCACGGCGGTCAATACACCTCTGCAGGGTACGGCTGCAGACTTGATCAAGATTGCCATGATTCGCATTGATGCGGGGCTACGGGAGCGCGGACTGAAATCAAGAATGACGCTGCAGGTGCATGACGAGCTCGTGTTCGAGGTTCCGGAAGCTGAAATCGAAGCGATGCGAACGCTGGTGCGGGAGCAGATGGAAAAAGTTCATCCGCTAACCGTGCCGCTGCTGGTGGAAATTGGAGTAGGGTCGAACTGGCGGGACCTGGAATGACTTCTTGCGAATAACTTCTTCACCACAGAGACACAGAGTCACAGAGAGAAGCAAATTCAGGATTGATTGCTGTTTGATTCGCGTTCCGCAGCTTCCCGCAGCAATCGTCGATCGCGCGAGGTGGCGATTCTTCTCGCTCTGATCAGCCTTCGTACGCCGAACCAGTAGAAGAAGCCGGCCAGCGTTCCAATCACCGCCAGAAGCAGGAGCAGATTCCATATCGCAGCGGCATCGGACAACAGCGTTTTCATAGACAGCAGCACTGCCGAGCAGATCAGACTCCCAGCGCGTTCTTAATCGCACCGGCAATATTTCCCGCAAGGGCCTTCATTTTTTCTTCCGAATCCGCTTCTACCATTACTCGGGCGAGTGCCTCTGTGCCGGAGTAGCGGACGACCACGCGTCCATTGCCATTCAGTTCGCGTTCGGCCGCCTCGATCGTACGCTGGATGTCAGCCACCTGAGCAAACGGTACTTTTTCGCGAACCCGAATATTCTGAATGATCTGCGGAAAGACTTTGAGATCCCCGATCAAATCTGCCAAAGGCTTGCCAGTTCGCGCCATGATCTCCATCACTCGCAAAGCAGTGAGGATGCCATCTCCCGTGGTTGCTTCTCCGTCGCGGAAAATGATGTGGCCGGACTGCTCGCCGCCGAGAATCGCGCCGCTCTTGAGCATCTCCTCGAGTACGTACTTATCTCCAACATTAGCGCGGAGCATACGGATTCCCGCGTTACGCAGCGCGATTTCCAAACCCATGTTCGACATGGTTGTGGCAACAATCGTGGAACCCGTGAGAACGCCCCGGGATTGCATGTCGCGCGCAACCAGCAAAAGCACGCCGTCGCCATTCACCACTCGGCCATTCGCGTCGCTGAATAGGGCGCGATCGGCGTCCCCATCGAAGGTTACGCCTAAATCGAACTCACCCTTTTTCTCAGCGATTGCCCTACCCAGCGCCTCCGGGTGCAGAGCGCCGCATTGATCGTTGATGTTCTTCCCGTCCGGAGACGCGCTCAGATAAGTCGCCTGAAGGCCACAAGCCCGAAATAGTTCCGGCGCTTCAGCCGTGGCGGCCCCGTTGGCACAATCCACCAGAATTCTGATTCGGCTCAGATCCGTCTTCAGGCCTTGCGCCAGCCATTCGACGTACGCACGCCGAAGACTCGCTTCTCCGGGCAAGCTGGGAGTAGGCTTCGCCGCTACTGGCAGGTGGTCTTCAGGATTCTGCAGCAGAGCGAAGATTTCCTGCTCGATGGCAAGTTCATGCGAGTCGGGCAACTTGTATCCATCGCCGGAGAAAACTTTGATGCCATTGTCGGTCCATGGATTGTGCGATGCCGAGATCACAACGCCAGCTGCATGATTACGCGAACGCGCGAGGTAGGCCACCCCCGGAGTCGTAATCACACCGGCGCTATGGACTTTGCAGCCACTGGAAACCAGTCCTAGCAACACGCGGTCCGCGATCCAGGAGCTCGATTCTCGCGTATCCTGTCCGATCACAACGCTGGCGTGGGGATCGCCGCGGATCAGGTCATGACCGAGCGCCCGGCCTATGAGGTAGGTACTTTCCGAAGTTAAGGGGAACTCGCCGGCTATGCCGCGAATTCCGTCGGTTCCGAACAGCTGTCGTGACTGAGATGTCATTCTGGTTTTGCAGTCGAAGTGCTTCCGTCTGCGATTGGAACTTTCTGCATGATAACCGTTACTCGCACCGGGTCCGGACTCGCCACTTGGATCAGAGGATCGGAGACGTAAGCGTGCCGGGCGAAGGTGGCACGATCGATTGCCCCGCTGACGTCCACCGGGTCGGTGATCGCCGCCTCGACCGCCTCCACGTGTTTTTTCGGTCCGCTGATGGTGATGTTCGGAGGATCCACTACGATCCGGCCAATGCTGTAGCCCGGAGCAAAGGTGCCTGCGATGCGTGGTTGCACCGGAACTTGCCGAGTGAGCCGTATATCGAACGTGAGATGGACCTGGCTGGGCACCACCTGAACAACCTCGAGCTCGGAAGGCTCGTGAATCTGTTGTGCAGTTAAATCAAACGTGCGCTCGCCGGGTCTCAGGCCGTTGAGTTCGATTTCCGCATAAACGTCGGAAGGCTGAAGGCGGTGAACCACTCGCTCCGGACCGCGGAGCCGGATTTGGGCCCGGGGGATGTTCTCTGAACTGATCTCCAGATTTTGCGGAATATTGTGGAACTCGATGGCGACATCGACGGCAACCTCGGCCACGGGATCGCGCGCCACCGCAAGCCAGACTCCCACGGCCAGAACAAGTGAGATCAGCTTCAGACCGAGGTTGTGAAACACATAGCGATGCAGGAAATCGCGCATGGGCTAGCGATCTGCCCCCTGATTCATGCGGGAGTCATTCAGACGCGACTCGCTCAGGCGCGACTCGTTTAAGCGAGAATCGGTGATGCGCGAATCGGTGGGACGAGGCACAGAACCCCGTGAGCTCTCCGGTTGCGAATCTTCCAATACTTCGCTGTCGTTCGAAATCGGTGTGGGCAGGGTAGATGGAGGCACGTAGCGACGGAGCAATTCTCCGAGACGATCGCGCAGTTGCTCGACACTCAGATCACGCTCTATCTTGCCCGAAACTGCCAGGCTAATGCTGCCCGTCTCCTCGGAAACGATTACGGCGATGGCGTCGGTTTCCTCGGTTACTCCAATGCCCGCACGATGCCGCGTCCCCAGTTGCGTCGAAAGCACCGGGTTCATGGAAAGCGGCAAAAAGCAGGCGGCAGCGGCAATTCGGTCATTCTGCACGATTACGGCGCCATCGTGTAGAGGAGCGCTCGGTCGAAAGATTGTTGCCAACAGATCGTAGGAGAGCCGCGCGTCGAGCGGGACCCCGCTCTCAATGTAGGTGCGCAAACCAATCTCACGTTCGATGATAATCAGAGCCCCCGTCTGGTTCTGGCAAAACAAGTTAGCGGCGAGCACAATATCGTCGTAAGCGTCTGCCTCCGAGCCTGTCGCACGACTCAGCGTAAGTCCCCGCCCGAGCCGTGCCAACGCTTGCCGGATCTCCGCCGCGAAAACCACGATCAGGGCGAACACTGTGTAGGGGAGCAACGTACTGATCAGCCAGTTCAGTGCGGCCAGGTTGCCCAGCCGGGACAAATAGAAAACAAGCCCCAGCCCCGCCACCCCCACAACCATCAAGGAGGCGCGGGTGCCCCTGATCAGGGCGAGAAACTCATAAATGATAATTGCGACCAGCAGAATATCGATGATCGAGATCACCGACAGATGTGGCCACGGTGCTGAAAACTGAGTCACTCACGGCCCCTTTCAAAGTGATATCCGCTGGGTCCAACATTTCATTGTAATCCAGGATTCATCGCTACAAAGGTTACAAGCGTAAGGGGAAGACTGAGCGGTTAGGCGGGCGCCTTGGCTGACACCTCGATCTGCATGCCCTCGGCGGCAGCCCGCAGTCGCGGATAGTAGTCACGGGCCTCCTTGACTACCTTGTCGATGCACACGTCGTCATGATCGGGATCGTGATGGAACAGAACCAATTCTTTCGCACCGCTCTCGGTCACCACGTTGATGGCTTCGCGCCAATGGCTGTGCCCCCAGCCGTGTTTGCGGGCGTATTCCTCGGGAAGATATTGCGCGTCGTAGATCAGGACGTCCGCGCCGGCCGCAAGCTTGCGCACGTTCTTGTCGAACAGCGCATTCCCAGGCTCGTTGTCGGTGGCATACACCATCACGCCTTCTTTTGTTTCCAGGCGAAAGCCCATGCAGCCCTGGGGATGGTTCAGCCACAGAGTCTGCAAGCTCACATCCCCCAACTGGATGCGGCCTTCTTCCAGATCGTAAAAGTTTTGGTGAGCCTGCATTTCGGTCAGGCCTACGGGAAAGTACGGCGCGGCCATCTGCTCCTCGAGCACCCGCTTCAGACTGCGCGTCCGGCTTGAACAATGAAACTGGAAGCGGTTCTCACGGTTGTCGTAAAGCGGGCCGAAAAACGGAATTCCCTGAATGTGGTCCCAATGGAAATGCGAAACGAAAACGTGGGCAGAAACGGGACGCCCGTTGAACTCGTGGCGCAGGGATTGTCCCAACACGCGGAAGCCCGTGCCACAATCGAAAATATAGAGTTCATCCCCGACGCGGACCTCCACGCAGGAAGTGTTGCCTCCATAGCGCATATTTTCGAGCTGAGGAGCAGGTGTCGATCCACGAACTCCCCAGAACCTAATACGCATAGGCCCCCGTGCTGGCTAAACAGCCATCTTCTGCCCCGCCGTCGAATCCGTCAATTCATTCGGTGGTTACCGGGGTACTACTGCTCCTGCCCTTATAATGGCAGACGAGATTCCAGTTGAAAGGGCCTAACCGGCAACCTCTTGCTGCGCCCCGATTACAAGGAGTTTTCACGCCTCGCCCGCGAATTCACGCTGGTGCCGGTCGTCAAGTCGGTCACGGCCGACCTGCTGACGCCCGTCTCTGCTTTTCTCGCCATAGCCGCCAAGGAACCTGACGCTTTCTTGCTGGAATCGGTGGAGCGTGGAGAGCAAATCGGACGCTACACGTTCCTCGGAGCGCGTCCCTACCTGAAGGTAAGAGCCCGCGGCGAGGATGTTGTGCTGCAGCGCGGACGCGCCCGCGAACAGCGCAAGGGCAACGTGCTGCCCATGTTGAAAGAGTTGCTGCGCCAGCATCGCCCGGCAACGATTCCCGGCTTGCCACCGTTCACTGCCGGCGCCGTCGGCTATTTTGCCTATGACGCCGTCCGCCAACTGGAAACAATTGGCGAGCATGCTAAGGATGATCTTGCTCTGCCTGATTGTGTGCTGATGTTCTTCGATCGCCTCCTGGCTTTTGATCACCTGCGCCACCAGATTCATATCATCGCCACTGCCGACGTTGCGCGGGAGAGCCCTCGACGAGCCTACGATCGCGCATTCGCTGACATCGCAATCCTCGAAAAGAAGCTGGCCGCCGGTTTGCGTCCGGCGCATTGGCACAAGTCAGCTCGACCCGGCAAAGCCAAGCTGAAGGTTCATGCTGGAACCAGCCGTGACCGTTTCATGAAGTCCGTGGAACGCGCCAAAGACTACATTGCAGCCGGAGACATTTTTCAGGTTGTGCTCTCGCAAAGACTGGACTTTTCTCCCGAAGTTGCGCCGTTCGATATCTACCGCGCCCTACGCACGGTGAACCCCTCGCCTTACTTGTACTTTCTTCGCATGGGTGACATTCACGTTCTGGGATCGTCCCCGGAGATGCTGGTGCGCGTGACCGGAAGCAAGCTGGAATACCGCCCCATTGCCGGAACTCATCCGCGTGGGCGCGACGAGGCCGAAGATGTGCGCCTCGAAAAGGAAATGCTGGCCGACGAGAAAGAACGCGCCGAACACGTCATGCTGGTCGACCTTGGCCGCAACGATCTGGGGCGCGTCAGCGAGTACGGTTCGGTCAAAGTACGCGACCTCATGTACGTGGAGCGTTACTCGCACGTCATGCACATCGTCTCTGCGCTCGATGGCAAATTGCGCGAAGGCCTGGACGCTCTCGATGCCTTTGCCGCGTGCTTTCCCGCTGGAACACTCAGCGGAGCGCCAAAAGTGCGTGCCATGCAAATCATCGAAGAACTTGAGCCCGTGCGTCGAGGCGTCTATGGAGGCTCCGTGCTTTACGCCGATTTCGCCGGCAATCTCGATTCCTGCATCGCCATCCGCACCATGCTGATGCAGGCCAAGCGGGCGTATTTACAAGCGGGAGCAGGCATCGTCGCCGATTCCGATCCCGCAAGGGAGTTTCAGGAAAGCATGAATAAGGCCCAGGCGGTGCTAAGGGCGGTTGAAATGGCGCGAAACGGGGGATAAGTCGTGATAATTTGTGTCCCGAGGGCTGTCATCCTGAGCGTAGCGAAGGATCTATGTACTTTGTTTGCAGCGCTTATGCGGCATATGCGATTCTCTTCGAACGCGTTGCACTGTTTTCCTGACACGAAAAAACCACTCTCTTTCGCATCGTATCTATGAAAACAAAGGGGTTGGTGGCTAATTCGCGCTAGGTCTAACAAAACATGAGGCTTAAACTGCCCATGTTTTCATGGATTTATGGAATGACTGTAAACTATAGAAAACAAAGCAGATTGACTGCGAGGTAAGTCCTTAAGTTTTGAATATTTTACGCTGACAGTGCAAAATATAGAAAACAGAGGAGTTACTTATTTTCGTACCGCCACATCCGTCGTCTCGGCCCCGGGCAGGGGCTTTTCCAAAGGCGAGACGAGCGCCGATCGTTAACATCGGGCGCTGCCGGTAGGTTGTCAAACAGCCGATGACCGCGATATTCTCAAATAGCTAACTGTAATCCTTGTATGTTATCTATATTGAGAGGCTCCGTCAACGAAAAAGTGATTGCGACGGCGCGAGTCCCATTTTGGGAATGGAAGGTTTCTCTTTTCGAAAGCTTGCTGGGGATGGGATAAGCAAAAGTCAGAGTGCCCACCCTAACGAACGTCGAAAAGCATGAGGTTAGGATGGGCCGCCCGTCCGGGTCAGATTGACATGGTACTAAGGCTTTCGTTTGCCTAATTCTTGAGATACCAAATTCATTAGATCGGCCACGTATTGCAGCTCGTCGAAAATCTGCGCCTGCCTCCATCCGCTTGACGGCGTCCGGCGTTCGTGGCGGCCCAGCCGGGGCCCTTCCCAAAACCTTGTGTCGGTCGTGGGGTTGCAGCATTGAGGCGGATTTCCTTGGCAGCGTCGGCTCCCACCTTTGCAAAGGGCGAAGCTGTGAAAAAAAACCCTCAGAGGGTGGCGTCCGTGAAACCAAGACTGTAAAGCCAAACTTCAAAGGTTGTTTATAGAGCCTCCCAAAGCGAAATTTTCGACAGAAAACTTAGTGACGATTTTGATTCTTTTTTTTCATAGCTTCAAAGGACCAAAGATGGGGCACCCCTCGGTTTGGTCCAGGCAAGGAGAACGCTTTTGGGCAGGATTGGTTGCCCGGCGTTTTTGGCTCGGTTGAGACTGTAGAGATCCATCGTGGGGAGCCCTCGGCTCTTGCCGAGGCTCCGCTGCCTCAGGATGACACGGGAATTAGATCCTCAGAAAATTCTCGATCAGTTTCTTTCCCTCGCGCGTTAGCACGCTTTCGGGATGGAATTGCACGCCTTCCACTGGAAACTGTTTATGCCTCAGGCCCATAATCACGCGGGAGCCGCCGTTCTCGGTGGCGTAGGCGCTGATCTCCAGATCTTTCGGCAAGCCTTTTTCCTGGACGATCAGGGAGTGGTAGCGCGTGGCTGTCATGGGTGAGCTGAGGCCCTTGAAGATGGTTCGGCCGTCGTGTTGCACTTCGCTGGTTTTGCCGTGCATCAGCTTGGGGGAGCGTACGATTTCGCCGCCGAAGGCTGCACCGATGGCTTGATGTCCCAGGCAAACTCCCAGCACCGGAACTTTACCCGCAAAATGGCGGACAAGGTCAATACTGATTCCGGCCTCCTGCGGGGTGCACGGTCCGGGCGAAAGCAGGATGCGCTCCGGGTGCATGGCTCCTACCTCCGGCACAGTTAGCTGGTCGTTCCGGCGGACTACAACCTCGGCTCCCAGTTCGCCCAGATACTGAACCAGGTTGTAGGTGAATGAGTCGTAGTTGTCGAGGACGAAGACCATTACGCTTATCAGCTTACCCCAATTCCCGAGACGAACTGTCATCCCGAGCTTCGCTCGCGATGACGAAGTGCGTTGTAGTCCGCGCTGATCCTAAAACGGTTCAGACCCCCAGGCCCGCATAGGCTGGTCCAAACTACAGTCTTGACACGGTGAACGCAAAACGCCATGCTTTACACGCTCTTCTGGAGGGCTCATGGCCGAGGCCGAACAGGATAACAAGCGGGCAACCCGCCGCTTCGCATTGCGGTTGCCCGTTTCAGTAACCTACACCGAGGGTGGAGTGCAGGAAAAGGCTGCGCAGACACGAGATGTAAGCGCTCGCGGCATTTGCTTCTTTGTGGACTCGGCAATCGCCGCCGGATCGAACATTGAGTTTACCCTGACTCTTCCCCCGGAAATCACTTTGACCGAAAGCATTCGGGTACGGTGCAAAGGCAAAGTGGTGCGCGTGGACGATGGCGGCAACGAAGGTCGAGTCGCGGTTGCCGCGGTCATTGACGAATACGAATTCCTGTCTGAACCATGAACCCGAGCGGACCAGCAATCCCCGGCGCAAGCTCAGGGCTGAAGCCCCGGCTTTTTTGGCATTTTGCGGCACGAGTGAACTCGTGCCCTCCCGAATAACTGGTGTTCTCTCGAAAACCTCGCGCCCTCTCGAAAACCTCGCGCCCTCTCGAAAACCTCGCGCTCCCGAAGACTTTAGTCCTCCTGCTAACTTGCGCCCTGCCGAATTCGAAGTCGGGCGAGTTCTTGAGCAACCGGCACCAAATCATCCCTGATGACTTTGGTGCTTGCCGCTAGACTTCTCTCTATCGCAGGCCAGTGGTATCTTTGCAGTAAGTACTCTATTCTGCGATGAAGTCCCAGCCATGCGTTCGGAGCGCGGTCGTTGCGCTTGCACTGCTCACAGGATTGTTGATTGCCTCGGGCGGAGCCCAATCGACTCCAAAATTGCTGGCAACTACGGACACTCCGATCTTCGTTCGCAGCGTGCGCGTCTTGCCTGGGCCGGCGGTGGAGATCCTGTCCAGCCGCCCGCTCGTGCCCGCCATCAGCACGCTGGACAATCCGCCACGGCTGGTTATTGATCTTCCGAATGCTGATCTGCCTGCGAACTTATCTGGGAACAGCAATCGCATCGACTCGGCCGCTCAGGAGATTCGCCAGGTCCGCGTCAACCAATATCAGAAAGCTCCCCCAGTCACGCGCGTGGTGGTTGATTTGGTTAAGCCGGTTGGGCACACTTGGGACGCGGCCGGCAATCGCTTGATGGTTCGTCTGCGCTCCTCGGATCAAGTGACCGCCAAGCCGCCGTCCGTCCCGGCTTTCACGCAAGGTATCCAGCCGGCCGCGGTTCCGCTCGGACCGGGCTCCTCCGGTACGGTTGTTCTGGCGGGAAGCCGAGCCGCCGCGGGTTCTTCGGTGACTGCAGGTTCGGAGACGTCCGTGCTGCGGTTGCAACGAGGCGGCGAAGTGCTAGTCTGCCCGGGGACGACCGTATCGGTCACGTCTGCGCAAAGCGGGAATACGCTGATGCTGGGGATGAACACGGGAGCGCTCGAAGCTCACTACAAGCTGGACGCATCGGCGGATTCGATTCTGACGCCTGATTTCCGCATCTTGCTGGCGGGTCCGGGCGAGTTCCACTACGCCGTCAGCGCCGACTCGCGGGGCAATACCTGTGTCCGCGCCTTGCCCGGGAACACTGCTTCTGTCATCGTTTCCGAACTGTTGGGAGAAGGGAATTATCAGGTCAAGCCCACTGAGCAAATTGTGTTTCACTCTGGCCGCCTGAATCTGGTGGACGCCGCCGTGCCTGCCCGTTGTGGCTGCCCGCCGCCGGAAATCCCCGTGATGCGGGCGTCCGCCGCGCCTGCGCCTGCGGTCTCCGATGCGAAGCAACCTTCATCCATGGACTTGGCGCAGCCCAGAGACAGAGTTAAGCCTGTGACGCCTGCTGCTTCGGGCAGGCCATCAAATGTTACGTTGCCCGGCGAGGCGGCGGCGCTGCCACCGGAGACGGCTGCTTTGCCACCGTCCAAGCCGAACGACGTTCATGTGCAGGTGGAAGCTCCGTTTGTCTTTCGTGCGGCAGATATGCCTGCAAACAATCCTCCGGGCCCGAAGCCGGCTCCAATCCCCGATGCGCAGTCTCTGCCGGTGCGCGACTTGCCGCGTCCGGCGACGTTCGAGACCGGGGTTCTGCCTCCCGCTCAAAGTCAGGCAAAACAGGTCCACCACGGAGCGTTCGCCAAAATCAAGGGTTTCTTCTCAGCGATCTTTGGCTAGGTGTACGGCAGGCTACGCTAGGGCAGATATCCTTTTTGCCAACCACCTGCTTGTTACCTGTAGTCGGTCTGGATATTTTGCAGGAGCGCCCATGCCAGATTCCTCCAGGTCACAAAGCCTGGCTTTTTCGAGCCTGCTCGGCAGTGGCGAATTAGATCAACATCGGTCCCGCCATTTCATGCGGGGCTTCTTAGCCCAGTCGATGGAGCTGGCAGCGCTGGTGGCGATTGCTACGTACTTAGGGCATAACCCGCGACTCGGCCCGGGACTTGGCCCAACGATCGCGAACATCACTCCGATTTCCTACCCGTTTTCTTCAGACGAGACTGGTGGCCAGGGAGGCGGCGGTGATCGCGACAAGCTTGCGCCCTCCCGCGGTGCGTTGCCCAAGATGACGCTGGATGATCAATTGACTCCGGCGGAAGCGGTTGTTCACAATCTTGATCCCAAGTTGCCCGAGCCACCGAGTGTGATGGCGTTATCGGCTGTCAGATTACCTCAGCTTGGACAACTCGGGGATCCACTAACCGCAGTTCAGGGACCGCCTTCGGCCGGCCCCGGACGCGATGGTGGAATTGGCCAGGGATGTTGTGGCGGAGTGGGGCCGAAGAACGGTCCGGGCTTCGGCCCTTACGATCAAGGTAATGTCTTCTCCCCGGGCAAAGGCGGCGTGACCGCGCCGCGTCCAATCTATGACCCTGATCCTGAATACTCCGACGCCGCGCGCAGGGCCAAGTACCAGGGCTCGGTGCTTTTGTGGCTGGTGGTCGCGCCCAACGGACGTCCACGCAACATTCGCGTGCAGCGTTCTTTGGGCATGGGTCTGGATGAAAAGGCAATTGAGGCCGTGAGCCAATGGCGGTTTCAGCCGGCCACGCTAAACGGCCAACCCGTCGCGGTGCAGATCAACGTGGAAGTCAGCTTCCGGTTATATTGACGCAAGTTGGCCACTGAAGGGGCGACAGCATACAACCTTTGTGTACTTCGTGTGATCGCATTTGCAATTCGTCAACCACAAAGGACACCAAGGTACGCAAAGGTTCGGCAGGCCTGCTTACCGCCGTTTCATGGCTGCGGCTAGCGGCGCTACCCGGTCGCGCAATTCGTCAGCGATTTCCTGGCCGCGTTCCAGAGCGTCTTCGGCCACTTCTTTTGCGTCGTCTTTCCAGTCGTCCAAGGTCTCTCGCGCGTCTTCGTATCGGCGTCGCAATTCCTTGCGCATTTGTTTTCCCGGCTTAGGGGCGAACAGAAGTCCAATCAGGGTACCGGCTCCCAACCCAATCAGCAGGAATGTGATCGCGGTTGCGGCGGTGTTTCCTTCGGAAGACTCATATTTTCCTACACGCATAAAAGCTCCTCTCTGGTCATGAAAATCTCGTGATGAAGCTGGCAACTTGAATTCGCCAAACATCATTCTAGCTGCCGGATGCGGCGAGTGCCGTGGATTCGTAATTCTTAACCTGGCCGCCGATTTCCCATATTGGCTCAAGTCCTGTAAAATAAGCACTTTGAGCCTCGTGTCTGGCGGAAAATGTGGATTGCCCGCGTCCGTCGGCTACCCGCAATCAAAGGAGATTCATTCAGTAATGTCTATTCCCGCCACCCAGCTTCGTCCCGGCATGATCATTAAACACAACCACGATCTGCACTCCGTTTTCAGCGTGGAGCACCGCACGCCCGGCAATTTGCGCGCCTTCATCCAGGCGAAACTGCGCAACCTGCGGACCGGCGCCATGTTCGAGCACCGCTTCCGCTCGCCCGATCCCATCGAGAAGATCACGGTGGATGAGCAGGAGATGGAGTACCTTTACGCCGACGGCGATAGCTACTACTTCATGGACACGACGAACTTCGAGCAAACCCATTTGACTCGGGACATTCTCGGCGACGCGGTGGACTATCTGATTCCTAACTTGCAGATCAAAGTAGAATTCTTTGACGGCAAAGCCGTGGGGATTGAACTGCCGCAGACGGTTGAACTGACTGTCGTCGAGACGGAGCCGGGCCTGAAGAGTGCTACCGCGTCCAGCGTGACCAAGGCAGCGAAAACCGAAACTGGCCTTGTGGTGCAGGTTCCGCCCTTCATCAATGAAGGCGAGAAGATTCGCGTGGATACTGCCGAGGGCGTTTACCTCTCGCGAGCATAGGATCCGGTTCGCTCAGCGAGTACCCTAAGTTGCAAACATTCTGTCAGGGGGATCGATCGATGACTCCTGCAACCGTTCGTGGCAGCGGCTTTATGTCGCCGAGTCGCGCCATGTTTCTTAACCTCGCTCTTTGTTTCTTGTGCCTGCGGTTCCTGTGCCATGCCGCTGGCGCAGAGCAGAATGCGCCCTCGAAAATAATCGCGCTTCGTGCCTCCCGAATGCTGGATGTGAACAGCGGCAGCATGGTTCGTGATCCCGTGATTCTGATTCAGGGTGACAAGATTACGTCTGCAGGATCTTCCGTGAAAGTTCCAGCTGAGGCGGAAGTCGTGGATCTGGGCGATGCCACTCTTTTGCCCGGGCTCATCGACTGCCATACTCATCTCATGGCCCGCATGTCCGACGATCCCCAAGGCTACGGGCTGACCTTGCTTACCAAGTCGCAGGCTTTTCGCGCACTGGAAGGCGCCGCCGACGCTAGGGTTACCTTGCATGCCGGTTTTACCGCTGTGCGTGATGTCGAAAGCGAAGGCTCCGGTTATGCCGACGTCGCCCTTCGGGATGCGATCAATCAGGGCCTCGTGGAAGGTCCGCGCATGCAGGTGGCTACTCGTGGGATCGCGGCAGTCGGCAAGTACTTCCCCTTCGATATCTCTCCCGACCTTGTGGATTTTCCTACCGGCGCCCAAATGATCAGCGGAGCTGAAGAAGCGCGCCGAGCTGCTCGCGAGCAAATCGGACATGGCGCGAACCTGCTCAAGGTTTATGCCGATTGGGGTGCTCCCACACTGACTATCGATGAGATCCGGCCCATCGTCGAGGAGGCCCACAAGTCCCAACTAAAAGTGGCCGCCCACGCGGACAGCCCGGAAGGCATTCGCAACGCCCTGACCGCCGGTGTGGATTCAATCGAACACGGGCACCAAGCGGACCGCAGCTCTTTCGAGCTAATGAAACAGAAAAATGCTTTCTGGGTACCGACCAAGGGCCAGTACTTCTATGCTGTGGACACGGCGAAGTCTCCGCAACCACGCAAACACATGGAAGAGACTCTGCAACGCGCGCGGCAGAATATTTCAACTGCCCGCGAGTTGGGCGTGAAAATCGCAAATGGTTTCGATCCCGCCAGCGCCGGGGAACACGGCAAGAACGCGCACGAGATCATTGCCATGAGCAAGCTTGGATTGTCGCCGCTCGAAGCAATCCGCGCAGCGACGACGAATGCAGCCGAATTGATGGGATGGCAGGACAAGATAGGATCAATCGAGACAGGAAAATATGCCGATTTCATCGCTGTTTCGGGAGATCCGATTGCCGACATTGGCGAACTCGAGCACGTCAAGTTCGTCATGAAAGGCGGAGTGGTTGTGAAGAACGAGTTCGCCCCCCTTAGACTGTTACCGCATGACAGCTTCAGCACGAATGGACAATCTGGTATTTTTGATGGTCGGAGTCTTATGTCCAAGGACACACAGGCCCGCCGCTTTCTGGTTCGCGGTCGCGTGCAAGGAGTAGGGTTCCGCTGGTTTGTGGAACGCGAGGCGCACATTCTTGGCATTGCCGGTTGGGTGCGCAATAATGCGGACAGCAGCGTGGAAGTGCTGGCCATGGGCACCCGCGATCAACTGGCTGGATTGCGTTCGCGCCTGCGCGAGGGTCCGCGCGCCGCCCGCGTGGACGATGTTGAGGAGTCTGAAGCCAAGCCTGTCTCTGGTCTTACAAGCTTTCGCATCGAAGGAGCCTGGTAAATGCCGAGTAACGTAGCGCCCATTAAAGCAAGCGTCAACTGCGTGCCGCTAAAGAAACTGATCCGCGAAGTCCCTGATTTCCCCAAGAAGGGAATTCTCTTCTACGACATCACGACGGTGTTGAAAGACAAACTGGGATTCGCCATGCTGATCGACGCTCTCTCCGAGCACTATCTGGACCAGAAGATCGACTTGGTCCTCGGCATGGAGGCGCGCGGATTCATTTTCGCTCCGGCACTGGCGTACCGGCTGAATGCCGGCTTCGTTCCCGTCCGCAAGCCCGGCAAACTTCCTGCTGCGACCACCAAGTACGACTACGCTTTGGAATACGGCACCAACACGCTGGAGATTCACAAAGACGCAATCCGGAAGGGGGAGCGCGTCATCATTGTTGACGACCTGTTAGCCACGGGAGGAACCGCGGAAGCCACGACCAAACTTGCGGCCTCGCTGGGTGCGGAAGTTGTGGGCTTGGGGTTCGTGGTCGAACTCGATTTTCTGAAGGGTCGCGACAAGTTACGCGACTACGATGTATTTTCGTTGCTGCACTACGACAAAGGCTAAACCACAGACAAAGGCTGAAACCACAAAGGACACAAAGGTTCACAAAGGGAAGATCGTAAGGCTTTCCTTTGTGAACCTTTGTGTCCTTTGTGGTTCAGGCCTTTGGGATTTCCGTCAAAATCAGCAAAGAGTCTTTTGGGACGTAGCTCTTCCGTCGGAACCAATCCTCCATTGCGTCTTTCAATTCAGCCAGAGGAACGTGGGTTCCAATTTCCATCAGGCCGTCGGCCACAGGCAAGGTATTGTCAAAGGTGGTCGCGTTGGTGAAGTTGCGCATCGAGAAGCTATCCAGCCACTTCAGCGGGCAGGGAAGACGGCGGCCGCTCTGCTCGTATTCCACGCGAATCTTGTGGGCAAACATGTATCTGATTTAACCACAGAGGCACATCTCGGGCATATTCGGGATCGCAGCAGACTTATCAGGAATCACATAGGCACGGATGCCTCGTCCGGGCAAGCGAGCACGGCGAGCGCCCTCAGTGGGTCGGAGACGCGGGTGCGGCTGGAGCCGCCGCGGCGGTCTCACTTACTCCCGTATTCACCAGATCCTTCAGCTCCTTGCTCGGCTTGAAGAACGGAATCTTCTTGGCGGGGACTTCCACGCGGTCACCGGTCTTGGGATTGCGGCCCACGCGCGGCTTGCGTTGCCGGGTGCGGAAGCTGCCAAAGCCGCGAATCTCAATCTTGTCGCCCACGCGAAGCGAGCGCACGATGCTGTCAAAAATGGTTTCGACGATAACTTCACTGTCCTTGCGTGTTAGCTCCGCCAAGTGGGACACTTCATCGATCAGGTCAGCCTTGGTCATACGCCTCTTCGCTCCGTAAGTGTCGTAATGAAAGTGGCTTGCACCTGGGGTCGGGGCTCCCGAGCCACATCAGGGCCTGCATAACCTTCTCAAATTTCAGGGGTTGTGCGCAAGTGACATTTTTTGGGACCGGGCGTCAGTCGTCTAGGGTTCAGGCTTCGGGCTCTAGAGACTCATCCGGAAAGTCCCCCACGGGAAGGATGTTCCAATCAGACTGGCGGCTTCCCCAAGAAAAACTGGGGGCGGTTGCGTGAAAAGGTCTTGACAAAATATTAATATCTATGCTATTACATAGACATGCAAGATCTTGAAAATCATTACGTCACCCGTTTACAAGGCATCCGGCGCCAGGGCGGGACGGTGCAAGTGTATGCCAACATCCCCCTGCCCTTGGCTTCCGCCCTGGACTTAGAGTCGGGCGAAACCGTGACCTGGAAAGTGCTCGACCGCACCCATTTGCTGTTAGTGCGTTTGCCGGAGTGGAAGCAACTGAAGGGCGAGGCTGCGCCCCAGCCCTCCTCCCGGAAAAGGGCGCGGCGGGCCCGGGAGCAGCGGCCATGATGGGCAAGCTTTCTCCGCAAGACAAGCTGTTTGCCGCTGATCATGTCTATCTCGACTTTGTGGGCCGCGACACCCTGTACGGGTATCTGGCGCAGAACCGGGAGCAGCTGTTTCGCGATGAAGACTTCGCGGCTTTGTACTGCCCGGACAATGGACGCCAATCCGTGCCTCCCAGTGTGGCGGTGAGTGTGCTGTTCTTACGGGCGTACGAGGGGGTGAGTTTTGCCGAGGCGGTGGAGCGGACCAAATACGATCTGCGCTGGAAGGTAGCCTTGGGACTGGAGATGGAAGAAGTACCGATGCAGAAGAGCGCGCTGCAGGAGTTTGAGGCCAAGCTGGTTCTGCACGAGATGGAAGAGCCGCTGTTGAAGAAGTCAATCGCAGAAGCCCGGCGCGCCGGATACCTGCAGAATCGCAAGCTTCGCGTGGCCTTGGATACGACGCCGATCTTGGGCAAGGGAGCGGTGAAGGACACCTACAATCTGCTGGGAGAAGGGATCGAGAGGTTGGGGCGGCGGTTGGCGGAGGTAGAGGAAGAAGAGGTTACGGGGTGGGCCGCGAAGCAGGGGCTGAGTCGCTATTTTGGCAGCAGCGTGAAGGGAGAAGCCGGGATTGACTGGGACGACAAAGGGCAACGGGAACAGTTGTTAACCGAGATCGTGCAGGACGGGCGGCGCCTGCTAAGCCTGGCGGAGGAGATCCAAAAGCAGCATCCCGCGCAGACGGAAGCCATTGCCGCCGCCGCGGCTTTGCTGCTGCGGCTGATCGCGCAGGACGTGGAAGAAAAGCCGGAGGGCGGCTTTCAAGTAAAGTCGGGCACCGCCAAGGATCGGGTCCTCAGTGTTCACGATCCGGAGATGCGGCATGGACGCAAGAGCGCCAGCAAGCGCTTCAACGGACACAAGGCAGCGGTGGCGGTGGAGATGGAGAGTCAGTTGATCACGGGGGTGGAGGTGCTGGCGGGCAATGCTGGGGATCAGGAGAAAGCTCTGGAGTTGGTGCAGCAAAGCGAACGAGTGCTGGAGGCGAAGGTCGAAGAAACGGTGGGGGATTGTGCCTACGGAGGCGGCCCGACGCGGCGAGTCTTTGCGGAGGAAGAACGAATCCTGACGGCGAAGGTGCCGGCCCGTCACAACCGCAATTGTTTTTCCAAGAGTGAGTTTGAGATCGATTTGGATCAGATGGAAGTGCGTTGCCCGGCAGGCCAGAGTACGCGCGACTATCGCTCCGCCGGAGAAGGTCGAGGGGGCCAATTTCTTTTTTCCCAGGCCGGTTGTCAGGCCTGTCCCCTGCGCTCGCAATGCGTCCGTGGGCAAGGGCCGCGGAGTATCAGCATCCAAGCCGAAGAACGACTGCAGCAACAGGCCCGCGCCCATAACCAGACCGAGGCGGGGCGGCAGAGCTTGCGCGAGCGGGTGGTGGTGGAACATCGGATTGGGCGCCTGGTGGGATTAGGGATTCGCCAAAGTCGCTACTTCGGGAAAAAGAAAACCCGCTGGCAGGTGGTGATGGCCGCGGTAGTAGCAAACCTGAGTTTGGTGGTTGGGTACTGCCAGCGGCGGGCTCAGAGCCCCGACGCCGCCACCGCAGCCCAGGCCTCGGTACGGCCCACCAACGTTTTTCTGGCGGCTCTTTCGACCTTTTGGGCCCGATTTCTTCGCCTGAACCCCAACCCCGACTTAGGCGCCGCGTTCGGCGCAGTGTAATGGATGCGAGGCCCACAACGAACCATCACGTCACCCGCACTGCCCCTTCACGGAAAAACACCAGTTCTCGGATGGATTTCTAGGCTCCAGCTTTGTCATCCTGAGCAACGCGAAGGATCTGTGCACTTTCTTTTGTTGCCTGGAGCCTGAAACCCGACGCCTGAAGCCTGCAGCCCAACGCATGCAGCCCGAAGCCTGCTCCATCACTTCCACAGATAATAGAATCCCATCTGCTGGTCGAGCAGCTTCTCCCGGGTCGGCAGCCATTGGGAAATATCTCCGAATAGCAGATCGGCTAAAGTCTTGCGATCTTTGTCCGGGCGCACCAGCACTGGCTCGCCTTTGATTCCGACCGACTTTGCGGTATCGTCGACCGCATTCTGGAAGTCGCCGATTTGATCGATCAGGTGGATGGAGAGCGCTTCCTGCCCGGTCCACACCCGGCCATCCGCGATTTTCTTAATGTCGTCGGACTTCGCATGGCGTCCGTCGGCTACTGCCTGCACGAACTGACCATACATGTTGTCGATCAGCGACTGCATATAAGCTCGCTCTTCCGGGGTCATCTCGCGGCTGGGGTCGCCCGTGTCCTTGAGCGCGCCAACTTTGAGCACTTCCGGTTTCAGCTTGGCCCAGCGCATCAGATCGCCGTAGTTTACCCACTCGGCAATCACACCGATCGACCCGACCACGCTGCCATTGTCGGCATAAATCTTGTTGGTCGCGGAAGACACGTAGTATGCGCCGCTCGCGCCCACAGTGCTGATCGAGGCCACAATGCGCTTTTTCTTGTCGTCGCGGATGCGTTTGACCGCGCGATAAATTTCCTCGGACGCCGCCACTCCTCCTCCGGGAGAATTCACCCGCAGAATGATGGCCTTGATGGAATCGTCGTCGCCGAATTTTTTAATTTGGGGCACAATGACGCTGGAGTCCAGAATTACGCCTTCCAGTTCCACCACGCCAATTTTGTCGCCGAAACCATCGAGCGACGCGTGCTCTCCACCCCCGCGCAACGTCAGATACACGAGCGTAAACACGGCCAGCACGAAGAGGAAGAAAACTCCCCCCCCGATCACGATCCAGAGCAGAGTGCGGGAACGACCATTCTCAGCCATACAGTGAGGGTAGTTTAGCACCGTAGGGCAGGTTCAAGGACAATCACTCGCAGCGCCCGGCGCGCCACGCCCACTTCAATTGGCGTGCAGCACACATATTCGCCGTCCGCGTAAACATCCTGCGGCTCTTCCGTTTCAAGCTTGATGCCTTCTGCCTGGAAATAATCCACCTGCGGGACGCTCAGGTGGCGTCCCAAATAGACGGTGGGGAAAAGACAAGAGAGCTTGAGCTTGTTGATGTGATTGATGATGCAAACGTCGAGCAAACCGTCGTCGAGTTGAGCGTGGGGCGCAATCTTCATCCCGCCGCCGTATGACGGTGCTTTGGCGAACGCCGTGACCATGATCGGTTTCGCGGTCCGTGCAACGAGCGCAGCCTGATGTTCGGTGCGAGGCATTGAAATCTTCAGCGGAACGGACGCGAATCTCACGAGCGCGGTCAGGAGGCTAAAAATGTATTCGCCACGTGCCCGGAGCCAGCGCGGAAGGCGATTCGCCCGGCGGGCAATCTCGGCGTCCAGTCCGACGCCACCTACGCAACAAAAATAGTGTGGCGCGGACGACCCGCCAGCGTCTTGACCCACAACCGATGTCGGGACCACACCAAGATCGATCGGTCGCACGTTACGACTGCCGGAGCAAAACTTGTGCCACACGGCCAGCGAATCTCGAGAGTTGCGTAGGCCCAGCGCCCGCGCAAAATCGTTTCCACTGCCACAAGGCACGACCAGCACGGGGATCCGCAACTCGACCAATTGCGGCAGATAACGATGCACAGTCCCGTCTCCGCCGAAGATGAGAATCGCGTCTGCCTGATCCGAGTTTGCGGGCAGATCGATAAGCCAGTTCGCTTCCGAGTTCTGCTGGAACGGCTTCAGGTCTTTGGCGGAACATCCCGGCCCGAAGATGGCGGCAGCGCGCACGTCGGCGGCAGATTATCAGAAATGAATGAACAACCGCAGACCGCGTAGGCCCGGATGCCCTCGTCCGGGGGGCGACCGCCGGGTCGCCTCGCTCTTCGCCGAGAATCCCAGCGCACGAGGCGGACGAGGGCGTCCGCCGTCAGGTGTTTCTGATGATCGAGGTTGGTGCTCCAGTCGAGAAAGCGATAGAGTAATCGGTTAAGGGGATCGCGACTCGATATGGCAAATAATTCAAAAACCAGCGACCTGGAAAAGGCTGCCGCGGCGCGCGCCAGTCTGCGTTTCGTGCGCGACGGGATGACGCTTGGATTGGGAACAGGTTCGACCGCGGCGCACGCGGTTCGTTTCTTGGGTGAACAAGTCCGGGCGGGATTGAAGGTTCGCGGGATCCCGACTTCCGTTCATACCCAAGAGCTAGCCGCGAGCCTGGGAATTCCGTTGACCACGCTCGATGAGTGTCAGCAGATCGATGTAGACATCGACGGAGCCGATGAATTCGATGCGCAGTTGCATCTGATCAAGGGCGGCGGCGGCGCGCTGCTGCGCGAAAAAATCATCGCGTCGGCATCGCGGCAAGTCGTCATCATCGCGGATTCGAGCAAGCAGGTCGCGGTGCTGGGAAAGTTCCCGCTCCCGGTTGAAGTCATCCCCTTCGCTCAGCCCTTAGTTGCAAAAAGAATTACGGCCTTGGGAGCGACAGTGAAACTCCGCCAGGAAACGAAGGGAAACCCTTTTATAACCGACGAAGGTCACCACATCCTGGATTGCAGCTTTGGTCAGATCCCCGATCCACCCGCTCTGGCGCGTAAACTGAGCGACATGCCCGGAGTAGTTGAACATGGATTGTTCGTTGACCTGGCCACGGTGGTGCTGTGCGCGAAAGGCGAGAACGTTACAGAATTCCGCCCCCCACAATCAAGGAAAGTCAGAACTCGCTAACCCACAATTTCCCGCAGAGCTGCCAGCAGCCGTTCCACTTCTTCCGCCGTGTTGTAGTGCGCCAGCCCGATACGCAGAAATCCACCATCTTTTTCAACATCGAGCCGCTCGGTGAGATTCAACGCATAGTAATTTCCATCCCAGGTAAAGAAGCCACGCTCGCCAAGCCGAGTAGCGAGTTCGAGCGGCGTATGACCCTTGATTCGCACCGCGATCGTAGGACATCGCTGATCGAAGCGCTCCGGATCGATGACACCATAAAGCTTCAGACCGGGGATCGACAGCAATCCACGAATGAGGCTTTCCATCAATCCCCGCTCATGCTTCTGAATCGCGTCGTAGGCTGCTAGCAAGGCCTCGCGGCGCGCGGATGCTAACGGATTCACGTGCCGTCCAAGATCCGCTAGATAGTCAACGCAGGCCGCGATTCCGGCGATGCATTCATGATTAAGCGTGCCCCACTCCCAGCGGTTGGGAATCGCGTTGGTGTTGGCGCGAACCTTATACGGATCGAGCCGCTTCCAGTGCTCGCGTTTGCCAAAGAGCACACCCATGTGCGGACCGAAGAACTTGTAAGTCGAACACACCAGAAAATCGCAGTCGCGCGCGCGGACATCAATGGGACCGTGCGGCGCGTAATGGACTGCGTCAATGTAAGCCATCGCGCCGCGTTGATGGGCAATACGGATGATCTCCTTCACGTCGTTAATCGTGCCCACCGCATTCGAAGCGTAGCCGACCGCAACCAGCTTCGTGCGGTCGGTAATCTTGCGCGCCAAATCGTCCATGTTGAGAGTGCAATCGTCTTCATGAATCTCCGCCATGCGAACGGTCACGCCGCGCTCTTCGAGCGCGCGCCACGGAGAAACATTGGCATCGTGATCAAGGTGCGTGAGCACGATTTCGTCCCCCGGACCGAGCTCGCGCCCAATCGAGCGACTAATGGCGAAAGTCAGCGAAGTCATGTTGGGCCCGAAAACGACCTCATCCGCATCACAGCCGAGAAAGTCCGCCATGGCGGAACGCGCGCCGGCGATCATCGCGTCGGTGCGGCGGCTGGTCGCATAGGCACCGCAAGTATTGGCGTTGCTGTGCTTCAGATAGTCAGAGATCGCGCCGATGACACGCTGCGGAACCTGAGTTCCGCCCGGCCCATCGAGGAACGTTGCAGGATGGCCGTTGACAGTTTGAGAGAGAGACGGGAACTGGGCGCGAACCCAATCAAGGTCAAGCGCATTTACTGTTTCGTTTTGAGTGCTCAACATAGGATTCATAAAGATTTGTAGACACGTAGCTTTGCTACGTCTCGGTTACCGCGCGTACGAAATCCGCCAGCATCCCATAAGCGGTGGCGTCCAGTCCGGGATTGTTTTCGGTAATCGCCAGCCCCGGAAAGATGTCTGTCTCAAAATACACGATGGAAGAAGTTCCCGCGACCCAGGCCAGCGGATCGCTCAACGGTACCTGCTCCAGCCGGACGCTCGCCATCACGCCCTGATCGGTTTGCTGGGCGCGGCACACCAGCTTATAAGGTTTTCCGTCGGCCCGGGCAGCGCGCACCGCTTCCTCACTCAGCTCTCCAATGCCTTCACGCTGAATTTCCTCGAGTCGAATGGGTACGCCCATGAGCACGCGAATCAGAGCAGCGACTTTGACCGCCGAATCCCAACCCTCGATGTCATTGCTCGGATCGGTTTCGGCGACCCCGATCTCCTGCGCCTTGACAAGCGACTCCTCAAAGCTGAGCCCCTCTTCCACGCCGGTAAGAATGACATTGGTAGTGGAATTCAGAATGCCGCGAAATCCGTTCAGCTGAACGACCGGCAGATTGTCGCGGAACAGGGCAAAGATGGGAACGCCATCCATCACGGTAGACTCAAATAGAAATCTTCGCTGCTTGGCAGTCGCCAGGGCACTCAGTTCCTCGTAGGCGTGCACGATAGGGCCCTTGTTGGCGGTGATGGCATGTGCGCCAGCTTCTAATGCAGCGCGAATATGATCGATCGCCGGTTGGCCGTCGCCAGGGCTGAGCGATGTGGCTTCGAACAGAACATCGGCCTTCGCTAGACGCAACCAACCGCGAACGTCGTGTGGCACTGGCGGACCCGCCCGCCAGTGTCCCCGGAAATTTTCACGCAGCGTCGCATCGACATCCAGCCCCTCGGAATCCGCGATCCACCCCATCTGTCGTGTTGCCACGCCCGTGATCCGCCACGCGACGCCACGCTCGCGGAGTTCACTATCCTTTTTCTGCAGGAGGCGAAGCAACGTCCGGTTGACGTTGCCAAAACCGAGCAGGCAGAGATTGTAGGTGCGAATGATTGATCTCCTAGGACGGCTCCGGGCGCAAGATGCGCCCGGGACAGCCGGCAATGTGCCGGCGCTACATTTGTCAGCCCATCGTTGAGGTGTGTTCAGGCTGAATCTTGTAGATAACGCGCGTTTCCGACGGCTGTCTATAGGGGTACTTGTCGACGCCCAGATACTTCTTGGCCATCTTGTCGATGTGCGCGTCGGCGCCCTGTTCGGTGATCTCCATCACTCGACCGCGGATTTCGAGATAACGGTAGGGATTGTCGGGATCGATGATCGCCATCGCAACCCGCGGATCGCGACGGACGTTGCGATCCTTTTGGCGACCCTTGGCTGAATTGAAAAGTACGTAATCTCCTTCCAAATCACACCACACCGGTGTCACCTGCGGACGGCCATCGGGCATCAACGTTGCCAAACTAGCGAAGGCGCGCTTGTTGAACAGATCGCGATATTTCTCCGGAATAGCTTCAGGCATCACATCCTCCTTGCGATAGTATTGCCAAGCGAATTATAACGTCGCCGTGAGTTTCGTGTTGCGGCCTCGACTACTACTTTGGACCAAACAGCCTTTACGATCTTCGATCTAATACTGTTCAAAGAGTTGCGAGCACCGCGATAGGTTGCACGATTGTGCCCAAATTTCACAAACTCCAGTAAACTGGTGGGCTTTATCGAGAGCGAACTATGCTGAGAGAGAGTTTTCGCGGGAGCAAGCCATCGCGCTGTTTGGTCGTCTTAATGTTGCTGATTCTGTGCCCCGGGAGCCGCCCGGCCAGTGCTTCAGACAGCACATCGGGCAAGTCAATTCCTACCATCGTCTTCATGACTGACTTCGGTACAGTGGACGATTCGGTAGCGATCTGCAAGGGCGTGATGTATTCGATTTCTCCGGAGGTGCGCATTGTCGACCTCACACATGAAGTTACGCCGTTCTCTATCCTCGACGGAGCGCGCTTTCTGTACGGCACGACCCCATACTACGCGCCGGGAATGGTTTTTGTAGTGGTCGTGGACCCGGGTGTCGGCAGCACTCGGAAAGCGGTCGTGGTCAAGTCGAAGCGTGGGCAATATTTTGTTTTGCCGGATAACGGGTTGATGACACTGGTGCAGGATCGTGATGGAATCGAGGGTGCACGCGAGATCACAAACCGCGATTGGATGATCGGAGCGGCGCTGTCATCGACTTTTCATGGACGCGACATATTTTCGCCCGTCGGCGCACACCTGGTGCGGGGCGACGACTGGACTGGCGTGGGACCCGAGCTTGATGTCAGCAAACTGGTGCGCCTGGACATCGCGCCCGCAAAGCTGGATGAACGCGGGTTGAGCGGAGAAGTGATCGCGACCGACGGACCCTTCGGCAATCTCGTCACCAATATCAGCGGCGGTGATTTTCTCAAACTGGGCTACACGCGGGGCCGGACGGTTCACATCACTATCGGAAAAAACGAGATGGATATTCTGTTCGTGCGCACCTTCAGCGACGTGCCGCTGAACAAGCCGCTGCTCTATATCGATTCTCGCGGGCATCTTGGTTTGGCCGTGAATCAGGGGAGCTTCGCGGCCACTTACGGGATAAAGCCTCCGGTCACAATCTTCATTCCGAAGGCCAGAAATTAATACTTTGTAGCGCCGACATCTTTCCGGCTGTCGCGAGAGCATCCTGGCGGGTGGGGGCGGGACGCCCCCACGACAGCCGCCGGGACGGCGGCGCTACCAGATTTCACGAGATTCAAGGAGAAGACACATGAGCGGCCAACAATCGATCGTAGGTGGCAACCGCACGATTCAACACCTGATGCTTGTGAGCATTCTCCTATGGCTGCCCTGTCTTCTTTTGGCCCAAAGCTTTCGGGGCTCGATTCGTGGAAAGGTGGTGGATCCAAACGGCAATGCCATCGTCGGTGCAAAACTGACCGCCAAGAACAGAGCGACTGGACAGATGCGCGACGCTGCGACCGGCGACGACGGCGCCTACGTACTGGCCGAGCTTCCCGCCGGAGAATATGCACTCACGGCGGAATACGGCGGATTGTCTCCGGTCGGTCAGAATGTCATCGTCAACGTTGGCTCGGATACGACCGCGAACTTCGATTTAACCAGAGTGGAAAAGCATTTGGAACAGTTGACCGTCACGGGAGAAGCGCCAGTCATCGATACCACGCGCGACGTCCTGAG
Organism: uncultured Acidobacteriota bacterium; assembly: GCA_963838905.1. GTDB lineage: Bacteria > Acidobacteriota > Terriglobia > Terriglobales > Acidobacteriaceae > JABDBE01. Next base: position 166,256 of record CAWITE010000028.1, read on the forward strand.
CGAGGTCGTGGACCAGAAATTAGTTGCCGAACTCCCCCTCAACGGCCGCGACTTCGGCAAGCTGGTTGCGCTGTCGCCCGGAGCCACAGTCGATCCTTCCGGCGTCGCTGGTACGCAAGGCGGTTTCGGACAATTCAATATCAACGGCAATCGTGACCGCTCCAACAACTACACTCTCGACGGCACCGACAACAACGATCCTTTCTTCAATAACTCGGCGCTGAACCAAACGGGTATCGGAGGCGCGCCGGCTTCGCTCCTGCCGATTGATGCCATCCAGGAGTTCAACCTGCAGTCGCAGTTTGGAGCGGAATACGGCCGGAACAGCGGTTCCGTGGTGAACATCGTGACGAGGTCTGGCACCAACAAATTGCACGGTTCCGGCTTCGAATTCTTCCGCAATAGCGCATTGGACGCTCGCAACTACTTCAATACCGAACCCCAGAAGTCCGAGTTCCAGAACAACAATTTCGGTGCTTCTTTGGGTGGCCCGATCGTGAAGGACAAAACCTTTTTCTTCGGAGCTTACGAGGGCCAGCGCGAGCGAGTGGGTTCCGACTTTTTGCTGCTGGTTCCGACGCAGTCCCAGATTCAGCAAGCGCGCACGATAGCGGGCGCAATCAATGGCACTCCAAGCAATCCCGTAATCAATCCCGGTCTTGATGCCATTCTCGCCTTCTATCCGAAGAGTGATACCAGCCAGATTCCTGGCGTGGTGCGCGACACGAACAACGGGAACAACTTCATTGCAAAGATTGACGAAAATCTCACCAACACAGAGCTGCTGACTGGCCGCTACGCCTTTAGCCAGAGCTACCAGGTTTTTCCGTTTGGCTCGCCCGGAGGTTTCGGCACAGGATCACGGCTGCCCCAGTTTGCGCAAACTTCGCCAACCCGGGTGCAGGTGGTTTCGGTCAGCCTGCTTTCCACCTTGAGCCCCTCGAAGATCAACGAAGTACGTTTCGGCTATAGCCGTTATCGGACGTCATTCAGTTCGCTCGATGCCAACTTTGATCCCAACAGCATCGGGCTGAACTTCGGTACCGGCAAGCTCGGATTGCCCGAGTTTGACTTCACTAACATCGAGAATTTAGGCGCGACTGGGTTCAGCATTCCCCGAGGCCGGACCAGCCAGAGTTTTCAGATACTCGATAACTTCACCTGGCTGAAAGGCCGCCACACCTTCAAGTTCGGAGGAGAGTTCCGTCGCGCCGCCATCAGCAATTTCAACGACAATCTCGAGCGCGGCATTTTCCAGTTCACGGCCGGAGTCGGACTGAGTCCCGATCCCGTAGTCGACGCGTTGGCGGATTTCTACACCGGCGGCACGCAAGACACGAATTTTTGCTGCTCGTTCGTTTCCGTCGATGCAGGCAATACGCAACGTACGACCTACAACAACGGCTTCAGTTTCTTTGCGCAGGATGATTACCGTATGACTTCCACCCTCACCGTGAACTTCGGTCTGCGCTGGGAATATTTCGGACCGCTGAGCGAGCAGAACAACTTGCTCTCAAACCTCGGCCGCGACGGCAACCTGGCGTTGGTGGGGACCGACGGCCTCGACGGCTTGTACAATCGCGACCTGCACGACTTCGCCCCGCGCCTGGGATTCGCCTGGCAAGCCGCGAAGAACACCGTGGTCCGCGCCGGCTACGGGATTTACTATGACTACGTTCCTCAGGACCTGTTCATCGCGAACTTCACGAGCTCCGCTGGAGTCGTGACCAATCCCATCGGACCGAAAGCGGTCGTGCCTCTCTCCTTTGATCCAACTGCATTTAACGGCACCAATTCAACCCCGAATCCGCCGATCATGAATGGTGTGGCATCGCCGCCATACTCGATTTTCGTCACGCCGCGGAACTTCCGTTCTCCATACACGCAGAACTGGAATTTCAATGTCCAGCAGAAGCTCGCAGAGAATGCCTCGTTCGAAGCCCGCTACGTAGGCAGCAAGGGTAGCAGGTTGGTGCGCCTGACCGACTTGAACGAACCCAACGCCAATGGCGTCCGCCCCAATCCCAATTACGGCGCGATGGACGAGCTTACGCCCGAGAGTTCATCCAGTTACAATGCGCTGCAGGCAATCGGGCGTATCCAGCAGAATCACGGTTTTTCGGGCTTCGCTGCTTATGTGTGGTCGAAGGCGATCGATGACGCATCGGATGGAATTGACTTCGTCCCAGGCGCGGCTTTTCCTCAAGACCCAGGCAATCTCCCGGCAGAGCGCGGGCCCTCGCTCTTCGACACGCGGAATCGCTTTACGGCGGCGGTCAACTACGATGTGCCCGCCTGGAAAGCGGCTCGGGGGTTTGGCTCGGGCTGGCAGCTGAACACGATCATTACAGTTCAAAGCGGCCGTCCGATTCCGATCGCCAATTCGACGGACACGAGCGGCCGGTTTTATTTCAATCAACGGCCCAATGTTGTGCCTGGTGTAAATTCAATTTTGCCGCATTGGAATCCGAGCACCGGCTATCTGAACCCACTGGCGTTCGTGCAGCCGGCTTTCGGCACCTTCGGTGATCTCGGTCGGGACTCGATCTTTGGCCCCGGACTTAGCAACGTGGATTTCTCCATCACGAAGAACACACGGCTGACGGAACGACTGAACCTGCAATTGCGCGCAGAGTTCTTCAATATTTTCAACCATCCGAATTTTGCCCTGCCGGCGCACACCATTATTCCGGGATATGTGGACAACGGCAGTCCGGGCAGTCCACAGGTTGTGCCGAATCCCGCCGCCCACGTGAACGGCGACATCACGCAACCGCTGCTACCCATGGGCCTGATCACGCAGACGCCCGATGTCGCACAAACAAACCCTGGCCTCGGCGGGGGTGGCCCACGTGTGGTTCAACTGGCCGCGAAGTTCACATTCTAGGACGGATCGTGTGGCGCGGGCGCCCCCACCCGCGTCATGTTCGTGCCCGCTAGGTATTCACGTCTGCCACGATCTCCGGCAAGACCGCCCGCAGCAGCGCCACGAAGTCTCCCTTAACCCGCTCGCCAGTCGCGAGCACGTCTCCGTGGCTGAGCACGTCATCGGAAATCCCCGCCGCCATGTTGGTCACGCAGGAAATGGCCAGCACCTTGATTCCCATGTGCCGAGCGGCGATGACTTCAGGAATCGTCGACATGCCCACCAGATCCGCGCCCATCGTACGCAGGTATCGAATCTCCGCTGGAGTCTCGTAACTCGGGCCCAAGAGTCCCGCGTAGACACCTTGATATACCGTCTTGCCCAAGTGGACGCGCGGCTCGCAGCGCGATCTCGCGATACGGCTTCGAGTACGCCTGAGTCATGTCGGGAAATCGCGGTCCGAAGCGATCGTCGTTAGGACCGGTCAGCGGATTTTGTCCCTGCAGATTGATGTGGTCTGTAATCACGACCAATGCACCCTGTTTGTATTCGAGATTGATGCCCCCGGCGGCGTTGGTCAGGATTACCGCACGGATGCCCATTCTCCCAAACGCGCGGATGGGAAATGCGACCTCGTTCGGAGAATAGCCTTCGTACAAGTGCACCCGTCCCTGCATAGCCGCCACGGCAATGGAGCCAACTTTCCCGATCACCATATGACCGGCATGGCCGATTGCAGTGGAACGCGGGAAGTAAGGAATATTCGCGTAGGGGATTCGCGTTGCTTCAGAGAGCTCGTCGGCAAAGCCGCCTAGACCCGAGCCCAGAACCAGTCCGATGGATGGAGAAAGTTGAGTCTGCAAAAGCAGAAAGTTCGCGGCAGATTCAGCGTTGGTGAAGTCGTCCATAAGGGGCCAGCTCCTGGCTACATCTTGTCCACTGAAAACTGTGAAACATCAACTAACAACTGCTTCTAGAACTTCTTTTCGAATACAGCGAACTCCTCTTCAAGTTTCCACTGCATCTGGGCGCGTTCGCTGCCATCCAGAAATTTCTGACACGCGGCAGATACTTTCCTCGAGCCGGCACGATCGTCCGTACACGCCGCGACCGGACGGAAGTCGGATGCCCACAGGCTGGAACCTGCCAGAAAGCTATGCTCGAGGCTCATTCGCGCCATGCGCTTTAAGTCTTTGTAACCGAGGAAATCATAAGTGTGAACTGCACGCAGATACTCATGAATCATATCGGAGCGCGATACTCCCTCGTCATCAGTGGCCAGGGCTACCGGCACGCCGTACCGCAGATAGATCGGCAGAGGATGGGCGTCGCCCTTTACGCCCAGGATTACATCATTGGAAGTCAGGCAGATTTCGACCAGAACATTCCTTCGTGCCATCTCGCGCACCAAATCGATCGGGTGATCCTCGTTCATCACGTCCACGCCATGGCCGATGCGCTCTGCGTGTCCGCGCTCGACTGATTCGCGGATATGGAAGCGCAGGCCCTCCGGCGGCACCAGGCCCATGGCCAGCTCCCCGGCGTGCAGGCTGATGTGCACCTTGGGATAGACGCCGTGCAGGTAGTCAAGCATCTTCATGTGCAACTCGAAATCGTGCATGGGGACGTACCAATCTTCAGGCTGGACGAGGTTCAGGCCCACACAACGCGGATCCGTTTGCGCCAGTTCGAAGCCGAAAAGAATCTCTGCGAAGACCATCTCGCGAGGCAGCCCACGCAGCACCTGATACAAGTAGCGAATCTTAACCGCGCATCCCGGGTTTGCTTCCACAGTCCCGCACTTGAGGACAGACCGCATTTTGCCCTCGTCTTCATCGAGCCGCTTGCTGGTAGTGGCGACGATCTCCTTGAGACCATCGGTCAGCAACTTCTCACGCATATGGGCGAAGTCATCGTCCCATCCCAGCTTCGCGCCGAGTTGCCCGGACTGAACTGAATCCGCGGTATACATCAACTCGAGATATTGAAGACGGTCTGCCGCCGCGCGCGATGCCGCCTCGGCAAGAGCGTCCCCGGTACGGTTATGAGTCGCCAACGAAAACTTGTCGAAGGTGGCGAAGAAATGATCGTGCCCCGATTCTTCCCCCGGTGCCCAATTACGCATCGACCAGGCGTCGACGATCGAGTTGTAGAGAACATGGTCGCCGTATGCACAACGGATCGCCGGCTTGCTCGTGTACTTTGCGCAGGAATCGTCACACGGAGGGGCTATAAGAATCGAAGTCGTACGGTCCACGCACAGATTGTCGCTCGCGGCATAGTCGATCAGATTCTCCGCGTACAGCGCGCCGCTCAAATGGATATGCAGATCGCCACCTTTGGGCATGTCGCGCAGGAACGCCAACTGAAGTGAAGGCTGCCGCCGGATGGACTCGAAATGGCGCGCAGTCCGCTGCTCAGCGCTTGGACCGGATTGCGCCGACGCAGAACCGGCGAGCCACGCGATGATTAGAAGAACAGCCGACCGACCGACGGGCCCCACAGCGTCTCCCGTAACAAAGATCTTTCTGGAAACGGGCATTTTACCCTGACGCAATGAAAACATGGAAACAACGCGACACTACATTCCACGTCAGTCGAGATCCCCCAAAAACACATCTCCGCGTACTCTGCGGCTGTTCTCAGCGGTCTCCGCGTTTTAGGATTTTGGTTTCGCCGGGACAGATCTTAAATCGCAGAGGTCGCGGAGAACAGCCGCAGAAGGCGCGGAGATGCCTCCAAACTCCTTATGCAACAGGGTTTTGCCCGCGATTTTCACAAATACAATCAGTGTCCCTTGACAGGGCTAAACCGCGTCGGACAAGAAGATCCGCGAAAATTGCGCATTGGCGCACAGCACAAAGCTCTGTGACGGATGAACTGCACCAACTCTGCGGCACCGGCCTGTGAACCATCTGCACTCGATTGAAAATTCGGCAGATACGTTTGCACATTTTTCATTGACTCTAAAAACGAAAAGAGTAAAACCATAATCGTTCTTTGACAACTTCTGAAGTTTTCCCGGTTGGTGCGGCGTCCGGGGCTCAAGCGAAGTCACCCTCTACATTGCAAAATGACTGAGGGAGGGTTAGCAAGGGTCTATAGCAAAGTGCTGGTCGAGGCGAACAAGAAGATCTGTCGAAGGCAGGATAGAGTCCTGAGGCGTTGGGGTGGTTTATCCGGTTGGCGGTAAGCCCGGAGCCCGAGCAAAGATCGCGAGTTGCCATCCGCAAGGACCGCAACTCATGCAGGTCAGCGAGGGTCTAAAGCGAGCTACTGGCCGAGACGAATGATCCTAACACTACCTCGGGACTCTTAATTTGTCTGCAGCAGTTGGTGGCCAGTGGTTAGCCTGGGCTGCAGCTCTCCCCAAGCAGATTGCGAACCGGTAGCAGAGGCTACCCACTGTCCACAGCCTTAAGGCCCCTGCTGTATTTGGAACCGTTCCTTTGGCACCAGCCGCGTCCGATAAATCGAGTTAGTCGCAGCCACTTCAGCGACCGCGTCCACGTTCAGTTCGTACGAGCCCCGCGGCAGGTTCTCTCCGAAAGGAATCTCAGTCCCCGCATCGCCCTTCTTCAACGGAAAACGCTGGTAGCCGATGGCCGTAGCCCGTCCAATCTCATTCACTGCCATCACGATTACGGTCAAATCAAAATCCTGCTCGGTCTGGTTGGAAACGATAATTGAACCCTCCAGCCTTTGGCCGTTCACTTTGGGATAGCGCCCCCACTGCGCCATGAGCGGCGCTACGACTGTCAGAACCAGTTGTTGGTTGCGTTGAACAGCGGGCCGGCCGCTGTCCGTCACAGTCACGGTAAACCGGAATTCACCGGTTTCCATTGGAGCGCCGCTCAGAATTCCATCTTGCCCAAGCACAATGCCGGCGGGCAGAGCACCCTCCGTGATTTCCCACCGCGAGGGAGTGATGCCCCCGCGTGCTTGCAAACGAGTTTCATAGTGCTGTCTGAGATAGGCCTTGGGTAAGCTCGTGGTTTGAATCACAAGAGGTTCGCCAGTCGCCGCACCTTGTTGCGCTCTAGCTACGCCGGCAAACACGCAGAAACAACAGAGTAAGAGAACGAGCATTCGTCGGTGTGCGAGCGGCATCTCAAGTCGGAAGGGCACAGAAGCGATTATAGCCTCGTGCCTCTCGACGCAGCCGCCACCCGCACGATAAGCTAGATGGTTTCCGAGGGGGCGGATTGCATGCGCGATGCGGTCGCACGGCTGTGGCCGGAGATTCAGTGGATTGAGAAACCTAAGCTGCGGGAGCAGGTCACCCAGACCTGGATCAAAGCACTGGAACGCAGCCCGCTGAAACCTGATGACCTGAATCGCATTCCGTTCACACTGCTCGTGCTCAACTGCCCAATCACTTTTATGGAGCATAAGCGCTGCGTGGTCCACATCGCACGTCAGAGTGCCGAGTCCATGCACGAATTCATGGGCCGCGCGCTGCCGATTAACATGGACGTCGTAATCGCGGGCGCCATTCTTGCTGACGTCGGCAAGCTGCTCGAATACGAACTCGGACCCGACGGCAAGAGTCGCCAAAGTGAGCGCGGCGAAGCCTTGCGGCATCCGTTCACGGGAGTCGCGCTGGCGCTCGAATGCGGTGTGCCCGACGAAGTTTGCCACGTTATCGCGGCTCATGCCGCCGAAGGTGATCTGGTGAAACGCACCACCGAAGCGTACATCGTGCACCACGCTGACTTCATGGCATTCTTGCCGTTTAAGAATCCGAAGAACGTGAAGGTGAAATGAGTTATGGCTTAAACATTGTTCCTTACTCTTGTCATTCCGAGCGAAGCGAGGAATCTGCTGTTTTTTGCGCAGAATTCAGATCCCTCGCTTCGCTCGGGATGACAAGTCGATGGAAATGAAGCAACCCAAGGAGATTCCTTGTCTGCCGCTAAAGAAGCAGTCGCCACCAAAGAGACCATTACCGCGAAGATGTCGCGCTGGGCAGCGACTCTCGAATACAAGCATGTCTCGCAGGATGCCGTGTATCAAGCCAAACGCTTCCTGCTGGATTCCATCGGCTGCGCCCTCGGCGGCTACCAACAACACGATGTAAAGATTGCACTCGAAGTACTCGATGAGATCGCGGGCAAAGGTGCGGCTACGGTAATTGGCACCGGCAAGCGCATCGATCCCGTCTCGGCCTCGCTCGCCAACGCCCTCATGATCCGCTGCATGGATTACAACGACATTTACTGGAAGCAGGATCCATCGCATCCTTCCGACATTTTTCCTGCGGCATTCGCGTGCTGCGAGCGCACCAAGAGCAACGGAAAGGAATTGATCGTCGGCCTGGTGCTGGGGCACGAATTTGAAATGCGTTTCTGCGAAGCCGCGTTCCCCGGAATCCGCGAGCGCGGCTGGCATCACGCAACCTTAACCGCCTTCGTCTCACCCTTCGTCGCCGGACGCGCTCTGCATCTCCCGTGGGAACAGATTCAACATGCCGTAGGCATCTCGGCGAGCCGCCACGTCACGCTGGGAGCGGTAACTGCCGGCAAGCTCACCATGATGAAGAACACGGTCGACCCAATGGCAATCCAGAGCGGCGTGCTCGCCGCGCTCATGGCGGAGAAGGGCTACACCGGACCCGAGCACGTAGTCGATGGAAAAGAAGGATTGACGCACGTCTTTGGGCCGGAGTGGAAGCTGAATATTTTAACTGACGGACTCGGCGATTCGTGGCGCATCACGCAGTGCGGCATGAAGGCGTTTCCAACCGAAGCGCTGACCCATACGCCAATTTCTGCGGTGCTCGACATCGTGAAATCGAATGACTTGAAACCGGATGAGGTGACCAAGATTCAGATCCGATCGCTGGCTCGCGCCGCCGACATTCTTTCCGATCCCAGCAAATATGATCCTCGGAGCAAAGAGACGGCCGATCATTCTCTGCCTTACGTAATCGCAGCGGCGCTGGCGGAGCGGAAGGTGACGCCGGTGCAGTTCACCATGGAAAAGATCATGGACCCGACTATTCGTGCCCAACTGCAGAAAGTCGAAGTCGTGGCCGATCCGGAAATCGAGAAAGTGTTTCCCGCAATGCAGCGGGTGATCGTAAACATCACGACCACCGACGGTCGCATGTTCACCAAGCAACTCGACTATCCCAAGGGCGACCCGCGCAACCCACTTACCGATCAGGAAGTCGAAGAAAAATTCGCGGCACTGGCCGAAAGCGTATTGTCGCAGCGCGCCCAGCAAAAGCTGAAAGACGCCATCTGGAACCTGGAGAGCATCGGCTCAGTAAGCAAGCTGATGGCGCTGATGAAAGCAGACGTGCGAGCGAAAAAGCTTGCCCCGCGCAAGCCGACGAGCAAGAAAAAGCGATTGTAGAAACGTTACTTGCAACGTTTGTTAAGTTTGTCATTCCGAGCGAAGCGAGGAATCTGCATTTTGTTAATGGATGACGGGCCTCTCGCCCGGCCTCCACAGAAAAGCCGGGAGTAATTCATGCCCCAGACCATCGTTGAAAAAATCGCGCAAGCCCACCTCGCTGAAGGCCCCAATCGCCCGCTGCGGACTGGCGACTTCCTCTCCATTCGCCCGCACCACGTGATGACTCACGACAACACCTCAGCAGTGATGAGCAAGTTCAAAGGCATCGGCGCGAAAAAGATTCACGATCCCAAGCAACTCGTCTTCGCTCTCGACCACGACATCCAAAATAAAGACGAAGCCAACCAAAAAAAATATCGGGCTATCGAGGCATTCGCCAAGGAACACGGTGTCGACTTTTACCCCGCGGGCTCAGGCATCGGCCATCAAATCATGGTGGAGCGCGGATACGTCGTCCCCGGCTCATTCGTGGTCGCCTCCGACTCGCACTCGAACATGTACGGCGCGCTGGGAGCGATCGGGACGCCCATCGTGCGCACCGACGCCGCCGCAGTCTGGGCCACGGGAGAATTCTGGTGGCAGATTCCACGTTCGGTCGAGGTCGTGCTCGAAGGCAAATTACCCGACGGCGCGACCGGCAAAGACATAATCATTACCTTGTGCGGCCTCTACAACCACGATGAGGTTTTAAACGCCGCCGTCGAATTCAGCGGCCCCGGGGTTGCCGGTCTCTCCATGGGCGCGCGCCTTTCCATCTCCAACATGACCACCGAGTGGGGGCCACTCGTGGGCTGGTTTCCGGTGGATGAAGTAACGATCAAATATCTAAAGAATGTACATGTGCGGCTGAAGGCCACGGGTGTGGAACGGTTTTCGGAGAAAGACATCGAGAGTTGGACAAAGAATTCGCCACGACCCGATGCCGATGCAGTCTACGCGGCTCGGATCGTGCTTAATCTCGGACAGGTGACGCCACACGTATCGGGTCCCGATACAGTGCAGACCATGGCTTCTCTCGCCGAGATGGAAAAGAAAAGGGTCGCGATCCAGAAAGCTTACTTGCTCTCTTGCGTGAACTCGCGCGTCGAAGATCTCGAAGCTGCGGCGAAGGTTTTGAAAGGCAAGAACGTCGCGGCGGGCGTGCAATTCTATCTTGGAGCGGCCAGCAAGTGGGTACAGGAAGAAGCCGAAAAGCGCGGCATCTGGCAAACGTTGCTTGATGCCGGAGCGAATCCCCTCCCCGCCGGTTGTGGCCCGTGCATCGGTCTGGGAGTAGGACTGCTCGAGCCCGGCGAAGTCGGAATCTCTGCCACCAATCGCAATTTCAAAGGCCGCATGGGATCGCGCGATGCCAAGTGTTACCTGGCGAGCCCCGAGGTAGTCGCCGCTTCTGCCGTAGCCGGCTACATTTGCGGACCGCATGAGATGACCGGCGGCGATCCGTCGCGCAGCTACACCGAATTTGCCGCAGGTACCGAAGCAGAGAAAGTCGACATTCTCCCCGGCTTCCCCGAGAGAGTCCATGGCCGCCTCGTTTTCCTGCCACAAGACAACGTGAACACCGATGCGATCTACGGAAAGGACTACACTTACCGCGATGATGTCCCGAAAGAATTGATGGCGAAGGTCGTAATGGAAAACTACGATCCGCAGTTCGCGTCTCGCACTCGCGCCGGCGACGTGGTCGTCAGCGGATTCAACTTCGGAACGGGGTCGAGCCGCGAGCAAGCTGTGACTTGCCTCAAAGCCAAAGGCATTCCGCTGGTGATTGCGGCCAGTTTTTCGCAGACCTATCTGCGCAACGCGTACAACAATGGCTTCCTCTGCGTCGAAGTACCGGACCTTGTGAAGCGCCTACGCGAGCAATTGGCCAACGAAATCGCTGCGAAAGAAAAAACTATCATTCCGGGCGAAGAAATCGATATCGACTTCACCTCGGGAGTGATCCACTGGCGCGGCGAAAAGTTCGCGTTTCCCGCGCTAGGGAGCGTGCCACAGTCACTGGTCATCGCCGAGGGAGTGGAGAACCTGGTAGCGAAGCGCCTGGGCCTGAGCTGAAGTCGAGACGGACTGTAGAAACGTTGCTTGCAACGTCTTTCAGGCAGCCCCAAAAAACTCTCTGTGCCTCTGTGGTGAAAAGTTCTTAGGAGAATCGCATTCATGGCAAAACATACGGTAGTAACAATGCCCGGCGACGGAATCGGAAACCAAGTACTGCCCGAGGCATTGCGGGTATTGAAAGCTGTCGGCTCCGACACCGACTACGTCCACGCCGACATCGGCTGGGAGTGCTGGAGAAATGAAGGCAACGCACTTCCTCAACGGACGATTGATCTTCTGTCCGAACACAAGCTGGGTCTTTTCGGAGCCATTACTTCAAAACCAAACAAAGAAGCACAAGCGGAACTCAAGCCCGAATTGCAAGGCAAGGGTCTGGTGTACTACAGCCCGATCGTGACCATGCGCCAGAAGTTCAGCCTCGATGTCTGCATGCGCCCTTGCATTGGGTTCACCGGCAATCCTCTGAACTACATTCGCAAGCGCGTGGACGACGACTACGACGAGCCGCAAATCGACACCACGGTGTTTCGGCAAAATACAGAAGGCATGTACGCCGGGATCGAGTGGACCAACCCGCCTGAGATTGTGCGCGCCGCCCTCAACTCGCATCCCAAGTTCAAAGCCTTCGCCCAAGTGCCCGGTCCGGACATCGCAGTTAGCGTACGCATCATCACTCGGCCCGCCGCCCGCCGTATCGTCACCGCCGCCTTTGAGTATGCGAAAAAGCGCGGTTTCAAGGGCGTAACCATCTGCGAAAAGCCAAACGTAGTTCGCGAAACTTCGGGCATGATGGAAGAGACTGCCAAAGAAGTGGCCAAGAACTATCCGGGAATCGCTCTGTGGTCGACGAACATCGATGCGCAACTAATGTGGCTGAACAAAAATCCTGAAGACTACAGCGTGATCGTAGCCTCGAACCTGTTCGGCGATATCCTTTCCGACGCTTTCGCCGGACTGGTCGGCGGCCTGGGATTTGCCGCCTCCGGCAACATCGGAGATGAAGTCGCGGTATTCGAGCCCACCCACGGATCCGCGCCCAAGTATGCCGAACTGAATCCCCCAATCGTGAATCCAATCGCCATGATCCTCTCCGCCGTAATGATGCTTGAACACGTGGGCGAGAACAACAAAGCCGGGAGAATTAAGGACGCCATCTCCACTGTGTTGAAAGAAGGCAAAGTCCGAACCTACGACATGATGCGCATTCCGGGCGGGGCGAAGTCGATCAGCCAGGGCGCCGCCTCGACAATTCAAATGACCGACGCAATCCTGGCACAACTATAACTCACGTGAGGACAGCCGCCCCCGGCTGTCCGGCCGAGCGAAGCTCGGCTGCTTGAGACGTCGCATGAATGACACGGAACTGAGAACAGCTCGCGTCGGCGAAGCCGGCCACCACGGCAAAGACGTGCGCTCCGATTTGCACGTCGCCATTGCACCGCGTAACAGCAGCGGTCTGGAGATCACGCTCGAGTCCCGCGTTGGGCTCTACTATGGCAGCTCGATCCTGTGCCAGACACGGCAGGTGCTCGAATCCCTCGGCGTAAAGCACGCGCGTATTTCAATTCACGATGACGGCGCGTTGCCGTTCGTCATCTCAGCGCGAATTGAAGCCGCGGCAAAACGCGCCGGCCTCGGTGGTGGCCAGAGAGCGTTGCCGGAGAAAATCACTCTCCAAGAACCGACGACTCGCGATCGCCTGCGGCGATCTCGGCTTTATCTCCCCGGAAGCGAGCCCAAGTATTTCATCAACGCCGCATTGCACGGGCCCGACGCCATTATTTTGGATCTGGAAGACTCCGTTCACCAGGATGAAAAAGATGCCGCGCGAATCCTGGTGCGAAATACTCTGCGCGCCGTCGACTTCGGTAGCTGTGAGCGCATGGTGCGCATCAACCAGTTGCCGCTGGGGCTGGAAGATCTGGCAGAGATTATTCCCGAAGCTCCCGACCTGGTGCTGATTCCGAAGGTGGAAAGGCACGATCAAGTCGGCGAAGCAGATCGCGTGATAAGTGAACTGAAAGTCAGCCATGGTATCGATCGCGCGATATGGCTGATGCCTATTCTGGAATCGGCTCGCGGAATCGAAAATGCATTCGCCATCGCGACGGTGAGTCCGAATATTGCCGCGCTGACCATCGGGCTCGAAGACTACACCGCAGACCTCGGCGTGGTGAAAACATTGGAAGGCCGCGAGTCGCAGTACGCACGGACTCGTGTGGTCAACGCGGCGAAAGCAGCCGGCATTCAGGCTATCGACTCCGTTTTTAGCGATGTCGGTGATGTTTCCGGTTTACTTCACTGGGGAGAACATTCTCGCGCCTTAGGATTCGAAGGCATGGGCTGTATTCATCCCTCGCAGATCCCCGTCATTCATCAAGCCTTTGCGCCGTCACCGGTAGAAGTCGAAAAGGCGCTGAAGATCGTCGCCGCCTTCGAAGATGCGCGGCAGCGCGGACTCAGCGTCGTGAGCCTCGGCTCGAAGATGATCGATCCACCTGTAGTCGAACGCGCCCGAAAGCTGGTGGCAAGGGCAAAGGCGATGGGCAAGGCCTAGCAGATCTAATGTGGTGACGGGCGACTCGCCCGTCCGCGCCGGGCGAAGCCCAGCGGTTAAGACAGTAAAGGAATGGAATGAGCGAACGCATCGAACTTGCCCAGAATGCCGCCGGACGCAGCGTGCCCACCATGGTTAACGGCAAGCCGCAGATTCCATTTCTGGGCGTGGCGCAGTATCAACCGCGCGGCCGAAAGGCTGCCCCACCCATCTGTTCCAGCAAAGATTATCCTGAGAACGGCGACAAACGCGTGGCCAACCTTGAAACCGCTCTGCGCAATTGCGGCTTGCGTAACGGCATGGTGATTTCGAATCACCATCACCTGCGCGACGGAGACCGCGTCGCGCTGATGGCACTCGAAGCGGCGGCAAGAATCGGTGTCAAGGATCTGATGTGGTTTCCGAGCGCCTCGTTCCCCTCGCAGAAATCTGCGATCGAGCTTATGCAATCCGGCGTCATCCATCGCATCGAAGGCAGCATGAATGGCCCGCTGGGCGACTACTGCACCCAGGGAAAGATGCGGGGCATGGGCGTGTTGCGCTCCCATGGCGGGCGTTGGCAGTCTATTCAAGATGGCGAAGTGCACATTGACGTCGCGGTGATTGCCGGGCCTGCCGCTGATGCCTTTGGCAATGCTGACGGATCGCATGGGAAATCGGCTTGCGGCTCGCTGGGCTTCGCCCTCGCTGATTCGATGTACGCTGATCGCGTCATCGTCGTCACCGACAATCTGGTTCCCTTCCCCTGCATTCCCTGGCAGATTCAGGGCAACAATGTGGACTTCGTGGTCGAGGTCGACTCGATTGGTGATCCGGCCAAAATTGTCTCGGGCACGACCCAAATCACGCGTTCGCCAGACCGCTTGCGCATCGCAGAGTTTGTTGCTCGCTTCCTGCGTGACGCTGGAATCATGCGCAACGGTTTCTCGTTCCAGGCAGGAGCGGGCGGAATCGCCCTCGCCTTCGTTGATTACTTGCGGCGTATGATGAAAGAGGAGGGCGTGAAGGCCCGCTTTGTCCGCGGCGGTTCTACGAAATACCTGGTCGAACTTCTACAAGAAGGCCTGACCGATTACATTCTCGATGGGCAGACGTTCGATCTCGACGGGGTGAAGTCGATCTCCAGCGATCTGCGACACGTGGCTACTTCGCCGTTCACTTCATACAACTATCACGGCAAGGGGAACTTCGCGTCCCTTGTTGACGCTGTCGTGCTGGGCGCGACTGAAGTCGACGTGAATTTTAATGCGAACGTGGTGACCCACTCCGATGGACGGTTGCTGCACGGGATTGGCGGCTGGCAAAATTGTTTGGCAGCGGGGTGCACCATCCTTGCCGTGCCGTCATTCCGCGACCGCATTCCCGTGATCATCGATGAAGTCACCACTCTCACCGGCCCTGGCGAACTGATCGACGTCGTCGTCACCGAGCGCGGCATCGCGATCAATGCCCGCCGCCAGGATCTGCTGGACGCGCTGAAAGGTTCGACCCTGCCCATCCGTCCCATTCAGGACATCAAGGCTGAAGTCGAGTGCATCTGCGGCGGCAAGCCCGCACGGCCGAAATTGGGAGATCGTCCCGTGGCCGTGGTTAAGTGGGTGGACGGAACTGTGCTCGATACCATCTGGCAACTGAGTTAGCTGCTTCTAGCTTCGAGCCTGAGGCGAGAGAATGCTATCAGCCAACGGCCTGCTGGAGAAGTCCCGGACGAAAATGGGCGGCTAAGCGCTTCCCAATCGAGGGCGTAGATTTCCTGAGTGCCCATGTCGCGAAGCAGCAAAAGTGAATCGTCGGGAGCATTCGCAATCGCAGACTTGTCATTTCGAGTGCAGCCGGATCATCACAATCGCGGATGATCCTGCGGAGTCGAGAAACCTGCTTTTCCGCTCCCACTGCTCGCAAAAGAGGAAGCAGGCAGTGGGGGTGGAAAATTTAATGTCAGTATGTTTGCGACGCTTAACAGACCGATCCAGCCGCCAGAGGACCGTGATGACCTTACGGCCCCACAACGCTGGTAAGCTTGTTGTTTAAGCCCATGATCACGCACACTACTTTGCCTGAGCCCAGCGGCGCGCAGGAGGGCGAGCCAAAGCCGGTTCCGCCGCCGCCGACAAGGGCCCAGGTCGACCAGCTAGTTCCGTTAAAGACGTTGGCGTAAAAGGCATTGCCAGGGTTGGACTGGCCAATCACTCCGCAGACCAGCTCGCCGGCGGCCTGACTTGTGCAACTGGCATTGTCATTTACCAGGCCCTGGAGGTTAGCGTAGGTGCTCCAATCGCCCCCGACCCAGTTCTTTCCGTCGAAAGCGGTCACATAAATTGAGCCGTCGATTGCTTTCGCAAAGCACGCTACTTCCCCAACAGGTTTCCAGAATGTGCAATCAGGATTGCCGCCAGCGATTCCGCCGAGGTTTAGGAAACCCTCCCAACTGCCACTGGAAAAGGAAAAGCGATTCACCAGGGTGGCCTCGGCGCTGGTGAAAACGGCACAAATCACTCCGCCATTGTGATCGCTGGTACAACTCGGAGCCGAGACCGTCGAGGTCGCGAGGTTCGCGAACTTCGTCCAGACGGTGCCGTTGTACAGAGACCAGGCGAGCCCGCCGGTGGCACCTCGTGCAGTGCACAGCACCTGACCGGCTGTCAGTTCAGCGCAACTGGGCGCGGAATACAGGGCTGCGCTAACGTTGGTGGAGCGCTCCACGTCCCGCCCCTCCGGACTGTCACCTCGAGGTCGCCGTTGGCGGCAGTCGCCGCGCACTACACTTTGCCGGTTCCATCGCTCGTACAACTTGGATCTGAGCTGACCGCCCCGGCCAAACTCTTCCAGGCTCCCCACTTTTTCCCGCTGAACTCGTTGACCATGATGACGGACTTGCCGCACCGCACCGCACACGCCACGTGTCCGGTCGAAACCGGGGCGCAAGATGGATTGCCGATACCGGTGGCATTGCCGGTGGAGATGAAGCCGCCCCAAGTCGCCGCCGCCGCAGGCGCCATCAGCAGGCAGGCAGATAACGATAGTAGACAGGTTGCGATTTTCTTCATTGTGTCCTCGCTCAGGTGGTTGGGTTTACGTCGGTGGTTACGGATGGGAGCGGAAACAAAAATTCGCCGCAACTATACCACTTAGTCTAGCGGCACCGCACTTTACTGGTTTGACTTATCGCTCCGGAACTTCCACACGGGGTTCGCTGAGAGATCTCGCTTTATGCGTCGCTAGTTTTGGGCGCGCCCAGACTGCGATCCGGTATCCGAGCAGCACAGTAAGAATAGCACCGTACTCCAGCGGCAGGTGGATGTCCGCCTTCACCAGCCACCAATAATGAATCACTCCGGCAATCGCGCTGAAATAGATCAGGCGATGCAGGGCTTGCCAGCGTTTCCCGCCGAGACGCCGGATCCATCCCTTGGTCGAAGTGAGCGCCAGCGGAATTAGCAGGACGAATCCGGTGAATCCGACCGTGATGAATTTTCGTTTGGCGATGTCGTGCAGCATTTCGTGCAGGTTAAAGAATTTGTCCAGCCAGATGTAAGTCAGGAAATGCAGCGTGCCATAGAAGAAGGCGAATAGCCCGAACATGCGGCGATAGCGGATCAGCCAAAGCTGCCCGGTCAACTTGCGAATGGGAGTGATGGCCAACGTGATAAGTAAGGATCTCAGAGTCCAGTCACCGGTCGCGTGGGTGATTACTTCGATGGGGTTCGCGCCCAGCGCGTGGTTGTAGGCTTTCCATCCCAAGTGTGCCAGCGGGATGAGGCACGCGAGCAAAACTACGGGTTTGAACCAGCGAATCATGTGGCGATCAAGCGACGCACTTTCGTAGCGCCGCCGTCCCGGCGGCTGTCGTGGGGGCGTCCCGCCCCCACCGGCGAGGGCAGGATGCCGGTGCTACTAAGATGCTCAGAAATTCTTTTTCAAATCCATGCCGCTATACAGGCTCGCTACCTGGTCGTAGCCGTTGAACATCAGTGTGGGACGCTTCAGAAATTCGCCCAGACGCCGTTCTTTTGCCTGACTCCAGCGGGGATGATCCACATTCGGATTCACGTTGGCGTAAAATCCGTACTCGCGCGGAGCCATCTCGGCCCATGTGGTTCGCGGCTCGCTGTCGGTGAAACGAATCCGCACAATGGCCTTGCCGCTTTTGAACCCGTACTTCCACGGCACCACGATGCGCAGCGGAGCACCGTCCTGGTTGGGCAGCGCCTCGCCATACATGCCGAAGCAGAGGAGAGCCAATGGGTGCATGGCTTCGTCCATGCGCAAACCTTCGACGTAGGGCCAATCGAGCACATGACCTCGCTGGCCCGGCATCTGTTGCATATCCAGGAGGGTCGTGAACTCGACAAATTTCGCTTTGCTGGTGGGCTTCGCTTTGTTGATCAGTTCGCTCAGCGAGAAGCCCACCCACGGTACGACGATCGACCAACCTTCCACGCAGCGATGCCGGTAAATCCGCTCCTCCGGTGCAGCCATTTTGATAATCGTGTCTACATCGAGAACCTGTTTCTTCTCCACTGCTCCGTCGATGGTTACAGTCCACGGTCGCGTTTTGAAGTTTTTGGCCAGACCTGCGGGCTCGTATTTGTCAGTCGAAAACTCGTAATAGTTGTTGTAATTACTGACGTCTTTGAATGGCGTAATTGATTCTTTGGTCGAGAAGGAACTTGGCTTGATGCCGTCAATCTTGGCGTTGGCCTGGGCTGCGATTGAAGGAGACGCGAGCTCATTTAGCCCCACGCCTGTGACAGCGGCGGCGCCAACCAGAGCAGCGCCCGTGAGAAACTTGCGGCGGTTCAGATACAAGCTCTTCGGCGTGATCTCAGACGATGGAATATCGACAGACTTCTTGATCAGCATGAAAACATCCTTACTTTAAGTGTACGGGAACCAACCCTCTATGGATTGGCGGCTGGCCGGACACTCTACTCGATAGGACGCGCGATGGCCGGAAAAGTTGCAATGGTTGGCGTGACACACCCTATGCACGCGATATGGTCGAAGAAAGCGCCTAGTGCAACCCCACGTCAAACCCAATCGCGCCGCCGCCGCGCAAGGAGACATGGCGAAGCCAGTAGTCGGCCAACCGTAGGCTATCAACGTTGAGCTCACTACCCATGCGCATTTTTTCCTCGGGGATGCTGAATGTCAGAGGAGTCCCAGGGCACAGGCGGGGCCGGAGATCCTCCTGGGTCCTGGACCAGAGACGTAAGTCAAGAGAGGAAACCGTAACCGGACTGATTCCAAGTTCCGCCGGAGCCGGTGCCGGATTCCACTCCACGACGGAGAAGACCGTTCCAGGCGGTGCCGCTTTCAGATCCTCCCGCGGAGGGCATGTTGTTTCGCCTGCGATCGTGCTGACTACCAAGAATGGCCTCGTCAGCGGCGAGCGGCACCGGAGGGCGCTAAAGCCATCCCGATCGATCGCGCACAAAGCTCCACCTGGAACAGCAAATTCCCCGGCCGCCGTGGTGATCCGCCGCGTTTCTTTCGCTTGGAATACGGTCAGCGCAAACGAGATGTGTACTCCGGCCGAACTCGCCTTTACTTGTTCGAAGAAAGCGTTATCCAAGGAAAACAGGACGTCAACAAAGGGGTGATCCGGGAGCAGGAAGTCGTTTGATCTAATCCAACCTGAGTTCCAGCGCATTCCTCCCGGGGCTTCGATTTCCACCATGGTTCCATCGATATGGACGGCCGAGGATTGTGCTATTCCGGAAACCAACAGAGGTATCTGGAGAATCACTTCGTTCTTCTCCTGCCGAGTATCTTCTCTTCGGTTTGGCCGGATCGAACGCGAATTGCACCAGCGGCTGTTCTCCGGCTGGAGTCTGCGGATATTCACTCTTCGGGAACGTGTCCGGTGGCGACGGGACAACCAGCGCCGCTGCTGCGGCAGCGATCAGCAGGAGGCGCGATTGCTGGGTCCGGCGGCGTGCATATTGCCATACCAAAGCGAACACGATGACCGCATACGCGCAGGCTTTATAATAATTGTGGACGGGAGCCACACCGGAATCCAACTGGCGACGGTTAGCCGCTGAATCGCATGTACCGAGAAGAGCGCGGCAACCGCGATCATGCCGAGCAGAATTCCGATCGTGGCTAGCATGGCCTGCACCAAGCTCGATGTGATCGTCGCCAGCGTGATCAAGGGCAAAATAAGGGTCAGGATCCACAAAAGCTGAAGATAGAGTAGACCGGCGAGATATTCGGTTGGCCTGAAACCTGCTTTCGAGAGCAGAACCATCTGAAGAATGAACAACGGAAGATTGACGAAGACCACGAGAAACAAAACTTTCGCAGTCAGCAGTTTTTTCCAATCGTAGGGCCGCGTGACCCAAAACTGGCGATCGCTCGCCAGGACCTCCTCGTGAACAACGCGAACGATGAGCAGAAACCAGCCGATGAGAACCATCGGAGTGAACCAATGCGAGAAGATTAAGCGCACGGGATACTCGTCAAAGCGTTGCGGCGCCCACTGGCTGGGCTCATTCCAGGCAAAGGCACCGAGGGTTGCGAGGGACAACGCAATCTCACGCCAGTGCCGGCGGATGTCTTTCCGAAAGATATGAATGATCTGATCCACAGACATGTCCTTTCTTAGGCCGAGTCGCGCCCCGTCTTTGCCATCGCGAGGAAAATCGCACGCAAGGACATCGGTCTGAAGGTGACTTTGCGCACCTCTTCAAACGATCTGAGAATGTCAGCCGTCGTGCGCTCTTCGTTGAACCGAGTCTCGACGAATCTGAGGACCGAGGCTGAGGTGCTGACCTGCATCCAAGTGCTCGGCAGGGCTTCCGGGGGGACGGGCTGCCGATCGAGTGTAAGCTCTACTTCGCGGAAGCGCTCGGCTAGTGTTGTCATTTCCTCGGACAGCCGCAAGGAACCCTGATCCAGGTAGCCAATGTGACTGGCGAGGTTTTCGATTTCTGCCAAATCGTGCGAGGAGACCAGGATGGTTGCTTCCGATGCACGCTCAAGCAGTCCTTCAATTACTTCGTCGCGCACCAGCGGATCCAGCTCTCCGAAATGGCTCATCGAGAACGATCAGCTTTGGACGATAGGCCAAAGCGCTGGCCAACGCGGCCTTCATATGCATGCCCCGCGAAAGCTTTGCCAACTTCCGATCCAGCGGCAACTGGAACTGCTTGACCAGTTCATTCTCAAGATCTCTATCCCACGAAGGATAGAACGGCCTCAGGTAAGCGAAGAACGCGTCCACGCGCATCCAATCGGGCAAATGCTGATTTTCCGACACCTATCCAATCGACGTGAAGTCTCGTCCGACGAACTTGTTGGAGTCCGTGCCCAGCACCTCAGCGCGTCCGCTCGACGCCGGGAAAATATTCATTAGAATCTTGATCGTGGTTGTCTTGCCGGCGCCGTTCGGCCCCACCAGGGCATAGATGGCGCCCGTCGGGACCTCGAGGTTAAGGTCACGCACAGCCTCTACCCGATGGAACCTTTTCTCCAGATGCTCAGTTCGAATTGCGCTATTCATGACCTGCTGCGCCCTCCTCGGCCTGGCTCGACCCATGATCCATCCCTGCCGCCCAGTCGCTTCCAATGCGTCGAGATGGAGTCGATTATGTCGTCCAAGCCGATCCCAAGTTTTTTCGTTTCGACCACGAGTTGTTCAATTTCGTTGCCCAGCAGCTGGGTTCGCTCCTTAGGACTAGATTCCGGCAGCACGGCGACCACGGTGCCAATGCCTGGCCGCGTCTCGATCAGGCCCGCCGCAACCAGGTGCATAATTACCTTGTGGGCTGTGTTGGGATTGATCTTGAGTTCCTTGCTCAACGTGCGCACTGAAGGGAACGGGTCGCCGGGATGCAGCTGACCGGAAATGACGGCCTTCTTTGCGGCGTAGACTACCTGCTCGTAAAGGGGGACTCCCGGCTGAAAGTGGACCCGGAACGGAATCACGCGTGTACTATAACAGATAGTACGGTTAGACAAGATCAAAATTGAGATTGGGGCGACTGGCTATCCGCGTTCGCCTAGAACTTCCCGCACCTTGCGGGACAGCATTTGCAATGTGAATGGCTTTTGCAGGAAAGCTGTATCGGGATCGACTACGCCCTCGTGTCCGATGGCGTCTTCGGTGTATCCGGAAAGGTAGAGCACCTTGGTCTGCGGACGCGATGCGCACAGCCGTGCTGATAGCTCGCGGCCGCTCATCCCCGGCATCACAACGTCGGTGATCAGCATGTCGATCTTGTCCGAATAATTAGAAACGATCCGCAACGCCGCCTCTCCGTTGTCAGCCTCCAGCACTTTATATCCCTTCGACTCCAGGGTTTCACGGACCAGTTGCCGAACGGATTCTTCGTCCTCGACCAACAACACGGTTTCTGAGCCACCGTTCTGCGACAACGAAGTGCCCGCCGCGCCGATGGGTTCCAAGGCATCTTCGACGCGCGGCAAATAGATCCGAAAAGTCGTGCCCTGCCCCGGCTCGCTCTGGACTAGGACGTAACCGCCACTCTGCTTGATGATGCCGTATACGGTCGAAAGCCCCAGGCCAGTACCTTTCCCTTTTTCCTTGGTGGTGAAAAATGGCTCGAAGATGCGCAACTGGGTTTCTTTGTCCATGCCCTCGCCGGTGTCGGTTACCGAGAGCACGACGTAAAGACCAGGCTGAATGTAGGAGTATTCGCGGCGAACATCCTCATGGTTCAGTCTGGCGTTGGCGCTCTGGATGATGATTTTCCCACCATTGGGCATGGCGTCTTTGGAATTGACCACCAGATTCATGAGGACTTGCTCGATCTGGCCCGCGTCGGCACGGGTTCGACCGAGATCGGGTGCGAGCTGCGTCTGCAACTCGATGTTCTCTCCGATCAGGGGACGCAGCAGGCGCTTTATGTCTTCCACGATGATGTTCAGGTCCACAACCTTCAGCTCCAGCAGTTGCTTCCGGCTGAAGGCCAAAAGCTGCCGAGTCAGAGTCGTGGCCCGATCGGTCGCCTGGTGAATCGCCTCGATCTTCGCGTACAGAGGGTCGTTTTTCCTGGTGTGCTCGAGCAACACTTCCGCGTAACCGCTGATTACCATCAGCAGATTGTTGAAATCATGGGCCACCCCTCCCGCCAAACGTCCCACGGCTTCCATTTTCTGAGCCTGGCGGAACTGGTTCTCCAGCACCCGCCGTTCCGTAATATCCTCGGCGATAATTTCCACAACCTCGGCAGTCTCCTCCGGGTTGTTAACCACGCGACCACTCAACCGCACTGTAATCGCGCTTCCATCTTTGCGCTTCCATCGGACTTCCACGTTGTCCAAGCGTGCGCCGCGTCGGAACTCGGCCATCACTCGCATCTGTTCGCTCGGATCAACGAAGACATCCAATTTCGGATCCAGGGCCAGAACCTCTTCCGCGGAATCGTAGCCGAGCATGGTGATCAAGGCCGGATTCACGTCGAAAAACCTGCCCTCTAGGCTGGACCGGTAAATCCCATAGACCGCGCTCTGCACCAACGAGCGGTAGCGGGCTTCCGAACGGCGCAGCGCCTCTTCGTTTCGCTTGTATTCAATCGCGCTGGCGAGTTGTTGCGAAACGAACTGCAGAATCTCTTTTTCTTTGTCACCAAAACGCATGTTGCCGCTATAGCTCTGGACCGCCAGCACGCCGAAGCTGTTATTCCCGACTTTCAACGGAACCCCTAGCCAGTCCAGCGACGGAGCCCCGATCGACTCCACCTCACCCTGCCTCGCCAGGCTGTCAAATAGCTCTGGAGTGCACAACAGCGGCTCCCCGGTTCGGAGTACGTACTCCGTCAGACCTTTGCCCAGCTTCTTGGCCGCGGGTCTGGAATCCAACTCATCCTCAAAATAGGGAAAGGTGAGCAGTTGCGGCAGCGGATCGTAAACCGCAATGTAGAAATTGCGCGCATACATCAACTCGCTTACAATGCCGTGAACCGCAGCATAAAACTGCTGGAGATCGTCGGCCGAGCTGGTTTTTTGTGTGATGCGATACAGCGCCGAATGCAGAGCCTCCGCTCGCTTCTGCTCCGAGATATCGCGATAAAGCACGCACATCGCGACCTGCCGCTCATCGATCACAATGGGAGCAGCGGAGATGAAAACATCCAGCAAGGTACCGTCCTTGCGCTGACGCTTGGTTTCGAGGACAACCTTTTGCCCTTTCACCAACAGTTCCGCAATCCAACGCGTTTCCGCGCTCCGGTCCGGTGGGACGATCAGCGAATCGATCCGTTCGCCCAGCGCCTCTTCCGGACTGAACCCAAAAATGCGGGTGAACTCACCATTGAGGCGGGTAATCCGGTACTCCGGATCCAGAATGCTGATAGCCTCGGGCGCGCACTCCACCAACTGCTCGAGGTACGCTCTTTGCAACTCAGGGCTGTCCGTGGCAAAACTCGGAGTGATCGGTTCGGTCGACGCTGTAGCGGTCGCGGTGGGGTCCGAGAGTGCCAGCGTGCGGCGCTGAAGTGCCTCCCGGAGAAACTTCGCGCGTGAAAGCTCAGCCGACGTCGCTGGCTGGGTGATATTGTCACCCATTGAATCCCCCTCGCTGCAAAACCAGAGCTAATTTCTGGATGGTAGAGTGCCAGCCAGTTACTCGAAAGTTACGGAGGTAATTCTGGAAGGGAAAAACGGCACGAGATGGATGAAGACTCTGCTACTGCCCGGTCGCCAGCATTTCACAAACCCGGCGAAGCACGTCGCGCTGTTGTTCAGTGACCGCCAGAAATTCAAATCCATGAAGCAAACCGATGCGGTAGCGCACCAGGGCACGAAGCTTCAGCGGATAGGCCGCTAAAGGCAAGGAAAGCTCCATAGAAACAACTTCGCCAACTTCCAGTTCTCCCGTCATAGTTCCGCCGACTCCGTCCTCGCCCAACTCATTCGAACGTCCCCACAAGGATGTGGTTTCGCCCGAGCGAAAGATCTGCACCGAGAGCCGCATGTCGACTTGATAGCGTGGAAACCGTCGCGCGCTATGTTTAGCAGGTTTCGGATTGGAGATAAAAGCCTCCGCTTTTTTCTATCGCGACGCCACCAACTCTAATTTCCGTGCAAAGGGTATCCGGGTTCCAGCGGCAACTTCCCGCCAACTTTCAACACCGTTACTCCTCCGCTGATCGAATACACATCCACCAAGCCCACGGCTCCGGAAATCGATTCCACTTTCTTCACCACCGCCTCGTCGGATTCCACCACGACAATGGCCGCGTGGTTGGCTCGGCTGTGGTTGGCGCTCGCGATTGTCGCTTTCACTTCGTCCTTCGACATGCCGTAGACCTTCTCCAGCAACAGCTTCATTTCTGGCGTCGTCGGATCACGCGTGATGAAGCTGACCGACTTGCCATCCGGCCATCGGCTCACTTGCCCTTTGCATACCTTCACCAGTTCGGGCAAAGTGATCGCCACCACCTCGTTCGATTTGTTGGAAATCAGAGCCAGATCCTTGCCCTGTGCCAGTGCTGCACCGCCCAGCATGACCAGTGCGGCCGCAAGCAAGCGTCGCGAGTGCACGTCCCCTCCAATCCACTGCGCCTTTGAGGTTGACTGTCTCCGATTCTCGTCGAAGTCGTGTAGCTGCTCAATGACAGAACGAATAGGTACCACCGGAGACAACAAGCGCGTGGCGTCACGCCACCGTTTCCTGTCGCGCCCTGGGCTGCGGTAAAATATGTACTCCGTGCATCGTCTGGCCCAACCTGATCATCCTTAGTAACCGAAGGAGAATACAATGGCGCATCAGCTACCCGATCTATCGTATGACTATTCTGCTCTGGAACCCGTGATCGATACTCAGACCATGAAACTGCACCACGACATGCATCACGGGGCCTACGTCAAAAATCTAAATGCTGCTCTGGAAAAATATCCCAACCTGCAAGCGAAGAGTGCCGAGGACTTGATCCGCGATCTGAATGCCGTTCCTGAAGACATCCGCGGCGCCGTACGCAACAACGGCGGCGGACACGTGAACCACACGATGTTCTGGAAGATCATGAAGCCCAAGGGCGGCGGCGACCCCAGCGGCCCGATCGCGGAAGTCATCAAGAAAACTTTCGGCAACTTCAAGGATTTCCAAACCAAGTTCAACGATGCCGGCGTCAAACAATTTGGCAGCGGCTGGGTCTGGCTGGCCGGTAAACCCGGGGGCGAAGTGCAAATCATCAGCACGCCCAACCAGGACAACCCAATCTCCCAGGGCCTGTTCCCCATTTTCGGCAACGACGTTTGGGAACACGCCTATTACCTCAAGTACAACAATCGCCGTCCCGAATACCTGACGGCCTGGTGGAACGTGGTCAACTGGGATGAGGTCAACAACCGCCTGAAGACATTCCAGAGCCATCACGAACCCGCACTAGCGGGACGATAAGAAAAAAAGAAAAAAAAGACAGCGGGCCGGGGACAGCACCCGGCCCACTAAAATCATGTGGGGACAGCCGCCCCCGGCTGTCCAACGGAGCCAAGCTCCGCAGTTGGTTTTCTAGTCGATATAAATCCAACTGACATCCGAAAACCGAGAACTGCTTTTCTGCATTTCCTGTGCACCGTCTGTGGAAATTAAATTGATCGCGACCAGAAAATTCCTTTCTTCAATTTGGATTTCTCAGAAAAACCGCAACGCACATAGCTGAATCAATCCTCTCGACGGATTTTCCCGACCCCGACCCATCTCACAAAATCGCCTGTGCATTTTCCTCGACTGCACCAAACTTTGGTAATTGACCTCGACCCCCTGCGCGCGTAGATTCGTCCTCGTCCTCAATCACATTTCAGCCAACAAAATTAACTACGCCTCCGGCAACGAGGCTGAGCTGGAGAGAGCAGAAATCGAAATCGGCAGTCGCAAAGCGAAAACGCCTTTTCATTCTCCCTCCCCCCGAAGGGTAAATGAACGTGAGAAAAACATCCGCCGCATGGAAAATTTATCGCACTCGCTTCTTGATCAAAGCCCGGCAACTTACACAACCGCTCCTCTTCGTCGACGCACTCGGCCGCGAACATTGCGGCCAGCCCGGCGACTATCTGGTCGAGTCCTCCGACGGCGCTCGCCGCATTGCGCCCCGGCTGATTTTTGAAGATGTCTACGTGGCCATGGGTCCAGCCGACGAGCGTTGGCCCCCTCGCCTGGGGCCAGCCGTCGCGCTCCCGGGTCCCAAACGTCGCATGTCCACCAGATCCGCAGCCACCGCCTAGTCCCGGAAAGGCGAGGGATAAGTTGCGGGAGAGTTCAATCCGTTGCCTGCGGAGGACGGGCGTCCGCGCCCTTCAGGAGAGCGAAGCTGCGCAGGCACATCGCACAATGCACGCGCAACCCGGACGTCTCGTCCAGGCACCGAGCAAAGCGAGGCCGAAACGGTTTGACGTGCAAGTTCTCAAAGATCAGCCAAGAACGATCGTTTCCAGTCGCTCGACGCGAAGCGACCAGTCAATCGAACAGACCGCGGAGATGAACACAGACAGCACCATCAAGCACCGGCCCCGCAGGGGCGACCGATGACAGCCCAGGACGGAAGTCCTGGGTAAGCCAGAATGGAGATTCAGGCCACGCAAAGATACTCATCAGCCAATGCACAGTGCGGCCCGAACAATGTTATTCCCCGCGAAAAACTGTCCTTGTGGAAAACCGGTCCACCAAACCCGCATCTGCGCAGTCATTGCTTTGAGATACAATATATAGGGATTACCTCTTGACAGCCACAACGGGCGGGAGTACTGTTGCCATCCCATAGGGCTGTAAACGCCTCCGGAAACGGAGACGGAGCGATGCAAAGGTAAGAGCAGGTAAGTGTAAGAAAACAGGGGCGGACGTCATGGCCGAGGTGACCAGCGCCGCCCCGCCAACATAAACCAGGGGTCAAAGCGCCAGGAATTCCTGAAGCCAGACCCTGAACCCTGAAAAGTGCGGTGGCCGTTTTCCGGTCCGGTTTGCCCGGACATCCCCGCGGGAAGCGACAACAGTTTGATAGCCAGGTTGTGGAAAACGCCTCATTCAAGAGGGCTCGCAGCCCTCTTCTTTCGAGGTGATATTGAGGAGCCCAAATGGAAGGTCTGGCAGATCTGGTCGCAGAATCCCTGGTTCGCCACGGCTTTGAGCCCAGCTTCGATCATCGTCGTCTGCAGTGGTCGAACTGGTTTCGCTGCCAGGACAGTTTCAGCCTCGTGCTAGCTCCTTGCAAGCCAGGGCTTTTTGCCCTCGGCGAAGAAGTGATTGCTCCCGGCGAGCTGGCGGTGGGCGAGGGAAAGAGAATGCTGGCCCTGTTTCAGATCTCCGAAGCTGACGACGTCGGTATGGCGCTAGGCCGCCTGTTTTTGTCCGCCAACCCCGCCCGCGAGCGCTTCGCCAGCGGACGCTGCTTCGCCCGCTACGTGGTGATAGAAGACGCAAACCAACGCCGCACCGCCCTAACCGCGTTACAGCGCTGGATGGCATCTTCAGCAGAAGCCGCGACCGGAGCTCAGCGAATAATCTCAGACGACATCTGCGTAGCCCGCAACGCCGACGCAACCGTCGACACCCAATTAGCCCCGGACGCCCCCGTCCGGGGAGCCGAGCGAAGCTCGGCCGAGTTCGTATCAGGGAACGACTTCAGTCGTGCCGCAACCCCAACGATATCAACTGCGGCTTCAGCCGCCGACCCCATAGATGCGTCGCCGCAACCTGAATCATCAAATAAACAGGCCCAAATCGGGCCACCATTGCCAATCCCCTCCGGTTTCTAAGCACCCGGACCCGAGACTGGAGTGGAAGTGTTTGCAGGAAGAAAAATCTCGATGGAGGACGGGCGTCCCGCCCCTCAAAGCCGCGAAGCGGCGGAATAATGCAGCCCAGGGCGTAAACCGTGGGGAAAAGACAGGAAATGGAACAAGCCCCAGCGGGGCGAAAGAGTGATCAGATTTCACCGCGGCAAGCTTTTGGATGGCACAGCGCTTCCAGCGCTGCGATTCAGGCCACCAAGCGGGTAAGTTTTCGCAAGGATCTTAATTAACAGCGGAGCAAAGACTCCGCAGGAGAAAACAGAATGTCGGAAGCAACTGTAAAAGGAGCCCACACCAGCACCGAAACTCAGGTCGCCACCGCAAAGAAAGCCCCGGGCCTGACCTTCCGCCGCTTCTTCACCAAGCCCGGCGTCTCGCCCTACGACGAGGTCGAATGGGAACGCCGCACCGCTCAGATCACCGACGCCCAGGGCAACACGATCTTCGAGCAAAAAGATGTCGAAGTTCCCAAAGACTGGTCGATGACCGCGACTAACATCGTGGCCAGCAAATATCTGCACGGAACCATCGGCACGCCCGAGCGCGAGTCCGGAGTCCGCGCCCTGGTAACTCGCGTCGCTGAAACCATCCGCGACTGGGGCCAAGCCCAAGGCTATTTCAAAACTCCCGAAGATGGCGCCACATTTCATGATGAACTCAGCCACATCCTGCTGCGCCAATACGCCGCCTTCAATTCGCCAGTGTGGTTCAACGTAGGCTGCGATCGCATCGAACCCGACTCCGACGCCCGCAACTGGCACTGGAACCCGGAAGCAGGCCGCGTAGAATTTGGAGTCACCGGCTACAGCACTCCGCAGTGCTCCGCCTGCTTCATCAACTCGGTGCAGGATTCGCTCGATTCCATCCTGACCCTAGCCAAAACCGAAGGCATGCTATTCAAGTGGGGATCAGGCACAGGCACGAATCTGTCACCGCTTCGTTCGTCGACCGAAAGTCTAAGCGGAGGCGGCATCGCCAGCGGCCCACTCAGCTTCATGAAGGGCTTCGACGCCTTCGCCGGAGTAATCAAGTCCGGTGGCAAGACTCGCCGCGCCGCCAAGATGGTCATCCTCAACATCGACCATCCCGACATCATCGACTTCATCGAATGCAAGTCGAAAGAAGAAGCCAAGGCGCATACTCTGGTGGCGGCCGGATACGACGGCTCCTCGCCCGACTCCGAAGCCTACTCGTCCATCTTTTTCCAGAACGCTAACAACTCCGTCCGCGTAACGGATGACTTCATGTACGCCGTCCTCCGCGATACCGACTTCAGCACCAAAGCCGTGCGCAATGGCCACCCGATGCAGACCTTCAAAGCGAAAGACCTGCTCTTCAAAATTTCCGACGCCACCTGGCGCTGCGGCGATCCCGGCATGCAATTCGATAGCACGGTAAACCGCTGGCACACCTCGAAGAACACGAGTCGCATCAACGCCAGCAACCCGTGCAGCGAATACATGTTCTTGGATGACTCAGCCTGCAACCTCGCCAGCCTGAACCTGCTAAAGTTCGCACCAAACGGGACATTCGACGTGGAAGCCTATCGCCACGCAGTCGATGTCCTGATCACCGCCCAGGAAATTCTGGTAGACAACGCCGGCTACCCCACAGAAATGATCGGCAAGAATTCCCACGATTACCGCCCGCTGGGCCTGGGCTATGCCAATCTAGGCGCCCTGCTTATGGCCGCGGGCCTACCCTACGACTCCGATGCCGGTCGCGACTACGCCGCCTGCGTTACCGCAATCATGTGCGGCCAAGCCTACCTGCAATCCTCCAAGATCGCAGAACAATGCCCCGCATTAGTGCCAGCCACTGAGCCTACAAAAAAGGGCCTGGCCGAAACCAACCTGGGCTCGAACGTAATGCCCGGAGGAGCCTGCCCCGGCTGGTACATAAATCGTGAACCATTCTTAGACGTAATCCGCATGCACCGCGCCTCGGTAAACAACATAAATAAAAACAATATCCCACCCCCACTCTACGAAGCCAGCAAGCAAGCCTGGGACGAAGCCCTGGCCCAGGGCGAAAAACACGGCTACCGCAACTCCCAGGTAACGGTGCTAGCCCCCACAGGCACAATCGGCTTCATGATGGACTGCGACACAACTGGCGTTGAGCCTGATCTTGCGCTGATTAAGTACAAGAAGCTTGTGGGTGGAGGGATGATTAAGATCGTCAACAATACTGTGCCTGCGGCTTTGTTCAAGCTGGGGTACTCGCATGATGAAACCGACAAGATTGTCAGCTACATCGATGCGACGGGGACGATCGAAGGGGCGCCTCACATCAAGGATGAGCATCTAGCGGTTTTTGATTGTTCGTTCAAGCCGGCTAAGGGGAATCGGTCGATTGCTTACATCGGGCATCTGCGGATGATGGCGGCTACTCAGCCGTTTATTTCAGGGGCAATTTCTAAGACTGTGAACTTGCCTGAGAGCGCTTCTGTCGAAGACATCATGGAAGCTTATCTCCAGGCTTGGAAGCTGGGGCTCAAGGCTGTGGCCGTCTATCGCGATGGATGCAAGAAGTCACAGCCGCTCAGCGCCGCCGGAACTTCTACTGCGCTTTCGAAGAAAGAAGATTCGGGAACGCGGACAGGAGTGTCCGCGCCACACGAAGAACCGAATCTCAACGGGCCTCCGCGGGCGGTGCGACACAAGCTGCAGGCGGAGCGGCGATCGATTACCCACAAATTCAACGTAGGCGGACACGAGGGCTACATTACCGTCGGACTTTATCCCGACGACAGCGTGGGCGAAATCTTCATCACCATGGCCAAAGAGGGATCGACGGTCAGCGGTCTCATGGACAGTTTCTCCTGCGCCGTCTCCATCGCTCTGCAACACGGCGTGCCGCTGAAACTGCTGTGCGAGAAGTTTGCTCACACCCGCTTCGAGCCCAGCGGCTGGAGCGGCAATCCCGACATCGGCTTCGCCAAATCGATCATGGACTACATCTTCCGCTGGCTCGACCTACGCTTCTCCACCGGCCAGCAGCAAATGCTGTTCGAGAACCTGCGCCTGAGGCCAGCCACCGCGCCAACAGCAGAAGCGGTAGGCGACATAAATGGCTCGTCGGGTTCCGAGCCAACGACCAAAGACCAAAGACCAACGACCAGCACCATCCACGCGGCCGACGCCCTCGCCGGAATTATCGACTTGGGCGACGCCCCAACCTGTTCCTTCTGCGGCTCCATCATGACCCGCAACGGAAGCTGCTACCGGTGCGGAAGCTGCGGCAGTACGAGCGGGTGCAGCTAGAGGACTTGAACGAAGCCGCTACGGCGGCGGACGCATACGCGTGTTCCTGAGCTGCTGAAACAGGGCACCACACACAACTACCGGGTAATAGTCGGGGACGCGGAATAGTGGCGCCTATCTCGCATGGTAGATAGGCGCCACGCCTTCGTCGTCCACCTCCTCGAACAAGACACCGAGGTCCGCACCATTCAACTGCTGCAGGGACATCGCAGCCTGGTCACCACCTTTGCTGCGCTCCAACCTCGTGGGCGAAGATCCCGCAGTGTTGTGGGAGCTCTACGTGCAACTAGCACAGATCGAAGCTGCCTTTAAAACCATGAAAAGCGAGTTAGGCATTCGCCCGCTCTATCATCACCTCGGCCATCGTGTGGAGGCACACATCTTGGTGGCCTTTCTCGCCTACTGCTTATTGGTTACGCTGAAGAACTGGCTGCGAGCTCTGGCTCCGGGCCTGACTCCCAAAGCCGTTCTGGAAAAGCTGTCCACCATTCAGATGCTCGATGTGTGGTTACCAACAACTGATCAGCGCTGGCTGGTAATGCCACGCTTCACTCAGCCAGAGGCGGACGAGGCGATTCTTCTGCACAAACTCAAGCTCGAGTTGCCGCACCAACCGCCGCCGCGGAATCAAAACTCGAGTCCTCGAATTTCCTCCAGAAGCTCTCCGCCTGTAGTGCCGACCTTTTGGATCGCCCCGTTGAAACCAAAGACTTAGCCTGGCCACCTCGTCCTTATTGCGAAAGACGGGCTAGAAGCTCAGGGAGGGACCGCCGTTAGGAGTGGTCTTCAAACAGGGAGTGGTCTACAAAACCGAAGGTCTATGCCTAGACCAGGGCATATCAAGCAAACATTTGCGTTTCCTTTATCGTGCTTGCCAGCGTTTCGGATTGCGCCTGCCGTGGAAGCAGGCGATTACCACAACCCGATGCTCTTGAATCTCGAAGAATATTCCGTAAGGAAAGCGCCGTACTCCGGCACGCCGCCGTCCCCGGTAGATGACAGGGAATTGCAACGGGCTTTCTGTGATTGCCTCGACGATTGCCTCTACCGCCCGCGCGAAACGTTCCCCGAGCTCTGGGCGTATGTTCTCGTACCACGCATGTGCTTCTTTCAACTCCGCCTCCGCTTCCCGTATCCAGACGACCGGCAGCGTCAAGGTTTTTTGAACAGGCCCGCCCTGACTTGCTCCCAAGGGATGACATCGGAGGGGTTTTGCTCATGCTGCGCGATGCGATAATCTAGCTCCGCGCGTTGCGCTTCCGTAAGCGACAGCGCGTCAGCTTCCAGGCTTTCCCACACGGCATCCAGCAATTCCGCCTTTTCCGCTGCGGAGAGGCTATCTATCTGATTTCGCAAATCGCTCATACGCTTATAACCCTACCGCGGTTTCTTCGCTCACGCAAGTTGTGGTGTTTGATAACTACCCACGCTCGCGGGTAACCATCCTGCCGTGAAATTTCTGGAAAGAAGCACACCAAAATGGCCCGACTTTTGGAGACTTAACTTCATGACGTAACGGCTGTCGTCTGCGCTGCAAGAACGGGTCTGCCCCTGTTTTAGGATTGTAGCGAGGCACCGTCTCGGCGGCGATGTCAGGCCGTTAATCTGGACTGCGAGACGGTCGTGAGGCAGGAAGTATTCAATTGTGAGTTGAGAGGCGCGGCAGGTCACAGTGACTTCTGAAGCGGAGACGTTGCTGGCAATTGGCCCGCCGCTGGCCAGAAGTGTATTGGTTGGTGAAGGAACAAGGAATCCGGCGTGAGGAATTACTTTCGCCCAGAACCTCGCCACTTGCGAGCGCCCCCAGAACTCCTACCGCAATCGAGCTTCTCCCTAAACTCATGCAGTTCATTCCCCTGGTACGCTAAGGGGGATAAAAGAACCCCGCCTACTAAGCGGCGAAGCGGTTTTTTGCCCTGGCGCGGTGTCGTTTCGTTCGACGCACGCCGCCGCGATGCATCTGAGTGATATGCCGTGGGCATGTTTGCAATGGGGGGCTTCTGAAATCCGAGAGGTACATGCTCCGCATCGTGGCATGACTCTCGATTTTTCTGTGAAGCGCGATCAACCGCCCCTTTCGCCCGGCGGTTTCGTGTACCTCGCAGAATGACGTGAGTCGCTGGGTCCTTTGCTGTCGGTCAGGCGTGGCCGAGGCCGAAATTCTTCACAGCATCTTTAATTAAGGCGCATAACTGCGTAGTCTTGCTCTGCGTGATCAACGCTCTCGTAGTCAGCGCTCATGATGTTTCGGATTTTCGCCTTTGTCCCTCGCATTAACCGAAGCGTTTTGAGCCACGCTTCTACGTCCACCGTGGATAGGCAATTTCGGGAACTGCTTACGAATTATGGCTCTATTGGCGGAATTTGGTTTGACGCATTGCACGACAACTTTCGCTGGCTGTAGTCTTTGGGGGTGGAGCAACGGTAAGCGGTTGCATCCGCCAGGAAGGTAATCGGAACCAGCAGTTCTGCGCCCGCGCAGGCTTACAGCGTGCGGCGGCTTGATCGAGAAGGGGAATTCTACTATCTCGTCCTATTCGGCGAGCCGCAAGCGACGGTAGCTGTCGCCACTGTGAATGCCGCGCGGCACCACGAGTGAGTTTGTGCATGTGAGTGCCGGGCGGGTCTCGGCCTGAGCAAAAACGTGGTGCGGGCGGAGGGAGTCGAACCCTCACGAGCCTTTTAAGCTCTGCGGATTTTCATGCCGTCTACGGCTTGCGCCGCCCGGATGCAACGTTTTGCTGAAGCCTCCGCTTCCGGTTTGCGGTCTGGACTATCCCTTCACCCTCTCCCGGACGATCCGGGGCTTAGGTGCCGCCCGTCTAGTCTCTACACCTTCCCGGCTTATGTTTCTCCGGGCTTGGCTCGGGATTGCCACATAAAAGATGGTTTCCCCGACTTTGAGCAGTTCTGCATCGCCGGTTTCCCGGCGAGCACTCAAGTTTTTCTCAAGTCCGCTGCGTCTGCCATTCCGCCACGCCCGCGTGGCTGTCTGACTGCCTTTCTATAATAGGTCAGGTTTGCCCGGATTTACACGTCCGTTTCCTGATCAGCAGGCTACGCCTGAGTGGGCGTCTTCAAGCCACCTCCTTTTGGCTTTCTCTTTTTGAATTTTTTCGACCGCATGACGTTGATTGCAGCGGCGTCGAGCGAGGTCTTGATGTGCGCCGCGTAATATTTCTCGATCATTTCGACGCTGGTGCGGCAGTTCTTGGCGATTTGGTAGATGTCGGCACCCTCCATAAGGCGCAGGCAGATGTATGTATGCCGCAGGCTGTACGCCGTACGAGGTCGGCCTTCGCGGTCGAACCGAAGATTTTCCTCATCGAGGATGGTTTTGAAAAGCTCGCGCTGCCACTTCGGAATAATGAGGTCGGTGGGTCCGGGCGTGCGCCATTCTTCACCAAGGACAGCAGAGTCTCGGACGTTTTTGTGGGCGTGTGCACGCGCGCCGGGCGGAGCCGGCTTTTGAGTCCGCTGCGTCTGCCAGTTCCGCCATCCCGGCTCTTCGTGGAAGTGCTTGATTTTACAGTTTATTTTGTACTCTATTCCTCTGTCATCCAAAACGACTAATGTGAAACTGTGCAAGAAAGTGTGAAAGTATTCGTGGATTTGCACAGGTCATTATCATTTGCCCATGAAGTGATTTGCAGCCGTTCTCGGGCTACGATGCCCCCGGCCAAGCCGTAAGAGAGCACCCGTACGAGATTCTACCGCCGATCGCACTCACAGCCCCATCCCTAAATTATCGCCTTGCTCCTGTTCCAGAGGACGTTCGCTCCTCGCGGAAGCCGGTTCTATTTTGGAAGCCGGAGATGCACCCAACGAGAAGGGACAGGTGGTCGGTATCGACGCCCGATCCTCTAGGCCAGGAGTTTTGCGACTTCGTTGGCTGGAACACGCCAAATCTGCGCTTAGAAGACCGCAGTCGGCGGCTTAGTAGGCGAGCCGGCGCACGGCAGCCAAGACGCAGATTGATGGTGCCGGGGGGCGAGTTGACGGGATTCCAGATGAGAGCGATAACGCAAGACCACGATCCTGTTGAAGGGCAAGCGAGGTTCCGAAACTGGGCATCATTCCAAATTGGGATCGCGCAGAGGACTGATCCCCGCGAGCGCATCGCGGGACGCACGCTGAATCTGATCCTGAAGCGCAGAGCGAATCCCGGGCTCATCGGGCGCGTACTTAAGCGCTTCGATATATGCGCGCACACTTTCCTCGCGCGAACCGCGCTTTAGGCAGAGATTACCGAGCTCAATATGAACGAAATAAGCCGATGGGTCGAGTTCCACGGAACGACGAAATGCTTTTTCCGCCTCCGCATCGTCAGGATTCTCGCCATAAATTTTGTCGAGTCCGCGGTAGTAAAACACAAGGGCTGCCTGGCCAGGCAGGTGAAAGGAGCCACGGAAGATAAAAAGGTTTCCCAATCGCTGTATGGGGGTAGCTTGGCGCAAAGCGGCGCGATCCCAATAGCCCTGTCGAATAAGGCCCGATGGCGCGGCAAAGATTGTCCCCGACCTTTCCGGGAGTTCGATGAGCGCCCGGTCGTGAACCTTGTCACTACCAAGACAGTCGATGCCTCTGGCGGCCTTTTCGGAGTCGGAGATGTCGTAAAAACAGACGGGCCGGAGACCATTTGGTTTCAGCTCACGCTGGTAGTATTCGGCGAGTTCTTTCGACCGTTGTGCGAGGTCCACACCTTCATCACTGAAATATTTGTAAGCGTTCGCGGTGCCGCCGACGAATTCATTGAAATATTCCCAGGGCCGCATCTGGGGCACCGCTGACACTGCGGCGACGAGGAAAGCGAACGCGACGATAATCTGGAGTTGCCTCGTCTTGGAGAATAGCGCCAGATCAAAGCTAATCCCTGCCAAGTAGGAGAGCAGAACAACTACAGGCAAAGCGTGGCGGATTCCAGCGTAGGTCGCGCCAACGGAAAGAACGAGCAGAAATAAGCCTGCGACGGCGAGTACAACCCAGGAAGGCAGAATCCAATCTGAGGGAGCGCGGCGAGTGAGAAAAAGAAACAGCCCTAGCAGTAACAGTGCGAGCAGACCGATGGGCACTTTGACGGCAATCATTGCGGGGAAGAAGTATTTTGGGGCCCTGAAGTTATACACCTTGCCCAGAAACAGCTGAGGATTCTCGCGACCTTCCAAACCCGCGCGGATGGTGTCTGCAAAACCCCAGAGATAGGAGCGGGGCACCACATGTGTCTTGGCCATCACGGTGAGCACGGCGTGATAGCGGGGGGAAGCCACATCGTCGATTTTTGCCGCGAGAGGGCGGTTGAACGACTGCAGTCCATTGGGAGATTCAGAATAGCGGAAAAAGTAAGAAGCCCACAGGACGATCATTGCGCCGACGAGGACGGCGCCGAGCTTCACAATTTTCAGCCAGTGTGAATGATTTGGCGATGGAAGCGGCTGAAAGATGGCAAGCACGGCGCCGATCAGAGCTATGGCGAACATTACTACCGGGGCTGAATGTTTCGCCGTCAGAGCAAGCCCGAGAAATGCGGAGCAAGCCGCAAGGTCGGTCCAAATCCATTCGCGAAAGGCTCTTGCGGCGAGGACAACAGCCGCGGTCGAGAGGAGCGCGACCGGCAGGTCGGTCATGACGACGGGCAGGTGCGCGGCAACCGTCGGGTCGATGGCGAGAAAGAGAAGTGTGCCGAGAGAAACCCCCGCGTTGAAAGTGCGCTCCAGTGCGAATGCCAGGAAAAGCAACAGAAGGGCGTTCAGGGCGTACATTGCTGCACGAGCGCGCCGCTGCACGGAATCGGGATCGTTTTCCCGGAAGACAATTCGCTCGGCAAAAACGCGTTCATCGAGTTTATCGGAAAAACGTCGCAGTGGGTCCAGGTGGAAACCCGTCACCGCCATCACGGTCCCCACCCAAAGCTTTACCAGTGGCGGATGCTCGGGATTAAGCCGGAAATCACCAAACCTCAAGTAAGAGGCCCCCGCCGCAATGTGGTAGGCCTCGTCCATTGTGAATCCATCCAGGCGCGTTGCAATGGCCGAACGCAGGATCGCCAGCGCGACCAGGAGCAGCGCAAGCCAGATAAAAACTTTGCGTTTCATGATGAATAGATTCGCTGGCATTCCCGGCGTAGGCGTAAGGAGTTCTGCGCCAGATATCTGGCGAGGCTGCTGGGGCTGCCCAAACTTATGCGTAAAACTCATTAAGTGAGGGTTTATATCATGAGTCGACTGAATGGCCGGGGAATGGTGATGAGCTAATCGGACTCAAAGCATGAATGGCGTGGTTCTCCTAGAAGCGCCGTTCGCGCCCGGCAGGATAATGGATGTAATGTCGCTACTCGGAAGTCACCGCCCAGAAAGCGGCCGGGAGAGTCAACTTCTAGCGGGAGTTTATTGGCAATGGAGCAAAAAGAAACGTAAGTTCGTCATTTTGTGCGGCGTTACGGGTACGATTTTGTATTACCCACGCCCGCTACAATGAGGTAATCGTTGCAAGCGAAAGAACTTCTGGCCAAGCTTGCCACATCTTGGGCGACGGAAATAGGCCAGAAGAAGCAGCGGAACCAGGTTAGGAAAGGGTATACAAAATCGGTCGCGACCAAGATCGTAGAACTGCTTATAACGGAATAGGTTTCCAGGACTGCTGAACCTCTCACTCGAGCGCTGTCAGTAAACTACCGCTAGCCCGCCCTTCAGGATAGCGCGTCACCCAGAACTACGCCGATAGCTGAACATCCCAGCACAGCGGATTCGGTTACTAGATCGGCAGCGCCTCGATGATGTTCAAACCGGACACAGTCGAGATCACCTGATTGAGACTGAACCCAGCTTGACCCAACAGGCGGCGATATTCCTCCACGGTGCGTTCCTTCCCCCCGGTCATGAGCACCATGACTACATCCGCGAACTTTCCGGCAGAGGGAGCATTTCCTTCGGGTAGAGCAAACTCGACAAGCAAGACTGCGCCGTCTTTGGGAACCGCACGTCGGCAATTGGCCAGGATGTTATGGGCGCGCTCGTCGTCCCAGTCGTGGATCACGTGTTTCATAAGGTAGGCGCGGCAGCCGGGAGGCACTTCGTCGAAGAAATCACAGGGCTGCATGGCGCTGCGCGAGGCGAGTTCACCGCCGAGAAAGCCACGATCCGTAGCTCGCTCAATCGTGTGGGGCAAGTCGGCTAGCATGCCGCGCAGTCCTGGATGCGCCGTGAGAATTGCCGCCAGCAAAATGCCGTTTCCGCCTCCCACGTCCATGAGGCTTCCCCATTTGCCGAAATCGTATGCCCCAGCGACGACCGGGCCAACCAGTGCAGACATACCTGTCATCGCGTCGTCGAAGAGTCGAGCGGTCTCGATATCAGTCTTTAAGTATTCGAAGGCTTCCATCCCAAACAGCTTGGCTCTGGCCGGGAGTCCAGTCTCGATGCTGTACAGAATTTCCGCAAACGGTCCGAAAAAGAACTCGCTCCCCCTGAAAATAAGAATGGAGCGAACCGAACCTGGCACACCCGTGCAGAGAAAGTGAGAAAGTCCAGTGTTTGCGAATGTTCGAGGCGAGGTTTCCTCGAATACATTTTGGCTGGCCAGGAGGCGGAGAATTCGGTAGAGAGGCGATTCGTTCACGTTCAGTTTACGGGCCAGGTCCGAGGAGGTCTGCGCGCCATCTTTCAGCAGATCGGCGACTCCCAGCTTTGCTGCGGCGTACAAAGCCTGGTGGATGACGAGACCGTTCGTCATGCCCAAGAGTTGCAACGGTATTGCGGTCGGTGTTGCGGACGACGAGGTTTGCGGCGGCATAATTTCCCTCTCGCTGAGTGGGCACAAACTGTGATCGAGGTGGCGCGATTCTTTGCTTTCGCTCAGGTGCGGGCCGCGCGATACCGGTACGGTCCCAGACTCACAATCAGCAGCGTTGCCAGGACCGCTGCGCAGAAGAATCCGATAAGCGGCGCGACGTAGGCCCCTGTCTTATCGAAGCCGAAGCCCATGAGATAAGCTCCCAATCCACCAGACACGCCAAAGACGGCCCATATCCATCCAAAAATCGCTCCATACGAGCGCAGGCCAAAGTAACGGCTCGTCAAATACGCAATAATGTCGACCTCTGCTCCTATACCGAGACCGACCAGCACGGCCGCGATGCATGCAGACCAGATTGCGTGGCCCAAGCCGATGAATGCAATCCCGATCGCGACTGCGGAGAAAAGAAATGCCGCGACACGAGGTGCGAAAAACTGATCCAGCAGGTAACCACAACCTACGCGCCCCATGAACAGCCCAACTCCGAAGAGCGAGCTGGCGAACGCCGCCAACTGAGCCGAACCGCCCCGGTCGGTCAGGATCGCAGGCAAGTGAATGAAACACGCGTGCACGCTCGCAGTCACTAGAAAAAGGCTGCACACCATGGTCCAGAATTCTCGCGTGCGGACGGCCTCGCGCAGAGCTAGCCCGACATCGTTCGCGACGATTGGCATGGAGACGGGAGCCTCGCCAGCCCCATCCGGCAGCAGGCCCATATCTTCGGGTCGTTCCTTCAAAAATGCTGCAACCACCGGCAGAGGGATAAGCATAATCGAGCACCCGAAGACAGTGTATGCGAGGCGCCATCCGAGGGTCGCGACTAACCGCTGCGTCACCGAAGGAATGACAATGGCACCTAACCCCATCCCAAGCATCATGACGCTGATGGCCAGTCCTCGCTGCCGGTCAAACCAGTGCGAGACTACATCCGTGTACGACATCGCCCCGGCACCACCAGATACCACGCCCAAAGCAAAGTAGAACGCGTACAGTTGCCAGATCGCCTCTGACAAGAACCAGCTGGAAATCAGAATCAAACCGAACACGGCCGTGAATGGGAGCAGCACCTTGCGCGGGCCGTAGCGGTCGACCAATCGCCCCGCCAGCGGGATAAACAGCGCCGACGTCAAGTTGTGAATTGTGAATGCGAGAGAAATCTTGGCACGTCCGCCATGAAATTCCTGCCCTATCGCTTTTGCAAAGAACCCAAAGGAAAAGACAACGATTGTGGCGGTGTTGAGGAAGAGCCCGAGGGCTGCCGTCAAGGCAACCCACCAGCCGTAAAACACCTTGGGCCGTTCGTTTCTCATTTCAGATACCAATAAAACTAGCGCTGAGTGTGTGTGGGGGCATCATTCCGTTCTCCTAATACCTCAAGAGTCTTCGGACGGCCATATCGTCGAGGGATTCTAGTTCAGGCCTCGGGTTCTCGTTGGTCCGGGTCATCATCGCTAGCCCCTGGTTAAATTTACGGTAACTCGAAGAACGTGAGCCCGAAGGGGTCACTTCGGACTACCAACTGGAGGAACCGGGGGGCCACTGGTCAACGTATTCTGGACTGCTGCAATCACCCATGATTCGCCTTGCTTCGTCAACACGAACATCGGAAACGACGTTCTCATTTCTCTGCCTCCATTCTCAGTTCTTTTGGTCGCCACCCGTGCAACCGCGACCTCAGTACGGAGAAACCGAATTGCGACAGATG
Organism: uncultured Acidobacteriota bacterium; assembly: GCA_963838905.1. Lineage (GTDB taxonomy): Bacteria > Acidobacteriota > Terriglobia > Terriglobales > Acidobacteriaceae > JABDBE01. Next base: position 207,622 of record CAWITE010000028.1, read on the forward strand.
TCACATCCAGGTGACTGCCTTGGAAGTCGTCGGTAAACAGTCGCGCATGGTAGGTCACGATCTCATTGCGGCCCTTTAAGTACTTGCCGGTAATCACGACGAAGTCGGCGTCCTCCGCAAACAATGCAGCAAAGGCCTTGGCGTCGCCCCGATTGATAGCCCCTGCGAAGTCTGCAACCACTCTTCGAACGGCTTGTTCTCCAGATTGCTCTTGAGCATTCATAACAGTCGTAAAGGCAAGTAGAACGATAAAGACAGGAGTTAGTGGGACGGATTTCATTGTCTCTATTCCTTTCTGGAGATTTCAGTCGGGATGCTTGTAGAGTGCATGGTCGGCGCCGTCGCGCTCCTAACTCAGCTCGCCGCTTTCTGCGTCATGGCACCCTGATCGGCTCGAAATACTGTGGAATAATGACTCTGGTTTTGGGTGATGCGGCAGTCACCTCATCGGCAAATTCGTGCGCTGCCGCCAGCGACTGGTCCCGCAATGGCGCGTATCCATATCCATCCCAATGCGTAGGCATGACCACTAGCGGATTTCCCAAAGCGCCCATCAGCCGGCGCGTGTAGTCGTAAATCTCTAGCCGCTCATTGTTGGCTCCGACCAGCGCAATATCGGGCCGCAGACCCTCCATCTCGCGCTCAATGTAGTTCATCGAGCCCATGGCTAGCACCTCGTGTCCCGCCAGCCGAAGCAAGTAAGCCACGCTCTGGCCTTCGACGAAGTCGCCCGCCTTCAGTGGCTCTTTCAACCCGGGTGGGGCATTGCCGGCCAGGCGGCTACTAAAGTAGTGCTTGTGAAACAGTGCCGAGTGAATGGTGGGAATCACCTTCAGGGAGAACGCCCCAAACGCATAGTCCTCCCCTCCACGAACCACAATGAGCTGCACATCAGGCACGTCATAGGCGCGAGCCAGGTTGGCGACCGTCTCGTTTCCGATGATCGTCGCACCGGTTTTTTTCGCGATGTAGGGCGCATCCAGCGCGTGGTCGAGATGACCATGCGTGACTAGGATATAGTCTGCGCAATGTATCCTTTTATCGATTTCTCCCGTGTCGGGAGCAATTATGGCTTGAGGGTCAGAAGGTCGTCCCGTAGTGGCCGGGCCTGGAGGATGCCGAAATTGGGTGATGTACGGATCTACGATCAACAGGGTTTTGCCATCGGTAATCTGCCAACCGGCGTTGCCCAGATATGTAAGCTGAACTTCGGTCCGCTCCCGAGCGTTTGCGGCCTTAGAGGGGCTTGGCGTCTGGGCAAGAACAACCGTCGAGCAGGCACCTAATACGAAGGGGACTATATATCTTGTTAGCATGTCGACCTCCTGCCAACTAACGCTGATAACGTCTCCGTAAGGCGGCCAGCGCTGCTGGAGTGTCTCGGTGAGCCAGTGACCTGATCTGCAACCCGTCATCCTTTTAGAAACGAAACGCCCGTCGGAACCCTCAGCGGCTGTTCAACTTCATTGCATATGTTCCACTAGGGCAGGGATAGGGGTTCCCAAGCCGGCGTTGCATCTTCCCATTGGTTATCTGTGAGCGGTCGCTGATTGGAGCCATCCGCCTCCATCACAAAGAGTTCACCATAAGGCTGAGGAATGTCGTCGTAAAGCGGGCCTCATCTTTGAATCCGCGACGGACGCTGCTGAAGAGAATATGCTTTCCATCTGGAGACCATACAGCGTGTGCATCATTTCCCGGAGTAGTGGTCAGTCTCCTTAATCCGGTCCCGTCGGGCCGGATCGTGTAAATGTCGTAGTCGTCTTCGCTAAAGCGCGTGAAGGCGATGAGATCGCCCTTTGGAGACCAGGCAGGAAAATTGTCAGATCCGGTAGTCAGCTTTGTCACGGATCCATCGTCCAGATTGATGATTCGGAGACCATACTCCGTACTCCGTCTCGCTCCAAAAGCGAAATACGATCTCCTTACCGTCCGGGGACCAGCTGGGAAAACCGCTGTTGCCCCGCCGCCCGTTCATGGCGATCCCGTCCATTCTGTCGTCCGGCGACGTTAACGCTAGCGACCAGTCGTTTCCGGTCCCACTCCCATGGCCCCATAATAGTTTCGTCGAAGTCATTCAGGTCGAAAACGACCTCACGTTGCGAAGTACCACACATTCCAAAGTTGTTCAGGTGCGCATTACCGTCCATCACCAGCAGAATCCCGCTGATTGGCGTTGAGAGGTCAGCCGCCATGACACAGGCGGACCCGCGCAGAAAAGCGAACGGCGAAGCGGCCATCCGGCCCATGCGGAGCGGAATCAGGTGCTCCTGTCTGCCCTTTTTGCTGGCCAATACCGTCGCGACAGGATCAGGACGATTCTTTGGTGGCCTCCATTCGGCATGAGATTCGCGGGGAACCTCGTCCACGCAGAGCCTTCCCGTCAGCGCGGCGTGTTTTCCACGGAACTGTCTTTTGACCCAAGTCAAACTCAGGCATTCATTCCAGTTTCGCGATCGCCATCCTCTCCTCCGAAGTGTTAGTCGGCGTTGGCGCGGCGACGCTTTGCCTTTTCGGAGAAAGTATACATCGGGATCAGGCCTCACCTAAGAATGGGGTTGCCAGCGAAAGGGGGCTACCGACAATAAATGGTGGTTATTAGTTTTGACGAGATCATCTGCACAATCTACACTCCCGGGGATGCAGGGACGTAGCTTTCCGGTAGCGGTCAGTCTATCCGTCTCGCCCTGAACCTACTGCCGTTCGCAGGATGATCTTCCTATGGTTCATCGGCGTGCGCGACCGGGTTTTAGCGGAGCAAAGGCGTGCTGATTCCACCCTCACTGTTGCTGAACCTGTTCGTTGTCGTCGTCATGTTCTCCATCGGGCTGCGTGTCAGCGGCGGAGAGCTGCTTGATATCCTAAGCAGGCGCGCCCTGTTTGTCCGTACCCTGCTAGCCAATTGCTTCCTGATACCGGCCATAGGTTTCCTGCTGGTTCGCATCTTCCCGCTGACACCCGACGCCAGTGTCGGCATCCTCCTGCTGGCCGCAATACCGGGAACGCCCATCGCATTGCAGTTCACGCGCCAGGCGAAGACGCGCCTGGCGTTCGCCGCCGCCATGACTTTCGTGCTCTCGCTGGTAAGCATCGCGATGACCCCGCTGGCCGTCGAGGTGATGCCGCTGGCGGCGCAGCGCAATCAACGGCCGATCCTCCTCCTGATCACGAACATCGTGGTGTACATCTCGCTGCCATTGTGTGCTGGTCTGTGGGCTGCGCGACACGTGCCGAAAATTGCTCCTCGGCTCGTGTTGCCTCTGGGCGTTCTGGCCACGGTTGCTTTTCTGTTTCTCATGTGGGAGACGCGCCTGGTGAGGCGTGAGGCCCTTAATACAATCCGCGGCCACGGGACCATCCTAGCGATGTTCCTGTTACTGCTTCTGTCCATGTTGATCGGCTGGCTGATCGGCGGACCCGACCGCGAGTCACGCCGGGTGTTGGCGACCTCCACCGGCATGCGCAGCGTGATTGTCGTGCTATATGTGGCGCGTTACTGCTTTCCGGGCACCAACGTCTACATGATTCCGATTGTCTATCTTTCGCTGATGGTGCCCACGAACCTGCTATTCAGTCTCGCGTTCACCGGATGGCACAAACTGCGTCCAGCGGCAGAGGGGAAGTGATCAAGGGATCTTGTCAGTCAGAGGCATTCGCGATAAGGTCGCAAAGATCAGAGTTGCCGGTAACTATGCTCATTCCTTCACGAATCGTCAAACGAGGCCTCTAAGAATAGACCTACTCTACCTAGATGCTCGGTCTATCAATAGACGGGCTGATATCAGAATTGCAGATTCTTTATTTTCTGCTGCGCACATAATGATCATCACGTTATGAACGAAGGCCATATTCGCTGCACCGTTGCAGGACGGCCCGAGCATGCACAATTTGGTTCAAAGCAGCTCCGCGTGCAGCCCCACTCGTACAATGTTTGAACCACCTGTTGGGTGTTAAGGCATTCCTGCGACGGGCTGCACAGCGTACATTCTGCGCCGCGTAAACCAAGAAAATTCCGGCTTTAAAGCGATTGGTGGTTACTTGCGCCAGTTGTGGGCATCATCCGCAGCCCAGCGTCCAGGGGTTTCGACATCCGCAAGGAAACCCAATTTCCCCGTTAGATGGTTCACATTAGCATTTTTACATAACGCGGACGGCCAAGGCATGTCCGGTATGCTTTGGGCCGTGAGCGGTCGATGATTGATTCGTGAACGGGATATAATTCTCATCCGCGAGACCATGCAAGCTGAGATGAACCGTTCAGATCACGACAAGTCGACAAAGAGCATCGGAAGGCGTGAGTTCCTGTGCAAGGCGCTGGTGTCCGGCGGCTTAGCCTCGCGATACCTGGGAAGCCCAGCCAGCTTGCTTGCCAAAAACCTCCTCAGACAGGGCCCTCAAACTAACCCTTCAAGTTTTAAGACCAAAGAACTGGTTACTTCCAACGTCGACTTCTTTATTCGCAATCACTTTGCAACCCCGAAGATTAGCGACGAAGCTTGGCGACTCGAGGTCGGTGGCCTGGTTTCCAAGCCAATGAAGCTGTCTTATTCCGATCTACTGTTGATGCCCTCGGTCCGTCGCCCTTCCACTTTAGAGTGTGCGGGGAATGCGTCGGGCGGTGCAGGTGTGGGGACGGCGGTTTGGTTGGGATTGCCTTTGGGAGAGCTGCTGCAGCAGGTGGGTGTCAAGCCGGGAGCAACCATGATTGTCTTTCACGGAGCCGATTCCGGCGAGGGCGAGAATGTACCGCCCGGCACCCACTTCGCGCGCGCCATTCCGCTGGCGAAAGCGATGGAGCCGGCCACGTTGCTGGCCTATGAGATAAACGGCGAGCCCTTGCCCGCGGACCATGGATTTCCGCTCCGGGCGCTGGTTCCGAGCTGGTACGGAATGGATTCTGTGAAATGGTTGACGAGCATCGAGATTCTGAATCAGCCTTTCAAAGGATATTTTCAGGATGAGAAGTACATCGCATTGGGAGGGCACGGTGGATCTCGACCGCTCACGATCATACAGGTAAATTCGAAGTTCTTGCGTCCATCGGAAGACGAGGAGATTCGTGGCAAAACATACGTAGCGGAGGGGGTTGCCTGGGCCGGGGACAGTAAGATCGCCCGCGTCGAGGTGCGGGTGGGCGGCGGCGCCTGGCGACCGGCAAATCTCTCGGCCTCGTCGGCCGCGCTGGTCTGGAGTTCGTGGAGCTATGAGTGGCCAGTGCCCAGTTCAGGGCGGTACTCGCTCGAAGTTCGCGCAACCGACGGGGAAGGCCGAAGCCAACCCGAAGTTCGCGACCCTGATCGCAAAGATCCCTACGAACTGAACACTCCTCACCGCGTCAATGTCAGGGTTCCTTAGCGATGAGGCAGGAGGTGAACTTATTGGTCGCGAATCAATATCTAAATCGATCTTGCAGATTCAAACTGCTGTTATCCATTGGACTGTTGGTTCTTTGCGGCGTGAGCCTTGTAACGCCGACGAGTGCGCAGTCTCAAAGTCTCGCTGAACTTTCTGCGCAAGGAAAAGCCGCGCTCCGCGATCAGCAATTCGAGCGTGCGAAAAAGATCTATGAGCAGGTCATCAAGCTCGATCCGCGTTCGGCTGAGGCCCATTCCAATCTTGGGCTGGCTCTCTATATGTTGGGCACCTACCCGTCAGCGATCACCGAACTTCACAAGGCACTCGAGCTTAACACTCATCTTGATCGCACCCAAGTCTTGCTCGCCCTTAGCTACTTCAATACCGGTGACTTCAACCGTGCAATTCTGCTGCTGGAAAAGGCCTACCACACCATGAAGGATGATCCGGTCGTGGCCGCTCACCTTGGCTTGGCTTATCTACAGCAGGAGAAGGACGATCAGGCTCTGGTGATGCTCAGCCACTGGGTGGAGCTTGAACCGAACAGCGCGGATGCTCTGTACTTCAAGGGGAAAGCTGCGATGTACGTGGCCGCGAATTCGTTTTCCCAATTGACCAAGGCCGCGCCTGACTCTTATCGCATGCTGCAGTTGCGGGCTGAAATGCTGCGTCAGCAAAACCTGACGCCAGCCGCTATCACGGAATACAAGAAAGCGATAGCGGAGAAGCCGGATGCAGCCGGGCTTCACTATGCTCTGGGAACCCTGTATCGCGAAGGCGGGCGACTGGACGAAGCCCTGGCCGAGTTTCAAGAGGAGCTGAAGATCTCACCTAATGATGCGATGACCGATTATCTAATCGGCGACATCCACTTACAGCGCAATGAACTGGACGATGCTCAGAAATATCTGTCGCAAGCGCTGAGCGCCCAGCCGGGACTCATCGAAGCCAAACTCGACCTGGCTAAGACCTATCATCGCCAGGGCAAGCTGGACGAAGCCGTGAAAATGCTTCAGGCGGTCGTGGCTGCTGAGCCCGACGATCCAGATGCGCATTACCTCCTGTTCGGCCTGTACAAGGAGCGCGGTCAGTCTGCCGAGGCGCGCAAGGAATTGGAGATTTTCCAGGAACTGAAGCGCAAGGCCAACGAACGCGAGCAGAAGCGCATGCGGCTGGATTCCATTAACTAGCGCCCGGAACACCTGCCTTTTTTGCTGCAGGCTGACATCCGCCTTGACAAATTCCGCCCTCCGCCCATATCGTTTCTAAGCGCTTATTTGGAATCTGTCCGCCGCGTGTTAGAAGTCACTTCGGGGCGCCCTGAGAGGGTATTTTCAACGATGTCTAGCGAAAGTGTTCTCGCCGCTACGCTGGTCCAACCCGGTCACTACGAAGTGCGTGAGTACCCGCTGCCCGAGCCGGGGCCAGGCTGTGTTCTCGTGAAGATGGAGTTGTCAGGAATCTGCGGCACCGACAAGCACACCTACCAGGGCTACATCAACCAATACGCGGGCATCGGAGATGGCAAGAAGATACGCTTTCCGATCATTCAGGGTCACGAAAACGTGGGAACCGTCGCCGCGATCGGAGGCAACGGCCGTTACACCGATTTTGAAGGCATTCCCCTGGCGGTTGGCGACCGAGTGGTGGTCGGCGCGAATGTTTCCTGCGGCGACTGCTACTACTGCCGCCACGACTTCCCCTACTACTTCTGCCAGAACATGACGGACTACGGCAACAATCTGAGCGCCGCCGATCCGCCGCATCTGTTTGGCGGTTGGTCTCAGTACATGTATATCGTGCCGGGAAGCTTTCTGGTGCGCGTCCCCGACGACCTGCCTTCGGAAGTTGCAGTTCTCACCGAAGTCATGGCAGTAACGGTCGGACTTGACCGGGCGAAGCAGATGTCGGCCTTCCCTAGTGAAGCCTTTCTCTTTGACGACACGGTCGTGGTGCTCGGCGTCGGTCCGCTGGGCATGTGCTTTCTGATGAAGGCCCGCATGCTCGGAGCCGGAAACATCATTGCCGTTGATCTTTCCGATTACCGCTTGCAGTTTGCTAAGCGACTTGGGGCGGACCATGTGCTGAACGTTGCCAAGACGACTCTCGCCGACCGGTTGGATTTTGTGCGAGGCCTCACCCAGGGCCGTGGCGCTGACATGGTGATTGAGACCGCGGGGGTACCGCAGGCCGTGCCCGAAGGCCTCGAACTGCTGCGCTTGGGAGGGTTGCTCCTCGAAGCCGGCAACTTCTCCGACCTCGGTGAAGTACTGATCAACCCTTTCCGACATCTCTGCTCAAAGAGCGTGCGGATTCTGGGGGTCGGCGGTGAAGAACCAGCCAGCTACGGTCCCAGCATGCGACAGATGGCTCGGTACGCGCATAATTATCCTCTGCGAGAGTTTGTCTCGCACCGATTTCCGCTTCGTGAGGTTGAAGCTGCTGTGCAAAAGGCTATCGGGCCCGATTCCATGAAGGTCGCCATGGAGCCATGGGCCTGACTGCGAGTTCTGGATATTAAAAGTCTTATCAAATGAGAATTTCATCTGCGGTACCGCAGGGGCGTGGACGCCCGCGCCTACACTTTACGAAGGAGAACATCCGATGGGAAAACTAGCAATCACGGGCGGCAAGCCTGTCCGAAAAAAGCGCTTTGATCCTTGGCCCATATTTACTGACAAAGAGAAGAAAGCCCTCAAAGATGTTCTGGAGAATCACAACTGGGGCGGACAGCCATTCCCCGGCAAGCACGCCGATGCGTTCGCCAAGAAGTTTGCCAAGCTTCACACCACGAAGTACGGCCAATGCGTGAACACGGGCACTGTGGCCATTCAGGCCGCGCTCAAGGCGATTGATATCCGTCCCGGGGACGAAGTGATTGTTCCGGCCTACACCTGGGAAGGGACGGTCGGACCGGTGCTGCTGGTAAATGCCGTGCCGGTTTTCGTGGACGTCGATTCCGACACCTACTGCCTGGATGCGAAGCTGATCGAGCAGGCGATCACGCCCAAGACGAAGGCCATTCTTCCCGTACATTTGGGAATGAGGTTTGCCGACCTGGATGTGCTCATGGCGATCGCCAAGAAGCACAACCTCAAGGTGATTGAAGACTGCGCCCACGCCCATGGCGGCATGTGGCGCGGCAAAGGTGCCGGCTCGATCGGAGATCTGGGCGCTTTCAGTTTTCAATCCAGCAAGCTGATCACGTCAGGCGAAGGCGGAGCTGTTATCACCAACAACCTGGAATACCACGAGCGGGTCCAGACCTACATCAACGCGGGTCGGGCCAGCGTTACCGACCAATTTAAACATCGGATTATCGGATTCAATTATCGTCTGGGTGAATTCCAGGCGGCCGTGCTGGGTGCACAACTCGAGCGCCTTCCCGGCCAGGCCAAGGTCCGCGAGAAGAACATGAAGTACTTCGAATCGCGACTGCGTGGGACTCAGGGCATCGGACTGTTGAAACCGGAACCTCGCATCACGCGCCTGGCTCCTTACGGATACGTGCTGAAGTATTTTGCGGATCAGGTGAAAGACATTCCGCGCGCCGCCTTCGTTGCGGCTCTTCAGCAGGAAGGAATTCCGTGCGATGGTCTTTTCTACGAGCCGGTTTACAAGAGTTCGCTATTCCCGGTCAATTCTGCCGACTTCCCGGCCCTGAGCTGGGGACGTTCCACGCCACTGGATCTGCGAACCATGTATCGCTGTCCGGTTTCAGAGCGGGCTGCGTATCATGAGGCGATCTGGTTCTCGCATCACTTGTACCTTGGAGGCAAGGCGAATATCGATAGCATTGCAGACGGGATCTTCAAGGTTCTCGAAAACATTGAGGAGCTTCGTGGGCTCGAACATCGTGCCATCAAGGCACAAGGAATGAGCCGCGCCGATCGCGAAAGCTGAAACTCGGAGGAAGCTTATCTATGGCAGGGGCTAAACGAGTCGGCTATGCGGTTGTAGGCTTGGGAAGTATTTCTCAAGTCGCGGTGCTGCCTGCGTTCGAACACAGCAAGAAGGCTAGGTTGGTCGCAGTTGTCAGTGGCGACAGGATCAAGGCAGGGACACTCGCTGACCAGTTCGAAGCCAGCCATGCCTTCAGTTATGCCGAGTTTGCCAAATGCCTGAGTAACCCCGAGGTTGAAGCTGTTTACATCGCCACCCCGCCCGGCGAGCATGAAAAGTACGCGGTCGCGGCTGCAAGGGCAGGCAAGCACGTGCTCTGTGAGAAACCGCTCGCCGCTACCGTCAAGCAAGCGAGAAACATGGTCGCCACTTGCAGGCGGAACAAAGTTCGATTCATGACCGCCTATCGCAAGTACTTTGAGCCGAGTAGCGTCACGCTCAAGAACATGATTTCGAAAGGCGACCTGGGGCGGATTGATGTGATCCACACGCTGTTCTCTGAACTGCGTCCGTTTGGTGACAACTCGTCTTCCTGGTTGTTTTCGCGCAAATTATGCGGAGGCGGGCCGTTGACCGACCTCGGCGTCTACTGTTTGAATACTTGCCGTTGGCTGGTCGATGAAGACCCGGTCGCCGCCAGCGGCGCTGTCAGTTGGGTGCGTGATCGAAGGCGATATAAAGAGGTAGAAGAAGGCATCGCGTTCCGGCTGGATTTTCGCAGTGGCCTCGTTTTGCAAGGCACCGCAGCCTACAGTGCGGCTTTTTCCTCGTTCGTCCATGTTCATGGGGAGAAGGGGTGGGCCGAACTGGCTCCGGCCTTCGCTTTCGAGGAAGAGCGGCGGCTTAGCGGAAAGATTGCGGGGAGATGGTTCGCGAAGACATTCAAGCCGATCGACGAGTTTGCTCTAGAGCTGGATCACTTCTCGACATGCATCCGGGAAGGCCGCAAACCGGAGCCCGACGGGGAGCAGGGTTTGCGGGACATCATTATTATCGAAGCGATCTATCAGGCCGCTAAGAAAGGCGGCACGGTGAAGATCAAGTACTGATCCATGTAGCGCTCCATCCCGGTGGCTGTCGTTGGGGCGTCTCCCACTCTGACGAGGGCAAGATACCCTGGCGGCAGCCGGCACGATGGCAGGGCTACACGAGATAAAGGACGGTTATGGCAAAGCTGGGCGTAGGCGTACTTGGGGTCGGCACAATGGGGAAGCAGCACGCTCTGAATATCCGTCGCTTGATCCCGGAAGCACAATTGATAGCCGTTGCCGACGCCGACTTGAGGCGCGCCCAACAGGTAGCCTCCCAACTCGAAATCGAGCATGCCTACGACAGCGTCGAAGCACTGGCTGAGCAGAAGGATATTCGGGTTATCGTGGTCGTGACCCCGGCGAAATTTCATGGCGCCGCGATGCGCGTGTGCGCGCAAGCAGGCAAGGATATTTTCTGCGAAAAACCCTTCACCCTTACGGTCGAAGAAGCGGATCAAATTCTGGACCTCACGGCGAAAGCTGGCGTACGCGTCCAGGTGGGCCACGTCCGTCGCTATGATCCTCCGAATGTGAAAGCCAAGAAGCGCATCGAGGCCGGAGAGATCGGCGATCCCGTAATCTTCAAGTCACTGGCGCGCGATCCCTCACCTCCGCCAATCAGCTACATGGCCAGCGGAGTCAATGGCATGTTCTTCCAGGATTCGACTGTCCACGAGTTTGACCTGGGCCGCTGGCTCATGAACGACGAGATCTCGGAGATTCATGCGTACGGCGCGGTCCTCGTCTTTCCGGAGGCCGCGCAGTTCAACGATATCGACACCGCGCTGCTGAACATGAAGTTTTCGCGCGGTACGTTGGGCGCCGTCGAGAACTATATGCAGTCTGGCTACGGCTATGACATCCGTACCGAGATCGTGGGTTCCAAGGGAACCATCATCATGGGATATCTGCAGCAGACCGCTGAACTGGTGCTCACGGCGGCGGGGGCCAAGACCGACATCGTCGATAGCTTTCTGGCCCGGTTTCCCGAGGGGTACCTCAACGAAATGCGCGACTTCGTTCAAACCATCCTTGCTGATCGCGCACCCAAGGTTGATGCATACGATGGTCGCCAGGCCGTTGCAGTTGCGGCTGCAGCGGAGCGCTCGTATCGCGAAGGGCGTGCTGTGGCAGTCCAGAATCGAACTCGAGCGAGTAAGTGAGCGACCGGGATCGAGCAGACGCTATTCGCGGGGCTTCGCGCCCTGCGAGAGAACGAATTGCTTTACGGCGCTGCGGTTTTCTTTGAGTTTTTCCTGGTGCTGACGGGATAGCTCCTGGTAGCGGTCAAGCTCTTGCGTGGCCAACTCCATTTTGTTCATGTCTCGGTAAACCTGGCCCAGGCGGTAGTGTGCGACGTCTGACTTGGGATCCTGGCGGATGGCTTCGAGGTATTCAACTACCGCCTTGTCATCCTGCTTTCGCGCCGCGTACAGCGCGCCTAATTCGAGGTGCGCCTCCGGGAAGTCGGGCTGCACCTGCACGGCCTTTTCGAGAAAACTTTGCGGCCGATCGAAAGCACCTTCCTGTCCCTTGGAAACTTCCAGACGAAACAGCGCCGCACCATAAGCAAAGGTGAGTTCAGCGTTCTGCGGATGCGCAGCTGCCATGCGGTTCAGACGTGGCAGTAGCGCTTCCCAGTCCTTGGTTGCGAGGAAGCTTAGGACAGTCTTCCAGGCCTGAAAGACTGGCGGCGACTCGGGATCAATCTCCAGCGCCGTAGTGAAGGCATCCGCCGCTTCTGCGTACTCGCGGACCGCGTAGTGACTGAATGCGAGCCCGAGAAATTGGCGCGAAGAGCGGGGAAACTTCTGCGTGCCCACTCGATAGACTTCCCCGGCTGGCCCGAAGGTAAAATGCGACAGATACTCCATCCCGAGGTCAAAATAATATTGTTCGTTATTGGGGTCGAGTTCGACGGCTCGCTGAAAGCTTTGCACCGCCTCCATGTACTCGCCCGATTCCTCATCCAGCCCTCCCAGCATGTTGTAAAGAGCACCTGACGGTCGTTCTATAATCGTCGTTCGGATCAGATCGATTGCAGTTGCAGTTTTCCCAACGCTCTTGTAGGCCAGTGCCAGATTCGCGGTTGCTGAGTCGTTCGTTGGGTCCAGGCGCAAGGCCTCCTTAAATCGCGGAATCGCCTGCTCGTACGCGCCAGCAGAGCTGAGAAGCACGCCCAGAGCCAGGTCTTGCGACGCCGTCAGATCCTGCGGCGGTGAAGGCAAGACTCCCTTCGAAGGGTGGGTCCCCGCAGCGAGAGTTGAGCGCACGAGTGCCACATAAATCTCATACGAGTCAGGATCTATGGCGTAGGCACGACGATAGAAACCAGAAGCCGCCCCGAATTCCTTCAGATCTTCAGCCAGCACTCCAGACAACGAGTAGTACTTGACTGCGGACCCAGGGTCATCTGGAGCAGCGATCTGATCGACAAACTTCTTCGCCGCGGCAGGCTGTTTGGCCTCTCGTAGCGCCAGCGCTAACTCGTATCCTGCCTGAAAATCTCCGGGACGAACATCCCACGCCCGTTGCAGACAAGTCACCGCTTCGGCGGACTTGTGCAATATCTCGAGGGACGTTCCCAACCCCAGCAAAGCAGTGAAGTTTCTGGGATCGAGCGTCTGAGCTTCGCGAAAGGCTACAGCTGCATCTTCATGGTGGCCGTCCTTGGACAGCAGCACTCCGAGATTGGTGTAGCCCATCGCTGACTTGGGCGCGAGACGGATGACTTCTCGAAAGCTGTTTTCCGCTTCTTTATCGCGCCCAAGTTCGCTGTTCGCGAGACCTTTGAGGTTGTAGAGAGAGGGATCGCTGGCACCGGCGGAGATGGCGCCGTCGATCACCGCGAGCGCTTCAACATTCTTGCCGGTTTGAAGAAGGCCGAGGGCTTGCTCGAAGGCGGCTTCAGCATCGGTCGTTTGTGCAGAGGCAAAACCTGGCCCTCCTACAATGACGGTCGCCAGAACAACAACCACAGCGATCAGAGCGTGGTTAGTTCGACGGAAGAAGTTCAAAATGCTTCCTGTGAAACGGTCCCTTTGCCTTCCTGGATCACAACCAATCGATTCGCGGGAACATGCTCCAGGGTTTCCTCCGCGCCGCCCAGCCAGCGGACTTGCAACCGAGCCTCTTTCGCTGCGCCCAGCCCAAAATGTAATCGGAGATCGCTCTGCGAACAAAAACTGCCGCCGCTGCGAACCTCCTGCACCTGACGCCGATTGTTCGCAGTCACGACCACACGCGATCCTATGGCCGCACGGTTGGTTGTCGTTCCGACGAGTTTCACCAGCAGCCACGAGTTCGTCGAGGGTGATTGATTGCGCAGCAGCGAAGGATAATCGTTCAGGTTATTGACCACCACGCCGACGCGCCCTGAGTTGAAGATATCTCCAAAGGCCGCACCACGACCGCATCGAGATTCAAGGAACGCCGGGCCCGCCTGGTCAGAAACATTTACAAAGCGATGACCATCAATATTACGCATCAGAATGAGCTTGCTCTCAGTCTGCGGGAGTTGATGGTGCAAGCCCGTTCCCGGAGGGTAGATGGAACCACTGACAATCAGGATGTCAGGTTGCCCGTCGTCATCGAAGTCCATGAAGCCGGTTCCCCACTTCACTGATTTTGTCTCGCCTCCCAGTCCCGCGGGAGCAGTCACGTCGGTGAAGAAAGCCTTGCCCTCGTTGTGATAGAGGTTCGGCATTTCGTCGGAAAAGTTTGTCTTGACGATGTCCACGAACCCGTCGCCGTCGTAGTCTGCGGAATCAGCGCCCATTCCGCCCTGGGTGCGGCCATTCGCGTCGTAAGCTACACCGGCGAGCATCCCGTTCTCCCGAAAGGTGGCGTCGTGGTTGTTCATGAAAAGCAGGCTGGAGGTTGAGTCGTTCGCGACATAGATGTCGGGCCAGCCATCGTTGTCATAGTCAGCCACGCAGGGCGTGAAGCCATAGGTGAGACCGGCCTTACTGATCCCAGCCGCATCGGAAACATCCGTGAAGGTGCCGTCGTGGTTGTTTCGGTAGAGGAAGTTTTTGGTTCCTTTAAGGCCCGCGATGCCGTAGATCACCGGTGACTGCTCGCCCACGAGAGCAGGATTACTCTCGTAGAGTTTCGTACCGTATTCGTAGTCAACGTAATTGCAAACGAACAGATCAAGATGACCGTCGCGGTTGTAGTCCAGAAATGCAGCGCCTGTGTTCCAGTGCAGCTCGGGTTGCAGCAGGCCCGAATCGCGGGTCACATCGGTGAAGGTGCCGTTGCCATTGTTGTGGTAAAGCACGTTCCTGCCGTAATAAGTGACGAAAAGATCCAGGTTGCCGTCATTGTCGTAGTCCCCGACGCAAACCCCCTGGCCCCAGCCGTGCCGCACCAATCCTGCTTTTTCGGTGACATCGGTAAAAGTCCCGTTGCGGTTGTTACGGTAGAGGTGGTTTGTGGGTTCCTCGCCTTTGGGAAAATCCTTCAGACCCCAGCCGTTGACGACGAAGATATCCAGCCAACCATCGTTGTCATAGTCGAACAGCGCGATACCGCCGCCGGTCGTAGAAAGCAGAAAGTCTTTGCTCTCATGACCAATCAAAACGGTTTTTGACGCGAGCCCTGCCTCCTTTGCGACGTCGACAAACCGGGGAGAATAGCTGGGAATCGTGGCGAAGGGAAATGCTTCAGCGGACAACGGACGCAGCAGACAACCGGTCGCGGCCGCGGCCATGCCCTGGAGCCACCGTCTTCGGTTCAACATAGCGACATTCTAAATGCGGCATTAGAGAAGAGAAAGACAAACCGGCACGCAGGGAAACTCTGACTGAGTATGAATTTCATCACGCTGCCGTACAGGCGTGGACGCCCGTGCCTAACATAGGCCACTCTTGGGCGGTCACCGCGACCGGCGCTTGACCTCAGATCCCAAGCCGGTGCAGATACTCTCTACCTGCCTTGGCATTGGCTAAAGGCGCGTCGGCCCCAACGCCACCGGGCAGCACATCGGCTTCAACCACTACCCAGCCGTCAAAATTACCGCGCTGCAGAAGAGAGATTACGCGGGGAAAATCGATGCTTCCTTTTCCCAACGGCGAGAAGACTCCGTGCCGAATCGCCGCGTGAAAATTCATCCGCTGCTGGCGTGCTTCGGCTGCCTTCTCGTCATACATGTCCTTCAAGTGCACGCACCAGACGCGAGCAACGTGCTTCTCAAGGAACGCAATCGTGTCGCCACCGCCATATACGTAGTGGCCGGTATCCAGGCAAAGGCCCAGCTCATCCGCGGAGAACTGGGAGAAAAGGCGATCAATTTCCTCGGGAGTTTCCACGTGGCTGCCGACGTGGTGATGAAAGGCCACCTTCAGGCCCACAGCCCTGCAGCATTTGACGACTTCGCGGATCGCGGCTGCAGCCGCCTGCCATTCGGCTTCACTCCAGGAGATCTGGTTCGCATCGTCACGGCGCCCGGACGTAGCATTCCTCTCAGGAGTGATCTTGTCGGAAAGCACCAGGAGTCGCGCGCCAGCTTGGCTAATCAGCTTCGCCGAGCGGGTTACGAAAGCCAAGCCGGCGGCGTGTGCATCTTTGTTGCCGAGTTCGATGTCCACAAACGCTGAACAAAGTGTGAGGAGGCGCTTCGCCAGTTCGTCGCGAAGCAACGCAGAGTCAGTAGGAAGAAATCCATACGGACCCAGTTCGGTGCCGGAGTAACCGGCGGCCTTGATTTCATCCAGAACCCGGTTGTAGGAATAGTCAGGAGGGAGGTCGACGTGCTCCATGATTCCCCAGTTTATCGGTGCGCTTGCGACCTTGATAGCCATCCTTGGACCTTCTTATCCAAAGAGGGCACTCACGTCCCCCTGGAGAAATCTCCCTGTCGCGCCAATTCGGCCTTCGCGGCACATCAGTTCCTGAGCAGCCGACAGCCTAGAACTGGAGCTTCATGCCGAACTGGATCTCCCGCTGGGCATCCGGAATCGTCTGGGTGATGGCTGCACCTCCGGCTACATTCGAAAACCCAGCGCCGCTACTTCCGCCACCGGATCCCACATTCGGAAGGTTGAAGTTAGGGTGGTTGAAGATGTTAAAGAACTCAGATCGGAAAACCAGTGCAAATCTTTCAGTCAGAGGGAACGTCTTGTAAATCGAAAAGTCAAAGTTCACCAGGTCGGGACCGCGCAGCACGGCGCGTTCCGCGTCCCCGAACAGGTGTGCGACCGCCTGGCCGGGGGCAAGCGGAGGAAGAACAAAAGCGGCCTGATTGAACCAGCAATCGAGAGTCTGGTGACCCGGTTTGGTGCAGCCGAGCGCTGCCTGTCCAGCGATGTCAAAGGAGAAATCTTTAGGGTTGTGAATCATATCCGGACGCGGCGGGAACGCCCCGGTGTTGGTAGGATCGAAGTTAAGCAGAACATCGAAGGCTTCTCCGCTGTGTACCGTGGTTACTCCGGCAACTTCCCAACCTCCAAGAGCGGCCTGCGTCACGCCGTGGGCTTCGGCTCCAAAGTGCCTCCCTTTGCCGTAAGGCAAATCGTAGACATAGCTCACAACCAACTGATGTCGGAAGTCCGGGGTGGTAGGGCCTCTTTCCGCGCCAACGTTATGAGCGTTTTGGATGTCACACTGGTTGACGTTGCCGTCCGCAGTCCCCAGCGATTTCGCGAAAGTGTAAGAAGCTAGAACATTGAAGCCGTCCGCGAAACGATGCTGCAGGGAAGTCTGGAATGCGTTGTAAGCCATGCTCAGCCGTGCGACGTCAAGTGGCAGCACAACATTCAGGCAGGGTCGCGTGGCGTAGTAGGGCCGCCCAAAGTTGGACCCACAGAGGCCTGTCCCAGTGAAGTTCGTGTCCAAGGGCTGCAGAGGCTGATTAAGGTTCGACGATTCGTGGTCAAACAGGTTTGAACTGTTGGTGCCCACGTACCCCACTTGGAAGACCCAGTTTTGACCGAATTGCTGTTGAACGGTCAAATTCCACTCGTAAATCCGCGGAATCCTACGAACGGGATCGAAGGTTGACCCGATTTTCCCCGTCGTCCGTACTGTTCCCGTAGGATTATTGGGGTCGATTGGGGTGAATGTGGCCGGGAAAGCCTGCAGTAGCTGGACGGTAGGGTTGGGAACCACTGCTGTGGAGTAATTGAAGGACTGAACTGCCAGGGAGGGCGGATTCAAACCCAGGTCGTCGAAAATGTTGCCTTCCGGAGCATAGAAAATCCCACCTCCGCTGCGGATGACGGTTTTCGGGCGCACCGTCCAGGCAAAGCCCACGCGCGGCGCCCAATCAGTTAGGTCGAATCCGACTCCGCCATGGGACGAGGTGTTGACGGTGAGGGTGTTCAGATTAAAATTGCCAACGGTGGGTCCGCCGGCAGGCGAACTGACCTCATACCTCAAGCCGAGATTCAGGGTCAAATTGGGAGCCACGCGGATGTCGTCCTGCACGAACTCTGACAAGTCCCAGTACCGCGTTGGGTCGACGATTCCGAAAAGGTGATCCTGCAGCGTGGAACTTGTAATTCCAAGCAGGGCATCGGCGAGCCCGAGACCTCCTAGTGCCGCGCCTGTATACTGGCCGGAAAACTGGAGTTCGCCGGAGGGCGCCGTCTGCTGGAAAAAGTTTCGCTGCTGCCGCCGGAAATCAACCCCGAACTTCATAGAATGTTTTCCGTGCGTCCAACTCAGCGTGTCGGCAAGCTGGTAAACGTTCTCCGCAATCGTCTCCGGCACCCACAGCGAATCCCCAAGCTGCTGATAGCCGCCAATGATGATCTTGGTCAAGCCAGAAGAATTGCCGCCATGGTTGGCATTGGGAATTCCCACGGTATCCCCTGCATTCGAGCCGAAATCGATAGGCAGAGTGGCGTCCTTGAAGCGGATGTATCCCGCCCGAACGTCGTTGAGCAAACCGGGATTGAAAATATGATTCCAGTCTAAGGCCAGACTTTGCACCTTGTTATCCAAAGTGCTCGAGGTGCCGGAGCCGGCCCCTCCGTCCACGTTGGGGAAGTTGGAGGGATTGGTCGCATCGGGGGTGGCAATCGCATAATGGGCAAAAAAACGATCCTTCGACGAAATGTTGTAGTCGAACCGGGTCTCGAAGGCGGTCTCATCGAATTTATACTTTCCGTTGAAAATGAAGTTATTGGTGAGCCCAGCCCCGGGAATATTCGGAAGAGGAAATAGATTGACAATGTTCTGACCTACGCCGTTTATTGAGCCTGTCGGAATTGTGTTGCCGAAGAAGGTGCCCGGGACGAACGGGTTCGGAATGTTTACGTTTCCCAAATCGCTGAAATTCCCGCTATGCATCAGCTGGGTGGGAACTGTGCTGATGTATGGTATCTCCTCGCGAATGTCGGACCGCTGGATCGAACCGAAGATGAACATCTTGTCTTTTATGATCGGCCCGCCCAACTGGCCGCCGTACTGGTTCCTCTGGAAGCCCAACTGACTGGTTGCGAAATAATTACGCGCGTCCAGTACGTCATTCCGGAAGAATTCCCACGCCGAACCATGAAGCTGGTTCGTCCCGGAACGGAGGACGATGTTGACCATCGCGCCGCCCCGGCCGAATTCAGCGTTCATCGAGTTTTCCTCTACGCGAAACTCCTGAATGGAATCGGGCGGCGGCTGGATCACCACGGTGCCATTGCCGAATTCGTTGTTGTCCAGTCCATCGAGAAGAAAGTTATTATCGAATACCCGAAGGCCGTTCACCGACAACGATATGCCAGGCCGGTTGTTATCGGTGGATCCGGCTCCGGCGCTGGTTCCTGTGGCGCCCTGGTTCGATCCGGGGCCAAGGTACGCAAGCTTGAAAAAATTTCTACCGTTCAAAGGCAGGTCGACGATGCGTTTTTCGTCTTCAGTGGTTCCTAAGGCAGAAGTCTCAGTGTCCAGTAGCGGAGCGGCGCCCGTGACTTCCACGGTTTGGGTCACGCCACCGACCTTCAGCGCAACGTCCAGTCGAACCACCTGTCCGATGCCGATCACCACGTTGGACTGGACCAACTGCTCAAAACCTTCTTTCTTGAAGCCTACTTTGTAAGTGCCAATCCTAACGTCCGCGGCGGTGTAGGAGCCATCAGCGTTGGTGTTTACCGTGTTCGAGGTGGACGTCTGAACCTCGGTGATCGTCACCGTAACACCCGGTACTCTCGAACCCGAGGGGTCGGTAACCACGCCGACAATTCCGCCGGTGGTCACCTGCGCCAAAACAAACGGTTGGACAACAACTAACAACGCCACCGCACAAACGAGAAGACTTGCCTGGAAACACAGACGCGTTGCCATTGTTATTTCCTCTCCACACGTTATGCGCTGCTAGCTCACCCCGGAAACAGAAAGCAAGACATCGTGGAATTAAATAACCGGTTATCATATAGCGTGCTGAACCGCTGACTGTCAAGCTCTTTTTTACAGGAAACAAGGAGTGATGCGTGCGATATCGCACATCGATGGCGGTTAGCCGGCAATCCGAACCGTGCGGTTCTCCCGCGTCGAACGGTAGATGGCTTCAATCGTGGCCATGTCACGCAAACCTTCCATTCCATCGGGCTCCGGGTCGTGTCCCTGGTGAATCGATTTTGTGAATGCGTTGAGTTCCAGAACAAACTCGTCAATCACTTCGAATTTCTGCTCGAACCATCGGCCCCGGATCTTGCCAAAAAGACGGCGCTCTTCTTCGAAAGCAAAGGCCGGATTCAGCGCTGCCCAGCCCAGGTCACCGTGGACCTGCACAAACGAAGCGGCCCTGGAGCTATAACTGGACGTCCCTTGACAGACCAAGCCCTCGGGATGCGTCAAGCGAAAGGCGATGCTATCTTCCACTTCATTGAAGCGTTTCGGGTCATCGGTCCAGCGGTAGGCCGTCGCATCGATTGGGGCGCTGCCGGCAATCCAACGCATGGTGTTAACACAGTAGATGCCAATGTCGATCAGCGAGCCCCCTCCGGCGAGGTCCTGGTTCAGTTGCCAGGTCTTGGCTTTGCCGGGATCGACGTGCTCGGTGTAGCTTGAGAAAATGTGCCTGAGGCGGCCCAGCTTACCGCTAGTGACTAGTTTCTTTAGCGCTACACTACCCGGCTCAAAGTACTTGCGGTAAGCGATCATCAGACGAACGCGATTGGCTCGGCAGGCCTCCACCATTCGACGGCAATCTTCGACCGAGTTAGCCATGGGTTTTTCGCAGAGTACATGTTTGCCTGCCGCCGCAGCTCGAATCGTCTGTTCGGCATGAGCGCCATTCACCGACGCGACAAAAATCGCATCGACACCAGATTGGCTGAGACACTCATCGTAGTTTTCGTAAGCGTAGCAGTGCTTAACCCCAAACTTCGCCCCGAGTCGTTGGGCCCTCGACTTATCATGGCTCACCAGGGCCACCAGTCTCGACGTCTTACTGTTGCGGAATGCGGGGAGGACGGAGGTCTCCGCGATGCTACCTAGACCTACCACAGCGTATCCAATACGTTTTGACACCGGCACGTGTTGAATCCTTTCAGGAAATTGTGACTCGCTCGGGAATCGCGCGAATCCTGCAATCACTACGAACCGTCGCTTTCGACGTTCTGCCAGCTTTCCGTCTCCCAACTGCGCTCGATCGCTGCCAAAACCTTCGCCACACCTAAAGCTTCGGCAAACCCAGGTTTTCCTTGGCGTTTTTCTGCAATCGACTTGAGGAACTGGTACGCTTCGATCGTTTTCAGGTCATCGTAGCCCAGGCCTGTGCCGGCTGCAGGATTGAATTGGGCGTGGAAGGGATGGCCGGGAGCACTCACGATGCGGGTGTATCCGTCGTGCGCCGCATTTCCGTCCGGGCAGAAAATGTTCAGCTCGTTCATACGTTCGAAGTTCCAGCTCACAGCCCCTTGGGTGCCCTCCACCTCGAAGGACCAGTCGCATTTGTGTCCCTGAATCACGCGGCAGACTTCCAAGCTCCCTTGAGCGCCATTGGCGAATTGCACCAGAGCGCCCACATAGTCCTCGTTGGTGACATCCTGCAGGGGGCCGCTCGTCACCGCGGCGGAGTGCGCGACGGGCGCGGCGGATTGCGCGAGGGACGCGGCCGAGGGACGGCGTTTGACAAAAGTTTCTCGATTCGCCACCACCCGCCGGATCGGACCGGCAAGGAAGAGGGCCATATCTGCGACATGTGAGAGCAGATCCCCTGAGACTCCCGACCCGGAGAATTGGTGCTGAAAGCGCCAGGAGAGCACCGTCTGAGGGTTGGAAGCGTAGCCTGCAAGGAAACGGCCTCGGAAGTGAGTGACTTTGCCGAGTTTTCCATCGCCGACCAGTTGTCGCGCGTACTGGACCATGGGAGCCCAGCGGTAGTTGTACCCAACGAAGGTAAGAACACCCGCCTCGTGGGACAAGCGCTCGATCTCGGCGGTCTCGCGCGGATCCTTGCCCACGGGTTTTTCACAGAAGATATGCTTACCGGCAGCCGCAGCGCCTTTCACAATCTCAAGGTGCATGTAATTCGACGTTGCGACATTCACAACCTCAACTCGCGGGTCGGCGATCACATCTTGCCAGCGGGTTGTGTACCCTTCGAAGCCAAATCGCTCCTTGGCTTCCTTGGCTCTCTCTTCAACTTCATCAGCGCAGACAACGAGCCTTGCCTCGATGCCGCTATCGTGGAAGCGATCGGCGGCGGCGAGATAGGAGCGGCTGTGTACCGTTCCCATCCAACCCATCCCGATGACACCCACGCCGATGACTTGCTTCATATCACGCGACGTCCGGGTTTGGAATCATAAAGTCGCGCACCAACGCATTGAGTTCACCACACGCGGCGATGAACTGGCGGAGGGTGCGGCGGCTGGGAGCGAAGGAATCGAACTCTTCGACAGGGATGCCCCCCTCGGTGTAAGCACGCCGGAAATCGGAAAATTTCTTCGACAATTCCTCAACCATTCGCCGGTCCACCGGATTGTCGATGCGAGGACGGACCTCGATGTCACTGGCGTTGAAGCGGACCTGCCACGAGTATGGCGGTGAAATCACAATGTCGCCGCCGATCAGTTCGCTCCAGTGCATGTGGTTGCGAAAGGCCGCAGAGAGGAGACGAATCCGGTAGCCGCGTTCACGAAAAATCCGATACGCCTTCTTGAACACCGCAACTCCCGCCCATTCGAGGTACCCGGGATCGATCGCAATGCTCTCTTTCTCAACTACCACTTTCAGCCAGTCATCGAGGCGGCCCACCATAATCGTGCAGACCGGTCCCATTGTGGTTATGTTTTTTCCTTCGCGCTCACGCCGTTTTAGTCCGCGTTCTACCGCCTCGGCGACTGCGATGCATTGCGGCAAGGTGAAGGAAACCGTAGCGTTGATGCTGATGCCCCGATAGGTAGCTTCCTCAATCGCCGGAATTCCAGCGTTCGTCACCGGAATCTTGACGATCATGTTGGGGGCGAGCCGGTTGAATTCTTCGGCCTGCTCCACGATGGCCTTCGTGTCTCGAAATAATCTTGGGTCAGTCTGTATGGAAAGCCGACCGTTCTTGCCTTGGTGCGCCTCGAAGACCGGCCTCAGCAGGCCAGCCGCCTTGACTGAGACTTCACGAACCAGTTGCCAGCCGATTTGATCCTCGGTGGCGGTAGAACGTTCTTCAATCAAGCTGCGAATGCGATCCTTCCAGAAGCTCATTTCCTTCTTGAGGACGCCGAGCACGATGACCGGATTGCAAGTGGCTCCTACCGCCCCGTGTTCGATCGAATATGTAAGCTCCTGGATCGAGGCCGAGTCGTTCCACAGACTGGTCGGAGTCGTTTGGGTCATTTCATGCAGTGGACTCTTGTAGGTTACAGGGGTGATTGTTTGGGTCATGAAATCCTCCAGCTGCCAGTTGCCGTCAGCGTGCTGCCTGGCTCACGCCACATGATTTGCCTTCCCGATAAGAATTCTCAGCTGCCACCGCGATCTCGAGGGCACGCAGCCCATCGTCGCCTGTCACTCGAGGCGGGCGGTCGTTCAACATGTTGTCAACAAAATCCCTGACCTCTGCTACATACGCATCCGTAAAGCGTGTGAGGAAGTGGTCGGCAAGAGTTTGCGTCCCGCCATTCTTTGTCAGGAAAATTGCCACCGTTTGTTGGATGCTTCCGACCAGAATCGATCCGGCGGATCCGACGATCTCCGTGCGAATATCGTAGCCGTAGGTCGATTGCACAAAAGATTCGATGTTGCCAATTGCACCACGCCGGTACTTCAGGTTCACCACGCTGGCGACAATATCGCCGTACTGCGCAACGTCAGGGCGTATCGCGACGGTCGCATAGGTGTGTGCCTCCGTGACCTCATCCTGCATGAGCCAGCGGGCAAGATCGAAATCGTGAATCGTGTTGTTGTAGAGCAACATGCCGTTGAGCTTTGCCTGATAAGCGGAGATCGGAGGAGCATCTTTGTCGCGCCCAATCGACTTGAAGATGACGGGCTCCCCGATTTCGCCAGCTTCAATTCTTTTCATCGCTGCCGCGTAAGCGGGATCGTAACGGCGCATGAAACCAACCTGCAGGTGGACGCCAGCTTGAGCAACTGCATCCAAAGCGGCACGCGCGTCAGCGAGGCTCAACGCCAGAGGTTTTTCAGAGAGAATGTGTTTTTGAGCTGCGGCCGCAGTGCGGATCGCCTGAGCGTGGAACTTGTCGGGTGTGGCAATCACGACGCAGTCGATGTCCTTGTGTGCGAGCATGTCCTCAAAGCTACCGAATGAATGCTCGATTTCAAGTCTAGCTGCAACCTCCTTGGCCCGGGTCACAGCGACGTCGGCGACGGCCACAAGGCGAGCGCCGGGTACCAGGCGTCGGATGTTTTCCGCGTGGCGTCGGCCCATTTCCCCCACCCCGAGTACGCCGATTCCCAATTTACGCATGCCGGTTCTTCTCCGAAAGCCTTCGCGCTTTGACAAAGCGGTCATGAAGCGCGCGCTCATCAAACCGCAACTGTTGAACTCTACTCATTCACTCAACCCTCAGCCTCACCGCTGCTGCGGCCAGAAATATCTTTCCCGCTTCCTGCCCTCGACATGATCACGCCGGGCCTCCTGAACTGATTCCGACTCAGAGACCTCAGCGATCGCTACGTCCCACCATGACTCGTAGCCCGGAACAGCATCGTAATAGTCCGTCTCTACTACTACGACCGAGGTGCGAGTTTGTTCTTTCAAACCGGCCACCGCCTCAGCCAGCTCTTCGTGAGTCCGCGCCCGCAACGCATGCGCGCCCAGGCTGGCCGCATTAGCCACGAAATCGACGGGAATCACGGCGCCAGCTTTTCCTTGATCACGATATTGGTACCTCGTGCCGAATCCTTCACTGCCGCAAGCACGGCTCAGGCCCCCAATACTGGAGAAGCCGTGGTTGTCGAGCAAGACGATGTTGAGCTTGACGTTCTCCTGCAAGGATGTCGCGATCTCCTGGGCCATCATGAGATACGAGCCGTCACCTACCAGCACGTAAACCTCCCGGCTGGGATCAGCCATTTTCACTCCCAGGCCGCCGGCGATTTCGTAGCCCATGCAGGAGTAACCGTACTCCAGGTGGTAGCTCTTGGGGTCACGAGTGCACCAGAGTTTATGCAGATCACCGGGAAGACTGCCGGCTGCACATACGATCACATCGCGCGGACCGAGAGTCGCATTAAGCAGCCCGATCACTTCTCCCTGACTAAGCGGTGGGCCTTGCCGTCGGCGGTAAATCCTGTCTACTTCGGCTGTCCATTCGCCACGGAGACGCGATATCTCCGAGCGGTAGTCTTCGGATACGCGATATGAGGCTAGCCCTGTTGAGAACTCCTCCAAAGTCGCGCGAGCATCACTGACCAGCGGCAAAGCGGCGTGTTTGAAGGCGTCGAATTCGGCAACGTTTACATTGATGAGACGCAGGTCGGGATTCTGAAAAGCTGTTTTTGAGGCGGTCGTGAAATCGCTGTAGCGCGTACCGAATGACAGAATCAAGTCTGCGCTGCGGGCCAATCGATTGGCGGCCGACGTTCCGGTGACTCCGACCGCACCAACGGACTGAGGGTGATCGAAGTTAAGTGCACCCTTTCCAGCTTGGGTCTCCGCCACCGGAATGCCAGTGCGGGCAGCAAAACCCGCCAGGACTTCCGTTGCATTGGAATAGATGACACCACCGCCTGCGATTATCAGCGGTCGTTGGGCCGCACGAATCCACTCGACAGCTTGATTTAATAGAGCAGCATCGGGGCGGGGCCGGGAAACCACCCAGGTGCGGCGCCGGAAGAATTCTTCCGGATAATCAAAGGCCTCGGCCTGCACATCCTGGGGCAGAGCCAGGGTCACAGCTCCGGTCTCCGCGGGCGAAGTCAGCACTCGCATCGCTTCCGGAAGAGAAGTCAAAACTTGTTCGGGCCGCTGGATGCGATCCCAATAGCGCGAAACCGGCTTGAAACAATCGTTGACGGAAACATCCTGGGTGGAAGGCGACTCCAATTGCTGCAGGACAGGAGCTACATTCCGGCGGGCAAAAATGTCGCCGGGAAGCAGCAACACCGGAACACGGTTAATGGTCGCACCTGCTGCGCCGGTCACCATGTTGGTGGCGCCCGGACCAATGGAAGTGGTGCACACCAGAGTCCGAAGGCGGTTGCTCATTTTTGCGAACCCTGCGGCCGTATGCACCATCGCCTGCTCATTGCGGCACAGGTAGTAGGGGAAGTCCAAGTTTTGCTGCAGAGCCTGCCCGATCCCAGCCACATTGCCATGGCCGAAGATGCCAAAGCAGCCCGCGAAGAACAGGTTCTCGATTCCGTCGCGTGACGCGTATTGGACTTTCAGGAATTGGATGACGGCCTGCGCCATCGTCAGTCTTCGCGTCATGGTTTCCCTACTCCAGTTGCGACGATCTTTCGTCCGCCGGCGCACGCGCTCCGCCCTTCGCTAGGACGCGATAGGAACTCGGCGTGCCCGTGACGACGCTACTTGGAGCGCCGCGCTGCCACAAAGAATACTGCAATTCGAGGCAAAGTGCCACCAGGCTTTTTTCAAAGCTCCAAATCGCTTAGATATCGGGTGATCTCTAATAGAAGTCATCAGTTATTTGTGCAGGATGAATGAATGCAAAGAGGAAGGGCAGTCTTTCACTCTTCTTGCTCGATCCGTAGTTTGAGGTAAAGCGAGGCTTTCCATAAGGGGTTAGTTTCTATTGCGAAACGCGTCCCAGTGTCGATAAGAGTTGCTTCACCTCAGTTTCTTACCAACAAGACACCACCGCCGACCGTACCGACATCGTAATATGTATTGAATGTTACGACCGACGTGTTGTTGTACCGCAGGCTTGGGGAAGCCTCAATTGTTGTTGTACAGTCGTAATTTCTTATGACTAAGAACGCAAAGCGAACTCGAACCGCGAACCGGACTTCCAAGGCACCAAGCATCTACGATGTGGCCCGCGAAGCCAAAGTTTCGGTATTCACAGTGTCGGCGGTGATCAACGACACCGGCCGGGTTAGCACGACCTTGGCTCGTCGCGTGGAAGCTGCTATCCGCAAGCTGAATTACCGTCCTAATTTACTGGCCCGCAGTCTCGCCAAACAGCAAACCCACACGCTGGGCATGGTCGTGACCGACATCGCTAATCCTTTCTTTCCCGCCATTGTGCGTGCTGCTGAGGATGCCGCCCAGAAGGCGGGCTACAGCATGCTGCTCTGCAACAGCGACGACAAAGCAGACAAGGAAGCGGTCTACCTGGATCTCTTGATTTCAAAGCGGGTCGACGGAATCATTCTAAATAAAACTCCTGCCGCATTTACGGTTGCTCAACGCCGGATGTTGGACGAGGCCAAGGTTCCGATCGTCTTATTGATGAGAACCTGTCCGGGTCTGAAAACCGATCTCGTCCAGACCAATGACAGACAGGGTGCGATCGATGCCATCTCTCATCTTGCGCGCATTGGCCACAGGAAAATCGCATTCGTCAGCGGCCCCCTGAGTGTCAGCAATGCCCGTGCCCGCCGCCAAGGGTACTGCGCCGCCTTGGAAGAGTGGGGGCTTGAGTATGTGCCGCAGCTAACCTTTGAAGGGGACTATCGCATCGAATCCGGTCATCGCGCCGGGCATGCCTTGCTGCAGCATCGGCCGGATGCTGTGCTGGTGACCAATTACTTGATGACCATTGGATTCATGAGCGCAGCGGATGAAATCGGTCTCAGGTGTCCTGAAGATTTTGCGCTCGTCAGCTTTGACGATTACCCGTGGCTGGCGTGCTTTCGTCCGCGCCTGACGACTATCGAATTGCCGAAGTATGAACTCGGTGACGCAGCTGTACGACTTCTTCTGGAGCGCATCCAGGGCAAGCGCACCCAACCCATCACCGTGAACCTGATGCCGCAACTGCGGGTGCGTGAATCCTGCGGCTTTATGCTGCACGCCGGCAAGGTGCCGGTGGGAATCATGGAGAGGGGCCAGAAGCCATAATGCCTGCCGCGCCCCGGTGGGGTCAGTCCGCTTGCATGGAATCTTGAGGCCAGGGGCAGGAAAATCATACGGGTGTGGAGAGGTGTGATGGCGGCGCACACCGGCTAAGATAAACCGCGGGTTGATTCCCTGATGACCAGTTCCGGAGCAATCCTCCTGTGGACGACGCTGACTTCTCGCTTTTCCAGAAGAGAGTTGATTCCGTCAACAATGAGGCTGACTGCGATCGTCCCCATGTTCTCCATAGGCTGGCGGACCGTGGTCAATGCCGGGGTGTACAAAGCGGCGGGAGCTACGTCATCGAAGCCAATGACCGAGCACTGTTCCGGGACGCGGATGCCGGCCTTCGACAACGCCCGGATCGCTCCAAATGCAGCCAAGTCATCGAAGGCCATGATCGCCGTGAAATTTCGATGCCGCTTCATCAGTTCCTCTGTTAGTTTGTACCCCACATCAAAGCTTGAGATGGCATCGGTAGAGTTAGGCAGCTCCATGATCAATCGGGAGTCCAAATCAAAGCCGTTCGATTGGGCAAACGAGCGGGCTCCCTTCCAGCGTGGCTGGCTGTCGGACAGCGACTTCGGTCCGCGAATGAAAGCAATTTTCCGGTGGCCGAGAGAACAGAGGTGCTCCAGGGCCAGGCGCCCGCCCAACTCGTTGTCAACGATCACCGAACTCACCGAGTCTGTGCGCAACTCACTGCCGATCGAAACGGTGGGGATACTGCTCTTCTTAAGATCGGCAATAAGGTTGATGTCGAGGAAGAGCCAGTTGGCCAGTAGAATCAGTCCTTCGATGCGGCGGTCCAACATCATCTCCAAGTAGCGCTCGAATCGGCTGCGCTGATTGTGCGCATCGGTAAGTATGGGAAGGAAGTTAGATTGGTACAGACAATTCTCGATGCCGCGCAGAATCAGCGCGCAGTACGGGTCGGTCATGTCGAAAACCATGACCCCTACAGTGTGAGTGCGCTGGCTTCGAAGAGAGCTGGCAATAAAATTCGGCCGATACCCCAGATTCTTGGCGGCGGTTTCGATCTTTTTCTTGGTGGTTGGTGGTATGTATCGAGCCAGGGGCGCGTTGTTCAAGACGATGGAGATCGTGGTGGATGAAAAACCACTCGCTTTGGCCACGTCGCGAATTGTTGCCGCGGAACGTTTCAACCCGGTTGGCTCCCAATTGGTTCTTCCGAAATGCATGTTAGTCTACCGCAGAATGGCGGACTATCGGGACGGAATGCTCCGGGCCCAGGACTAGACCTCGACCAAACCTCAACCAGGGAACGTGGGAAGACCGACGTGAATCTGGCCTGCCTCGATCTTGATGGGATAAGTTTGTAGGTTTACGCAGGCAGGAGCTCCCTTGGCTTTGCCGGAAGGAATGTGAAACCGCCCTTGATGTCTCGGGCACTCGATGATCTCCCCAACCACCAGGCCATCCGCCAAATGGGCGTTCTCATGCGTGCAAATTCCATCGGTTGCATGAAATCCACTCGGCGTATGGTAGACGGCGTATATCTTCCCGCCGTGCTCGAACTGGACGACGTCCTCCTCGTCGATGTCTTCCGCGCGACCAACCACAAGCCAGGATATGGCCGGATCAGACATAGTTCGCTCCACCTGGTGTGAGGGCGCTTGTCCCTTGAGCATCCGACGGCGACTCAGCGGGCGATAAATGCCCTGACTCGCCACGCTTTGGAAGCTCGCGGAGCATAAAGTAGTTTGCGTCTGTCGACTGCCTGATCAGCACTGGAACAATCTCCCTGAATGCGTCCATTAGGCCAGAATAGGTGTATGGCAGGTCGCAGCGAACCCGCTCATGAAGGTTTGGAAGCGCGTGAAATGGAACCATCGGAAACATATGGTGTTCAATGTGGTAATTCATGTTGAAGTAGAGAAAACGAAAAACCGGATTCAGTTTTACCGTGCGTGAATTGAGGCGGTGATCGCGCACGTTCTCGGCCAGACCGGCGTGCTGAGTCAGCGAAAAAAGCTGGTGTAGCCAGCCCCCGTAGAGTCGCGCCAGTGGAAAAAACAGCACCGGAAGCCAACTTCGGATGCCGATGGACCAGCCGATCATCCCCGCATAGATGAGGAGATAGGAACGCGACCACCAGAACATCTTCCGCCACTCGCTTTGTGGCACGAACTCTCTTGCTTCTCTGCCGGGGAGACCCAGCGCATGCAGAATCATCACCTTGAACATGTGGATCGCATCAGGGATCCAGAGGAAGTCAAGCAGAACTCTGGTGAGGTTGGCCGGCCGCATCACTTGGATCTCTGGGTCGATGCCGACCATGATCGTTTCCGTGTGATGTCGCGTGTGGCTCCAACGGGTGAAGGTGCCCTCTTTCATGTTCATGAGACACGAGAGTTGATAGAACGTCTCATTCAGCCAGCGTGTCTTGAACGGAGTTCCGTGGGCGCATTCGTGCCAACGAGCATCGCATGAACTGTAGATCGTACCGTAAACGAAAAATGCGGGAATCACCCAGTGGGTGCCAACCGCCAGGTACGCCGCGTAGCCGCTGGCAGCCAGACACAGTCCCCAAATTCCGAAGTCGATAAGGCCTTGCGCGTCGTCGCGTCTCATCAACTCCTTGAGTTCTTTGCGCGAGATGTCCGGACGATACCAATCGTCCGATGGTTGAATCATCGCTAAGTGCGCCTCACTCGTCGGATAAATGGCTGCCTAGGATTCACTGAAATCGATCACTACGGTCTCCCCGAGCACTCTTGTTTTCAAAACCACGTAGAGCGCACCCACCCCGCACCAGATCGCGCCCGCTACCAGCGTCGATCCCTGCAAACCTAGAAAGATCACCAGGCAAAACAGAAATCCCAAACTCGGGGTAATCACGTCGAACAGTAGATTTCGTTTTCCCGGCAGCCCGGGAGTAAACCCAAAATGCCGGACAGCCGCCAGGTTCACGGCCATGAATGCCATCAGGGCTCCAAAATTCATGACTTCAACCGCCCTCTCCCACTGCATGGTCAGCGTGCCAAGATACGCCAAGCCACCGGCGATAGCCACGTTGTACGTCGGATTACCTCGCTCAGCATTCAGATGGCCGAATATTTTTCGAGGCAGAACATTGTCACGACCCATGCCGTAGAGCAGGCGCACCGCGCCCAATAAGCCAGCCAGACCACAGGCCAGGCTCGACACCAACAGAACCACGCCGAACCCAAGAAAAAGGTTGTAACCGCCTACCACTCGCGCTACGTCCATGAAGGCGGTTTCCGGATTGACAAGGGTGCGGTAGTCGGGCCAAACTCGCACCGCCAGGAAAACCTGGAAGGCTGCGAACAATCCCGTGAACACACACACTAGGACGGACGCCAGCAAGACGTTTCGCTTCGGATTTTCGACTTCTTCAGCAAGAATGCTAACCCCGTCGAAGCCGATATAGGTGGTAGCAGCCAGGGCCGTACCTGCGGCAATAGCGCGCACACTAAACGTTCTGGGATCATAGAGCGGCTGAGTCGAAAGGAACCCCTGCCAATGCTGGTGCGCGAAGATGTAATAGATTGCTTCACCGAGGAAACCGATCATTACGATGGACATGAAGGCCAACAAGATCTCGTTGGCGCGCGCGGTCGTGCGGATTCCAAACCAGCACAGCAACGTCATAAAGCCAACTGCGAGCGCTGACAGCAGGGCGAAAGGGATATGCGGCAGCAGCCTCTGGATCGTCAGCGCCGCGTACAGGCTGTTTTGCAGGGGTTGGAAGAGATACTCCAGGAACATGGCCCAACCCAGCACGAAGCCAATCTGAGGGTTAAACGCCCGGCTGACGTAGGTATAAACCGATCCCGCAGACGGATAAACGGTCGCCATGCGGCCAAAGCTCACGGCCGTCGCGGTCATCGCCACCATCGCGGCCAGCAGAGTCACCACCGCGTGACCCCGCGAAAGAACTTGCGCCTCGCCAAACATCGGTACCACTGCGATGGGCGAGGTAAGTATGACGCCATAGTAGACCAGGTCCCAGAGACCCAGGACCCTCTTCAATTTCGGCTCTCTTAACGCGGGCGCGGCGGTTGTCGAATGCACTTGGATCCCCCCATTTCAGATCGCTCCGCCTCAGTTGCCACAATCTAAGACCATCCCAATCCTGCGGGTCATGATCATCCTCTCACCATCGGCAAGCGTGGATCAGTTTCCTTCCACGTGGAACGTATCCAAACATGTTGGGGGTCCTCGGTTACCGCCATCGTACGAGACGATCCTGCGAGGAAATTCAGGTAATACACGTCATATCCCGGCCCAGCGACCACCGGGTGAAAGCCGCTACGGACGAGGACCGCATCCCCGTCTTTGGCTTTCACAGTTCGCTCGGCTGAATTCTGCCCCGAATAAAGATGCTGGAAGGCGAAGGCCTCTGGCTGGTTCATGCGGTAGTAGTAGATCTCGTCGAGATCGACTTCCCGGGGCGGATCGTGCACGTCATGCTTATGGGGCGGGTAACTCGACCAGTTTCCTCCGGGTGTATAAACCTCGACCACAATTAGTTTGTCCGCGGGAAAGGCAGGCGCGATGACGTCGACGATCTGGCGTGAAACGTTGCCTCCTCCGCGCAGGCTGCTGGCTACGTCGTGAGGAGTGACCAGTTTTGGCTCGAGGTGAGCGTTTGAAGGCACCCGGCATTCGGCGATTTCGCATGCGGATTCCGCAGTAAGACTTACGCTCTTCCCGCTGGGCAAGTACAGTGCGTAAGGAAAGCCATCGAAGACATTCTTCCGCTTTCCGATGCGCTGCGCCCCCTGCCCCCAATCGGCTACACACACCCCCCCAAGGAGAACAAATGCCGCTTCCTCGCCGTCGGTGTTGGCCTGGTAAGTTCCACCGGGAGACAGCCGTCGGACGAAGAAGCTCATCCACTCCCACATGGCCTTCTGGCGCGGCAAATGAAGCAGTTCGCCGGCCTGTTCCGGAGACAGACTCCGGGAGTGGACGAGAGATTCAGTTTCGCTCATGTCGTTCTCCCACGCGGCTAGAGCACCGTCTGGACACGAATAAGGGGTCCTCAGAGTAATCTTGCTAACCGCTTTGACAATATGGCAAAGGAACGTTCCCTTGTCAATCGCAATGAGTGGCCGGGGCGAGCAGGGCCAGGGCCAACCCACCTTCCTGAATTCGTTCGTCGCGGCCGGTTAGTTGGCCTTTCGGTAATCCATCCAATGATCGACTGCGCGGTTTGCGGTCCACTGTGACATCTCGGTTGGGCACAACGCCGCGTGTCAACTCGGACACGAACCTTTGTGCGGACGTCTGCCGCTGCTTTCCCCGCGGTTTCGCGAGTGTTCCTAAGGGCGTATTTTGCTGGGGTGGCCTTATATACGAAACACAGAAGAGCACAGCGGGACTAGGGGCTAGGTGAGGGGGTGCAGCAGAGAAAATGAGGTGAAGTCAGTGAAACGTTAGAAACAAACGCTTCGCTCGGCGAGGACTATCACGGCTGCGCCGGTGTATCTCCTGCCGAAATCGGAAAGCCACTGCAATCTTATCCAATATCATCGAGGCCTGGTCACACTTTACGCCTGCGGCCTGAGGTCGTTGTTTTCGCTACGAGCCATGCCGGGCGCGGGGCGGATAAACCAATATGGCACTTCCCAGCGACCGTATCCGTAGAACCGACGCAGCATTTCGTGCATATCTCTGTCGCGTATCTCCACTATTCACGGGATTGTAAGCTTTTTGGCGAGGCATCTGCACGCCCGAAATGATTCCATCAAACGCTTCTCTCCTTTCACCCAACTCTCTTGACGCGCGGCGCGGTTGGGAGCATCCGCGCAAATCGATCGCGCCATGCGGCGGTGTTTCTGGTCTAGCTGAACCGAGTGATACGCCAAAGAGCGATCCCACAGCCTACCAGAAGCAAAAGCATGGCTACAGAAACTGTGGCTGCCCATCTCAAATCGATGTCGACGCGCGGAAGCCGCGCCATCGCAGCAAGCGTCACGAAAATAGCGGTGACGCCGCAGACAAGCAGCCAGTCTATAAAGCTTCTACGGCTCGGGGCTTGCTGGAACTCCCTACCCTCCATGGCGGCCCGCACATAGGCGCCTTCGATCCCGTACCGTTTGCCTTCTCGTTCCGCCGCATCTTGCCATCGCGAGTGCTCTCGGTCAGTGGCCGAGGACAACGCAATTGCGACAGCTCCCAGCGCCATCAGCATCGATCCGCCGATCACTTGCGCATACACTCTCTGGCTCCCGCCCTGTAGCTCATGAAAGACGAGGATGCCCCACAGCAGTCCCCAGAGCTGATTGGTGTTGGAGAGTGGGACCCCGCGACTGATGCCAACGTACTTCGCAGCGTATTGCTGAAATAGATCTCCTATCACCCAAACGAAACCGCCCAACATCAGCCAAAACAGCACGGTTCGTGCGCCCACAATTTCATGCCACAGAGGGATCGCTCCCCTATAGCTCAGGGCCAGCGCTGTCATCGTTGCTAATTCCCCCACGGTAAAAAATGTTATGAAAGAAAGGGGATTCATCCCGGTTAAATAAGCTTTTCGATAAGGGATGTACATGGTTCCCCACAGAATGCCCGCGCCGAGGGCCGCTATCACGCTGAGAGTGGCCTTGCCCGCTGGAGCTTGCGTGGAGGACGCAAAAGCCAGCAATGTTGCTCCTCCGAACATACTTAGCGCTCCCCCCAGGACACCGAACCAGCGGTACCCGCCTGCCTGGCGCAGTTCGTTGAACAAAGCAATTCCCCAGAAGATTCCCAGCAAGCTGTTTGTATTCCACAAAGGAAAGGCAATACTGAGGCCGACACCGCGGATCGCATAGATGGTCATGGTGTTGGCCACCGCCCACATGCATCCCGCGAGCACCGCCCAAATGATCAGGTGAGGCGCCTGGCGCACGTCGTTGCGAACATAGGACGTACCGCAGATAATTGCTGGGATGCTCCAGCGGGCCAAGAAAACTCCCGCCACCATGATGAATGAAACTGTGATTGGAGAGACTCCGGCGTTGACGATTTTGATCGGCGCTTCGGCTCCGCCCAGCCACGCACCCGCAGCGAACCCGCAGAACACTCCCAGGGCCTGCAAGGTTCGCAGACGGCTCGCTTGCATCGGAGTGTGAACGGCAACGGTAGCAACCGAATCCAAGCGATCCCTCTCCGCCTCAGCGAAACTCACGCAAGAAGAGCAAGCCTGCCAAAAGCACAAGCAGCGGAATCCAGAAGTGGACGTCGCGCGTGATTGTGCGGAATATTGAGCTACGTATAAATAATGCAATGCCTTAGTGCAAAAAAGAAGGCAGCTCGGACTGCTCGATGCAGCCCCGTAGCTTCTTCTGCGATCTTCGAACTCCGTTCATCGACCGGATGATGTCCTCCATGAGTTCGTCACTGTCCTTGGGACAACTATTGGACAGTTTTCGCTTCGCCTGATACCAAACCCCTTCGTCTGGATTCAGCTCCGGGGCATAGGAGGGAAAGTTCTCAATATGGAGACGGGGATTTCGCCGGAGAAGCTGCTGCAGCGGCTCGCCTTTGTGGGTACTCGAGTTATCCAGCAACACAATCACGGGACCGTGGAGATGCCGAAGCAGGTGGCGGAGGAACAAACCCACTTCTTCCTGCCCAATATTGTCATAGAAAAGGTAGTAGTAGAGGTTCAGTCGCTGCCGTTTCGGGCTGACCGAGATGCCGGAGATCACGGAAATTTTGTCGCGCCGGTAGACATGACGATGAATCGGAGTTTGCCCTACCGGAGCCCAGGTCTTGGCGACATGGGGAAGGAGGAGAAATCCGGACTCGTCGGCAAACACTATGTGGGCGCCCAGCCGAGCGGCTTTTTTTTTATCCGCGGCCACTGTCGGCGTTTCCATTGCTCGACCGCTTGGTCGTCACACTCGATCGCGCGCCGTTCGGGTTTCTGATGACTCCACTTCAGACGATGCATCAACCGCCCAATGTGATTGGGGTGGTAGTCGACTCCGAACTCGTCGTCGATGAGCAGGGCGATGCGCGCCGTCGTCCACAGGTTCGTGCGGTAACCACGAGCCATCGGCCCTTTGAGCAGCAGCCTGATCAGGCCCTGCAGCTGTTTCGGCCGCAACTTAGGCGGTCGCCCCGGGGAGAAGCGAACGCGCAATGCCTGCTCTCCGCCGCGCCGCCGCGCATGGTACCAGCGCATGACCGAGCTGGCTCCGCAGCCAATGCGCCGCGCCGCTTCATTGAGTGAACAACCAGAATCCACTAAGGCCAAAGCTCGCCGGCGACGGTCTTCCAGCAGATCGGCACTTCCCTTTGGTCTGGGCATAGGTGTTCAGGCGGAGAAGCAGAGCACCTACATTATTGGCTTCTTTCTAGAGGAAAGCTATTACATTCTTTATACGTTGCTCAATAAGCTTTCGGGTCGTGTCCTTAGGTTCTTGTTATTCACTTGATCTCATCAATCGCAATCAAACTCCGCGCCCCGTACATCGGGACTCGTGGTAAGGTCATTCCTGATCATGATCTCTTCCCAACTATACCAGTTGGGGTCCTGTACTTCTTGACGAGGGAGTCCGTTTCCGACAGTATGTTGCACGACGCTGAGGACGACAGGGCCCGAAAGAATTGCCACTCCTCGCGGTCACTTCCGTCCTTCAACCTCTGTTCACGCGTCCCAAAATGGGAATGTCTGCTCAACTTTCTTGCTTCTGCGCTTTACTTCGCCGATTCCCAACAAGCTAGCCTCATTGATTATCGTTTAGCTCATTGACAACAGAATTGCTCCTAACTAGCCAAGGGCTTCGCCCTTGATATCCCGTTGAATTGCAACGGATGCAGCAACTTGACGTTACAACGAGAACAAAGTTCTCGTTGTAACGTGCATAATTGACTAAGTCCTTTGTCCCGGAATATTTTGCGGATAAGTCCTTATTCCTCATTCCTCCAAGATTTTGGTGGTAGTCCGGTTCTAACCGCATGATTCCAAAAGATAAGGGAGTGGGGTACCACTCGTTGCTGACCAGTAAATAGCTGTCCGAAGGCGGGAGGGTTACAGCTCTGCTGCGGGGTGAGGCATCGAAGAAGCAGAGGGCGTCGGGTTTCGGGCTAACCGGCTGGTTATAACTTCGGTGATAGTTTTTCACAGGTTGTTCGGAAAATGGAACAAGAATCATTTTGTTGTCGAGTGGGCTTGACGCGGGTGTAAGAAGAGAACTCCGCATAGACGGGGCCCTGCATTACGGCTCTCCCCCATCCAGTGCCAAGGGCCCCGCACTGTTTCGCCGGTCTTGCTTGCTCCTCATAATTTGCCAATCGGTTTGGCAATTTTCGCGCGTAGGGTTTGGGGTTATAATTTGGCTTATTGGAGGAACCTGTATGCGAATCTCCGGCCTCCGGGTAGTTCTGCTGTGTGGATTGGTTTCGGTTTGTGCCGCCGGTGATGCGGTGCGGCAGAATTCGTCTTCGCAAGCGGCGGTAAACTCCTTCAGCTCAGATTGGCTCAGCCCTTCGGCGATAGCGCGCCAGGATTTCGTTCAGGTGTGGCCGAGTGATCGCGTGGATCGACATTATTCCCGCTCCGACTCGGGGCGTGACGGAGATAAGATCTGCTACACGATCCAAAACTTCCTGGTGAAACGCGAGAGCCCGCATTCCGATGCCACCGCGCCGGTTGGGTATTCGACCTGCGTACCGGCTTCGAAGTATGGCGTTAAGGTAGTGGGGGAACCGGATAAGGCTCCGTCGCGTTGAGTTCGGAAGCGATTCGGTGAGTCTCGGCGAGTGGATTTCTGGCTGGCGCGTGCGTCCTCCGCTGCTGCATTTTTATCCCTTTCGATGGCTGGGAATTTTTCTGATTGTGGCGGGCGTTCCCTTGCTGTTGGATTCTTTTGTCCGCTTCGCACTCAAGGGATTGGGGACACCGGCGCCGGTTTTCCCTGCGCGGTATTTGGTGCTTAGCGGGCTCTATCGCGATGTGCGGAATCCCATGTACGTGGCGGTAATCGTGGGGACAGGGATTGTCGCTTGGGGATGTGCAGGTTCTCGAGTGCGCCGTTCTTCCGTGGCTGGCTGCTCACCTGTTTGTCGTGTTCTATGAGGAGCCGACATTGCGGCGCAGCTTTGGGGCCGAGTATGAAACCTATCGCGCCAATGTTCCGCGTTGGATTCCCCGCTTGAGCGCCTGGCAGGGCGCTGAGCGTTATTCTATCTGATGAATTATTCTGCGTGACCTTTCCGGTTTTCGACAGTTTCTATAGTTAGAGGCGCGATGGTCGTGCGAGCACCGGCATCGAGGCGGTCCCCGGAGCAGGCGGAGGAACGTCTGCTGGTCGAGGCTGCGCAGAAGGATCCTGCCCGGTTCGCCGAACTCTACGAAATCAACTTTGAGCGGGTGTATGCATTCGTCGCGCGCCGAGTGGGCGATCGCGATGCGGCTGAGGATTTGACCTCGGAGGTATTTCACAAGGCGTTGGCGAATGTTCGGCGTTTCGAGTGGCGAGGTGCGCCGTTTGCAGCTTGGTTGCTGAGGATTGCGGCCAACGCGATTGCGGATCGGGCGCAGCGGGCGGAGAAAGAGTTGGCAGTCGACGACCCTCCGGAAGTCGGCGTGGATGCGACCGCTGACGTTGGTCTCGAGGAAGTTGAACGTCGGGCGCGGTTGTTTCGCTTGGTGGATCGGCTTCCGGCGGATCAACGGCGTGCAGTGACGATGCGGTTTGCGGAGGAGAAGAGTATTCGCGAGATCGCGGAGGCGTTGGGACGTACTGAGGGTGCGGTGAAGCAATTGCAATTCCGGGGCTTGCAGAATCTGCGGGAGCAGATCGAAGTCAAAAGCGGGAAACCACAAAGGACACGAAGTTACACGAAGGAAAACACGAAGGGGAACACGAAGCCGGGTGGCAAAGATGCCTAGGCGTAATTTGATCGAACAGCTCGATGACGCGGTGCAGGGATTGATCAGAAATCCCGGTGTGCCGTTGCCGCGTGGGGATGCGGGCGTGAGTCCGCTTGTCCGCATCGCCGCCGAGTTGCACGATCTGCCGCGGGAAGATTTCAAAATGCGTTTGAAGAATGACTTGGAAAGGAGTATTTCGATGGCGACTACGACAGCACCTATCACTGCAACTCGCACCTTCGCCGCACCCAGACTAACCTTCAAGGCTGCGGCGAAAGCGATCGAATTTTATAAGCAGGCTTTCGGAGCGAAGGAAACCATGCGCTTCGAGATCGAAATGGGCATTCCTCATGCCGAGCTTTTAATAGGTGATTCGGTAATTATGTTGACCGATGAATGGCCGGAAGGCGGACGGTACAGCGCCGAGACGATGGGCAGTTCGCCGGTCAGCATGGTGATCCACGTTTCCGACGTGGATGCCTTCGCGGAGCACGCCGTGGCAGCTGGGGCCAAGCTGACAGGCCCGATCTCAGACCAATTCTATGGATACCGCGAGGCGAACTTGCTCGATCCTTTTGGATATGCCTGGAACGTTTCCACGGTAAAGGAAGAGATGTCAGTGGAAGAGATGCATCGGCGATTCCGGGCGAGGATGGAAGAGGGGCACGCAAAAAAACCGGCGGTGAGCCCGATCCCCAAAGGCTACCGCACGGTGACGCCGTATCTGCTCGCGCAAGATGGGCCGGCGCTGATGGAGTTCGTCAAGAATGCGTTCGGCGCCGAAGAGACGTTCCGTACCGTAGGAACGGCGGGCGGGCTGCACGGCGAGGTGCGCATCGGCGATTCGATGTTGATGATTGGTGGGGGCATTCCGGGGCGTGAGTTCCGGTCTACGCCAAATACCCATGCGCTTCACCTCTACGTTCCTGATTGCGATGCGGTGTACGCACGCTCATTGCAGGCGGGCGCTACGTCCCTCGATGAGCCCCGAGATCGGGAATACGGAGAACGCTCGGGCAGCGTGAAAGATGCGGCGGGGAACCTCTGGTACATCGCTACGCACACAGGCGAGAGCTACACACCCAAGGGACTGAACAGCGTCAATGCATATATGCTACCGGTGCGGGCGGAGCCCGTGATCAACTTCTTGAAGCGGGCTTTCGGGGCGCGCGAGATTGCGAAATACGCATCGCCGGATGGAGTGGTTCATCATGCGGAGATACGCGTCGGGGACTCGGTCGTGGAGATGGGTGAGCCCCAAGGGAAGTACCCGCCCATGCCGGCCATGTTCTATCTGTATGTGCCGGATTGCGATGCGGTCTACCAGCGTGCGCTGCAGGCAGGCGCGACTTCGATTATGGAGCCGGTCGACCAGCCTTATGGCGACCGCAATGGCGCGGTGAAGGACGCTTTCGGCAATCAGTGGTACATCGCGACCCACGTCAAGGATGGAACGTCGTAGAGGGTTGGTAGCTCAACGTCCTTTGACAACGTCGACGCGATGCTGCTACTTCGCTGATACGTCTCAGGGTCTTCTAGAAAGAGTGAAGACATCCGACCAGCTTGACGCCTTGGTAACTGGGCCTCAACCGAGGTAAGCGGCGAGAATAGATCCTCGTATAGATCTGGAACTCAAGGCTGGAAGTCGCTCGCATGCGGTCGCGGTTTGGCAGAGAATACGCGCGCAATTCGTGCGTCTTCCAGCGACCGCTCGGGTCATGCTGGGCCTATTTCTGCTCGCCGCTTTGCTAATGGCCATGCACACAGCCTACTGGGAAAAAGATGCCAGCTTGCGGCGCAAAGTCCAGCACAGCTTGCGCGGCGGCAGATTTCGGTCTGGGTGGATGGTGAGTTAGCTTACTCTGGAAACCTGGTCACAAAAGAAGGTTCGGTCTGATTCCTGCGGTGCAGGGCAGGCTGTCAGAGAAGCTACCGGTAGCGACTGGCACCCATCAAATAAAGGTCCAGGTCGTCTCCGACAGTGGCACGCGAGAGAGCACGATCAGCGGTGACTTGGCTCATAACGGGCAACGAGCCTTATCCGTGAGCGCCAGCCGCGCTGATCTTTCCTTGAACTGGCAGCCTTTGAACTGGCAGTCTTTGAATTTCCAACCCCAGGCCGTAGGGGTTGAGTCATCTTCCGCCGGACAAGGGTGGTTCAGTCGCTACGCTGGCACACTCATGATGACCGTCGCCGGCTCGATCATCTCCGCTTTAGCCGGTTTTGCTCTGAGGGAACTACCGAAGCAGATGGCCTCCCGCCACCAAGGAGAAGTGCCCAAAAGCTTAAACAATCAGGCACGCTAGAGCGGTCGCACAGAAGGGGCCCTTTCAAGACCATATATATAAGACCAGTTCCGGTTCCGCATTCAGAACGGGAAGCGTATCGATAGAATCGGAATGTGGTTGGTAGGATGGAATGATGTCGCGGCGATTTGGAATCCGCCACCGACGGTGAAAGCGAGACGATCCTTTATGCGAAATCTGCCAAGCACGAGGCCCGGCGTGAGATATACCAATGTTTTGCCCGGGTGGCTGGTCGGGACGACGTTGCCGTTCCCGCCGTAAAAGTGGTTGAAGTTAACTTCCAGCTCCGGCCAAAATTTCTTGTAGACGCGGTACTGAAACGTGTTATTCCACGGCAGAGTGTGTCCGATGAGCGACACATTTCCGGTGGGCAGGCTGTAGCCCAATGTTCCCTGGACGTCGAAATTTCCGAAGCCCTTTCCGTAGGCAATTGTGGGTGTGATCACCGGACTCAACGCGCCTTCCTGGTACTGCCCAGTGGGAAGAGTCATCTGGTAGAAGGCGGTCAAGATGTAGTTCCCGTGCTCCTCGTTTCCGGCAGCGATTCGATATTTCACCAGGAACTGCCAGTCGCCGAATCCATTATTGGGAGAATCCGGGTTGTTCACAATGTATGGAGGCACGGCGAGGATGACCTCCCATTTCTTTGCCGGGATGATTTCCAAACCCTTGCTCACGCCGTAGTTGTCGGTCGTGACGCCGCTATTGTGGGTCTGCCATTGAATGTCGTAGCGAAACTCCTGTTCGAGCCGCGGTGTGGTCGTGGCGAGGGGAGTGATCCAGTGAGGCTGTGCCGCTTGCGTTTCGGACACCATGTTGAACCAGTCGGAGAAAAATCCGTTCTGGGCAGAGGTCAAGGTTGATGAGAGGAAGACAAAGGCCGCCAGCAGAACCAAAATGATTGCACGCATCTCGCCTCCGATGTATCCATATGAAGTTAAAGAAGCGAAGTGTATATCAAATGTGTTTATAATGTCTAATACTAGGCAGTTTAATGCTTCTATAGCGAAATGGTGGCGGCATACTAATGAAGTAGCTGGTAGCCGAGCAATTCGAAAGGCTACGCGCGAGATCCTTCGCCCCGCTGGAAAGCCCGGGGCTTCAGGATGACGGCAGCCTATTCGGCGAGTTGACCATGCCTTGGCTTGACTGTAGGATTCGTTCCCATGCAGAGGAATGGCAAATCTGAACGGAAGATTGAAGAGTTGCTGAAGCTTCGGGACGCGGCTTTACAGCTGGGGATCAGCTTTCCCACCATCAAGCAGTGGATCTACAAGAAGAAAATCCGCAGCATTCGGACGGCTGGGGGACATCACCGCATTCCGGAAAGCGAAGTGGACCGGCTGCTTTTCCGAACCAGAGGGAGAACGGAGAAGGAACGCAAGCTGGTGATCCGCCGCGTGAGTGGACGGAACCAGTTGGTGGGACGAATCGATGCGGTTCGCATTAGCGGCCTGATGGCGGAGATCGCGATTTCGATTGGGGGCCAGCAAATCACGTCGATTATTACGGCGCGTTCCGCGCGCGAGATGCAGCTCAAGCCGGGGCAGACTGCGGCTGCCCTGATAAAGGCCACGGAAGTAATGATTCTGCGGGTGTGAGATGAAACGGCGCCGCTCGATTGACATGTTTGTAGCGCCGCCGTCCCGGCGGCTGTCGTGGGGGCGTGTTCGCCGCTGGCGAGGGCAAGATGCCCTCGCGACAGCCGGCAGGATGCCGGCGCTACAAGGTTGGCTGTTTCTTGCGGTTGTGCTCATTGCTCTGCTGGCGCGGGGCGGAGTTGCGCAGGGTCAGCAGTTAACTATTCAAATTGAGGGCGGGAAACCGACCGTCATGGCACGGGCTGACATCGAGTCCTTGCTGCACATCAAGGTCTCGACCAGTGCGTCCGGCGCATCTGCAACATTTGAGGGGGTCGCGCTTGAGGCTGTGCTGGAAAAGGCGGGAGTTGAGTTCGGGTCGAGTCTGAAGGGGAAGCGACTGGCGTCCTGTTTGTTGGTAGAGGCGGCTGATGGCTATCGCGTCGTAATTGCCCTGCCTGAGGTCGACCCGGCTTTCACTGACAAGCAAGTTGTTCTGGCCTTCCTGAAAGATGGAAAGCCGCTCGATGACAAGGAGGGGCCATACCGCATCGTGATACCCGATGAAAAACGGATGGCACGGTGGGTGCGGCAGGTGACGACGCTGAAGATTGTGGACGTGCAGTGAAGGGTCAGTCCTTCTGGATCATGACCTCGGTCGCTTTGACCACTGCAGTGACGGTGTCGCCCTTCTTGAGCTTGAGTTCGTCGGCGCTGCGGCGAGTGATGGCGCTCTCAATGAGGTTGTCCCCGACCCGGACCGCGACATGGGCCATGATGTCGCCCAGTTGAATTTCCTCGATTTTTCCTCGCAGTTTGTTTCTGGCCGAAATAGGCATGCAGTCATTATAAGCCGAGGGGAGAGCGCGTGAACGTCCGAAAACTGATTCGGGTTGCCGTTCTGGGGGCGGGCTGTGTTTCGCAACTATGTTTCGCGCAGGAAATCACTGTGGCGGCGGCTGCGGATCTTCAGTTCGCCATGCAGGATGTGGCTGCCCGATTCCAGAAGGAAACGGGGAAGACGGTGAAGCTCATTTACGGTTCGTCGGGAAATTTTTTCCAGCAGATTCAGAATGGCGCCCCCTTTGACATGTTCTTTTCCGCGAATCTCGATTATCCGAAGAAACTGGAAGCGGCGGGATTGACCGAACCTGGGAGCTATTACGAATATGCGAAGGGCAAGATTGTGATCTGGGTTCGAAGCGAGTCGAAACTCGATCTCAGTTCCGGTATGAAAGTGCTTCTCGATCCTTCGGTGAAGAAGATTGCTGTGGCCAACCCTCAACATGCTCCTTACGGGCAGGCGGCTGTAGCGGCGATGCAAACCGAGAAGATTTACGAAAGAGTGAAAGACAAGTTTGTGCTGGGTGAAAACATCTCGCAGACCGCCTCGTTTGTGGTCTCCGGCTCGGCCGATGCGGGCATCGTGGCCCTTTCGCTGGCTTTGTCTCCGAATATGAAAGACAAAGGCCGGTATGCTGAGATTCCTGCCGACGAATACCCGCCGATTGAACAAGCATGCGTCATTCTGGGCTCTTCAAAGAATACGGAAGCTGCGCGACAGTTTTTGTCGTTCGTGAAGACGGCTGCGATCGGCGATGTGTTGAAGGGCTACGGTTTCGACGTGCATGGCGCGGGCAAGTGATCTTCTGTTCTGAATTCATCGCGACCAGGTGTGGCCGCAACCCAGGACGAAAGCCGGCTGGCGACAACAGCCAAGAGCTTCTAGCTGCAAGGGGCCAGACAGTCCACAATGAAGCGGCCGCTCTCGGACCCGCCGCTGTTAAATCTGAGTTCATAATAGCCATCAGTTCGGGGAATCTCTCTTCCGGCGTTCTCTTCAAAATGGTCAAGCACGACCTGGCCGGACAAAGCTTGTTGGCACGAGTCCTTCGGAGTCGGGCATCTGAATGCCCAGTTGTCCGGGCCAATGGTGATGCTCTTGTGAACCGAGATGGGTAGCTCCCTAATATCCAATTCCAAGTGCGGGTAGGAAACTTTTCCTTCGCAGTGGGCGTTTTCCAGGTAGAGCCGGATCCCCGGACCATCACCACCTTGGAGGCAAGTTGTAGTTCCATGCGAATAAGAATCCGCGGCGGGCGGTTTGGGTTCGCGCGCGGACAAGGAGACGGCGACTGCGACGAAGCAGGATACGACAGCGGTCACAATCCGATGTGTTCGCACTCAGTCGCCCGGCCTCCGGCGCTTTCGGGGCACGAGTTGCGAATAGCGAAAGCAGGTAGTCAGGTGGTCGTTCACCAGGCCCATGGCTTGCATGAAGGCGTAGCAAATCGT
Source organism: uncultured Acidobacteriota bacterium (assembly GCA_963838905.1). GTDB lineage: Bacteria > Acidobacteriota > Terriglobia > Terriglobales > Acidobacteriaceae > JABDBE01. Next base: position 252,379 of record CAWITE010000028.1, read on the forward strand.
GGTGCCGACGAAGGAGAATCCGCGCTTCTTCAGATCTTTGCTCATGGCGTCCGATTCTGGGGTGCGGGCTGGGACTTGCTTCGACGAACGCCGCGAGTTCAGGATCGGTGCTCCGCCAGTGAACTGCCAGATGTAGGCGTCGAATGATCCGAAATCGTCTTGCACTTTGAGGAAGGCTTTTGCATTTTGCACGGCGGAGGCAATCTTAAGACGATTGCGAATGATGCCCGCGTTGTTCATCAGGCTTTGGATCTTGCAGCGGTCGTAGCGCGCAATTTTTTTGAGATCGAAGTTATCAAATGCCGCGCGGTAGTTCTGACGTTTTTTGAGGATGGTGTCCCAGCTCAAGCCGGCCTGGGCGCCTTCGAGGATGAGGAACTCGAAGAGAGTGGCGTCGTCGTGCGTGGGAGTGCCCCACTCTTCATCGTGATAGCGGATGGAGAGATCGTCGCTTGGCCAGGAGCAACGGGTCAGAGTCGCTTGATTCATCGTCATTCGTCGAGCCGCGCTCGACGTGGACGGGTCAGAAGCCCGTCCCCACACAAGCTAGACTACACAAGCTGTGCCACGCTCGCTACTGCAGCGATTTTGGGTCGGAGAGGTTCTTGGGGGACTTCTTATCCAAGAGTGCGACCAGTTCCGCGGCGCAGGGAGGATTTTTTACTTTTCCTTCGCGGATGATGTCTCGTGCGCTTAACTTCTGTCCGTACAACTTTTCGTTGGCGCTGCCATCGGATCGCAGGGTGGAACCTTCGAGCGAGACTCCAGCGAATAATCCCTTGTTACGCGAATAGGAAAGGATCTCGGCGGTCATCACGATATCGGTCGCTCCCTCGGCGGTGCGACCCTTGGGGCCGGCTGCAGCGGAGGCGTCGGCTCCAAGCTTCACTTTGCTCTTCAGCAGAGATCGCGCTCCCGCTGGATTCATCACCAGAAGCACGAAGTCCGTAGCCTGCCCTCCGAGCTGAAATCCAATGCTGGCGCCTTCCAGGGCATACAATGCTGGCGGTCCCCAGGGCCCGGTGTAGGAGATTCCGCCGCGGCAAATCATGACCCCACGACCATAGCTGCCACCGATGCCGAACGCAGCCTTTTTCACTGAGGGCAAAACGATGATGCATTCGGCTTTGTCGAGCAGGTCCTGAGGAATGTTGTCGGGGATGTTGAGGATTTCTTTTAGAACGTGGCCGGAGTTCTCGACCCGGTCGACTTCCGTGCTATCGTCAACGGCGAGAGCGGGCGCTATGAGGGCACACAGCAAGAACGGAACGAGCAGCGATTTCATCGAGTCTCCTGTTTTCGGGTCGTGGTGTTATTTTAACCTTGTGAATGCCTGGTGAGATGCCGAACCGGAGCTTCCGAGTTGCGATGCATGGTCACCTAAGTTGAAGAGACCCATGACCCAACGAGTGCTCCTTTTGTAACTTGGCATTTGCAGAAGGGGCTCCTAGAGTTCTAATGAGTAAAGGCGGCATTTGGCGGGTACTTCGGCCCCCAGCGTGCATCTAATAAGCTGAGACGAACGGGTCAGGCCGGGGACTAAACGCCGTAAGTCGGGACTGGATGTGGAATGAAGTACACGGGGAAGTATTTTTTGCTCGCCGGGATTCTTGTGGCAGTGACATGGCTGCCGCTGCGGGCGCAAGTGACCTATCTCGCCCCCAGCAACGCGTTGGTGTCATCGCCATCCTCGAGCTCTGATACCGGCCAGCCTGACGACTCCATTATCACGATCAAGAAGCGGGTGGATGAAGTCAATGTGCTGTTCATTGCGACCGACCGGCATGGCAAGTTCGTCCGCAACCTTAACGAGAAAGACTTTGCGATCCTCGACGACCATAAGCCGCCGCAATCCATCGTGAATTTTCGCCGCGAGACTGATCTGCCTATTGAGCTTGGACTCTTAATTGATACCAGCGGTTCGGTGCGCGGGCGCTTTGACTTCGAACAGGAAGCAGCCGTCAGTTTTCTGCAAAACACCGTGCGCCCAAATTTTGACAAGGCCTTCGTCGTGGGCTTTAACGGGCATAGTCAGATGATGCAGGACTTTACCGATAACGCCGCGTTGCTCTCTGCGGCGGTGCACCGAATGCAGGACGGAGGAGGAACAGCACTGTACGATGCCATTTATCGAGCATGCCACGACCATTTGATCAAGGATCACGAAGACCATCCTTCGCGACGGGCCATCGTCGTGGTGAGTGATGGTGAGGACAATCAGAGTGATTTCAGCGAGGCGCAGGCGATTGAGATGGCGCAACGGGCGGAAGTCATCATTTATGCAATTTCGACCGATGACAGCGGCCTGATCCTGCGGGGCGATAAAGTGCTGCAGCGCATCGCGGACGCCACCGGGGGACGGGCATTCTTTCCGTACAAGATGAAGGACATCAAGAACTCGTTTGCGGCCATCGAAGACGAGCTGCGCAGCCAATACATCGTTTCGTATCACCCGGCTGATTTTGAGGCGAACGGGCACTATCGCCCGATTGAGATCACCGCCCTTAAGAAGGATCTTCAGGTGCGCTCCCGCCGGGGCTACTACGCCCCACGACAGTAGGTTCAGCCATCGTCCGGCTCGTGGGAGACGTAGCTAGCTATCTCTACCGATTGCGGCGCGGAACAGGCGGACGGTGCTACAATTCAGGTGGCTGGAGCTTATTTTTACGAATTTCCGCAAGACCAGCCGGTACAGGCGTTCCCATGGCAGGTGGAGCATGAAGCCCAAGTCTATCTTCATCGTGAGTCTCGCCTGTTTAGCTCTGGCGGGACCTTGTCTTGGCCAAAAAAGGCACTCAGCCGCTAGCCAGCCCGTCACGCAAGAGGCTCAGCCTACGCCTGCCGCTCCTCCTCCAACGCTGGCACAGTTGCCGGCAACTCCGCCACAGGTTTCTTTCCAAGGCGGCCAGTTGACGATTTCGGCACAGAATTCTACCTTGGGCGACATATTGAAAGCGGTTCGGGCGCAGACGGGTGCGACCATCGACTTGCCGGGTACCGCGTCTGAGCGTGTGGTAGGACAGTTCGGTCCGGCTCCGGCTCGTGATGTTCTTGCCTCGCTGCTCAACGGATCACACTTCAATTACATGCTGTTGGGGTCGGCGACGGATCCCAATGCTCTAGACCGGGTGATTCTGATAGCCAAGTCGGGTGGAGAAGCGGTGGGTAGCGCTCCGCAGCAGCCGACCCAGCAAGCCGCCGCCTACAACCAGGCCGCCTATAACCGGCCAACGTCAATGCCGGTGGCGGCTCCAGGTGGAAACGTCGTTACGGTCGAAGGCCAGGACGCCGAGAATCAGGACGAAGCGACGGATGACTCAGCCGATGCTGCCACCGATGACACGGCCGATGATCAGACGGACCAGACTGACCAAACCGACGACCAGGCGGCAGCCGACGACCAGCAGCAACCGCAACCAGATGGACAGCAGCAGGTCAAGACACCCGAGCAGCTCCTGCAGGAACTACAGCAACGGCAGCAGCAGATGCAGCAACAGGGAGTTCAGCCGGGAGTCCAGCCCGGAGTACCACCCGGAATGCGACAGTTCCCCAATCCTGGAGTTCCGAACCAGCCGGGTGGCGACGCGACCCCGCCTCACTAGTAAGCTTCAAAATAGAGTGCTTCAGGCGAGGAGAATGCTAGCGTCCGCCGGCGTGCGCGGCACGGGCTTGGCTTGGGGCGAGGACGGGCTTTTCAGCAGTGCGTTGCCGCGACTGGCTCGCGAAGGTATGAAGAATTCCAATGACGGAGCCGTACGCGGATAGGATTCCAATTGCCAGTACGCTAACCACAGTGAAACAAAGGATGCAAACGCTCAATAGACCGCCCAAGTTCCCTACCTTCTAACGAATTGCCCGGTTCTGATGATGTCGCCGCTCCCTGAATCTACCTGCGTTGACGCTTGCCACTGTTAGCAAATAAGATACGTGAGTAGAGCTGCGCACCTCCACTTTCCAACATCTCTGTGGACCCGTCCACATTACGGAAGGTCAACCAAGGGCGTCTCTTTCGCTTTTTATGGCCATTACGAAGATTTCGGTGCGCGGGGCGCGCCAGCATAACCTCAAGAACATCGATGTTGAGATTCCCCGTAATAGCCTGACGGTAATTACGGGCCTCAGCGGTTCGGGCAAGTCGTCGTTGGCGTTTGACACGATTTACGCCGAGGGCCAGCGGCGTTACGTGGAAACACTCTCGGCGTACGCCCGCCAGTTTCTGGATCAAATGGAACGTCCGGACGTGGATGCCATCGATGGCCTCAGTCCCGCCATCTCTATTGAGCAGAAGACCACCAGCCGGAGCCCGCGTTCGACGGTCGGAACGATTACCGAGATTTACGATTATCTTCGCCTTTTGTTCTCTTCCATAGGAGTACCGCATTGCCCGAAGTGCGGGCGAGCCATCAGCCGGCAAACCGCGGACCAAATCGTGCAGCGCGTGATGGCACTCACCCCCGAAGACCGCGTCATGGTGTTGGCGCCCATCGTGCGCGGACGTAAAGGGGAATTCAAGAAAGAGATGGAGAAGCTGGTTCAGCACGGCTTCACCCGTGCCAGAGTGGACGGAGAGTTGGTGAATCTCGATGACGATATCCCGCTGGACAAACGGAAGAACCACACCATCGAAGTAGTGATCGATCGTCTGCTCGTGAAACCGGGGATCGAGCACCGGCTCGAGCTTTCCGTCGGACTCGCTATGAAACTGGCGGGAGGGCTCGTGCAAGTTGCGGTGGTGGGTGGCGAAGAACAGCTTTATTCGGAGCGGCTGGCGTGTCCGGATTGCGGCATCAGCGTGCCACAACTGGAGCCACGGTCGTTCTCTTTCAACAGTTCGTATGGAGCCTGTCCGGAGTGCCACGGACTGGGCAGCCGCTACGATTTCGATTCTGCCAAAGTGATTGTCGACTGGTCGAAGCCCTTGCTCGATGGTGGATTGGGGCCGGGCTCGGCGTCGCAAAGTCTGATCCACATGCTCCAAATCGCAGCCACGGCGTATGGCTTGGATCTGAGCACGCCTTTCGAAAAGTTTCCGGAGAAGGTGCAAAACCTGCTGTTGTTCGGGGAAGCGGGCAAGGGAGGCAAGACGGGCTTCGGCGGAATTTTGGCCTATCTCAAGCGCGTGCTGGAGGAATCTACATCCGAAGGCTACCGCGATTTCTTGCTCGATTACATGTCGGCTACGGAATGCCCCGCCTGCCACGGGCAGAGGTTGCGTCCTGAGAGTCTAGCGGTGAAAGTGAACGGCCTTTCGATCGCGGACTTCACTCGGCTGCCGGTTTCGCGTTCGCTGGAGCTGGCAAGGAAGATCCAACTCACTGGCCGCGAGGCTGCGATTGCGGGAAGGGTCGTGCATGAGATCGTCGAGCGGCTGCAGTTTCTGCACGCTGTCGGTCTGGGATATATCTCGCTCGATCGTTCAGCCGCCACGCTTTCTGGAGGCGAGGGGCAACGCATACGCCTGGCTACACAGATCGGGTCAAAACTGAGAGGCGTTCTGTACGTCCTTGATGAGCCTTCGATCGGCTTGCATCACCGGGACAATGCCCGATTGCTGAAAGCGCTCGAAGAGTTGCGCGATCTGGGCAACACCGTGCTCGTAGTCGAGCATGATGAAGAGACCATTCGCCGCGCTGATTATGTGATTGACCTTGGACCCGGAGCGGGTCGCCACGGCGGCGAGCTCGTAGCCCATGGAACGCCGGAAGAAATCATGGAGGTGCCGGGGTCGCTCACCGGAGCTTATATTTCGGGCAGAGCGCAGATCGAGATGCGTGCGGAGCGGCGGCCGACGAACGGCACGGGCATTACTATTCTGGGCGCGCGCGAAAACAATCTGAAGAATCTTGATGTAACCTTTCCGCTGGGCGTCATGACCGTGGTGACCGGAGTTTCCGGCTCAGGCAAATCCACCCTGGTGAATGACATTCTTTATCGCGCGCTGGCGAAGACTTTGTACCGCTCGCGCGAAGAAGCCGGCGCCCACAAAGCGATTTCAGGTGCGGAGAACATCGACAAAGTTATTCGCATTGATCAATCTCCGATCGGGCGCACGCCGCGCTCGAATCCGGCGACCTATACGGGAGTCTTTGCGCAGATTCGTGATCTATATGCCATGCTGCCGGAGTCGCGGGAACGGGGCTACAAGCCGGGAAGGTTTTCATTCAACGTAACCGGCGGACGTTGCGAAGCCTGCCAGGGTGAAGGACAGCGTCGGATTGAAATGAGTTTCCTCCCCGATGTCTATGTGCTTTGCGAAGTCTGCGGCGGCCGCCGCTACAACCACGAAACCCTGGCGGTGAAATATAAGGGCTACTCGATCGCGGACCTGCTCGAAATGCCGGCGTCGGACGCGTTGCCAATTCTCGAGAACATTCCGCAGGTGAAACAGAAACTACAGACGCTGGTCGATGTGGGTCTGGGATACATTCATCTGGGTCAATCGGCGGTGACGCTTTCGGGCGGTGAAGCTCAACGCATCAAACTGGCGCGCGAATTGAGCAAACGGCAAACGGGGAAGACTCTATATCTGCTGGATGAGCCCACGACCGGCCTCCACTTTGACGATGTGAAGAAGTTGCTCGATGTTCTGCATCGTCTGACCGACCTGGGAAACATGGTCGTGATTATCGAACATAATCTGGATGTGATCTGCAACGCCGACTGGATCATCGATCTCGGTCCCGAGGGCGGAGAAGAGGGTGGACGAATTGTTGCTCAGGGCACGCCAGAGCAGGTCGCACGGAATAAGAAGTCCTACACCGGGCAGGCTCTGGCGCTGCACTTCAATGGAAACTCAAAAAAAACGTCGAGGGTCGAATTGCTGGCTTGATCCATCCGGGTAGCCGTCCTCCGCGTGATCTGCGATTTTAAAGCTCATCCCCGAGATTCCCCAAGAAAGCTCGTGGCCGACACCGAGACGAACAACTGTCTGGCGGCAGTCTGCACTGGCTTTCTTTTTCGTGTAGATTCAAAATGTCGAGCTGATTTCCCTGTGTCCTCACCCGAAAATCCGTGGTCTGAGCCCAGCTTAGTTCCCATGCCGGAACCCCCGGCGCCTATCGCCCAAGCCCCTTCCGAGAACCCGGTGTGGAACGGATGGGACGTTTTGCAGATTGTGTTTCTGACCATTGGTTCAGTTGTCATTTTTCTGCCATTGGTAGCCCTGGCTGCACAGCGACTGTTCTATCCCAAGGTTGCATTCGTCGAAGTCATTACGTTTCCGCTGGTGACAGTCGTGGGGCAAGGATTCGCCTACCTGGTGATCTTCGCCTTCATGTTTTCGATAGTGAAGCGCGTGCCCGGCCAGGATTTCTGGCAGGCGATCCGATGGAACCGGCCAGGAAATTGGTCAAGGTATTTGCTCGTAGGAATAGCACTGGCGATTGCGCTACAAGGGATCGCGCATTTTCTTCCTATCCCAAAAGAAGTACCGATGGACCGTTTCTTCAAGACGCCGGAGGAAGCGTGGGCGCTGTCGCTGTTCGGCATCACTTTCGCACCATTGCTCGAAGAGCTGTTCTTTCGGGGGTTTCTCTATCCGGTGCTGGTTCGCCGGCTCGGTGTCACCATAGCAGTCCTTGCGACGGCAGCGGGATTTAGCCTCATTCATGCTCCGCAACTGGGACGCGCGTGGGCGCCGGTGCTAGTGATATTCATGGTCGGGCTAGCGTTGACTATCACACGCGCCGTGACCAAGTCGGTCGCCGCCAGTTTGATCACGCACATGGCGTACAACGGTACACTCTCGGTGTTGCTGTTCATAGGAACCGATGGATTCCGGCATCTGGAGAGGTTGAACCAGTGACCCGGGCGTCAGGGTCCAGGCCTCAGGGAATGACTTCAGACTAACTGCTCGTCCGCGCCTGACGCCTGAAGCCTGACTCCCGCTTCATGCTATCTTAGATTTTCCATGTCTTTCGCGCGTCAGGAACTTTTGCGTCTGTTGGCAACCAAGTCTTTTCGTCTGGGAGAATTCAAGCTCTCGTCGGGCGGCACCAGCGACTATTACGTGGATTGCCGGACCACAACTTTGGACGCGCGCGGCTCGCAACTCACTGGCCAGGTGTTCCTCGAAGAAATTCGGCAGCGCGGATGGCGGCCTCAGGCGATCGGCGGCTTAACCGTGGGGGCTGATCCGCTGGTAGTGGCCGTGGCCGTGACCAGCGGCGAGATTCACGGTTTTCTCGTCCGCAAAGCTGAGAAGCAGCATGGCACGGGGCAGCGGATTGAAGGCTTTCGAGAGAAGGGCGCGCGCGTGGTAATCGTGGACGACGTCTGCACTACGGGCGCTTCTACAATTCAAGCGATCGAGACGGCACGTGAATTTGGATTTGAAATCGCCGGCGTCATGTGCCTGGTAGAGCGCGAAGAGGCGAAGGGTCGTCCGAGCGTGGAGAAGGCTGCCGCCCCTGCGCGGTTTGTTTCGATATTCACCGCGACGAACGTGCGCCAAGAACATCTGCGACAGAAGGCTGGGGCACCTTCACCAGTTTTCGCGGTCGCTGCTGTTTGCGAACTTTGTGAAAGGCCGGCGGTGACGAACATGCCGCGGAACCGCTGTGAAGTGCATAAAGCGTGACCGGAAGGCGGCGAGTGTGCGGACCGTCAAGGGCTGTCATCCTGAGCGCAGTGAATGCGCGGTGACGCCAAGCATTCACGAAGTCGAAGGACCCTGCGTGCGTGTAGCAGCATTGCCGCAGCATGGCATTCTCAGAGCGCTTTGCTCAAGGCCCAGCGAGAATGCCTTGCGTCGTCGGTGACGGTTCCGGCGTCCTGGAGTCCTTCGACTGCGTTGCCGTTGCTTCGCGACGATAACTTCGCTCAGGATGACATTGATTGAGTTGAGAACCGAACTATGATCCAAACCCTGGAGTGGACTGACAAGGGCGTACGCTTCATCGATCAGACGAAGCTGCCCACCGAAGAAACCTACGTGACCTGCAAGAATCACGAGCAGGTTGCCGACGCCATTCGCAATATGGTGGTGCGCGGCGCGCCGGCCATTGGCGTTGCCGCGGCTCTGGGTATCGCGCTGGGAATGAAGAACTCGAAAGCCGAAACCGGAGGCGAACTGAAGCGCGAGTTTGACCAGATCTGCGAAGTCATCGGCAACACGCGTCCGACCGCGGTAAATCTTTTCTGGGCCATCCGCCGCATGCGCGACAAGTTCGAACTGCTTGCGAGTACGCCCGTTGCCGCAGATCAAGCAAGCGCTGGTTGAGGAAGCGCAGCGCATGCACGCCGAAGATATCGCCGCCAACCAGGCTATGGGACGCTACGGCGCAACGCTCATGCCCGCCAGCGGCGGCGTGCTCACTCACTGCAATGCCGGAGCGCTTGCGACTTGCGGCTATGGCACTGCGCTCGGAGTGATCCGCGCAGCGGTTGAGCAGGGAAAGAAGATCAACGTCTACGCCGACGAGACACGCCCTTTTCTGCAGGGGTCGCGGCTGACCGCATGGGAGCTGATGAAAGACGGCATTCCCACGACCGTAATCTCCGACAACATGGCGGGCGCGATCATGAAGCAAGGGAAGATCGGAGCAGTTGTGGTGGGCGCAGATCGCATCGCGGCCAACGGCGATGTGGCGAATAAAATCGGAACTTATTCCGTCGCCGTGCTTGCGAAAGAGCATAACATTCCCTTTTATGTGGCTGCGCCTTTGTCGACCATCGATTTCGAAGCGTCAGACGGTAGCAAGATTCCCATCGAGCAACGCAACGAAAAAGAAGTCACGCACATTGCGGGCAAGCAGATGACCCCCGACGGAGTGCAAGTGGAAAATCCCGCATTCGACGTGACTCCCGCGAAGTATGTGACTGCGATTGTGAGCGAGCGCGGGATTGCGCGGGCTCCGTATGAGATGTCACTGGCGAAATTGGCCGCGGCAGCTGAACGCGTGACGACGAGCACTTAGTGGGCACTCCGCATTCAGCAGTCAGCTAAGACTTCGCTTTTGCCCGACTGAGTGCTGACCGCTGACCGCTTCTTCATGTATTCCATCACTCAATCCCAACTTTCATTCCAGAGCGGCGGCAAAGACATTCGTCTGGATTGCTTTCTGCCGACTGCCGACGGGCAGCGCTTTCCCGCTGTGATCGGGCTGCACGGGTCCGGAGGCGGGTACGCCTCGATGGGTGACCCTGCTAGCCTTCTGGCCGAGCAGGGCTTCGCAGTGTACGTGCTGCATTATTTCGACCGCACCGGAACCGCCGAGATCGATGGCCTGCAAACCATCTTCCGCCACTTCCCCGTCTGGATGAAGACCTTGTGGGACGCGGTCAGCTTCGTCGCCAGCCAGCCGCAAGTCGATCCCGAGCGCATCGGGCTGTTGGGATTCTCTCTGGGCGCGTACCTCGCGCTTTCGGCTTCGGCAATCGACTCGCGCATTCAGGCCGTGGTCGAGTTCTTTGGCGGCATGCCAAAAGAGATGAGGTTTTTTACGCGGCGACTATGCCCGGTGCTCATCCTGCACGGCGATCACGACAAAACCGTCCCGGTCGAAGAAGCCTACCACTTGCAGCAGATCCTAGAGAAGAAACAGATTGCCTACGAGATGCAGATTTATGCGGGAGTGGGGCACGGTTTCAGCGGCGAAATCGGGCGCGACGCCGGTTTACGCACGTTGACGTTTCTGAGGAAGTATTTGGTCGCGAAGAACTGCGCTGAAACGAAAGCCTGAGTTCCCCCGAACTTTTCGTCAGCAATCATCGTAAATTACACTAGACGACAAGGAGAGCCTGCCATGTTCACTTTCCTCCTCTGGTGCCTGCTGTTGTGTTGTGCTGGCCGCTGGCTCTGCTGGCGCTGGTGCTCTATCCGTTCGTGTGGCTGCTGCTCTTACCGTTCCGGCTGGTGGGAATTGCGGTGCACGGAGTTTTGGAACTGGTGTGGGCAGCTGTGATGTTGCCGGCGAGACTCATAACTGCGCCGTTCCGGCTGCGAGTGTAGGCGCGGGCGTCCTCGCCCGTGCTGGGCAAGTGAAGAATTCGAATTACTCAACACCCTTCGCCGGAATTGCCAATCCCAGTTCCTTCATCACCATCTGCAAATCTTTCCAGGTTTCTTTCTTCTGACGGGGATCGCGCAGCAGGAATGCGGGATGATAGGTGACGGCAAGCTTGGTGCCTCGGAAATCGAACCAGCGCCCGCGAAACTCGGACATGGGCGCATTGATTGCCAGGAGCGTTTTTGCAGCTACCGCGCCCAGCGCCACGATTGCCTTCGGTTTGATGGCTGAGATCTGCCGCATCAGAAATGGAGAGCAGGTTTCGCACTCATCGCGCTCTGGCGTCCGATTCCCCGGCGGACGGCACTTGATGATGTTCGCAATGTAAACATCTTCGCGCCGCAGGCCCATGGCCTTGATCATGTTGTTGAGCAACTGTCCAGCACGGCCCACGAAGGGCTCGCCCTGCTGGTCTTCATCCGCGCCCGGAGCCTCGCCGATGAACATCAGATCAGCCTTTGGATTACCCACGCCGAAGACGATCTGCTTGCGTCCGTGTTTGTGCAGCGGGCAGCGCGTGCAATCGCCAAGATCCTCCCGAATCAAACGCAGCGCCAGGACCGGATCAGTTATGCCTGATTCAGCTTTCGGGGTCACCACTTCGAAAATATTCTCTTCCATCTGCACCGCGGTTGCGGCTTTGGATCTTGGGGTCATCAAGCCTCGCTGTTCTGGCTGGATTGAGGAACTCTCGTGAATTTCCGCGTCTTGCGTTGTGCTGAGATCGGCTATGGCAGGCTCGCGGCGGTAGAAATCGTAAATGCCCAACTCGTTGTAGTAGCGGACACGCTCGGCCAAAGCGTGCTTGAGTTGCGGATCGAGCACGCCGGCCATTCGCTATTTCCCAATCTTTGCGGGGACGTTTTGCGGATTCCGCAGCCGCACCACCTGGTCGAGCACGCGTTGCGCGACTTCCCACTTCGTGGTCTCCGGCACTTCCACGACTTCGTGCTGAGTGATGATGGTGACCGCGTTGCGATCAGAATCAAAGCCAAGACCTTCGCGCGAAACGTCGTTGACGACGATGGCATCGAGCGACTTCGAGGAACGTTTCTTGCGCGCGTTTTCCAGGGCGTTTTGAGTCTCGGCCGCAAAGCCGACGATGAGTTGGGACTGTTTATGGCGCTCGATCTCGCTCAAGATATCCGCTGTAGGCTCGAGCTCGAGCGTCATGGGCCCGTTACGTTTGATCTTCTGCGAGGCCAAAGACTTTGGGCGATAGTCAGAGACTGCGGCGGTCTTGATCACGATAGTCGCCTGCGGCAGCAGTTTCAAGACAGCCTGCCGCATCTCTTCAGCGGATTCAACCCGCGTGACTTCGGCCGCTCCCGGCGGAGTTAACGCGGTCGGTCCGCTCACCAGCAATACTCGCGCTCCACGCCGAAGTGCGGCCTCAGCCAATGCGTATCCCATCCTGCCACTGGACCGATTGGACAGGTATCGCACCGGGTCAATCTTCTCTCGCGTTGGGCCGGCCGTAATCAAAATCGTTTCGCCAGCCAATTCCTGCGAAGCGCCAAGTGCTTCCAACGTGGCCGCTACGATCGCCTCGTTCTCCGCCAGGCGTCCCGGACCCGTCATGCCGCAGGCCAAGTATCCAGTGCCCGGTTCCACGATCCTCACGCCACGCTTTTTCAAAACCTCAAGATTCGCTTGCGTGGCTGGGTGGTCCCACATGTTGACGTTCATGGCGGGTGCGACTACAACCGGGGCGGTGGTTGCCAGGTAAAGCGTGCCAAGAAAATCGCTGGCGATGCCCTGCGCGAATTTGGCGAGAACGTCTGCGGTTGCCGGCACCACCAGCAGCGCATCAATCGACTGTGCCACCGCGATGTGCTCGACCGCGGATTCAATATTCGGCGAGTCGTTCGAGCCGGCACCGAACATATCGGTGATAACTTTTTCACCGGAGAGTGCCGCAAAGGTGAGAGGCCGGATGAATTCCTGGGCGGCCCGGGTCATAACGACCTGCACGCGAACGCCGCGGTCCTGCAGCAAGCGAACAATTTCCGCCGCCTTGTAAGCCGCAATCCCGCCGCTGACGCCAAGAGCGATTTTCATGATTGCCGATGGTCATTTCCAATTGTCGATTGCGCGAACTCCGCGCAATCGCAAGCAAACTGGAAATGACTACTCTTGCCCCAACGCCTTGTCGAGCATTTCGCTGACGACCTCAACTGTCGACTTCGGCGTTTCCGGGATCACCCACTTCACCTTGCCAGCCTTGATTTCGTCCTGCGCAATGCGGCAGGGTTTGCGGGAGTGAGTTTCGATGACCGGGGGCGCACCGCCTTGCAATTGACGCGCGCGGCGAGCGGCTACCAGAATGTATCGATAGTTGCTGTCGAAGCCTTCAATCAACTTCATTGTGTTCTCCCCTGTGGCTAGCGCCCGCCCGAAGTCGCCGCTATTGTAAACGAGGCCAAGATCGGCTGCAGGCGTTCCCGGATGTTGCTCAAGCGGCAACCCTCGGCCTTGGCCAGCGTTTCTGCATCGTCAGCGGATCCATGAACTCCCGAGCGCTTCAGCCGTTCCGCAAGCAGGATCGCCGTCAGCGCTTGGATAGATTCATCCAGACGGTCGTTAACCAGAATATAGTCGTATTTCTCGTAATTCTCAATCTCACGACTGGCCGTGACCAATCGGCGCTGAATTACTTCTTCCGCATCCAGACTGCGTTTTCGCAGACGCGCCTCCAAGACCTTGCGATCAGGCGGCATAATGAAAATACTCACCGCTTCCGGAAGCTTGCGCTTGATCTGCTCCGCGCCCTGTACATCAATGTCGAGCAGCAAGTCATTTCCACTCTTCTCAGCTTGACGCAGGAAGCGCTTCGCCGTACCGTAGCAATGGCCAAACACGTCCGCGTGTTCCAGGAACTCATCTTTCCGCACCATCTCCTCGAATTCGGAGCGCGGCACGAAGAAGTATTCTCGTCCGTGCTGCTCTGTCCTTCGGGGCGGCCGCGTGGTGTAGGAAATCGAAAACTCCAGCCTCGGAACGATTTCCCGCGCTTTGTCTACCAGCGTGGATTTGCCCGAACCCGAAGGCGCCGAAATAATGTAGACCGTGGTCATTCGAGGTTCTGCACCTGCTCGCGCGCTTTTTCGATATCAGCTTTCATCGATAACCCAAGCTCTGTGATTTTCATGGCTTCGCCGGCCAAGCCCGACGTTTTGGAAAGCAGGGTATTGGCCTCGCGATTCATCTCTTGCAGCAAAAAATCCAGCTTCTTGCCCACTTCTCCACCTTGATCGAGCAAGCCCAGAAGATGCTTCACGTGTTGATCCAACCGTACCAACTCCTCCTGAATGTCGCTACGATCCACCAGCAGCGCCGCTTCCTGCAAAATCCGTTCCGGTTCAATTTGTGAACCCAGCAACTCCTGCAGGCGCGTCTTCAATCGATTGGCATAGGTTTGCAGGGCAGCCTGGCGATGCTTTTCCACTCCCTCCCGGGCCTGTTGCACGTGCCCCATGCGCTGCCTCAATTCGCGCTCCGTGCCGCGCCCTTCCTCTTCGCGCATTTGATTGAGTCGCGCCAACGCCTCTTCCATCTTGGAGAGAACCGCGGCTTCCAGGCCGTCCTCAACCGGCAACGCTTCCGACTCGAGCGCGCCCGGTATCCGGAGAATTGCATTGAGATCCGGCTCAGCCGCCAACCCGAATTCCGCAGCGGCTGCACGAAACGCCTGAACGTAACCACCCACCAAGGCGCGATTAAGCGAAAAGCCTTCACTGGCGCCGCGTTCCATATTCAGAGTCAGCTCTACATGGCCGCGGGCCATCTTCTCTTTCAACCGCCGCCGCAGCTTCATCTCCAGATCGTCGCTATCGGATGGCATGCGGAAATGTATGTCGAGAAACCGATGATTCACGGATTTGAGCGACAGGGTGAAGCCAAACTGGCTGTTGACCTGCCCTTTCACCTGCGCGAACCCGGTCATGGAGCGGATCGACATATCGCTTAGGCAGTCATCTTCCCGGCGTCCGCTGACCCGCCGACAATCTTCCCAATCCTCGCGGTGGAACTTTCACTCCGCATGCACTTCCGGTTCCGCAAATTGCAATTCGTACAACCGTCGATACGTGCCCAGCTTCTTCATGAGCTCCTCGTGTGGCCCAATATCGGCAGCGGTCCCATTCTCCAGCACCACAATACGATCCGCACGCCGTACCGTGGAAAGCCGATGCGCAATCACCACCACGGTCCGTCCAGTCATGAGATTCTGTAGCGCCGACTGTACCAGTGCCTCGGATTCACTGTCCAACGCCGACGTGGCCTCATCAAGAATCAAAATCGGCGCGTTCTTGAGCAGCGCCCGCGCGATGGCAATTCGCTGGCGCTCGCCACCCGAAAGCCGCACCCCGCGCTCGCCAATTACTGTCTCGTAGCCGTTGTGCAAATCCATAATAAAGTCATGCGCCAGCGCCGTGCGAGCCGCGTCCTCTACCGCCTTTTGCGGGACGCCCGGCTGTCCGTACGCGATATTGTTCCGCACCGTATCGTTGAACAGCACCGTGTCTTGCGCCACCACCCCAATCTGCGACCGCAACGAAGCCAGTGTGGTGTCGCGCACGTCGCGGCCATCAATGGTCAATCGCCCAGCGGTCACATCAAAGAATCGCGGAATCAAATGCACCAGCGTGCTCTTGCCCGCGCCACTCGATCCCACCACCGCGAGCACCTCCCCAGCGTGAACTTCGAGATCAACGTCGCGCAGAATCTCGCGCCCCTCTTCGCCCTCGGACTCATAAGAGAAGCTGACTTTCTCAAACCGGATGCTGCGCGAAAACGGCGGCAACGGCTGCACTCCAGGCTTCTCTTTTACATCGTCTTCCGTGTCCATGAACTTGAATATCTCGGACGACGCCCCTAGGGCCTGCTGAAAATTGTTATTAAACAACGCGAACTTGCGCACCGGATCGTACAACTTGAAAACCGCAACGATAAACGTGAGAAACGTGCCGGAGGTGAAAACGTGGCGATTGATCTGTTCCCGTCCCAATAAGAGCAGCAACGCAATCGCGATCGCACCAAAAATGTCCATCAACGGAGAACTGATCGCTACCGCGGCCACGGACCGCAGATTGGCGCGGAACAGGCGTTGCGCGGCTTTGCGAAATCGCGCAATCTCCCACCGCTCCATGCTGAACGCCTTCACGATCCGGTTGCCGGTAATCGTCTCGTGCAGAATGTTCTGAATGTCGGCCAACTTGTCCTGACCGCGCCGCGTCGTATGACGTACCCGGCGCCCGATTCTTCCCGCCGAGAAGATAATCACGGGCACGAACAGAACCAGAATCCAGGCAAATTTCCGCCCCAGCACCACCACCACCAGGGCGGTAAAAACAAAGGTAAAAAACTGCTGCAAGAATTCGGCCAGCACGCTCGACATCGCGTACTGCACCCGCTCGACATCATTGACGATCGTCGAAACCAGAGTGCCGGTCGTATGCTTGTGAAAAAATGCCGCGGATCGTTGCAAGATAGAATCGTAGAGGTCGTTGCGCAGATCGGTAATCATGCCGAAGCCGGCATAGTTCACCAGATACGTGCCCGCGTAATCACAGATTCCCTTCAAAACCGTAGCCGCGACCAGGGCAAAGGCCACGACCGTCCACGGATTCTGGAAGTGCGATGGAACGAACCGCTGCAGGTAGATCACATGCTCGCTGCCTGGAATCTTAAACAGCTGCATCTCGCGAGACTGCGAACCCGGATTCAACACGCGGTCAAAAATAGGTCCGATGAGCAGAAGGCGGAAAGCATCCAGCAATCCCACCGCCGCCATCAACAGTACCGACGCCCCCACCGGCCACCAATAGGGCGCCACGTATCGTATGAGGCGTGTCAGTTGCCGCATGGAGGGCTCCCCATGCGCAGCCCGACCCGGCCTGCTGCGGATGAAATCGGCATGCGTTGCAAGCCTTTATTCTACTTCAGTCGTTGGTCCTTGGCTTTTGGTCGTTGGCAATGCCATACCCTGTCATCCCGAGCGAAGAATCATCGTTCGCTCGCGATGCTACTTCAGTCGTCGGTCGTTGGTCTTTGGTCGTTGGCAATACCCAGACCCTGTCATCCCGAGCAAAGAATCATCGTTCGCTTGCGAACGACAATTCGGAGTCGAGGGACCTTGCGTTTCCGCTTGGGATGACAGTTTGCTTGATGTCAACCAACGACCAACGACTGATTCTGACCCTTACCCCGGACTATCCCGATGCACCACCTTCACCCGATACCCCGCCGTCCGTAAGCGCTTCGAGACGTCCTCAGCAATCATGACCGACCGATGCTGCCCGCCGGTGCAGCCAAAAGAAATCGTCAGATAACTCTTGCCTTCGCGGATGTAATGCGGCAACAGATAGACCAGCAGCTTCGAAATCCGGCTGATGAATTCCTTGGTCTGCGGAAACGACCGGATATATTTCGCAACCTTGGGATCGCGCCCGGTAAGCGGACGAAACTCCGGAACAAAATGCGGATTCGGCAAAAAGCGAACGTCAAACACGAGATCCGCGTCCTCCGGCACTCCATGCTTAAAGCCGAAGCTTACGCAAGAGACCAGAATGTTATTGCCCGACTCCTGCTTCTGAAAACGCTCGGTAATGTGCGACCGCAACTCGTGGACGTTGAACTTCGAAGTGTCAATCACCAGGTCGGCCATGGCCCGAATGCGTCGCAAATGTTGACGCTCCGCGGTCAGCGAAGCCTTAACCGTACTATTCGTTCCCAGAGGATGGGGACGCCGGGTTTCACTGAAGCGGCGCAACAGGACCGAGTCCGCCGCCTCCAGAAAAATCATTTTGGTGGGCAGTACCCGTCGGACCGACTTCACGATCTCCGGCAGCGCTTCCAGTTGCGTGCCCTCGCGAACATCGACCACCAGCGCGGTCCGCTCGATCTCCGAAGACTGGCCAGCCAACTCGGCAAATTGCGGAATCAGCCCCACCGGCAAATTGTCTACACAGTAGTAGCCCAAATCCTCAAAAGCCTTGAGCACCGAGGCTTTCCCCGACCCGCTCATGCCCGTGATGATGACCAGTTCAGCCCGCGGTCGCCGGTCGCGCGCCGCTCTCCCGCGTCCAGCTTTGCGCTCTCCCTGTCCAGTTTTTCCCGCTGTCTTGCGAAGTAGCATTTACTGAAATGGTAGCAGGGACAACCCCCACCCGCCAGTTACCCATGTAGGCGCGGGCGTCCCCGCCCGTGCGGGAGCGCGGCGCATTTCATACTTAATCAGAGTCCGGAGTGACCCAAATCACCTGAAACAACGCGCGTTCGTTCTATGCAAAAGGGTGGCCCCCGTTAATGGATGTCACTACAAAACACACCGCAGAAAATACAACTCCGCCAGCGGCGGCCGGCCGCCCCAGCCCGCGAAAACACCAGCCCGCCAGGGGCGACCGATAATAACCCAGGACGGAAGTCCTGGCTAAGCCAGAAAAATGACTTAGGCCCGGCACCGGCGCCAGGTCTGCCGCCCCGCTAGGTCAACTCACGGTGCGGTTGAGGCACCCTTGCGCCCATCGAACTGTGTCTGCGAGGTCAGCGCCCAAACCGCATAGACGAAGCGCCTTGAACCGGAACTATTCGATCCCCACCGGCGTACCTATCCGCGAGACCATGGGTCGTCCACAAAAGCTGCTCCGTCCGTTTCTGCTGGTATTCGCATACGCTGCGATCTCAGCAGTGATGGGAATTGTTTTAGCGGAAGCCACTCTGCACCCAGCAAAGCGGGCACTCATGGCCCAAAACGAAGCATGGCTCCTCAACATCACGAACGACAGCCTCGCGTTCGAAGCCGTCTCGATCAACGCCAACGATGGCATTCAGTTGCGGGCCTGGAGCCTGTACCCAAAGAACCAAGTTGTAGACGCGGTCATCCTGCTACATGGCATGGGCGATGACAGATCAGGAATGACCGGCTACGCAGAACTGCTTTTGAAACAGGGATACAGCGTCCTGCTCCCCGACGCGCGCGCTCACGGCGCAAGTGGCGGAGAATTGGCCACGTACGGCTTGCTGGAACGCGACGACATTCGCCGCTGGTTCGAGTGGCTGGAGCTGAATCAGAGTCCGCCATGCATCTTCGCACTTGGAGAATCGATGGGAGCGGCTCAACTGCTGCAATCACTGGAAATGGAGCCAGGCTTTTGTGCAATCGTTGCCGAATCGTCTTTCTCGACTTTTCGCGAAATCGCCTACGACCGAGTGGGCCAGTTTTTCCAAACCGGGCCCTGGCTGGGCCGCTCGATTCTGTGGCCTGTTGTCGAGGCCGCGTTCCTGTATTCACAATGGAAGTACGGATTGGAAACCGCGAAAATATCTCCCGAAGACGCAGTCGCGAAATCGCAAGTGCCCATCCTTCTCATTCACGGCGCGCTCGACGGCAACATCCCACCACGCCATTCCAGAAGGATTCAAGCTCGGAATAAAAGCGTCGTGTTGTGGGAGGTACCAAAGGCAGATCACTGCGGCGCAATCAGCACTGCCCACGACGAGTTCGAGGCCCGACTGATCTCCTGGTTTGCAGTCCACTCATCTCGCCCATGCGATCAGTCTCTGAGTTCGCAGAAGTGCTTTGTGCTAAAAGCTAGAAGCCCAAAGCTCGAAGCTGTTCCTGTCACATCAACCAAACCGCATCCACATCCGCAATCACCTGCGTCCGCGGAATCTTCTGCTCGACGGCATAGACAAGCATCGATCTCAAAACTGCGTTGAGCTTCTCCCGGCTGGCCGATTTCAAAACAAAATGATACCGGTAGTCGCTCTTCAACCGCACAATCGGCGCCGCCGCCGGGCCCAGCACGCGAATGCCTTCATGCCGAGTCTTCTCGAACCACTTCCCCAAAATCCCCGACCACCGCAGCGCCTCATCCAGCTTGTCGCTCCGCACTAGAACATTAGCCAGCGCGCTGTACGGCGGATAGTGCATCCAACTGCGGAAGCGCAACTCTTTTTCGTAGAAGCCAATGAAGTCGTGCTGCGCCGCATACTGCACCGCATAGTGATCCGGAAAATAAGTCTGCAAAACAACCTTGCCCGGAGTCTTCCCGCGCCCGGCGCGTCCCGCCACCTGGGTCAGCAATTGAAACGTGCGCTCCGCCGCGCGAAAATCCGGAAACCCCAAAGCCATATCCGCGCCGACCACGCCCACCAGCGTGACCCCATGAATGTCGTGACCCTTGGCGATCATCTGCGTCCCCAGCAGCAGATCAAGTTCGCCTTCGTTGAGCGCATTGAGCGCCCGCTCAAAATCCTCGTTGCCCCGAACCGTGTCCCGATCGAGACGCCCAATCCGCGCCTGCGGAAACAGCCCGTGCAACAACTCTTCCAGCTTCTCCGATCCGGTCCCGAGAAAATAAACATACTCGCTACCACACTCCCCACAGACTTTTGGCACCGGAGCCATGAACCCGCAATAGTGGCACACCATCCGGTTCGACCGCTTATGATGCGTCATCGCAATGGCACAGTTCCTGCATTCCAACCGACTCCCACAAGCACGGCACAAGGCCACGGGCGAATATCCGCGGCGGTTGAGCAGTACCATCACCTGCTCCTTGCGATCCAATCGCTGCTTGATCTCCTCCGCCAGCTTCCGCGAAATCACTTGCTCTTTACCCGTCTCCTGAAACTCCAACCGCATGTCAACGATCTCGACCTCAGGCAACGGACGCTGCTCCACGCGATCCGGCAACTCCAGCAGCGCATACTTGTTCTTCTTCGCGTTGAAGTACGATTCCAGCGAAGGCGTAGCCGAACCCAGCACAACCACAGCCCCAGCCATCTTCGCTCGCATCACCGCCACGTCGCGCGCGTGATATCGCGGCGTCTCCTCCTGCTTGTAGGACGAATCCTGCTCCTCATCCACAATCATCAACGCCAGATTCGATACCGGCGCAAATACCGCCGAGCGTGTGCCCACGACCATACGCGCATCGCCGCGCTTGATGCGATGCCACTGCTCAGCTCTCTCTTGATCCGAAAGCCCCGAGTGCAAAATAGCGACTTCATCTCCGAACACGTGATGCAGGTCGGCAGCAACTGCCGGCGTAAGCCCAATCTCCGGAACCAGCAGGATCGCCGACCGTCCCGCCTCGAGAACCGAACGCATGGCCGCGAGATAAACCGCGGTCTTGCCCGACCCGGTGACGCCGTGTAGCAACATGCCCGAGAACTTTCCGGCGCGTACGCTCTCCTCGATCCTCCCGAGCGCATCCCGCTGTGCGGAATTAAACTGAAAGTCCAACGGCGAGTGCCGAATGGTTTTGCTCGCGACTGCGAACTCAACTTGCTCTTCGGCAATCTCTACCACCCCACGCTTCACCAGGGTCCCGAGCGTAGTCCGCGGAACCTCCAGCGCTTGCAGAGTGTCAACGGCAACCTTCCCGCCCGCGGCGGCAAGGGTCTCGACCAGCGTTTGCTGATGGGAATTGAATTTCCCCTCCGCGCTCTTCAACAGGGCGACCTTCATGGTGCGAGTGGCGTCGCGCGCCTCCGACAAATCTTCGCGCACGATCCATTTCTTGCGTGCCATGCCGGCCAGCAGCGATTTTGAAACGCGGGTCGCGTTGCGCAAACTCTCTTCTCGCACCGTCTCGCGTTCCGAGAGGTAGTCGAGGACGCGAAACTCTACCAACTGTTCCTCGGGCGTCTTGCGTGAGCGCCCCGATGAGCCTGCCATCCCTGCCAGGTGCAGTGCCATCTGGCCATCGCTCGTGATGCGATAGCCGATCGTACGTTTGAACTCCGCGGCCAGCGGCAGCATGGTGTGAAAGACCTCGCCGAGCGGCGCCAGATAGTAGTCCGCAATCCATTTCCCCAGCCGCAGAAGCTGCTCATCAAGCACAGGCGAGGCGTCGAGGACGCTGAGTACATCCTTCGCTTGCACCTTGGGCGCGCGAGCATGCATGGCGACGACCACGCCCGACATGCGCTGCTGGCGAAACGGGACCAGGACGCGCCCGCCGACGACCGGCTGCATGCCGTCTGGAACGTGATAGGTGAAGGCAGTGTCGAGTGGGACGGGGAGCGCGACGTCGCAGAAGTCAGGCATGCGAATGGGAGTGGCTGATTGGCATCGTAACATCGTGTAGGAGGCGTGGTGGTCGAGTGACGTTATGTTCCACGTGAAACATTATTATTGTGTCTATAGCTAGTAGAAATACAAGAAATGGTGATTGGTTGAATGGATTGTTGCGTTCAAGTAGCGTGACGAGCTAGTTGTGTAGGGCAGCCGCCGGATTGGATCGTCCAGTGCCTGCTTTCCCCACCCGCAAAACTGCCCAGCTCCACCGTTGCCGATGGACATCATCGTGATGGTTAGATTGATCGCGGGACTCGCGCCTCTGGCATCCTGGCCCCCCAAGCCTTTCGCAGGGAATGAACACGAAAAGGGTGGGGCACCGACTGCTAATTAGATCCCAAAGGCGGTTGCATCGCGAATGGTTTGGTCTGGGAGGAGCCGCCGCACGGGTGTGGGTTCGACACCCCTACATTTGCCTCGCCCGGGCTGGCGATATCGGAGGATAAAATCTGCGCGGTTAGCTGAGTTTCGCTGACGTACGTCGTTGCGCGCGGTGAGCCGTTCCAGGTCACCGTGGAGGTTTTCACAAAGTGGTCGCCATTTACTGTCAGGGTAAAGGCGGAACCGCCGATGGCCGTGTTGGAAGGAACGATGCGGGTCAGGGTGGCCGCCGTCGTGATTGTGAGCCGCTTGATAGCGGCTGGATTCCACGATTCCCCAGTGGGCCACTCGGTGTAATAACTATAGAAAGTTTCGCCGAGAATGCCTGGATCGGCGCCTAATCCGACCGCGTTGGCGTAAGCGTACACTGGGGTTCCAGGGTTTTTCCCAAGTATTACCTGCATCGCAGGCCAGTAAAGTCCGTCCACCGACTCGCCGTAAGCAATATATTGCGCATTGTCCATGATCGCGACAAATCGATTTCTATATGCACTCCATACCACCTGCGGATCTCCATCGGTCTCCCCGGTGACGGTCGGAAACAGCTCGCTGGCCTTTCCTCCTATGCCTGGCTGATCCCACTTGCGGTCATAATATTTGTGGAATGATTTCGAGGCCGTCGTGCCGTCCATGAACGCTGTCTTCAGAAGCTCTTCATACGACGCTCTTGCCACGGATAAATAGGTGAAGCCGCTACAAAACTGGGTGCTGTTGATCCAACAATGTTCTGGGAAAAAGATGTAAAAATATTTTTGCGACGTGGTTGGGTCGGTGGCGATCACAAGGTTTCCGTCTCCAATATCGAGAGCGCCCTGGGCAGTGTAGGGCTGAGGACCGCTGATAATGAGTCCGAGGTCTTGCCACGTTGATCCCTCATCCGCCGACTTGGCCAGACCCAGCCAGGACCAGAAAGGGTTAGCGGGTCGTTCCGCGTGATAAACGATGAGCAGATTTCCCGCCCCTGGTTCTCCCTCAAGCACACGATAGACGGGGCCGCCTCCGACGTAATCCATGGTTGCCGGTAGATTGTGGCTCTTAGGCAACAGGAATTCGCTGGGCGCAGGATTAGGATCGCCTGGAGGCAGGCCCAAAGGGTGATCGAGCGTTCCTACCGAAACGGTGATGGAGCCGGCCCGGCTCGTCAAATGTCCCTCAAAGGGATGGTTGCCGCCATCGCTGCCGAAGAAAAGATACCCTTTTTTATCGCGGGTACGCACCACGCCTAACGGCGTGTCGCTCCAGGCGAAGAATGGCCATTGGTCCGGATTCTCCACCACACCGGGCGGCAGCACGTGATCAGCTACTTCATGCCACTCTTTTGCGGAGACAACCGGGTCGTTCGCAATGACTCGTACGCGGCATTGGGGTGGATCGCTGTCGGCGGCTGCAAGTGCGAGGCTTTGAAATAAACCGTCCGCCAAGCTGCCAGTGCCGTTATCCGTGAATGTCTGCGCTGTAGATTGAGCCGCATGAGCCGCGAGCAGGGCTAGCGCCAGTGCCAGGAGCCAAATAGGATTGCGGCTCTTGCGCGAAATGCGGTGGCGACGTTGCGCTACAGGTGGCATGGCGATTGCCCGACCGCGATTATAACCCGCGAAATCCGGGAAAGTTTCTTGGTGCTGATCTCGGCATTTCGCGGGCGAGGGCGCCCGCGCCACACGGGCAAGTCAAAATCCGCGAACAGGAGTATCCGCGCCACACGGGCAGTGGTGCGACGTGGCCGCGGCTGGTCATGACAGTCGTGTGATTCCGGTTTGGTCGATGCCGTGTGGTCGAGGGTAGCCGGGTGGACGGCCTCAAGAACGGATTCTAGGGGCGCGATGCTACTGTGGCACCCGTGCGGGACCTGAATCTTTTTCTCTGGCTTCACCCAGGACTTCCGTCCTGGGCTATTATAGGTCGCCCCTGCCCGGGCTGGTGTTTTCGTGGGGCGTTTTGTTGTCACATCCGTTAGAGGGGAGGCCCCCCTTTCGCATAGCTGTACTGATCCGGCATTTCGCGCCCGTGCCACACGGGCAGGTCAAAATCCGCGGACAGGAGTGTCCGCGCCACACGGCCTTATGGAGTTTTGGCTCGCAGGAAATCGCGGACTACTTGTTTTACGTCGCGATGTTGGCCGTCGACGGCGTAGTTTAGTTGGCGCATTTCGCCGTCGGAGATTTTTCCGGCTAGTTCATCCAAGGCTGGCTTTAGTTCGGGATGGCGGGCCAGGGTATCCTGGCGAATGATCGGTGTGGCTTCGTATGGAGGGAAATAATGTTTGTCGTCTTCGAGGACGAACAGGTCTAGCGCGGGGATCAGGCCATCGGTGGTGTTGCCGGCGATCAGGTCTACCTGTTTGTCTTTCAGCGCACGAGTGAGGAGGCCCAGATCCATGATTCGCGGGGAGTCGGCGAAGTGGAGGCCGTAAGTGACGGCCAGGCCTTTGTAGCCGTCGGGGCGCTCCATGAATTCGTAGCCGAATCCGGCGCGCCACTTTGGAGCGAAGGGTGCGGCCTGGCTGATGGTATTCAGGCCGAGGCGGCGGGCGTCGTCGCCGCGGATTTCTATGGCGAAGGTATCGTTGAAGCCCAGCGTCGGTCCAAGAGTCAGGTTGAAGCGCTTCTCATATTCTGCCTTGACCCGGTCGTAGACTTTTTCGCGACCGGCGTCGGGTTTTTCGTTCAGGACTGCGGTCAGGGCGGTACCCGTGTACTCGGGATAAATATCGATGCGGCCTCCGAGGATGGCCTGGTGGCAGATATAGGTACCGGCGAGATAAAAGCGGCGCTCGACCGGAAGATGGGTTTTGGTCTCGATTTGTTGGGCGATAATTTCGGCGAGGATGAGTTGTTCGGTGAAGTTCTTGGAGCCGACCACTATGCGGTTTTGGCGGGCCGGGACGCAAGCAGTCAGCAGGGCGAGAAGCACAACGAATATGGTTTTGGGTGGCATTGGTTTCCAAGAACAAGAGACGTTGCAAGCAACGTCTGTACAGGGCATGTCCGCTAGTGTGGGCTCAGGCGTTTTTCCAGCCAGCCCAGGCTTACGTCGGCTAATAATGCCATCGCGGCCGCAGGGATGGCTCCTGCCAGAATGACCTGGTCGTTGACCATGGCGAGGCCGCGGAAAATATATTCTCCCAGGCCGCCGGCGCCGATGGCGGCGGCGATGGTGGCTAGCCCGACTGAGATCACTGTGGCGACGCGAACGCCGGCGATGATTACTCCGAGAGCCAGAGGGAGTTCCACTTGAAAGAGAAGTTGGCGATCGGTCAGGCCCATGCCTCGTCCGGCCTCGACTACAGCGGGGTCAACGCTCTGAATGCCGACGTAAGTGTTTCGAATTAACGGCAGCAGGGCGTAGAGGGCGAGCGCGAGAATGGCGAGGCGATCGGCTCGGGCTCCAATCCAGGGCGCGGGCAGCAGGAATCCAAATAGAGCGAGGCTGGGGATGGTTTGAATAATGTTGGCTCCGCTGAGGACGGGTTTGTTGAGCGCGGGCCAGCGTGTAATCAGGATGCCGAGCGGAATTCCGATGAGCACAGCCAGAAGAGTCGAGATTCCGACCAGCCACAAGTGCTCGAGTGTGAGTTCGAGAACTTCCGTGTGGTTCTGCAGCATGAATTGGTACAGGTTCATGGTTCCTCACTACGGCAATTGCCGAGCTTCGCTCGGTGACGGGCGGGGATGCCCGTCCTCCATCAAATTTGCGAGCCGGTGCCGAAGGCGTCTTTGTATGCGCAAGGCAGCGGCTCTTTGGAAGCTAGAAACTGGTCGGGCGTTTGCAGGGTGACCACGCGGCCGGCTTCCATCAGCGCGATGCGTGTACCGAGTAATAAGGCCTCGCGCAAGTCGTGAGTGACGAAGACGACGGTTTTGCGGAGGCGTTTCTGCAGTTGGAGAAATTCGCGTTGCAGCTCGGCGCGGGTGATGGGATCGAGGGCGCCGAACGGCTCGTCCATGAGGAGGATGGGCGGATCAGCCGCCAGCGCGCGCGCCACGCCTACCCTCTGTCGCTGGCCGCCGGAAAGTTCGCGCGGATAGCGGGAGGCGATCTCGGGATCGAGTCCGACGAGTTGCAATAACTCGTGAACCCGTTCGGCGATTCGATTGGCGTGCCAGTTCTCAATCTTCGGAACCAGGCCGATATTGCGCGCCACCGTGAAGTGGGGGAACAGGCCGACCTCCTGGATGACGTAGCCGATCATGCGGCGGAGGCGAATTACGTCCCATTCGCGAATCGGACGCGCGTCGACCAGAAGCTCGCCGTCGCTGGGCTTGAGAAGATGGTTGATGAGTTTGAGAGTGGTGGTCTTGCCGGAGCCGCTGCGGCCCAGCAGGACTAATGTTTCTCCGCTTTGAACCTCGAGGTTCAGATCGTGGAGCAGTTCGCGGCTTTCTTTGCCATCCAAGCGATACGAGACGTGGCGAAATTCAATGGCTGGGCGAGTGTCGTTCATACAAATCTCACGAGAAATCCAGCCGCTTGCTCCGAGGGCAGGATGCCCTCGGGACAGCCGGCAAGATGCCGGCGCTACGTAACCACTTGGTACGCCGACGGCGGCAAACCGGTGATGCGAATGCCGGAGTGGCCTTTGTGCCGGATGTTGAGGCCGATCAGCAAGGCTGTGATCTGCTCGACGATGCGCGCGTTCTCCAGTTTGCCGCCGTCGAGGGCGCGAGCTCCTGGGATTTTTGTGGCCAGATTGAGCACGACTTGGAGGGCAGCGGAATCATCGCTGCAGACGATCACATCGCAGTCGACTGGACCATCGGCATTTAGCAGGTCGGCTCCAACGTTATGAAATGCGGCCACAACTGAAATACCCTTGGACACCAGCTCTGCGGTCTCTTGTGCCGCGGAGCCTTGCCAGATGCCGAGTGTTCGAGTGGCGCGGCCGCCCACGCTGGCGGCTAACGGCACGGTGGTATCAATTACGATGCTGCCGGGACGAATTGCCGGCTTGAGCTGCCTGAGCAGAGCGGCATGGCCTTCGTAAGGAATGGTGAGCACCAGCAGGTCTGCGGCGCCGCAGGCGGCGGTATTTTCGTCCCCGGAAACGTTCGCGCCAGGGGCTCTCTGCTTGATTTTGTCGGCGGCATCCCGGGCACGCTGGGCATCTCGCGAGCCGATGATCACGGTCTCACCGGCTTGCGCCCAGCGTAATGCGAGGCCGAATCCTTCGGGTCCGGTGCCTCCGAGAACCGCGATGGGCCGGGGCGCGCTCATGAGATGGTTGTCATGCGATCGGCTATGCGAACTCGGGTTCGAGCAACTGCTCGGCAGTCAGGGGCTCGGTCGGCTGCTTGAGATTGATTCGCGTGTAGACGGTATTGCGTTCAGCGGGAATGCGGCCGGCTTCCAGAATGAGAGCCTGAAAATCTTGGGGACTGGTGTGCTGTCCGGCCGTGGCTCCCGCTTCGCGCGAGATATTTTCTTCCATGAGTGTTCCGCCGTAGTCGTTAGCGCCGGCGTGTAAACACAGCTGAGACAAATTGCGGTTCAGTTTTACCCACGACACCTGAATATTGTTAATGGCACCGGCCAGGAAAACCCGCGCGAGGGCGTGGATCTTGAGATGTTCGGCAAGCGTGGGGCCAGATCGCGCAATTCCCTGATGGAAGAGCAAAGTATTTTGATGCACGAAGCCCAGCGGCACGAACTCGGTGAAGCCACCAGTTTGCTGCTGGATTTCGCGGAACAACAGAAGCTGATTGACCCAGTGTTCGGGGGACTCGACGTGTCCATACATCAGCGTGGAGGTGCTACGGATGCCGCAGGCGTGCGCGGTGCGGATGACCTGCTTCCATTGCTCAGTGGAGAGTTTGTTGCGCGAAAGCACGAAGCGGACGTCGTCGTCGAGGATTTCGGCGGCCGTTCCTGGCAAAGTGTCGAGGCCGTTGTCGCGAAGCATGAGGAGGTAGTCTTCGAGCGGCATGCCTGTGAGTTCGACTCCGTAAACAATCTCCATGGGTGAAAAAGCGTGAATGTGCATGCCGGGGACCGCTTGTTTTACTGCGCGCAGAATGTCGCGATAGTGAAACGGAGGCAGGCCGTGCGGCAGTCCGCCTTGAATGCAAACTTCAGTGGCGCCGATGTTCCAGGCTTCAGTTGCCTTCTGGGCGACTTGCTCGAGACTGAGGAAGTACGTATCGGATTCGCGCGGGCCGCGACTGAAAGCGCAGAATTTGCAGCCGACAAAACAGACGTTGGTGAAATTGATGTTGCGGTTCACGACGTAGGTGACGATATTTCCGGCTAACTCGCGACGTAAAGTATCGGCAGCGACGAGCAGGCCGAGGAGGTCGTCGCCGTCAGCGTTTGCCAGCAGCGAGTACTGCTCGCGGGTGAGCATGCCGCCCTCCAGCGTTTCCATCACCTGCTCGAGCGCGGTGCGCGACTGAGGGCTGACGCGGAGAGCTAAGTCCGACCACTCGAGCGAAGGAAAGCTTTCCAGTTCGGCTTGGGTAAGAGTGCGAGTCATAAGTCCTCCGCGAAACAAGTTCAGCGAAATAAGTCAGTGGCCGCCGGACGAATCAGATCTCGAGCTCGTCCACGCCCCGGCCGGTAGTGGAACCCTCGAATGATACACGCAGGCGCGCGGGCTAGCTTGCCGCAGACCAGGCCAGCTGTGCAAGCCAGTTCATCCGCGACCGCTTCAATGGTCACGCGTAAAGGGTAGCCGTGAGGATCGCGAACTCCACGATAGTCGTGCAAGGCCTTCATGCCGGCAACGCCAATCGCAACTTCGGTGAGACCTTCGCGCCAGGGGCGCCCAAAACTATCAGTGATGACGACTGGGATAGAAAGGTTCAAGCGTTTTTTCAATTCGCGATGGAGTTGAGCCGCGGAGCGGTCCGGGTCTTTCGGGAGTAGGAGCGCATGGCGGCCACCATCGACGTTCGAAGCATCCACCCCGCTATTGGCGCAGATTAGACCGTGACGGGTTTCAGTGATCAGAACTCCACGTTTGCGTCGCACTACTCGCTTACTCTCTGCGAGGGCCACTTCCGTTACTCGCGCGTCGAGATTGTAACGCCGCGCCCAAGTGCGAGAACGGGCGGAGGGCTTGATTTTTTCCAGGAGAACAAGTTGGCCTTCCGCCTTGGAGACGATTTTGTGTTTTACGATCAAGATGTCGCCCATTCTCGGTGAGAGTTTAAGATGCTTGAGAGCTTGGAGAAGTTTGTCTGTCAGCGAGTCGCCGGGACGGACATCATCGGCAAGAGGGATTGGAAGAACGCGAAGCTCTGAAAGGGTCGTCATTTTCGTGGACGGGCGAGGACGCCCATCGCTCCATCGACACCATCCTTCAGATATCACCCCTACTCGTTCGCCGCCAATGACAAATCGGTCAGATCCCACTGCCTTGCCATACGCTGAGCGCGGGTTTCCCCGGGGGCTTTCGCGAGTTGCCGCAAGTCGGCAGGGTTGTCGATGTCGAGAGCAATGCCGGGGAGCGATAGAACCACACACGGTTTGTGGGTTGCGCGCGCAGCCGCCAGATGTGGTTTGAAGCTATCGTTTCCAAAGCGCAGGGGGAACAATCCCGCAGGACGCCGCCACGCCGCGTTTGTGCCTCGTCCGTCCGCGGCTGGAGCGAGTACAGAGCCCTCGGCAGGCGCGGCCTCCAGAATTTGCTCGAGCTCTTGAACC
Source organism: uncultured Acidobacteriota bacterium (assembly GCA_963838905.1). Taxonomy (GTDB): domain Bacteria; phylum Acidobacteriota; class Terriglobia; order Terriglobales; family Acidobacteriaceae; genus JABDBE01. The sequence goes on from CAWITE010000028.1 coordinate 282,496, forward strand.
TGGATCAGTGGAACGTCGCCAGGAATGACCAGCGTGCTGTCTACGGCTCGAGACTCGCAGTACCGGGTTGCCATTTCGATGGCATCAGTCTCACTGCGATTTGCATTGTCGGGAATGATTTGAAAGTCGAATTGTCGGGCCAGCTCAATTGCAAAAGGATCGCTGGTGACGACGCCAACCTCGGGCCGACTTGCCCACGTGCCGAGCGTTTCCAGGACGTCGAAAAGCATCGCCTGAGCCAACTCGGTGCGAGTCGGCTGATCGAGCAACGACGCCAGCCGCTGCTTGGCGTTGGCCAGGCCTTTAATGGGGATAAGGATCATGACGGGTCCGCGGCACGGGCATTTTCCGCGCTCAGCAGGGCAAGAACGGTTCGCGCCAGCTTGGTTTTGTCGTCTGCGGTGCGCATGATGGTATTTGTGCAGTGCACACGCAGTTCCGGGTGATCCAATTTCTTGGCCGCTTCAACATCGCGGACATCCGCAATCAGAATATCCAGAAAATCCTCATAGGCCTTGGCGACCCCGGCGATGGAGACAGGCAGTCCTTGCGCCGCCATTAACGCGCCAGCCGGTCCCGACACTGCCGCCTCGTTAACAATCGGGCTGATGGCGGCTACGGTGGCCGGAGTTTGCCGCAACGCTTCCCGGATGTCGGCAACCGCGAGGATTGGGCCGATGCTGGTGGCGGGGTTGCTCGGCGCGAGGATCACGGCACTGGCGGACATAATGGAATCGATTACGCCGGGTGCAGGTTCGGCGTCGCTGGCGCCAGCGAAGCGAACCGATTTGACCGGGTCCTGATACCACCGCTGCACAAAATATTCTTGAAAGCTGAGATCGCCCACAGGCGTGTCGATCCTGGTTTCGATTCGCGAGTTGCTCATCGGCAGGATCTGCGCCTGCACCGCCAACTTAACGCAAATTGCCGTAGTGGCTTCAGTCAGCGTCTTGCCCTGCGCGAGATATTTCGAGCGCAATAAATGGACGGCGAGATCGCGGTCGCCAACATGAAACCAGATGGGCTCCGCCAGCTCTCCCATGGCCTGCAGGCAAAAGAATGTGTCACCCTTTACTCCCCAGCCGCGTTCCTTGCTGAGCAGGCCGGCCATCGCGTAAGTGATGGAATCCAGGTCGGGAGAGACGTATAGTCCCCACCACTCCAAATCGTCTCCCGTGTTCACGATGAACGTGAGTTCGCGCGCTGAGGCGACCTGCCGGAGGCCTTCTACGAACTTTGCGCCGCCCGTGCCGCCGGTGAGCACGACGATCATTCGGGCCTCCGCGCGTATCCTTCGCTATCGACCGCTGTTTTGACTTTTTCGGAAAGTACGCCGGGCTGTGTGGTCGCGGCCGACACGAACTCAGGATAAACCGGCAACCGCTGACGCAGACGATATCCTTTCGCTTCGGTCCGCAGCTTTAGTTGTTCCAGATGGGGCCACGGCTTTTCCGGGTTGATGAAATCTGGCGTCAAGGGCGAGATTCCTCCCCAGTCGTTAATGCCGGCCCCGAGCAACTCATCATAGTACGGCGCGGACAGATTGGGTGGTGCCTGAATGTTGACATCAGGCATAAGCAGGCGGGCGACTGCGATCGTGCGCATCATTTCACTCTGCGTAGGCTCGGGCCAGTTGCGCATGAGAATCTCGGGTTTGGCGCGAAAATTCTGAATGATTACTTCCTGAATGTGGCCGTAGCGCCGATGTAGTTCGCGGATCGCGAGCAGCGTGTCGACGCGATCTTCCGGAGTTTCGCCGATGCCAATCAACAGGCCAGTAGTGAAGGGAACATTTTGCTTGCCGGCTTCCTCGATGGTGTGCAGACGCTTGGCAGGAACTTTATCGGGAGCATTGTCATGCGCCGCGCCGGCTTCAAGAAGCGAGACCTTGGTGGTCTCGAGCATCAGGCCCATGCTGGGAGAAACTCTGGCCAGGCGCGCGATCCATTCCGCACTCAGCAATCCGGGATTCGGATGAGGGAGCAAACTGGTTTCGCGGAGTACGAGTTCGCACATGGCCTCAAGATAATGGAGAGTGGATTTGTATCCCAGCCCGCGCAGGGTTTCGCGCATTTCAGGAAATGCGAGTTCCGGTTTATCGCCGAGACTGAAGAGAGCCTCGGTGCATCCCATCTTCTCGCCCGCTCGGACGACCGCCAATACCTCGTCCGGAGTCATGGTGTGTGCGCCGGCTTGGCCCGGATCGCGGCGGAAGGTGCAATAGCCACAGTAGTCGCGACAGAGGTTGGTGAGCGGAATAAAAACCTTGCGCGAATAGGTTACAACCCCAGGCTTGAAGTGCTGCCTGGCTTCCATTGTAGCCGAGAGCAATGCAGGAAGTTGCTGGTCGGTACAGCGGATGAGTTGGCAAGCGCCCTCGCGCGAAAGGGGTACTCCGGAGCGCAGTTCGTCCCTATACGAATTAAGGTGCCGCCGTTCAGTCCAAGCTGTTTGGCCTACACTCACGCTCACGAAATCATACATTAGGTTTGCCTCGAAGGAGATGCTGTTCAACAAGAAAGCATCGTGAACATGCGAGACGTGATAAAACTTGAAAGGCACAAAACGATGCACGGACGGGACGCGTAGAATTCCAACACCAGCGGGGACTTCAGTTTTCCATGAGCGTTACTCAGGCGGAATTCCGCAAGGCCATGGGCAGCTTTGCCACCGGGGTTACGGTCATCACGGTCGACTACGAAGGCGAGGTACAGGGGATGACCGCCAACGCGTTCGCTTCGGTGTCGCTTGATCCGTTGCTGGTGCTGGTCTGTGTCGACTATCGCGCGCGGACTCACGCTCATCTGCATGCCAGGAAGCGTTTCGGAGTGAATGTTCTGGCCGAGAACCAACGTGCCGTTTCCGAGTACTACGCCGATCCGAGTCCAGACCACCGCCAAGCCGAGCAGAAGGCCGGAGCCCGTTTTGATCGCACGAAACATGGTACCCCGGTCTTGCACGGAGCCCTGGCGTATCTGGAGTGCCGCTTGCATACCGCGCAGGATGCCGGGGACCATACGATTTTCATTGCGGAAGTAGAGGACGTGGTAGTACGGGAGGGAGATCCGCTGCTGTATTTTCGAGGCGAGTATCGGAAGATCGGGGCAGAGGGTTAGACGGGCATACAGAATTGTGCCAGGGTTTGCCCGCGGTGCTATTCCGATCGTCCAGTAGTCGTGCGATGAAAACGTTTGTTAAGCTTATTGGCCCAGCGTGCACTTTGTTCCGCGAAAGATGATCGCGCGGGTAAAGACCAGTAAGGATAAGAAACCATGTATCCGCGAGCGTTTCACTATCACCGCGCTGGTTCGCTGAAGGAAGCGGCCAACCATGCTTGCCCAACTCGGGGACGATGCGAAGCTGCTGGCAGGCGGCCAGAGCCTTATCCCGCTGATGAAGCTGCGTTTCGCCAATCCGGCTCATCTTGTGGACCTCAATTTTGTTTCTGGCACGTCCTACATTATCGAAGACAATGACGCCGTTCGCTTCGGCGCGCTAACCCGGCATGCGGAAATCGAGGCTTCCGCTGCGGCTCGGAAGATCCCGATTCTCCACGACTGCGCTGCCGGCATTGCTGATGTTCAGGTGCGCAATCGGGGCACGATTGGCGGTTCGCTAGCCGAGGCTGATCCCAGCGGTGATTGGGCGACAGTGCTTTTCACGCTTACTGCTGAACTTCGCTGCCTGGGAACGAATGGGGAGCGCACAGTGAACCTGACGGACTTTATCAAGGACGCATACACTACAGCCCTGGCTCATGACGAATTAGTCAGCGAAGTAGTGGTGGAAAATCCGCCTGAGGGAAGCGGTGGGGCTTACTTGGCGTTCAAGCGTTCCGCGCCGGTCTATCCCACGGCGAGCGCGGCGGTGCAGCTCGCGATGGACGGCGATGTTTGTCACGATGCGGCAATCGCTCTCGGCTGTGTTGGTCTGACGGCGATAAGAGCAAAGGACGCCGAGACTGCTCTGAAGGGACAGAAACTTACCGAGAAGACAATCGCACGCGCAGTGGAAGCGTGTCGGGTCGTAACCGATCCTCAATCCGATATGCGCGGCTCAGCCGATTACAAACGTACTCTCGTCGGTGCCCTGGTGAAGCGGGCGATTGAGATCGCGGTTCGCCGGGCTCGCGGTGAGCAGGTTGAGGTGGGCCACATTTATGCCTGACCGCATTGTGTCTGACCGCATCGAAAACATTTCGATTCAGCTCAAGGTGAATGGCAGGTCGTATTCGCGGACGGTTGAGCCGCGCAAGCTGCTGGTTGAGTTGCTGCGGGAAGATCTGGATCTCACTGGAACGCACGTGGGCTGCGACACTACTTACTGTGGCGCATGCACGGTGCTGATGAATGGCGCGGCGGTGAAGTCATGCACCATGTTTGCAGTCCAGGCGGACGGCGCGGAAATTCTGACGGTTGAGGGTCTGGAAAAAGACGGCGAGCTTCATCCCATCCAAAAGGCCTTTGGCGATTGCTACGGACTGCAGTGCGGATACTGCACGCCGGGGCTTATGCTGTCTGCCTTGCAACTGCTATCGCGAAACACGCAGCCAACCGACAAAGAAATGCGCAATGCGATCGCAGGCAACACGTGCCGCTGTACTGGATACCAGAATATCCTGAAAGCAATTCAAACCGCTGCGCAGAACATGAAAGGTGCTTGAAGCATGGCCATTAAGTTTGCCGGCGACTTTGAAGTCAAGCGCACGCCGGAAGAAGTTCACGACTTTCTCGTCGACCCGAACAAGTTCGCGGCGCTGCTGCCCGACTTTCAGGGTCTGTCGGTGCAAGACGCGACTCATTTCACTGTGAAGGTGAACGTCGGCATCTCCTACATCAAGGGTGTTGCGGAAGTAAAAATGGAATTGGCCCAGGCCGAACGTCCGAAAGGCGCGCAATATAAGGGGCAAGGAAGCGTGGCCGGAGGGAATGTTGCGCTGACGGCAGGCTTTGATCTGTCGCCGCTCGACGGCGACGGCGGCACAAGAGTGGCTTGGCATGGCGAGGCGCAGATCTTCGGCCGCTTGACTTCCATGGCTGGCGGGCTGCTCGAGCCGCTGGGAAAAAAACAGGTTCAGAAATTGATTGACGGATTGCAGGCGGCGTTGCGATGAGGAGATCGGAGTGAGCACGACCAAAAAGGACGGCGCAAAGAACTGGGTTGGGCAAGCGCTTCCGCGCAAGGAAGAGAACCGGTTGCTGCGCGGTCGGGGGAAGTTTGCCGATGACATCAAGCTGCGCGAAATGTTGTACCTGCGATTCGTGCGCTCGCCCTTTGCTCACGCGAAGATCGTGAGCGTTGACATCGCGGCCGCCGAAAATCTTGCAGGCGTTATCTGCGCACTCACAGGAGCCGAGATTGCGGCGCAGACGCAGCCATTCATCGAAATCGGACCCGACCCTTGCGCCCGAATCAAAGATTATCCGCTGGCCGTCTTCAAAGTGCGCTACCAGGGTGAGCCGGTCGTGGCCGTAGTTGCCGAATCACCCGGCGTTGCCGATGACGCTGCGGAGTTGGTGCAGATCGAGTACGAAGCGCTCGATCCGGTGGTCGATGCGGAAGCAGCCCTGACCGACAAGAGCATTCTGCACGCCGAGGCGGGCACGAATCGTGTCTGGAATGGGGTCTTCGAATACGGAGACGTAGACAAGGCTTTTCGCGAGGCGGCCTATGTAGTCAACATTGACCGCATGCATTTCCATCGCTTCTCCAGCACGCCGCTGGAGAATAATGTGGTCATTGCACGGTGGAATCCGAAAGACGATCGCATCTACTACGAGTGCAACAACTCGTTCCCGTCGTTCGCCATTCAGTTCTTGTCCGCGCACTTGGGCGTCCATATCGACCGCATTCGCGTGGAAACATCCGATATCGGCGGCAGCTTTGGCATCAAGATCACTAGCTATCCGCAGATGGCGGTGTGCGCGCTCGCCTCGAAGAAAGCCGGCGGACGGCCGGTCAAGTGGGTGGAGACGCGCACGGAGCACATTACCTCGAGCGCACACGGCAACGAGCGGACCTTCCGCGACACGCGGGTTGCCCTCGATAAGAACGCTGTCATCACTGCCCTGGTATCACGACATATCGATGATTGCGGTGCATACCCGAGGTACGAGCCGCTGGGATGCGTGATCTGGTCGCAGGTATTCCCCGGTGTGTATCGCTTCAAGAGTGCACGGATCGACTTTACGCAAGCGGTCACGAATAAGTGTCCCGTCGGTCCCAATCGCGGATACTCTCGCATGCAGCATTTGTGGTTCCTGGAACGTGTGATCGACATCTGCGGGCATGAACTCGGTATCCCCACCGACGAGATCCGCTTGCGCAATTACATTCGTCCGGAGGAATTTCCCTATACGACTCCGAATGGTTGCGTCTACGACTCGGGCAACTATCCGAGAATGCTGCAAGTGGCGAAAGAACGCATCGGTTGGGACGAATGGAAAAAGAAGCAAATCGCCGCCCGCAAGGAAGGCCGGCTCATGGGGATTGGCATCGGGACGACGCTCGACTCGGGCACCAACAATTTTGGCCAGTCGCAAATTGTAAACCCGGGCGCGCCATTTTCCGGCAACTCGCAAGGCGCGAACTGCAAGCTGGATATTTACGGCGAGGTCGTAGTCTCAGTTGGTTCCTGCCCGCAAGGCCAGGGGCACGAGACTACCGCCGCTCAGGTCGTCGCCGACGTCTTGAATATTCACCCTGATCGCATCACGGTGCGAACTGGTTTCGACACCGAACGCAACGTGCACACTGGTTTTTCCGGAACCTACGCCAGCCAGTTTGCCGTGTCCGGGCTTTCTGCGGTGCACGGCGCCGCGCAGAAGTTGAAAACAGAAATGAAGCGTTTGGCGGCGTTCCTGCTCGAAACTAGAGAAGACGATCTGGAATTCGGGACGGGCGAGCAAGGCCCCGAGGTACGCGCTAGCAGCACCGGAGAGTCCGTCAATTATTGGAGGCTTGCCAACATTGTTAACGTCAACAGTGCAGTGCTGCCGCCTGAGTTGTACGAACTGACGCTGAACTGCCGTTACATCTGGCGAGCGCCGTTCAAGGTGCCGGACAAACAGAAAAAGTACGGCAGTTTAACCCTGACCTACGCCTCCCAGCTCCACCTCGCGGTCATCGAAATCGAACGCGACACTTTCATCCCGCGCGTTCTCGACTATGTCGCGGTCGATGATTGCGGCACCGTGATAAATCCGCCCATCGTCGAAGGCCAGGTGTATGGCGCAACCGCACACGGCATCGGCGCGGCTCTCATGGAGAATTGCGTGTACGATGCGGTCGGCAACATGCTGACCAGCACCTTCAGCGATTACACGCCCATCACCGCCATGAATATGCCGAAGGTGAAATACGATCACATCGAGACGCCGTCGCCGCACAGTTACAGTGGCGCCAAAGGGATGGGCGAGGGAGGAGCCGCTCCCATCCATACGATCTCTGCAGCTCTCCAGGATGCGTTGTTCGCCAGCGGCATCATGATCGACGACTCGTTCAACAACGCCGATCGTTTGTTTCGGGCGATGGTAGCGAAAGAAATCAGTCAGGCGGAGAAGCTGGTAACAGTAGAAAGGCGGTAAGACCCGTGTGCCGCGGGCGCTCTCGCCGGCGTTTGTTCGGGAGGATGACGGCCTTTGCATGAAGCGTCTTTGCATCGTCGGATGTGGCGCCATTGGCAGCTTGTACGCGGCGCACTTGGCGCGGGTTGCGGAAGTGTGGGCTTTTGTTCGCCGCGAAGATCACGCTCGAGCTCTCAGCCGCGATGGTCTGCGCGTCTCGGGAAAACACGAGTTTCATGTGTCGCTCAAAGCCACTGCGCAACCGGATCAGCTCCCCGATTGCGAGCTCGGCATCGTGGCAACTAAGGCCACTCAGGTGGAGGACTCGATCGCACTGGTCGGCGACCGTTTCAATCAGGGGGCGGTGATCTCGGCGCAGAACGGGCTTGGCAGCGAAGAAATCATCGCGGCTCACACGCGCGGACAGGTGATTCGGGGCACAACTTTTATGAGCGGCACGAAACATAACGACACCCATGTGCAGTTAGAGCTCGATACTGCAACTTGGATCGGTCCCTTTGAGCCCCGCCACACTGCATATGGGCTTGTAAAAGAAGCTGCCGACTTGATCAAAGCGGGCGGCCTGCAGGCCGAAGCATTGCAGGACGCGCGTCCTGCCCAATGGTCGAAGCTTATCTTCAATGCGTCGGTCAATGGAGTGTCTGCGCTAACCGGGTTGCCGCATTCGCCGCATTTCGCGGACGAATCGGATCTTTCTGCTTTGGGACTTCTGTTGCACGAGTTGATTGAAGAAGGAAAACAAGTAGCGAAGGCAGCGGGAATAAAACTCCACGAAGATCCGTGGGAAATGAACAAGATCGGCGCCATGACCAATCATCCGCCGTCCATGTTGTACGACATTCGCCATCAGTTATCGACCGAGGTCGATTTTTTGAGCGGTGCCATTGCGCGCGAAGCGGAACGAGTCGGCGTGCCGGCACCGCTGCACACAACCGTTTACCGCTTGATCAAAGGTAAGGAAGCATCATGGATGTTTAAGGACGAGAATCGCGCTGTCGAATCGTAGAAAGGTTGCTTGCAACGTTTAGGGATGAATATGTCGTGGCCAATTGACGAGGCAAAATTAACTCGGGTTCGCACCTTGATGAAAGATCAGGACGTCACTGCGCTGGTCGTGCGTGCTCCAGACAATCTCGTGTATCTCACGAATTACTGGTGCATGAAGGGATACGATGCTGCAGTGTTTCCCCGCGAAGGCGAACCAACGCTCATTGCGCTCGAACCGCAATTGGCGGACGCCCAGCGCAATTCCTGGACGAAAGACATTCGTCTTTTCAAGAGTTACGACGAAAGCGATCCGCGGCCGCCGCAATATCGCGCTCTCGATCTTGCGTTGAAGGTCCTGAAGGAACGCGGTCTCACCGACAAGGTTGCCGTCGAACTCAACATGGGCACGCAGGCTGCCGACCGCATGGTGGGCGAGCCCACGACGCCCACGCAAACTTATTTCGACGCGTTCGGTGAAGTCGCGGGTCACGTGATCGACTCCACATCGCTGCTCAACGAAGCGCGCTCGATTAAGACCGCACAGGAAATCGAGCGCATGCGTCTGGCCAATGAACTGGCTGCGCTGGCGATGGAGTACACCCGTGACCACATGCGGCCCGGTATGAAGGAAAGCGAAGTGGGCGGCATGTACGAAAGTTTCGTGCACGGCGTCGGCGTGGGATACAAGGGTAAGGTCGAAATGGCCCGCGCATTCACCCTGGTCTGGTCAGGAAAGGGAATTGCGACATTCACTGCAACCAGCGATCGGCCGATTCAGAAGAACGAACCTACTTTATTCGAGATATGGGTCTGCGTAGACGGTTATTGGACCGACCTCACCAAGAACGTATGCCCCGGCGAACTTACGCCCGAATATCACAAGCTGCTGGATCTGCTGCTGAACGTTTTCAACGAGGCAATCTCGTATTCACGGGATGGCGCCAGCTTTCCAGACCTTGATCGTCTAACTCGTGCTCGCATTGCCGAGGGTGGATATCCCGGCCAACCTTCCCACGCCATCTGTCACGGCGTCGGAGCGCGTGCCCATGAGCCTCCCTTCGCGCATCAGGCCGGCACCGGTATTGTCAAGAAAGGGATGGTGCTCGCCATCGAACCAGGAATTTATTGGCCCGGCGGCGGTGGCCTGCGACTGGAAGACAATTTTCTTATTACGGATGAAGCCAACGAAAAACTGTGCAGCTATCCCGATGACTTCCGGTTGGCAAAACGTAACTGAGAACTGAGAAGCGACAACTGTGTCCAAATCAAGCAAAGGTCCAATCTCGAGGCTCAGTCCAAAGTTGGTTGAGAGGATCCTCGCCGAGGTGAAGGAAGAAGAGATGGTAGCCATGTGCTGCGATGTCATCAACATTCCCAGCCCCACCGGCGACGAAGCCAAAATGGCTGAGCACATGCGAGCCGCGTGGGAAGCCATGCGTCTCGACGTTGCCTGGCAAGAGGTCGAGGAAGGGCGCGCCAACGTGATCGCCCGCTGGGAGGGCACCGGCACCGGCCGCTGCCTGATGTTCAACGGCCACATGGACACCTCCAACACCGGGCAGGAAGAGTTCCTTGCCGGAATCGGATACAAGCCCAACGCCGTGATCAAGGACGGAATGATTTATGGTCTCGGCATCTACAACATGAAGGGCGCGCTGGTCTGTTACACCTATGCCGTGAAGGCGCTGCAGCGAGCGGGTGTAAGACTTCAGGGCGACGTCATCCTCGCCGCTGTTGCCGGTGAAATCGAGAAGTCGCAGTGGAAAGAGTTTCGCGGCCGCGAGTACCGCGGTTATGGCGTGGGCACGCATTACCTGGTGAACCACGGAGTCCTGCCCGACCTTTGCATCCTGGGCGAACCCACCGACATGCAAATCATTCTCGAACATTATGGCTCGCTTTGGGTGCGCATTTCGGTCACGGGCATGTATGTCCACACCGCGTTCGCGGTTGGGCGCGCTGAACGCAATTCCATCCGGCGACTCTACGATGTGCTTGGGGTAGTCGTGAAATGGATCAAAGGTTGGGAGCAGAAAACCACATATCGGGGTCACAAGGGCGTCGCCAATCTTGGCTGCATCCGGGGTGGGCAACCCTGGCGCGTCAGCCGGACTCCCGAGCGCGCTGAGTTGTTCCTCGATTTGCGCGTGCCCCCCCATATGTCGATGCAGGGAGCGCGACGCGCGGCCAAGTCGCTCTTTCTCGATTTGAAACGGCGTTATCCGGATTATGGTCTGGAGTTTGAGACCTACGTCTCGGTGCCCGGCGCTACGATCGCACCCGACCATGCGATGGTCAAGGCGATCGAGATGAACCATCAGCGCGTGATGGGCGAAGCTCCCAAGCGCGATGTCGTGCTGTGGTGCTCTGATGCTTCGGTGATGACGCGATATGGTATCGAGACCGTGAACTACGGTCCGTCCAGCGGTCCCCGCGATGCCGAAGGCGAGAAGGTCAAAATTAAGACACTGGTAGATATCACAAAGATTTATGCCCTGACGGCTGCTGAACTCTGTGGCGCGCAATAGGGAACTCCGTTCCGAGAAAAACTTTTGCCGAGCTCACTCGAAATCGATCGCCGCTACAAGAACATCCGCGCCGCCATGGAGCGCCAAGGCTTGGACGCGCTCATCGTCTGCGGCAATCAGTACGCCGGTTTCGAAGGCGCTGTGTTGTACGTCTCCGGCTTTGAAATTGTGCATCGCTACGTGTACGCAGTGGTGCCGCTTGAAGGCGAACCCACCTTAGTGTTTCCACGCGAGGCCCGTTGGATTGGCGACAAAATCAAACCCTGGGTGAAACAGCATGTCTGGCCCGATGTTCCCGGACAGTGGATCTCTGAACGGGCACGGGAACTCGGCTGGAAGCGAGTGGGCGTTTATGGCATGAATTTCATCATGGCCGTGCGCGATTACCGCGAGCTTGCAAACGGTGCATTTGAAATGGTGCCATTCGATTTCGAGTTCGACATGGCGCGCGCGGTCAAGAGCGAAGAAGAGCTCGCCGAGGTGCGCGACGCGATGGATATCATCGTCGACGGCTTCTGGGCTCTGGTCTCTGCCTACGAGCCAGGCAAGACCGAAGCGGAAATCATGGCGCCAGCGGTCGAACGATTCTTTGCGCGCGGCGCGGGTCCGCGCATGATGAACATTCTGCTTTCCGGAACCCATGGCGAAGCGGAGGCCTCATTCAAAGTTCCGGGTCATCGGGTCACCTCGGTTGACGACTTGCTGCTCTATTCGCTCGAGGTTACGGGAGCAGGTGGATACTGGGTCGAATTTTCGCGCCCGCTGATTCGGGGCAAACTGAGTCCGCGAACCCGGGCTATGGCGGACGCGTATCCGCACGCGCTCGAAGCCGCGCGCAAGCTGATGGGTGCGGGCGAACTGGCCAGCAGCGTTCATCGCGTCGTCGCTGAAACTTTTGCCAAGTATGGATTTGCTCTCGGCCATCTCTCGGGGCACAGCATCGGCGCCACCATGCTCGAGTATCCGGCCATCGGCGCGAAGAGCGACGTTCAGCTTCAGGAGAACATGATTTTCTCGTTGCATCCGCAGGTCGTGGATAAAGATGGCAAGGTGTGCCTCTACACGCAGGACACCTACCGAATCGGCAAGACGGAAGGCGAGTGCCTGGCGGACGTGCCCTGGAAGTTTTACACCGGTGCCGAGAAACCGCAGAGAACTGAGAGCCGGGAAGTGAAAACTGCCAAAAGGCCTCGATGAAGATCTGCATCATCGGTTGCGGGGCTGTTGGAAGCTTGTTCGCAGCGCACCTTGCGAGAGCTGGCGAGGCTGAAGTGTGGGCCTACGACGTGTGGAAAGAGCACACCGACGCCATCCGGCGGAACGGCCTGCGACTTTCAGGGGCGGAAGACTTTACTGCCCGGCTCAATGCGACCAGTAATGCCAAAGAGTTGCCTCGCTGCGACTACGGCATCGTCGCGACGAAAGCGATTCATACCCGGGTCGCGATCTCCGAGGTCGCTCATATTTTCGACGGTGAGAGCGCGGTGTGTTCGGTTCAGAATGGGGTTGGCAACGAAGAGATTATCGCCGAGCGCGTGCAGTTCGTGATTCGAGGCACCACCTTTCCCGCCGGACATCCGATTGCGCCGGGACATATCGGCTATGACATCAAAGGGGACACCTGGATCGGACCGTTCGAGGAGACCAATACCTCGATGGAGAGAGTGGAAGAACTGGCAGGGCTGCTCACGCGTTCGGGAATGAACACAATCTCCTTGAACGACGCTCGCGGCGCGCAGTGGACCAAGCTGATCTTCAATGCGGCCACAAATCCTGTAGGTGCGCTCACGCTGTTGCACCACGGCGCCGCCACGCGGTTTGAGCCGACTGGGCAGCTTTTCAACGACCTGATCGCGGAAGGCGAGGTGGTCGCGAATGAGCTGGGAATTGAATTACACGGTGACCCTCGACAACTTGTGCAGAAGGGAGCGAATGCTCCCGGCAAGCATCGGGCGAGCATGCTGCAAGATGTGCTCGCCAAACGGCAGACGGAGATCGATTTCATGAACGGAGCGATTGTCCAGTGGGGCGAAAAGGTAGGCGTGCCTACTCCATTGAACAAGGCGCTGTGGGCATTGATTAAAGGGTTGGAACACTCGTGGAAAGATCCCGACTGAGGCGCTGAGCTGACCATGGCGATTCCATTCAACATTGGCGTCCTGCAACTCAGCATGGAACCGGTGCGCGAAACCGTTGCCATGGCGAAGGCCTGCGAAGACGCCGGGTTCGATGCCTTCTGGATCGCGGAGGCTTATCCCTGGTGGCGGAAACATTCGTTCGAGGCCCGCTCCTCGACCGCGGTCCTCGCCGTCATCGCGGCCGAGACTCGACGCATCCAGTTGGGGTGGGGCATCATTTCGCCCTACACGCGTCATCCGGTACAGATCGCGATGGAAGCGCGCGTAATGCAGGATCTGGCTGGGGATCGCTTTCTGCTTGGACTGGGAGCGTCCAAGATCTTCATGAAAGAGATTGGCGAAGGCGAAGGCGAAAAAGTTGGTCCGGCCACTGTGATGCGCGAGAGCATCGAGATCATCAAAGGTGTGCTGGCCGGCGGTGCTTTTGAGTATCAGGGAAAAGTCTTTCAGGCGAACGTGCCGCCGCTCAAGACGGACGCACATACGCCGCGGGGCATTCCGCCCATCTACATTGCCGGAACTGGGCCGGTGCTGCAGAGAATCTCCGGGGTAGTCGGGGATGGACTGCTCACCGCTAGCATCACGACACCAGCGTTTGTGGGGCGCTCGCGCAAGAACATGGAAGAAGGGGCGCGCAAGGCGGGGAAAGATCCGTCGAAGCTCGTGCTCGGTTCGGTGATCGTCGGGAGCATCCACCGCGATTCGGCCAAGGGCAAAGAAGGCGCGCGCGAGCAGGCCGCGATGTATCTTGCCAACAAGGTGCAGAACATTAGAGGCTCCGCCGACGTGCTCCTCGAATGTGCCGGCCTGACCTTCGACGAGTTGCGGCCGGTGGCCGATGCCATGGAAAGAGGCGGGCGGAAAGCCGCGGCTAAAGCCGTTAGCGACGAGATTTTGCATAAAGTCTGTCCGATTGCTGGGACAGCGCAAGAATGCATCACTCGCATCGAGGAATATCGCGATGCGGGTTGCACACACATCATGCTGGAAATCTGGGGCGATGACCGCACCGGCCAGGCGAAGTTGTTTGGCGACGCGGTGCTGCCGCACTTCAAGAGTTAGTTAGCCACGGATTTTCACGGATTCACACGATTCACACGGATTTTCTTACTATCTCTTTGAACTCTTCGTCGGTCAGCAGGGCGCGCTTGCTTATGGAGCGCTTTTTGACTTCGGCCAGGATCGGGGCTCGCTGTTCCGGGGTTATCGTTAGGCCAAGTTCCTTGCACTTCAGATCGACGCTGTCTGGCCCACTCTTTTTCCCCAGCACGATGCTCCGGCGGGCGTTCACCAGTTCTGCGGAATACGGTTCGATGGCTTCGGGGATGTGGAATTGGGTTGCGACTGCACCGCTCTCGCGCGTAAACAGGTTTTCGCCGACGAGCGGTTTCCATGCGTCGAGTGTGTATTCGGCGGCCTCGCATACGACTTCTGATACCTCGCGGACTTTGGTTAAGTCCAAGGCGACTGGAACGTCGTAGAGACAGCGCAGGGCGAGGGCGATTTCCGAGATGTCGGCATTTCCGGCGCGCTCGCCCATGCCGTTGATCGTTCCCTGAATCCAGGTAGCTCCGGCGCGGACTGCGGCGATGGCGCAGGCGGTGGCCATGCCGAAGTCGTTGTGGCCGTGGTAATGAACGGGCACGGTCGGCCCGACCCAGTTGCACACTTCTCCAACCAAAAATTCGACGGCTTCGGGGCCGCAAGCGCCGATGGTGTCCACGACCACGATTTCCGCGGCACCAGCTTCCAGGGCGGCGAGATAAATTCTCTTCAGGAATTCGAGTTCGGTGCGGGTGCCATCGACTGCGAAGAAAGCTGTGGTGATTCCGTTTTGCTTGGCGATGGACATCGCGTCCACGACACGCCGCAGCACGCCTTCGCGGGTCATGCCGTAGGCTTTCAGCTTGATGTCGCTGGTGGGGGCTTCGATTACCGAGGCGCACAAGCCTAAACGTACGAGTTCGTCAATGTCACCTTTCACCGCCCGGGAAAAACCCCATAGCTCGGCCTTCAGCTTCGCCTTCTGCATGAGTTGGATGGCGTCCGCGTCATCGACGGAGACACGCGGGAATCCGGCTTCGATGCGGGTTACGCCTAGCTCGTCCAGCTTGCGGGCGATGTGCAGTTTTTGCTCCGGTGACAGGACGACGCCGACGGTTTGCTCGCCGTCGCGTAGCGTGGTGTCGTAGAAGCGAATTGTAGTGCGCGGGAACGCGGCGCGGATTTCGGGGCGTGCGTTCAGTTCGCTGACCCAGATTTTGGAATTCGTTGTCATTTCGTTTTGGCTCACCACAGAGTCACAGAGACAAGAGAACCATTGGGTGATTTAGAAATTCGGTAATTTAGTAATTGAAAAACCGAGCTTGTGAATTCTAATTACCGATTGATCAATTGCTCAATTTCTAGATCCTCACTTCAGCGCCTCTTGTGTGGCTAGGGCTGCGGGCTTTTCGCCGTAGGCTTCTTCCCAGGAGATCACACGGTTTCGCAGGATGCCAATGTTTTCGATTTCGCATTCCATTACGTCTCCGGGTTTCAGGTACCAGGCTTTCGGATCGCCACTGAAAGCTGCTACGCCGGAGACCGTGCCTGTCGAAACTACGTCGCCTGCGCAGTAACCCATGGGCGAATAGTGCGAGAGGATCTCTGGAATCTTCACTGACATTTTGCTGGAATGCGAACGTTGCCGCGATTCTCCGTTGACTCGCAATTCCATGGCCAGATTGTGCGGGTTGGGAATCTCGTCGGCGGTTACGATCCAGGGGCCCAGAGGGCAGAAGGTGTCGATTCCCTTGCAGAAGCTGAACACGCCGGACTTCATTTCGCGGCGTTGGATGTCGCGGGCGGTGATGTCGTTGAAAATTACATAGCCGCCTATGCGTCCGGCGGCTTCCTCGGGTGAAAAATGCTTGCCGCCCTTTTTCAGAACTACGGCGAGTTCGAGTTCGTAATCCAGTTCGTTGGTCAAATGCTCGGGATAAATCACGGGCTCGTCGTGGCCGACGATGGCGTCGACGTTCTGAAAGAAGACGATCCAGGGCATTACGGGATGGGAGAACCCGGCCTTGGTGGCCTCTTCGTGATGCTCGCGAAAGTTGCCGGCGGTGTGAAAGAACTTGCGCGGAACAATTGGAGCTTTGAGTTTGAGTTCAGTCGCGAAGTAGAAGATGGTCTCGCCGCTGGGTCCTCTGGCGCCGTCGTTGCGCAACGCGTGGTCGAAGGCTTTGTGCGCGGCTTCGAGGCTGGTGTCGCCACCCTGGAATAGGGCGAGCATGTCGGGAGGGACCAGGGCGTCGGCGAGGCGCTCAAAGGCGCTTTCGTTTTCGACGTCTCGCAGATAGAGAGAACACGCGGAGTGCAGGTCGACGAAGCGGGCGTCGTCGGTCACGGCGCCAATGCGGCGGCGCTGCGCGGGATCTTCGAAGGTGATAAGTCGCATAGCGGGTGAATCCTAGAAAGTGTATGGGTGGACATCAAGCTTGTCCAGGTATGGCCCCGTTAGAGAAAGAGTCGTAAGTCCAAGAAACGTGGTGTGCCCTGGCCAGTCGATTGAGAGGGCTACCCGCTGCGATAGTTAGTTATCTTTGTCTGTGAACAAGTTTATTTGTTGATATGTGGTATATACTCGAAAAGTGAGTTTTCTGTCTAAATCATTCAAAACAAAGGCCGTCGTTTTGAGATACCCCCGTAAAATATCCCTTCTAAAGGACTTATGGAGGGGATTATCGCTCGCTTGCACGTTCATTTTGCCTTTACGTGCCTGAAAACACATGACACGCCTTGAGATACCTCTCTAAGATATCTCTTCTAAAGGACTTAGGTTTGCCCCTCGACTGTTTGTGGCGTCAAGTCGCGTCTTGTAAATCAGTTCTCGGTTCCTGGTTCTCGGTTCTCGGTTGCCAATCACCTAATACCAGTATGACAGGATGGACAGGGTAAACCCCGCAATTCTTTAAGAAATATATTTGGAATGGAATGAGAGGGTTGGGGGAAATTGAGTGCTTCTGGGGACTTGACAAAAATCTGGGCATGAGTCGTTTTCGGTTGAGTCGGCAGGGATATCCGTGGTAGCGTTCCTACGCTCGCACTGCGTGCCCCCGTTCTGTGCCTGCCCCTAAGAAGGAGATCCCCGATGCTTTCCAAGATGTTCCGCACGTCCGCCCTGATTGTCGCCGTTCTGGTGCCCGGTTGCACCGCCTGGGCGCAATCAATAGAAGTTGGAGTAGTCAACCCAGCAACCCACACGCTCACGATTACAGTCAAGGGGACGATCGGCCCGATTCTGTCGGGGTCAGATCCCTTGCGATTTGATGGACAAAGCGGCACCGTCAAGATCCTGGCCAGCGAATCGCTGATTCCCACGAAGCACACCGCAACGTCCGCCACCTACACGCTTCCTCCAGGCGCCATCTCAGTTACGGCTGGAAGCAACAAGTTCTCGACCAAGTCGCCATCCAAGATGGTCATCAATCTGACGAGTACGGCGGACACTTTGACTTTGATCATCGCGGGTAAGGTGAACGGGGTCAGTTTGATGGTCACGGATACGAACTTTTTGAAGGCGGGCAGCTGGACGACTGCGGTGTTGAAGCATCCCGGGGTCTTCTCGCCGTCTCCGCAGAAACTGACTGCGGCCAAGACTGCTGGCGGACCGGGCTGCAAGATCAAATACACCGTTTTTGGAAATACATCCGTTCTCGGGTTTAGCGGGACGGCGTTGAACAGCGCCACCGTGGATCCGGTGCTTCCTGAGGATGACCTGGATCAGTAGGGTGTGCGGGTTGGCCGTTCGGATTCAGTCCAGGAACGTCTGACTGAGGTTTCGGTAGCTTGACCAGTGGCATTCGAGCCTTTCTTTTTCGTTTTGAACGGATGCTGTTGCTGAGCTTTGGACGCGGCCAGGGATGGTTCGATAACGTTGATGGTCGCGAACACCGTCGAGCTTTGCTCGATTGCACAGCCGAGGGCGGTTGTCCCTACGTATTCTTGAATATGAGTTCTTCTTTGCCTGAATTTCGCGCGCCTACCGGTGTCGAGCGTGTATTCAACCGGGTCTTCGGATTCCTGGTTGGACTCGGACTCGGCTTTTCCCACAACTATCTTTTGCAGGTGCGAGGGCGAAAGAGCGGGAAGCTTTATTCCACTCCGATCGATCTGTTGGAACTCGGGGGCAAGCGGTTTCTGGTGGCTCCGCGCGGGCGGACGCAGTGGGTTCGCAACGCTAGAGCCGCTGGGGAGGTGACTCTAAAGAAGGGGAAAATTCGGCAGCGGTTTCGGCTGCGGCCTATTCCGGATGCGGACAAGCCGGAGATTTTGAAAGCCTATCTGGACAATTTCAAACGCGAGGTACAGACGTATTTTCCCGTGGCAGCGGGGTCGCCGGTTCAGGCTTTCGGTGCGATCGCGCAGAGTTATCCCGCGTTTGAGCTGATCGCGGTCTGATGCTGAATTACGGCTTCCGGGCAAAGATGTATGCCCGTCGGCTCGGGTACTCGACGTCCGGATAGGGCTCGCGTTCGACTACCTCTTCGATCGTGAAGCCCGCGACTTCGAGGTCGAGCCTGATTTCTGAAGGTTGAAGCAACAGGAAATCCATCGAGATTTTCTGGCCCCACAGTTCATCCTCGTGAAGCACTTCGTTTCCGGTGTGAAATGCAAGCAGCAGAAGGCCGCGTGGTTGCAGCACCCGCTGGATTTCGCGGAAGACCACGGGCAGAGACAGCTTGGGAATATTCACGATGGCATAGAAGGCCGCAATGCCGGCGAGCGCTCCGTCCAGGATGTCGAGTGCCAGCATGTTGCCTTCGCGAAAGGAAATGTCAGGGTTCAGCTTTCGAGCCTGCTCCAACATGCCGGGCGAGAGATCGAGGCCAAAGACGGATGCGCCGGCGTCGCGCAGATAGCGAGCGACGTGACCGGGGCCGCAACCCATGTCGCATACTTCGCCTCGTCCTGTGGTCTGGTGGGCGAAGCGGTCGAGCAGTTCGCGATCGAGGGGCTTGTGCTGGAGTTCGTCGGCGATTCGGCGAGCGTACTCTTCGGCGAGGCGATCGTAGCTTTCGCGGATCGAGTTGGTGGGGTCGTTCATGGGGACCTGGTTGGTCAGTTGAAGATTTTGTTCACGGCGCCCGGACGAGGCGTTCGGGGCAACGTGCGCATGGTTATTCCAGGACGCTGTCGTCCAGTTTTTTTCTTCCCCAGTCCGCGGCGGCTTGCACGAATGCCAGCACCAGAGGATGCGGCTTTCCGGGCTTGGAAGTGAACTGGGGCTGATACAAGGTTGCGAGATAGAAACGGTGCGTGGGCGATTCGATGGCACGGATTTCACCCTTGGCGCCGCGGGCTACGACAGGGAATCCGGCTTCCATCGCGGCCCATTCGTAATCGGGATTGACTTCGAAGTTGCAGAAGAACTCTTCGGTGGCGGTGTCCTTCATATAGAAAGATTGCAGGTACGATCCGGGGCGCAGCCGGATTTCGGGAATCATCCCGGAGAGTTTGGGCGCGTCTTTCTTGCGGTCCGGGACCGCGCAGGCCACCGGGTAAATGATGATGTTCTTAGAACCGGAATTGTTCTCGGCTGTGTCCGCGTCTTTGATGCCGACCACGTTGCGGGCGCACTCGATGAGGGCGTACTGAAAGCCTCCGCAGGTACCGAGAAAAGGCCAGTCGCGGCGGCGCGCGAACTCGATTCCTTTCAACATACCGTCGAAACTCTTATATGGGCTGCCGGGCGAGGCCCAGATTCCGTCGAAGCTTTCCAGCAATTTCTTGGCGTCGGAAGCTAGAACGGATGGGGTCGGAATCCACTGTGAATCGAGCTTGATTTGTAATTTCGCGGCAGCGTGTTGCAGCGCGTCATTGATCGCGCTATAGCCGCGCGATCCAGGGTCGAGGTCGCCCAGAATTCCAATGCGAACAGCATCGCTCACGGGCTAATTCTAATTGAGAAGGTTTGGTTGTGGTGGTTACGGCAGTGCGAAGGTTGGTGACCCGGTGAGACTGGCTTCAGGCTGCAGGGTGTCCATCTTTTATTTGGCGGCGCCGAAGGCCATGGGGGCGTCAGCTTTGTCGGCTTCTTCTACCTTGAACATCAGGCGCGGGGTCAGGTTCATAAAACTGGCCACGAAGGTGTCGGGCATCTGCTGGATGCGGGTGTTGAAGGCGTTCACCGAGTCGTTGTAGAACTCGCGGCGGTCGGCGATCTGATTTTCGAGGTCGGTGATTCGCACTTGCAGACGCATGAAATTGTCGTTGGCCTTCAGTTGAGGATAGTTTTCGGCTACGGCGAAGAAGCCACGCAGCGCCGACGTCATGCTCTGGTCGGCTTGCGCCTTTTGATCGACGCTGACGGCTTGCTGGTACAGGCTGCGGGCCTGCGTGATCTTCTGCAGGGTGTCGCGTTCGTAATCCATGTAGCCCTTGCAGACATCGAGCAGCTTGGAAAGTTCGTCGTGGCGCTGCTTGAGCAGAATGTCGATGTTGGCCCAAGCCTTGGCGATGTCGTTCTTCAAGGCGATCAGGCCGTTGAAGATTGTGACCACGTAGGCAATCAGACCGAAGATCGCGAAGAGGAATGCGAGCGAGATGATGGTGTTCATTTAGTTTTCTATCTCCTTACAGCCAGTCGAAATGCGCGGCCACCATGTAGGCGCATAAGAGGGTGAGCGCGGGCCCTCCCCATATCATCAGTGTGGATTTCCAGCTTAGCGATCTGATTACATCGCGCTGGCTGTGCCAGGAAATCAGGAACGCCGGATCGTGCGCGCCTTTCATCAATACGACCGGGGGATGTAGATCAAATTGTTCCGGTGCGGTGGCGGCGGCCGCGCCTCCACCGGTCGACGCGGAGGCCGGAGCGGCTGCGAGGACGAGATTGGTTAGACCGGCAGCTGCCCAGGCTGCCGGGTTCGTGATGCCTGCCTTCACTAACGCCGCGGTGATTTTTTGCTGCTCTGCCGGGTCGGAAACCTGGTCGCGGCTCGTCGGGCCCATTAGATGGATGCGGGTTGGGAGTGCAGGTTCACTCTTGAATGCCGAAAACAGCATTTTTCCCACGATGCTTACGTCCGTGTTGGGGGACAGGCCTGAGATATCCGGTATGCGGAGCGAGACCGCGTTCTCCTCGGTCAAGCTTCGAACCGGGGTTGCGCTTACACTCAGGCCGGGATTCTGGGCCAACGTTCCGAGGATGAAGAGCGCATTTTTCGGCTTGATGCAGTATTCGTCGATTTTGATTTTCTTATCTGTGGAAACTCCGTGGCGTGCGAGAAAACTGGATATGTTGACCGGAATCTCCAGGCCGCTGGAGCAGAGGGACGTACCGAATTCATCGTGGAAGTCGCGGTGGATATCCATCTCCGCGCCCTGGAGGTTGACCAGAACGCGTCCGGTATTGTCGTCGAGAAAAAAGGGAACGTGGAGGCTTTCGTTGACGACCTTGACCCACTTGCTGTTCCTGCCCTCTTGCTGCCACTGCCACGCCATGGCGTGGAAGTAGTAGCAAGGCACGCCGGTGATGGGCGCAAGCATCGTGTAGGGTCCGACAGCGAGGCCGTTGATCTCCACTAGACCCATGGCTGCGCTACGGATCTTGGAAGCGGGTGTGTTCAGGATCAGCCGCTTGCGTTGTAAGAAACGGAAACCACGGTAGAACAGGTACACGCCGGCAAAACCGCCGACGAAGGCCAGAGCGACGCCGTCGTTTCTTGAGTAGGCGAAGAATCCGAGCAGTGAGGTCACGTGATTGCCCAACTTTTGCCGTTAAAAAGGCGCCAGCGTCGTTCCGAGCATAGCGGAGGGGAAAATCGGGTCGCAGCAGAAATCGAGTATTGTCGCTTACGTTCGTAATGTGGCGCGACGGGCCGGCTCTAGGTTCTTGATTTAGGTGCTCTGGGCAACTAATATAGTTGCCTAAAGCAATGTATGACAAAGTCCCACCCATCTAAAGCTCCTGCTGCAGCGGCTCATTTCGACCAACGCATCGGAGCCGTGCGGCAGTTCAACCGCTTCTACACGCGGCAAATCGGCGTCTTGCGCGACAAGCCGTATCAGAGTCCGATTTCTCTAACGGAAGTCCGGGTGCTCTATGAGTTGGCCCATCGCGAGAAGCCAACGGCCAGCGAACTCAGCAACGACTTGGGATTGGACGCGGGCTACCTGAGTCGAGTCCTAACCGGCTTCGATAAACGCGGCTGGCTCGATAAGAAGCCTAGCGCTGCCGATGGCCGGCAGAGTCTGCTGTCGCTGACGGCGCAGGGAAAGAAAATTCTCGAGCCGCTCGATGCTCGCTCGCGGGAAGAAGTCGGCCAAATGTTAGGCGGCCTGTCTGCTGGGGCGCAAAATCGCTTAGTCGATGCGATGCACACCATTGAGAACCTGCTCGCCGTCCAACCTGCGCAAAAGCCTGCTTACATTCTTCGGCCTCATCAACCGGGCGATATGGGTTGGGTGGTTCACCGGCACGGAGTACTTTATGCGCAGGAATATCGATATGACGAGCACTTCGAGGCTCTGGTGGCGGAGATCGTCGCGAAGTTCATTCAGAATTTTGATCCCAAGCGAGAGCGCTGCTGGATCGCGGAGAAAGATGGCGAGATTGTCGGCTCCGTGTTCCTGGTGAAACACTCGAAGACCGTGGCCAAACTGCGCTTGCTTCTAGTTGAGCCGGCGGCGCGTGGGCTGGGAATCGGAAAGCGATTAGTGGAAGAATGTGTGCGCTTCGCGCGGAAGGCAGGTTACAAAAAAATTACTCTGGGGACGCAGAGTTCACTCCGGATGGCGCGGGGTATCTATGAAAAGGCAGGGTTTCGACTAGTTGGGCAGAAGCGGCACGATAGTTGGGGACATCATGATCTTGTGGCGGAGACTTGGGAATTGGTGCTGTGAGGTCTCATTCCGGTCAGAGTTTGAAGCTGCTACTCCACCAAAGGCCTGCAGAGCTTTGCTCCGCCTGGACGGCCGAGGCGCCCGTCCCCACGCGTGTTTTCGGTTAGCGGAGCGCTACCGCTCTTTCCTTCAGGATTTCTTCTACTGCGGTGATTGCCGTTTCTACTTCTTGATCGGTGTTATAGAAATGCGGGGACATGCGGACTCCGGCCTTGGGGCGCCAGTCGACCATGATTTCACGCTTCAGCAGCTCGCGGCAGACTTCTTGGGAATCGGGCATTTCGATCGACACGGTTCCGCCGCGTTTTTCGGGATCGCGGGGAGTGTTTACTCTCCAGCCTTGTCTTTCCACTAATTCGATGAGCCGGGCCGTCTGGCGCTTTGATTTCTCGCGAATGCGGTGCACGCCGACTTCGGTGATGATCTTCAGTCCTGGCCGGCAGGCTTCAAGCGACGGTACGTGCGAGGTGCCGTTCATAAACCGAAATGGAGGATCGGTATAGCGGATCGGTCCGATTTCGAAGGTCATCGAGTCCTGATGCGCAAACCAGCCGGTAAATTTTGGTTCCAACTTCTTACCCAAGTCTGGACGCACGTACAAATAAGCCACGCCGGGGCCGCCACAGAGCCACTTCAAAACTCCGCCGCAGGCGAAATCGGTATCGAGAGCTTGAACGTCGACGGGCACGGTGCCGAGCGACTGGAAAGTATCGAGCACGACGTAGGCGCCGACCTTGTGGGCTCTTTCGATAATTGCCTTGGCGTCCTGAATGAAGGCGCTGCGGAAGATTACGTGCGAGATCGGAACCAGCAGGGTTTGCTCGTCAATCGCATCGAGCAGGCGCTCGGTTGGGACCGTGATTCCGTCGTCCGTCTTCACCATATGAACGCGCGCGCCATTGGCTTTTTGAGCTTCCCAGAAATACATCACCGAGGGAAAGTTCATGTCGGTGTAAACGACTTTGTTGCGCTTGCCGGAAAAATCGAAGCAGGAGGCGACCACGGCCTGGCAGGTGGTGACATTCTGATGAGTCGAGACGGAACTCTTGGGCGCATTCATGAGGGCGCCAATTTCGTCGCCGACTTCCGCGGCCAGCATCCACCATCGTTCTTCCCAGGCGCGAACGCCGCGAGTGGCCCAGATATCGGCGTAGGCGTGCATGGCGTCGTACACGCCGCGCGGCATGGCTCCCAGGGAATTGCTGATCAGGTAGGTGGTGCGCTCGAGGATGGGAAACTCGGAGCGGTAGCGGAGAAGTTCGTCAGTCATGGGAATATTGTACTGCCGGGAGGTGGGCAGGGTGCGAAACGGAGGCTCTCCGGCTATGCTGGGAAAATTTTTATCAGTCAAATCGGAGACGTAGCAGAGCTACGTCTCTACAGCAGGACAACCGTACAGACGTTGCTTGCCACGTCTCAGTTTGTGGCATCCCCTGATCTTAGGAACATGTAGGCGACGGTGAGCAGCAATAGAGTTGACAGGCCGCTGACTAGGCTGACACGCGAGTCCCACCAGGTTTTCAGAATGGCAGCGGTTACCAGGGTCACTCCCAGCACCGAGCCCCAGGCGCCGAGCGGTGAGCGCATGGGAAGCGCGTTCACTTGGCTTGAACTCATTCGCCGGCGGCACGAAATGTGCGCTGCGAGCGAGACTAGCCAGGAAAGCATCAGACCGAACAAGGCGCCCGTGAGTATATACACGAAGGCGTTTCTCGGGGCCCATCTTTCGAGAACCACTGCCACTACGATTCCGTAGGAGGAAGCCACCAGAGCCAACTGTGGTGATCCGGCTGCATTCAGCCGGCCCAGCGGCGCGGGCGCCCATCCTTTGCGTGCCAGCGAGAACAACATGCGGGATGCAGAGTACAGATTTGCATTGGCACCAGAGAGGGCAGCCGTCAGGATCACGAAGCTCATGAGGCTACTGGCTGCTGGAATTCCCACGGTGCGAAACACGGTAACAAACGGACTCTCGATAACGCCCACCCGATTCCATGGCATCACTCCCACTAGAACCACAATGGCGCCCAGATAAACGACGGCGAGGGTGATAAACGTCAACCTCACCGCGCGCGGAATTTCAGCCGGGGAACGGGATTCCCCAGTAGTGATGGCCACCATTTCTATTCCGCCGAAGGTGTACAGCGCAAATGTCATGGCCAGCAGTGGCGCCAACACGCCTCGGGGAAAAAAGCCTCCTTGCGCGGTGTATTGCGCCGGAACGCGTCCGCCTGCCAACAACATTCCGCCGATAATGATGAACGTCACCATGGTGACGAGTTTCACCATGGCGAACCAGAATTCAAAGCGGCCATAGTCCCCGACGCTGCGAAGATTGACTACGATGAGCAAGAGTGAGAACAGCGCTATCCATACCAAGGCCGGAACCGTGGCAAACCAATAGCGCATGTAGGTTGCAGAAGCGACCAGGTTGGCGCCCACTGAGACGGAAATGGCGACCCAGTATCCGGCGCGCGAGATAAATCCGGCCCATGGACCCAGGTAAAGATCGGCGTACAAGCCAAAAGATCCGGCGGCGGGATGCGCGCTGGACAACTCGCCGAGCGCCATGGTGACGGTCCAGCTGATAAAGCCCGCTAAGAGGAAGCTGAGGATGACGGCAGGACCGGCGATCTCCATAGCGGCGGCTGAACCCAGCAACAAGCCGGTGCCGATCGAGCCGCCTACGGCAACCATGGCCATTTGGCCGGCGCTGAGCTGGTGGCGGAGTCCGCTTTCCTGGGCGGTCGCGTTTTCCTGAGGCACTGCGCGACCTATATCAGAAACCTCTTATTTCCCAAAGAGTTATTCTGCCGATGACCTTCGTAATCGCGCCTGGGCGTTACGTCGTTGCCCGCTCTAGTAACCTGCTCCTAGACTCTGTATGGGTTACTCCGCGCGGCGCTAGCTCTCATGGCAGACACTGTAAAGCGAATGGACCGGATCGAGATCTCAAAACGCGTGGAGCGGGCTGAGAAGCTTCTCCAAAAGGGAAAAACCGCCGAGGCATTGGAAGACTACCTGCAGGTTCTGGCGGCAGAGCCCGGCAATGACATGGTGTGCCAGATGGCTGCCGATCTGTGCTTATCCCTGCAGCGCATTCCTCAGGCCGTAAAGCTGCTGGGCGACCTGTACCAGCGCCAGATCGAGGCAGGCGATGCCACCCGGGCGAGCCTGACCTATAAGAAGCTGGCTCGCTTCGTGACTCCGACCTGGGAACAGAAGCTCCGGTTCGGAGAGTTGCTGGAAAAGTCCCACCCGAAGCAAGCGCTTGAGACCTACGAAAGCGTTTTTCAAGAGTTGGCGAAACAGGGGCGTAAACAAGATTCACTGGCGGCTTTGAAGCGGGTTCTAGCTTTTGACTCCAGCGAAAAGAATTTGCAGCTTCTGGGAGAACTTTCCTCCGAACTGGGAGAGAGCAAAGCTGCGGCTGCGGCATTTCTGAAGATTGCGCAGCTGACCCAGGCTGGGGGTGGGAACGCGGCACCATGGATGGAACGCGCCTACGCGGAGGACCCTGCCGATCCTCAGATCGCCTTGGGGTACAGCAAAAACCTGCTGGAGCAAGGGCAGTCGGGCGCTGCAATCTTCGTACTCGAGTCTCAAGTCAGCGCTGGTTCTTCTTCAGAGGAGTTGCGCGACACCTTCGCGAAAGCGCTGCAAGCTGCCAATCGCCTCACCGACGCTGAGCCGATCCAGTGGCAACTGTTCGAGGCAAATCCTGCGCGCGTGCAAGAGATCGCAAACCTGATCGGGCTCTTCATCGATGCTCAGCAGGACACCGAGGCTGTCGCCCTGGGACGGAAGCTGGAGCAATACCATCGCCGCAAGGGGGATCGTCGGGCTTTCCTGACTATGATTCAGGACATCGCGGCGCGGCACCGCGCGTCTCCTGAACTACTCGAGTTCATGGGCGAGCAGTTCAACGCATCGAATCGAGAAAGCGACTATTGCCAGACTCTGCTCAAACTGTTTGATCTCTACTGCAGCGTAGGGAACTATGCAAAAGCGGCTGATTCTCTTGATCGCGCTGCCGAGGTGGATGCATACGAGCCCGGACACCACAAACGGCTGGAAATGTTGCGCGGAAAGATCGACGACAACCGTTTCAAGGTTATCGCCTCGCGCTTCTCCAGTATGGCCGATGCAGCCGCGACGCCGGTTCCGAATCAGGACAAGATGTTGGGTGCGGCCGCTCTCCAGGATCTGATGCTGCAGGCGGAAATTCTGGTGCAATACGGCATGCGCTCGAAAGCCGTCGAGCGCCTGCAACGGATTCAAGAACTGTTTCCTCGCGAAGAAGAGCGCAACCAGGATCTGCGGCAGTTGTACATGACAGCGGGATTGAATCCGCAATATGCGTCTTCAGGGCCGGTCCAGCCGGCCGCATCGTCGGTTCCCGCAGAGCCACGGGCGGCGCAGGCTGGGGTGTCACAGGCTGGATCGGCACAGTCCAGTGAAGCCGCTGACGTGAGCAGCTTTGCGCGTGTGGCCGAGATCACCCGCAAGCTCTATCGGCAAAGCAACGCGGACTCGGTGATGTTGACCGCGGCCAAGGAAATTGGATCGCAATGGAAGGTGAGCCGGTGTGTGGTTGCCATGCGCAAGCCCGGATTGCACACCACCAGCGTAAAGGAGTATTGCACCGAAACTAGCAAGCCGGGGGAAGCACGGGCGCTGGAAAAAATCGCCACCACGGTTCACGATCTGGCGATCAATCGTGGCGGCACTCTCACGATCGCGGATGCGCAGTCGAGTTCAGACTTGCAGACAGTTCGTGAAGCGTTGTCGCAAATGGCGGTTACTTCGCTGCTGGCTTTGCCTCTGAGCGACGGGGCGGAACAGGTTGGGCTCCTTCTTCTGATGGACAGCAAGGCGCGGGCCTGGGGATCCAATGACGTCATGGTGCTCAAAACCATCAGCGACCAGATTGTTATTGCGCTGAACAATGCCGGTCTTCGGCGCCTGGTCAAGAATCTCTCGGTTACCGACGAGCGGTCGGGTCTGCTGAAGCGGGCTTCGTATCTCGATCTGCTGATGGCGGAAACTCGCCGCAACGCCCAGCAAAGCACTCCGCTTACCGTTCTGCTCATGCAGTTTGGCGAAAAGTCCGCAATGCTGAAAGAGTTCGGCGAATCGGCGGTCGAGGCTGTGATGCAGCAAATTGGCCAACTCTTTGCCGCCAATATCCGGCAGAACGATCTCGCATTTCGCTACGAGACTACGACCATCGCCATCGTGCTTGGGGAGACGCCGGAAAAAGAAGGCGTCATGGCAGCGGAGAAGCTGCAAAGACTGCTCGCTCAAGTGCGAATGCCAGAAAAGCAAGATCCGGTCCACTTCAATGCGGGCCTGGGGGAGGCGGTGGTGCGCGGGGAGTACGACCCCGTGGACATCGTGACCGAAGTGATCAATCGGGCCGAGCAAGCGCTCCAGACCGCGAACGGGCAGGGCGCGGGCAAAATCGTCGCACTAGCGGCATCGTACGCGGCCGCGGCAGTTGCTTAGGATTGAATCGTTGATGACGCATTCCTGTTGCGACCCTCGCTGCTCAATCTCCCTGAGGTGATGTCTTAAGTTTGTTCTCTGCCCCGTTTCTCCGCGCACTCTGCGGCCCGTTCTCAGCGGTCTCTGCGTTTTAGTTAGGGTGCTGATGACGCCTCGGCCAATGCATGGTCTTAAATCGCAGAGCTCACTGAGAAGAGCCGCAGAGGCCGCAGAGACGGTAACATCGCTGGCGACTCTTCAACACTGCTAAAGTCCATCCCGTTCGGTTGCCGCTCCTATTCGCCGCTGTTAAACTAATAAGTTTGGTTAGGCCATTCGGAACTCTTCTGATCACAGAAACTCATACTCTGAAGATAAGACCAGGAAGCTAATGTTGAAGCCAGGGGACATCGCAATTGTGAGCGGGGCACGTACGCCCTTTGGACGTTATTGCGGCAAGCTGAAAGATTTTACGGCTCAGGAACTCGGCGCCATTGCGGGTAAGGGAGCCATCGAGCGTGCCGGGCTGGATCCGAAAGAATTCGACCACGTGATTTTTGGCAACGCGCAGCAGACTTCGGGCGACGCACTTTACGGGGCGCGCCATGTTGGACTGCGAGCGGGTCTGCCCATTGAAACGCCCGCTCTCACGGTGAATCGTTTGTGCGGATCGGGGATGCAATCGATCGTCAACGCGGCGCAGATGGTTCAGCTTGGCGAAGCCAATATAGTGCTGGCGGGTGGCATGGAAGCGATGTCGCAAGCGCCGTTTGTGATTCGCGGACGCGAGGGTTTTACTCTTGCTCCCGGCGGCAAGTTGGAAGACTCGCTCATGGTCGCGCTGCTCGATACCTATTGCGGCCTGTACATGGCCAACACCGCGGAACTTTATGGGGAACAGCAGGGCATAACCCGCCAATCGCAGGATGAGTTCGCGTTGCGCTCGCAACAATTGGCCGACGCCGCATATAAAGAGGGCCGGCTGCAGGAAGAGTTGGTCCCCGTGCCGCTCAAGGATCGCAAGGGTGAGCCATCCGGCGAGACGTTGAGCGAAGACGATCATCGGCGTCCCCAGACCACCATGGAAGGCCTGGCTAAGCTGAAACCGGCATTCGGCAAGAGCGGCACCGTCACTGCTGGGAATGCCAGCGGCATCGTGGATGGAGCTGCGGCGGTCGTGGTGATGTCGCTTGACGAGGCGGGCAAGCGGGGATTGAAGCCGTTGGGGCGAATCGTGGGCTGGGGCGTCGCCGGGGTTGAAGCCAAGCTGATGGGCCGCGGTCCGGTGCCGGCAACCAAGATTGCTTTGCAGAAAGCTGGACTCACGCTCGAGTACATCGACTTGATCGAAGTCAACGAAGCTTTCGCGGCGCAGTATTTGGCGGTCGAGAAAGAGCTGGGACTCGACCGCAACAAAGTCAACGTGAACGGCGGAGCGATTGCGTTGGGACATCCGCTGGGTGCGACGGGAACGCGGCTGGTCATCACGCTGCTTTATGAATTGCGTCGGCGGAAAAAGAAGTATGGGCTGGCAACGGCGTGTATCGGCGGCGGTCAGGGCATTGCGATGGTGGTGGAGAGTTTGAATTGAGATCCGAAGTAACACGGGCTTTAAAGCTAAGCAACCGCGCCCCATCGAAGAAGACCAGAATTACGAGAACAAGCGCGACGTAGATCGTTCCGGAGGCCAGCAGCAAATACGCCGATAGACATCGAGCAACGAGGATCGAGGCCATCGCGACGAGGGCAGGCAGAAGGATAAACGCGACATGAAGGTACGGGAACAGCATGAAACGATCCAGAAAGGGAAAGAGCGGGTTGGGGAGGTAGCTCACAAGTGGCCTATTCGGCCAAACTCGCAATTGCGGAAGCAAGACCGTCAGCGTTCCCTGCATAAGCCAATACATCTTCGGAACGTGCTTTTTCCTTGTTGTGTCGACTATCGAAAGCAGCCAACCGATTAACGTACCTACGATCAAGATGTTGGGGGTTACAAAAAGCAAGAACCTAAGATCCAAATGCATGATTCAAGCTAGAAGGGTGACCAATGGAAATCAAGAAAGTAGGGGTTTTGGGTTGCGGGCTCATGGGCTCCGGAATCGCTGAAGTAGCCGCGATGGCTGGATTTGGCGTGACGGTGCTGGAAGTTGAGCAAAAGTTTCTTGACAAGGGCTTTGCCGGGATTGAAAAGTCGCTGGCCAAGTTCGCCGAGCGACCTCCGGAGAAGGGTGGCATCACTGCCCAGCAAAAAGACCAAATCCGCGCACGCCTCAAAGGGACTACGAACAAGCAGGACCTTGCTGACTGCGAAATCGTAATCGAAGCCATCATCGAGAATGTGGAAGACAAGAAAAGGATGTACGCGTCGCTCGACGGCATCGTGAAGAAGGATGCGATCTTCGCTTCGAATACCTCGTCCATTTCCATCACCGAGCTTCTGACTTCGACCAAGCGCCCGGAGCGGTTTATCGGTTTGCATTTTTTCAATCCGGTGCCCCTGATGAAGTTGGTCGAAGTCGTGCGCACGATCGCCACAGCGCCCGAGGTATATGACGCTGCCTATGAGTTCGCGAAGAAGCTTGGCAAAACGCCGGTGCGCACCAGCGACAAGACCGGATTCATCGTGAACCGGTTGCTGGTGCCGTATCTGCTTGACGCTATCCGCGCCTATGAGGAAGGTGTCGGTTCGATCGACGACATTGATAACGCCATGAAGCTGGGTTGTGGTTATCCCATGGGCCCGTTCACGCTGCTCGACTTCGTTGGTCTGGATACGACCTACTACATCACCCACGTGATGTACGACGAATTCAAGGAGCGGAGGTTCGCGTCGCCGCCGCTGTTGAAGCGCTTAGTGATGGCGGGGTGGTATGGGCGGAAGACGGGCAAAGGATTTTACGATTATTCAGACCTGAACAATCCGAAGCCGAATAAACTGTAAACTTTCATCGATTATCAACTGTGAAGCCTGTCCTCCTGAGCGTAGCGACGGATCTGTGCATTCTGGCGCGACCTGCAAAATTGCGTAGGTTCTTCGCTTCGCTCGGAATGACAGAATCGGTCTGAATCTTTAGCAGGATTGAACTTATGAACTTTGAAAACATTCTTTTCGAAAAAAAGGGCGCTATTGCCTACGTTACCGTCAATCGTCCCAAAGTGCTGAACGCGCTCAACATGGCCACCATGGAAGAGTTGCGCGCGGCATTTCATGACATCAAGAACGATTCCGGCATCCGCGTGGTCATCATGACCGGTGCGGGCGAGAAGGCTTTTATTGCGGGCGCCGATATTTCCGAACTGGCCAAGCATGACGCGGTCTCGGGCAAAGAGTACACGCATCGCGGGCAGAGCGTGCTAAATCTGATCGAGAACCTGGGCAAGCCCGTGATTGCTTGCATCAACGGGTTCGCCCTTGGCGGCGGATGCGAAATTGCGATGGCTTGCACCATGCGTCTGGCCAGCGAAAACGCGAAGCTTGGGCAGCCCGAGGTGAAACTAGGGATTATTCCGGGCTACGGCGGGACGCAGCGTTTACCGAGGCTGGTGGGCAAGGGAATCGCGATGCAGCTTGTCCTGGCCGGCGAAATGGTCAGCGCGCAGGAAGCTCATCGCATTGGATTAGTGAATGAAGTCGTCCCCGCCGCAGAACTCATTCCGTACGCCGA
The DNA here is from genome assembly GCA_963838905.1 of uncultured Acidobacteriota bacterium. GTDB lineage: Bacteria > Acidobacteriota > Terriglobia > Terriglobales > Acidobacteriaceae > JABDBE01. Next base: position 314,778 of record CAWITE010000028.1, read on the forward strand.
GGCGATAGCGCAGAAGATCATTGCCAATGCTCCGCTCGCGGTTCAATACGCCATGGAGGCGGTGAACAAAGGGATGGAGATGACGCTGGCTGAGGGCCTGTACCTCGAAGCCGTGTTGTTTGCCGTTGCATGCGCTTCGGAAGACAAGAAAGAAGGGACGACGGCGTTTCTGGAGAAGCGTCCGGCACAGTTCAAGGGTAAGTAAAACGGCCGCGGATTTGCGCGTATCAAGAACGAATTCACCGCGGAGGCACGGAATCACGGAAAAAAACATCAATCAAGATTCGCCCTCGCCCCCGTCCGGGGTCAAGGCGCGTGAAGGTAACCTCAGCGCCGCCGGAAAACGATTCGGCATCGTCGTCTCGCGGTTTAACGAGTTCATCACCGAAAGGCTGCTTCGAAGTGCATTCGACGGACTGTTGCGCTGTGGCGCAAAACGAAAGGATATCGAGGTCGTCCGCGTGCCCGGGGCTTTCGAGATTCCACTGGCCGCGCGCAAGCTGGCCGAGACTAGGAAATATGACGCCATTCTCTGCCTAGGTTGTCTGCTCCGTGGCGACACCGCTCACTACGACGTCATCGTAAATGAAGTCACCCGCGGCATCGGGCAATCCGCGCAGGAGACTGGGGTGCCTCATGCTTTCGGCGTGCTTACCTGCGAGACGCTGGAACAGGCCATCGACCGTGCCGGTTTGAAGATGGGAAACAAGGGCCTCGAAGCTGCGCTGGCAGCAGTGGAGATGGCGAATCTGACGGGAGCGGTCGTTGGCCAAAGAGCTGTCAGCTCTCAGCTTTCAGCGTTCAACAAGAGCCGAAAACGCAAGCGTCGTGCTCGTCCGAAAAAACGCGCCCACTGAGGCACTTCTCATCTCCTGTAGACTGAAAGCTGAAGCTGATTGCTTGACAGCTCCGATGGGCACCCGCCGAAAATCTCGCGAATTTGTTCTGCAAATGTTGTTTCAAGCAGACATGGGCCGGCAAACTCCCGAGGAGGTCCGGCGCACTTTCTGGAGCGAGCATCATTCCATCGAGAAAGATGTGCGTGGTTTCGCTGAAGACCTCTTCCGAACTGCCACCGACCGTACCGCGGAGATCGACGGTTTGATCGAGCGTCATGCAGAACACTGGCGCATGGACCGGATGGCCACCGTAGATCGCAATGTTCTACGCTCGGCCGTGGCGGAGTTGATGAGCTTTCCTTCTACACCACGCGCTGTGGTCATCAACGAAGCGCTGGAGATTGCGCGCAAGTTTTCCAGTCCTGAATCGGTGAATTTCATCAACGGAGTGCTGGACAGCGTAGGCCGGGAACTAGAGAAGCCAAAGGCGTAAGAAAGCCGTGGGGTCATTGGTCGTTCGTCGTTCGTTCGTCGTTGGCCCCGATCTCGCCCGAGCCAGAGAGTCATCCCAGATAGCTGAGCCCAACGACCAAGGACTAACGACCAACGACTGCCTTTCTACGGCTTCACCGCAACCAGGTCTGGATTGCAGGTGATCGGAAACGGCCGACCCACCGAATTCTGGCAGAGGCCTTGGGGGAACGATATCTGTTGAGTGTCACCGCCTGCCACCGTACTCACAATGTGTAAAAGCCCGTCGCTGGCGCCGACGAAGAGCAAGGTGCCGTCCGGCGTGAGCGAGGCGCTGAGAGGCGTCGGATTTCCCACCAGAGGAATCGCAAACGAGGTCTGCCCAGGAATATTGAACGCCAGCACGCTGTTTAGATTCGAAGTGAGCACGTAAGCAGTCGAGCCATCTTGCGAGATGATCAACTGCGTGGGAACAAAGTTCCCCTGGCCGAGATTGAAAGATGCGACCGGCCCATCCGTCACGGCCGGCGTGCAGCCGGAAGGTGTCGTGTTCACGCTGATGATGTCGAGGCCAGGAGGATCAACCGCCAGAAAGTGATACGCGTCGGGAGTGTCTGCCGGCAATAGCTTGGCCGGGCCGGGAAGAGTTTTAATGAAGGCCGGTACTGCGGGCACCCCGACGGTATCGGCGCGGCCGTTGTCGCAGGTTCTCCACACGCTAACTGCCGAAGGAGCGCCCCCGGCTACGTAGGCAAAAGCGCCCTCCGAGAGGAAAGACACATCGTTGGCCGGAGCGGCGAGAGAAATGGTTCGCAGCCCATCGGCTGTCGAGTAGACATAGAGTGTGCTTCCGGCCACGATGTAGGCCTTCAGGCTATCCGGCGAAAAATCGGCCGCGGTTGCTCCCGTGATCTGAAATGTCGAAACGGCACTGGTGGTTGTGTTGAAAACAAACACGTGATTTGGCTCATCTTCCGCCGATGTGTCGGAGATAACGGCCTGATTTCCGTCGGGGGATATTGCCAATACTTTCCCCGGCAGAGATGCGAACTGAGTTGCAGTATTCGTCCCGGCATCAACCACTGCGAGCCCCACGGTGCCAAACTGTCCGGAGTTCGTCCCCAGATAAGCCTTGTTTCCTTGCCGGTCGAAGACCAGCGAGTTTGGCGTCGCCGGCAAGGCGATGAAATTACCCAAAGTATTTGGAGTGGTTACGGGAACGACCGTGCTGATGCAGCCGTCGGTTGTGCCACAGTTGGTAGTGCTTACATAAACAGTAGAGGCCTGGGTTGTTCCGGTGGGGGTTACGGTCAGGGTCACAACGTTCGCAGGATAGATCGGCAGCGAGGGGTAGAAACCCGTATTGCAGGTGGGCGGGGTGCAAGACGCGATAATGGTGGCGGTACCGCCCATCGCAGTGCCGCTTGCTCCCCCGGCGCTGCTCACGCTGACGGACGCAGCCTCGGAAGAACTCCAGGTCAGGGGGATTCCGGTGATGGTCGTGCCCAGAGTATCGACCACCGTCGGCGTGATGGTTTCCGAAGTGCTCGTGGAAGTTGTGACGTCGAGCGTGATCGATTGCACCGGGCAAGTTGTGAAACTTAGCGGAATGCTATTGACATTGCCAATGGTGGCGAAGAGGGGCGTGAGGCCGGGAATTTTGGCGGTGACCTGGATCTGTCCCTGGAGCAAGGCGTTGTCGGAAGTATTCAGCGTTGCCACACTCGGGTTTAGAAGTTGCCAGCTAAAGACTCCGACTGTAGAGGTGACGTCTACACCACGGCTGTAAGCGTTCGCCTGATAGTTGGCGCTTTGACCAACAGAAAGACAGGGATTGACAGGCGGCGGCTGGTTCGGGGGCAAAAGCAGGCTCACCGTGACTTTATCGATATGCTGATGCACATAAACCGTAGTCGAAGGGCTGCTTACTCCTTGCGCGGTCGCCGTGACGACGGCTACGCCCACCCCTCCCGGCGTGCATATCTGCGGGTTGCTCAACGAATTCCAACTGCCAGCGCACGCCAGTCCGTTGCTGGCTATGGTCAGCACTGCGGTGTTGCTCGACTGGTAGGATATTGGCTCGGCGATCGTGGTATTGGTGGAACTCATGGCGGTTGCTAGGAACGTCTGGAAAGTACCAATCTCCATCGAGGCGTTGGACTTGGGCGTCAGGGTAATGCTGGCTGGGACTGCGAAGCTCGTGGTGCTGACGGGGCTGCCGCTGCTGCATCCCACCAGGCCGCCTAACGCGAAAATGAGAAAAGCAATAAAGAACGCAAACCCGAAAAGACCGCACCTACCCATGCACCCTCCCCGCCCTCATGGTCTCCCACGCGGCGAGCAACGCCTTCTGGGAATGTATTCGCTCCGGAAGATTTCCAGTGTAGAGGCTGCGAATCTTTTCGGCAAGCTGAGCCGTCTTACGGAGTCCGCCGAATTGAAAGCGAAGTGAAGGATCTCTTTCCTCTTGAATGCCCGTTCCGAACCTCACTTGCAATGATCACTTTCTCTCCTGTTTGGGATGCAGCAAACCAGGGTTGACGATGTGTCAAGAGTGTTGCTATATTTGAAAGGTTCCGCGAGTTCATTCTGGCTTGCCTGTAGACTGTGGATTCATTCGCTGCGCGTTTTCGGTACGCGAGAGACCCAAAGAAAGCGGCTAAGCTCTAAAGATATACGTCTTCGGAAACTGTTCCGGAGATGCCCTCGCTGAAATGCCCTGCGCGCACCTTCCGCCCGTTGGAAGGCTATGCGGGGCAAAGCGGACGAAACGGAGCACCTCCCGAGTTCTTGGATTCGGGCCTGGCGCCACCGTCGTCGCTGATCAGTCTGAACGGGAAACCGAAAATCTCTTATCGCATTTGTGCGCGGTGAGAAGCATGGTTGGCAGATCGCCAGCCAGACCCTAAGCCAGGGAATAGTCAAAGCGGCGTCTGTGTATCGACGCGCCTATTGGCGTGCGAACCGATGTTGCCGAGGGAGCAGCAAAGAGTGCCTACCTTCAATCAATTGGTGCGTGATGGCCGCAAGCGGCCGCGATACAAAACGGCGAGCCCGGCGTTGCAGGGATGTCCGCAAAAGCGCGGGGTTTGCACCCGTGTGTACACGCAAACGCCGAAGAAGCCGAACTCGGCGCTGCGCAAGGTTGCCCGCGTCCGCTTGACCAACGGGATTGAGGTCACGACTTACATCCCAGGCGTCGGCCATAACTTGCAAGAGCACTCGATCGTGCTGATTCGAGGCGGTCGCGTGAAAGATCTGCCAGGCGTACGCTACCACGTGGTTCGCGGAACGCTGGACGCGGTAGGGGTGGCAGGCCGCAAGCAAAGCCGTTCGAAGTACGGCGCCAAGCGCCCGAAAGCATAAAAATTTCTGTAGAGACGTAGCTCGGCTGCGTCTGCAAGGCTCGAGCCAAAAGCTAAGAGCCAGGAGCCAAAAGCTGAATGCCAAGAAAAGGACATATCGCGAAACGGAGAGTGGAAGCCGATCCGGTGTACGGTTCGGATCTGGTGACGAAGTTTGTGAACTCGATGATGTGGCAAGGCAAGAAGAGCACGGCGGAAGGCATCTTTTATGAGGCTTTGACCCGCTTGCAGGACAAAGGCGGCGACCAGGCTTTGAAGCTGTTCACGAAAGCCGTCGAAAATGCCAAGCCGCTGCTCGAGGTCAAGACCCGCCGCGTAGGCGGCGCGAACTATCAGGTGCCGGTGGAAGTCAACGCCGACCGACGCACTTCGCTGGCGATTCGCTGGCTGATCAGCTACTCCCGCGGACGCGGCGAGAAGGGCATGATCGATAAGTTGACCAATGAATTGCTGGATGCTGCGAATGGTAAAGGCGCAGCCATCAAGAAAAAGGAAGACGTTCACCGTATGGCCGAGGCCAATAAGGCCTTTGCGCATTACCGGTGGTAAGAACAGAGACATTGCAAGCAATGTCTCTACAGCAACTGTAGAAACGTAGCTTGCTCCGTTTCAGCAAGCCCCAGAAAGAAGAAATAAAGTCGTGCCCAGAACAGTCCCATTAGAACGGTGCAGGAACATCGGCATTATGGCTCACATCGATGCCGGTAAGACCACTACGACGGAGCGCATCCTTTTCTACACCGGAAAGACGCACCGCATCGGAGAGGTCCATGAAGGCACGGCCACAATGGATTGGATGGAGCAGGAGCAGGAGCGCGGCATCACCATCACATCCGCCGCGACCACATGTTCCTGGCGCGATGTCCGCATCAACATTATCGACACCCCCGGCCACGTGGATTTCACCGCCGAAGTGGAGCGTTCGCTGCGCGTGCTTGACGGCGCGGTTGCGGTATTCGATGCGGTCCACGGAGTGCAGCCCCAATCGGAAAAAGTCTGGCGTCAGGCCGACAAGTACGGTGTGCCGCGGATTTGCTTCATCAATAAGATCGACAAGATGGGTGCGGATTTCGAGCATGCCGTCGATACCATCCGCAAGCGTCTTAACGCCAAGCCGATCGCGATACAGATTCCCATTGGCCAGGAAGACAAGTTCAAAGGCGTGGTCGACCTCATCGAAATGAAGTCGATCATCTGGCAGGACGACACGATTGGCGCTGAATATATTACGGGCCCGATTCCTGCCGAACTACAGAAGAAAGCCGAAGCTTTCCATACCCAGTTAGTCGAAACTGTCGCGGAAAACGACGATGAAATCCTGCACAAGTTCCTGGAGGGCGAAGCGATTTCCCCCGAAGAGCTGCGGGCATCGCTGCGTAAGTCCACCATTGATCTGAAATTGTTTCCCGTAGTGGTCGGCACCGCATTCAAGAACAAAGGCGTGCAGCCTCTGCTTGATGCGGTCGTAGATTATCTGCCTTCTCCGCTTGATGCGGGCGAAGTGAAAGGCACGAATCCGGACAATGGGGCTGAGATTACACGCCAGCCGTCCGATAGTGAGCCGTTTTCGGCGCTGGCTTTCAAGATCATGGCTGATCCCTTCGTCGGCCAATTGACCTTTATTCGTGTTTATTCTGGACAGGTTAAGTCCGGCGATTCGGTGCTTTGCGCCGGACGGCGACGCACTGAGCGCATTGGCCGCCTGCTCAAAATGCACGCCAATAAGCGCGAAGATATCAGCGAGATTCTGGCGGGCGATATTTGTGCCGCGGTGGGTTTGAAGAACGTCAGCACCGGGGACACGATTTGTGACGAAGCCCATCCCATCACGCTGGAGTCGATTGAGTTCGCGGTTCCGGTGATTTCAGTTGCAGTCGAGCCTAAGACCAAAGCCGATCAGGAAAAAATGGGTATGGCGCTGGGTCGTCTTGCCCAGGAAGATCCAACCTTCAAAGTTCACACCGATCCTGACAGCGGGCAGACGATTATCAGCGGCATGGGCGAGTTGCATCTTGAGATCATCGTCGACCGCATGATGCGCGAATATAAGGTCGAGGCAAACGTGGGCAAGCCCCAAGTGGCGTATCGCGAGACCATCCGCAAGAAAGCGGAAGCCGAGGGCAAGTACATTCGGCAGACTGGTGGCCGCGGGCAATACGGTCACGCCAAGGTTCGGATCGAACCGCAGGAGCCCGGCAAGGGCTACGAATTTGTTAACGATATCGTGGGGGGCTCGGTGCCCAAGGAATTCATCAAGCCGATTGATCAGGGCATTCGGGAAGCCATGGAAGGCGGCGTCCTGGCGGGTTACGAGATGGTTGACGTAAAGGCGACTCTCTACGACGGCAGCTATCACGACGTCGATTCGAATGAAATGGCGTTCAAAATCGCGGGCTCAATGGCGTTCAAAGAAGCAGCTCGAAAAGCTTCGCCGGTACTGCTCGAGCCGGTGATGTCCGTCGAAGTAGTAACGCCGGAAGATTACGCGGGCGTTATCATGGGCGACCTGAGTTCGCGTCGCGGACGCATCGAGGGGATGGAGCATCGCGCCGGGTCGCAGGTGATCAAGGCGATCGTGCCGCTGGCGGAGATGTTCGGCTACGCGACGCATATGCGTTCGAGCACGCAAGGCCGTGCCGAATACTCGATGCACTTCGCGCGGTATGAAGAGGCCCCGCGCTCGGTGTCGGAAGAAATTATTGCCCGGGTGCAGGGCACGGTTAAGAGATAACGATTCTTGAAAATCGTACGGAGCTAGGCAAATGGCGAAAGAGAAATTTGAACGGAATAAGCCGCACTGCAACGTGGGGACAATTGGTCACATTGACCATGGCAAGACCACGCTGACGGCGGCCATCACCAAGGTTTTGCAGAAGCATAACCCGAAGATCGTGTTCCGGTCGTTTGACTCGATCGATAATGCACCGGAAGAAAAGGCGCGCGGGATCACGATTGCGACCGCGCACGTCGAGTATGAGACGGCGAACCGGCACTATGCGCACGTGGATTGCCCGGGCCACGCGGATTACATCAAGAACATGATCACGGGCGCGGCGCAGATGGATGGCGCAATTCTGGTGGTCGCGGCGACCGATGGTCCGATGCCGCAGACCCGCGAGCACGTGCTGTTGGCGCGGCAAGTAGGCGTGCCGTACATCGTCGTGGCGTTGAACAAGTGCGACGCGGTCGACGACCCCGAGTTGCTGGATCTGGTTGAGCTCGAAGTGCGCGAGTTGCTGAAAAGCTATCAGTTCCCTGGCGATGACGTGCCGGTGATTCGGCTGTCGGCGTTGGGCGCGCTGAATGGCGAAGAGAAGTGGGAGAAGCAGATCGACGCGTTGATGGAGGCGGTGGACAAGAGTGTGCCCCAACCGCAGCGTGAGCTGGAGAAGCCGTTCCTGATGCCGATCGAAGATATTTTTTCGATCTCGGGACGAGGCACGGTGGTGACGGGACGAATCGAGCGCGGCAAGGTGAAGGTGGGCGAGGAAGTGGAGATTGTGGGCTTCCGCGACACGCGCAAAACGGTCGTAACGGGCGTCGAAATGTTCAAGAAGCAACTGGACGAAGGCTTGGCGGGAGACAACGCCGGGCTGCTGCTGCGCGGCATTGCGAAGGAAGATGTGGAGCGCGGCATGGTGCTGGCGAAGCCGGGATCGATCACTCCTCACACTAAGTTCAAAGCCGAAGTTTACATTTTGACGAAGGAAGAAGGCGGACGGCACACGCCATTCTTCAAAGGATATCGTCCGCAGTTTTATCTCCGCACGACGGACGTGACGGGCGTGGCGGAGTTGCCGGCGGCGACAGAAATGGTGATGCCAGGAGACAACGTGAGCCTGGTGATCGAGTTGATCACACCGGTGGCGATGGAGAAGGGCTTGCGCTTCGCGATCCGCGAAGGCGGACACACCGTAGGCGCGGGAACCATCAGCGAGATTGTGACGTAGCAAAAATCTGCGGCCTGCAGCTTGCCGCCAGTTCTTTCTTCCCGGACAGCCGGGAGGGGTTAGCGAGAGTTCAACGTGATTGGAAAAGAAAGAATTCGTATTCGGTTGAAGGCTTACGACTACCGCATCCTGGATCAGTCCACGGGGGAGATCGTCGAGACCGCGAAGCGCACGGGCGCGCAGATCGCGGGGCCGATTCCTTTGCCCACGATGAAGAACAAGTACTGCGTGCTGCGTTCTCCGCACGTGGATAAAAAGTCGCGGGAGCAATTCGAGATTCGTACACACAAGCGGCTGTTGGATATTCTTGAACCAACGCAGCAGACTGTCGACGCGCTGATGAAGCTCGACTTGCCCGCAGGTGTGGATGTCGAGATCAAGGCATTCGGCAAGGAACATAAGTAGTTTTCAGCCGTCAGCTTTCAGTTTGAAGCGAGCAGCCCCAGCCGATAGCCAAACGGCCATGCTGGGCTAGCGGGGAAGAGAAGAAATATGGCAAAGGTAACTGGAATTCTCGGCAAGAAGGTCGGCATGACGCAGCTCTTCGACGACAAGGGCGACGTTCATCCCGCAACCGTGCTGCAGGCTGGACCTTGCGTGATCACGCAGCATAAGACGCAGACCAAGGACGGATACGTTGCCGCCCAGATCGGCCTGGTTGAGTTCGTGAAAGAGTCGCGGTTGACCAAGCCCGCTCGCGGACATCTGGGCAAGAACAATCTGCCTCCGGTCAAGTTCATGCGCGAGGTTCCAATCGAAGTCGAAGAGAAGTCAGAGGCCAATGGCGACGGACTTGTAAAAGCTGGCGACCGCGTGCTGGTGGACATTTTCGATGGCGAGAAATTCGTGGACATCGTCGGTATTAGCAAAGGGCGTGGTTTTTCCGGCGTAGTCCGGCGGCATCATTTCGCCGGCGGTCCCAAATCGCATGGTTCGATGTTTCAGATCACGGGATCGATTGGTTCGTCCGCGTTTCCGTCGCGTGTGTTCAAGGGTATGCGGATGTCGGGGCACATGGGCGTGGACCGGGTGACTGTGCGCAACTTGCGCGTGCTCGGCATGGACAAGGAAGACAACTTGCTGGTCGTCGAAGGCAGTGTGCCCGGTCCCAGGGGCGGGTATCTGGTGATCACGAAGGCCAAGAAACCGCCCAGAGAGCGGCGTGGATTTGCCGGATCAGCCACGGTTGACCCGTTGAAGGCAGCCAAGCGCGCGGCCAAGAAGGCTTAGCGGCGGTCCTTGGCCGTTGGTCTTTGGCCTAGGCAAAAGATGGAAGAACCGCAGTTCTCGGTTCTCGGTGGCTAGTTGGTTTCGGAGCAGGACTAAGAGTTATGGCAACCATTGACATTCACAATCTGAGCGGAGCTAAAGTCGGCAGCCTCGAACTGGCTGACGAGGTCTTCGGCGCAGTGAACGAGGACCTGCTGTGGGAGGCGGTAAAACATTACCGCGCCGCCCATCGGGCCGGAACTCACGCGACTAAGAACAAGAAACTGGTCTCCGGAGCCGGCAAGAAACTTTGGAAACAAAAGGGCACTGGAAGGGCTCGCGTCGGTTCGATTCGTTCGCCATTGTGGCGGCACGGCGGGACAGTGCACGGTCCGCAGCCGCGGTCTTACGACTACGCTTTTCCTCGCAAGAAATTGCTGGGAGCGTTGCGCTCCGCGCTGGCTTCCAAGTTTGCGGACGGCAAGCTGATCATCGTGAATGCATTTGACGTGAAGGAGCCCAAGTCCAAGCAGTTCCGCGAGGCTCTGGATGCGCTTAAAGTCGATAGCACGGCGCTGCTGGTCGAGGTTTCCAAGCATGAAAATCGCAATCTGGCCTTGAGTTCGCGAAATCTTCATGGAGTCGAGTTGGTGAACGGCAACGAGGTGCATCCTTATCACCTGCTGCGCTACGACCGGGCAATCTTTTCGCAGCCGGCGATCGAGAAGCTGCAGATTTCGCTGAAGAGTTCGATTTCGAAACGGCAACATAAGCCGGCGGAAGGCGAAGGAGAGGCGCGGAAGAAAGCTTCGCGTTCTCCGCGGCGCCGGACGCGACATGAAAAAGCGGCGGAGGTGGCCTGATGAAATCCGCATACCAGATTCTTCGGCGTCCGGTGATTACCGAGAAAGGTCTCGCGATCAAGGAGAACCAGAACACACTGGTTTTTCAAGTAGCGACCGCGGCGACTAAGACAGAAATTAAGGAAGCGGTGCAGGGGATTTTCAAGGTGAAGGTGCATTCTGTTCGCACCGCCACCTATCCGGGAAAAGAACGGCGGCGGGGAAAGTTTGCCGGCTACCGTCCAGATTGGAAAAAGGCGTATGTGCGGCTCAAGGCTGGCGAAAAAATGCCGGAGTACGCGCAGAACTTATAGTCGTTCGTCGTTGGTCGTTAGCCGACCCGGGCGACCGCAGTGGCAAACAAAAGCTAAGAGCTAGAAGCTAAGAGCTGATTTATGGCAATCAAGACTTACCGACCGACCACCCAGACGTTGCGTTATCGCACCACGCTGGTCAACGACGACATTACGAGCACGCAGCCGCACAAGCCGCTGCTCGAACCGAAGCCGCGGACCGGTGGCCGGCGCAATTCGGGCCAGACCACCATGCGGTTTATTGGTGGCGGCCACAAGCGCAAGTTGCGCATTATTGACTTCAAGCGTGACAAGATCGGGATTCCGGCTACCGTGGCTACGATTGAGTATGACCCCAATCGCTCGGCGCGGATCGCTTTATTGAGCTACGCCGATGGCGAGAAGCGGTACATCTTGCAGCCGGACGGGTTGAAGGTTGGACAAAAAGTGTTGAGTGGTCCCGATGCCGATATTCTGGTGGGCAATGCGCTGCCGTTGCACAACATTCCTCCGGGCACCACCATTCACAATGTCGAGTTGAAGCCGGGCAAGGGCGCGCAGATGGTGCGTTCGGCGGGCGGCGCGGCTCAATTGGTTGCCAAGGAAGGCGAGTACGCGCTGGTCAAGCTGCCTTCCGGCGAGATTCGCAAAGTTGCGCAGGGATGCATGGCGACGATTGGCCAGGTCGGGAATCTCGATCACGAAAATGTCACCATCGGCAAAGCCGGACGTTCGCGTTGGCTGGGGAAGCGGCCGCACAATCGCGGTGTTTCCATGAACCCGGTGGATCACCCGCACGGCGGCGGTGAAGGCAAGACTTCCGGTGGCCGTCATCCAGTGACCCCGTGGGGCCAGCCGACCCGCGGATACAAGACGCGAAACAACAAGCGCACGGACGCATTTATCGTCAACCGGCGCGGCAAGAAATAGGACTAGAACTTTATGGCACGTTCAACAAAAAAAGGGCCGTTCGTGGATGCTTTCCTGCAAACGCGGGTGGAAGGCATGAACTCGCGCAACGAGAAGAAGGTGCTCCGCACCTGGTCGCGGCGCTCAACCATCGTTCCGGAAATGGTGGGCCACACTATCGCCGTACACAACGGCAAGAAGTTTATTCCGGTGTACATCACCGAGAACCTGGTGGGCCACAAGCTGGGCGAGTTTAGCTTCACCCGCCAGTTCAAAGGACACTCGATGAGAGCGGCGACCGAGACAGCAGCCAGGCCAGCCGGTATCCCGGGTGGACCGGGCGCTCCGAGTCCAGCGGCGGGAGCGGCTCCGGCAGCTCCGGCAGCCCCGGCACCCAAGGCGTAAAGGAGACGCAAGATGGAATTTCGAGCTCAAGCACGTTTTATGCGCGTCTCGCCGCAAAAGGCTCGCCTGGTGCTGGATCTGATCAAGGGCCGCCGGGTAGAGGATGCGCTCAACACGCTGATCTTCACCAAGAAACGAGTCGCGGCAACGGTGGAGAAGCTGCTCCGCTCGGCGCTGGAGAACGCCAACTATCTGAGTTCGGAAAAGGGCCTGGACGTTGATGTGGACCGCCTATATGTGAAACGCGCCGTGGCCAACGATGGGCCGCGGATGAAGCGGATTCGCCCGGCTCCGATGGGTCGCGCTTATCACTACGTGCGGCGCATCTCGCACATCGAAATCGAGCTGGCGGAACGGGGTAAGAGTGGAGAGGCGGTGGCGAACGTCGTGGGCGCCGAGAGAGTGAGCGGCACGTCGACGGGTTCGTCGAAGCCCCGCACCAAAGCCAAAGGAAAAGCGCCGGCGGGAAAAAGCAAGGCTAAGGTTGCCAAGAAGTTTGCGGGAGCACGATAGGATTCGTCAGGGTCGTTGCTAGGTTGATCTAGGAGAGACGATGGGACAAAAAGTTCATCCTTATGGTTTTCGCCTCGGCTACACCAAGCCGTGGAAGTCGCGCTGGTTTGCCGAGCGGGATTATGACAAGCAGCTGCTCGAGGACGTCAAGCTGAAGAATGAGTTGAAGGACAAGCTCAAGTCGGCGGGCGTCAGCTCGATTGAGATCGAGCGTCCGGGCAACAAGCTGCGCGTCATCATTAAGACCGCGCGTCCGGGAATCATTATCGGACGCAAGGGCGCCGAGATCGACAAGCTCAAGGCGGACATGCAGAAACGCATGAATGGCCGCGAGATCTATATCGACATTCAGGAGGTTCACAAGCCGGAACTCGATGCGCAGCTGGTGTCGGAGTCGATCGCGCTGCAACTCGAAAAGCGCGTGGGGTTTCGGCGCGCCATGCGCAAAGCAGTAGACTCCGCGCTGCGTTTCGGTTGCAAGGGAATCAAGGTTCGCGTCAGCGGACGTCTGAACGGAAATGAAATCGCCCGCTCCGAATGGTATCTGCAGGGCCGTTTGCCGCTGCACACGCTGCGAGCCGATATCGATTACGGTTTCACCGAAGCCCGGACTACGTACGGTGTCATCGGCGTGAAGTGCTGGGTCTACAAAGGCGAGATTCTGCCCGCGGCAAAGAAGCGCGAACCGCAACAGGTCGGGGGCGCATTTTAACGAGTTGTTGTAGAGACGTAGCTGGGCTACGTCTCCCGGACGCTGCCGGTTGAGACGTTGCAAGCAACGTCGGTACAGAGAGAGCTGACTTATGTTGATGCCAAAGAAAGTAAAGTACCGCAAGCAGCAGCGCGGGCGCATGACTGGCAAAGCCTGGCGCGGCAGCGAGCTGGCTTTTGGGGACTATGGATTGAAGGTACTCGAACCAGGTTGGATTACTGACCGGCAGATCGAGGCCAGCCGGGTTGCCATGACACGTTTCGTCAAGCGCGGCGGCAAAATCTGGATTCGCCTGTTCCCGGACAAACCCGTGACCAAGAAGCCGGCAGAAACTCGTATGGGAAAAGGCAAGGGAGCGCCGGATCACTGGGTCGCGGTGGTTCGTCCCGGCAAGATCCTGTTCGAAATGGAAGGGGTCACGCCGCAGGATGCTTCCGAGGCCATGCGTCTGGCTTCGCACAAACTGCCTTTGCGGACACGATTCGTGAAGCGCGAATCGGCGGCGCACTAAGAGTGAGAACTGACTTATGAAATCGGAAAAAATCCGCAACCTGACCGACGAAGAACTTCTCCACCAGGAGCGTGATCTGAATGATCAGCTCTTCAAGCTGAAGTTCCAGCTCAACATGGGGCAGACCGAGAGCCTGAAGAAGATTCGCGGCATGCGGCGTGACATCGCGCGGGTGAAGACCATCGGCCGTGAGCGTGAACTCGCCGCCAACCGCAAAACGGAGAGCAAGTAATGCCAGAAACAAACACACAACACAGCCAGGCAGCGGATGCGGGCCGGCGCAAGGAAGTGGTTGGCGAGGTAGTTTCCAACCGGATGAAGAAGACCATTGTGGTTTCGGTGGTGCGCAAGAAGTCGCACGCTTTTTATGGCCGCGTGGTTTCGAAGGCGAAAAAGTTCTACGCTCACGATGAAAAGAACGAAGCCCGCATCGGCGATGTAGTGCGTCTGGAAGAGACCCGTCCGCTATCGAAACTGAAGCGCTGGCGGCTCAAGCAGGTTGTTCGCAAGACCGCGCTGGTGCCGGAGATTGCCACTGATGTTAAGTAGGCGACATTAAGTAAACGTAGAGCCTTGAGGGGGACTGAATTATGGCCGTGATGATGAGAACTTGGCTCGAGGTCGCCGACAATTCCGGCGCCCGCAAACTGCAGGTCATTCTGCCGCTCGGTGGCTCGACCGGACTGCGGGCTGGCCTGGGCGATGTGGTCACCGCCAGCGTGAAAGAGGCTTCGCCAGACGGACAGGTGAAAAAGGGGACCGTCGTCAAAGCGGTGATTGTGCGTACTCACAAGGAGTATGGTCGCCGCGACGGCACGTATATCCGCTTCGATGAAAACGCGGCAGTGCTGATCAACGAAGCTGGCGAACCGGTGGGCACTCGTGTTTTCGGACCGGTGGCCCGCGAACTGCGCGAAAAAAAGTTTCTGAAGATTGTGTCCCTGGCACCCGAAGTACTGTAGCGACGTAGCTAGCTAAGTCTCTACCGCAAGACAGTGGAAGGATTGGAAATGCATACTGTAAGCACCGAACACAAGCGAGTCGATATTCGGCGGAACGATACGGTGAAGGTGATAACCGGGCGGGATAAAGGCAAGGAAGGCCGCGTCCTGCGGGTGTTTCCGAACGACAACAAGATTCTGGTCGAGCACGTCATGATCGTCAAAAAGCACGTGCGCCCCAACCCGCAGCGCAACGTGAAGGGCGGAATTGCCGAGCAGGAGAGCCGCATCGCACTGTCGAACGTGCAACTGGTCTGCTCGACGTGTGGGCCGGTGCGCATCGGTCATGAAGTCCGCGGCGATCGGAAGGTGCGGGTGTGCAAGAAGTGCGGAACGACGCTGGACAAGTAGCTGTCAGCTTTCAGCTATCGGCTTTTAGCACGAAGGCAAGAGTTTTGAGAGCTTACGAACTGGACAAAGATCTCTCGCTGAGGGTTGACTGTTGAGAGCTTTTCCGAGAAGGCAACACAGCAATGGCAAAAGATAAAAAAGAAAAAAAGGGCGGGCAGCAGGAAGAGCAGAAGGCTCCAGCAGTCGCGCGTCATAGTGCCAAAGAGACGCCGCGGCTGAAGGCGCGTTTTCAAAAGGAAGTTGCTCCCACGCTGATGAAGGAATTCGACCTGAAGAACCCCATGGCGGTGCCGCATCTGCACAAGATCGTGGTCAACATGGGCGTAGGCGAAGCCACGCAGAATGCGAAGATTCTCGATCCGGCAGTGAATGAACTCGGCCAGATTACCGGCCAGAAACCGGTGGTGACGCGGGCCAAGAAATCCATCGCGGCTTTCAAGGTGCGCGAGGGCCAGCCAATCGGCGCGATGGTGACTTTGCGGGGCGACCGCATGTACGAATTCTTCGACCGGTTGGTGAATGTTGTGCTGCCCCGGGTGCGCGACTTCAAGGGAGTTTCCACGAAGTCGTTCGATGGCCGCGGGAATTACACACTCGGCTTGCACGACCAGTTGATTTTCCCGGAGATTGATTACGCCAAGGTGGACAAGCAGAAGGGCATGAACGTCACCATTGTGACAACCGCCCGCAGCGACGACCAGTCGCGGGCTCTGCTGCGTCATCTTGGCATGCCATTCCGGGCGTAGGAATTGAGAGATTGAATCATTGATTTATCGGTTCATTCGAATCAGAAAGGCTTCATGACCACTGCAAAACGAGTTAAGGACAAAAAGATACAAGAAGTGTTTAGTAAGGCGCGTGACAACAAAGCACCGAAGCCGAAATTTTCCACGCGACGGCACAACCGCTGCCAGATCTGCGGGCGTCCGCGCGCTTTTCTGCGCAAGTTCGGCATCTGTCGCCTGTGCTTCCGAGGATTGGCGCTGCGTGGAGAAATTCCCGGGGTCTCGAAGTCGTCCTGGTAGTTGGGGAAGGCGCGGCTTCAGTCGCGCCGTAAGCAGTACGGTTACAGACGTCGTCGCAGGTTCTTCGGCGCAGAGCAAGAATGGCCGAAGCAAACGGGCGATTGAGGAGATGGAACGCATGAGGTTGACCGATCCGGTCGCAGATATGCTGACGCGAATTCGCAATGCGATTAGCGCCCGGCACCAGAAGGTGGATATTCCTGCATCCAAGCTGAAGCTGGAGATTGCCCGCATCCTGAAGGAAGAGGGTTATATCTCCAATTTCAAGGCGACGGAGGAGGAAGGGCACAAGATCCTGCGCGTCTACCTGAAATACGCCAACAACAACGAAGCGGTGATCTCGAATGTGAACCGCGTCTCCCGGCCTGGATGCAGGGTCTACGTGAGGCGGACCGAGATCCCCCGCGTACTGGGCGGGATGGGCATCAACATTCTCACTACGCCCCGCGGTGTGATGACCGGACGCCAGGCGCGCAAGCAAGGCCTGGGGGGCGAGTTGCTCTGCGAAGTTTGGTAAGAAGCTTAGGTAACGACGCAGCTTGCTACGTCTGAGACGTTGCAAGCAACGTCTCTACAGCGAGAGGCTGAGAGCTGAATTTATGTCACGAATTGGAAAAAAACCGATCCCGCTTCCCAAGGGAGTCACGGTCAAGATTGAAGGCGATACAGTTGCTGTCCAGGGTCCAAAGGGCAAATTGGACACGCACCTGCCCGCGGGCATCAAAATCCAGCAGCAGGACGGACATCTCGTCGCGGTGCGCGAGAACGATTCGCAGGCTGCCGTGCATGGCCTGGCCCGCGCCCTGGTCAACAACGCGGTCGAAGGCGTCACCAAGGGATGGACTCGGGACCTCGAAATCGTCGGCATTGGCTATCGCGCCGAAATGAAGGGCAAGAATACGGTCGTGTTCAGCCTTGGTTATTCTCATCTGATCGAATATCCATTGCCTGTCGGCATTGAAGCGACAGTAGATCCCAAGCAGACCAAGCTGAGCGTCACCGGAATCGACCGCCAAAGAGTCGGGCAGGTCGCCGCTGAAATGCGCAGCCTGCGTCCGCCCGATCCGTACAAGAATAAGGGCGTGCGTTATGCAGGCGAGCGCCTGAAGAAGAAAGTGGGCAAGACCGGAGCGAAGTAATTCGTCGTTGGTCGTTGGCCGTTCGTCGTTGACCAACAGAGACAATGACAGGCGACGGATTTGTGAGAACGCGTTCTTGGTTTTGCCAACGACCAGGGACCAACGACCAGGGACATTTTTATGCTTACTCGGACATCGAAAAACACAAACCGGCGTCACGTACACGAGCGCATTCGCAAGAAGATCCTCGGAACTTCGGAGCGGCCGCGGCTGAACGTATACCGTTCGCTGAACCACATCTATGTGCAACTGATCGACGATTTGCAGGGCAACACCGTAGTCTTCGCGCATTCCGCTGAGGGCAAAAAGGGCGAACGGCGCACCGGCGGAAACGTGGCCTCGGCCAAGGAAGTCGGCAAGCTGATCGCAGAGCGCGCGAAAGCCAAAGGAATCAGCAAGGTCGTCTTTGATCGCGGAGGTTATATCTATCACGGCCGAGTGAAAGCGTTGGCTGACGCAGCCCGCGAAGCTGGTTTGCAATTTTAGTTGGGTTGCAGTTCTATGTGGATTGGGTAATTGAGTAATTTGGTAATTTTGTAATTTGAACTGCGGTCCGGATTTTCAAATTACTCAATTACCCGATTACAAATTACAAGATGGGGAAATGAGAATCAAAGAATGCCAACAGTCATTAAGAAGCTTGATGCGGGTTCCTACCAACTGAAAGATCAGGTAGTGGCAATTAACCGGGTCACCAAGGTGGTCAAAGGAGGCAAGAATCTTTCCTTTGCTGCTCTGGTGGTGGTCGGGGATCCCAGTTCCGCCGTGGTCGGATACGGCTCGGGGAAGGCCAAAGAAGTTCCCCAGGCCATCCGCAAGGGGATTGAGTCGGCGAAAAAGAATCTGATGAGGATCAACCTCACGCAAACCAGCATCCCGCACATTGTGCTGGGGCGCTTCGGATCGGGGATGGTGCTGCTGAAGCCCGCCCCCGAAGGCACGGGCGTGATCGCCGGCGGTGCAGTGCGTGCTGTCATGACGTCGGCTGGTATTCAGAATGTGCTCACCAAATCGATTGGGACAACCAACCCGCACAATGTCATTAAAGCGACGTTTGATGCCCTGAAGAAACTGAAGAACCGGGCGGATGTCGCCGCAATGCGTGGCAAGACTGCAGAAGAGCTGTAGGACGGAGTTTGGAATGACGGCAAAGAAATCAAATGCGGGCGGGGGAAAGATCCATCTGAAGTGGGTGCGTTCCGCGATTTGTGCCCCGGTCAAACAGAAGCTGGTAGTCAAAGGGCTGGGCTTTACCCGCTTGAACCAGGTGATTGAGCGCCCGGACAACCCCGCTATTCGCGGAATGGTGGCCAAGGTTCCACACCTGGTCGAGATTGTGCACCTGTAATTTTCCGTAGAGACGTAGCTAGCTGCGTCTCTACAGCGACGAGCAATTATGAATCTGTCGAATATTCGAGCACCGAAGAAGGCGAACTCCGGCAAGAAGCGCGTCGGCCGCGGTATGGGTTCTGGCATGGGCAAGACGTCCACGCGCGGACACAAAGGCCAGCGTTCGCGCAGCGGTTCGCGAATGATGCGTGGCTTTGAAGGCGGCCAGATGCCACTCCATCGCCGCATGCCCAAGCGCGGTTTCACCAACATCTTCCGTAAGGAATACAACATCGTAAACCTCGAAAAGCTGGCTGCGCTCGGTGAGACCACCATCACTCCCGAGATACTGCGCAAGGCCGGCGTCATCAGCACCAAACACCCGGTCAAGATCCTTGGCGACGGAGAGCTCTCGACCGCGCTCACCGTACACGCCCACAAATTTTCCAAGTCGGCGCAAGAGAAAATCACCAAAGCTGGCGGCAAGTTTGAGGTCTTGCAGTAATGCTCGAGAAATTAGCCAACGTATTTCGCATCCCCGACCTGCGCAAGCGAATTCTTTTTACGCTGGGGCTGCTAGCGGTTTACCGCCTGGGTGGGCACATTCCCACGCCGGGAGTGAACGCGGACAAGTTGCAGCAATTCTTCGAACAGAACAAGGGTACATTCTTAGGTTTTGTCGACTTGTTTTCTGGCGGCCAGCTCCGCCGCCTCACAATTTTTGCGCTCGGAATCATGCCGTATATCACGGCATCGATCATTCTGCAGCTTTTGACCGTGGTTTATGAGCCGCTGGCGAAGTTGCAGAAAGAAGGCGAGCTGGGACGCAAGAAAATCACCCAGTGGACGCGATACTTAACCGTCATCTTGAGTTCGGTTCAATCCCTCGGCATCGCCATCAGTCTCGAAAAATCGGGCGATTTCGTAGTCAACCCCGGTGTTCCCTTCATCCTGATGACCATGCTCACTCTGACCACGGGCAGTGCGTTCATCATGTGGCTGGGCGAGCAGATTACCGAACGCGGCGTCGGCAACGGCATGTCGCTCCTGATATTCGCCGGCATCGTCGTAGGTCTCCCGCGCGGCGTCGCTGACCTGATCGACAAGGTTCGCACCAACGCCTGGGGCGCCTTTACCGCACCCGCCATGATTCTGCTTGTGGGCATCATGATCCTGATCGTGGCGTTCATCGTGTATGTCGAGCGCAGCGAACGCCGCATTCCGGTGCAGTACGCCAAGCGCGTGGTCGGTCGCAAAGTCATGGGAGGCCAATCTACGCACCTGCCCTTGCGAGTCAACGCGGGCGGTGTGATGCCTGTGATTTTTGCCTCTTCTATTCTGACCATGCCTCAGACCATGGGATATGGCCTGCGCAACAATCGATACTTTGGAGATCTGATCCACTGGCTGGGCTGGGGCGAGCCGCTCTACACGTTTCTTTACGCGGTGGGCATTATTTTCTTCGCGTACTTCTATGTGTCGATCGTCTTCAACCCCAACGAGGTTGCCGACAACATGCGGAAGTATGGCGGGTTTATTCCTGGCATTCGGCCGGGTAAGCGAACCGCCGACCACATCAATGAGATCCTGACCCGGATCACTCTGGTAGGCGCTCTGTATCTGATCATCATTTCCTTCATTCCTGAGTGGATGATCACGGGAATCCATCTCAATCACCTGTACGGACCGATCGGAGCATTTTTCGAGCGCCTGCCCACCTGGATGACCAACGGTCTGGGTGTAACGTTTTATTTCGGCGGCACGTCGCTGCTGATCGTGGTCGGCGTGGCGATGGATACGGTGACGCAGATTGAAGCACAGCTCATCATGCGCCACTACGACGGATTTACTCCACGCAGCGGACGCATTCGCGGCCGCCGCAGTTGGACATAAGGAAGGTTTGAGGTTGCCGTACCGCCCGGTCGGCGGGTGGTTATGGGGCTGACCGAGTGCGCCTGGAAGCAGGGAACGTTTTAGGGTCAGTTCGATGGAAACCTCGGAAAACATCGGGCCAGTGGTGTTGCTTGGACCACCGGGTGCGGGCAAGGGCACGCAGGCCAAGCGCATTGCCGACCACTACGGTATCCCGCAGATCTCCACCGGAGACATCCTGCGAGCCAACGTACAGCACGGCACCGAGTTGGGCATACAAGCCCAGGCCGTAATGGCCCGTGGCGAACTGGTTCCCGATGATCTGGTTTGCGACATGGTGGCTTGGCGGCTCCGTGAAAAGGATTGCGAGCGCGGGTTCATCCTTGACGGCTTCCCGCGTACCGCCAAACAAGCTGGCTGGCTTGACGCTTTTTTTGAGAGCGAGGTCTTTGACAACTTACACGGTGGCAAGTGCCTCCCAATTGTGATCCGCATCGACGTGGACTATAATCTACTAGTAAAGCGGATCACCGGACGAAGGACTTGTCTCGCCAACGGACACATCTATAACGTCTATTTCCAGCCACCTCGCGTCGCCGACATTTGCGATGTTGACGGTTCCCCGCTGATAATCCGCAGCGATGATCGCGAGGAAGTGATCAGGGAACGTCTGCAAACGTACGATCGGCAGACCCGCCCCGTGGCGGAATACTATGAGCACAAGGGACGCCTGGTTTCAGTGAATGGCGACCTGCCGGTGGGCGAGGTTACCGGGCAGATGTTCTATGTGATTGAGCACCGGGATGGCAATTGTTTGTAAATCGACGGCCGAAATCGAGCGTATGCGGAGCAGTGGCCGCATCGTTCGGGAAGTGCTCGATCACGTTCGCGCACTGGTAACTCCGGGAGCCACGACCATGGATCTGGAGCGCGCCGCCGAGAAAAAGATCAAAGACCTGGGAGCGAAGCCCGCGTTCAAGGGATATTACGATTATCCTTGCGTGCTTTGCACATCAGTGAACGAAGAGATCGTGCACGGTATTCCGTCGGAGAAACGGGTGCTGAAAGCAGGCGACATTGTTTCCATCGATTGCGGTGTGGTTCTCGATGGATACTACGGCGACGCTGCGATCACAGTACCGGTCGACGATTCGGTCAAGCCAGAAGTTCGCAAGCTGCTCGAGGTCACGGAAGTCTCGTTGTACAAGGGCATCGAGCAGGCGCGGGTGGGCAATGCAGTTGGCGATGTAGGCGCGGCGGTGCAGGAATTTGTAGAGGCTAACGGTTTCAGTGTTGTGCGTGAGTTTGTCGGACACGGCATCGGAACCAAGCTCCACGAAGAGCCGCAAGTCCCCAACTTCGGAGCCCGTGGGCAGGGCGCCCGGCTGCGGGAAGGCATGGTTCTCGCAATTGAACCGATGGTAAATTTTGGAAAGCCCGGCACTCGCGTACTGGATGACAAGTGGACAGCGGTAACCGCCGACGGAAGCTGCAGCGCACATTTTGAACATTGTGTGGCGGTGACAAAAGAAGGTCCGGTGATTTTGACGCAATAGAGCTATTCGCTTTGGCTCTTGGCTTTTAGCTAAAGGCCAAGAGCTAACAGCCAAGAGCATTCTTAAGGAGTCGATGAGCAAAGAAGACGCGATTGAGGTGATGGCAACGGTTCTTGAGCCGCTGCCCAATGCCATGTTCAAAGTCGAACTCGAAAACAAGCACCAGGTGCTGGCGCACGTTTCCGGCAAGATGCGGAAGAATTTCATTCGCATCCTGCCGGGCGACAAGGTTGCCGTCGAGCTTTCGCCGTATGATCTGAATCGCGGACGAATCGTGTACCGCTATAAATGAAGGTTGTCATCCCGAGCGAAGCGAGGGATCCCGGTTCTTCGCGGCTCGGAGAAAACCCGAGATTCCTCGTCGCCTTCGCTCCTCGGAATGACAGAACAAGGAAGAATTTATGAAAGTGCGAGCATCAGTAAAGAAAATTTGCGATAAGTGCAAGGTCATTCACCGCAAAGGTGTGGTGCGAGTGATCTGCGAGACTTCCAAACACAAGCAACGCCAGGGATAAAGACAAGGGACAAAGGACAAACATGGCACGCATTGCAGGCATCGACCTTCCGCGCAATAAGCACATTAATATCGCGCTGACCTACATCTACGGAATCGGCAATCCGCGCGCCGTGCGCATTCTCGACCAGGCGAAGGTCGAGCCGATGAAGAAGGTTCAAGACCTGGGCGAAGACGAGGTCAACCGCATCCGCCAGGTCATCGAAGCCGAAGGTCTGGTCGAAGGAGACCTGCGCAAGGAAGTTTCGATGAACATCAAGCGGCTCATCGAAATCGGTTCCTATCGTGGATACCGCCATCGTAGGAATCTGCCAGTCCGCGGACAACGTACGCACACCAACGCCCGCACCCGAAAAGGTCCGCGCAAAGGCACAGTAGCGGCGAAGAAGAAGACAGCCACAAAGACGTAAAGCCGTCGTCGGTCGTTAGTCTTTGGCCGTTGGCAGCTTTTTGCCAAGACCAACGACCAACGACCAAGGACCAAGGACTGAAACACTATGGCAAAACCAGCAGCAGCCGGCGGCCCCGCCGCCCCAGAAAAAAAAGGCAAAAAGAAGACGTTCAAGAAGAAGGAGCGCAAGCACGTCTCCCACGGCATTGCGCACATCCAGGCTTCGTTCAACAACACGATCGTGACCATCGCTGATCAGGCCGGGAATGTGCTCTCGTGGAAGAGCAGCGGTTCCCTGGGATTCCGCGGATCCCGCAAGGGAACGCCATTTGCCGCCCAGCAGGCCGCATCGAACGCCGCAGTAATGGCGCGCGATCACGGTGTGCGCAGCGTCGAGGTGCGAGTCAGCGGCCCCGGTTCAGGCCGCGAGTCCGCCATCCGCGCGCTGGCTGCGTCCGGCATTGAGGTGCGCAACATTAAAGACGCCACCCCGATCCCGCACAACGGCTGCCGTCCGCCAAAACGCCGCAGAGTGTAGAACGCGTTGTTAGTCCTTGGTCGTCGGTCGTTCGCACTGCGGACGCCGTAAGACCAACCGCCAACGACTGATTTCGTCCGGGACGAAGGGTGAAGCCAAACCTGTAAACCGGTCATCTAAAGGAGAAGCAACTTGGCACGTTATACCGATCCCGTCTGTCGTCTCTGCCGCCGCGAGGGCATGAAGCTGTTCCTCAAAGGCACCAAATGCTTCAGCGATAAGTGTCCCATCGAGAAGCGCAATTTTGCTCCAGGCCAGCACGGCAAGGACCGCAAGTCGAAAATCGTGGGCTACGGCCTGCAGCTTCGAGAGAAGCAGAAGACCAAGCGTATTTACTTCGCCCAGGAAGGCCAGTTTCGCAACTATTTCGAGAAGGCCGCGCGCACCAAGGGCGTGACCGGCGAACTGCTTCTGCAACAGCTGGAACGCCGCCTCGACAACGTCGTCTATCGCCTTGGCTTCGGCGTATCCCGCCGCCAGGCGCGTCAGTTGGTGCGTCACGGCCACGTTCAGGTGGATGGCCGCAAGGTCAACATTCCCTCTTACCAGGTAAGTGTTGGCGAGGAGATTGCCATTCGCGAAGGCAGCCTCAAGTTGGCGATTCTCGAACCGGCGAAGGAATTCGCTAGCCACCAGAACGCGCCCACTTGGCTGGAAATCGATCGCGACCACTACAAGGGAAAGGTGATGTCATTGCCCAAGCGCGAAGATATCCATTTGCCGGTGAATGAGCAGTTGATCGTCGAACTGTATAGCAAGTAAACGCTTTTTGGCTGGGCGTCCGAGCCCAGCCGCCGTCATCCTTCGCGAAGCCAAGGATCTCGCGGGTAGCGGCAGATTTTTCATGGTCCACTATTTCGAGCCAGATCAGCCTGTCCCGACGTTTGACCTGAACGCAACACGGACCCGTTCCGGGAGTCAGGACTGAGCCAAACGGCCGAAGGAGAACAACGCAATGCTGTGGAGAGGTTTTCAAAAACCGAAACGTCTAGCGGTCGATACTTCGACCCTCACCGATAAATATGGCATCTTCTGGGCCCAGCCGTTTGAACGCGGCTTCGGCACCACCATCGGCAACGCCCTGAGGCGCGTGCTGCTGTCTTCGATCGAAGGAGCCGCGGTCACCGCGGTCAAGATCGAGGGCGTGCTGCACGAATTCCAGTCGATCCCGGGCGTCGTCGAAGACGCAACCGACATCATCCTGAACCTGAAGCAGATTCCCTTCAAGCTCAGCGGCGACGCCCCTAAAGCCATCTACCTGCGCGCCGACCAGCCCGGCGTCGTCACCTCAGGCATGATCGAGGCCGACGCCGACGTTGAAGTGCTCGACAAAGACGTCTACGTCGCAACAGTGAGCGAAGGCGGCAAGCTGGACATGGAAATGCGCCTCAAGCGCGGCCGCGGCTACGTCTCCGCTGACAAGAATTTCGACGAAGACCTCGGCATCGGTTTCATTCCAATCGATTCCGTTCACTCCCCGGTGCGCAAGTGCAACTACACCGTGGAAGCCGCACGTCTCGGGCAGATCACCGATTACGACAAGCTCACTCTCGAAGTCTGGACCAACGGCTCCATCACGCCGGCTGATTCCATCGGCCTGGCCGCGAAGCTGCTGAAGGACCACATGAACATCTTCATCAACTTCGAGGAGGACATCGAGACCTCGACGTCGTCCGAAGAACGCAAGCCCGAGATCAAGAACGAGAACCTCAATCGTTCGGTTGAGGAGCTCGAGCTCTCGGTGCGCAGCTACAACTGCCTCAAGAACGCGAACATTCAGTCGATTGGCGAACTGGTGCAGAAGACCGAAGCCGAAATGCTCAAGACCAAAAACTTCGGCCGCAAGTCGCTGAACGAAATCAAGGAGATTCTAGGCACGATGGGATTGAGCCTGGGAATGAAGATCGACGAGCAGGGCAACGCCGTACCCGGCCCGACGTCAAATCAGATTCTACCCGCGTCCGCCTACGGCAACGATAACGATCTGTAAAAAGCTTTGTGTGGGGACGGGCGACCGTCCCCAAAATTTTGTCATTCCGAGCGCAGTGAGGAATCTGCTTTTCCTCCGCGCCGGAACAAAGGATTCAGCCATGCGTCACAAAGTAGCAGGATGGAAACTGGGACGTAACACCGCGCACCGCCGCTCCTTGCTGCGGAACCTGGTTACTTCGCTCATCCTTGAAGAGCGGGTCGAGACCACTGTTCCCAAGGCCAAAGCCATGCGCCCACAGGTCGAGAAAATGATCACCCTCGGCAAGCGCGGAGATCTCGCCGCTCGCCGTCAGGCCCTGGCGTACCTGATGACCAGCGCCGCCGTCGACAAATTATTTGACACCATCGGACCACGCTTCGGCGATCGCAACGGCGGCTACCTTCGCATCGTCCGGACCGGCTGGCGAAAAGGCGACGGAGCCGACAACGCCTTCATCGAACTCCTGGGCAGCGAAAAGGTCCTCGACGAAAAGCGTCAGAAGCGCGGCGAAGCCCGCGCCAAGCGCGCCGAGGAAACCAAGCGAGCTATGCAAGAAGCCGAAGCTCAGCAGGGAGTCGAACACCCTGCTCCAGGCGCCGAAGGCGAAGACAAAATCAAGTAAGAGCAATCGCTAGACTTGATGCGATTGTGCCGTGTTAGCGACCTAGCTTAGCAAGACAGTTCACGGGACTGCTCGAACCATTGCGCCAGCGATCTTGCCGCCGGGAGTCAAACTGATTCGCCACTCCTCTGCTCCATGTTCAAATTGTGCTTCGTAAATGTCCATCCCCGCGGGTCCCACCCGCTTAAATTTAAGTGACACCAACGACCCTAACGATGCGAGCTCGCGCTGCAACGCTGGCAACTGTTCTCGCGTGACCTTAGCCAGGTCAGGACTCATTTGATCGTAGTCGGGATTACCGCTGGCCAGTCCCAGAATGTTTCGACGCAAAGCTTGCTCGCTGCCGGGTGTGGCGATCTGTTGCTGAACCTTCGCATGCAGTGCATCTTCTATTTGTTTGGCTGCCGCATCATCCATGCGTGGCGCTGAGATGTTCATCCCGTTCTGATGCAATATGAGTCCGGACGTTCGGCCCGCTGCATCGACCTCGAATGAAATCTGTGCATCCACGACGTTGGCAAAAAAGCTGCGCTGCCCCTCTGGAAACACTTCCACCTGCGGCTGACCCGGTAGTTGCGTCCAAAAGTGATCGTTATCGCGAGAAACCGTCATGATCATATTTCCGGGGAACGCATAGTGTCCGACATACGAATCGAAGAGCTTAGGATCCATGGGTACAGGCTTACGGGCCGCAACGATGTCTTTGGGGGCCTGCACGCGATCGACGATTAAGAGTTCGCCCGGAGTTTCCTGCAATCGCAGGTTCAATCCCAGCTGCGTTTGCAGGGCGCTAGCTAGCACTCCAGGACTGGGGTTGGGCAGCATACTTGGCGCTTTATCCACCGGCTCCGCGGATGCGCTTTCATCGGTTTTCCAATCCAGTTTGAAGTCGTAAGTCTGTGTCAGGCCGGTCTGATCAAGCACCGGATGTCCCAATCTCTGGGCCAAGAGCTCGACGAAATCATCCATTCGGAGGGCTTTGCCAGTGATGGAAGTGGGGCCGATCATCTTTAGCGGCCCATGCTCGCCCGGCCGCGCCACCTGCAAATTTGTAGCGGCGGTGCCCGCGGTAAGCACGTACGCGGAGACTGACTGCGTGCTGCGATGAACCTCCAATTGAAACTGGTCCGCGAGCAGTGTGCGAACCATGGCGCGGGCCTTATCCACGCCGTCATAGCCAGCGGCAGGAAATGCGCCGGGCGCCTTCGCGCTGATGTTGTAATGAGCATCCAGCGTATCGGGGCCCGATATCAAAGCGCCTTGCACCTCGAACGCGAAGGCAATCACGTCCCGGAGCGAGAAGTTTTGCGTTCTGAAACCGTCAGGAAAAATATTGATGCCGTTGCCCAAGCCTCCCGGCTGGCTTGCTTGGATCGTCACGCTCTGAAACTTCGGCCCTGCCGTCTGAGCCTGTGCGTGGGAGGTTGTCGCCAGCACAGAGCCGATCGCAATGGGCACGAGAACGGACGCAGTTGCGGCTACGGCTAGCAGCGCCTTCGCAGCCACGCTCAATTTATGCGTGATCCGCGGGGTCATGATGAGCTCGATTCTTTTCTTGAGATCCGCCCCAGCTACGCCGGCAGCACAGCGCAGCGGCGACTCAAGATAGAACTTGCAAACGATCAAAAGTCCTTCGGCGTAGGCTTCCCGATCGCCGCCCGCCGAGATCACGGCCTCGTCGCAAGCGACCTCACGCTCCACCATTAGCCGTTGGCCCAACCACCACACCAGGGGATGAAACCAAAACAGCGCCTCCACCAGCATGTGAATGGCAGCAGTCAGATTGTCGCGTCGGCGAACATGGCTCAATTCATGGGTCAGGATGGTTTGCAGTTGCTGCGAGGTCAGACGTTCGCAAATTCCATCCGGCAACAACAACACGGGCCGGAAAAGTCCGACAACGCCTGGTTCGATCAGAATCTGGGACGATTTGACTGGAATCGGTGCATCGAGCGACAGCGGTTTAGCATTGCTCAGCGCTCGTAGTATCCGGAGCCAACGCACCATCCAGTAAATGCCAACGACAATGGTGCCGCATGCCCAGACACTGATCCAGATTAGCAAGGGATTAATGCTCGCACTCGGCGGCGGCCCCGCCGGCAGGACCGGTAGTACCGCCGCCGCCGTAGAGAAGGGTTGGGCGAACTGCCCGAGCATTGAGGGCAACGAGGCGGTCGGAACTGATCGCCAACTCAGATCGCCGCCCACAGCGCTCAGCATCGAAAATGGAATCAGAAATTTGCAAGACGCGGCAAACCACAACCAATACTTTGTGTGAGCGCCGTTGTGGCGCAGCCCCAACGTTACGAACCCGGCGGCGACTGCGAACAGCGTGGACTGCCAGAGATGATTCATCATGGCGTGGATCATGGTGCTTTCTCCTTCTTGGCAAGTTTGCGAAGTATTTTTTCTGCCTCATGAACATCTTCCAGCGTGAGCTTCCCGGACTCGATCAAGTGCGCCATAACGGGCTGGGTCTGGCCGCCAAACAGGCCCAACAAATCGTCAATCAGCCTGCGTTGCGCGGCGCTGCGAGAAATGACCGCCTCGAAGATATGGGCGTTACTTATCTTCTTGGCTCGACGTACGGCCTTCTTGGTTTCCAGGCGATAAACAATGGTTTGTACGGTCGTGTAGGCCGGGCGACGAGGCTCGGGAAATGACTCTTGAATCTCTCGGATGGATAGTGCGCCGCGGCTCCACAGCGCGTCCATGATTTGCAGATCCAGCTTGCTGAGCTTGGGGAGTGCCATACGCCTTATTCTACTACAGATGTCGTAGATAGTACGACACTGTTGAGAGCACTGCAAGAAAAAAATGCGCGGATATTCTTCTCAGCGAAGCGGCGGTTGGTCAGCAAAAGCTCCCGGCGTTTTCGGCGACAACGGGCAAGTTGTTCGGACCGAAGAGTTGCTCCAGGTGTGGTATGTCTGTTCCATAAGCCAGAAGACGCCAGCATTGAGAATGAACGCATCGTGACGGCCCGCTCCCTGCAAAATAGCATTCCCATTTTGGTTCTGTGACCCGCATATTTTCATCCGTAAGCATCGTCGTTCCATTTACCCGGACCTAGAATCCGCTTGTTAAGGGTTCGCGGGGACTACTCTCCCCCATCACGCAGGAACACAAATCCGCGCCCTTCAGGCGCGTCAGATACGGAGGCAAACCATGGCAACATCACCAAGAACCTCTCCAACTCCCATTCAAAATCATCTAACTCCGAACGTTGAGAACGTACTGGCATTCCGCATGCCAGTGGGTTCAGTCTCGATTCCTGGCGGACAAACCAAATTACTGGGCGTCGTCGATGTCAGCATGTACGAACGCATCGCTTGGTTGCGGACGAGCGCATCGACTCGACCACCAACATAATTCTGCGACTGACTTTCACCGAGGGTGAAGAACT
The DNA here is from genome assembly GCA_963838905.1 of uncultured Acidobacteriota bacterium. GTDB lineage: Bacteria > Acidobacteriota > Terriglobia > Terriglobales > Acidobacteriaceae > JABDBE01. The sequence continues at coordinate 344,513 of CAWITE010000028.1, forward strand.
GGTGGCGCAACTCGATACCATCATGTTGACACCCCATTCTCAGATAACCCGGGTACCCGACGTTCCCGGTACGCAACTCAGCATTTACGCCGATAGCGTGGGTGCCGCAGGTTCAAAAGGCGCCTTGGATGTGCGGCCAGTACTAACGCATACTCGCACCCCCATCGCGATCAAAACTATTTATTTGTAAGCGCACTTCCCCGGTTGGGGCGTGCGCTTTTTCCATTCGTACATGTACTTGTGAGGGTCACTGCCGTAACCTGGCCCCAAGTCCTCATCGCGTTACACTTGCAAGAGGATATGGGGTTTTCCCGCATACAAATCGGCATCGCCGTGGGCGCTGGCATCCTGGTTCTGATGCTCTTTTTCGGCTATCTGATGTGGCTGAATGGACAGGGCCCCGTACTCTCCCGCTCAGAGGACCGCGATCCTCTCTCAGGAACTCCAAATTCCATTTCACTGAATCCGCTACGTGACCGTTCAACCGAGCGCCTGGCGGCGAAATACCTCGATGCCATGCGCGATGGACATTGCCCGGAGCAACTCGCCGCGTGGGAAAAAGATTATCGCAAGAAGTACGCCGCTTTCATTTGCGCCTCGGAGGCACAACACCCGCTGATTTCCTGGAAGGTCGTGGACTGGGAAGATAACCCGCCGCTGCGCATTCTACACTACCGTGGCAAGAGGCTCAACGCTCCCGGCCAATCGGGAACCTACAAAGAGCTGTTCTCAGTCACGCTCGAAGACAAAGGCGGGGAGTGGGTAGTGACGAAGTACGACGCGATGTATTGACACGCTGTCTAGATGATTTGGGGAGGGCGCGGCTTCAGCCGTGCCCCTATCAGTAAGAATAATGGCTTTGGCCTCTGGGGACAGGCAGTGTGCTCCTTCACTTCACTACCACATGCCATCCGCGACGCCAGCCCTCAATCGAATGCAGCACTCATTCGACGCGGCTTCCAGGTCAAATAGAGAAATATCAGAACTTGCGCCGCCAGCGCCGCAAAACTGTCCAACACGACATCGCTAAACAAGCCGGTACGCGAGGGAATGAAAGTCTGATGCCATTCGTCCAAGCTGGCTACCAGAACAGACATGAAGAAAGCAATCGTAGCCCAGCGCAGTGTCCATCGCGGAGCCCACGGCAAATGCAGCGTAGCACGCCAGGCGCGAAACAGAAAAAAACTTAAGGTAAAGTAGCCTACAAAATGGCCGGATTTTCTGATGTAGTGATGCACCACCTCGAAACGGGCCAGATCCAGACCCACGAGGAAGTGAAGCAAAGGATACAGAAACCGGCCCGTATGTTCGGCGGAAAACGTGTCGGTGGACTCGATCGCGATCAGCGTCATCCACAAAGCCGCGGCAATCCACGTCTTGAGTAACTGCTTTTGATCGGGGGTCAAGAACGAACTGCCCTCGCGCATTCGAAAAACATGGATCCTTTCAAAATGAAGCCCTACTCGACCGCATAGTTGGGAGCTTCCCTAGTAATCATGACGTCGTGGACGTGGCTCTCGCGCAGGCCGGCCCCGCTGATGCGCACAAAGCGCGTCTTCTGCAACAACTCCGGAATGCTCCCACACCCGCAATAACCCATCCCCGACCGCAATCCCCCCACCATTTGATGAATAGTCACTGAAACGGACCCTCGATAGGGGACTCGGCCTTCGATTCCTTCAGGGACCAGTTTTCCCAGGCGGTTTGAGTCTTCACCCATTACCGGCATGGCGGTCGAAGCATCGTCGGTATTTTGGAAGTAGCGTTCGCTTGAGCCTTGCGCCATCGCGCCTAGCGAGCCCATGCCGCGATACGACTTGAAGGTTCGGCCTTGATACAGAATTAGTTCGCCGGGGCTTTCGTCTGTGCCGGCGAAGAGGGATCCGATCATTACTGCGGCTGCGCCTGCGGCCAGGGCTTTCGTGATGTCGCCTGAATATTTGATTCCGCCGTCGGCGATGATAGGGATGCCGGCGTCTTTGGTCGCGCGATAAGCTTCGGCGATCGCGGTGATCTGGGGCACGCCCGCGCCTGTTACGATCCTGGTTGTACAGATGGATCCGGGGCCGATGCCGACTTTTATCGCGTCCGCGCCGGCTCTAGCCAGTTCGCAGGCGCCGTCGAAGGTCGCAACATTTCCTACGATCAGGTCAACTTCCGGTAGTTTGGACTTCACCGCCTTGATCGCATCGAGCACGCGAGTGGAGTGGCCGTGGGCGCTGTCGATGGCGAGCAAATCTACTTTGTATTTTGCCAGTTCCTGGGCTCGTTCCAGGAAGTCTCCGGTGGCGCCGATAGCCGCGGCCGCGCGTAGCCTGCCGTGCGAGTCTTTGGCTGCGTGGGGATATTTCAGTTTCTTTTGAATGTCTTTTACCGTGATCAGGCCCTTCAGATTGTATTTGTCGTCGACCACCAGAAGTTTTTCCACGCGGTGTTCGTGGAGGATTTTTTCTGCATCTTCGAGCGTCGTGCCCACCGCGACGGTGATCAGGTTTTCCTTGGTCATGACTTTGCTGATGGGAATATCGAAGCGGGTTTCGAAACGCAGGTCGCGATTGGTGAGAATGCCGACCAGCTTTCCGTTCTTGGTGATGGGCACACCGGAAATCTTGTACTGGCGCATGACATCGAGGGCCTCGGAGACTTTCGCGTCGGGCGACATGGTGACCGGATCGACGATCATGCCACTCTCCGAGCGCTTCACTTTGTCGACTTCGTTGGCTTGCTGCTCGATGGTCAGGTTGCGATGAATGATCCCGATGCCGCCCTGCTGGGCCACGGCGATGGCCATATGCGATTCGGTGACCGTGTCCATGGCCGCGCTGATGATCGGAATATTCAGGCGGATATTGCGCGTGAGCTGGGTCTGCGTATTGGTCTGGGTCGGAATCACATCAGACCGAGCGGGCAGCAGCAACACGTCGTCGAAAGTGAGCGCCTCAGGAACGGGAAAATGAATCATATTGTGTCTCGGGGAAATAGGTAACTTTCATTCTAGAGAGGGTTGGCGGGTGCTGGCAAATGATTGAGGGGGTAGTCGGGGGTAGTACACTTCGGGAAAAATTCGGCTACACCCCTTCGTCTGCCCTTCCAATACGGCGCTACGCAGGTGGATCTAGTAATTCTCAGCGAGTGCAATGCGTGCGGAATGTTCAGGAAGGAACTGCCCCCAACCCCCGCCAAACAATTGAAAAACGTGGGAGGCGGAAATGGACAGTGATTGGGGATAAGTCGACAGTGATGCCTTGGTTGGTTTGTGACCGATTAAGGCATCGTTCGCTATGATTTGCTGGGATTCTAACCGTCCATCAAGGTGTATACCTTAATGGTTTACCCATCCAATGACTGGCTGTTCGCCGCCCTATCGGGTGCTCGGTTGGAAATCCCGTTTCTTGTCGCGATCGCCTCCTAGCTTAGCCAACAACCTCTCCAACTTCTCCACTCGGATCTCCAGATTCGAGGTCTCAATCGCGCGCAGCTGCAGGTTCATGAGAGGCGCTAGACCGGCAGCAACCTTCGGGTGGACCCTGCCCGCATGGACATCGGCGATTAAGCGCGCGACCAAGTCCCGGACCGCGATTGCATTGTCCACGGTCGGCCGGGGCTCAGTGCTCTCGACAGCGGGAGTGCTCTTGCTTCTTCCACCCATTCGGCCCAGTTCCGAGGCCTTGTTGGGATTGGCGTGAAAGTAACACAATCCGCCCTCGGTTGCGGCAGCCCGGCAAGGGGCACCGCTCTTCGTTCGACCTCGGCAACGTTCCCCAAGTACAACACATAGTGTCAGGGAATGTTATTGGAGGCAAATAAGGTTTGACGGGTTGGTGTATACCGACGGCGAATGATCCCTCCGCCCTTTCGTTGTACAAGGGCAATACGAATCCGGCTTTGATCCAGCGACGGATGCTCCCCGGACCCATCCACTAATCTATTATCGAACGTGGCCTCGGAAGATATTGCTTATCGAATCTGTTGAAGACCGTCGCGTACTGAACGGTTGACAGCGTCGCGACGAGCGGAGCCTCAGTCTTGGAGACCGACTAGGTCCTCCGAAGTGACGAGGTTCTTCGGTTGGAAGCCCGAATCAATCTGCTCCTGCCCAATCTGAATCCCAGCCTCAAGTGCCTCGTTCTCGGTGGCAGAGATTTTACCGGACTCGAAGGGAGTCTCATCAGAGTAACGTCCCGTGTCCTTCCTAAAATCGCGCTGCTGGCTTGGATCTTGGCAGGAACTTGTGATAGGTTACATGTAACCACCTGAGAGGTGATGATGCGAGCACGAACTCACTCCAAGTCGTCTCGGGATAAGGTTAAAGCCCACCGTCAGCGGCTGCGTCAGCAGGGCTTGCGCCCGATCCAGTTTTGGGTCCCCGACATGCGGTCGCCTGCCTTTGTGACGGAGGCGCACCGGCAGTCCCTCGCGGTCGCCAAGAGTCCTCACGCCAAGGAGGGCCAAGACTTCATCGACGCTGTCTCTGATTGGGTCGCGGTGTGAAGCGCGGCGAAGTCTGGACCGCTGCAGGCAGCAAGGACTATGCTGGAAAGCCCCGTCCAGTTGTTATTCTTCAAGACGACCGTTTCGACATGACGGATTCGATCACGCTATGCGCCTTCACGACCGACCCAACGGATGCTCCTTTGTTTCGGTTGCCGGTCGAACCAAACGAAACCAACGGGCTTCGTGCTGTTTGTCGGCTAATGGTGGATAGGATCACGACCGTTCCGAAATCAAAAATCGGCGAACGTGTCGGCCGCCTTGCTGACGAAGACATAGTGCGGCTGAATCGTGCCGTTCTCGTCTTCTTGGGCATCGCCGCTCCGAGCGAGAGCGAGCAATTGGAATCATAGGATTCCTTTGCCTAGGTCAGCTGTTGACGTTCGGCGCGGTACACAGCCTTACGCTCTGCGGCGTTCGGATACGTCATCCTTTATTACAACTGCGCTCGGCTTCGTATGGGGATGGTCCATGTGAAACAATAAGCGCATTGCTGCGGGCCGACAGTCCACTTCCTTGGCGCGACCGGTCTAAAATCTACACGTCCGGAGTCTTGCGCTGGGGCAACGGGGCCAGAACTCTCGCCCGACGTTGGGCAAGTGCCCAATTGTCGTCAGCTGTGTCTAGCGGCTTCTCCACGTATTCGCTCCGAACAACTAAAACGTAGTCTACAGGTTAACGGTAAAGTCTACCAGTTAATCGTAAAGTCTACCGATTAACTGAAAATTGCGAGGGAATGGAATCAACACCTTGCGGTCGGGCCAGTCTACTTGTTAGCGGAAAACGACACCTGGGCCGGTGGCTGGCGTGGGAAGAAGCCCGGACATTACTGCAGGCACCGAATCCGCACAGCATTCGCGGAATGCGGGACCGGGCGCTGCTCGCGGTACTGGTGACGTGCGCGCTGCGCCGCGGAGAATTGTCGCGCATGAACTGCGAGCATCTCGCCATGCGCGACGGCCGCGGGTCAGCCTCCTTGGGTCAAACTCCACGTAGAAAACGACCCAGCCCGCTTTCAAGGCTGTTGCACGGATCAAACGCAAATAGTGAGACTTGCCTGCTCCGTAATCGCCAAACACCACTTTGTTAATGCCTTGTGAATACCAGCCTTCAACCAGTGGTCGATGCGTTCAGCAATCTGGGGGCCGTCGATGCATTGGGGTTTGTACCGGTCTGACAACTGTGCCGAAAACTGGCTCGACATTGCCAACGGAGTGCCGTCGGATTTTGGTTTTGCCATGCTCACGCATCCCAGAAATTCCTACTGCGTGTATATCGTTCCGGTTGAATCCGACGAGTTTTGCTGCGCCTGCGACGGCCGGCTGCACGTCCATCGAACCCGCAACGGTGGCGCCTCGTGGGAAGCTCTTTTCCGCGGCCTGCCACAAAAAGCGTGCTTACGAAACTGTTCTGCGTGATGCCATCACCGCGGACGTGTTCGATCCGGTCGGAATTTACTTCGGTACTCGGAGTGGACAGCTGTTTGGTTCGCGCGATGAAGGCAGGACGTGGCAAAAGATACTCGAAGGGCTGCCGTCAGTGGTGTGCGTACGAAATGCAGTTGTCGAGGACGGCTCGGGCGGTTTAGGGAAAACGACCGGCATGGATTACCTCTTCTGTCGACGCGTCTTGGTTTTCGACCCAGATTTCGCTTGACGGGAAGGCGCTGGCGCCGGCTTAGGCAACGTTGGCCCGGCTCTCTGGACACTGTATCCGGGCGTTCGAGATCGTGTCACAACGGAGCAAGGGCAGGCGCGAGAACATATCAATATTTTCATTGGGGACGAAAATGTCCGATATACCGGTGGACTGGCGAGTCCCGCCTCCGCGGGATGCGAGATTTCGATCGTTCCCGCCGTGAGTGGTGGCTGCGAGAATTCGAGTTGCTCAACAAGTTTAAGCGCTGGCTAGGAGCAGGCACAGTTATCTCATCACGGGAGCAAGAATGTGGACGCGATGATTCGGGCCATCTGCCGAACGTCGTTGCCCGTTTTTCCTAACAGACGCGAAAAACGGGCACTCCTCCCAAACCCCCTGTCCGTCGCGGGTTTCACGGGGAGTGGAACCGATGTAGAATGGGCGGCATCGCGGAGGATTTTGCGTCTAAAGATCGAAGGGGTGAATCAAACATGCTCGATGAGCGGAGGAGTAATGGTTAAGAAGGTGGTCCCAGGCGTAAGCTCCTGTTTTATGTTCATCACGTTCGTTTGCGCTGGTCTCGCAGCGCAAAGCCCGCAGATCGCGATTGTCCAGCGGTCTCCAATCGTTGAACCTGCCAATGGACCCGCAAAAGGTCTGGCAAAAATTCATAGCAATCTTGGATCGAAAACCGATGCCTTCGACGACGGCGTTAGTTGGTCGATCACCGGTCCCGACAATCCGAGGTGGGGCGAGGGCTACCTCGCTATGCCCTTTACCCCAAAGGCAAATTCCACGGCGAAGGAAGTCCTGATCGCGCTTGGCTATGTTACGGGTGGATTCAACAAGGGCTCGATCAGCATTTTCATCGATGCGGGAGGCGTACCCGGCAAGCCGCTCAAAACATGGGCGACGGGCAATTTTCCACCTGAAGGTCAATGCTGCAAATCGATAGCGCTTAAGGATTCGACAGGCGTTCCACTGAAGGGCGGCACTCAATATTGGATCGTGGCCCACACCGGCTCGCAATCAAAAGAAGCGCAATAGCAATGGAACTTTGTTTGGAACGACGCCCAGGGCAAGGTCGCGTTCCTGAATGGCAATACGAAAGACAAGTGGTTGCCTTACCACGATAGCCTGGCTGCATTCGCCGTGTACGGGACCGTCCCCTAGCTCTCGCAGGATTTCTCTTAAGACCGCTTCGCTTCAAGCTTATGAAAAGCGAGGCGGTTTATTTTTTGCTTGAAACGGTTGACCCGTGGACGGTGCTGGCGATGAAGGCATCGTTTTTCGAGTTCAGGTCCGAACATTCCGAACAATTACTCGTGCAAGTTAAGTGAAAGTTACTGACGTACATGGCCTTATTTCATTTTGACGTGACGGTCGCGGTCGGCGAGGATAGCGAGTGTTCGTACGTAACCTGAATAGTCCACAACTTTAGGAGGAAATCTATGACGAAAGCAATTGGAGTCGCCGCTCTTTCTGCCTGTCTGTCGTTTGCTGCCGGAATCGCGGTTGCCGACAAGGTTCACGACTGGCACGATTTGGAAGAAGTCCATAACCACGTACAGGAATCGATCCACGAGATGGAAAATGCCCGCGCAGCCAATCACTACGACATGGCCGGACATGGCGCCAGGGCGGAAGAGGATTTGCGGAAGGCAGAGCATGAACTGCACGACGCGATCGAGGCGGCCAAGGGGGGCCGGTAAGAGCCTTCCGCTGTTAGCCATCGGCCACTAGTCATCAGCCGTCGGGAGGAACTTCCACTGGCGGCTGACTGCTTTTCTGACGGTAGAGGAGAACCGACAGCGAGGTCCAGCAGTTGGCAGCCCAACAGATTGATGGCTCTGACATCACCATTGCACTTCCGATAGCTTCTTTAACTCAGTCCACTAAGCCTTCCGACCTAGTGTCATATCTTTCATTCCGATACTGACAGACTCCTGGAAATATTAGGGGCTTATACATGCCGATATCAGCAACTGCCTGTATGGCGATGGAATGACCTGTCGGCTTTAATACGCTCCATGAGTTCCCGACAAAACGTGCCAGATGCTCAGCAGGTCTTCGCGGCGGCGATCACCCTCTTACAAGGAGATCAGTCTTCAAAACGCTGTACATGAGCCAAGACTCTCTTGGAACGCAGGATGCCATTGCGGGCTCGAACCGAGACAGCTGAATGCCGGGAAAGGCGAGTCTTGGAAGATGCAGCGGCGGCGTTGTCGAAGTTGTGGAAGCAGTCCTTGTAGCTGATTCTCTAAGATTCCCGTTTTCCTGCGATGCCTCGCCCCGCGTTAAGTCGGCCGGGGCGGCTGTTCCTAACGTTCTTGACACAGGACTTGACGCGCGGAGGTAGAATGGCTGACCTCCTCCTGCCGGAGTTCTGTCGCCATGATATACACGATTCTCAATCCGCTGGGTCTTCGTTGCGCTGGACTATTGAAACGATTGAATATGAGCATCGCGCTGCTGATGCTCGCTGGGCCTGTTTTTGCCCAGCAGGTTACAGTCGACATTACGCCGGGGCACTCGACGAACAATTTCAGCCCGTTGCATGCGCTCGGGGCGGGCATCGATCGCGATCCGCTGAACTCGGTTCACATTCTTTACGATCCAGGTCACGTTGCGACCATGCACACGGCCGGGTGGGGGCCGATCAGCTACCGACTCAATACTGAACTGAGCATTCAGGCTTGGCACTGGAATCCGACGGGCAGGTGGAGCGATCCTCGGGGCCGCGGATATTTTGTGGGCGATGCCAACAGTTCTGCCGACATCAGACGCTCGTTTGGATACAACCTTCCGCACCGCGGGACCACGAGCAACTACGGCACCAGCGGCGGCTATTCCATGCTGGATGACGGCAACACCGCGACTTATTGGAAGACCGATCCTTATCTTGACGAGACCTATACGGGCGAGAGCAATACCCTGCACCCGGGGTGGTTCATCGTGGATCTGGGCAGCAAGGTGGGTGTGAATGCGATCCAGATTGCCTGGGGCGATCCCTACGCCACCAGCTATCAAGTGCAATATTGGACGGGCGATGACGCAATCGGCGATCAGGGTCATGGCGACTGGAAGAATTTTCCCGATGGAGCCGTTACCAATGGAAAGGGTGGCCTAGCCAAGGTGAAGTTCGCACGGAAGCTTTTCAAAGTTGAATTTGTGCGCGTGCTGATGACGGCGTCCTCGAACACTTGTGACTCTCATGGATCTTCGGATCGACGCAACTGCGTGGGCTTTGCAGTTCGCGAGGTCTATTTAGGATTCGATTCGGGCGCTACGTTCACTGACCTGATGCGTCACAGCCCCAGCCCCAATCAGACGCTGACTTACGGATCGTCGGTGGATTCCTGGCACGATCCAAAAGGCATCGCCACCGACGATGGAGAACAACCCGGCTTCGATCTCGTCTACAAAAGCGGCCTGACGCAGGGCCTGCCGATGACGGTTCCGGTCGCGATGCTCTATGACAATCCGGATAACGCGGCGAATGAGATCGCTTATATCGAGAGCCGCGGTTACGCCATTAATTATGTGGAAATGGGGGAAGAACCTGACGGGCAGTTTGGGACGCCGGAGGACGATGCGGCGTTGTATGTGCAGTGGGCGGACGCGATCCACAAAGTTGATCCGAAGATCAAGCTGGCTGGACCTGTGTTTGAAGGCGTGAACAGCGATATTCAGGTGTGGCGGGATTCGCATGGCAATGTGTCGTGGTTCAATCGCTTCCTGAATTACCTGAGGCGCCACGGTCATCTCGGCGATTTGAATGTGATGACCTTCGAGCACTATCCGTTTGACCCTTGCAACCTCAGTTGGAACGATCTGTATGACGAGCCAGCGCTGGTGCGGGGCATCGTGAAAGTTTGGCGGGACGATGGATTGCCCAAGGATGTTCCCATGCAGATTACGGAATCGAACCTGGCTTACGACACGGCCGTGCAGTATATGCAGCCGTTCGGGGCTTTATGGCTGACGGATTATGCGGGGTCTTTTTTGACGGTGGGCGGGAAGGCGATTTTTTATTACCAGTGGGAGCCGCTGCCCATGTATCGCGGCTGCGGAGGGTGGGGCACGTTTGGCATGTTCAACGTGGATGGGAACTACAACGTCACGCAGGACACGGCGCAGTTTTTCTCGGCGCAGATGTTGACTCAAGAGTGGGTCGATCCCGTGGACGAGTCGCATTTCGTGTATCCCGCGTCGACTGACATTAAGGATAGTCACGGTCATCTCCTGGTGACGGTGTATTCGGTGCGGCGGCCGGACAAGCGATGGTCATTGCTGCTGGTGAATAAGGATCAAGCAAATCCGCATTCCCTGGTGGTTGAGTTTCATGACTTCGCGAAGCACAGCAATCACTATTTCCAGGGGACCGTAAGGCAAGTGAGCTTTGGCGCGGACAATTATCTCTGGCATGCGAAAGGGCAGAACGGGTACGCTCGTCCGGATGGTCCGGCGGTAATCTCTGATCAGAGCGGGGGCAAGGGCGTGGAGTATACGTTGCCGAAGGCGTCGGTGACTGTCTTGAGAGGGGCGGTTCGGTAGTGAAAGTTGGCGCTCCGGCGTTTGTCTTTTGGCTCTGAGCGGCGTATATTGGTGCTTGGAAACTGTTGTGTAGTACCAGATTTTGGCGGAGCACACCAGTGGGCGCAAGCCCACTTTTTAGTTTACGCTCCTTTCGAAACTTCCCAACAGCCCGATAACTTATTGGTTTCATGGGATTTGAGATCGATCAGGTGCGCGAGATTGTGGAGCGGGTGGCCACCGGCAGCGGGCTAGAGGTGGTTGAAGTGGAGTTGCGCGGGTCGGGTAAGGCGCGGATGCTCCGCATTGTGATTGATAAAGTTCCCGAGCCCGACGCAAGTGGTGCCGACAAGCTTGTCGGTGTGACGCACGAGGATTGCGCGAATCTGAGCCGGGAGGTTGGGACCGTCCTTGATGTGGAGGACGTGATTCCTGGCAATTCGTATTTGCTGGAGGTTTCCTCTCCGGGGTTGGATCGCAAACTGGTGCGAGCGGCCGACTATGCGCGCTTCACCGGCAGCCAGGTGAAGCTAAAGACGCGAACTCCGGTGAACGGAAACCAGCACTTCGAGGGACGGTTGCAAAGTTTTCACGACGGCCGTTTGACTTTGGAAGTGGGCGCGACGCGGAAAAAGACGCGTCCGCATGAGGCGGCAAAGCACGCATCGCCGCAAACTTTGGAAATTGAGTTGGCGAACGTGGAGAAGGCGAATCTGGTGCCGGAAATTTAGAGGCAGTGATTTGCGGTAGCGAGGGCAAGGTACTCTCGCGACCGCCGGCAGGATGTCGGCGCTACAAGGACTTTATATATCGGATTGATTTATGGCAAGCGAGCTTTACAACACGATCGACGCGCTCAGCAGGGAAAAGGGCATTGATCCGCAGATTGTGGTCACTGCGGTGGAAGATGCCATTGTTGTCGCCACGCGCAAGTATTACAAGACGCAGGAGAATTTGCGCGCGCAACTCGACAAGGATACGGGCAAGATTCGTGCGTTTGCGGTTAAGACGGTGGTCGAAGCTCCCGAGCAGGTGGAAGATCCGCTTCTGCAAGTCACGCTCGATGACGCCCGGAAAGTTGATCCCAACGTGGAAATCGGCGGCGAACTGCAGATTCCTAAAGTGACGGAAGGGATTCTCGGGCGCATCGCGGCGCAACTGGCAAAGCAGGTGATTTTCCAGAAAGTGCGCGAGGCCGAGCGCGATACGGTCTACAACGAATACATCGGACGCGTCGGCGAGATTGTCAACGCCACGGTAAAGCGCATTGAGGGTCCGGACGTGATCTTCGATCTGGGTAAAGCGGAATCGCGCATGCCGCGCAAGGAACAGTCGCGGCTCGAGTCTTTCGCCATCGGAGAGCGCGTGCGGGTGGTGATTGCGCGAGTCGAGAGAGCTTCAAAAGGCCCTGCCGTCGTGGTCTCGCGTGCCGCACCGGAACTGGTACAGCATCTCTTCCAGACAGAAGTGCCGGAAATTTACGACGGAACCGTGGTCATCCGGGCGATTGCTCGCGAAGCCGGCGAACGCACAAAGATTGCCGTCATGTCGAAAGACAAAGATGTGGACGCAGTCGGTGCCTGCGTTGGCATGAAGGGCATGCGGGTGCAGTCGATCATTCGCGAACTGCGCGGCGAGAAGATCGACATTATCGAGTACCACGAAGACGCGGTGACCTTCGCCGAGAAGGCGTTGCAGCCTGCGAAGGTGAGCCGTGTGAGTGTGCTCGAAGGCAGCGAGAAACATCTTGAAGTTGTGGTGGACGACAGTCAGCTTTCCCTTGCCATTGGCAAGAAGGGGCAAAACGTCCGTCTGGCGGCGAAGCTGCTGGGTTGGAAGATTGACATCAAGAGTGAGGAAGAAAAACGCCAGGAAGTCGAGCAGCAAATGTCGCAGTTGGTTGCGCCGGCGTCGACTCCGTTGGCAGAAGTGCCCGGGCTGGGCGAAGGCTTGATCGAGAAGTTGAGTGCGGCTGGCGTAACCACCGTGGAGGCCTTGGCTGACATGACACCAGAGCAACTCGAGGCCATCGAGGGCATTGGTCCGAAGACGGTGGAAAAAATCAGCTTGGCGGTTAATAATTATTTTTCCAGTCTTGAAGCTGGGGAGGCGGCCGCGCCTGAAGGCGAGGCGGTGGAAGCTGCTGAGGGTCAGGAGGCTTCTCCGGAAGATGTAGGCGGGGAAGACTTGGCAGGGGACGAAACGGCTGAAATTGCCGTCGCGACCGAACCGGCAGAAACAGAAACCGTAGAGCAGTCGCAAGAGCCGGCGGAAGAGCCTGCTTCTTCCGAAGGCAAAGACAAAGAGCAATGAGAACATTACGCAGTCTCCGTGGACGCGGAAGCGAGCAACCGAAAACCGACACCGTGAGGTTGATATGAAGACTTAGCGGGACAGTCCGGAGGAAAGAAAGGGCGGATGAGCAAGATTCGAATTAACGATCTGGCCAGGGAGCTAGAAGTCAAAAGCAAAGCGATTCTCGACGCACTTCCTGAAGTAGGGGTCACTGAGAAGAAGACGCACTCCAGTTCCGTGGAAGAGCATGAGGCGGAGAAGGTGCGCGCCTACTTGCGCGCTGCGAGCGAAGCGCAGACGGCCACGAGGCCATCCCGCCCCAGCCGCGCCGATAGCGACGAGATTAAGACCAAGATCGATCTCTCCAATATTTCCAGGCCGGGCGACGTTCTGAATGCCATTCGCAAGCAGCAGGCTCCCGTGAGTGTGGCTGCTCCTCCTGCCCGTCCGTCCGCTACAGCTTCACCAGCACCGTCCGTTTCAGCGGTGAGAGCCCCGGCGCCACCGCCCACGTCTGCCGCGCCTCCGCCGCCGAGGGTCGTTGTTCCGCAGCCTACCGTAAGGCCGACGTTTTCCGCTCCGGCGCCGCCCGTTCTCCAGCCGCCTGTGTCTGCTGCAACGCCCCCAGCGATCCCCGTGCCTGGACCACCCGCGCAAGCGCCAACGGCGACGCCTCCTGTGGCACAAGCTGCGGTTCCAACTTCTGTGACGGCGCCACCTGCTACCCAGCCGGCGGCACCGGCGACAGCGAAACCGGCGGCTCCGATTGGGCAGCGTCCGCAAGCCCCGTCGCCGCGCATGATCGTCCCCCATACGGGACCTCGTCCGGTGTACCAGGCACCTGTCAGGCCTGCTGCGCCGAGTGCTCAGGGAGCGACTACGCGCTCTGTTCCTGGACGTCCGGTGCCAGGACAGCCAATTTTCCAGCGCCCGCGTCCGGGTAGTACTGCGGCTCCGGGTACGCGTCCTCCGTTGCGCCCAGGAGAACGTAGGCCGATGCATCCAACCCGGCAGTCGCCCACAGGTACGCGTCCGCTCGGGGTGGGACCAGGATTGCCTCCGCCGGGCTCGACTCGTCCGGGTAGCCGTCCGGGCGCGCCCGCGCGCCGGCCCGGTCAGCGCTACGTTCCGCGAGGCGTAAAAGAAGGCCCGATGAAGGGCTTCGTTCCGCCGCCGCGCTTGTCGCTTTCGAACGAGCCGCAACCGATCTCGCGCAGCATCACGATCACGGAAGGAATCAGCGTCAAGGACCTGGCCGAGAAGCTTGGAATCCGCGCCAAGGATTTGATCGCCCGCTTACTGGCTCGCGGAGTGTTTGCTACCATCAACCAGACACTCGACGCCGAGCTGGCCAGCGAGATGGCACGGTTCTTCGGGGCAGATACGAATGTAATCACTTTCGAAGAGCAAGCCGCCAAGGAAGTTTCCGACGCGGCCGCGGGTGAGGAAGGCGTAGCCAGCGAAGGTGTGCCGCGTCCGCCCGTAGTCACAATTATGGGCCACGTGGATCACGGTAAGACCACCCTGCTCGACTCGATTCGCTCCACCGACGTGGCCGGAGGCGAAGCGGGAGGCATCACCCAGCATATCGGCGCGTATAAAGTCACGGTTCAGGACAAGCAGTCTCCTGCCTATGGCCGCCAGATTGTGTTCCTGGACACTCCCGGTCACGAAGCGTTTACGCGAATGCGTTCCCGCGGGGCGAAGGCCACCGATATCGTCGTGCTGGTCGTGGCCGCTGATGATGGCGTCATGCCGCAGACCCTTGAGGCGATTGACCACGCGCACGCGGCGGAAGTGCCGATCATTGTTGCAGTAAACAAGATTGACAAGCCGGGGGCGTTGCCCGATCGAGTAAAGAAGCAATTGGGGGATCGCGGATTGATGCCTGAAGAATGGGGCGGAACGACCGTATTCGTCGACGTCTCGGCAAAACAGAAAACGAATTTGAATCTGTTGATGGAAATGATTTGCCTGGTGGCGGATCTGCAGGAACTCAAAGCCACGCCGGAGCGTCCGGCGCAAGGTGTGGTGCTCGAAGCCAAACTGGATCGGGGCCGTGGACCGGTAGCCACGGTGCTCGTGCAAAATGGCACGCTGCGCGACAGTGACAACTTCGTCGTCGGTAATGTGTACGGAAAGGTTCGCGCCATGTTCGACGATCGTGGGAATGCTCTTGAAGAAGCGCCGCCTTCGACGCCGGTCGAAATCCTCGGCATGGAGGGATTGCCCCAGGCAGGCGATCAATTCGTAGTCGTAGCCGATCGCGACAAGGCGCGCGGCATTTCCGAGTACCGCGAACAAAAGACTCGCGAAGCGACGCTGGCCAAGAGCTCGCGAGTATCGCTTGAAGGTTTGGCGGAACAGCTCAAGACGGCAGGCACCAAAGAGCTCAATATCATTCTGAAGGCTGACGTGGGCGGCTCGGTGGAAGTGCTCACCGATCTGCTTTCAAAACTTTCGAACGAAAAGGTTCGCTTGAAGGTGCTGCATTCTGGCGTGGGCGCCATCACCGAAACCGACGTGCTGCTGGCCTCGGCTTCGAACGCCATCATCATTGGATTCAATGTACGCCCAGAACGCAAGGCGCAGGAACTGGCGGAGCAGGAGAAAGTCGACATTCGACTGCACTCGATCATTTACGAACTGCAGGATGAGATCAAGCGCGCTATGACGGGTCTGCTTGAGCCAACCATTAAGGAAACCTATCAAGGCCGGGCTGAAGTTCGAGAGACGTTCCGCATCCCGAAGGTTGGCACCGTGGCTGGTTGCACGGTGATCGATGGCTTGGTCAAGCGCGATTCCGAAGTCCGTCTGCTCCGCGACAACGTGGTTGTCTTCAAGGGCAAGGTCGGATCGCTTCGCCGATTCAAGGACGACGCCAGCCAGGTTACCAATGGCATGGAGTGCGGCATCTCGATCGCCAACTACGGTGACATCAAGGTCGGCGACGTGATCGAAGCCTTCGCGACCGAAAAAGTTGCGGCGGAAGCGATAGCATAGAACGTCGTTGGTCGTTAGCCGTTGGTCGTTGGCCCCCCGAACATTTGTTCTTGCCAACGGACCAAAGACCAACGGCCAACGACCACATGATCGCCTTTCTCACCCTCGAACTGCGTATCGAAGCAGCGCAGTCGCTCAAAGATAAGCGGCAAGTCGTGCGTAGCCTGAAAGACAGGTTGCGTGCCCATTTCAATGTAGCGGTGGCCGAGTTGGATGCGAGCGGATTGTGGAACCGCGCGACGTTGGGAGTGGTCAGCATTTCCGACTCCCGTGATTACCTGGACGGCCTTATGAAGAACGTGGAACGTCAGGCGACGCGCATCGCGAATAACGGCGGTGCTGATGTCGCCGATTCCTTTTTAGAATACCTGTAACCCGCAGCGATCGTAATCCATTCCATTCATGGCGCTTTCAGCTTGACACGAAAGTACCCGAAGAGGCTTGCCAATATTGCAGCCACGAGCATGATTTTCTGATATTCTCATTCGTTTTACTCTGAGGCCAAAGCGGTGGAAAAGCGTGGGGTCAAATATCATCGAGAAAGACTGGGCGAGGCCCTGCGTGAGGAGATTGAGACCATAGTGGAGGGCGAACTCGGCGACCCTCGCATCGGACTGGCCAGCGTGAGCAGTGTGATGCTCGGAAGCGATTCGCGCTCTGCCCGGATTTTCGTGGTCGTCCAAGGTGACGATGAGGAAGCGGAACGCACGTTGGAGGGACTGACGGCGGCGGTGGGTTTCATTCGCCGTGAAGTGGCTGAGCGTTTGCACCTGCGACGTCCACCCGAATTGTATTTTCAGTTGGACCGCTCGCAGACCTACGCAGCCAGAATCGATGAGCTTTTGAAACGCAACCAGAAAAGGAGCCGCTAGTTCGACGATGGAAGAAGGACGTCCCCGCCCGTCACGCCGGGCGAGGGCGCCCGGCCTCCGCCATCGAATCGTGGGAGTGAACGGCAGATATGTTGAACGAGGTTCTCAAACACATCGAGCAGCGCGACCGTTTCCTGCTGACTTCGCACGCCCGTCCAGATGGAGACGCGGTTGGTTCAGCGCTCGCGTGCTGCCAGATCCTGCGCTCCATGGGCAAGCAAGCCGACGTAGTACTGCACGATGGGGTCCCTCGCATCTATCAGCCATTGCCTTTTGCCGACATGGTGGTGCGCGCCGAGCGCGCGAACGGGAATTACGATGCCGCCATTATTCTCGAATGCGACAGCATTCAACGCACCCGGCTGGAGGGCCTGGAAAACCGTTTTCTAATAAGCATCGATCATCACGTGAGCGGCCGACCTTTTGCGCACATCAACTGGATCGATCCGAAAGCAGTGGCGACGGCGGAGATGGTGTATTGTCTGGCACGAGAAGCTGGCGTGACGATTTCCCCCGAGATCGCCACCTGCCTCTACACCGCTGTGCTCACTGACACTGGTTCGTTCATGTTTGAAGGCACAAACGAGCGTACTTTCGCTCTGGCACGGGAACTGGTGCTGGCCGGCGCCGATCCTGCGCATTGCGCCCGCAATGTGTATTTTGGACATTCCACTGCGAAAATGCGTCTGTTGGGCGCGGCGCTTTCGAACCTGCACCGCGAAGGACCGCTGGCCTGGATCTGGGTCACTAGTGACCAAATGGAGCGGCTGGGAGCCAAGGAAGAAGACTGCGAAGGGCTGGTGAACTACGCGCTGTCGATCCAGGACGTTGAGGTGGCCGTGTTTTTCCGCGAGCTTCCCGACGGTCGATTCCGCGTAAGCCTGCGCAGCAAAGGACAACTGAACGTGGCTGCGGTAGCCGAGGAGTTCGGCGGCGGCGGCCACGCTTGTGCCAGTGGCTGTTCGCTCGACGGTCCCTTGTCAATCGCGGTGGCAAGGATCATGGCGCAACTTCGAACCAATCCATCCGTACAATAACTCTCTATGGATATTTCGCTGCCGCGGCAGATCGCTTCGTTTGTCGGCGCGCTCCTCATTCTGGTGGCTTATGTTGCCCACCAGATGGGTTGGATGGATTCCCGCAAGGCCGGGTACAACGTCCTGAATGCCGTCGGCTCCGCCATTCTTGCCTACATTGCCTTTCATCCTTTTCAGTTCGGCTTCGTTTTGCCGGAAGTGGTCTGGGTTTTGATCAGCGTGTATGCGCTGGCAAGGCCAAGGGGAAATGAGTGAGGATTTCCCGCGCCTCGGCCGATTGGCTCCTGCTCGCCGGATTCTGCGGTTTCTTTTTTTTCTTCGGACTCGCGTTTTTTGGACTGATCGGAGCGGATGAGCCTCGCTACGCGCAAGTCGCCCGCGAAATGCTGGCTCGTCATGATTGGATTACGCCCACGCTCGGAGGCAAACCGTGGCTGGAGAAACCGCCACTCTACTACTGGCAGGCCATGCTGGCTTACGGCCTCTTCGGTGTGAGCGATTGGGCTGCGCGCTTGCCTTCGGCAGTGGACGCGACCCTGATGGTGGTCGCGACCTATCTTTTTCTGCAACGCTTTCGTCCCGGTTTCCAGCTTGATGGCGCTCTTATGACTGCCTCTGCCGCTGGAATCGTCGGCTTCGCCCGGGCCGCTTCGACCGATATGCCGCTGGCGGCCACTTTCACCATGGCGCTGCTCGCCTGGTTTGCATGGTACGAGAGCGAGTCTCGTCGGTTCCTGGCACTCTTCTATTGTTTTCTGGCTCTGGGAATGCTCGCCAAGGGACCGGTCGCACCCCTGTTCGCGGCCGTAATCATCGTGATCTTTGCCGCCGCGACGAGGGATTACCGTTTGCTTGGGAGAACGCTCTGGGTTCCAGGAATTCTGTTGTTCTGTGTTTTGGCGTTTCCCTGGCACATCACTGTCCAGATCAAAAATCCCGAGTTCTTTCGGATCTTTGTTCTTCAGCACAATCTCGCACGCTTCGGGACGAATCTGTATCACCACCCCGAGCCATTCTGGTATTACGTTCCGGTTACGTTGCTTGGCCTGATTCCGTGGACCGTGTTTGTGGTGGCGTCCTTGGCAGAAAGGGTTCGCGTTTGGTGGACGGCGCGACGGCAGATTCTTGATTCGGAACGTGCCCTCGATGTGTTCCTTCTGATCTGGCTGGCCGTGCCGGTCGCCTTCTTTTCGCTCTCCCAATCGAAGCTGCCGGGCTACATTGTGCCCGCGTTACCCGCAGGAACCCTGTTGCTTGCAGAGTATGTGCGGCGTGGCGTGGCGAACAGCGAAAGTCCCAGCACCTTTTTGATTGTCCTGCACGCGATCACTGCAGCGGCGCCTATTGTTCCGGCGCTCATGATCCAGTACCTCGTTCTGCAGCACCGGCTTCCATGGGGCAGGGGAGCCGAGATCTCAGTTACGTTTGCCGCTGTATTGGCGATCGGCATTGCTCTCACGCTACGCACAAAGCTGGGCTTCGGAGCATTGCGATTTATCACGCTGATTCCGGTGGTGCTGGCCGTCGCTGCGCTCCTGCGCCTGGGAGCTCCGGCGCTCGATAGCATGCTTTCTGTCCGACCGCTGGCGAATGAGATCAGCCACCTGGAGAGCAAACCGCTCCCGCTTGCCGTAGCTGGCGTTTCTCGAGAAACGGAGTTTGGCCTTGCCTTCTATCGAAACCAGATCATTGATCGATACGAGTCAGGAGAGATTCCCGCTGACGAACATCTGGTGGTTGCGCCGGAGGGATCGCAGACCGCGATTGCAAAACAGGTTGCTGGCCGCCGCGTCTCGTATCTGGGAAGCTTCGCGCCGCAAGGTCTGGATTACTACTGGGTGTCAGCGGAGGGGCTGGGGAACAATAGACGATAGAAGCTCGTAATCACCATTCGGGCGGTTCCCTCGCTCTGCTCGGGATGACAAGTGGATTTAAAAAAGGCTTAGAACGACATTCACTCCAGCTCCCATTCTTGCTTTGTTCAGAACTGGTGTTGCGTCCGTGAATCCTCCGAGATACTCCCGTTTGCCTCGCGGCGTGCGAAGCTAATACACTCAGCTTTCGCGGCCGCAATTTGAACGCACCGCTGAGGCGCAACCCTCCAGGAGCCCGCGTGGAGATTCTCGATCTCAGGCATTTTTCCTCCGTCGACCTGCGTCCTTTACTGGAGGACGAGATCGGCGTGTGGTCGCGCCTTCTATCCTGGGATTACGGCGGCTCGGCCGATATGATTCTGCGCTATGTGGACGCCAAGATCCTGCCAGGCTACGCGGCCATCGATCGCGGACGGATCTTCGGTTATGCGTTCTTTGTTTACGAAGGCAGCAAGGGCGTAATTGGGGATCTTTTTGTTGCAAACGGCGGCCGCTTGCCTGATCCTCACGAAGTAGAATCTCGACTGCTCACGCATGTGATTGAAACTCTGCAGCAGTCTCCCGGCATCCATCGCGTCGAAGCGCAATTGCTGATGCATGAAACCGGAGTCGTGACTCGACCCTTTGTCGAGCAGGGTTTCAGCCGGCATTCGCGACTCTTCATGGTTCTGCCATTGGAGAAGGCAACCAAGCCAGGGCCGACGTTGCATCCGGATATTGAAGTCAGGCCGTGGTCGGAACAGGATTACCAACCCGCCGCGGCGGTGATCACGAGCGCGTATCGGGGACACGTGGATTCCGAGATCAACGATCAGTACCGTACTTTGAGCGGGTCTCTGCGCTTTCTGAACAACATCGTGCGTTTCCCCGGATGCGGGACTTTCGATCCCGAGTCCTCCTTCGCGGCGGTCCACAAACCGTCCCGTACCTTGATCGGCTTGATTTTGTGTTCTCGCGTGCGCCTGGACGTAGGACACGTGACCCAGGTTTGCGTGCTGCCAGAGTACCGCTCGAACGGGATCGGTAAATTGTTGCTGGCGTCCACTACGGCCAACCTGCGACAGCGAAAGTTCTCTCTGTTGTCTTTAACAGTTACGGAAGCGAATGCGCGAGCCGTGGAACTCTATCTTCGTCTAGGATTCGACACCAAGAGGGTGTTCGATGCTTTCGTGTGGGAAGGATAAAGCAGCCTTTCGCTATTAGCTCTTGGCTCGTAGGCTTTGGTCTCTCGTGAACCTGGTCCACCGGTCTGATACAACGCAAAGGATTTTGGCAGAAAGCTCAACTGACCAGACAAAGGCTAAGAGCTAATGGCTAAGAGCCAAAAGCTATCTTCTCAACATCCACATCACCCAACCCGCAACGAAGACTCCTCCGACAAACATTGCAAAGCAATACAATCCGTAGCGAATCTGCTCGCGGGAGGTGCTGCGCTGGGTGATCCCAAAAACCACTGAGGCAAATACGGCAAAGAGCACGGCGGAGCTGAAATGGGAGAGTTGCAGGTTCATGGCTTCTTCCCAATCGCGATGTGATAAGCGTCGGCCGCGCAGATAAAGTTCAGCAAGCCCGCAACGATGATGTATTTGGTTCCGTAATCGGCCGTCGCGTGCGCGATGGCACCCTGTCCCAGATCCAAAGCCCGAGTCACGATATACAATCCTCCCGCTCCCACATCGCCCACGAATCCAAGGATATCGAGGATGTCGCCGCCATTCGGCCGATAGACGCGTCCCTGCATCGCCAATCCAAGCAGGAACATGACCACGATAGATCCCATGATCAGCAGGCCCCGGATCCACCGCTTCTGAATCAGGTGCCCAGCGCCGGGAATCAGCCAGCCAATTGCTGGAGCGATCACCGACATGGCGGTCACGGGTTGAGGTGGTGCTGTTTCTTTAATTGTCGAGGGATTTGCCATTCAGATGATTACAATCTCGCGTTGAATTTTACCCGTGACTTCGGCCGCCTTGGGACGCACCAGCACGTTTACCTCGCTGCGTACGCCAAATTCTGGCAAGTAAATACCCGGCTCGATCGAAAAGCAGGAATTGGGCAGAATCCGGCGCTCGTCGTGAATTTCCAGATCGTCCATGTTGGCGCCGTTGGAATGGACCTCGGTCCCGATGGAATGCCCGGTCCGATGAATGAAGTAGTCGCCGAAGCCGGCCTTCTTGATGTGATCTCGCGTCGTCCGGTCCACTTCCCATCCGCACATCGGTCGCCCGCTGCCGATGCCTTCCTGCACCGCCTTAACGCCAGCGTCGCGCGCATCGCGAACCACGGTGAAAATTTCCTGCATTCGAGTCGAAGGCGCCTTGCCCACGAAGCCGGTCCAGGTGATGTCGTAATAGACGGCTCCAGGCGTATTTTTCTTGGCCCAAACATCGAGCAGAACGAAATCGCCCTCGCGAATCGGCGCCGAGCTTTCAGCTCGAGGTTCGTAGTGCGGGTCGCCGCTATGGGCATTGACTCCGACGATGGGCGGATCGTCCGTGACTAGATCCTCACGCCGGAAAGCTTCCATGAACCACTGCTGAATCTGATGCTCGTTCGTTCCACCGTTCCGCACTCGCCGCCCGATTTCCTGGAAAGCCGCGGCGGTAATCGCATCCACCGCATCTCGCGCCTCGAAGTGTGTCTTGATCTGCTCGTCGGTCCAAGTCGCTTCGAAAAGCGCTACCAGATCGCCCGAGCTGACCACATTTTTCCCCAACCCCCGGATCAACTCCAGCGTGCCGCCATCGACTAAAGAAATCGTGAACACGATGTTATTCGGCGAGTACTGCATGGCGACGTCGCGATGCGAGGAGAGCAGTACCTTCACCTGGTCGAACAGCTCTTGCCAGCCAGCATATTGGAGCTTCTTCCCGGGCAGGGTGTCGAGGTGTCGCGATTCAATCTTGTGCACCAGCTTTGTGGGCTCACCTTCCGCCGGGATCAGGTAGAACCACCGCCGGGTGACCATCAAAGCGGGCGACAATCCTAGAACCCGGTAGGCGATGGGGTCGCGGTGATGGTGATCGTAGAAAAGCCAAGCGTCGATATTCCGGTCGCGTAGGGCAGCCTGAATTGCAGGAAGGTTCATGGGCGAACAACTATTCTAACAACGTCGGCGACTTTGGGCGAATCCTGCCCCGGTCCACTCCGACTCATGTGGGGCAGCCGTCCCCGGCTGTCCAGTCGAGCCAAGCTCGGCAGTGGCGATCAGACCGGCTTTGCCAGAATCTTGTTCCGAACGTCTGGTGGCAACGTCTCGCATGCCGTGCGCAACACCAGCCTTGGTGCCTGCCTGCGGATACTCATCAGATAAGGCACCGTCCGTTTCGCATCGGCTTTCGCGGTTTCGCGCAGCAGCCAACCCAGTCCCTTTTGCACCATGTCATCCTCGTCAGAAAGAAGAAGATCGGATAGGCGCCTGATCTCAGAAAAAAACATCTTCCGCCGCGTTCCTTGGATTAACGCGACACATGCTGCCCGGCGATGCCAGCGGTCCGGCGACTTTGCCCAGCGGAAAACCCTTGCGATTCGATCTGGCTTGGACGCGACCATCGGCGCGATCAGGTAGTGAACCAGCCCATCGTGGTCAGCCCAACTCGAAATGCGGGGCAGCCAGGATTCAAACAATCGAAACTCGGCGTCGTCGAACTCTTCCGTCATTTTCTCTAGCAGGAATACGGCAAAAACTTTTTCTTCCAGAACCCGACCGGCGAAAAGCTTGTCTGCAACTCGCAAAAGAAAGTCGAGACCAAACTCTTTTCCAATCCGGCGGCGGAAACGGACGGCTACACTGCGCAGTCTGGCGGTATACCATCCGTGCGATTTGATCTCGTCCTTGAAGAACCATTGCACACCGTCCGCGTGCTCAGCGGAACCGCCGTTCCGGAGCACATGCCGGATCTCAGCCGCGATGCTTTCAGGGGAGCGGCGTCGTGTGGTCATAGCGTCAGCGATTTTGTGGGAGCGGGGTTCGGAGTTCGAAAACCCTTGTCATAAATCCACAGCAGCGCAGTCGTAGCCACGCCCACTCCGGTCACACACCACCAGATCCGCGCCGGCTTATGTAGAACTTCTCCGAAATGGTGGACCAGCATTCCACCGAACCATCCGCCGATTAGCGAACCGATTCCGATCGGCAGAAACGCAAATCCCATGTACGTGCCCTGTTGACCCCGAGGCGCGAGCCGGGAAATGTATTCATAGTAACGCGGCTGCTGAACGATCTCGCCCAGCGCAAGGACAAACAGCGAGAGCACCGCACCCCAGATCGTTGGGCGGAAGGCGAGAATCAGCCACGCAACAGATGTGATCACCGTGCCGAGAATTACGGCCTGAAACGCGGGTATCTTGCGCGTCAGGTAATTCACCACGAGGGTGAGGCAGATCACGGTAAGGCCGTCGGTCACGAGAATGATTTCTACGTCCGCATGGGGGTTGATATATCCGTGAATGTAGCCGGGGAGGCTGATGTACTGTTGCCAGAATACGACCCAGTAGCCGGTGAAGAGCACAAGGAACCACATGAACCGGCTGATTCCGGCGAGCACAAGCACGAGTAGTCCGCTCCAAATCCACCAGGGAACGCTGAAGCCGGGATAGACCCACAGGCCGATGCGCAGCAGAAGGGCGGCGAGCAATACCGGCAAAACCAAACGGTAATTTCCCACCACCACGCAGAAATTACGCGCAACAGTCGCAATCGAAGGTGGAGGCGCGTCACCCGGTTTGCGCGGTTCGCGAAAGAAGAACAGGACCACAAAGAACATGGCGAACACACTGAGCGCCGCAAGACGGTAAACATTCTCGACACCTAGATGTCGATGGGCCCAGGACGCGAAGTAGGGACCAGCAGCGCCGCCGATGTTAACCAGGGTGTAGTAAATCGAGTATCCGATCGACCGCACGTTCTCTTTTGAGGCGCGGGCAGTCGTGCCCACCACGCACGGTTTTACCAGCGAAATGCCAAGCGCGGGAAGTATGAGAATAAAGCCCACGAACAGACTAATCGGTACTGCGTTGCGCACCGGCGCAAGCCAGGGCGCTGCGATGGAGCCAATCAGGAAATACGCCACAGACAAGATCAGGTACGCGGCCGAAAGCGCGCGGCGGAAGCCCATACGGTCAGCGGCGGCGCCACCGAAAATGGCGAGAAACCATACCATGCCACCGAAGATGCCAGTCAGCGTTCCAGTTTGCTCGGTGGAGAAATTCAGCCGCTCCTGCAGGTACAGGGCGAGTGAAGCAAAAGCTCCGTAATAAGAAAGGCGCTCGAATATCTCGCTGATGTTGGCAACCCAGAAGGGACGATCAAAGCCAGTGCGAATCTCATGTAGGCGTTCAGAAAAGGTCAAAGCAGCTCCTGGCCTCCATTTGTAGCGCCGGCATGGTGCCGGCTGCCGCTAAGGTATCCTGCCCTCGCAGCGGGACGGCGGTGCTACGTCCTCAGCCGTCGCCGGACTTCACCTGCAGACAATCCTGCAATTCGAATAACTTTGTTCCGGCTGGTTTCGCCGGACGCTATGGTAACGGAAGAACGCGGCACCTCCAAAAGATTTGCGAAGAATTCGATGCAGGCTTTATTGGCCCGTCCGTCGACTGCAGGTGCGGTCAAAGCCAGTTTCAGCGCGTCACCGACCATCCCGGTAATGGCGTTCTTCCTGGCGCGTGGCTGCACTTTAACTGCGAAGCCTACACGTGTTGACGTGTCGCGAATAGGAATCATCAATTCCCTTCACCCCAGAGTCACAGAAAACCTCTACACAAGAATCGAGAGGGATTTCTTTGGTTTTTTCTGTGTCTCTCTGACGCTGTGTTGATCACTTGCTCGCCCTTTCTCCGAAAATCGCCGTTCCTACGCGCACGCAGGTTGCGCCCTCTTCAATTGCGACTTCAAAGTCGTGCGACATCCCCATCGAGAGTTCGCTCATATCGACCGCAGGCAATCTGCGTGCTGCAATCTGATCACGCAAGTCGCGTAGCTTTCCGAAATAAGGTCGCGCCTCCTGTGGATCGTCACTAAATGGAGGGATCGTCATCAGTCCCCGAAGCTCGAGGTGTCCTAAGTCCAGCGCTGCGGATAGAAGTTCCTCAAGTTCGCGGGACTCCGGGGCCATGCCGCTTTTGGCTGCTTCGCCGCCGAGGTTGATTTCGATCAAGGCTTTGACCTTTTTTCCGAGTTGCTGCGCGGAAGCATCAAGTTTCTGTGCCAAACGCAATGAATCGACCGAATCCACCGCAGCGAACAGTTCAACCGCTTTTGCTGCTTTGTTGGTTTGCAGATGGCCGATCAGATGCCATTCGGCATCGCGCAGATCCCGAAGTGCGTCGGCCTTTCCAGAGAATTCCTGCACACGATTCTCTCCGAACAGCCGCAATCCGGCGTCGTAGGCCTCCCGAATGCGTTCGGCGGGAAACGTCTTGCTGACCGCCATCAATGCGATGTCTTCGGGTTGGCGTCCGGCACGACGCGCGGCAACGGCGATTTGTTCACGCACCTGGGCTAGATTCTGTGCAATCGACATGAAAGAGCTTGAACCACAAAGGACACGCAGGTACACAAAGGAAACCCGGGTCATTTGCTGTTACTTTGTGAAGCTTCGTGCCCTTTGTGGTTTAAAGAATTTACATAATCGCAGTCGGCGGCGCCGGCTCATCCGGACTGCCCGCGTTGGCCAGCGGTATCTTCACCATCGCGAAACCCAGGATCACCAGCACAATGAATCCGGAAATCGTAGCCGGGTGCTCAAAAATAATTGGCAGCGGTTTCTTGAAGAAAAAGAACGACGCGACAACCAATCCGAAGATGGCCTCCCCGGCGATCATCCCCGAGGCCGTCAGCACGCCCGCATTCTCTACCCGCGCCTTCTGCGCATCATTAAAGCCGCGCCGGTCGCGCATCTTGTCGGTGATCCAGCGAATGACGCCACCCAGGAAGATCGCGAAAGTAGTTTCCAGTGGCAGATACATGCCGACGGCGAACAGCATCACGCTCTTCACTTCGAGCAAGATCATGGCGAGACCCATGAGCACACCCACGATGACCAGCGGCCAGGCCATGTCACCCCCAACAATCCCTTGAGCCAGCATGGCCATAAGCCCCGCCTGAGGTGCTGGAAGTTTCGGATCGCCAAAGCCAATGCCGCCGGCATTAATATTCCCCTGATGCAGGATCAGCAGCGGGAAGTACAAAGCCGCGCTGGCAACCACCACTCCCAGGAAGTCTCCCAACTGCATTTTGGCGGGCGTTCCGCCGAGGATGTGGCCCACCTTGAGGTCTTGTAACATCTCGCCCGCAACCGCGGACGAAACGCAGACGACTGCGGCGACACCTAAAACGGCGGCTACGCCGCTGGGCCCGTTGACCCCGATCGCGACCATGAGAAGCGCGGCGATGATCAGGGTACAAAGTGTGAGCCCGGAAACAGGGTTGTTGGAAGATCCGATCATTCCCACCAAATTTCCGGAAACCGCAGCGAAGAAAAACCCGACCACGATCATCACCACAGCAGCGACAATTCCACCGCTGAGTGTGCCGGAAAAATAAAAGTAGAGAGCAATCATGCACAGAAAGGCGGCGAAGAGGCCGCCGAAGACGACCTTCCCGTTCAAGTCGCGTTCGGTGCGGTTCGTAGCCGCGTGCGCCGCGGCCGATTTCTTTAGATCAGAAATCGCGCGTTTCATCCCCAACCCCAAACTCTTGCGCATGCGGAACAGCGTCCAGCTGGCCCCGACCATCATGCCGCCGACGGCGATTGGCCGAACCACGAAACGTCCTACGGCATTGGCGATGCCAGCTTCGCTCCCAGCCGGCAAGTGCGCCTGTATTTGCGGTCCCAGGAGATAAACGATCAGCGGCACCAACAGTCCCCAAGCGACGACGCCCCCGGCAAAATTGAGCGCGGCCAAGCGTGGTCCAATGATGTAGCCGACGCCCAAGTAAGCTGGGCTAATTGCCGGGGCCTGGAAAGTGGTGATGCCACCGACCCCCACCGATTGCGCGGTCTGCGATGTTCCGAGGCGCATGATGCTGCGCCCCATCTGTCCCACTTGAACCACGAAATTCTTGCTGGCATTGAACAATTGAAACTGTCCCAGCAGGTAGATCAGCCCGCCAAATCCCATGTTGTAGAAAAGCAACTTCGCCGCTTTGCTGCCCTGTTGTCCGGCCTTGTGAATTTCCGAAGCCGCCACCGACTCCGGGAACGGAAGCTCAGGATCTTCGACCATGACTCGGCGTAACAGAGTCACGAAAAGAATGCCCAGCGATCCGCCCACAATCATCAGCGCAACCGATTTCCAGTACGCGTCAGCAAAGCTGAAGGACTTCCATGCTCCGGAAACGATAAAGGCCGGAATGGTGAAGACCGCGCCAGCCGCAACCGATTCGCCGATCGAGCCCACGGTCCGAGCGATATTTTCTTCGAGCAGCGAGCCCTTCATCAGGCGCAATATGGCCATGCCGATGACCGCGGCGGGATAGGTTGCGGCGATCGTCATACCAGCTCGAAGTCCGAGGTAGGCGTTTGCCGCACCCAAAATCACGGTCATAACTAGCCCGAGCATCACGGCGCGAAAAGTAAATTCCCGCATTTGCATGTTCTCGGGAACGTAGGGTTTGAATTTCTTGGGAGCTTCGGTCGCGTTCACTGTAGTTTGGGAGCTCATGATCAGAAATCCTCACAAAAGGTCGGAAATAATCAGCATAAAGTAGGACGGCGCACGTTAGCATGCGCACCGCCTGATTTACAAGTCCGTTTGACTAGTTTCTATAAACCGGATATCCGAAATGCGAGCGTGTACCAAGGATTGAGATGCACGATTTCAGCGCGGCCTGCGTTCGCGATGGTCGTGACGCACGTAACTCCCTGGTACCCGCCCACGTTGCTTCCGAACTGCCGCGCCGCTATACTGAAGGAGATTCGTCCGGTCGGAGCCCCCGCAGCCGCGATCGGGTGAAGGAGGATCGTCTTCAGCAGTAACGGGACCCCAATTCGGGCCACCGGGACCAGGGTTGTTGCGCAAGACAATCGACTGGTCTCCTGGGCCAGCGGCATCGCCGCAGGTCTGTTCGCCACGTTGTTCCCCCCTGATTGTCGTCTTTGCGGTGCCCCCCTGATAGATATTTCACGGCTGCCAGTTTGTGAAGATTGCCTTGGAGCAATGCAGCCAATCACTAGCGGGCTTTGTTCCATCTGTGGCGAACGGCTGATCAGCCCCTTCGCATTCTCTGCCGAAGATCACTCTTCTGAAGCGGGCGAAGCCCGTTGTGGACTGTGCCGCCGTCTCGAACCTCCTTACGTCAAGGCTACAGCCTACGGGAGCTATGAGAGCGGCCTGCGCGAACTGATTCATTTGCTCAAATACAACCAGGTTCGACCGGCGGCGAATGTTCTGGGACGGATGCTAGCGGAAGCAGTCGAAGATTTGCAGGCTCTTTTTGGTGAAACCGAACTTCTGGTTGTGCCGGTCCCTTTGCACTCTACAAAACTGCGACAGCGAGGATTCAACCAGTCCGAACTGATCGCCCGGGCAGCCCTGAAAGTGAACTCTTCTACCGCTCGCTTCCAGTTGAGCCTCGGTTTGTTGGAGCGCCGACGTGAAACGAAGTCTCAGATCGGGCTCTCGCGGCATCAACGCCGGGAAAACATTCGTGGCGCCTTTGTGGTGACAAGGCCTCGCGAACTGGCGGGACGTGAGGTGCTGTTAGTAGACGATGTCTTTACCACCGGCACAACGGTTTCAGAATGCGCACGCATTCTACGGCGCGCGGGAGCATCGCAGGTCTACGTAGCAACGGTAGCGCGAACATTGAAAACAGAGACTCAGCATGCGATACGAGATGTAGACAGCGAAGGACGGCTAACCATGGCAGCCGCCGGATAAGAAGCAGGTGGGGACGGCTGCCCTGGGCTGTTCGAACGAGTGAAGCTCGGTGGTTCGTGAAGAGAATGTCGGGGAAGTGGAACAATTCGATGAGTGGCATGGGGCGGGCTCACATGTCATCCCCACTGGCAGCAGCCGTGCGCTCCGAGAGCGAAGGCCCGCACGTGCTGCATGCGCCGGTGCTGGTGTTGAACGCTTCGTACGAGCCTATCAACGTCTGCGCGGCGCGCCGCGCTATCGTCCTGGTACTGAAGGGCATCGCAATGACCGAGGAAGAGAACGGACACTTCCTGCATGCCGCCCGCCTCGCCATTCGGTTGCCGTCCGTGATCCGCTTGCTCGAATATCGCCGCATTCCGCACCAGACGCGCGCACTCTCTCGCAAGAATATCTTGCTGCGTGATCGCAACACCTGTCAGTTCTGCGGGGAAGTGTTGGCCTCGGGCGAGCTGACGCTGGACCACGTAGTACCCCGATCCCGGGGAGGCGCTTCCACGTGGGAGAATCTGGTGGCCTGCTGCCATCCCTGCAATCGCCGCAAGGGGAACCAACTGCCGCACGAGGCGGGCATGAAGCTCATGCGCGAGCCACGCGCCTTCAATCTGCACACCAGCCGTCACATCATGCGCCTGATGGGCCGTTCCGATGACAAGTGGCGGAAGTATCTCTTTTATTGAGCAACGCATTCAGCCTGCAAACCACGCGGTGTGATCCTGTAATCTGCTTTTGCCATCAGGTCTTTCGATTACGAAAGGTCATGCCTGAATTTCACTGCCGTAACCTTGCGTTGCCCGACTTGACCCCTTATCAAAGTTGAGACATGTAGACCAGAAGTCGTCTCATGTCGAGACGGAGAACACTGATGCGCTCGACCTTCTATTTTGCCGCTTGGACGGACAGCGGCTGTCTCCTGGGATGCGACCACGAACACCAAACCGTAACTTCAGCAGAAGCCTGCATTTCGCATGCGGGCGGCTATGTGATCGCCGTTGAAAAAGGGGTACTGCGTGCCCTTACGGATGCTGAGGAAGCAGAATTTCAGAATGTGAGGTACGGCATCAAGGCTGAAGCCAGAGCACCCTTTGCCGCCGACGGCATGCTTACGATTTTGCTTACGATCCAAATCAGGCTGGGAGATGAAGGAGCCTGCTAGAACCTCAAAGCCCTCGAGAAGTATCTCGGAAGACGTGCCATCGCTGAATGCTGACGGCTGAGCGCTGACAGCTACTTCTGCGGTTGCTGTGGAGGCGCGTTCTTTCCCTCATCGCCCTTCTGCACTTCCTTTCCGTCATAGGTGATCTTCACGTTCGAGCCGAATTTCTTGTAATTCGTGTATTTCACAATCTCGCGGATCTTCACGTCGCCGTTAGAGAAGTGCAGGGTGTCGTCCGCGCGCGTGTAGACAGGAAACCAGTAGGGACCATCCACTACCTGCTCTCGATAGGTGGTGAACTTGGGAAACAGATTCTCATTGCCCTTCTTTCTGGTAATGTCCGGGACGCTTTTTCCGTAGGTTTTCACGATCTGGAAATCCTTGTCGTCCACCCAGATCCGCCCTTGAAAATATCTCTTCTTGCCTTCTATCTTTTTGGGTGCAATGTCGAACACATAGCAGTGCAGGTCGTCCTCCTGCTGCTGCCCGACGTAGAGAATGCTGTACTCGTTGATCTCGTCACTAGTGAGCACAAACGGCAGCCGGTTCTCGATGTCATCGATGTCTTGCTCAGTCATCATGATGCGCTGGAGGGTCGATTGAGGCGCGAAAACGACGTTCTTGACCTTTTTCCCTTGATCATCGAACGAGACATCAAAAACCTGCTGATACTCGCCATCCGGAGTGTCGCCATCCACGGTTTGCACCTTCACGGTTTGCCGGTATCCATACTGGTCGAGGGCGGTTTTGAATTCTTTTTCTTTGGCCGCAAAATGTTGGATGATCTCGTCGGATGTAACGCCCTTGGGCTCGGCGGGATTAAGCGCTCCTTCGTCCCCGAACGCACCGAGCGAGACCGGGCCGCACAAGGCCACGGCCACGACCACCACCAACACAATCCGCATGACTCTCATAACAGTAGTGTAACGAAATTGGACGGAGAAAACCTGCCTAATTAGATTGCTGGCCATGGGCAGAAAGTTGCCGTAGCGAGCAAGAATTGACCTTCTCTTGAATCCTTCTGCGATTCGCTCGCATGATCTCGTGTTCTTAACCGGCCTGCTCCAGATTCACGCTAGAGCTTTAGGTTGTAAGATGGCGTGGTCGAGTTATGCCCTCTAGTCCACGCGCGGAAGTGCCGTTTGTTCCCCCCACGATCCAGCAAGAGATTGCCCGTCTTGCTGGGTCGCCAGAAATCCGCGCGGCTTTCGCCTGGCTTCGCGCCGAGGAAGCTCAGTTTGCGGCCTGGCAACTGGAAATGGCGCGCATTCCCGCTCCACCGTTCGGAGAGGCGGCTCGCGGAGAATGGTTCCGGGAACGCTTTCGCGCGCTCGAACTCGAAGACGTGTGCACCGACGAAGTGGGTAACGTGTTTGGCATTCACCATGATCGGGCCAAACCAACCAGACCGTCTTCGGTAAAGCAATACACGGCACTCAGCGCTCACATCGACACGGTTTTTCCCGCTGGAACTCCGCTCAACCTGCGTCAGCAGAGCAACCGCCTCTACGGGCCTGGAGTTTCGGATAACGGAGCCGGAGCCGCGGCATTGCTGGCAATGGCAGCCGCGCTGCGCGCATCCAAAATAGCGCTCGCCACACCCATACTTTTTATCGGCAACGTAGGGGAAGAGGGAGAAGGCGACCTGCGCGGAATGCGTCACATTTTTTCCCAGTCCCGGTGGAAAGATTCGATCCGCTACAGTTTGATCCTGGACGGCGCCGGCTCCGATACGATCGTGGCTGAGGCTCTGGGAAGCCGCCGCTTTGAAATCATCGTTCGCGGCCCCGGCGGACACTCCTGGAGCGACTTTGGCATGCCCAACCCGATCCTGGTTCTGGCGCGCGGCATTCATTCGTTCTCCCAGACCTCGCTCCCATCCTCTCCGAAAACCACCTTCAATGTTGGAGTGATCCGCGGCGGCACTTCCGTCAACTCGATTCCGGAGTCGGCCAGCATGCGGGTCGACATTCGCTCTACTTCGATGGCCGAGATGGAGCGCCTGGAAGCGTCCTTGCGACGCGCACTTGAGCACGCCGTTGAAGAAGAATCGCGGGTCAGCGAGCGGCGTACTTCGTCGCAGAAGCGCTCGTCCGGCCTGAGTTACGAGGTCGTGCCCATTGGCAATCGTCCTGCCGGCGAACTGGATGGCAACGCTCGAATCCTGAAGGTAATTCGCGCCGTGGATGCTCATCTCGGCAACGCCGCCCAAATTCAGCGCGCTTCCACGGACGCCAACATCCCACTGTCATTGGGCCGGGAAGCCATCGCCATCGGCGGCGGCGGCGTAGGCGGCGGCGCTCACACCCTGCAAGAGTGGTTCGACTGCAGCGGACGCGAACTGGGACTCAAGCGGATATTGCTGACGCTCCTGGCGCTGGCGGGAGTGGCAGAATAACCTCTCTAGCGAACCTCAAGAACCTCGCCACGGATCTGCACAGATCACGCTGATCAGGAAAAGTCAGGAAAAAAAAGAGAAGGGAAGAAAAAAGCTTATCCGGGTTGATCCGTGAAATCCGTGGCGAAGTCCTAGAAGCCGGGCTTTCGCATGGGCCGGAACGGAATCATGACCACCGTCTGCAGCGCGACCGGATCGCCATTCCGGCTAGCCGGGCGAAACCGCCAACGCGACAGCGCCGCAGTGGCATATTGATCCAGGCGATCGTCGACTCCGCGAAGAACCCGCACTTCGCCGACCGATCCGTCGCCCCGAATGACCGCCGACAACACGACCGTGCCCTGAACATTCTGCTTCATCAACTCCAGCGGATACCCTGGATCGACCTGCTGCGTGGCCGCCGGATACACCAACTCACCCGGTTTTTCGGCTTGCTTCAACTCGGCAAAATGCATTACCCAACTCCCGCCCGCAGAGTTTAAGTTGGGCACGTTCAGAATCATGGCATAAGACTTCCGGTCACCGAAGACCTTCCGCTCGAGTTCACTGGTTGCATTGGCCGGTAACTCCGAAGGATGCGGCGGAACCGCGGTAACCCGTGGCGGTGTTGCGCTTGCGATGAGTGGAGAGTCGGATGACACCGCCTTGGTCACGCCCTGAGTACTACCAGCAACCGCCGAACTGTTCCCCGGTTTGGGGCTGGCGCCCACAAAAAGTCCTGGGGGGACGCCGTTTGAGCTGTCGCCCGACCCGGAAGCGCTTCCACTGCCATGGCCACCGCCTATACCACTTGCCGCAGCGGAATGAGGATCACCAGAAATATCCGGCGTACCTGCGGCGCCCGGTTTACCCTCGGGAGTCGCTGCAAAAGTTCCCCGCCGGTTGCCTGCGGGAACATCGACAGGTCCACTCGGAACCACGGGATGAAGGTTCAGTGCAACCAGGCGTCCATCGCCAGAGCCTCCGGATCCTTGAGCCGAAGGCGGGGGCGGCACTACTGCGCCGCCGGAATTCCCCATCGGCGCCATGCTCGACAGCGCGCGTTGCTCTCCCATCGGCAACTGCGGCGCAGGCGCCGCCGGTTGCGCATGTCCTATATTGATATCGGTTAATCTGCGCGAAGCCGCGTCCGCAACTACGGGCGGAGGCTCGACAATCGCCGGTTGCGGAGCATGAACATCTCGTCTCGAATTCACGGAGTGGACATCCGGCGCTGGCGCTACTACTGAATCCGATAAAGACGGAGTTTGTTTCAGAGCAGTCTTTAAATCAGGAGCCGGCGCCACGACGGATGAAGGCAGCACCGGAAGTTTCAAGTCCGAAGGCGAACCCGCCATCGCGGCAGTTGGAATCGTAGGGGTAGGACGCCCCAAGGCCACGATGTTTGGCAACGGCACATCGTGATCCAACTTCAGCTTGGGAGGCGCGACAATCGTCTGCGTGCGATTGTCGGCCTCGGGCGGCACCGAGATGATTGGCTGAGCCGCGTGCTCGGGCTCGCCCTTCTGCGGTAGCGCGGCGTGCGCTCCACCGGTGTTGAGCGGCGCCAGATATTCAGACGCGTCGTAATAGACGACATCGGATCTGTGAAAGACCGGGAGCTCGACGATTTGCGGCCGTTGTGGCCAAAGCTCCGACCATCCCCACAACGCCGCAATCACCAGGATATGACCAAATGTCGACTGCAGAAACTGGCTCCAAGGCACCCGCCTCGGCACGAAAACGTCAGGCCAAAAGTCCGCTGGGCGTGATACCAACTGCAGCGGCGGTTTTCCCGGGCGCCACAACAGATCCTTGAGATTACGAAGAAATACGTGGTGCCACGGTTCAAGCTGGACCAGCAAGGTCGGCACAGCCACCAGGTTCGTCTTGCGCTTGCGCGAGGTGTCGATCAGCAGCGGGCCCTGTTTCATGCGCTCCTCGCGACCAGCGAGAATCCTCCTATTATAGATGCCGCGGCGGTCCCAAGCCTCAGTGCAAAGAGTAGAGTTCCTGGGCGTGAATTTCCGTGCTCTAATAACGATATGAAACTGGCAGAGGTACTTCCCTTGATGTTGTTCGCGTGTAGTTCGCTGCTGGCTGGGCAGAATCCCCCTCAAAGCCCGGCCCCAGCACGGCCTGCCGAGGACTACTCGGGAATGTACAGCTTTCAGCGGGAGGGCGAATTCGTCCAACTCACCGTGGAAGATGCGGGCCGGGTCACCGGCTTCGTTTCGCGCTTCGGCGACTCCGAGGGCGATCGCGGCGCCTTCCTCGATCAATTCTTCAAAACCGGCAAGCTTGATGGAACCAAGCTAACTTTCACAACCGACACCGTGCACGGCGTCTGGTACGACTTCAAAGGCACCGTCGAGCGCGGAGAAGGAAAAACTCCAGCCAACGAGGGCTACTACGTCATGAAGGGCACGCTGACCGAAAACCGCACCGATGCCGACAAGAAAGTCACATCAAAGTCCCGCGAAGTCATATTCAAGTCCTTTCCTCACGAAGGGTAGAGCGGACGCTCCTGTCCGCTGCTCCGGAAGCGGATCTTGCTTCTTGAAATGCCTAGAATCCCGAACAGACTGTGCCGTGTCGCGAGCCACGCGAAACTAAACTAGTATGGCTATGTGAAACGAATTGCTTTGCTTCTCCTGATTACGGCCGCACTTTCGGTGCTTCCAAGTTCAAAGAGTGCAGCCCAACAGTCACGTGCAACCGAGCCCCCGCCGTCATATCTGGGCTTTGATCGCAATAATTATCCCGGCGATCAGAACTTGAAGGTTCTTCGCGAGACGTTTTCCTACACGGGTTTCTGGCTTAACCATCCGCCCAGCGCGCGGACCAACACATGGAGTGGCAAGCGAAAGACGCTACAATCGGCAGGTTTCGGATTCCTGGTGCTCTTCAATGGCCGGCTATTCAATGAACTGAAGTCGGTTTCGTACGCGAGCAAACTCGGCAAGTCCGACGCGCAGGCTGCCGTGGCGGCAGCACGTCGGGAAGGGTTTCCTGCGCGAACCGTGATTTTCCTCGATCAAGAGCAAGGCGGTCGGATGCTGCCTGAGCAGAAAGCCTACATCTATGCGTGGGCGGACGGAGTGACTGCAGGCGGCTATCGGGCCGGCATTTACGGTTCGGGCATTTCCGCCGCAAAAGAAGGTGGCGAAGATATCGTCACGGCGGACGATATCCGCCAGAATGCCGGCGCAAGAAAGATCGTGTATTGGGTCACGAACGATGCCTGTCCTCCCTCGCCCGGTTGCGCCTTTCCCAAACGCGCGCCAAGTGCCGCCGACAGTGGTGTTCACTTTGCCGAAGTATGGCAATACGCCCAGTCGCCGAAGAGGCCCGAAGTTGCCGCGAGTTGTCCGGCAAATTACAACCCCGACGGGAATTGCTATCCGCCGAACATCGATGTCGCACAACACCTGCACATCGACGTAAATACTGCGACGACGGAGGACCCCTCGCAAGGCAGGACTCGCTAGGTCCAGTTCAGAAATGCGGTAGGGGTGATAAGATTCCGCACCATGCGCCCGCTTCCCAAACAGATCCTCACCTATCTCGCGCTGGTCTTTACCTTCAGCAGTCTGCCCGAGTACGTGATGATCCACGCCGGGCACATTGGCGCTGGAAATGGTCTGGTCGTGGGGCTGGTGATGTGGTGTCCAGCGTTTGCTGCGCTGACGACGTGCTGGCTGTTTCGGGTTGATCTGGCAACCCTGGGCTGGAATTGGCGGCCGGCCAAGTATGAAGCGTGGGCTTACTTCATCCCTATTGTTTATGCGTTGCCGGTGTACATCGCGACGTGGGCGCTAATTCCCGGTTCGTTCGCATTCCCGGCATTCGCCGCTTCGCTAGCCAGCGCCTTCGGCTTCCCACAATGTCCCCGCGCCGTGACCCTCTTGTTAGCGATCCCTTGTTATGCCACCGTGGGTGTAATCAGCAGCATGGCACGCGCGCTCGGCGAAGAAATTGGCTGGCGAGGGTTCCTGCTTCCACGGCTGGTTCAACAAACGGGTTTTACCTGGGGATGCCTGCTGAGCGGGTGTATCTGGGCGGTGTGGCATTATCCAGCGCTATTGTTCGCCGACTATAACTCCGGCACGCGGCCCGCTTTTGCTTTGACTTGCTTCACCCTCATGGTGATCGCGGACAGCTACATCCTGGGTTGGCTCAGGCTGAAGTCGGGCAGCTTGTGGACTGCGGCGGTTCTCCATGCCAGCCACAATCTTTTCATTCAGGCAATTTTCGACCGGATCACCGCGCCAGTGGGGCGGTCGCTCTACATCACCACAGAATTCGGCGCCGGAATGGTGTTGACGGTTGGCGTCTGTGCCTTTTATTTCTGGACAAGACGCAAAGAAGTGGCAACCGCCGTTTCGCGATAAGCTTCGCGTCGGCTGGCCGATGAACCGGCTTTAAGTTGCGTTCTGCCTCTCCAACAGTGCACAATAACCCTAGGTACTCAGTCACTTGCGGTGGTTACTTGCGTCGTCCGAAAAAAGCGACGCTTTCTGCTGTCGCTGAGCATCTTAACTATTGTGAAGAGTTAGTGGCTTCAACATCCCCGCCGGTTGGGCGCGGCGTAGTTTCAAACGACGCGTAGTGAATCGGCTGGAGCCGCTGGAAGCTTTCAACATCCCCGTTCCGGAACGAGCGTGAGCCTATTGCGGAATAGCCGCAATTGCATTCCGCATCCGGAGCTGAAGGCGAGACATGACAATGGCAACCGCAGTAGCAGTTTGTAGTCTGGAAAATTACCTCGTCCTCCCCGACCATACGATGGACGACCGCATTGCCGCCGCCCGTGAGGCTTTGGGCGGAGATTGCGTGATTCTCGGACATCACTATCAGCGCGACGAAGTCATTCGCTTCGCCGATTTCCGGGGCGACTCCTACAAGTTGTCGCAAGAAGCGGCGCGCGCCGGAGGGAAGTACATCGTCTTCTGCGGCGTCCATTTTATGGCGGAGAGCGCCGACGTCTTGAGCCGTCCCGGCCAAGTGACGATCCTGCCTGACATGAACGCCGGCTGCTCCATGGCCGACATGGCGGAAATTACCCAGGTGGAAAATTGCTGGGAGCAACTCATCGCCGCTGGCTTGACCTCCGACGCCGGCGAGGGCATCACGCCCATCACCTACATGAATTCCACCGCGGCGATCAAAGCCTTCTGCGGAGAACGTAGCGGCGTAGTTTGCACATCCTCCAATGCGTCGGGCGCTTTCCAATGGGGATTCGCCAAGACGCCCAAACTTCTATTCCTTCCTGATCAGCACCTCGGCCGCAACACCGGTTTCAATCTTGGCATTCCTTTGAACGAAATGGTTGTCTGGGATCCTTATCTGATCAACGGCGGCCTGACTCCCGACCGGTTGCGTGCGGCGAAAGTGATTTTGTGGAAAGGTCACTGCTCGGTCCACCAACGCTTCCTCCCGGAACACGTGGATAACGTTCGCGCCAAATATCCCGGCATTCGAGTGATTGCGCATCCCGAGTGCCGCTGGGAAGTCTGCCAGAAGGCAGACGGCGTCGGCTCGACCGAAGGTCTGTTGAAGATGATTCGCAGCGCGCCATCAGGGACGATGTTCGCGGTTGGTACCGAAATCCACCTGGTCAACCGCATGGGCAAAGAGTTTGCCGCAGAAGGGAAAAAGGTCATCACCCTCGACGACTCTGGCTGTCTGTGCACCACAATGTTCCGCATCTCGCCGCAACATCTGTGCTGGGTGTTGGAGAATCTGATTGAAGGCAACCTAGTGAACCAGATCAAAGTGACGAATGACGTGAAGCACTGGGCGCGAGTTGCGCTCGACCGAATGCTTGAGATTCAGTAACGGTCGTTGGTCGTTGGCGAAAGCCACCTGACTCTTGCCGAACGACCAACGCCCCCCGAATGCATTAGAATAGAATGTACCCGTATGGCCGACCGAACTTTTACCCTTGAAGAAGCCCAATCTCTCCTGCCTGTTTTGGAGTCGCTGCTGCGCACGGCGATTGACGGCAAAAAGCTGATCGAGGCCGTCGACACCGAACTCCAGGAACTCGCTCACCGCGTTTTTCTGCAAGGCGGTCTGCTGGTCAACGTGGTCCACATGGCACGCCGGAAGGCGGAGCGCGAACGGGCTATCCCGCGCGTGAAAGACGCGCTGGCTGAGATTGACGCGACCGGCGTCCAAGTAAAAGATCTTGATATCGGACTGCTCGACTTTCCCTGCAAAGTGGACGGCCTTATCGTGCTGCTCTGCTGGAAGCTGGGAGAGCATGGGATCAACTACTGGCACGACACGACCGAGGGTTTCGCCGGCCGCAAGCCCATTGACGAGAAAATCAGCAAGGCGAAGAAGACAAACTGAGAAGAAGCACTCAGCATTTAGCCGATGGGGTTCTTGCTAGTAGTCTTTTCCGTCAGCTGAGTGCTGGCCTTTGCAAATAGGCCTGATATTGCTGAAAACGAGCAGAATATTTACTAAGGATAGGTCAGATCCTCTGCAACTCTCTCGGGCTGTGTTCCGCGGGTTCTCATTTCACTCTCAGACACCACAATGCGGCGCGCGTGAAAGTGTGCGTCAGAAGGCGGCGTCTTGCGCTGGTGCCGGGGACGGACGGCAGGAACATCCACGTAAGTAGGCGAATCGTAATCGGAAGATCGTAGGGTATTCCCTGGTCCGGCTTAGACGGAAAGAAACGACCGAGTGCCTCCAACGGCTGCTCTCGGAACTGGTCGATCATGGACACCTGGTGAACGCAGGATACGGTGCAATAGGGCGCACAGGGCTTGACGGTGTGATATTCGCGCTCCAGATCCTCCTGCCCGTACTGCTCGAGCGGTATGCCGGGAAAACCACGTCGCTGCGAACAGTAATGTACTAGTCCATTCTCGCAGATATAGAGATAGCGACTGCCGGCACGACAATGCCAGTCGTTGGAGAGTCCGTGAACCAAATTCTTCTGGAACTGGTTGTAGTACGCGAATGTTGAAAAGGACTTAGTAACTATGCTCACAATCTGCTGGTAGACGTGCTGCTCCTGTTCGCTCAACGGTCGAAGCTGGCCACCACCATCGTGAACGATTCCAACCGTAGTTACGAGACCCAGCTCCGCTGCCCGCCGGGCAACACGAGCAGCATCCTCTGGGTGCTGAACAGATGTTCCGATCACCGAATTGATGTTAACTTGAAATTCTGCAAAGTCGGCCAGCCACTGAAGCTTCTTGTCCAATACTTTTAAGCTTTTCTTCGAAACCTCGTCCGGCGTGGCGTTGTCAATGCTGATCTGAAGATGGTCGAGGCCAGCACGGTTCAGGAGCTTAATGCGGTC
The DNA here is from genome assembly GCA_963838905.1 of uncultured Acidobacteriota bacterium. Taxonomy (GTDB): domain Bacteria; phylum Acidobacteriota; class Terriglobia; order Terriglobales; family Acidobacteriaceae; genus JABDBE01. The sequence continues at coordinate 384,995 of CAWITE010000028.1, forward strand.
TGGCGTGAGCAGGTACCCGTTGGTGATCAGAGTAGCAAAGCTGCCTCGACTGCGAATGTGCCGAATGATCAGGTCTAGTTCCGGGTGCAGCAGTGGTTCTCCCCCACTGATTGTGATGACTGTTGTCCCCAGTTCAACGAGTCGGTCCACGCGGCGCAGCATTACGACGGTTGGAACTGGCTGCGAGAAATCGTCATATTCGTTGCAGTAAGTACAGGAGAGATTGCAGCGCCGGATCGGCACAATATGCGCGACTATTGGATGGCGGGGAGAATGCAAGGCCTTTGCGACGACGCGGGCTTGCCGCAGGTGTTGGGAGATTGCGCGAATTTTGCGCTTTATGCGAGTCGTGAATGTGGCAAAGTCCAGAGGTGGCAGTGATCTAAGTTTATCCATGGTAGTTGCCTACCGACCCGAAGCTGACCGACGATTACCGTGCTCCTACCCAAAGCCAGAAAGTACCAACAAACATCAGGATTGCGACGAGCAACGCGGACAAAACGTCGGCGGCGTAATGGTAGCCGCCCACGACCGTGGCTACAGCGATGCTGAGCGCCACCCAAAGGAAGATCAGACCCACACGGGACTCCAATCGAAGCAGAACGAGGGCTGCCGCGGTCGAAGCTGCTACGTGAGCACTTGGAAACGTAATTGCCTGAATGCTCGCGCGGCGGAGTACCCACCGATTTAAGGCTCGAACACTGTTGGGCGGGATCTCGAATCTGTCGTAACCGGTCAACACGCGCGGGGGCAACGCCGGCACGAAGGGGGTCACCGCGAAGCAAGCGTAAGTGGAAAGCAAGACCACCACCCAATAATAATCCGAGTTGTGGCGCATGCCAGCAATATAGAGGGTGGCAAGGCCCATCGGGATAAGGGGATAAACCATCAGATAGGCAAGCTCCATGTAGACAGCCAGGAGTGGGCCGATTGATGCTTTGGCAGGTTGGATATGCACGGCTCTAAGAAAGGAGAGATCGAATGTAGCAAGCCTGGCTTGCACGCTCTGATCTGGTCCTGTGAAGAACTCACCGATCTGCCAATACGGTACAAGTAGCAGGGCAGCAGGAAGCCAGTCGCGCGCAACAGAGGAAAAACGAGGGGGCACAAAGAACATGAAACGGGCTGCCAAAATCGCTGCGATCGCAAGTGTTGCGAACGCCGTGACCCTTAGTCGCCGCCGACGTGCGAGGGGGCATCTCCAAGCCGCCAACACAAGGATCGAGAAAAAGGCGATCTGAATCCACTCAGCGATTCGCATTTATCAATGCCATGCCACCGCCGGAGCCCCTTTCTAGAGTAGACGTAGCCCGCTGCAGGTCGGAATTGGCCGACTTTACTTGATGCAGTTCCAGTAAGAGCATCCTGCTGTCTGAATAATAGGTCCCGCCGGTGGCCGTTTCTCCCTCGAATACTGGATCAACGCCATGAAGGTATTCTTCGTGCGCCACCAGACGCACGTCCGCCAAATTGCCGGCGATGAAATCACGCTCCGCGTCCACTTCAGGGTCGATCCTGTGAACGATTCGGAGTCTCTTCATCTGTATTTGAATTGCAACGTCGTGAGTTGCGGCGCCCACCCATATGGGAGTGCCATGCATTTCGTAATCAGTTCTCCAGATTCGGAGGTGATGGCGCCGGGCCACGATCGACGTCGGGTCAGGCAGGGCATACGAGTAATCCTGTGCTCTCCCGAACACGTAAAGCTTGGCCATGGGCAGCTTGGCATAATGTTTCCGTTGCTGCAATAAGTGCCAGAAAATCGTAGGCTTTGATCTGTCCGTTTTCAGCCAGCCGGCGTGCTCGAACGCTCCTTCCAAATCGTCTTTCTTGGCGATGAAGATCAGATTCAGCATGTCGCCCTCGCGCCCTTCACCATCGACCGTACGGGAGGGTAGGAAATCGATCATCTCACCGAGTTCTGAAACCTCAGCATTTCCTCCCAACAACTTCGCGGTCTCCACGACAGAATCACCGTTAATGTAGGCCGTCACTTCTGTGCCTTTCAGGACAGTACTGTCGTGGCCGCGGGAAAGCAGGAATACCGGTGCGACCGGCAAGTAAAACAGCGCCGTAATGATTATCTCTGCCACAATAAGCTTGGTACGGGAACTTCCTTTGACTTCTTTGCAGGCTTGTACTGCAACCTCATCACCCGTAGTGAGCTTAACTGAATCGACCTTGATGACTACTTTGCCTCCAATTCCGAGGGGGCGCTTACCCTTAACTCCAAGGACCGAACCGCTGGCGATGGTGCCCGCCTGGATAATCGTGAAACCCCCTAGCATCACGTCTTTTATGACCACAAGGTCGAGGTGATCTCCTTTTTGAGCGTGCGCAGAGGAGATCGTCCGGACTATTTGAAGTTTGACAGGAGTACCATCCGGAATGACCAGCCGGGTGGGCCTTTCGTGCACTTCCTGGCCCCAAGAACCAGAGGGGAGCAGAAAGAGAAAGAGTAGCATGTAAGCAGGGAAACATTGATTCGCGCGGGGCATGTGTGGCGCCGCCTTCCATTGGAGTCAAGCCTCTCAATCGCGAAGGCTCAAGGAGTAGCCGTCACGATGGGTCTTCGTCTCACCAAGTATTGGGGATCCAGCGGGTGTTGTCTGGTCAAAATTGCACAATCACTCTGTTCTCCACGAAATTCCTCGGAAGCAATCACCGGATCATGAGCAGCCGTCAAGGGCGGAACGTCGCCCGCAGAGTAGCGGATTCGCGGTAATGTTGGAATTGGAGGACCGCGTGGTCGAGGAACCACCGAGTGACGATTTCCTCACGCTCCGACTTCAGGCAAGGTGAATTATGAGCGATTCTGGGCGCGTTTGGATGCGCCCAGAGTCTGGAAGTCATAGATCGCGGACGAGAAAAATAATCAACAGAATTACGACAACTGCATTTTCATCGAACGGCGTACTGTGTCTTAACTGTTTGTCTCACGCCAGGGGGCAGGCTGAATCGCGCCCGCACGAATTCGCGCAGAAGCTTTAGGACTCCCCTCTCGCGACGCTAATTGATGCTCTACGGTTTTCCCCCCGCATTCCACTTCGGCTGGAAGTCTGAATTCACCAGCCACTCCACAGGCATCAACAGCGATCCTGTCGCTGCATACATGTGCTTGAAGTCCAAATGCGCCAGATCGTCACTGGGCTGGTGATAGTCTCGGTGCAAGCCATAGCTTGATATCGTCTGCGCTACGACGCCCTTTCTTGCCAGAACGAAATTATCGGAGCGCGCAAAGAAGTTCTCACCGGGATGCGGATCAGCGACCAGATGAGCACCATGCGCTGCCAGCGCCGGACCAAGATTTGACCGCTCCCATCCTGTGAGCCAGAGGGTATCGTCTTTCACCGCCGGATCCGGTCTTCCGATCATTTCGAATTCCAGGTTGGCAGCAATCTCTTTCAGCGGCACGGGGGGATGGTTGCGGAAATAGGTTGATCCGATCGCGCCCATCTCTTCGCTGCCAAACAGGGCGAAGAGCACGGTACGCCGCGGACGCTGTCCTCGGCCGAGCACACGTGCGATGTCGAGTACAGCGGTAGTGCCCGAAGCGTCATCGTCTGCGCCGTTGTAGATATTGTCGCCGTTAACCGGAACCCCAATTCCCAAATGATCCAAATGAGCTGAGAACAAGATTGCTTGGTGTTGCAGTGCCGGATCGCTGCCTCGCAGTATGCCCACTGCATTCCAGGTGTACCCTTTTTCTTCGGACGACCGCGCGTCGAAGTGCAGCATGGTTCCTTCCGGCAGCTGCTCGATCGCGTGGAAAGCATCCTGCTTCAACTCCAGCACATTGAATTTCTTATCGTCTGCGGAGCCGTCCTTCAACTGGTTGGCCACCTTGGGCAGTTGTTTGGCGACCTCCTCGAAGTGCTTATCCTCGCTAGCGCGCGCGAGCGTGAGTATTGCAGACGCGCCAGCCGAAGCTAATGAGAACGCTGTCTGTCTGACTTTGCTTTCATCCCCACCCGCAATGAGCACGACCGCGCCCGGTTCGATGGTTGGATTCCCGGTGCCACTAAGCTCGTCCGCATTTAGTTTTCGCAACGGTCCGGAAAATTCTGTTTGCGTCAGAACCTCGACGAGGAAATCCTTGCCGTACTCCCAAGCCATCGGCTCAGCCGAAGGGTTGCCTCCCAGCGGCGAGATCGTTAGTCGTGGCGGAGATACGATGTTCCGTTGAATGGCTGGCACACGCTGAATGTAGCCGCCATCGTCACCCGCCGGTTCAATACCGTACTGACGCAGCTGCGACGCCACGTAGGTCGCGGCCACCAGTTCGTCATGCGTGCCGCTGCCCCGTCCCTGCAGCGCGTCCGAGGCCAGGAATTCTTCATGGGCACGAATGCAGCGTTCACAAGCCCTGACGGCGACTCCCAGGTTACCGGCTGGTTGTGGCTTCTGTGAAGGTGTTGCGGCAGCCTGCGCGAGGGCCATCGACGCCAGGAACGCGAAGTAAAAGAAAAGCAGCGGGGAGAGGTGACATAGTTTTCTCATGAGAGCCTGTCGAGTTTACAAGGTTTTACCTTCCTTGACGGATTCTTTACCTCGGATTGGCCTTCTGATCGTTACTATATTTGGAGTGGGACCATCTTGAATCGATCGCTAGTGCTGCTCTGTCAGATTGTCCTCCTCATGTGCCCCTCCACGCTGTTGGCCCAGCGTGGGGGGCACGGTGGTGGACGCCCTTCGACGGGCGCATCCAACCCGACGCCCGACACCAGCGACATGACCGATTTCAATCGCGCAATTGCGCTCCAGGCCACCCCGGACCAGGTCGCCCAGTTCCAGCAATTGAACAAGAGCACGGAAACGGCCAGCAAAGAGGCCCAGAATCTTATCCCGCGTCCTGAAAACCAGCCCCCTGAAAATGCAACCAGGCCGAATTCATCCCGCTACACAGATTTAAGCGACACGGTCAACGAGGCACAGACTAACATCCAGCATTTTGTAAGCAGCTTTTCCACGGCGCAGCAGTCAGGATTAAAGCCTCTGATCAAGAAGCTCGGCAAGGCGGACTCGGATCTCTCGAAACAAAGCAAAGCTCTGGCACAAGAGCTGGAACGATCGCAGATCGACTACAAGAACCTTGTCACCGTCACGGAGAAACTGGACAAGGCGCTAACTGGTTTTCGGACGGAGTTGGTCGACCTCGGAAAAGAAATGGGAATTCAGCCCGAGGAACATTCTCCATGACCCCAATTCAGACCATGCGACGAAATCTCGTTCTCGGCCTTGCGCTCATCCTCTTGCTATCGGTTCTGTCGCCAGCGCAGGATCACGACGCCCATAGCCAGACCGTTACCACTATGTCGGTTGACGTCAAGGTGGTCACGCTTCCAGTCACCGTTCGTGATAAGAAAGGTCAGATTGTCCGCAATCTGACCAAGGACGATTTCGTTCTTCAGGAAGATGGCCGGCCGCAAACGATTAAATACTTTACGCAGGACACCAACCTGCCTCTTACCCTCGGACTGTTGGTCGATACCAGCCTGAGTCAGCGAAATGTTCTCGATCAGGAGCGCAATGCCAGCAAGCTCTTTCTCGACCAAATGCTTACGGACCCCAAAGACAAGGCCTTCGTCATTCATTTCGACCGCGAGGTGGAACTTCTTCAGGACCTCACGCCATCCCGCGACAAGCTGGAGGCGGCGCTGCAATTGCTGAATGCTCCGCAACTTCAGCGCAACGGCGGCGGACGTTCTGATCCCGGCTCTTCCGGATCGGGCCCTTCCGACCCTCAATCTTCCGGCACTGGCCAACCTCGAATGAACAGAGGAGCGGGCACTCTGCTTTACGATGCCATCTTCCTGGCCTCGAACGAACTGATGAAGAAACAACCGGGCCGCAAAGCCCTTATTGTTCTTTCCGACGGGGATGACCGAGGCAGTAAGGAGTCGCTGCAAAGTGCCATCGAGGCGGCCCAACGCGCCGACACCGTGGTTTACTCAATCCTGTTCGCCGACAACCGTCAGGACAGCAACGGCTATGGCCACCAGGGCGGTGGAATGGGACGGCACGGAGGAGGCTTCCCGGGTGGCGGAGGCTGGCCGGGAGGTGGCGGGTCCGGAGGCGGCGGTCGCGGACGCTATCCGCAAGAGCCCCGCGTTGATGGCAAGAAGATTCTCGATCAGATTTCAAGGGAAACCGGTGGCCGTCTCTACGAAGTCTCCAAAAAGCAGGCGATCGATCAAATCTACGACAGCATCGCCGAGGAGCTGCGGACGCAATACAACCTGGGCTACACCCCGGACAAAGGCAATGCTGAAGCTGCGTATCACAAGATCACCTTGGTAGCCAAACAGAAAGACCTGGTGGTGCAAACCAGAGATGGATATTACGCGGAACGAGAAGGTCAGCACTCAGCACTTAGCAATTAGCAGTTAGCCAACCAGGTTTCTTGCCGTACCCGTTCACCACTGAGATGGCTGAATGCTGAGTGCTGAATGCTAAGTGCTAACCATCAAAAATTAACGTGCAACTCCGGCCAGGAACCGACGTTCTTTACTGTGGCGTGACGTGACAGGACAGGTACCGCCGTGTATGAAGCTATACGTTGGCTGGGAATCTTCTCTGCTACAATTTATTGACGCCGCTTGCGAACTGTCCGGAAAGACGGTTTCCCTGAGGGCCTTCCTAACATGCTGAGCAGTAAGAAGAAAAAACTTCAACTCGTGGCTGCATTTGCGACTCTCCTGCTGTTCGCCGTAGGCGTCGCTTGCAACGGGTTTTTCGTTGACCCGGTGTTGACCTCCATGACGGTCGGTCCGACGGCGACCATTAACCAGGGCGGCACCGTACAGGAGAGTGCCATCGGGACCTATAACGACGGGTCCACGAAGTTGCTCAGTTCGGGGGTGCAATGGAGCAGCAGTGCGTCCACCACGGCTAGCGTAAGCAATTCAGGATTGGTGACCGGCGTCGCCGCGGGTACAGCAACGATCACTGCAGGTTTTCAGGCAACCAGTGGCACCTCGAGTATCACCGTCAACCTCGGAAACGCGACCGCGCTCAAGATTTCACCCAGTACCGCCAACATCAGTGCGAATGGCGGGACGCAGACTTTCACAGCTTTTGCCACCGTGACCGGAGAGAGCGCGCCGGTTGATGTCTCAGCAACAGCGACCTGGTCGTTGAGCGACCAGACCGACTACTCGATAACCCAAGGGGCCGACCCCGCGACGGTCACGGCCCTGTCGACGTCTACGGCCGGACAACAGGTCACAGTAACCGCAACTTACCAAAGCACATCACAGTTGACGGCGACGGCAAAGCTGACGTCCCAGTGACCTATGCCCCAATGTCTGACATCCGCTGTATCGGCATTTGCACCGGAGGCGGAGATGCTCCTGGCCTGAACGCGGTAATCCGCGCGGCTGTAAAAGCCGCCATTCTCAAATACAATTGGCAGGTCATCGGCATTCCCGATGGCTTCGATGGCCTGATCTGGCCGGAAAAATCGCATCCTCTCACTCTCGACGATGTCAGCGGAATTCTGCCCCGCGGCGGCACCATCCTCGGAACTACGAATCGCGGCAATCCCTTCCACTACTGCACCGTCGAGAACGGCGCGGAAGTCGTACGCGATATTTCTGACGAGGTCATCGCCAACTCGCACCAGCTGGGAATCGATGCCGTGATCAGCATTGGCGGGGACGGCTCGCAGAAGATCGCTCTGGAGCTTTTCAAGAAGGGCATGAACATCGTCGGTGTTCCCAAGACCATCGACAATGATCTTTCCGCCACCGAGGTCACTTTCGGTTTCGATACGGCGCTCGTGACCGCGACCGACGCCGTGGACAAGATCCACACCACAGCTGAGGCGCACCATCGCATCATGGTGGTCGAAGTCATGGGACGCGACGCAGGCTGGATCGCGCTCGAAGCAGGAATTGCCGGAGGCGCCCACGTCATCCTGATCCCCGAGATCCCCTTCACCATTGACAAAATCTGCGAGCAGGTAGCCTTGCGCGAATCCTATGGCAAGCGTTTTACCATTATCGTGGTGGCCGAGGGCATCAAGATGCCCGTGGAATGGCAAGAACATCGTCGGACGGGCGCAGTGGCGAATCGAATCGGCGACGCCGTTTCCAGGGGCGCCAAAAAAGACGTGAGGGTCAGTGTGTTAGGCCACATCCAGAGAGGCGGTTCGCCGACGCCGTTCGACCGCATCCTGGCCACTCGCTTTGGCGTAGCCGCGGTCGAACTGATCGCAGACGGAGGATTCGGCAAAATGGTTTGTCTGCACAAGACCCAAATCGACGCCGTCAGCATGGCCGACGCTATCGGCCAATTGAAAACCGTGGATCCGCACGGACAAATCGTGAACACCGCCCGCGCAATCGGCATCAGCTTCGGCGACTGAGAGCTAGTGTGTGCCCGCAAAGATCCTAGCAAGCACCCTGTCATCCTGAGCGAAGCGAAGGATCTCTGTACCGTGTTTGTAGCGCGAAGTGTTACGCGACGCATAGAACGACGCGACGATTTAGATCAGTATCTCCGGCCCAAGACCCCGGGCCTCTTGTTCCTCCGGGTTCTCTGCGGAATCTCTCAGCGCCCTCTGCGTTTTAAGATTTGGATCCACCCTGCGCTATAGTGATTTCGTGCTCTCTGAGAAAACGAGTTGGCGTTCCCCGTGCTTTCTGCCATTGCTGGTGGCGCTCTCACTCTTCTCCGGTTGTCGTGGACGAAGCCGGGTGCAGGAGATCGCCTACGTCTCGGCACCGCAGGTGATACTTCGCGACCGTGTATCTGCAGTTTTCAGCAAGACTGGTGTGGTGAAGAACGGAGATAGAGTCCAGATACTCGAGCGCGAAAAGCGGTTTGCCCGAGTACGCACGGCGAGCGGCGTCGAAGGCTGGATGGAGCAGCGCTCTCTGGTGCCGCAGTCTGTTTATGAAGGCTTTCAGCAACTGGCGCAGCAACAGCAAAGCGCCCCGATCCAGGCTGCCGGCACAACCCGCAACGACACTAACATTCACCTTGAACCTGGCCGCGAAACCGAACATCTCTACCAGTTGAATCAGGGATCCAAAGTTGCCATCCTGAAGCGCGCCACCGCCGAGAAGAGCGTACCTGGCGCGGTCGCAAAGCCCGCAAATCCGAACAAAAACGAATCACCCAAGCCAGCCGCCGCGATGGAAGACTGGTGGCTTATCCGCGATCCCGACGGCCGCGTAGGCTGGGTGCTGGCGCGCATGGTGGATATGGACGTGCCCCTCGAAATCGCGCAGTATGCCGAGGGTCAACGGACCGTGGCCTTTTTTGTTCTGGACCAGGTCACCGATGGAGATAAAAAAGTTTCACAATATCTGGTGGCGCTCAGCGAACCCAAGGATGGACTACCCTTCGACTTCAACCAGGTCCGCGTCTTTACCTGGAATGTCAAACGCCACCGCTATGAAACCGCCTATCGCGAACACAATCTGAATGGAGTCTTGCCAGTGACGGTTTCGCAGGAAAATTTCGAGAAAGAAGGAATGCTGCCGGTATTCATACTCCGCGTGAAAGACGACAACGGCAACATAAGCGAGCGCAAGTACAAAATGAACTCGCCAATTGTGCGTCGCGTCCTGGCGCCGGGAGAGGCAAAAGCCACATCTGCACCGAGAAAAAAGACCCGGCATCGCTAGACCCATTTTCCAAGCTTCTACCTAGGCAACTGGGTGCCCCAGGTCTCGCGGTTTGAGGCTATTACGAAACTCGAAGGAACACCGTGACGGTGGGACATACGCTGCTCCAGTTGCGTAGCGGCGGCATCAGAAAGCCCGGCACGGCAGTGCCGGGAAAACGAAAGTGGAACAAACCGAGTCCGCTTTAGCGGACGGCACGAGTCTCGTAACAGACTCGCCTTTTCGAGACCTGGACTGTTTCCAGAAACCTCAGTTGCACCGCGCTTTATCATTGACTGCGTGCTTGAAGACTGCGTGCTTGAAACTAGATAACCTGTTACAGTATACATTATCTGCAAGATAACGCCCGATCTTTGACAATCTAGCGCGCGATGGAAGAGGGCCTTTGAATTCGCTCCACATGCTGAATCGGCTCCCAAGTGGGACGCAAAAACTCTCGGCGTTCGCCATAACTACATGTTCTCTGGATTTTGCGACGTAACCCCTGTAAACTCAAAGATCTAGCAGATAGTCATAAATTAGATCGTTTGTTTTCTAGATTTTGCAGGCGACAAGGGGGGAAGGGTACCGGATACTAGAAAGTAAACCCATGCCAAAATGGGAAGAAGCGACGGTCCCTTGAAGGGAGAAATAAACGCCTACGAGTAGAACTCCGCGATACTCTCCACCACGGATTCTTGCTCCGCTTCTGTCAGCTCCGGAAACATGGGCAACGCCAGCACTTCCGCCGCAGCGCGTTCCGATTGCGGCAAGTCTCCAGCGCCGTAGCCCAAATAAGCGAAACAAGGTTGCAGATGCAGCGGGACGGGATAGTAGATCTCGGTGCCTATTTTTCTGTCGCCAAGAAACTTGCGCAGCTCATCGCGGCGCTGAGTCCGAATCACGTATTGATGAAAGACATGAAATGCATGTGGAGAAGTCTTGATTGGTTTGACCGGCGCATCCACTCTTTTCGATGCAAGCCCCGCATCGGCCAACAGGCGATCGTAGGTCGCCGCCCGTTGCCGGCGCTGCTGGTTCCAGGTTTCGATATGAGGCAACTTTAGGCGGAGGATGGCGGCTTGGATCGCGTCCATGCGGCAGTTCCACCCGAATTCTTCATGATGGTAGCGGCGAGAGCTGCCGTGATTGCGCAGCTTCCGCATGTGCTCGGCCAAATTTAGATCAGAAGTTGTCACTAGTCCCGCGTCGCCATAGGCGCTCAGATTCTTGGTGGGATAAAAACTGAATGTGGCAGCCATGCCGATTGATCCAGCGCTCCGGCCTCGCCATTTCGCCCCGATAGCCTGCGCCGCATCTTCGATGATGGACAACTGGAATTCATCTGCGATCTGTTGCAACGCATCCAGGTCAGCACACTGGCCGTAAAGATGCACCGGTAGCAGGGCTCGGATCTTGTACGATCCTCCTGCACTGAGCCTAGCCTTGACGCACTCCGGACTCAGATTCAATGTGTCCGAATCAACGTCCACCAGCACTGGCCTCGCGCCAGCACGCACGATGGCACTGGCCGAGGCAAAGAAGCTGAAGGCCGTCGTGACGACCGCATCGCCGGCCTGAACTCCAGCGCTGAGCAACGCCAGCCAGAGCGCGTCGGTACCTGAAGCGCAACCGACGGCTGCGCTGGCGCCGGTGAAGGCAGCGATCTCGCGCTCGAGGGCTTCGACCTCCGCACCCAAAATGTATTGCTGCGACGAGCACACTCGCTCTACCGCGGCCAGTACTTCTTCGCGAATCTGCTGATATTGCCGATGCAGGTCCAGCAAGGGAATGGGATCGAACTGTCTGGCCGAAGATTGGGACGGGCGCGGCTTTGCTGTGGAAGACCGGGTCACGGGAAACAGCGATTCTACCACCCGGCGGGTTTCGCAGGGCCCAGCGGACGAGGGCGTCCGCTTATCGAGTGATATCGACCCGCGGCAGCGGTGGAAATGGCGTTTCATGGTCGAGAGCTTCGCGCCATTGGCTGAGTGATTGAAGCAGGGCCGCCAATTGAATCTCCCCAAAGCTTCCTGCTGGCTGCGAGAGATTCTTTATGGCGCGCTCCAGCACCGACCGCATACCCACCCGGTTTCCCGTGGAGTAATGATGGAAGGCCACGGCGACCTGTATCAGTCCCTGAAGGAATTTCTTGTTCTCGGGCGGTGCAGCGCGCCAAACATCTTCGAGGGCTTCGTGAGCGTCGAAGAACTCGGCTTCGTTGATGAGATTTATCCCGCGAATGTAATTCTCTGAAGCCACGTTTCATTCTGGCACGGAGCTTGCTGAATCAACCAAAGTCCCCAAAAACCTCGCGCCTAGGCGTGACGTGAGCAGGTAGGAGCGGGCCTAGCGACCGAACATTCCATAATGAGAACTGACGGCCATGAAAAATAGCAGAGGTACGGATAGGAATAAATTCGTTCGCGACGCCAAGAATGCCTGCCGGGCGAGAACTGCGGCGTTGGCTGGTGGCGTCCCCGCCAGAGTCCCGCGAATGATTTTCTTTTGGTTGGGCCAGATGATCCCCCAAACGTTGAACAGCATAACGATCCCGAAGCCGCCACCGACGCCGATAGAGAGCACGTGATTGTCATCCTGACCCACCGGCGTGTAGTTCACGAACAACCACGCTCCGGCAATCGCAACCACTGCGACGATGACGCCCAGAACATATCCGGTCGGCTCTTGCTTGATAACGGCAAAGAGAATCGCCCAAGCCGCAATCCAGATGAGCAGGAAGAGGCCAATTGTGCTCAATGGGCTGACCCCCATGCGCGCGGCGTCCGGTCCAACATAGACTTGCCCCCAGTACCAGAAACCGACGAAAACCGTGAGCAGCGCGCTCCAGCGGAACCAGTTCAGGGCGGGCAGGGTCAGGTATTGAAACACCTTCGGCTTCATGCCAGCGTCCACCTGCTTCATGAAAGGGACGTTGACCAGATTGAAAAAGTAAAGCAACCCGACCCAGGTGATCCCCGCAATGAAGTGAAACCAGCGCAGAATGAGCGCCAGGGCTTCTGTGCCCGTGTGCGTGGGCATTACCCATGAGGCTGCGAAAGCGATCAGATGTTGCATCGATATTCCTCCGCCATTCGTGAAGTGCGGCCAAAAATTGCGCCGCTGAACCGTCCAATGACATCGGTTGCGAGCGTTGAAGAATCGACTTCCTGTTTTCAGCTTACTTGCAGCGCACGAATGTTTGCATTTTGCTGTATTTATGTCAACCAGCGAGGCGGCTTGAAAAGTCGAGGGCGAGGACGTATTGTACCGAGAGTTGCTTTGGAGTGCGCTGGCGGAGCGGATGGGCGCTTACGCATCCCGAGCTTTCCCCTTGTTCCTGAGTGCCGCGTTGGCTGCGGCCTGAGGATCTGACCGTGTGCTGTTCAGAAAGCTTTCGCGGTTGAGAAAGCTAAGGAGATCGGCATGGAAAACAAGCCGGCGCAAAATATTCAGGACACCTTCCTCAACACCGCTCGCAAGGAAAGACTGAATATCACCATCTACCTGTTGAGCGGAGTCAAGCTCACCGGACGCATCCGTTCGTTCGACAAATATTCCGTCGTGCTCGAGACCAACAATCAGGAGCAGTTGATCTTCAAGCATGCCATTTCGACGGTAGCAATGGGAAGGGTAGCGCATGGCCACGGCGATAAGCCCACCATGGTTCCACCGCCCGCAGGCCCCGCTACCGACTCTGGTCCAGCACCCAGCGCCTCCGGTACGGACGGATAAGGCAGACAATTTTTGCGCAGTTCAGAGTCCAGAGTGTCAGGCAAGGCACAGCGCACGAGGGGTGCCTCGATTTCGACGGCTGCAAGTCGTGCTCCGACGGAACGCGCGTTCCTAGTCGGAATTGACTACCGCGTACGCTCGCGTGTCGGGTTAGTCGCCAAGAGCGCGAAAAGCTCGATGACCAGCGGTGCGCAGGCGGCGCGAGACAGCGCCAGCAGTGTGCCCGGAGCGTCGAAGGCGCCTCGCATCCCCGAGTTCAGCGCGGAAGAGTCGCTGGACGAGTTGCGCTCCCTGGCGACCAGCGCGGGCGCGCAAATTGCCGGAGAGTTCCTGCAACATCGCGATAAGCCCGATCCGGCCACGCTGATTGGGAAAGGCAAACTGGAAGAGATTGCCGGGGCCGCGGCCTCGGTCTCTGCAGATCTTCTTTTGTTTGACCACGACCTCACTGCATCCCAGCAGCGAAATATTGAGAAGGTTGTCAACACGCGGGTGATTGATCGCACGCAACTCATCCTCGATATTTTTGCCAAGCACGCCCGTACCCGCGAAGGCCAGCTGCAGGTGGAACTGGCACAACTTGAGTACATGCTGCCGCGACTCGGAGGCCGCGGCATTGAAATGTCGCAACTCGGCGGCGGGATTGGCACACGGGGTCCCGGTGAAACCCAACTCGAGACCGACCGCCGGAAAATCTACCGTCGCATTCGGCACGTCAAGGAACAAATAGAAAATGTCCGGCGCATTCGGACCCAACAGCGGCAGCGCCGCGAATCGGTGCCGGTGGCGCTGATCGCTTTGGTGGGCTACACCAACGCCGGAAAATCCACATTGTTCAATACGCTGACCCAGGCGGCCGTGCTGGAATCGCCGAAAATGTTCGCGACTTTGGATCCAACGATTCGAGGGGTTACCCTGCCTTCGCGCCGCCAGGTGTTGCTGTCGGACACTGTAGGATTCATTCGGAATTTGCCGCACACGCTGGTTTCCGCCTTTCGGGCGACGTTGGAAGAGGTGCAGCGGGCAGCGCTCATCTTGCAAGTTTCCGACGCGAGCAGCCCTCTTTCCGCAGAGCAGGATGCGCAAGTGGAAAAGGTGCTGAAGGAACTGGAGGCGGAAAAGAAACCGCGCCTGCGGGTGATGAACAAGATTGACTTGCTACCTCCACGACAGCGCGATAGCTTGCGGGACGAGGCCAATACGGTTCACGTCTCGGCCGCGAAAGGCATCGGCATGAGCACGCTTATGGACCGGATTGACCAGATGCTGCAGGGAGACGCGTTGAATCGGGTCCATTTGCGGGTGCCGCAGAAAGAAGGAAAGACGTTGGCGCTGCTGGAGGCGCGAGCCCGGATTTATTCGCGCAACTATAAAGACGGGCTGGTGGAGTTGGAAGTCGAAGCGCCGGAGTCGGTGGTGAGGCGGGTGCGGGAGTGGATGGTGGAAGGGTAGCTGCGAGCTCCGACCTGTCCTCGAAACTAAACGGTCCCAATCAGAATTCTTCACCGACTTGATCGAGCTCCTCGATCCCCAAGATTTGGTTGTAGAGTACGCTTCTTGGATTCCGGTTTGGGGCCAACCCGTAGTAGAGGATACCGATGTCTTTTGTCACCATTTTCCGCAGCCGCGTCTCCGCAAAATTCTCATCTGGAGGCTCCCCGGCGTAATGCAACCTGATGCGGGCGGTGGAGACGACGGCTGCGCCCAGGCTGGTTTGTCTCCAGCCAAACGCAAACTGCCAGTTCTGCGATGTCGGATAGATATCCTCGGAGGTGAAGCCAATCAGGATCTCCTTTGGGTTGTAGGTATGTTCGGGGACGGCGTTTCGCACACTGGCGACGAGTCGCTTCGCCATTCGCTGTCGACGGGAGTCGTCTCGCGTCGCGGGATCCACCGGGATCCACTGGAATGCTATTCACGACTGCGATTTCCAAGTTATATTTTTGACGGTAGTACTGAATCAGCGGCTCAAGTCGCTCGCGTGGGAAAATGCCGATGGGAACAAAATAAATATTGCTGCCTTCCGTTTTGGGCGCCATCGACACGCGTTTGCGGGTTGCGACGACAGGCTCGAGTAGCCCGCCCAGCACAAGACAAGCGAAGCGGGCCAACACGGTTAATAGACGATTCAGAGCGACTCCTTCAGCCAGACATTTGGGATTAGAGCACGGGATGGGGAAGGGAGGCTTAGCAAAGGCGTTTAGGCAGGTTACCAAAGGTCTAGTGGACGGAAAGGAGTGGAAGCCACTCTCCAGGGGCTTAGGCCATCGGCAGATATTTAAATGGGCCGGCAACCAAGAAGCGGTGACAGTCCTTGGCTATCGGCCCATTCGATCCTGAATTGGATCGGAGGTGATACTTCTATGCTAGACCCCCCATCCCAGAAGTCAAGCATTCTTTACTTAAAATGCGCTAAGCCCTTGACAAGCAGGCAAAATACGTGCGTGGAATAGCTTCTAGTCGCTTCCCGGACGGACACTCGCGTTGACACTAAGCCTTTAGAGTGTTAGGTTTAATGGTTTCTTAAAGCCCTCTTTCGCTCGGGATTTTATCAAGCACGAGATTTTATCAAACTCAAGACATGGACGAGACGCTCACGCAAGTAGGGGAATTACTGCTCGGATCAATCCCGACCATTATTTTTATGGTGCTGCTCTATGGGATTTATAGCGCGCTTGTCCACAAGCCGTTGGTCAAGGTGCTCGCTGAGCGGCGCAGTAAGACCGAAGGGGCGATTGAAAAGGCACGCGCCGATATTGCCGCCGCCGAAGCGCGAACTGCGGAATACGAACAGCGCTTGCGTGAAGCTCGCATCGCGGTTTTCAAGAATCAGGAGGCGTTACGTCAGCAGGCGTTGCAGGTGCGGGCTGCAGCCGTCGCCGAGGCGAGGAACAGGGCGCAGGCCCAGGTTGAACAGGCGCGAGCAGCCATCGAGAAGGACAAAGTGGCAGCGCAAGCGGGTTTGGAGGCGGAAAGCGGAAAGCTCGCCGCTGAAATCATCCGGATTGTTTTGCGGCCCGCGATAACGCAAGCTCCTGCGGGTGAAGGACAAGCACGATGAGACGAGCGCGAACTCGGAGAAGTTCATGGTTCGGCGGACGCGCACCGACGTTTGTGTTGCGCTCTGCCTTGACCGCATTCCTGCTCTTGACCTTCGCGCCGACAGAACGCGCAAATGCTTTGGTGTACTTCTCGGCCGTCTCTTACCAGCAGCCGAACGAGCCCTCGCACAAGAACCATTCTTTGAGCCAGCAACTGGTGAAAGAATCGCGTGAAGCCGCTGGTGAAGACGATGAAGCGCAGTTCAAACACTCTCCGTCGGTGCAGTGGGTTGCAAAACTAACTGGCTGGAGTTTGGAGCACGCGTACTGGGTTTGCGTGCTGTTGAACTTTCTGGTGATTGCGGCGGCCATTTTCTGGCTATCGAAGAAAAATCTGCCGGGACTGTTCCGCAATCGCACGGCTTCCATTCAGAAGGCGATGGAAGAGGCGCGAAAAGCAAGTGAAGATGCCAACCGCCGACTGGCGGAGATTGAAGCGCGGCTTTCGAGGCTTGATGCGGAAATCAGCGGAATGCGCGCTGCTGCGGAGCAGGAAGCCGCAGCCGAAGAACAGAGGATTAAGGCTGCTGCGGCTGAAGACGCCCGCAAAATCGTGGAGTCGGCAGAGCAGGAAATCGCGGCGGCGGCCAAGGCAGCCCGTCGCGAACTGACGGCCTACGCGGCTGACCTGGCGGTATCGCTTGCGAAAAAGCAAATTCATGTGGACGCGGCTACCGATCAGGCGCTGCTGCGCAACTTTGCCCAACAACTCTCGGTCAACGGCGGCGATGCCCGGAAAGGCGGGCAATAGAGCATGGCTTCCGTGACCAACACCTATGCGCGCGCCTTCGCAGACGCTGTCTTTGACGGCCATCATGATCCTGACAAGACTTTGCACGAGGCGCAAGCCGTAGCCGAATTAGTGGCTGGGAGCAGGGAACTGCGGGCAGTGTGGGAGGCTCCGTCGATCACGGCGGAGCAGAAGAGGGCTGTGCTCGATGCGATTGTGGCCCGGCAAGGAATCTCGCGTACAGTGCGGAATTTTGTTGCTGTACTGATCGATCATCGGCGCATAACCTTCCTGGGACCGATCGTGAAACAATTTGAGCAGGAACTGAATCAGCGCATGGGATTCACCGAGGCGGAAATAACCAGCGCCCACGACCTCAACCCAGCCAACCGGCAATCGCTCGAAGTACAGATGGAAAGGTTGACGGGGAAAAAAGTGCGGGCACGTTACTCGCGCGATGAGTCCATACTCGGCGGCGCCGTCGTAAAGATCGGCAGCACGATCTACGATGGTTCGGTGAGGGGACAGTTGGAGAGGATAAAACAAGCACTCAGCAATTAGCACCCAGCATTTAGCCGCTGTGCATTGCGGAGAAACTAATGGACCGAATGCTGAGTGCGAAATGCTCGTCCACAAGTAAGAAATTAAAACGAACTCTATGGCACAAATCAGAGCAAACGAGATCACACAGCTGATCCGGCAACAAATCGAGAACTACGAATCCAAGATTGCGGTGGATGAAGTAGGCACGGTCATCACCTTGGGTGACGGCATTGCTCGCGTCTACGGCCTCGACAAAGTTATGGCCGGAGAGCTGCTTTCCTTTCCCCATAACGTCGCTGGCATCGCTATGAATCTGGAGGAAGACCAGGTCGGTGTCGTGCTCCTTGGCGAGTACACCGAGATCAAAGAGGGCGACGAGGTCAAGCGTACGGGGCGCATCATGAGCGTGCCCGTTGGGGACGCGTTGGTCGGCCGCGTGGTGAATTCGCTAGGGCAGCCTATCGACGACAAAGGGCCCATCGCTACTGACCAGTTCATCGCATTGGAACGTCTGGCACCGGGAGTAATTGATCGGCAACCGGTCCGCGAGCCGATGGCCACGGGGCTGAAGGCCATCGATAGCATGATTCCGATCGGCCGAGGCCAGCGCGAGTTGATCATTGGTGACCGCCAAACCGGCAAAACCTCGGTGGCGCTCGATACCATCATCAACAACAAAGGCAACGACTTGATTTGCATCTATAACGCCATCGGACAGAAACGGTCTTCCATCGCGCAGGTGGTAAAGATCCTCACTGACTACGGCGCAATGGATTACACGATCGTTGTGGCGGCGTCCGCTTCCGAACCCGCCCCCATGCAGTACATCTCGCCTTATGCGGCTTGTGCAATGGGTGAGTATTTCCGGGATAACGGAAAGCATGCTTTGGTGATTTACGACGACCTGTCGAAGCACGCGGCGTCGTATCGCGAAATCTCGCTACTGTTGCGGCGTCCGCCGGGTCGCGAAGCCTATCCTGGAGATGTTTTCTATCTTCACTCACGCTTACTGGAGCGTGCGTCGAAACTGAGCGACAAGATGGGTGGAGGATCACTCACGGCGTTGCCGATTATTGAAACCCAAGCGGGAGACGTCTCTGCATACATCCCGACCAACGTTATTTCGATCACCGATGGCCAGATCTTCCTGGAAACGGATCTGTTCAACAGCGGGGTGCGGCCAGCCGTGAACGTTGGCATCTCCGTAAGCCGCGTGGGCGGCAGCGCCCAGATCAAGGCCATGCGGCAAGTGGCTGGAAGTATGAAGCTCGAACTCGCTCAATATCGAGAACTGGCGGCGTTTGCGCAGTTTGGCAGCGATCTCGATAAAGCGACGCAGAACCAGCTCAATCGCGGACAACGTCTGGTGGAAGTCCTCAAGCAAAAGCAGTTCTCGCCCTTGCCATTTTCCAAACAGATTCTGATCATCTTTGCGGGCACGAGCGGTTTCCTCGATGACCTTCCGGTAGACCAGGTGCGGGACTTCGAAGCCGAACTGTACGAATATGTGGACGCGACCAACCCCGGCCTCCTGCGCACCATCATGGAGAAAAAGACTCTCGACGACAACTTGAAAGCCCAGATGACCAAAACAATCAAGGAGTGCAAAGAGACGTTCGTAGCAGAGAGACAGGCAGTAGCAAAGTAAGCACTGTAGAGACGTAGCTTGCTACGTCTCGCTTGAACCAAGACGCAGCGAACTGCGTCTCTACAGAACAACAACCAATGGCCAATATTCTCGACATCCGGCGCCGTATCCGCAGCGTGACCAATACGCGGCAGATCACCAAGGCCATGAAAATGGTCTCGGCGGCAAAACTGCGGCGCGCTCAGGAGCGCGCTCTTGCGGCGCGCCCTTATGCGCAGATGTTGACCAACGTCTTGAAGTCGCTGGTGTCGCGAGCGGAAATCTATGATCCGGATACGGGTGAGCCGAAGCATCCCCTGTTGGCGCAGCGCCCCGAAAAAAACATTCTGCTGATCGTGGTCACAGGCGATAAAGGCCTGGCCGGCGCTTTCAACACGAATATCCTGAAAGCGGCATCGCGTTTTTTGGAAGCGAAGGCGGGGAAGAACGTCGAAATCGAGGCTATCGGGCGCAAGGGCCGCGACTTCCTACGTAGGCGATTCCCAGTTGCTCCCCCCCGAACAGCGGACTCTCCGGAATCGCCGCGAACCGCGCTCGTCGGTGAGCACGTCGGAGTGTTGGGCAAAGTGCAATACGAAATGGCTTCCGAGCTGGCCGAGCGCGCGATTGATCGCTATTGTAGAGGCGAAATCGATTCTGTCTACGTCCTCTTCAACGAATTCAAATCAGTGATTGCGCAGCGGCTGATCGTGGGACGGGTTTTGCCGATTGAGCAGGTCGGTGAGATGAGCGTGGCCCAAGCCGAGGAAATGACGCTGAAAGAGAAGGAGCGGGCTCTCGAAGCCGCCAAGGGCGCGGGCGTGGGCATTCGTCCCGCCGACACGCGGGAAGCTGACGCGGTTGCTGCAAAGTTTGCCGCCGCTTCAGTTGACTATATTTATGAACAGCCCGCCGAAGAGTTGTTTCGATCATTGTTGCCGAAGTTCGTAGTCATCCAGGTATTTCGTTCGCTGCTCGAATCGGTGGCAGCGGAACACGCGGCCCGTATGACCGCGATGGACGCGGCAACCAGCAACGCAACCGACATGATCGATTCGCTCACGCTGGCCATGAATCGCGCTCGTCAGGCGAAGATTACGAAAGAGATTATCGAGATTGTAAGCGGAGCGGCAGCAGCGAGCTAACTGCTAACTGTAGAGACGTAGCTTGCTACGTCTCGTTGTCGCC
>CAWITE010000029.1:0-19610 GCA_963838905.1 uncultured Acidobacteriota bacterium
GTGAAAGACGACAGAGTAGTGGTGTTCGTGTAAATTGTCGACTTCGAGTCCAAGAATCCCCTGATCGTTCGTGACCGTCAGGCCTATCTCGCTGGCTATGGATGTTGCGCTTCTATACACGGGTGGGTTATTGGCTTCGACAGCGTCGACAACACCGGGGGTTGCCCAGCTCGGCCAGCCGTTAAAGCCTGGCAGGCCCACCACACTTATTGGCTGATCATACGTCCCTTCCACGCCCCCCATGTCATCACAGGTGGTTGCAAATCCGTTTGCGCTGTTTGGCGGGTCCTGTATGATATTTCCAGACGAACACTTATTCGTCGAGGCATAATATCCTGTAGGCAGTGCGCCCGCGAGGCTGGCTACACAAACGGCAGCCCCATTGAGAGCCGGTTTTGGTCGTACGATAGTCGACTCTTGCTGGGCCCAAATAGACGGGACCGCTAGAGCGACAACCACCGCCGTGAGAAGCATCATCTTGGTTCTTAGCATCGTATTTTCCTCCTTAAACTTATCGCTGCTGATTTGTTGTAGGTTTTGGCTAGGTTTGACGGGAAAAGAGACCACTCGGGCAACGGCTGGCTTCTAGAAGAAGCGGATTCCACCTTTTCTGATGTTCGCCAGCAGAGACCTTGAGTTTCGGATTTCTGAATGGTGTTTGGCTCTTACTCCGTTAGAGTTGCGCGATGTTTTGTTCTATCCCCACTCTTGGCGGTGTACCGGGAAAGGTGAAGGCGCTACGCGAGCCCAACCACCTACTACCTGGTAAGGCGCTAGACGACTTTTGCACCTCTCAACCCCTTAAGCTAGATCGGGCTCATTCTCCGGTGGTGACTTTTTGTTTGGCCGGTCGCATTCGATGATGGTCGGATTCAGGGCCGGATGAGTGGGATCTGGCCCCCAGGCGATCTCGGATAGCTTCACTCAGGGCTACTTCGAGTAGCTCTGTAAGGAAGATTTTCGGTGTAATAGGTTCGTCGCCTTCCGCGGCTGCTCCACTAGTTCGCTCGCCATCGCCTTGATGTACCCCCAGATTTGGGGGCGTAGGGTGACGCGAGCTGTCTTGGACGTCGAGCTCTTGAACGTCATTCGAGATGCTTCGTAGTACCGGCCCCGCCGCTCGAGATCGGCACCTTTGTCGGCAAAACGGATCTTCGTCACTCCACGACCAACTCGTAGGAGATGTCGTTCGTGCGTCTCATGAATGCTTACCTCCAGCGAAACTTGTGTGATGGCGTTCGAGGCGGCGAGTAACAGAGGAATTCAGAGGGTCATCTGCTCTTTGAGCAATTGCCCTTGTCGGCGGGAGACCTCAATTTCAGAGCCGGAGTCGAGCCGAACTAAAAATCCACCATTGACCCACGGTGCAATGTCTTCGACATACTGCATGTTGATAATAGTGTGACGGTTGGCACGAAAGAACATGGCCGGATCAAGGCGCTCCTCCATGTAGTTGAGACTCCGAGTCACCATGGGACGGCTCTTCCCGAAATGTACGCGCGTGTAATTGCCTTCAGATTCGAGCAACACTATGTCGGCGACTCGAACGATCCAGCAGTGCTCACCGTCTTGGATGAAAATGCGCTGAGCGGCGCTGACCCGTTGGGGAGCAGGTTTCCCGATCTCAGGCGTCGGAGAAAACTTCTGCAGTACGGCCCGCAGTAGGTCAGGTGTGATTGGCTTTGATAGGTTCCGCATCCTTGCCCTCGATCGGTCCAGACAAAGAGGAGACTTCAGTCCCAGAACACGCCCTTGTCGTTCACGCTGCTCGCGATGGAAACGACTCAAGGGCCGAGGCGCAAAGACGAACGAAGAGGAGCGCGAACTATGCGCCTTATAAAGCAGCCTGGGCACTCAAGAGCTTTAGCGCTATGTTACTACCGGCGCAGTCACTTCTTCTCAACACCGGTGGCGGTGTTACGATTTCGGAACAACCAACCCGCCTGATCGGCGCGGAAAGTTGCGGAATACACTCAGTTCTTTTACTCCTTTTCGCGGTCGAAGAAACCTAGTATTACCTTTGTTAAGCCAGAATTTATTCATAGCCATGCCGGAGCTGGTCGAGGAAGTGCGCATGCATCTGGCGTGGCACTGGTTTACAGGTCTGAGGTTCGATCAGGAGATTCCGCATTACTCCACATTCTCGAATGTATTCGAGCAGTTGTTTGAGGAGATCGTCGCGCGCTGCCGGAGGCGGGACTGGTGCAAGGGGACAACCTGTCGGTCGATGGCAGTTTCGTCGACGCCAATGCCAACAAGGGGAGTCGAATCCCGCGCGAGCAGTTCGCGGAGGGGCGCGGGTGAACCAAATTGTGCGCCAGTACCTGGTGGAAGTGGAGCAGCAGAACCCAGCCGAAGAGACAGTGCATCAGCAGGAGCAGGTGTCGACGGATGAGCCTTATATGCCGTTGGTCAAAATGGCTACGCCTGCCAAAATCGGTCAAGTGTTGATATCAAGTGTTGATAACAGGCCATTTACACTCAGAACCCTGCGAATGCCCGCGCTTTGACAGTCAGGTTGGGGTAACTTTAGGGGGGATATAATGCCACACCCGAATCTGCATTAACACCTAATCTGACCGACCCTAAACGGGGAGCCCCGGCACCACGGTTTCTTGCTACTCATTCTGTTACTCAAACTGAGCCAAACGTAGCCACAAGAGGCACCTTGTGGCCCCAAGAACCGCCCAAACGAAAGGGTTTAACGACCGGCAAACCAGGGCAATCAGATTTCGAGAACTGGGATGCTCTACCTTTCCCTTGACGTGCGAATCGAAACTTGCTAACTAACATAATGAACATTCCATTAGCTGTTTGATACCAGCAATGACTCTGACAATTTAAGATTCCGGCGCAGGGGCGGCCGCGCAAGAAGAAGCGATTAACCCTTCCGCCAAAATGTTCCCGCTCAGTCCTTTAGAAGGGATATGTTAGGGTATCTCCATCTCGCTGCCTGTTTTCAGACACTTACAAGGCAAAGAGGCTTCCGGGTATCCCTGCGGTAAGTCCTTTAAAAGGGATATTTTGCGTGGGTATCTCCAAAACGCTGCCCTTTGTTTTCATAGATCTGGCGAGAAAACGCAAATTTTGGATATATATCTTTTTAGCACAGAGTCAACGTATAGTCGATCATGTTAGCTAGTAAGTACACGCGGACCTCCGCGCCACGCGTTTCCGTTAGGGTTTGAGTTCGGCCCTTCGAGTTCTATAATTGATTGTGACGGCTGTTGGAGAGCAGCCCGCGACTTTGATCAGGAGGTTCCCCCGGTGCTCTCCAAGTGCGCAAATCCGGCGTGTCTGTCTCGTTTTCACTACCTGCACGAAGGCAGGATATTCAGGATCGAGACCAGCACAGTCGCCTCCGACGGGGCCCACTCGCCATCCCGCAGGACTGAGTACTTCTGGCTTTGCGCATGCTGCGTGCAAAGCCTTGAAGTGGTAGTGGAGAATGGAGTCGTGACCACGCGCCCGCTCCACCTGCAGCTTGCCGAAGGCGCACCTCAAGAAGAATCTGAGCGCAAGCGGCGCGTCGCGTAGCTGGATTCGGATCGGCCATGTTGGGCGGACAGTCTCTTGTCCGCCTCGGTTCCTAGCGGTACGAAATCGAACGCAACCACAAATCAACGTCAAAGCGGCGGACAGGAGCGTCCGCCCCCATGTTCACTAGACTAGACTAGCCGCCAATATGGACCATCGTCCTTGAAGCTGGCACGAAGTCTGCTTCGCCGATGTGGTGGCGCTCTTCTTTTCTCTGAACTACGCCGCGGATAAATTCCACCAGCTCTTTGTCGGAAGCGCCGCGGCGCATGAGTTCGTGCAGGTCGTGGTCCCAAACCGAAAAAAGGCAGGTGCGGATTTTGCCGTCGGAGGTGATGCGGATGCGACTGCAGTGACCGCAGAAGGGATGCGAAACCGGAGCGATGATTCCGATTTCGCCAACGCCGTCGTCGAAGTGATACCGTCGCGCGGTTTCGCTGCGCGCGTGTGGGATCTCGACCAGCGGGCGATACTCCGCCATGCGCTCGACAATTTCATCCAGCGTGACCACCGTCGTGGGCGACCAGGTCCGGTCTTCCTCGAGCGGCATGAATTCGATAAAGCGAACGATGACGCCTTCTTCACGAGCAAACATGCCGAAGGGGATGATCTGATCTTCATTGAAGCCGCGCAGGAGCACGCAGTTTACCTTGACCGGCCAAAGCCCCGCACGCCGGGAGGCGCGAATTCCCGCCAGCACATGGTCATATCCGTTGGGCACGCGCGTGATGCGAGCAAAGCGATCGGGATCGACCGCGTCCATGCTGACGGTGATGCGATTCAGGCCAGCATCCTTGAGCGGCTGCGCCATGTCCGCGAGCAGGTGACCGTTAGTCGTCATCGCAAGATCGAGGTCTTCACTGTCGAGGGAACGCAGCTTTGCCAGTTCGCGGACGAAATCAATCACGCCGCTGCGCAGCAGGGGCTCTCCCCCGGTGAGGCGGATTTTCTTGATCCCGAGCGCCGCCAATATCCGAGCCATGCGCAGATAGTCGGCAAAAGGCAGGTCGCCATAGAGAGCGCCTTCGTTGCCCGTGCGACAGTAGACACACTTGTAGTTGCAACGATCCGTAATCGAGATTCGGAGATCGGTGATGGGGCGGCCGAATTTGTCGGTGAGAACCAGCTTCTAGCTCCTAGCCTTTAGCCTCTAGCTTCAAACCCACTTCGTTCGACCGATGGAGAAGAGACGCAGGCGAGACAGTCCCGGCTGGCGCTTCCTTTCCAAGGGCTTCTCACGAAGCACGGGAGGCGCAAGCGTTTCCACCTGCACCCTTGGGAAAGAGCGCATGCAATCTCTGCCGCGAACTCTTTACCCTCGCCGTCGCATCCAGGGTATGCCCAAAGGCTGCGGCGGTCGGAACTTATCTTCATTATAGATGGAGACCGGCAATCAAAGGCACAACTAAGGCTGGGCTGAATGCGCCAGCGCTTTGTCAATTGCCGCCTGGGCTAGCGGGGCCATCAACTTGTAGCCGATCGCGTTGGGGTGCAGGCCATCGTCAGCCAGATCGCGCTTCAGCAAGCCCTTCTCGTCCACCATGGCGCTGAAGTAATCGAGATACACGAGGTCGTTCGCGGCGCAGTAGGCCTTCAGCCAGCGGTTCAGCTCCAGTATTTTCTTGGGGGAACGCTGTGCGAACAAATCCTGCGACTGGGGTGTGTAATTGTGCACCGGCAGGAGGGACGAAAACACAACGCGGACGTGATGCGCACTTGCCAACTCCGCCATCGAAGTGTAATTGGCTTCGATGTCTTCCAGTCGTATGGGGCCGGTATTGCCAGCGATGTCATTGGTGCCAGCCAGTATGACAATCACCTTCGGCTGCAGATCGATCGCATCCTGCCGGAGGCGCACCAGCATCTGCGGCGTGGTCTGCCCACCGATGCCACGATTGATGTACGGTTTGCCGGGAAAATATTCCCCCAGCTCCCAGATGTCCGTGATGGAATCGCCGAAGAATACGACGCGATTTTCGCCCGTCGCGGGCGGCTTGAGGCGGGCATTAGCTTCACGATAGCGAGCGAGTTGGCCGAAGTCATCGGTGAAAATCGCGATGCGCGAAGCACGGTATTGGTCCAGACCCGGAAAACCTGTGGGTGGGATGGCGGGTTGCTGGGCCCGGGCCGAGAGACAAAAGATAGCGACGAACAGGAACTGCTCGGGGTTGCGGGATCGTCTCAGCGTCATTTTTTATTTATTTACATCCCGTCGTAGTTAGGCCCGCCGCCGCCTTCCGGCGGAACCCAAGTGATGATCTGATACGGGTCGGCGATGTCGCAAGTTTTGCAGTGTACGCAATTCGACGGGTTCAGGCTGATGCGCTTGCCGTTGGGTTGATCCGCGTCGTCGACCATTTCGTAAACGTTGGCAGGACAGAAATTCTGGCAAGGGCCGCCGTATTCTTTCACGCAGCGAGTGTTGCAGATGTTGGTGTCGTCAATAACAAGATGTGCCGGCTGATCTTCTTCGTGCTTGGTGCCCGAGTGATAAAGGTCGGTGAGCTTGTCGAAGGTGAGCTTGCCGTCGCTCTTCGCAGGGCCGAGCAGATGCGCTTCGTCGCCGCCGTCGGCGGGCAACTCGGCAAGCTTCTTCATATGTTGATAGCCCGCGGTCGCGGGATAGCGGTTGTGCAGGCCGCGTCCCCCGGTGAACTGCTGTACGCCGGCGTGGAATAAGCCAGCGAAGAATCCGTGCTCGAATCCCTGATGAAAGTTGCGCACCTTCCAAAGCTCATCTTTGATCCAGCTGGACTTCGACTTTCTTTTGGAAGCCGCCAAGCATGGCGGCGGACGAGTCATCTTTCTTGAGCGCCTCGAACGCAGTTTCAGCCGCTAGCATTCCACTCTTGATCGCCAGATGAATTCCTTTGAGGCGCTGCGAGTTGAGGAAACCGGCGGAGTCGCCGAGAATCATCCAGCCATCGCCTGCAACCGGCGGAATCGCCCACCAGCCGCCATAGGGAAGGGACTTCGCACCATAGCGGATCATCTTGCCGCCCTCGAGCAACTTCGCCACAAATGGATGTTGTTTGAAATCCTGCAACACATGCTGCGGATCAAGACGCGGGTCGGGATAATCGAGGCCGGTCACGAAGCCGAGCGACACGATGTTGTCCTTTCCACCATAGATCCACGCGCCGCCATACTCTTTTGTCGTCAGCGGCCAACCCAGCGTGTAGATGACTTCGCCCGCTGCGATGCGACCCGAAGGGACTTCCCACAATTCTTTTATGCCTTGGCCGTAAGTCTGCGGATTGCTGTCTTTGGCAAGATCGAATTTCGTGATCAGTTGCTTGGTCAGCGACCCGCGTGGGCCTTCCGCCAAAATCACCACTTTGGCTTGTAGATCGTAGCCGGGCTCGAAGTTCGATTTGGGATGGCCTTCCTTGTCGACGCCCTTGTCATCGGTGCGGACCCCGGCGACGCGGGCACCGTCAAACAGCAACTCTGATCCCGCGAAGCCGGTGAAGATCGTGATCCCGGTTTCTTCGACCTTGCTGCCCAGCCACTTCACAAAACGGTTGAGCGATATAACGTAATTGCCGTGGTCGCGCAGCGGCGGAGGCGTGATGGGAAACTTGAACTTACTCTTCTCGGTGAGGAAGTAAACTGCCTCCTTCGTGACCTCGGCATCGAGCGGAGCTTCCTTTTCAAAGCCAGGAAGCAGTTCGCGCATGGAGCGCGGATCGAGTAGCGCGCCCGAGAGACAGTGCTGGCCAACCTCGCGGGCTTTTTCGAGCACGTAAATATTTTCTTTGCTTAACGGCGAGTCGGGATTCTTCGAATTATGTTCGTCGATGAGTTGCGACAGTCGCAGAGCGCAGGCCATCCCCGCAGGCCCGCCGCCGACGATGACAACGTCGGCGGGCATTTGCGGACGTTCGATATTCTCGATAGGTTTACGAAAAACCAACATAAAAAGCTCGCCACCGATGCGGGACCGATCTTCATGGATCAACCATTGCACACCCGGATCAGTGCAAATCCGCGTTGATCCGTGGCTGGCTTTAAGGTCCCGCTTTTGCCTTCTTTACTTCTTCAATCAGCGGCGGGACAATGTCGAACAGATTCCCCACCACAGCGAAGTCTGCGATCTCGAAAATGGGTGCTTCTGAATCTTTGTTAATCGCGATGATGGTTTTCGCGCCCTTCATTCCGACAATGTGCTGAATCGCGCCGCTGATGCCGAGTGCCAGATACAGCTTGGGCGCGACCGTCTGACCTGAAGAGCCGATCTGCCGATCCATGGGCAACCATCCAGAGTCGCAAATCGGACGAGAAGCGGCCAGCTCTCCGCCCAGAGCTTCGGCAAGCTGCTTGGCCAGTTCGATATTCTTTTGTTCTTTGATTCCACGACCAACGGAAACTATGATCTCAGCCTGCGTAAGGTCAACCGCCTGTTTGGCTTCTTTGAAGACCTCGTGCGGCTGGTTGCGGATGACACCGTCCGCAATTTGCACGTTCACCGTCTCGACCGGAGCGGCGCTGCCTCCCGCTTCGGCTTTGTCCCCGCGAAAAGCTCCGTTCTGAAAGGTCACGAACCAGGGAGCATCGCAGGCAAAACTCACGTCCGCGGCCAGCTTGCCCTGAAACATCTGCCGAGTAAACAGCAGCTTGCCGCCTTCTTTCTTGTAGCCAATGCAGTCCGTGATCGCGGTGCGTCCCATGGCCGTAGCCAACTTGGGAATAAAATCGCGCACCTGATAAGTGTGCGGCATCAGCACAAGCTTGGGTTGCTTCGATTCGATGAATGGTTTAAGCGCTGCTGAAAAGGCGTCTGGGGTATACGGCTCGAGCTTGGCCGATTCGACGGCGTAAACCTTCGAGACCTTCTTGGCTGCAACTTCGTTGGCAAAATTCCCCACGCTGCCGCCGACCACTGCAGCTTCGAGTGTCCAGCCGGTCTCAGCCGCAAGAGCTTGACCCGCGGTGAGCGTCTCCCAGGAGACGCGGTTCAGTTTACCTTCTCGTTGTTCAACGACGACTAAGATTGTGTCAGGCATAAATGCAGCTTCTAGCTCCTAGCTTCACTAAATCACGTGGGGACAGCCGCCCTCGGCTGTCCAGCCGAGCGAAGCTCGACGTTTGCGGCGGTAACTACAGCACACGCACTTCGTTGCGCAGCTTGTCCACCAACTTCTTGGCCACTTCACCAGCTGAACCTTCCAGGAACTCCGTGTTCTTGGTTTTCTGGGGCACGTACAGCCGATCAATCTTCTGCAGATTTCCCGTCACCGCCGACTGCACCTCCGTCATCGCGACCTTGCGCAGCGGCTTGTTCTTGGCCTGCTTGATACCAATCAGCGTGGCATAACGCAGTTTGTTGATGCCCGACTGGATAGTCAGAACCGCGGGCAGCGGCATGTCCACGAACTGGAAGTAGCCAGCCTCGAGTTCTCGCTTGACGCGAATTCCAGCGTTGCTTTTCTCGATTTGCATGATGATGGTGGCGTGAGGCCAGCCCAGCAGTTCCGCCAGCACGACTCCGGTTTGCGCATAACCGTAGTCGTCGGATTGCAACCCGGTAAAGATCAGGTCGAATGTCTCATCTTTAATGGCGGAGGCGAAAGCTCGCGCAGTATTGAATGCGTCCAGCCCAACGAAGGCGTTGTCTTCAAGATGAATGGCGCGATCAGCGCCTTTGGCGAGAGCTTCCCGCAGAACCTGTTGGGCACGGGGCGGGCCGGAAGTAATGACCACGACCTCTCCGCCGTGCTTCTCTTTCTGTCGCAACGATTCCTCTAAGGCGTAGGCGTCGGGCTCGTTGACCTCGTAGGACACGTCGTCACGAATCCAGGTACCGGACTCGTTCAGCTTGAGCGGCGCATCCTTCTGCGGCACCTGTTTCATGCAGACCAGAATCTTCAAGCAAAAGCTCCTTTGTGTCCGGCTGGTCGGAGCCTCGTGGGCTAAGACGTTGCCAACAACGTCTCCACAAAAACCATCAACCAGTCATGGGGAAACCAGTCAGTATAAATGAGCGCTGGAAAGAGAGGAAATGCGGAGGCAAAACGAGCTACTCGGTAAACACAACCGACTGCACGCCTGAAATCTCGAAGCGCTTGCGGCAGCGCATATTCTTGCAGGCCATCATGTCATCGCGGCGTAGCATGTAGGATTTGGCTTTAGCGAAGCGGGCGCGGTCGCGCTCGTCGGCACGGCCGGAAAGCTGTTTCTTCTTGGTGCGCACCAGCCAGTTGATTTCGTATTCAGCAGCCTGCTGGCAATGCGGACAATTCAACGTCGCCATCTTCTTTTCAGGCCGTTCATCAAAAAACTCGCGTTCTTCCATAGGGTCGTTGGCCGCTCGCCGTTAGTCGTGGGCCAGGCCGCGCCATCTACTCCGCTGAACTCTTCAATAGCTTTGTATTATTGCACGTCACCGCAGGATCAGCTATGGCAAGATGAGAGCAATGGCAAAGAAGAAAAAATCGAAGCGCTTTACAGCCGTGGAAGCGGTGAAGACCATGGCCCGGGAGCAAATCGGTGCGCCTCCAGCTTCACGGGTAGTTCCCAATCGCAAGAAAAAAACCCAGAAGCACAAGCCGACGCTGGAGAAGATGCTCGATGAGGGCTAACGCTCGGCGCCTCGGCTAGCTTTCAATTAAAGGTTACCGTTACGGTGCGATTGCTACTAAGGTTGCTTACAGTACAGATCTGCCCGGATACCCCGGATACGAAGTCGCACGCGGACCAACTCGCGGAAGACGAGCCGCTGTTTGGCACGGCGGTGAGTATAATCGTAGTTCCCGACGCAAAGCTCGCACCGCATGTCCCGGCACAGCTAAGGCCCGGAGGAGAGCTTGTTACAGTACCGGATCCGTTGCCGGCGAAGTCCACCGTCAAGGTTAGCCCGGAGAAGCACACGACGCTTGCGGTCATGTATCCGGTCACGAGGGCACCCTGTGAGGAGATATTCCCACTGCTCCTGTTTGTTGTCACCGTTGCCGAAATGAGAGCATCTCCGCACGCCACGCCAGCGGCGCCTAGCACACCTGCAGAGTTAACGGTCGCGATGTCTGCCGTATTTGAGGCCCAAGTAACCGTGTTCGTAATATCTTTTGTCGCTGGCGGATGTATATAGGAACCAAGCGCCCTAAGTTGAACCTTCAGCCCCGTGTCTTCGTTCACCGGCGTGGTTGAGGACCCGAAGGTTTCGACCGTGGGCTGAATGGCGATGGACACCAACTGTTGCCCACTCCCACAGCTCGGCACAATGATCGCCAGAGAGCAAATCAGGAGTAAATTAAGCCAATTTCGACCCATCTCATCTTCCGAAAAGACAATCCTTCCCCAAATCTCGGGGGAGTGAGCGACACTGTAGTAGAAGAATGGCCAAAAATCAATAGCCGCCTGGACTCTCACCTGTCGCCGTTGCAGTGGATGAACCTGAACCATTCCCAACACGAACTTACGAACTGGCTAACATCCTGTGGAGCCGTCGCGAATGAACACTGCCGGATACCGGGCGATTTCTTCTTCTTCCTATATCTAAAAAGACGAGTATATTTGTCCAGTTCTGTTGGAGCGCAGATCGGGCCGGAATTTCGACCAGCGCGAGGCCGATATGTTGTGCAGATGGTGCGGCACGGACATGCCGAGTGGTTCACAATTCTGCTTGAAATGCGGGCAGAAGACTGATGGGGCGGCGATTAAAGCTCTGCCCGCGGCGACTCCATCTCAATTGTCATGTGTCAGTTGCGGTACGAGCCTGCCTCCGGCCGCCGCGTTCTGCCTGAAATGTGGACGGCCCGCGCCGTCAACTGGAAACCTCGAAGCCCTGGCGACGGTGCTGGCCGAGTGCATGGCGTTTTTGCGGGCTCGGCGGCAACGCCGAATTCTAGTGTGGTCGTTCGTCCTGGTTTTGCTCGGGGCCGTGCTGTGGGCCGTAACCGGTGAAAGTCCAGCGGCACGGGAGGTACAGGAATTCGTCCATTGGTCCCAGGCGCAAACCGTCGTTGACGCTTCCGTGTCGGTGAACCCGCGCAGCTTCTCTTCTCATGAGTTTACGGTTCCACCCGGCGCGATGGATGTCACCGTGACCGGCGAGTTCAGCGCATCTCTGGTCACCCCGCGGCACGGTAAAGGCGGTAACAATGAGAGTGCAAAGGACCCCGACACTGGGATCGAAGCCTACGTGCTGACCAACCCTGCCTTTGCGGTGTGGAGCACTGGCTACTCCACGGCGACCATCTACCAAACCAATTCGACAAGCGGTGCCGTGATCGATGCTTCCCTTCCAGGTGCCGGAGTCTACGATCTGGTGTTCAGCAACAGGACGTCACCGTATCCTAAGACCGTTCACGCCACTGTGCTTCTACGCTACAAGAGCGGATGGCCCAACGTGATCCTGCGCCTAAAAGAGCGATTGTGGAACTGAATCGGGCTGCGAACATCAGCGTTGCGTTACGTTTCCACGCCCGCTTCACCCATTGATTGTTTCGGCCACGAACTTGGCGAATTGCTTCACATCCTGTTCGGTGGTGTCGAAAGAACACATCCAGCGGACGACCGACTGCTCCTCGTTCCATACGTAAAAAAAGTAGCGCTTTTGCAGCCGGGCGATGGCTTTGCGCGGAATTTGGGCAAATACGCCGTTGGCTTGCACCTCATAAACAATCTTCACCTGCGGGATTTTGCTGATTTCTTTTTGCAGCAACTTGGCCATCCGATTTGCGTGCTGGGCATTGTTCTGCCACAGATCACTCGTGAGCAAGACCTCCAGTTGAGCCGAGATAAAGCGCATTTTCGAGGCCAACTGCATTCCCTGCTTGCGAAGATAAAGAAAATCGCGGCTGAACTTCTTATTGAAGAAAACCACGGCTTCGGCGCCCATAGCCCCGTTCTTGGTTCCACCGAAAGAAAGAACGTCGACGTCCAAGTCCCGAGTAGCTTCTCGCAGGGTCAGGCCTAGGCTGACGGCGGCATTGCCAATTCGCGCGCCGTCCATGTGCAGAAACATGTTGCGGTCATGGGCGAAGCGGGCCAGATCGCGGATCTCCTTCGGGGTGTAAACCGTACCCATTTCGGTGACTTGCGTGATCGAGATCACGCGCGGCTGAACGTGATGCTGGTCGCCAATGCCGTGATAGGCGTGCCCAACCGCCTCGACCGTGAGCTTGCCGTCAGCCGCAGGTATAGGAATAAGTTTGCAGCCGGTGAATTTCTCCGGCGCACCGCATTCGTCGGTATAGATATGTGCGGCTTCGGCGCAGATCACAGCCTGATAAGTCTCCGTCAGCGCCTTCAGGCTCAGGCAGTTCGCAGCCGTACCATTAAACACGATGAAAACTTCGATATCAGCGCCGAAGTGCTGTTTGAATTTGCGAACCGCAGCCTCGGTGTAAGCGTCGTCCCCG
This sequence comes from uncultured Acidobacteriota bacterium, assembly GCA_963838905.1. Classification (GTDB taxonomy): domain Bacteria; phylum Acidobacteriota; class Terriglobia; order Terriglobales; family Acidobacteriaceae; genus JABDBE01. The sequence continues at coordinate 12,900 of CAWITE010000029.1, forward strand.
TAGCCGACCACATGCCCCCGGTTGGCGCCGGCTATGGCTTGCAATATCTTTGGATGAACGCCGGCGTTGTTATCGCTGGCAAAACTGCGGACAGGTTTCATGACATCAACAATGTAGCAGAGGCGAAGTGTCGGTTCACATCGGAGGCCATTGCAGCTTTGCCCGAGATGCTTGACCTGCCTGCTGCCGAAGTCCGTCGGATCGTCGCGATAACTTTTCTCGGGTTTTCGAGTCTAACGGTGACTGTGTGGAACTTAATCTTTTCGGTTAATTCGTGTGGATGTAAGTCTTTGCCGATCTGAAGTTTACTTGTTAGGCTAGTGGGAGCAAGTACAGGAAACGGGACCTCGGGATGAGAAGGATTTTCAATCCGGACGGTCGTGCGGGTCCGACACCGCGTCTCGCGCCCTCAATTGCGCTCCTAGTGGCTATACTCCTTGCCGCGCTCGGGACGGCCTGCACCGGGACTTCCGTGAAGGGCGCTCAGCCCCAGGCTGATGCGGCGATTCCAGTCAAGATTCAAGTGGCGCAGTCGGTGCCAATCAGCGACACCACGGAGTACGTTGCAACTCTCAAATCACGGGACGCGGCCATCATTATGCCTCAAGTCGAGGGGCAGATCACGGATATCTATGTGCACTCGGGCGACCACGTCACGCCGGGCACCGTGCTGATGCAGATTGATCCCACCAAGCAGCAAGCCACGGTGAACAGTCAGGAACACAGCCGGGCGGCTCAGGAAGCCAACCTCGACTATGCCCAACAACAGTACAACCGGATCAGCGCCCTAGCTGCAGCCGGAGTGGTCGCGAAACAGGATCTCGACCAGGCCAAATCGGCGCTCGATACCGCTAAAGCGCAACTGAAATCGCTGGATGCACAAGTGCAGGAACAGCGGACGCAGTTGCACTACTATCGCGTGGCCGCTCCGTCGACCGGAATCATAGGCGACATTCCGGTCCACGTGGGCGACCGCGTAACGACGACCACGATGCTCACCAGCGTCGACAAACCCGGGAGCCTCGAAGCATACGTCTACATTCCAGTCGAGCGCTCGTCTCAGCTCAAGATGAATATGCCGGTGCAAATCGTGGACGGAAGCGGCCAGGTGATGGCAGACAGCCGTATCAGTTTCATATCGCCACAAGTGGACAACACTACGCAGACGGTGCTGATCAAGTCGCGAATCGCCAACAATGAGGACCGCCTGCGCAATTTGCAGTTCATTCGCGCCCGCGTGATCTGGGGAATGCATCAGGGACCCGTCGTTCCAGTGGTGGCAGTGTCGCGTGTCGGCGGACAGTACTTCGCTTTTGTGGCGGAGGACGAGAAGGGCAAACTGGTGGCGCATCAGAAAGCAGTGCGCATCGGCGACATGACCGGGAATGATTATGTGGTGCTCGAGGGCATAAAGCCTGGAGACAAGGTAATCGTCTCGGGAGTTCAGTTCCTCGTGGACGGGGCGACCGTATCGCCACAGGGATAGCCTTTAGGCTTCGGGCAGTGGGCTTCGAGCCCAGCGTTCAGAATGATTTGGCTTTTGGTGGAAGCCCAAAAGCCCGAGGACTTGACGCCTGAAGCCTAAAGCCGCATTGAGATTTTCCCATGTTCGTCGACTTCTTCATTCGCCGCCCGGTATTCGCAACTGTCTGCGCCCTGCTGATTATTCTCGCGGGCGCGGTCGTAATTCCTACTTTGCCGATCGCGCAATTCCCCAACCTCGCCCCGCCACAAGTCAACGTCAGTAGCGGCTATGTCGGGGCAAGTGCGCAAACCGTCGAGTCTGCAGTCACCATTCCCCTCGAGCAGCAGATCAACGGCGCGCAGGGAATGAAGTACATGACCTCTGACAGTGGCAACGACGGTTCCAGTTCGATTACCGCGACCTTCGAGCTAGACCGTGATCCTGACCTCGCCGCCGTGGATATTCAGAACCGGGTGAACACCGCCCAGGGACGTCTCCCGAACGCGGTCAAAGCCACCGGCATCACGATTACCAAGTCGTCGAGCAACTTCGTTTTCGGCGCCGGGGTGTACTCCCCGGACGACCGTTACACCCCTCTGTTCATGAGCAACTATCTGGACGTCTACGTGAAGGACACGTTGAAGCGCGTGCCGGGAGTTGCCGACGTCGTCATCTTCGGCGAACGCAAATACTCGATGCGTTTGTGGCTCGATCCAGTGCGCATGGCAAGTCGCGGCCTCACGGCGAGCGACATGGTCAACGCACTGCAGGAACAAAATGTGGAAGTCGCCGCCGGGCAAGTAGGACAGCCTCCAATCAAAGCCGGGCAGCAGTTTCAAATCAGCGTGCGGGCTATCGGGCGTCTGAGTGAGCCCACGCAATTTGAAAACATTATTCTCAAGGCGAATGCCAATGGAACTTTGGTCCGGCTCAAAGATGTGGGCCGGGCAGAACTCGGAGCGGAGGACTACAGCTCCGATCTGGTCTACAACCGACACGACGCCGTCGGGATTGCCATCCTGCAACTCTCCACCGCGAATGCGCTCGACGTTGATCGCCGGGCGCTGGCGGAGTTGGATCGGCTCTCGAAACACTTCCCGCCGGGAATGAAATACGAAAATGCATTCGACACCACGGAGGCCGTGGGGGAATCGATCCGAGACGTTCTCGTCACTCTGGTCGAAGCCATCGTGCTCGTCATTCTGGTGATCTTCGTATTTCTTGAAGACTGGCGCAGCACCATCATTCCATCGGTCACCATTCCAGTTTCGCTGATCGGGACTTTCGCCTTCGTCAAGCTACTGGGATTCTCCATTAACACGCTGACTCTGTTCGGCATCACCTTGGCCACCGGGCTGGTGGTAGACGACGCCATCGTGGTCATCGAAAACATCGAACGTCATCTTCAGGAGGGTGAGCGCGACGCGCACAAAGCAGCCTCGGCGGCGATGGGAGAAGTGGCTGGCGCCGTTATCGCCACATCCTTAGTGCTCGTGGCCGTGTTTGTGCCGGTCGCGTTTTTCCCCGGAACTACCGGCATCTTGTTCCGGCAATTCGCGCTCACGATTGCGTTCTCCATTTCCATTTCCGCGTTCAATGCGCTCACCCTGACGCCGTCGCTCTCCGCAATTTTGCTCGGACGCGAGCACGGCAAAAAAGGATGGTTTTTCCGCCAGACTGATCGGGTGATCGGCGCCATCACCGAGGGGTACCAGCGATCCCTGCGCGTTTTCCTCCGCTTCCGCCTGGCCGCGGTGCTGCTGTTTCTCGCAGGATTGGGGCTCACCTTCATGATTTTCCAGCGTGTGCCGACGGGCTTCGTTCCCGACGAAGATCAGGGCTACTTCCCGGTCGTCATCCAGGCCCCGCCCGGCGCGTCCGCGGATTACGTCAGGCACATCGAAGATCAGGTGAGCGCAATCATGCGCCAGATGCCGGAAGTGGAAAACATTTTCGCCATCACCGGCAACGGCGCACCCAATCGCGGAATCATTTATGCGGGGCTCACCGGTTACTCAGAACGCAAAGGCGCCGAGCATTCCGCTGACGCGGTGGTGAACCGGTTGCGCGGCTCTGTCTCCGGAATCACGGGAGCTCTGATCCTTTGCTTCTTGCCACCTGCCGTCCAGGGCCTGGGCCAATTCGGTGGCTTCCAGTTTGAAGTGCAAGACCAGGGTTCGCACAGTTTGGAAGAGTTGGCCAACGTCACGCAGGAGATGGTTCGCCAGGGCAACGCGCGCAAAGACCTGACGGGCTTGTTCAGCAGTTACACTGCAAGCGATCCGCAGTTCCTGGTCACCATCGATCGGGAGAAGGCCAAGAGCCTGCACGTGCCGCTGCAACAGATCACGGACACTCTGGGCGTCTACATGGGTTCGGCGTACGTCAACGATTTTGATTTCAACAATCGCTCTTATCGCGTTTACGTCCAGGCCGATAAGCAATTCCGCTCACAGGCCAAAGATTTGAAGCAGTACTACGTGCGCTCGGATACAGGCGCGATGATTCCGCTTGAGAACCTGGCCACAGTCACTCAGACCACAACGCCGCAGGTCATCAGCCACTATAACCTGTTCCGCTCTGCCGAAATTGACGGCTCAGCGGGAGCGGGCTTCAGTTCCGGCCAAGCGATCGCCGCCATGGAGGATTTGAGCAAGAAAGTTTTGCCCCAGGGCTTTACCTACGAATGGACAGGACTATCGCTCGAAGAACTAGCATCCGGGCGAACAACGATAATCTTGTTTAGCCTGGGAGTTTTGGTCGTGTATCTGACCCTCTCTGCGCAATATGAAAGCTTCGTGCTGCCCTTCATCGTGCTGCTGGCGGTACCGATGGCGTTGCTAGGAGCGCTCGGCGCGCAAGCGCTGCGTGGCCTGCAAAACGACGTCTACTGTCAGATTGGGTTGGTGATGCTGATCGGACTGTCGAGCAAGAACGCGATTCTGATCGTGGAATTCGCCGAACAGTTGCGGGAACGCGGATTGCCGCTGGTGGAAGCCACAGTCGAGGCAGCCAGGATTCGTCTGCGCCCCATCCTCATGACATCGTTCGCATTCATCCTGGGAGTCGTGCCGCTCATGGTGGCCCACGGCGCTGGTCAGGAAGGACGCCACTCCGTAGGAACCACGGTATTCGGTGGCATGATCATGTCGACCGTTCTGAATCTCTTCTTCATTCCGGTGCTATATCTGATTATCGAAGGATGGCGCGAGCGAGGCAAGGCACACGTCCCAGAACCCGCGCCGGCACCCGCCGATTGACCTTTCATCCCGAAGACTGCATGTTTCACAAAATGAAGGATGGAGGACAGGACGCCCGGCCTCCACGCTCCATTTATAATCGTCGCTTCCGGTTCATCATGCGAATATTTCTCTCCTTGGGTCTGTTGTTCTCTGTCTTTGCCTCTGCGCAAGCAGTCCGCACGAAAACTCCACTGCCCAAGTTCGAAGACGTCGCCAAGCAAGTTGGACTGACCGTCTCCCACATTTCGTCCCCAGAAAAGCGCTACATCGTGGAATCAATGAGCGGCGGCGTGGGCCTCATCGACTGCGATAACGACGGCAGACTCGACATCATCACGGTGAACGGATCGACTGTCGACCGCTACAAGCAAGGCGGCGACCCCATGATCACGCTCTATCACCAGGACGACGGCTTCGAATTCACCGACATCACCAAGTCCGCCGGGCTCATGCGAAAAGGGTGGGGCATGGGAGTGGCCGTCGCCGATTACGACAACGACGGTCTGCCAGATATTTATGTAACTGGCTATGGCGGAAACGCTCTCTATCACAACTTGGGCAACTGCAAATTCGAGGATATCACCGATAAGGCAGGAGTGGCCGCCGGGGGATTCAGCACCGGCGCAGCCTGGGCCGACTACGATCGCGACGGCCATGTGGACTTGTTCGTTTCTCGCTACGTGCACTTTGACATGAACCACCTGCCCAACTTCGGGAAGAATGAGAAGAACTGCAGCTTTAAGGGAATTCCGGTCCAGTGCGGACCGTGGGGCATGCTCGGGGAGTCCGACCTGCTGTTTCACAATCGCGGGGATGGCACCTTTGAAGAAGTTTCCAAAAAGGCTGGCGTCGACGACCCCAACAAATACTACGGCCTGGGAGCAATCTGGGGCGACTACGACAACGACGGCTGGCCCGATCTGTATGTCGCCAACGATTCCGGACCGAATTACCTCTACCGCAACAAGCACGATGGAACGTTTGAGGAAGTCGGCATGCTCTCAGGAGCGGCGGTCAGCGGCGATGGGTCGGAGCGCGGCAACATGGGAGTGGACTGGAGCGACTATTTACACGAGGGCCGCCTCTCCGTGTTCGTCACCACGTTTACCGAACAACCCGACAGCCTGTATCACAATCTTGGAGAGCAGGGATTCTCCGAAGTCAGCTATCCCGCAAAACTCGCCAAGCCCACGTACAACCCGGTGGGTTGGGGTACCGGATTCTTTGACATGGACAACGACGGATGGCCGGACCTGTTCGTCGCGAACGGACATGTGTATCCGCAGATGGACCAAGTCCCAGGCGCTCCCCGCTATCGCGAGCCCATGTTGCTGTTCCGCAACAACCGCGATGGCACCTTCGAGGACGTTTCCAGCGTGCTTGCTGGAATCCCGGATGCATCACGCCGAGGCGCGGCTTTTGGCGACCTCAATAACGATGGAAATATTGACATCGTAGTAATGAATACGGGAGAACCGCCAACCCTGCTGCTGAATCAGGGAGGAAACAAGAATCACCGCGTGCTCTTCAAGTTAGTAGGCACAAAGAGCAACAAGATGGCTATCGGGGCGCGGGTGACTGTGAAAGCGGGAAGGTTAGTGCAATTCAACGAGGTTCGGGCCGGAGGCAGCTATCTTTCGCAGAACGATCCGCGACTGCACTTCGGCCTCGGCACCGAAGCCAGAATGGACGAGATCGAAATCAAATGGCCAAGCGGCAAAGTTGAAACTCTGCACGATGTCCCGGCAGATTTCATTTACACGATCGTGGAAGGTGAAGGAATTCAGAAAAGACCGCACTGCCGGCACCGTGATTTCATCGCTCCCGTGCGATCGTCACTGCGTACTCGGCGATATCCCGCCGTTCCCGCTCTGTTTGGCCGTGGGGCTATTAGGCCAGCCACGGAGCCGGGTCCTGGAGTAAAATCAGGTTCCCTTGAGTGGAGGTTATGGAAGCGCCCGCCAGGTCCAGTCGCCGCGTTCGCACCGGCCTTTTCGAAATCGA